>NZ_CP172409.1:0-3901239 GCF_044497295.1 Curtobacterium pomorum
ATGACGATGCCGGCCGACCCCGTCGAGGACCTCTGGTCATCCGTACTCGGAATCCTCGCCGAGGACCCCCGCATCACGCCGCAGCTCCACGGGTTCCTCAACCTGGTCGAACCGAAGGGCGTCCTCGCCGGCACCCTGTACCTCGAGGTCCCCAACGACCTGACCCGCGGCATGCTCGAGCAGCGGATCCGCATCCCGATCACCGAGGCCGTCGCACGCATCGGGGACGACACGGTCGCGAACTTCGCCATCACCGTGAACCCGGACATGGCGTCCGAGCCGCGCGTCGACCCGAACGTGCCGGAGTACGCCGAGCCCGTGCAGGAAGCGGTGGAGCAGAGCGCCGCACCCCGCCAGTACATCGAGGCACCCTTCGTCCCGAGCCAGATCGACTCCCCGGGCACGAGCGGACGGCCCGAGTCGCGGCTCAACCCGAAGTACAACTTCGACAACTTCGTCATCGGCTCGTCGAACCGCTTCGCGCACGCCGCAGCGGTCGCGGTCGCCGAGGCACCGGCGAAGGCCTACAACCCCCTCTTCATCTACGGCGACTCCGGGCTGGGCAAGACCCACCTGCTCCACGCCATCGGGCACTACGCCGAGAGCCTCTACCCGGGGATCCGTGTCCGGTACGTGTCGAGCGAGGAGTTCACCAACGACTTCATCAACTCGATCGCGAACAACCGCTCGAACCAGTTCCAGCAGCGCTACCGCGACATCGACATCCTGCTCATCGACGACATCCAGTTCCTGCAGGGGAAGGACTCCACGCAGGAGGCCTTCTTCCACACGTTCAACACGCTGCACGACCACAACAAGCAGGTCGTCATCACGTCCGACGTGGCACCGAAGCACCTGACCGGGTTCGAGGACCGCATGCGCTCCCGCTTCGAGTGGGGCCTGATCACCGACGTGCAGGCGCCCGAGCTCGAGACGCGCATCGCGATCCTCCGCAAGAAGGCGCAGTCGGACCACCTGCAGGTGCCCGACGACATCCTCGAGTTCATGGCGTCGAAGGTGTCGAGCAACATCCGCGAGCTCGAGGGGACGCTCATCCGCGTCACGGCGTTCGCGAGCCTGAACCGGACGGCCGTCGACATGGCCCTGGTGCAGACCGTCCTCAAGGACCTGATCACCCTCGACGAGGACAACGTCGTCGCGCCGACGGACATCATCAACCACACCGCGGAGTACTTCAAGCTCTCCGTCGACGACCTGTACGGCTCGTCCCGGTCCCAGGCGATCGCCACCGCTCGGCAGATCGCGATGTACCTGTGCCGCGAGCTCACGAGCCTGTCCCTGCCGAAGATCGGGCAGCTGTTCGGCAACCGCGACCACACCACGGTCATGTACGCGAACAAGAAGATCACGGAGCTCATGAAGGAGCGCCGGTCGATCTACAACCAGGTCACCGAACTCACGAGCCGCATCAAGCAGGACCGCCGCTACCGCTGAGATCGGTACGTCTCCGGGCGCATCCACCATCTGAGACGGTTCCATGGGCCGGAGTTCTCACAGTGTGGATAGCCTGTGGATAACTGTGGAGGACACGCCGCCCGGTTGTTCACAGCGAAGGGGTCTCCTGTGGAAACTGGGGATGGAAGTGGATAGATGAGATTAATTCATCCCGACGCCTCCCACAGACCGCCCACAAGTCACAACCGTGTAGTTCCCTACGGCCGAGCGGCATGCACAGGGTTATCCACAGTGTGCACAGGCGTTAACACCATTACTCCTGGTTAACGATCCATCTCCGCGGGACAACCTTGTGGACGGCGGGATGACAAGAAATCCGGCCCACGTCCGCCTGTGCCAGAATGGGGCGGCCGGACAGTCCAAGCCGATCGACAGGGGTTCCAGCTGTGAAGTTCGAGGTCAACCGGGACGTCTTCTCCGAAGCCGTCTCCTTCGCGGTGAAACTCCTCCCACAGCGCACGACCCTCCCGATCCTGTCGGGCGTCCTGATCCACGCCGACGGCGATCGTCTGACGCTCTCGTCGTTCGACTACGAGGTCTCGGCGCAGACGTCGATCTCGGCGCAGATCGACGACCCGGGCACGGTCCTGGTCAGCGGTCGCCTGCTGAACGACATCGCGAGCCGACTGCCGAACGCCCCGGTCACCTTCACGACCGAGGACTCGAAGATCTCGGTCTCCTGCGGATCAGCACACTTCACACTGCTGTCCATGCCGGTCGAGGAGTACCCGACGCTGCCCGAGATCGGTCCGCAGACCGGTGTCATCCCCGGCGATGCCTTCTCCGAGGCCGTGTCGCAGGTCGCCGTCGCCGCGAGCCGCGACGACGTCACCCCCGTCATCACCGGTGTCCAGCTCGAGGTCGGCGACAACGACCTGTCGCTCATCGCCACGGACCGGTATCGCGTCGCCGTCCGCACCATCGCGTGGGACTCCGGCCGCGTCGGATCCGACCCGCTGCACGCCCTCGTCCCGGCCCGCACCCTGCAGGAGGTCGGCCGGACCTTCGGGTCGGCGTCCACCGTCTCGGTGTCGATCAGCGGCAACTCGGACCGCGAGCTCATCGCGTTCCACGCCGACGACAAGACCGTCACGTCCCTGCTCATCAAGGGCAACTACCCGCCGGTCCGCCGGCTCTTCCCCGAGAACGTCAACGACCACGCGGTCATCAACACCGCCGAGCTGGTCGAAGCCGTCCGACGGGTCTCACTCGTCCTGGAGCGCGAAGCAGCGCTCCGGTTCTCCTTCACGGTCGACGGGCTCACGCTCGAGGCGATCGGATCCGAACAAGCGCAGGCGTCAGAGTCGATCAGTGCGTTGCTGACCGGAGAGGAAACGGTGGTCTCGCTGAAGCCCGCCTTCCTCCTGGACGGACTGAACGCGGTGCACTCCGAGTTCGTCCGCATCTCCTTCACCAAGACGGAGAACCCCAACAAGCCGGGCCCGGTGCTGATCACCGGCCAGACTTCGCAAGAGGCTGCCGCGACCGATGGATACCGGTACCTGCTGCAGCCCAACCTGCTGCTGCGATAGGCGCAACAGGAACACTGCGCTGACCCACCACCTTCGGCCTCAGCGCGACGACGAAACAGAAGAGGAAATCATGCACATCGGTCTTGTCGGCCTTGGTCGCATGGGCAACAACATGCGTGCCCGTCTCCGCAACGCAGGGATCGAGGTCACCGGTTACGACGCCAACCCCGCCGTCTCCGACGTCGCGAGCCTCGCAGACCTGGCGGGCGCCCTGCCCGAGGGTCAGCGACTCGTCTGGGTGATGGTGCCGCACGGCAAGATCACCGACGACGTCATCACCGAACTCGCCGGCGTCCTGAACGAGGGCGACCTCGTCATCGACGGCGGCAACTCGAAGTGGCTCGACGACACCACGCACGCCGAACAGCTCGGTGCGCGCGGCATCCGGTACATGGACGTCGGTGTCTCCGGCGGCGTGTGGGGCAAGGACAACGGCTACGGCCTCATGGTCGGCGGTGACGTCAAGGACGTCGAGTTCGCGATGCCGGTCTTCGACGCACTGCGCCCCGAGGGCCCGCGCGAAGAGGGCTTCTCGCACGCCGGCCCGATCGGCGCCGGTCACTACGCCAAGATGGTCCACAACGGCATCGAGTACGCGATCATGCAGGCGTACGGCGAGGGCTACGAGCTCCTCGAGGCCAAGGACCTGATCACGGACGTCCCCGCGGTGTTCGCCGGGTGGCAGCGCGGAACGGTCGTCCGTTCCTGGCTGCTCGACCTCATGGTCCTCGCGCTCAACGAAGACCCGAAGCTCGACGAGCTCGAGGGCTACGTCGAGGACTCGGGCGAGGGTCGCTGGACGCTGGAAGAGGGCATCGAGCTCGCCGTGCCGATGCCGGCACTGTCGGCGTCGATCTTCGCGCGCTTCGTCTCGCGTCAGGGCAGCGCGTCCCCGACGATGAAGGCCGTCGCGGCGCTCCGCAACCAGTTCGGCGGTCACGCCGTCAAGAAGTCCTAGGACCACCCGGGGAAACCCGGACTCGGCCCGCGTGCACGTCGACCATCTCCAACTCACCGACTTCCGGAACTACCGGGAGGCGGACGTCGACCTCGCACGCGGGCCGAACCTGTTCGTCGGGCGGAACGGGCAGGGCAAGACCAACCTGGTCGAGGCGATCGGGTACCTGTCCACGCTCGGGTCCCACCGCGTCCCGACCGATGCCGCACTCGTGCGGCAGGGCTGTGACGCCGCGATCGTCCGGGCACGCCTCGCGCACGAGGACCGCAGCATCCTCGCCGAGGTGCAGATCAACCGCACCGGTGCGAACCGTGCGCAGGTGAACCGGTCGGCGATCAAGCCCCGTGAACTCCCGCGCTACTGCACCTCCGTGCTCTTCGCGCCCGAGGACCTGGCACTCGTCCGCGGCGAGCCGGCTGGCCGACGGCGCATGCTCGACGAGCTGCTCGGCCAGATCGCGCCGCGGATGCAGGGCGTGCTGGCCGACTACGACCGAACGCTCCGTCAGCGGAACACCCTGCTCAAGTCGGCCCGGGCGACGGGCGCGAAGGCGAACGCCCTGTCGACGCTGGACGTCTGGGACGACCGACTCGTCGGACTCGGTGCCGAGATCGTCGCCGCGCGCGACCACCTGACCCGTCGGCTCGCACCGTTCGTCGCCGAGGCCTACGCGACGGTCGCCGGTGAGCACCACGACGCCTCCATCGCCGGGGTGCTCTCCATCCGCGGCGGTGACCCGGAGGCCGCGGCGGCGACGGACCCCGTGCTCGGGACACCGGACGAGCCGGTCACGGTCGCGGCGGCGGCCGAGGCGTTCGCAGCGGCACTCGAGCGACGCCGCCGGGACGAACTCGACCGCGGACTCACCCTCGTCGGCCCGCATCGCGACGACGTGTTGTTCCAGCTGAACGGGTTACCTGCCCGTGGATACGCCAGTCATGGTGAATCCTGGTCGTTCGCGCTCGCGATCCAGCTGGCGAGTGCGTCGATCCTGCGGGCGGAGTCGAACCTCGGTGACCCGATCATCATCCTCGACGACGTGTTCGCCGAACTCGACGAATCCCGCCGCGAACGGCTGGGCAACGCGGTGGCGGACTACGAGCAGGTCCTCATCACGGCGGCGGTGTTCGGCGACGTTCCCGCGCAGCTGGCGGCGCACACGGTGCGGATCGAGGCGGGCACGATCGTGACCGACGGGGCGGACGCGAGCCGCGCCTCCAGTCCGGAGACGGACGCGACGGACGCGACGGACGCGACCGACACGACGCCGACGCCGCCACCGGAAGCCGACTCCTGATGCCCCGCCCCTGGAAGCCGACGGAACCGTCCCGCGTCTACCGCCACCTCCGCGCCGTCTTCGGCGACCCGTCGAAGCGCGGGGTGGACGCTCGCCGCCGTCGCTCCCGCGAGTTCGACGCCGACACGGTCCCCTACGGCCGTGGCCGTGAGCCCCGGGGACTCGGCGACGTCGTCGGATCGCTGGCCAACGAACTCGGGTGGACCGAACCCCTGGCCCGCTCGGAGCTCTTCGTCGACTGGCCCAGCGTCGTCGGCGAGGAACTCGCGAAGCACTCCACCCCGGTGACCATCGACGACGGTGCGCTGGTCATCCGGTGCGACTCGACGGCCTGGGCGACGCAGCTCCGGCTCATGCGTGCGAGCGTCACGACGACGATCGCCGAGCGGCACCCGGAAGCCGGGGTCGAGTCGATCCGGGTTTCGGGGCCGGACGTCCCCACCTGGAAACGCGGCCCCAGGACGGTCCAGGGGCGCGGTCCTCGCGACACCTACGGTTGAGCCGACGAAATCATCCTGCGGTGCCAAAAAAGCCCGTCTGTGGGCCGGATGAGCCCTCGAAAGAGGGGCCTCTGCGGTAGACTGGGAGGTGCAGTGCGCGGGCGTTCCGCGCGCAGGCAGGAGCACGCTCGACATGGCATCAGAATCTGAAGACGACCCGCAGAACCCGCTCGACGCGGAGACCCCGCAGAGCGAACCGTCCTACGGAGCAGACCAGATTCAGGTGCTCGAGGGGCTCGAGGCGGTCCGCAAGCGTCCCGGTATGTACATCGGTTCGACGGGGCCCCGCGGTCTGCACCACCTGGTCCAGGAGATCGTCGACAACTCCGTCGACGAGGCCCTCGCCGGGTACTGCGACACCATCGACGTCACCATCCGTGAAGACGGCGGCGTCCGCGTGGTCGACAACGGCCGTGGCATCCCGGTCGGCATCCACGCGGCCGAGGGCGTCTCGACCGTCCAGGTCGTCCTGACCGTCCTGCACGCCGGCGGAAAGTTCGGCGGCGGCGCGTACGCGGTCTCCGGTGGTCTGCACGGCGTCGGTTCGTCCGTCGTGAACGCGCTGAGCTCCGAGCTCGACGTCGAGGTCCGTCAGCAGGGCCACGTGTGGCGCCAGAGCTACACCGACGGCGTCCCGGTCGCACCGCTGACCAAGGACGAGCCGTCGGACGAGCACGGCACCACGATCACCTTCTGGCCGAACGCCGAGATCTTCGAGACCGTCGTCTTCGACTACGAGACCCTGCGCACGCGCTTCCAGCAGATGGCCTTCCTCAACAAGGGCCTGCGGATCAACCTGCGCGACGAGCGCACCCCGGAAGAAGGGGAAGAGGCGCGCAACGACTCCTTCATGTACGAGCGCGGTCTCGCCGACTACGTCGAGTACATCAACGCGCAGAAGAAGGCCGACCTCGTCCACCCGGACGTCATCGGCTTCGAGTCCGAGGACACCGAGCGCAAGATCGCGCTCGAGGTCGCGATGCAGTGGAACACCTCGTACCAGGAGAGCGTCCACACCTTCGCGAACACGATCAACACGCACGAGGGCGGCACGCACGAAGAAGGCTTCCGTGCTGCGCTCACGACGCTCGTCAACCGCTACGCGCGCGAGACGAAGATCATCAAGGAGAAGGACGACAACCTCACGGGTGACGACATCCGTGAAGGACTGACGGCCGTCATCTCCGTGAAGCTCGGCGAGCCGCAGTTCGAGGGCCAGACGAAGACGAAGCTCGGCAACACCGAGGCGAAGTCGTTCGTCCAGCGCGTCGTCGGCACCGAACTCACGCACTGGTTCGAGAGCAACCCGACGCAGGCCCGCGACGTCGTCCGCAAGGCGATCCAGGCCTCCCAGGCACGGCTCGCGGCCCGCAAGGCCCGCGAGACCACGCGTCGCAAGGGCCTGCTCGAGTCGGGCGGCATGCCCGGCAAGCTGAAGGACTGCCAGTCGAAGGACCCGACCCTGTCGGAGATCTTCATGGTCGAGGGTGACTCCGCCGGCGGTTCCGCCGTGCAGGGCCGCAACCCGATGACCCAGGCGATCCTGCCCCTGCGCGGCAAGATCCTGAACGTCGAGAAGGCGCGGCTCGACCGTGCGCTCGCGAACCAGGAGATCCAGTCGATGATCACGGCGTTCGGCGCCGGCATCGGTGAGGACTTCGACCCGGACAAGGCCCGGTACCACAAGATCGTGCTGATGGCCGATGCCGACGTCGACGGCCAGCACATCACCACGCTGCTGCTCACGCTGCTGTTCCGCTACATGCGTCCGCTCATCGAGCGCGGCTACGTGTACCTCGCGCAGCCGCCGCTGTACCGCCTGAAGTGGTCGAACGCGGCGCACGAGTACGTGTTCAGCGACCGGGAGCGCGACGCCCTGATGCAGTCGGGCATCGCCGCCGGCAAGCGGATCCCGAAGGACAACGGCATCCAGCGCTACAAGGGCCTCGGCGAGATGGACTACAAGGAACTCTGGGACACCACGATGAACCCGGACACCCGCACGCTCCTGCAGGTCACGCTCGAGGACGCCGCCGCGGTGGACAGCACGTTCTCGACGCTGATGGGTGAAGACGTCGACGCACGTCGCCAGTTCATCCAGCAGAACGCCAAGGACGTCCGGTTCTTGGACATCTGAACAGTCTCGACATCTCGACCCGGCCTGGAGGCGCGGTGCCAGCCGCGTGCTCTGGTCCGGACCACCTGTGGTCGCGTCCACCGCGACGAACGTCACCACGGCCTCCCGGCCGTCAGAAAGGTAACGCAAGCCAATGGCTGACGACAACGAGAACGCCCCCGACGAGCAGCCCGAGATCGTCCACGGCGACAGCGGGGACATCGTCGTCTCCGGTGACCGCATCTCACAGGTCGACCTGCAGCTCGAGATGCAGCGTTCCTACCTCGACTACGCCATGTCCGTCATCGTCGGACGTGCACTGCCCGAGGTCCGCGACGGTCTGAAGCCGGTGCACCGCCGCGTGATCTACGCGATGTTCGACGGCGGATACCGCCCGGACCGTGCGTTCTCGAAGTGCTCCCGCGTCGTCGGTGACGTCATGGGCCAGTTCCACCCGCACGGCGACTCGGCGATCTACGACGCGCTCGTCCGCCTGGTGCAGCCGTGGTCGCTGCGGTACCCGCTCGCGCTCGGCCAGGGCAACTTCGGCTCACCGGGCAACGACGGCGCCGCTGCTCCGCGGTACACCGAGACCAAGATGGCACCGCTCGCCATGGAGATGGTCCGGGACATCGACGAGGACACCGTCGACTTCCAGGACAACTACGACGGTCGGACACAGGAGCCCGCGATCCTGCCGGCTCGGTTCCCGAACCTGCTGGTCAACGGCTCCGTCGGCATCGCGGTCGGCATGGCGACGAACATCCCCCCGCACAACCTGCGCGAGGTCGCCGAGGGCGCGAAGTGGGCGCTCGACAACCCCGAGGCCACGCGTGAGGAACTCCTCGCCGCGCTCATGCAGCGGATCAAGGGGCCGGACTTCCCGACCGGTGCCCAGGTGCTCGGCACCAAGGGCATCCAGGACGCCTACCGCACCGGCCGCGGTTCGATCACGATGCGCGCCGTCGTCAACGTCGAGGAGATCCAGGGCCGCACCTGCCTCGTGGTCACCGAGCTGCCGTACCAGGTCAACCCGGACAACCTCGCGATCAAGATCGCCGACCTCGTCAAGGACGGCAAGCTCGCCGGCGTCGCGGACATCCGCGACGAGACCTCGGGTCGTACCGGTCAGCGCCTCGTCATCGTGCTCAAGCGCGACGCCGTGGCCAAGGTCGTGCTGAACAACCTGTACAAGCACACGCAGCTGCAGGAGAACTTCGGCGCGAACATGCTCGCGATCGTCGACGGGGTGCCCCGCACCCTGCCGCTCGACGGGTTCATCTCGGCGTGGGTCGCGCACCAGGTCGACGTCATCGTCCGCCGCACCCAGTTCCGCCTCCGTGAAGCCGAGAAGCGTGCGCACATCCTGCGTGGCTACCTCGCAGCACTCGACGCCCTCGACGAGGTCATCGCGCTCATCCGCCGGTCGCCCGACGTCGAAGAGGCCCGCACCGGCCTGATGGACCTGCTGTCCGTCGACGAGATCCAGGCGCGCGCGATCCTCGAACTCCAGCTCCGTCGCCTGGCCGCCCTCGAGCGCCAGAAGATCCACGACGAGGCCGAAGAACTCGAGCGCAAGATCGCCGACTTCCAGGACATCCTGGCGTCGGAGACCCGGCAGCGCACGATCATCCGCGACGAGCTCGAGGAGATCGTCGACCGCTTCGGCGACGACCGCCGCACCGAGATCATGCTCGGCTACGACGGCGACATGTCGATGGAAGACCTCATCCCCGAAGAGGAGATGGTCGTCACCATCACCCGCGGCGGGTACGTCAAGCGCACGCGCAGCGACCAGTACCGCTCGCAGCACCGCGGTGGCCGTGGTGTGCGGGGCGCCCAGCTCCGCGCCGACGACATCGTCGAGCACTTCTTCGTCACGACGACGCACCACTGGTTGCTGTTCCTGACCGACCAGGGCCGGGTCTACCGCGCCAAGGCGTACGAGCTGCAGGAAGCGGGCCGCGACGCCAAGGGCCAGCACGTCGCGAACCTGCTCGCCATGCAGCCGGACGAGCAGATCCAGCAGGTGCTCGACATCCGTGACTACGAGGTCGCCCAGTACCTCGTGCTCGCGACCGAGCACGGCCTGGTGAAGAAGACCGCGCTCACCGAGTACGACACGAACCGCACCGGCGGCATCATCGCGATCAACCTGCGCGACGGCGACAAGCTCCGGCAGGCGCTGCTCGTCGACGAGCACGACGACCTGCTGCTCGTCTCACGACAGGGCATGTCACTCCGGTTCACGGCGACGAACGACACCCTGCGGCCGATGGGCCGATCGACCTCCGGCGTGAAGGGCATGTCCTTCCGCGAGGGCGACTCGCTGCTCGCAGCACGGGTGGTCTCGGACGACGGCTTCGTCTGGGTGATGACCGAGGGCGGCTACGCCAAGCGCACCTCCGTCGACCAGTACCGCATCCAGGGTCGTGGCGGACTCGGGATCAAGGTGGCCAAGTTGGCGATGGACCGGGGCGACCTTGTGGGTGCTCTCATCGTCGGTGAGGACGACGAGGTGCTCGTCGTGCTGCAATCGGGCAAGGTGGTAAGGTCTGCCGTGGCCGAGGTGCCCGCCAAGGGCCGTGACACGATGGGTGTCGTCTTCGCGAGGTTCGCGGAGAACGACAAGATCATCGCCGTGGCCCGGAACACAGAGCGGAACCTGGACGACCAGGACGACGCCGAGATCGAGCCCGCGGGCCCGGTGGAGACGGTCAGCCCTGCCGAAGCGGCCCCGGACTCCACTGATCCCATCGACACCGCGCCCGTCGAAGACGAGGCCGGAGAGGACCAGTCAAGCAATGAGTAGTGTCGCCGAGAAGCTCCAGAAGAAGGCGAAGCGACCCGTCGGCACCCGCCAGGTGCGGTTGCGGCTGGTCTACGTCGACTTCTGGTCGATGGTGAAGCTCAGCTTCCTCATCGCCCTGGCCGGCAGCATCGTGATCGTGGTCGCCACGGCACTGGTGTGGGTCATCCTCAACCAGACGGGCGTGTTCACGCAGGTGGACGCCCTGTTGAAGGACGTCACCGGGCAGAACAGTTACTCGATCATGGACCAGTTCTCACTGGGTCAGGTGCTCGGGTTCTCCATCGTCGTGGGCATCCTCAACGTGGTCGTCGGCACCGTGCTCGGCGCCATCGTGAGTGTCCTCTACAACCTCAGTGTTCGCATCACCGGCGGCCTGCTCGTCGGCTTCACGAACAACTGACACACCCGGGCCGGGTTGGCCGACCGCTCGATTTCGTTCTGCGAGATCCGTACGGTAGGCTTTCATCCGGTCTGAGGGGCTATAGCTCAGGCGGTTAGAGCGCTTCGCTGATAACGAAGAGGTCCAAGGTTCAAGTCCTTGTAGCCCCACCAGTTCTCCGGAACACACGACAATTCCATCCCGTCGCCGAGCACCTCGGTGGCACCCGGGGCCTTAGCTCAGTTGGTAGAGCGCCTGCTTTGCAAGCAGGATGTCGGGAGTTCGATTCTCCCAGGCTCCACTCCACTCCGGGATGACCCTGCTGCGGTCGTTCCTCCCTCCGTCCGGTCGCTCGCCGTGCTGGTCTCGTGCCTTCGTGCGTGCTCGGGTCGGGCGTGTGCCGCTGCGTCGAGGTTCCGAGATCTCGGCATCTCGAGCGCGCCTCAGGCCGCCTGTGGAACCTCGGCGGGCAACGGCCGGCATGTCGTGGAACCTCGGCGCCGACGGACGGGCGTGTCCTCGCAGCACCGGGCCCAGGAACGACGAAGGGCCCCGGCGGAGTGCCGGGGCCCTTCGTACGAACCGTGGAGGTCAGGCGGCGGGCTTCTCCGCCGTGTCAGCGTCGTCGGCGACCCAGAGGTCGTCGTCGGCACGGAGCGTCTGGTACGCGGCGTACGCAGCACCAGCAACGGCGACGACGCCGACGATGATGAGTGCGACACCGCCGAAGCCGATGCCCTTCTTCTGCTGCGACGGAACGTACTTCACAGCAGCCTTCTTGGCCTTCTTGCCCTTCTTCTGGGCGTTCTTCACGATCTTCTTGACCCGGGGGTCCTTCGCGAGGTCGGTGACGCTCAGCACGGAGCCAGCGGTCGACACCAGTCCGGGGATGACCTCGGACTGGAACTTGTGCGAAGCACTCTGTGCTGCGGACGTCGCAGCGTGTACCCCGGTCGCGACCGCGGGACGGATCCCGTTGTCGATCGCGTTCTGCACACGAGGGGCGATGTCCTTGCGGGCTGCGTCGGCTGCGTTCGACCGGGCTTCCGCCAGGATCGCGTTCGCGTGCTCGAGGACCTTGCGCTGCTCTCCGAGGAGCGAGGCGGTCTGGCCCTTGAGCTTCTTGATCTGCTTCCGACGCTTGCGCGGGATCTCGATCGTCGTCATCTGGTACCTCCATCGGATCGGCGTGACCCCATCCTGCCACCAGAGTCCCTGACAGGTCACGGAGCCTCACCTGTGGGTCCGGTCCGTACGCAGCCGGTACATGCGAGAATCGGAACATGTCTCTGTACACCGCTGTCGCAACGATCCACACCAACAAGGGCGACATCCGCGTCAACCTGTTCGGCAACCACGCTCCGAAGACCGTCAAGAACTTCGTCGACCTCGCAACGGGCCAGCAGGAGTGGACCCACCCGGGCACGGGCAAGGTCTCCACCGACAAGCTCTACGACGGCGTCATCTTCCACCGCATCATCAAGGACTTCATGATCCAGGGCGGCGACCCGCTCGGCCAGGGCATCGGTGGCCCCGGGTACCGCTTCGACGACGAGATCTCCCCCGAGCTCACGTTCCAGAACCCCTACATCTTCGCAATGGCGAACGCCGGCATCCAGGGCGGCCGCGGCACCAACGGCTCGCAGTTCTTCATCACCACGGTGGCGACGCCGTGGCTGCAGGGCAAGCACACCATCTTCGGTGAGGTCGCCGACGACGAGTCCCGTGCCGTGGTCGACGCCATCGAGGGTGTCCCGACCGACGGTCGTGACAAGCCCGTCGAGGACGTGGTCATCCAGAGCATCGACGTCGAAGGCGTCTGACTCTCACGTGACCGACCAGGCGTACAACCCGAACAACACCTGCTACCGGCATCCGGACCGGCAGAGCTTCGTCCTCTGCCAGCGCTGTGGGCGGACGATCTGCCCGGAGTGCCAGACGCCGGCGGCAGTCGGGGTGCACTGCCCGGAGTGCGTGCGGGAACAGCGCGCACAGTTCGCAGCGAACCGTCGCGCGTCCGGAGCCCCGAGCGGGTTCACGGTCGCGCGACGGCGCTTCGCGATGCTCGACCAGAAGGCGACGGTCGTCATCGTGGCGATCACCGTCGCGATCTGGCTGCTCGACCAGGTGAGCGGCCGGTTCTTCAGCAGCCTGCTGGCCTACAACTCGTTCCTCTTGCCCACGCAGCCGTGGCGAGTCGTCACCTCCCTGTTCGTGCACTCGGGCATCTTCCACATCCTGTTCAACATGTGGGCGCTGTGGATCTTCGGCCGGATGCTCGAGAACATGCTCGGTACGTGGCGCTTCGTCGCGTTGTACTTCATCACCGGGATCTTCGGGTCGATGCTCGTGACGTTCCTCGCTCCTGGTACGACCGTCGTGGGGGCGTCCGGCGCGATCTTCGGTCTCTTCGCGGCGTTCTTCGTGCTGCAGCGGAGCCTCGGGCAGAACGCAGTGCAGCTCCTCGTGATCATGGGGCTCAACCTGGTCGTCGGGTTCCTCCCGGGGATCAACATCTCGTGGCAGGCCCACGTCGGTGGGATCATCGGCGGGTTCCTGGTGGGCTTCGTGTTCGCCAAGACCCGGAACATCCGGAAGCGGCCGCTGCAGATCGGCCTGCTCGCGGCCACCGCGGTGGTCGGCATCGCGCTCACCGCAGTCGGGTACGCGGTCACCATCGGTTGACCCGACCCGGACACACGTCCGACCGAACGCCCCGTCGCTTCCGCGGCGGGGCGTTCGTCGTTCCCGGACATCCGTGCGCCCGGCCCGTCGCGTGGCCGTTCTCCCGCGGAAGCGACAGTCTGCGGCCAACCTTGCGGCGACATCTGACGCTTTTGCAGACGGGACGGCGCAGCCGTCGTCCACAAGGGGCCTGCAGAGTTATCCACAGGTGTGGAGAAACCGGTGAGTTACACGCGTGTGATTATCCCCACTGTGGACTCAGCTGTGGATAACTCCGGGGTCGGGGTGTGGATGACGATGTGGAGAGTGTGGAGAAGTGTGGACAACCACCTGGATCCTCGACGATCCGGGCGCTGACGCCGGGAACTCCTGTGGAGAACGACGACGCCCGCCGCACCTGGTGGTGCGACGGGCGTCGGGAAGTCTCGCGGCTGGTGTCAGCGCCAGCGGGTGGTCATGAGGAAGCCGATGAACATGATGCCGAAGCCGATCAGGATGTTCCACGAGCCGAGGCTCGGGACCGGCAGGGTCGCGTTCGAGATGTAGAAGACGATCACCCAGACCAGGCCGATGATCATGAAGCCGAACATGACCGGCTTGAACCACACCGGATTGGGGCTGTCCCCCGCGGTGTCGACCGAGTCGGCTCGGGTCCTCCGGGCGGGCTTGGTGCGGTCCTTGTCACTGGCCATGGCCGGTATCCTACCGTGACCACGTGTGTGGATCGGCCCGCAGACCGCTGCACACATCCCCCACGAGTACGGTGAACCGCCATGACCAGGATCCTCGTCGTCGACAACTACGACAGCTTCGTCTACACGCTGAACGGGTACGTCCAACAGCTCGGGGCCGAGACGGACGTGGTCCGCAACGACGCCTTCCCCGAGTCGGAGATCGCAGACCGCATCGCGGAGTACGACGGCGTCCTGCTGTCGCCCGGCCCGGGCACCCCGGCCGATGCCGGCGTCTCGGTCCCGACGGTGCACGCAGCGATGGCCTCCGGAACCCCACTGCTCGGGGTCTGCCTCGGCCACCAGGCGATCGCGGAGGCCCTCGGGGCCACGGTCACGCACGCGGACGAACTCATGCACGGCAAGACGTCGCAGGTCGACCACGACGACAGTGCGCTCTTCGCAGGGGTCCCGCACCCGTTCACGGCGACGCGGTACCACTCCCTCGCGATCGTCGACGGGACGGTCCCCGACGAGCTCACCGTCACGGCCCGGACCGGCGGCGGCGTCATCATGGGCGTCCAGCACCGAGACCACCCGCTCTACGGCGTGCAGTTCCACCCCGAGTCTGTCCTGACCGAGGGCGGCTACCGCATGGTCGGCAACTGGCTCGAGACCACCGGTCTGTCCGGTGCCGCCGAGCGCGCCGACGGCCTCGGCCCGCTCATCGCGACGCACCGCGCCTGAGCTCCCGTCGCAGGCACGACGGCGTCGTGTCCTGACGGTGGCGGCCGCAGCAGTGGACGCGACGACCTGACGAGCTGCGGATGCGTGGCGGAGATGCGCCGGGCCTCCTGGCCGTCAGCGTGCCGACGGGAGGCCCGTCACCGGCCCGTCACGCTGCACGCGCATGCGTGTGGTCGGCTCGAGAGCCGCGGTGACGCCGTCAGTGATCGGAACGGTCAGCGACCGTCGCCGTTGTCCCCGCGGTTGTCGCCGTTGTCGCCGCCGTTGTCGCCCTTGTCGTCCCCGTTGTCGGTCGACGGGGCGCGGGTCGGCTGGCTCGCGGCGCAGTACGTCAGCGTGACGGCACTGCCCTGGGCGATGTCGCCCTGGGGGGTGTCCTGCTGCGTGACGAGGCCGCCCGTGCACGAGTACGACGGCGACGGCGTCACGGTGAGGCCCAGCTGCTCAAGCGACGCCTTGGCCTCGGAGAACTGCTGGTTCGTGACGTTCGGCAGCTGGACCTTGCCGTTGGAGACCGTGAGGTTGATCACGATGCCCTTGGTGTGGAGCGAGCCGGACTCGGGATCGGAACTCATCACGGTGCCCTCCGGCACGTCGGACGAGTAGTCGGAACTGATCGCGCCGACACGGAACCCGGCATCGTCCAGCGCCTGCTGCGCCGCTGCCTGGGACTGCCCGTTCAGTTCCGGTACCGGCACCCGCTCCGGGCCGAGGGACACGACGACGTTGACACTGGACTTGCGGCCCACGTTGATGCCGGAACCGGGGTCGGTGCGGATGACCATGCCCTTGTCGACCGAGTCGGAGTTCTCCTCGACCTTGACGGCCGTGAGGTCCTTCTTCTCGAGGGCGGTGGACGCGGCACTGAAGGTCGACCCGGTGACGTTCGGGACGCTCACGGACGACGACACCGGCGGCTTGCCCGGCTGCAGGTTCGCGACGAAGAACACCACACCGACGATGACCGCGACCGTCAGCAGGATCCCGACCCAGATCCACGCCACCGGCGGACGGTTCTGCGTGCGCTGCGGGCGGTGCTCAGCCGTGTCGTCGTCGAGCTCGCGGAACGCCGCGGCCGGGTTCGACGTGGTGCGCGGATCGACCCCGAACAGCACCGTCGAGGCGTCGTTCGCCGCGTTCTGCTGGATCTTCTTGGTCGACGCCGGCACCCGGCCCGCAGCGGCCTGCTGCAGGTCCGAGCGGAACTCTGCTGCGTTCTGGAAGCGGCGCGTGCGGTCCTTCACCAGGGCGTGCAGGGTGACGGCGTCGAGCGCCGGCGAGACCTCTGGCGTGATCGAGGACGGTGCGACGGGCTGCTCGCTGACGTGCTGGTAGGCCACCGCCACCGGGGTGTCCCCGAGGAAGGGCGCACGGCCGGTGAGGAGCTCGAACAGCACGACACCGGTGGAGTAGATGTCCGTGCGGGCGTCGACGGTCTCGCCGCGGGCCTGCTCCGGCGAGAAGTACGACGCGGTGCCGAGGATCGACGTGGTCTGCGCGACGGTGGCCGAGGTGTCGGTGATGGCGCGGGCGATGCCGAAGTCCATGACCTTGACCTGGCCGCTGTGCGTGACCATGACGTTGGCGGGTTTGATGTCCCGGTGCACGACGCCGGCACGGTGGGAGTACTCGAGCGCGGTGAGGATGCCCTCGGTGATGCGGACGGCCTCGGCCGGAGCGACGGCGCCCTCGGCGATGATGTCGGAGAGCGGGCGGCCCTCGACGTACTCCATCACGATGAAGGGGACCTGCACCTCGGCGCCCGAGGTCTCGGTCACGGTCTCCTCGCCCGCGTCGTACACGCGGACGACCGTCGGGTGCGCCATGCGTGCGGCGGCCTGGGCCTCCTGCCGGAACCGGGTGCGGAACGCCGGGTCGTTGGCCAGGCTCGGCTTCAGGAGCTTCACCGCGACCTTGCGACCGAGACGGGTGTCGTTGCCGAGGTGCACGGTTGCCATGCCGCCTCGACCGATGACGTCACCGATCTCGTAACGGTTGGCGAGGAGGGTGATCCCCGCGGTCACACCTTCTGGCACGTACTCCTCCGTCTGTCCGTACGGGCTAGTGTACGGCAGCACAACCTGGTGAGACGCTGGTCCGGGAGGGGTCGACCGAACCGTTACCGAACGGTGTCGACAGTCCCCGTCCGGGGGTCGTTCAGTTGCCGTCCATCGGGGCGTCGGTGGGGTCGATGCCGTCGTTCGGGTCCGTCGTGGGCTCCTCGGTGGGCTCGGTCCAGGTGACCTGCGCAGCCTCCGAAGAATTCGACACCGCTGATCCACCGCCGACGGACGCGCACGCAACCGTGTACGTGAAAGTGGTCGGTGCGCCGGGTGTGGCGGCGGCGATCGTCACGGCCGTGCCGGTTGTCGAACCTTCGCTGCTGCCGTTCGAAACGACCGTCCCGTTCGTCACCGTGTACGCGTACGTCGTCTTGCTGGTGTATCCAGTGGGGCACTTCTCGTAGGTGGGCCAGGTAAAGGTCACACGCCCTGATTCGGACACCGCTCCGGGCGTCGCAGCATCGGGTGCATCTGGTGTCGGGATGGCTTTGTACGCCTTGATGGAGATCGTCGTCCCAGGCTCGAGACTTCCCTCTGGTGTGAGGGATTGAACGGTCCCAACGAGATCCTCTGAAGGTGCGTTGTCGCCGTCCGTGACGTTGACGGTGAATCCTTGAGCCCGAAGTTGATTAGCGACGTCTTGGGCGTCCTGGCCGTTGTAATCCGAGGCGTTGACCGTGATCCGGGTGTCGACCGGCGTCTCGGACGGCGTCTCGGACGGCGTCGTCGACGGACGCGGGGTCCTCGTCGCGGACTTCGACGGGGTCGGGTCCGGCTCGGCCGCACCGTTCAGGGCGAAGGCTCCGACGACGCCGGCGATCGCGAGCACGACGACGATGCCGACGACCCACCAGATCCAGGCGCGCTTCTTCTTCGGTTCCTCGGGGTCTTCCGTCGCCGGGGAGCGCGGTCCGACGGGTCCACCGGCACCGCCGGCGGCCGCACCGGACTGGGTGCCGAGCAGTGCCGTGGCAGCGTCGTTGCCCTGCCCCTGCGGCGGGTTGAACGCCACGGTGCCGCCCTGCGCGATGGCGGGGACGGCCACGGTGGCCGCCGCGACGTCACCACGACGGAGCGCCTGTGCAGCACGCGCCAGGTTGGCGGCGGTCGCGGGACGATCGGCGGGCTTCTTCGCGATGCACGAGATCACGAGCGCCGCGACGGGCTCGGGGATGTCCCCGGGCAGCGCCGGCGGCTGCTCGTTGATGTGCGCCATCGCGATGGCGACCTGCGACTCGCCCGTGAAGGGACGGCGGCCCGCCAGGCACTCGTACGCGACGATGCCGAGCGAGTAGATGTCGGTCGACGGCGACGCCGGGTGTCCGCTCGCCTGTTCCGGCGAGAGGTACTGCACGGTGCCCATGACCTGGCCGGTCGCGGTGAGCGGGACCTGGTCGGCGATGCGTGCGATGCCGAAGTCGGTGATCTTGACGCGGCCGTCCGGCGTGATGAGCAGGTTGCCGGGCTTGATGTCGCGGTGCACGAGACCGACCGCGTGGGCGGCCTGCAGGGCGTTCGCGGTCTGCGCGACGATGTCCAGGACCTTGTCGACCGGCAGCGTGTGCTCGCGCTCGATCATGGTCGAGAGCGCTTCGCCGGGGACGAGCTCCATCACGAGGTAGGCGCTGCCGTCCTCTTCGCCGTAGTCGAAGACGTTGGCGATGCCCTCGTGGTTGACGAGCGCAGCGTGGCGGGCCTCGGCGCGGAAGCGCTCGAGGAACCCGGGGTCGCCGAGGTACTCGTCCTTGAGGATCTTGAGTGCGACGGTTCGGCCGATGACGAGGTCGGTGGCCTGCCACACCTCTCCCATGCCGCCGATGGCGACCCGGGACGAGAGCTGGTACCGCCCACCGAAGGTGAGTCCGCTGGTGGGTCTCATTTGTTCAGCACCGCCTCCATGACTTTCTTCGCGACCGGGGCCGCGACTGTGTTGCCGACTCCCGACTGACCGAGCCCGCCGCCGTCTCCGACGACGACCGCCACGGCGACCTCCGGGTCCTTCGCGGGCGCGAACCCGGTGAACCAGAGGGTGTAGGGATCGCCTGTTCCGCCCTCGGCCGTGCCCGTCTTCCCTGCGACGTCGACACCGTCGATCTTGGCATTCGTTCCGGTCCCGGCGTTCACGACGCTCTGCATGGCCTCGGTGAGGTCAGCGGACTCGGAGGAGGACAGCGGATCACTGTACTGCCTCGGGGAGAAGGACTCGACCGTCTTCAGGTCGCTCGTGGTGATCGAGTCGACCAGCGAGGGCTGCATGACCTTGCCGCCGTTCGCGATGCCGGCCGACACCATGGCCATCTGCAGCGGGGACACCCGGACGCTCGCCTGGCCGAACGCGCTCAGCATGAGCTGCGCCGTGGAGTCGACCTCGGGGTACTGGCTGGCGGTCGCGGACATCGGGACCTCGATGGCGTCACCGAAGCCGTACTTGTCGGCCATGCTCTTGATCGCGTCGTACCCGAGCTTCTGCCCGAGCTCGGCGAACGGGATGTTGCACGAGTACTGGATGGCCGTGCGGAGCTTGACCTTGTCGCCGCCGCCGCACGTGCCGCCCTCGGCGTTGTTGATGTACGAGCTCGTACCGGGGAGCTGCAGGCGCGAGGGGTTCGGGAACGTCGAGTCGAGGTTGTACTTCCCGCCCTCGAGCGCCGCTGATGCCACGACGAGCTTGAAGACGGATCCGGGCGTGTAGAGGTCGCCGCCGATCGCACGGTTCTGCAGCGGGGACGACGAGGCGCCGAGCAGGGCGTCGTACTGCTCCTTGACCTTCGCGGTGTCGTGCGAGGTGAGCGTGTTCGGGTCGTAGCTCGGCTTCGACACCATGGCGAGGATCTTGCCGGTCTTCGGCTGGATCGCGACCACGGCGCCGCTGTTCGAGCCGAGGGCGTCGTACGCGGCCTGCTGCACGGCGGGGTCGATCGTCAGGTTGACGTTGTCGCCCTGGACGTCCTGGCCGGTGAGGATCGAGTTGAGGTTCTGGAAGAAGGAGGCGTCCGAGTTGCCGGACAGCACGGTGTTCTCCGCGCTCTCGATGCCGGTGTTGCCCTGACCGATGGTGAAGTACCCGGTGACGGCCGAGTACAGGTCGCCGTTCGTGTACTTGCGCTGGTACTCGTACTGGTCGTCCACGGGGGTCGACTCGGCGATCGGGCTGCCGTCGACGAGGATCGCACCGCGCTTGGTCGAGTAACTGTCCAAGATGGTTCGTGAGTTGCGGGAGTCGGCGCGGAGCGTGTCCGCCGAGAAGAACTGGATCGAGGTCGTCGACACGAAGAGTGCGACGAACATGAGCACGATGACGGTCGAGACACCGCGGAGCTGTCGGTTCATCGACGACGCTCCTTCCTGGTCGCGCGCGCAGACCGCCCGCTCGCGGCGGGGATCGCACCCTGCTGGACGCGTTGTTCGGCTGGGATGGAATCGGTGAGTCGCAGCAGCATCGCGGCGATGATCCAGTTGGCGATGAGCGAGGAACCACCCGCTGCCATGAAGGGCGTGGTCAGGCCCGTCACCGGGATGATCCGGGTGATGCCGCCGACGACGACGAAGACCTGCAGCGCGATGATGAAGCCGAAGCCCACACCGAGCAGCTTGCCGAAGTCGTCCTGGGCCATGAACGCCACGCGCAGGCCCCGCGACGCCAGGACGATGAAGAGCGCGAGGATCGCGAAGACACCGATCAGCCCGAGCTCCTCGCCGAGCGAGGCGACGATGTAGTCGGCGTTGGCCACCGGCGTGATGTACGGGCGACCCTGCCCGAGACCGGTGCCCGTGATCCCGCCGTTCGCGAAGCCGAACAGGCCCTGCACGAGCTGGTAGCTCGCCTGGGTGTCGCGGCTGAAGACCTCTTGGTTGAAGGGGTCGAGCCACTGCTCGAACCGACCGTGCACGTACTCGAGGGCGCTCTGCGCGACCAGGGCACCGCCGACGAACAGTGCGAGGCCGATGATGACCCAGCTGATGCGCGCGGTCGCGACGTAGATCATCACGAGGAACAGGCCGAAGTACAGCAGCGCCGTGCCGAGGTCGCGCTGGAAGACGAGGACCGCCATCGCGGCGCCCCACATCACCAGGATCGGGCCGAGGTCGCGGGCCCGCGGGAACGTCATGCCGAGGAACTTCTTGCCGACGATCGACAGCGAGTCGCGTGCGGTGACGAGGTACCCGGCGAAGAACAGCGCCATGGTGATCTTCGCGAGCTCGCCGGGCTGGAACGAGAACGGGCCGATCTTGATCCAGACCCGCGCGCCACCGATGTTCGTGCCGATCCCGGGCAGCATCGGCAGGAGCAGCAGGACGATCGTCAGCGCCATGAAGATGTACCGGTACCGCTGCAGGAACCGGTGGTTGCGGACGGCGACGAGCGTGATGATCGCCAGGACCATCGCGAGCATCGTCCAGACGATCTGCTTCACGCCGATGGCGTCCCAGCCGGACAGGCCGTTGTGGACGTCGATGCGGTAGATCTCGGCGATGCCGATGCCGTTCAGCACCAGCGCGATCGGCAGGATGAACGGGTCGGCGTTCTTCGCGACGACCCGCAGCACCACGTGCATCACGAGCCCGAGGCCGAGGATGCCCCCGCCGACCCAGAGCACCGAGGTGTCGAAGAGCCGACCCTTCGTGCCGAGCTGCACGAGGACCATCGCGCCGGCGCAGATGCCGCAGGCGATGACGAGGAGCACGAGCTCGAGGTTCCGAGCGCGTGCGGGTTCACGGAGCTTGATCGTGATCGCCTGGGTGAACGACTGGGCGGTGGCGTTGCTCATCGCGAGCCCCGTGTCGGGGACGGCGAGGGCGTCGACGACCGGGTCGGGGACGGCGAGGGCGAGGAGGTGGACCCGCCGTCGCCGCCGGTGCCGGCTTGGTCCTGCCCGGTCTCGGCGGCCTTGCGGAGTCGGTCGACGATGTCGCGCGCGTCACCGAGCGACTGCGCGTTGATCGTCGAGCGGACGTTCTCGCGGGTGTAGTCCGGCAGCATCGACACGGTGATGTCGGTGTCCTCGTAGACGTCCGACAGCGCCAGTGGGCCGATCGACTGCTGGACGCCCTTGTAGATCGCGACGGTGCCCCGGTCGGTGCCGACGTAGTAGTGGTCCTGCGTGATCCGCCAGCCGACGAACACCGCGCCGACGAGCACGGCGACGGCGACCACGAGCGCGACGGTCCACGACACCCGGCGTCGGATGCGGCGTCGGCGGTCCTCGGCGATGAGCTCCGCGAAGAACTGGTCGGACTCCGGCTCGAAGTGCGAGTCCTCGGGCGCGGTGGTCACCTTGAGCGGGTGCAGCAGGATCGTGGGGAGGCGGATCGGCTTGCGGCCGGTCGACGCCTCGAAGGTCAGGGGAGCAGCCGCGGACCCGACGGTGGTGGCCGCGTCGTCATCGTCGTCGACCTCGTCCGCGGTGACGTCCATGACGACGACGGTGACGTTGTCGGGGGCGCCGTGGTCGAGGGTCTCCTTGACGAGGCGCTGGGTGACCTGGTTGGCGTCCATGTTCGACGCCAGGGCGTGGCGGATGCGTTCCTCGGCCAGGTACGACGACAGGCCGTCGGAGCACAGCAGCCAGCGGTCGCCCGGCTGGATGTCCATGATCGCGGTGTCGACCTCCGGTGCGGCGTCGACGTCACCGAGCACGCGCATGAGCACCGAGCGGCGGGGGTGGACCGCTGCTTCTTCCGGGGTGATCCGGCCGCTGTCGACCAGGCGCTGCACGAAGGTGTGGTCCGACGTGATCTGCTGCAGCTCGCCGTCGCGGTGCCGGTAGATGCGCGAGTCGCCGATGTGCGCGATCGCGATCTGCTCGCCGACCCGGATCATCGCGGACACCGTGGTGCCCATGCCGGTGAGTTCCTGGTGCTCGAACACCGTCTCGGTGATGAGCTGGTTCGCCGCGATCAACGCCGACTGCAACGCGAACTCGGCGTCGTGCGCCGACGGGAACTCGCGGTCGACCTCGCGGATGCGCCGGATCGCGATCGCCGAGGCGACGTCGCCGCCGGCGTGCCCGCCCATGCCGTCCGCGACCGCGAACAGGTGCGCCCCGGCGTAGCCGGAGTCCTGGTTGTTCGCGCGGATGCGGCCCACGTGGGACACAGCGGCGCTCAGCGTGCGAGCGGTCATGCCGGGTTACCGCCGCAGCTCGAACGTCGTCGTCCCGATCGTGATCGGCGTGCGCTCCGCGACGATCAGGGGGGCGCTCACCTTCTGACCGTTGACGAAGGTGCCGTTCGTGGACTCGAGGTCGGTGAGGAGCCAGCCGTCGGCGCGCAGGTCGAGCCGGGCGTGGTTGGTCGAGGTGTAGTCGTCGCGGATCACGACGTTGGACTCGCTGGAGCGACCGATCGTGATCGGTCCGCCGCCGAGGGGCATCTCCATGCCCTCGCGCGCGCCCTCGGTGATCACGAGGCGCACCGCGGCCGGCGAGGCGGACTGGGTCGCGGCGGTCGGTTGCCCGATCAGGTCGGTGAACGCGCCGCCGGAGGCCGCCGCCGGCGCCGCCGCTGCGGGGATCGTCGGGGTCGTCGGGCCGGAGGGTGCCGACTTGGAATCCGTGGGGATCGTGCGCACGCGCTGGCCGAACAGATCACTGCGCAGGGCGAAGACGATCACGAAGACGAACAGCCAGAGCACCGCGAGGAACGCGAAGCGCAGGACGAGCAGGGTCAGGCCTGTGGTCATCGAGCACCTCCGTCGTTCTCCGGGATCACCCGGAACACCATACGGGTACGACCGATCTCGATGGTGGAGTCCGGCTCCACGATCGCCTGTTGGAAGTGCTGACCGTTCAGCTTCGAGCCGTTCGTCGAGCCCAGATCGGTGGCCTGGGCGTGCTTCCCGTCCCACAGGACCTCGACGTGCTTCCGGCTCGTCCCGGTGTCCGCGATCGTGATGTCCGCGTCGCTGCCGCGGCCGATCACGGTGCGTCCGCGCTGCAGGCGGTGGCGCTGCGAACCGATGTCGAGCACGGCGATCCAGGCGACGTCGCGCTGCACCGTGGTGGAGTCGATCTGCAGGATGCCCGTGGAGAGCGTGCCGTCCTGTTGCAGCCGGATGGTGACCGGTCCGGAGAACGAGTAGTTCTGTGCGACGGCGTGCTGGTGGGCCATCTGCGTGAGTTCGTCGATCAGTGGACGACCGACGTCGTTCATGCGCGTGAAGTCCGGTGGTGCCAGGCGCACGGTGAACTCGTTCGGCACCAGGATCCGCTCGCGGGACACCACGGCGGCCTTCGTGTCGAGCTCGCGGCGCAGGGCACTCGAGATCTCGACCGGCTGCACACCGGAGCGGAAGGTCTTCGCGAACGCGCCGTTCACGGCGCGCTCCAGCCCTCGCTCGAAGTTGTCCAGCAGGCCCATGTGTCTCCAGAGTCGTCGGTCGCCAACCACTGCATGGTAGTGGTTGGCGCAGGGGGCAGTCTGTGCGTGGTAGTGTTTTGGGGCTGGCGCGAGTGGCGGAATTGGTAGACGCGCACGGTTCAGGTCCGTGTGCTGGAAACGGCGTGGGGGTTCAAGTCCCCCCTCGCGCACCAGGCAAAGCGAGGAAGGCCCCGGAGGAATCCGGGGCCTTTCCTCGTTCTCGGGGGCGTGCCGTCCGGATCGGTCGGCGGGGTGCGGATCAGGTCCGGTCGGCGTCCGTCGCGTGGTCGGGATCCGGCCTGGAGGCACGGCTCGGCGCCGACACGCCGGTTCCGGAGAACCCGTGGCCGGTTCTTCCCGCACCGCTCGGTGCGAAGAACGGGCGCGCGCTGGGCAGGAAGAAGAGGACCGCGGCGACGACCGACAGCGCGATCGTCAGGAGCCCGAGTTCGCCGCTCGTGAGGCTGAGGGCAGCGCGGGCCGCGGCGACGACGACCAGCACGATGCGTGCCACCCGCGACCCGCCGGCCATGCGGACGACGGCCCAGCCGACGAGCCCCCAGACGACGACCGCGACGAGCACCGTCAGGACCGTGCCGAAGCCGGTCGTCGCCGTCCCCGCGACGAACTGCAGGACGGTCGCCACCAGGCAGACGGCGACCCAGACGAGCCAGAGCACGAACGACACGGTGACCACCTGCGGTCGGTCCGGGCGGCGGGTGAACAGGGTGCTGGTCATGGCTGCACGGTACCGGGCGTGCAGGTCGTGCGGACGGCCGCGCCGCTAGCGTGACCGGGTGACCGATGATCGTGCAGCAGCCCCCCGCCCCGGTGTCGACGTCCCCGATGCCCGGGGGCGGACCGGACTCGACGCCGTCGGCCGTGACCTCGACCGCAACCCCGACGTCGTCGTGCGGGACGTCGAGGTCGTGTCGAACGGTTGGCACGTGCTCCGTCGCACGACGCTCGACGTCCGGCGCCGGGACGGCCGGTGGGACCGGCAGCAGCGTGAGACCTACGACCGCGGGAACGGCGCCACGGTGCTGCCGTACGACGCCGAGCGCCGTACGGTCCTGCTCACCCGGCAGTTCCGGTGGCCGGCGTACGTGAACGGCCACCCCGACGGCATGCTGATCGAGGCAGCGGCGGGGCTGCTCGACGAGGACGACCCCGAGACCGCCGTCCGACGCGAGGCCGCCGAGGAGCTCGGCATCCGGCTGCGCGAACTGTCGCACGTGGCCGACGTCTTCATGAGCCCCGGTTCAGTGACCGAGCGCGTCCACTTCTACGTCGGTGCCTACACGCCGGCGGACCGGGTCGAGGCCGGCGGTGGGGTCGAGGACGAGGGCGAGGACATCGAGGTGCTCGAGCTGCCGCTCGACGAGGCGCTGGCGATGGTCGAGGACGGCCGGATCGCCGACGGCAAGACGATCATGCTGCTGCAGTGGGTGGCACTGCGGCGGGTGTCACCCGGCCAGGGCTGACGCGTCCAGGCCGACGGCGCGCGCGATCGTCGTGCGGACCAGGCCCTCGCGGGTCGGGCGGTCGAGGTAGTCGACGAGCGCGTACCCGTTGGTGGCGTCGACGAGTGCGAAGAGCAGGCGTCCGACGCCGTCAGGATCGTCGGTGCGCATCGCGCCGGCGTGCACCCCGTCGGCGACGACCGTGGTCGCGAGGAGCTGCCAGTCGTCCATGACGTCCCGTGCCGCGGTCGCCAGTGCAGCGTTCGTGCGGCCGATGCTCCACGCGTCGGCCCAGAGGGTGGCGACGTCGTCGCGTGCGGGGTCGGCGATGCAGCCGAGCAGGGTGCGGAGGCCGGAGACGGGGTCGGGGGCGTCGGTGACGATCGCGCGGACCTCGGCGACCTCGGCGTCCGCGACGGTGCGGAAGGTCTCGCCGACCAGGTCCTCCATGCTCGGGCGGTAGTGGGCGACGAGCGAGGGCGCGACCCCGATCACCGCGGCGACCCCGCGCAGGGTGACCGCCGCGAGGCCCTCGGCGCGCGCCAGGTCGACCGCGGCGGCCGTGATCTGGGCCTCGCGTTCGGCCGGGCTGAGGCGCCGGCGGGCCGGTGTCGACGGCATCGTCCCACCGTATCCGCGCGTCACGCGCCCTCGACGACGAAGGCCGCCCACAGGTCGGCCCGGGTCGCGAAGACGGAGAGGTCGCGGTCCAGGAGTCGGCCGGCGTGCTCGACCCGGGAGCGTGCGGTGTGGCGGTGGATGCCGAGCACCTGGGCGGCCCGGTCGTACTCGCAGTTCTGCTCGAGCCAGGCGCGGACGGTGCGGGTGAGCTCGGTGCCCGCTGACCGGTCGTGTTCGAGCAGGGGAGCGAGGAACGCGCGGGCGACGGCTCCCGCGTCCACGTCGACGTGGGCCAGGTGTGCGAGGACGCCCTCCCGGGCGAGGTCGCCGAACTCGGTGGTGCCCGGGCGTCCTTCGCGGCGGCGGTCGAGGGCCTGCACGGCCTCGGTGCGGGCGCGGCCGAACGAGCGGTAGGCGGCACCGTCCGACAGACCGGCGCGCAGGTCGAAGCGCCCGACGAGCTCCTCGACGATCGCGGTGTCGTCGGCGCTCACGCACAGGAAGAGCGCGTCGTCGACGGCGAAGAAGAGCTGTCCGGGCCGGTCCTGCACCCACAGTTCGAGCAGGTCGACGACGGTGTCGAGGTCCTGGTCCGCGACGTCGACGGCCGCGATCCGGACCGGTTCGGCCGGCAGCGGCCCCCACACCTCGCGCGACGTCGACTGGACCACCTCCGGATCGCCGACCGACAGCATGGTGAGGAGCCCGGTGCGCAGGAGCCCGCGTGCCCTGGCCAGCTCGCGGTTCTGCTGCAGTGCGAGGCCGGCGAGGGCGATCACGGAGGTCACGACCTCGCGTCCGGCGCGGTCGAGTGCTCCTCCGTTGGCGATCGCGAGCACGCCGCTCAGGTGGCCGCCGCTGCCGAGGGTCTGCAGCGTGAACCCGGTGTGGTGCTCGGTCGTCACCGGCAGGCTCGCCCGCTGTCCCGCACGCAACAGGCGCAGTGCCTCGGTCCGGAGCAGCTCGAGGTCCTGGTCGGGCACGCCGTCGGCCGGGTGCCCACGGTCCAGGCGCCCCGACACGTCGAAGAGTCCGACCCAGCCGTCGAGCTGCCCGGAGAGCTCGGCGATCGTGGCGCCGAGTCCGTCCGGGCGCATCGCCGCGAGCGAGATCGCCCGCTGCGCGGCGAGGGCCCAGGCGTTCCGGGCGTTCGCGTCACGGGCGACGGCTTCGGCGTTCGCCTGCGCCACCGCGATGAACGAGGTCTCGTAGGGCACCTCGAACAAGGGGAGTCCGTCCTGCTCGCAGGCGGCGACGAGGGCGTCCGGGGTGCCGGCGCGGACGACCTCGGTGCCGAAGCCGAGCGCGACGACGCCACGCTCGACGAGCCGCCGGACGTAGGGGCCTGCGACGTCCTCCGGGACCTCGGCCTCGGTGCCGAACTGGGTGCCGGTCGTCAGCAGTCCCTGCCCGTCGGCCAGGAACCGCGTCGGGTCCTCGAGGTCGGAACTGTGCAGCCACGACAGCGGGGCGTCGAGTGCGCCCGAGTCGGCATCGGTGAGCAGGCGGAGGCGGAGGTCGGCTCGGTGCAACAGGGAACGCAGCGTCGCGGGCATGCGAGCACCTTATCCACCGGGGCGATCGAAGCGGGTGCCGGTGTACACGATGGACAGCCGTCCGGGCCGCCGCAGGCTCCTACGATCGCCGCATGTCCTCCACCGCAGCACCCTCGATCAGTGCGCCCACCGGCGGCCCCTCGCTGCCCCAGGAGCGACGGCTCGTCACGGCCGTCCCCGGCCCGCGGTCACGCGAGCTCATGGCGCGGAAGGCCGGTGCTGTCGCGGCCGGGGTCGGCGTCGCCGTGCCGATCGCCGTCGTCGCTGCCGGTGGTGGGGTCGTGGTGGACGCCGACGACAACTCGTTCGTCGACCTGGGCTCGGGCATCGCCGTGACGAGCGTCGGCAACGCGCACCCCGGTGTCGTCGCCGCGGTCACCGAGCAGGTCGCTGCCTTCACCCACACGTGCTTCACGATCGCCGCCTACGACGGCTACGTCGCCGTCGCCGAGGCGCTCAACCGCCTCACCCCCGGTGACCACGAGAAGCGGACCGCCCTGTTCAACTCCGGCGCCGAAGCCGTCGAGAACGCCGTGAAGATCGCGCGCAAGCACACCGGTCGACAGGCCGTCGTGGTGTTCGACCACGCGTACCACGGTCGGACGAACCTGACGATGGCGCTCACCGCGAAGAACCAGCCGTACAAGGACGGCTTCGGACCGTTCGCGCCCGAGGTGTACCGGGTGCCGATGTCCTACCCCTTCCACGACGGACTCTCCGGTCCCGAGGCGGCGAAGCGCGCGATCAGCCAGATCGAGAAGCAGGTCGGCGCGGCGAACACCGCTGCGCTGCTCATCGAGCCGATCCAGGGTGAGGGCGGGTTCGTCGTCCCCGCACCGGGCTTCCTCGCCGCCCTGTCGGAGTGGACGACGACCAACGGCGTCGTCCTCATCGCCGACGAGGTGCAGACCGGCTTCGCGCGCACCGGGGCGATGTTCGCCAGCGAGCACGAGGGCATCGTGCCGGACGTCGTCACGACCGCGAAGGGCATGGCCGGCGGTCTGCCCCTGTCCGCCGTGACCGGTCGTGCCGAGATCATGGACTCCGCCCACGTCGGCGGGCTCGGCGGCACCTACGGCGGCAACCCGATCGCGTGCGCCGCCGCGCTCGCCGCGATCGACGCGTTCGAGCACGACGGGCTGATCGACCGCGCCCGCGAGATCGGGGACGTGCTGCTCGGACGGCTCCGGACGGCGCAGACGACCGACCCACGGATCGGTGACGTCCGCGGACGCGGCGCGATGGTCGCGATGGAACTCGTGGACCCCGCGACCGGCGAACCGGACGCCGCACTGACCGGGAAGGTGGTGCGGCACGCGTTCGAGCACGGTGTCATCGCGCTGACCGCCGGCACGTACGGCAACGTCGTCCGGTTCCTGCCCCCACTGTCGATCGACGACGCCCTGCTCCACGAGGGACTCGACGTCGTCCTGGAAGGACTCGCAACAGCATGACCACCGTCACCACCACCGCCCCCGCGGCCGACCGCACCGACGCCGAACGCGAGCTGCTCGCGCGCGTCCCCACGGGCCTCCTGGTCGACGGCATCTGGCAGCCGGCGGCCGACGGCCGGACCTTCGCCGTCGTCGACCCCGCCACCGGCGAGACGCTGCTCGACATCGCCGACGCAACCCCCGAAGACGGTGTCCGAGCCCTCGACGCCGCGGAAGCAGCCAAGACCGGCTGGGCGACCACGCCGCCGCGACAGCGCGCCGAGTTGTTGCGGCGCGCGTTCGACCTGCTCCAGGAACGACGGGAGGACTTCGCGCTGCTCATGACGCTCGAGATGGGCAAGCCGCTCGCCGAGGCCCGCGGCGAGGTCGCCTACGGCGGTGAGTTCCTGCGCTGGTTCTCGGAGGAGGCCGTCCGGATCGGCGGCTCGTACGGGGTCAACCCGGAGGGCACCGGCCGCGCCACCGTCTCGCACAAGCCCGTCGGTCCCGCGTTCCTGATCACGCCGTGGAACTTCCCACTGGCGATGGCGACGCGGAAGATCGCACCGGCGCTCGCCGCCGGCTGCACGGTCGTCGTGAAGCCGGCCGAACTGACGCCGCTCACGACCCTGCTCTTCGTCGACCTGCTGCGCGAGGTCGGACTGCCCGCCGGCGTGGTCAACGTGGTGCCGACCACCCGCGCCGCCGACGTCTCCGGGCCGGTGATCGCCGACCCCAGGCTCCGGAAGCTGTCCTTCACGGGCTCGACGCCGGTCGGACGCACGCTGCTCGCCCAGGCGGCGCAGAACGTGCTCCGGACGAGCATGGAGCTCGGCGGCAACGCCCCGTTCCTGGTGTTCGCCGACGCCGACCTCGACCTGGCCGTGGAGGGCGCGCTCGCCGCGAAGTTCCGCAACACCGGGCAGGCCTGCACCGCCGCGAACCGGTTCCTGGTGCACGAGGACGTCGTCGACGAGTTCGCCCGCCGGGTCACCGCACGCGTCGAGGCCATGCGGGTCGGACGCGGCACCGAGGACGGTGTCGCCATCGGACCGCTCATCGACGACCGCGCCGTCGACAAGGCGCACCGCCTGGTCACCGACGCGCTCGACCGCGGGGCGACGCTCCGCACCGGCGGTCACCCGGTCGACGGCCCCGGCACCTTCTACGCGCCCACGGTCCTGACCGACGTGCAGCCCGGCAGCGACCTGCTCCGCGACGAGATCTTCGGTCCCGTCCTGGCGATCCGGACCTTCCGCACCGAGGACGAGGCCGTGGCCGCCGCCAACGACACCGAGTACGGTCTGGTCGGCTACGCGTTCACCGAGGACCCGGCTCGCGGCCAGCGCCTCATGGAGCGCCTCGAGACCGGCATGCTCGGACTCAACACCGGTGTCGTCTCGAACGCGTCGGCCCCGTTCGGCGGGGTGAAGCAGTCCGGCCTCGGTCGCGAGGGCGGCGGCGAGGGCATCGCCGAGTACCTCGAGACCATGTACACGCTGACCCCGGACCCGTTCCGGAGCACCACCACCGAAGGAGCAGCACGATGATCGAGAGCGACGTCGTCGTCATCGGAGCCGGTGTGACCGGCCTGACCGCCGCGAACCGCCTGCGCGCGGCGGGGCTCACCGTCACGGTGCTCGAGGCACGCGACCGCGTGGGCGGGAGAACCTGGACCAACGACATCGACGGCGTCACGCTCGAGATCGGCGGCCAGTGGGTCTCGCCCGACCAGACCGCGCTGCTCGAGACCCTCGACGAACTCGGACTCGACACCTACGACCGGTACCGCGAGGGCTCCAGTGTCTACGTCGACGCCGCGGGCACCCGCACCGAGTACACCGGCGACATCTTCCCGCTGCCCGAGGCGACGGCGAACGAGATCGAGCGACTCGTGACGGTCGTCGACGAGTACGTCGCGGCGGTCGATCCCGCACGACCCTGGGAGTCCCCGGACGCCGCGGCACTGGACGAGACCTCGTTCCGGGCCTGGCTGCACACGCTCAGCCCGGACCGCGTCGCCACCGACAACGTCGAGCTGTTCATCGCGGGTGCCATGCTCACGAAGCCCGCGCACGCGTTCTCGGCACTGCAGGCACTGCTGATGGCCGCCTCCGCCGGCAGCTTCGCGAACCTGGTCGACGCCGACTTCATCCTGGACAAGCGGGTCGTCGGCGGGATGCAGCAGGTGTCCGAGCGGCTCGCCGAGCGCCTCGGTGACGCCGTGCACCTGAACGCGCCGGTGCGCACCCTGCGCTGGACCGACGAGGGCGTCGTCGCGCTCGCCGACGGCGGCCTCGAGGTGCACGCCCGGCAGGCGCTCGTCGCCGTGCCGCCGCCCCTGTACTCGCGGATCTCGTACGAGCCGCCGCTGCCCCGTCGCCAGCACCAGCTGCACCAGCACCTGTCGATGGGCTTCGTCATCAAGGTGCACGCCGTCTACGACCGGCCGTTCTGGCGCGGCGCCGGGCTCTCCGGCACCGCGTTCAGCCCCTACGAGGTCGTGCACGAGGCGTACGACAACACCGAGCACGGGTCGGAGCAGGGCACGTTGGTCGGGTTCGTCTCCGACCAGCACGCCGACGACCTGTTCACGCTGTCGGCCGAGGAACGGAAGGCCCGGGTGCTCGGCTCGCTCGCGCACTACTACGGCGACGAGGCCCTGCGCCCGGTCGTGTACTACGAGAGCGACTGGGGCACCGAGGAGTGGACCCGTGGCGCCTACGCGGCGAGCTTCGACCTGGGCGGTCTCGTCCGTTACGGCGCCGACCAGCGTGCTGCCGTCGGTCCGATCCGGTTCGCGTCGAGCGACCTGGCCGGGCAGGGGTACCAGCACGTCGACGGCGCGGTGCGGATCGGGCGCGAGGTCGCCGACGAGATCCTCGCCGTGACCCCGGTCAGCGCCGGCGCGGGCGCTGCCGGCTCGTCCGTCTGAACGGGCGCAGCGACGGCCGCGCGTAGCGTCCGGTCCATGAGCGACACGACGGCGAACGGGTCCAGCGACCCCACGAAGGACCAGGAGCAGTACACCGAGGACCTGCCGGACGGGTCGCCCACGGGCGACGCGACGAAGGACCCCGCGCAGGACAGCGACACGGACTCCGGCGGCGAGCCCGCCGACCCCCAGCAGTAGCGGCGACCGACGAGCAGACGGGAGGCCCGTGGCGAGACCGCCACGGGCCTCCCGTCCGTCGTGGAGCCGAGTCGAGAGCGTCCGTCAGCCGATGCGGATCAGCTTCTTGTTGACGAACTCGTCGGCCCCCAGGGGGCCGAGCTCGCGGCCGAACCCGCTCGCCTTGACGCCGCCGAACGGCAGTTCCGGGCTGTCCGCGCCGACGATGTTGACGTAGACCATGCCGGCCTCGAGCCGGTCCGCGACGCGGAGTGCCTGGTCGGCGTCCGTGGTGAACAGGTACGAGCCGAGCCCGTACGGGGTGTCGTTGGCGAGTGCCACGGCGGCGTCCTCGTCGTCGACCCGGTACACGGCGGCGACGGGGCCGAAGAACTCCTCGCGGTAGGCGTCGTTGTCCGGCGTGACGTCGGTCAGGATCGTCGGCACGAAGGCGTTGCCCTGGCGGTCGCCACCCGTGACGACGGTGGCACCCTGCTCGACGGCCGCGGCGAGCTGCTCCTGCAGCCGGTCGGCGGCGGCCGGCGAGGACAGCGGGCCGAGCTCGGCACCGGGCGTGCTCGGATCCGTCGGCGCGACCGCAGACATCGCGGCGGTGAACTTCGCCAGGAAGTCGTCGTACAGGTCGTCCACCACCAGGAAGCGCTTCGGGGCGTTGCAGACCTGTCCGTTGCCCTCGAGGCGGGTGGTGACGGCCGACTCGACGACGGCGTCGAGGTCGTCGGTGGACAGCACGATGAAGGGGTCCGATCCACCGAGTTCGAGCACGACCTTCGTGAGGTTCCGGCCCGCGATCTCGGCGACGGCGGCACCGGCGCGGGCGGAACCGGTCAGCGAGACGCCCTGCACGCGTGGGTCGGCGATGACGTCGGCGGCCTGGTCGTTCGTCGCGAAGACGTTCGTGTAGGCGCCCTCGGGGAACCCGGCGTCGTGGAAGACGCGCTCGATCGCCAGCGCCGACTCGGGGCACTGGGGCGCGTGCTTGAGCAGCACCGTGTTGCCGATGAGCAGGTTCGGACCGGCGAACCGGGCGATCTGGTACGCCGGGAAGTTCCACGGCATGATGCCGAGCAGCACGCCGATCGAGGACTTCCGGATGAAGGCGCTGCCCTCGGAACCGTCCGCCAGGGTGATCGGCTGGTCGGCGAGGAACTCCTCGGCGTGGTCGGCGTAGTAGTCGTAGATGTCGGCGCAGAATTCCACCTCGCCCTCGGCCTGGTCGATCGGCTTCGCCATCTCGCGCACGATCGTGGCGGCGAGCTCGGCGTGCCGCTCGCGGTACAGGTCGGCGACGCGGTGGAGCAGGGCGGCGCGGTCGGCGACGGTGCTGGTGCGCTCGCGGTGGGCGCGGTCCGCGACAGCGATCGCCGCCCGGAGCTCGTCGTCGCTGATGGTCGGGAACGTCTCGAGGGTCGTGCCCGTGGTGGGGTCGGTGACGGCGTACATGGCGTCCTCTCGTGGTGCGGTCAGGCTTGGTCGGTCAGCTGCTTGTTCACACCCGTGACGGGCTGGTTCTCGTCGAAGCCCTTCGGTGCGACCCGGAAGCCCTTCGTGATGACGAGCAGGTAGGCGAAGCCGATCGCCGCCCACACTCCTCCTGCGATCAGTGCGTCGGCGTGGAGCTGCGACCAGAGCACGCCGGTCAGGACCATCGCGAGGCCCGGCAGCACGATGTACTTCCAGCGGTCGCCCGCCGTGTGACGACGGCCCTGCCGCACGGCGAAGTGCACGATCACCGTGGCGTTGACGAACGTGAACGCGACGAGGGCGCCGAAGTTGATGTAAGCGGCGACCGTGTCGAGCGAGAAGCTCATCGCGAGCAGGGTGACCGCGCCGACGAAGACGACGTTGAAGACCGGGGTGTGCGTGCGCGGGTGCACGTAACCGAAGACGCGCTTCGGCAGGACGTTGTTCCGACCCATCACCATGAGCATCCGGGCGACGCTCGCGTGCGACGCGAGCCCGGACGCCAGCGCGGCGACGAACCCGGCCGAGACGAGCACCGCCTGGAACACCGGACCGCCCACGAGCAGGCCGATCTGCGGCAGCGGGTCGTCCGTGAACTCGCCGAACGGGGCGTTCGTCGGGAACCGCAGCTGCGCGAAGTACGCGGACACCAGGAAGATCGCGCCGCCGAGCAGCACCGTCAGCATGATCGCCTTCGGCATGATCCGGATCGACTTGGCCTCTTCGGTGTACATCGTCACCGCGTCGAAGCCGATGAACGAGAAGCAGACCACCGTCGCGCCGGTGAGCAGCGCCGACATCGTCACACCGTCGTGCACGAACGGTTCGGCGCTGACGATCGTGCCGGCACCCGCGCCGTGCGTGAGCTCGATCACGGTGAAGACCACGAACGCGATCATCGCCAGGATCGCGCCGACGAGCAGCACCATGTTGAGGTTCGACGTGCCACGCATCGACAGGCAGATCACCGTCGTCACGAACACCGTGTAGACGACGACCGTCACCCACGGGGGCAGCGCCGGGAACACCTGCTCCAGGTAGAGCCGGATGATGAGGGCGTTCACCATCGGCAGCAGCAGGTAGTCGAGCAGGGACGCCCACCCGACCATGAAGCCGAGGTTCGGGTGCATCGACTCCCGCACGTACGTGTACGCGGAGCCGGCGGCCGGGTAGACGCGGACCATCTTGCCGTAGCTGATCGCCGTCAGCGCCATGATGACCAGCGCGATCAGGTACGCGCTCGGCACGGCGCCGTCGGTCTGCCCGGAGACGATGCCGAAGGTGTCGAACACCACCGTCGGGGTCATGTAGCCGAGGCCCAGGCCGACGATCGCCCAGAGCCCGAGGCTCCGCTTCAGGGAGCCGCCGCGCGCAGGTGCTGCCGAGGCCGTCGGTGCGGGGACCGCGGTCGGTGATGCCATGTGACTTCCCTGCTCTTCGGGGCCGGGCAGCGTCGCCCGGGCCGGTTCGGAGCACCATACCGACGCTCCGGCGCCGTGCGGACCGGCCGCGGTGTACAGGCATCGGGGAGTTGCTGTACACCGCGGCGATGGCTCAGACCGCCGGCTGTTGCTGCGTGATGCAGTGCAGCCCGCCGCCGCGCGCGAAGACCTCGCGGGCGTCGATCGAACGCACCTGACGGCCCGGGTACACGTCGGCGAGGATGCCGCGGGCGCGGTCGTCGGCAACGGGGTCGCCGAACGCGCAGGCGATCACGGCGCCGTTCACCACCACGTGGTTGACGTAGTTCCAGTCGACCGGGCCGTCGTCGTCGGTCCGGGTCGACGGGGCCGGTAGTTCGACGATCGTCGCGTCCGTGGTCTGCTCGAGTGCCCGACGGATCTGCGGCATCACCAGGTGGTCCGGGTGGCCGGCGTCGGGCTGCGCGTGCAGCAGGAGGGTGCGGGACGTCGTGGTGGCGCTGGTGGTGCTGGTGGCGCTGGTGGCGCTGGTGGCCCTGGTGCCGCTGGTGGCCCTGGTGCCGCTGGTGTCACTCGGGGCGCCCGCGAACGTCGCGACCATGTCGACGTGGCCCCGGGTGCCGAACCCGTCGTAGTCACGTGTCAGGCCGCGGGGCAGCCAGACCACGTCCGTCGCGCCGATCGTCCGGGCCAGCTCGAGTTCGACGCGCTCGCGGTCGGCGTACGGGTTCCGTCGCGGATCGAGCTGCACGGTCTCCGTCACCAGGACGGTGCCCGAGCCGTCGACGTGGATCGCCCCGCCCTCGTTCACGAGCAGCGACGGGATCCGCTCGGCACCGGCGGCGGCTGCGACCGTGGCAGCGACCTCGGCGTCGCGGGTCCACGTCGACCACGGGTTCGCGCCCCAGCCGTTGAAGACCCAGTCGACTGCGCCGAGCTCGCCGGTCACGTCGTCGACGACGAACGTCGGCCCGATGTCGCGCATCCAGAAGTCGTCCAGGGGCGCTTCGAGCACGTCGACCTGCTCCGACAGCAGCCGGCGGGCGTCGCTGCGCGCCACCGGGTCCACGACGATCGTGACGGGCTGGTGCTCGCTGATCGTGTTGGCGGTGGCCGCCCACGCCACTCGCGCGGCTTCGGCGCTCGCCGCGTCGTCACCGAGCGTCAGGCCGGGTCGCGGGAACGCCATCCAGGTGCGTTCCTGCGGAGCCGTCTCGGGAGGCATCACCCACGTCATGCGGACACCTCCGGTCCGGCGTCGGTCGCCGCCACCCCGATGGCCGCGTCGATCGCGTCGCGTGCGCCGAACGCGTGGCGGTCCTCGTCGACCGGGGTGACGAGCCCCGCGTAGAGGTCCGGGCGACGGGTCACGTAGAAGGGGAACAGTCGGAGCCACTCCGTCCGCGCCTCGAGGTCGAGGTCCGCCACGAGCACCGCGTCGGCGTCACGCGGTGCCTCGGCGAGCACGCGGCCGAACGGGTCCGAGATGAACGACGACCCGTAGAAGGTGATGTCGCCCTCGTCGCCCCACCGGTTCGGCACGACCATGAACTGGCCCGCGGTGATGCCGTTCGCGACGATGACCTGCCGCCAGATCGGGGCGGTGTCGAAGTCCGGGAACGTCGGCTCGGAGCCGATCGCCGTCGGGTACACCAGGACCTCGCTGCCGGCGAGACCGTACGACCGCGCGACCTCGGGGAACCACTCGTCCCAGCAGGTCGGCAGGCCGAGGCGTACGCCGAGTCCGGCGGGCTCGTACACCGGGAAGGCATCGTCGTCCGTCCCCGGGCGGAAGTAGGTGTCCTCGTGGTAGCCGGCGCTGATCGGGATGTGGGTCTTGCGGGTCCGGCCGACCAGGGTGCCGTCGGGGGCGACGAGGACGGCGGTGTTGTATCCACGGGGGTCGTCGGGCTGGTCGTCGTCGGCAGGGCGCTCGTACAAGGAGGCGTGGACGAACACCTCGTGCTCGATCGCCTGTGCGCGGGCGAAGGTCACCGTCGGGCCGTCCTCGAGCGATTCGGCGAGGTCCTTCGGGGTGCCGGTCGCCGGGGTGTCGCCGGGGTAGCGGCGCAGGGTGAGCTCGGGGAGGAACACGGCGGTCGCGCCGGTGGCGGCAGCGGTGGCGATGCCGTCGGCGAGCTGTGCGCGGTGGGCAGCGGGGTCCTCGAGCCAGTGCGTCTGCACGAGGGCGACGCGGGTCGTGCGGCGTGGTCTGCCGGTGTCCTGGTGCAGCGGAGACGGGTGTGGGGGAGCGATGACGACGTCCATCCCGCCATTGTTGATCGCATGGTCAACGAGCGCAAGGTCCACTTTCACCAGTCCCGTCGCGGGTCGTCCTTGGTCAGCTGCCGGAGCGAGCTCCTTGCCGCTGCAAGCGCCGGGAAGGTGGGATCGAGTTTGGCGAGCAGCGAGAGCATGCCGTTGAAGCGATGTCGGACATCGACCTGGAGGAGGTTGTCGTGGTGCGCGACGCGGTTTCTCAGCCGACGCAGCATCTCGAGTTGGCTGCCGATTCGTTCCCGGCTGGCGTCGTCGGCGTCCGTTCCGGGGAAGGCTGTGCTGATCGCCGACCGCCAGAGTTGTTGCTGGCGCACCGGTGACTCCGATCGGGAGACCGGGCGGACGAGCTTCACCCACGATCCGAACATCAGTTGCGCCACGACGTCGTCGTGGCTGGGTGGCGTACCGCATCTCGGGTGGCTCGATGGTCGTTCCGCCATCTCCTGAGCGGCTCGGTTGCGAGCGTCCACGAGCTGCCGCCGGAGCAGCGAGTACAGAGGGTCGACAGTGACGCCGGCCGAGGACCACTCCGGAACGCCTCCACTCTTGACGCTCCTGGCGGACAGTTCGATGTTGATCGCGTTCCGCACAGCTATCTCGACGAAGGCGATCTGTCCGTGCAGTGCGCCGGCCAACTGCGCGGCCCAAAGGTACATATCGACGGCACGGCGCCGGTCGCCGTCCGCGGCGTCGATGTAGGTTGCGAGCCGCGCGGGGCTGACGAGGCGCTCGAGGGCGTCCGGTTGACTGAGCTGCGCTGAGGTCATAGCGTTGTGTTCACGAGCGTCAGGCTTGGACTGACGTGCTTACCTCGAAAACCCCCCGCTCAGCGGGGGGTTTTCTGTTCGTCCGGTGGCAGATCCGGGGCTCGTCATCAGCATGCATCTCGCAACGCTAGGAGTCCGGCGGCGTTGTGGGAATCAACCTTGCGATGGCAATGATCGTTCACGAGTTGGGTGGGGTGATGAGCGAACCCATCGTCACGCCGCTCGGCTTCGCGCACGTGCGCCTCACGGTCACCGACATCCACCGCAGCAAGGCCTTCTACGAGCAGCTGTTCGGCATGCCGCCCGGCAGTGACTTCAGCGACCAGATCGACGACCCGACGATCCACGACGACCCGTGGCGGACCTACGGCGGGTGCTCGTTCACGTTCGGCGGGCAGACGCTCGGCCTGCGACCGGTCGCCCCCGCCGAGGACCGGTTCGATCCCGACCGAGTCGGTCTCGACCACGTGTCGTTCCGCGTCGGGTCCGTCGACGACCTGCACGCCGCCGTCGAGCGGCTGGACACGGCCGGCATCGAACACGGCGACGTCACCGACCTGCCGCCGTTCGGGCTGGTGATCCTGTCCGCGCAGGACCCCGACGACGTCAACCTGGAGTTCGCGGCGCCGCGGCCCTGAGCCTCGGTGCGCCGGTGTCCGCTTGCCGCGTCCGTCACCCGGACCTCCAGGTGCCCCGGAAGCGGGGAGCGTTGCCTGATCGCGTCAGATCTCAGGAGGAGACAGCATGAGCAAGACCTGGTTCATCACCGGAGCGTCGAAGGGCTTCGGCCGCGAGTGGGCGGAAGCGGCACTCGAGCGCGGGGACTCCGTCGCCGGGACCGCGCGCAACCCCGACGACGTGCACGACCTCGTCGACCAGTACCCGGACACGTTCCTCGCGCTGCAGCTCGACGTGACCGACCGCGCAGCCGACATCGCCGCGGTCCAGCGTGCCGCCGAGCACTTCGGCTCCCTCGACGTCGTCGTCAACAACGCCGGCTACGGCCACTTCGGCATGGTCGAGGAGCTCACCGAGGACGAGGTGCGCGCGCAGCTCGAGACGAACCTGTTCGGTGCGCTCTAAGTCACCCAGGCGGCGCTGCCGATCATGCGCGAGCAGGGGTCCGGGCACGTCATCCAGGTGTCGAGCATCGGCGGGATCAGCGCGTTCCCGACGGTCGGGGCGTACCACGCGTCGAAGTGGGCGCTCGAGGGGATCTCGCAGTCGCTGTCCCAGGAGGTCGCGGGCTTCGGCATCCACGTCACCCTCGTCGAGCCCGGCGGGTTCTCGACGGACTGGTCCGGTCCGTCCTCGAAGCACAGCGAGGAGATCGCCGCCTACGCCGACGTGCGCGAGGCCGCGTCCAAGCGCCCGTCCGCCGCCGACCCGGGCAAGCCCGAGGCGACCCGGTCGGCGATCCTGAAGGTCATCGACGCGGACGAGCCGCCGCTGCGGGTGTTCTTCGGCAAGGCGCCGCTCGGCATCGCGGAGCGTGACTACGAGTCGCGGTTGGCCACCTGGCGTGAGTGGCAGCCGGTGGCCGAGGAGGCACACGGCGCCTGACGAGCTCCGAGGTCAGGCGCGACCGACCGCCGAGCCGACCACGGCGAGCAGCCGGAGTCGCTCGGCGGTCTCGCTGCCGGGCTCGGCGGTGTACACGAGCAGGTTCTGCGAGCTGTCGGGGTCCTGCAGCACCTGGCACTGCAGGGTGAGCAGCCCGACCTCGGGGTGGCGGTAGGTCTTCACGTCACGCGGACGGATGCCGACCTCGTGGCGTGCCCAGACCTCGCGGAACTCCTCGCTCGTCGCGAGCAGCCGTTCGGCCAGGTGTGCGGCCCGGGAGTCGGGTCCGCGGCGGGCGATGACGGTGCGGAGGCCCGAGGCGTACATCCGGGACAGGAAGGGGTGGTCTTCGACCGGGTGGACGCCCCGGGACGCCGGGTCGGCGAACCACCGGTATCCGATGCTCCGGTCGTCGCCCCGTCGGCCGCTGGCGTCGCCGGTGAGTTCGGCTGCGAGGGACGTCTGCTGCAGCGTCTCGCCCAGCTCGGTGACGATCTCGGCAGGACTGTCCGCGAGCCGGTCGAAGATGCGCATCATGCCGGGACTGACGTGGTCGCCACCGGACGCCGCGGTCGGGGGCTCGTGTCCGGCGAGGCGGAAGAGGTGGTCGCGCTCCGCGATCGTGAGACGCAGGCCCTGCGCGATCGATGCGAGCATCTGGTCGGATGGTTGCGGTCCGCGCTCCCGTTCCAGCCGCGCGTAGTAGTCGACGGACATGTTGCTCAGCAGCGCCGCCTCCTCACGCCGCAGCCCGCTCGTGCGACGGCGCTGGCCCCGGGGCAGCCCGACGTCCTCCGGCTGCAGGGCCGTCCGACGGCTGCGGAGGAAGTCCGCGAGGGACGCTCGGTCGATCATGCGCCCATCCTCTCCCGGGGCGTCGACCGTAGCCACGGATCGTCAGGCCGTGGTTGCGTGCGCACGACGCGGCGACGATCGTCTCGGGTGCCGGATCGGGTGCTCACCACGACGGAAGAGGCGAACCATGGCACGGAACGAACGACTCACCCTCCCGGACCTCGGCGGACGCCGCATCCTGGTGACCGGAGCGAGCGACGGCATCGGGCTCGAGATCGCCGCGCGCTTCGCCGGCGCCGGGGCCGAGGTGGTCGTGCCGGTGCGCAACCGCGACAAGGGCGCTGCTGCCGTTGCCCGGATCACCGCGCAGCACCCGGATGCCTCCGTGCTGCTCGAGGACCTGGACCTCTCCTCGCTGGAGTCCGTGTCGACGCTCGGGGAGCGGTTGCGGGCCGGGGGCACGCCGATCGACGTCTTCGTGGGGAACGCCGGCGTGATGAACCCGCCGGAGCGGCAGACGACCCGCGACGGCTTCGAGCTGCAGTTCGGCACGAACCACCTGGGGCACGTCGCACTCGTCGGCGCCCTGCTCCCCCTGCTCCGTGTCGCCGACGGTCGGGTCGTGATGCAGTCGAGCGTGGCGGCGCAGCGGGCCTCGATCCGGTGGGACGACCTGCAGTCCGAGCAGGACTACGACGTCGCGCGGGCGTACGGGCAGTCGAAGCTCGCGTGCGCGCTCTTCGCCCTCGAGCTCGGTCGGAGGAGCCGGACCGGTGGGTGGGGGATCACGAGTGCGGTCAGCCACCCCGGCGTCGCACCCACGAGCCTGCTCGCCGCACGGCCGGAGATCGGACGCTCGGGCGACACCGTGGCCGTCCGGATGATCCGCTGGCTGTCGGCGCGCGGGCTCCTCGTCGGGACACCGGCCTCGGCGGCGGAGCCGGCCCTGCTCGCGGCGACCGACACGGACCTCGACGGAGGCTTCGTCGGTCCGACCGGACCCGGGCAGCTCGGCGGACCGGCCGGCCGTCGGAAGCCCTGGGCGCCGTTGCTCCGCGATGACGACGCCGCTCGCCTCTGGGACGTGTCGGAATCACTCGTCGGGAGTGCGGTCAGCTGATGATGTTCACCGCGCGAGAGATCACGAGTGCCAGCAGGATGAACCCGCCGAGTGCCTGGTAGGCCATGATCATCTTCGCCCGGACGGTCATCGGCATGGTGTCGGTCGGGCTGAACGCGACCATGTTCGTCATCGCGACGTAGAGGTAGTCGAGGTAGACCGGCCGCCACGCAGCGGTCTTCGGGTCGGTCTCCTGCGGGAACTGGAAGTCTGCCTCGTCACTCGTCCACAGCTCCGGACGCCGTCGGGCCACCGGCCCGCCCCGGTCGAGCTCCCAGTAGACGAGCCCGAACGCGATGATCGTGCTCACCCACACCTGCAGGGCGGTGAGCAGGACGGCACCGCCGTCGGCGTGGCCACCGAGGAGCACCTCGATCGTCCGGACCACGGTCAGCTGGTTCGCGACGGTGAGCAGGATCGCCAACGAGAAGGACACCCACCGCGACCAGGTCGTCTCGCGGGTCAGTCGTCGCGGGTTGAAGACGACGAGCGGGATCAGCAGCAGGACGCCGAGCACCGGGACCACCCACGACGGGAAGAACAGCACCTCGCTCGGCAGGAACAGGCTGAGCCCGAGGTTCACCAGGACGGCGATCGCCACCGGCGCGCGGTGCTCGTGCCGGGGTGTGGTCCGCGTCGTCGTCACGGCTCCGAGTGTGGCACTCGAACATCGTTCCGGGCCCGTGCGCTGACACGGAAGGTGGTTCGGATGTCCTCCGACGACGAACCGCGTCGACGGTACTGACCGCCAGGGCAGACGGAGCCGATGTCAACCGCTCGGAGGACCCGGGATCGATCCGTCGTCGCACGGGGTCGCGTCGCCCGGGGGACGATCCGCGGGCGCTCGGTGCGCAGGCTGGTGGCATGTCCGAACGCAACCGTCCCACCGTCCGTCTCCTCGCCGCCGTTGTGGTCGCCGGCTCCGTCGCGGTGCTCGCGACCGGTTGCAGCTTCGTCCAGCAGCAGACGGGCGATGCCTGGTCCGTGACCTACGAGGTCAGCGTCGACCAGCCGAGCGGGGCCGCGCTCACCGACGTGCGCGTCGAGGGTGCCGAGAAGCGCGGCGATGCCCCGGAGGTGCACCGGCTCGGGGCGCAGGAGACGAGTACCGCGACGACGAGCGGCTCGGCATGGGAGCACGAGGCGATCGTCCTCGCCGAACAGCGCGCCTCGGTCCGGGCGACCCCGCCGCGGGGTGCGACGGCCACGTGCCGGATCCTGCTCGACGGCAAGCGCGAGATCGCCACCGAGACCGCGGCCGCTGGGCAGCCCGTGACGTGCTCGGTCGACACCCCGGCGTTCGACTGAGGTTCAGCGGGGGACGGGCGTCGCGAGCGAGAGCGGCTCGACCTCGGTGCCGAGCAAGCGCCCGGCCGCCCGCAGTCCGGACAGCAGCGCGCCGTGCACGGTGGCCGGGTCGTCGCCCCACGTGGCCTCGCCGGCGAGCTGCACCCGGCCGGACGGCGCACCGAGCCGGTCGTGGTCGTCCGGCGACGCCCCGACGTGCAGGTACGAGTAGGAGCCGCGGGCGAACGGGTCGTCGGCCCACCGGGTGATCCGGAACGCCTCGGGTTCGGGGACCGAGGGGCCGAACATCCGCCGCAGGCCGCCGATGCCCTCGTCCACGATCATCGCGTCGGGCAGGGTCTCGAGGCGCCGGGCCCCGGTCCCGCCGACCAGGGCGGCCAGCACGGGCGCTCCGGTCACGCGGGACATGTCGTACCAGGAGTGCCAGTCGACACCGGCAGGTCCCTGCTGGCGGACCACCCACGAATCACCCCAGAACCGTTCCGGGAACCGCAGGAACACCTTGTCGTAGACCCCCATCCCGAGCCGGCCCATCGCACCGGTGACCGTCTCGGACAGTGGTGGGTCGAAGGTCACGTCACCGGCCTGCAGCACTCCGAGCGGGACGGTCACGACGACGTCGTCCGCCGTGACCGTCGAACCGTCCGCCAGCCCGACCACGACGCCCGTCGTGGACTGCGTCACCGACCGCACCACCGCGGACAGCCGGACGTCGAGTCCGTCGGCCAGGGCTGCGGCGTACTGGGCGTAGCCACCGGGGAACACCACCTCGTCGCCGGGGACGTGTTCTTCTTCGAGGCCACGGGCGTCGAGGACGGTCACGGGTGCGCCGCAGAGGTCCTCGGAGCGGTGCGCCATGTACTCGCGGACCCGCGCGGCCCGGTCGCCCTGCCACCGCAGGGACCGCAGCACGGTGTCGACGGCGGCCGCGTAGGTCGAGGGCGGCGGTGCGTGTGCGACGACGGCGTCCAGGGCGGCGTCGACGGTGTGCAGGTCCGCGACGAACGCCGAGGTCGAGGCCTCGGACAGCGGCGCGCCGGAGGGGCCGTGCCACGCGATCGGCCGGCCGTCGAACTGGAAGCTCCCGACGGTGAACTCGACGGTCTCGATGCCGAACCGGGGCGCCACGGCCCAGAGCGGGTTGCCGTCGACGCCGTGGATCCACGAGGCGCCGAGGTCGACCGGCACCCCGATCTCGTCGTCGGTCCAGGTGCGGCCGCCGATCCGGTCGCGGGCCTCGAGCACGACCACGCGCTGGCCGTCGAGCGCGAGCGCCCGGGCCGCGGCGAGCCCGGAGACGCCGGCCCCCACGACCACCACGTCGGCGTCCATCAGTGGCCCCCGGTCAGCGGTGCCATCAGGCGGGCGGCGAGGCTCGGCCGCCCCGTCAGGGCCTCTTCGCGGTCGGCCAGGTCGGTCGCCACGAGCCCGGCGTTCGCCCCGAGGAACCGCAGGGGCTCCGGCTCCCAGTCCGGCGACCGGTGGTTCACCCACGGCAGCGCGGTGAGCGGCGACGCGACGCCGCGCACGAGATCGGCGAGCGTCCGCCCGGCCAGGTTCGTCGTCGACAGTCCGTCGCCGACGTAGCCGCCGGCGGTGCCGACGTGCCCGTCCCAGGTCACGGACGCGCACCAGTCGCGCGGCACCCCGAGCGGGCCGCCCCACGTGTGGGTGATCGGTGCGTCGGCGACGGCGGGGAACAGCTCGACCAGGGACCGCCGCAGGTGCTCGAAGACCCGGGGCACCCGGTCGTACCCGGGGGTGATCGCCGACCCCCAGTGGTAGCGGGCTCCGCGCCCGCCGAACGCCAGTCGGTCGTCCGCCGTGCGCTGCCCGTACACGAGCAGGTGGCGGTAGTCGGAGAACGTCTGCCCGTGCTCGAGCCCGATGCGGTCCCACACCGCCGCGGGCAGCGGAGCCGTCGCGATCATGAGCGAGTACAGCGGCAGGATCCGCCGCTTCGTCTGCTCCAGCTGCGCGCCGTACCCCTCGACCGCGATCACCACGGCGCCGGCCGTCACGGTGCCACGCGACGTGACCACACGCCCGGGGTCCCAGGACGAGGCGGGCGTGTGCTCCGCGATCCGGACGCCCCGGGCCTCCAGGGCGGCCGCCAGGCCACGCACCAGCGCGGCGGGCTGGACCCGCGCGCAGTCCGGGGTCCACGCGACCCCCGCCGATCCGGCGGCGTCGCCGGGTCGGGCCGCACGCCACGTCATGTCGTCGCCCCACTCGGCCGACGCGGCGACCTCGTCGTGCGCCGCGCGCTCCTGCACGGCGGAGCGCGCGTACAGGACGGTGCCGCCCTTCACGTAGTCGCAGTCGACCCCGGCTTCGGAGGCTGCACGTCCGACCTCGTCGACGGTGTCGCGCATCGCTGCGCGCAGCGCGAGTGCCGCGTCGCGGCCGTGCTCACGCGCGACGGACTCGGCGGACCGCGGGAACAGCGCCGAGCACCAGCCGCCGTTGCGTCCGGAGGCGCCGAACCCGGCGATCTCGCGTTCCAGGACGACGATCTGGAGGCCCGGGTCGGCCTGGTGCAGGTACCAGGCGGTCCAGAGACCCGTCAGTCCACCGCCGACGATCGCGACGTCCGCGGTCGTGTCGCCGTCGAGCGGCGGCCGGGGCGCCAGGTCGTCGCGTCCGGTGGACGCGAGCTGGTCGAGCCAGAACGAGACGCCCCGGTAGCCGCTCACGGTCAGATCTTCGACGAGGCCTCGGACAGGACGCTCCGCAGGATCGAGGTGATCTCGCGGAACTCCGGCTGCCCGATGGTCAGCGGCGGTGCGAGCTGCACGACCGGGTCGCCACGGTCGTCGGCTCGGCAGTACAGCCCCGCGTCGAACAGCGCCTTCGACAGGAACCCGCGCAGCAGCCGCTCGGACTCGTCGTCGTCGAAGGTCGTCTTGGTGGCCTTGTCCTTGACGAGTTCGATGCCGTAGAAGTAGCCGTCGCCGCGGACGTCCCCGACGATCGGCAGGTCCTTCAGGGTGTCGAGTTCGGCCTTGAACAGCGGGGCGTTCTGTCGCACGTTCGCGAGCAGGCCCTCTTCCTCGAAGATGTCGAGGTTCTCCATCGCTACGGCGGCGGACACCGGGTGCCCGCCGAACGTGTACCCGTGGTAGAAGGTCGTGTCGCCCTTGGAGAACGGCTCGAAGAGCTTGTCGCTGATGATCGTCGCCCCGATGGGGGAGTACCCCGAGGTCATCGCCTTCGCGCACGTGATCATGTCCGGCACGAAGTCGTAGGTGTCGCAGGCGAACATGGTGCCGATCCGGCCGAAGGCACAGATGACCTCGTCCGAGACGAGCAGCACGTCGTACTCGTCACAGATCTCGCGCACCCGCTGGAAGTAGCCGGGCGGCGGGGTGAAGCAGCCGCCGGAGTTCTGCACCGGCTCGAGGAACACCGCCGCGACGGTGTCGGGGCCCTCGAACTCGATCATCTCGCGGATGCGCTCGGCCGCCCAGAAGCCGAACTGCTCCTCGGTGCCACCCGGGAAGCCCATCTCCTCGGCGCGGTAGTAGTTCGTGTTCGGCACCCGGAAGCCACCGGGTGTCAGGGGCTCGAACATCTCCTTCATCGCCGGGATGCCGGTGATCGCCAGGGCGCCCTGTGGTGTGCCGTGGTAGGCGACCGCGCGCGAGATCACCTTGTGCTTCATCGGCTTGCCCTGGAGTTTCCAGTAGTACTTCGCGAGCTTGAAGGCGGTCTCCACCGCCTCGCCGCCGCCCGTCGAGTAGAAGACCTTGTTGAGGTCGCCGGGGGCGTGCTCGGCCAGCCGGTCGGCGAGCTCGATGGCTGCCGGGTGCGCGTAGGACCAGATCGGGAAGAAGCTCAGCGTCTCCGCCTGCTTCGCGGCCATCTCGGCCAGGCGCTTCCGTCCGTGCCCGGCGGCGACGACGAACAGGCCGGAGAGTCCGTCGATGTAGCCCTTGCCGTGGCTGTCGTAGACGTGGTGGCCCTCGCCCCGGACCATGATCGGCACGTCGGCACCGGCCTGGTTCGCACCGTGCCGGGCGAAGTGCATCCACAGGTGGTCCCGGGACTTCCGCTGCAGGTCGGCGTCGTCGACCGGGGCGAACGGGTCGTAGGACCCGAGGCGGGTGGACTGGCCGGTGGCCTGGCCGCTGGTCGTTTCGGAGATGGTCATCGCGTTCCCCAGTCGTAGAGCTGTTTGCGGAGTTGCAGGTAGACGAAGGTCTCGGTGCCGGCGACGCCCGGGATGGCCCGGATCGTGCCGTTGAGCAGTTCGATCAGGTCGTCGTCGTCCTCGCAGACGACCTCGACCATCAGGTCGAAGCTGCCGGCGGTCATGACGAGGTAGTCGACCGCCGGCAGCTGTTCGAGGGCATCGGCGACTGTTCGGGTGTCGCCGCTGACCCGGATGCCGATCATCGCCTGCCGGTGGAAGCCGAGCTGCATCGGGTCGGTGACCGCGACGATCTGCATGACGCCGGTCTCGGTGAGCTTCTGGACGCGCTGCCGGACCGCCGCCTCGCTGAGACCGACGGCCTTGCCGATCTCGCCGTACGGACGGCGGCCGTCCGCCTGGAGTTGTTCGATGATCCGCTTCGAGGTGTCGTCGATCGGTCCCGGACGTCGTGGTGCTGCCGCCATGCCGGACAGCATGGCAGCGAGGTTCGAACCGCGCAAGGGATTCCGTTGTGAACACCGTGTTTCGCGACGATTTCCGTTGTTACGGTTCTCCACAACCTCCGAATCCGTCTTCCGCACCGCCGGAATCCGTGTCAGGATCACCGCCATGTTGGACACGACGGAACCGGTGACCACGACGCACGAGGTGCGCAACTTCGTCGGTGGCGCAGCTGTCGAGTCGAGCGCGGACACCCGGCTCGACCTGGTCGACCCCACCACCGAGCAGGTCTACGGCACGTCGCCCGTGTCCACCGCTGCCGACGTCGACGCCGCGTTCACGAGCGCGAGCACCGCGTTCGCGACCTGGCGGCGCACGACCCCCGGCGAACGGCAGCTCGCACTGTTCCGGATCGCGGACGCCGTGGAGCAGCGGGCGGAGGAGTTCGCGGACCTCGAGTCGCTCGACACCGGCAAGCCCCGAGCCTCCCTGGTCGAGGACGAGATCCTGCTGTCCGTCGACCAGATCCGCTTCTTCGCCGGAGCCGCCCGCAACCTCGAGGGTCGCAGCGCCGGCGAGTACATGACCGACCACACCTCGTTCGTCCGGCGCGAGCCCATCGGTGTCGTGGCCCAGGTCACCCCGTGGAACTACCCGCTCAACATGGCGGTGTGGAAGTTCGCCCCGGCGCTCGCCGCGGGGAACACCACCGTGCTCAAGCCGAGCGACACCACTCCGCTCTCCACCCTGCTGCTTGCCGAGGTGGCCGCCGAGTTCCTGCCGCCGGGCGTGCTCAACGTCGTCGTCGGGGACCGCACCACCGGCGCCGCGATGATCGACCACCCCACCCCGCAGCTCGTGTCCATCACCGGCTCCGTCCGTGCCGGCACGGAGGTCGCCCGTGCCGCCGCCGGCGACCTCAAGCGCACCCACCTCGAGCTCGGCGGCAAGGCCCCCGTGATCGTGTTCGACGACGCCGACATCCCCGCCGCCGTCGCCGGCATCGTCGCCGCCGGGTTCTTCAACGCCGGACAGGACTGCACCGCGGCCACCCGGTTGCTCGTGCAGGACGGCATCCACGACGAGTTCGTGGCGGCGCTCGCAGAAGAAGCACGGCACAACGCGCGAACCGGGTCAGACGGTTACTACGGGCCCGTCAACAACGCGAACCAGCTCGCCCAGGTCCGGTCCTTCCTCGACACGCTCCCCGACCACGCCACGATCGAGCTCGGCGGCGGGCGGCAGGGCGACGTCGGCTACTTCCACCAGGCAACGATCGTGTCCGGACTGCGCCAGGACGACCGCATCGTGCAGCAGGAGGTGTTCGGCCCGGTCCAGACCGTGCAGCGTTTCTCGACCGAACAGCAGGCGCTCACGTGGGCGAACGACGTCGAGTACGGGCTCGCGAGCTCGGTGTGGACGACCGACCACTCCCGGGCGATGCGCTTCGCCCGCGACCTGGACTCCGGGTGCGTGTGGATCAACACCCACATCCCGATCGTCGCCGAGATGCCGCACGGCGGCTTCAAGCACTCCGGCTACGGCAAGGACCTGTCCCAGTACGGGTTCGACGACTACACCCGCATCAAGCACGTCATGTCCTACATCGGCTGACCCCGATCCTTCCGAAGCAGCAGGAGGCACCATGGCAATGACCGGCACGTTCGCCGAATCCGGAGCCGATCTCCGGCTCGAGCAGATCACCAAGTCGTTCCCCGGGCACACCGCCGTCGACGCGCTGGACCTGACGGTGCCGGCGGGGTCCTTCTTCGCCCTGCTCGGCCCTTCGGGCTGCGGCAAGACCACGACGCTGCGGCTCGTCGCCGGGCTCGAGGAGCCCACGAGCGGCACGATCACGATCGGCGGCGAGGACGTCACCGACACGAAGCCGTACCAGCGGCCGGTCAACACGGTGTTCCAGAACTACGCGCTGTTCCCGCACATGAGCGTGCTCGACAACGTCGCGTTCGGCCTGAAGCGGCGACGGATCCCGGACCCGATGACGAAGGCACGCGAGGCCCTGCACCTGGTCGAGCTCGACGCCTCGGCCGACAAGCGCCCCGCTTCCCTGTCCGGCGGCATGCAGCAGCGCGTCGCCCTGGCCCGCGCGATCGTGAACCGGCCGGCACTCCTGCTGCTCGACGAGCCGCTCGGCGCGCTGGACCTGAAGCTCCGGCACCAGATGCAGCTCGAACTCAAGACGATCCAGGCCGAGGTCGGGCTCACCTTCCTGCACGTCACCCACGACCAGGAAGAGGCGATGACGATGGCCGACACGGTCGCCGTCATGAACGGCGGCCGGATCGAGCAGATGGGCAGCCCGCAGGACCTGTACGAGCTGCCCCGCACCGCGTTCGTCGCGAACTTCCTCGGCCAGTCGAACCTGCTCGAGGGCGAGGTCCGCGGCACCGACGGCGCGCTGCTCGTGGTCGCGACCCCGGCCGGCACCATCGCCGTCCCCGCCGACCGCGCCGTCGCCACCTCGGGCAGCGTCGTCGTCGGCATCCGTCCGGAGAAGCTCAAGATCCGTACCTCGGAGCCCACGCCCGAAGCCGGTCGGAACATCCTCGGCCCCGGCCGCGTGGTCGACGTCTCGTTCTCCGGCGTCAGCACGCAGTACCTGGTGGACGTCCCCGGCGCCGGCCGTGTCTCGGTCTTCGCGCAGAACTCGAAGGGCGGGCCGCGGATCGCGACCGGCACCGAGGTCTGGCTCACGTGGGGCGTCGACCACGGATTCGGCCTGGAGGCGCACCCCGCGTCCGACGCGACCGTCACCACCCACGCCGCCACGGGCCTCCAGTCCGCACCCGCCACGGCAGGATCGCTCGCGTGACCGGCGGGGGAGCCGGCCCGGACCTGTTCCGCGGACTGACGTCCGCGCGCGTCAGCCGGCGCGGCCTGCTGGCCGGCGGCGGGGCCGCCGCACTCGCGGCGCTGCTCACCGGGTGCAGCATCAAGGGTTCGGCAGCGTCGGGCGCCGAGAACGCCGTCGACTGGACCGCGTTCTGGAAGGACGCCGAGGCGACGAAGCAGCTCAACTTCGCGAACTGGCCGCTCTACATCGACTCCGACCACGGCAAGTCCGAGTCGCTCGCGCTGTTCCAGCAGGCCACCGGCATCAGCGTCGACTACCAGGCGGTGATCCAGGACAACGCGACGTTCTACGCGACCGTCTCGCCGATCCTGCGGGCGCAGGGTGCCACCGGCTACGACCTGGTCGTGATGACCAACGGGTTCGAGCTGACCCAGATGATCAAGAACGGCTTCGTGTGCGAGCTCGACCACTCGCGGCTGCCGAACTTCGCGGCGAACGCGGGTGACTCGGTGAAAGACCCGACGTACGATCCCGGCAACAAGCACTCCGTCGTCTGGCAGACCGGGTTCACCGGGATCGCCTACAACCCGAAGTACATCGACCGCGAGATCACGTCGTTCCAGGACCTGCTCGACCCGGCGTTCGCGGGCCGCGTCGGGCTGATGAGCGACAACACCGAGCTCGGTTCCCTCGGACTCCTCGCGAACGGCATCGCCCCGGAGACGTCCACCCCGGCGGACTGGCGGAAAGCGCAGGCGTGGTTGCGGAAACTGCGCCCGAGCGTGACCGGCTTCTACGACCAGAGCTACATCAACAAGCTCGAGAACGGCGACACCTGGATCACGCAGGCCTGGTCCGGTGACGTCTTCCAGGCGCAGCAGTCCGGGTTCGAGGACCTGCAGTTCGTCACGCCGGAGGAGGGCCAGATGATGTGGCACGACAACCTCATGATCCCCCGGCAGGCGGCGAACCCGGTGGCCGCCCTCGAGTGGATGGACTTCTACTACACGCCGAAGATCGCGGGCATCGTCGAGGACTGGGTCAACTACGTCTGCCCGGTCCCCGGCGCCGAGGCCTACGTCCGCGACGAGCTCGACGACGCGACGGTGGCGGACAGTCCGCTGGTGTTCCCGGACTCCGACGTGCTGGACCGGTCGCACGAGTTCCGGGTGTTCGAGAACTACGACGAGTACTCGGAGTGGAACGGCATCTTCAACGCGGTGGTGCAGTCGTGACGGCGGTCGGGGTCGCCGGCCCGGGTGCCGCACCGACACCGGGCGCCGGTCCGGCGCCCGTCCGTCGGGGGCGGCGTCGCAGCACGCCGTTCCTGCTCGCGCTCGTGGGCACCGCGTACCTCTGCGTGTTCTTCGTCATCCCGCTCGTCTCGGGGCTCATCGTCTCGCTCATGTCGGGCAACCCGGACGACGGCTACACCTTCACGTGGAACTGGGGGATCTACGGGTCCCTGTTCGTCGACCCGCAGGTGCCGTACCTGACGTTCCTCCTCCGATCCCTCTGGTACGGCGCCGCTGCAACGGTCGTGACCATCATCGTGGGGTACCCGGTGGCGTACTTCATCGCGTTCCGGGTGTCCCCGCGGTGGAAGAACCCGTTGCTCATGCTCGTGTTCGTGAGCTTCCTGGTGTCGTTCATCATCCGCACCGACATGTGGGCGTTCGTGCTCGCGTCGCAGGGGCCGGTCGTCACGTTCCTGCAGGCGATCGGCCTGGCCGGCAAGGACTTCCACATCCTCGGCACCGGCGGCGCGGTGATCTTCGGCGACGCCTACAACGACCTGGCGTTCATGGTCCTGCCGATCTACGCCGCCCTCGAGCGCATCGACCCACGACTCGGCGAGGCCGCCAACGACCTGTACGCCGGCAAGTTCCGGGCGTTCTGGCACACCACCTTGCCGCTGTCCCGCTCGGGCATCTTCGCCGGGGTCCTGCTCGTCTTCATCGACAGCGTCGGGGACCCGGTGAACTCGGCGCTGCTCGGCGGCACGAACACGTACACGATCGGCCAGGCGATCCAGGACGCCTACTCCGGCAACCAGCAGTACAACGTCGCCGCGGCACTGTCGACCGTGCTCATGGTCGTGCTCGGCATCATCCTGTTCATCTACGCCCGCGTCTCCGGCACCGACGACCTCGAGGACCTCGTATGACCGCCGTCGCACCGACCCGTCCGTCCGCCGCCCCGGCCACCGGTGGGATCGCCCGCGGTCCGAGCCGCCACGGTGTGAACCGCCGCGGTCCCTGGCTCGCGATCGTGTACTGGGTCACCATCGCGATCACCCTCGTGCCGATCGTCTACATGATCGTGTACTCGTTCAACGACGCCCCGACGAACCGGCTGTCGTTCGCGTGGAACGGCTTCACGACCTACTGGTACGAGAACCTGGTCAACGTGTCCGGGCTCGGAGCCGCGTTCGTCACCTCGGTCGTCGTCGCGTTCCTCGCCGCGATCATCTCGGTCGCGATCGGGCTGCCGCTGGCCCTGGCGCTCGAGCGGTACCGGTTCCCCGGCCGCGGTGCCGTGAACGCCGTCGTGTTCGCGGACATCGCGGCACCGTCCATCGTGGTCGGATCGGCGTCGCTCTCCTTCTTCTTGTCGGTGGGACTCGGCACCGGGTTCCTGACCGTGCTCATCACGCACGTGGCGTTCGACGTCGCGTACGTCGTGGTGGTGCTCCGGGCCCGGATCTCCGGCACGTCGCGGGTGCTCGAGGAGGCCGCGAGCGACCTCGGGGCGACGCCGTTCCAGGCCTTCCGGCTCGTCACCTTGCCGCTGCTGGCGCCGGGCATGCTCGCCGCCGGGTTGCTGGCGCTCGCGATGTCGATCGACGACTACGTGATCACCTCGTTCGTCGCCGGGCCCGCGGTCACCTTCCCCCTGTTCGTGTACGGCGCCGCGAAGGCCGGGATGCCGCCACAGGTGCTGTGCTTCGGGACGCTCGTGTTCGCGGTGGGGCTGCTCGTCGCGCTGCTGAACGGGGCGCTCAACCGGCGTTTGGCGCGGACGCGGGGGTAGGGGTCCGCGCGCACGCACGGTGCGGGGTGCGTGGGCTGGTGCGGGGTTGCGCGCGTGGTGCGTGCTTGTAGTGGCGCACGGTGCGTGGAACCTCGCACGGGGCGGCGACGGGCGCACGGTGCGGACGGGAGGCGCGTGGCGGGCTGGCGCCGTGCCTCCCGTCCGCCTGTGCGGGGCGTCCACCGCACGGTGCGGCTTTCGTGGCCCGGTGCGCGATCCGCGCGGGTCGCACGGTGCGAGGTGCGTGGGCTGGTGCGGGGTTGGGCGCGTGGTGCGTGCTTGTAACCGGGCACGGAGCGTGCAACCTCGCACGGGGTGCATAGGTGCGCACGGTGCGGACGGGAGGCGCGTGGCGGGCTGGCGCCGTGCCTCCCGACTGCGGGGGGGGCGTCCACCGCACGGTGCGGGGTGCGCGGGCTGGTGCGCGACCGGCGCGGGTCGCACGGTGCGAGGTGCGTGGGCTGGTGCGGGGTTGCGCGCGTGGTGCGTGCTTGTAGCGGCGCACGGTGCGTGGAACCTCGCACGGGGTGAAGAGGTGCGCACGGTGCGCACGGTGCGGGCGGGAGTCCCGTGGACGTGACGACCAGTGGACGAGCGTGTTACGGGCACGAGTCGGGCGGTGTGCCGCGGCGCACGCCACAGCCGCCGCGCGTAGGTTCCAGCCATGAGTGCAGAGCTGACGCTCGGCGCCGAGGAAGAGCTGCACCTCATCGACCTCGAGTCCGGCCGACTTTCCGCGAAGGCCCCGCGCCTTCTGCCCAAACTGCCCACCGACCGCTTCGGCGCCGAGCTGCAGCGCACGACGATCGAGACGAACACCCCGGTGGTGCGGACCCTCGACGACCTGCGGCGGGTGATCGTCGACCTGCGCAGTGAGCTCAGTGCCGCGATCGCCCCGGCCGGGGTCACGATCGCCGCCGTCGGCACCGCGCCGAGGTCGGAGTACGCCGACTTCGAGCTGAGCGCCGGCGGTCGGTACGGCCGGATGCAGGAGCAGTACCGGATGCTCGTCGACGAACAGCTCATCTGCGGCCTGCAGGTGCACGTCGGGGTGAGCGACCGCGACCTGGCGGTGCTCATCGCCCAGCGGGTGGCGCCGGTGCTCCCGTCACTGCTCGCCCTGAGCGCGTCGAGTCCGTTCTGGAACGGGCAGGACACCGGGTACGCCTCGTTCCGGAGCATCATCTGGCAGCGATGGCCGTCGGCCGGCAGCTTCGGTCCGGTCGCCGACGCCGCCGAGTACGACCGGGTGCTCGACGACCTGATCGCCTCGGGCGTGATCGCCGACAAGAAGATGGCCTACTTCGACGTGCGGCCGTCGTCGCACGCGCCGACGCTCGAACTGCGGGTCTGCGACGCGACCCCGGTGGTGGACGACGCCGTGCTCATCGCCGGACTCTTCCGCGCCGCCGTGCGCAAGGCCGAGAAGTCGGTCGTGTCCGGCGCCGAGTGGCACCCTCGTAGTGAACCCCTGCACCGTGCGGCGATGTGGCAGGCCGCCCGCTCCGGGTTGAGCGGGGAACTCGTCGGCCTCGGACAGCACCCCGAACGCCTGCCCGCCGAGGTCGCGGTGCGCCAGCTCGTGTCCCGCCTGCGTCCGGAGCTCGAGGAGCTGGGCGACTGGGGCACGGTGACGGAACTCCTCGACGCGACCCTGGCCCGCGGCAACTCCACCGACCGGCAGCGCACCGCCTACGCCGAGCGCGGGGAGCTGGACGACGTCGTCGCCCTGGTTGTGGAGGACACCGCGGGGCTCCCGTCCGGACGCGACGAGGATCCGGTGGTCCCGATCCCCGGGTACCGCGTCCGTGCCGGTGACGAAGCGGTCGGCCCCGGGGCGCGCCCCCGTCCGGCGTTCCGCGACCTGGCGGCCTTCTTCGACGGCTGGGACGCCGAGACCGCGATCGAGCGCTGCACCGCCCGCGACGTCTGGACCCGCGAGCACCACGTCGGCTTCGTGGTGGACGGCGGGGCGCAGGCGTTCGGCTGCGACCTGGTGCCCCGGACGATCAGCGCGTACGAGTGGTCGCAGCTCGAGCGTGGCCTGGGGCAGCGTGCCCGCGCGATCGAACTGTTCTTGCGTGACGCGTACGGCGAGCGGCGGATCGTGGCCGACGGCGTGCTGGACGCGGACCACTTCGTCGGCGCGAAGGGCTGGGACCCGGACGCCACCCGGCTGCCGGCGACCGCCGTCCGTGCGCCGGTGCTCGGGTTCGACCTGGTGCGGAACGAGTTCGGCGGCTGGCGGGTGCTCGAGGACAACGTCCGCTCGCCCTCGGGCGTCGCGTACGGCATCGCCCTGCGCGAGCTGATGGACGACGTCGTGCCGGACGCCCCGCGGCCGGCGCACCTGCGCGACCCGCACGGCGTGATCGACCGGCTGCGCCGGACCCTCTGCGCGAACACCACCGCGGTGACGGGCGCGACCGACCCCGTGATCGCGCTGGTCAGCGACGGCCCCGCCGCTGGCGCGTGGTTCGAGCACCGCAGGCTGGCCGACGGGGCCGGGTTGCGCCTCCTGTCCGGGTCGGACCTGGACGTCCGTGACGGACGCGTTGTCGACGCGACGACGGGCGACGTGCTCGACGGGCTGTACCTGCGGATCGACCGCGACGTCAGTGCGCTGACGGCGGAGCACGCTCCCGACCTCGGTGCGCGGATCCTCGACGCGGCGGAGGCAGGCCGCGTCTACCTGGCGAACGCGCCGGGCAACGCGCTGGTCGACGACAAGGCGATGTACGTCACCGTGCCGGACCTGATCTGGTACTACCTGGACGAGAAACCCCTGCTGGCATCGGTGCCGACGTACCGCACGAGCATCGAGGTGGAACGGCTGTCGGTCCTGGACCGCGTCGGGGAACTCGTCACGAAGCCGGTCGACGGCGAGGGCGGGCGCGGGGTCTTGATCGGACCGAGCGCGAGCGCCCCCGAGGTGGCCGAGCGACGGCGTGAGATCGCCGCGGACCCCGCCGGGTGGGTGGGGCAGGAGGTGGTGCAGCTGTCCTCGCACCCGACGATCGGACCGGCCGGTCTCGACCCGCGGCACGTGGACCTGCGGGCCTTCGTCTACGCGACGGGGACCGGACCGGACGACGTGCACCTGGCCGACGTGGCCCTGACCCGCGTCGCTCCCGAGGGCAGCATGGTCGTCAACTCGTCGCAGGGCGGCGGCGCGAAGGACACGTGGATCGTCGGGACGACAGGGGAGCGCTGATGTGTGGACTCGCGGGTGAGATCCGGTTCGACGGCCGAGCGCCGGACGTCGGGGCGGTTGCCAGGATGACCGGCTGCATGACGCACCGCGGCCCGGACGGTGACGGGCTCTGGGCTCGCGGGCCGGTCGCCCTCGGGCACCGCCGGCTGTCGATCGTCGACCTGTCCACCGCGGGCGCGCAGCCGATGGTGCTGGCCGAGGCCGGGCTGACGATCGCCTACAACGGGATGGTCTACAACTACCGGCAGCTCCGCGACGAGCTGCACGGCAAGGGGCACCGGTTCGCGTCGACATCGGACACCGAGGTCATCGCCGTCGCCTACGCCGAGTGGGGCACCGCGTTCGTCGAGCACCTGATCGGCATGTTCGCCATCGCGATCTGGGAGCACACCAGCGGTCGGCTGGTCCTGGCCCGGGACCGGCTCGGCATCAAGCCGCTCTACGTCGCGCCCGTCCCCGGCGGGCTGCGGTTCGCGAGCTCCCTGCCCGCGATCCTTGCGGGAGACAGCGGGTCGGGTGTCGACACGTCCATCGACCCCGTCGCCTTCGCCTCGTACATGAGCTTCCACTCGATCGTCCCCGCACCCCGCACGATCCTGTCCGGCGTCGGCAAGCTCCCGCCCGCCACCGTCCGGGTGATCGAGCGCGACGGCACCGCCCGCGACACCGTCTACTGGGAGCCGCGGTTCGAACGCGACCCCGCCAAGGCCGACTGGACCGACCGGGACTGGGAGCAGGCGTTCATCGGCTCGCTCCGCACCGCGGTCGAGCGGCGCATGGTGGCCGACGTCCCCGTGGGCGTCCTGCTGTCCGGCGGCATCGACTCGTCCCTGGTCGTCGGGCTGCTCGCCGAGGCCGGGCAGCAGGACCTCGCCACGTTCAGCATCGGCTTCGAGGCGGCGGGCGGTGAGTCCGGCGACGAGTTCGAGTACTCGGACCAGGTCGCGGAGCACTTCGGCACCGACCACCACCGCATCCACATCCCCTCGTCGCGCCTGCTCGACGGCATCGACGGTGCGGTCGCCGCGATGAGCGAGCCGATGGTCAGCCACGACTGCGTCGCGTTCTACCTGCTGTCGCAGGAGGTCTCGCAGCACGTCAAGGTCGTGCAGTCCGGCCAGGGCGCCGACGAGGTGCTCGCCGGCTACGACTGGTACCCGCCGCTCGCCGACGTCCCCCGCGACCAGGCCGCCGAGGCCTACCGTTCCGTGTTCATGGACCGCCGCTGGCCGGCACTGCAGGGGCTGCTCGGGGAGCGTTGGAAGAGCGACGACGACACCCCGTCGGCGTTCGTCGACCGCGAGTTCGCGCGTTCCGGAGCGGAGACGAGCGTCGACGCCGCGCTCCGCAGCGACACCACGATCATGCTCGTCGACGACCCGGTGAAGCGCGTCGACAACATGACGATGGCGTGGGGGCTCGAGGCCCGCGTGCCGTTCCTGGACCACGAGTTCGTCGAGCTCGCCGGTGCGATCCCACCCGAGCTCAAGCTGTCGGACGGCGGCAAGGGCGTCATGAAGCGGGCGTCCCGCGGCATCGTCCCCGACAGCGTCATCGACCGCAGCAAGGGGTCGTTCCCGGTGCCCGCGATCCGCCAGCTCGAGGGTCCGTACCTGGAGCGCGTCCGTGACGCGCTGCACGCACCCGAGGCGCGGGAGCGCGGGCTCTTCGACCCGGGTACGGTCGAGCGGATGCTCCAGGACCCGAACAGCACGCGGACCGAGATCGGCGCGAACGCGCTCTGGCAGCTCGGCCTGATCGAGATGTGGTTGCAGCAGCAGGGGGTGCGGTGATGCAGCCGGGAGGCGCGGCGAGCGTCGCGTCGTCGGCCGACGTCCGTCCCTCGGTCACCACCAGGGCAGCGGCCGACCTGGGTGAGCGGCTCGCCGCCGCCTGGGGGTCGTGGGGCCCCACCATGACCCGGAACGCCCGGCGCGTGGCGTTCGTCTCCGACCGGCACGGCACCCCCGAGGTGTTCGTGCAGGACGTCGTCGTCGACGGCGAGGTGCCCGAACCCGTCCGGATCGCGCTGTCCGACGACCCGGTGATCCGGGTGTCGTGGTCGTCCGACGGGGAGTGGCTCGCCGTGGCCATCGCGACCGACGGCGGCGTGAAGCAGCAGGTCTGGGTGGTGCGGCCGGACGGCACCGACGCCGCGCAGATCGCCGGCTCGCGGTACCAGCACGCCGAACTCGGGCCGTGGAGCCGCAGCGGGCACCGGGTCGTCATCACCCTGCCCTCGACCGAAGCCGACCAGCCGGCCCGCTCGTACCTGGTCGACCCGGTCTCCGGCGACCGCGACGACCTGGCCGTCGGCGAACTCATCCACATCCTCGACCTGTCGGTGGAGGAACGGCTCGTCGTGCTGAGCGACGGGCAGCGCGGCCAGGAGTTCGTCGTCGTGGTCGACCGACTGACCGACGAGAGCCACGCCCTGTTCGCCGACGACCCCGACGGGTCCGCTGACATCGCGTTCCTGCGGCCCTCGCCCGCGAGCGAGACCAGCCCGCTCGTCGCCTACGTCGCCACCGAGGCCGGACTGCCCCGCCGCGGACTCGTCGCCCAGCCCGTCGGACCCCACGGCTGGCGTGGCACGCCCCGGCGGATCATCGAACGCGACGACGCCGAGCTCGAGTACCTCGACGCCGACGACGCCGGCCGCACGCTGCTGCTCGTCTGGAACGTCGACGGGCGCAGCGAACTCGACCTCATCAACACCCACGACGCCTCGCGGACACCGGTACCCGACCTACCCGGGTACGTGGTCACCGACCCGGTCCTCAGCCGCGACGGACGGAGCGTGCTGCTCGCCGTCGAAGGACCCACCCGACCGCGGGAACTCTGGCGGCTCGACACGAACGCACTCACCTGGAACCGGGTCACCGACGTTCCCACACTGCCCGACGTGCCGCTGGTCGAGCCGACCCTCGAGCGGTTCACCGCGCGTGACGGACTGGAGCTGACCGCCTGGCTGTACCGGGCGGTGGAGCCGGCCGCGTCGTCGGCGGATACCGATGGCGCGACGCAGGACGTTCCTCCCGGCCCGCGCGCAGCGCTCGTCCACCTGCACGGCGGACCGGAGTCGCAGGAGCGACCCACGTTCTCGCCACAGCACCAGGCGCTCGCCGCCGCCGGGGTGACCGTGTTCGCCCCGAACATCCGCGGATCGTCCGGCTACGGACACGAGTTCGTGCACGCCGACGACCTGGCGTTGCGGTGGAACGCGCTCGCCGACGTCGTCGACTGCGCGCGGTTCCTGGTGACCAACGGGTACGCCGAGCGGTCCCGCGTCGCCGTCGAGGGGCGCTCGTACGGCGGGTACGCGACCCTCGCGTCGTTGGCGTTCACGCCCGACGTGTTCGCGGCCGGGGTCGCGGTGTGCGGGATGAGCGACTTCGCGACCTTCTACCGGGACACCGAACCGTGGATCGCCTCGGCGGCCGCGACGAAGTACGGACACCCCGTCGACGACGAAGCGCTGCTCGCGGCCCTGTCGCCGATGCGTGCCATCGACGACGTCACGGCGCCGCTGCTCGTCGTGCACGGCGAGCTCGACACGAACGTCCCCGTCGGCGAGGCGCACCAGGTGGTCGCGGCGCTGCGGGAGCGGTCGCACGACGTCGAGTACCTCGAGCTCGCGGGTGAAGGGCACGAGTACCGGCGGGCGTCGTCGCGGGCGCTGCTGGTGCGGCGGATGGTGGAGTTCGTGGCGGCGCGCTTGGCGTGAGGCGCCGGTCGCGGGTTCTCGGAGGGGGCGTCACGGGGTGCAACGATGCGCCGGCGGCGCTCGCCGCGGGCAGAGAATGGTGGGATGACGACGACTGCGCTTATCCGGCCCGGAGAGGTCCTCGTGACCTCGGCAGCGGACGTCGAGCAGGTCGTGCAACGCGCCACGAACCAGTACGCCTCCGGGGTCGTCGCGGACACCACCGGGTGGGCGGACGGCGATCGTCGGCGGATCGAGGACCTCGGGTTCCGGGGCGGCGATGCCCGCGGCGAAGCGCTCCGGACCCTCGACCTGACCATCGCCGACGACGGCACCCCGACGCGCGTGCTCGACGCGCCCGCGATGGCCGCGCTGAACAGCCACCATGCGCGGTTCGCCGAGCGGCGCGGTGACGTGGTCCGCTACCAGACCGACGTGTCGGTGTGGACGGGCATCCCTGCGCGGCCCACGCCGCAGGACTGGGAGGACGTCCAGGCGCTGCTCGGGCCGGGCGGCATGCTCGGCGTGGGCGCCGCTGCCGTCCTGCCGTCGGGGTGGGAGCTCGTCGAGGGCGCCGGGGGCGTACAGCTCACCGGTGAGGCGATCGAGGGTGCGCCGGACCCCGAGGCCGTCGTGCTGACGCCGGACGACGTGCCGGAGATGACCGCCCTGGTGGAGCGGACGAAGCCGGGGCCGTTCCTGCCGCGCACGATCGAGCTCGGCACGTACCTCGGCATCCGACGCGACGGTCGGCTCGTCGCCATGGCGGGCGAGCGCCTGCACCCGCCGGGGTGGACCGAGATCAGCGCGGTGTGCACGGACGAGGCGTACCGGGGGCAGGGGTTCGGGCGTCGGTTGGTGCTCGCCGTCGCGCACGGGATCCGGGAGCGGGGCGAGATCCCGCTGATGCACGCGGCCGCCGGGAACACCGGGGCGATCGGGCTGTACCAGCACCTCGGGTTCCGACTGCGGGACCGGGGAGCGCCGCGGTTCGTGCGGGTGCCGTGAGCTGCGTTCGGCGAGGCCTCGGCAACTGATGTACGGGAATGTCACCGGTGGAGTATCGTCTGCGGAGACCGTCATCGTCCTCCGGGGAGAGCCTTGCCATCGAACCTGCCTGTTCGCCCGATCGCCGCACTGTTCGCTGCTCTGAGCGTCGTCCTCGGAACTGCCGGACCAGCCGCGGCTGCGGCCGCTGCCGTCGCCGAGACGACCATCGGCCTCCGGGTCGCCGTCACGAAGGACGGCAACGGTCCCTTCACCGCGAACGACGGGCCAGGTGGTGACGCGAACGACTCGAACGGGATCGTGCGGACGCTCGATGCGGTCACGTACACCGTGACGACGAGCGCGAACGGCGGGCCGAGCATCGGCCAGCGGTTCGTCCTGACCGCACCGGCCGGCACGACATGGGCGGGACTGCCCGCATCGTGCACGGCCGAAGGGTCCCGTGTCGACGGTCGGGAGCTGCACTGTGGCATCGGTGACCTCAGGGAAGGTCAGGCGATCGCCGTGCCGGCCGTGCTGGACATCTCGAGCGACCTGCAGAACGGCGACGTCATCGACGTCACCGCAGCTGCGACCGCTGACAACTCGGGCAACGGTGTCGTCGAGGCGGACGCACCACGCACGACCGTCTCCGCGGCAGCTCGGTACGACCTCTCGAAGAACATCAACGCCTCGGTGCTCACCCCCGGGTTCACTGGTCCGGGGGGCGAGCGGGGGATCCGGCTGGTGTACCCGATCGCCGTCACGTGGGAGCCCGTCGTCCCCGGACAGGGCCTGCTCGGCTTCGAGAAGAGTGTCGGCCCGATGACCTTCACGGACGACCCGTCGGAGATCCTCGGCGACCTGCCGTCGCGTGCCCAACTGTGGAACGGTTCCGCACCCGCCTGCGGGGTCAACGAGGTCACCGAGTGGCGGATGTCGAACCTCCCGGGCGGTCGGGGTGGGGGAGCGCGGAACGTCGTCGACTCCGGAACGATCGAGTGCTCGCAGGCGGCCCCGGGCGACGACATCGACGTGACCATCTCCGGGACCGTCACGGATCCCGCCCGCGTGCCGACCCAGTCCGTCGGCGGCGGCCCGATCGCCGGTGGCGACAAGGCGTACTTCGTGTCCGGCTACATCAGCGTGTGGATGCCCTACCCGCCGACGGGCACGTCGGTCGTCTCCGTGAACGAGTACTCCCCCCTCCAGACGACCTCGGCCAGCGGCGCGCAGAACTACCCCGGCTCCACGGAGCCGATGGCGAACAACACGGCGTCCCGCAACATCGTCGAGCTCGGCCCGGGGAGCGCCGGCAAGCGTCTCTACCGCGCTGTGGGTGGGACGGTGGCGGCGGGCTCCGCGAAGGCGGGTGATCCGTGGGCGACGAAGGGCGACGTGCTCCGCAGTGAGGTCACCGTGCACAACGACGGCATCGGGGAGTACCGCGGCACGATCCTCTGCGACACGTTCGACCGCACGACGCAACGTCTCACGCGAGCCGGGACCGAGCAGCAGGCTGCATGGGTCGCGGGCCTCGCCGACGGGGAGATCGAGTACGCGGCGTACGACATGGGGTCCGCGGCGAGTGGGCAGCAGCAGGCCTGCGGCGACGCCGACCTGGCGTGGTACGCCGATCCGGACGACGTCCCGGGCGGTATCGCCGGCGTCGGAGCGGTCCGCGCGACGGGGGACGTCCTCGGTGGGACCTGGGCCGTGCTCTACTCGCGCGTCACGGTCGAGGGAGCGACCGACGGCACTCGTGCGCACGACTTCGGACACGTCATGTTCGGTGACCACGTGACGACCTGGACGCACGACACCTCGGTGCCCGAGGTCGGAGCCGGCGGCTTGGCGGACAGCGTCCTCATCACGGAGAACCTCGCCCGGACGACGAAGAAGATCGTCGATCCGGGCCACGACGCCGGGACCACCCCCGACCGGACGAGCTTCACGGTGGCGGGCACCACACTCGAGTACGCCCTCTACCCGACCCTGACCAACGGCAACACGACGGGTCGGCCCACCACGGTGACGGTCCGCGATGTGCTGCCGCTGCACAGTCAGTACGTCCCCGACAGCGCGTCCGTCCGACCAACGGTGATCGACACCGTCGCGGACGACGCCGGGAAGGACCACCAACGTCTCACGTGGGAGTTCTCGGACGTCGAGCCCAACGTCACCATCGATCCGATCACGTACGAGGCGCACGTTTCCGCACTCGCCCCAGCGGGCCCGATGACCAACCGGACGAGCATCTCGTCCCCCTCGGACAAGTCCGAGCAGTTCCGGCGCGAGGCCGAGCGTGCGGTACAGATCGTGAACACCGGTGGCATCGGTGTGGAGAAGCGGGCGACCGAGCCCGTCGTGGCCACCGGTGACCCGCTCGAATGGGAACTGGGCTACACCAACACCGATGCGTCGAACGTCCACGGCCTGGATCTCATCGATGTCCTGCCGTACGTGGGTGATCCACAACGATCGGACTTCCACGGGTCGTTGGCGCTCGCTGCCGGCGTGGCCGTCGACCGATCTGCGGGTGAGACCGTGCGGTACACCACCGCCGAACCGGGCTCTGTCTCGCTCGACCCGGAGGACCCGTCCAACTCACCTGGTGGCTCCACCGTCTGGTGTGCTGCGGAAGACTTCGGGAAGTCGGGGTGCGCATCGTCCTTCTCGGCGGTGACCGCGTTCCGGATCGAGCGGACGAGTGCGGTCCAGCCCGGCGCGACCGTGAACCACCACCTCTCCCTCGTGACCACCGGCCAGCAGGACGGTGACACGTACGTGAACCGATTCGGGCTGCGCGCGTCCAACCTCGCGCTCCCGGTGCGGTCGAACCCGGCGAGCATCCGCGTCGCGTCCGGCGCCATCGGTGACCTCGTGTGGACCGACACCGACCGCGACGGCCTGCAGGACGACGACGAGCAGGGTCAGCGGGGTGTCGGCGTCCACCTGGCTGGCACTGACGACCGCGGTGACGAGGTGTCCCTCGACACCGTGACGGACGCCGACGGGACGTACTCGTTCGACGGGCTCCGCCCAGGCGCCTACGTCGCGACGTTCCGTGCGCCCGACGGCAGGCAGTTCACGCGGGAACACGTCGGCAACGACGACGCGGTGGACTCCGATGCGGACGGAGACGGTGTGACCGGCACGGTCGTCCTGGATTGGATCCACACACCGGAGGGGGCGAAGGACGTGATCACGCGTGACCAGACCGTGGACGTCGGCATCGTGCCCGCAGAGGAGACCGTCTCGCCGGAGGTCCCGACCAGCCCTGCGGACGGAGCCGGACCGGGTTCCGCTGCCGGCCCGGCCGATCCCGGTCCTGGGACCGCTGCCGACCAGATCGGGGGACGACTCGCCTTCACCGGGAGCGGCCCCGTCGTCGCCGGCATCGTCAGTGCGCTGTTCCTCGTGCTGATCGGCTCCGCCGTGCTCCGGAGGCGACGTCGCGCAGTGCAGCGCTGAGACGGTCGATCGCCCACGAGGCCGCTGCTGACCGGGGGGAGGGCGTGCTCGGACCCGGGTTCGGAACGGTCAGAAGGCGGCGAGGGCGTGGCGGAGCATGTCGTGTCCCTGCGCCTCGAAGCCCTCGTCACCGACGGCGTGAGCCCAGGTCGCGGTGCCGACGGCCTCGCGGAGTTGGAGCCATCGCCAGGCGTCCGGCTCGCGCGGATCGTGGCCGTAGCCCGCGAAGAACGCCGCCTCGAGGGCGGGATCGTGCTGCCAGTGGAGCACTGCGAGGCGGGTGAGGTCGAAGGATGCCGGGCGCCAGCCGAACCGGCCGAAGTCGATGACGCGCAGCCTGCGGGCGCGGATGCGGCCGTCGTTGTCGGCGTTGGTGTCGTCGTTGTCGACGTTGTCGACGATCCAGTTGCGTGGGTGGAAGTCGCCGTGGGTCGGGACCAGGGGTTCGTCCGCGTGGTCGGTGGGGAGCATCTCGAGCGCCGCGCGGGTCCGGGCGACGACGGCTGCCGAGATCCGGTGCGGGGCATCGAGCGCGCGGAGGGCCTTCGCCTGTTCGTGCAGCAGGAACGTCGGGTCGTGCCGGATGCCCTGGTCGTGCAGGCGCCGGAGGACTGCGCCGGCCTGCCGGTGGACGTCAGGGGCGTGCTCGTCCGCGGTGCCGAGCGCGAGGTGACCGGGGACGCGTTCGAGGACGAGGACACGGTGCCCTTCGTCGGCGGACACGAGGGCGCCGGCGTCCCCGGCAGTGCGCAGGGCGTCGGTCACGGTCCGGTGGGCCTCGAGTTCCCGGGGGAAGTGGGTGTTGTCCTGGCCCGAGGCCTTCACGGTGTAGCTGTCGTCGCCGGCGACGACGTGCAGGACCCTCGTGTCGAGCAGACCCCACGAGTCGTCCGCCACCAAGACCGCGTCGGGGAGCGTCCGGAACACGAACGCGATCTGGTCGTCATCGAGTCCGGTGTCGCCCCACTGCATGGCGGCACGCTACCCGGTCCGCTCTGCGCACCGCGGCCGTTCTGGGGGCTTGTCGGACCTTCCGCTCCCTCGGACACTGATGCAGCCGTCCGCCACCGTGGTTCGGGTGCGGTGTGATCAAGGAGGGCGCAGTGCGCACGTCATCGAAGGCCGCAGCCGCGGTCGCACTCGGGTTCGTCCTGACGGCGGTCTTCGCCGCACCGGGGATCGCCGGAGCGCCCAACTGCCGAGGGGACAGCATCTCGGTTCACGACCTCGCCTCCGGGTGCCACGGCGGCTCTGGTGTGATCGCGCTCGACGACGGCCGGACCTTCGCGGTGCCCGCCGCGGGCGTCACGCTCACCGCCGCGCCCGTCGCCGAAGGGGACACCGACCCCGGTGACGTGGTGATCGCGAACCGTGGTGCCGCGGGCATCGCCGTGCAGGTCGACGAGGTGTGGGCCGGATCGCCCACCGCCGTCCGGCAGGAACGCGCAGCCCAGCAACGGCGAACGCTCGGGGCGACGATCCGTGACACCGTCTCGCACGGCGGCGCCACGACGTCCGCGAGCTGCGGGAGCAAGGCGTACGTGCTGACCGGCGCGCACTGGGAGTCCCCGGTCCGGTGGCGGTACAACCCGAGCGGGGCGAAGGTGTTGAACGTCGCAGCGATCCAGCGCGGCGCCGAAGCGTGGACCGGCACGATCACGGCGTGCGGTCAGACGGTCCGGTCGACCGCGGCCCAGGAGTACCTCGGCACCGCGACGCAGAAGCCTGCGGTCACCGCCGACGGGGGCTGCGGGACCTCGAACCGGACGAGCGTCATCGGGTGGGGCAAGTTGCCGTCGAAGACCCTCGCGCTCACGTGCATCTGGTCCTTCACGGATGGGGTCGCCTTCGAGACCGACCAGCGCTACTCGACGAGCCACCGGTGGGGATCGACCAGCACCTGCTCGGGCAACCGGTTCGACCTGCGCGGCATCGCGACGCACGAGTGGGGGCACTCGTACGGGCTCGGACACACGGCGCAGAAGTCCGGGCTCGTGATGAAGCCGTCGTCGACCGTGTGCGACACGGCGCAGCGGACGCTCGGGCTGGGGGATGTGCGGGGGATCGCGGCGTTGTACTGAGCGCTGCTTTCGTCCACTCGCCCGTATCGGCGCGCCGCCCGTCGTTTCGACCCCCACATATGGGGGTGCGGTGCTGAGTGATGCTCCGTAACGTGCTGTGGAGTTGCACAGTGCAGCCATGGGGGCTGTGCGCTGGTGCGACGTGCTGAGGGGTTCTTTTCGCGTGTTCGCTGCGTCGTTGTCTGGTCGTGTCCGTGGAGTTCTGCTGGCGGTGGTGACGTTGGTCGCGCTGTTGGGTTCGTTGCTGGTGGTGGTGTCGCAGCCGACACCGGCGCAGGCGGCTGTGACGGGGACGGGCGGGCAGTACGTGCCCATGCCGTCGAATGCCCGGGTGCTCGGTGGTGGCACGTCGAAGGGCACCTACCGGACTGTCAAGGTTGCCGGGGTGGATGGTCTGCCGTCGTCCGGGATCGGTGCGGTGACGATGATGGTCACGATCGTCGCCCCGGCCGGGCAGGGCCAGCTGTTCGGTCGTCCGTCGTCGTCGGATCCGTCGACGCTGCTGATGGTCTACAACGCCGGCGTCGGTGGGAACACGTCGAACTCGAGCCTGCTCGCGGTCGCCGATGACGGCACGATCCAGGTGATGACCGAGACGGCGCAGTCGACCGTGATCATCGACATCACCGGTTACTACACGTCGACGAAGAACGGCGTCTCGGCGGGTGGCTTCGTGGCGATGTCGCCGGCGCGCGTGCTGGATTCCCGGGACGGTACTGGTGCCGCAGCTGGGCAGATCCCGGCGGGATCTCAGCGCACCATCCAGGCGAGCGGATCGAACGGTATCCCGGCGGGTGCGGCGGCGGTCGCGGTGAACATCGTCGTGATCAACCGTGAGGCCAAGGCCGGTTACGTCCGTCCCACGCCGACGGATGGGGTCCGCAGCACGGGTGTCCTGAACTACAACTCCACCGCGGGTCTGACGACAGCGATGAACGCGCAGGTCGCACTGAACTCCGCTGGGAAGTTCAGCCTCAGCACCGCCGAGGGCGGCGGGAAGATCGACCTCGTCGTCGACGTTCAGGGCTACTTCCTGCAGTCCAACCCGGGTGGCGGTTTCACACCCCAGGCCGGCCGGCTCGTTGACACCCGGACAACGGCCAGCATCGCCGCGGGTGCGTCGTTCGCGGTGCAGGTTGGTGGTCGCGCTGGTGCTCCGACGGTCGAAGGTGGACTCTCGGCTGCTGCGGTGACGTTCACCGCAGTGAACAACAGCGGTGCGGACTCCTACGCGAAGATGTGGGCTGACGGGGCAGCGGAGCCAGACTCCTCAGCGATCAGCAGCGACACGACCTCGATCGTGTCGAACACCGTCGTCACACCGGTGGGCGCGAACGGGAACATCCGGATCAAGAACATGGGCAAGGCCGCGATGAACTACGTCGTCGACCTGCAGGGCACCTACAACTCGCTTCCCGGTGGCCCGTCCGACACGAATCGAACCGGTCAGCGGACGTCGGCGACGACGCTGCCGTTCCCGATCACGGACCAGACCAACGCGTCCGTCGATGTCGGAACCGGGAACCTGCTGGTCACCACCTCGGCGATGTCGTTGCCTGGGGCGACGAGCTCGACGCCGATCGGTGCCGCGTACAACTCGCGCAGCACCACCGTCGGGGACGTCAACACGATGGATGCGAACCGGTGGCAGTACAGCCTCGCCGGGGCAGGGGATCTCACCGCCAATGCCGACGGTGTCATCTATACGGACGCTGTCGGTACGGCGTGGCAGTTCCGTCCGTCCGGGGCGCAGGGTGCGTTCATCAGCCCGGCCGGTCTGCAGCAGACCCTGACCCGGACGACCCCGGCGGGTGAGAGCCCGCAGTACCAGCTGAAGGGCTGGACGACGAACCAGACCACGGTGTTCAACCTTGCGGGGCAGCCCACCAAGGTGAAGGACCGCAATGGCAACATCGTCGACTTCAGGTTCGACACGGACGACCGCTACAAGCTGACCAGCCTCGTCTCCACCGCTGGCACAGCGGCGCAGAAGACTGCGACGTCGTCGTACGCGAACCGGACGCAGACGTACACGCAGGGCTCCGGGTCGAGTGCCCGGTCGGTGTCGTGGACGAAGAACAGCACCGGCGACATCACGACGTACACGGACGCGCTCGGCAAGAAGACCACGTTCGGGTACACCAGCGGTGACCTCACCTCGATCACGGCGCCCGAGGGTGGTGTGACGGCGTTCACGTACGACTCGTCCGACCGCGTCACCAAGGTCGAGCAACGCAACACCACCGCCGGTTCCCCGGGCACCGCTGTGACGCGGTTCTCGTTCAAGGACGACACCACGACACTGGTCGCCGACCCGCGGTCCGATCAGTCGGCTGCTGTGGCGGATGCCAAGCGCACCACCTACACGCTCGACGGCAACGACCTGGTGACGAACGCCGTTGATCCGGCCGATCGGGAGCGGGGCCGCGAGTACAACCCGGCGAACAACGGCGTCGCCACCGCCACCGTCGGCAAGGAGGGCGGCACTGGGACCTCCGCTCAGTCAAAGTCGACGAACGACTACGGCAAGAACGAGAGCCAGTCCTTGACGAAGAGCACGAGCAGCTCCGGAGCATCGTCGTCCGCGACCTATGACGCGCCGGGGGCTGCGAACAAGTACCTGCCGTCCTCAACCACTGACTCCGCTGGTGACAGCACGTCGTACGGGTACAGCGGTGTCGGCAACCAGACCTCCACCAGCACGGGCTCGGGAGCAGACGCGGCGAAGGCGGAGCTCGACTACAACTCTGACGGCACCGTCAAGACTGCGACGGCCCCGGGCAACGGGGGGAACCCGACGAAGTACGAGTACGAGAACAAGCAGCTCAAGAAGGTCACCGCACCGAACAACCCCTCGAGCAACACCGACATCATCGGCGCCAAGGAGTACACGTACGACGCGTTCGGACGTGTCCGGACCGAGACCGACGGTCGCGGGAACACGACGACCTACGGGTACGACAACGACGACCGAACCACCTCGATCGCCTTCAGTGACGGCACCGCGACGGTGACCAGGTCGTACGACGGAAACGGCAACCTCCTCACCGAGACCTCCGCCACCGGCACCATCACCAACACGTACGACCAGCGGAACCGCCTCACCTCCACGGTGAACACCGCCGGTGGCGGCACGGTCTCCTACGGTTACGACCTCGCCGGCAACACCGTCACGGTGACCGACGCGCAGGGGCAGGTGACACACGCGTACGACCCGTCGAACGTGCTCACCGCGACGACGTACCCGACCACTGCGGGTACGGCGAAGCAGGTCTACCTGACGGACGACCACGGCCGCCGCACCAACACCTGGCTCGGCGCCCCCAGCAACGCGACCCCCGGGGTGGAGCCAGCGTCGTGGACGGGGCACCAGCAGGTCGAGTACGACTCCTCCGGCAAGATCACCCACATCAAGGCGTGGACCGGCAAGGACACCACGCTCGAGGTGAACACGAAGTACTGCTACCAGTTCGAGGCGCCCTCCGACGGCACCTGCGACGACAGCGACAAGTCCAAGGACCGCAGCAAGCTGCAGTGGACCCGCGACGGTTCCGGGCAGGCTACGAAGTACGGGTACACCTCCGGTCGACTGACGAAGATCACCCAGTCCGGCGGCGACACCCCAACCAACTGGGCGTTCACCTACGACAAGGCCGGCAACCGCACCCGCGCCACCGCAACCAACGCCACCACCGAAGCGACGGTCAGCGACCAGCAGCTGAGCTACAACGCGCTCGGCCAGATCACCACCACCGGGTACGCGTACGACAAGACCGGCAACATGACCGCCTCGCCCGGTGCGACGTACACGTACAACGGTGCGCAGCAGATGACGTCATCGACGAAGGACGGCAAGAAGACCACGTACGAGTACGCCGGCGCGGACATGAACAAGCTGCTCTACCAGGCGACCGATGGGGGAGCGGAGTACGGCTACACCTATGGCACATCCGATTCCAACGGTGTCCCCGTGATCGCCGGCCGCGAGCTCGTCGGCACCGGCACGGCTGCGGTGATCAGCGACCCGACCACGGGCCAGCCGCTGGATCTTCGGACCACGGACGGCACGACGAGCATGTACGTCCTCGACGGGATCGGGAACCCGGTCGCCTCGATCGCGGACACCGGCGACGTGGCTTACAAGGTGACCTACGACGCCTACGGCAAGGAGCAGGTCAGCGACGACGGCGGCAGCAGTGCGCAGTGGCAGCAGAACCCGTACGGATACAAGGTTGGTATCCGCGCCAGCAACACCGACACCGAACTCACGAAGTTCGGCTACCGCTGGCAGTCCGCCGGTACCGGCACCTGGATCGAACGCGACACCCTCGATGCCCCACTCAGCCCTTCCGATGCCAACCGCTACGCGTTTGCAGGAGCGGACCCGATCAACCGGTCGGATCCCACGGGTAGATCTGTGGGCGGCGCAGTTGCAAGTGGCGTGGTGAACGGTCTGGGTGTTGCTGCTGGCGCCGTGATCTGCGCCTCAACTGGCGGGCTTGGTTGCCTACTTGGGGGCGTTGCTGCGGGTGTCTTCTTCGGCGCTGTCGGAGGAGTTGCCTCCGAAGCTGTCGAAGGTGGCAACGACTACGGGACGAGCGCTCTCGAAGGAGCGGTGGAAGGCGGCGTCTCGGGCCTCGTCGGGGGCGGACTTGGTCTGGCCGCGACCCGTTTCCTCCCGACCCGGCTGTAAGGAATATCGTTGTGGATATGACCCTCTTTTGGTTGATCTGGGCAGCATTGCTAGTTGTTGGCCTGTTTGGCGTATTCCTTCTACTGCTCAGTGCAAGACGCACCGTGCGAGCTGAGGGATTTGGGCGAGGTAGGATGCACCGCGGACCGGGAGCTTCCGCCTATTGGTCAGGCTTACTAATATTGGTTGCCGACGTTGTCATCATATTTGTGTTCGCATACGCGTTTTCCGCATGAGAGGGTGCGGATCTCCAGGCGTGGAGCAGACCGGCCGTCACTAGCTCGAACTTCAACCGGTTCCCAGAGATCAGTGGCGGGGAATTCGTCTGGAACGGCACAGATGCGGTCATTAGCGACCCGACGTTTGGCCAGCCGCGGAACCGGCGGAGCGTGCGAGGGCACGTCGAGTATCTATGTCCTCGGGAACCCGGTCGCAGACTTTGGCGGTCGGGGGCAGGTCTGTCACTACGTTTGCGGTGGAGTTACGTTCTCTGTCGATTCAGGCGGGCACACCGGTCTCACCTTCTCCCTCGGGGCAGGAAGCCCGGGTGTCGGCGGATCAGTATCGAGCAGCAGGGGCAACGTAGGGACCGGCTACTCAACGCCTATGTGTAGTGCTACTGTTTCACAATCGATTCGGCCGAGTTGGTAAATACTGTGGCATCCTTTCTGTTGCGACGATGACTGTACTCGCTGCAATTCCAAAGGATGGGAATTCACTTCCGCCCTGGCTGTTCGTAGTCTTCGCCGTCGTCATCATTGGCATCGCGCTCACGTTGTTTCTTCGGCGTAAGCGGTAAAGGGAGAATTGTTCGAGTTGATTGAGCGCGACCCGCCGGGGGAACTGGCGGAACCGGGAATGAACGACATGAATCTTCTCGCGATCAACCCTCCTGGTCCCGACGGGGGTATCCCCTTCGGGGTTTGGATAGCCGTCGTGGCTGTCATCATCGTGATCGGTACCGTCACGGCGATAAGGCGCAGGCGAAAATGAAAACCGCGGAGGGTTGATCTGCACCTGATGATCTTGCTTGTTCTGACGCTGGGCATCGGGGCGGCCTTCGTGCCACTTGCCATCGGAGTATCCGCCTCCAGCGCCAGTAGGCGGCAAGGGCGTTCCTCGAGCAATCAGCAGGTCCCGTGGCCTGAATGATCGTTCGAGGTGCCGGTCGCGACATCGTGGATTCTCTAGGATCGACACATGTCGACGACCATGCCCGGCTTCGGGACCGAACGCATCGCGCAGCTCGGCCTGCGTGACCGCGTCTACGACCGGGTGCTCGAGGTCCTGATGGGCCACGACGTCGAACCCGGCATGCGACTGTCGATCGACGGGCTCGCCCGCACCCTCGGCGTCTCCCCGACCCCGGTGCGCGAAGCCCTCGTGCAACTCGAACGCACCGGCCTCGTCACCCGCGAGGCGAACAAGGGCTACCGGGTCTCCCCACCCCTGGCCGGCGACCAGCTCGAGGCACTGTTCGACGCGCGGCTCATCGTGGAGAGCGGCGCCGTCGAACTCGCCGCACGCGGAGACGTCGACGCCCTGCGGGAGCGGCTCAGTGCGGCGCTCGACGAGCAGGCTGCGGTGGCCGACGAGGTCGCGGCGGTCGGTGCGGCTGAGGCGTCGGAGGAACTCATGGCCCGGTTCTTCCGGAGCGACTGGCAGTTCCACCAGCTGATCTTCGATGCCACGCGGAACCCGTTCCTCGAGGAGATGTCCGAGATCATCACGACGCGGGTGCACCGTATGCGGCAGATCGTCGAGGGTGGCGGGGACGACACCGACCGCGCCGTGCACGAGCACCGAGCGGTGGTCGATGCCCTCGCGGTCGGGCCGACCGAAGCAGTGGCGGCGATGCGGCACCACATCGACGCTGTCCGGCTCCGGTCGCGCGAGGACGCCTCGCACACGAGCTGATCCCGCAGGGGTTGCGCTCTGTCGAGGTGCGAGTATCTTTCCTATAGGAAAGAGGTTCACAGGCGAACCCCGACATGCGAAGGAGCATTCCGTGATCACACCGCAGGACTGGGTCGACCAAGATTGGGACCCCACAACCTGGACGTCGGACACCTGGCCGATCGCCGCCTGTCTGCACGGCTTCGCGCAGGTCACGCGCGACGGTGCCGCGTTCCACGATGCCTCGGCCGAGGCCTGGGACGACGTGTTCGCACAGATCGAGGCCGCCGGGTTCTCACTCGCCGAGCTCGCCGACAGCCACATCCGCCCCGCGGACCTCGAGCGTTCCCGTCGCGACGAGCTGTTCGCCGTCGCGAAGGCGCACGGCATCGGGATCCCCTCCGTGCACCTGCAGCGCAAGAGCGTCATCCAGCCCGGGCACGAGGACGAGAACCTCGCCTACGCCCACCGCACGATCGACGCGGCGGCCGAGTGGGGCATGCAGGTCTTCTCGACCGGGCTGCACCAGCCGTTCTCCGACGCCCAGAAGCGCGCGCTGTGGTTCTGGACGGCGCCGGGCCCGAAGGACCCCGACGACCCGGAGGTCTGGAACGCCGCGGTCAAGCGCCTGCGGGAGCTCGGCGAGCACGCAGCGAGCGTCGGGCTGCCGATGGCGCTCGAGCTGTACGAGGACACGTACCTCGGCACCGCCGACAGCGCGGTCCGCCTGGTCGAGGAGATCGGGCTCGACAACGTCGGGCTGAACGCGGACGTCGCGAACCTCATCCGTCTGCACCGTCCCGTCGAGGACTGGCGGGAGCTCTTCGCGAAGACCATGCCGCACACGAACTACCTGCACGTGAAGAACTACACGCGTGACGAGGCCGGCGACGGGAGCTGGGCGACGAGTGCGCCGAGCACCATGGAGACGGGCCTCATCAACTACCGCCAGGTCCTGCGCGACGCCGTCGCCGACGGGTTCCGCGGGATCGTCATGACCGAGCAGTACGGCGGGGACAGCCTCGGCGTCTGCGCCACCAACCAGCAGTACATCCGATCCGTCCTCGCGACGACGAAGCTCGACGCGACGGCGACCCCGACTGCAGCAACCAGCACCGAAGGAGCAATCCGATGAGCACCCTCGACATCGCCGTCGTCGGGTCCGGCTACATGGGCGGCGGGATCGCCCAGGTCCTCGCCCTCGCCGGCCACACCGTCCGGATCGCCGACGTCTCGGCCGAGATCGCCCAGCAGAACCTGGAGCGACTGCTCGGCGAGACCGCACAGTTCGTCGCCGACGGGCTGTTCCCCGAGGACGCCGTCGAACGGGTCCGCGCACACCTGAGCGCCGCCGAGTCAATCGAGGCCGCCGTCGCCGACGCCGACTTCATCGAGGAGGCCGTGCCCGAGAAGATCGAGATCAAGCACGCGACCCTGCGCCGCATCAGCGAGGCCGCCCGCCCCGACGCGATCATCGGCTCGAACACCTCGACGATCCTGATCGAGTCGCTGGCCGAGGCCGTCGTGGGCCCGGAGCGGTTCCTCGGCGTGCACTTCTCGAACCCGGCACCGTTCATCCCCGGCGTCGAGCTCATCCCGCACCCGACCACGAACGAGCACGCGATCGAGGTCGGCGAGACCGTCGTCGCCGCGACCGGCAAGCAGTCGGCGCGGGTGAAGGACTCGACGGGCTTCGTCCTGAACCGCCTGCAGTACGCGTTGTTCGAGGAAGCCACGAAGATCGCCGACGAGGGCATCGCCACCCCCGACGACATCGACACCATCGTGCGGACCACGTTCGGGTTCCGCCTGCCGTTCTTCGGCCCGTTCGCGATCGCCGACATGGCCGGTCTCGACGTCTACGCGTTCTGCTTCGAGTCGCTGCAGACCCGTTGGCCCGAGCGCTTCGCCACCCCGCCGTCGCTGCAGCAGCACGTCGACGCGGGCGAGCTCGGCACGAAGTCCGGCGCCGGGTACCTCGAGGTGCCGGCCGACCGGACGCCGGAACTCGTCGCCTACCGCAACAAGGCCTACGTCGCGATGCAGAAGCTGCTCGACGACCTCGGCCCGGCCCCGATCCACTGAGCGGCACGACGATGCGCAACGAACAGCAAACCGCCGTCCTCACCGGAGCGGCATCACCGCGTGGCATCGGTCGCGCCACCGCCCACCACCTGGCGGAACAGGGCTGGGACATCGGCATCATCGACCTCGACCAGACCGCCAGCGAACAGGTCGCGACCGAGATCCGCGAGCAGCACGGCGTCCGTGCGGTCGGCGTCGGGGCGAACGTCGCCGACGAGTCCGCGGTCCGGGCGGCCTTCGACACGATCGAGGCCGAACTCCGGCCGATCACCGCGCTCGTGAACCTGGCCGGGGTCTCGTCCGCGCACGCCTACCTCGACCTGCCCGAGGGGGAGTGGCACCGGGTGCTGTCGATCAACCTCGACGGCGTGCACTTCGCCAGCCTGCGGGCAGCGGAGTCGATGGTGCAGCACGGATACGGGCGCATCGTGAACCTGTCGTCGGTGTCGGCGCAGCGCGGCGGCGGCACCTTCAGCAAGACCCCGTACACGGTGGCGAAGGCCGGTGTGATCGGGCTCACCCGCGGTCTGGCGCGCGAACTCGGCCCGCGCGGCATCACCGTCAACGCCATCGCTCCCGGTCCGATCGACACCGACATCATGGGCGGCACCCTGACCGAGGAGCGGAAGACCGAGATGGCAGCCGACGGCGTGCTGCCGCGCATCGGCACGCCGCGGGACATCGCCGCGGCGATCGCGTACCTGATCAGCGAGGACGCCGGGTTCGTCACCGGCCAGACGCTCAACGTCGACGGCGGCCTGTACATGCACTGACGGCCGTGCGCGACGGGTCCACCTCGTCCCCCTCCGCAACACCTCCGCACCGTGCTCGCAAAGGAGCGAACCCGTGTCACTACCCCCTGCCCCCGCGCTCGGGTCGACCAACGACCCCGGCCTCAAGTCCGCCATCGGCAAGGCGACGAAGCACCTCATGCCGATGCTCGTCATCCTGTACTTCGTCGCGTTCCTCGACCGCACGAACGTCGGGTTCGCCGAAGAGGCCCTGAGCGTCGACCGCGGCATCTCCGACGCGGCCTTCGCACTCGGCGCCGGCATCTTCTTCATCGGCTACGCGATCTTCGAGATCCCGTCGAACCTGCTGCTGAAGCGCTTCGGCGCCCGGTTCTGGCTCGCCCGCATCGCGGTCACGTGGGGCATCGTCGCCGCGCTGTTCGCCTTCACGACGAACGACACGATGTTCATCGTCCTGCGGTTCATCCTCGGTGTGACCGAGGCGGGGCTGTTCCCGGGCGTGATCATGTACCTGTCCGAGTGGTTCCCGAACAAGGTGCGCGTGCGCATGTTCGCGATCTTCTACCTGGCGCAGCCGTTCTCGCAGATGATCGGCGCCCCGCTGTCCGGCGGGCTGCTGAGCTTCGGCGACCAGGCGACCCCGTTCCACGGCTGGCAGGTCATGTTCTTCGGCGAGGGGATCCTCGCGGTGCTCGCCGGCATCGCGGCCCTGGTGTTCCTGACGAACAGTCCGCAGCAGGCGAAGTGGCTCGAACCGGGCGAGAAGGCGTCGCTCACCGCGGCCATGGAGCGCGAGGACACCGCCCGCAGCGCGGACGGTCCGACGGGCATCTGGAAGGCCATGGCGAGCGGCCGGGTCTGGTACTTCACGATCATCTACTTCTGCCTGCAGGTCGCCGTGTACGGCACGACGTTCTACCTGCCGCAGCAGGTGTCCTCGCTGCTCGGGCAGGACGTCGGGTGGCAGGTCGGCCTCGTGACCGCGATCCCGTGGCTCGTCGGACTCGTCGCCTGCTACCTGGTCGGGTCGAAGGCGGACTCCGTCGGTCGCCGCCGACGCTGGGGCACCATGTTCTACGTCACGACCGGGCTCTCGATCCTCGGGTCGGCGTGGGCCGGTGCGAACGGGCAACCGATCCTGGGCATCGTGTTCATCACGCTGGCGGTCGCGAGCTTCCTGGCCGTCGGCCCGATCACCTGGGCGTACCCGACGGCGTTCCTCACCGGGGCGGCCGCCGCGGCGGGCATCGGCCTGATCAACTCGCTCGGCAACCTGGGTGGGTTCGTCGCCCCGATCATGCGCACCGCGATCAACGAGGTGGTGCCGACCGACAGCGGTGCGTTCGGGATCGTCTCGCTCGGGGTCCTGGCGTTCGTCGCAGCGGTGATGATCTTCTGCACGAAGTTCTTCCGGGGGTCGAAGGCGGATGACCTCCTCGACACCTCGCATGTCCGCACCACGACGTCGAAGGAGACGAACGCGTGACCAGACTGTTCAACGACCCGGCGGACTTCGCCGACGAGGCGACCGACGGCTTCGTCGCCGCGAACGAGCGGTGGGTGCGGAAGGTCCACGGCGGCGTCGCCCGCGCCACCACCAGCCCCGACGGCACGGTCGCGGTCGTGATCGGCGGCGGCTCGGGCCACTACCCCGCGTTCGGCGGACTCGTCGGACCCGGCCTGGCCGCGGGTGCCGCGATGGGCAACCTCTTCGCCAGTCCCAGCGCCCAGCAGGTGGCCGGTGTCGCCCGGGCCGCCGAGCACGGCGGCGGGGTGCTGCTGAGCTACGGCAACTACGCCGGTGACGTCCTGAACTTCGACGCCGCGGCACGCACGCTCGAGGCCGACGGCATCCCGGTCCGCACGGTCAGGGTGACGGACGACGTCACCAGCGCCCCGGGCGACGATGCGACGAAGCGTCGCGGCATCGCGGGTGACCTCTGCGTCTTCAAGGTCGCCGGTGCCGCCGCCGAGCAGGGCCGCAGCCTCGACGAGGTCACGGCCGTCGCCGAGCGCGCCAACGACCGCACGCGGTCGTTCGGCGTCGCGTTCTCCGGGTGCTCCCTGCCCGGTGCCGACGAACCCCTGTTCACGGTGCCCGAGGGCCGGATGGCCATCGGCATGGGCATCCACGGCGAGCGGGGCATCGACGAGACGGACGTACCCACCGCGGACGGCCTGGCCGAGCTGCTGGTGGCCCGTCTGCTCGACGAAATGCCCGACGGCGTGGCGCTCGACGGAGCGAACGGGCCGCGCGTCGTCCCGATCCTGAACGGGCTGGGCAGCGTCAAGTACGAGGAGCTCTTCGTCGTCTACCGCTCGGTGCAGCAGCGGCTGGCCGACGCGGGGGTCCTCATCGTGGAGCCCGAGGTCGGCGAACTGGTCACGAGTTTCGACATGGCCGGGGTGTCCCTGACGCTGTTCTGGCTCGACGACGAACTCGAGGAACTCTGGGCCGCACCCGCGGACACCCCCGCCTACCGCAAGGGCGGTGCCGTCCCGCAGGAACGCGTCGACCCCTCCACCGTCGAAGCGGATGCCGAAGGAGTCGCCATCGGCGCAGCGAGCGACGACTCGCGCGCGGTCGGCGAGCAGGTCGCAGCCGGCTTCGCCGCCGTCCGTGCGCTCCTCGACGAGCACGCCGACGAGCTCGGACGCATCGACGCCGTCGCGGGCGACGGCGACCACGGCATCGGCATGCAGCGCGGCGCGCACGCCGCAGAGGCCGCAGCCGCGGACGCAGTAACCTCCGGCGCAGGTGTCGGTTCCGTCCTACGGATCGCGGCAGACGCGTGGTCCGACAAGGCCGGTGGGACGTCCGGTGCGATCTGGGGAGCCGCCCTGGAGGCACTGGGTCGCGTCCTCGGGGACGACGAGCGCCCGTCAGCCGCCACGGTCCAGAGCGCGGTGCACGCCGCCACCGAGGCCGTCCTCGCGTTCGGCGCGACCGTCGGCGACAAGACCATGGTGGACGCGCTCGTACCGTTCGACGAGGTGCTCCGCACCCGGGTCGACGCGGGAGCGTCGCTCACGGAAGCCTGGACGGACGCCGCCGGCGCCGCCCGCGAGGCCGCCGACGCCACCGCGTCGCTCGTGCCGAAGATGGGCCGCGCACGCACCCACGCCGAGCAGGCCGTCGGCACACCGGACCCCGGTGCGGTGTCCTTCGCGCTCATCGTGGAGACCCTCGCACCGTGATCACCATCGGGGTGTCGCTGAAGACGTACTTCTCACACGCCCGGACCCTGGAGTGGGCCGCGGCCGTCGCGGAGATCGCCCGGCGGCACCCCGCGACCCGGTCGGGAGCGGCCTCGCTGTTCGTGGCGCCGACGTTCCCGGCGCTCGTGCCCGTGCGCGACGTGCTCTCCGGGTCGGGGGTGCTCCTCGCCGCGCAGGATCTGTCGTGGGCCGACGAGGGAGCGTTCACCGGCGAGGTCTCCGGCGCCGAACTGCGGGAGATCGGGGTCGACCTGGTCGAGATCGGGCACGCCGAACGACGCTCCCTGTTCCACGAGGACGACGTGACCGTCACCGCCAAGGTGCACGCGGCGTTCCGCAACCACCTGCGCCCGCTCCTCTGCGTCGGGGAGACGACCCGAGCCTCCCGTCCGGGTGCAGCGGAAGCCGTGGCGGAGGTGACCGCGCAGCTCGACCGCGGTGTCTCGACGGCCGTCGCTGACGGACTGGGCGGGGCGCTGACCGTCGCCTACGAACCGGTGTGGGCCATCGGCGCTCCCGCGCCGGCGCCGGACGACCACATCGTGGCGGTGCTCGCGGGGATCGAGCAGCACCTCGCCACGCGGTCCGAGCTGCGCGGGAGCACCGTGTTGTACGGGGGCAGCGCCGGGCCCGGTCTGCTCACCCGGGGTGCCGGACGGATCGGCGGGCTGTTCCTCGGTCGGTTCGCGCACGACCCGGCTGCGGTCGAGGCGATCCTCGACGAGGTCGCAGCGGGCTAGGACCCGTCGCGGGTGCCCGCCAGCCCGTGGTCGTGCGCGTAGACCACGAGCTGCACGCGGTCCCGCAGCGAGAGCTTGCCGAGGATGCTCGAGATCTGGGTCTTCACGGTCGACTCGGTGACGTACTCCTTCGTCGCGATCTCGGCGTTCGAGAGCCCGCGCGACGCCCAGCCGAACACCACCCGCTCCCGCTCGGTCAGCGCCTGGAACTCGGACGGCTGCGGAGCCGGTGCCCTGGCGACGTCGGCCCCGAACAACTGCGCGAGGTCGTTCGGTGCGATGACGGAGCTGCCCTCGTGCACCGCCCGGACCGCGGCGAACAGGAACGTCGGGGTGGCGTCCTTGAGCAGGAAGCCGCTCGCGCCGAGCCGGATCGCGGTCGCGGCGGCGGGGTCGAGGCCGAACGTGGTGAGCACCACGACGCGGGGGAGCGGCCCCTCGACGGCACCGGAGAACAGCTGACGGACGGTCTCGACACCGTCCATGCCGGCCATCCGCATGTCGAGCAGCATCACGTCGGGCCGGAGCTCCCGGATGCGGTCGAGGGCCTCGGCGCCGTCGGAGGCCTCGCCCACCACGTGCATGTCGTCCTGGGCGTCGAGCACCACGCGCAGACCGGCGCGGAACAGCGCCTGGTCGTCGGTGAGCAGGATCCTGATCGGTTCGGTCATCGGACGGGTCCCCCTTGGACGTCGAACGGGATGCGGGCGCGTGCGGCGAACACGTCGTCCAGCGCGGCGGCGTCGAACGACCCGCCGAGTGCGGTGAGGCGGGTGTGCATGCCGTCGATCCCCCGGCCGGAGCCCCCGGTCGTGCCGTCGCCGACGACGTTCTCGACCTCGAGCACGACGTCGGCGCTCCGCCAGGTCTCACGGACCACGACGGGCAGACCCGGTGCGCCGTGCCGGAGTGCGTTGGTCAGCATCGCCTGCAGCACGCGTCGGGCCGCCGTACCGGTGTCCGGCCGGAGCGGGACCGGGACGCCACGCACCGTACGGTCGACGTCGACACCGGCCTCGCGGATGCCCTGCACGATCTCCTCGAGCGAGCCGGGGTCGGTCGTCTCCCCGGAGCCGTCGATGTGCCCGAGGACCTGCCGGACCTCGACCAGCGAGCTGCGGGCGGTGCTGGCGATGGTGGCACTGACCTCGCGGATGCGGGCCTCGTCGGCCAGGAACGGCACCGAGTCGGCCTGGGCGATGATCACCGCGAGCGAGTGGCCGACGACGTCGTGCACATCGCGGGCGATGTCCGCGCGGATGCGCTCGGACTCCGCGACGTCGATGGCGCGGGTGGCGGTGGCCTCGGCCTCGGTGGCGACGGCCTCGGCGCGCGACGCGGCAGCTTCGGCGTCGGCTCGACGGACGGATTCGCGGTCGCGCGACCGGAAGGCCCGGACGGCGACCCCGCCCGCCCACACCCCGAGGAGCGCGGCGACCGGTGCGGCCATCGCGAGGAACGCCTGGTCGCGGGGGCCGTTGAGCAGCACCAGGTACCGGAAGCCGGTGACGGCGAGGTAGAACGTCGCGCCGACGCCCGCGACGAGCGCGAGCACCCCGGAGAGGATGACCTCGGTCCGGGTGCCGACCACGGCCGCGGTGCCGATGACGACGAAGATGGCGAGGTCGACGAGCGACGGGCGCTCGCCGCCGCCCACCTGGATGATCCCGAGGACGACCACCATCAGCATCGCCGCCGACGGGGAGACCCGACGCAGGGCGATCGCGCCGGCGGCGGCGAGCACCGCGAAGAAGCTCGCGTGCTCGAGCTCGACCTCGATCGGCAGCAGGAAGACCAACGCCGCCAGGACCGCCCACGCCACGTCGACGACGATCGAACGGGTGGCGAGCGGCCGGATGAACGTGCGCCGGTCCGTCACGGCTCGATCATCGCATGCCGCCCGCGCCGGGCGGCGTGCACCGACGTCACGCGCCCGGGGTCATGGCGGCGAGGGCGATGACGGTGGTGGCGACGATCGCGGCACAGAGCAGCAGCGTGGCGATGGTGTGTTTCGTCGAGGACTCCATGTCACCAGACTCGCTGGACGGCGCCCCGCGGGCATCGGGCGCAGGGGCGAAGCGCTTCGTCCCTGCGGGTGAAGCGAGATGCGACCACCCGGTACTCGGGGATCAGACCACGACGGAGCCCCGCTGGCGGTGCGCGATCGAGACGGACTCGCCGGACACCGCGTTCAGCGGCGACGACAGGAAGGCGATGAGGTCGGCGATCTGCTGCGGGGTCGAGTCGCCGGGGCCTCCCGGGCGGACCTCGGTGGACGGGGTGTCCGTCACCGTGCCGGGGTTGACGACGTTCACCGTGATCCCGGTGCCCGCCACGTCGTCGGCCAGGTTCTTCGCGATGACGCTCACCGCCGTGTTCCGGAGCGACGCGGTGATGTTGCCGGAGAAGTAGGCGTTCTGCCCGCTCACCACGACCACGCGGCCGAACCCGGCCTCGCGCTGCGCGGGGAGCACGGCGTTCGCGACCCGGAGGAACCCGAGGGCCTTGCCGTCGATCGCGTCGAGGACCTGTGCGGGGTCGGACTTCCGGGCCGGGTCGAGGGTGCTCGCACTCGGTGCTGCGGTCACGACCAGGACGTCGATGCGCCCGTGCCGCTCGAGGACGGTGGCGATGCCCGCGTCCACCGAGTCCTGCGAGGCGGTGTCGATCGACACGCTGCCGTCGGAGTTCTCCGCGCTGCGGGACGCGACGACGACGGTCGCCCCCTCGGTGCGGAGGCGGTCGGCGACGGCGGCACCGATGTACCCCTTGCCTCCGACGACGAGTGCGACACGGTTCTTGAGTTCGAGGTCCACGCGCCCACGCTATGCCGGGCCCGCACCGCTGTCCGCGAGCCGGTCACCCGAGCAGCGGTTCGAGCCGCGTCACCGCCCGCCGCAGGTGCACCAGTGCGTCCCCCGGCGACGACACCCGGGCCGCGGGCGCCGACAGGGTCAGCCCGGCCACGAGTTCTCCGCGCTCCCCGCGGACGGGGAGCGCCAGGCACCCGAACCCCGCCGTGAACGCGCCGACCTGGTGCACCGGTCCGAGGCCGCCCTCGGCGTGCAACCGCCCCATCGCGCTCGACCCGGGTGTCGCCCGCAGTGCGGCCTCGTCGAGCAGGGGGAAGTCCGGGTCCACGTCGATGTCGCGCACGCCAGCGACGTCGTAGCGCGCCAGGTGCACGCCGGCGCGGACGGCGGATCGGACGTCGGCGAGCACCGACCGCACGGCACGGGGGAGCGGTGCGAGTGCCGGAGCCGCCGACACCCCGGCCAGGTCGGCGACCTTGTGGCCGAGGGCGAAGCCGCGCAGGTCGGGCAGTCGGACGAGGTACTCGTCCTCGACGAGCAGCGTGATGAGCCGGTAGGTGGTGGCCCGCGGCATCCCGAGGGCCTCCGAGATCTGCTGGGCGGTGACGCCCGGTCCCGCGTGCGCGGCGGCCTCCAGCACCGCGAGGGCGTTCTGGATCGCCTTCGGCTGCCGTGCGCGGAGTCCGGGTTCGCTCACCGCACCCCCGCCTGGTGGCCGGTTCCGGCGGACGGACGGGAGGCCCCCAGCAGGTCCGCCTCGACCGGCACGTCGTACACGGCGCGGCTCCGACCCCGTCGCCAGGGTCGTCGACGTGTGGCCACCAGGAACGCGACCACCACCGCGGCGACCGACCCGACGGCGATGGCGACGGCCGGCCAGCGGGGCGACGCCGCCTCGACCCCGAGGTAGGTGAGCAGGACGGCTGTGAGCAGGACCCCGGTCGTGACGGCGACGACCGCGACCCCCGCCGTCAGCTCGCCGATGCGCCGCAGGAACACCGGTGCCGCGAAGCACGTCAGGGCGTAGGCGGCGATGTACCCGAGGGCGGCGACGACGAGCTCGGCCTCCATCAGGGTCCAGGTCGGGATGCCGCTGGCCAGCCCCAGGACCGGCAGGACCGTGAGCACGCCGCAGGCGACCGCGCCGGCGACGAACGGCGTCCGGAAGCGCGGGGACGCCCGGCCGAGCACGCGGGGGAGCACACCCTCGCGGCCCATCGCGAACAGGACCCGCACGAGCGCCGTCGTCGAGGCGATCGCGCACGCCGCGAACGACGCCGCGATCCCGATGTCGAGCGCCCACCCGATCCACTGCATGCCGAAGGCGTTCGCCAGTTCGTTGACGGGCGAGGCGCTCGACGCGAGGTCGGCTCCCATGGCCGCGAACCCCATCTGCTGGGCCGCAGCGCTGACCACGTAGAGCGCCCCGGCGACCAGGACGGTCCACGAGATCGCGCGGGGGATCGCCTGGAACGGGCGCCGGGCCTCCACGCCGAGCACGGACGCGCTCTCGAACCCGACGAACGCGGTCACGGCGAGGGCGGTACCGACCGCGAACGACGCGGGCTGCGTCGGCCCGAGGGCGACGGCGGAGGCGTCGACCGGGTGCAGGCGCGCGACGAGCGCGACGATCAGGACCACGATGACCGCCACCGACAGCGACTCGACGAGCAGCGTCAGCCGGGTCGACAACCGGACCCCGAGCGCGATCACCGCGAAGACGGCGGCGCCCATCACCAGCACGACGACGATCGTGACCAGGGCGTCGTCGCCGGCGGCCGGGACGAAGCGGGACAGCAGGTAGTCGAGGTAGTACCCGCTGCCGGTGAGCGAGAACATCGCGATGAAGCCGTAGCCGAGCAGCAGGGCGGCGCCCGCGACGACCCCGGCGACCGGGCCGAGCCCGAGCGAGACGTAGGTGTAGAGCGAGCCGGTGCCGGCGACGCGTCGGACGAACTGGTTCACCGTGCGCCCGACCAGGAACGACAGCGCCATCGCGGCCAGGAGCGACCACGTGGCACCCTGCCCCGCGACCGTCGCGACGAGGACCGGGATGGTGGTCGCGGCGGCGGACGGTGCCACGGCGGACACCGACTGCGCGAGGACGTCGACCGGGCCGATGCTCCGCCGGGACAACCCGTCGACGGGGGAACGCGTGCCGATGCCGGGCACCCGTGGCGGGTCGGCGATGGCTCGGTCGAGCGCGGTCATGCGGCAACCGTAGGGCTGCGCCGTTGCGCCCGTGTCTCCGTGGTGTTTCGGCGGCGTCTCGCGCAAATGAGACGTCCCCGGTGAGCACGTCCCATTCGGCGGCGACAGGGCTTCACGCCGGTGGAACGGCACCGCAACGGCGGCACGGGACCGTGGTCTCACCCAGCACCACCACCTGCGTCCCACCCACCCGAACCGGAAGGCCACGATGTCCAGCATCACGAAGGACCCCGCGTCACTCGGAGCCGCACCCGCGCCGCAGCGGACCATGCGCGGCTCGCTCGGCGTCACCGCGATCGTGTTCATGGTCGTCGCGGCCGCCGCCCCGCTCACCGTCGTCGGCGGCGCCGCCCCGCTCGGCATGCTGCTCGGCAACGGCGTCGGGTTCCCGTCGCTCTACGCCGCGTCGGCCGTCGTGCTGCTGCTCTTCTCGGTGGGTCTGGCCGCGATGACCCGGCACGTGCCGCGGCCCGGCGCGTTCTTCACCTTCGTGGGGCACGGGCTCGGTCGTCCGGCCGGAGCGGGCGCCGCGACCCTGGCGCTGCTGACGTACACGACCATCCAGGTCAGCGTGCACGGCTACATCGGGTACCTGCTCGGCGTGACCGTCACCGGCCTGGGCGGACCGGACATCCCCTGGTACGTCTGGTCCCTGGTCGTCGTGGCCCTGGTCGGGATGCTCGGCTACCGGCACATCGACCTGTCGAGCAAGGTGCTCGGCGTGATGCTCGTCGGCGAGGTCGGCATCGTGCTCGTCCTGGTCGCGGCGATCGTGTTCCGCGGCGGGGCCGACGGCCTGTCCCTCGCACCGTTCGAGCCGACGCAGATCATGTCCGGCTCGCCCGGCGTCGGGCTGATGTTCGCCATCGCGGCGTTCATCGGGTTCGAGGCCACCGCGATCTTCCGCGACGAGGCGAAGGACCCGGAGCGGACCATCCCGCGTGCGACGTACACGGCCGTGATCGGCATCGGTGTCTTCTACACGCTCGCGTCGTGGGGGCTCGTGATGGCCTGGGGCCCCGACGGCATCCTCGCCGAGGTCGCGAAGGACCCGGGCTCGCTCATCCTCACCACCGCGGCGCAGTACATCGGCAGCGCCGGGGAGGCCGTGCTCAACGTGCTCCTGCTGACGAGCATGTTCGCCTGCGTCCTGTCGTTCCACAACGTCATCACCCGCTACCAGCACTCGATGGCGAACGCGTCGCTGCTGCCCGGCCGGCTCGGCGACGTGCACCGGAAGCACGCGTCCCCGCACACCTCGAGCCTGGTGCAGACCGTCACCGCCGCCGTCCTGATGGTCCTGTTCGCGGTGCTCGGCCTCGACCCGGTGCTGCAGGTGTTCAGCTGGTTCGCCGGCGTCGCCACCCTCGGCGTCGCGATCCTGATGGCCGCGACGAGCCTCGCCGTGATCGTGTACTTCCGCCGCAACCCGGGCGACCGGCGGGTGTGGAACACCGTGGTCGCACCGGTTCTCGGGTTCCTCGGCCTCGTCGCCGCCGCCGTCCTGATCTGGGTGAACTTCCCGACCCTGGTGGGTGACGTCGATGCATCGGGCGCGAGCGTCTTCGGCGTCGTGAGCATCGTGCTCACCGGCCTGGTCGTGGTCGTCCCCGTCATCGGCGTGGTGCAGGCGGTCGTGCTGCGACGCCGCAGCCGGAGCCGCTACGAGCAGATGCTCGACCGTCTCGCCACCGAGAGCTGACCCGCCGGGCGCACCACGCGCCTCCCGGCCGAACCGACCAGACCCCACGCACGACGCAACGCGCAAGGAGCACCACGCACATGACGATCACCGACCCGACCACCGCGACCACCGACGCAGCCACCACCACGCACCCGCTCGGCAGCCTGACCCCCGAGGAGTTCACCGCCGTCCGCGACCTCGTCACGGCGCAGCCGGACTGGACCGACACCACCCGCTTCGCGTACGTCGGCCTCGAGGAGCCGCACAAGCAGGAGGTCCTGGCGTGGCAGGCCGGCGACGGCCCCCTGCCGGACCGGACGGCACGCGTGATGCTGCTCGACATGGCAACCGGCCGATCCACGGACCGCGTCGTGTCGATCACCTCCGGCACGGTGCTGCGGACCGACGTGCTCGACGGATCCCGCGGCCAGTTGCCCGTCCTGATCGAGGAGTTCGACGCCGTCGGCGAGATCGCCGGCGCGGACGAGCGCTGGGTCGCCGCCCTGGCGAAGCGCGGCCTGTCCGTCGACGAGGTCAAGTGCGTGCCGCTCTCGGCCGGCTACTACGACTACCCGGAGGAGCAGGGGCGGCGCATCCTGCGCGTGCTCGCGTTCAAGCAGGACCACCCGGCCGACCACGTGTGGGCGCACCCCGTCGACGGCCTGTCGGCCTACGTCGACGCCGCGAACCGGGCCGTCACGCGGATCGTGGACGTGGCGGAGATGCCCGTACCGACGACCTCGGGCAACTTCGACGACCCCGCGATGCAGGGTGAACCGCTCGACCTCAAGCCGATCGTCATCACCCAGCCCGAGGGGCCGTCGTTCCGCGTCGACGGCGAGTTCGTCGAGTGGGCGAACTGGCGGTTCCAGGTCGGCTTCGACGCCCGCGAGGGGCTGGTGCTCCGCCAGCTGTCGTGGCAGGACGGCGAGCGGCTGCGCCCGATCGTGTACCGGGCGTCGATCGACGAGATGCTCGTGCCGTACGGCGACCCGTCGCCGGTGCGGTTCTGGCAGAACTACTTCGACACCGGCGAGTACCTGTTCGGCCGGTTCACGAACTCGCTCGAACTCGGCTGCGACTGCGTCGGTGAGATCCAGTACTTCGACGCCGTCCTGGCCGACGAGCTCGGGAACCCGCAGACCATCCGCAACGGCATCTGCATGCACGAGGAGGACTTCGGCACGCTCTGGAAGCACGGCGACATCTACACCGGTTCGCAGGAGGTCCGTCGATCCCGCCGGCTGGTGATCTCGTTCTTCACCACCGTCGGCAACTACGACTACGGCTTCTACTGGTACCTGTACCTGGACGGCACGATCGAGTGCGAGGCGAAGCTCACCGGCGTGCTCTTCACGTCGTCGTACCCGGGTCGTTCGGAGTCCGGCGCGGATTACCCGTACGCCTCCGAGGTGGCCCCCGGCCTCGGTGCCCCGTACCACCAGCACCTGTTCTCGGCGCGACTCGACATGATGGTCGACGGACTGTCGAACGCGGTGGACGAGGTCGACGCGGTCCGGGTGCCGGTCGGAACGGGCAACGAGCACGGCAACGCGTTCACGAAGTCGGTGACCCGCATCGCGTCGGAGTCGACGTCCGGCCGTCTCGCCGATGCCTCGAAGGCCCGCACGTGGTTCGTCTCGAACACCGAGGAGCGCAACCACCTCGACCGCCCCACCGGATACGTGCTGTACCCGCAGGACGCCCCGGTGCTGCTCGCCGACGACTCGTCGTCGGTGGCCGCACGCGCCGAGTTCGCACGCAAGCACCTGTACGTCACGCAGTACGACCCGGCGGAGCGCTTCGCGGCCGGTGACTTCGTGCACCAGAACCCCGGCGGTGATGGAGTGGCCCGGTACGTGCAGGGGGACCGGTCGCTCGACGGCGAGGACATCGTGCTCTGGCACACCTTCGGTCCGACGCACTTCCCGCGACCCGAGGACTGGCCCGTCATGCCGGTCGACTACGCCAAGTTGACGCTCAAGCCGTACGGATTCTTCCCGCGGAACCCGGCCCTCAACGTACCGGCGGCCATCGGGGCCACCGCGGCGTCGCACTGCTCGCACCACGCGTCCGGTGGCGTCGAGGCGGCGCACGACGCCGTCGAGCACGACCACGGGCACGGACACTGACGTGACCGACCTGCTCGGGCTCGCCGCGATCGTGCCGGCGTCCGCCGGAGCCTGCTGCACGGTCGGGGCGTGGCGCCCCGGCCGTGCGGTCGACGTGGTGGCAGCGGTCGTGATGGTGGCCGCGATGGTGGACGGGGCCTTCGCGCCCCGAGTCCTGCCCGGCGTGCTCTGGTTCGTGGTCCTCGCGCTGCTCGCCGTGGTGGTCGCCATGGTGCACCGGGTGCAGAGCGCGTCCGGTGCGGACGGGAGGCCCGGGTCGGCTCCGGTGGTCCGGGTCGCGTCGGCGCACGGTCGGTTCGGGCGGTTGCACGCCGCGCTCGGGCTGCTGGTGATGGGCGCGCTGGGGGTCGGCATGGCGCACGACCCCGGCATGACCGGCATGACGGGTGCCGGCATGCACGGACACGGTGGCGCGGTCGCCGTGACGTGGCAGGTCGTCCTCGGCGGCCTGACCACCGGCTACCTGCTGCTCACCGCCCACATGGTGCGGGACGGCCTCCGGCGTCGCGCTCGGGCACTCCCCGTCGTCGAGACGCTCGCCATGGGCATCGCGGTGGCGGTCATGGCCGCAGCGATGCTCTGACGCTGCCGGCGGTCGGCTGCACGCACGATGCGAACGATTCGGCGCGCGAAACGTACATTTTCCGAATCGTTCGTTGCGGAGAACGTTCACGTTGTGAAACAGTTCTCACGTCCGCAGGGGACGAACGGCCGCAGAAGGGCGGGATCAGACATGCACAGCACGTACTCCGGGATGCCTCGGGCGGCACGGATCGGTGGCAGCCACACCCGCATCGGTCTGACCGACCCCGCCGTCATCGACGCCTACGTCGAGCGCCGCATCGAGGACCCGTCGCTGCTCGCCGCGCGCGCCGAGCCGGCGTACGCCGACTTCTTCACCGTCCCCGCCGCGTAGCAAGGAGCGCATGATCGCATGCCGTTGACCGTCGTCCGTCGAGAGCACGTCCACCTCTACGCCCGCGAGCCCCGATCCGAGGCCGCGAAGACCGCCGTCGACGCACTGCTGCGCCTGCAGCACGCCGAGGAGCAGCAGGTCGAGTCGGCGCGCATCGAGAGCGGCCTGAGCAAGAACGAGTCGCTGGCGATCCGGTACATGCTGCAAGCGCACCGGGACGGCCGGACCATGGGGCCGAAGGACCTCGCCGTCATGCTGACGGTGTCGAACGCCTCGGTCACGAAGCTCGTCGACTCGCTGGTCGACAAGGGACTCCTCGTCCGCACCGCCCACCCGACCGATCGGCGAGCGCAGGTCCTCGAACCCACCGACCTCGCCGCCGAGAAGATCGACGCCTCGTACGCCCGTTTCCACGAAGCCGTGGTCGAGGTCCTCGACAACCTGTCCGACGCGGACAACGCCGTCCTCGCGGAGTCGCTGACGAAGATCAGCGACGCGCTCGCCGAGGGGCTGCCCGTGCCGGTGGACGAGTACACGGTCGACGACCGGGGCTGACGCGACCCGGCCACGGGCCTCCAGTCCTGGGGTGGTGCTAAAACCTTCCAGCGGTAAGTTGGGTGCATGACGCACCCTGCCGACGACGACGCGGCCCCGCCGCGACGCGGCGGGTACCGCAAGGGTGCCGAGCGCCGGACCCAGATCCTCGACGAGATGATCCGGATGGTCGCGGAACAGGGTGTCGACGCGTCGTCGCTGCGATCGGTGGCCGAGGCCCTCGGGATCACCCACGCCGCGCTGCGCCACTACTTCCCGAGCCGCGACGAACTGCTGCTCGCCGTCTACCGCGAGCACGAGGTGCGCGAGCAGGGTGCGCCCGACCGCTTGAAGTCGGCGATCGGGGACATGCGCGACAGTGCCTCGCGCAACCGCGCGGTGCCAGGGCTCGTGCAGCTGTACACGACGCTCGCGGCCGACGCCGTGCAGGAGGGGCACCCGGCGACCCGCGACTTCATGCGGGAACGGTTCACGCGGCTCCGGGCCGACCTCGCTGCGTTGATCGAGGCGGACCAAGCCGCGGGGCGGATCCGCGCCGACCTGGACCCGGTCGACCTCGCGTCGCTCAGCATCGCGGCGTCCGACGGGCTGCAGGTGCAGTGGCTGCTCGACCCCGAGGCCGTCGACGGTGAGAAGGTGCTGCGGTTGCTCGAGCAGATCGTGCCCGCGCCGCCGGAGTGAGCGATGCGCGCGCTTCGTGCGCGCGTTTCGTGAGCAGAAATGGTCGGGTCCCGTACGGGTACCCGACCATTTCTGCTCACCAAGTGGTGCGCGTGGTGCGCGCCTAGGCCGTCAGGACCGCGGCCGCGGGGTCGAAGTCCTCGGGCAGTGGCGGGATGGCGTCCACGGTCGACGTGATGTCGACGGCCGACCCCGACGCGGCGGCGTCCCGGATGCCGAGCAGGACGTCGAGGACGTGCAGCGCGACCGCGCCCGAGGCTCGCTCGGGACGGTCCTCGGCGATGGCGCGGGCGAGCTCGACGACACCGGTGCCGCGACCCCACGTGGAGCCGACCGCCTCGAGCGTCTCGGGCTCGTCCTGCCCGTAACGCCACAGCTGGGACGAACCCTCGAACGTGTTCGGGTCCGGCAGCGAGATCGTGCCGAGCGTGCCGTTGATCTCGACGAAGCCCATGCGGGGCAGCGCGTGCTGGAACGAGAACGTCGACTGGGCGGACTGCCCACCGGCGAACTCGATCAGCGCGGCGTGGTGCGTGGGGACCTCGACCGGGAACGTCTCGCCGGCACGGGGTCCGGACGCGATCGTGCGACGGTCGAGCGACTTCGATGACACGGCCTGCACGCGCGATGCGGTGCCGAACGCGTGCACGAGCGTGGTCACGTAGTACGGACCCATGTCGAACAGCGGACCGGCACCCTGGGCGAACAGGAAGTCCGGGTTCGGGTGCCACGCCTCCGGGCCGGGGACGTGGAACAGCGTGGTGGCGGAGAGCGGCTCGCCGATGTCGCCACGGGCGATGGCACGCAGGGCCGTCTGGATGCCCGCTCCCAGCACGGTGTCCGGTGCCGTCGCGACGCGCAGGCCCTTCGTCTTCGCGGACTCGAGAACCGCTGCCGCCGACGCGTGGTCGGTCGCGATCGGCTTCTCGCTCCACACGTGCTTGCCGGCGTCGATGATCTGCTGGTCGACCTCGGCGTGGGCCGCCGGGATCGTCAGGTTGATCACGATGCTGATGTCGTCGCGGGCGAGGAGCTCCTCGACCGAACCCGAAGCGGCCACGCCGTAGTCGGCGGCCTGTGCGGCCGCGCGGTCGAGCAGCACGTCGGCGACGAAGCGGACCTCGACGTCGGCGAACTTGGTCAGGTTCTCCAGGTACTGCGTGGAGATGTTGCCGGCACCGATGATGCCGAGACCGACACGGCTCACTTGTCGTTGTCCTTCAGCCACGCGAGCGACTCGGTGATGCCCTCGAAGACGTCGCCCGAGTAGGCGTCGAACTCGACGACGCGGATGGCCTGCGGCGCCGCGGCGAGGATGCCGGACACGTTGACGTCGCCCTGACCGGCGGGGGTCTGGTTCTCGAACGCGCGCTGGAGCGCCTCGGGCACGACGAGCGCGCTCTCGGACGAGGGCAGCGCGGTGAGGATGTCACCGTCGACCTTGCCGTCCTTGACGTGGATGGCGACGACGCGGTCGCCGAGCGCCTTCAGGACGGCGGGGGCGTCGGCGCCGCCGACGGTGGCCCAGAAGGTGTCGAGCTCGAGCACCGTCTCCGGGCTGATCTGCGACACGAAGTGGTCGTAGACCGTGCGGCCGTCGACCTTGTTCGTGAACTCCCACTGGTGGTTGTGGTACCCGAACTTCAGGCCGCGCGAGGCTGCCTCGGCGGTCAGGACGTTGACGCGCTCGGCGATCTTCGCGACGTCGTCGGCGGTCTGCCAGCGGTCGGTCGGGATGAACGGGTCGATGACCGTCTGGATGCCGAGGCGCTCCGCGGCGTCCCAGATCGGGGCGGTGTCCTCGGCGTCGATCACGGCGACGTGGCCGGACGGCGCCTTGAGGCCGGTCGCGGCGAAGGCGCGCTCGAGGTCAGCGGCACGCTCGACGAACGCGTAGGGCTCGACGTTCTCGTACCCGATCTCGGCGACGCGGGCGATGGCCTTGTCGAGGTCTTCGGCGATGGCGTCTCGCAGCGAGTACAGCTGCACAGAAGTGGTGGGCATTGCAGAGGCTCCTTCGGTCCTGTCTGGGTGTCGCGACAACCAGGTGTCGCAGTCCGTCGAGGAGCGATGCTCCGCGGCGAGATCGATGACGACGCTACCCCAAAAACCACCCGGTGTGTAGTTTTGCGGCGGCCGGTGACACGGCCCCCGGGCGGAACGACCGAGCCCGCGACGTCGTCGTGGACGTCACGGGCTCGGCCATCGCGCAGGATCCCTGCGGGATCAGCGGGTCACTTGCCGGTGCAGGTGTGGCTCGTCGACCCGGCCGAGATCCACTGCTGACGACCCACGTCCAACGTGTACATCTCGCCGCGGTAGCTCCAGCGGTACTTGCCGGACGAGATCTTCTTCCGGTCGTTCTTGTAGAACCAGGTGTTCATGGTCAGGCCCGTGGTCTTGATCTGGACCGCCTTGCGGTTGCTGCAGTCGGGCATGAGGCCGATGGGCCCGGCGTGCGCCGGTTCCGCCGTGGCCGTCATGCCGATCCCCGCGATCAGTGCAGCACCCAGCATCAGTGCGACTCGCCGAGTGGACGTCGTCCCTCGACCCTTCTTCGTCATCGTTCCTGCGTCGGACACGAAAACCCCCCTCGAGTTGTTATTCGATACCGCTTCACCCTTTCGTCCGCGCCGAGCCGTGTCAAGGGCTCGCACGTGCACGTCGTGGCCGCGTCCGCCGCGCCCGGTTCGTCGGGTCCGGTCGCGGAACCGACCCGCGATCGGGTCAGCGACCCTCGGTAGCGTGGACGCCATGCTCGACGCGACCCCAGCCCCCTTCGACACCCCGGCCGGACGCATCATCGGCACCGTCGACGGCGACGTGATCCGCGTGCTCGGGATCCCGTACGCACGGGCCGACCGGTTCGCGCCCCCGGAGCCGATGCCGCCCTTCGCCAGCGAGCTGCACGCGTCGACACCGTCACCGGTGGCCCCGCAGCCGCATGCGCAGTTCGTCGACCAGCTGCTGGGCGAGGTCGAGGACATCACCGTCGACGAGCACTGCCAGCGCCTGTCGATCACCCTGCCGGCCGACGTCGCACCCGACGAGCGTCTGCCCGTGATGGTCTGGATCCACGGCGGCTCGTACGTCATCGGCGGCGGCGACCTGCCGATCTACGACGCCCGTGACCTCGTGACCGAGCAGCGCGTGATCGTGGTATCGGTGACCTTCCGGCTCGGGGTGCTCGGGTTCCTGGGCGACGGGAACGCGATCCCGGCGAACCTCGGCCTGCTCGACCTGATCGAGTCGCTCCGCTGGGTGCGGGCGAACATCGCCGCGTTCGGTGGCGACCCCGACCTGGTGACCGTGTTCGGGCAGTCCGCCGGCGGTGACGCAGCTGCTCACCTGATGATCAGCGAGGGCGCTGCCGGCCTGTTCCGCCGCGCGATCATCCAGAGCGCACCGCTCGGGTTGTCCCGCCGCCGATCCCGGATGAACCGCGCGATGATCCGGGCCGTCGGCACCGTGCACGCCGACACCCCGCTCGACGACCTGCTCGAACGACAGGCCCTCGGCACCCGGGCGGCCGCACCGTACGGTCTCGCGGGCGGGATGCCGTTCGGCACCCAGTACGGCTTCGCCCCGTTGCCCGCCGAACGCGACCTCGATGCGGCCTGGAGCCGGGTCGCACCGGACGTCGACGTCCTGATCGGTTCCGCGACGGACGAGACCGGCATGTACGTGCCGCTGGTCCGCGGTCTGTCGCGGGTCGCTCGGTCGAGGATCCTGCGCCCGGCACTCCGTTGGTGGGTGGTCCGTCCGCTCTCCGACGTCATCTACAGCCGCGACGTCCGACGCTTCACCGCGCGGCACCGTCGAGCCGGTGGGCGAGCGACGTCCTACCGGCTCGTCCGCGGCGTGACGACCGCGCCGACCGGTGCCGTGCACATGAGCGACCTGCCGCTGCTGCTCGGCGGCCGCGAGGCCTGGGCCGGCACCCGCTTCGTGCCCGAGCACGACTGGCCCGAGGTCGAGCGGCGCGGCCGGGCCTTCCGTGCGATCTGGGCGGAGTTCGCCCGGACCGGCGTCGTGCGGGCTCCGGACAACGAGACACTGACGTTCGACCGGTACTGACGTTCGACCGGCACTGATCCGGGCTCGCGCCCCCTGAACTGGCGGTCGCGCGGTGTTCCACCTGCCCGGACAATCGTCTGCATGCCCACGCCCGACGCCGAGCTCCGTGCACGCATCGTGTCCGGTGCGATCGAGGCGTACCGCACGACGGACTTCCACCGGGTCGGTCCGGACGAGGTCGCCGAGCACACCGGTGTCCCGGTCGCCGAGGTCAGCCGCGCGTTCCCGATGTGGGAACTGCTCGTCGTCGCGGTCATCGACCGGTGGAACAACGGCAGCCGACTCGCGCTGTGGCCGGTCGCCGAACGGGAGGGTGCCGTCGCGTACCTGCGTGCCCGGCTCGAGGCCGGCATCACGGACCCGGCCCTCGTCCGGCTCCGGATCGCCGTACTCAGCGCCGCGTCGAACCCCGATCACCCCGCAGCCGGGTGGTTCCGCACCCAGTACACCCGCGCGTTCGAGGACCTCACCCTCGCCCTGGTCCGCGACGTCGTCGCTGCGCGCGAACCGCGCGGCACCTCGCCCCGGCACGCCGCCGAGCAGCTCCTGGCGCTGTACGAGGGGCTGCAGCTGCAGGCGATGATCCGCGACGGCGCCGAGCCGCTGAGCGGCTTCGACCGCGCCGTCGCCCGGATGCGCGTCGGTTGGACGGCAGCGCGCGTCGACGCCTGACGACGTGGCCCGGGAGCACGGACGGGAGGCACGGCGCGGCTTGCGTGCGTCGGCGCGCCCACCTGGCATGGTCGGCCCATGGAGTACACCGACTACGACACCCGGCTCGCCGCGTACGGCGTGATCACGGATGGTGACCGGGTGCTCCTGGCGAAGCTGCGTTTCCCCGAGGCCGGCACGTGGACGCTGCCGGGCGGAGGCGTCGAGTTCGACGAGACCGTCGAGCAGGCAGTCGTGCGCGAGGTCCGCGAGGAGACCGGGTACGAGTCCGAGGTCGGCGCCCTGCTGGGTGTCCGGCACCACGTCGTCCCCGCCGAGCGTCGGATCCACGCCAACGGGCGCCCGATGAAGGCCGTGCAGGTCGTGTTCCGCGCGACGGTCGTCGGCGGTGCACTGCGCGACGAGGTCGACGGATCGACGGACGAGTCGCGGTGGCTGCCCATCGCCGAGCTCCCGCACCACCGGCACGGGCTGCTCGTACCCGTCGCGCTGGCGTGGGCGGGCGCGCTCACCCGCTGACGTGGTCCGTCACTCGGCGACGACGCTGAGGACGTTGCCCGACGGGTCCGTGAACCAGGCGATGAGCGGCCCGCCCCCGCGGTTCACGCCCTTCTCGTCGGTCATCCCCTCGTAGTGCAGGAACGCGACGCCCTTCGCGGTGAGCTCGTCCACCGCGGCGTCGACGTCCGGCACCGGGAAGTTCAGCACCGTGAAGGCGGCCGGTTCGTGGGCAGGGCCCTTCGGGTAGACGAGGACGCCGTGGCCGTCGCCGAGCTGCAGGAAGAGCATGCCGTGGTCCTCGGTGACCTCGACCCCCAGGACGTCCTCGTAGAACGCCTTCGCCTCGGGGACATCGCGCACCGAGAACCCGCTGAACGCCTTCGTCGCATCGACCATGCGGCCAGTGAACCACCGCGGTCCGGTGTCGGCGCGCTCTGCCAGGATGGGGCCGTGAGCCACCAGGACAGCAGCGTCGACGAAGCCGTCGAGCGTGCGGTCGAGCTGGCCGCGGCGGGGCAGCGGACGGTGCTCGGCATCGCGGGTGCTCCCGGTTCGGGCAAGTCGACCCTGGCCCGACGCGTGGTCGCCGCAGTCGACGAGCGACTCGGGGCCGGCACGGCGGTCCAGGTGCCGATGGACGGCTTCCACCTGTCGAACGCCGCGCTCGACGCCCTCGGCCGACACGGTCGCAAGGGGGCCGTCGACACCTTCGACGCCGACGGCTACGTCGCCCTGGTCCGACGACTCGTCGCTGCCGACACCACGGTCTGGGCGCCGGACTTCGACCGTCGCATCGACGAGCCCGTCGCTGGCAGCATCGCCGTCGCGCCGACCACGCGGCTCGTGGTCTCCGAGGGGAACTACCTGCTCGACGACACCGAACCGTGGGCAGCGCTCGGCGACCTGTTCACCGAGACCTGGTTCTGCGTCGTCGACGACGGCGTGCGGGTCGACCGCCTGGTCGGTCGCCACATGCGCCACGGACGCGACCACGACACCGCGCGCGCGTGGGCGGTGGAGGTCGACGGCGTGAACGCGGCGAGGGTCGCACCCACGGTGATCCGTGCCTCCAGGACGGTGCGGACGTGACCAGCAGACCGACGCGACACCGATCGAAGGAGCGACCATGACCATCGCCATCACCGGAGCGACCGGCAACATCGGAGGCGCCGTCGCACGCGCGCTCGCCGCGGACGGCGTGCCGTTCCGCATGATCGTGCGCGACGCTGCACGCGCCCCGGAGCTGCCCGGCGCCGAGGTCGCCGTCGCGACGTTCGCCGACGCCGAGGCGAGTCGTGCGGCGCTCGAGGGCGTCGACGTCCTCCTGATGGTGTCCGCTGCCGAGGCCGAGGACCGGCTCGACCAGCACCGCACGTTCGTCGCGGCGGCTGCCGCGGCCGGCGTCCGGCACGTCGTCTACACCTCGTTCCTCGGTGCGGCAGAGGACGCGACCTTCACCCTCGGGCGCGACCACTGGGCGACCGAGCAGGCGATCCGCGCGACCGACACGGCACACACGTTCCTGCGGGACAGCTTCTACCTGGACTTCGTCGAGGACCTCGTCGGTGAGGACGGCGTGATCCGCGGCCCCGCAGGCGACGGCGCCATGGCGGCGGTCGCCCGTGCGGACGTCGCACGGGTCGCGACCACCGTGCTGCGGGACCCGGGAGCGCACCTGGACCGCACGTACGAACTGACCGGGCCGGCAGCGATCACGCTGGCAGAGGCGGCTGCCGTGGTGTCCGAGGTCCGCGGCCGCACGGTGACCTACCACCCGGAGACTCTCGACGAGGCGTACGCGTCGCGGGCGCAGTGGAACCCCGAGCCGTGGCAGGCCGACGCGTGGGTGAGCACCTACACGGCGATCGCCGAGGGGGCCCTCGCGCACGTGTCCGGTGACGTCGAGCGGATCACGGGCCGGGCACCGATGTCGCTTCGCGAGGTGCTCGCCGGCTGACGGGCGCGCTGGCGGGACGCGGAAGCGCCGCGCCCCGCCGCGCAGCGGGGGCGGCGCCCCTCAGGAAACGCGACGCGCGGCGATCGTGCCGACGACCCCGAGTGTCAGGACCGACACGAGCACGACGAGCAGTGGTGCCGTCCAGTCTCCGGTCGCCCCGTGCAGCGCCCCGGCGACGAGCGGCCCGGCCGAGCCGAGCAGGTACCCGCCGCCCTGCACGAACGCGGACATCCGACGGGCATCGGCGTCACTCGAGACGATCCGCACGATCACGATGAAGATCACGGTGATGCCACCGCCCTGGGCTGCGCCGCCGAGCACCGACCACAGCAGCCAGAGCTGCGGGGCGAACAGCAGCCCGAGCGGCATCGCCAGCCACAGGAACCCGACGAGCGCGATGATCACCCGTGGGCGCCACCTCGTCGCGAGCAGCGGCACGCCGAGTGCACCGACCACGGCCAGGATCTGGAACACCGACGAGCTCGCCCCGGAGGACGCCTTCGAGAACCCGATCTCGTCGTGCAGCAGGGTCGGGATCCAGGCGGTCAGGGCGTAGTACGAGAACGCCTGCCCGCCGAACGCCAGCGTGAGACCCCACGTGATCAGCCGTCGCGCCGGGCGGACCGGCTCGGCGGCGGTCGCAGCAGCGGCTGCCGCAGCCCGCTCGGCGCGGATCGTCCGGATCGCCCCGGTGTCGAGCACCTGGTCGATCGGGCCGGTGATCGGCAGGGGCTCGTCGTCGTCGGAGCGCACCGGGCGGCGCCACGCGGCCCGCGCACCCACCGCGTACGTCCAGGCGAACCCGGCGATGACCGCGAAGACGGCCCACACGGCGATGGCGACGGGCCAGCCCCACAGCGCCGCCAGGGGAGCGGTCGCCAGCGAGGTGATCATCGACCCGACGTTGAGCGCCGACGTGTAGACGCCGGTGACGAGTCCGACGCGCTCCGGCGACGTGTCGCGCCGGATGACGACGGGGATCACCACGTTGCCGATCGTGATGCCGATGCCGATCACCGCGGTGCCGACGAGCAGCGCGGCGGACGACGGCATCGAGCGCACGACGGTGCCGGCGAGCACGATGACGAGCGACAGGGACACCGCGCGCTCGGGGTCGGCCTTCGCGATGACCCAGCTGGCGAACGGCGTGGCCAGGGCGAAGCAGAGCACGGGGATCGTCGTCAGCAACCCGGCGATCGTGGACGTCAGGCCGAGGTCGAGCCGGACGTCGCCGATGACCGGCGCCGTCGCGACGATCGGCCCACGGAAGTTCAGTGCGATGAGGACGATGGCGGCGGGCAGCACCCACGCGGCGGCACGCAGCCCCTGCCGCGTCGCGCCGGTCCGGCCAGCGCCGTCGGTCGCGCCCGTCACGGCAGCAGGATCGGGAGCAGGTCGAGCGGGGTGGCAGCGCTCGCGATGGTGCCCTCGGCCTCGGCGGGGGAGCCGTACCCCCACTCGGCGAAGACCACCGGGACGCCGTGCACCGTGGCACCCTCGACGTCGTGCACCCGGTCGCCGATCAGGACGGGACGGCTGGTGTCGAACCCGCGGGCGTGCAGGCGGCGCAGCGCTTCCTCGACCACGTCGGCCTTGCTCGACCGGACCTCGTCGTCGCTCGCGCCCGTGATGATGTCGATGTCCCCGGTGAGCCCGTAGTGCTCGAGGATGTAGGTCGCCGGCGTCTCGGGCTTGCTCGTCGCGGTCGAGATCGGCAGCCCGGCGTCGTGCAGTGTGCGCAGCACGACGTCGATGCCGGGGAACATCGTCGAGTCGAGGGCGCCGTGCGAGAAGTAGTGCTCCCGGTAGACGGCGAGTGTGTGCTCCGCCTGCTCCTCGTCCATGCCCATCGCGATCCGGAACGTGTCCATGATCGGCGGGCCGACGAAGGACATGAGCGTGTCGTGGTCGGGCACCGGGACGCCGACGGTGCGGAAGGTGTGCGTCAGGCTCTCGAGGATGCCCGGCGCGGAGTCGCTGATGGTGCCGTCGAGGTCGAACAGGATGGCGGAGAACGGGCTGGTCATGTCCTGTCCACCCTACCGGCGGCGGTCGACGGGACCACCCTGGTACGGACGCGGCGGGGCGGACGTGCGCCGGGCCTCCCGGTCGGGCGGAACCAGGTTCCGGACACAGCACCACGCGATTCCGCGGTTCCGTGTCCGGAACCTGGTTCCGGGGGGGGGGAGGGGGGAGCGCTCAGAACAGGCGGGTGTGCCCGCCCTCGATACCGCGCATCGCGTCGTAGTCGAGCACGAGGACGCGGATGCCGCGGTCCTCGGCGAGGGTGCGCGCCTGCGGCGCCACCGTCTGCGCCGCGAGCACGCCCTGCACCGGACGCAGGTGCGGGTCGCGGTTCATCAGCTCGAGGTACCGCGTGAGCTGCTCGACCGCGTCGATGTTGGCGTTGCGCTTCATCTCGACCGCGACGCTCGCCCCGGCGTCGTCGCGCGCCAGGATGTCGACCGGTCCGATGGCGGTCATGTACTCGCGACGGACCAGGGTGTGGCCGTCACCGAGCAGTTCGATCTGCTCCGCGAGGAGCTGCTGCAGGTGCGCCTCGACCCCGTCCTTGACCAGGCCCGGGTCGACGCCGAGGTCGTGGGTCTGGTCCGCGATGACCTCGTGGATGGACACGATCAGACGGTCCTGGGTCTTCTTCTGCGTCACCGTCCAGACCTCGGTGATGCCACCGACGGCCTGCTCCTCGTCGGGCTCGCTCATCTCGATCGAGCACGGCGGGCTCATCCAGTTCAGCGGCTTGTAGCTGCCACCGTCGGAGTGCACGAGCAGCGATCCGTCCGCCTTGAGCATGAGCAGACGGGTCGCGAGCGGCAGGTGGGCTGAGAGCCGTCCGGCGTAGTCGACGGAGCAGCGGGCGATGACGAGACGCACCCGGGAAGCCTAACGGGCGTCGCGTCCCGACCCGGACGGCGCGCTCGTTGCGCTGTCGGCGCTCGTCGCGCTGGTCGCGTCGGTGGCGCTCGTCACGTTGTCGGCGCTGTCGGCGCTGTCGGCCGGGAGGCGCGGCTCGCCCCCGCCGTGTCCGTCGCCACGCCCGCGGGTCGGCCGGGCGGCGGCGCCGGTCTCACGGGCGGCACCCGACGCGAGTCCCGCCGCGATGATGAACACGAAGACGACCAGGAGCGCACCGAGCAGTCCGACCTGCTCACCGAGGAACCCGATCAGCGGCGGCCCGGCCAGGAACGCCACGTACCCGATGGTGGCGACGGCGCTGACCTTGGCGGCTGCTGTGCGGGGGTCGTCGGCCGCGGCCGACATGCCCATCGGGAAGCCGAGGCTGGCACCGAGGCCCCAGAGCACGACACCGACGATCGCGAGCGGCACGTTGTCGATGAAGATGAGCATGCCGAGGCCGACGACCGCGACGGCAGCGCTGATCCGCAGGATCGGGACCCGACCGAACTTGTCGATCAGGGGGCTGCCGGCCACGCGGCCGACGGTCATCGCGGCGAGGAACACCGTGAGCACTCCGGCACCGGCGGCGTTGTCGAGCCCGTGGCCGTCGATCATCGCGAGCGGCAGCCAGTCGTTCGCGGAGCCCTCGGCCAACGCCATGCCGAGCACGATCACACCGATGAGGATCGTGGAGGGCTGCGCCCAGACCTGCCAGCGGGTGAGCGGCGTCGCGACCGGGCTGGTGTCGGTGGAGACCTGCTCCGCGAACCGGTGCTCGTCCTGGAACTTCGTGACGGCGACGAGCATGGCGGCGCTCGTGATGACGACCAGGACGATGAAGTGCAGGGAGACCGGGATCTCGAGCTTCTCGGCCAGGGCTCCGAGGCCCGCACCGGCGAGCGTGCCGAGGGAGAACGCTGCGTGGAACAGCGGCATGATCGTGCGCCCACCGGCCTTCTCGGCGGCGGCTCCGGAGACGTTCATCGACACGTCGCACAGGCCGTTGCCGAACCCGAAGGCGATCAGCGCGATCCAGATGGCGGCGAAGCCCCACTCGAGCGTGACCGCGATGCCGGCGAAGACCATGCCGAGTGCCAGGCAGGCGGCGGCCACCTGCACACCACGGCGCGCTCCGAGCTTCGCGACGATGTGGCCGGCGAAGGTCAGACCGGCGATCGAGCCGACGGCCATGCCGAGCACGAGCAGACCCATCTCGAAGGTGCTCGCCCCGAGGGAGTCGCGGACGCTCGGGATCCGGCCGAGCCACGTCGCGATGTCGAGCCCGGACAGGGTGAACACGACGAACACCGCGATGATCCAGGCCCTGGTGGTCGGAACGGTGCGGGAGGACGGCGTCGTCATGGTGGTCCCATCGTGCTTCGTTGCGTGTTCTGGTGCGTGCGTTGCGTCGATCGAATCGATTCGACCACTTGTTCCCGCTACGCTAACCGGCGATGGACGAACCGGCAACAACACCCGGCGCGTCGCCTTCCCGCGGCGGCGTCGCCCGTCCGTCGCGCCCGACGCTGGTCGCGGTCGCCCGTGCCGCGGGCGTCGCGCCGTCGACGGCCTCTCTCGCGTTCAGCGGCAGCGGCCCGGTGTCCGAGGACGCCAAGGCGCGCGTGCTCGCCGCCGCCGCGGAGCTCGGGTACGGCGGTCCCGATCCCCGTGCGCGTTCGCTCCGTCGAGGGCGTTCCGGCGTCATCGGTGTCGTCATGGACGAGCGTCTGAGCGATGCCTTCCGTGACCCCGTCAACGTCCTGACGCTCGACGGCATCGCCGAGGTCGCCGGGGCTGCGGGCGCTTCGCTCTTGCTGGTCCGGAGTCCGCTCGACGACGAACAGGGCGCCGGACCACTGGTCGATGCTCCGATGGACGCCGTCGTGCTCGTCGGGTGCAACGTCCGGATCGACCCGGCCGTCGCGGTGCTGCGGCGTCGGCAGATCCCCGTCGTCGCGATCGAGGCGGACGAGATCGAGGGCGCAGTCCCCGTCCAGCTCGACAACCGGGACGCCTCACGCCGTGCTGCGGAGTACCTGCAGGACCTCGGGCACGCCGCGGTCACCGTCGTGACGCTGCCGCTCGACGCTGCTCGTCGCCGGGGGCGCATCGACGACGACCGCTTCGCTTCGGGCATCGCGTTCACGACGCTCGAACGGCTCCGCGGTGTGCGCGAGGTCTACCCGTCGGCGGTCGCGATCGAGACGGCCGGGAGCTCGGTGGAAGAAGGACGCCTGGCTGGCGTCGAGCTGTTCGCCGCGGACGGCCCCCGACCGACCGCGGTGATTGCGCAGAGCGACCTGATCGCCGTCGGGGTGATCTCGGCCGCCCTCGATGCCGGACTCCGAGTGCCCGAGGACGTCAGTGTTGTCGGGTTCGACGGCATCACGGTGGACGACAGCCTGTTGCACCGGACCCCGATCCGACACCTGACCACACTCGTGCAGCCGTTCGTGCAGAAGGGCCAGGCTGCCGCCCGTGCTGCCCTGGCAATGCTCGAGGGGGCGGAGCCGCAGCCGGCGTCGTTCCGCTCGGAGCTGCGCGTGGGTGACACGACGGGGCCGCCGCCCGCGTAGACGCTTCTCAGAATCTTTAGCACCGTATCTGAGTGCCAAGAAGGATTGCGAGGGCCACACCTCGTCGCGTGCACCGCAGACCTCGAGAACACGCTCTCCTGGACTAGGCCTACGACGCCAGGACTCAAGGTAGGGCGATATGCGTCAGACCAGACTCATTGTGCGTAATCGTCCGCGGACTGGACAGGATTCTGGACGAGAAGCTCTCTTGGGGATGGTCGGGGGTCGAGTAGAAGCTCTGGAGAATGAAAGTGATGAACTCCGAGGGCAGAATTGCCCGTGTGACCGGCACCCGGCAATGCTGGTACTGCCCTAGCGTGACGTGCGAGACGGGGTGGGTGACGTCGCTAGCGACCCCCGGCCGCGCATCGAAGTCAAAGCGAATGGGTACCGGCATTACTTGATGGCCTACAATATCGACAAAGTGGTTCTCACCGAAGTAAAGTTCCGGATCATTCTGGTACGGTTCGAGGTCCGGCGCCGGGAGATAAGCCAGGCGATGCTGTTCGATCCCGGCTCGTCCGCCGGCGTAACTGAACTGAATCAACGCCCCGTCTAACATGTGAAGAGTGTAATTGCCGCTTGTCGCAAGCTCTTCGTATACTTCTGCGTATGGCTGCTTTTTCAGCGCTACGCTCATGTCCGCGCCGGATTGGGCGACGCGCCACCGGCGCCCGGCGTGCTGGGTCATAACAGAGACGTTCTGATCGTCGACCATTCCCAGTTCCACCAAGCGCACAGTGAGCCGGGAAATTTCCTTCACGAGGTCGATCGCTATTGCGGCACTCGCCATTTTGTTCAGGCTCCTGGCCCGATAATCTTGCGAAGTTCCTCGAGAACACCAGGGTCGAGGTCCTCCATGAACACTTCGCCGTTGCTGAGCCCATTGAGGACTCCGCGGAGAGATTTCTCTGCGTCCGTGATAGTGCCCTCCGCCGCCCGGCTCATTTCGCGGTGCACGATTCGTAGACGGGCAAGTTGTGACTCGGTGGGGTAAGTAAAACGAAGTTCAAAGTTGGCCTGAGCAACGGCGTCTAGCTCTTCGGATAGGGTGTCCATCGTAGGTCCTACTCCGCAGACTCTGACCCAAGCCTTGCTGCGCGTGATAGCGGTAAAGAGACGATTACGTACCACGGCCTGATTGGACCTTTTGTCCAGCTCTTCCTCAGCGTTCACGATGTACACCATGCCAGCCTCGTTCCCCTTAGCGCGGTTGATTCCCGTGAAGGTAATAGAGTCCTTATTAGTCGCGAAGAATACGTCGGCGGACGAATCGACACCCGCGATGTGGTTCTCTACTCCAAGTTCAAGGAGAATGCGGCGGAGGGGCCCCAGCCTGTTTCGTGCCGTAAAAGGATTGGGACTGATGACCATGATGTCGTCGTGACGGAGCTCATCGTCCTCAAGGTTCTTCTTAATTTGCTCCGCGACCCACTTGTTCTGGTCCTCCGGAGTGTTGAATCCGTGAAACTCGATCAAATCAGCGAATGAAGAATGGTCCTCAAGGAATTTGGGGCTCGAATCGGGCGAACGCGCGAGACTGACCTGTGCGCCAGAGTTGAGTTCACCGTCAGTGACGTGGTACCCAATATCCCGCCACCGGTCAGGTTTACCGAACATCTGTACCAGGCCAGTACCGGTCTGAGGTTCGGGCGATCGATAAACTCCGAAGCCTACGGCGTGGGCGGCAACTAGCACAGGGCGCGAGTTCCGGTAGCACCTTTCGAGAACTACATCTCGCCTAGCGCCCAGGTCGTACGCGGTAGCCGCAAGCGAAACGCGGGGATGACCACCTTTGTCCTTGCCGAAGATGACTTCCGGCTCAGGCACGCCGGATCCGGTCAAGCTTTGAAGCTCGTCATAGGCATAGACCAGTCGGCGCGATTCGCTGAGCATCTCGTAACACATTTGTAGGAACGCAGGTGGGAAGTCCTGCGCCTCATCGACCAGGATGACGTCATAGACTGCTTTAGGGTCATTAACTTGGCTAAGTGCGTGCTTAACAGCTCCATCGAACGCGTCTCCGCCGAAAGCTGCCTTTGCCGACTGGAGATCGTAATAGATGAGATCATTAACATCGCAAAATTGCTTGTATATTCCAGACCTGTCTGGACCTCCGCGTCCTCCCCAAGCGTTCACAACATGAACTCGACTCCAGTCAGGCTCAGCCGCGTTCTGCTCGATACAGAAAGCTGTGATGAGTCGTTTGAATTGGTCCTTTAGCGATCGAGTGTAAAAAGTGACTGCGATTCGCCAGTCGGGATGGCGCCCATGAAGATAGGCGACCTTTAGGGCAAGAATGATTGTCTTGCCTGACCCCGCGAGCCCTCGGATGCGTTGAACGCCGTCAACGGTCTCGACGACAGCCCTCTGCTGGCCACTGTCGAGAGTAGCGATAGAATTCTCAAGGGCGAGTAGCCTCGCACCACGAGAAGTATCATCACTGATAACCCGTGTCTGTCGCCCGCGGCGGATGGACGAGACGCTCTGCGCTGCTGATGTCAGCTTTCGATACGTCTCTTGGTCAAGATTTTCTTCTTCTAGGTCCGACAACCGATGCAGTAGTGTGTCGGAATCGGCGACGAGGTCGGGAAGCCCCGTGGACCCGGTCTTGACGCCTGGAGCAAAGGTGAGAATCTGCGGCTCGGTCACGAGCTTACGCTTCTGCACGAGGCTGCGATTCTGCATAAGCCGTGAATGATAAAGCCGGTATATGTCGTCTTGTCGCTGTTCAAAAGCGCCAAGGCTCGTCCCCTCGACAACGTCAAACAGGACCGCGCCATAGCGTTGTGACAGCCAGAGAGCTTCAGGAGTTGCCTCGTCGGCGTCGCCGCCGAGGTTCGGATAGCCGACTATGAGGTCGCCCTCAAGAAGCGGTTCATTCGCGAGGATGCGTGTGAGCTCGTCGACCGCGGCGGGTTTGGTGGTCGTTCCCCGTACGACATTTATTGCCATGCGCCGATACTAGTCTCGTTCCAGCGGAAAACGTTGCGCTTAGTTCGTGGATGAGCGCCGTCCTCCGCCGGACGGCCTCAAGCCTTGTGGTAGGACGAGTGGCTGTCGCCTCCTGCATAGTCAGAGGAGCTGGGCTGGTCTGCCGGGCGTCAAGAAGGGACCCTGTGATCTGGGGTGGTGCGCCACGCTGCGAGAGCTGACCCAGGGTCGGGGCAGACAGGAACCGGCGAGGTAGGAACCGGGGAGGCAGGAACGAGTGCGGTGGGACGGGAGCTCGGGCGGATAGTTACCGCTCGTCGCGCTTCCGCGGCCGGCGTGAGGAGGCTCAAGTGAAGGACCTCTCGCGCTGACCGTCTGCCGCCGAAGGATCGGTGGCGCGCGTTGCTGAATCTCGTATCAACTTTCAGGCGCGCGATGAGGGCGCAGTCATCTCGACATCGATCGCGGAGCGGGTGCTCGACGCCGATTCGGTTTTTCCCGGCTCAGGTTGTGCTGTGCCGGGCAGCCTCGGTTTGTGGGTTGGTGACGGATCTGGCTGTTCCGGCGTCTTCGATTGACGGACTGTTCGCCCACGGCGCGGCCTATGCTTCTGTCGTGCCGTTGACTACGACAATCTGCATCTTGTGCTCCGACCCCGACTCCGCTCCGAGCGCGTTCGAGATCTGGGCGAGCTTGATTGTGCCAACCATTATCGGCTTGGCTTCCGCTGGAGTTGCCATCGCAGCGGTGATCGTGGCCCGACGCTCCAACCGGTTTGCGCAAGCCGCGACTGAAGCTGCCCAGCGCTCAAATGAGCTGGCGGAGCGCGCCAACCGGCTCGAAGAGATGCGAGACCTTCGCTTTACGGAGGCGGATACACGAGCAGAAAGGCAAGCGTTCGCGGATCAGTGGATAGATCAAATCCGAGCGCTGGCTTTTGCGCTTCGGCGAGACCGTGACCGCGTTGTTGAGAGCGATGCTTACGCTGAAGTCGGTCGACTCAAGGTCGAGGGCAATGTCCGTAAATTGGGTTTTCCTGCCGCGTCCGTTGTTAAGCTCTTGTTCAAGGGCGCGGATGCTCATGTGGGTGAGATCGTCGTAGCTCAGGCAGTTGCGGCTGCTTCGGCGATGATCCATCGGTGGGTGCGGTCGCCAGGTGGCGTTGAAGTTGCCGAGAGAGAAGCGTTCCGGTGGCTCGAAGCCCGCATCGAGGAGGCTAAAGGGCGAATGGCCCGCGGCGAAAAGCTTTATTGACCGTTGTTCGCGGGCCCGAGTCTGCGAAGTCACGCCCTCATGGTGCCGGCGGGTCGGAGTGGGCGTACACCGACCCCTCCATCGTCACCAGGTTCACTGCACTCCGGACCTAGAACACAGTGGTCCGACCCGTAACTCTTTGAGATGGTCCGAGTACCGCCATGACCACCGTTCTGACTACGAACCCGGTGACCGGACCGGGCGCGACCTGGCGTGAACGTCGAACTGCCCGAGGTGCGCCTCGCTGTGCTCCTCAATTGACTCGACGTTCGCAGCTCGAGACTCTCATGCTGTCGCGTCGGCCATGCATGCGTGATCGCGGAGCGTCACGACCACACCCACTCGTCAACGCTCACAGACTGGTTTGCAATCAAGTAGCCGCACCAAATAGGTGACGTCCTGACTAGTTCTGTTCGAGGCTCGGCTGTCTTGCGGCTCCGAGCGGGAGGGTCCGAACCCATACAGACGCTTCCGGGGCACTCGAGGACAAAGTCCACGGTAAACTTCAGCCGAGGCTCTCCCATTCTCGTTGATAGTCCTCGGATGTTTCTCTCAGCATGTCAATCCTGTGTGGAGCGAAGGCGTCGTCGCCGATGATCAACACGCTCCCTTTTCGGACTACGGCGAACGCAGCTTCGAGTGCTGGGTCGACTTGTTGGGCAGCCAAACCGACGGCTGTCTCAGTGATTAGTTGTTCGGTCGGGGTCAGGGTCTGCTCCGGGAAGTGCAGATGAGCCGCGATTGCGGAGCCACGGGCAGCCTCGAGCAGTAGGTGGAGCCGCAAGCTGGCTAGGCTGTCGCCTGTCTCGGGATCTATGACTACGACGTTCCGCTGGGGCCTGCGGGCAGTGGTGACATCGAGGTCATCGAGAATTTTTGTCATACCCGGTGCGGCCGCGCGATAGCTGTCCGCCATCCGCGCGGGCGCGGTCTCATGGGCGCTTGCGAGAGCGCTGCCCCGCCGGCCCGCGTTTACGAAGTCGATCGCACTCGTCAGAAAGCGCTGGTAGACGAACGCAAACACGCGACTGTCCGCTGGCGCACTGACCTGAGCTTTGTCTTCCGCTACGTGGGTCCTTCGACCAGTCGCTTTCGCCCGCGCGAAGGCCCGGAGGTGAGAGAGCGAAGGTATATGACGGTCCACTGGCATGGGATCTCCGTTGATCGGCTCTGTTGCGAGCGGCGGTGTGTGCCGAGAAACCTACTGGGGAGGTGCGACGCTACCTAGTGCTTTCGTGGCTGTTCTTGCGCCAGTCGGAGCGCTCCAGCGCGGAAGGGGCACCCGCAGGACAAGATCGCGGCGAGTGACGCGAGAGGTGGTCCCTAGAAGACCCCAACTCCGCGGGCCCCTCCGGAGGAAATCTCGAGGCAGTCTCACTCATCGATGAGGCCGGAAATAGAGGGGTCAGAGCGTGACAACCCACTCCTATGGCTGGGTGGGTACCTGAAGCATTGGTGACCTCCTGGCGATCGACAGCACGTTAGGCGTGGTCGCCAGGGCTTTGGATAGTAAGTCGTAACGTCCAGGCGAGTGGGGTTACGTCCGAGGTAGGTGCCTAAGAACTGTCGCTGCATAGACCGCTAGCGCCTCGTACATTGGACCCCTTGTGAATGACGAGCCCAGTGGCGCTGGGGAATCCGACGCGGCCGACCGGCTCCTGTCGAGCTCACCGCCGCCGCACCCCGAGCCTCACCACCGCAATCAGGTTCACCGCACTCCCGACCAGGAACCCCGTCGTCCCACCCGCGACACCAGCGACCGGTCCGAGCACCGCCATGAGCCCAGCACCGACGACGAACCCGGCGACCGAAGCCAGGGCGACCTGGCGTGAGCGTCCAGCGGCGAGCAACAATGCCGCTGGCACGAGCCCGACGGTGAACACCCACACCGCGACCATCAGGTACCGCAGGTCGGCGACGGCAGCTGTGCCCTCGGCGGGGTAGACGATCGGCAGGAACCACCCGGCGAGCAGCGCCACCAGCCCGAACACGACGGCGGACGCTGCCGCGAACCCGACGACGAGCACCAGCGCCCCGCGTGACCGCAGCGAGCCACCGTCGGTCCGGTGCGCGAACGCCGGCACGAGCACCTGTCCCAGCGCCTGCCCGAGCATCGACGCCGGCGTCGCCAGGGTGAAGGCAGCCGCGTAGACACCGGCGTCGTGCGCCGACGAGGTCACCTGCGCCGAGATCATCGTCAACTGCAGCAGCCCGTTCGAGGTCACCACCGCCAGCACGTTCCACGCCGCGAACCCGAGCACCCCGGCGGCGGGCTCGCGCGAAGCAGGCGCGAAGCCGTTGCCCCGCGGCCAGCACGCGATCGCGAACACCGTGTACCCGATGGCCAGCGGCAGCAGCACGAACGGCTCGAGCCGGGTGACGCACGCGACGACGAGCAACCCGAGCGCCAGCACGCTCGTCACGGAGTCCCACAGCGCGACCCGCGGCGCCCGGTCGTAGCCGAGCTGCGCACCGCGGGCGTAGCAGTAGAGGCCGTAGCCGACGACGACCGCGGCACCACCGAGCACCATCCCGGGGCCGTTGCCCCAGGCCAGCGCGATCGGCACGGTGACCGCGGCGAGCACCACGCTCGACACCAACATCGAGACCCCGAGCAGCCGGTTCACCGCGGCGTCCGACCGCCGACCCCGCAGCGCGATCGCCAGGAACCGCGACGCGGTGTTGCCCGCGGCGTTCGGCCAGAGCAGGGCGACGAACACCGACAGGGACAACAGCGCCGTGGTCTGCCCGAGAGTCTCGGTGCCGAACACCCGACCGACGACGACGGTCAGGAGCAGCTTCGCGACGCCCTGCACCCCGATGCCGACCGTGGCGAGCACGGCCGAGGACGCCACAGACGACGACGGAGCCACCGGCGCAGAGGGCCCATCAGGAGCAGACCTGCTCACCGCGCGAGCGCCTGTTCCACCCAGCCGCGCCGGTGGGCTCGCACCCCGAGCGTCACCGCCCGGACCCCGATGTACCCGAGGGCGAACGCCGCCCACAGCCCGGCGAGCGTCCCGCCGGCCCACCACAGCAGCGGCAGGTACACGATCAAGTTCACACCGCCCGCGATCGCCAGGTACCGCGCATCGCCGGCCCCGATCAGTACCCCGTCGAGTACGAAGACGTACCCGGCGACGGGCATCCCGACCGCGATGAGCACCAGCACGACGGGCAGGGCGTCCCGCACCGCCTGCGAGTCCGAGAACACCGGCCCGAGCAGCCCGCTCACGGCCAGGGTCAGCACGCCGAGCAGCACACCACCGGCGATCCCGAGCAGCACGAGTCGCCTCGTCACCAGGCGCACCCGCTCCGGGTCACGCCCGCCGAGTCCGTGCCCGACGAGCGCCTGCCCGGCGATCGCCAGGGCGTCGAGCGCGAACGCCAGCGTCGAGAACACCGTCAAACCGACCTGCGTCGTCGCCAGCCCGGTGGTCCCCAACCCGGCAGCAGCCCCGACGGTCGCGAGCATCGCGATCCGCAGCGACGCGGTCCGCAGGAACAGCCAGGCGCCCGAGCGCAGCGCCCGAGCGACGCCCGAGGCGCCGGGTCGCAGCGGCGCGCCCGACGACCGAGCGGCCCGCACCGCGATGCGGACGTAGACGATGGCCATCGCCCACTGCACGATGACCGTGCCGGCGGCGGACCCCTCGACGCCCCAACCCGCCCCGTAGATCAGGAGGGCGTTGAGCAGTCCGTTCGCGACGAACCCGACGGTCGCGACGACGAGCGGGGTCTTCGTGTCCTGCAGCCCACGGAGCAGCCCGGTCGAGGCGGTGACGACCAGGATCCCGGGCAGCCCGATGAGCGAGACCGTCAGGTAGGCGGTCGCTGCCGCCGAGACCTCGGGCGACGCACCGAACAGGTCGACGAGCGGACCGGCGAGCGGCCACCCGACCAGCGCCAGCACCACCCCCAGCACGAGCGCGAGCCACATCCCGTCGATGCCCGCGTGCACGGCTCCGCGACGGTCGCCACCGCCGAGCGCGCGCGCCACGGCCGGCGTCGTCGAGTACGCCAGGAACACCAGCAGCCCGGTCACGGTCGACAGCACGGCACTCGCGAGCCCGACGGCCGCGAGGGGCGTCGCGCCGAGGTGGCCGACGAGCGCGGTGTCGGTCAGCAGGAACAGCGGCTCGACCACGAGCGCGCCGAGCGCCGGCACCGCCAGCCGCACGATGTCGCGGTCGACCGCGCGGCGCTCGGCGGTCACAGCGGGTCGCGTCGGTCGGTGCACCGACCCATTCTGTCGGCGATGCCGACCCGTCGTGGTCGGCAGGCGGGGTGAGCGCGACCCCGCGACGGACTGGAGGCCCGTGGCGGCGTCGACCCGGGCCTCCGGTCCGGTGGTCCCACGTTCGGTGGTCGACGCGGCACATCCGCCCTGCGAGATGCGCCGCCTCCTTGTGATACTTGGACATGCTCGAGTTGGTGCGACCGCAGACGACGTACGCCGAGGCGTGGGCCGAGGCGCATCGTGAGTGGGGCCCTGGCCCGCACGAGGACGGCTTCGGCATCACGCCGCAGGACGACGTCGACGATCAGGACGGCTTCCGCACCTGGGTCCACCGGCTGCACACCCGGGCCGGCGCGCACTGGTGGATCGTCGAGGACGGTCGGGTGCTCGGCGGCATCGCGCTGCGCTCGCCGGGGGATCCGAGCGTGCCGCGGATGGGCCACGTCGGCTACGGGATCCGTCCGTCGGACCGTGGCCGCGGTGTGGCGACGTGGGCGCTGGGACAGGTGCTCGCACACGCGTCGCGGATCGGCATCGACCCGGTCCTCGCGGTGTGCCGCGACGACAACGTCGGCTCGATCGCGACCCTGGAACGCTACGACGCGACCCTCGTGTCGACCGAGCGACGCGGGCCCGTGCGCCTGCGGCACTACGCGATCTCGAAGTCCCACCGACGTCCCGGGTAGCGGAGCCAGCAGGGACCGTCAGCAGCGCCGCGCCGCCACGCCCGTCGAGACGGCGGGTGCGAAGGGCCAGTCCGCCGGGTAGGCGAGTGGCACGGCCACGATCTGCACGTCGTCCTCGTAGGTGGTCCTCCCCGGACGGTCCGTCCGGAGCTCCACCCACCCGACGCCGTACCGATCGAGCAGATCCAGGTACTCGGCGCTCATCGTGAGCAGGTCCGCGACACCTGTCCTGAACCAGGATCGCGCTCCCGGATGACGGATGTCGTCGAAGCACCCCGGCTCGACGGTCGAGTTGCGGCTGCAGCCTTCATCGCGCACGAAGATTGGCGAACGGACCCCGACGCGGTTCCGGGAACCCGGAACGCGGGTGTCGACAAGTCTCGCGTGCACATCAGCGTGTGGAGCGGGTACGAGGCCCGGTGGGACCTGCTCGCCCAGCCGACTGCTGCTGTGCCGGTCATGTTGCCCGCGCGGTTCGAAGACCTCGCCTTCGGCGATCGCGTCGGACTCCCAGAGGGGCACCCTTGGCTCTTGAACCGTCCAGTTTGGGCGGACGCCTGATTCCGTCGGCGCACCTTTCGGAAGCATCGCCGCATCGATCGAGGCCAGGTCCGTCGTCGGACGGTTCGCTTGATACGTTCGCCACATGGAGAGCGTTCGACATGCTGAGCTGATCGCAGAGCTCGAGGCGTCTCGTGCCGAGGAATGGGGCCCGAGGGCTCTGCTCGCATGCCTCCGGAAACTCCGCGACGGCGGCCCGACCGAGGCGGCAACCGTCGTCGTGCACGACGCCTGGGCCACAGCTGACGAGTTCCGCGTCGTCTACGACTCCCCGTGGCAAGGTCCTCGCGTCGGGATCATCCGCAACCGGTGGACGACGGTCGACCGCACGGACGCCTACGCAACCGGCGACCAGCCGACTCCAGAGGAGTTCGGACAGGAGGTCGCGGACTTCAACATCGGCGAACCACTTGGCGCTTACCTCGACATCCTCGATTTCGACTCCGCTGGCCTGGGCTGGTGGGGCCACATCCCGTTGCGCAGCCGACGCTGATCACTCTGCACTCGCTCGACTGTCGGCGACACTCGAGCGATGACCGGACACTCCAGTCGCCTGACCCGGCGCACCGCCTGTTCGGAGAGGTGGTGTGCTTCTCTGGCGACCTCGACAGTTACACCCGCACCGAGGCGCAGACGCTCGTCGCTTCGTTCGGAGCGGTCGTCTCGGGCAACGTGACCAAGAAGACCACGTTGGTCGTGATGGGCGGCTTCGACCCCGCGACGCTGCGCCCCGGAACCTCTCTCAGCGGGAAGGTCCAACGAGCGAAGGACCTCGCCGCCACGGGCCAGACCATCGAGATCGTCACGGAGCAGACGTTCCTCGAGATCGTCGCCGTCGCGTAGCCCGAGCTCCGGCGCATTCCCGGGAGATGGGATCGAGCAAGTTCCCGGTCTGGGTGATCAGAACCCAGTTCCCGTCCTCGGCTGACGTCGTGACGGACCGGAGGCCCGTGGCGGCGCCGCCACGGGCCTCCAGTCCGGTGGTCCCGCGTTTCGCGGGTTCAGTCGCGGACGACCTCGTTGATCGCGGCCCAGCCGAGCGTCGGCGGTGCCGAGACCACAGCACCCGGCGCACCGAACATCTGTGCAGCCCAGTCGCCGGCGACGCTGTACGCAGCTTCGGCGATGGCCGATCCCGCGCTGACCCGGCTCGCCCCCGCCCGTGCGAGGTCACCGATCGACAGGGTCCCGGGCCCGAACGCGACGTTGAGGGGCAGCTCGATCGCGTCCACGAGCATCGAGATCGTGGCGGCCGACAGCGCTCCGAGCACGAAGACGCCACTGGCGCCGGCCCTGGCGTAGGCGGTCGCACGGGTGAGCGTCTCCTCCGCCCAGGCGTCACTGCCGGGCGTGCCCAGCAGGTGGGTGTCGATCCGAGCGTTGACGAAGAGTGGGATGCCGGCGTCATCCGCAGCCTGGCGGGCTGCGCGGATGCGGTCCTCCTGTTCCGCCACCGGACGGCGGGAGTCCTCGATGTTCACGCCGGAGACGCCGAGCTCGAGGAACGCGGACACGGTCGAGACGACGTCGCCCGGTGTCTCGCCGTACCCACGCTCGATGTCGGCGGTGAACGGGACGTCGACTGCCGCCGCGATCGGCCGCACGGCGTCCAGCGCGCTGTCCCGGGTCAGATCGTTGCCGTCCCGGTGGCCGCGTGACCAGGCGACGCCGGCGCTCGTCGTCGCGATCGCACGCGCTCCGGCCGAGAGGACGATGCGTGCGGACGCGACATCCCACACGTTGGGCAGGACGACCGGTGCGCCGAGGACGTGCATCGCGGTGAAGGTGCGCGTGCGCTCGAGGTGCGTGCTCATCGTGCAATCTCAGCACACCGGCTCAGAACGGCCAGTCCGACGGGTGGGTCAGCGGCACTGCCACGATCTGCACGTCGTCTTGGTAGGCGATCCGTCCGGGGCTGTTGGTCCGCAGCTCCACCCACGCGACTCCGTACCGGTCGAGCAGGTCGAGGTAGTCCGCGCTCATCGTGAGCAGGGCCGTGGCACTCGTCCGGAACCAGGATCGGGCTCCTGGATTGCGTGCCTCGTCGAAGAGCCGCGTCTCCACGGTCGAGGGGTCCAGGTACAGCCCCTCTGCTCGCTGGTTCGCGGCGACCAGCCAGCGGTCGTCGGTGTCGGAGAGGGCTCCGGCCGCGCGCAGACCGTTGGTCAGCGCGAAGATCCCGGGGAAACGACCACGTCGGTTGGGCACCGCGCTCTGGTAGCGGACGAAGTCGGTCACGGTCCGACGCTAGCCCCGTCGCGGTCGTGACCGCATGACTGGGCGTGGGCGCCAAGGCAGGCCCACGTCGTCGACGTGCGTCATGACGGACGGGAGGCCCGTGGCCGTGTCCGCCACGGGCCTCCCGTCCGGTGGTCCCACGTGCTCAGGCGACGGATCTCGTCCAGCCGCCGTCCTGCGTCAGTCGGCGCGCGGCTCGGCGGGGACGCCGCCGGTGGCGGCGTGCGCATCCTCCGAGGCAGCGGGCGTCGCCTCGTCGGTGCCGCGCGCCCGCCCGATCAGGTCCATCAGGTGGTAGACGACGATCGCGGCGATCGTGCCGAGGATGATGCCGCCGAAGCTCGCCTGCCCGAACGCGAACGTGAAGTCCGCGATGCCGATGATGAGCGCGATGCCGGCGGTCAGCTGGTTCTTCGGCTTCGAGAAGTCGACACGGTTCTCGACCCAGATGCGGATGCCGATGACGCCGATCAGGCCGTACAGGGCGGTGGTCGCACCGCCGAGCACGCCGGCGGGGACCGAGGAGATGACCGCACCGATCTTCGGGGAGAGGCCGAGCAGGACGGCGGCGATCGCGGCGACCCAGTACGCGGCGGTGGAGAAGACGCGGGTCGCGGCCATGACACCGATGTTCTCGCCGTAGGTGGTGGTGGCCGAGCCGCCGCCGACTCCGGCCAGCACGGTGGAGACGCCGTCGGCGAAGAGCGCCCGGCCGGTGAGGGGCGTGAGGTCGCGGCCGGTGAGCTGCCCGACGCCCTTCACGTGGCCGACGTTCTCGGCGACGAGCGCCAGGACGACCGGCACGAACGCCAGGTAGATCGCGAGCTGCGACGGGTCGAACGCGGGAGCGGTGAACGTCGGCAGGCCGATCCAGGCGGCCTCGCCGACCTTCGAGTAGTCGACCTGGCCGCCGATGAGCGCCGCCACGTAGCCGACGAGCACACCGATGACGATCGACAGACGACCGATCAGCCCCTTGAACAGGACGGTGACCAGGATGATCGCCGCGAGGGTGATGACCGCGACGACCGGGGCCGCCGTGAAGTTGTCCTTCGCCGCGGGCGCCAGGTTGAACCCGATCAGGGCCACGATCGCACCGGACACCACCGGGGGCATCAGCCGGTCGATCCAGCCGGCGCCGGCCAGGTGCACGACGAGCCCGACGATCGCGAGCAGCGCACCGACGACGATGATGCCGGAGAGTGCGAGGGGGATGCCGCCGATCTTCGTCGCCGCGCCGATCGGCGCGATGAACGCGAACGACGATCCGAGGTAGCTCGGCAGCCGGTTTCCGGTGATGAGCAGGAACAGGATCGTGCCGATGCCGCTGAACAGCAGGGTCGTGGACGGCGGGAAGCCCGTCAGCAGCGGCACCAGGAAGGTGGCACCGAACATCGCGACGACGTGCTGCACGCCGAGACCGATCGTCCGGCCCCAGGTGAGTCGTTCGTCCGGTGCCACGATCGTCGTCGCGGAGACGGTCTTGCCGTCGCCGTGCAGCTTCCACGGAAGTCCCATGCGATGACCGTACCGGCAGCCGTCCACAGGTGACGACGCACACCGACCTGCTGCATGGCGTCGGTGGCTATCGTGGACCGCATGACCGACGTCGCACGTGCCTCCGGCATCCACACTGACGAACTCGACCCAGCGGTGCGCCCCCAGGACGACCTGTACCGCCACGTGAACGGCACCTGGATCGCCGAGACGCCGATCCCCGACGACAAGGCCCGCTACGGCTCCTTCACGGTGCTGGCCGAGGCCGCCGAACTCGCCGTCCGCGAGATCATCGAGCGCTCGCAGCAGGCCGCACCCGGCACCGAGGAACGCAAGGTCGGTGACCTCTTCTCCTCCTTCACCGACGAAGCCCGACTCGAGGAGCTCGCCACGGCGCCGATCGAGCCGCTGCTCGCCGAGATCACGGCCATCGAGTCCGTGCCCGAGCTCATCGCCACCGTCGGACGCTTCGAGCGCCTCGGTCTGCCGAGCTTCCTGCAGCTCTTCGTCGACAACGACCCGGGCGACCCCGAGTCCTACGTCGTGTTCCTCGAGCAGTCCGGTCTCGGGCTGCCCGACGAGTCCTACTACCGCGAAGAGCGCTTTGCCGACATCCGCACGAAGTACCGCGAGTTCGTCGCGGCGATGTTCCCGCTCGCCGGGTTCGAGGACGGCGGCGACCGCACCGAGCACGTCATCGCGCTCGAGACCGCCCTGGCGTCGAAGCACTGGGACAACGTCACCACGCGCGACAGCCAGAAGACCTACAACAAGCTGCCCTGGGCGGAGGTCGCGGCGCTCGCCGAGGGCATCGACCTGCAGACGTGGTGGCAGGCCATCGACGCGCCGGCCGGTGCGTTCGAGACCGTCGTCGTGCGCGAGCCGTCGTTCATCACGGGCCTGGCCGAGCTCCTGCGCGACCAGCCGCTCGAGGTCTGGAAGGACTGGCTGCGCTGGCAGGTCATCCGCGGCTCGGCCGCGTACCTGACGAGCGCGTTCTCGGCCACGAACTTCTCGTTCTACGGCACCGCCCTCACCGGGGCGCCGAAGCAGCGCGAGCGTTGGAAGCGCGGCGTCTCCCTGGTCGAGGGCGCGATGGGTGAGGCCGTCGGGCGGATCTACGTGCAGGAGCACTTCGACGAGTCCTCGAAGGCGAAGATGGACGACCTCGTCGCCAACCTGGTCGAGGCGTACCGGCAGAGCATCACGGCGCTGGACTGGATGACCGACGAGACCCGAGCACGTGCCCTCGACAAGCTCGACAAGTTCACGCCGAAGATCGGGTACCCGGTCAAGTGGCGCGACTACTCGGCGCTGCCCGTGACGGCCGACGACCTGGTGGCGAACGTCCGCGCCGTCGCCTCGTTCCAGGTCGACCGCGAGCTCGGCAAGATCGGCAAGCCGATCGACCGCGACGAGTGGTTCATGACGCCGCAGACGATCAACGCGTACTACAACCCAGGCTTCAACGAGATCGTGTTCCCCGCGGCGATCCTGCAGTTCCCGTTCTTCGACGCCGACCGCGACGCCGCCGCCAACTACGGCGCGATCGGGGCCGTCATCGGTCACGAGATCGGACACGGCTTCGACGACCAGGGGTCGCAGTACGACGGCGACGGCAAGCTCGAGAACTGGTGGACCGAGGCCGACCGCACGGCGTTCGAGGAGCGCACGAAGGCCCTCATCGCGCAGTACGACGCACTCGTCCCGACCGAGGTCCCGGACGGGCACGTCAACGGCGCCCTGACGATCGGCGAGAACATCGGCGACCTCGGTGGCCTGTCGATCGCGTGGAAGGCGTACCTGCTGTCGCTCGACGGCCAGGAGCCCCCGGTCGTCGACGGCCTGACCGGTGCCGAACGGTTCTTCCTGAGCTGGGCGCAGGCGTGGCAGATGGCGATCCGTCCGGAAGAGGCGGCACGTCTGCTGCAGATCGACCCGCACTCGCCGAACGAGTTCCGCTGCAACCAGGTCGTCCGCAACATCGACGTCTGGTACGACACGTTCGGCGTGACCGAGCAGGACGCGATGTACCTCGACCCCGCCGAGCGCGTCGCGATCTGGTGATGGTGGAGCCGGACGCGGCTCGGTCGTCACGCCGTCGGCGGCCGGGGGACCGCTCAGGTGGTGGCGGTCGGGCCCGCGGCCGGCACAGCGGTCGGACGGACGACCGCTTCGGCGCCACGGTCGAGGCCCTCGGTGCGCTCGCCGTCGACGGCGCCGGGGTCAGCGCCTCGGTGATCGACACGTCGTCGGGCAAGGCCCTGCTCGCGGTCGACGACACCCTGGTGCAGCCCGTCGCGAGCCTCGGGCGCGTGCTGCTGCTGATCGAGGTCGCGGCGCAGCTCGAGGACGGCCGTCTGCACGGTGACCGTCTGCAGCGCATGGCGCGGGACACCGCGACCGGTGCCGGCCTGTGGCAGTTCCTGCAGGAGCCGACGATGCAGGTGCCCGACCTGGCGACCCTGGTCGGCGCCACCGGTGACACGTGGGCGATGAACGCGCTGCTGTCGACGGTCGGCATCGACTCCGTCCGTGAGCGTGCGGAGTCGCTCGGCATCGAGCGGACCGCGCTGATCGACCGGGTGCGCGACCGTCGTGGCCCCGACGACGCCCCGGACGCCTCCGTCGCCCCGACGGGCGAGCTCGCGTGGGTGATGCGCGGGCTGGCGCTCGGCGAGGTCGTGGACGAAGCGGTCTCGAACCGGGTGCTCGGGTGGCTGTCACTGGCGAGCGACCTGAACCTGGTCGCCGGCTCGTTCGGCCTCGATCCCCTGGCACACCGTGCGCTCGACCACGGGTTGCAGGTCGTCGCGGTCACCGGGTCGAGCACGGGCGTCCGCGCCGAGGCGGGGATCCTCCGCGGTCCGGGCTCGTCGGTCAGCTACGCCGTGACGGTGACGTTCGACGACGCCTCGTTGCAGCGGCGTCTCGCGGTCATCGAGGCACTCCGCACCATGGGTACCGAGGTGCTCGAGGCCGTGCACGCTCCCGCCCGCCGCTGACCTCGGCGGGCGCAGTCCAGCGTCGGTCCGGTGTCGTTCCGCTCAGCGGAGCAGGACGAACGACCGCAGCGGCTGCGGCTCGACGTCGTGCACCTCGACGAACCCGCGCGACTCGTAGAACGCACGCTGGCCCGGTTCGGCGTCGGTCAGCAGGACGGTCTGCCGCACGTGGGAGTACCGATGCAGGACCGCGTCGAGCAGTGCGCCGCCGACGCCGGAACGATGCGCCGACGGCACAACGAGCACGTCTTGGACGCACACGATGGTCTGGCCGTCCGAGATCGTCCGCAGCAGACCGAGCAGCTGCCCGTCGTCATCACGGGCGGTCACCACGGTGTGCGACCCCGCGACCGCTGCGCGGAGGGCCTCGGGATCACGGGTGTAAGCGGTCCACCCGACGGCGTCGTACAGCGCCACGAGCTCCGCCGTACCGGGTCGTTCGTCCCTGATCGTGAACGTCACGGCTCCATGGTGCCCGACCCGCCGATGCGTCCGCTACGACGTCGCCTGCCCCTCGGGCACCAGCGCCTGCACCGACAGCAGCGACGCATCGGCGGACGCGCACGCCTGGTAGTCGGCGTTCTTCACGAACAGCGACTGCTTCGATCCGGGCGGGTACACGCGGAAGCCGTCCGGGGTCTTCGGCGAGCAGTCCGCCGTCGAGTAGTTCCCGGCCTGGACGATCTTGAGCGGTGCCACGGCGGTCTGCCCGGCGGCCAGGGTCACGGTCGGGTGCGGAGAGCTCTTCTCCTGTGTCGCCGCGGCACCGATCTGGGTGCCGTTGCCGCCGCCGACGAACGAGACGCCCGGCCAGCCCTGCAGCGTGCAGGTCGTCGAGCCGGTGTTCCGCAGTGCGAGGTGCACGATGACGCTGCCGGCTGCTCCTCCGCTGCCCGGCTCGATGCTGGCGGCGAGCGACGACGCAGCGCACCTGCTGCTGGCCGCAGAGCCGGAGCCCGAGCCGTCCGACCCGGTACCGGCTGACGCCGAGGCGCCGGACGACGGTGTCGCGGAGGACGACGACGCCGACGAGGACGAGGAAGCGGACGGCGACGGCGCGGGCGCCGTGACGGTCTCGGTGGCGGAGGGTTCCCCGCCGGAGGCACAACCCGCCAGCGCCCCGACTGCGACGAGCCCGGTGACGGCGAGCAGGAACTTCGATCGGCTGCTGCGTTGCATGGTGCACAGGCAACCACCACCGGGAGTTCGAGGTTCGGTCGGCATCCAGGGACCGCGAGCACACTCCGGAGGCAGGAACCCGAGCAGCGGAGGTCGGACATGACGGGCAAGCACGAACAGGCACGTGGCGACGAGGGTCGCGCGGACGGGGTCGAGACCCGCGCAGGCGCCTTCACGGACAGCGACATCCCCGGCGAGGAGCACGTCGCGACGACGGAGCCGGTCGGCGAGTTCGTCGCGAGCGACATCCCGGGCGAGGCCCGTCCGGATTCGAGTGGCCCCGACGGTGAGTACGTCGAGTCGGACATCCCCGGCGAGGCCGAACCGACGCAGGACGGCGAGACCGGCCACTACGTCGACAAGGACCAGGCCTGACGACTAGTCGATGCGCTCCGCCGCCACCAGGCGGCGGAGCGTCTCCACGCCCGCCGGCGGGCAGCGACCGGCGTCCGCCGAGGTGACCCACTCGACCTCGTCGACCTCTGCCGAGGCGACGGGCGTGGCGGCGTCCAACGGGCCTCCCGGTCGGACCAGGAACAGGGTCATCGCGACCATGGTGCCGGGCGCCTGCCCGTGGGCGGGTTCGAGGACGACGCCGAACGGGTCGACGTCGTCGGCGGTGACCCGCAACCCGGTCTCCTCGTGGGCTTCACGGATGACGGCGTCGACGTCGGTCTCGTGCGGCTCGGCCTTGCCGCCGGGCAGGTAGAGCACGTCGCGCGATCGCGCGCGCACCATCAGCACACGCCGGTCACGGATCAGCAGGAGCGCACTGACACGCAGCGTGGGTGGTTGCGAGCCTGTCTGGAGGCTCAGCTCGCGTCCGCCTGGTCGTCGCGCTCCGAGACGGTCGGGTCCAGGGCGGTGCGGTCCGCGAGCGGGACGACGGGCGCCGGCAGCTCCGCCTCGGGCTCGGGCCGCACGCCGAACAGGGCGTCGATGGCCCCGACGAACTCCTCGCCACGACCGGCGCGGCCGAGCTCACGGGCCCGGACGGAGGGGCGGTGCAGCAGGACGCCGACCAGGTGCCGGAGCGCCCGCTCGGTGTGCTCGGCGGACTCGCCGTCGGCGTCGCCGCGGCGCTTGGCGCGGTCGATCTCGTCGTCGAGGATGTCGAACACGTGCTTGCGGAAGGCGACGAGGGCCGGGGTGGTCGACTGCTCGAGCGCCTGCGCCCGGAAGCGGGAAACGGCGTCGTCGACCATCGCGCGGGCCTCGGACTCGGCGTTCAGCTCGGAGATCGGGGCGTGCAGGCTGATGGTCTCGAGGTCGAGCAGCTCGACGCCGTCCACACCGGCGGCGGCCGGGTCGACGTTGCGGGGGAGTCCGAGGTCGATGACGATGCGGCGGATGCCGTCGTCGAGGTCGGCCGGCGCGACGACCGGCACCTCGCTCGACGTGCAGGTGATCACGACGTCGCTGGTACCGATCGCGTGACGCAGGTCGCGGGCGGCGACGAGGTCGTGCTTCGCGGCGAACCAGGCGGCGCGGCCCGAGGGCGAGAACACCTGGATGTGCACGGCGCCGCGATCGCGCAGGGCCGCGATGGTGGTGGCCGCGTAGCTGCCGGTGCCGATCAGGAGCACCCGGGTGTGCGCCCAGTCGGTGACGCGCGACGAGGCGAGCTGCAGGCCGAGGCGGACGAGCGACCGACCGGCGGCACCGATCCGGGTGCGGGTCTTCACGCCGCGCGAGGTGTGGGCGGCTTCCTGGAACAGCCGCTCGAGGTCCGAGGTGGTGGTGCCGTTGCTCCGGGCGTCCTCGAGCGAGCGGCGGACCTGGCCGGAGATCTCGGTCTCACCGACGACGACGGACTCGAGCCCGCTCGACACGGCGAACAGGTGCTGCACGACGTCCTTGCCGCCGAGCACGCTGACCGAATCGCGCAGTTCGGTGGCGTCCAGGTCGCTCGCGGCCGCCACGGCCTGCACGGTGGCGGCGACGGCTGAGTCGCGGTCGTCGCCGGCGATGTCGAGGTACGCCTCGAAACGGTTGCACGTGGCCAGCACCACTGCACCGTCCAGGACGTCGGAATCCGTCACGAGGTGGCCTGCTGCGGCCGGGGCAGCGATGCTCAGTCGCTCCAAGAGGTCGAAGCTGGCGTTGCGATGCGACGCCGTGAGACAGATGAGCACGTAGCCAATGGTAACGCGCTCGATGGGACAATCATCCGGTGACCGAAGCGACGACCACATCCCTCCCCGACTCCCACCCCCTGGCAGCAGGGCGGACGAGTGGTTCCCGCCTGGTGCGGGCCCTGCGGGGTGACCGTCCGGAGACCCTGCCGGTGTGGTTCATGCGGCAGGCCGGCCGGTCGTTGCCCGAGTACCGCGAGCTCCGGGTGGGCACGGCCATGCTCGACGCATGCCTCGACCCCGAGCTGGCGTCGGAGATCACGCTGCAGCCCGTCCGCCGGCACGGAGTCGACGCCGGCATCTTCTTCAGCGACATCGTCGTCCCGATCAAGCTCGCGGGCGTGGACGTCGAGATCGTCCCCGGACGCGGCCCCGTGCTCGGGTCCCCGATCCGCACCGCGGCGGACGTCGACGCGCTGGAGCCGCTCGACCCGGCCGCCCTCGAACCCATCCGGCAGGCGGTCGCCCGCACCGTCGAGCAGCTCGGGGACACCCCGCTGATCGGGTTCGCCGGTGCGCCCTTCACGCTCGCCGCGTACCTGGTCGAGGGCGGTCCCTCCAAGGACCACATCCGCGCCCGCACCCTCATGCACGCCGAGCCGGAGACCTGGTCGCGGCTGCTGGCCTGGGCGGCGGAGGTGTCGGGGGCGTTCCTGCGGGCCCAGGTGCTCGCCGGGGCCTCGGCCGCGCAGCTCTTCGACTCGTGGGTCGGCTCCCTGTCGCGCGCCGACTACGTCCGGTCCGTCGCACCGCACTCGGCGCAGGCGCTCTCCCACGTGACCGACCTGGGTGTGCCGCGCATCCACTTCGGCGTCGGCAGCGGCGAGGTCCTGGCCGACATGACCACGCTGGGTACGGACACGGTCGGCGTCGACGCGGTCGGGGTCGACTGGCGGCTCCCGCTCGACGAGGCCGTGCGCCGGGTCGGTACCGGCGTGAGCGTGCAGGGCAACATCGACCCGGCGATGCTCTCGGCCCCGTGGGAGGTCCTCGAGGCCCACGTGCGCGAGGTCGTCCGCCGCGGTGGCGCCGCCCGCGCCCACGTCGTGAACCTCGGCCACGGGGTGCCCCCGGAGACCGACCCGACGGTGCTGACCCGTGTCGTCGAGCTCGTGCACTCCCTGGGCGACGGCACGGACGGCACCGACGGGACAGCCGGAGCCGCAGCGTGACCGACGTCGTCGTGGTCGGCGGCGGGATCGCCGGACTCGTCACCGCCCGCGACCTGGCGAAGGGCGGCGCGGACGTCGTCCTGATCGAGTCGTCCGGGGTGCTGGGCGGCATGATCCGCCGGCACACGGTCGGCGGTCTCGACCTCGACATGGCGGCGGACTCGTTCGCGACCCGCACCGACGCCGTCGGCCGCCTGGCGATCGAACTCGGCCTCGGCAACGACGTCGTCGCCCCGGACCCGCGCGGCGCCTGGCTGATGACCCGCGACGGTCGGACGTCGCCCATCCCCGCGACCGGGCTCCTCGGCATCCCGAGCACCCCGATGGCTGCCGACGTCCTCGCCGTCGTCGGGCAGAAGGGCGGGCTCCGCGCGCAGATGGACTCGCTGCTGCCCGGACCGGTCGGCGCCAAGGCGGAGTCCCTGGGCGAGCTCGTCCGGCGGCGCATGGGGGAGCGGGTCCTCGACGACCTGGTCGTCCCGATCGCCGGCGGGGTGCACTCAACCCACCCCGACCAGCTCGACCCGGAGCGGGTGGCTCCCGGTCTCCGCGCGGCGCTGCTCCGCGAGGGCTCGCTCGCCCGCGCGGTCCTGGCGCTCCGGGCCCGCGCTGCCGCCGGCACCCCGGTGCAGGGGATCCGCGGCGGGATCGTCCGGCTCGTGGACGAACTCGTCGCCGACACGGAGACCTACGGCGTCGACGTCCGGCTGCACACCCGGGCGACGCGGATCGAGGCACACGCGGTCGAGGTCGTCTCCGCGGACGGCACGGTCGAGCGCCTGCCCGCGCAGCACACCCTGTCGTCGGTGCCCGACCCCGAGCGCACCGCGGCGCCGGACCGCACCGGCATCGAGCTCGTCACGCTCGTCGTCGACCAACCCGAGCTCGACGCGGCTCCACGCGGGACCGGGATGCTCGTGCACCCCGATGCCCGCGCCGTGGCGGCGAAGGCCCTGACCCACGCGACGGTGAAGTGGCCCTGGCTCGCCGAGGCGGCCGCCGGGCGCCACGTGCTGCGCCTCAGCTACGCGATGCCGGCCGACGCGACCAGCGTGCACGGCGCGACGGGACCCGACGACGCGGCCACGAGCCTCCCGGTCGACCCGGACGGACCGGTCGGGACCCGGGCGCTGCACGACGCGGCCACGCTGCTCGGTGTCCCCCTGACGGCGACGCACGTCGCGGGCGCCGCACGCGTCCGCTGGCACGGCCCGGACCTGACCGCCGCCGGTCTCGCGGCGGGTGTCGTCGGCGTCGGCGAGGTGGCCACCGGACGAGGGCTGGCCGGCATCATCGGGGCCGCTCGGACCGCCGCTGGACAGATCCTGGGTTCCTGAGCGGACCCCAGACCACCCGGGGGCTACTGTTGGTGAGACCGTCGGACGTATTCCGTTCGGCGCATGACCACCGCACACTGAACCAACGGAGGAATCGCACATGCGCGGAAAGCTCCTGTTCGTCGCCGGCGCCGCACTCGGGTACGTCCTGGGATCGCGAGCCGGACGGGCGCGGTACGAGCAGATCAAGACCGTCAGCGGCAAGGTCTGGAACAGCAACGGCGTCCAGAAGGGCGTGCACGTCGCTGAGGACTTCATCGCCGACAAGACCCCGGACGTCGCCGAGTTCATCGGTGAGACGACGAAGAAGGCCGTCCGCAAGGTCGGTCAGAAGAAGGACACCACCACCTCATGACCGACACCCGCGACCGCAAGTCGCGTTCGCTGTTCGGTCTGGTGGGCGACGTCCCGAAGCTCGTCAAGGGCCTGGTCAAGGGCGAGATCGACCTGCTCAAGGCCGAGATGCTCACCAAGGCCAAGATCTTCGGACTGGCCGCGGGGCTGCTGGTCGGTGCGCTCGTCATCGTGCTCTACGCGATCGGCGTCTTCCTGACCGCCGCCGTGATGGGCCTGGCGACCGTGATGCCGGCCTGGCTCGCAGCGATCGTGATCGCCGTGGTGATGCTGATCATCGCCGCCATCCTCGGGTGGATCGGGTGGAAGCGCCTCAAGAAGGGCCTGCCGATCACGCCGAAGCGCACGATCGACAGCGTCAAGAACGACATCAACGCGGTGAAGGGGATGGGCAAGAAGCCCACTCCGCCCAGCCACGGCAGCCGCAAGCCGGACGTCGGCGGCCGGTTCTGAGCCCCGACAGCCGCACCACCGACGGAGGAACCGTGACCGATCCGCACGACGATCTCGCAGACCGCGTCGCCGCGACCCGCGCCCAGCTCTTCGACACCCTCGACGCGATCGAGGACAAGCTCAACGTCCCGAAGCAGATCGGCATCGCGGCGTCGAAGGTCAAGCGCGGGATCGACGAGAAGCCGGTCCCGTACCTGGCCGGGCTCGCAGCCGGAGTAGCGGTGGTCGGGGGTATCGTCGTGATGGTGCTCCGACGGCGGTAGACCGCCCGAGCGCGGTCCACCGGGTGCGGGGCGGCCACGACCCTGGCAACCGATAGGACAAAGGATCCATGAGTTCCGACGCGCCCACGAACACCGCGCCCGCGCATTCCCCGCACGAGACCGACCCCGCGACCGGGATCGATCCCAACCTGATGACGGCCTACGCGCTCTGGGCCGTCTTCCGCCGTCCGCTCGGGCCCGTCCACCGCGTCGGTGACGACGCCGTGGCCGAGCTGGACGCCGTGATCGCGTCCGCCGCCGAGCGTGGCGTGACGACCCGGGGCTTCTACGACGTCTCCGGGTTCCGCGCCGACGCCGACGTCATGATCTGGCTGCACGGCGACGACGCGCAGGCCATCCAGGCGGTGCTGCGCGAGATCCGTCGCACCGGGCTCTTCCAGGACGCCGAGCCGGTCTGGCACGTCATGGCGATGCACCGCGAGGCCGAGTTCAACAAGCGGCACACCCCCGCCTTCCTGCGTGGCAAGGACCCCGAGGCGTGGATCACGGTGTACCCGTTCGTCCGCTCCTTCGAGTGGTACCTGCTGCCCGAGGACGAGCGCTCGAAGATGCTCCGCGACCACGGGATCGCCGGCGCGAAGTACCGCCGCGTCCTCACGAACACCATCGCGACCTTCGCCCTGAGCGACTACGAGTGGATCCTGCCGCTCGAGAGTCCCGAGCTCGTCGACCTCGTCGACCTGATGCGCGACCTGCGGGCCACCGAGGCACGCCTGCACGTGCGCGAAGAGGTCCCCTTCTTCACGGGTCGTCGCGTGACGACCGCCGAACTCCCGGAGGTGCTGTCATGACCGACACCAGCATGATCACGAACGGCCAGCCCGTCCTCGCCGCCACCCCCGCGGCGGCGTCCGGACCGGAGCACGTCGAGGTCCCGACCGCCTACGACGCGATCCTGCTCGCCGGCTTCGGTGGGCCCGAGGGCCAGGACGACGTCATCCCGTTCCTGCGCAACGTCACCCGCGGCCGGGGCATCCCGGACGAGCGGCTCGAAGAGGTCGCCCACCACTACCGGCACTTCGGCGGCGTGAGCCCGATCAACGCGCAGAACCGCGCGCTGAAGGCCGCGCTCGAGGCCGAGCTGGCGTCGCGCGGCATCGACATGCCCGTGCTCTGGGGCAACCGCAACTGGGAGCCCTACCTGGAAGGCGCCTTCACCGAGGCAGCCGACAAGGGCTACAACAAGCTCATCGCCATCGCGACGAGCGCCTACTCGTCGTTCTCCAGCTGCCGCCAGTACCGCGAGGACTACGCGCGCGTCCTGGACGAGACCGGACTGCTCGGCACCATCGAGATCGACAAGATCCGGCAGTTCTTCGACCACCCCGGCTTCGTCCGGCCCTTCGTCGACGGTGTCCGTGACGGCATGGCCCGGGCCATCGCCGAGAACGACGGGCTCGACGTCGCGACCGAGCTGCACGTGCTGTTCTCGACCCACTCGATCCCGTCGACCGACGCCGCGAAGTCCGGCCCGGACTACCGCGGCTTCGACGAGCACGGTGCCTACGAGGCGCAGCACCTCGCCGTGGCGCAGGTCGTCCTCGACCAGGCGTGGGCGGAGCTGCTCGAGCAGCCCGAGCACGCACACCTGCAGGGCACGTCGAAGCCGGCGTGGAAGCTCGTCTACCAGTCGCGCTCCGGCCCCCCGACGCAGCCGTGGCTCGAGCCCGACATCAACGACTACATGAACGAGGACCTCAAGGGCGGCTCGACGCGGGCCGTGCTGATCGTCCCGCTCGGCTTCGTCAGCGACCACATGGAGGTCATGTGGGACCTCGACGAGGAAGCCACCGAGACCGCCGGAGAACTCGGCTTCTGGTCGCTCCGCACGCAGACCCCCGGCATCGACCCGGCCTACGTGTCCGGCCTGGTCGACCTGGTCCTCGAGCGCGTCAACGGCACCCCGACCAGCGAGCGTCCGCACCTGACCGACATCGGTCCCTGGTACGACGTCTGCCGCCCGGGCTGCTGCGAGAACGTCCGCGCCGGCTTCAAGCCCGCCGCCGCCGGCGTCGCCCCGTGACCGACGGACCGACCCCGATCCGGCTCGGCACCCGCGCCAGTCGGCTCGCGGTCGCGCAGTCGCAGGACGTCGCCGACCGCCTGGCAGCGGCGGCCGGCCGGCCGGTCGAGCTCGTCACCGTCACGAGCGAGGGCGACACGAACCGCGCCTCGCTCGCGTCGCTCGGGGGCACCGGCGTCTTCGCCAGCGCCCTGCGCGAGGCCCTGGTCGCCGGCGAGGTCGACGTCCTCGTGCACTCGCTCAAGGACCTGCCGACGGCGCCGTACCCGGGCCTGACGATCGCCGCCGTGCCGAAGCGCGCGGACGCCCGTGACGTCCTGGTCGCCCGCAACGGCGCCACGGTCGAGAGCCTGCCCGAGGGCGCGAAGGTCGGCACGGGCTCCCCGCGTCGTGTCGCACAGCTCAAGGCCAAGCGCCCCGACCTGGACGTCATCGACATCCGCGGCAACATTGACACCCGCCTGGGTCGCGTGGACGACGACCTCGACGCCGTCGTGCTCGCGGCAGCCGGGCTCGGCCGCATCGACCGACTGTCGGCCGCCACCGAACTGCTCGACCTCGGCTTCTGGCCGAGTGCTCCGGGTCAGGGTGCGCTGGCGATCGAGACCCGTGCCGACGAAGCCGACACGAACCTGCTCGCCGCACTGCGGAAGATCGAGCACGCCCCGACCCGCCTGACGGTGACGGCCGAGCGCGAGGTCCTGGCGAAGCTCGAGGCCGGCTGCTCCGCCCCGATCGGTGCGACCGCGGTCGTGGACGCCGAGCTCCTCCTCGTCTCCGCCACCGTCTACAGCCCCGACGGCAGCGAGTACCGCACGGCGTCGCACGCGGCCGTGCTCGAGGGATCCGCGCAGGACCGTCTGGCCGAGGCGCTCGAGGTCGGTGGCCGCGTTGCCGCCGAGCTGCTCGAGAACGGTGCCGGCGACCTGGCGGACCTCGCCGACTCGGTGAAGTAGAGCCCGCCACGGACACGCCCGCTCCCGTCGTCGTCATCCCCCGGGGTGGCGCGTGGGGCGAGCGTGTCGCGGCGTCGGCCCGGCAGCGCGGGCTCGATCCGCGGGTCGTCCCCCTCATCACGACCGAGCCACCGCTCGATGTCGCTCCGCTCGACCGTGCGGTCGCGCGCGTGGCCGGGTACGCGTGGGTCGTGGTGACCAGTGCGACGGCCGTCACGGTGCTCGCGGAACGCATGACGGGCCTCCCGTCCGGGGTGCGGGTGGCGACGGTCGGGGAGCCGACCGCCCGTGCCGCGCGTGCTGCGGGCTGGGTCGTCGACCTCGTGCCGGACCAGGCCTCGGCCGCCGGGCTCGTCGCGGCCCTGCCGGACACCGACGGCACCGTGCTCTTCCCCCGCTCCGAGATCGCTGCGCCCACGCTCGTCGACGGGCTGCGGGCCCGCGGCATCGACGTGGACGACGTGGTCGCGTACCGTACCGTGGGGACCGGCGACGAGCCGATCACCCTCGACGCGGTGCCCGACGCGGTGCTCGTGACGAGCGGCAGCGTCGCCCGCGAGATCGCCCGCCGGATGACCCCGCTCGACCCCCGCACCCTCGTGGCCTGCATCGGCCCCGGAACCGCCGCCGACGCGCGCGCGGCCGGACTGCCGGTCCACGTCGTCGGACCCACCCGGTCCGCAGAAGCACTGCTCGACGCCGTCGTCGAAGCCCTGAACCCCACCGTCCCCGAACAGGAAGGCCACCCGTGACCGGCCGTTTCCCCCAGGTCCGCCCCCGTCGACTCCGCGCCACCCCCGCGATGCGACGGCTCGTCGCCGAGACCCGGCTGCACCCAGCCGAGCTCGTGCTGCCGATGTTCATCCGCGAGGGCGCGACCGACGCCGTCGACATCTCGAGCATGCCGGGCGTCCAGCAGCACTCGCTCGACTCGTTCCGGCGAGCACTCGTCGAGGCCGCGGGCCAGGGCATCGGCGGCGTGAACCTGTTCGGTGTGCCCACCACGAAGGACGCGACCGGGTCCGGCGCGACGGACCCCGACGGCATCCTCAACGTCGCCATCCGCGTGGCCAAGGAAGAGGTCGGTGACGACCTGGTCGTCCAGTCCGACCTGTGCCTCGACGAGTTCACCGACCACGGGCACTGCGGCGTCCTGGCGACCGACGGCTCCGTCGACAACGACGCGACCCTGCTGCGCTACCGCGACATGGCGGTCGCGCAGGCCGAGGCCGGTGCCGAACTGGTGTGCCTGAGCGGGATGATGGACGGCCAGATCGCCGCCGCCCGCGACGCGCTCGACGTCGCCGGCCACACCGGCACCGCACTGTTGGCGTACGCGGCCAAGTACGCCTCCGCCTTCTACGGCCCCTTCCGCGAGGCCGTGTCGTCGTCGCTCGTCGGCGACCGACGGACGTACCAGATCGACGCCGCCAACGGTCGTCAGGGCCTGCGGGAGGTCGCGCTCGACGTCGACGAGGGCGCCGACGTCGTGATGGTGAAGCCCGCGATGAGCTACCTCGACGTGCTCGCCGAGACGGCCGCCACCTCGCCCGTACCGGTGTGGGCCTACCAGATCTCCGGCGAGTACGCGATGATCACGGCAGCCGCGCAGAACGGCTGGATCGACCGCGACGCCGCAGCGATGGAGTCGCTCGTCGGCATCAAGCGGGCCGGCGCCGACGCGATCCTGACCTACTTCGCCGTCGACATCGCGCGGAAGCTCAACCAGGAGGCCGACCTCCGGACCTCCGGTACCACCGCCGCAGTCGCCGGCATCGCCTCGACCGGGAAGGCCCCCGAATGACCACGAACGACCAGCTGTTCGGCCGCGCGAAGAACGCGATCCCCGGCGGCGTGAACTCGCCCGTCCGTGCCTACGGTTCGGTCGGTGGCACCCCGCGCTTCCTGGTGTCGGCGAAGGGCGCCTACGTCACCGACGCCGAGGGTCGTGAGTACGTCGACCTCGTCGCGTCCTGGGGGCCGGCGATCCTGGGCCACGCGCACCCGGGTACCGTCGAGGCCGTGCAGCAGGCCGCCGCGCGCGGGCTGTCGTTCGGCGCCTCGACCCCGGGCGAGACCGAGCTGGCCGAGCTCGTGAAGCAGCGGGTGTCGGTCGACGGCGACGGCCCCATCGAGAAGCTCCGCATGGTGTCCACCGGCACCGAGGCCACGATGACGGCGATCCGGTTGGCCCGTGGCTACACCGGCCGCGACCTGCTCGTGAAGTTCGCCGGGCACTACCACGGGCACTCCGACTCCCTGCTGGCCGAGGCCGGCTCGGGCGTCGCCACCCTGGCGATGCCGGGCAGCGCGGGCATCACGGCCGAGACCGCCGCGCAGACGCTCGTGCTGCCCTACAACGACCTCGACGCGGTCCGCCGTGCCTTCGACGAGCACTCCGAGCGCATCGCCGCCGTGATCGTCGAGTCGGCCGCGGCGAACATGGGCGTGCTCGCCCCCGAACGCGGCTTCAACCGGGCGCTCGCGCAGATCACGCAGTCGCACGGGGCGCTGCTCATCGTCGACGAGGTCCTGACCGGGTTCCGCGTCGGGTCCGCCGGATGGTGGGGCCTCGAGGCCTCGAAGGTCGTCCCCGACGGTGCCGGGTGGAAGCCCGACCTGATCACGTTCGGCAAGGTCATCGGCGGTGGCATGCCCCTGGCCGCGCTCGGTGGTCGCCGCGAGGTGATGGACTTCCTCGCCCCGCTCGGCCCCGTGTACCAAGCCGGCACCCTGTCCGGCAACCCGCTCGCGGTCGCCGCCGGCATCGCCACGCTCCGCGCCGCGACGCCGTCCGTGTACGAGTCGTTGAACCGCACGGCCTCGGTCATCTCCGCGGCGACGTCGGACGCCCTGTCGGCGGAGGGCGTCGCCCACACCGTGCAGCGCGCCGGCAACCTGTTCTCGTTCGCCTTCACCGACACCGCGCCGCGGAACTACGACGACGTGCGGGCGCAGGACGTGTTCCGGTACGCGCCGTTCTTCCACGCGATGCTCGACGCCGGGGTGACCCTGCCGCCGAGCGTGTTCGAGGCGTGGTTCGTCACGGCCGCCCACGACGAGCGGGCCGTCGGACGCATCCTCGACGCACTCCCCGCAGCGGCGAAGGCCGCGGCGGCTGGTTGACTGGCCACATGCAACTCGCCGAGGCCCTCATCGAGCGCGCCGACCTGCAGAAGCGCATCGAACAGCTGCGCGGCCGCATCGCCGCGAACGCCCGCTACCAAGAGGGCGAAGAACCCGACGAGGACGCCCGCGAGCTCCTCGCCGAGGCGGAGCGGTCGATCGACGCACTCGAGGTCCTGCTCGCCCGCATCAACGCGACGAACGCCAGCACCACCGTCGCGTCCGGGCAGACCGTGACCGCGCTGCTCGCGCGCCGCGATGCCCTGCGGCTGCGGCACGCGCTCGTCACCGGGGCGGCGGACGCGACGGCCGGCGCCACCGGCGGCTACCGCCAGCTCCGCAGCGAACTGCGGACGTTCGCCGCGCTGCCGACGGCCGAACTCCGGTCGCGGGCCGACGCACTGGCGAAGGAGATCCGGGAGCTCGACGCCGTCGTCCAGCGCACCAACTGGGAGGTCACCCTGGTCGACTGAGCAGCGGGCGGTGCGTCGGTAGACGGACCGGGGCGGGTACGGACCCGATGACCGGCGGGCAACCCGGTCCCTGTCGGCGCAGTGGGCAGCGCCATGGCGAGAGCCGTGCACATCGCAGCCCAGTACGGCGCACCAGGTACGGTGCACACCGCACCACGCACAACCGCGTACCGACCGGACCGTCGAGGGCGGGACAGGGGACAGCACCGCCCCCACCCTCGACGACTCAGGAGCAGTCGGACTTGGTGAACGTCGTGTCGAGTGTCTTCGAGGAGCCGTCGAACGCGTAGGTGTACCGCATGTCGACGTCCTCGTCGAGGAGTTCCTTGGTGTCGCTGTTCGAGCAGAGCGTCGGGCCGACCGAATCGCGGATGGCGCTCTCGGTGATCGAGGCCGGGTCGACGCTGGACGACACCGTGTAGTCGTAGTGGATGGCGTTGCCCTCGGCCTCGACACCGGTCCACGTCGTCACGGAGTCGACCTGCTTCGGCAGGTTGCTCTGCTCGCGGATCTGCACGACGGCCTTCGAGACCTTCTCCTCTGTCGAGTCACTGAACGCGGCGGTCAGCGCCTGGCGGACCAGGATCGCGACGACCACGGCGACGACGACGCCGAGCAGTGAGATGAGGACGCGCTTGCCGCGGGACTGCTTGGGCGGCGGCGCGTAGGGCGCCCCGGCGGCCGCGGGCTGCGCGTACGGCTGCTGGCCGGGCTGCTGCTGCGCCCAGGGCTGCTGGCCGGGTTGCTGCTGGCCGGGCTGCTGGCCGCTGTTCGGCTGCGGTTCGGACCCCGGGTAGGGCGGCGGCGTGGTCGTCATGGTGTTCCCCCTCGTTGCGGTGCGCGGCCTGACACCGTCGTCCGGCGTCGGGTCCCTCCCCGACACGGGCCGCAGACACCTGAGCGACCATTCAAGCACGGGCAGGAGCGGCGCAGCGCGGCTGTCCGTCCCCCGCGCCGGCTCCGCGCCGTCAGGCGGAACGCCGTCAGGCGGAACGCCGTGCTGCCCAGCGCCCCTCGGACCGGAGGATCGCGAGCGGGAAGTCGAAGGCGTGCGACACCGCCGACGACGTGATGACCTCGTCCGCGGTGCCCCGCGCGACCACGGCGCCGTCGCGGAGCAGCATCGCGTGCGAGGTCGACGCCGGCAGGTCCTCGAGGTGGTGCGTGACCATGACGCTGCCGAGCTCGGGGTGCCGGTGCCGCAGTGCGTCGACGGTCTCGAGCAGGTGCTCGCGCGCTGCGACGTCGAGGCCGGTCGCCGGCTCGTCGAGCAGCAGCAACTGCGGCTCCGACATCAGTGCGCGCGCGATGAGGGTGCGGCCCCGCTCACCCTGGGACAGCACGGGCCAGCGGGCGTCGCGCCGTGCGGCGAGGCCGACGTCGGCGACGTGCTGCTCGGCCGCCTCGACCTCGGCCGCCGTGGGCTCCCACCGCACCATGAGGTCGGTCGTGCCGGTCAGCCCGGTCAGCACGGTCTCGAGCACGGTGAGCGGCGAGAGCATCCGGTGCCGGGGATCGACGTGCCCGATGTGCTCGCGGAGCTCCCGGACGTCGACCCGTCCCAGGCGTCGGCCGAGCACCTCGACCGTGCCGGCGGTGGGGTGGCCCGTCGCGCCGAGGACCGCGAGCAGCGTGGACTTGCCGGCGCCGTTCGGCCCGAGGAGCGCCCAGTGCTCACCGCGCCGGACCGTCAGGTCGACGTCGTGCAGCAGGTCGCGCCCGGACCGGGTCACGCGGACACCGGTGGCGTTGATCAGGACGTCGGTCACCCGTCCATCCTGGCCCGTCAGCTGCGTGCGGAGCGGACCGACTCGATGTGCTGCTCGAAGTTCCGCGTCAGCGCACGTCCGGCCTCGGCGGCCGTCTCGCCGTCGCGCTCGTCGAGTGCCTCGCCGAGGATCGAGAAGAACGCCTCGGAACCGTACTGCTCGAACGCCGGGGTGGGGTTGAGCGTGAAGCGGACGCGCTCGAGCGCACCTTCGGCGGCGACCTGCACGAGGGGGTTGCCGGAGTGGGCGATGGCGAACTCGATGATGTCGGTCACGGCGCCGCTGAAGCCGAGGTCGCGGACCTTGCGGAGTCCGTCGGCACGGTCGAGCAGCTTCTGCATCGCCGCGACGTCCGCGTCGTCGTACTCGGGGATGCCCCAGCGCAGGCTGAGCTCGAAGAACCCGGCCGTGGCACGGGTCGCGGTCACCCAGTCGTCGAACGTGGGGGTGGCGACGCGGGTGTACCGGTTCGCCTCCATCTCGACGAGGCCGATGTCGACGAGCTTCGCGATCGCCTCGCGGATGGGGGTGCGACTGACTCCGAGCCACTGGACCAGCTCGTCGTCGTTCAGGCGTTCGCCGTGCTGGAGCGTGCCGTCGCGGAGGGCTGCCAGCATCTTCTCGTACACGACGTCGCGGAGCAGCTTGCGGGGTGAGTTCTCGACCGTGGACTTCGGGACCGGCATGTCATCTCCTCGTGCATCGGACTCGGTACTGGAATCCTAACGTGTCAATTTGCAAGCGCTTGTAAAATTGTGGTACAGGAGTATTTCAGCGCCGGAGGTCGACCACCGTCCGACCGTGCACGCGCCCGGCGACCACGTCCGCGCCGACCGCGATGGCCTGCTCCGGTGTGATCGTCCGGGTCACGCCCGCCAGCAGCGCGGGGTCGAGGTCGGTCGCCAAGCGCTCCCACGCTCGACGCCGGAGCTCCAGCGGGGCGTCCACCGAGTTGATGCCGAGCAGCGACACCGCCCGCAGGATGAACGGCAGCACCGTCGTGGGCAGCGCGGAGTCCTGGGCGAGCCCGCACGCCGTGACGGCACCGCCCCACCGGGTGCCGGCCAGCACGTTCGCCAGGGTGGCCCCGCCGACGCTGTCCACGGCGCCGGCCCACGTCGCACGCTGCATCGGCTTGCCGGGCTCGGACAGCGCACTCCTGTCCACGACCTCCGTCGCGCCGAGTCGTCGGAGCGAGGCCTCGTTGGCGCTCCGACCGGTCGACGCGGTCACCCGGTGGCCCCGGGCGGCGAGCAGGGCGATCGCCACCGTCCCCACGCCGCCGGACGCGCCGGTCACGAGCACCGGCCCGGCATCGGGCGCGACGAACCGTTCGAGCGCGAGGACGCTGAGCATCGCCGTGAACCCCGCCGTGCCGATCGCCGCCGCGAACGAGTCCTCGATCGTGTCCGGCAGCACCACGAGGGAACCGGACGGCACCACCGCGTGCTGGGCCCAGCCACCGTGCCGGGTCTCGCCGAGTCCGGCGCCGTTCAGCACGATGCGGTCGCCGATCGCCACGTCGTGCACCCCCGGACCGAGAGCGGACACGGTCCCGACGACGTCGATGCCCGGCACGAGCGGGTCGACCCGGGCGACGCCCGGGTTCCGGGCGAGCGCGAGGCCGTCCTTGTAGTTGACGCTCGAGTACGTGACGTCGATGAGGGCTTCGCCCTCGGCCGGATCGGGCAGGTCGACGTCGGCGACGGCGGGCGGGGCGGAACTGGACACGACTACGGCGCGGGTCATGCGCCGGACGCTACCCCGGGCCTCCCGGCCAGCGGTCCGTTCTTTCCCAGAACGCGAGCGATCCCTGGCGGAACCGGGCGTACCGAGTCGAAAAAAACGACCAGGTACGCCCGCAAACGACCAGGTACGCCCGAAACGCCCCCGCGCTACCCGAACATGATGGCGGCCTCGTCGAACCGGGCCTGCGGCACGGTCTTGAGCTCGCCGAGCGCCTCCTCGAACGAGACGTGCTCGATCTCGGTGCCGCGCAGCGCGACCATCCGGCCCCAACGCTCCTCGACCACCGAGTCGATGGCCGCCAGACCGAGCCGCGTCGACAGCACCCGGTCGTACGCGGTCGGCGTGCCGCCGCGCTGGATGTGCCCGAGCGTCGTGGCGCGCGTCTCGATGCCCGTCATCTCCTCGATGAGCGGCGCGAGGCGCTCGCCGATGCCACCGAGCCGCGGACGGCCGAAGGCGTCGAGCCCGCGCTCGGTGTGCGCGTTGTCCTCGTGGTCGGGGACGAAGCCCTCGGCCACCACGACGAGCGGTGCACGCCCGCGGTCGTAGGCGGCGCGCACCCACTTCGCGATCTGCTCCATGCTCGTCTTCTGCTCCGGGATGAGGATCGCGTGCGCGCCCGCGGCCATGCCGGAGTGCAGGGCGATCCAGCCGACGTGCCGGCCCATGACCTCGGCGACCATGCAGCGGGAGTGCGACTCGCCCGTGGTGCGCAGGCGGTCCATCGCCTCGGTCGCGATCGCGACGGCGGTGTCGAACCCGAAGGTGTAGTCGGTGGCGCCCAGGTCGTTGTCGACCGTCTTCGGCACGCCGACGATCTTCAGGCCCGCGTCGGTGAGGCGCTTCGCCGCCGCGAGCGTGCCCTCGCCGCCGATCGCGACGATGGCGTCGATGCCGTGGCGCTCGAGCATGCGCTCGATGTTCTCGACCCCACCGTTCGGTCCTTCGAAGGGGTTCGTGCGGCTGGTGCCGAGGATCGTGCCGCCCTGCTTGGCGATGCCCTGGATGTCCTTGCGGCCGAGCGGGACGATGTCGCCGTCGACGACGCCGCGCCAGCCGTCCCGGAACCCGACGAACTCGTGGCCGTGGATCGCGATGCCCTTGAGGACGATCGCGCGGATGACCGCGTTCAGGCCGGGGCAGTCGCCTCCGGAGGTGAGGATGCCGATGCGCATGGGAACTCCGTCGTCGGGTGGTGCGGGTGGGGGTCGTGGGGACTGCGACCATCATGACTGACGGTGGTTGCGCATTACCATCCCGGTGTGACCCTGCTCGACTCCGCCTCGTCGTCCGCCGGTGCGTCCGTCGATGCGTCTCGCGTCGACACGGTGTACCGACCGGGAGGCCCGGTGGACGTCACGTCGACCCTGCGGCCCCTGCAGCGCGGCTCCGGCGACCCCGCCTACAAGGTGGTCGGGTCGGTCGTGTGGCTCGCGCTGCGGACGCCCACCGGCCCGGCTTCCGTGGCGATCCGGCAGGCCGGCGGCACCATCGCGGTCTCGGCGTGGGGCGACGGTGCGGCGTGGGCGGTCGAGCACGCACCGGAGCTGCTCGGTCGCGGCGACGACTGGGACGGGTTCGACGTCTCCGGGCACGCGTTCCTCGCAGCCGCCCGGCACAAGCAGCCCGGACTCCGGCTGCTCCGCACGAACACCGTCGTCGCGATGCTCGTGCCGGCGATCATGGAGCAGAAGGTGACCTCGCGGCAGGCGTGGGGAGCGTGGCGGTACCTGCTCCGCCGGTACGGCACCGCGGCACCCGGGCCGGCACCCGACGGTCTCATCGTGCCGCCGACGGCCGACGAGTGGGCGCGGATCCCGAGTTGGGAGTGGCACAAGGCCGGCATCGAGCCCGGACGGTCGGCGACGGTGATGCGCGCGGTGCGTGTGGCCCCGGCGCTCGAGCGGACGCTGACGCTCGGCCGCGGCGGATCGGTCGTGTCCGCGCGGCTGCAGTCGATCCCGGGCATCGGGAAGTGGACGGCTGCCGAGACCGCGCAGCGCTCCCACGGCGACCCGGACTCGCCGAGCGTCGGAGACTTCCACGTCCCCGCGCTGGTCGGGTGGGCGCTGACCGGGGGACCGGTCGACGACGACGGGATGCTCGAGCTGCTCGAGCCGTGGCGGGGGCACCGGGAGCGGGTCGTTCGGCTGATCGGCGGCTCGGGGTTCCGGAAGCCGGCGTTCGGTCCGCGGCTCACGATCCAGGACCACCGCGGGCACTGAGCGCGGGGGCGTCAGGGGTGGCGGGTGCCCTCGCCGGCCAGCACGGCGCGGTAGCCCTCGCGGAACGTCGGGTACTGCGGAGTCCAGCCGGTGGACTGCAGCAGCGCGTTCGACAAACGCTTGTCACCGCCGGACTGCCGGGCACCGCCGTCGCCGGTGGCGGGCTCGGGAACGCCGAGTTCGCCGGCCAGGAACCGCAGCACGTCGTCCAGCCGGCTCGGTTCGTCGTCGGTGCCCAGGTAGGTCGGCGCCGGGTCCGGCACGGCTGCCAGGTGCACGAGCGCCGCGGCGGCGTCGTCGCGGTGGATCCGGTTCGTGTGCGGCGAGGCACCGGGGGCCAGGCGGGCGGAACCGGAGCGGACCTGGTCGATCAGACGCTCACGGCCCGGCCCGTAGACCCCGGACAGGCGGACGAGCACGGCTCCGGGAGCGCGTTCGCGCAGCAGCGCCTCGGCCTCGACCAGCACCTGAGCGGTCGGGGTCCCACCGTGCGCCGGGGTGTCCTCGGTGACCACGCTGCCGTCGTCGACGTCGTACACCGCGGTCGACGACACCACGAGCAGTCGTGGGTCGGCATCCGAGGCGTCGATGCCCTCGAGCACGTTCCGCAGGCCGTCGACGTAGGTGGCGCGGTACTCGTCGACCTCGCGGCTGCCGGCGGCGAAGGCCACGACGACGACGCTCGTGTCGGCGGGGATCTCGGGGGCCTCGTGTCGCAGGTCGACGCTCCGGCCGGTGATCGGCGCCGGGACCAGTTCGGCGCGGCGGCGGAGGCCGACCACGTGGTGTCCCTGTTCGGCGAACCGCAGGCCGGCCTCGGTTCCGAGGTCGCCGCAGCCGGCGATCACGACGGTGTCGTTGTTGTGCACCCGTCGACCTTGGCACGGGCACCTGGTGGACGCTCCAGCGCCCGGCCTGCTGTCGCTCAGCGCACCTTCCGTCAGTCCGAGGTCGTGCGCGCGGGTTCGTCGTCCTTCGTCTCCACGCCGTCGTGACGCATCCGCACCACGCTGGCCAGGGTCGACAGCGCCATCGCAGCGATGATCACGATCAGGGAGACCCAGGTGTTGATCTCCGGCGCCCACTCGATGTGCTCGCCACCGTTCAGGAAGGGCAGCTCGTTGTCGTGCAGCGCGTGCAGGACGAGCTTCACGCCGATGAACGCGAGGATCACCGCGATGCCGTACTTCAGGTAGACGAGTCGCTCGAGCAGGCCGCCGAGCAGGAAGTACAGCTGCCGCAGGCCCATCAGGGCGAAGACGTTCGCGGTGAACACGATGAACGGGCTCTCGGTGATGCCGAAGATCGCCGGGATCGAGTCGAGCGCGAACAGCAGGTCGGTGGTGCCGATGGCGATCAGCACGATGAGCAGCGGCGTGAAGTGCCGGACGCCGTCGTGCGTGGTGCGGAACTTCATGCCGTCGAACGTGTCGGTGAGGCGGACCCGTCGGCGGAGCAGCCGGACGATGAAGCTGTCCTTCTGGTCGTCGCCGTCGTCTTCACCGCGGAGCTGCTGGATCGCGGTCCAGATCAGCCAGGCGCCGAAGATGTAGAAGATCCACGAGAAGTTCTCGATGAGCTGGGCGCCGACGAGGATGAAGATGCCACGCAGCACGAGCGCGATGATGATGCCGAGCATCAGCACCTCTTGCTGGATCTTCTTCGGCACCGAGAACCGCGCCATGATGATGACGAAGACGAACAGGTTGTCGATGCTCAGGCTGTACTCGGTGAGCCAGCCCGCCAGGAACTCGCCAGCCGAGTCGCCGCCGGCGAACACGAGCATCAGGACCGCGAAGACCAGCGCCAGCCCCACGTAGACGCCCACCCACGTCGCTGACTCCCGCAGGGTCGGCACGTGCGGGCGGCGCGCGACGATGAGCAGGTCGGCGAGCAGGATCGCGACGATGGCGATCAGCGAGCCGACTTCGAACACGACGGGGAGTTCGGGCATTGCGGCCTTCCTGGCTGCAGGTGGGACGGTGGATGAACAGCCTGACAGATCCGAACGCATCCGTGAGCCGGATCGTTCCTGCCGGTGAACGATCCACCGGGCAACCTCGTTGACGGGGTATGGGACTCCGCACACGCACCAAGGTCATCATCGGCATCTCCACCGGCGTCGTGGTCATCGCGGCCGCCGCCGTCATCGCCGGCCCGTCCATCTACGCGAACACCGTCAACGGGCAGGCCGCTGCGGCCCCCTCGTTGCAGGCGACGTCGTCCGCCAGCCTGGACGCGGCGGACGCCGACGGCACCTGGACCAGCCAGAGTGGTTCGTACGCCGGCTACCGGGTGCACGAGGTCCTGCAGGGGAATGATGTGAACGTGGTCGGACGCACGAAGGACGTCGAGGGCACCGCCGAGGTCGACGGCGGCTCCCTCGCGAAGGCGACCGTCACGGTCCAGGTCGCGAAGATCTCCACCCCCGAATCCGCGCGCGACGCCTACTTCCGGGACACCGCCCTCGAGACGGACCGGTTCCCCACGGCGACGTTCACCCTCACGAAGCCCGTCGATGTCTCGAAGGCGCTCGACGGCAGCAAGCAGGACGTCGCCCTGACCGGCACGATGGACCTGCACGGCGTCACGAAGGCCGTCACCGCCGACGCGCAGGTCGCCGTCGGCGAGGGCGGAACCGTGCAGGTCGCCGGTTCGGTGCCGATCACGTTCGCCGACTACGGCGTGAAGGCCCCCTCGCTCGGCTTCGTCACCGTGGACGGGAAGGGCTCCGTCGAGTTCTCCCTCGACCTGCAGAAGTGACCGTGACGAGCCGTTCCGCCGACGAGCTGCTCGCGACGCTGTACCGCGAGCACGGTGACGCGCTCACCCGGTACGTCCGGCACCTGACGCGGGACGGCTCGGCGGTCGAGGACGTCGTGCAGGAGACCATGGTCCGCGCCTGGCAGCGGCCGGCGGTGCTGGAACGCGCGCCGGACAGTGCACGCGCCTGGTTGTTCACCGTGGCGCGCAACCTCGTCGTCGATGATGCCCGGTCCGCCCGGAACCGCCGAGAGCTCGGGACGGAACACCCGGTCGACCGCGCGGAGTCGGACCGCACCGACGCCGTCCTCGACCGCATCGTCGTGGCCGACGCCCTCGCGTCGCTCTCGCCGGACCACCGTCGCGTGGTGGTGGACGCCTACTGGCTCGGCCACACGGTGCCGGAGATCGCACGACGACACGACATCCCCGAGGGCACCGCGAAGTCGCGGTTGCACTACGGGCTGCGAGCCCTGCGGCTCGCGCTGCAGGAACGAGGAGTGACCCGATGAGCGACGACCGCTACGCAGAATGGGATGCGGCGTACGTGCTCGGGTCCCTGTCCCCGGACGAGCGGCTCGAGTACGAGCGGCACCTGGAGACGTGCGACCGTTGCACGGCCGCCGTCGCCGAGCTGGTCGGCCTGCCCGGTCTGCTCGCCAAGCTGCCGGCCGACCAGGCGATCGAGATCGCGGAACCGGACGGGAGGCCCGACACCGGTTCCGAGAGCACCCTCGCCTCCGTCGCGCACCGCGTTCGACACCGCCGCCGCCGTCGCCGGGTCTGGGTCGCCGCCACCGCGGGGCTCGCGGTGGTCGCCGCCGTGCTCGGCGGGCTCGCCGTCGGCACGGCAGGGGACCGCGGCACGGCGCAGGCCGGACGCGACGTCTCGGCATCGGCGACCGCGGACCGGTACGACATGACCGGCGCCCAAGGACTCGACGTCGACCTGGCCGTCAGCGGCGAACAGTGGGGCACCCGCTTCGACTGGGGCTGCTCGTACGGCGGCAAGGAGTGGGCGGCGGACGGCTCGGTCATGTACGACCTGGTCGTGGTGCGGTCCGACGGCTCCACGCAGATCGTCGGCTCGTGGACGGCCGCCGGCGAGGACGCGAAGGGGCTGTCGGCGTCGACGGACATCCCGCGCGACGACATCGCGAGCGTGCAGGTGCGGCTCCGCGGCGAACAGGGCGCCCTCGCCGTCGTCGACCTCTGACCGAGCCCGTCCGTCCCGCGCCCTCCGCCCTCCGCCCTCCCGCCCTCCCGCCTTCCCGCCTTCGGCCCCGAGGTTCCGAAATCTCGGCATCTGGGCGCGACTCACGGCGGTTCGTGGAACCTCGGCGCTCCACGGGCGGCGAGTCGTGGAACCTCGGCGGAAGCGCCCGGGGGAGTCCTCGGCGGACGCGCGCGGACAGTCAGCCGGAGACGGCGTCGTCCGACACGTCGGGGCCGATCGCGTCCTGGACGCGCGCACTGACGGACCGGAGCGTGTCCGCGTCGGTCCCCACGGGCCTCCAGAACAGGTCTTCCAGCGCACCGGTGTGCGCACGGATGCCGGCGAGGACCGCGCGACGGCCGTCGGGGGTCATCTCCACCCAGCTGCCGCGGCCGTCGGTCGGGCAGTCGGCGCGGCTGACCAGGCCACGGGAGACCATGCGCGTGACCTGGTGGCTGACGCGCGACTTCTCCCAGCCGATGCCGGCGGCGATGTCGCGGACGCGCAGCCGGTGGTCCGGCTCCCGGTGCAGGCCGATCAGGATCTCGAACTCGGGGATGGAGATGCCGGCACCCGCCTGGACGGCCTGGTCGAGCGCTCGGTCGAGGCGTCGCCAGACGTCGTGGTAGGCGTCCCACGTCGCCCAGTCGTGGCCGTCCTTGCCCTGCGTCGACATTCCTTCAGCGTATCCACGGTGGGGGCCGACCGACCCCGTCGCCGCGGGTTTCGTCCGTCCGGATGACCCGAACGGGGCGCTGCGGACCGATCCGGCCCGCCCGTACGATGACCGGGCCGTGCAGCGCTCGGCCCGACGAGACAGGAACCCGCATGACGAACCCCTCCGCGCCGCCGCCGACGGCACCCATCCGCCCGACGAACACCCTGGCGATCATCGCGCTGGTGCTGGGTTTCGCGGTCCCCATCGGCGGGGTCGTCGTGGGGCTCATCGCGCTGCCGCAGCTGCGGCGGACGGGTGAGGCCGGACGCGGTCTCGCGATCACGGGAATCGTCGCGGGCGCGGTCATCTCCGTCTTCTCGGTGTTGCCGGTGCTGCTCATGCTGCCGGAACTGATCCGGGTCTTCGGCTGACTTCATCCGTCCGGATGACTCCTGGCCGACGTGCGGCGCGCTCCAAGGTGAGGTCGGAGGTGCGGCATACGATCGGAGCATGCCGAGCGCCCGCCTCCAGGACTGCACCGACGATGCCGTTGCGCTGGTCCGCCGGTGGCTGGCGGCGTCCGCCGGGGCGAAGCCGGATGCCGGTGCCGCTCGCCTCGCCGAAGCCCTGCGGGACGAGCGTGGCCTCGACTTCACGCGCAGCTTCGTCGACAAGGTCATCCGCCCCGAGGACCCCCGGGTCGCCGCCCGCAACCTCGAGCAGGTCAGCCGCGACGTCCCCGACTTCCTCGCCTGGTACCTGCGCGGTGCGGTGACGCTCGGCGGTGGGTTCGCGACGATGGCGCCGTGGGCGGTCATCCCGACCGCTCGCCGGATCCTGCGCCGGATGACGGGTCACCTGGTCATCGATGCGAGCACGGCGAAGCTCGGTCCGGCGCTCGCGAAGGTCGGCGGACCGGGCACCCGACTCAACGTGAACCTGCTCGGTGAAGCCGTGCTCGGCAGCGCCGAGAGCGACCGCCGGCTGCAGGGGACGATGGACCTGCTCGCCCGCGACGACGTCGACTACGTGTCGATCAAGGTCAGCTCGGTCGTGCCCCAGATGTCGATGTGGGCGTTCGACCAGACGGTCGAGCGGGTCGTCGACCGACTCGTGCCGCTGTACCGGTCGGCGGCAGCCCCGCTGGCGTCCGGCGGCCAGGCGAAGTTCATCAACCTGGACATGGAGGAGTACCGCGACCTCGACGTCACCCTCGCGGTGTTCCGGACCCTGCTCGACCGCGACGAGTTCGCGGGGCTGCAGGCCGGCATCGTGCTGCAGGCCTACCTGCCCGACGCCGCGGGAGCGCTCGAGTCCCTGACGGCCTGGGCGCAGGAGCGCCGGGCCCGGGGCGGCGCTCCGATCAAGGTGCGGCTCGTCAAGGGCGCGAACCTGGCGATGGAGCACGTCGACGCGATCGTGCACGACTGGCCGCTCGCCACCTGGGGCAGCAAGCGCGAGACCGACAGCGCCTACCTGCGCATGCTCGACGCCGCGCTGACCCCGGAGCGCACCGACGCCGTCCGGATCGGTGTCGCCGGGCACAACCTGTTCGACCTGGCGACCGCATGGGTGCTCGCCCAGCGCCGCGGGGTGACCGACGCGATCGACGTCGAGATGCTGCTCGGCATGGCGTCCACGCACGCCGACGCCGTCCGCGCCGACGTCGGCCAGATCCTGCTCTACACACCCGTGGTGCAGCCGGAGGAGTTCGACTCCGCCATCGCGTACCTGGCCCGACGGCTGCAGGAGAGCGCGAGCCCCGAGAACTTCATCGCCGCAGCGTCCGACATCGACCACGACGCCAGCGTGTTCGACCGTGAACACGGCCGGTACCTGGCCTCGGTCGCGGCCCTCGACGAGTCGGTACCAGCGACGCACCGCACCCAGGACCGCCACCGGGCGCTCGGCCAACCCGTGCTGCGCGACGCGTTCCGGAACGCCCCGGACACCGATCCCTCCGTCCCCGCCAACCGCGCGTGGGCGCTCGACGTCCTCCGGCGGGTGCCACGCTCCCAGCTCGGCGCGCAGACGATCCGCGGGGCCAAGGTCGCCGACCGCTCCAAGCTCGAACGGATCATGGCCCGCACCGCCCAGGCCGGCGTGAACTGGGGGCGGCAGGACCCCTCCGACCGCGCCGAGCTCCTCGACCTGATCGGGCACGAACTCGAGACCCGCCGCGCCGACCTGATCGAGGTGATGGCGGCGGAGACCGGCAAGACGTTCTCCGAGGCCGACACCGAGGTCACCGAGGCCGTGGATGCCGCCCACTACTACGCCGAACGAGCCCGTCGCCTCGGCGACATCGAAGGCGCCCGCTACGTCCCGCCGCGCCTGACCGTCGTCGTGCCGCCGTGGAACTTCCCCGTCGCGATCCCCGCCGGCGGGGTGCTGGCGGCGCTCGCCGCGGGCAGCGGTGTCGTCCTCAAGCCGGCACCCGAGGCGAAGCGGAGCGGTGCGCTGCTGGCCGACGTGCTCTGGGACGCCGGTGTGCCGCACTCCTTGCTGCAGCTCGTCGACCTGGCCGAGGACGAACTCGGCCGAGACCTCGTCGGGCACCCCGCCGTCGACCGCATCATCCTGACCGGTTCGGCCGACACCGCGCGGTCGTTCCGTTGGTGGCGCGCAGGACTGCCGCTCAGCGCCGAGACGAGCGGCAAGAACGCGATCGTCGTCACACCGAGCGCCGACATCGACCTCGCGGTGCAGGACATCGTGCAGTCCGCCTTCGGGCACGCCGGCCAGAAGTGCTCGGCGGCGTCCCTGGTGGTCCTGGTCGGCACGGTCGGCGAGAGCGAGCGCTTCCGTCGGCAGCTCGTCGACGCCACGCGCACGCTCCGCGTCGCCTGGCCCGACGACCCCACCGCGCAGGTCGGCCCGGTGATCGCCGAGCCCGAGGGCAAGCTGCGCCAGGGCCTGACCGAGCTCGGGCCGGGGGAGTCCTGGCTCGTGCAGCCGACGGCCCTCGACGACTCCGGGCGGCTCTGGTCGCCCGGCATCCGCGACGGCGTCCGCCCGGGCAGCGACTTCCACCAGACCGAGTACTTCGGTCCGGTGCTCGGCATCATGCGCGCCGAGACGCTCGAGCAGGCCATCGCGATCCAGAACGGCACCGACTACGGCCTGACGGCGGGCATCCACTCGCTCGACGCCGACGAAGTCGCGGACTGGCTCGCCAGCGTGCGCGCCGGCAACCTGTTCGTGAACCGCGGCATCACCGGCGCGGTCGTCGGCCGGCAGCCGTTCGGCGGCTGGAAGCGGTCGTCGGTGGGCACCGGCACGAAGGCGGGCGGTCCGATGTACGTCGCGACGCTCGGGCGGTGGGAGCCGGTCCCGCGCACCGTGCACAAGAGCATCCAGCTGCACGGGCTGCCGCCACGCGTGACCGCGGTCATCGAGGCCGCGCGCAGCGGACTGTCGTTCGAGGAGTTCGACCAGGTGCGCGCCGGTGCGCTGAGCGACGTCCGGGCGCGCGAAGAGCTCTACGGCGGCTCGCACGACCTGTCGGGGCTCGTGGTGCAGCGGAACGTCCTGCGTCACCGACCGCAGTCCGTCATCGTGCGGCAGTCGGAGGACGCCTCGGCGGGTGACCTCGTCCGCGCACTCGTCGCCGCCACGGCTGCCCGCGCCCACGTCCTGCTCAGCACCGCCCGTCCGTTGCCCGGCCCGCTCACCCAGCTGTTCGCCTCGAGCCGGTCGCCGCTGGACGTCGTCGACCACCTAGTCGAGTCCGACCAGGACTTCCACGCCCGGGCATCGTCCGGTGCCGTGTTCCAGGCGAACTGGACGAGTGGTGAGGACGATGAGCCCGTCGACGCGCTCGGGGACATGCTCGCGCAGGACCAGGTCCGGCCCGTGCACACGGCGTTCGGTGGTCCCGGGGCGCGCATCCGGCTGATCGGCGGCGACGCCCTGGCACTCGAGGAAGCCCTCGGGGCGAGCATCGACGTCGCGATCCACGACGCCCCGGTGGTCGAGGCCGGGTTGATCGAGATGCTCCCGTTCATCCGTGAGCAGTCGGTCTCGATCACCGCCCACCGGTTCGGCGACGTCGACGCGGACTTCGCCGACCTGCGCGTCTGACGTCCCCGGCTCGGGTCAGTCCTCGACGTCGCCGGCCTCTTCGTCCTCGACGCCGGTCTCGTCCATCCGGTCGCGCAGGTGGTCGGCCATCGCCCCGGCACCCTCGCCGTGGTGGTCGTGGTCGACCTGTTCGATCAGGCCGTGCAGCTTCTCGTGGTTCGTGGCCTCGGTTGCGCCGTCCATGACGGGCTCGGTCTGCTCGTTGTCGCTCATGCCGCGGACGCTACGCCGTGGTGGCTGCGGACCGGTAGTGCAGTTCCACGGCGCCGCCGGTGAAGGGCGTCGTCCCGACCAGCTCGAACACCGGGGTCGGCGCGGCGACCGGCAGGAGTGGTGCGCCGGCACCGAGCGCCACCGGCATCACGGTGACGCGGAGCTCGTCGAGCAGCCCGGCCTGCTGGTACTGGGCAGCGAGCAGTCCACCGCCGACGACCCAGACGTCGCGCTCGCCGGCTGCCCGTTCGAGGTCGGCCTGGTGGTCCGCGACCTCGCCCGAGACGAAGTGCACCTCGGCGCCGTCCGGCACCGGCAGGTCGCGCGTGGTGAACACCCACGTCGCCAGGTCCGGGTACGCCCACGTGTCGTCGTGCTCGAGCAACCACTCGTACGTGGTCGAGCCCATGACGATCGCGCCGATGCCCGCGAAGAACCGGTCGTGGTGCTCCTGGAACGGCTCGAAGCCGAACTGCAGCAGCCAGTCGAGGTCGTCGTCGGGTGCGGCCACGAAGCCGTCCATCGAGGACGCGACGGAGTAGGTGGTGCTCATGTCCCGGACGCTACCGAGCACCTCTGACAGGCGTCAGCGGCGACCGCCACGTCCGACGACGGCCACCTCGGCGACGGTGAGTGCCGCGGCGATCCACACCTGCTGCAGGGCGAACCGGCGGCGCTGCGGGTCGAGGGCGAGCGGGACCATCGTCGCGCCGTGTGCCGCGTCGACGAGGGCGCTGAGCGTGTGCGCGTTCCCGGTGCCGGCGCGTGCGACGAGTGCGGCCTGCGCGAGCTGCCGGACGCCGAGCACGCCGTGCAGCACGGCCTGGTCGCGTCGCCGGAACGAGCGGCTCAGATGCCAGAGCCCGAGGACCGCTCGGCCCAGCTCGACCGGCGACGCCCCCGCTCGTGCACGGCGCGTCATCGTCGTCGTCCTGCCACGAGTGCGACGGCTCCGACTGCACCGATCGCCGCCCCGATGATCCCGTTGCCCATCCGCCGGTGCTCCACCCACCAGGTCTGCGGCGACCAGGCGTGTGCCGACTCGTCGAACACGCCGTGCGCACCGTGGTCGCCCGGCACCGGCTCGTACAGGTTGTCCTGCAGCTCGAGGCCGTCCTTGTCCGGCGCCTGCTGCCCGGAGACGAGCGTCTTGGCGGCGTACCAGTCGGCGAAGCGTCCGCTGATCCGGTTGCCGAGGATCGTGTAGACCGTCGACTCACCGACCCAGGTGCGACGGCGAGGGCGCTCGGCGACGGCAGCGATCGCGCGGGCGCCGACCTCGGGCTGGTAGATCGGGGCGACCGGCTGCGGGTGGTGCGGCAGCTTCGACTTCACCCACCCGAACTGGATCGTGTTCAGCGCGGGCATGTCCACCCGCGAGACCTTCACCTTGCTGCCCTGTTCGAGCAGCTCGGAGACGACGGACTCGGTGAACCCGACGATCGCGTGCTTCGCGCCGCAGTACGCGGCCTGCAGCGGGATGCCGCGGAAGCCGAGCGCGGATCCGACCTGGACGACGTGCCCCTGACCGCGGGGCACCATCCGCGAGAGCGCGGCGCGGGTGCCGTTGACGAAGCCGAGGTAGGTGACGTTGAGGGCCCGTTCGAAGTCCTCTGGCGCGGTGTCCAGGAACTTGCCGAACACTCCGACCATCACGCCGTTCACCCACAGGTCGATCGGCCCGAGTTCCTGCTCGACGCGGTCCGCCGCCGCCTCGACCGCCGCACGGTCGGACACGTCGGCGACCAGCGCCAGTCCACGGCGTCCGGTGGCCTCGACCTCGGCGACCGCGGCGTCGACGCCCTCCTGCCCGCGGGCGAGGACGGCGACGTCCCACCCCCGCGCGGCGAGCTCCCGGACGGTCGCCCGTCCCAGTCCTGCGGATCCACCGGTCACCACTGCCACTCGAGTCATGGCTCCCTTGTACCTGCGGTCGGCCGTGCACCACTCAGCCGGTGTCCCCCGAAGCGACGGCCCTGGACCAGGCCGGCACCGACCGGCCATGCTGGCCACGTGGACGCTCGCGACCCCGAGACCGACGGCACCGCCGAGGAGGCACCGCCCGGCTGGGTCCTGAACACACCGACCCGGCCGCTCGAGGTCTGGACGTACCCGGTGCTCGTCCTGCTCCTCGCTGCCGCACACGTCGCGCTCGGCATCGCCTTCGGTGGTGCGTTGGCGCTCGTCGTCGGGGTGTCCGCCGCGGTGGTGACGACCGCCGGTGCCGTTGCCCTGTTCGTGACGGGTCGGCACGCGTACGACGAGCAGAGCCGCGACGCCTCGTGGCGGTGCCACGTCACCCGCGTGGTCGTGGCGGTCGGGAGCGTCGGCATCGTCTCGGTCACCACCCTGACCGTCGGGTTCCCCTTCGGCGCCCTGTTCGGTGCGGTCGCCGGCGTTCCGACGGCGTTCCGCTTCGCTCGCTCCGTGCCGCGGATCGATCACCTCGTCGTCGCGTGGACAGCACTCGCGGTCGCCGTGTGCTGCGTCGTCCTGGCGGTCCTCGGCCTGACGCTCCCTGATCTCCCCGACTCCCGGAGCACCTTCTGGACGTTCGGTGCGGCCTTCGGGGTGATCAGCGCCGTTGTGGCCGTGCACCAGTTCGTCGTCGCGCGTAGGTCACCCCACGACTGATGCCCGGCGGCCTCAGCGTCCCCGACCGAACCGCGTCGTGACCCCCGGCGAGTAGAGCACCGAGTCCGGCTCCAGCTCGGTCAGCCCGAAGGGCAGCCCGGCGGCGCCGACCAGGTCGTCCCGCAGCGACACCACCGAGGCCCGGTGCAACGGCCACGCGTCGTGCTCGTTCGGCCAGAACCGTGTCCGCCCGGCCCGGTGCACGTGCATGCCCCACCGCGCGGTGAGGAACGTCTCGAGCGCACTCGGCTCGGCGAGCTCGTCGCCGACCCGCACGTCGACCAGGGACCGCAGGTGGGTCCCGTGCCGCCGCATCGCGTACCCGACGCGGCCGTCGCCGCTCCGTGACTTGGCGTCCGCCCACCAGTAGGGCAGCCCGGTGGCCACGCGTGCGCCGAGCGTCGGCAGGAGCTTGCCGGCGTCGAGCGACAGGAACACGACGCCGTGCTGGCCCTGTTCGTCGACCGTGTAGACGCGGACGTTCACCTCGACGAAGTCGCCGATCGAGCCGGTCCGCCCGAGCGCCCCGAGGGGCGGGAACCGGGTGTCCTCGAACCGGAACGCGATGAGGCCCACCCAGGTGGTCACCCCGTCGTCGGTCCCGTCGAGCGCCATCGTGTCGGGCCGGGTGCCGGCCGGCAGCAGCGGGGCCACCGCTGATAAGTCGACGCGCCAGTGCACGAAGACGACGTCGAGCCAGTCCTGCGAGATCCAGGGGCGGCCCGGCAGGCCGGGGGCGACGGCCTGGAGGCCCGGGGTGCTCTGGGTGGGTCGGGTGTCGGTCACGATGTGGTCGCCTCCGGTTCGATGTGGGGTGCGACGGACGCGTCGTCCCACCCCTGCTGCGGGGTGTCGCATGTGTCGCGGAACACGTACTGCGAGGGTCGCTTCCGCTCGCTCGACGTCCAGTCGATGGCCGGACGTCGTCGTTCCGGTGGCAGGTACCCGATCCGGTAGACGGCCATCAGCTCGAGCGACTCGGGCACACGGAGCAACCCCTCGATCTCCGCCCAGGCGCCAGGGGTCTCCATCGGGAAGGACACGAACTGGATCCCCAGGCCGAGCTCGGTCGTCGCGAGCCAGATGTTCTCCATCGCCGCGCCCATGCTGAACACCGAGTAGAAGCCGGACAGCTCCTCCTTCCGGTACTCGTGGCGGTCGAGCATCACGCCGATCAGCAGCGGCGACCCGGCGACGAGCTTCCGGTTCTCCTCACCGAGGCTCTGCGGTACCCGGAGCGTGTTCATGAGCAGCTGCCCGCGCTTCGTGAACACCTGCTTCGTGAACGGCCGGAGCGGCCCGGGCAGCTTGTCGAACAGCATGCCGTCGCGCCGCTCGTCCATCTCGGCCTGCGAGAACCGGAAGTACGGCTTGTACCGCTCGAAGAACGTCCCCTCGGCCATGGTGCGGGTCATCGAGCTGCCGCTGATCGCGGCGACGCGGTCGATCGTGTCGCGCTCCTCGACCAGGACGAAGCGCCACGGCTGGCTGTTCAGCTGCGACGGGGCCCGGCCGGCGAGCTCCATGAGGAGCCGTTGGTGTTCCTCGGACACCGGATCGGGCAGGAACGCCCCGTTCGTGGTCCGGCGGCGTCGGATGGCCTCGAAGAGCTCCACTGCTTCCCCTCGTGTCTCGTCGTCACGGTCGACGCCGCACCAGCAGCGCCCCCAGGTAGGACGGCGCGGCGGCCACCGCGGTCTTCCAGTGTGCTCCGGAGCGCGGGTTCGTGCGTGGCGCGAGTGCGAGGGGGACGAGTGCGGGCAGCAGGAACAGCGCCGAACGGTCACGGGTCCACAGGGGGGTCGTCGCGGCGGCCCCGGTGAGTGTCGCGGTCACGACGAACAGTCCGTGGTGCACGACGCGGAGCTTCTTGGTCCGGATCAGCCGGACGGCGACCGCGGTGCCCCAGAGGCAGTTCGCGACGTAGGCGACGCTCGCAGCGGTGACCAGCCGTCGGGCCGGGCGCGATCCCGTGGGCGGTGATCCGCGCCTCCCGGTCGTGTTCCGTGCCATCTGCCGGACGTTACGCGGTGTCGCGACTGACCAGCTTGGAGAGCACGATCGCGGACCGCGTGTGGTCCACCTGCGGTGCGAGGCGGACCTTGTCGAGCGCTTCTTCCAGCGCGGACAGGTCCTTCGAGCGCATGTGCACGACGGCGTCGGCGCTCCCCGTGACCGTGCCGGCGTCGATGACCTCCGGCACGGTGTCGAGCAGGGCCCGGAGTTCGTCGGGGGAGACGGTGCCGCGGCAGTACAGCTCGACCCAGGCCTCGGTCCCGCGGTCCTCGACGGCGGGGTCGACCTTGATCGTGAAGCCCTGGATGACACCGTCGCCGACGAGCCGGTCGACACGGCGCTTGACGGCCGATGCCGAGAGTCCGACCACCGACCCGATGTCGCCGTAGCCGGCGCGGGCGTTGTCCCGGAGTTGATCCAGGATGCGGTGGTCGAGCGAATCCATTGCACCCATCGTACGCGGACTTCTTGCGAGGTCGGCAGGTCGGACGCACGAAACGTGCGTCACCCGAACGGGTGCCACGGCGCTTTGCCGCCGGTGCTGCACTTGCCGGACGGTCTGTGTCAGGATCGTCGTGGCGTCGACCTGGTCCGCTACGGCGAGTGAGCCTGCATCTCGCCGGAGCACCTCTCCTTCGTTCCGTTTCGGTTCCTGGCAGGCTCGGGCCCCGGTCCCTTCTCAGGAGGACTGATGTCGAACACCGCACCCTCGACCACCGATGCACCGGCCCGCACCGCCACCAAGCGGACGATCCTGATGTGCAAGCCGGACTTCTACACGGTGAGCTACCGGATCAACCCGTGGATGCACCCGGAGGAGCCGACCGACACGTCGAAGGCCGTCGCCCAGTGGCAGACGCTCGTCGACGTGTACGAGCAGCTCGGCTTCGACATCTCGTACATCGACCCCATCGACGGCCTGCCGGACATGGTCTACGCGGCCAACGGCGGGTTCGTCCTCGACGGCATCGCGTACGGCGCGAAGTTCCAGTACCCCGAGCGCCAGCCCGAGGGCCCGGCGTACATGGACTGGTTCCGTCAGGCCGGCCTGACCGTCGCCGAGCCGGAGCAGACCAACGAGGGCGAGGGCGACTTCCTGCTCATCGGCAACACGATCTACGCCGGCACGGGCTTCCGGTCGGACAGCACCTCGCACGACGAGCTCGCGACGATCTACGGCCGCGAGGTCGTCACCCTCAAGCTCATCAACCCGAGCTTCTACCACCTCGACACCGCCATCGCCGTGCTCGACCCCGAGCCCGCCGCTGACGGCACCAGCAACATCGCGTACCTCGAGAGCGCCTTCGACGAGCCCTCGCTGGCGATCCTGCGCGAGCGCTTCCCGGACGCGATCATCGCCACGGAAGAGGACGCCGCGATCCTCGGCCTGAACTCCTACTCCGACGGGTACAACGTCGTGATCGCCGCCCGGGCTGTTCGGTTCGCCGAGCAGCTGAAGGAGAAGGGCTACAACCCGATCGGCGTCGACCTGTCCGAGCTCCTGCTCGGCGGTGGCGGCGTGAAGTGCTGCACGCTCGACCTGCACCCGGTCGGCACCGGCACCTCGGTCGCGCGTTCGCTCGGGGTCAGCTGATGGCGGCGGCAGCGTCGCTCGGGGTCAACACCGCGGCGGCGCTCGCCGTCGAGGACCGCGCCCTCGCACACAACTACAGCCCGCTGCCCGTCGTCATCGCGTCGGGTGCCGGAGCGACCGTCACCGACGTCGACGGCAAGCAGTACCTGGACGGTCTCGCCGCGTACTCGGCGGTGAACTTCGGCCACGGCAACCCCCGGCTGCTGGACGCCGCACGGGCGCAGCTCGACCGGGTCACGCTGACGAGCCGGGCGTTCGTGAACGACCAGCTCGGGCCGTTCGCCACGGCACTGGCGGCGTTGACGGAGACCGAGATGGTCCTGCCGATGAACACCGGTGCCGAGGCCGTCGAGTCCGCGATCAAGGTGTCCCGCGCCTGGGGTTACCGGGTGAAGGGTGTCCCCGCGGACCGCGCGACCATCATCGTGGCGTCCGGCAACTTCCACGGGCGCACCACCACGATCATCTCGTTCTCCGACGACCCCTCCGCCCACGACGACTTCGGGCCGTTCACGCCCGGCTTCCGCACCGTGCCGTACGGCGATGCCGAGGCTCTGCGTGCGGCCATGGACGAGACCGTCGTCGCCGTCCTGCTCGAGCCGATCCAGGGCGAGGGCGGCGTGGTCATCCCGCCGGCGTCGTACCTCCCTGAGGTCCGGCAGGTCTGCGACGAGTTCGGTGCGCTGTTCGTCGCCGACGAGATCCAGTCCGGTCTCGGCCGCACCGGTCACACCCTCGCCGTGCAGCGCGTCGGGGTCCGACCCGACCTCATCACGCTCGGCAAGGCGCTCGGCGGCGGGATCGTCCCGGTGTCCGCGGTCGTCGGCTCGGCGTCCGTCCTCGGGGTGCTGCGTCCCGGTGAGCACGGTTCGACCTTCGGCGGCAACCCGCTCGCCGCTGCCGTCGGGGCCGAGGTCGTCGCGATGCTCGGCGAGGGCACGTTCCAGCAGCGCGCCCTCGACGGCGAACCGTTGCTGCGCGGACTGCTCGACGACCTGCTCGGTTCCGGGGTCGTTGCGCACCGCGTCGCCGGACTCTGGGCCGGGATCGACATCGACCCCGCGCTCGGCACCGGCAAGGAGATCTCCAAGGACCTGGCCGACCGCGGGCTCCTCGTGAAGGACACCCACGGGTCGACGATCCGCTTCGCCCCGCCCCTGGTCGTCACCGACGACGAGCTGCGCACAGCGATCGGGACGCTGGCGGACGTCCTGGCTGCGCGCGCTTGACCGTTCGGTCCGTCCGCGGAACCAGGTTCCGGACACGACACCGCGCTCTTCCGTGGTGCTGTGTCCGGAACCTGGTTCCGGCCCGTCACACAGCCCAGCGCGCCGCTAGCTCGTCCATCAGGGTGTCGAGCCGCTCGTCGACGACCTGCTCCTCGGGGTGCGCCTCGTACCAGGCGATGACCTCGCGGACCCCCTGCCGGTAGGGCGTCCGCGGCCGATACCACGGCACGAGCGACCGGACCTTGCTGTTGTCGAACACCGAGCTGTTCGCCTTGTCGCCGAGCAGCGCCGCACCCCACTCCGGATCCACCGCGTTGATCGCATCCGCCGGCACGTGCACGATCCGCAGGTCGTCGACGCCCGCCGCTGCCGCGATCTCGTGCGCGATGGCGTTCCACGTCGGTGCCTCGTCGCTCGTGATCGTGAACGCCTCACCGATCGCCTCGGCACGGTCGAGGAGCCCCGTGAACCCGACCGCGAAGTCACGGCTGTGCGTCAGCGTCCAGAGCGAGCTGCCGTCCCCGGTGATGATGATCGGCTTGCCGGCTCGCATCCGCGCCACGGCGGTCCACCCACCGGTCAGGGGCAGCTTCGTCTCGTCGTAGGTGTGCGACGGCCGCACGATCGTCACCGGGAAGTCCTGTTCCCGGTACGCCGCCATCAGGAGTTCCTCGCACGCGATCTTGTCCCGCGAGTACTGCCAGTACGGGTTCTTCAGCGGCGTCGACTCCGTGATCGGCAGGTGCGTCGCCGGCGTCTGGTACGCCGAGGCCGAGCTGATGAACACGTACTGCCGCGTCCGCCCGGCGAAGAAGTCGACGTCGGCCTGCACCTGGTCCGGCGTGAAGGCGATCCAGTTCACGACGACGTCGAAGTGGCGGTCGCCGAGTGCGTCCGCCAGGGCGCTGCGGTCCGACACATCGGCCTGGAGGCGCGTCACACCCTCCGGGATCGGCCTGCCCCCGGTGGTCCCACGGTTCAGGACCGTGACGTCGTGGCCCTGTTCCGTCGCCTCCCGCACGCAGGAGGCGCTGATCACGCCGCTCCCGCCGATGAACAACACGCTCGCTCCGGTCATGGATGCTCCCTCGCTTCCGGCGGCACCTCTCCGTGCCGCACTCCTACCGATCCTGCACCCCCACGTCGGGGCGGGCGCGGAGCACGACGTGCAGCGAGGTGGTCTCTGCAGCCCAGCTCGCCGCGTGCGGGCTGATCCAGCCGAGCAGCTCGACCGCGTAATCGTGGTCCCGCTGCAGGTCTCGCGCGTGGATGGGCTCGTGGTGCGCAGCCCGGTTGCGGACGAAGTGCAGCTGCTGCAGTCGACGCCGGACCTCGCGTTGACGGGTCAATGAGTCTGCGGGTCCGTTGGGGAAGGCCCCGTGGAGCGCAGGCGTCCACAGCGCGGTCAGGTACCGCGACTCGACGAGGTAGCGCCAGAACCCGAAGCTGAGTTCCGCGATCACCCTTCCGTGGACTTCGTCGCGACGTCCGTCACGACTCGCGCGCGCCCGTGCCTTCGCAAGGTCAGTACGTCCGCGAACGTCCAACGGGGCGATGTCGAACCAGGGCGCCCCGGTGCGAGCCGCCGCCCAGGCGCGGAGTTCGCGGTCGAGCGCGTTGCGCGCGAACACCTCCACGGCGCCGGTGATCTCCAAGACCGAGGCCGCGGCTCGCATGTTCCACTCGTACAGCCGCAACGCACTGGTCGCGGACCCTGTCTGCTCGGTGTACGAGCGGAGCCGCTCAGGGGTGATCAGCCGTTCAAGCTCGTCTTCCTGCATCTCGCCCCTGCCTGCTACCGTTGTCGGCGAAGACCCCGGAACGATCACTGGCTCAAGCCACATCGCCGGGGTTTCGTCTTCCCCCACCGCTCCTGAAACATCAGCGTACAGCGCCGCGCCGCGTTGCCGAGAACGCGGCGACGACGTCGGACTACCGTCACGGGTCGAGCCGCATCGACGCGGCCACGACAGGAGTGACACGCACATGGAGTACCGCTACCTCGGCAACTCGGGCCTCAAGGTCTCCGAGATCACCTACGGCAACTGGCTCACCCACGCATCCCAGGTCGAGAACGACGCGGCGATCGCCTGCGTCAAGGCCGCCCTCGAGGTCGGCATCTCGACGTTCGACACCGCCGACGTCTACGCCAACACCGGCGCGGAGACCGTCCTCGGCGAAGCGCTCAAGGGGGAGCGGCGCCAGTCGCTCGAGATCGCCACGAAGGTGTTCGGGCCGACCGGGCCCAAGGGTCACAACGACACCGGGCTGTCCCGCAAGCACATCCTCGAGTCGATCGACGGCTCGCTCGGCCGCCTGCAGACCGACTACGTCGACCTGTACCAGGCGCACCGCTTCGACCACGAGACCCCACTCGAGGAGACGATGCAGGCGTTCGCCGACATCGTGCGCCAGGGCAAGGTCCTGTACGTCGGCGTGAGCGAGTGGACCGCGGACCAGCTGCGTGCCGGCGCCGCCCTGGCGAAGGACCTCGGGTTCCAGCTCATCTCGAACCAGCCGCAGTACTCGGCGCTGTGGCGCGTCATCGAGGAAGAGGTGGTGCCGACCTCGAAGGAGCTCGGCATCTCGCAGATCGTCTGGTCCCCGATCGCCCAGGGGGTCCTGACCGGCAAGTACAAGCCGGGTCAGCCGCTGCCCGAGGGCTCACGCGCCACCGACGACAAGGGCGGCGCGGACATGATCAAGCGGTTCATGCGCGACGAGGTGCTGTCCTCGGTGCAGGAGCTCGAGCCGATCGCGAAGGAGCTCGACCTGTCGATGGCGCAGCTCGCCGTCGCCTGGGTGCTGCAGAACGAGAACGTCGCGAGTGCGATCATCGGGGCGTCGCGTCCGGAGCAGGTGCACGACAACGCGGGTGCTGCCGGCGTCACGATCCCGGCGGAGCTGCTCAGTCGGATCGACGATGCCCTCGGTTCCGTGGTCGAACGCGACCCGGCGAAGACGAACGACAGCAGCCCGAAGACCCGCGAGGCCTAGCGCCGCCCCAAGTCAGACGGCTCAGACAACGGAAAAGGCCCCCTGCCGAAGCAGGGGGCCTTCACCGGTGGCTGGACACGGCATCGATCCGTGGACCTTTCGATTTTCAGTCGAACGCTCTACCAACTGAGCTATCCAGCCGTGGCGACCCTGACGGGACTTGAACCCGCGACCTCCGCCGTGACAGGGCGGCACGCTAACCAGCTGCGCTACAGGGCCATGTTGAATTGCTGTGGTGTTGCTCAGTACTACTTGCTCGCTCACTCGGAGAGTGACCCCAACGGGATTCGAACCCGTGCTGCCGCCGTGAAAGGGCGGTGTCCTAGGCCACTAAACGATAGGGCCGCAAGTGGTGCTTCGCGCTACCGATGGACAAGCATACGGATGCCCCGGGGGGTTCGCAAATCGGGCCCCGTTCCCGCGGAACTCCCGGCGTGTCGCGCCCGTCCGGCACCGGGTGTCGAGGTTGCGGTGCGAGCATCGTCGTCGGCTCCGCGCCCCTCGTCCGAGGGGCTGCGGGGCTGCGACACCTGTTGTTACTGTTGCGTCTGTTAACAGTGTTACGTGCGTGAGCCTTGCCGCGCTGTTACGAAATCGAGATACATGTCGACCTCACCTTCGCTCTCCCTCCGCAACCGCAGCCGCCTCGTCGCCGCCGCGGTCGCCGTCGCGCTCGCCGGCAGCACCCTCGCGGTCCTCACCCCGGCGACGTCGGCCAGCGCCGCGAGCTACCCGAGTTGGTCCGAGGTGCAGAAGGCCAAGTCCTCGACGAGTGCCCAGCAGGCGAAGGTCACCGAGATCAAGTCGCTCATCTCGACCCTGGAGTCCGAGGCCGCTGCCAAGCAGAAGGCCGCACAGGCCGCCGGCGAGGCCTACCAGGCCGCACAGAACAAGTACGACGAGGCAACGCTCGAGCAGAAGACGCTCCAGTCCCAGGCGGACGACGCCGAACAGACCGCCGCACAGTCCGAGGAGCAGGCCGGCCAGCTCGCCGCGCAGCTCGGTCGGGCCAGCGCCAACGACGTGACGACCGACATCCTCACGCACCCCTCGGACTCCGGTGACCTGCTCTACGAGCTCGGCGCCATGTCGAAGCTCAGCGAGCAGGCCGACGGCATCTACTCGCAGGCGTCGCAGGACCGCGGCACCGCCCAGGCGCAGGCCGACAAGGCGGACAAGGCCAAGGCGGCCCTGGGCGACCTCGCCGACGCGGCCCAGTCGAAGATGCAGCAGGCCCAGGGTGCTGCCGACGCGGCACAGACCGCCGTCGACGCCCAGAACGACAACGAGTCGCGGCTCGAGGCCCAGCTGACCGCCCTCACCACGAAGCAGCGCGGGGTCGAGGCCGACTACCGCAAGGGCGTCGCCGCCGAGAAGGCACGACAGGCCCGCATCGCCGCGGCTGCGGCCAAGGCAGCCGCGAAGGCCGCGGCGACGAGCCAGGGCGGCACCGGCGGCGGGACGGCCAACTCGGCCGGGTGGGTCCGCCCGGCCGGCGGCTTCCAGACGAGCGGCTACGGCATCCGTGTCGACCCGTACACGCACTACACGGCACTGCACGCCGGGGTCGACCTCGCTCCCGCCTGCTACGCCCCGATCTACGCCGCCCACGACGGCACCGTGACCTTCGCGGGCAACGGCGGCGGGTACGGCAACGAGGTCATCCTGGACAACGGCGGCGGCATCTCGACGGCCTACGGGCACATCGTCGACGGCGGGATCATGGTCGCGAACGGCCAGCACGTCTCCGCTGGGCAGCAGATCGCCAAGATCGGTTCGACCGGCTGGTCGACCGGGTGCCACCTCCACTTCGAGACCCGGGTCAACGGTGCTGCCGTCGACCCGGTCCCCTTCATGGCAGCGCGGGGGATCTCGGTATGAGCATCAGCGCAGCCGGGATGCGTTGACCCCGCCATGATCCTGTCCGCTCGCTCGTTCTCCTGCGGGATCGCCACCGTCGCCGTGCTCGGCATCGGGCTGTCGGTCGTCGTCGCGGGACCCGCCCAGGCCGCGCTGTCGGCACCGTCCTGGGACGACGTCAAGGCCGCGAAGTCGGATGCCGCCGACGCGCAGCAGACGGTGGACGAGCTGAGCGACCGGCTGACCGCACTGCAGGACGCCGCGGACCGCGCAGGCATCGTCGAGCAGCAGGCCGGGCAGGCGTACGCCCTCGCCGCATCGCAGCAGCAGGAGGCGAAGGACACCCTCGCCGACCTGTCCGCGCAGTCGAAGCGCGCGAAGGACAAGGCGGACGACTCCGCTGGTCAGGTGGCCGCGCTCGTGGTCGAGCTGTCCCGCACGGGCGGCGGCGACCTGTCGACGACGATGCTCACGGACGCGTCCGACTCCGGGGACCTGCTCTACCGCGTCGGCACGATGTCGCACCTGTCCGAGCGATCGGCGACGATCCTCGCGCAGGCCCGCTCCGACCAGAAGACGGTGGACTCTCTCGCCGACCAGCAGGCCGTCGCCACGACGGCGCTGAGCAAGGCGACCGAGGCGACGAAGACCGCCTTCGCCACCGCCAACGACGTCTCGGCCGACGCCCAGGCCCGGGTGCAGAAGCAGCAGGACCAGCAGGACGAGGTCCTCCGCCAGCTCGCGTACCTCAAGGGCACGAGTGTCGCGACGGAGAGCGCCTACTGGAGTGCGCAGCAGGCCAAGGCGGCGGAGACCGCCCTGGCGGCCCAGACGAGCGGCGGCGGCAGCAGCAGCACCAACAACAGCAGCGGCAGCGGCAGCACCACCACCAACAACAACAACAACGGCGGCGGCACCAACAGCGGCACGAACCCGAGCACCGGCTCCGGTACGAGCCCGAGTACCGGCGGCGGCACGACCACCCCGTCGCGTCCGAGCACCCCGTCGAAGCCGAGCACGCCGGCCGCACCCGCACCCGCACCCGCGCCCGCGCCCGCCAAGCCGAGCACGCCCACCCCCTCGAAGCCGAGCACCCCCGCACCCACCACCCCGGCGCCGGCCCCGAGCAGCCCCTCGAAGGCCGCCGGTGCGATCTCCTACGCCCGCGGGCAGCTCGGCAAGCCCTACGTCCTCGGCGGCGCCGGCCCGAACACCTGGGACTGCTCCGGCCTCGTCATGATGGCGTACAGCTCGCAGGGCATCGCGACCGGTGGGCACAACGTCGTCTGGCAGTACAACTACTTCGGATCGATCGGCCGCCTCGTGCCGCTCTCGCAGCGCCAGCCCGGCGACATCCTCTTCTACTCGTCGAACGGAACCGCGTCAGGCGGTTACCACGACTCGATCTACACCGGCAACGGGATGATGGTCGAAGCGGCCCGACCGGGTGTCGGCGTGGTCGAGCGGGCGGTCTGGACGCCGAGCCAGCTCCTGCCCTACGTCGCCCGCCCGAGCGGCTCCCTCTAGCCCGCGCCCGGTCGTTCCCAGAACGGCCGCGGTAGCAAGCGAGATCGGGCATACCTGCCCGGATCAACGGGCCAGGTACGCCCGATCCCACCAGGTACCCCCCCGACCCCGCCCGACAGAACGGCGCCCGCCCTCCGATGGAGAGCGGGCGCCGTTCGCGTGCGGAGCGTCAGTGACCAGCGGGCACGTACGCGGCCTGGCCGGCCTGCACGATGGCCTCGGCCTCGGCGGCGTCGCCCCAGCCCTCGGCCTTGACCCACTTGTTCGGCTCGAGGTCCTTGTAGCGCTCGAAGAAGTGCGCGATCTCGGCCTTCGTCTGCTCGTCGACGTCCGAGATGTCCTGGATGTGCGTCCAGCGCGGGTCCTTCGCGGGGACCACGAGGACCTTCTCGTCCTTGCCGGCCTCGTCGCTCATCTTGAAGACGCCGACCGGGCGCACCTTGACGCCCACGCCGGGGAACGTCGGGAACTCGAGGAGCAGCAGCGCGTCCACGGGGTCGCCGTCGTCGGCCAGGGTCTTCTCGAAGAAGCCGTAGTCGGTCGGGTAGACGAACGACGTGAACAGCACGCGGTCGAGGTAGACGCGACCGGTCTCGTGGTCCACCTCGTACTTGTTGCGGCTGCCCTTGGGGATCTCGACGACGACGTCGTACGCGGCCATGTCTGCACTCCTGGTGTGTCGGTGGGGCTGTCGGTGGTCCCGAGAGCGCGGCTAACGTTACCGGGTGAACTCTCCGCGTCCCCGGCTGGACCCTGCCGTCGCCGAGACCCGCCTGGCGGTCCGCAACCTGCTCGCCACCGCGCTCGACGACGGGGTCGTCGCCGCGGGCGACCTCGTCCTGGTCGCGCTGAGCGGCGGACCGGACTCGCTCGCGCTCGCCGCGGCCACCGCGTTCGAGGCGGGCAAGCAGGGGCTCCGAGCCGGGGCAGTGGTCGTCGACCACGCGCTCCAGGCGGGCTCCGAGGCGGTCGCGAGCCGCGCCTCCCGGCAGGCATCCGAGCTGGGACTCGACCCGGTGACGGTCCGCAGGGTCACGGTCGGCTCCGACGGTGGTCCGGAGGGAGCCGCCCGGGAGGCCCGTCACGCGTCGATCGCGGACGTCGCGTCCGCCACCGGGTCGCGTCTCGTGCTGCTGGGGCACACCCTGGACGACCAGGCCGAGACGGTGCTCCTGGGCCTGCTGCGCGGCAGCGGGCCGGACAGCCTGTCGGGCATGCTGCCGCTCGCGCGGCGGGAGCCGGGGCCGGCGTACGGGCGCCCGCTGCTCGCGGTGCGCCGGCACACGACGCGGCAGGCCTGTGCCGCAGCCGGGCTGGCGCCGTGGCACGACCCGCAGAACGACGACGGCACATTCGCCCGGGTGCGCGTGCGGAACGCGCTCATGCCGGTGCTCGAGCGCGAGCTCGGTGCCGGGGTACCAGAAGCGCTGGCGCGGACGGCCGACCAGCTCCGAGAGGACTCGGCGGCACTCGACCACTTCGCCGAGGAGATCGCGGAGGACATCGCCGAGCACACCGAGGCCGGCATCTCGCTGTCGGTGCGGGCACTCGCGGCGAACCCGCCCGCGCTCCGGCAGCGGCTCGTGCGCCTGGCGGTCGAGAGCGAGTTCGGGGTGACGCTGTCACGGGTGCAGACGCTCGAGGTCTGCCGGCTCGTCACCGACTGGAGTGGACAGGGACCGATCGACCTGCCGGGCGTCCGGGCGTCGCGATCCGGTGACCGCCTGTCGTTCAGTGCCGGTTAGGCTGGACCGGTGGAACTCTCCGACGTCCAGGCAGACCTGTCCGAAGTCCTCTTCACCCCCGAGCAGATCGACGACAAGCTCGCCGAACTCGCGGCGGTCGTCGACGCCGACTACGCGGGTCGCGACCCCCTGCTCGTCGGTGTCCTGAAGGGTGCCGTCATGGTGATGGCGGACTTCTCACGCCACCTGAAGATGCAGGCGCGCATGGACTGGATGGCGGTGTCGTCGTACGGCTCCGGCACGAAGTCGTCCGGTGTGGTGCGGATCCTCAAGGACCTCGACACCGACCTGCACGGCCGCGACGTCCTCATCGTCGAGGACATCATCGACTCCGGTCTGACGCTGTCGTGGCTCAAGCAGAACCTGCAGTCCCGTGGTGCCGCGAGCGTCGAGATCGTCGCCCTGCTGCGCAAGCCCGAGGCCGCCAAGGTCGAGGTCGATGTGAAGTACGTGGGCTTCGACATCCCGGACGAGTTCGTGGTCGGCTACGGCCTGGACTACGACGAGCGCTACCGCAACCTGCGCGGCGTGGGCGTCCTGGCGCCCCACGTGTACTCGTAACCCGTCCAGGGGGCACGTGCCTCGGGTCGAGTTCGCCCGCAGAGGACACCCATTCTCGCCACAGAATCGCGGCCGTATGCTGACCTGCACGCAACTTCGGCAGAGAAAGGTGTCGGGCACTCGCGCCCGGATCACATGAACTTCAAGCGCATCTTCCGCGGCCCGTACCTCTACGTGCTGATCGCGCTGGCGGGCATCTTCATCGGCTGGAGTGTCATCAGCCAGGGCAGCACGACCGAGGTCAGCACCCAGAAGGGCCTCGAGCAGCTCGCCGACAGCAAGGTCTCGTCCGCGATCGTCAACTCCACCGAGCAGCGGGTCGACCTGACGCTCCGTGACGGCGACAAGCAGGAGCAGTTCTACTACTCCACGCCCCGCGGCGAAGAGGTCATCCAGGCCGTCAACGACGCCAACCTGCCGAAGGGCTACGACGACCGTGTGCAGCAGGGCAACTGGTTCCTGTCGCTCCTCGGTGTCCTGCTCCCCTTCCTGATCATCGGTGCCCTGTTCTGGTTCCTGCTCTCGAGCGCCCAGGGCGGCGGCTCGAAGGTCATGCAGTTCGGCAAGTCGAAGGCCAAGATCAACAACAAGGAGAACCCGCAGGTGTCGTTCGCCGACGTCGCGGGCTCCGACGAGGCGATCGAGGAACTCCACGAGATCAAGGAGTTCCTGAAGGAGCCGGCGAAGTTCCAGGCCGTCGGCGCCAAGATCCCGAAGGGCGTGCTGCTGTACGGCCCTCCCGGGACCGGCAAGACCCTGCTCGCCCGCGCCGTCGCCGGCGAGGCAGGCGTGCCGTTCTACTCGATCTCCGGTTCGGACTTCGTCGAGATGTTCGTCGGTGTCGGTGCGAGCCGTGTCCGTGACCTCTTCGAGCAGGCCAAGGCGAACTCGCCGGCCATCGTCTTCATCGACGAGATCGACGCCGTCGGACGCCACCGCGGTGCCGGCATCGGCGGCGGCAACGACGAGCGCGAGCAGACGCTCAACCAGCTGCTCGTCGAGATGGACGGCTTCGACGGCAAGACGAACGTCATCCTCATCGCCGCGACGAACCGTCCCGACGTGCTCGACCCCGCGCTCCTGCGTCCGGGCCGCTTCGACCGTCAGATCGGTGTCGACGCTCCGGGCATGGCCGGCCGCAAGCAGATCCTCGAGGTGCACGCGAAGGGCAAGCCGCTCGCCGCGAGCGTCGACCTCGAGCTGCTCGCCCGCAAGACGCCGGGCTTCACCGGTGCCGACCTGGCGAACGTCCTGAACGAGGCCGCGCTGCTGACCGCCCGGTCGAACGCGCAGCTCATCGACAACCGCGCGCTGGACGAGGCCGTCGACCGCGTGATGGCGGGCCCGCAGCGCCGGACCCGGATCATGTCCGACCAGGAGCGCCTGATCACCGCGTACCACGAGGGCGGCCACGCCCTGGCGGCTGCGGCGATGCGGCACACCGACCCGGTCACGAAGATCACGATCCTGCCGCGCGGCCGTGCCCTCGGCTACACGATGGTGCTCCCGCTCGAGGACAAGTACTCGGTCACCCGCAACGAGCTGCTCGACCAGCTCACCTACGCCATGGGTGGTCGCGTCGCCGAGGAGATCGTGTTCCACGACCCCACCACCGGCGCCTCGAACGACATCGAGAAGGCCACCGGCACCGCGCGCAAGATGGTCACCGAGTACGGCATGAGCCAGGCCGTCGGGTCCGTCAAGCTCGGGTCCGGGTCGAGCGAGCCGTTCGTCGGCCGCGACATGAGCGGCGGGACCGGTCGCGACTACTCGGAGAACATCGCCCAGACCGTCGACGCCGAGACCCGTGCGCTGCTCGAGGCCGCGCACAACGAGGCCTACCAGGTGCTCAACGACAACCGCGACATCCTCGACCGCCTGGCCGGCGAGCTCCTCGAGAAGGAGACGCTCGACGCCCCGGAGCTCGTGGAGATCTTCAAGGACGTCCGCAAGCTGCCGGAGCGCCCGCAGTGGCTCTCCAGCGACAAGCGTCCGGTGAGCAACCTGCCCGCGATCGACGTGCCCGGGCAGGCCGCCGCCACCGCAGCGGACCAGTCGGACAGCGAGTCGACCTCGAAGCCCCGTCGTCGCCCCTTCGGCAACCCGGGTATCGCCCCGGCGTAGGGGGCCGGCATGACCGACCTGCCGACGAGACGTGCTCGTCGGCTCGACACCCGCGGCGGTCCGACACCGGACCGCACGCGGGTGTTGGGCATCCTCAACGTGACGCCGGACTCCTTCAGCGACGGCGGGCTGCACCAGGCCTACGACGCCGCCGTGCAGCACGCGCGTGACCTCGTCGCCGCGGGTGCCGACATCATCGACGTCGGCGGGGAGTCCACGCGGCCGGGCTCCGAGCGCGTGCCGGTGCCGGTCGAACAGGAGCGCGTCCTGCCGGTCGTGCGGCAGCTCGTCGCCGAGGGCATCTCGGTGAGCGTCGACACGATGAACGCCTCGACCGCCGAGCGTGCCGTCGAACTCGGAGCCGCGATCGTCAACGACGTGTCCGGCGGTCTGGCCGATCCGGACATGGCCCGCGTGGTCGCGTCGACCGGGGCCGGCTTCGTGGTCATGCACTGGCGCGGCCACAGCGACCGGATGTACCGGAACGCCGAGTACGTGCACGCCGTCGACGAGGTCCGGCGCGAGGTCGAGATGCGGGTCGCCGAGCTCATCGTCCTCGGGGTGCGCCAGGAACAGGTCGTCATCGACCCGGGCCTCGGCTTCGCCAAGCAGGGCGTGCAGAACTGGGAGATCCTGGCCGGGTACGAGCGGTTCGCCTCGATCGGCCTGCCCGTGCTCGTCGCCGCATCACGCAAGCGGTTCCTGGACGGCGTCGGCAGCCCCGAGGGCGCCCCGCCGAAGGACCGCGACCTCGCCACCGCCGCCATCAGCCTGCTCGCCGCCGAACGCGGCGCGTGGGGGGTGCGCGTGCACGACCCGGCACCGACCCGTGCCGTGCTCGACGTCTGGGACGCCTGGAGGGCAGCTCGCTCGTGAACGACACCATCCGCCTCGTCGGGGTCCGCGCGCGCGGCCACCACGGGGTCTTCGACCACGAACGCGCCGACGGTCAGGACTTCGTCGTCGACGTCGCCGTGGAACTCGACGCCCGCGCCGCTTCGGGCAGCGACGACCTCGACGCCACCGTGCACTACGGCGTGCTCGCCGAGCAGGTCGTCGCCGAGATCGAGCGCGACCCGGTGGACCTCATCGAGACCCTCGCCGAACGCATCGCGGCCGCTGTGCTGACCCACCGTGCGGCCCTGGCGACCGAGGTCACCGTGCACAAGCCGCAGGCGCCGATCACCGTGCCGTTCACCGACGTCTCGATCACCATCCGCCGTGCCCGCGGGGCGACCGTGCCGGACGAGGGAGCAGCGTGAGCCGCGTCGTCGTCGCGCTCGGCGCCAACCTCGGCGACCGGGGGAGCACCCTCCGCGCCGCGGCCCGCGCGGTCGCTGCGCTGCCCGGCGTGCACCCGGTGGCCTCGAGCCACGAGGTCGAGTCCGTCGCCGTCACGCTGGACGGCCGCGACGACACCAAGCCGCGGTACCGCAACGCCGTCGTCGTCGTCGACACCGACCTCGAGCCGCAGGCGTTCCTCGACGCCCTGCACGGCATCGAGGACGAGCACGGCCGGACCCGTGACGTCCGCTGGGGCGACCGGACCCTCGACCTCGACGTCGTCGCCGTCGACGACCTGCGCATCGACACCGCCACGCTCACCGTGCCGCACCCCCGCGCCGCCGAGCGGGCCTTCGTGCTCGCACCGTGGCTCGACGCCGACCCCGCGGCCGTCCTGCCCGGCGTCGGCCCGGTGGCCGACCTGCTCGCCGCCGTGGGGGACGACACCGAGCGCGTCGACGAGCCGCGCCTGTTCGCGGACGTGCGCCGGGCCTCCCGGACGACCGCGGTCCCCGCGACCTCCACGGAAGGGAACGTGACCAGCGCGTGAAGCCGACCCGTCTCTCCACCCTGTTCAGCATCGCCGTCGTGACCGCGGTGGCGGGCTTCGCGTTCGACGCGGTGCTGGCGTCGCGCCAGTCGCCGACGCTGCTGCTCGCCGTACCGCTCGGCATCACGCTCGCGTTCATCGGGGTCGCCGTCGTGCTCATGGCGCGTCCCGTCCGCCGGCACGCCCGCGACGGCGCCGGGCGGCAGCGCCCGGTCGACCCGCTCTACGCCACCCGCGTCGTGGTCCTCGCGAAGGCCTCGAGCATCTGCGGCGCCCTGTTCGGCGGCTTCGCGATCGGGCTGGTCGTGTACCTCCTGACCCGCTCGGTGACGCCTTCGCTAGGCTCGACCCTGCCGAACGTGGTCGCCGTCGGGGGCGGGATCGTGCTGACGGTCTGCGCACTCGTGGCAGAGCGCATGTGCATCGCACCTCCTGGTGACGACGACGAGCCGGGCGACCCCCGCAACGGCACGACGGCGAACTGACCCGAGCACACCCCCTGGAGGCCCGCGATGGCGCGTGAACGACTCGACGAGCCGGGGCTCGGCCTGACCGGCATCGACTGGACCAGGGTGTCCGCCAAGCTCGTGTGGACGGAACTCATCACGACGCTGGTGATCGGGCTCGTGGTGACCGCCGGCCTGGTCCTGATCGGGATCGTGAACGACGGTTTCGGCTCGGGCGCCGGCACGGTCTGGTTGCTCATCGGCATCGTGGTGCTCGTCATCACGCTGGTCACCGCGGCCCTCACGCCCCGCCGTGTCCGCGCGATCGGCTACGCCCTGCGCGACGACGACCTGGTGGTCCGCCGCGGACTGATGTGGCAGCGGTTCACGGCCGTGCCGTACGGCCGGATGCAGCTCGTCGACGTGGCCAGGGGTCCGCTCGACCGCGCACTCGGCATGAGCGAGCTGAAGTTCGTCACCGCTGCCGCCGCCACGAACGTCCGCATCCCCGGCATCCCGGCCACCGACGCCGACGAGCTGCGCGACCGGCTCGTCGAACTCGCCGAGTCCCGCCGCGCCGGGCTGTAGGGGGTCGCGGTGACCTTCCGACCCGGCCCGCCGCCGCCCACCCCGCCCACACGCGGGAACGCCGCTGCGGCCGCGCCCCTGACCGACGGCGAGTGGCACCGCCTGCACCCGCTGACCCCGCTGCTGAAGGGCGGGATCTTCCTGATCGTCATCCTCGGCTACGTGCTGAACAGCCTGCGCGACCAGCTCGTCGAGTTCTTCATCCCCGGCGGCGAGCAGCAGGACGGCGACCCGGTCCGCTACGTGTACGAGCACGGCGTCGTCGGCTGGGTGCTGCTCGGCGTCGCGGTGTTCCTGCTCGTGCTGATCGGGCTGTTCTACCTGTCCTGGCGGATGCACGAGTTCCGGGTCACCGGCGAGATCGTCGAGGTCCGTTCCGGCGTGCTGTTCCGGAACCACCGCAAGGCCCGACTCGACCGGATCCAGGGCATCAACATCTCGCGGCCGCTCATCCCGCGGGTGTTCGGCACCGCGAAGCTCGAGATCGCGCAGGCCGGCAACGACGCCAACGTCCAGCTCGCGTACCTGGGGGTGCGGGCCGCCGACGACCTGCGGTCGCGCATCCTCGTGCTCGCGTCCGGCGCGAAGGACGACGACCGCGGCAGCGGTCCGGCGCGTGCGTCGAACGGCGTGCTGCAGGACCGCGTCGACGAGATGTTCTCGCCGGAACTCGACCCCGCCGCCGTGCACGCGACCCGGATCGTCAAGGTCAAGCCCGGACGCCTCATCGCGTCGATGCTGCTCTCCGGCACCACCGTCTTCATCCTGCTGGCCGTGGCCGCGATGATCGTCAGCGTCGCGCTCACCGGCGAGTACGGGATCCTGTTCGGGCTGTTCCCCGCGGTGATCGGTGCGGGGAGCTACTACGTCCGCAAGTTCTCGCGGTCGTTGCAGTACACGATCGCCGAGACCCGTGACGGCATCCGGATCGGGTTCGGGCTCGTCTCGACCTCGAACGAGACGCTGCCCCCCGGCCGCATCCACGCCGTCAGTGTCGCGCAGCCGCTGCTCTGGCGCCCGTTCGGCTGGTGGGACGTCCGGATCAACCGCGCGACGAACGCCGGCAACGGTGCGTCGAGCAACCAGCAGGCGTCCGCGATCGTGCTGCCCGTGGGCACCGCGGCCGACGTCCGCGAGGTCCTCGACATCATCCTGCCCGGCCTGGTCGGCACGGTCGTCGCCGGCCCCGAGGCGTCCCAGGAGGCCCTGCGGGAAGGCTCCGCCGAGGCCGTCAGCGTCGTCGACGACAGCCTGACCACGAGTGGTGACCAGGGTGGCTTCGTGCACTCCCCACGCCGCGGTGCCTGGCTCCGACCGTTCGCGTTCCGACGCAACGGGTACCGGTTCGTGCAGGGCGCCGTGCTGCTGCGGCTCGGCGCCGTCTGGCGGTCGCTCGTCATCGTGCCGCTGCCCCGGGTGCAGAGCGTCAAGGTCGAACAGGGCCCGCTCGAGCGTGCCCTGCGTCTCGCCGCCGTCCACGTGCACACCGTCGCCGGGCCGGTCTCGGCCCGCGTCGGTGCGCTCGACGCGCGGGACGCGCAGCGCCTGTGGTCGGAGACCACCCACCGAGCCGTCGAGGCCGCTGCGGTCGACACGTCCCACCGGTGGCGCGAACGGGAGGCCCGTCCCGCGTCCGTCACGGACGCTGCGGACGTGCCGTGGCCCGAGACCAGTGCCCCTGCCGGACCGGACGCCGACCACCGGCCCGGCACCGTGCCTCCCGGCCCGGGGTGGAGCGACGTCCCGCCGTCCGGAGCCGTGCGGTGAGGGCCGGGCGCCTGGGCGTCGGCGTCGTCGGCGCCGGACGGGTCGGACCCGTGCTCGGAGCCGCACTGGCGAACGCGGAGCACGCGGTCGTCGGCGTCACCGCAGTGTCCGCCGAGGGGCGCGACCGTGCCGAGGCCATGCTGCCGGGCGCTCCCGTGCTCGCGACGCCGGACCTGGTCGAGCGGAGCGAACTCGTGCTCCTCGCCGTGCCGGACGACCAGCTGGCCTCGCTGGTGCAGGGTCTGGCGGACGCCGGCATCTGGCAGCCCGGCCAGCTCGTCGTGCACACCAGCCCGGACCACGGTGTCGGCATCCTCGCCCCCGCGATGGCGGCGGGTGCGATCCCGCTCGCCATCCACCCGGCGATGGCGTTCACCGGCACGAGTGTCGACCTGTCGCGGCTGCGTGACGCCTACTGCGCGGTGACCGCACCCTCGCCGGTGCTGCCCATCGCGCAGGCCCTGGTGGTCGAGATGGGCGCCGAGCCGTTCGTCGTCGCCGAGGGGGACCGGCCCGCGTACGCCGATGCCGTCCGCGCCGCCGTGAGCTTCTCGACCGCGATCGTGGACCAGTCTGCGGGAACGCTGTCCGGCATCGGCGTGGACCACCCCGGCCGGGTGCTCGGTGCGCTCGTCCGCTCCGCCGTGGACAACGCGCTGACGGCGGCCGACGGGCAGTCGACGCTGTAGCGAGTCCGGGGCGGGAGCGCGGCGCGGGTAGCATTTCCCCCGACCCCCACGACCATCGGAGCCGCACCCGCATGACCGACGAGACCGCCACCACCGACACCGCGATCGCCGACGCCGCCGCACTGGCCGAGCAGGAGACCAGCGAGCAGCGACAGGTCCGGCTCGACAAGCGCGCGAAGCTGCTCGAGTCCGGCATCGAGGCGTACCCCGCCGAGCTCCCGATCACGACGACGATCCCGGCGGTCCGCGAGCAGTACGCGCACCTCGAGACGGGTGAGGAGACGCAGGACGTCGTCGGCATCGCCGGCCGCATCGTGTTCTCGCGCAACACCGGCAAGCTCTGCTTCGCGTCGCTGCAGTCCGGCGACGGGTCCCGCATCCAGGCGATGGTGTCCCTGGCCGAGGTCGGTGACGAGTCCCTCGCGCGCTGGAAGGAGTTCGTCGACCTCGGCGACCACGTGTTCGTGCACGGCCGCGTGATCTCCTCGCGCCGCGGTGAGCTGTCGATCATGGTCGACGAGTGGGCCATCGCGGCGAAGGCGATCCTGCCGCTGCCGAACCTGCACAACGAACTCAACGAGGAGACGCGGGTCCGTCAGCGCTACCTCGACCTCATCGTCCGCGACGAAGCGCGCGCCACCGTCCGCGCCCGCGCCGCCGTGATGTCCTCGCTCCGCCAGACGTTCACGGCGCACGAGTACCTCGAGGTCGAGACGCCGATGCTGCAGACGCAGCACGGCGGCGCCTCGGCCCGACCGTTCGTGACGCACTCGAACGCGTTCGACACCGAGCTCTTCCTGCGCATCGCGCCGGAGCTCTTCCTGAAGCGTGCCGTCGTCGGCGGCATCGACCGGGTGTTCGAGATCAACCGGAACTTCCGCAACGAGGGCGCCGACTCGTCGCACTCGCCCGAGTTCGCCATGGTCGAGGCGTACCAGGCCTACGGCAACTACGAGCAGATGGCCGACCTGACCCAGGAGCTCGTGCAGAGCGCTGCGCGGGCGGTCACCGGCGGCTCGCTCGAGGTCACCCTGCCCGACGGCAGCACCTACGACCTCGGCGGCGAGTGGCCCCGCATCGACATGTACGGCTCGCTGTCCGAGGCCGCCGGGCGCGAGATCACCCCCGAGACCCCGCTGTCCGAGCTGCAGGAGCTCGCGGCGGCCGAGGGTGTCGAGGTCGCGCACGCCACGCACGGCAAGTACGTCGAGGAGCTCTGGGAGCACTTCGTCATCGACTCGCTCGACCGCCCGACGTTCGTGATGAACTTCCCGGTCGACACCTCGCCGCTCACCCGCGAGCACCGCACCCGTCCCGGCATCGTCGAGAAGTGGGACCTGTACGTCCGCGGCTTCGAGCTCGCGACCGCCTACTCCGAGCTCGTCGACCCCGTCGTCCAGCGGGAGCGCTTCGTCGAGCAGGCGAAGCTCGCGGCCGGCGGCGACCCCGAGGCGATGCGCGTCGACGAGGAGTTCCTGCGGGCCCTCGAGCACGCGATGCCGCCGTCCGGCGGCATGGGCATGGGCGTCGACCGCCTGCTGATGGCGATCACCGGCCTCGGCATCCGCGAGACGATCCTGTTCCCCCTGGTGAAGTAGCCCGCCCACAGTTCGGCGGCGCCGGGGCGGGGTACGATGCTCCGGTGCCGCATGGAGTCGTGACCGGGATCATCTTCGCCCTGACGCCGACCATCGTCGTCGGCCTCATCTTCTGGTTCGTGATGCGCGCCATCATGCGGGCCGACCGCACCGAGCGTGCCGCCTACGCCAAGGTCGAGGCCGAGGAGCGCGCCCGCTTCGAGCGTGAGCACGGCGTCCCCGCGCCGGCACCGGCATCCGCCGAGTAGCTGCGCCGCCACGCCGCCGCACCCCTGCAGGCTGCTGACCCCGCCCTGGTCACCAGCCTGGACTCCTGTGCGCCCTCGATCGGTCACGCACCGTTCACCTCGCCGTCGCGCGCCCGGGTGAGCATCGTCCGCATGGCAACCACACACCCCTTCACGGGTCGCAGCCTCGTCGGCGACATCGAGAGCGAGTACGACGAGTTCGACCGAGACGCCGACCTCGAGGCGTCCAAGCGCCGGGACGGGTGGCTCGAACCCTCCTGGTGACCCCCACCCCTTCGGTTTTCGGGGTACGACCACCGGATCGCACTGATCCGGGCGGACGTACCCCTTTTGCATGTCCAGAAGGCGCGGTACGGCGGGGTACAGATTCGGAAACGCGTGAGAAACACCCTTGCAACGCCGGAAACATCACGTCACACCCTTGATCCGCCGCAGTTCGGGGGACCACACTGACGGCAGTGCTGTACCCCACGGGGGACGGTTTCGACCGCGAATCACGGAGAAGCCTGAGAATCATTCCGATCGGTTTGTGGGGTACACCTCCGGACCGCTTTACTCATCAACACCCCCAAGCACGACCCCCCAGCACCACCGCACGAAGCCATCACCGCCGAACGCAGGGAGCAACACCATGACGATCGCAACGGCTGCACCGAGCACCACCCGCCGCGCCACCACGAAGAAGGCAGCGGCATCCAAGACCCAGGGCGCCGAGTCCACGACCACCTCCCTCGACACCGAGGTCGAGGCCGACGAGCAGCTCGCCGGCGTCCGCGGTGCTTCGGTCGACCAGGTCGGCGACTACCTGCGCCACATCGGCCGCCTCTCGCTCCTCACCGCCGAGGAAGAAGCGCAGATCGCCCGCCGCATCGAGGTCGGCCTCTTCGCCGAGGAGAAGCTCGCGACCGAGAAGGGCCTCGCGAAGACCCTGCAGCGCGAACTGCGCTGGCTCGTCCGCGACGGTGAGCGCGCCAAGGAGCGCATGATCACCTCGAACCTCCGCCTGGTCGTGAGCATCGCCAAGCGCTACTCGCAGCGTGGCCTGCCGTTCATGGACGTCATCCAGGAGGGCAACCTCGGTCTCGTCCGCGCGGTCGAGAAGTTCGACTTCACGCAGGGCTACAAGTTCTCGACCTACGCCACCTGGTGGATCCGCCAGGCGATCTCGCGTGGTCTCGCCGACAAGGCCCGCACGATCCGCATCCCGGTCCACACCGTCGAGCTGATCAACAAGATCTCCCGCACCGAGCGCGACCTGACCGTGGACCTCGGCCGTGCGCCGATGCCCGACGAGGTTGCCGCCGAGCTGAGCATGACCGTCGAGGAGCTCGTCGACCTCAAGGGCCGCTCGCACGAGCCGGTGTCGATCCACACGGTCGTCGGTGACTCGGACGACAGCGAGCTCGGCGACTTCATCGAGGACGAGGACGCTGCGTCCCCGAACGAGCTCACCGAGACCACGCTCCTGCACCGCGACATCCGCTCGATCGTCGCCGAGCTGCCGAGCGAAGAGGCCAACGTGATCCGCATGCGCTACGGCCTCGACGACGACAAGCCGATGACGCTCGACGAGATCTCGAAGATCGTGCACACGACCCGCCAGGCCGTCAGCCGGGTGGAGTCGCGCGCCAAGCTGCGCCTGTTCGCCAAGGCGGTCTCGCAGGACATGCAGCTGTACCTGACCGACTGAGGTCAGCAGGCTTCGGCCGGCGTCCGCGTCGGCAGGGGAACCCGGGTCGTTCTGTGGGAAGGCGATCCGGTGGGGTGATGGGAAGGCCCGCTCGAGCACTGCTCGAGCGGGCCATTCGCCGTTCCGGGGGTGGGACGGTGCCGGGACCGCTACTGGTCGAGTTCGCGCCCGAGCTTCTGCCGCAGGTCGCTCGGGATCAGTTCGATGAGCTGGTCGGGCCGCACCGGCAGGTCGAGCAGGCTGAGCTTCACCCGGCCGGTGCGTCCGTGCCGCTCGGCGTCGAGCCGGACGACGCTGCCGGCGTCCTTGCGGAGCCGGACGTCGATCTGCGCCCCGGTGGCGACCTCGCCGACGACGAGCCCGTCGACCTCGAGTGCAGCGCTCCTGGTGCCCTCGGCGATGTCGAACCGGTAGCGCTCGCGGGCGGCGAGCACCACGGCGCGGTCGATCCCCGCCATCGGAGCGACCGGGGTCACGACGGAGCCGGACAGTGCGGGGGAGAGCACCGGGCCGCCCGCGGCGTAGTTGTACGCGGTGGAGCCCGCCGGGGTCGCGGCGACGATGGCGTCGGCGCGGTAGTACCCGTAGCCGAGGCCGCCGACGCTGAGGTCGGCCGACACCTGGCCGGAACCGGGGCGCCGCACGATGGTGAGGTCGTTGAAGGCCAGGTAGTCGGTGCGCGCGCCGCTCCAGGACAGGCGGGCCTCGAGTGCGTGGTGCGGCTCGAGCTGGTACTCGCCGGCGGACAGTCGGTCGAGCGCGGCTTCGAGCTCCGGCGGCTCGATCTCCACCAGGAACCCGACGTTGCCGTAGTTCACGCCGAGCACCGGCACCGGACGCTTCGCCACGAGTCGCATCGCGCCGAGCATGGTGCCGTCACCGCCGAGGGCGACGACGAGGTCGACCCGTTCGGTGAAGTCGTCGTCCTCGACTGCGGTGATGCCCCCACCGATGCGCTGTGCGTCGGCGCGGCGGGCGACGAGTTCGCCGAGCCCGGACGCGTTCCAGCGCTGCAGGGTCGTGACGGACTCCTGCACGTTCTTGGTCGGGTGGACGACGAGGCCGACGACGGGCTGATCCATGACCGGATGGTACCGAGCGGTGCTGAACCGAGGGGTGTGCAATTGTCATTGCATGCGATATTCTGAATACATGCAGATCGCTCAGCTGTCCGTCGCCCTGCCCACCGTCCGCCAGGGCCGCGAGATCGTGCTGCTCGCCGACCTCGAGTCCCACGAGACGGGCTTCGGCTTCGTCGACGCGGAGCACCTCCTGCTCGCCGCCGTCACGCTCTGCAGCGGGATGCCCCGCTTCCGCCCGGCCCTCGACGCACACGGGGTGAGCCCCGAGGCGGTCCGCGCCGAGATCAGCGTCTTCGTCGGTGCGCGGGCGTCGTGCCCCGACGAGCACGACCGGGTCGCCTGCACGCCGGCGGCGGCACGGGTCCTCGCCCGGGCCGCCGTCCTCGCCGGCCCCGCCGAGCGCGTCCGCCCGGTGCACGTCCTGCTCGCCGTCCTCGACGGGGTCGACGACCCCTTCATGGGGTCGGCGCACGACGTCCTCGACGCCCTGGGCGTCGAGCCGCGCCGCTTCCGGCGTGCCCTGCGCCGAGCAGCGCGTCGCGCCTGAGTTCGCTCACTGCGCACATCGCGCAGTGAGGTCACGCCCACGGCGAACAGGGGCAGCCCCCACGGGGAGCGCTGGTTACTCTCGGAGTACGTGACCGGACTCAGACGAGACCGGACCAGCTGTCGGCTCCGTCAGAAAGGGCCAAGGGAGAGCACATGTTCGAGAGATTCACCGACCGAGCCCGTCGGGTTGTCGTCCTCGCTCAAGAAGAAGCGAAGATGCTCAACCACAACTACATCGGCACCGAGCACATCCTCCTCGGCCTGATCCACGAGGGCGAGGGCGTTGCCGCCAAGGCGCTGGAGTCGCTCGGCATCTCGCTCGACGCCGTCCGCGAGCAGGTCCAGGACATCATCGGCCAGGGCCAGCAGCAGCCGACCGGGCACATCCCGTTCACGCCGCGTGCCAAGAAGGTGCTCGAGCTGTCCCTGCGCGAGGCGCTGCAGCTCGGCCACAACTACATCGGCACCGAGCACATCCTGCTCGGCCTGATCCGCGAGGGCGAGGGCGTCGCAGCCCAGGTCCTCGTGAAGCTCGGCGCGGACCTGAACCGGGTCCGCCAGCAGGTCATCCAGCTCCTGTCCGGCTACCAGGGCAAGGAAGCGGTCGCCGTCGGCGGCGAGCAGCAGCAGAACGGCCAGCAGCAGGGTTCGCAGGTCCTCGACCAGTTCGGTCGGAACCTCACCCAGGCCGCTCGTGACGGCAAGCTCGACCCCGTCATCGGGCGCGAGAAGGAGATGGAGCGGGTCATGCAGATCCTCTCCCGCCGCTCCAAGAACAACCCCGTCCTGATCGGTGAGCCCGGCGTCGGCAAGACCGCGGTCGTCGAGGGCCTCGCCCAGGCGATCGTCAAGGGCGACGTGCCCGAGACGCTCAAGGACAAGCAGCTCTACTCGCTCGACCTCGGGTCGCTCATCGCCGGGTCCCGCTACCGCGGTGACTTCGAGGAGCGCCTCAAGAAGGTCACGAAGGAGATCCGCACCCGCGGCGACATCATCGTCTTCATCGACGAGATCCACACGCTCGTCGGTGCCGGCGCTGCCGAGGGCGCGATCGACGCCGCCTCGATCCTCAAGCCCCTCCTCGCCCGCGGTGAGCTCCAGACGATCGGTGCCACCACGCTCGACGAGTACCGCAAGCACTTCGAGAAGGACGCCGCACTCGAGCGTCGCTTCCAGTCGGTGCAGGTCAACGAGCCGTCGCTGCCGCACACGATCAACATCCTCAAGGGCCTGCGCGACAAGTACGAGGCGTTCCACAAGGTGTCCATCACCGACGGTGCGATCGTCTCGGCCGCCAACCTGGCGGACCGCTACGTGCAGGACCGCTTCCTGCCGGACAAGGCCATCGACCTGATCGACGAGGCCGGCGCACGCCTGCGGCTGTCGATCCTGTCGGCGCCGCCGGAGCTCCGCGAGTTCGACGAGAAGATCTCGACGGTCCGCGGGCAGAAGGAAGCCGCCATCGAGGAGCAGGACTTCGAGAAGGCCGCCTCGCTGCGCGACGAGGAGAAGAAGCTCCTGGGTGAGCGTCTCCGCCTCGAGAAGCAGTGGCGTGCCGGCGACGTCGCCGCGTCCGGCACCGTCGACGAGGGCATCATCGCCGAGGTCCTGGCGCAGGCCACGGGCATCCCGGTGTTCAAGCTCACCGAGGAGGAGACCTCGCGTCTCGTCTTCATGGAGAAGGCGCTGCACCAGCGGGTCATCGGTCAGGAAGAGGCCATCTCGGCCCTGTCCAAGACGATCCGCCGCACCCGTGCCGGCCTCAAGGACCCGAACCGCCCCTCGGGCTCGTTCATCTTCGCCGGGCCCACGGGTGTCGGCAAGACCGAGCTCGCCAAGGCGCTCGCCGAGTTCCTGTTCGACGACGAGGGCGCACTGATCTCCCTCGACATGTCGGAGTTCGGTGAGAAGCACACCGTCTCGCGTCTGTTCGGTGCCCCTCCCGGGTTCGTCGGGTTCGAGGAGGGCGGCCAGCTCACCGAGAAGGTGCGCCGCAAGCCGTTCTCCGTGGTCCTGTTCGACGAGATCGAGAAGGCCCACCCGGACATCTTCAACTCGCTGCTGCAGGTGCTCGAGGAGGGCCGTCTCACCGACGGTCAGGGCCGCGTGGTCGACTTCAAGAACACCGTCATCATCATGACCACGAACCTCGGTTCGCAGGGCATCGCTGGTGGCCCGGTGGGCTTCCAGGTCGAGGGTGACTCGGCCGTCGGCTACGACCGCATGCGCGGCAAGGTCAACGAGGAGCTGAAGAAGCACTTCAAGCCCGAGTTCCTGAACCGTGTCGACGACACGATCGTGTTCCCGCAGCTGTCGCAGTCCGAACTGCTGCAGATCGTGGACCTGTTCGTGAAGCGCCTCGCCGACCGTCTGCTCGACCGCGACATGACGGTGGAGCTCACGCTCCCCGCCAAGGAGCAGCTCATCAAGGTCGGGTTCGACCCGTCCCTCGGTGCACGCCCGCTCCGTCGCGCGATGCAGCACGAGGTCGAGGACCAGCTGTCCGAGCACATCCTGCAGGGTGAGCTCAACGCCGGTGACCACGTGAAGGTCGACTTCGTCGACGGTGCGTTCCACTTCGAGACCGGGCGTCAGCCGGGCCGCGAAGAGGTCCTCGCCGGCGCAGCCGCGGTCGAGACCGCAGCGGACGCGCCCCAGGGCGAGATCGAGTCCTAGGACCTGACGGTCTGCACGACGGGAGGCCCGGTGCCAGCTGGCACCGGGCCTCCCGTCCGTCATCGGGTCGGTCCAGATCCCGGATCGCCGATGCGCGCGTCCCGCGTCCACGGACCCCCGTCCGGGGGTACGGTGGAACCAGCGCGCGAGACGTTCCCCCCAACTCCTCGCGCGTCGCACTCGATCGGTTCCCCCCAACGGATCGAGTCGCTGCCGGCCCCGGTCTGTTCGCAGACCGGGGCCGTTGCACGTCCGCTACGCGATGGCGGGCAACGTCTCGACGAAGCGGCGGACCGCGTCCTCCCAGCGCTCCTGGTCCTCGTTCCACTCGAGCGTGTGCGGTGCCGTGCGGAAGGCGACGGCGGTGGCGTGCGGGCGTGCGGTGATCGCGGCCACGTCGTCCGCTGCGACCAGTGCATCGGCCTCGGAGTGGACCACGAGCGTCGGCGTCGTCGCGTCCTGCCAGGCCGTGGTCGTGACCGGTGCCGACGCTCCCGCCAGGCGGGACAGCACCGGGGTCGTCGCGATGCGCGCAGCGACGGTGCCGACGAAGGCGGGCAGGCGTGCCCCACGGACCGCTCCGCGGAGTGCCGACGCGACGTCGAGCAGCGGCGAGACGGCCACGATCCCATCGACGTCGACCCGGCCGGCGGCGACCGAGCAGGCGAGGGCGCCGGCGGACCACCCCTGCAGCACCACGCGGCGGGCGCCTCGGGCGCGGGCGGCGCGGACCGCGGCGACGATGCGGTCTGCTGCCCCCGGGTCGAGCGACCGGAGCGGCAGGTCCGTGGTGTCGAGGACCTCGGACGTCGCGCCGAGGCCGCGCCAGACACCGACGCCGCGGAGGACCTGCCGCGGCCCGAGGGACTGGCCGTGCACGTGGACGACGTGGGTCGTGGCGGCCTCGGGCTCGGCGCCGGGGACGTCGGCCGGCCCGTCGTACCGCAGGGCGTCCCAGGCCCAGTCACCGGTCGCCACGGTGCCGGTGACGCGGCGGCGGATGGTGTCCCCGCTGGGCTCGGTCTCGGTGCTCGCGGCGACGAGGGCACCGACCTGGACGCGGGCGTCGTCGCGCTGCAGGTCGTACGTCCCCGGCAGGCGGGTGTCGCGCGTCGCGACGAGTTCGACCTCCGTCCCGGTGCTGCTCCGCACGGTGGCGGTCGCCGTGTAGGGGGCGGGGAAGAGCAGTCGTCGGGCGACGAAAGCGCCCAGTCCGAGCGTCCCGACGGTGCCGACTGCCGTTCCGAGTGCGGTTCCGAGTGCGGTCGTGCGTCCGGCTGTCATGAGAGCTCCCTGAGTCGTGCGGTGGTGAGGGTCGCCGCAGCCGGGACGTCCTGCCCGGCCTCGCGTGCGCGGTCCTCGATCTCGACGGCCAGTCGGTGCAACCGACTGCGCCACTGGCGACGCTGCCAGGCGATCGTGAAGTAGAGCCCGGTGTGCCCCGAGGCCGCCTCGAGCCGCCGGAGCTCAGGCTCCAAGCTGCGGAACCGGTGCCGGGTCTCCCGCCAGTCGCGGAACTCGCGTGCCGCGTCCGGCAGCACGCCCCCGGCGGCACCGACGGCGAGCAGCGCCATGGACAGCAGGAACACCGGGGCGTACACGGTGGACAGCGCCCGGACCGCGCCGTCGACACCGGCGACGTGGACGGCGTCGAGCGCGATCGCGATGACGGCGAGCAGGACCAGCCCGACGGCCCCGACGACGAACAGCCAGTACATCCGGCCGAGGCCGTCACCGCTCCGGAACCCGCGCAGGACGGCGGTGGCGGAACGGGCGATGACGACCGCGATGTACGTCATCTCGACCGCGGAGTACAGCGCGGTCGGCAGTTGGTCGCCGTAGACGGTCATGAACTGTGCCGTCGGGGTCGGCGCGTCGACCAGCGTGAAGAGCACGACGAGCGCGAGGAGCACGACCACGCAGGCGATGATCCGGCTCGCGCGCAGCAGCTTCGCGGAACGCGCAGCGGCCTCCACCGACTGCGCGAGCGCGAACATGCCGCACACCATGAGGCACCGTCCGACCAGGTCTGCGATGTTGGGCACGTGCGTGACGCCCGCGAGGAACGTGGTGACGTCCGGTTGGTTGATCGTCAGGCCGACGGCGACGAAGCCGCAGCACGCCATGAGCCAGGTGACGCTCGCCGACTGGGTCCGCACCAGCAGCAGCCGGACGACGAGCACCGTCAGGATGACCCACACCGGGATCGACCCCCAGACGTGCAGCGTCACCGGAAGATCCCGGGCTCGCGGTCGTCCGGGTCGAGCAGCCCGATCCGGAGCGCGAGCTCGTCGGCGACGAGTTCGACCGCCTGCTCGTGCGGGGTGTCCAGCGACCGTGTGAACGCCGTCCGGCCGGTGAGTAGCCCGGTGTAGGCCTGGTGGTCGCAGCCCGGGTCCGCCAGGAACACGTGGGCGAGTTCGTGGAGCACGCAAGCCACGCGGGAGCGCTCGGACAGGTCGGGACGGGTCTCGAGGAGTGCGTGGTCGGCGCGCTGGATGAACCGTGCGGAGAGGTCACCGGGCAGGTTGGCCGTCCGCAGCCGGATCGGCTTGCCGAGGGTCGACTCGGCGCGGGCGAGGAGGGCGGGCAGCGTCAGCCGCCGGGGGAGCCCGAGCCGCCGCACGCTCCGCCGGGCGACGGCCTGCCGGCGCCGGGCGCCGAACCGCTCGCGCACGCCGGTCACGGCGCGGACCCCGACTCGTCGAGCCGCCGGAGGTGCTCGGTGAAGTCCCGGATCTCGTCGGCCGAGGCGAACTCGCCGAGGCGTCGGGTCGCGAAGGCCACGACCTCGCGTTTGCGGAGCTCGAGGACGAGTTCGAGCTGCGCCTGCACCCGCTCGGGCACGTCGGTGTTGCCCGCCGCGTCGGTCAGGTACTCCGCCGGGACGCCGAAGTAGCCGGCGAGTGCTGCGAGCAGGCGCTGGTCACGGACGGCCGGGCCGTTGCCCCCGAGCATGTAGCCCCACCGCGGCCGGCTCATCGACGCACCCTGTGCCTCGATCTCGGCCGCGATCTCCTTGTAGGACGGTCGCTGCCCGGCATTCGCCTCGACGACGTCCATCAGCAACTGCAGCTTCCGGGAGAGTTCTCGCCGGTGTGCATCGTCGTCGTTGTACTCGATCATGTCTCCCCGCCCTGTACATCTGTCTCAGACATGATAAAACTGGACCAGCGCGACGGCCAGTGTGACCACTCTGCCAGGCTCGCGCCGGACCGGCAGGTCGGCATGTCGTGGGGGGATGCCGAACGAAACCGGTGCACGGACGAAACGGGAGGCCCGGTGCCAGCTGGCACCGGGCCTCCCGTCTGTCCGCCTGCGGACGTCTCAGGCCGTGATCACGCCTGCACGTCGCCGCGCCAGCCCGTGTCGGTCGGAGCGGACTCGACGCGCTCCTTGTAGTTCTGCAGGTCCTTCTTGATGGCGTGGCCACCGACGCCGACCGCTGCGCCGAGCTTCTCGAGGAAGCCGGACGGCTCCCAGTCGATCTGCGCGGTGACGCGCGTCTCGTTGTCGGACAGCTTGTGGAAGGTGACGACACCGGCGTGGTCGGTCTCGCCGTCCTTGACGGTCCAGGCCACCCGCTCGTCGGGGTGCTGCTCGGTGATGACGGCACGGAACTCGCGCTCCTGGCCGGCGACCTTCACGGTCCAGTCGGTGGTCTTGTCGTCGACCTGGACGATCTTCTCGACCTCGTCGAGGAAGTGCGGGAACTCCTCGAAGCGGGTCCACTGACCGTACGCTGCGGAGACGGGGACGTTGACGTCGACGGTTTCGATGATCTGGGGCATGGTGTGGACGGTAGGCGGCTCAGCCTGTGCACCGTCCAGCGGGGTGTCCCCCGGGAAGGTCCGCTGCCGCTCGTCCGGGCGCGGCGTTCGGTTGCGCTCCGGCGCGGTCTAGGGTTGTCGAGATGACAGAGCACGGGAAGCACGCGTTCGACGTCCGTGACGAGCACGGGATCCTCGTGCGACCGGCACTCGCCTCCGACGTCCCGCACATCCAGCGACTCATCGCCCCCTACGTCGACCGGCGCATCCTGCTCGGCAAGGAGAACGTCGCGCTCTACGGCTCGATCCAGCAGTTCCGGATCGCCGAAGGACCCGACGGGGTACCGATCGGCTGCGGCGCCCTCGCCGTCTTCTGGGACGACATCGCCGAGGTCCGCACGCTCGCCCTCGACGCCGACTGGATCCACAAGCGCGTCGGACACCGGATGCTCGAGGCGCTCGAGCACGACGCCCGGGAACTCGGCGTCGCACGGATCTTCTGCCTGACGTTCGAGGTCGACTTCTTCGCGAAGCACGGGTACCTCGAGATCGGCGAGCAGGTCGTCGAACCCGCCGTCTACGCCGAGCTCGTGCGGTCGTCGGACGAAGGGGTCGCGGAGTTCCTCGACCTCGCCCGGGTCAAGCCGAACACCCTCGGCAACACCCGCATGCTGAAGATCCTCTGACGCTTTCTCGCGGCACCCGGCGGGGGTCCCGCACCGGGCATCCGGGGTTGTCTACCCTGTGCGCATGTCGTCGTTGCGTCACCCCGTCGGGCCCGAGAAGCCGGTCGTGTACTGGCGCCGTCGTGCAGCCGTGCTCGGAGCGCTCGTGATCATCGTCGTGGTGGTCGTGCTCATCGTCGTCGGACGGGGGAGCGCGTCGACCCCGACGGCAGCACCGACGTCCTCGCCGTCCGCCTCGGCCGGTGGTGCGTCGTCCGCTGACCCGTCCCGCTCGGCGTCGGCACCGGCCTCCACCGCTGCCGCTGCCGCTCCCGACGGGTCGACGTGCAGCAAGGACCAGGTCGTCCTGACACCCGTGCTCGACAAGGAGGCCTACGGCCCCACCGAGGACCCGAAGATCGCGATGTCGATCAAGAACACCGGCACCAACTCGTGCCACCTCGACCTCGGGTCAGCGCAGCAGGTGCTGACCATCAGCTCGGGCGAGGAGCAGTACTGGTCGTCGAAGGACTGCCAGACCGGCGGCACGAACCAGGACGTCACGATCAAGTCCGGCCAGACCCTGACCACGCCCGCGATCGCCTGGGACCGGACCCGGTCGTCCACCACGACGTGCGATGCGTCCCGCCCGGCGGTCTCGGCCGACGGGGCCAGCTACCACCTGCAGGTCGCGGTCGGGAACCTGAAGTCGAAGACCTCGGTGCAGTTCATCCTGCAGTAGCTCTGGCGCCGCGCGGGCTGGCGGTCTCGGGGCGCGGGCGTCGCTGGGAACAGCAAACGGCCCCGCCGTCCAGAGGACGACGGGGCCGTTCGAAGCTGATGTGATCAGCCGAGGACGGTGATGTTCTCCGCCTGCGGGCCCTTGCGGCCCTCGGTGATGTCGAACTCCACCTTCTGGTTCTCCTCCAGCGACTTGTAGCCGTTGCCGGCGATCGCGGAGAAGTGCGCGAAGACGTCAGCGCTTCCGTCGTCCGGGGCGATGAAGCCGAAGCCCTTTTCGTTGTTGAACCACTTGACGGTACCGGTAGATGCCATGATGGCGTTTCCTTAGCTTTCTTGCGTTCCGCCATGGTGCGATCGCACCTGCGGAGCCCCGACGTACGTCGACGGGGGTGATGCGCCACGCGGGCAGGTGCCGGCGGGACGGGTTCGGGGTCAGGCCTGATGGCCAGTGACCCTGGTAGTCCGAGTTGAGGGGCAAACCACCTCGCCCGAACGTTGAGCGCCGCCGAAGCGGTTCCATCAGGCTAGCGTGCTCAGAGCCGACTGGCTACCCGTGCGTCACTGAACGACGAAAATCTGGTGGAATTGATCAGATGGCAGACAAGGAACAGCGCTTCCGGAGCGAACAGCTCGAGGAAGCCCTCGCGAAGCAGGACGTCGCTGCGGTGGCGTTCGCGCTGCGCAACGACATCGTGATCGTCCCCCGGCTCGTGACCGGCAAGAAGGACATGCAGGTGCGGGTGTTCGGGCGCGAAGGCTCCGAGAAGCGCATCCTGCTGCTGTTCTCGTCGGCTGACGCCTACACGGCGATGGTGCCGGACGAGAAGATCCGACAGGTCATGGTCTACGACGGGCCTCGGCTCGAGGAGTTCCTGAGCGCCCACCTCGACATGCTCGAGGGCGTGTTCTTCGACATCGCCGGGCCGAACACCATGCAGGCGACGCCCGAGGACCTGTTGGCCGCATTGCGCGCTTAGGCGATCAGAACGCGCGGTCGAGTTCGCGCTCGCGGGCGGACTGCGTCATGGAGAACGCCACGCGGAGTGCTTCGCGCAGATGCCCGGAGTCGGCGCCGAGGACCGTCGTGAAGCCGAGTCGGCTCGCCTCGTTCACGCGCTGCTTGGTCCCCGTGGCCGGACGGATCTCGCCCGCCAGGCTGATCTCGCCCACGGCGGCGAGCGTGTGCGGGTACGGACGGTCCCGCGCCGCGCTCGCCAGCGCCAGGGCGATCGCCAGGTCGGCGCCGGGCTCGGTCAGCTTCATGCCGCCCACCGTGGAGACGTAGACGTCGGCGTCGGAGAGCTTGAGACCGGCTCGGCGTTCGAGCACCGCGAGCAGCATCGCCACGCGTGACGCATCGACGCCGTTCACGACCCGGCGGGGCTGAGGTGCCGAGCTCGGGACGATGAGCGCCTGGACCTCGACCGGGAGTGCCCGGCGCCCCTCCAGCGCCACGGTCACGCACGTGCCGGACACCGGGGTCGCGTTCTTGGACATGAAGAGGCCGCTGGGGTCCGGGACCTCGTGGATGCCGTCGCCGCCCATGTCGAAGCACCCGACCTCGTCCGTGGGGCCGAAGCGGTTCTTCAGCGCCCGGACGAAGCGGAGCGCGGTCTGCCGGTCGCCCTCGAAGTGGCAGACGACGTCGACCAGGTGCTCGAGCAGGCGCGGCCCGGCGATCGTGCCGTCCTTCGTGACGTGGCCGACGATCAGGACGGGGAGGGCGCGGTCCTTCGCGATGCGGATCAGGGTCGAGGCGACCTCGCGCACCTGCGACGTGCCGCCAGCGATGCCGTCGATCGAGCTGGACGAGATGGTCTGGACGGAGTCGGCGATGAGCAGGTCTGGCTTGACCTGGTCGATCTGGCCGATGATGACGCCGAGGTCGACCTCGCTCGCCAGGTAGAGGTCGTCGTGCATCGCCCCGGTGCGCTCGGCGCGGAGCCGGACCTGGTCGACGGACTCTTCGGCACTGACGTAGAGGACGCGCTTGCCGGAAGCGGCCGCCCGTGAAGCGACCTCGAGCAGGAGCGTGGACTTGCCGACGCCGGGTTCGCCGGACAGCAGGACCGCGGCACCGGGCACCACCCCGCCGCCGAGCACCCGGTCGAACTCGCCGATGCCGGTCTGCCACCGCTGCACAGTGGTGCCGCGGGCTTCGGTGATGGGGCGGGCCGCGCGGGCCCCGGTGACGGCGACGGCCGCCGTGCCCCGGGTGCTCGCCGAGACCGCCGAGGAGTCCTCGACCGTGCCCCAGGTCTGGCACTCGCCGCACCGGCCGACCCACTTGACACTGGTCCAGCCGCACTCGGTGCATCGGTAGAGGGACTGCGGGCGCGCCATGTCGTCGAGGCTAGGCCGTGCCGCCGACATCACCGGAGCGGTGCACCGGCTCGTCGGGCAGGGCGATCGAACCCGTCATCCGGTTGCGGATCCGTTCGACGGGACTCGGTCGGTTGGCGTGGTCGAGTGCCTCGGCGCCGTCGGTGTCCTGCTCGGCTCGGGCGTTCGCGACGGCGCCGGCCTCGCGCCCGAGGTTCTCCGCCTCGCGCGCGGACAGGTAGTGCCGGATCGCCGCCACGGTGTCGACCCGGGCGTCCACCGCGGGCTCGAACGCGCTCGCCCAGACCTCGTACCCCCGGTCGTTCGGGTGGAACAGGTCGCCGTAGCTGTTGAAGAACGTGCGGCGGACCCCCACCCGCTTCGTGATGGTGTGCAGCGGCGCCACCGTGAGCCCGAACTCGGCGGCCACCCGGTGCACGATCTCGTTCGCCACCGCCACCTTGCGCTCACGGTCCGGCACGAACATGCACGGCAGCTCGGCAACCACGGCATGCGACGGCACCGCGCCGTAGATCGCCCGGATGTTGCGTTCGAACTTGTCCGGATCGAAGTCGGCGATGTCGTTCGCCCCGATCGACACCGTGCAGATGTCGGGCGTGTACTGCCGGAGCTTCGGCAACTGGTCGCGCTTGGCACCCCACGTCGTCGAGCCCGAGACGCTCAGGTTCACGACCCGCACCGACTCGTGGGAACGATGCCGGATGCGCCGAGCCAACAGGCCCACGTACCCGCGCGACGGGACCGTCGCGCCGACGCCCTGCGCCGCCGAGTCACCGATCGCCACGTACAGGAGCTGCCCCTCGTGCTGCTGTCGCTCGTGCCACCAGTCCGCATGGATCGGCAACATGTCGACCACCCGTTGCGCAGCCGCCCGTTGGCCCTTGACGCCGGCCCGGGCCCCGACGGCAGCAGCGCCGAGGACACCGGCCCCACCGAGGACGGACGTCAGGAGTGCGATGAGCGTGCGGGTCTTCATGTCGTGGACGGTACGCCCGCAGGCCGAGTCGACGACGTGGGCGGCCTGTGGGTGGGGGAAGAGCCCTGGGGGCGACCGCCTGTGGAGGGCAGGCCGATGTCGGGTGGCGTGACGGGCCTCCCGGATCGTGTAAACTCTTTCTCGGTACCGTGTCCGAGCGGCCGAAGGATCATGTCTCGAAAACATGTGTGGGGGCAACTCCACCGTGGGTTCAAATCCCACCGGTACCGCCACTGGGTCAATTGCAAGTCTGGTCTCCAGCGTTTGCAGGTCTGGCCCAACAGAACAGCCCCCGGCTTCGGCTGGGGGCTGTTCTGGTTTTCGGACGCCGCTGTGGGCCGCGTCTCGGCGCTCGCCGCAGGATCTGCGCACGCGCGGGCTCGACTCGGCGTCTCTGCGAGCCGTTTTCGAGCGCGCCGAAGCACCCCGGGCGCTCGGCCGCTGTTTGAAGGCGCGACGGAGCGTCGGGGTGTGCGGGTGGTCGTGTCTGGTTCTGCCGGCGTTGACGGTGCGGGTCGGCCCGCTACGCGGGCACTGGCGGTAGCTCTAATGGTTCCCAGGGCACGAGCTTCCGGGGCGGCGGGTTCCGCATGTAGCGGGTTTCGCCGTTGCGGTCGCGGGCACGTTTGAGGTAGTCGTCGGGCTGCTTCCGCGGTTGGGGTGCGCGGCCGGCGGCGGCTCGTCGTTCCAGTTCGTATTCGTCGTGTTCGAACTGGATGATGCGTCGCATGTTCGATGCGACGGCGAAGAGGGCGAGCGCGAACTGCTGTGCGGCGAGGCCGTGCATGGGTCGGCTCATTGTGTTTTCGAGGTTGTGGTCCTTTTGCAGCAGGTCGTTGGAGGACTCGCTGCTGTTCCGGTCGGCCCGGTATGTGTCGAACCATTCCTGGCTGCCGTAGCGGAGCTTCTGCCGCTGTTGCACGTGTGTGGTTGGCTTCACGGATACCGACTTCTGGCAGCAGACCTTGTAGTTCTTCTGCCGGTCGGTGATGTTCTCCTCGTAGATGCGAACACGGTCCGCTTCTTCTACGGGGACGGCGTTCTTCTGCAGCTCGCGGAGCGGGCAGGACGCTGTTGGGGACGGCCCGGACGCCGGGCAGCTGAGGCGAAGGGTGCCGTTGGCTTTCTGCTCGTGGAGGATGAGTTCGTACTTCTCGTGGCAAGCCCCGGGGAAAGCGTAGCGGCGTCGGTCAGTTCGCCGCGGCGTATGCGTCGCGGACCTGCTGGCTGATGCGGCCCCGGGCGGCCACTTCGTGTCCGTTCGCGGCAGCCCATTCGCGGATCTTCGCCAGCTCGTCGGGGTTGCTGCGCCCCTTCGCCGCCGGGGACGCGGACGCCGTGCGGGTGCTGCGACCGGAGACCTTGCGGGCTGCGGCAATGTAGTCGGAGAACGCTTCACGGAGCTTGTCGGCGTTGTCGTCGGTAAGGTCGATCTCGTAGTTGCTGCCGTCGAAGCCGAACTGAATAGTGCGTCCGTTGCCGGCTTCGATGACGTCGCCGGAAAGGTCGTCGACGAGGTGGGCGGTCACTTTCTGTGCCATGTGCTGCTCCATATCGTGGGGGATTCCTTCCAGCGTGGCATACAGCAGCAAGTTGTTCCCTGTTTTCACCGGGTGCCGCTCGTCGCTCTCCCCGACTGGTGGCTGGCGTCCGGCGTGACTATCTGGCGCTGCGGTGGCCGTATCGGAAGAGCCGGGGGAGTTGCAGTGCGGCGCCGGCGAGCCCGGCGATGACGACGAAGATGCCGTACCCGTTGACGGTGGGCAGCAGCCCGAACGCGTCGATGAAGAGTCCGGCGATGATCGCGGGGATACCGAACGCGAGGTAGTTGACGACGTAGAGGCCTGAGAACAGTTCGCCGCGTTCGTGGGCTTTCGCGAGCGGGGCGAGGATGCCGACGCCGCCGAGGTACCCCATGCCGAACCCCGCGCCGGCGAGGAGGGTTCCGATGGCGATGACGACGAAGGAGCGGGTGTTCATCCCGAGAAGGACGATTGGCATGCCGACTGCGATGAGAACCGAGCCGTAGGCCGCGTTGACGCGGGCCGGGAGGTTCCGTGCGAAGAACGACGCAAGTGCTCCGAAGCCGGAGACGCCGGCGATGTAGAACCCTTCGACGGCGCCGCTTGTGACACCGAGTACTTCGCGGAGTACTTCGGCGACGACGGCGAGGTAGAACCCGCCGACGATCCATACCGCGGCGGAGACAGGGATCTCGCGGATGAACTCGGCGCGGGCTGCGGCTGGGATCGCCACACGGGGGACGAGGCTTCGTCCTGCTCCGGGTCGGGGTGTCACGGATTCGGGGCTGAGGGCGACGGCGCCGAGGCTGACGAGGAAGAGGATGTCGAAGACGATGAAGACGACGACGATGGGGTGTCCGCCTTCGGTGGCGAGGCCGGCGAAGATGGCGCCGACGGCGAGACCGGATAGCGGAGCGACGCTGCTCAGTAGTGGGGCGAGCGTCTTCCGGTGCGGGGGTGCGAAGTCGGTGATCGCGGCGGACAGAGCGCCGGTGGCTGCGCCGGTGGCGATGCCTTGCACGATGCGGGCGAGGATGACGATGCCGATGTTCCCGGCGGTGAGGAACAACGTCATCGCGACGCATTCGAGTAGCAGCGCTCCGAGGAGGACGGGGCGTCGTCCGATGTGGTCGGAGAGCCGTCCGAAGGACAGCAGCGCTCCGAGCAACGCGATGGCGTAGATGGCGAACGCGAGGGTCAGCATCCAGACGGGGAAGTCCCATTCGGCGCGGTACACGAGGAACAGCGGTGATGGGGCTGCTGCGGCTGCGAAGAACGCCCAGAGGATGCCGGCCATCACCCAGACCGCGGCGGTGCGGGGGAGCCGTACTTGCTTCGCCTTGGTCGGAGCGGTTTCGGTGTGTGTCGCCATGGTGCAATCCTTCGAAAGTGGTGCCGGTGCCGAACAGCGTCGAATTACTCGGCAGCGGACTTCAGTGGCTGGTTCGTCGTTCCCAGAGGACTGCGAAGAGCACTGATGAGGCTGCGACGATGACGCCGGCGATAGCTGCTTGCAGGAACACGGGGCCGTACCCGGTCGCGGTTTCGGTGGCGGTGACGGCGGTGGCGAGGGAACTGCCGACGAACACGGCGGAGACGAACAGGGACACGGTCGTCGCTCGCGAAGCGGGGGTGAGTTCGGTGGCGAGGCCCTGCAGGGTGGAGTGAAGGAACGAGTTCGACAGTCCGACCAAGACCGCGGCGACCGTCAGCGCGACGAGCGTTTGCGACCCGGCCGCCACCGCGTAGGCGACGATGAGAGTGATGCTCCCCACGGCGATCGGGATCCACCGCGCCCACCGGTGTGCGACACGTTTCGATGTTGCAGCACCGACGATGATGCCGACACCGTAGGCGGAGCCGAGGAGCCCCGCGAGTTGCACGCTGACGCCGTCCCGTTCGAGTGCGGGCACGATGTAGGTGAGGATGCCGAGCAGCACCGCCCCCTCGAGAACGCCGACGACGTACAGGGCGACCGGCCACCGTCCGAAGCTGTCCCGGAGCCGCCGTTCGACGGTGCTGCGTGCCGCGTCTCGGACGCTCCGGGCGAGGAAGAACAGCACGAGCGCGGCGACACCGGCGACCGCGAAGATCGCCCGCCAGCCGACCGCGACTCCAATGATGCCCGCGAGGAGCGTTGCTGCCGTGGTGCCGAGCGCCGTGAACGTCTGCAGGTCGGAGATCTGCCGGCTGCGAGCTGGACCGGTGAACACGTCGCCGACGATGGTGAGGACAGTGGGGAACAACGCGCCGACGAACAGCCCGGTGGCGGCACGCGCGATGAGCAGCCAGAAGAACGTCGGCGCGATGACGCTGACGGCGCTGCCGGCGACCATCCCGCCGAGGGCGACCAGCAAGACGCGGCGGCGCCCGATCCTGTCGCTGAGTGCGCCCCAGAACGGCTGCCCGACGGCGTAGAAGAGGGCGTACACGGTGACCAGCTGCACCGCTGCACCCATTCCGACGTGCAGGTCACGACTGGCGAGCAGGAGCAGCGGCGCGGTGGCGAACCGGTCGAAGAAGGACAGAAATCCAACGATGCGCAGCACGCCGGCTTGCCCGTGCTGCTGGCCGGCAGCGGATGTGCGTCGTCGCGTGTGGGAAAGGGCTTGCGATGTCATGAGTGTCTCCTCGTCGGTCAGGTCAAGGTTGCCGCCGACAGGGATATAGGTGAAGACCGTTTCGTCTTCTGCCTGCTATAGGCGTCGCTTATGCTCAACGTTGTGGAGATGCGGGCGTTGGAGTGTTTCGTGGCGGTGGCCGACGAGGGGTCGTTCAGTCGCGCCGCCGTCCGGATGGGAGTGAGCCAGCCGTCAGTGAGTCAGCAGGTTCGGGCTCTGGAAACGCAGGTGGCTGGTCCGCTGTTCGAGCGCGGCAGCCGTGGGGTGACGCTCACCGCAACCGGGGCGGCTTTGCTGCCAACCGCACGGAAGGCGCTGGCGGCGATGAACGAGTTCGAGATGGCAGCGTCGGAACGGGGCGGCCAGCTCAGCGGGCGGATCAACCTCGGCGTCATCGACGGCTTGGAGGAGACGGTCCTGCCGGCTGCGCTGACGACGCTTCGCCGCCGCCACCCACTGTTGGAACTGCGCATGATCGACGGGACGAGCGGGAAACTGCTGGACCAGTTGGTGGCCGGTGAACTGGATGCGGTCGTCGTTGCGGAACCGCCGCGGGCGCTGCCGGACTTCTTCGGCACCCATCCGTTCCTGGAGGAGGAGCTTGTCATCGTCGACTACACGACGCCGACCGCTGGCAGCGTCGAGCCGGTGCGTCTACGCGACGTGGCGGAGCGGATCACAGTGTCGTATCCGCCAGAGAGCGGCGTCCGAACCCTGATCGACGACGCTGCACGCCGGGAACGCGCTGACCTGCGGTTCCCGTATACGACAAGCGACCCGGCGCTGCATATCGCGTTGGCGAAAGCTGGTCTCGGGGCGGCGTTGACGGTCGGTTCCGCGGAGACACTCGCTGCGGTTCCGCCGCAGTATCGGTCGCCGTTGATACCACCGATCTTGCTGCGGAAGGTGCTGGTGTGGATGCAGCAGCCGCGACCTGGCCGTGCGGTGGAAGAGCTGATCGCGGCAGTCCGCGGCGACTAGTTGAGCTCGGTTGAGACCGAGGGGAACCCGTTTGACGCGGTGAAAAAGTCCGCGTAGGTCGGCTCCGCGGGAAGCATGCGGACCTCGGCGAGGATGGACAGGTCTCGCGGGGAACGGAGCCCGTGCTTCCACCACTGCTCGTCCTGCGCGTGCAGCCGGCGGGCAAGCCGACGGTTCAGCGCGTCGCTGCTGATCACTGCGCCTGCCCGGCCGTCATCGGTACGTGCTGCTCATCGCCGGTGGGCGAGAACACGAGGACCAGGCGCGGCTCCGAGGCGTCCAGTGTGCTGCGACGGTTGCGACGGCTCGCAACGACCAGGCACACGATTGCGGTCACTTCCATGAGGAGGATGACGGCGAGGAGGATCCCCGTCACGCCGATGGATGCGGTGGTGAACATGCTTGCTCCTTCGAATTGTCGGATGGTGTGCAGTAAGCATCGAAGGCGCCCGGCCCTGCGTCTTCCGTCGAATGTTGGGGCTTGCATCGACTCCCGTCGGGGCTCGCCGAATCGGGTCATCTGACTGGCAGTTCTACCTGCCGTGCATGTCACGGTCGAAGTGCCGACACATCGTGCCGGTGCCACGTCCCGTTCACGTCAGGAGCTCGCCATGTCCGAACCGTCTCGGCGAACCTTGGTCCTGGTCGCACACCCGGCGTTGCCGTTGTCGAAGCCCGACCGTGCGCTCGTTGACGTCGCAGAGACGATTGATGACGTGACCGTTCGCGACCTCTACAGCCGGTACCAGTCGCATCCGATCAACGTGCCCGCGGAGCGTGCTCTTGCCGCAGCCGCCGACGACATCGTGGTGCACTTCCCGGTGTTGCACCACCACGAACCTCCGCTGCTGCAGCAGTGGATGCAGCGGGTGTTCGACCCCGCTTGGTACATGGCGTCCGGGGCTGACGTGTTGTACTCCGGGACGGGTCTGCGGGTGACCACCGTCGTTGAGGACAGCGGCTCGTCACCGGCGGTGCGCAGGCTGCAACGGTGGCGAGTGGAAGAGCAGAGCCTGTTCCTGAAGCAGTGGGCGCATCGCCTCGGCATGCTATGGCGAGCGCCAGTCGTACTTCCGGTACCTCCGCACGCGGGCGATGTGGAACTCGAATCACTGCAGCAGACCTACCGGTACGTCTTGACGGCCGCGGACGACGCCGCAGGTGATCCGGCTCGCCGACAAGGCCGCTCACTCCGACCGGTTGAGCGGACCGTGTTCGACGCCACGAGGTAACAGCTGCGCCCCGGTACGTTGGACGCTGCTTCCGCGCCCCTGAGCGTTCGCCGCTTCCGCAGATTCACCTACCTCGATTGGTCGTCCGATGCCGTCTGACAGGTCCAGCGACCAGCCTGGTTTCTACGTGTACGAACCCGCCGCGGGGCACGGGCTTCCGCACGACCCGTTCAACGCCATCGTCGGCCCGCGCCCCATCGGATGGGTGGGTACCGAAGACAAGCAAGGGCGCCGGAACCTCGCGCCGTATAGCTTCTTCAACGCCTTCAACTACGTGCCGCCGATTGTCGGGTTCGCGAGTATCGGTGAGAAGGACAGCGTCAGCAACGCACGCGCGACGGGGGCGTTCACGTGGAACCTCGCCACACGGCCCCTCGCCGAGGCGATGAACGCCAGCTCAGTTGCGGCGCCGCACGGTGTCGACGAGTTCGAGCTGGCGGGCCTTGCCACCGCTCCGTCGCGGATGATCGGGCCGCCTCGAGTGGCGGCGAGCCCGGTGTCCTTCGAATGCCGGGTGTCGCAGATCATCCGCTTGCAGGGCGCTGACGGTGAACCGGTGGATTCGTCGTTGGTGCTCGGTGAGGTCGTCGTCGTCCACATCGACGAACGGCTGCTCATCGATGGCGTGTACGACACTGCGGCGGCGGACCCGATCCTGCGTGGAGGTGGTCCGGCTGACTACTTCCGCATCACCGCGCAGGAACGGTTCCAGATGCGGCGTCCACCGCAGTAGCGGACCGGCAACGACGAAGGAGGTGGGAACGCTGTCTGCATTCCCACCTCCTTCGTCGTCTGCGGCTGAGGGTCAGGCCGTCTCCTGGATACCGACCATCTGCGCACGTCCGATGATGTGCGGACGGAGGCGGAGACCGACGATGGCGGGGGACGCGTCGGCGGGGACGTCGAGCTTGTCGATGTCGAGGGCGCTGAGTGTGTAGAAGTACCGGTGCGGTCCGTGACCGGGAGGCGGCGCCATGCCGAGGAACACGTCCGTGCCGTATTCGTTGCGGTGCCGGGTCGCGTCGGCGGGCAGGAGGGCGTCGTCGGTGCCGGCGCCTCGGGCGATGCTCGTCGCGGTCCCGGGGATGTTCGTCAGCGTCCAGTGCCAGAATCCGGAACCGCTCGGTGCGTCGGGGTCGAAGACGGTCAGCACGAAACTCTTCGTCCCGGCGGGGGCATCAGACCAGGTCAGCTCGGGGGAGCGGTTTTCACCGCCAGCAGCGGCACCACGAACCCAGTCGGGCAGTTTGCTGCCACTGGTGAAGTCGGGGCTTGCCAGCGTGAACGAGGGAACGTCGGGCAGCTTCCAATTCGGGTCATTCGTCATGCCATCAGCCAAGCCGCGCGGACGCGTCGGCACATCCGCTGGATGTCGTGCGCTGGGACGACAAACGTCGAGGCTGAACGGCGGTCGCGCTGTCGTTAGGCTGCGACTGCGCTCCGGGCGGAGCGTTGAACGGAGGGGCCTGCCGTGGCGTCGAGCGAACTGGAACCGGTCGAGGTCATCGCGCTCGAGATGGCGCTTGCCGACCTCCATTACGTGTCCACTGCCCTGGTCGGACGTGCCGGCGACGTCATCGCGGCCGAGATCGCGTTGGTGCAGTACGGGGCGATGGCCGCCTACGAAGCTCAGCTGCACTTCAACACGACGCTCGGTTGGACCATCGACCCGGGGTGGGACGCCGCGACTGCGAAGGCTGCGCGGATGAGCGGGAAGTTCTTCGCCGACACCAAGCGGAATCTGGACGGCGTTGTCGCGCACTTCGAGGATCTCCTCGCAGCCAACCACGGCGCGTTCTACCCGCCTGACCGACGCGGGAAGCTCTTCGATTTCCTCCGAGACGACCTGTCAGTGGTCACGGTGGACGCTCGGCCGTACACATCGCTGCTCAGCGCGCACTATCTGACCGGTCTTGCTCCTACTCAGACCGCGACGCTCGGGGAAGCGGGCCCCGTCGTGCGGAAGCTGGCGTTCGGTATTGGGCAAGTCGCCGCAACGTTGCTGGATGGAGCAGAGATTCCCGCGCATCCTCCGACGGTCCCGCCAGCCTTCGAATGGTGGGACACGAAGAGCGGCAAGGCGCTTCCTCGCCTGTTTGCGGGACAGCTGCAGCCGGCGCTCGGGGCCGCACTCATGACGGTGCACAGCGTGCTCATGTCAGCGGCACACAGCGAGGACCGAATCGGTTGTGCGTGGTGCCGCACTGCGGCGAAGAAGCACCGGTTCGTCGCGCTGTTCCAGACCTTGACCGCGCTGAAGATCCTGCAGGCGGACGCCCCGGATAGCGTTCCTCCGAAAGTCACGGAACTCCTGGACGAAGCGGACTCACAGTGGGTTCTCGCCCAGCGGCGTCTGCGGAACGGGCTCGTCCACCTCGGGATGCAGGACGTTCGCGAGAAGATCCGGGCAGGCGACGACGCAGCAGCAGCTTTCGCCGCGTACACCGGTGGCAGTCCCAATGTCGATGCCCGGGTCATTACTCACACGGCTCGTGTCTTGGACGTGCTCACCGATTGGATGCTGACTCCGCCTCAGGGCGGAAAGACGTTCGAGTCTGCCCTTCGGCGCTACAACCCCACCCAAGGGGGCGGGTTCTAGCCCCTAGGTACTGTTCGGCAGGGCCCCGCGAGCGATGGCGGACGAGTAGAGCTCGCTCCTTCTGACAGCGGCGCGCACCCCTCCTGCGATTACGTGGACGCCGCCCACAGCCGGTCGAGTTTCAGCGCGAGGTGGAGGGTGCTGCGTTGCATCCCATCGGCGAGAGCGTCCTTGACGACCGGGGGGAGATTGTCGAGGCGGTAGTACAGCGTGGTGCGGTGAATGTGGAGCCGGTCGCAGGTCTCCCGAACTTGGCCGGCGTTGTCGAGGTACGTCTCGACGGTTTCGCGGTGTCCCTCTCCTGCGGCGCAGAGCGCTGCCGCGGCGGGTGAGGCGACGGAGAGGAGGTCGCGTTGGGCGGACACTGCATGGAGCAGTGCCCAGCCGCCGAGGCGGTCCGCGCGGGTGTTGCCGGCGAGCTCGGGGACAGCGACGTTGATCTCCGCAGCGCTTTCTGCTGCGTGCGCTGCTCGTGCGAGGTCCTCGTCCTCGGTATGAACTGTTGCAGATCCGATCCCGGCGAGTGGTAGCCCCGCTTCGGTGGCAGCCGTTCGAACGAGCGTGTCGAGGTCGATGTCGTCGTGTGTGCTGCGGGAGAGGAGGAAGACGACGTTGCCGCGTTCGCGGAGGACGTCGACGTTGGCGGGGAGCCGTCGGCAGATTTGTTGGAGGCTGAGCTGGCGGCTGAGGGTGCCGGATTGGTCGTCGAAGAGGAGCGCGTGGACGGCGATCGGACCGGCTGCCGTGACCCATCTGCGAGCTCGTGCCCGGTGTAGGGCGGCTCGTCGTTCCGCGGGGTCGTAGCTGAGCAGCAGGCGGAAGCCGACTTCGCGGATGTCGGCCTGTTCTCCTGTGATGCCAGTGGCGGCGGCGAGCACCGCTGCGGCGAGTTCCAGGAGCGTGTGTTCGTGTGATTGCAGCGCACGGCCGTTGTCCGCGAGGAGGACGAACCCGCTGCGGATTCCGTGCGCGCTCAGCGGGAGCTCAGTCCAACCGTCAGGACCTGCTGACAGACCAGTCGAACCGCTGCCTGCCCACTCGTGGAGCAATTCCGGGAGGGCGGGCCGTGCTGCGTTGAAGAGCGTCGGGTGGTCGGCAGCCTCGTAGGAGATGCCAACGATCTCCCGGCCGATCGTGGCGACCGCGACGGACCTGGCGAGTTCGTGGGCGAGCTGATCGGCGAGTGCTTGCGGGTCCATGTTGTGCCTCCGTGCGTCGGGCTGGGCTTCACGGTAAGCCGCTGCACACCGGCACTGCGTGGCCCTTCTTTGCCTACCTGGGCATGCGTCAGCTGTCACGTGTGGACGCCGAACAGCCCACCGTTCCGCTGGAACGGTGGGCTATCGCGGTGATGGCGGGGTGACTGGTTGTTCAGGCCGCGGCGACCCGCTTCCACAGCAGTTCCACCTTGAACTGGCGGCCGTCAGGGGCGACGCGAGGCGTGCCCGCTTCGTGGAGAAGGCCGTCTTCGATGCGGACGTGGCGGGTCTGCTGACCGTCCTGCCAGTCGGTGAAGAGGGAGGTGACGATGTGATGCGTCATCGTGCCGGTGGCCTCGTCGAGGGTGAACGGGCCGGCGTAGGCGATGAAGCGGTGTGCCATGGCGGCGAGCTGGCTGTCGGATGCTCGCTGCGGGTCGGTGGCGCCGCTGCGGGGTCGGGCTGCGTCACCGAGGGTGGCGGAGACGGATCCGTCGGCGGTGTAGATGATGTAGCCGCTGGCGTCGGGGCCGAACTCGGCGACTTGTTCGCCGTCGTCGAAGGTTTGGGTGGCGCTGACGAGGGTCCACGCGCCGATGAGGTCGTTGACAGTGATGGCCATGGGAGGTCCTTTCAGGAGCGGGCGGTCTGCCCGGGGCGGGGTGGGCGCACGGGTCGTGGCGTTTGGGTGCGCAGCAGGTGGGTGACTTCGAATGACTGGGCGATGTCGCAGGCGGTTCGGATGACGTCGTCGTCGTATTCGGTGAGACGTTCCGCGTGCTGGTTCAGGTGCTCTTGCCAGCTGCCGACGCGGAACGCTTCGACGAGGATGCCGGGGTGTTCCCGGTCGTCGTAGAGCGCCCAGGATCTGGCTCCGGTGCGCCGCCGGCTGAGTTCGACGAGGGCCATCTGCGCCAGGAACCGGTCTCGGTCGGCATCGGCGACGTCGAACCGGACGGACACCAACGTCTCGGTGGTGTCGCCGATTTCCGCGTTGACGACGTCGTCGGCGAGTGGCAGCTTGACGGCGCTGCGACGCATGTCGTCGGTGACGAGGAGTGGCCAGAGGAGTTGTGTGATGGCGACAATGAGGACGGCGATGCCGGCGAAGAGGCAGGTGAGGACCGCGCCGAGCCATCCGGCGATGGAGCCACTGAGTGCTGCTCCGACGGCAGTCGCTCCGAAGAGCACCATCTGGTAGATGGAGAGTCCCCTGGTTCGGACCCATGCGGGGAGGAAGGACTGCACGGCGCCGTTGAGGGTGGCGATGGCGCCGATCCACGCTGCGCCGACGACGGCGAGGATGGGGATGGTCAGGTAGATGGTGGGGGAGAGGGCGACGCCGACCGTTCCGGCGCCGAAGAGTGCCGACGAGATGAGGACGGCACGGTTCGGGCCGACAGTGTCTCGGAACTTCGGGATGTAGAACGCAGCGGCGATGGAGCCGACTCCGAGGCCGGCGAGGAGGACCCCGTACCCGATGGAGCCGAGTCGAAGCCGGTCCGTTGCGATGAGCGGCAGGAGTGCGTAGAGGGCGCTGCCGGGGAGGACGAACAGGCCGAGGCGGACGTAGATCCGTCGGACGACTCGTGCGTTGGCGACGTAGCGCATGCCGGCGCGGCTGGCGTCGAGGAACGGTTCCGACAGGTGCGGTTCCGGCCGGTACTGCCGCCAGAAGACCAGGATGATCAGGAACACGGCGAACGACACCACGTTCAACGCGAACACGAATGCGACACCGAGCCCGGAGATGAGAAGTCCGGCGATTGCGGGGCCAATGGCGCGGGCAAGGTTCACCGAGATCGAGCTCAACGATGCGGCGTTGGGCACGTACGCGCGTGGGACGATCTCGTTCGCGAGCGCGCCGTAGGCGGGGAGTTGCACGGCGGATGCTGCGCCGAGGAGCAACGTCAGCGACAGCAGCAGGTACGGCGTCATGTCGCCGGTGGCGGTCAACGCGACGAGGGTGCCGCTGATGGCGACTTGAAACCCCTGCACCCACATCAGCAGGGTCCGTCGGTTGAGGAACTCGCCGAGCACGCCGGCGGGGATGCCGAGGAGCAGGACGGGTGCGGCCGTCGCCGTCTGCACGAGTGCGATCAGCAGCGGTGGGGCGTGGTGTTCGACCATGAACCACTGCGCACCGACGGTTTGCATCCAGCTGCCGATGTTGCTGATCAGCGCCGCAATCCACAGTGCCCGGAAGATCGGGATTCCGAGCGGCGCGAGCGCTGACACGGCCGCGGTGCCGTCTGACTTTGGTGTCGAGCGTGGCGCGGGTGTCGGCTTCATCTGCTGCTCCTGTCCGGCGGGGATGTCAGCGGCCGGTCCGGGAGGTGTTGTCGAGGATGACCTTCCCGACGGTCTGACCGGATTCGAGGAGCTCGTGCGCGGTCGCAGCGTCGGCCATCGGGACGACCGCTTCGATGACGGCGCGAATACTTCCCGCTTCGATGAGGGGGAGGGCATCCCGGGAGACGCCGGCGACAATCTTCGCTTTCTGCTCCTTCGGTCGGGCGCGGAGCAGCGTTGCGGAGATGCTGGCGCGGCGGGAGAGCAGCTCCCACAGGTCGATGGGCGTGGTCGTCATCGAACCGCCGATCATGATCAGGTGTCCGTCGTCGGCGAGGCAGCGGATGTTCCGCTGCAGGTACTCGGCACCGACGACGTCGAGGATCGCGTCCACCCCGGCACCTTGGGTGACCTCGAGGACCGCGTCGACGAAGTCGGTGGTGCGGTAGTTGATGGCGGTTGCCGCACCGAGGTCGATGCCGGCTTTCGCTTTCAGGTCGGACCCGGCCGTGGTGATGACGGTGGCGCCGATGGCTGCAGCCCATTGGATCGCGAACGAGCCGATGCCGCCGCCGGCACCGTGCACCAGAACGCTTTTGCCTTCGGTCACCCCGGCGATCATGGCGAGGTTCGAGTAGACCGTGCAGGCAACTTCGGGGAACGCGGCCGCTTCGACCATGGTCAGTCCTCGAGGGAGCGGCATCACCTGCCCGGCGGGGACGGCGACTTCGTCGGCGTACCCGCCGCCAGCGAGCAGTGCGCAGACCTCGTCGCCGACGTTCCACCCGGTGACGTCGCGGCCGACTGCGGTGATGATGCCGGCACATTCGAGGCCGAGCGGGCGTGGGGCTCCCGGCGGGACGGGGTAGTGGCCGCGGCGCTGGAGGAGGTCGGCGTTGTTGATGCCCGCGGCGTGCACGTCGATGAGGACTTCGTCGGCTGCTGGTGTCAGCTTCGCGACGGGACGCAGCGTGAGGACGTTCGGGGAGCCGGGCTGGTCGAACAGGACCGCGTTGGGCATCGTTGGGGTTCCTTTCAAATGAGAAACCGGTGACGGAAGCGGACGGTCAGGGGGGCGCCCGCTTCCGCCACCGGAAGCTCAGTGCTCGTCGTAGTGGTTGTCGTGCAGGGCGTGCCGATGCCCACCGTGGAGGTAGTCGACGTGGTCGCCGTGCTGGACTGCGTCGTGTCCGCATCCCTCGCCGTGCTGGTGACCGAAGGTCGTGTGGCCGGCGTGGAGCGCTTCCGACGTCATGAGTGCCTCCTGTTTCGGTCAGTTCAGGCGGCGACGGCGGCCGCGTCGGCGATGGCGAGCGCGGCGATGCTGCGCGCGTAGTGCGGGGTCTCGAGCTCGCAGTGCTCACCGGAAGCCTTCTGGCGGGCGGCGGCGGCCTGCTCGAACGTCTGGCCCTGGTCGGTGATGAACTTCAGGAAGTCCTCGGTCGGGTGCGACGTGACGGTGTTGACGTAGCGGAGCTTGTCGCCGTCGAGCTGCTCGATGCCGAGCTCCCAGATGACCTGCGTGGTGGTCCAGCCGGCGGGGGAGAGGACGTCGGAGATCGACACCATCTTGCAGTAGTGCTTGCTGGCGACCTCGAAGCGGTACTGCTGGATGACCAGGCCGGTGCCGATGACCTCGATGTTGATCGACATCGGGGTGCCGTCGTCGTCGACCGTGTAGCCGGCAGCCTTGTGGTCGCCGGGCGCACAGCGCTGGTACTCGTGCGTCGGGAGGGTCTTCAGCCACTTCTCGATGTCGACGCTCTCGAACGGGGCGGTGACGTCGGCGGTGACCACTGCGTGGGAGAGGATCAGGTCGCTCTTCACGGTAACGCTCATGATGATTCTTCCTTCGTGTTGGGGGCCGGTTGTTCGGCGATGACGATTCAAAGCCAGACGCCGCCGAAGCACCCTCGACAGGGAGAGGAAGTCCGTTCGACAGTGAGGCCGTCACCCGCAGGCGGGACCGCGCCGTCCCCTTGGATCGGCGTTCCCGCGCGGATGTTCGCGGATCCGGACGGCCAAAACGTCGTAGTTGTGTGATGTGCGCGGCGGGCTTGGGGGATGTGTGAGGGGATGCAGCGTCCGTACGGTTCCGACAATCGTTGGAAAAGGAGTGGACGACATGCGGTACGACGCACCGTCCGGCACCGACCGGGCCCCGCAACGGCAGCCGCTTTCGGCTGTGGTTGTCGTCGCTGACCGACGAGACAGCCCCTCGAACCAGTCGCGTCGTGACGACCAACGTCGCACCGCTGATCATGACGCGCTGCTCACCGCGCATCGCACTCGACGGAACCGATGACCGTCATCTCCGCACGAACCCTCTCGTCGCCGCGACCCGAATCCGCGAGCCGACGAGCAGCTGAAGGAGCATCCCTGATGCGTTACCGAACAACTCTCGGCGACTTCCTCCGAGCCCGCCGCTCCACCTGTCAACCCGAAGACGTCGGCCTGGACCGTGACACCAGTCGTCGTGTCCCTGGCCTCCGACGTGACGAGGTCGCCCGTCTCGCCGGAATGAGCGCGGAGTACTACGTCCGCCTCGAACAGGGCCGTGTCAGCACTCCGTCCCGTCAAGTGATCGACGCGCTCGCACGCGCGATGCGGCTCGACCACCACGCTGCCGACTACATGGCACGTCTCGCCCGCGGCGAGGGAGCGTTCGGCGCTCACGCGGATGAGTTCCGCGAGCAAGCGCACACGTACCAGCGACTTGAAGGCATCCTGCAGCAGTGGTCGGCGACACCGGCGTACCTCACCGACAGCAACCTCGACATCATCGCCGCCAACGACCTGATGGTGACCTTGACCGGAGGGACCATCGCCGCCGGCAAGAACGTCGTGCAAGCAACGTTCGTGCCCGAGAACCGGACAGCGCTGCTCGAGTGGGAAAACACCGCCAGGGCAGCTGTCGCCACACTCCGCTACACCGCAGACGAAGACGCTCCCCGTTTCCGCCAACTCGTCGCAACGCTTGCCACCGACCGGGACTTCGACCGGATCTGGCACCGCTACGAAGTCCTCTGCCCAGGCGACTACGAAGTGGAAGCCGACAGCGACTTCGGTGTGATCCGGTTCGGCATCCGCAACTTCGTCCTCCCCGACCTCCGCGGATGCATGGTCACCGTTTGGCACGCGGACGAGGGATCAGCGGCAGCAGACGCCTTCACGCAACTGCGTATCAACCGCAGCACCGCGGCGGACCGGGACCTCCTCGCCGCGGCAAGCTGAACCGCCGAAGACCTGCCGGCAGAGCCACTCATCCTTTGTCGAACCGACCTTCGACGGACGCGCGCTGCCAATCCGAACGCTCCGATCTAGCGTCCCAGTACACGCTTCACCGTCCTCTTCCACCAGCGTCCCCGGGCTGCCACGTCAACGGCACCCGATGCCGCGGAAGAGCTTCGTCACGACTTCGAGAGGACCCATCATGGATGCGCAGAGCACCCTCCTCGGCAGGCCTCAGCCCGAAACAACCGCATTCGACTGGATCATGCACCCGGGTCTGGATCGGTTCCAGATCCGCGCCACCACGGACCTCGGCACTGCCCGCCGTTCAACGGCTGTCACCGTGCCCTCCGACGACACGTTCCCGCTGCTGGCAGCGCCGCTGCTGCGTCGCCTCCACCAGCAGCCAGCCGCCACACCGAACCATGCATGGATGATCGCCGTGCACATCGGCGACACCGGCCGTGCCCTCCGGGAATTGGCAGCGCTCCGGCCGACCTTCGCCGGCGCCGACCCAGCAGAGTTCACTGCGACGGACCGGATGATCCGGCTGCTGGAACACGACTGCCAGCACGGTGCACTTGCTGCAGAAGAACTCGACGACGCCGCCGCTTCCACCGCTCAGCTCGGTGCACCGTGGATGACGAACCTCCTGGCAACGGAGGTCGCGTACGCGGTCCGGCCACGAAACGCCGCGTTGCGGAACGGCCAACGGTTCTGGGATGAGCGAACTGACCTGATGAGCATCTCCGTGGGGCTCGCCGATGCGCGGCACCTCCTCGACCGGGCGACGTTCGGCCAAGCCCGGGTCCGCGCAGACGACACCCTTCGTCGTGCGAAGCGTGCCGGGCTTCCGCTGCACGCCGCACGAGCGCAGACCATCGTCACCATCGCTGACGCCGTCACCGGCGACGTCGGTCCCGCCGCGGTCGCAGCAGACATCCTCGTCCGGCTCGGCGCACGCGACGGGTTCACCGACATTCAGCTTTCCGGCGAGCATGCCCGACTGCTCCTCGCCGCACGAGCCGGTGACTGGGACCGCATCCTCGACGATGAGGAACGGCTCCTCGGCTGCCTGCGCGCCGCTCCGCGCTCCATCGCAGCCGCCCGGATCGCGCTCGACATCGTCGAAGCGTCGACGATGGCTGCAGAACCCGCCACGAACCTCATCGGGGAACTCCTCGACGCGTGGGATCCACACGCATCAGCACTCCACGAAGTGGCCTACCTTGCCCTGCTCGCCGGCCTCGGCGGCGGACCAGCAGGATGGCTTGCACGGAACGCCGTCCGCGCCGCGGAGCAGCACAAGTTGCACTTCGACGCCGCCCGGCTGCAGTACGCGTTCGCTTCGGAGATGGCGGACCGCGGAAACGTGGAAGCGCAGCTGGACGCGCTCGAGCAGGCGCGGCACCGTTTCGCCCGCGCCGGCGCACGCGATTGGGCGCGACGCGTGGAGCAGCAGCTCACCGCCGCGCAGGCAGCCGCCGCCGACGCGGCCCTGCATGTGGCATTGACGGAGCAGGAAGCCCGGGTTGCCGCACTCGCCGCATCGGGAATGACGAACAAGCAAATCGCGGTGGAACTGTTCCTTTCGCCGAGAACCGTCAGCGGGCACCTTTATCGCGCGTTCCCCAAGCTCGGAGTCACTACCCGTGCGGGTCTCCGCGACGCGCTGACGGCAGCGCGTCTGCGGTGAGGAAACCGCCCTGGTATTCCCTCTCCAATGCCAAGTCATCTGACTCATCCGACGCATCGCAATGTTCGATGGAATGAATGGGTAAGAGTTCACGACTGACAGAGAGAGAATCCACAATGGCAAAGGTCCTTTGCGTCCTCTATCCGGACCCGGTGACGGGTTACCCGCCCGTTTACGCCCGCGACAGCATCCCCACCCTGACGGAGTACCCGGGCGGAATGTCGCTGCCGTCGCCGTCAGCGGTCGACTTCACGCCCGGGGAACTCCTTGGCAGTGTCAGCGGTGAACTGGGCCTGCGGAAGTTCCTCGAAGCTGCCGGCCACGAACTCGTCGTCACCTCCGACAAGGACGGTGAGGACTCCGAGTTTGAACGGGAGCTGCCCACCGCCGACATCGTCATCTCGCAGCCGTTCTGGCCGGCGTACCTCTCCGCGGAACGGATCGCGAAGGCGCCGAACCTGAAGCTCGCGATCACCGCCGGTATCGGTTCCGACCACGTCGACCTCGACGCTGCGATCGCCCGAGGCATCACTGTCGCGGAGGAGACCTACAGCAACAGCATCAGCGTCTCCGAGCACGCCGTGATGCAGATCCTCGCCCTGGTCCGCAACTATCTGCCCGCCCACGACTGGGTGAAGAACGGCGGCTGGAACATCGCCGACGCCGTCGAACGGTCCTACGACCTGGAAGGTATGAACTGCGGCGTCATCGCCGCGGGCCGCATCGGTCTCGCGGTCCTCCGCCGATTGAAGCCGTTCGGCGTGAATCTGCACTACTCCGACAAGCGTCGCCTGCCCGCGGAGGTGGAGGAGGAGCTCGGCCTGACCTACCACGAGGACGTTCCGTCGCTGCTGAAGGTCGTCGATGTCCTCTCCATCCACGCGCCGCTGCAGCCGGAGACGTACCACATGTTCAACGACGAGCTCATCGGGCAGATGAAGCGCGGTTCGTACATCGTGAACACCGCCCGCGCGGAAATCATGGAACGCGACTCCGTTGTCCGGGCGCTCGAGACCGGTCAGCTCGCCGGGTACGCCGGTGACGTCTGGTATCCGCAGCCGCCGGCTGCGGATCACCCGTGGCGGACGATGCCGCACGACGGGATGACTCCGCACATGTCCGGTTCCTCCCTCTCCGCGCAGGCCCGCTACGCCGCCGGCACCCGGGAGATCCTCGAAGCGTGGTTCGCGCAGACGCCGATCCGTGAGGAGTACCTCATCGTCGATGGCGGCAAGCTCGCCGGCGCCGGCGCGGTGGCGTACACCACCGGTGGGACGAGTAGCCCTGGCAGCAGCGGACACTGACACCACCGCAAGAAGGGGCCGACGGTTTGCACCGTCGGCCCCTTCTTCGTTGTGGCCGCGCTCCGAGCCCGACCCGTTCAGGCGGCGCTACTCGACCGGTTAGGCGTGCAGTTGCCGCCAGGAGCGGACGAAGCCATCACCGACTGTGAACGTCGCCAACCCGAACAGCTCATGGGTTGCTTCGCCGGGGAACTGCACCCGCACTCGCTGCTCCGCCAGCACCGACGTCCCAGACACTGCAACGACCTCCGGCAGGAACTCGAACACGGTGATGTTCTCGAACAAGCCCGAGAACACCGCCAACACTGCATCACGCCCTCGGACGCATTCACATGTTCGCGGCTGATACGCAACGTCCGCGCTCAGGAATGGAGCGATCTGGTCGATGCTGCGCGTGTTGAACGCGCTCATGAATGCTCGGACGAGCAGTTCGTTTTCGAGGACATCGGCGACCGTGGAAACGAATTCATCATCGGGCATCAGAATCTACCTCCGTGCGAGCGAAGCGTGGGCTGAGAGGGTGCTACCCGGTCAGTGTGAGCGTGGTACGCGCGTCCGGTAAGGGTCAAAAGTCGAAACGGTGCTGGACGGATCGAGCGGGTTTCACCGTGACGAAACTCAACAGGTCAATTGACCCGTTTGAGCAATTCCGAGCCGAAGTTACCGTCAATTCGACAAGTGAAGCAGCCCCGCAGCTGCTACCGGTTCGCCGGCTACCAGGCAATCTTCCTGGCGGCAGGCGTGAGCCTGCCCCGTCCTCCTGACTGCGGTCATGGACGGCGGGGGCCACACCACCCGCGCGGACGACGCCCGCCGGACTTATCCCGCTCCACCCCACGGAAGAAGCCCAATCGTGACCCAGCTCCAGCACTCGGAGGCACCCACGGTGCCGGTCTCCCCGCACCTCATCGACGCTGACGCGCCCACCCGCCCCCGCCCCACCGCATCGCCCCGACACCCCGTCGTCAAGGCGTTCGCTGACCCGGCTGCACTCGGCCTCGGCGCATTCGGCCTGTCGACGTTCCTGCTCAGCTTCGCCAATGCCGGGCTCGTCCCCGCCGCAGCCGTGGCTGTCCTCGGTATCGGACTCTTCTACGGCGGTCTCGCGCAGATCCTCGCAGGCCTGTGGGAGTTCGCGCAGGGCAACACGTTCGGGTCGATCGCGTTCGTGTCCTACGGAGCGTTCTGGATGGCGTACTGGTGGACGCAGACCAACCCCGCCCTCGCCCGAGAAGCGGGCGGCGCTGGCGTGGGCCTGTTCATGATCTGCTGGGGCATCTTCACCGCGTACATGGTCGTGGCGGCGTTGCGCATCAACGTGATGCTCTCCGTCCTCTTCATCATCGCCACGTTCACCTTCGTTGCCCTCGGCCTCGGCGCGTTCACCGGCGAGGCATGGCTCGGACACATCGGCGGCTGGCTCGGCTTCGCTACAGCGTTGACCGCCTGGTACGGATCGTTCGCATCGGTCACCAACGCCACGTGGCGGCGCAACGTCATCCCCGTTGGAGAGATCAGCGCCTCCTAAGCAACTCGGAGCCGGGCGGCGCCGACCAGTACCGCCGACGCCGCCCGGCTCCCCGCCCCTCCTGGCACTGCAGCAACTGAGTCATACGACTGCTGTGCACCTCACTACCCGGCACGCATCGTTGACCAACCGTCCATGTGAAGAAGGACCACCCATGTTGAACGAACCCATGTCCCGCCCCCGCAACGGCATCGTCGCGCTGGAGAACGAGCTCCTCGTGCGGGACTTCGTCGACCACTTCAACCGCGGCTCCATCGAGCAGCTCGCGCAGTTCCTGCACCCGAGCATCATTTACCGAGCCTCCGACGGGCCGTCCATGCGCGGACGAGCCCTCGTCCTGGCATCGATTGCGAAGACGAGACAGACCTTCGACCAGATCGAGGTGGTCCTGCGCGCTGTCGGCCTATCCGAGGAGAACGTCCTCGTCGAGTTCGGGATTCAGCTCGCGACCGGTGGTGGGATGCCCCGGTGGCGGACCGGCTTCGCATCGTTCCAGCTGCGCGACCACCTCATCGCCGAATGGCGCCAGATGCACGCCGCGTAGACACCAGCACAGACGGACCCTCATAGGGACCCTTCCACGATCCGACCCTCGAGACCGCCACCCATACGATGCGGATATGCCGTGGGACCGAACGAGCGACGCTGCCTTCGACGAGCAGGTTGGCTCCCTGCCGAACGCGACGATCGTCATCGACCGCTACCTCGACATCGTCGCAGCGAACCCCCTGGCTGAGGCCCTGTCCGGAGCTCTGACAGTCGGCAGCAACCTCGCCCGCAGCATGTTTCTCGACCCCGACCTGCACGTCACTGTCGACGGCTGGGAACACCATGCGGCCGTCACCGTGGCAGCACTCCGGGGGGAGGTGCGGGCGCATCCGGCGGACCGGCGTTACGTTGATGTCGTCGGTGAACTCATGACTCGCAGCTCCTGGTTCGTCGGCGACTGGGTTAGGACGCCGCCGGCCGTGCCGCCAACGAGCGTCATCGCATTCGAGCATCCCACCGTCGGAGCGCTCACCCTTCGATTCGTCCGCCTGCGCCGGCCGTCTGACGAGTACGTCTTCGTCATGTGGACTGGCGCGAACCGGGCATCGATCGTCGCACTCCACCAGCTCAGCCGGCTCATCTCGCAGACGCCGACCTCGACAACCTCGTAGGGCCCGAAGCGGAGCACGGCGCTCTCGTTCAGCCATTCGCAATGGCACACCCCGCCGGGTGAGGGCGGCCGCGAAGGTGGGCATAGTTTGGACACGCGCCGCCGCCGCCCACTGCTTAGCGTCGGTACCGATGAACCTTCAAGACGTTGCCGACGAACTCGTCGGCAAGCTCTCCCGCTCGGTCGTGATCAACGACCTCCATTTCACGCCCCTCGCTGCCTCAGCACAGGGTGATGAAATCGATGACATTCGTGCGGCGAGCCTGCTGAAACGAGCCACGCCGCCAGAGATCCGCGCGTACCTCGAGTCGATCAACATCAACAACCTGCTGAACCCGACAACCGTTGACCTAGCCCACCTCGGCGGACAGGAACGCCTCGCCGTTCCCATCCGCGACGAAGCCGGGCCGCTCGCCATCCTCTGGCTCATCACTGGCAACCTGCCCCCGCTGACCGCGGAGCAGTTCCGGGCTATCGATGCTGCAGTGGTCCTCATCCGCGACCAGCTCTCCGCCGGCACCAAGGATGTGCGACGTGCCCGCGCCGCCGTCGAACTGGAACTCCTCGCCGACGACGTCAACGTCCGACGAGACGCGTTCACTCGCGCTGTCAACGAAGGGTGGCTGTACCGAGGCGACCGAACGAGCGTGTTCGCAGTGACGTTCGACACCACCGTCAGCGAACTCGACCGGGTCGCCTTCGCATCTCGTGTCACCGGGCGCCGCCACGGCAGCTTGGCGTTCCTCGGGGAACGGGACACCCGGATGCTGTTCGCCGGTAACGCCGACATCGATGGGACCCTCGCCACCCTCACATCAGAAGGGCTCGGCGGCAGCCACTCCATCCGCTCCATCGGCACCGCCCGAGTCCAAGCCAACGAGGACGACCTCGCCCCGGCGGCGGACCGTGCACGTTCCGCGGCGAGCATCCTCGACCGTGTTCCGAAGCTTGGGCGCCACGCCGACGTCAGCGAGCTCGGCACCTGGCTGCTGCTGACGCAGCTCAACGCCAACATCAGCAACCTCGCACTGTTCTCACCCGCCGCCCACTACCTGTGGACGCAAGGAGACGAGCAGCAGATCGAGACCATCGAACGGTACCTCGACGCCGGCACCAGTGTCCGCGTCGCCTGCGAGCTGCTGCACGTGCACCGCACGACCCTGTACTACCGGCTCGAGAACATGCCGCCGATCATCAAAGAAGCGCTCGAGGACGGCGTCACCCGCAGCACCCTCCACCTCGCGCTGAAACTTGCCCGTCTGATGTCCGAACCGATCCACGCAGAGAGGGTGCAACAGTGACCGCCTCAACTGGCAGCTTCATCACCTCCGACGGCGTCCGCCTGCAATACGACGACACCGGCGGTGCCGGCAGCCCACTCCTGCTCCTGCACGGGTGGGGGCAGACACGGGCGATGTTCCACGGCCAGCGCAACCTTGCCGAGCACCGCCGGGTCATCACCGTGGACTTCCGTGGACACGGCCGCTCCGACAAACCCGAGCACGGCTACCGCATCGCCCGGTTCGCCGCCGACCTTCGCGACCTTACCGACCATCTGTCCCTGCACCGATTCGACGTCCTCGGATGGTCGATGGGCGCGTCCGTCATCTGGTCCTACATTGACTTGTTTGGCACGGACCGGCTCCGCTCGATCATCATCGTCGACCAGCCGGCAGCGGTCGCCGCCGTCCCGTGGATGTCGGACGCGGAGCAAACCAGTTCCGGCGCGATCCTCCCCATCGACGGGCTTGTGCAACTCGCTCACGACATCCACTCAGACCGAACCGGCGACATCACCGAAGCGTTCGTCCGCGGCATGTTCAGCGGACAGCCCGACCCCGCCGTGTGGGCGTTCGTCGCTGACGAAATCCGACAGACCGCGGGACCGCAGTCCGCGACCCTGCTCTTCGACCACGGTGCGCAGAACTGGCTCGACGTGCTGCCCCGCATCGACCGGCCCACCCTCGTCATCGGCTGCGACGGCAGCCATGTCCCCGCCGACTCGCAACGCTTCCTCGCCGACCGGATCCCGGACGCGCAAGTGCACATCTTCGGCAGCGACATCGCCCAGTCGCATTTCCCGTTCCTGGAGAACCCTGCCGCGTTCAACAACGTCGTCGACCAGTTCCTGCAACGCGTCGGCAGCCGGCAACTCATCCGCTCCTGACCACCGACGGCCGCAGCGTTAACGAAGCCCAGGCTGCGAGTGACATGCCCCGTGACAGGGGAGGTGCAGCGCTGCTCTCAAAGGGTCGATGGGCAGGATGCCCACGCACGCTCCCAGGAAGGGACACATGCCCACCATTGAATGCACACTGCAGGGCTTCGGCTCCTCGCGTACCCCGTCACAGTCGGTCCCCGTCTCCTTGCTGGACCTCCTGTTCACAGCGGCGACGGTCGGCATGCCAACACTGGCTTCGCACCCGGCGTCTGCACGTCCGCTGCTGGAGATGCGGTGGCGCATGGCCATAGTCGCAGCGAATTTACGCATCACCGGCGGTAGGAAGCGGTGGGCGTGGTCGGATGCGTACGACCAGCTCGTCCCGTCGGAGAAGACTTCCGTCAACCGAAGGGCGCGGGTGACCCGAATTCGGTGGGGAACCGATCCGGGTCATTCGACTGGTGTGACTCTGCACGCCGCTGACGGAAGGTGAAGCAGCACCAGCAACCCGGAGGTCAGCATGCTCGACGATTCACACCCCAGCCGCAGTGGCATCGTCGCGCTCGAAAACGAACTCCTTGTCCGCGACTTCATTGACCTGCTCAACGACGGGGCCATCGCAGAGATGCGGGACTTCCTGCATCCCGACGTCACCTACCGGGCAGCATCCGCAGACATCGTCGTCGGCTGTGACGCGGTCCTCGCGATTGTCCGGCAATTCCTCGACGCGTTCGAACATGTCCACTTCCGCGTTCAGTCCGTCGGCCTCGCCGAACGGATCGTCCTGGTGCAACACCACCTGCACGTGCAGCTGCCCGGTGAGGACGTGAACCGCCTTGACTCGTTCGCGAAGTTCGAACTCGATGGGTACCGCATCATCCACTGGCAGCAGGTCCACGGATGACCTCGCGAACGCGCGCCCGCACCGCCGCTGAAATCCGCGTGGCTGATCTGCACCGCGCGCTTGCTTGGTGGTGCTCGGTGCTGTCCGCGAAGGTCGCCCGTGTCGACGTGGACGGACCACTCATCATCGTGACCCTGCGGTGCAGACGCTACCTCCGGCCGCGGGTGGTCCTCATTGCTGGCCCCGGTGCGTTGGAAACGTGCCAGAGCGTCAACGACTCTGGTGACGCGGTGCTCGTCGACCCCTGGGGGAACGCCGCACAGGTGAACGCCCTCAGCGGGGGCCTCCGCAAATGGAACGCCCCGGCGCGAAGCAGTCGAGTCATCTGACCCGTGTGAGCTGCGCCAGGTCCCGGAATCGTGGGCGGCAACGAATCCACACCGGCGCCGACGGCGCACCAGAAAGGGGCCACAGTGTCATCCGTTCACGTCATGTCGCTGACGAACCAGCAGCCAGAGTTCGAAAACGAAGGCGGGACGATTCAGTCCCTCGACTCGACGAACTGGCCGCTGCTGAACGGGCAGAAACTGTCCCTGCGTCGGCTGCTGCTGAACCCCTCGGCGGTCCGGGAACCGCACTGGCACGTCGACGCGAACGAACTCGCGTACTGCGTCTCCGGCGAAGCCCTGGTCACCTTGTTCGTCAACGGCAGCAAGACCGATTCGTTCACCGTCACTGCCGGGCAGATGTACTTCGTCCCCGGCGGGGCACTGCACTCCATCGACAACGTCGGTTCCACTGTCGCGGAATTCATCGTCGGTTTCACCGACGCGAACCCGCAAGAGTTCGGCATCGCCGACTCCTTCACCGCCTTCAGCGACGCGGTCCTCGGCAACACGTACAGCGTGCCGGCGGACACGTTCACGCCGCTGCGCACGGCGACACGCCCCGGGAAGATCAGCGTCCGCACGCAGCCGACCGAGGTTCCCCACTCTGCCCTGCGGACCAGCCAGTACCGGTTCGACGTCGACGCGATGACGCCGCCGGTGAACTCCCCGTCGGGCAGTGCCCGAACCGCACGGAAGCAGTTCTGGCCGATCCTCGAAGGCATCAGCATGTACTCCCTCGACGTCACCGACGATGGGATGCGTGAGCCGCACTGGCACCCCGTCACCACGGAGATGGGCTACGTGCACAAGGGCCGGGCTCGGATGACGATCTTGAACCCCGGTGGTGCGGTCGACACGTACGAACTTGAAGCCGGTGACGTCTACATCGTTCCATCGGCGTACCCGCACCACATCGAGGATATCGGCGACGACGACATCCACTTCTGCATCTTCTTCGACAACGTCATGCCGCAGGACATTGGCTACCGCGCGGCAATCGGCGGTTGGGCGCCGGAGGTCCTGCAGGCAGCGTTCGGGCTTGACACGGACGTGTTCGCCTCCCTGCCGTTCACCGCGCAGGACCCCCTCATCGTCCCTCGAGTGAACCCGGTCGACCCGGCCAGCTGACTCTCGTCGTGCGGGGCAGTTGCCACGCTCCGCGCGATGAGAACCCCCAGCGGGGAAGATGCCAACCCCTATCCGGCGTCTTCCCCGTTGGTGCGTCGAAGGAACTCCGCGACGAGTCCCTTCCGCGACGAAACTCCGTACTTCGCAGACGCATGCCGGACGTGGGTGATCACCGTGTGCGGGGAGAGCAGCAACGCATCTGCGATCTGCTTTGTCGTCGCGCCGCTTGTCAGCTGCTGGACGACGAGGCGTTCCCGTGACGAGAGCCCGCTGTTGTCGTACTCGTTCCGTGGCCGGCGTCGAACACCGAGCACCCGGAGTCGGAGCAGGATCCGGTTCGCGCTTCGGAAACCCCCGGCTGACTCGTGGAGCTGCAGCGCCTCCTCAAGGACGGCGACACGTTCCTCCCTCGATGGGCTGACCCGTTCAAGAACCTCAAGCGCACGCGCGAGCACGAGCGGACGGGGAACGGAGCGCAGTTGCTCCACCGCCTTCCGCAACGGCTCCGGGTCGCGCAAAGCAATCCCGGCCACAGCATCCCGGATCGCTGCTGTGAACAAATCATCCGGGTTCAACCGCGCCCGCTCGGACGCCACATGGAGAACCTTCCGGGCTTCCGCGAGGTGACCAGAAAGCACACAGATCGTTGCAAGGGTGATGTCGTCATTGAAGTCAGGCGGCGTGTTCATTGACGCCAGCGGCAGGTCCAGGCTCGCAAGGGCGGGTCCGCACAGAGCGAATGCTTGCTGCGCTTCATCGACATCGATAGCGCTAATCGCCAGCGCCCAGTGGCCGGCTCGGGTCAATGCGGCGCTGTCCGCCATTTGCTGCATCGCCGGACGGACCGCGTTCAACGATGCGTTGTCGCCTGTCTGCAAGGCGGCGCGGAACACTACTATCCCTGCGGTGGCGTTCGCGAAGTCGCCAAGACCGAGCTCCGCCGCCAGACGCAGCACCGTTTCCGCTTGTTCTCGCGCGTCTTCCAACCGTCCGAGGTCGAACAGGAACCGAGATCGAGCCATCATCCAGTAGGCAATCGCCGGAGCGTTCCGCGCTCGTTGCGCGTCAGCGAGCCCTTCATCAGCAAGCGTCAGGGCCTGGTCCGGTCGCCCCCGAGTGCCGAGGACGAACGAATACCACAGCCCCTCAGGGAGCCACTGGTTCGTGTCCTCACCGCCACGCCGAATTGCGGTCAACGCTGTCCGGATGAGGTGTTCAGCTTCGTCGAACTGCATCCGGTGGACCAACTCCACCGACTGACACGCGTCGATCGTGGCAAGCGCTGCCCAATCGCGGGCCGGATCGCCGACGCCGCGCGCTTGCTCAATGCTGTCCTGCAGGCGCTCGGAGTCGCCGACATTGGCGCTGTTGAGTGCTCGTAGCGCGTACAGCTGCACGCGGACGCCGTCACTGACCCCCGGAAGGGCAAGCGCTTGATCACAAACGGTCAACGCGTCGCTGAATGACGATTCGGTCATGAGACGGGCGAGCGTGAGAAGGGTCGTCGCCCGTTCCTCGACCGGAAGTGTCGGCGCCAACGCTTCGACAAGTCCTCGAGCCTGGTTCCCGTGGCCGCCCATCCACAGTATTGGGATGAGGGCCGGCAGGACGTCCTTGAATCGTGACGGTTCGACGGCCAGGTCGACCGCGTGGGCGGCGAGTGTCGCAGCGCCGGAGGCGTCGGTCGGAGCGAGCTCCTCGGCGGCTTCTCGGAGCATGACGATCGCGTCGCGGTCACCGGGAGATGCGGCTTCGATGACGGAAGAGGCAACCGCCGAGACCGGTTCACCCGCCTGCAGGCGGATACGTACCGCGGCGTGCAGTGACCGTTTCAGTACAGATGCAGGGAACGACGCTTCCGCAGCCTCCCGAAGCGTGTCATGGGTGAACGACAGGTACGTTCCGTCATCGGAGACGATCTCGTCGCGGATGAGTTCCTCGACTGCCGGGCCGAGTTCCTCCGCAGGGACCGGGTGCACTTCGAGCGCGGCCCGAAGAGCGAACCGCCTACCGAACAAGCTGCCGGCTTGCGCGACGCGTTTCGCAGTCGGGTTCAGACGTCCGATACGGCTTCGGGCACTGTTGCCGTACCGGTCGGGAACCACGTCGGCAGCAAGGTCGAGGTACTGACCCCGGCGGGTCAACATCTGCTCGTCGCGGAGTCCTCGGAGCAGTTCGACAATGAGCAGCGGGATGCGTTCCGTTCGTTGCAACGCAACTTCAAGCTGCGGGCCGGCGGCACGGCCGACGACATCCATCGTGATCTGCTGCACTGCATCGTCGGATAGCGGCGCCAGATCGACGACAACTTGCTCCACCTCGTCGAGATCGACCAGCCGACGCTGCTCCGGTCGGGTCAGACCGGGACGTGACGCGAGAAGCCAGAGGATCGGTAGGTCCGTCAGTCCGCGAACCAACGCAGCCAACGCGCTCAAAGATCCCGCGTCGAGCCATTGCAGATCGTCGACGGCGACGAGGACTCCCCGTTCCGCAGCCGCGGTGTCCAACGCGTCGACGAGCATCCGCGTCACCCAGTACTGCGGGTCTCGTCCGCTCAGGATGGGAGCGAGGTCCGACAGTCTCAGCATCGGCGGCTGTGCGGTGAGCGCGGCGTCAGTGAGCGCGCCCAATGGCAAGTGTTCGGAGTCGACATCCGGGGTGACAGTAAGGGTCCGCCAGCCGAGGCGGTCCGCGTGGGAAAGGGTCTCGCGGAGCAGCCGTGTCTTCCCCATCCCGGGCGAGGCTCGAACGATCACCATTCGAGGAGTTCCCGACACCGACGCCCCCTCAAATGCATCGGTGAGAACGGCCATGGTTTCCTCACGGCCACGAAGTGGGGTGAAGGCCGCTTTCGCACCAGCGCCAGCAAGGCGAGCACGGTCGTTATGCTCCTGCGGTGCCCAGTCGGCTCGGGTGTAGAGCGGCTGTGTTCCCGACATAGTCAGCGCCGTCCCGCACCTACGGAGGCAATCTGCGAAGTGGGCGGCGCGGGGCGCCGCCTCCAGATCATCGAAGGCGACATCGGTCGGGTTCGATCTCGCAGTCTCCTCATCAGGATTGGATAGTAAGGCCCAGCGGGCCGGGAAACGCAACGCTTGGCCGGCCTGGAGGGGACCCAGTGAGGGTCCCCCTCGCTGCATGGCGGTCGTCAGCTGCGACGACTATCCGCGAGGAAGCGTGGTCCGCGAAGGTGCTGTAGCGAGATCACGTGCGTGATGAATGCCGGAAGAGCGTCTCTCCTTCTCTTCGGGTTCGCCGCTGCACCGTTTTCGGTTCCGGTCGTCCGAAGTTCGTTGCGGCGCTCAAGCGCCGTACTTCTCCTGCAGGAACCGGTGCGCGAACGTGACCGCCATCGCACCCTCACCGACCGCGGTGGCGACGCGTTTCACGGACCGGTGGCGGACATCGCCCGCGGCGAACGAGCCAGGGATGCTGGTCTCCAAGTGGTACGGAGCACGGTCTAACGGCCACACCGTACGGAGCTGCTCGGCGATGAGGTCGGGTCCTGTTCGGAGGTAGCCGACGTCATCGCGTTGCAGGACGGTGTCCGCAGCCCAGTCGGTGTCCGGTTCCCCTCCGATGCAGACGAACGCCCGCTGCGCCGGCAGCGTGGTTTCCGTGGCGCCGTCGTTTACGGTGACGGCGTCGAGGATGTCGTCACCGTGGAACTCGGTGACGGTCGTGTTGTAGCGGATGGTGACGTTCGGTTGCGCTTGTACTCGGTCGGCAAGGTAGGTGGACAGCGTTGCGGGGAGGGACGGGCCGCGGACCAGCATCGTGACGTTCGATGCGTACCCGGCGAGGTTTATGACGGCTTGGCCGGCGGAGTTGCCGCCGCCGATGATGACGACACGTTCACCGAAACAGTTCGGGGCTTCACTGGTGCCAGCACCGTAGTAAACGCCGCAGCCGAGGAGCGCGTCCTCGCCTGGAACGTTGAGCCGTCGCCAGCCGATCCCGGTGGCGCAGATGTTCGTGTGCGCGTTGATCCGGGTGCCGTCCTCGAGCGTTGCGGTGATGCCATCGTCGGTGAACACCCCGAGGACGCCGCGGCGCATGAGGAGGAGCTCCGCACCGAACTTCGCTGCCTGCTGCCGGGCGCGTTCCGCGAGCATCGCGCCGGGCAGGCCGTCCGGGAACCCGAGGTAGTTCTCGATGAGGCTGCTGGAGCCGGCTTGCCCGCCGACGGCTTCCCGTTCCACGAGAACCACGCTGAGCCCCTCCGACGCGGCGTAGACGGCGGCGGATAGCCCGGCGGGTCCGGCGCCGAAGATCGACAGGTCATACCGTTGCAGTCGGGGTGCGTTCACCCAGCCGAGATGGTCAGCGATCTGCTGCAACGACGGCGCGTAGAGGCGCGTGTGGTCCGGGAGCACAACCACCGGGAGCCGTGGTGAGGAGAGCAGCTCGCCGGTGGCACGTAGGGCATCCATGTCCGACCGGAGCTCATGCCAGTCGAAGTGGACGACACTGCGGCTGAGGAAGTCACGGACTTCCCACGCCTCACGGGATCCGTAGGATCCGTACACCTGGACGAGGGCGACCTGATCAGCCATCGGTGGCCGCCAGCTGCTCCTGCCAGTTCCACGGCACCCGCGACCTTGGACCGGGAACCGATTGATGTGACGGATGGCTGGTCGGAGCGGCGAGCGGAGGGATGTCGACGAAGGTGTTCGTGCGGTAGTCCCATGCCCAGTCCTCGCCGGGCTCGAAAGTCTGAATGATCGGATGGCCGGTCGTCGCGGCATGCTTCGTGGCGTGCTTGTTCAAGGAGTCGTCGCAGCATCCGACATGCCCGCACGAGGCACAGCGGCGCAGATGCAGCCACCACGAATCTGACTCGTCGCACTCCACGCATCCCTTGCCGGACGGCGGGACGTCGGGATTGATGGTCCCTGGCTCGTCGATTCCTTCGGGCATCCCGGGGTCCTTCCTCGAACGATCACTGTTGCTGCAACAGCAACTTGATGATCGCGGTGGGCTGGCGCGCTCGCCTGCGTCAACTGACTCGGGTGGGGATGGGCGAAGGCTCCGACTGTTTGGGGGAACCGTCGGAGCCTTCGCCGCTGAATCCTGCGGCTCGCGGCGTTGGGCTGGACCAAGTAATTCGACGCTATGACCCCTGAAGGGGCGGTCGTTGAGATGGTCCCCGACCGCAGTTTCCGTCGAGCAGAAGAGGACACACGATGACCACGGACAGCACGCACACCCTCACCCAAGTTCCCATCGGAATCGACGCCACCGGGAGTCGAACCGAGTTCGACAGCATGGGCAACGTCGACGTGCCTGCGGAGCACTACTGGGGCGCGCAGACGCAGCGTTCACTGCAGCACTTCTCCATCGGCAACGACCACATGCCCATCGAGGTGTACCGGGCGTACGGGTACGTGAAGAAGGCCTGCGCACTGGTCAACCAGTCCGCAGGCCGACTGCCGGACTGGAAGGCCGCGGCGATCACGCAGGCCGCGGACGAGACGATCGCCGGCAACCTCGACGCCGAGTTCCCGCTGTTCGTGTGGCAGACCGGCTCCGGGACGCAGAGCAACATGAACATCAACGAGGTGCTCTCCAACCGCAGCATCCAGCTGCTCGGCGGGGGGCTCGGCTCCCAGCAGCCCGTCGGGCCGAACGACGACGTGAACATGGGGCAGTCGAGCAACGACACGTTCCCGACCGCGATGCACATCGCCGCGCTGCTCGAGCTCGATAACCACCTCATCCCGGCCGTCACCGCCGTCGCCGACTCCATCGAACACAAAGCTGCCGAGTGGATGGACGTCGTCAAGATTGGGCGCACTCACCTCGAGGACGCCGTCCCGCTGACTGTCGGGCAGGAATGGTCCGGCTGGGCCGGTCAGCTCCGCAACGCGTTGAAGGCTGTTGAGTTCAGCCGTGAGGGGCTCCTCGAACTCGCGGTCGGCGGAACCGCCGTCGGAACCGGGCTGAACGCACCGCCGAACTTCGGAAAGGACGTCGCCGCCGAGATCCAGAAGCTCACCGGGAAGCCGTTCGTCACCGCGCCGAACAAGTTCACCGCGCAGGGCTCCCTCGACGCGATGGTGCAGGCCCACGCCGCCCTTCGCGGTGTCGCCGTCGCGCTGATGAAGATCGCGAACGACATGCGCTGGCTCGCATCCGGCCCCCGCACCGGGTTCGCAGAGCTCATCCTCCCCGCAAACGAACCGGGCTCGTCGATCATGCCGGGGAAGGTGAACCCCACCCAGTGCGAAGCGATGGTGATGATCGCCATCCAGGTCATCGGTGATGACACCGCCGTCGCATTCGCCGGTTCACAGGGCAACTTCGAACTGAACGCGATGCGTCCCGTCATCATCAACAACTTCCTCCACTCCGCCCGGATCCTCGCCGACGGCTGCGACAAGTTCCGCACCTTCTCCGTCGACGGGACCGACCTGAACCGGAAGAAGATCGAGCAGTACGTCGGTGACAGCGTGATGCTCGTCACCGCGCTCAGCCCCGTCATCGGTTACCAGAACGCCGCCCACATCGCCGAAGCCGCAATCGCTGACGGCACGTCGCTCCGCGACGCCGCACTGAAGTCGGGGAAGGTCACCGCGGAGCAGTTCGACAAGATCGTCCGACCCCTCGACATGGTCGGCAGCGGCATCGGAGGCGCGTGAGATGAAGCGTTCGACCGTCGCCGCCCCGGTGGACGTCGCCGAGACGGCGACACGGGCCGCAGCGATCCTGCACAGCAACGGTCAGGAATCGGCGGACACCGTCGAGACCGCTACGTCGTTGCTGCGTCCGACCGACCCGGCGGCGACGGTCGACCTCTCCTGGGCGGGGGTCACCGTCCGCGCCAAAAGCCAGAAACACTTCCTCCCAGCGGTTCCTGCTGCCATCAACATGCGCCGCGTCGAAGCGGTGCTGCTCGCGGTCAACGCGTACCGCCGCGACGGCCACAGCGTCAGTAACCTCAACCAGCACCTCAGCAAAGCACCCGCCCTGCCGCCGGCGCCGCTGTGGCTGTTCATCGTCGCCTGCATCACCGGCGGCACATCGCTTGCGGTGATCTTCGGCGCTCAGACGCTGCCAGGGCTCATCGTCATTGCCGTCAGCTGCGCACTCGGCGGGCTCGTCCGCCGGCTTCTCGGCCGCATCAACGTCGGCCCGCTTGCACAAGCGTTCGTCGCTGCCCTCGTCGCGGGGCTCGTCGGCGGGATCGCCGTGCAACTCGACCTCAGCACCCCGCTCCGACTCGTCGCCGTGTGCCCCGCGATGATCCTCGTCCCCGGGCCACATATCCTCAACGGCCTCATCGACATCGCTCGCCTCCGCGTCCCGCTCGGCACCGCCCGACTCGTCTTCGCAGCCGCGACACTCGGCTGCATTGGTGTGGGCGTCAGCGTCGGACTTGCGCTCTGCGGTGTCACCTTGCCGCTCGAACCAGCAAGCGTCGCCGTCCCCGTCTGGGCTGACGTGCCCGCAGCCGGCATCGCAGCAGCATCCTTCTGCGTGTACTTCTCCGCACCGGCACGACTGTTCCTCTGGCCAGTCGTCGTCGGGATGCTCGCCCACGCAGCCCGATGGCTAGTCATGGGGCCGGGACATCAGAGCATCGCCGTCGGAGCGCTCGTCGCCTGCATCCTCGTCAGCATCATCCTCGTACCAATCAGCCGACGACGAGGCTTGCCGTTCGCCGCAGTCGGATTCGCCAGCGTCGTCGCCCTCGTCCCCGGGGTGTACATCTTCCGCACCATCAACGGCTTGTTCACGCTGCTGCAGGAACCAGCGACTGCTGACACCACACATCTCCTCGGAGTCGCCAGCGATGCCACGACCGCCAGCGCGATCATCGTCGGCATGATGGTCGGACTCCTTGTCCCCATGCGCATCCTCGAGCTCGCTCGACGTCGAGCCGTCGTCAACGCATGAAGAACGGAACGAGTTTCGACTGGACCGTCCTCGGACTCGCGTTCGTCGCCGGCATGGTCGACGTCACCGGCTGGCTCCTGCTCCACGGCATCTTCACCGCGCACGTCACCGGGAACATCGTCGTCATCGCCGCGCACTCCGTCGCACCCGTCCCCGTCCGGCCAGCAGCGCTCCTCGCCGTGCCAACGTTCTTCCTCATCGCGTTGCTCGCCCACGTCTGGGTACAAAAACGCGGAGTGCCGCGCGGTGCCCCGACGCTGCTCAGCGGACAGGCGTTACTTCTCGCGGCAACCACGCTCATCTCGATCATCGGCGGTACACAAGGCGGGCAAGACGGACCAGTCGCGATCGCAGTCGCCCTGACCGCGACCGCGGCTATGGCCGTGCAGAACGTGTACCTCCACACTGTCCGGCACCCATCCCCATCCACCGCGGTGATGACCGGAAACCTCACCTCCTTCGCGATGGCTGTCGCTGACGTCCTCACCGGAGCCCCCTCCGGACGAGCCGCCGTGCAACGAGCGTGGCCGCTTCTCGCCGGCTTCATCATCGGCTGCATCGTCGGAGCACTCGCCGCCACCGTGCTGGCGGCCTGGGCCTGGAGCCTGCCGCTGCTCGCATCTGCCGGGGTGATCTTGCTGGCGCGAAAGTCCAAGACCTTGACCACGCGGTAAGACGACTCACGGCGCCTGCGGAGTGCTTGTACTCGCGGGACCTGCAGCAACGACATGAGCGCCGTCTCCTAGCGTGCCCAACCGTGCCAGGGCGAGTGCGATGTGGTTCCGGCTACGACGTCAACTCCGAAACTCCCGCTTACCGTCGTGATTCCGCACGTCGTCGCCGATGAGCTCACCGCACGTGTACGTGCAAAACGCGCCGAGACGAAACCTATCCGCCCGAAGCGGCAGGGCTACCACCGGATGCCGGCAGGCATCAGCGACGCAGTCGATGCCGCGTACGTAGCAGCCAATGAGCAGATCGATCGATGGGCAGCGTCGTACGATGCCCATCGCGTCCTCACGGACGCCGGCTTCACTATTCGGCCTGCACCTGTGGTGGCTCACGAAGAACTTGCCTGGCGAGCGGCCAACCGCCAACGCCCATTCGACGACAACGGCAATGGATACCGCGACACGCTGCACTGGTACACAGTGCTCGAGCTGTTGCGGGAGAACCCGGGGGAGCACGTCGTGCTGCTCTCCAAGGACAGGAAGGCCTACTGGGAGCGCGGAAGCTTACACCCGCACCTCCTGGCCGAACACGAACCACTGCTCGTCCAAGGAGCTACCTTCACGCTCGTGGAGGGTCTCGCCGACATCTCGGTTCCAAGTAAGTATGCGAAGGCCGAGGAGTCGGTAACGCTCACCGACGAGGAACGCGACGAGATCGTCGCGGGACTCTTCGCCAGCGGCGCATTGCGTGCTCCCGATCTTGACCCCGACCAGCCCGACGGAGTAGAGATCACGGACCCGGAGCGTCCTACTGTCATCTTCGCGCGTGCCCGCGAGCTCACGACCGGGGGCACCGCCTGCCAGGTACGGATCCGGCTGAACGCACACATCACGCTCGACTGGGTTGATTGGATCGATGACCCCGCGGACGACAGCCTGCGTGGAGATTTCGACATTACTGCCTGGTACACCCGGGACGCAGACGGACTGGAGCTGAAGCGCGCAGAGGTGCAACGCGCTCCGCTCGAACCATCTCACCGAAGCGCATCTGGCCGGGGCAGCTACCCGGGCAGTGCTGTCTGGGAGGTCCTTAAAGGCACTCGCGTGAGCGACATCGACACCAGTTCGCTCGCGAGGGACCGTGTCGCCGACCTTCTGCGGAATATCGGGCACCTGCCGATCGCCGAGGTCGCAGTGAGCAGGCTCCCTAACGAGTGGATGGCCGACCTCATGCGAACGTCCCACCTTGCAGACGCCGCCCACCAAACCGCCCGTGGTTTTGGTGCGCAGAGCGCTGTTGCCGCTGCGGCTGAGCAGGCTGCTCGTGGTTTTGGTGCGCAGAGCGCTGTTGCCGCTGCGGCTGAGCAGGCTGCCCGAGGTTTTGGCGCGCAAGGCGCTGCCGCCATAGCGGCGGGGCGTCTTGCGCGCAGAGAAGACCGCAGTCCAGAGGAGGCTTCCAAAGAAGCAGTTACGGAAGCGCCGGACCACGGCAGCCCCGAAGCGAAGGAGCCACGCGACTAGTGGTCAGGTTGGCGGCGAGGTTCTCACGTAGCGGCCGTCTCTTGGATCCGTCGCAAGCGCGGCGTGTCCGGCGGATGGCGGGCAGCTTGCGGTGAACCGAACTAGAAGACTCCGGGACGCTTGCGCCTGGCGGACACCCCTGCTCATCTGGGTTTTCTGCAAAAGGGGGAAAATCAAAGGGGCCTCAGGGGAAACCCAGGTGCGAGGGTCGCCACCGAAGTCGCGGATCCGCATCACCGCGCGGGCGAGCGAGACTTGCAAACGACCCGCCACTTCTCGGAAAACCCCCGTTCGCGCGGGGGTTTTCTGCATTTCCGGAGCACGTTGCGGACCACACTCGACGCCGATCGAGATGAATGACCCAAGCGCCCGACCGGGCTGCGACCGTACCGTGAGCCTGCTTCGACCTTCCGCCGGACGGAAGGCAGCGGCCAGCCCGCGAACCAGGTGGAGCAACGACTCACGGAGGTGCAAGATGGCGTTCGTCACCACGAGCGACGGTGCAGAGATCTACTACAAGGACTGGGGGCCCCAGGACGCCCAGCCGATCGTGTTCCACCACGGATGGCCGCTGTCCTCCGACGACTGGGACGCGCAGATGCTGTTCTTCCTGGCGAACGGCTACCGGGTGATCGCCCACGACCGTCGCGGTCACGGCCGGTCGTCGCAGATCGGGACCGGTCACGACATGGACCACTACGCCAGCGACACGGACGCGCTGGTGCAGCACCTCGACCTGCAGAACGCGATCCACATCGGGCACTCCACCGGTGGCGGCCAGGTCGCCCGGTACGTCGCGAAGTACGGCGAGCCGCAGGGCCGGGTCGCGAAGGCGGTCCTGGTGTCCTCCGTGCCCCCGATCATGCTGCAGAGCGACGACAACCCGGAGGGCACGCCCATCGCGGTGCTCGACGGTTTCCGGAGTGCGCTCGCCGCGAACCGCGCCGAGTTCTACCAGGCCGTCGCCGAGGGGCCCTTCTACGGGTTCAACCGCGAGGGCGCCGAGGTGTCCGCTCCGGTCATCGCGAACTGGTGGCGCCAGGGGATGACGGGAAGCGCGCAGGCCCACTACGAGGGGATCAAGGCGTTCTCCGAGACCGACCAGACCGAGGATCTCAAGGCCATCTCGGTCCCGGTGCTCGTCACGCAGGGCGACGACGACCAGGTGGTGCCGTACAAGGCCGCCTCGATCAAGCAGGCCGAGCTCCTGCAGAACGCCACCCTCAAGATCTACGAGGGGTACCCGCACGGGATGCTGACGACCCACGCGGACGTTATCAACCCCGACATCCTCGCCTTCCTGAAGCAGTAGGCGTTCACGGACCCGAGGGGCGCGTGCCGTGGTGGGCGCGCCCCTCGTGCCGAGGAGTGACATGCAGACCGAACTGTTGCAACAGGCCGACCGCGTGCTCGCCGCGCTCCCCGCGGGTCGCCGCGAGGCCGTGCGCGAGATCGTCGTCGACGCCGTGCACCGGGGCGAGCTGACGGTGACGGGGCGGGCGTTCATCGCGCGCGTGTCCGGCTCGACGTTCCTGGCGGACGTGCTGAGCGACGCGCTCACCGAGCAGCGACGAGCGCTGGAGCAGCGACGAGCGCTGGAGCACGATCGCGTCGAATGACGCTAGGGGCCGCCGACGGCTCCTGGTCCGATGGTCTCGACGCTCATCCGAGAGCGAAGGAGCAGACGATGACCGACCAGCCCACTCCGCCCCACCACGAGACACCGTCCGTCGGCGATCCAGACCTCCCGCAGGAAGGGCTCGTGAACATCGCGGACGACCCCACTGCGAACACGATGACGGGTCCGCAGAACCCGGCGCTCGCGGCGCAGTTCCCGAGCCAGCTGAACGCGCCGGCGACCGACATCAGCACACAGGCCTTCTTCTGGTCCTCGTTCAACATCTCGCCCCGACGAGTCCAGCGCGGCGGTTGGGCTCGTGAACTGACCCAGTCCGACTTCGCGATCTCCGACGAGATCGCGGGCGTGAACATGTACCTGGAGCCCGGGGGCATCCGGGAGCTGCACTGGCACCAGACCGCCGAGTGGGCACTGACGACCCGCGGCGGGTGCCGCGTCACGACCCTGAGCCGCGAGGGCCTGCCGAGCGTCGAGGACGTCTTCGAGGGCGACCTCTGGTTCTTCCCCGCGGGCCTCCCGCACTCCCTGCAGGGCCTCGGGCCGGACGGGGCCGAGTTCGTCCTGGCGTTCGACAGCGGTGAGCAGTCCGAGAGCAACACGCTCCTGCTCACTGACTGGTTCGCGCACACGCCGCCGGACGTGCTGGCGAAGAACTTCGGCGTCGCGCAGGAGGCGTTCACGGACCTCCCGCTCCACGACCTCTGGATCTTCCCCGGCGAGGTCCCCGGTGAGCTCGAACGGGACCAGCTGGCGGCCGGTGTCGAGTGGGGCGGGACCGAGCCCGTGATCTTCCGGATGGGCAAGACGGCCCCGCGGTTCGAGAACAGCGGCGGCAGCATCCGGATCGCGGACAGCACGAACTTCCCGGGCGCGAAGACGGTCGCCGCGGCGCTGACGGTCGTGGAGCCCGGTTCGATGCGGGAGCTGCACTGGCACCCGAACGCCGACGAGTGGCAGTACTACCTGAAGGGCCAGGGCCGCATGACGGTCTTCAACACCGGCCCCCACGCCAACACCATGGACTTCAGGGCCGGTGACGTCGGTGTCGTGAAGCGGAACCTCGGGCACTACGTCGAGAACACCGGTGACGAGCCGCTCGTCTACGTGGAGACGTTCCGCAGCGACCACTACGAGGAGGTCTCGCTGGCGAACTGGCTCGCACACCTGCCGCCGTCGCTGGTGTCGCAGCACCTGAACATCCCCGAGGAGGTCCTCGCCACGTTCCCGCGCGGGTCCCAGGGGATCGTACCGCTGCGGTAGTCCGGCTCAGCGGCGCTTGCGGAGGGCGTTCGTCGCCCAGAGCGCGACGGCGATCAACACGGGCTGGAACAGGAGCCGGACGAACCGCTTGGTGTCCGTGTCCAGGCCAAAGCCGTCACGGTGGTGCATCCACTGGGCGATGTTGCCCGGGAAGATCGCGGTGAAGAACACCGCTGCGACCCACCCGACCGTGGCCTGCCGGCGGACCAGCAGCATCAGTGCGGCACCGAGGGAGATCTCCGCGATGCCCGAGGCCAGGACCGTGACGTCCGGGTCCAGGGGGACGAACTCCGGCACCTGGGCCCGGAACTCCTGACGTGCGACGGTGAGGTGGCTGATGCCGGCCCAGGTCATGGCGGCTCCCAGCAGGATGCGGACGACGGTCCGGGGCTTGGTCGAACGAGGAGTGCGACGGGAGGTCATCGGGTGGGCGCCTTTCGCGAGGATTGCCGAACACGTGTGATCGGTTGTGTTCAGTTGAATTGTGCACAACCTAACACGACGTCGCTGCCGCCCGTGGCGGCTGCTCCGGCAGTGCAGCCCACACGTCGGCCCAGATGAGCTCGAAGTCGACGGGCGCGAGCCGGTGCGCCCGCACCGCCCGCTCCAGGATCGAGAGCGCGTCGAGCGACCCGGCGAGGAGTCGCTCGTCGCCGTGCACCTCCGGCCGACCGTTGCCCAGGAACGTGGTCACGGTGATCGAGCGCACCCGTGGCCGCAGCCGCCTGGTGGCCCGGCCGAGGACGACGAACCCCGCGGCGTACAGCGCGAGCCCGACGGGCATGCCCGCCGCCGGTACCGAGACCGCCAGGACCACGACCACGAGCGCGGAGAACGCCCCGACGGCGGGCCACACGTGCCACGCCCGGAGCAGCAGGCGCTCACTCGTGTTCGTCCCGGGCGGGAACACGACGAGTGTCCGCGAGGTCCACATCGTGCGTCCCACCGGCCGGATCGTGTAGCGGCCCCACAGGTGCGGCCCCTCGATCAGGCGGTCGCGGACCGACGTCGCCGTGGTCACTGCCTCACCGGCAGGAGTTCGGCGCGGACCGGGACGACGTCCCGGTGCCGGACGGTCGTCAGGCAGGGGAAGCAGACCAGGTCGCCATCGCGAACGTCGGCCGGCAGCGGAGCCGGGAGGCGGTGGAACGGACCGTCGGCCTGACCGTCACATCGGGTGACGACGTACATCGTGGCGAGGGGAGCGGTGCTCCGGCGTCCGATCAGGCGCACCTGGTCGAGCACGGCGCAGGTCGGCAGGACCGCGTCCAGTTCCAGCAGCACCACCCCGGTGCGCGGCCGTCGGACCCGGGTGACCGACGCGACTGCGACGCTGACGGCACGGGGCGTCCAGCCGCGGGGGCGGTAGCGCGGCGGCGACTGCTCCGCGGTGTGGACGCTCGGGGTGCCGGTCAGGTCGGCGAGCCGGACCATCGAGATCGCGGCGACGACCAGGTCGTCGGTGGTCGCCACGGTGTGGGCCGGCCACAGGACCGGGTCCATCGGATCCGGCAAGGACGCACGGAGCGTCGGCATGATCGCTGTCAGTGTCACACCGGACACGTTCCCGCGTGGTCGGGCAGCGGGGAAGGTGCCCTGACGGAACCCCTACGCCCGCGTGCCCACTCCTGACGGCCTGCTCACTCGATGTCGACGTCCCGCTTGCCGCGCCGCACGATGAGCGGGTCCGGCTTGCCGATCACGTCGACGGCTTTGTCCGGGTAGTCGAACTGCGTCAGGAAGTACCGCATCGCGTTCAGGCGGGCGCGCTTCTTGTCGTTCGACCGCACGATGGTCCACGGCGCGTACCGCTTGTCGGTGCGGGTGAACATGGCGTTCTTCGCCTCGGTGTAGTCCTCCCAGCGGTCGAGCGACAGCAGGTCGATGTCGGACAGCTTCCACCGGCGGACCGGGTCGAGCTGCCGCATCGCGAACCGGGTGCGCTGCTCGCGGCGCGTGACCGAGAACCAGAACTTCGTCAGGTGGATGCCGGAGTCGACGAGCATCCGCTCGAACTGCGGCACCTGGGTCATGAACGACTCGTACTCGTCGTCGTCGCAGAAGCCCATCACCCGTTCGACGCCGGCGCGGTTGTACCAGGAACGGTCGAACAGCACCATCTCGCCGGCTGACGGCAGGTGCTGCACGTAGCGCTGGAAGTACCACTCGCCGCGTTCCCGCTCGCTCGGCTTGCTGAGCGCCACCACGCGCGAGGTCCGGGGGTTCAGGTGTTCCGTGAACCGCTTGATGGTGCCGCCCTTGCCGGCGGCGTCGCGCCCCTCGAACAGCACGACGACCTTCTGCCCGGTGTCCTCGAGCCAGTACTGGCACTTCAGCAGCTCGATCTGCAGCTGGTACTTCGAGTACTCGTACTCGTCGCGCGGCAGACGCTCGTCGTACGGGTAGTCGTCGCGCCACGTGAGGACGGGGTTGCCGTGCGGGTCGATGAGGTCCGGGTCGGCAGTGTGTCCGTCCGCGACGCTGTAGCCCTCGGTCCGGAGCTGCTCGATGTACTCCCGGAGCGGTTGCGAGTACGGCGCTGTGTCCACGGTGTCTCCCTCACTGCCCACCGGTCGACGGTCCGTCGATCGGTTCGTCCCCCATCCTGTCCTGCACAGCCGCACGGACGCCGAACCACGCGTGTCGTCCCGGTGAAGGTCGTCCTGCTCAGCCGACGCCGCACCGTGCCGCCCGCCCGTCATCCGCTAGCGTCGTCAGCGGCCAATTCCCCGACCCCGGATCGAGCAACGATGCCTGACGTCCACCTCCCTGCCGCCGACCGCTACGAGCAGCTCCCGTACCAGCGCGTGGGGAGGAGTGGCCTCAAGCTGCCGCGCATCTCCCTCGGCCTGTGGAACAACTTCGGCGCCGACCGGGCGCTCGCGACGCAGCGCGACATCGTGCTGCACGCCTTCGACCGCGGGATCACCCACTTCGACCTGGCGAACAACTACGGTCCGCCTCCCGGGTCGGCCGAGGAGCAGTTCGGCCGCATCCTCGAGTCGGACCTGCGCCCGTACCGCGACGAGATCGTGGTGTCGACGAAGGCCGGCTACGACATGTGGCCGGGCCCGTACGGCGACCGTGGCTCCCGCAAGTACATGCTCGCGTCGCTCGACCAGTCACTCCGGCGCCTCGGGCTCGACTACGTCGACGTCTTCTACTCGCACCGTCCCGACCCCGAGACGCCCATCGAGGAGACGGTCAGCGCCCTCGTGACCGCGGTCCGTTCGGGCAAGGCGCTCTACGCCGGCATCTCGAACTACGACCCGGCGCAGACCGCCGCGGCAGCCGAGGCGCTCGCCGCCGAGAACATGCACCTGCTCATCCACCAGCCGCGCTACAACATGTTCGACCGCGTCCCCGAGGACGGGCTCTTCGACGAGCTCACGCGACTCGGGACGGGTGCGATCGTGTTCTCGCCGCTGGCCGGTGGGCTGCTGACGGACCGGTACCTGGACGGTTCGGTGCCGGTGGGTTCGCGTGCCGCCGAGGGCCGTTGGTTCGGTGCGGACCGCATCGACGACGAGTACCTGAGCACGGCGCGGGCGCTCAACGACATCGCGGCGGCGCGCGGGCAGACGCTCGCCCAGCTCGCGATCACGTGGGTGCTCCGGCAGCCGGCCGTCACGTCGGCGTTGGTCGGGGCATCGAGTGTCCGTCAGCTGGACGGCACGCTCGACTCGCTCGCGGGCGCCCCGCTCACCGACGAGGAGCTGGCGGCGATCGACGCACTGGTACCGCGCGGCTGACGCACGCTGGATGCAGTGGGCGTGACCCAAGAGCAGACGGGAGGGACGGTGCCAGCTGGCACCGTCCCTCCCGTCTCATGGTCTGTCGCTGCTAGACCGCCGCGGTCGCCTCGTCGCGGTTCGGGAGCTTCCAACCCGGACGCACGAAGTGGCACGTGTAACCGGCGGGGTACTTCTCGAGGTAGTCCTGGTGCTCCTCCTCGGCCTGCCAGAAGTCGCCCGCGGGCTCGACCTCGGTGACGACCTTGCCGGGCCAGATGCCGGACGCGTCCACGTCGGCGATGGTGTCGCGCGCGACCTGCTCCTGCTCGGGCGAGGTGAAGAAGATCGCCGAACGGTAGGCACGGCCGACGTCGTTGCCCTGACGGTCCTTCGTCGACGGGTCGTGGATCTGGAAGAAGAACTCGAGCAGGTCGCGGTACGAGATCTCCGACGGGTCGAAGACGATCTCGACAGCCTCGGCGTGGTCACCGTGGTTGCGGTACGTCGCGTTCGGGGTGTCGCCACCCGAGTAGCCGACGCGGGTGCTGACGATGCCGGGTCGGCGACGGAGGAGCTGCTGCGCTCCCCAGAAGCAGCCGCCGGCGAGGATGGCGGTTTCGGTGGTGGTCATGGTGGCCTCCTGAGGTCGTCGTGCCGCTGGCTGCGGCACCGTGTGGTGCAACCGGCAACAGGGGCTGTCTGTTCCCGTGCCGCCGGATGTCGGGTCGCGTCAGTTCGTGGTGTCCTCGAGCGCGTCGAGCGCGGCCACGTCGTCGGCGGAGAGCACGAAGTCGACGTCGGCGTTCGCGGCGATGCGCGACGGGGTCGTGGACTTCGGCAGGGGCAGGACGTCCTTCTCGAGCAGGTAGCGGATGGCGACCTGCGCAACGGACTTGTCGTACTTCGCCGCGATCTCGGCGATCTGCTCGTTCTCGAGCAGGCCACCCGTGGCGAGCGGCGAGTAGCCCTCGGTGAGGATGTCGTGCTCGCGGTCGAAGGCGGTCGTCTCGTCCTGGGTGTTACCGATGAACCAGCGGATCTGGTTGGCGTGCGGGACGACGTCGGTGCGGCCGAGCAGGTCCTCGAGGTCGGCGACGGCGAAGTTCGAGACACCGATGCTCTTGGTGCGGCCGGCGTCGTAGAGCTCCTCGAAGACCTTCCACACCTCGACGTTGCCGTCGCGGTGGTCGGAGCCCATGTCGCTCCAGGGCCAGGGCGCGTGGATCAGGTACAGGTCGACGTGTCCGAGGTCGAGGTTGCGGCTGGACTCCTCGAAGGCGTCGCGGGCACCGGACGCGGTCTTGACCTCGGCCGGCAGCTTCGTGGTGATGAAGAGTTCGTCGCGGGGGATGCCGCTGTCACGGACGGCCTCGCCGACGCTGGCCTCGTTGCCGTAGGCCAGGGCGGTGTCGATGTGGCGGTAGCCGAGGTCGAGCGCGGTCTTCGTGGCGTCGTACGCGTCGGAACCGGACGGGATCTGCCAGGTGCCGAAGCCGATCTTCGGGATGTGCAGGCCGTTGGACAGGGTGAACGTGTCGATGAGAGCGGGCATGCGTCGGACAGTACGCCGCGGGTTGGTGGACGTGTGGAGCGCCGCCGCCGCGCACCGCGCCCCTGCGCGGGCATCGCGCCCCGACTCACATGGGCGCGATGCCCGCCAGGGGGCGCGAACGCCTCAAGCGACGGACGACTGTCAGCGCGTGCGCGCGCCGATGCGCGGCAGCACGAAGCCGAGAACGATCATCGCGACGGCGAGGAACGCGTGCAGGACGTTGTCCGCGCTGTTCAGGGGGACGAAGTTCGCGGGGTCCGCCATGCCGGCCGTGAACAGACCGTAGACGAACAGGACCGCGTAGACGATGCCGCCGACGATCAGGTATAGGCGAGCGCCCGACGCCGAACGGGCTGCGACAAGTCCGACGATGCCGAAGAGCAGGTGCACGATGTTGTGCAGGACCGACACCTGGAACAGGCCCAGGAGCAGGGCCATGGAGCCGTGACCGGCCATCGACATCGAGCCCATGTCCATGGTGAGCCCGGGGATGAAGCCGGCGATGCCGACGATCAGGAAGACGACACCGAAGAGGAGCGCACCCTTCTGGGTCCACGTCGAGCCGGTGCGGTTGCGAGCGGTTGCTGCGTTGCTGGTCATGGTGAGACCTCTCTTGTCGAGCGCGCCACGGATGTTGCGCACAGGGGATTCGGGGCCGATGCGCAGTCGGATTGCAGGGGACATCCGATTTCCGAACGTGCGGGCGTCCGCTGAACCGGCCCGCATGCCCCGCTGCCTACGCTCCGCCGTACGGCAACACCGACGGAAGGCAGCACCATGGCAAGCGGAGTCGCAGCGGTATGGGTCCCGGTCACCGACATGCAGCGGGCGGTCGCGTTCTACCGCGACACCCTCGGGCTGACGGTCACGGACGAGTCCGACGACTGGAGCGAGATCGACGCGAACGGCCTGATGATCGGCCCGAACGGCCGTGAGTCGGCGAGCCCGTCGAGCGGCGGGGGAGCGGTCATCACGTTCCAGCCGGACGGGTCGATCGAGGACGAGCTGGCGAGCATCCGCGAGCGCGGTGCGGACGTGCAGGGCGAGATCAGCGAGCATCCGTGGGGCAAGATCGTCCCGTTCAAGGACAGCGAGGGCAACGACCTGCAGTTCTACGCGCCGCCGCAGGGCTGAAGCGGTCCCAGGACGGACGGGAGGCCCGGTGCCAGCTGGCACCGGGCCTCCCGCCCGCGGGTGGTCGCCTGCAGAGCGCTACGCGACCGCGATCTCGTTGGGCACGCCCGGCAGCTCGTCGCTGGAGGCGACGACCTTCCCAGTGGTCAGGTCGACCGCGTGCACCTTCTGCTCGGCGGGGTCCGTGACGTAGGCGATGTCGCCCGCGACCTTCACGGCGGGGTGGGCGTCCTGCCACTCGGCCGGGCCCTCCCACGCGTCGATCACGGGGAACGAGTCGAGCTGGTCGCCGGTGGTCTCGTCGAAGGTGTGCAGGGCGCCGTCGTCACCGAGGACCACCGCTTCGTCGCCGGGGCCGCGCGCGAGGTCGCGGAACGTGAAGCCGACGCCGTCGGGCATGTCCGCGACGGTGTACTTCCCCGAGGCCGCGTCGATCAGGGCGATCTGGTCGAGCAGGTAGCCCTCGCTGTCCGGGTCGTCGTTGTAGTCGCCGACCGCGACCGATGACGTGTCCGTGGTGAACAGGTTGCCGGTGCGGCCGTACTCGGTGGGGGCGTCGAGCTTCTCGAACGCGCCGTCGGTGTAGACGAGGGCGCCGTCGGTGCAGCCGAACACCGCGACCTCACCCGTGACGGCACCTTCGCCGTGCACGTCCGGGCACTGCTCGGACCGGGTGATCTCCTCGCCGTCGGCGTCCAGGGCGCGCACGCCGGAGCGGCTCTCCTCGGTGCCGATGGTCGTCAGGAGCGTGCCGTCCTCGAGCTCGATCGCGACGCCGTGGTGGGCGGCCTCGGACTCCGTCGTCTCGACCTCGGGCAGCTCGGCGCCGTCGAGCTCGGTGTTGTCGAAGGTCGTCACGTCGCCGGTGCCGTCGGCGAACAGGGCGGTGCGGTCGCCGTGCACGACGGCGTGTCCGCCGGTGTCGGCCGGGAAGACCGCGTCGGTCAGGGCCGGGTCCGCCGCGGTGTCGAGCACCCGGAAGCCCTCCGGCACCGTGACGAGCACGTGGCGGCCGTCGCCGGCGGGGTTCACGCGGGTGAAGCCGTCGACGGCGTCGTCGGCCACGACCCGCAGGTCCTGGTCGAGCACGAGCAGGCCGCCGTCGTAGGTGAGTGTGATGCGGGTGCCGTCGGCCTTCGGGGTCGGGGTCCGCTCGGCGTCGGCGGCGTCGGTGGCGCACCCGGTCAGGGCCAGGGCTGCGGCACCGAGCAGCGCGGTGGGCAGTGCCGCGGCGCGGAGGGTCTTGGTTCTGGTCATGGACATCACTGTACTGATTCTCATTCTCATCAAGAAATCGGAGTCGTCAGGCCGTCGACGATCGCCTCGGTGTTCGAGCGCATCATCCCGAGGTAGGTCGACGCCGCGCCGTCCTCGGTCAGGGACTCGGTCGCCAGCGAGCGGATCGACACCTGCACGTCGACCTCCTCCGCCAGGACCTCGGCCAGGCGTGCAGGTTGCGAGGCATCGGCGAAGATCGTCGGGACGCCCGCCTGCTCGATCGCGTCCGCCAGGTCACGCAGGTCGGCGGCGCTCGGGGAAGCCAGGGTCGTGCCGCTCGGGATCACGGCCCCCACCACCCGGAACCCGTAGCGGTCGGCGAGGTACCCGAACACGTGGTGGTTCGTCACCAGGGCCTTGCGGTCGGCGGGGACGGTGTCGAAGGCGGCGGTCATGTCGGCATCGAGGGCGTCGAGCCGGTCGGTGTACGCCTCGGTGCCGGGTGCGTCGATGCCGACGGCGTCCAGTTCGTCGTCGAGGGCGTCGACCACGTCGACCATGCGCGCGGGGTCCGTCCAGAAGTGCGGGTCCGAGCCGCTGTCGTCGTCGGTGGTCCACTCCAGGGCGTCGATCGCGTCACCGGCGGTGAAGACGGGTACGCCGTCGTCGGCCGCGGCGCGGACGTGGTGGGCCACGCCTTCCTCGAGCCCGAGGCCGTTCTCGACCACGAGGTCTGCGCTCCGGAGTCGCGCCGCCTGCTGCGCGGACACCTCGAACGAGTGCGGGTCGCCACCAGGGGGCATGAGCACCATGACGTCGACGTCGTCGCCGACGACCTCGGTCACGACGTCGCCCAGGATGTTCGTCGTCACGGCGACGAGTGGACGGTCCGAGCCGGTCGTGGTGCAGGCGGCTGTCGTGACGGCGACGGCTGTGGCGACGAGGGCCACTGCCACCGCCCGTGCGGTGCGCCGGACAGGCGTGGTTCCGCTCACAGTCCCACCTCGGCGAACGCGACGGGCGCGAACGGCAATTCGATGGTCCGGGCCACGCGGGCGCCGTCCGCGAAGTCGATCTCGTGCACGACGGCACTCGTCGGGTCGGCCACGTAGGCGCGCTGCGCGTCGAGCTGCAGCAGCGGCGCCGTGTCGCCGTCCACCACGGGAGCGGTGGTCGCGACGGCACCGGTGGACGCGGTCACGACGACGACCCGGCCGGTGTCGTCGACCCCGACCACGTGCTCGTCCTGGTCGTCGACGGCGACCACGGCGCGCAGTGGCCGTTCGGTCGCGACGTGCTGCCACGCGCGTTCCCGCACGTCGAGCAGCCAGAACCCGGTGTCGCCCGCGAGTCCGGCGACTGTGGGGCGGCCGGCCCGCGCGGCGAAGTCGGTCGGTCGCTCGGCGTCGTCCGGCAGCGCGACGAACGAGATCCCGCCGGCCTCGTCGACGACGACGGCTCCGTCGGCGCACCCCACCACGGCGCCGGCGCGGGTGACGATCCCGCCGGCCGGGTCGATGCACGGCCGTCCGGACCCGGTCGACCCGGTCGACGCGGTCGACCTGGTCCGCTCTCCGTCGGCATCGAGGACGTGGACGGTGTCGCCCTCGGCGGCCACCAGGTGCTCGCCGAGCGGCAGCAGCACGGTTGCGTCCAGTCGTGCGGTCTCGTCGAGCTCGCCCTGCCCGAGTGCCGCGCGGTCGAGCACCACCGCCTCGCCGCGTTCCGGCCAGGCGATCGTGGTCATCGTCTCCGAGGAGTGCACCTGGACCGGGCCGCCGCCCTCGAGCGTCCCGACGACGCGCGGCTCGGCGGCGTAGTAGTGCGTGTGGTCGCCGTGGTCGACGGTCCAGGAGCCGCCGTCGACGACCGTGGTGCGGTCGCCGTCGCTCGTCACGAGGAACCGGCCGTCGGTCGCGGCGTGCTGGGCCGCGTCGACGCGGTCCAGGTCGGTCGTCTCGCCGGTGAGCAGGTCGTGCAGCGCCGTCTCGCCGGTCGCAGCGACGGCCAGGAGGCCCAGCTGGGGTTCCTGGGACTCGGTCGCCCCCGCCACGTACCCGTGTGGAGCCGTGGTCGCGGTGGCGACGTCGGCCTGCGGCGCCGAGGTGGTGGAGCACGCCGTGGCGGTGAGGGCGAGGCCGGCCGTCAGGCCCACGGCTCCCAGGAGTCGTGTCGTCCGGAGTCGTGTGCTCGCGCGGTCGGTGGTCGGATCGTGGTTCATGGTGCCTCTCGTGCTGGTGCTCGGACGGGGTGGTCGGCGGGGTGTGCGTCGCTCCGTGCAGTGGTGCGCGCGACCCCGCGGACGACGGCGGCGGTGGCGCGGGACAGGGCGACCCCCGCGACGGCGACGGCCGCGATGCTCGCGCCGGCGGCGGTGCCGGCGTGCCACGAGACGAGCAGGCCGACCAGGACGGCGACGACACCGAGCACCGCGCCGAGGAGCATCGTCGAGGCGACGTGCTTCGTCCAGGCGCGGGCCGCGGCGGCGGGCGCGAGCAGCAGCCCGACGACCAGCAGGGTGCCGACTGCCCGGTACGAGGCGACGACGGCGAGTGTGACCAGGCCGATGAGGACCACCTCGGCGAGCCGTGGGTGCAGGCCGAGCGTCGCGGCCTTGCGGACGTCGAACGCCAGCGCGGTGAACGGCCGGTGGAACACCGCGGCGACGACCAGCGCGACGGCGACCGCGACCGCCAGGCCGCCGAGGTCGGCGCGGGTGACGGCCAGCACGTCGCCGAACAGGATCGCGGTGACGTCGGTGGCGAAGGACCGCGACGCAGACACGATGATGACCCCGAGCGCGAGCATGCCCACGAAGAGCAACCCGATCGAGGTGTCGTACGACAGGCCGCCACGCCGCCGGAGCGCCCCGACACCGAACACCATCACCCCGGCGCTCACGGCGGCACCGAGCACCGCGGGGACGCCGGTGAGGGCTGCGATCGCGACGCCGGGCAGCATGCCGTGCGACAGTGCCTCGCCCAGGAACGCCATCCCGCGCACGAGCACCCAGGTGCCGACGACGGCGCACAGGACCGCGGCCAGGGCGCCACCGGTCAGGGCGCGCACCATGAAGTCGACGGTGAAGGGATTGGTCAGCCAGGTCACGGTCCGAGACGCTACATGAAAACGAGTATCGATACTGATAGCGTGCTCAGGTGCCAGCGACCGACCCGCCACCAGCCGTCCGCCTCGACCGGGTGACCGCCCTGCGTGGGGAGCGGACCGTCCTCGACGGCCTCGACGCGACCTTCGCCGCCGGCCAGGTCACCGCGCTGACCGGACCCAACGGGTCCGGCAAGTCGACGCTGCTCGACGTGGTCGCCGGCGTGCTGCGGCCGACCGCCGGGCGCATCACGGGCCTCCCGTCCGACGGCGTCGCCCACGTGAGCCAGTCCGTGCCGCCGACCACGCTCCCGCTCACCGTCCGCGCGACCGTCGCGATGGGGCGGTGGCGCCACCGGGCCTGGTGGCGCCCGCTCGGCCGCGACGACCGTGCCGTCGTCGACGCGCAGCTCGAGCGGATGGCGATCGCCGACCTCGCCGACCGTCCGCTCGCCGAGCTCTCCGGCGGTCAGCGGCAGCGGACGCTCGTCGCGCTCGGCCTCGCGCAACGGGCCCGGGTGCTGCTCGTCGACGAACCGACGGCCGGCGTCGACGCGGACTCGGCGGCGCTCGTGGTGGCGGCGCTCGCCGCCGAGGCAGCCGACGGCGTCGTGGTCGTGCACGCCGCACACGACCCCGCGGCGATCGCCGCAGCCGACGCCGTGGTCACGCTCCCCGCGCCCTGAGGGCGCGGGGAGCGGTCAGGGGCAGGCGACGGCGACGGAACCCGTCGAGGTCGTCACCGGCGCCGGTGCCGGAGCCTCGTCGGCGACCGGCACTGCGCTCGAGCGGCGCAGCCCGAGGGAGACGAGCACGATCGCGCCCACGACGGCGACCCCTCCGGACAACCAGAAGTCCGCGGCGAGCCCGAACGAGGACACCGCCACGCCGCCGAGCACCGAGCCCGCGGCGATCGCGAGCTGGATGGTCGTGACGAACAGCGCGAGCCCGGTCTCGGACCCGGCGGGCGACGCCGTGGACATCCACGTCTGCATGCCGAGCGGCAACGCGCCCCAGACCAGCCCCCACACCACGAGCAGCACGAACACCCCGACGACGGAGTGCGCGAGCAGGGGGAGCAGGACCACGGCGGCCGCGAGGGCGACCTTCGACACACTGATCGTCCCGAGCACGCTCCGGCCCAGGGTGAAGCCGGCGGCGAAGTTCCCGACGATCCCCGCGACGCCGAACACCAGGAGCGCGAGCGTGACGGTGTCCGGGCCGACCCCGACCAGGTCCTGCAGGTACGGGGCGATGTACGTGTACGCGGCGAACTGGGCGGCGAACAGGAACGCGGCGGCGATCAGACCGACACGGGCGCGGGGGACGCGGAGCAGCGACCCGAGCGTCGCGAACCGGACCTGCTGCTGCGCGGGGATGCGCGGCAGCATCGCGAGCTGCAGGACGAGCGCGACCAGACCGAGCACGCCGCCGATGACGAACGCGAGCCGCCAGGTGGCGAGTGACGAGACGAGGGCGCCCAGCGGCAGGCTCACGACCGTCGCGACCGAGACCCCGGCGGTGATGAGCGAGGTCGCCCGGATCGTGGCGGCCGGCCGGACCAGTCGACCGGCGATGCCGGCGCCGATCGCCCAGAACCCGCCGATGCCGACGCCCAGGAGCATCCGCGCCACGAGCAGCACACCGAACGAGGGCGCGATCGCCGCGAGCCCGTCCGCCACCACGAGCAGCACGGTCAACGACACGAGCACGACGCGGCGGTCCACGCGCGAGGTCAGGACGGTGACGACCGGTGCAGCCACGGCGCCGACCAGCCCCGTGGCGACGACCATGAGCCCCGCCGTGCCGATCCCGACGTCGAGGTCGGCGGCGATGGCGGGCAGGAGCCCGATCGGCAAGAACTCCGAGAGCACGAGGACGAAGGATCCGAGTGCGACGGACGTGACACCGAGCCACCCGCGGCGCTCTGCTGACGAGGTCATGGGTTCGTCAAGCAGCGCTGGTCGCGGGCCATTCCCGCGTGTCGTGTCGCTACTCGCCGGGTACCGGCACCGTGCGGCCCGACGCCACCGACTCCTGCGCGGCGAGCACGATCGACAGGGTCCGCAGCCCGACGTGCACGTCCGGCTGCGGCTGCACGCCCGACCGCACGGCGTCGACGAACGTGCGGAGCATCACGGCATCGGGGTCGGCGCCGGTGCGGGACTCGATCGGCAGCCCGGTCTCCGCGACGATCCCGCGCGCAGCTGCCCCGAAGAAGTCGAGCGACACCGTGCCGCCCGTCCCGGCGACGTCGAGCGTGAGCCCACCCCACACCGCCGAGGTGTCCGGCTTGCTCCACGAGCAGTCGATCGCGGCGACGACGCCGTTCGCGTACGTGATCGTGACGAGTCCGGCGGTCTCCGCCTGCGCCCGGGCCGCGTGCAGCGTGCGGTTCGCCACCGCGGTCACGGTGACGGGCGCCGACCCCATCAGCCCCTCGAGCAGGTCCGCGATGTGCACGACGTGGTCGACGATCGCGCCGCCGCCGGACAGCTCCGGTTCGGTGAACCACGACCGGGTCAGGGGCAGCATGCCGTTGTTCGCGCCGCGGACCGAGAACAGCTGCCCGAGCGCGCCGGAGTCTTGCGCCGCGCGGAGCTTGTCGAACGCCGAGGTGAACCGCACCGGGAACGCCACCATGAGCATGACCCCCGCGGCCTCGACGGCGTCGCGGATCGCGAGGCCGTCCCCCCAACTGGTGGCGAGCGGCTTCTCGCACAGGACGTGCGCGCCGGCGGCGGCCGCGGCCGCGACGAGTTCGCGGTGCCGGGCGTTCTCGCTCGTGACGACGACCGCGTCCGGCCCCCAGGCGAGCAGTTCGTCGTAGGTGTCCGCGTAGTCGACCCCGAGCTCGTCGGCCAGGTCGCGGCCGCGCAGCTCGATGACCGCGTCGCCCGTGCTGACGCCGTCCGGGTCGGCACCGCGGACCTCGACCCCGGGCATCGCGGCGAGGGCGGTGAGGTAGCCGATCGCGTGGGTGTGGGCGAACGACATCACGGCGATCTTCAGGGCGGTCATGCGCGGGCCCCCGTCGCCAGGTGCACCGGCTGTCCGGTGTCCATCGACTCGAGTGCCGCGTTCGCGATCCGGACCGCCTCGGCGCCGTCCGCCGCGGTCACCCGGGGTGCGGCACCACCGGCGAACGCCCCGAGGAACTCGGCGAGCTCGAGTCCGTACGGGTCGTCGGCTGGGTCGACCTCGGGCAGGAAGCCGTCCGCGGCGTCGGGCACCGCGAGGTCGGCGACGTAGTCCTGTTCGTCGAGCGACCGGTGCGCCAGGCTGCCGCGCGTGCCCGTCACCGAGTACTCGGTCGAGAACGCGAGGTGCTGCGGCCCCCAGATCCCGGCGACGTGGCTGATCGCCCCCGACTCGTGCGTGAGCAGGACGTGCGCCGCCTCGACCGGCTCGGCCTCGGTGCCGGCGCGGACGCCGACCGCCGACACCGTGGTGACCGGTCCGGCGACCCAGCGGGCGATGTCGAGGTCGTGGATCATCTGGTCCATCACGATGCCGCCGGACAGCGCCCGGTCGGCGAACCACGCGGTGCGGATCGGGAACGCGCCGGAGCGGACGAACCGCAGGACGGCCAGGTCGCCCAGGAGGCCCGTGGTGACGGCTTCGTGCAGGCGCACGTACGCGGGGAAGAAGCGCACCACGTGGGCCGGGTAGAGCTGTCGGCCCGCCTCACGAGCACGGGACACCAGGTCCGTGGCGTCGGCGTCGGTCCGGGCGAGCGGCTTCTCGGACACGACGTCCTTGCCGGCGGCGAGTGCGGCGCGCACGACCTCGGCGTGGGCGAAGGTCGGTGTCACCACGTCCACGACGTCGACGGCGTCGAACAGGTCGTCGAGCGTGTCGACGACGGTGATCGAGGAACCCACGGCGGCTGCGGCCGGACCGAACGCGGCGGCCAGGTCCTCAGCACCGTCCTGCGCGTACACGACGACCGGGCCGAGACGGAGCAGGCCCGGCATGTGCGCGTGTGCGATGCCGCCGGCGCCGACGAGGCCGATCCGTGGCGGGGTCGGGGGCATCGGGGCTCCTTCGCGGGGTGGGCCGGTCGACGGTGACGGGGACCGGGCCATGCTACCGAGCCGCCGGTCGGAGGGCAGTACTCAGGCGGGCTCGGACTCAGGCGTCGAGGGCGCGTCGCGCGGCGGCCACGACCTCGGCGTCGGTCACGAAGTGTGCTGAGCCGTCGTCGGCGCCGCCCATCGGGACCCCCGCGTGCGCACTGTCCGGCGCGGCTCGCTTGGCCGACAGGTGCACGGCGGCTGCGCCCGTGGCGACGAGCGCACCGATGTCGGCGGGGGTGACACCGGCACCGGCCATGACCTGCACCGGCCCGGCGGCGTCGACCATCCGGGCGATCGTGGCTGCGCCGGCACCCGCGGTGGGGGCGCCGCCGGACGTCAGCACGCGGGTGAAGCCGAGCGCCGCGAGCGTGGCTGCTGCGGCGACGGGGTCCACCGCGTGGTCGATCGCCCGGTGCAGGGTGATCTCCGCCGTCGCACTGACCGAGCGGGCGGCGTCGACGAAGCGCCGCAGGGCGTCCTCGTCGAGGGTCCGGTCGGGGCGCAGTGCACCGACGACGACGCCGGCGGCTCCGGATCGCAGGACCGTCCGGACCTCGCGCACCATGAGCTCGACCTCGTCGGGGGTGTGCACGAACCCGCCGGGGCGGCACCGGACCAGCGCGTGCGCCGGGATCCCGGTCTCGTGGGTCGTCTCGACCAGGGCCTGCGACGGGGTGAGGCCGCCGAGCTCGAGCCCGACGCAGAGCTCGACCCGGTCGGCCCCGCCGTCCCGTGCGACGACGGCACCCTGGGGCGACGTGACCGCGATCTCGAGTGCAACGGGCGAAGGGGTCATGCAGAGGCTCCGAGTGGCTGGTCCGAGGCCGGGATGATCCTGGCGGTCAGGTCCGGGGCCTCGGGGAACACTCGATCGTAGGGGAACATCGGGCGCGCGATCCTGTGGTGCCCGAGGCGGAGCAGGTCCTGGTCGACACCGCCAGGGGTGAGTGCGAGCATCCAGTCGGCGGCCATGTCGAACAGCTCCGGCTCGAGGTACCCGATCTTCACGACGACGACGTCCGCCTGCCGCGGTGCCAGGTCGAGGTCGGTGAAGTCGTGCTCGTGGTGGTACGGCTTCCGGAGCTTCGTCAGGATCGCGAACACGCTGCCGACCTGCAGCACGACCTCGGTCTCGGCGTCGCGGTCGCCGTGCTTGATCGCGTGCACCCGACCGGTCATCGTGATCGGGCCCGCGTGCACGTGGTCCACCGACGCACCGGCGGTCACGGTGACCGTCGCGCCGACGCCGGCCTCCACCGCTGCGGCGACGGCGGCCGGTCCGGGCACGCTCGCGTAGATGACGGTCGGGCCGGACGGGTCCTGGAACTCCGGGCGGGCGAGCACCTGCGTGAGGCCCCAGGTCATGTCGCCGGAGCCGCCCGCGGTGGGGTTGTCGCCGGAGTCGGACACGAAGTACGGGTGCGCGGCGCCGGGAGCGAGTGCCGCGTCGAGGCACTCCTCGAACGTGCCGGTCGGTGCGACGAACACGAAGTCCTCGCGGACGTCCCAGAACGCACGGGCGAGCCGCTCGGCGCCGGCGGCGACGGCGGCCTCGTCCCATCCGGTGACGACGGTGACGGCCTGGTCGCGCGGCTGGTCCGCCCAGGCGTAGCCGACCCAGATCGCGGCGTCGAGCACACCGTCGGTCTGCTCGACGAGCGGCACCTGTGCGTACAGCGAGGCGGCGGGTTCGAGGCGGGTCGAGGTCTGCTCGCCGGGCAGCAGGACGGGGATCGGGATCCAGGCCTTCACGGGGCGCTGCGCGCCGACGGGACGGGTGGTGAGCACGTCGACCAGGTTGCGGACGGCCCGCTCCTTCGTCTCCATGGCGTCCTCGTGCGGGGCCATCCGGTAGCAGGTCACCAGGTCGACCTGGTGGGCGAGCTCCCGCGTGACGTTGCCGTGCAGGTCCATCGACGCCGACACGACGACGTCCGGGCCGATCACCGCGCGGATCCGCCCGAGCAGGTCCGTCTCGGCGTCGTCGAGCCCCTCGACGACCATCGCGCCGTGGATGTCGTACCAGAGGCCGTCCACGTGCTCGGTGTCGACGATCGCGCGCAGTCGCGTCACGATCTCGGTCGCGAGCTCCTCGTACGAAGCGCGGTCCACGATGCCGCCGGGCAGCGCGTGCCCGATGAGCGCCCCGCGGAAGTCCGCCGTGTCCGACATCGCGGACAGGAACGGGTACCGCGCGACGACCTCGTCGCCGCGGTCCGGGTGGAACGCCGGAGCGTGCGTGCGGGTGGGCGTGAAGGTCGACGTCTCGATCGCCAGTCCGGCGATGGCGACGACCGGACGTCGGGCGACGGCGGGGGCGGCGGACACGGTCTCAGACACGGACGCTCCTGTTCCTGGTGGTGGACTGCGGGATGGGGGTGGACAGTTCCTCGAGCGAGGCGGCGAGGCCCCGCTGCAGCGCGAACTGCCCGGCACCGACGAGCCCGGCATCGGCGCCGAGCGACACCGGCTCGATGGCCAGGTGCTGCGTCATGAGCGGGTGGCAGCTCTCGTAGAGCTGACTGCGCACCGCTGCGATGAAGGGGTCGAGGGTGGAGAGGATGCCGCCCAGGTAGACGGCGTCCGGGTTGAAGAAGTTCACGTTGGCCGCCAGCACCTCGCCGAGGTACCGTCCGGCCAGGCGGACGGCACGGGTGGCCTCGGGGTGGGCGTCCGAAGCGAGTCGGACGACGTCGGCGGTCGAGGAGACGTCGACCCCGGCGTCCGACAGGATCCGCACCAGGGCGGCCCCGGACGCGACGGTCTCGAGGCACCCGGTGTTCCCGCACGAGCAGGGGGTGTCACCGGCGGCGTCGATCCGGACGTGGGTGATGTCGCCGGCCGAGCCCGTGGACCCGCGGTACAGGCGACCGTCGATGACGATGCCCGCGCCGATCGCCGACCCGGCCTTGATCGTGATGGTCTGCCGGCGTCCGGGCGGCTGCACGCTCTGCTCGCCCGCGGCCATGCAGTTCGCGTCGTTGTCGACGATCGCCGGCAGGCCGAAGCGTTCGGACAGCCAGGCCGCCACCGGGAACCCGTTCCACCCGGGCATCCGGCTCGGCAGGTCGACGACACCGGCCTCGACGTCGACGGGACCGGGCAGGCTCAGGCCGACCCCGCGCAGGCCGGCGCGACCACGGTCGTCCGCGAGCCGCTCGAGCAGGCCAGCCAGTCGCTGCAGTCCGGCGGTCGGACCGTCGGAGAGGGCGAACGGGACGTTCGCGACCGACTCGAGCGCGCCTCCTGGCAGCACGATCCCGACCCGCGCGTGGCCGCCGCCGACGTCCGCGGCGACCGCGTACTCGTCGACGCCGCCGATGCGGAGCACCTTGCGCGGGCGCCCTCCGGTCGAGACGTCGGTGCCCTCTTCCGCGAGCAACCCGTGCGACAGCAGCTGGCTGACGACGTGCGACACCGTCGACGGAGCCGCGCCGAGCAGCGTGGCGATCTCGGTGCGACTCGCGGCCTGGCCGGACGCGACGAGTTCGAGGACGCGAGCAGAGAGGTCCGTCACGACTTTCTCCAATCCGGGGGAAACGACGGTCGATCCGACCGAACACCCGGAGCCTAACCGGCGGAACGGCCCGTTCACCCTTTCGTCCGATCGGCAGAAACGCAGTTTTTACACGAAGATGTTTGTTTTTCCAACGGCTTTGGCCATTGACTGTGTGCGTGCCGCTCGGCACGCGTGCTCCACCTCCCCAGAACTCCCACGCACCAGGAGACACACATGACCAAGCCCCGCCGCTGGGCGCTCCTCACCGGAGCAGCGCTCGCCGTGAGCGCCCTGCTCGCCGGATGTTCCGGGGGCGGCTCCGCCACCTCGAACGCGAACACGGACGAGATCGACTACGCCCTCCCCGCCAACTTCACGCCCAACTGGATCCTGCCGATCGGCACCGCTGCGCACCTCAACACGAACAACGGCTCCATCGCGCAGTCGCTGTACGAGCCGCTCGTCGCGTACGACGGCTCCACCGGCAAGATCGCGTGGAACAAGGACGGCTCCGTCGCCACGGACGCGGAGTTCGCCGACGACGGCAAGAGCGTCGAGATCACCCTCGGTGACCGGCACTGGTCCGACGGCGAGGCGATCACCAGCCGCGACGTCGAGTTCTGGTTCAACCTGATCAAGGCGAACAAGGACCAGTGGGGCTCGTACTCGAAGGGCAAGGCGCCCGACAACTGGACGTCGTTCAAGGCCGTCGACGACACCCACTTCACGATCACGTTCGACAAGGCGTACAACTCGGACTGGATGCTCGCCAACCAGCTGAGCCACATCATCCCGCTGCCGCAGCACGCCTGGGACAAGACGAGCGCGAGCGCGAAGGTCACCGACGCCGATGAGACCACCGCCGGCGCGAAGCAGGTCTGGAAGTACCTGAACACCGCGGCCGGCAAGATCTCCGACTACGCCACCGACGACCTGTGGAAGACCATCTCCGGTCCCTACGGCGTCAAGGCGTTCACCACCGCCGGCAAGGTCACCCTCACCGCGAACACGAAGTACGACGGCGGCGAGAAGCCCTCGATCGCGACCGTCAACCTGCTGCCGTTCACGACGGCCGATGCCGAGGTGAACGCGGTCCGCTCCGGCGAGGTCGACTACGGCTACATCAACGCCACGGACATGGACCAGGAGTCCTCGTTCACGGCGAAGGGCTACGAGGTCGAGCCGTGGACCGGCTGGGCGATCACGTACATGCCGTACAACTTCAACAACCCGGACATGGGTGCGGTCTTCAAGCAGCTGTACGCCCGCCAGGCCGTGCAGATGTCGATCGACCAGAAGTCCCTGTCGAAGGTCGTCTTCAACGGCACCGCCACCTCGACCTACGGTCCGATCCCGCAGGCGCAGGAGTCCGACTACGTCTCCGACGTGCAGCAGGACAACCCGTACCCGTTCAGCACGTCGAAGGCCAAGGACCTGCTGACCAGCCACGGCTGGGAGGAGCAGGGCGGCACGATGGTCTGCACCGACCCGGGCACGTCGGACAGTCAGTGCGGCGAGGGCGTCAAGGACGGCACGAAGTTCACCATGGGCGTCCTGTCGCAGTCCGGCTCGACCGTGACCGACAACATGATGAGCGCGATCCAGTCCTCGCTCGCGAAGACCGGCATCGGCTTCACCATCAAGACCGCGCCGGTGTCGAGCGTGCTGTCGCAGACCCCGACGTGCACGAGCGACGAGGCCAGCTGCGACTGGGACCTGTCGTTCTTCGGCACCGCGGGCAGCTGGTACTTCCCGGCCTACCCGACCGGTGAGTCGCTCTTCTCGACCGGCGGTTCGGCGAACTTCGGCAGCTACTCGAACAAGCAGGTCGACGACCTGATCGACGCGACCACCACCTCGACCGACGCCACCGCCGTGCAGGACTACAGCGCAGCGGTCGCGAAGGACCTGCCGGTGATCTGGCTGCCGAGCCCCGACTACCAGATCTCGGTCGTCAAGAAGGGCCTGTCCGGGTTCGACCAGGACTCGCTCGCCAACTTCCACCCGGCCCAGTGGAAGTGGACCAAGTAAGACCGTGACCACGGACGGAAGGCGCGGTGCGCGCTCGACGCGCACCGCGCCTCCCGTCCCTCGCACGTCTCCAATCCGACCATCGGAAGCCGCATGACCACAGCTCTCTACCTCACCAGGCGCGTCCTGCAGGCGCTCGCGGTGATCCTCATCGTCACGATCGTGGTGTTCTGCCTGCTGCACGCGCTGCCCGGCGGACCCGCCCGCGGTGTCCTCGGCGTCTCGGCCACGCCCGCGCAGATCACCGCGTTCAACCAGGCGCAGGGACTCGACCAGGCCCTGCCGGTGCAGTACCTGCGGTTCCTCGGCCGCCTGCTCACGGGTGACCTCGGCACCTCGTACACGCTCAACGAACCGGTGTCGCAGCTCATCGCCGAGCGCCTGCCGAAGACCCTCGTCCTCACCGGCATCTCCGCCGTCCTCGGCCTCGTCGTCGCGATCCCGGTCGGCATGCTCCAGGCAGCCCGCCGCAACGGCACGGTCGACTACGCCGCCACCGCGCTGGCCTTCGTCTTCTACTCGACGCCGGCCTTCTTCCTCGGCCTCGTCCTGATCATCGTGTTCAGCCAGCAGCTGCCGTGGCTGCCGTCGCAGGCGCCGAGCGGCAACACCCTCGCCGAGGTCTTCCAGGACCCGGCCGGGCTCGTCCTGCCCGTCGTCACCGGAGCGCTCGCCATGATCGCCGTGTTCAGCCGGTACATGCGTGCCTCGACCCTCGAGAACCTGCAGGAGGACTACGTCCGCACCGCCCGCGCCGGGGGAGCGTCGACGATGACGATCCTGCGCCGCCACGTGTTCCGGAACTCGCTGACGCCCGTCGTCGCGATGCTCGGCTACTACCTGCCCGTGCTGTTCGGCGGTGCCCTCGTCACGGAGCAGCTCTTCAACTACCCCGGCATGGGGCTCCTGTTCTGGAACGCGGCGCAGTCGTCGGACTACCCGACGCTGCTCGGCTGCGTCCTCGTCATCTCCATCGCGACCGTCATCGGCACCCTGCTCGCCGACGTCGCGCAGTCATTGATCGACCCCCGAGTGAAGGCGAGCCGAGCATGAGCGCCGTGACAGTGATCGACACTGCGTCCACCCATGACGTGAAGGCGAGCCGAGCATGAGCGCCGTACAACTGGCACCCGAAGCCCCGGGCGCCCCCGTCACGGTCGCGGCCACCGGGTTCCGGCTCGCCGCCCGCCGGTTCCGCGGCAACACGCTCGCCGTGATCGGCCTCGCCGTGATCGTCGTCATCGTCCTGTTCTGCTTCGTCGGCCCGCTCCTGTACCCGACGGACCAGACCCACACCCTGCTCGAGCAGGCCAACCAGGGTCCGAGCGCCGCCCACTGGCTCGGCACCGACGCCGTCGGCCACGACGTCCTCGGCCGACTCATGTACGGCGGCAAGGTCTCGCTCATGGTCGGCATCGCGGCCGGGGTCCTGGCCACCGTCGTCGGCACCCTCTGGGGTTCCGTCGCCGGGTACGTCGGCGGCTGGGTCGACGCGCTGATGATGCGCGTCGTCGACGCGGGCATCGCGATCCCGGCGCTGTTCATCCTGCTCGTCATCTCGGCCATCACGACCCCCGGCGTCGCCGGGCTCATCCTGATCCTCGGGCTGGTGTCGTGGCTGGTGCCCTCCCGCCTGATCCGCGCCGAGACCCTGACGCTGAAGAACCGCGACTACGTGCTGACGCTGCGCGCGATCGGCGGCTCGCACGCCCGCGCCATCGGCAAGCACCTGCTGCCGAACTCGGTGTCCACGATCGTCGTCGCCGCCACCTTCCAGGTCGCCGACGCGATCCTGCTCGTCGCCTACGTCTCGTACCTCGGGCTCGGCGTGCAGCCGCCCGCGACGGACTGGGGCGGCATGCTCTCGGCGGGACTCACCGCCGCGTACTCCGGACGCTGGTGGCTCATCGCGCCGCCGGGTCTGGCCGTGATCCTGATCGTCTGCGCGTTCAACGCCGTGGGCGACGGGCTCCGGGACGCCTTCGACGTGAGGGGCCGCTGATGACCACCGAACCGATCCTGCGGACGTCCGACCTCGGCGTCTCCTTCAGCACCGAGTCCGGCACCGTGTCGGCAGTGCGGGGCGTGTCCCTGACGGTCGCCCCCGGCGAGACGCTCGCCCTGGTCGGCGAGTCCGGGTCCGGCAAGTCCACCGTGGCGCTCGCCGCGATGGGCCTGCTCTCCGGCAACGCGACCGCGACGGGCAGCGCCGAGGTCGCGGCACACCAGGTGGTGGGCGCCTCCGAACCGTCGCTCCGTGCGCTGCGGGGCTCGACGGTGTCGATGGTCTTCCAGGAGCCCGCGACCGCCCTCGACCCGCTCACCCGGGTCGGCGCACAGATCGCCGAGGTGATCCGGAACCACCGCGACGTCTCCGCGTCCGCCGCCGCGGCCGAGGCCGTCGACCTGCTCCGTCGCGTCGGGATCCCGTCGCCGGAGCAGCGGGCGCGGTCGTTCCCCTTCCAGCTGTCCGGCGGGCAGCGGCAGCGCGTGGTGATCGCGATGGCGATCGCGAACTCGCCGAAGCTGATCATCGCGGACGAACCGACGACCGCGCTCGACGTGACGGTGCAGGCCGAGATCCTCGAACTGCTCCGGAAGCTCGCCGTCGACACCGGCACGGGCGTCCTGCTCGTGACGCACAACATGGGCGTCGTCGCGGACTTCGCGGACCGCGTCGCGGTCATGCTGCAGGGCGAGATCGTCGAGACCGGCGGGGTCGAGGACGTCCTGCTCCGCCCGGAGCACGAGTACACCAAGCGGCTGCTCGCCGCGGTGCCGCGGCTCGACGTGGCGGGCGACCGTCCCGCCGCCCCGGACGACGCGGGGTCCGCTGACGCGGGGTCCGCTGACGCGGTGGCCGGGAGGCCCGGTGCGGCCCCGGTGGTCGACCTGCGGGACGTCTCGGTGACCTTCGGGCGCGGGGCGCGCGCCGTCCACGCGTTGCAAGGGATCGACATCGCCGTGCACGCGGGCGAGACGGTCGGCCTGGTCGGTGAGTCCGGCTCCGGCAAGTCCACCGCTGCCCGGGTGGCGCTCGGGCTCATCAAGCCGACGTCCGGCACGGTCTCGCTGTTCGGGCAGGACCTGCGCAGCGCCAAGGGTCGTGACCGTCGGGCACTCCGGTCCGGCATCGGCGTCGTGCTGCAGGACCCCGTGGCGTCCCTCGACGCCCGGATGTCCGTCGCGGAGTGCATCGCCGAACCGCTCGCCGTGCACCGCCGTGGCATGTCGTCGGCGGACCGTCGCCGCCGGATCGACGAGGTGCTCGACGCCGTCCGGCTGCCGCGGACCCTGGCGTCCCGGGCCCCGCGTGAGCTCTCGGGTGGGCAGCGCCAGCGGGTCTCGCTGGCCCGTGCCCTGGTGCTCGAGCCGCGGTTGCTCGTCGCCGACGAACCGACCTCGGCGCTCGACGTCAGCGTGCAGGAGACCGTGCTCGAGGTCCTCGGCGAGCTGCAGGACGACCTGGGCTTCGCGTGCCTGTTCGTCTCGCACGACCTGGCCGTGGTGCAGCACTTCGCCGAGCGCGTCGTCGTGATGCGCCAGGGCGTCGTCGAGGAGCAGGGCACCACCGGCACGACGCTCCTGCACCCCACCACCGACTACACGCGACGCCTGCTCGCCGCCGTACCCGTGCCGGACCCCGTCCTGCAACGGCAGCGGCGGACCGAGCGCCTCGCCTCGCTCGCGGCGGTGACCGCGTGACCCGGGTGATCGCCGGCGTCGACGTCGGCGGCACGAACACCAAGGTCGTTCTGACGACCCCCGACCTCGAGGTCGTCGACCGCGTCGACCTGCCGACGCCCGCCCACGCGGGCGGGGCAGCGATCGTGACGGCCGCCGTCGGAGCGGTGACGGGCCTGCTCGTCCGGCACCGGGCCTCCTTGGCGGGTGTCGGGGTGGGCGCGGCCGGCGTGGTCGACGCGGCCACGGGCACCGTCCTGGTGACGGGCAACTCGTTCACCGGCTGGGCCGGTTACGGCGTGACCCGCGCGGTCAACGACGCCCTCGGCGTGCCGGCGACGCTCGACAACGACGTGAACGCGTTCCTGCTCGGCGAGATCGCCACCGGCGCCGTCGCGGGGGAGTCCGATGTGCTCGGGATGACCCTCGGCACCGGGGTCGGCGGTGCGTTCGTGCTCGGCGGACGGCTGTTCGCGGGGCCGCGCGGTGCCGCCGGTGAGATCGGCCACGTGCCGGGCTTCGGCGACGCGCTGTGCACCTGCGGACAGGTCGGACACCTCGAGACCATCGCGGGCGCCCGCGGCATCGCCGACCGGTACGCCGAACGATCCGGCCGGCGGCTGTCGGCGCGCGACGTCGCGGTCGCCGCACGTGCCGGTGACACGGACGCCGCTGCCGTCTTCGAGGCCGCGGGGTGGGGACTGGCGCGCGCCGCCCTGCTCACCGCGGGCATCCTCGACGTCACGACGATCGTGATCGGGGGTGGCATCGCGCGGTCGTGGGACCTGCTCGAACCGGCCATCACCGCGGCGATCGCGGCCGAGCCCCCGGTGAGCGGCGCGACGATCCGCTTGGCGCAGTCGACCCTCGGGTCGGACGCCGTCGCGCTCGGCGCCGCGTCGCAGGTGCGCGCGCTGGTACTCGAGGCCGAGCCGGCGTAGCGGCCGGCTCGGCGGCAGCCGGGGTCAGCGCACCCAGACGACGATGCCGCGCAGGTCGTGCAGGACCGCCGCCAGGCCCGCACGCAGCGCGCGGTCGGCGCGCTCCTCGGTGAAGGTGGACGGGTCGTAGTGGCTCGACGGCCCGAGTCCCTCGCCGCGGAAGCCGCCGCCGGTCCAGTCCGCGGCCGTCACGTTCGACGTAGGCTCGGCGATCTCGGCGCCGACGACCAGGAACTGCTGGTGCAGCGCGGTCGGCGACACCGCGGCGAGCGGGTCGACCATGTGGTTGCCGACGCTGATCACCAGGTCGGACCGCTCGTCGATCGCCCGGGTGACCGCGGCGATCCGGTCGTCGGCGTCCGTCGCCGACACCGTCGTGACGGTGACGTCCTCGTCCGCCGCCCACGACGCGACGGTGTCGAGCAGGGTCCGGGTCGGAGCGTCCTCGGCGTCGCCGGCGTCCGACAGGAGCACGACGTCGTAGCCGTCGGGGGCGTGCACCCCGGACCACGAACCCGGCTCCGGGTGGATGGTGGCCTCGGGTGCCGGCGGCCGCGTCGGGTCGGAGAAGCCCGCGCCGAGGGCGCCGGCCGTGGCGTGGGCCGTCGCCGACGTGCCGGTACCGGCGTCGGTCCCGCCGGGCGTCGCCGAGCACCCGGCCAGCACGGCGGCGCCGGCGCCGACGAGGGCGACGGCAGTCAGCAGGACGGTCGTCCGAGCGGCGAGGCGGGTCACTGCATCATCGAAACACGTCGGTGCGCCCCACCGGGCCGACTCCGGCGGCTGTCCGACACCTGTCCCACTGCTGGTCACCACCTGTTCACCTGCCGGTCGTCCGAGGGCCGGATCGTCTGCGCGTGCCTTCCGGAACCTCCGTCGCGCTCCTGCGCCCCCGCCCCGTCCGTCCGTCCCGCGCCGCCGCGCTGATCGCCCGGGTCGTCGCCGTGCTCCTGCTGCTCGGGGTGGTCGTCGTCGGCGTGCTGGCCGGGGCGTCGCCGGCATCGGCGCACGGCTTCAGCTCGGTCGTCTACGCGAAGGTGACGTCGCCGGAACCGACGGTCGTGCACGCGGAGCTCGGGCTCGAGTACGACCTGATGCTGGTGTCGGTCGCCACGAGCGAGCACGACGACCCCCTGCACACGCAGGGCCAGGCGGCCTGGGACGACGGCGACTTCCCCGGCATGGTGTCGGCGGCGGAGGCGCACACCGACGCCATCGGGAAGTACGTGTCCGACCGGTTCACGGTGACGGGGGCCGGCGGGCAGCGCTGCACGGCCGTGCTCGGGAAGACCGTGACGGTCGACCTGCAGGACGAGGTGCCGTACGCCCACGTGACGGCCGACTTCACCTGCCCCGAGCCGTCGGAGACGCAGACCGGACACGTCGTCCGGTCGACGCTGTTCCCGGACAGCGAGACCTTCGTGCGGGACACCAAGACGATCGTCACGTACGACGTCGACGCGAAGCAGGGGTCGGCGACACTCGACGCCGCGCAGCCGTCGTTCTCGACCGAGCAGTCGGCAGGGCAGCGCTTCTGGGAGTTCTTCCGCCTCGGCGCCGAGCACCTGCTGACCGGGATCGACCACATCCTGTTCCTCGTCGCGCTCATCGCCGGTTCACGACGTCTGCGCGAGGTGGTCTACACCGCGTCGGCGTTCACGATCGCGCACTCGATCACGTTCATCCTCGCCGCGCTCGGGGTGGTGAGCCCGCCCGCCATCGTCGTCGAGCCGCTCATCGCCCTGTCCATCGCGGCAGTGGCCGGCTGGTACCTGTGGCGGCTCTGGCGGCGCCGGTCGCGGGCGGACGAACTCGTGGTCGGTACGCACGGGCACTTCTCGCTCGACCGAGCCGGCTGGACGCGCCTGGCCGTCGTCTTCGCGTTCGGGCTCATCCACGGACTCGGGTTCGCCGGGGCGCTGGGCATCCACGAGGCGTTCTCGTGGCAGCTGCTCGTGTCGCTCCTCATCTTCAACGTCGGCATCGAGGCCGTGCAGCTCGCGATCATCGTCATCGTGTTCCCGCCGCTCTCCCTCCTGCGCCGGAAGGCCCACCGAGTCTCGCTCTGGGTCACCGGAGCCGTCACCGCCGGGGTGTTCGTGATGGGGATGATCTGGTTCGTCGAGCGCCTCGCTGCAGGATGACCACGACTTGTCACTCAGCGTTTACCAAGACGTTTCGCAGTGCATGCAGAGTCTTCCGTGCTGCACCATCCCACGTCTGAGAAACGGACCACCATGAGTCTCCTGTCCGGCGCCACCACACGGCGCAGAACCACCACCCTCCGCGTGTGCGGAGCCGTCCTCGGGGCCGCGCTCATCGCCGGCGCCTCGATGGTCGGCACGAACGCCGCCACCGCGGCGACGAACACCCCCACCACCAACATCTCCACCGGCGGCCCGATCCACATCCTGCTGGGTGTCGGCGCCACCGAGAGCCAGCGCATCGCCTCGTGGTACTTCCCGACGAACGTCGCCCAGTCGCTCGAGATCCAGAAGACCGCGTCGATGACCGACGGGGTCTTCACCGACGCCAAGTCGACGATCGCCGCGTCGAAGGCCGCGAACACCGCAGCCGACACGAGCACGACGGACTCGAACACGAAGAACATCGACGGCATCGCCGCCGAGTCGGGCTACATCAACGCCCACGCCACGATCTCGGACCTCGAGCCGAACACCTCGTACACGTACCACGTCGGTGCGGCGGACGGGTCGGCATGGTCGGCGTCCTACACGTTCACCACGAAGAGCTTCTCCGGCGACTTCGACTTCCTGTTCTTCGGTGACCCGCAGATCGGTTCGTCGGGCTACGTCGACGACGACGGGGCGGGCTGGGCGGACACGCTGAAGTACGCCACGACCACCGAGCCGGACGCCGAGCTCCTGGTCTCCGGTGGCGACCAGATCGAGCACGCCAACAACGAGTACGAGTGGGGTGCGTTCGCCGACAGCAGCGACGTCCTCAAGCGCTACCCGTGGGCCTCGACCATCGGCAACCACGACGTCGGCGGCAAGGCGTACGAGCAGCACAACCAGGTGCCGAACTCGCTCAAGGTGCCGGACTTCTACCCGGGTGGCAACACCACCGCGAACTCGGGTGGCGACTACTGGTACATGTACAAGGGCGTCCTGTTCATCGACATCAACTCGAACGCCTACGCGGCCGGTTCGGACGCTGCCCACGTGAACTACGTGCGCGACGTCATCAACCGCTACGGCGACGACGCGAAGTGGACCACGCTGGTCTACCACCACTCGATCTACTCGCCGGCCGACCACGCGAACGACAAGGACAACCAGCAGCGCCGGTTCGACTTCACGCGTGCGTTCTCCGACATGGGCGTCGACCTCGTCCTGCAGGGCCACGACCACTCCTACTCGCGCAGCTACGCGATCAAGAACGGCAAGAAGGCCAACGTCAACGAGCAGCCCGCTGCTCCCGAGGTCTTCTCCGGCCCCGGTGGCGTCATCTACATGACGGCGAACTCGGCCTCCGGCTCGAAGTACTACGACCTGACCGCTCCGGACGCCACGCAGAGCGGCTACGGCGCGGACCCGCTCGACCCGACGGGCAAGCGCCACTGGGCCAACTCGGTCGAGAACCAGGAGCACGTCCGCACCTTCGTGAAGGTGTCGGTCACCGACGAGAAGCTCTCCGTCCAGGACATCCGCGCCGGTGACTGCACCACGCTCAACTCGGCGGTCCAGCACGGCAACGTCGACAGCTGCGGCGTGACGCTCCAGCCGACCGCCACCGCCGACCCGGCCGCGATCGGTTCGACGGTCGACCGGTTCGACCTGCACGCCACGCTGCCGGCGACCACCACGACGCTCGCCGTCTCCGCCGCGTCGCAGACCTACAACGCGGCGAAGCCGGCCACGGTCACCGCGACCATCGCCGGTGGCATCGGCAAGCAGCAGGGCACGCTGACGGTCTCGGACGGCAAGAAGGTCCTCGGCACCGTCCCGGTGAAGAACGGCACCGCCACCATGACGCTCCCCAGCGCTCTGGCCATCGGCACGCACGCGCTCACCGCCAAGTTCGTCAACGCGGACTCGACCTTCTCGGGCACCGACTCGGCGACCGCGAAGGCCACCACCGTCACCGTCACGAAGGCCCCGTCCCGCACGGCGCTCAAGTACAGCGGCGGCAAGGCGACCGTGCAGGTCAAGGCCACGGGCTTCACCGTCAACGGCACGGCGCGGATCTACCAGGGCACGAAGCGCCTGGCGACCGTCACCGTCAAGAACGGCAAGGTCACCTCGGCGCTCTCGCTGAAGAAGGGCACGCACAAGCTGCACGCCGTCTTCGCCGGCACCGACACCCTGACGACGAGCACCAGCCCGGTGCAGTCGATCGTCATCAAGTAACACCAGTGCACCGAGCGAGGGCCCCGCGACTCCGGTCGCGGGGCCCTCGTGCGTCGTTCAGGACTGCGCGATCGTGAAGCGAGGACGGCGATCGCCACGGGCGTGCCGACCACTACGACCGCAAGACTCCGTGGGAGCGATCGGTTCCGAACACGTTGTGTAAGCGATGGGTTACTGGTGGTACTTGTAAGCGATCGGTGACAGGGTTCCGCTGTAACCGGACGATTACAGCGGAGGCGCACATGCGAGTCGACACTGCCCTTGCGCTGGGCGATCTCGTGCACGAGCGCCGCACGCATCTCGGTTGGTCCCAGGCTGAGCTCGCCGAGCGGATGGGTGTCAGCCGCCGATGGGTCAACGAGTTCGAAGGCGGGAAGGGCACCGCACAGCTCCGTCTTGCCTTCGACGCGCTGACCGTCCTCGGCCTGGTCCTCGAGGCGAACGAGCGCGACCGATGAGCGAGCTGCGCACGTTCCTCGACGGCGTGCCGGTCGGCACCAGATGCCGGACGCGATGGTGACGACGGTCGGGCGCGTCCTCCGAGCGGTCTTCGTGCTCATGTCGCTCCTCCGGTTTCCCGGTCGACACGATCCTCGGGCGGCCCCGTCCGCCGAAGTGCGGACTGGCGCGGCCCCCGAACGAGGGTCAGGATGCTGACCAGTTGCACAACGCAACGGGTCAGGTGCTTCCCCCGACAGAGGAGTCGTCATGAAGAAGTCCATCGCAGCCGCGTTCGCCGCCGCGGCCGTCATCACCGCGGGCGTGTTCGCCGCGTCACCCGCCTCGGCACTGCCGGCCAGCACCAAGGTCGTCGGTGGCGAGAAGGCCCCCACCACCTCGTGGGCGGTCCAGCTCGAGGCGTCGGGCGGCTCGATCCCGTCCGGCTACGTCAGCAACTGCACCGGTGAGCAGATCAACGCCTCGTGGATCCTCACCGCCCGCCACTGCATCGACGGCATCGGTGCGATGAACGTCTACCACTCGAACTCCACGACCAACCGGGGCACGGCCGTCGCCGTCGACCGCGTCAGTGCCTCGCCGGCCGGCGACATCGCCCTCGTCCACCTGCGGACCGCGTACGCGCTGTCCATGTACGCACCCCTCGACCTCACCGCGACCGCCAAGTCGAGCGGGACCGGCACCATCCAGGGCTACGGCCTGCGCGCGAACGCGACCCAGTCCGACGGGCTCTACCAGGCCACCGTCTCGCTCACCGGCGCGAGCACCGACGCCTACAGCGGTCGTGCGCAGCACCTCACGGGCGTGACCGGCGCCTCGAACCACGGCGACTCCGGCGGCCCGCTGCTCGTGAACGGCAAGGTCGTCGCCGTCTGCTCCACCGGTGACAGCGCCGACCCCGGTGCGAACACCAAGGCCGGCTCGAACTACGCCCTGCTGTCGCAGGCCTCGTCCTGGATCAAGACCACGGCCGGCGTCTGAACCGACAGGCGGACGGGAGGCCCGTGGCGACGCCGCCACGGGCCTCCCGTCCGTCATCAGCCGTCTCCAGAGCGGCTGGTCGCCCACCCGCGCTGGGTCAGGAGTTGTCGATCACACGGACGTAGTCGATCTTCATCTGCTGCGGGAACTGCGTCGTACCGTCCGGGTAGCCCGGCCAGCTGCCGCCGACGGCGAGGTTCAGCACGATGAAGAACGGCTTGTCGAAGACCCACGGATTGCCACCCGTGTCGGCCGGCGTGATCGTCTTGTACGCGACACCGTCGACCGACCAGGTGATCGATCCCGGCTTCCAGTCGACCGCGAACGTGTGGAACGTGTCCGCGAACGACCACCCCTGGGGGTGCTGGTAGCTCGACGTGATGCCCTGACCGCCGGAGTACCCGGGCCCGTGGACCGTGCCGTGCACCGTCGCCGGCTCGTACCCGACGTTCTCCATCACGTCGACCTCGCCGGAGTTCGGCCAGCCGACCTGGGGCAGGTCGGACCCGAGCATCCAGAACGCCGGCCAGATGCCCTGGCCGCGGGGGATCTGGATCCGGGCCTCGACGCGGCCGTACCGGGGCGTGTACTTGCCCTGCGTCGTGAGTCGGGCGCTGGTGTACGAACCGTCCGCCTCGCGCTTCGCCGTGATGATCAAGTTGCCCTGCCCGTCGAGCGCCGAGTTGTCGCGCGAGTCGGTGTAGTCCTCGAGCTCGTTGTTGCCCCAGCCGCCGCCGCCGGTCTCGTTCGTCCACGCCGATCGATCCGGCGCGCTGCCCGCGGCTCCGTCGAAGTCCTGCGACCAGACCACGTCGCCGCTCGCGGCGTTCGCGGGGTCCGCTCCCTGCAGGACCGGGCCCGCACCGAGTGCGATGGCCGCCGCTCCGGCGACCGTGAGAGCGACCAGTCGTCGCTTCCGAGTGGTGTGCATCATCGATCCTCCCGGGATCAGTTGTACGAGGCGACGCGGTTCGGGGCGGTGTTGCCCGCTGGTGTCGGCACCGCACCACCGACGCCGTTGATGACGCTCGAGATGGTGCCGGTGTCGCCGAGTGAGACCGTGACCAGGCCGTGCGCGCGGACGCCAGCGGTCTGCAGGACCTCGAACGCCCGGTCTGCGTGCACCGCGGGGTTCGTGTTGAAGAAGCAGTAGACGCCGCCGCCCCAGATCTCGTGGCTCGTCACGTTCGCCGCCACCTTGTAGGCCGCGTAGCCGGCGCCGGTCGGGCTCTGCCACGAGGCGTTGTCGGGCACGTCGTAGGGCATCTCGTTCTGGAAGAAGATCGTCTTGCCGTTGTTGCCGTTCCACTGCACTTCGTACTTCTGGTAGTGCTCGACGAACAGCCCGGTGGCGAGGACGTCGTTGCCGTTCACCTCGACGCCGGTCGCCCCGGTGTTCACGGTCCACCCGGTCGCCGCACCGCCGTGGTCCGCGCGCCAGGCCCAGATGTGGTCGACGAGCGTGTCGTCGGCGTTCACCTGCAGCGTGGTCGAGGCCTTGCCCTGCACGCTCGATCCGACGCGGAAGAAGACGTCCTGGATGCTCTGCGGGTCGCCGGCGTGGTCGACGTGCGACCCGGACGCGCCGAGGCGGACCAACTGCGCGCTGTTCTGCGTGCCCGCATCGACCACGAGGTTCGAGACGTTCACCCCCGCGACGTCGGTCGAGGTCAGGACGGCGTTGCCCTTGGTCGGCACGAGCGTCGGGAAGCCGATGCCCGTCACGACGGTGTCCGCGCGGGTGACGTTGATCGCCGCGTCGAGCTGGTAGGTGCCCGGTGTGAAGTACAGGTTCAGCCCCTGGGCCAGCGCGCTGTTGATGGTCGCCGACGAGTCGCCCGGGTGGGCGACGTAGAAGTTCCGCATCGGGATGTCGGTGCCGCCGGTGTTCGGCCACGTGACACCGCTCGAGTTCTGCCGCAGCGACGGGACGAACACGTGGTACTTGTTCGACGAGTCGACGTACAGGTACGGCTTCTCCCGCGTCGTCGGGGTCGTGGCGAGCGTGGTGTAGCTCTTCGAGAAGTCGTTCGCCGGGGCGCCGTTCACCCCAGAGAACGTCATGTTCCAGTTGCCGCCCTGCCACGAGCCGATCGTGGAGTTCCGGGTGTACCACTGCTGCTGCGACCCGGAGGTCACCGTGCCGTCGACCTTGGTGTCGGCGATGTAGCCGCCCGACGAGTACCCCTGGCCGCCGTCCTGGTTCGAGGGCCCCATCGTCAGGTTCCCCTTGATGTGCACCCGACGCATCGGCGCGGCCTGGGACACCGCCCACCGGTCGGTGCCGCCTTCGGGGGCGATCGCCACGTTCTCGACCGACCGCCAGAAGTTCTGCGTCGCGTTCTTCTCGTCCCCGGCGTTCCATCCGGAATCGACGTTCACGGCACCGTTGATCGTCACGTCGTCGGGGTTCTTCCCGAGCCCGGCGACCGATGTGTAGAAGCCCAGGTTCGCCCAGACGCGGCCATAGCTGCCGGGCTTGAACAGGAAGGCGTACCGCTGCGTGCCGAACTGCGCGCTCGCGCTGCGGAGCTGACTGGTGAAGGCGGCGTCGACGTCGGCCTGGATGGTCGACGCGGGCACCGAGGGATCGTAGATCTTGACGTTGCTCCCGAAGTCCGGGGTGTCGCTCGTCGTGACCGCCTGGGCGGAGATCGCGGGGACGAGGGCCCCCACGACACCGGCGCTCAAGGCGATCGCGACGAGCTGCTTCATCCGTCGTTGCATGATGCTCGATTCGTCGTCGTGCGGCGTCGTTGCCACACGGAACAGACCGTAGACCTGTCGGAGCGCCCGGACAGTCGGACGAAATGGGGACCAGTGGCGACTCCGGTCCGCAGCAGACCGACACGGCGCGCGACGCTGAAAGCCCGCTCACGTGCGACGACGATGGTGGAGGCATGAGCCAGTACGACAAGCGCGACCCGAACACCCTCTACCCGGCCCCGCCGTACCCGAAGCAGGAGCAGTCGCTGCCGGGTGCCGCCTGGAAGATGGACCCGAAGCCGGACCACGGCGAGGAGAGCTACGTCGGCCGTGAGCGGCTGACCGGCTACCGCGGCATCATCACCGGCGCCGATTCCGGCATCGGTCGAGCGGCCGCGATCGCGCTGTCGCGCGAAGGCGCCGACCTGGTGCTGTCCTACCTGCCGGACGAGCAGGAGGACGCCGAAGAGGTCCGCGACCTGCTCGAGTCCGAGGGCCGTCGCGCGGTTCTGTTCCCCGGTGACATCTCCGACGAGCAGTACTGCAAGGACCTGGTGCAGAAGGGCGTCGACGAGCTCGGCGGTCTCGACACCCTGGTCATGGTCGCCGGCCGCATGGACAGCAACGAGGACATCCTGACCCTCGACACGTCGATGTTCGACTCGACGTTCAAGACCAACATCTACTCGTTGTTCTGGCTGACCAAGGCTGCGGTGCCGCACCTCGAGCCGGGCTCCACCATCGTGACGACGGGTTCGATCCAGGCGTCGACGCCGTCGGCCGACAAGATCGACTACGCGGTGTCGAAGGGTGCGATCAAGCTCTTCACCGAGGCCGTTGCACAGCAGCTCGCCCCGAAGGGCATCCGCGTGAACTCCGTCGCGCCCGGACCCGTGTGGACGCCGCTGCAGCCGGGCTCCGACGACGCCGAGACCGTGTCGCACTTCGGCGAGACCTCGCCGTTCGGTCGACCCGGACAGCCCGCCGAGCTCGGTGCCGCGTACGTGCACCTCGTGAGCCCGGAGTCCAGCTACCAGTCCGGATCCACGATCACGATCGCCGGCGGAACGCCCGCGTTCTGATCGGCGTCGTGACAGACGAGGAGACCACATGTCCGGAGTGACGCACACCGTGTTGGTCGAGTGGGACGGAGCGGACCGGTCGTCCGAGGCCAACGTCCTGTCCCGCGAGCACCTGCCGCGGATCGACGGTGTCGAGTCGGTGCAGTCGGGGACGAGCGTGAGCACCGAGGGGCTGGAGGGCGGGTTCCACTGGATGCTCGTCGTCCGGTTCCGCGATCGGGCAGCGCTCGCCGGGTACCTGCCGCATCCGGAGCACCGGCCGGTGGCGGAGTTCATCGGCGGAGCGAGTGCGCGGGTCGTGGTGTTCGACGTCGAGGACGCGGCGTAGGCGGCAGCACCTCCGTCCGGACTGGATCGGGGGTGCTGACGCCGCGCGCGCACCCCGCAGCGCCTGACGAGGGATCAACGCCGGTCGATCGCGCTGACGACCATGCCGGTGCACACGAACAGGACGCCGCCGATGAACGCCGATGCCCCGGCGACGGCACCTTCGACACCGCCGAGGCTCAGCGCCACGATCGCACCCACTACGGCCAGGGGCACGCCGACCAGGTAGGCGACGAGCGCGGTTTCGGGGATGAGCTTCTTCGTCGCCACGTCAGTGCTGCTTCCGGCGGCGGGAGGCCTGCAGCGCGATGACCGCTGCTCCGGTGACGGCGAGGCCGCCGGCCCAGGGGAGCAGGTGCATCGCGTCCGACCCCGTGTAGGCGAGCTCGCCCGTACTCGCGGTCGGGGTGACGACCGTGCCCGTGGGGGAGACTGCCGGCGCCGCGGTGGGCTGGACGTCGACCGTGAAGGCGGTTGCGAACCCGCTCGAGGCGACCTCGAGGGAGTGCGTCGACGCCTCGGGGAACGTGACATCGGTCGCGACCCACGGGTCGCGGCTCGGCGTGATGACGTCGGAAGCGTGATCCGAGGTCACCGTGAACGGCACCGGGTAGCCGTCGGCGTCGTCGACCTCGTTGCCGAAGCGGTCGACCAGGTGGCCGCTGACGAGCAGGGTCCCGCCCTGGTCGATGGTGGGTTGGCCGCCCTCGAACCCGACCCCGAACCCGATGTACCCACCGTCGGGCTGACGGGTGGTCTCGTTCTCGAACGTCCAGACGGTGCCGTCGCGTTCGATGACCCAGCTGGTGGAGTGCGCGGTGAGGAAGGTGTCCTTGTCCTCGGCGGTGACCTCCACGCCGAGCGGTGCGGCGGCGTCGATCGTGATGTTGACGTACTGCGACGCGGTCGTGGTGCCGCTCGTCGCCACGATGCGGAACGCGTAGGTGCCGGAGTAGCGGGGCTTCCCGGAGAGCGCGCCGGTGGCGTGGTCCAGGGACAGGCCGTACGGCAGGTACCCGGACTCATCGCCGTCGTCCTCGCTCGCGTACGGATCGTCGAGCGAGTAGTACGCAGCCGAGTACGTCGGTGCGGGGAAGCCCGCGGCGGCGAACGTGTGGGTGAAACGCTCACCGGCGACCGCGGAGAACGTGATCGGGTCGTCTTCGGTCGAGGCCTCCGGGAAAGCCGCCTCCTGCGTGATGACGGCGGTCGTGGTCGTCGCGGACTCCTCGGCGTCGCTGGTGATCGTGACGCTGATGGTCTTGCCGGCGTCCGATGCAGCGACGACGTACGAGTCAGCGGTGACCGGCAAGGACGTGTCACCGCTGGTCCACGCGTAGGCCAGGGCGCCGGTGAAGTCGTGCCCGGTCGCCGTCAGGGTGCTGCCGACGGTCGCGTCCCCGGTGATCGTCGCGGTCGGCGACGCGGCCGGTTCGGCTGCGACGGGCGCGGTCGGATCGGGAGTCGCAGTCGCGGCCGGCGTGCTGACCGGCAGGGACGGTTCCGCGGTGGGATCAGCTGTCGCCTCGGCCGTCGGCCTGGACGTCGCCCCGGGAACCGGCGGAGCCGACTCGTCAGCGCCGTCGGCCGTGCTGTCAGCGCCCTGCGCCGGGGACGCGGTCGCGGTGCTCGTCGGCGCGACGGGCTGCTCGTCGGCGAAGGCGGTCGTGGCCGTCAACGCGCCGAAGCCGGCGCTCAGGCCGATGACGGCGATGGTCGCGCCGATCGCGCAGGCGCGTCGAAGTGTTGCAGTGCTGTGCTGCACGGGTGGTCCCCTCGGGTGTGCAGTCCGGCAGGAGCCCGGACGTCTGAGATCGCCGGAAGCCGGCGCTCTCGGATCGTAGCCAACCTTGGAACGGGCTGAGGGCCACGTCGCGAGCATCCCCCACGAATTGGGGGCGAGTGCTCACTCCACCAACGACTGCGTCCCGAGCACGATCGCCAGCGCCAACCGCTCCGCGTCCACTGACCCCGGCACCGCCGTGTACGCCAGGATCCGCAGGTCCTCCGGCCCGACGACCAGGGTGTCGCAGTCGAGCGTGATGAGCCCGACGTCGGGGTGGTCGATCACCTTGCGGCGGGCCGTCTCGCCCAGGGTCGTCGCACCGGAGTCCCACAGCTCGACGAACCGCGGGCTCGCCGCCCGCAGGTCCCGCACGAGCTGCTGCAACTGCCGGTCGAGCGGGTAGCGGGCCGCGGTCATCCGGAGTCCGGCGACCAGGTTCTCCTCGAACGCCGCCTGTTCCGCGGGCGTGTGCACGGCCCGGCTGCCGGATCCGACCAGGTGCCGCCAGGCGGTGTTGCGATCGTTCCCGCGCATCCCGCCGATCGGCCCCATCAGGGCCTCGTGCGGAGCGTTGGTCACGAGCAGGTTCCCGGCGGCGTCGAGCACCGCGACCGGGGTGTCCGCCAGCCGGTCGAGCAGCCGCTGCACGCTCGGCGGGATCCGCGACGGTACGACGTCCGCGCCCGGGGCCGCGTGCCCGGCGAGCCGGTACAGCAGCTCCCGTTCGGCGTCCGAGACCCGGAGGGCACGCGTCAGCGCCTCGACCACCTGGGCGGACGGCGACGTCGCGCGTCCCTGCTCCAGGCGGGTCAGGTAGTCGGCGGAGATCCCCGCGAGGCCCGCGAGTTCCTCGCGCCGCAGCCCGGCCGCTCGACGCCGCGGCCCGACGGTCATGCCGGCGGCCGCTGGTGTGACGTGGTCGCGGAGCCGTCGCAGGGTGTGCCCGAAGTCCGTGTCCGCCATGCCACCAGTCTGCGCGCGACGGGCGACCCGGTCCTGGCCCTGCCGGTCCTACGACAACCGGGCGACTCCCTGCGGTCGCCGCCGAGCACGACGCTGAACCCATGACAACGACACTCATCACCGGCGCCACCCGTGGCCTCGGCAAGGAAACCGCCCGCCAGCTCGTCGCAGCCGGCCACACCGTCTGGATCGGCGCTCGCGACGCCGACCAGGGAGCGGCCGTCGCCGTCGAGATCGGCGCCCGCTCCGTCCAGCTCGACGTCCGCGACGACGACTCGGTCGCCGCAGCCTTCGCGCACATCGACGCGAACGGCGGCCTGGACGTCCTGGTCAACAACGCCGGCATCGCGATGTGGGGCCTGAACGGTCCGGACGCGCTTGCCGTCTTCGACACGAACGCCGTCGGCATCGTTCGCACCACCGAGGCCGCGCTGCCGATCCTGCGCCGATCGGCCAGCCCCCTCGTCGTCAACGTCGGGAGCGCGCTCGGCTCGTTCACGGCGGTCCACGACCCGGACAGCGCGGCGTCGACCGTGCAGGCCGCGGTCTACGGCGCGAGCAAGTCGGCCGTCTCGATGCTCACGGTGCAGTACGCCCGCATCGCACCCGAGGTGCGCTTCGTGGTCCTCGAGCCCGGCTACACGGCGACCGAGCTCGGTGGGGTGCCGAACCCGCACGGTCGGCCCGTCGAGGTGAGCGCGGCGACCGTCGCGGCCGCCGCGAGCGTGGGCACGGAGGGCCCGACCGGCGTGTTCCTGGAGGACGGCCAGACGCTCGGATGGTGACGAAAAGACGGCCTGGAGGCTCGTGGCGGTGCCGCCACGAGCCTCCAGGCCGTCATCCGGTCGCGTCTACAGCAGCTGCCGCGCGTTGGTCGACGCGAGGTCCAGCAGCTCGTCGCCGCGACCGGACAGCACCGTGCGGATGGCGTAGAGCGTGAAGCCCTTCGCCTGCTCGAGCGTGACCGCTGGCGGCATCGACAGCTCCTGCCGGTTCGCGCGCACGGAGACGAGCGCGGGCCCGTCGTGCGCGAGTGCGGCGGCCATGGCGTCCTCGAAGTCGTCGGAGACGTCGACCTTGAAGCCCTTGATGCCGATCGCCTCGGCGACGGCGGCGAAGTCCGGGTTCTGCAGCTCGGTGCCGTAGTTCACGAACCCGGCCGCCTTCATCTCGAGCTCGACGAAGTTGAGCGACGAGTTGTCGAACACGACGATCTTCACCGGCAGCTTGTTCTGCACGATCGTGATGAGCTCCCCGAGGAGCATCGTCAGCCCGCCGTCGCCCGCGAGGGCGATCACCTGGCGGTCCGGGAAGGCCGTCTGCGCACCGATCGCCTGCGGCACCGCGTTCGCCATCGTGCCGTGCACGAACGACCCGATCAGGCGACGCTTGCCGTTCATCGTCAGGTAGCGCGACGCCCACACGACAGGGGAGCCGACGTCCGGGATGAACACGGCGTCGTCGGCGGCGATCCGGTCGAGCACACGAGCGACGTACGGCGGGTGCAGCGGCTTCTTCCGGCCGGCGGGGACGGCGAGGTCGTCGAGCTTCTCGCGGGTCTTCCGGTAGTGCTTCAGGGCGTTGTCGAGGTGCGTCGTCGGGTGCGAACCGGTCAGCAGCGGGATGAGGGCGAGTGCGGTGTCCTTCACGGTGCCGACCAGGCCGATGTCGACCGGGTGCCGCCGACCGAGCTGCGACCCACGGATGTCGACCTGCACGTGCTTCGCCTTGGCCGGGAAGAACTGCTGGTACGGGAAGTCGGTGCCGAGCATGAGCACGACGTCGGCGTCCTCCATCGCGCGGTACCCGGACGCGAAGCCGAGCAGCCCGGTCATCCCGACGTCGTAGGGGTTGTCCCACTCGATGTGCTCCTTGCCGCGCAAGGCGTGCACGATCGGGGCCTGCAGCCGCTCGGCGAGCGCGACGACCTCGTCGTGCGCTCCGGCGACGCCCGCACCCGCCAGGATGGTGACCTTGTCGGCACCGTTCAGCAGCTCGGCGGTGCGCTGCAGCTCGGCTTCGCTCGGCACGATCCGCGGCGTCGTGCGCTCGATGCGCGTGGTGCGGTCGTCCTTGGCCTCGGCGAGCAGGACGTCGCCCGGGATCACGAGCACGGCGACCCCGCGCTTCTCGACGGCCTCGCGCATCGCGATCTCGAGCAGGCGGGGCATCTGCGTCGGGTCGGCGACGTACTCGACGTAGACCGAGCACTCGCGGAACAGCTCCTGCGGGTGGGTCTCCTGGAAGTAGCCGGAGCCGATCTCGGCGGTGGGGATGTGCGCGGCGATCGCGAGCACCGGGACCCGCGACCGGTTCGCGTCGAACAGGCCGTTGATGAGGTGCAGGTTGCCCGGGCCGCAGCTGCCGGCGCAGACCGCGAGCTCACCGGTCAGTTCGGCCTCGGCGCTCGCCGCGAAGGCGGCGGCTTCCTCGTGGCGGACGTGCTCCCACCGGATCGTGCCGTCCTTGCGCAGGGCGTCGGTGAAGCCGTTGAGGGAGTCCCCCGGCAGGCCGTAGACGCGGGCGACGTCGTTCTTGCGGAGGGTGGCGACGATGTTCTCGGCAACGGTTGGCATGCGTCCTGTCTACTCGCGGACGGCTGCGCTGAGTGCTTTCAGAGGCTCGCCGGGCCCGTGGTCGGGCCGGGGCTGGGACGATGGTCGGATGACCGACGCGCCGCAGCTCCGCCCCCGCCGACCGGGGCCCGACGCGGACGGCATCCTCGAGCCGTCGCCCTACCCGCTCGTGTCGGTCGCGATCGCGGTCATCGCGGTGGTCGTCATCACGCTCGTCGGGTTCGCCCTGGGCACGGTCGACCTCGGGCTCTCGAAGTCCCTGAACGCCCTGCACACGGGCGCGGTCGGGGCGTTCACCACCGCGGTCTACCACGTCATCAGTCCCGCTCCGGCGATCGGGATCACCGTCGTCGTCGTGGCCGTGATCTGGTGGCGCACCCGGAGCCTCCGCCCGGCCCTGGCCTTCGGCGGCACGATCGCCGTCACCTGGGTCCCCTCCGCGGTCGTCAAGGAGATCGTGCACCGCGCTCGGCCCGACGTCGCCGTGCTGCCGCACCCGTTCCCGGTGCAGCCCGACCCCGGCTACCCGAGCGGGCACACCGTCTACATCACGGCGTTCGTGATCGCGCTGATCTGGCTGCTGCGCGAGACGCGGTGGCACCGGCTCGCGCTGACGCTCGGGGTCGTCGCGATCGTGGTGGTGTTCTTCTCGGTGTCGATCGACGCGGTGCACTACCCGACCGACGCGGCGGCCTCGATCCTGTGGGCACTCGCCGTCGCCCCGGGCGTGCGGGTGGTGTGGGTCGACTGGCTGATGCCGCGGATCCCGTTCCTGCGCCCGGGGCGGTAGCCGACGGGGCGTTCGGGTCGGCTGCCGACCCGGAACGACGTCCTCGTCGTCGTGCGACGTCGATGACGTCGTTCCGGGTCGGGCCCGACCGGGTCAGGCGAGGCGGGTGCGCCCCCGGGCGACGAGCAGCGCCACGACGGCGACCACGGCGGACGCGAGCATCACGACCGCCAGTGGCACAGCCGTCGCCGAGCCACCGATGCTGACGAGCGGCGACACCAGCGCGGCGAGCCCGAACTGCAGCGCACCGAGCACGGCCGACGCGCTGCCGGCAGCAGCGGGGACCGCACCGAGCGCGAGCGCCGTCGCGTTGCCGAGCACAAGGCCGAGCGAGCCGACCGCGGTGAACAGCGGGACGGCGAGCCAGAACACCGGCGCCGAGAAGACGACGAGCAGTGCGAACACGACCGTCGACGCGAACACCAGGGCGATGCCGAGCGACAGCACGCCGGTGACCGAACGGGTCTCGGTGAGCTTGGCGGACACGATGCTCACACCCATCAGGGCCAGCGCGTTCAGCCCGAACGCCAGGCCGTAGCCGACGGTGCCGAGCCCGATCATGTCCTGGTACAGGAACGGCGAGGCCGAGATGTAGGCCATCATCACGGCGAACGCGAAGCCGAACACGGCGATGTAGCCGAGGAACGTGCGGGAGCGCAGCGCGCGGAGCGGCGAACCGGAGCCCTTGCGTTCCTCGCGCAGCACGTCGCGGTGGGCCTTGAGGTGGGTCTCACGGATGACGGCGAGCACCGCGACGAGCATGACCACCGACAGGCCGAGCACGATCGACAGCAGTCCGCGCCAGCCGATCGGGCCGGTGAGCAGGCCGCCGAGCAGCGGTGCGACGACGGGGGCGACCCCACCGACGATCATCATGAGCGAGAACGCGCGGGCGGCGGGCTTGCCGGTCGCCAGGTCGGAGATGACCGCACGGCTGATCACCATGCCGGCGGCGCCACCGAGTCCCTGCAGGAGTCGTGCGGCGATGAGCACGCCGATGTTCGGGGCGAAGACGGCGGCGACGCTCGCCAGGACGCACAGTGCCGCGCCGGCGATCAGCGGCGGCACGCGGCCGAACCGGTCGGACAGTGGCCCGAAGACGAGCTGGCCGGCCGTCACGCCGACCAGGAACGCGGTCAGTGTGAGCTGCACGGTGGTGGCGCTCGCACCGAGTTCGGTCGTCATCTGCGGGAACGCCGGCAGGTACAGGTCGGTGGCGAAGGGGGCGACGGCGCTGAGCAGGCCGAGCACCAGCAGCAGCGGGGTCGTGATGCCCTGCTGCCTGGTCATGGGTGTCGCGACGTGCGCGCGGATGGTTCCGGTGTCCGTGGTCATTGTTATGAAAGCATAACTCATTGCCGATCCTCGGTACAGTACGGACATGCACTCCGCTGTGTCCGACCACGTCCTCGCCGACCTCGCCGACGTCGTGCTCCGGATCTCGCGGGAGATCGACCCGCACGGTGCCGGGGCGCTCGACATCGTGCCGCTCACCGGGACCGAGGCGCTCGTGATGCGCTGGGTCGACCGCAACCCCGGCACCTCGCCGAGCGCGACGGCGGAGGCGACCGCACTCCAGCGCAGCAACCTCAGCGTCGCGCTGCGGTCCCTCGTGTCGAAGGGGATGGTCGAACGCCGGCACGACCCGGACGATGCGCGGACCGTGCAGCTGCACTCGACCGACCTGGCGCGGGAGAGCATCGGACGCCTCCGCGCGCACTGGGCCGGCAAGCTCCGGGACGCGCTCGGCGACGACGACGGGGTGTCCGATGCGGTCGCGCTGCTCGACCGCATCGACCACGGACTCCGCGGGGTCTAGTCCTGCGGCGCGTCGTCCTCGATCGGGAGCAGTCGACGAGCGCCGTGCCCCTCGTCGCCGAGCGTGTCGCCCGGGTTCACGACCGAGCACGCACCGAGCGAGACGCAGCCGCACCCGATGCACTGCGTCATCTCCTGCTGCAGCCGCTCGAGTTCGAGTTGGCGGGCCCGCAGTCGCGCACGCCACCGTTCGTTCAGTCGGTTCCAGTCGCGCAGGGACGGCATCCGGTCGGCCGGCAGCGTGCCGAACTGCTCGGCGACCTCGCTGAGCGGGATGCCGAGCCGCTTGGCCACCTGGATGATCGCGATCCGGCGTTCGACGTGGCGCGGGTACATCCGGGTGCCACCGTCGGTGCGCTCGGGTCGGATCAGGCCCTTGCGCTCGTAGAAGTGCAGGGCCGACGCGGCGACCCCGGTGCGGCGGACGATCTCGCCGATCGGCAGCAGGTCGGTCGGACGCGGCGGCTGGATCTCGACCATGGTCGAGATCTTACGGCGGGCGGACGGGAGGCGCGGGGCGGGCCCGCCACGGGCCTCCCGTCCGTCAATCGGCCGGGTCTACCGCTGCTGGAACGACTCCCAGAGCAGGAACGCGGTGAACAGGACGAACGGCGTGCACGCGACCACGTTGAGCCACCGGTGCTCGACGACCACCGCGACGAACTCGCGCAGGAACGCGCTCGGCACGTAGTACGGCGCCGTGCGTGCACCGACGACCTGCGCCGGCAGGTCGAGCCGCCGCGCCAGGGTGGCGGCGCGGAGCACGTGGTAGTCGTTCGTGACCACGACGACCTGACCGTCCCGCCCGGCCCCGGCCTGCACGCCACGCGAGAACCGCAGGTTCTCGCGGGTGTTGCGGGACTCGGTCTCGGGCAGGACGTCGTCGGGCTCCGCGCCGTTCGCCAGCAGGTACTCCGCCATCGCCGTGCCCTCGGCGCGGGGTTCGTCGTCCCCCTGCCCTCCGGAGGGGATGAGCAGCGGCCGACGCCCGGCGGCTCGCTCGGCGCGGTACACGACGAGTGCGCGGTCGAGGCGGCTGCGGAGCAGTGGCGGCACCTCGCCGCGGATCAGGCCGGAGCCGAGGACGACGATGGCGTCCGGCACGGTCCCGTGACGCATCCGGCCGTAGACGACCGAGTACACGGCGAACGCGACGAGCGACACGGCGAAGTACCCGCACACGAACACCATCAGCACGGCGACCGCGATCCGGGTGCCGTCCCAGAGCGTGAACCCTGCGCCGCTCGCCGACACGAACAGTGCGATCGCCACCGCGGGCAGCACGAAGACGAGCACCCCGGCGAGCAGGGAGAGCGTGTTGCCGAGGCTGCGCCCCTCGGAGCGGAGCATCCGGAACCCGTTCGCGATGAGGGCCACGCCGAGCACGACCACCGCGAGCGGCACGAGCAGCAGCACGGTGCCGACGACCAGGCTGAACCCGGGCACCACGAGCGTCAGGGCGGCCACGGCCGTGGCGAGCGCGAAGAACGCAGCGGCCGTCAGGAACACCCCGTTGCGGAGCATCCGCGGGTCCCGCCGCCTGCTCACGACGTACAGCAGCAGGAAGACCAGCGCGAAGACGGCGGGCGCGCCCACAGCGGTCATCGGGCGGCCGAACGGAGCGCGGTCATGCGCTCCACGCTACCGGTCGATGGTCAGGAGACCGCCCGGCGGATCAGGTCGGCGACGGTCGCTTCGTCCGCCGCCGAGAACTCCGGCGTGATCGCCCAGGACGTCGGCCAGAACGACCCGTCGTCGAGCGCGGCCGAGTCCTGGAACCCGAGCGTCGAGTAGCGGGCCTTGAACTTCGCGGCGTCCTGGAAGAAGAACACCGCCTTGCCGTCCTTCGCGTAGGCGGGCATGCCGTACCAGAGCTTCGGCGCGAGCTCGGGCGCGACCTCGAGCGCGATGCGGTGGATGCGTTCCGCGAGCCCGCGGTCCGGCTCGGGCATCTCGGCGATCTTCGCCTCGACCGCAGCGGCGTCCGCTGCCGCCTTCTCCGCCTTGGTGCCCTTCGTGCCGCGCGTGCGTCTGACCTCGGCGGCGTGCTCCTGCATCGCCGCGCGTTCCTCGTCGGTGAAGGTGCCCTCGGTCTTCGTCGTCCGTGCCATCGTCGTGCCCTTCCGTGTCGGTGGGACGATCATGCACCCGATCACGCTCGCTGCGCTCGTCCGACGGCGCTGGTGGCAGGCTCGGACCATGACCTACATCGCCAGCGACGATCGCTACGACTCCATGACGTACCGCCGCACCGGCCGCTCCGGCCTCGACCTGCCGCTGCTCTCCCTGGGGTACTGGCACAACTTCGGCGACGACGTGCCGTTCGAGACGCAGCGCGCGATCAGCCGTCGGGCCTTCGACCTCGGCATCACGCACCACGACCTCGCGAACAACTACGGCCCGCCGTACGGTGCCGCCGAGGTGAACTTCGGGCGCCTGATGCGTGAGGACTTCCGCCCCTACCGCGACGAGATGGTCGTGTCGACCAAGGCCGGCTGGGACATGTGGCCGGGGCCGTACGGGCAGGGCGGTGGCTCGCGCAAGTACGTGCTCGCCTCGCTCGACCAGTCCCTGCAGCGCACGGGCCTGGACTACGTCGACGTCTTCTACTCGCACCGACTCGACGCCTCGACCCCGCTCGAGGAGACGATGGGCGCGCTGCACACCGCCGTCCAGCAGGGGAAGGCGCTCTACGTCGGCATCTCGTCCTACGACGCCGACCGGACCCGGCAGGCCGCTGCGATCCTGCGCGACCTCGGTACCCCGCTCCTCATCCACCAGCCGTCGTACTCGATGCTCAACCGCTGGATCGAGACCGAGGGCCTGCTCGACGCCGCGGGCGAGCTCGGCTTCGGCGTGATCGGGTTCACCGCCCTGGCGCAGGGCCTGCTCACCGGCAAGTACCTGGAGGGGGTCCCGTCGGACTCGCGCGCCGCCGCCGGCAAGTCGCTCGACGCGTCGAGCATCACGCCCGAGGTCGTCGGGCACCTCCGGGCGCTGGACGACGTGGCCTCGGCCCGCGGGCAGTCCCTGGCGCAGCTCGCCCTGGCGTGGGCGCTGCGTGACGACCGGGTGACCTCGCTCGTGATCGGGGCGTCCAAGGTGTCGCAGCTCGAGGACAACGTCGCGGCGCTGGCGAACACGTCGTTCACCGACGAGGAGCTCCGCACCATCGACGAGCACTCGGTCGGCATCACCGACGTCGACCTGTGGGCGGGAGCGCGTGCCGGCGAGGTCTCCTGACCGCAGGGGCTACCGGCGGTCCGGCCCGGCGCCCACCGGCGTGCGGCCGCGCAGTCGCTCGCGGCTGAGCGCCGGCAGCGCGAACCCGGTGTCGCGCTCGAGCACGTGGGTGCCCGGCGCGACGATGGCGTCGATCGCGTCGAGCAGCCCGTCGTCGAGGACGATCTCGGAGGCCTGCACGTAGGCGTCCACGTGCGAGACGGTGCGCGGTCCGATCACCACGGAGGACACGTCGGGGTGGGTCAGGGCGAAGGCGACCGCGAGCTCCGACACCGTGAAGCCGGAGTCGTCGGCCAGGCGTCCGAGCCGGTCGGCGACCTCGAGCTTCCGACGGTTCCGCGGTGCGCCGATGTCGTACGCGTCCGGGTGCTCGTCGACGTGCGGTGAGCGCGGTTGGACGGTGCCGGCGCGGTACGTCCCCGCGAGCCAGCCGCCGGCGAGGGGTGCTCCTGCCAGCACCCCGAGGCCGAAGCGACGGGCGATCGGGAACACCGTGCGCTCCGCCGTGCGGGTGAGGACCGAGTAGGGCACGTGCGTCGCGGTGGCGCTCTTCGAGCCGGACCGGAGCCACTGCGCCTCGACGAGTTCCTCGGCGGGGAACCCGGGGATGCCGAAGGCGCGGATCTTGCCCTGCGCCACGAGGTCGGCGAGGGCGTCGAGCGTCTCGTCGAGCGACGTCGCCGGGTCCGGCAGCGCCGGCTGGTACAGGTCGATGACGTCGGTGCCGAGCCGCTGCAGGCTCCGCTCCACGGCACGGAACATCCACCGCCGCCCGTTGCCCCGGTGCGCCGGGTCGTGGTCGACGGGGGCGCCGAACCGCACCGACAGGAACACGTCCTCGCGCCGACCCGCGATCGCCGCACCCACCGCGGTCTCGGCCAGGCCCGCGCCGTCGGCGTCCGAGACGTCGACCGACGTCACGCCGCGGGTGAGGGCCTCGAGCACGAGGGTGACGCCGGCCGACGGGTCGTGGGCCGCGACGCCGGCGACGGCACGCGTCCCGAGCGTCAGCGAGCTGACGGGCGCCCCCGTGCGCCCCATGCGTCGCTGTTCCATGCGCGCCACGATATGGGCCGGGCGGGACGCGGGACCCTCCGGTGACGAAGCATTACCCCTGGCCCGGACCGGAACGATTGGTACGATGGGTGCAGTTCTGAAACACGCAGTGTGTATCTACCGGCCGCCGGCTCCCCGGCGGACAACGGCGGCACCCGATGGGTCCGCCCCCACCGAACCGGGCCGGGCCGAGAAGGCACACCCCCATGCTCCACACCAGTCCCACCCCGTCCGCGCCCGCCGCGGACCGCACGGACACCGCGACCGCCGGAGACGCCTCGCTCGTCTCCCTCGCCGGACGCTGGTACTTCCCCGTGGCGTTCATCGCCCGTCTGCCCTTCGCGATGATGGTCGTCGGGGTCCTCACCCTCGTCGTCGCCGCGCGTGACTCCGTCGCCCTCGGCGGCGTCAACTCCGCCTCGGTCGGCATCGGTGCCGCGGTCTTCGGGCCGCTCGTCGGCGCCGCCGCCGACCGGTTCGGCCAGCGTGCCGTGCTCGTCCCCGTCGGCCTCGTCAACGCGGCGCTGCTCGGTGCGTTCCCCTTCGTCGTCAGCGGCAGCGCTCCCGACCTGGCCGTGCTCGCGATGGCGTTCTGCATCGGGGCGTCCGCGCCCCAGGTCGCGCCGATGTCCCGCACCCGGCTCGTCGCGATCATCGCGCAGCGCATGCAGCCGGCCCGCCGCGAGAAGACCCTCAGCGGCACGATGGCGTACGAGTCGGCCGCCGACGAGACCGTCTTCATCATCGGACCGTTCCTGGTGGGCATCCTCGCCAGCGCGATCGCCCCCTGGGTGGCCGTCGCCGGTGCATCGGCGCTGACCTTCGTGTTCGTGACCGCGTTCGCGTTGCACCCCACCGGCAAGCTCGTGCTCGGGCAGCACGAGGAACTCACCCAGGCGCCGGCCCGTCAGCTCCTGCGCCCGCGGCTCGTCGTCGTGGTCGTCGGGATCCTCGGGATCGGTCTGTTCTTCGGCTCGACGCTGACGTCGCTGACGGCGTTCATGGAGACCCACGGCGAGGCGTCCCAGGCGGGCCTGCTCTACGGCCTGATGGGCATCGGTTCGGCCGGGCTCGCCCTCGGGTCCGCCGCGTTCCCACGGTCGTTCGGCCTCGGCTGGCGCTGGCTCGTGTTCGGGGTCGTCCTGCTCGGCGGTGCGATCGCGTTCTCGCAGGCGGACTCCGTCGTGGCGGTCGGCATCGTCCTGGCGATCATGGGCGTCGGGATCGGCCCGACCCTGGTCGCCCAGTACAGCCTCGGTTCGGACCGTTCACCGGTCGGCCGCTCCGCGACCACGATGACGATCCTGGGGTCCGCCGTGATCGTGGGGCAGTCGATCGCCTCCGCCGTCACGGGCGACCTGGCGGAGCAGCACGGCACGTCCGTCGCGATGGTGCTCCCCGCGGCCTCGGCAGCGGTCGTCGTGCTGGCGGCCGTCGTCAACCTGCTGCTGCGTCGCCGTTCGGCCGTCTGACCGTCAGGACTCGGTGTCGTCGACCAGCAGGTCCTCGTGCCGGTAGTCGTCCGCCCGCAGCCCGGCGCGGGCGATCATGTGCGTCGAGACGGGCACCAGGAACAGCTGGAACACCATGATGGGCAGGACGACCCAGAACGCCGTCCAGGTCCCCACCGCGACCACGATCGCGGCCAGGGCGAACGCGAGTCCGAGCACCTGCGGCTTCGCCATGGCGTGCAGGCGGACGAGCGGGTCCGGGAACCGGACGATGCCGACCCCCGCACCGAGGGACAGCACCGAGCCGACCAGCAGCAGGGCGAGTGCGATCCACGCCCGCACGCCGGCACCGTCGAGGAACGCCTGGATGATCTCGGTCACGACTGCTCCTCTTCTTCGACGGCGTGCTCGGGGGTGGTGGCGGTGAGCCCCTCGTCCGACGGGTCCGACGACGGGGTGACCGCTCGGGCCACCGCGATGGTGGCGAACACGCTCGTCGCGGCGATGACCACGAGAACGGGGATGCCGGTCAGGTCGCGCCGGACCACCATCGACGCGGCGATCACGACGAGCACGGTCGTCAGGACCATGTCCGATCCGATCATCCGGTCGAGGATCGTCGGGCCGCGCACGATCCGGAACACCGCGAGTGCCAGGGTGGCGCCGAGCAACGCCAGGACGAGGGCGATGCCGATCCCCATGACGACGACGGCGGCGCTCATCGGGTGACCTCCGGCAGCGGTTCGGACAGTTCGGCGACGTCCTGCTTCGACCCCAGGGCGCGGATGACCATCGCCTCGATGCCGACGGCCTCGCGTCGGGCCGCCTCGACCTGTTCGACCCGCTCGGTGTCGAGCACGTGCAGCAGCAGGCGCCGGCGCCGGAGGTCGACGTCGGCGACGTACGATCCGGGCACCAGCGAGATCGCGAGCGTCGCCAGCGTGAAGGTCATCTCGGCGGTGGAGTGCAGCTGCACGAGCGTGATCGAGCTCCGGCGGACGCCCCGCGGCCGGAACGCGACCCAGGCGACCCGGAAGGACGCCACGACGACGAGGCCGGACCACACCACCAGGAACCGGACCGCGTGCACGATCGAGAACCGCGCCGACAAGGGGACGGGCGGGAGCGGCAGCGCCTGGGTGACCAGGAGTGCGACCACGATGCCGCACAGCAGCGTCAGCGGAGTCCACGAGCCCCAGAGCAGGGCCCACAGGACGGTCAGGCCGGCGACGAGCGGGACGTCGTACCGCCACGCCACCGCGATGCGGCGGGCGTTCGCGACGTGTCGGGTGTCGGTGTTCACCGGTCACCCCCGAGGACTGCCTGCACGTACCGGTCCGGTGACTCGAGCGACTCCGCTGCGCGGGTCGCGTAGCCGTAGAGCGGGCCGGCGACGACGGTCAGGGCGACGGATCCGAGGACCGCGACCGTCGTCACGCCGACGAGCATGCGCGGCAACCGGACCTTCGTCGGCGCCTCGCCGACGGTGGCGGTCGACCCGGTGGTCGGACGGGAGGCACTGCTCGCGTGGGGTGCGTCGGTGACCGTCACCGAGCCTCCCGGGTGGAAGGCCTCACCCGTCTCCTCGGAGACCGTCAAGGGGGCGGGTTCCGGCGACCGCAGGTGGGCGTGCGGCTCGGCGGTCGTCGCGTGCGGCGCCGCGGCCTCGGCCGCGGGCTTCGGCCGCCAGAAGGCGGCGTCCCACACGCGCATCAGCGCGTAGAGCGTCAGGAGCGACGTGACCACACCGGCGGCGATCGTGAGGTACGCCATCGGGGAGCCGTCCTCGGCGGCGGCGCGGAACAGCCCGAGCTTGCCGATGAAGCCCGAGAACGGTGGGATGCCGCCCAGGTTGAACGCGGGGACCAGGTACAGCGCCGCCAGCAGCGGAGCAGCCTTCAGCAGGCCGCCGAGCGAGCGGGTCGACGTGGTCCCGCCGACGCGTTCCATCAGGCCCGACACCAGGAACAACGTGGTCTGCACGACGATGTGGTGGACCGTGTAGAACACCGCGGCCGCCGTTCCCGTGACCGTGCCGAGTCCGACGCCCATCACCATGAAGCCGATGTGGCTGATGAGCGTGAAGGACAGCAGCCGTTTCACGTCGGTCTGGGACACCGCGCCGAGCACCCCGACCACCATCGTCAGCACCGCCACCACGAGCAGCACGGTGTTCAACTGCGGCCCGGGGAAGATCACCGTCTCGAGGCGGATGATCGCGTAGATGCCGACCTTCGTCAGCAGGCCGGCGAAGACGGCCGTGACCGGGGCGGGAGCGGTCGGGTACGAGTCCGGCAGCCAGAACGCCAAGGGGAAGACCGCCGCCTTGATGCCGAACCCGATGAGCAGCATCGTGTGCAGGAGCAGCTGCACGTGCTCGGGCAGCTCGGCGACGCGCTCGCTGATCTGGGCGATGTTGACGGTGCCGGTCGCGCCGTAGACCAGGCCGATCGCGGCGAGGAAGATCGCCGACGCGATCAGGCTGGTCACGATGTACGTGGTGCCGGCCCGGACGCGCTGTTCACTGCCGCCGAGGGTGATGAGCACGTAGCTCGCCACGAGGAGCATCTCGAACGCGACGTACAGGTTGAACAGGTCACCGGCGATGAACGAGTCCAGCACACCGGCGGCGAGGACCAGGTAGGTCGGGTAGAAGATCGTGACCGGCGCCTCGCCGTCGTCGGCCGCGAGCCCCTGACCGATCGAGAACAGCAGGACGATGAGCAGCACGCTCGCGCTCACCGTGAGGAGCAGGGCGCTCAGACGGTCGACCACGAGCGAGATGCCGTACGGGGCGTCCCAGCCGCCGACCTGCACGACGATGGTGCCGTGGTGGTCGACGAGCACCATGAGGGTCGCGGCGACGGCCAGGGCGACGACGAGCACCACGACGGTGATCGCCCGCTGGAGCTTCTGGTGACGCAGCAGGCCGAGTGCGACGGCTGCGCCGAGCAGCGGGACGAGGACGAGGAGCGGGACGAGCCAGGTCATCGGGTCGCCTCCTGTTCTGCGTCGGTGGTGGTCTCCGGGTCTTCGTCGGCGGGTTCGTCGCGATCGCGTCCGATGGCGGCGTCCGCTTCGTCGACCTCGACCTCGTCGGCGCGGGACAGCTGCCACGAGCGGTGGATGAGGGCGAGCAGGAACGCGCTGACGGCGAAGGTGATCACGATCGCGGTCAGGGCGAAGGCCTGGGGGAGCGGGTCGGTGATGCCCTCGGCGGACTTGCCGATCGGCGGGTTGCCGGCGGCGCCGGACATCACCAGCAGGAGCAGGTTCAGGGCGTTGCCGAGCAGCAGGAAGCCGAGCAGCATCCGGGTCAGGGAGCGTTCGAGCAGCAGGTAGACGCCGCAGGAGAACAGCACGGCCATCGCGATCACGAGGACGAGGGTGACGGTCATGTGGCGCTCCCTTCCGGGGTGGGTGCCTCGAGGGTGTCGCGGACGGACCCCCCGGTGGTGTCGCGGGAGGGCGCCCCGGCGTCCTCGAGGCGTTGCCGGTCGACCTCGGCGCCGAGGCTGCGGAGGACGTCGAGCACCAGGCCGACGACGACCAGGTAGACGCCGATGTCGAAGAACGTGGCGGTGACGAACTCGACGTGGCCGAGGATCGGGACGGTCGCCTCGAAGAACTCGGAGTACAGCGCCTCGCGACCGAAGAACAGCGGCACGATCGCGGTGATCGCCGCCGTCGCGACGCCGAGCCCGAGCAGTCGACCGGCGCGGACCGGTGCTGCGGCTCCGAGCTCGGCGGGGCCGCCGGCCAGGTAGCGGGCCGCCAGGGCGATGCCGGCGACGAGGCCACCGGCGAAGCCGCCGCCGGCCGCGTTGTGCCCGGCGAACAGCAGGTACACCGACAGGACGATGAGCCCGTGGAACAGCAGCCGGACGACCACGTCGAGGAGTGCCGAGCGGCCGGTCGGGATCGCGGCGCTCGTCGGCAGCCAGGCGCGCGGTTCGCCGTCGGTGCGCTGGCCGTCGGCCGTCAGGGTCTCCGGCAGGTCACGGAGGCGCGGCAGCGTGTCCTCGCGGGAGTTCACGAAGATGAGGCTCGCGACGCCCGTCGCCGCGGCGACGACGACGGTGAGCTCCCCGAGGGTGTCCCACCCGCGCAGGTCGACGAGGGCGACGTTGACGACGTTGAGGCCGTGCCCGAACGAGCTCGTGAGCGCCGGCAGGTCCGGCCAGATCGGGTCGGCGGTGCGTGCGGACGCGGCGACGATGACGACGATCGCCAGGGTGAGGCCGGCGAGGCCCGCGAAGAGCGCACGGACGATGCGGAACCGGCTCGGGTTCGTCGTCGCGATGCGCGGGGGGAGCCGCCGCAGCACCAGGACGAACGCGATGAGGGTGACGGTCTCGACCACGAGCTGGGTGAGCGCGAGGTCGACGGCACCGTGCAGGACGAACAGGACGGACATGCCGTAGCCGGTCACGCCCACCAGGACGGCGGCGGCGAAGCGGGTCTTCGCGGTGAGGACGGCGATGGCGCCGACGGACATCACGATGACGACCGGGATCTGGCCCCACGAGTCGGAGAACCGGACGTGGAACTCCCACGGCCCGCCGAGCACGAGGTTCGCCAGCGCTCCCGCGACGAACACCGACAGGATCACCGTCAGGTAGTAGGGGAGCGAACCGCGCTGGACTCCCGCGGTCAAGCCCGTCGCGAAGCGGTCGAGACCCCGCATGAGGTGCCGGTACGTGCCGGAAGCGCTCGGGAACCCGGCGAGCCGGTGCTGCAGTGCTTCGACCGGTCGTCGCAGGGCGAACAGCGCGAGACCGCCGACCAGGGTGACGGCCGAGATGCCGAGTGCGGGTTCGAGGCCGTGCCAGAGCGCGAGGTGGGGGACTTCCTCGCCGGAGAGCGATGCCACCGTCGCCGCGGGCTCGATGCCGTGCGCGACGACCGGCGTCAGCAGGCCGAGGGCGAGACCGGTCAGGGCCAGGATCGACGGCACCACGCCCAGGCCGTGCAGGGCGTGCGGTTCGGTCTGGGCGACGTCGGGCTTGCGGGCGAACGCGCCCCAGAAGAAGCGGAGCGAGTACGCCACCGTCAGCACCGAGCCGAGCGTCACACCGACCAGGGCGAACCACGCCCAGCCGGCGTCGGGGCCGTGCAGGGACTCGGTGAAGCCGGTCAGCACGGCTTCCTTCGCGACGAAGCCGATCGTCGGTGGGATGCCGGCCATCGACACGAGTGCGAGCGCGGCCACGACGGCGAGCCACGGTGCCTTCCGGCCGAGGCCGCTCAGGCGTCCGAGGTCGCGCGTGCCGGTGGTGTGGTCGATCGCGCCGACGACCAGGAAGAGGGTGGACTTGAACGCGGCGTGCGCCACGAGCAGGGCGACCCCGCCGAGCGCCACCGCGGGCGCGCCCCACCCGGCTGCGAGCACGAGGAACCCCAGCTGCGCGACGGTGCCGTAGGCGAGCAGGAGCTTGAGGTCGGTCTGGCGGAGCGCGCGGTAGCCGCCGATGAGCATGCCGAGGACACCGAGCACGGTGATGGTCTCGCGCCAGCCGTCGAGCAGTGCGAAGGCCGGGGCGAGCCGGGCCACCAGGTAGATGCCCGCCTTCACCATCGCCGCGGCGTGCAGGTACGCGCTGACCGGGGTCGGCGCGGCCATCGCGGCCGGGAGCCAGAAGTGGAACGGCACGATGGCCGACTTCGTGAGCGCACCGAGCAGGACCAGGACCACGGAGACGGTGACGATCGGACCGGTCGGCGGGGCGGCGATGATGCCGGAGAGCGAGGTCGTGCCCGCCGCGACCGACAGCACCACCAAGCCGGCGAGCATCGCCAGGCCGCCGGCGGTGGTCACGACGAGTGCCTGCATCGCGGCGGCACGGCTCGCGCGTTTGTCGGCGTCGTGTCCGATGAGCAGGTACGAGAAGACCGTGGTGGCTTCCCACAGGACGAAGAGCACGATGACGTCATCGGCGAGGACGAGGCCGAACATCGATCCGGCGAACGCGGTCAGCACGCCCGCGAACCGGCCGATCCCCGGTTCGTCCCGCCCGAAGTACGCGGCGCAGTACACGAGCACGAGCGCCCCGACGATCGACACCACGAGTGCGAGCACCCACGACAGGGCGTCCATCCGCAGTGTGATCTCGAGGTCGAGCTGCGGGACCCACCGGTGTCGTTCGACGACGCTGCCGTGCAGGGCCGCGTCCGTCTGCAGCACCGTCAGCACGGCGGCGGCTGCGGGTGCGAGGGCCGCGACATAGAACACGCGGCGGCCGAGGACGGGCGTCAGGGCGGGGACGATCAGGGCGACGATCGCGAACGCGACGAGGACGAGGACCATCGGGCACCTCCTCGGGGTCGGGCTGCAGTCCGGCTCACTGGGCCCTCACAGCCTACGAAGAGCGGCATGTGGAGAACCTGTGCGACCGGACAGGCTGCTCGCGCTCGGTCCACACTGTGAACACCACTCTGCCCGTGCTCCCGGCGGGCTGTCCGGCCCGCGTCGCCCAGTGGCAGCGCGGAGCGGATGCTGCGCTGAACCCTCAGCGGCCGTGCGCGCGCGACGGGATCTGCGTCGCGAGCTTGCCGCCGGAGACGTCGAGCAGGGTGCCGGTGATGTACGCCGAGGCGTCACTCGCCACGAAGACGAGCAGGTCGGCGACGTCGTCGGCGGTCTCCCACCGGCGCAGCGACAGTGTGTCGAGCAGGCGGTCCTGCGCCTCGGCCGGCATGGTGGCGAACCCGTTCATCGCGGTCGGGACCATGCCCGGCGCGTACGCGTTGACCGTGATGCCCCACGGGCCGAGTTCCGACGCGAGCACCCGGGTGAACGAGACGACAGCGGCCTTCGACGCGGCGTAGGCCGCGCTGCCGACGCTCGGCACGATCGCGGCGAACGAGGCGGCGTTGACGATCCGACCCCGTCCCGCGGCCTGCATCACCGGCGCGACGGCCTGGCTCATCAGGAAGGTGCCGCCGAGGTTGACGTCCATGCAGCGGCGCCAGGCATCCCACTGCAGCTCGGCGACGGTGCCCTCCACGTTGATGCCGGCGTTGTTCACGAGCACGTCGATCGTGCCGTGGCGCGCGACGACCTCGTCGACGGCGGCGCGGACGGACGCCGGGTCGGCGACGTTGCACACGACCTGGTCGAGCGGGAAGTCGGGCTCGAAGGCCAGGTCGAGGGCGACGACGCGGCAGCCCTCCGCGACGAACCGGTCGGCGAGCGTCCGCCCGATCCCGCGTGCTGCTCCGGTCACGACCACCACGCGGTCGGTCAGGTCGAGGTGCATCGTTGCTCCTGTCGTCGGTGCCTTCAATAGGCATACTATTCGAGCATGACGGATCAGCGTGTGCTCTGGGTCACGGGTGGGGGCAGCGGCATGGGGGCCGCGAGTGCCGAGGCAGCGGCACGTGACGGCTGGTCCGTGGTGCTCAGCGGGCGTCGCGTCGACCGGCTCGAGCAGATCGCAGGTGCCATCCGGGACACCGGTGGAACAGCAGACGTCCTGCCCCTCGACGCGAACGACCCCGACGCGGTGGCAGCCGCGCGGGACACCGTGCTCGAACGGCACGGCCGACTCGACGGGCTCGTGCTGGCGGCCGGGCTCAACGCCCCGCGACGCCGGTGGGCCGACCAGTCGCTGAACGACTTCCGCGCGATCGTGGACACGAACCTCACCGCCGTCGTCACGCTGGTGGACGCCACGCTGCCGGCACTCCGCGCTGCCGGCGGCGTGGTCGTGGTGGTGTCGTCGTACGCCGGGTGGTCCTTCCAGCCCGGGGCAGGTGTCGCGTACTCCGCGAGCAAGTCCGCGCTCGCGTCGGTCGTCCGGACGCTCAACCAGCAGGAGGCCGAGCACGGCGTGCGCGCCACGCACCTGTGCCCGGGCGACGTCGCGACCGACTTCCTCGACCAGCGGCCGGAGGTCCCCGACGCGGCCGCCCGACAGCGCATGCTCCAGCCGGAGGACGTCGGGCGGACGGTCGCCTTCGTGCTCGGGGCGCCGGCGCACGTGCGCATCGACGAGCTCGTGCTGTCGCCGGTCTCGCAGCGGTGACGAGCACCTTCGAGCGGGTCCTCGACCAGGTCGGGGCCGCCGTCGTCTCCGGTGAGGTCGCCGTGGGCAGCCGCCGGAGCGTCGACGACCTGGTGATCTGGACGGGCGCCAGTCGCAGCATCGTCCGCGAGGCGGTCCGCGTCCTCGTCGCCCTCGGCCTGCTCACCGCGCGGCGCCGGGTCGGCGTGACCGTCCTCGGCGTGCGGGAGTGGGACGTCCTGGACCCGCGCGTGGTGCGGTGGCGGCTGCAGGGTCCCGACGGTGACCGCGTGGCGGTCGAGCTCCGCGAGCTGCGTGCGGCGGTCGAACCCGTCGCCGCTGCCGCAGCGGCCCGACGGGCAGCGCTCGACGAGTGCGCGGACCGACGGGAGGCCCTCCGCACCACCGCGGACGAACTCGCCGCCGCCGCGACCCGCGACGACCGCCTCGGCTTCGTGATCGCGGACGTGCGGTTCCACGCGCTCGTGCTCGACCTGTCCGGCAACGCGCTGTACCGACGACTGCACCAGGTCGTCGGCCAGGTGCTGCGCGAACGCGGGAGCATCCGCCCGGACCGCCACGACGTCGGCCTCCACCTCGCACTCGCCGATGCCGTCCTCGACGGTCGCCCGGACGAGGCGGCCTCGACGATGCGGGCGATCGTCGACCGCACGTGAACGGGGAGCCCCGGACCTGCGAGGATGGACCCGGCGCGCCCCTCCGGTGCCCGTGGAGGGTGAGTCGTGGACGCAGCACAGGACCTGGTCGTCCAGCTCGTCGGTACCCCGTGGGCGTTCTTCGTGGTCGGCCTCGTGCTCGCCGTGGGCAGTGTCGCGGTCTTCCTGCCCAGCCAGGCACTCGTCGTCGCGATCGGCACGCTCCTGGTGGGCGGTGACGGCGGCCTCCTGTCGGTCCTCTTCCTCGTCGTCGCGGCCTCGATCGGCATGGTCCTCGGCGACCTCGGGCTGTACCACCTGGCGCGCTCGGTCGACCTCGGCTCGCGGTCGTGGTTCGCGCGTCCGAAGGTCCGTGCGGCCCGGGACGCCATCGAGGGCCGCTACCGTGCCGCTCCCGGGCGCATCGCGGTGCTCGGACGCTTCATCCCGATGGGCCGGCTGACGACGAACCTGGTCGGCGCGGACAGCGGGCTCGACCTCCGGCGGTTCCTGGTCAGCTGCGTGCTCGCCGACGTCGTGTGGGCCGCGTACTGCGTCGGCATCGCCTCGGCCACCGGGCGCTGGAGCCGCGAGCAGCCCTTCCTCGTCACGACCCTCGCGGTCGTGGCGTCGATCCTGCTCGGCCTCGCGATCTCCGCGATCGAGAAGGCCGTGCGACGTCGCAACGAGGCGGCGGCCGCGGCCTGACGAACGTAGGGTGGGCACACCGTTCGAAGGAGAACCCGTGCTGCTCGACGACCTCGTACCGGACCCTGACGCGCTCGAGCGCATCGCCACCGGCAGCACCTGGGCGGAGGGGCCCTGCTGGATCCCGGCGACCCGCACCCTGCGGTGGTCGGACATCCCCGGGGACCGGATCCTGCAGTGGCACGCCGAATCCGGCGAGACGACCTCGTACGCCGACGGAGTCGAGTTCACCAACGGCCGGACCCTCGACCGCGACGGCAGCGTCGTCCAGTGCTCGCACGGGCTCCGGCGGGTGGAGCGGGACCGCGACGGCACGGTCACGCCGATCGTCGACGCCTGGGACGGCGGCCGGCTGAACTCGCCGAACGACGTCATCGTCGCCCGCGACGGCAGTGTGTGGTTCACCGACCCGGCCTACGGCATCACGCAGCCGCGCGAGGGGCATCCCGGTGTGCGCGAGTACGGCGACCACTGGACGTTCCGCTGCGGGCCGTCCGGCGAGGACCTGCGCCCCGTGGCGACCGACGTCGACGAGCCGAACGGCCTGGCGTTCGACCCGTCCGAGCAGGTCCTCTTCATCGCGAGCTCGTCGGGGGACGAACCGGTCATCCGGGCCTACGACCGCCGCGGTGACAACGGCGAGCTGCTCAAGAACGGTCGGGTGTTCGCGCGACTCGCGCCGGGCGAGGGCGCACCGGACGGGATCCGGGTGGACGTGCACGGCAACGTGTGGTCGTCGTCGCACCGCGGTGTCGTGGTGTTCGACCCGTCCGGCGATCGGATCGGCGAGGTGGCCGTCCCGGAAGTCACGTCGAACCTGTGCTTCGGCGGTGACGACGGCACCACGCTGTTCCTGACCGCGACGACCTCGGTGTACCGGATCGCCACGACGACGCGGGACGCTGCCGTATCCTGACTCGGCCATGCAGTGCGACTACTTCGACCGCGGGGTGTGCCGGTCGTGCACGCTCATGGGGCAGCCCTACGCCGACCAGGTCCTCGACAAGGAACTCCGCACCCGCGAACTCCTGCACGACGCCGTCGAGGCGGCCGGCGGCCCCGGAGCGGTCGCGTGGTCGCCGGCGATCACGAGTCCCGAGGCCGGGTACCGGAACAAGGCGAAGATGGTCGTCGGCGGCTCGACCGAGCACCCGACCGTCGGCATCCTCGACCACCGGCAGCGCGGCGTCGACCTGCGGCACTGCGGGATCTGCACGCCCGGCATCCGGCACGCGCTGCCCCTGCTCGCCGAGTTCGTCACGACCGCGGGGCTGATCCCGTACGACGTCGCTGCCCGACGCGGCGAGTTGAAGTACGTCCTGGTCACCGAGTCGCCCGACGGTGAACTGATGGTGCGGTTCGTCCTGCGGTCCGAGGGGCAGGTGGCGCGGCTCCGCCATCACCTGGGTGTGCTGCGTGACGCCCTGCCGAACGTCGTGGTGGTCACGGCGAACCTGCTGCCCGAGCACAAGGCCGTGACCGAGGGTGACCGCGAGATCGTGCTCACCGAGCAGGAGACGCTGCCGATGCGCCTCGGCGGGATCACGATGCACCTGCGGCCGCAGAGCTTCTTCCAGACCAACACGGCCGTCGCCACCGAGCTGTACGCGCAGGCCTCGGCGTGGATCGACGAGCTCGACCCGGCGTCGATGTGGGACCTGTACTGCGGCGTCGGTGGGTTCGCCCTGCACGCCGCACGGCCGGGTCGAGTGGTGACCGGCATCGAGACGAGTGCCGAGGCGATCCGATCGGCGAAGCAGTCCGCGCGCGAGGCCGGGCTGGAGGGTCTCCGGTTCGCCGCCGACGACGCCACGGAACACGCACTCCGTGCCCGGCCCGACGCCGTGCCCGAGCTCGTCCTGGTGAACCCACCGCGACGCGGGATCGGGGAGACACTGTCGACCTGGCTCGAGGGATCAGACGTGCAGCACGTCGTCTACTCGAGCTGCAACCCGGTGACCCTGGCCAAGGACCTCGCGCGCATGCCGTCGTTCCGACTGCGTCGCGCCCGGGTGCTGGACATGTTCCCCCAGACCGGCCATCTCGAGGCCGTCACCCTGTTGTCGCGGACGTGATCCGGGCCTCCCGGTCGTCATTGCCAGGGAATTGCCAAGGTGACGTACCCGGGTACGAGTCGATCACCATGGCCATGGGCATCGCGGCGTACAGGTTCACCACCGGGGGACATAGCACCAACGGGTAGAACCGTTTGTCTCGGTTTGATAACGACGAAGAGTTTCCTATGGTTGCCGACCGAGGTGCCGCCGGCCCGATGACCACTGCCCCCGGTGGCGCACCCCACAACTGACCGCGATCGGTCGGGGTGGGCAGTGGATTCCGCGTTCGAAGCGGCTCGTGACCCCGGTGGAGCAATCACATGAAGAAGCTTTCCCGTACCCGCACCATCGTCGGCGGCCTCGCGTTCGCCGGCATCGCCGCGACCGGTGTCGGCCTCGCGGCAACCCCCGCGAACGCTGCGTCCGGCTCGACTTGGGACGCCCTCGCGCAGTGCGAGTCCGGCGGCAACTGGGCCATCAACACCGGCAACGGCTACTACGGCGGCCTGCAGTTCAACCTCGGCACCTGGCAGGCGAACGGTGGTGTCGGCAGCCCCGCCGGCGCGAGCCGCGAGGCCCAGATCGCCGTCGCCGAGCGCGTCCTGGCCACGCAGGGCTGGGGCGCCTGGCCTGCCTGCTCCGCGCAGCTCGGGCTGAGCGGCACGAGCGGCGCCGCACCGGCCGCCGCCGCGCCGGCTCCGGCAGCCCCCGCCGCTCCGGCCCCGACGCAGCAGGCCGCACCGGCCCCGGCTGCCCCGGAGCAGGCCGCCCCGAGCGCTCCGGCTCCGGCACCCGCACAGGAGGCCGCACCGGCCGCCACGACGCCGAGCAAGCCCGCCGCCGTGAAGACGAGCGGCAAGACGTACACGGTCGCCTCGGGCGACACGCTCGACACCATCGCCACCAAGCTCAAGATCGACGGTGGCTGGAACAAGCTGTGGGCCGCGAACACGTCGACCATCGACGACGCGAACCTGATCTACTCGGGCCAGGAGCTGCAGCTCCCCGCCTGATCGTCCCAGGACGAACACGACGACGCCCCGCGACCTCCGTCGCGGGGCGTCGTCGTGCGTGGCGCGTGTCGGGACGGGCGGGAGCGCTACTGCGGGTTGTCGGCCAGCCAGGCCGCGACGTCGTCGGAGCGCAACGCCTGTGACAGCGAGCCGACCGCCAGGTCGTTGAGCGTGACGACGGACTGCCCGTCCGGCGAGGTCCCGGACCCCGCCGTGGGCACCGTGAAGGTCGTGAGGTCGTCCGTCCGGACGTCGCGCAGCGACCACCCGAGGCCGACCAGGGTGGGGAACGAGAGCCCGGCGTCCACGGCGAGGTGCTCGCTCGTCGCGGTGACGAAGTCCTGGATGCGCCCGGGGTCGGTGACCGTGCCGCGGGAGAGCAGACCGTTCACGACGCCGCGCATGAACGCCTGCTGGTTCCGCACGCGCGTGTGGTCGGCGTCGGCGAACGAGCTCCGCTCGCGGACGAAGGCCAGGGCGGCGTCGCCGTCGAGCCGGTTCGGCCCGGCGACGAAGTCGTGACCGCCCGCGGAGAACGCACGGCCGGAGTCGACCGTGACGCCGCCGAGGGCGTCGGTCATGCCCTTGAAACCCGTGAAGTCGATCTCGGCGACGTGGTCGACGCGGACGTCCAGCAGCTGCTCGACGGTCTGCACCGTGAGCGGGACACCGCCCCACGCGTACGCGGCGTTGATCTTGGCGTGCCCGTGACCCGGCACGTCGACCCACGAGTCGCGCATGATCGACATGAGGTAGACCGCTCGTCGATCGGCCGGGACGTGCGCGACCATCAGGGTGTCCGACCGACCGCCCGCGGTCCGGTCCGCATCGCCGCTCGATCGCCGGTCCGAGCCGATCAGCAGGATGTTCTCCGCGCCGTCGGTCGTCGTCGGGCGTTCGCCGGCCGGGAAGGCATCGGTGATCGTGTCGGTGTGGGTGTCGAAGCTGCGCGCCAGGCCGCCGACGAAGACGCTCGCCACGACGGCGACCACGGTGGCGATGCCGACGAGCGAGCCGATCGTCGCGATGAGGGCGACGAGGAGGGGTCGTCGGCGCTTCGGGCGGCGGGCGGTCCGTGCTGCGGTCTCGGCGGCCTGACGGGCCGCCCGTCGTTCGGACATGCGGGACTCCTGCGGATTCGGTCGGCCGTGCCACCGACCGATCCATCCTACCGCATGTGGTATTTCAGGTACAGGGTGTCACCGTTCGGTCTGTGACGGCTTCCCGAGGAGCCTGCTGAGAGCAGCTCGCAGTGCCGGGTCGTCCGGCAGGACCTCGCGCTCGATGTGCCGAGCGGTCTCCCATGCCCGGCGTCCGCGGTCCGTCACCGTCACGAGTCGTCGACGTCGGTCGTCGGGGTGCGGGGTGCGCTCGACGAGGCCGTCCCGCTCCATCCGCTCGAGCGTCCGCGACATGGTCTGCGGCTGCACCCGTGCCGTCCGGGCGATCGTGTCGGCACCGGTGGGCCCTGTGCGGATCAGGATGTCGACCGCGATGAGGGCTGCGTGCGGCAGTCCGATGGCGCGGAGTCGTTCGTCCCAGTCCCGTTCGACGGAGCGTGCGGCGGCCGAGAGCAGGCGACCGAGGGGCCACTGCTCGGTCGTGTCGTCCATGGCCGCAGTCTACGGTCGACACCGACAGCGGCTGTTGGGGGCTCTCCATCACATCCGTCTAGTAATCAGCATGCTGACGATCGGTGTACGCTCACCGACGTGTCCCGCTTCCTCCGCATCGTCCTCCCCGCGCTCGTCATCGTGGTCTGGCTCGCGATCGCCTCCGTCGGCGGTCCGTACTTCGGCAAGATCTCCGAGGTGTCGACGAACGACCAGACCTCGTTCCTGCCGGCGTCGGCCGACGCCACGAAGGTGCAGGAGCGGTCGTCCGAGTTCCGGCAGGAGTCGGGCGCACCTGCGATCATCGTGCTCGAGCGTGACGGCGGGATGTCGTCGTCCGACCTGTCCGCGGCGAAGGACCTCACGACGCAGCTCGGCGACCGCGACGACGTCGAGTCCGTCAGCCCGGTGATCCCGAGTGCGGACGGCGACGCGGTGGAGATCGTCGCGACCCTCACCACGGCAGCCGACACCGGCGATGCCGTCGAGGCGATCCGCACCGACGTCCAGGACGCCCTGCCCACCGGTGTGAGCGGCTACGTCACCGGACCAGCCGGGTTCACCGCCGACCTGACCGAGGCGTTCGCCGGCATCGACGGCCTGCTGCTCGGGGTCGCGCTCGCCGCGGTGTTCGTGATCCTGATCATCGTCTACCGCTCACCACTGCTGCCGATCCTCGTGCTCGGCACCGCGACGTTCGCCCTGTGCGCCTCGATCCTGGTGGTGTGGTGGCTCGCGAAGGCCGGCATCGTCACCGTGAACGGCCAGGTGCAGGGGATCCTGTCGATCCTGGTGATCGGTGCGGCGACGGACTACGCCCTGCTCTACACGGCGCGCTTCCGCGAGGCGCTGCGCGACCACCGCACCGGCTGGGGTGCGACGAAGGCGGCCCTGCGGGGGAGCCTCGAACCGATCCTGGCCTCCGGCGGCACCGTCACCGTGGGCGTGCTCTGCCTGCTGCTCTCCGACCTCAACTCGAACAAGGCGCTCGGTCCGGTCGCGGCGATCGGCATCGCGTTCAGCCTGCTCGCCGCCCTGTCGCTCCTGCCCGCACTGCTGCTCGCGTTCCGTCGAGCGGCGTTCTGGCCGCTGCGTCCCGCGTACGGCAGCGCCCACCCGGTGCTCACCGGTCCGGAGGCCCGCGGCGTCTGGGCCCGGGTCGGTCGGCTCGTCGCCAAGCGCTCCCGGATCGTGTGGATCGTCTGCACGGTGGGCCTGGTCGCGATGGGCACGGGCCTGGTCGGGCTCAAGGCCGACGGGGTCCCGCAGAGCGACCTCGTCATCGGGGCCTCGCAGGCACGTGACGGGCAGGACGTCCTCGCCGACCACTTCCCGGGCGGCTCCGGCAGCCCGGCGCAGGTCATCGGGTCGGAGCGTGACCTCGACGCCCTCGTCGACGCCGTCACGGCGGTCGACGGCATCGACGGGGTCGTCGCCGCCGCGAAGGACGCCCCGTCCGGCACCGTGCCCGTGACGAGCGACACGAGTTCCGCCGGCGGCGTCGCCGCCGAGCCCACCGTCTCGCGCGGGGACGTGCTGCTCGAGGCCACGTTGTCCGACCCAGCCGACTCCGACGCGGCCGAGCAGACGGTCCGTGACCTCCGCACCGCCGTCGAACGGGTCGATCCCGACGCGGTCGTCGGTGGCGTCACCGCGACCGCCGTCGACACGAACGACACCGGGATCCGTGACCGCACGCTGATCATCCCCGTGGTGCTGGTCGTGATCCTGCTCATCCTGATGCTCCTGCTCCGCAGCATCGTCGCCCCGCTCGTGCTCATCGGCAGCGTGATCGTGTCGTTCGCCGCGGCCCTCGGCGTCGGGGCGCTCGTGTTCGACCACGTGTTCCACTTCCCCGGTGCGGACCCGAGCGTGCCGCTCTACTCGTTCGTGTTCCTCGTCGCGCTCGGGGTGGACTACAACATCTTCCTCATGACGCGGGTGCGGGAAGAGGCACTGCGGCACGGCCCGCACGAGGGGGTCCTGCGAGGGCTCGGTGTCACCGGCGGGGTCATCACCTCGGCCGGCGTGGTGCTCGCGGCGACGTTCGCGGCCCTCGGCGTCATCCCGATCCTCTTCCTCGTGCAGATTGCGTTCGTGGTGGCCTTCGGCGTCCTGCTCGACACGATCGTCGTCCGTTCGCTGCTCGTGCCGGCGCTCGCGTACGACCTCGGACGGCGGGCCTGGTGGCCGTCGCGCCTCTCGCGCGCGAACCATCACATGTGACACGCTGGGTGCATGCCAGTTCCTTCGACGCAGCCCGCCGCCGAGCGCAAGCTCCTCCGTGACACCGTGCAGGACAAGATCCGCGACGCGATCATGGACGGCACGCTGGAACCCGGCGAACGGCTCAACGACGACGACCTGATCGCGTGGCTCGGGGTCTCACGCACCCCGATCCGCGAAGCGCTCGCGGAACTCGCCCGCGCCGGCCTGATCGAGATGGCGCCGAACCGCTACACCCGCGTGGCGGCCCCGACGAAGGACGAGCTCCTCGACGCCTACCGCACGCTCGGCGTCATCTACGGCGGCGTCGTGCGCCTGGCCGTGCCCAACTTCACCGAGTCGCAGCGCAAGAAGATCGTGAAGATGCTCGACGACGTCATCGCGCGGGTCGGTGCCGACGAGCAGGACCAGATCGCCCGCGACGGCGCCGACATCTACTCGCAGTGGGCGGACGCCTGTGGCAACCCGTCGCTCGTGCAGCTCTGCCGATCGACCACCGACGGACTGTCCTTCAAGCTCCGGGTCCCCGAGCTCGCCGAGCTGGTGCCGGCCGCGGTGATCCTGCCCGAGATCGAGAAGCTCAAGGCAGCCGTCCTGGCGAAGGACCCGATCGCGGCAGAGCTCGCGATGGAGGCCATCCACCTGCTGCCGTCGCGCGCGTAGCGCCGCGACGCGCGCGTCAGTGCGCGACGGCGCTGATCATCCCGAGGCCGACGCTGATGCGGTCGGCGACCTCGATGAGGTCCTCGGCGAGGGAGTCCAGGTCGCGGTCGCGCAGCTGCGTGAGGCGCCCCGAGATCGACAGTGCCGCCGCGATGCGCCCCGAGGCGTTGCGGATCGGTGCCGCGATGCAGAACCGGCCGAGCGCGAGCTCCTGGTTCTCCTCGCACCAGCCGCGCCCGGCCGAGGCGACCAGATCTGCAGTCAGTGCGTCGTGGGTCGTGATCGTGTGGTCGGTGTACCGGGCCAGGTCGTCCCCGAGCAGTGCGCGCCGCTCGTCCTCCGACAGGTCGAGCATCAGCGCCTTGCCGAGCGCCGACGCGTGCATCGGCTGTCGCATCCCGATCATCGTGTGCGACTTCGGCGCGAGCGAGCCCTCGAAGTGGCAGAGGTAGATGCACGAGGCAGTGTCCTGCACGCCGACGTTGGCGGTCAGCCCGACGCGGTGCGCGAGTTCCTGCGCCGCCGAGCGGCTCTCGCGGTGCACCGGGTTGTGGTTGAGTCCCTGGCTGGCGAGCTCGAGCACGGCTCGACCGACCGAGTACGCCTGGGTCTCCGGGTCGCGTCGGACGTACTCGAGCGACTCGAGCGTCGCCAGGAGCCGTCCCGTGGTCGAGGTCCCCAGTCCGATCGCCCGCGCGATGTCGGAGGCGCGCACGGCCCCGTCGGACGCGCCGAGCGCGCCGAGGACCGCTGCGGCTCGCTCGATGCTCTGGTTCGGAGGGGTGGTCGCCATGCCCTCATTCTGGCCCGTCCCGGCGCGCGTCAGGAGACCTTCACGGCGCTCGCGGTGACGAACGGGGATCCGTTCGTCGCGGTCACGACGACCCGCAGCGCGGCCGTGCGCACCGGTTCCACGTCGTGGATGCGGTGGCGGTGCCGGTTCGCGTCGACCGCGGCGAGCGTGCGCCAGGCCCCTTCGACGCACGCCTCGATCCGGTAGTCGCGGGCGAGTGTGGGCACGGCGTCCCAGGGGGTGCGGTGGTGGTGCAGGTTGATGAGGTCGGCGTCGACGTCGTCGTTCCAGACGATGCGCACCTGTCGGACGTCGACGGGCTCCGCCCAGTCGAGCGAGAGCACGGCTGCGCCGGCACCCGCGTCGGACGACCACATGTGCGGTCCGCCGAACGGGCGCTGCTGGCCGTCGGCGACCCGGGAGGCCCGCCACGCGTCCGTCTCGCCGGCTGCGGTGAACGCGAACGCGTGTCCGCGCAGGGCGCGCGCCTCCCAGTCGGTCACCGGCTGTCCGGACTCCTCGGGGATGTGGTCGTCGAACTGCTCGTCGTCGGCGCTGCGTGCGCGCAACGCCATGACGCCGTACGGGTGGCCGTCGGTCAGGACGAGTCGGACGCCGGGCTGCCGTCGGACCACGACGACCGCGTTGCACGACTCGTCCGGGTGGAAGGCCAGGTCGACCACCGCTTCGTCCGGTCCGGCGGCGACGTGTGCGGTGTGGGTGCTGACGTGGTCGATCGGGGCGTAGTTCTGGGGTCTGCCGGTGGTCCAGAGCTCGAGGGTCAGGTCGGTGCCCTCGTCCGCCTCGGTGCGGAGCCGGAACTCGCCGAGCGCGGGGTCGGCGGGCAGGAGGACGGCGACGTCGCGGTCCAGGTCGAAGCGGTCCTCGGTCGCGAACGGCGTCGTGTCGATCGTGGTCAACTCGCTGCTCGCGGTGATGCGGGCGGTGCGGGCCAGGTCGGCGGGGTCGTCGGCGCGGACCCCGATGAGCGGTGCGTCCTCGCGCAGCAGGGTCTGCTGCAGCAGTTCGATCCGATCGGTGCCGAGGGACCGCGGTGTCGTGCCGTGCCGTGCCACGAGGTGCGCGGCGGTGCCGGCGGCCTGCCCCTGGGCGGCGCAGGTGGCCATCACCCGGGTGGACCCGAACGCGACGTGCGACGCGGAGATGTCCCGGCCGGCGAACAGCAGGTTGGACACGTTCGCCGAGTACAGCGAACGGAACGGGATGTCGTAGGTGCCGTCGGTGTACCGCTGCTGGGCGCCGGCGGTCTCGGCGTAGACACCCTCGACGGGGTGCAGGTCGATGGACCAGCCTCCGAACGCCACCGTGTCGGGGAACGCGCGCTGCTCGAGCAGGTCCTGCTGCGTCAGGGTGTGGTCGCCGACGAACCGGCGGTACTCGCGCTTGCCGGGGATCGCGCCCACCCAGTCGAGCGTCAGGGTGTCCGCGTCGAAGGCCCCCGAGTTCTTGATGTGGTCCCAGATGCCGTAGACGACGCCCCACAGCTCGTCGCGGATGCGCTCGTTCTCGGTGACGGTGTCGAGCGCTCCGCCCCACTCGATCCACCAGTAGTTGCAGCCGTTGTCGCCGGTCCGGATCGCCCGGTTCGCCAGGATCGGCGTCGTGGACAGGTCGACGGCGATCGACGGCGGGACGAACCGGTCGTGCCTGCCGGTGTCGTGCGTCGAGAAGAAGATCGAGCTGCCGAGCAGTTCGTCGTCCGCCTGTTCGGGTGCCCAGGCCTCGCCGTGTTCGTCGCGGCCCTCGCGCCCGATGCGGTACTCGGCGCCGGCGAGGGCCCCGACGAGGCCGTCTCCCGTGCAGTCGAGGAACACCGGGGCCGTGAACGTCGTCTCGATCTCGGACCCCATGGTCCAGCCCGTGACGGCGGTGATGCGCGGGGCGCCACGGTCGTCGTCCGCCGTCTGCACGGTCCGGACGTCGGTGTTGAGGTGGAGGTGCACGTTCGGCTCGGCCCGGACGAGGTCGAGCACGACCTGGTCCCAGTAGACGGCGTTGCCCTGCGGGTTCCGGTACTGGTTCTCGAGGAAGAGCTCGCCCATGATCCCGGTCTCGCGGGCGAACCGGTGCGTGCCGTGCGCCGTAGCGCCGACCACCCACACCCGGATCTCGCTCGAGGCGTTGCCGCCGAGGACCGGGCGGTTGGTGACGAGGGCGACGCTCGAGCCGAGGCGGGCGGCGGCGACGGCGGCGCTGACACCGGCGAGACCTCCGCCGACGACCACGACGTCGTGGTGCTGTTCACGGGATTGCATGCTCGGGACGGTATCACTCGGCGGCCCTTCTTTCCCACTGTGTGGCAATGTGTGCCCGGCGAGTGCTATCGTCAACGAATTCTCGACAACGAAGTGTGAGGCCCAACCCATGAGCGACGGAACCCGGACGCAAGCCAGCGTCGATGCCGCCACCGCCCCCGACGTCCAGGTGGCCCTGGGCGACGACGCACGCCGCCAGGGCATGCGGAAGGTGATCGTCGCCGCGGGCGTCGGTCACTTCGTCGAGTGGTTCGACTTCGGCCTCTACGGCACGTTGGCGACCGTCATCTCGCTGTACTTCTTCAAGCAGGGCGATCCGCAGGTCGCACTCCTGTCGGCCTTCGCCGTGTTCGGCGCCGGCTTCGTGATGCGTCCGCTCGGCGGGCTGTTCTGGGGCTCGCTCGGCGACCGGGTCGGCCGGAAGACCACGCTGGCGACGGTCATCCTCATCACGAGCGGCGCGACCGCCGTGATGGGCATCCTGCCGACCTACCAGAGCGTCGGGATGCTCGCACCGATCCTGCTCGTCGTGGTGCGTCTGGTGCAGGGGTTCGCCGCCGGTGGCGAGGGCGCCGGGGCGACGACCCTGCTGGCGGAGTACGCCCCGTCGAACCGGCGCGGCTTCGTGACGAGCTTCATCGACGTCTTCGGGTTCGCCGCATTCATCGTCGGTGGCGGCCTGGTCTTCCTGTTCACGGCGCTCGCCGGGGACGGAGCTCTCGAGTCGTGGGGGTGGCGCGTCCTGTTCCTCGTCGCGGTGCCGCTCGGCCTGGTCGGGTTGTACCTGCGCACCAAGCTCGAGGACACCCCGGAGTTCCGCGCGCTCAAGGCGAAGGGCGAGGTCGCCGCGAACCCCCTGCGCCGCTCGCTCCGGACCGGCTGGAAGGCCCTGCTCTTCTGCGTCGGGTTCGTCGTCCTCAAGGCCGTCGGCCACTGGATCCTGCAGACCTTCATGCCCTCCTACCTGCAGGCGGACCTCGGGTACTCGCCGCTGGTGTCGTACGGCGTCGTCGTCATCGGCTTCCTGGTGATCGCCGGCCTCGTCCCGTTCTTCGGCCTGCTGTCCGACAAGATCGGCCGGAAGCCCGTCATGCTCGCCGGCTGCGCGGGGTTCCTCGTGCTGACGTACCCGACGCTCATGCTCATGGACGCCGGCAACTTCTGGGCGGCCGCAGCCGCGATGGTGCTGCTCGGCCTGTTCATGGCGGCGTTCGACGGAGCGGTGAGCGCCGCGATGGCCGAACTGTTCCCGACCGCGATCCGCTACGGGTCGATGGGCATCGCCTACAACATCAGCGTGGCGCTCTTCGGCGGCATCACGCCGTACTTCGCCACGTGGCTGATCAGCGCGACGGGGAACACCTTCGCGCCGGCCTTCTACGTGATGGCGGCCGCCGCGATCACCGGTGTGACGGTGCTCCGCGCACGCGAGACGCACAAGCAGGGACTCGTCGCCGAGTGAGCCGAGCGCGGGCCCGTCGCAGGGGCTGTGGAGTGACCTTCCAGGCGGATTCCATGTCCCCTGCGCGCGCTGCGGTTATGGTTTCCCGGTGAGCAACGAACCCGAGCAGACGACGGAGCCCGCGCGCCGCGGTGCCGTGACGCCGCGCCACGGGCGCCAGAAGCGACGAGCGGGTGTGGTGTTCCCGGCGATCGCGGGCGTGCTCACCATGGCCGTCCTGCTGAGCGGTGGCTACGCGGCGTACGCGTACAACCAGCTGTCCGGCGGGGTCACGATCGTCAACGCGATCACCGGCAAGAAGGACACGAAGGACGACGTCGACGGCAAGGCGCAGAACATCCTGCTCGTCGGTGACGACCACCGGCCGGACAACGCCACCCCCGAGCAGATGGCGGAACTCAGCACGACGTCGGACGGCGGTGCGACCAACACCGACACGATGATCGTCCTGCACATCAACGCCGACGGCTCGCAGGCGACGATGATCTCGTTCCCGCGTGACTCGTACGTCGACATCCCGGACGTGGGCAAGGGCAAGCTCAACAGCGCCTTCTACTACGGCACGCTCAACGGTGGCGGCGACACCGGTGGTGCGAAGATGCTCATCAAGACCATCGAGAACCTGAGTGGTCTGCAGATCGACCACTACGTCCGTGTCTCGCTGCTCGGCTTCTACCAGGTCGTCAAGGAGCTCGGGCCGGTCGAGGTCTGCCTGAACCAGGCGACCAACGACCCGTACTCCGGCGTCGACCTGCCGGCCGGCAAGTCCTCGCTGAACGCGAAGGAAGCCCTGTCCTTCGTCCGTCAGCGCCACGGCCTGCCGAACGGCGACCTCGACCGCAACGTCCGCCAGCAGTACTTCCTGTCGCAGGAGGCCCGGAAGGTCACCTCCGCCGGCACGCTGCTCAACCCGGTCAAGATGGGCAACATCCTCAAGGCCGTCGGGGGGTCGATCCAGACCGACACGAACCTGATCGACCTCGCCTCGCAGATGCGCAACCTGCGACCCGCGAACATCCAGTCGGCCACGATCCCGACTCTCGGCACACCGACCGTCTACGTCAACGGTTCGGCGCTGTCCATCGTCGAGGTCGACACCGTCGGCCTGCCCGCCTTCGTGCAGGGCCTCGTCGGTGAACCGGAGGCCTACGCCAAGGCCGGTCGCGCCCAGCCGGCGAACACCTCGGTCACCGTGCTGAACGGCAGCGGTGTCGAGGGTGCCGCGACCACGGCCGGTCAGGTCCTGACCAGCCGCGGGTTCCAGGTCGCACCGGCCGGTTCCTCGGCCACCACGAAGGTCACGCAGGTGCAGTACCCGGCCGGCCAGGAGTCGCAGGCGAAGGCGATCGCGGCGGCCGTGCCCGGCTCCGTCGCCGTCCGCACCAGCGCGGTCACCGGCGTCACGCTCGTGCTCGGCACCGACGGCAAGACGGCGAAGGCCGCGAGCGAGCCGAGCGCGACGGCGTCGAAGCCCGCCAGCACCGGCTCCGGGTCGAAGCCGAGCAAGCAGGCGACGAAGGAGCCCGCGCCGAAGTCGACCGACGTGCACAACTACGGCACCGAGGGCACCTGCATCAACTGAGGCCACGGCCGGGACTTCCTCGCTAGGTTCGAGGGGTGAGCAGCGCAGCGCGTCCGATCGTCCTGATGACCTACAACATCAAGAACCCGGACCCGGAGCACGACTGGCCGGCCCGGCTCCCCGTCCTCCTCGACGTCATCCGACGGCACGACCCCGACCTGGTCTGCGTGCAGGAGGCCTTCACGCACCAGCTCGACGACCTGCGCGCCGGCCTGCCGGACCACGCGGACGTCGGACAGGGCCGCGAGGGCGGCACCGCTGGCGAGCACCCGGCGGTGTTCTACCGACGCGACCGTTTCCGGCCGACCGACGAGGGCTCGTTCTGGCTGTCGGACACCCCGGACGAACCGGTCTCGAACACGTGGGACAGCCTGTACCCACGGATCGCGAACCACGCCGTGTTCCTGGACACCGACGGCCCGGCCGTCACGGTGCTCACCACGCACCTGGACCACGAGCCGGGTGAGCACGGTGACGAGGTGCGCGGCAAGAGCGCGGCGCTGATCGTCGAACGGCTCGCGCGGGAGACCGGTCCCGTCGTCTTCGCCGGTGACTGCAACGAGCCGGCCGGCGCCGGCGCCGCGTCACGCGTCTTCGCCGAGGCCGGGTTCGACGACACCTGGCTGCTCGCCGGTGACCCGGAGGACCGGACCGCGACGTTCAACGACTGGCAGCCACCGGTCGACACCGCGGAGCGCATCGACTGGGTGCTGACCCGCGGCGTCTCCGGCGTCGAAGGCGTCGTCATCGACCACGACGGTCCGGAGACGTGGTTCGCCAGCGATCACTTCCCGGTGATCGCGACGATCCGCGTGTGAGTCAGCAGCTCCGCTGCGCGTGCACGGGCATCGGGGATCCGAGCACCGTGACCGTGGTCTCGTCCGTCAGCGCCGAGACCCCGTTGGTGCCGGCGGAATCGTTCGGGTGGTCGTCGCCGGAGGTGTCGTCGGCCCAGCCCTCGCGCAGCAGCAGCTGCCACGCGCGCGAGTCGTCCGAACCGTAGGACACCCGCTCGGAGCGGGGAGCGTCGGCGATCTCGTCGGCGATGTCGTCGCCGACCTGCACGCCGTCGGGGCCGGTCAGCTCGATCCGTGCACCGAGTCGGCTGCGGACCTCGTCGCGCAGGACGCGGATCTCGACGGCGTTGCCCGCTCGCGCCTCGGTGGTCAGGGCCGCGACCCGGATCGCACCGCCCCATGTCGACGTGGTGCCGGCCGGGAAGCACGCGCCGCCGACGCCTTCAGCGGTCTGGGTGCGTGTCGGGGTGCCGAGCAGACGGTCGAGCAGGCTCACGGTCAACCGGGAGTCGCGCATCGACGACTCGACGACGGTCTTCCCGCCGTTGCGGAGCACCAGGGACTCGGCGTCGAGCTCGATCGAGTCGACCCGACGGAGCTTCGCGTTCGACACGTGCACCGGGGCGGCGTCGTGTGAGGTCTCGGCGGCCACGGCCGCGTCGGCACCGATCCCGGGGGTGCCGTCGAACGCGAGCGCGCCGGCCGAGAAGGCGAGCACGGCAGCGCCGAGCGCCAGCAGGGTCCGAGGAGTCACCGTTCGACGGTACGACCCCGACCCGTCCAGAACGACAGGTGTTACCGAATCGGGTCCTGGCCGTCACCGGACCGTGACAATCGAGGAAGACGCAGGTGCGGCCCTGGACCGGTGGGGCCGGCGGACGTCAGCCGGTCCGCGCGCCCGGGGGACAGCCTCCTGGACGGCCCGTGGTGCGCCCCTGCGTACCGTCGGCGGCATGACGGACCAGCAGAACGACCAGGCAGGGCTCGACCAGGCAGCGCTCGACCAGTACTCCATGCAGGACCCGACGAAGATGTACGCCGACAAGAAGCCGGACGAGCAGTACCTCGAGGGTGCGGGCACCGACGCGGAGATGGCGGAGAACGTCCCCGCCGACCACGGCGAGGACACCTACCGCGGCTCCGGCCGACTCGCGGGCCGCAAGGCACTCGTCACCGGTGGCGACTCCGGCATCGGCGCAGCAGTCGCCATCGCCTACGCACGCGAGGGCGCCGACGTCGCGATCTCGTACCTGCCCGAGGAGCAGGAGGACGCCGACCGCATCGTCGCGCTCATCGAGGCCGCCGGTCGCAAGGCGGTCGCGCTGCCCGGCGACATCACGTCCCTCGCGGTGTGCGAGCAGATCGTCGCCGACACCGTGGCGCAGCTCGGCGGGATCGACATCCTCGTGAACAACGCGGGCAAGCAGCAGAACGTCGACGACATCACGAAGATCTCCGACGAGGAGTTCGACGAGACCTTCAAGACGAACGCCTACGCGACCTTCCGGATCACGAAGGCCGCCGTGCCGCACCTGCAGCCGGGCTCCACGATCATCAACACGACGTCGATCCAGGCCTACGCACCGTCGCCGCACCTCGTGCACTACGCGGCCACGAAGGCGACCGTGAACAACCTGGCGAAGGGCCTGGCGGCGCAGCTCGCGCCGAAGGGCATCCGCGTCAACGCCGTCGCACCGGGGCCGATCTGGACCCCGCTGCAGCCGGCCGGTGGCCAGCCGCCCGAGGCGCTGCCGTCCGCCGGAGAGCAGACCTACCTCGGCCGCTGGGGGCAGCCCGCCGAGCTCGCGCCGGCCTACGTGTTCCTGGCAAGCGGTGAGTCGTCCTACGTCGTGGGCGAGACGCTGCACGTCGACGGCGGGATGCCGACGCCGTAACGCGTCGCCGACGAGTCCGACGAGTCCGACGAGTCCGACGGAACCAGGTTCCGGACACAGCACCGTGTGATCGCGCGGTGTGGTGTCCGGAACCTGGTTCCTCGCGTGCGGGGCGACCGCGCGGGCACGGGTCAGCAGGTGACGGCGCGTGCCATCCGCTCGAGGAGCTCCCGCGCGGAGAGCGCGGCGGCGAGTTCGACCTCGACCGGGTTGATGCCGATCGCGTGCTCGAACGCGCGTCGGCGTGCCTGGTCGACGATCGGGACCTCGGGGCGTTGCGGCAGCACCGCGATGGCCCGTGCCGCGGCGTCGAACGCGCCGGCGGGGCGGCCGAGCTGCTCCCACATCGCGCGGACGTCGTGCGCGACCTGCTCCGGGTCGCCGCCGAACTCGAAGCCGGCCGAGGCCATCGTCGCGAGTCCCTGTGCGGTGGGGTCGTTCGGGGTCATGCCCGGCATGGTCACACGGATCCGTGCGAACCCGCTGGGCGTCGCTCCCGTGTCCCCCCATGTGCCGACACCCGTACCGGGGATTCTGTTGTCCCCCGTTCTGCGTTTGGATGGACGTGCCCCGGCGTCGGGGCGACCTCGGACAGGACGTCCGTGGAACGACGGAGGGCACGATGCTCGAACACACCAGCGCCGACACGCAGGCCGCAGCGGCCGCGGCGGCGACCCTGCACCTCCGGATCACGATCGTGGGGGCCACCGTCGACCTGCTCCGCGACGTCCCCTTCCACGAAGCACGCGCCGTGCAGGTCGCTGAACGGATGGGCATCTCCGTCGAGGAGCTCGAGCAGCACTTCCCGTCCTGGGACGGCCTGGTGCTCGCCGCCGTCGACCGCTGGAACGGCGGCCGGATGGACGAGGTCACCCGGGAGGTCGGCGACGGCTCGACCGTCGAGCTCCTGCGCGCGATCGTCGCGTCGAACGCCGAGGACCCCGCGCTCATGCGCCTGCTGGTCGCACTGCTGTCCGTCGCGGGCAACCCCGAGCACCCGATGGCGACGTACCTGCGGTCGCGGTACCAGCTCTTCTACGCCCAGGTGAAGCGCGGCCTCGAGCGCGACATCGCGGTCGGTCGCGCACCGCACACGATGGAACCCCGTCGCGGCGCCGAACAGCTCATCGCGCTGTACGAGGGGCTGCAGCTGCAGGCCCTGCTCCGTTCCGACCTCGACCTCGTCGCGGCGTTCGACCGTGCGGTGGCCCGCCTCGAGCGCGGCTGGATGGAACGCTACGAACCGCACGCCGCACGCCGGCACGCGACGTGGAGCGACGGCGACGACGGCAGCTGGGACATCTGACCCCGGACCGTCAGCGCCCGTCGGACGCCGACCGCGACCCGCGCGGCACCGAGCCGTCGCCGGGGTCGTACCCGGTGTCGCGGATGACCCGGAGCGCCGTCGTGTCGTTGTGGACCGAGTGCACGACGACCCGGCGGGTCCGACGGAGCGCCCGGCGCGCGCCCGGTGTCGCGAACAGGCCGCCGAGCACGAGCCCGGCGCCGATCCCGAGTGCCACGGAGACCGCCGCCACGAAGTCGAGGGCCGCGCTCGACGAGCCCGACATGAAGTTCAGCAGCGCGTTCGACACCGCGACACCGGGCAGCAGCGCCCCGCAGAACGCCGGCACCGCGATCGCCGCGACCGCGGTCCGCATCCGTGCCGCCGCGTAGGTCGAGAGCACGCCCAGCAGGACGGCGGCCAGGAACGTCGCGCCGAGCAGCGGCAGCCCCAACTGCCGCAGGCCCCACAGCGAGGCACCGGCGGCCACCGAGAACACCACGGCGACGGGGATCACCCGCGCACTGGCCTGCTGCACGAAGCAGTTCGCCCCGGCCGACACCACGGTGAGCGAGAGCGAGGCCCACAGCGGCAGCGCCTGGGTGACGATGCCGGACGGGTCGACCTCGAGGTGCAGCCACTTCGTCATCGCGATCCCCGCCGGCACCCCCACCACGATCGCGGCGATGACCAGCCCGATGTAGAACGCACGGGCGACCGCCATCGCCCGGAAGCCGGAGATCGCGTCCTGGGCCCAGGTCACGAGCGAGACGTGCGGCAGGAGCAGCACCACCAGCGCGGCGACCATGGTGGCGGCCCCCGCCGGGTGCAGCACGCCCGCGCCGATCGCCAGGGTGCCGATCACGGACGCGACCGCGCCCTGGGCCCCGGACACGAAGAACTGCGGGTAGCCACGACCCGTCAGCCAGCGCCCGGACAGGATGATCCCGAACATCAGCACGAACGCCCCGATGCCCGCTCGCCACCCGCCGCCGGCCTGCATCGCGATCGAGGTCCCGAGGATCGAGAGCCCCACGTCGGCGAGCCAGGTCGGCCAGCGCGGCGGCATCCGCAGCACCGCGACGAGGGCGCTCACGGCCGAGGTCATGTCGCGCTCGTCGTGGACCAGGTCGTCGACGATCTGGTTCGCGCGCGCCAACCGGTCCAGGTCGGAGCCGTCGGAACTCACTGTCCGGACCTTCACGAGCGGCGGGATGTCGGCCGGCGCGTACTGGATCGTCACCGAACTGCCGGAGAAGTCGAGGTCGAGCGGCGCCAGGTTCCACTTCGTCGACACCGCGACGACGGCGGTCTCGACGCTGCGGGTGTCGGCGCCGGAGGCGAGCATCACCTCGGCCAGGTCGAGGCAGAAGTCGACGATCTGCGTCGCCGTGTACTGGTCGCGCCCCTTCGCGTCGGGCTCCACGTGCTCGTAGATCGTCCCGCGCAGGCGGGCCCGCGCATCGCGCAGGTCGTGCTGCGCGAGACTGCGGCGACGTGGCCGGGGTGGGCGGCCCGGCTTGTGCGGGCCCGGGGGGTGCTGCTCGGCCATCCCGCCATGGTGCCAGTCCGCGGACCCCGAGTCCGGACGTCCGCTGGACGCGCTCGGATCAGCTCCGGCGGCGCACGCTGAGCCGGCCGAGTGCGAACGCCGCGACGACCGCGCTCACCAGCACGAGGACCGGGCCCACCATTGCCTGCCAGGGGAGGCTCCCCGCGACGAAGGCGTAGTCGGCCTCCGGTGCGCGCCGCATTGTGCCAGCGTACGTGCCGACGGACGGGAGGCCCGGTGCCAGCTGGCACCGGGCCTCCCGTCCGTCACGTGGTGGCGTCGCCTGCGTCGCTCGCCTACTGCTCGAACGTCGCGTCGAGCGTGATGTCGACGCCGGTGAGTGCCTTGCTGACGGGGCACGTGGCCTTGGCGTCCTCGGCGGCCTTCAGGAAGGTCGCCTCGTCGATGCCGGTGACCTCGCCGTGCACGGTCAGGGCGATGCCGGTGAGCTTGAAGCCACCGGCCGAGTCCGGGCCGAGCGAGACGTCGGCCTTGACGTCGAGGGCCTCGACCGTGCCGCCGGCCTCGCCGAGGACGGCGGAGAACTGCATGGCGTAGCAGGCCGAGTGCGCGGCTGCGATGAGCTCTTCGGGGCTGGTGCTGCCACCGGCCTCGTCAGCGGCGCGCTTCGGGAACGAGACGTCGTAGGTGCCGACCTTCGAGCTGGAGAGCTCGACCTGACCGGAACCGTCGTTGAGACCGCCGTTCCAGGCGGTGCGTGCGGTGCGCGTGGGCATGGCCGCTCCTTTCGTGTGGGGGATCGGTCCCGGACGGGACCGTCGCAGCCGAGTCAAGCGGAGAACGCTCGTTCTCGCAACCGGCTCACGGTGAAGACGCAGGGTTCGCCGGTGATCCGCGCGTCCTTGGTGTCCTCGGCAACACCCGTTGCGCAGAGCAACAGGTGTAGGATTGCTGACCGGATCGTTCGATCCGCCGCGACGCCGCACCCCTCCTGACGCCCGACGGATCCCCGTCGACCCGCCGTCCACATCAAGGAGAACCCATGCGCGCCGTCGTGTTCGAGCAGTACCAGACCTTCCCGTCCCTCACGGACGTCCCCAAGCCCACGCCGGGCCCGGGGGAGGTGCTCCTCAAGGTCGCCGGTGCCGGTGCGTGCCACTCGGACGTCGCCGTGTACCGCGAGTTCCAGGAGGGGCAGCCGGGCGCGCAGTCCCCGTCGTTCGTCCTCGGGCACGAGAACTCCGGCTGGGTCGAGGCCGTCGGCGACGGGGTGACCGGGTTCACCGAGGGTGACGCCTACCTGGTCTACGGGCCGGTCGGCTGCGGGCACTGCTCGTACTGCTCGAAGGGGCAGGACACCTACTGCGAGAACGCCGCGACGAACCCGTACATGGGCATCGGTCTCGGGCGGGACGGCGGCATGGCGGAGTACGTGAGCGTCCCCGCCCGCAACCTCGTGCCGCTCGGCGACGCCGACCCGGTCGCCGCCGCACCGCTCAGCGACGCCGCGCTCACGCCGTACCACGCGATCAAGAACTCCCTGCCGAACCTGGCGGGTGGCGGCCGCTTCGCACTCGTCGTCGGGCTCGGTGGCCTCGGGCAGATCGCCGTGCAGATCCTCACAGCGCTCACCGGCGCCACGGTCATCGCCACGGACATGAAGCAGGACGCCATGGACCGCGCCGCCGCCCGGGGCGCGATCACCGTGCCCGGCGGGCCGGACCAGGCCGCCGCGATCCGCGAGATCACCGGCGGTCGTGGCGTCGACGCTGCGTTCGACTTCGTCGGTGCCACCCCCACGATCAAGGTCGCGCAGGCCTCGATGGCGGTCGGTGGCCGGTTCACCGTCGTCGGGATCGCCGGCGGTACCACCGAGTGGAACTTCTTCGCGACGCCGTACGAGTCGACGATCACGAACACCTACTGGGGCACGATCGAGGACCTGCACGAGGTCGTCGCGATGTACCGCGCCGGGCAGATCGTCCCCGACGTCGAGCGCTACGCGCTGGCCGACGCGCTCGAGGCGTACCGGAAGCTCGAGGCCGGCGAGCTCTCGGGCCGCGCGGTCGTCGTCCCGACGCTCTGACGTCTCGCGGCGTACCTGGTCGAATCGGGCGTACCTGGTCGGAAGTTCTGACCAGGTACGCCCGATTCCGCTTTCCATCGCGAGTGTTCTGGGAAGGAACGAGCGCGGATCAGCGGCCGGCGGCGTAGCCCTGCGAACCGCGTGGGTTCGCCGCGGCGCCGAGCACACCCGTCGCCGGGTCCCGCGTCACGCACGTCAGACGGCCGAGGCTCCAGTCGCCCGCGCGGGTGACGACGTGACCGCGTGCCTCGAGTTCCGCGATGACGTCGTCGCCGAGTCGGTCCTCGACCACGAGCCCGGCCGGCTCCCACGTGCGCGGCCAGAACGACCCAGGGAACGACGTCGTGTGCAGCGCCGGGGCGTCGATCGCCTGCTGCGGGGTGTACCCACCGACGATCCAGCGCAGCAGGAACAGCAGCTGCCACTGGTCCTGCTGGTCGCCACCGGGTGAACCGAGCGCGGCCACGGGCACGCCGTCACGGAGCACCAGGGTCGGCGTCAGCGTCGTGCGGGGCCGCTCGCCGGGGCGCAGGGTCGACGCCGTGCCCGGCTCCAGCCAGGTCATCTGCAGTCGGGTGCCGAGGCAGAACCCGAGCTCGGGGATCGTCGGCGACGACTGCAACCAGCCGCCGGACGGCGTCGCGCTGACGATGTTGCCCCAGCGGTCCACGACGTCGATGTGGCAGGTGTCGCCCCGGGTACCACCGTCCGGGGTCACGAACGGCTCGCCGCGGTCCTCGACGGGGACGACGGGGGTGGCCGGCGCGCGGTCGGCGTCCCGCGCGACCTGCACCGTGGGTTCGCCGAGACCAGCGCCGTCGCCGGAGGAGTACGACGTCCGGACCGGCGGCAGCGCGTGCTCGACACCAGCGACCGAGCCCGGTCGCAGCTCGGCCGAGGCCCGTTCGCCGATCAGCGCCCGTCGCTCGTCGGTGTACGCGTCGGACAGCAGCACGTCGAGCGGGACGTCGCCGTCGCCGTAGAACGCCTCACGGTCGGCCAGCGCGAGCTTCTGCGCCTCGACGATGGTGTGTGCGCCGACCGACGTCGACGGGTCGAGCAGCGCGTCGTCGAGCGGTTCGAGCAGCCGCAGGGTCTGCAGGAGCGCCGGACCTTGACCCCACGGCCCGGTCTTCGCGATCGTGCAGCCGCGGAACTCCGCCGTCGCCGCGGGCTCGTACGACGCCCGGAACGCCGCCAGGTCCGACGCGCGGATGACCCCGGCGTGGTCGGTGCCCGACGCGTGTCGGTGCGGCTCCCGCACGAAGCGGTCGATCGCCTCGGCGACGAAGCCCTCGGCCCACTCGCTCCGTGCGGCGTCGATGCGCGCGGTCCGACTGCCGGAGCCGTCACCGGCGTCGACGAGCCGGTCGAGCACTGCGGCCAGCGTCTCGTTGCGCACCAGGTCCCCGGGGACCGGCACCGTGCCTCCCGGCAGCCACTGCGTGGCGGACGTGGGCCAGTGGTCACGGAACAGGTCCTGCACGGCGGTGATCGTCCGGACCACCCCGGCCGCGACCGGGTGGCCCTCACGGGCGTAGCCGATCGCCGGCGCGAGGACGTCCGCGAGCTCCCACGTGCCGTGGTCACGGAGCAGCAGGAGCCACGCGTCGACGGCACCCGGGACGGTGGCGGCGAGCGCGCCGGAGCCGGGGACGAGGTCGAGACCCTCGGAGCGGTAGTGCTCGGGCGTCGCGCCCGCCGGTGCCGGGCCCTGGCCGACGAGCACGACCGGGGTCGGGTCCGACGCCGTCGCGAACACCGCCGTCAGGTCGCCGCCAGGACCGTTCAGGTGCGGCTCGACCACGTGCAGGACGAAGGCCCCGGCGACGGCCGCGTCGAAGGCGTTGCCCCCGCGCTCGAGCACCGACTGCGCGGTGGCGGTCGCGATCCAGTGCGTCGCGGCCGCCATGCCGAACGTGCCCTGGAGGTCCGGGCGCGAGGTCTGCGTGGTGGGCGGGACGAAGGCGAGGTTCGGCGTCGGCATGCACCCATCCTCTCCCCGGGGTCCGCTGCTCAGCCCAGGGCCACGACGATCCCCGCTGCGACGAGCAGCGCGACGTACCCCCAGGCGTGCACGACCTCGGGCAGGTGCGGCGGGCGACGTCGGAGCAGCACGATGACCGGCATCGCGCCGACCAGCAGGGCCACGGCTGCCCGGACGTCGACGGCCCCCGCGAGTCCCGCGGCGTGCGGGACGACCGCCGGCAGCAGCATGGTCACCGCGGCTGCGGGCAGCGTGATCGCCAGCGTGAGGGGGTTCGCCAGCGTGGTCGCCGCCGTCATGGTGGCACCGGACCGGCGCAGCATCGGGACCGTCATCACGCTGCCGCCGACGCCGAGGAACGCCGCGACCGCACCGATCGGGAGGCCCGTGGCGGTCGGTACGCCGGTACGGGTCGGTCCGTGGTCGCGTCCACCGCCGCGGGTCGCGACTGCTCGATCCGTCGCCGAGCTGCGCAGGAAGCCCGGGCGCAGGAGCAGGTCGGCGACCGTGACCCCGAGGTAGACGACGAAGCCCCAGCGCAGGAGCGCGTCCGGAGCCTCTCGTGCGGCGAGCACCCCGACCGTGCCGCCGACCCCGAGCAGGACGAACAGCGACGAACGGCCCCGGAGTGGTGCGAGTGCGCCGCGCCGGGCCGAGACGGTGGCCACCGCGGCGTTCACCAGCATCACGAGGGCCGAGGTCGCCGTGGCCACCCGGACGGCGTCGCCACCGAGGGCTGCGTCGGCCACGGTGATGATCGGCACGGTGACGAATCCACCGCCGAACCCGAACAGGACGGTGGTGACCCCGACCAGGACCCCGATGACCACGAGCACGATGAACGACATGCCTCCATCCCAGCGGTGATCACCACGGCGGACGATCGGGTGTGCGGCAGGTTCCATCGAGACCTAGCCTCGACGTGTGCGCAACGTCCCGGTCTCCGAGTTCGACCACCAGCCGTTCGACGTCCTGCCGATCGGCACCGACTACCCGCCGGACCACCTGCTCGCCCGGCACGAGCACCGACGGGCGCAGCTGCTCTACGGTGCGAGCGGCGTGATGCTCGTCGAGACCGACGACGGCTCGTGGACGGTGCCGACCGACCGGGCCGTGCTCATCCCGGCCGGGGTGCCCCACGAGGTCCGGATGCTCGACGTCAGCACCTGGAGCCTGTACGTCGAGCCGGACGCCGTGCCCTGGTGGCCGACACGGTGCACCGTCGTCGAGGTCGGGCCCCTGCTGCGCGAGGTGCTGCGCGCCGCCAACGCGCTCGACGTGCCGTACGACGACGGCGGCCGGGACGGCGCCCTCGTCCGGCTCGCCCTGCACGAGCTGCAGCGCGTCGCACCGATCCCGCTGAACGTCTCGCTGCCGCCACGGGGTGTCCTGCGCGACCTGTGTCGGGCGTACCTGGCCGAGCCCGACGTCCACGTGACGAACGCCGACTGGGCGCGTGCGGCGGCCGTCTCGGAACGCACCCTCGACCGCCACTTCCGTGCGGCCACGGGGGTGGGTCCCGCGAGCTGGCGGGTGCGTGCGCGACTGTTGTCGAGCCTCCCGGCCCTGCGGCGCGGCACCGTGACGGAGGTGGCGGGCCGACTCGGCTACGCGACCCCCGCGGCGTTCACCGCCGCCTTCTCGAAGGCGTTCGGGGCCCCGCCGTCCCGGTTCCGGTGAGGCCTTGCGCTCCCAGCGGTGCCAACGCATACTGAACTCAACGGTTAATTAACCGTCTGGTTCATCGAGGAGGCGACGATGGAACTCGACCACACCGACGTCATCCTGTCGGCGCTCGCCGACCCGATCCGACGGCGCATCGTCGAACGGCTCGGCAAGGGTGAGGCGACCGTCTCCGACCTGTCCGAGCCCTTCGACGTCAGCGCCCCGGCGATCTCGCGGCACCTCGGCGTGCTCGAACGCGCCGGCCTCATCACGCGCGAGCGGCACGGCACGTGGCGCACGTGTCGTCTCCGGCCCGAGGCCGTCGACGAGCTCGGCGTCTGGCTGGGCCGGTTGCGTCCCGACTGGGACCGCCGGTTCGACCGACTGGAGGCCCTGCTCGCCGCCCAGCGCACGCCCGCCCCGGTGGGCGGCCCGTCCACCGCCCCACCCGCCAGTTCCGCCTTCACCGTCGATCCGCAGGAGCAGTCATGACCGAACAGTTCACCGCCCACGCCACCCACCGCTTCGCCCACCCCGTCGCCGACGTCTACCGAGCGTTCGTCGACCCGGCGCTGCTCGCGCTCTGGTTCGGCCCTCTCGGCTTCCACGTCCCCGTCGCCACCGTCGAGGTCGACGCGCGGGTCGGTGGCGCCTGGAACCTCACGATGGTCAGCAACGACAACGCCGAGTGGTCGTCGCCCGTCACCTCGACCCTCGAGCAGATCGAGGAGAACCGGATCATCGTCGGCACCTCGACCGCGCACGGCATCCCCGGAGTTGAGGACGGCACCGCGCTGTCCCTGACGCTCGAGTTCGCCGAGGACGGCGACGGCACGATCGTCACCCTGACGCAGGGACCCTTCCCCGAGTTCATGCGCGACATGAACATCGCCGGCTGGACGCAGTCGTTCCACAAGCTCGAAGCACTGCTGGCGACACCGAAGGAGTTCTTCCAGCAGCCGTAGCCGCACCCCCCTGTCAAGGGGTTGTGCGCCCCGCGCAGAAAAGCGAACATCGTTCGGTGACTCGTACAGGGCGAGCGCCGAACGACCGCGCAGTGGCGTGGTCGGTTCCGAGTCAGGGGATCCATGACCACCACTCCGTCGACCGTCGCACGTGCGCGCCGACTCCCACGCTTCGCCGGCGCCCTCACGGTGCTGGCCCTCGCAGCCGGTGCCCTCGTCGCGACGGCTGAACCCGCCGCAGCGTCGGCGGTGTGGGTCGGATCGGCACCCGCCGGCACGAAGATCAACCCGGGCGACCAGGTGACGTCGCCGAACGGTCAGTTCAAGCTCATCATGCAGGGCGACGGCAACCTGGTCGAGTACGGCATCGGCAACCGCGTGCTCTGGGCCTCGAACACCGCCGGTTCGCCCGGCGCGATCGCCGTCGTCGGCAAGAACCGTGCCCTCGACATCACCAAGAACGGCAAACGCCTGGCGCGCTGGGCCTCGGCCGGCACCGCGAACTCGACGGCACTGAAGATCCGCGCGGACGGCACCATGGCGCTGCTCGCCGGCAGGTCCGTCGTCGTGAACTGGACCACCTACCAGGACCGGGTCCCCTCGGGGAACACACTGCTCGGCGGCACCGTGCTGCGCTCCGACACCACGAACACGCGCATCCTCAACATGCGCACCGACGGCAACCTGGTGCAGAAGGTCAGCGGCCGTGTCGTCTGGCAGTCGCGGACCGGCGGGCACCCCGGCGCCTGGGCCGAGCTGCAGCCCAAGGGCAACTTCGTCATCTGGACCCGTGACGCATCGCGCAAGAAGGTCGCGCTCTGGACCTCGCGCACCGGCACTGCCGGCTCCGGCAACCTGCTCGTGCAGGTCGACGGCAACGTCGTGCTCTACGGGTCGAAGGACACCCGCGTCTGGTCGAGCCGGCCCGTCACCGGACTGGCATGGCCCGTCAACGGGACGAGGATCACCGGCAAGTACGGCGACGACCGCGGTGCCGGGCACGTCCCGCGCTACCACCAGGGCACCGACGCGCCCGTGCCGGTCGGCACCCCGGTGTACGGCTCCGGCACCGGCGAGGTGACCAAGACGGTGGCGAACGACGCCTCGTACGGCAACTACATCGTCGTGACCTACGGCATGACCGCGGTGCTCACCGCCCACCTCAGCAAGATCGAGGTGAAGAAGGGCCAGATCGTGAAGCTCGGCACCGAGATCGCGAAGTCCGGCAACACCGGGCAGTCGACCGGCCCGCACGTGCACGTCGAGACGCGGCGCAACGGCACGCTCGTCGACCCGTTGAAGAACATGCACTTCCGCTGATCCGCGGCCGGTGGCGTCGTTCAGCTTCGTGAGCAGAAATGGTCGGGTCGCCTTCGGGCACCCGACCATTCCTGCTCACGAAGTGCGGGCGGGGCGGCGCGGATACCCTTGACCGGATGACATCGCGCGGCGGGACCGGGGCTGGCAGCGCGGCCGACGCGGAAGCCGTGCTCGCGGCGTTCGCACGCACCGACGGCGGCGTCGCGGCAGCGCGTCGGGTCGCACGGCAGTTCCAGGGGCTCGACGACGGTGAGCGGTCGGCGCTGCTGTGGAGCGAGGACGACGGGGCGAAGCTCGTCGCGGTGCTGCTCCTGGTGCAGGCGATGCGCGAGCACCCCGATCCGGAGCTGACCGAGGAGTACCTGTCGGCGGCGAAGGCCGAGCGGTTCGACGACCCGGTGCTGGTCGACCTGGCGGCCGAGGAGCTCGTCGGCGCACCGCTCGTGGGCAGCTCGACGGGCCCGCTGTTCGCGCTCGTGAAGTCCGATGTGGCGATGGTGCGGCGGATCGCGATCGTGGCGACCCTGGCGTTCGTGAAGCAGGGCGGCGCCGAGGTGCCGCTCGGGATCGCCGGACGCCTGGTGCGGGAGCGGAGTGACACCGTGCAGTCTGCGCTGGGGTGGGTGTTGCGGGAGACCGGCAAGCGGGCGTCGGAGCCGGCGCTCGTGGCGTTCCTCGAGAAGAGCGCGAGGTTCCTGACACCCGCGGCTCGTCAGACGGCGACCGAGCACCTGCCGCCGGCAGAACGCGACCGCCTGCGGGGCTGAACACGAACGACGCTGGCAACCAACTGTGCAGTCGGCTCTACCGACCATGTGGTCGGTTAAAGTCTCCGGGTGACCGAAACCAGCACCACCCCGACCCACCGCGCCTCCGTCCGGGAGTGGGCGTCGCTCGGCGTCCTCACCCTCGCGGTGGTGCTGCTCGCGATCGACGGCACCGTGCTGGCCCTTGCCGTGCCGTCGCTCACCGCCGACCTGGACCCGACCGCGACGCAGGTGCTCTGGATCGGCGACGTCTACTCGTTCGCGCTCGCCGGACTGCTCGTCACGATGGGCAACGTCGCAGACCGGATCGGCCGGAAGCGCCTGCTGCTCATTGGTTCGGTCGCGTTCGGCCTGGCGTCCGCAGCGGCGGCGTTCGCACAGACGCCCGAACTGCTCATCGCTGCACGGGCGCTGCTCGGCATCGCCGGCGCGACCCTGATGCCGTCGACCCTGTCGCTGGTGCGCACGATCTTCCGTGACGCCCGGCAGCGCACCACCGCGATCGCGGTGTGGTCGGCGGGTGCGACGGGTGGCGCCGCCGCCGGGCCGCTCGTCGGCGGTGCGCTGCTCGAGCACTTCTGGTGGGGCTCGGTCTTCCTCATCAACATCCCGGTCATCATCGTGATCGTGATCGCCGGCGCGATCCTGCTGCCCGAGTCCAAGGGCGGTTCGCGCACCCCGATCGACCTGCTGTCCGCCGTGCTCTCGGTGCTGGCGATCGTGCCGCTCGTGTACGCGGTGAAGCACGTCGCGGGGCACGGGTTCGACTGGACGGTGCCCCTGACGGCGCTCCTCGGCATCGGTGCGGGCTGGTGGTTCGTCCGCCGGCAGAAGCGCCTGACGACGCCGCTCATCGACCTGCAGCTGTTCCGGATCCCGGCGTTCTCGGGCGCCGTGGTCGCGAACTCGCTGTCGGTCTTCGCGCTGAGCGGCCTGCTGTTCTTCTTCTCGCAGTACCTGCAGCTGGTGCGGGGGTTCACGCCACTGCTCGCGGGCGCGGCCGAGCTGCCGGCGACCCTCGCCTCGATCGCGGTCATCGCGATCATCGGACTGCTGTCCCGGCGGGTCGGACCCGGGCGGTCGATCGGCCTCGGCCTGGCGGTCGCCGCCGTCGGCATGGCCGGCCTCGCGGTCGCCGAGGGGCTGCCGACGTACTGGGGCATCGCGATCGCGCTCGCGGTGGTCGGCCTGGGCGTCGGGGTGTCGATGACCCTGGCCACCGACGCAGTGGTCGCCGCGGCACCCCGGGAGCGTGCGGGTGCGGCCTCGGCCATCTCGGAGACCGGGTACGAGCTCGGCGTCGCGCTCGGCATCGCGGTCCTCGGGTCGCTGCAGACCGCGTTCTACCGGTCGAACCTCGACCTGACGGGCGACGGCCTGGCAACGGGGGTCGCGGACCGGGTCCGGGAGTCGCTGGCATCGGCGAGCCAGGTGCTGCAGCCGGGGTCGCCGGTACTCGACCACGCACGTGCAGCGTTCACCGGCGGCATGCAGCTCGCGTCGATCTGCGCCGCCGTCGCGCTCGCCGTCGCCGCTGCGGTCGCGCTCCGGGTCATCCCCAACCGGCAGGATGGACCGCATGAGCACTGAGGGTCGTCATGAGCGCTGACGGGACACGCGACCGTGAGCGGACCCGCCAGGCGGTCCTCGAGGCCGCCGAGCGCCTGCTCGCCGAACGCGGTACCCGGGTGAGCGTCGCCGAGATCGCCGCGGACGCCGGCGTCTCGAAGAGCGGCCTGCTCCACCACTTCCCGTCGAAGGACGAGCTGCTCCTCGCCGTCGCGGCGCACGGTCTCGCGACGTTCAAGGACGAGGTGCTGCGGCACGTCGACCTGGCCGAGAACCGCCCCGGCAAGGTCCTCCGCGCCTACGTCCGGACCCTGTCCGGCGGCAGCGAGCGGGCGATGGAGGTCTTCTCGCCGACGTCGCACTGGACCGGGCTGATGGCGGTGCCGGGGGTCGAGGCGGTCGTCGCGGCCGACGCCGAGGACTGGCGCACGATGTTCGCGCGCGACGGCCTGCCCGAGGACCGCACGTTGGTCGTCCGGCACGCGGCCGAGGGGCTCGCGGCCGCAGCCGCGATGCCGCCCTACCTCGACGCACGCGAGCTCGCGGTCACCCGCGACGCGTTGCTCGCCCTGGCAGAACCCGCCTGACGACCCGGCCAGGAGGCCCGGTGCGCGTCCGCCCCGCTCGCTCGGCGAGCAGGCAGCCGACCCGACCCCCGCGGTTCAGTCGGTGTCGCGCGGCTCGGCGAAGAAGGTGGTCAGGGAGACCACGACGCCGTCGCGGACCTCGATCACGTCGATGCCGCGCACCGCGGGGGCGCCGACCGGACCGAAGCCCCACGCCAGGGCGCCGTGCGTCTCGGAGGCGTAGCGGCGGCCCTCCTCGACGAACTGGAACGCGCCGGGCACCTGATCGAGCAGTTCGCCGGCCTTCTGGTCGAGGGCGTCCCAGCCGACGGCGGTGCCCTCCGGATCGGTGAAGGCGACATCGGGGGAGTACGTCCGCTCGATCGCGGCACGGCGGGAAGTGGCGTCTCGGTTCCCGAAGACGTCGTGGAGGTTCGCGGTCAGCAACTCGGACACGGTGGCCATGCCCGGAGCCTAACCTGGGGCGATGCACACCGAGGTGCCTCGGATCGACGTCGCACTCGTGGAACGACTCGTCGCGACGCAGTTCCCCGAGTGGAGCGGCCTGCCCGTGCACGAGGTGGAGCACCAGGGCTGGGACAACCGCACGTACCGACTCGGTGACGCGTTGTCGGTCCGGCTGCCGAGCGCCGACGGCTACGTGCCAGCGGTCGAGAAGGAGCAGGACGTCCTGCCGTACCTGGCCCGACGGTTGGACATCGCGGTCCCCGAGCCGGTCGGCCTGGGCGAACCCGGCGATGGGTACCCGTTCCCGTGGTCGGTCATGCGGTGGCTCGACGGCACGGTGGCCGCGCGTGCGGTCGACCTCGACCACGAGCGCTTCGCCGCCGAGGTGGGTGCGGTGCTCCGGCAGCTCCGGAGCCTCCCCGCCACCGGTGGGCCCACCGCGGGCGCGCACTCGTTCCACCGTGGGGAGCACCCGTCGGTGTACGGCGCCGAGGTCGTCGCGGCGTTGGACACCCTGGGCTCGGAGGTCGACCGCGCGGCGTGCGAGCGCGTCTGGTCCGCAGCGACCGAGACCCTCTGGGGGTGCCCTGGCGTCTGGTTCCACGGGGACGTGGCGCCGGGCAACCTCCTCGTGGACGACGCGGGGCGGCTCACCGCCCTGATCGACTTCGGCACGTGCGGGGTCGGCGACCCGGCCTGCGACCTGGTGCTCGCGTGGACGTTCCTCGACCCGGCGGCGCGCCCGGTGTTCCGCGAGGCGGTGGGACTGGACGCCGATACGTGGGCGCGGGCTCGTGGCTGGGCGTTGTGGAAGGCGCTCATCATGCTCGCCGGCAGTGCCGGGCCCGGCGACCGCGCGGAGCACGAACGCGTCCTCGCCGCGGTGCTCGCGGATCCCCTCCTCTGACGCGGCGGCGCGCCCGGGGCCGTGCGTGGGGCTGTGAACGCACCACGGGACGGGCGCGTACCGAGGAGGCAGAAGCGAGCCGCGCCTCCCGGCCGGCTCGAAGCGACCACGAGAGGAACGCGACGTGCGCGCACTGACCTGGCAGGGCACCGAGAAGGTGTCCGTCGAGACCGTCCCCGACCCGACCATCCAGGAACCGACCGACGCGATCGTGCGGATCACGTCCACGGCGATCTGCGGCTCCGACCTGCACCTGTACCGGGTCCTCGGCCCGTACATCGACAAGGGCGACGTCCTCGGCCACGAGCCCATGGGCATCGTGGAGGAGGTCGGCAGCGCCGTCACGAACCTGAAGGTCGGCGACCGCGTCGTCGTCCCCTTCAACATCTCGTGCGGCCACTGCTGGATGTGCAAGAACGGCCTGCAGTCGCAGTGCGAGACCACCCAGATCACCGAGTACGGATCGGGTGCGGCACTGTTCGGCTACACGAAGATGTACGGCCAGGTCCCCGGCGGCCAGGCCGAGTACCTCCGCGTCCCGCACGCGGACTACGGCCCCATCGTCATCCCGGACGACGGCACGCCCGACGACCGGTGGCTGTTCCTCAGCGACATCCTGCCGACGGCGTGGCAGGCCGTGCAGTACGCCAACGTGCCCGAGGGCGGCACGCTCGCGGTGCTCGGCCTCGGCCCCGTCGGCCAGTTCGCCGCCCGCATCGGCAAGCACCTGGGCTACCGGGTGCTCGCCGTCGACCCCGAACAGGTCCGACGCGACCTCGGGGCGAAGCACGGCGCCGAGGTCTTCGACCTGTCGAAGGACACCGTGCCGGAGCTCGTCGACCTGACCGACGGTCGCGGCCCCGACGGGGTCGTCGACGCCGTCGGCATGGAGGCACACGGCAACCCCGTCGCAGGTTTCGCCCAGCGGGCCGCCGGTCTGCTGCCCGACGCGTTGGCGAAGAAGGCGATCGAGACCGCCGGCATCGACCGGCTCGCGGCCGTGCACGCCGCGATCGACCTGGTCCGCCGCGGCGGCACCGTGTCCCTGAGCGGCGTCTACGGCGGCATGGCCGACCCGATGCCGATGATGACGATGTTCGACAAGCAGATCACCATCCGCGAGGGACAGTGCAACGTGAAGCACTGGATCGACGACATCATGCCGCTCGTGCAGGACCCGTCGGACCCGCTCGGCACGCTCGACCTGACCACGCACCGGGTGTCGCTCGAGGACGCCCCGCACATGTACGAGGTGTTCCAGAAGAAGCAGGACGGCTGCGTCAAGGTCGTGCTCGACCCCGCCCTGGCCGCCGCCTGATGCGGATCGTCGTCGTCGGCGGGACCGGCAACGTCGGGACGGCGGTGCTCCGCCGCCTGGCCGAGGCCCGGGCCGCCGCGCGTGCGGCGGGCGGCGCAGTCGCGCCCCCGTCCGACGACGGCCGGCACGACGGCAGCGTCGAGATCGTCGGCGTCGCCCGACGGCTGCCGGACGTGCACGCGGAGCCGTACGGTTCCGCGGTCTGGCACGCCGTCGACGTCGGGGCCTCGGACGCCGTCGGCCAGCTCACCGCGATCTTCACCGGCGCCGACGCGGTGATCCACCTGGCGTGGGCGCTCCAGCCGACGCACGACATCCCCGCGCAGTACCGGACGAACGTCACCGGTACTGCGAACGTGCTGTCGGCCGTGGCGCGAGCAGGGGTGCCGCAGGTCGTCGTCGCGTCCTCGGTCGGGACCTACCGCGGCGTCGACGCCGCGGGCAAGCGGACCCCGGTCGACGAGAGCTGGCCGACCGACGGCATCCCCACGGCGACGTACTCGATCCACAAGGCCGCGAACGAGTCGGCGATGGACGCCTTCGAGGCGGACCACCCGTCCGTCGTCGTCACCCGACTGCGCCCCGGGCTGATCTTCCAGCGGGACGCCGCCGCCGAGATCCGCGGGCTGTTCCTCGGGCACCTCGTGCCGATGTCGATCGTGCGGTGGATCCGGTGGCTGGTGCTGCCCCTGCCGTACCCGTTCGTGTTCCAGGCGGTGCACGCCGACGACGTCGCGGACGCCTACTGGCGGACCGTCGACCAGCGGGCCGGTGGTGCGTTCAACATCGCCGCGTCGCCCGTGCTCAACCCGCCGCGGTTGGCCCGGGCCTTCGGCATGCTCGGAGCCGTCCGGATCCCGCTCGGACTGCTGCGCGGGATCGTGACGCTCACGTGGCGGCTGCGGTTGCAGCCGACGGACGCCGGCTGGATCGACATCGCCGCCGGCGTGCCGATCATGCGGACCGACCGTGCCCGGTCGGTGCTCGGATGGGAGGCCCGGCACACCTCCGAAGACGCGTTGCGTGCGCTCGTGGCCGGGTTCGCGGACGGTGCGCACGTGGCCGCGTCGGATCCGCTGCGGGGGTAGCGGGGGCTGGCGCTGCCGGGTCGGATCGGGCGTACCGGGTGCTTTCGGGCGTACCTGGTCGGAAGTTTCGACCAGGTACGCCCGTTTCCACGTTCCATCGCGGGTGTTCTGGGAAGGAACGGGCGCTCGGATCGCGCTACGCTGCGCGGATGATCGCCTCCGAGGAGCTGCACAACCCCCTCATCCCGCAGCTGTACGACATCGTGTGGAGCGTGGCGACGGGGCTCATCGTGGTCGCCGTCGTCGTCATCGTGTGGATCGCGGTCGTCCGGAGCCGTCGCTCGAACGGCGCGCCGCGCACGCTCCGGGAGCAGCGGCTCGCCGAGCTCGACGACCTGCACGCCCGCGGCGTCATCACCGACGACGAGCGCCGTGCTGCACGGGCCGAGGCCCTGCGCGGTTAACCTGGGGCGGTGCTGCTGCCGACGGACCTGCTGGGGGACTGGGTCCTCCGCCGGACGCTGGACGACCGGTGTGCCGGCCTGCAGGGCATCGTCACCGGCACCACGACCCTCACCGCGGTCGGTGACGACGAGGTCCGATGGGACGAGGCGGGCGTGATGACCTTCGACGGCCGCACGACCCCGGTGTCTCGGACGCTGACCGTCCGGCGCGACGATGACCACGCGTGGACCGTGCACTTCGCCGACGGCCGGGTGTTCCACGACTGGGTCTGGGGCGCGAGCGTGGCCCACGCCTGTGCACCGGACGACTACTCCGGCTCGCTGGACGGCGACGAGCAGCGGTGGACCGTGCGCTGGGAGGCCCGGGGCCCGGCGAAGGACTACCGGCTCGACAGCGTGCTCACGCGGTCGCCGGCGTGACCACGACGTCAGCGGCACGCGCCAGACTGAGTCCATGGCACGCTCCTCCGGCACCGACGCCCCGCGCATCACCCTGACCGAACCGACGAACCTCGAGGACTGGGCCCCGGCTCCCGGCGACGTCCTGACCGGTGACCGCATCGAGGGCAAGCGCATCGGCGTGCTCGACCTGGCCGGCGAGCGGCTGCCCGACCTCGAGATCGAGGAGTGCGTCATCGACACGCTGCGGGGCGACGGCGCCGACTTCCGCGGGCTGCGGGTGCACGACTCGGTCATCGACACGCTCGACGCCCCGGTGCTGCGGGCGTCGAGCAGCTCGTGGCGCGAGGTCCGGGTGTCCGGCGGTCGCATCGGTTCGGGTGAGCTGTACGACTCCGGGCTGAGCGGCGTCGAGTTCGTCGGGATGAAGTTCGGGTTCGTGAACCTGCGCGGATCGACGCTCACCGACGTGGTGTTCCGCGACTGCGTCATCGACGAGCTCGACATCGCGGACGCGAAGCTGCTCCGGGTGTCGTTCGAGGGCAGCAGCATCCGCGACGCCGAGGGGTCGAACACCCGGATCGACCACGTGGACCTGCGGGGCGCCGACCTCGACCGGGTGGAGCGCCTCGAGGGGTTCCGCGGCGCCACGATCGGTGCCGACCAGCTGTACACGCTCGCCCCGCTGCTGGCGGCGCAGGCGGGCTACCGCGTCGACTGACGGACCGCGGCCAGGGCGGCCGCGAGGTCGGCCTGCACCAGGTCGCCGTGCGCAGCCGCCCCGGCCTGGACTCCGGCGGCGGCGGACGCGACGACCGTCGCCATCGGGGCCGCGACGTTGCCGGCCGCGTACACACCGCGCACCGAGGTCTGCCCGGCCGGGTCGACCGTCAGCGCGCTCGCGTACCGGAAGTCGCCCATGAACTGGTCGGTCGCGACCAGACCCAGGTCGGACAGGAAGTCCACGCGCGCCTCAGCGGTGCTCGCCGCGGCGAGGGCATCGAGTTCGACGACGTCGCCGGAGCCGAGCGTGACCCCGGTCAGCTTGCCGTGCGACGAGCGGACCTGCGTGACGGTGTCGTCCACGACCTCGATCCCGCGGGCCCGCAAACCGGCCAGGGCGGTGTCGTCGACGAGAGCCGGATCGGTGATGAACGCGGTCACGTGCTCGCTCAGTGCCCGGAACATGAGCGCGTGGTGCACGCCGTTCGGGATGGTCACGAGCACGCCGATGCGCTGGTCGCGGATCTCCCACCCGTGGCAGAACGGGCAGTGCACGACCCCGCGCCCCCACTGCTCGGCGAGCCCCGGGACCTGCGGCAGGACGTCCACGGCGCCGGAGGCGACGACCAGCCTGCGGGCGGTGACGGCCGCGCCGGAGTCCAGCGTGACCGAGAAGCCGACCGGGTCGGTACCGTCACCCGTCGTGACGGACGCGGCCACGATCCTCCCGGCCGTCACCTCGACTCCGTAGGCGGCGACCTCGTCGCGACCGATCGCGGACAACTCGGCGGGCGCGACGCCCTCGCGCCCGAGGTAGTTGTGGGCGCCGGCCGACGGCGCGTTGCGGGGCTCGCCCGCGTCGACGACGAGGACGGAACGGCGGGAACGCCCGAGGACGAGGGCGGCGGAGAGGCCGGCGGCTGCTCCGCCGATGACGATGACGTCGTAGTGATCACGCATGCAAGGAGCATGCGGCCCCTGCGGTACGGACGGCAAAGAACCTTGCTGATGTGGCAACATGGGCGGCATGCCCCACGGCCCGCAGGAACCAGTCGTCCCCCGCACGACCGCGCAGGTCGTCGACGGGGTGGGGCCCCGGTTGCGCGCACTCCGTGCCCACCGCGACGTCACGCTCGCCGCGCTGTCCGAGCAGACGGGGGTGTCGGTGAGCACCCTGTCGCGGCTCGAGTCGGGGCAGCGCAAGCCGACCCTCGAACTGCTGCTCCCACTGGCGCGGGCGTACCAGGTGCCGCTCGACGACCTGGTCGGAGCACCGCAGACGGGCGACCCCCGGGTGCACATGAAGCCCGAGGTGCACGGCGGGCGGGTCGTGGTACCGCTGACGAAGCGCACCGGCGGCGTGCGGTCGTTCAAGCAGCTCTTCCCGCCGAACGAGCCCGGCGGCGAGCCCTCGCTGAAGACGCACGAGGGCTACGAGTGGCTCTACGTGCTGTCCGGGCGGCTGCGCCTGGTGCTCGGTGAGCACGACCTCGACCTCGGGCCGGGTGAGGTCGCCGAGTTCGACACGCACACCCCGCACTGGATCGGCAACGTCACCGACTCGGTCACCGAGGTGCTGTGCCTGTACGGGCCGCAGGGCGAACGAGCGCACGTGCGGTCGAGACCGGCGCGCTGACCGTCGGGCCCGCTCGGTCTACGCCGTGAAGACGTGGTCCATGACGTCGTCGAGGAGTCCCGACGTCTCGGTGTTCGACTGCTGGATGTGGATGCCGATGTCGCCCCGCGTGAAGTAGGTGTCGCCGTCGGTCACCGGGTACTGCGGGTTGTCGGAGATCTTCTGGCACTGGAGGCCCTCGGCCTCGGTGCCGCAGTCGTAGCCCTTCGCCGAGAGCTTCTGCAGTTCCGTGCTCGCCGTCGCCGAGTCGACGACGTCGACCGCGATGGACAAGAAGGTGATGTCGGCTTGCGGGTCCCGCCACACGCAGTACAGACGCTCGCCGTCGGCCTGCAGGACCGGAGTGAAGGCGCTCTTCGGCGTCGCGATCGGGTCGCCGACGACCGAGGGGTCGTTCAGCGGAGCCGAGGCGAAGGCCTTGTCCCACTTGCCGGGGGTGATGAGATCGGTGCAGCTCGCCGGCACCGTGCCGCCGTCGTAGTCGACCCCGGGGACCTGCGTGATCGTGGAGGTGGGTTCCGGCGTACTGCTCGGGCTGGCGCTCGGTGTGCCGGTGCTCTCGGCCGTCGTCGCGGACGGCGTGCCCGGCCCCGCTGGAGCGCTCTGGGCGCAGCCCGACAGGGCGAGTCCGATCGCCAGCGCCGCCGTCAGCGTCGCCGTGATCCCGGATGTCGTCGTGCGCGCTCGTCGCCGCATCGTTCCCCCTCGTTCGTCGTGCGGACGTCGCCGCGCCTCCGAACATAGGCGGCGGAGCCGGCGGCGTCCGCGAGCGTCACCGTTCCGTGACCCGTCAGCGGGTGCGCCACCCGCGCCGCACGCGCAGCGCAGCGCGCACCCGCCGCGCCCACCGGCGCACCGGGTTCGCGCGTCTCCCGTTCACGTGGAACGTGTGGAAGGCGCGTCGCGTCCGCAGCAGGGCGGACGGGAGGCCCGACAACGGTCGCGCGGACACCTGCACCGTGAGCACGGGGTCGGCCACCACCCGCCAGGCCGGGTCGAGCTGCATGCTCAGGTCGACGTCGTCGTGGACCTCGGGGTCCTCGCGGTGCGCTCGGCCACGGATGGCGTCCCAGGTCGACCGCCGCATGGCCATCGCGGAACCGAACAACGGTGGCCGGCCGAGCGCGGCCCACATGAGCGCGAAGTACGGACGCATGTAGACGGCGTCCCACAACCGACCGATCAGCGGACCGCCGTCGTGCGGGCGTCCGGGACCGGTCACCGCGACGACCTCCGGATCGGCCAGCAGTCGCAGCGCGTCGGCGATCCACCCCGGCGGCGGCACGGAGTCGGCGTCGAGCCGGACGAGGACGTCCCCGGAGGCCCGGTCGTAGCCGCGCGCCGATGCCCGGGCGATGCCCCGGATGCGTTCGGTCAGCACGACCGCCCCGGCTGCCTGGGCGACCTCGGCGCTGTCGTCCCGGCTGCCGTTGTCGACCACGACCACCTCGTCGGCGAGCAGCGTCTGCACCGCGAGGGCGTCGAGACAGCGTCGCAGGTGCGCGGCGTCGTCGCGCACGGGGATGACGACGGAGACGCGGACCATCCTCCGATCCAACCGGAGGTTCGCTGTGCGCCCACGCGGTAGCGTTCCGAGCATGGACCGGACCGACGAACTCGCCGTGGAGCTCCGCCACGCGATCGGTCGCGTCGTGCGCGCTGCGAAGCGCGAGGCGGACTCGCTGCCGACCGCCCACGCGACGACCCTCGGGTTCCTCGAGCGCGAGGGGCCGATGCCGATCGCGGAGCTGGCACGTCGCCGTGCGGTGAAGCACCAGGGGCAGTCGCGCACGGTCGGGGAGCTCGCGGACCTCGGGTACGTCGAGCGGACGGCGTCGGACACCGACCGGCGCGTGTCGGTCATCCGCATCTCCGACACGGGCAGCGAGGTCCTCCGCTGGGACATGACGGCGCGGGCCGACTGGTTGGCGACGGCGATCCGCGAGGAGCTCGACGACGAGGAACGGGCGGCCCTCGAACGCCTGCCCGGCATCTTCGAACGGTTGGCCCGGCGCGCCGACTGAGCGCTTCCTCACCCGGATCGGCCGCCAGAAGTACAACACAGTTGTAGTGTTGTCGCCATGGAGTTGACGAAGTACAACCACGCCACCGTCGTCCTCGAGCAGGACGGCACCACCCTCGTCATCGACCCGGGTACCTTCACCCCCGAGGCCGCCGACCTCGCCGGCGCTGCCGCCGCGGTCCTCATCACCCACGAGCACGCCGACCACTTCGACGTCGACGCGGTCCGTGCCGGGCTCGACGCGAACCCGTCGCTCGTGGTCCGCGGGCCGTCGGCGATCGTCGAGCAGCTGGGTGACCACGACGGCCGCGTCGCTGCGGTCCGTGCCGGTGACGCGTTCGAGGTCGGGCCGTTCTCCGTGCAGGTCTTCGGCGAGGAGCACGCCGTCATCCACCGCGACATCCCGACGATCGCGAACGTCGGCTACTTGGTCAACGATGCAGTCCTCCACCCCGGCGACGCCTACCTCGTGCCGGGGGTTCCGGTCGGCACGCTGCTCATCCCCACGAGCGGCCCGTGGGCGCACACCGCCGCCGCCGTCGACTACGTCCGCGAGGTCGCGCCGCAGCGCGCGATCCAGATCCACGAGCTCCTGCTGAGCGATGCGGGACAGCAGATGAACGTCTGCATGCTCGGGACCGACGGTCTCGGCGGTGTGCCGACCACGATCCTCCAGGCGGGTGAGCACGTCACCGTCTGACGGACCCGACCGTGCTCCTGGGAGGCGATCCGTGCCTCCCGGGCAGCATGGAGGGATGTCCGACGCTCCCTCGACCGCAGTCCTCTTCGACATCGACGGCACGCTCGTCGACTCGAACTACGCCCACATCGATGCCTGGTGGCGCGCTGCCCGCGCAGCGGGCGAGTCCGTCGACGCGTGGCGCATCCACCGAGCGATCGGCATGGACTCGGCGAAGCTGCTCGAGACGCTGCTGCCGGATGCCTCCGACGAGACGCGCGAGACCGTCAAGCAGTTCAACACCGCCTACTTCGCCGAGCACATGCCCCAGCTGCGGCTGCTGCCGGGGGCCCGCGACCTGCTCCGTGCGGTCGCCGAGGCGGGGCACGCCGTCGTCCTCGCGACGAGTGCGCCGGAGAACGAGCTGACGCGGCTGCGTGAACTCCTCGACGCCGAGGAGTGGCTCACCGCGGTGACGAGCTCCGAGGACGTCGAGCAGGCGAAGCCGGACCCGGGGATCATCGAGGTGGCGCTGGACCGGGCTGGCGTGCGTGCCGACGCCGCCGTGATGGTCGGCGACGCGATGTGGGACGTCGAGTCGGCCGGACGTGTCGGCGTGACCTCCGTCGCGGTGATGACCGGCGGCATCGGCGGCGACGAACTCCGCGGAGCCGGTGCTGCGGAGGTCCACGACGACGCCGCTGCCGTGCTCGCCGCGCTGCGGTCCGGGGACGGTGCGATCGCCGCGCTGGGCAGGCGTGCGTGAGCGTGCACCGCGGCCGGCATCCGTGACAGGATCGTCGACCGTGATCACGATCGAACGCGTGTCCTGGGACGACCCCCGAGGCGTGGTGCTCCGCGCCCGTATGGACGACGAGATGCACGAACGCTACGGCTCGTCGAACGGCGACGAGGACCCGGCGATCACGGCCGAGCGGGGCCGTGCGCTGTCCGTCGACCCGTCGACCGTCGTCACCTCGGTCCTCGCGCTCGACGAGTCCGGCGACGCCGTCGGGCACATCGCGATCCGGCGCCTGGGCGACGAGGTCGAGCTGAAGCGCCTGATCGTGCTGACCTCGGCCCGTGGCCAGGGTGCGGCCACCGCGCTGCTCGACGAGTGCGAGCGCATCGGTCGTGAGCTCGGTGCGCCCCGGCTGATCCTGCAGACCGGTGACAAGCAGCCCGACGCGGTCGCCCTGTACGAGAAGACCGGGTGGAACCCGATCCCCGTCTACGCGCCGTACGCGGCGACCATGCCGTGGTCGTTCTGCTTCGAGAAGGCGCTCTGAGCGTACCGATCCGTATTGCACTCTTGTCGAGATAGTGCAATTGTGTGTCGGTGAGCACCACCGAACGCACCCGCGCACTGCGCCGACGCATGATCGGCGAGGCGCGTCGGGCGACGGTCGAGCACGGGTTGAGCGGTTTCACGATCGAGCAGCTCTGCGAGAGCGTCGGGGTGTCGCGGCGCACGTTCTTCAACCACTTCGCATCGAAGGACGACGCCGTGCTCGGCATCGAGCTGCACGCCGACGTCGAGGCGATCGACCGGTACGCCGCGGGCGGCATCGTGCCCGGCGGACTCGACCCGCTCGACTCGATCGTCGCGCTGGCCATCGACCAGTTCCACCGCGTCGGCATCGACCGGGCGGACGAGGTCCTGGTGCGCCGGGTCTTCGAGCGGGAGCCGGCGCTCGTCGCGCGGTTCCTGTCGGCGACCGACGTGCAGCTCGCCCGGGTCACCGTCGCACTGCGCCGGCGGTTCGGGTGGGACGACCCCGCCGACCGCCGTGCGCGCCTCGTCACCGAGGCCGCCGCCGGGCTGCTCAAGGTCACCGCCACCGAGTACTTCGACGACGGGTTCGACGAGGCCACCGGGCCGACGTTCGACGCGCTGCTCACCGAGAACCTCCGCCTGCTCAGGGCGGTCACCACGACCGAACGGGAACACACCACATGAGCGCAACCGCGCCGGGCACCACCAAGCGTGCCCGCCCCGGCACCGACGGGCCGCTGCTGCTGACGCAGCGTCGGATCTGGATCATCTTCTCCGCGCTCATCGCGGGGATGCTGCTCTCCAGCCTCGACCAGACCATCGTCTCGACGGCGATGCCCACCATCGTCGGCGAACTCGGCGGCGTCGCGCACCAGGCGTGGCTGACGACCGGGTACCTGCTCGCCTCGACCATCGTGATGCCCGTCTACGGCAAGTTCGGCGACGTCCTGGGGCGTCGCAACCTGTTCCTCATCGCGATCGCCCTGTTCACCATCGCGTCGGCGGGGTGTGCCTTCGCCGGTGACTTCACGCAGCTCGTCGTGTTCCGTGCGATGCAGGGGCTCGGCGGCGGCGGTCTGATGATCCTGTCGCAGGCGATCATCGCCGACATCGTGCCCGCCTCGCAGCGCGGCAAGTACCTCGGCCCGCTCGGTGCGATCTTCGGCCTGTCCGCGATCGGCGGCCCGCTGCTCGGTGGCTTCTTCGTCGACCACCTGACCTGGAACTGGGCGTTCTACATCAACATCCCGGTCGGCATCGCGGCGTTCTTCGTGGCGTGGTTCGCGCTGACCCTGCCGAACAAGAAGGCGACGAAGCGCATCGACGTGCTCGGCGTGCTCTTCATGTCCGCCGCGACCACGTGCCTGGTGTTCTTCTCGGAGTTCGGCGGCAGCAAGGACCACGGCTGGGACGCCCCCGAGACGTGGGCCTGGTTCGCGGGGCTCGTCGTCTCGGCCGCGCTCCTCGTGCTCGTCGAGTCGCGCGCGCAGGACCCGGTCCTCCCGCTGTCGTTCTTCAAGAACCGGACGTTCCTGCTGGCGACCGGCATCGGCCTGGTGCTCGGCATCGGCATGTTCGCCGCGATCGGGTTCGTCCCGACGTTCCTGCAGATGGCTTCGGGCACCTCGGCCGCGGTGTCGGGGCTGCTCATGCTGCCGATGATGGTCGGTCTGATCGGGACCTCGATCGCGTCCGGCAACCTGATCACCAAGACCGGTCGCTACCGGATGTTCCCGATCATCGGCACGGTCCTGGTCGCCATCGCGATGCTCGCGATGACCCAGCTCGCAGCGGACACCCCGATCTGGCTGATCTGCGCGTACCTGTTCGTCTTCGGCGCCGGGCTCGGGCTGATCATGCAGGTGGTCGTCCTCGTCGCGCAGAACGCCGTGCCGGCGGAGCAGGTGGGCACCGCGACCTCGACGAACAACTACTTCCGCGAGGTCGGCGCCTCCCTCGGCACCGCCGTCTTCGGTGCGCTGTTCACGGCCCGGCTCACGACGTCGCTCACCGACGTGTTCCGCGGCGCCGGCGGCTCGGCCACCGATGCGGCGTCGTCGGCGGGCAGCATCGACCCGTCGACCGTGGCCGGGCTGCCGCCGGCGGTGCAGGACGGCATCGTGAATGCGTACGCCGACTCGCTCGCGCCGGTGTTCTGGTACCTGCTGCCCTTCATCGCGGTGGCGTTCCTGCTCGCACTGTTCCTGCCGCAGATCACGCTCTCCGACACGGCCGGCATGGTCGCCCGTGGTGAGGCCGTCGGCGGCGACGAGGCCGACGAGCTCGAGCGCGCGCAGCGCGCGGGCCGCGCGGCGGAGTCCGTGCCGTCCGAGTCCGTGTCGTCGGGTGGTGAGACGCCGGCGTCCCGCCGGGACGCCTCCGACTGAGTGGGGCGCCGCCGGATCCGGCGGCGTCCTGCGGATCGCGGGGCGCGTTGTGGAGACGACGGCGTGCTGACGGGAGGCGCGGTGCCAGCTGGCACCGCGCCTCCCGTCCGTCGTGCGGTCGCGCGCACCGCCGCTGCCGGCCCCGAGTCTCGACCCGGCTCGCGAAAGCGACAGTGTGCCGCCGACCATCCGCGGCACACTGTCGCTCTTGCGGGGGTGAACGGACGGGCTCCGCGAGGAGTGTCGCTTCCGCGGACAAGGCCGAGCAGCGGGCGCCGGGTGCTACGCGCCGGTGCTCGCGCGGCGGACCAGGCGGGTGGGGAGCGCTGCCGGCTCCGCCGCGGTGCCGTCGAGGGTCGCGAGCAGGCGTTCCGCGGCCGAGCGCCCGAGGTCGGCGCCGGGCAGTGCGACGCTCGTGAGCGCGGGGGCCGTGACCGACGACGACGGCAGGTCGTCGAAGCCAGCGACCGCGAGCTCTCCGGGGACCGCGATGCCGAGCGCTCCGGCGACGCGCAGCACCCCGTACGCCAGGGTGTCGGCAGCGGCGACGACCGCGGTGACGTCGTCGTCCTGCCAGGCCTCGATGACGTGCTCGGTGGCCGAGGCTGCGGCGTCCACCGTCAGGTCGGCGCGTGCGGTGACCTCGGACACGGCGATGCCGGCTGCGGCGCACTCCTGTTCGAAGAGCTCGCGGCGGACGCCGAACGTCGTCGCACGGGAGGTCCCGTCCAGGTACCCGACGCGCCGGTGCCCCTGTGCGTGCAGGTGCGCGACGAGGTCGTGGACGCCGGGGGAGAGGTCGTAGTTGACGGCCTCGGTGCCACCGGGGGCATCGAGGAGGACCACGGGCACGCTCGCCGACATCGACTCGCCCGCTGCCGGGGCGTCGACGAGGATGCCCGCGGGCCGGAGGCGTTCGAAGCGCCGGACGTCGGCCGCCAGGGGCTGGGCGCCGCGTTCGGTGACCGACAGCACGAGCTGGAACCGGTCGCCGATTGTGTCGCGCACGCCGCGGATGACCTCGGCGAAGAACGGGTTCGACAGGTCCGGGGCGATGAGGACGAGCAGGTCGCCGCTGCCGCGCGCCAGGGAGCTCGCGGCGTGGTCGACCACGTAGCCGAGTTCGTCGACGGCGTCGCGCACCCGCGTCGCGATGGGGGTGGACACCCGGCCGCGGTCCTTGCCGTTCACGACGAGGGAGACCGTGGCGATGCTCGTCCCGGCGCGCTCGGCCACCATGGCGGCGGTCACACGACGGCTCGGAACGGCGGGGGAGGGCACCCGTCGATGCTAGCGAGCGCGGTCCTCGAACTTGACGTCAAGCGTTTGACGTGTTTCGATGTCAAACGCTTGACGCGCCGCGTCGCCAGCGTTCTGCCGGCTCGTGGATCCCCACCACGTCGAGCACCGACCTCGATTCCCCGAAGAAGTGGAGCGCCCAGCGTGCCCAGTGCGACCCAGCCAGCGAAGATCATCCTCGACTGCGACCCCGGTCACGACGACGCCGTCGCCATCCTGCTGGCCCACGGCAACCCGGACATCGAGCTCCTGGCCGTCACCACCGTCGTCGGCAACCAGACCCTGCCGAAGGTCACCCGCAACGCCCTCGCCGTCGCGCGCATCGCCGGCATCACCGGGGTGCCGTTCGCCGCGGGCGCCGACCGTCCGCTCCTCCGCCAGATCGAGGTCGCGCCTGACATCCACGGCGAGAGCGGGCTCGACGGCCCGATGCTCCCCGAGCCGTCGTTCGACCTCGACGAGCGCCACGCCGTCGACCTGATCATCGACACCGTGATGGCGCACGAGCCCGGCACGGTCACGCTGGTGCCGACCGGCGGCCTGACGAACATCGCCCTCGCCGCCCGCAAGGAACCCCGCATCGTCGAGCGCGTCAAGCAGGTCGTGCTCATGGGCGGCGGCGTGCACGTCGGGAACTGGAGCCCCGTCGCCGAGTTCAACATCGTCATCGACCCCGAGGCCGCGTCGATCGTCTTCGAGGCCGGCTGGGACGTCGTGATGGTCGGCCTCGACCTGACCCACCAGGCCCTCGCCACCCCGGAGGTCGCCGCGCGCATCGCCGCCGTCGGCACCGCCCCCGCCGCGTTCGTCGGCGAGCTGCTCGACTTCTTCGGTCAGACCTACAAGGACGCGCAGGGCTTCGACGCCCCGCCGGTCCACGACCCCTGCGCCGTCGCGTACGTCATCGACCCGACCATCGTCCGCGCCGTGAAGGTCCCGATCCACATCGAGACCCAGGGCACCCTGACGCTCGGCATGACCGTCGCCGACTTCCGTGCGCCCGCACCGGAGGACTGCCGCACCAGCGCCGCGATGGAGCTCGACCACGGCCGCTTCTGGGACCTGGTCGTCGACGCCCTCGAACGCATCGGCGAGACCCCCGACACCGGTTGGACCCCTCGCCCCGCCACGACCACCGCCACGACCACGGAGATCTGAGAACCATGACCACCACATCGACGAAGAAGTCGATCGGCGCCCTGACCGCAGCGCTCCTCGCCGCGTGCATCGCGTTCCAGCTCAACGCGAGCATGCTCAGCCCCGCGCTGGTCACCATGGCGCGCGAGCTCAAGACCGACGACGCCACCATCGGGTTGTCGCAGACCCTGTACTTCACGCTCGCGGCGCTGTTCTCGCTGTTCCTGCCGCGCCTGTCCGACATCGTCGGCCGCAAGCGCGTCCTGATCGGCATGCTCGCCGTGATGCTCGTCGGCAGCATCGTCGCCGCGCTCGCGGTGAACGTGCCGATGCTGTTCGCCGGCAGGATCATCCAGGGCGTCACCGGCCCGGTCGTCCCGATCTGCCTGCTCGTCCTGCGCAACGAGATCGCCGACCCGAAGCGCTACGGCGCCGCGCTCGGCCTGCTCACCGCCGTGAACGGCGGCATCGCCGGTGTCGACGCGCTCGCCGGCGGCTGGATCGCCACGAACTTCGGGTTCCGAGGGATCTTCTGGGTCATCGCCGTCGTCACCGTCATCGCGCTGGCACTCGTCGCCGTGTGGGGTGTCGAGTCGAAGCCGTCCGCAGGCACCCGGATGGACTGGATCGGTGTCGTCCCCCTGGTGGTGAGCGTCGGCGCGCTGCTCACCGCGTTCAACGAGGCAGGCAAGCTCGGTGCCGCGAACCCGGCACTCGTGATCGGTGGCGTCGTCGTCGCACTCGCCGCCTTCGCGGTCTTCTGGGCGGTCGAGTCCCGGGTGCGGGAGCCGCTCGTCGAGACCCGCTTCCTGAAGCGTCGTGCCACGTGGGCGCTGCTGGCGACGACGTTCCTGACCATGACCGGCGTCTTCGCGGTCGTCAACGGTCTCGTCACGTCGCTCGCGCAGAACGGCGACGCCGGCTTCGGCATGGAGGCCGACCTCGCCTCGCTCGTGTTCCTCACCCCGTACGCGCTGGTCGGCTGGATCGTCGGTCCGTTCGCGGGACGCCTCGCACCGACCATCGGCTACCGGGCCGTGCTCCGCGTCGGTCTGGTCGGCAGCATCGTCTCGACGGTCCTGATGGCGCTCGTGGGCGTGCACTCGCTGCCGGTCCTGGTGACCGCGACCGTCCTGATCGGCATCACGTACGCCGGCATCGCGAACATCATCCTCAACGGCCTCGGCATCGTGCTCTCGCCGGAGTCGAACCCCGGTTTCCTGCCCGGCCTGAACGCCGGTGCGTTCAACCTCGGCGCCGGGGTCAGCTTCGCCGTGCTGCCGGCGCTGCAGATCGCGCTCGGGGTCGGCGGGTCCGCGGGCACCGCCGGGTACTCCGGTGGCATGCTGCTCGGTGCCGTGATCACGACCGCCGCGCTCGCGATCTCGTTCCTCATCCCCCGCCCGGAGAGCGCCGAGACCACGTCCGTCGCACCGCAGAAGGAGACCGTCCGGTGACCCAGACCATCGTGATCGTCGGATCGCTCAACGCGGACCTGGTGGTCCGGACCGAGCGGTTCCCGAAGCCCGGTGAGACCCTGCACGGGTCCGACCTGGCGATCCTGCCCGGTGGCAAGTCCGCCAACCAGGCGGTGGCTGCCGGGAGGCTCGGGGGCACGGTCCGCATGATCGGTGCGGTCGGCGACGACGGGAACGGTGCACTGCTCCGCGACTCCGTCGCGGCTGCGGGTGCGGACACCACGCACGTCGCCGTCCGGGAGGGCGTGGCCACCGGCACCGCCGTCATCACGGTCGACGGCGCCGGCGAGAACACCATCGTGATCTCCGCCGGCGCGAACGGCACGCTGTCGCCGGACGACGTGCCCACCGACGCCTTCGACGACGCCGGCGTGCTCGGCCTCTGCCTCGAGGTGTCGATCGACGTCGTCCTCGCGGCAGCCCGGGCAGCGCACGCCGCCGGCGTCACGGTGCTCACGAACCTGTCGCCCTTCGGCGCCGTCCCCGCCGAACTGCTCGAGCTGACCGACGTCCTGCTCGTCAACGAGCACGAGGCCGCCGAACTCGGCGAGCACGGCGTCGCGCGCTCCATCGTCACCCGCGGCGGCTCGGGGTGCGTCGTGCACGACGGCGACGACGAACCGGTCTCGATCGACGCCGTCCGGGTCGACCCGGTGGACACCACGGGCTGCGGTGACGCCTTCATGGGGTCGGTGGCCCTGCGGCTCGCGGCGGGGGACTCCCTCGTCGACGCCGCACGGTTCGCGGTGGGGGTCGGGGCGTACGCCGCGACCAAGGCGGGCGCGCAGGCCTCGTACCCGACCACGGCGGAACTCGACGCGTTCCTGCGGGCGGAGGACGGGCCTCCCGGCCGTTGATCGCCGGCCCGGCCGCTAGCGTTGTGCCATGCGCGTGGGAGTCCTCGACATCGGGTCCAACACCGGCCACCTGCTCGTCGTGGACGCCCACGGTGGCGCCGCGCCGCTGCCGGCGTCCTCGTTCAAGCAACCGCTGCGGCTGGCCGAGCACCTGGACGAGGCCGGCGCGGTGACGCCGCAGGGCGTCGACGCCCTGACGCGGTTCGTGGCGGACGCCGTCCGGGTCGCCGAGGAACGCGGCTGCGAGGACATGCTCGCCTTCGCGACCTCGGCCGTCCGCGACGCGGTGAACTCCGACGCGGTCCTCGCCCACGTCGAGTCCTCGACCGGTGTGGAGCTCGCCGTCCTGTCCGGTGGGGACGAAGCGCGGCTGACGTTCCTCGCCGTCCGGCGGTGGTTCGGGTGGTCCGCCGGACGGCTCGCGGTGTTCGACATCGGCGGCGGCTCGCTCGAGATCGCCGGGGGAGCCGACGAAGCGCCGGACGTCGCGTGGTCGATGCCGATCGGTGCGGCCCGGCTCGCCCGCTCGTACTTCGCGGCGGGCACCCCGACCGAGGACGACGTCCGTCGCATCCGCCACGAGATCCGCGTGGAGATCGCCCGCGACGCCGGCAAGCTGCTCCGCGCCGGGCGTCCGGACCGCGCCGTCGCGACCTCGAAGACCTTCCGGTCGATCGCCCGGATCTGCGGAGCGGCGCCGTCGGCCGCCGGTCCGCTCGTGCCGCGGGTACTTGACGGAGACGTGCTCCGGTCCAAGCTGCCGGCGTTGCTGACCATGTCGGTCGCCGAGCTGGCGGAGCTCCCAGGGGTGTCGGCGAGCCGGGCGCACCAGGTGGTGCCGGGAGCGCTCGTCGCCGAGGCCTGCCTCGACATCTTCGACCTGGCGGCACTGGAGGTCTGCCCGTGGGCGCTCCGCGAGGGCGTGATCCTCGAGCGGCTCGACCAGCTGTCGGTGTTGGGCAACTCCCAGTAGTGACCGTTATGGTCAGAGCATGACCAATTCGGACACTCCCCGCGCGCTCGTCCCCGGTGCCCTCTGGATGGTCGCGGGCGTCGGCTGGCTCGTCGGCGAAGCCGTCTCCGCATCGGCGTTCCCCGGCTACAGCTACGCGACGAACTACATCTCCGACCTCGGCGTCCCCGACGTCGGCGCGTTCCAGGGCCGGACGATCGACTCGCCGCTGCACGTGCTCATGAACACGACGTTCATCGGGCAGGGCATCCTGTTCGGCGTCGCCGCGGTGCTCGCCGTCGTGGTGTTCCGTGCCGCGTCACGCCGAGCGCGCGTGACGACAGCGGTCCTCGCCGTCGTCCACCTGATCGGGATGGTCCTGGTCGGGTCGTTCCACGGCAGCCAGACGAGCACCGACGGCGGCACGATCGTGTTCCACGTCCTCGGTGCCGCGGCAGCGATCACGACGGGCAACCTCGTCGCGATCACCGTCGGCATCGGGTCGCGTGCACTGCGGGCTCCGGCGGCCTACCGGATCGCGAGCGTCGCGCTCGGGATCGTCGGTCTCGTCTCTCTCGTGATGCTGGTGGTGGACTCGTCCTCGACGGTGGTCGACGTGTTTCCCGACGGCGTGTGGGAACGTGCTGCCGTGTACACGATCGTCGCGTGGGAGCTCGTCACCGGGATCACCCTGCTGGTCGCGGGGACCCGACGCCGGCGGGCGGCACGCGCCTCGGCGGTGCGCGCGTGATCCGCCCCGCGCGCCGTGCTCGGCCCTCCGCCGAGGAGATCACCGCCGACGTCCTCGACATCACCGCCGGTCTCGTCGCCCGCCGCGGCGTCAAGGACACCGCCGTGCAGGCCGTCGCCGACCAGGCCGGCTACTCGAAGGCGGGCATCCTCGCCCGGTTCACGAGCAAGGAGCAGCTCGTCGAGGCCGCGCTCGCGCAGTGCACCGCGCAGACCGACACGGTGCGCGAGGCGGTCCGGCAGATGCCGCTCGGTCCGGACCGCGACGCCGCGGCGCTGGCCGGGATCACCGACCTCGCACTGGCCCGGCCGGGGTGGGCGGAGCTCGCCCTCGCCGCGTTCACGCTGCGACGCGGTGACGACGTCGGTGAGCGGCTGGTCCCGGTGGCCGCGATCCTGCTCGAACTCTTCGGCCTGGACCTCGGCGACCGCGCGGCCGCGTCGCTCGACCGACGAGCCCGGGTGTCCGGTGCCTTCGGCGCGATCATGATGCTCGCGCTGACCTACGAGGACGACGCCTCGGCGACCGAGGCCCGGCCGTACGTGCTGCGGGTGGCGTGGGATGCGCTCGGGTACGGCGGCGACGTGCCCGGGATGGTCGGCTAGGTCCGTGTCGCCCGCTCGGACCGCGGCGGCGCGAGCAGCCACGGACGGATCAGCTTCGTCACGAACGGCAGCACCCAGAAGGTCATGATCGGCGTGAGCACGAGTGTCGTGATGAGCACCCGCGGCAGCGCTGCGAGTCCCGCGAACGACGGCACGAGCAGCCCGACCAGGATCGTGAAGACGAGGTTCACCGGGAAGAAGCCGAGCCAGATGCTCACCGCCTGCTTCCACCGCGGGGGCGCGCTCGAGGCCGGGGCATCCTGCGGGACGTCGAACCAGCCCTCGATGCCGGTGCGTTTCTCGACGCGGGACTCCACGACCAGGTCGCGCCCGAGGTCGAGCCAGCGGAGCCGGTCGTCGGAGTTCTCCCACGTGGCCAGGGAGTCGTGGTCGGCGAAGCGGTAGAGCATGTGCCACTCGCGGGACTGCGCCCTCGACCGGACCCACCCGGAGCCGAGGAAGCCCGGGTAGCGGTTGGCGAGGTTCACCCCGGACTGCACCCAGTGGGTGACCTCGGGGATGCGGTCGGGTTCGACCAGGCGGGTGATGGACACGGTGACGGGCGGGCCGGCGGTCTCGGGTGACGACTGCAGGCTCCCTGGCTCTTGTGGAGTCATGCGTCCAGTCTCGCGGACGCGTGTTACCGGCTCGTGTCGCGTGCTGCTAGCTCGCCTGCTTCTTCTCGGCGGGCGCCTTCTTGGCCGCGGGCTTCTTCGCGGGTGCTTTCTTTGCCGGCGCCTTCTTCTCGGTGGCCTTCGCGGGCGCGGTCTTCTTCGCCGGCGCCTTCGCAGCCGGTGCCTTCTTCGTCGAGCCGGACGTGCTGGAGTCGGAACCCGACGACGAACGCGAGCTCGACGCCGAACGCGACCCCGAGCCTCCTGTCCGCTTCTTGTCCACGGACGCACGCAGGGCGGCCATCAGGTCGAGGACGTCACCGCCCTCGCCCTCGTCGTCCTCGTCCTCCTTCGCGCCGAACGTCTTCTCGGTGTCGATGTCGTCACCGGCGTCGAGCTTGGCGTCGATGAGCTGCTGCAGTTCCTCTTGGTAGGAGTCGGTGTACCGGTCCGGGTCGAAGTCCGTCGACATGCTCTCGACCAGCGACGACGACATCTTCAGCTCGTTCGCGCTGACCTTCACCGACGAGTCCAGCGCCGTGAAGTCGGCGGCACGGACCTCGTCACCCCACAGCAGTCCCTGCAGCAGGATGACGTCGTCGTGCACACGGAGTACACCGAGCCGGGTCTTCTGACGCAGCGTGAACTGCACGATCGCGAGCCGGTCGGTCTTCGCCAGGGTCTCGCGCAGCAGCACGTAGGCCTTCGGCGAGCGCGAGTCGGGCTCCAGGTAGTACGTCTTCTCGAACATCATCGGGTCGACCTGGTCGACGGGCACGAACTCGAGCACCTCGACCTCGTGCGACTGCTCCTCGGGGAGCTGCTTGAAGTCGTCCGCGGTGAGCACCACGGTCTTGTCGCCGTCGTCGTAGGCGCGCTGGATGTCGGCGTACTCGACCTCGTGCCCGAACTCGCAGACGCGCTTGTAGCGGATGCGGCCCTTGTCCTCGTCGTGGACCTGGTGCAGGGACACGTCGTGCGTCTCGGTGGCCGCGTAGACCTTGATGGGCACGTTGACGAGCCCGAACGCGATGGAGCCCTTCCAGATCGACCTCATGCGCACATGATGCCCGTGTCCGCACTGGAGCGCCCGCAGCCGACGGGATCTCCACAGATCCGGGTTCGCTGGACCGTCGACCGGCCGACGCGAGCACGATGGGCGCATGAGCCAGCTCGACAAGCAGGACCCGCGTGAGCAGTTCCCGCGCCCGCCCTTCCCCGCGCAGACGCAGCAGGGGTCCGGGCTGGCGAGTGCCATGGACCCGCCGCCCGACCACGGCGAGGTCTCGTACCTCGGCACGGGGCGGATGCGCGGGTACCGCGTGCTCGTCACGGGTGCCGACTCCGGCATCGGCCGAGCGGCGGCGATCGCGATGGCGAAGGAAGGGGCCGACGTCGCACTGAACGCCCTGCCCGAGGAGATCGACGACCTGACCGAGGTCCGTGACGTCATCGCCGACCTCGGCCGCAACGCCGTGATGCTGCCCGGCGACCTGACGGACGAGGGCTTCTGCGACGAGCTCGTCCGGACCGCGGTGCGCGACCTCGGGGGACTGGACGCCCTGGTGCTGGTCGCCGGCCACCAGCTGGTGCACGAGGACGTCACCGAGCAGTCGACCGAGGACTTCGACCGCACGATGAAGGTCAACCTGTACTCGCTGTTCTGGCTGGTGCGGGCCGCCGTGCCGCACATGGCACCGGGCAGTGCCATCGTGACGACGAGCTCGGTGTCCGCCTACCAGCCGCAGGACCGCATGATCGACTACGCGGCGACGAAGGCCGCGATCATCACGTACACGAACGGCCTCGCGCGGCAGCTCGCGGCCAAGGGCATCCGGGCGAACACGGTGGTGCCCGGGCCGGTGTGGACGCCACTGCAGCCGATCAGCTACCCCGGCGACGAGATCGCGCGCTACGGCCAGGACACTCCGTTCGGGCGGCCGGCGCAGCCCGTCGAGCTCGGCAGCGCCTACGTGTACCTGGCGGGTCCGGAGTCGTCGTACACCTCGGGCACGACCCTGACGGTGGCGGGAGCGACCGGGGTGGCGCTGTGAGTCCGGCGTCCCGCAAGACCGTCGTCCTGGTCGGCGACCGGCGACTGGCGCTCACCAACACCGACAAGGTCCTCTACCCGGAGACCGGCACGACCAAGGGGCGGGTGATCGAGTACTACGAGCGCGTGGCGCCGTGGATGATCCCGCACGTCAAGGACCGCCCGGTCACCCGGAAGCGGTGGGCGAACGGCGTCGACGGCAAGGTCTTCTTCGAGAAGAACCTGCCGGACTCCGCCCCGGACTGGGTCCGTCACCACACCATCCACCACTCCGAGCACGACAACGAGTACCCGATCGTCGACGACCTGCCGACCCTCGTGTGGATGGCGCAGCAGGCCGCACTCGAGCTGCACGTGCCGCAGTGGCGGTTCGGTCCCCGTGGCGGGCAGCAGAACCCGGACCGTCTCGTGCTCGACCTGGACCCCGGCGAGGGAGTCGGCCTGCCCGAGTGCGTCGAGGTGGCCGTCGCGGCGCGCGAGATCCTGCACGGCATGGGCCTCGACCCGTACCCGGTGACCTCCGGTTCGAAGGGCATCCACCTGTACGCCGCCCTCGACGGTCGGTCGACCACGGCGAACGTCTCCGACGTCGCGCACGAGCTGGCGAAGGCACTCGAGCACGACCTGCCCGACCTGGTGCTGTCGTCGATGAGCCGGGCCGAGCGGACGGGCAAGGTCTTCGTCGACTGGTCGCAGAACAACGGCAACAAGACGACGATCGCGCCCTACTCGTTGCGCGGGCGCGAGCACCCGACGGTCGCCGCTCCCCGCACCTGGAAGGAGCTCGAGGAGCGCGGCCTCGCCCAGCTGACGCTGGACGAGGTGTTGGAGCGCCTGGAGGCCCGTGGGGACCACCTGCACCCGGTCGCGTCCGCCTCGTTGGCCGTCGGACGCGACGACCACGGGCACTGGGATGGCGACCGGACCGAACGTGCGAACGAGGCCGAGCAGCCGGCCCGCGACCGGCTCGCCGCCTACCGCGCGAAGCGTGATGCCTCGAAGACGCCGGAGCCGGTGCCCAAGGGGGCGCCCACGGTCCGGAAGGACGGCACCCCGACCTTCGTGATCCAGGAACACCACGCCACCCGCGACCACTACGACTTCCGGCTCGAGCACGACGGCGTGCTCGTGAGCTGGGCCCTGCCGAAGGGCGAACCGACCGACCCGGGCAAGAACCACCTGGCGGTGCAGACCGAGGACCACCCGCTCGAGTACGGCGAGTTCGAGGGCACGATCCCGAAGGACGAGTACGGCGGCGGCACGGTGACGCTCTGGGACGACGGCACGTACGAGCTGGAGAAGTGGCGCGAGGGCGAAGAGGTCATCGTCACCCTGCACGGCCGGACCGGCGGCGCTCGCCGACTGGCGCTCCTGCACACCCGCGGGCGGGGTGGCGCCGGGGACGAGAAGAACTGGCTCATCCACCGCACGAAGGAGCAACCCGACCGTCTGGCGGACGGCGGTGGCGCGGCAGACGCGGGGCGCGCCTCCCGGTCGACCGCCGCACACCGCGACGGGCAGCGGCGCATCACCGGAGCCAGCCGTGCGGACACCGCGCCGGCGGACCGACGGACCATGCAGGCCACACTGGCGAAGGACGCGCCCCGGCTGGACCCAGCCGACTGGGCGTTCGAGATGAAGTGGGACGGCGTCCGTGCACTCGCCACCGTCCGGGACGGCTCGGTCACGCTTCGCAGCCGGAACGACAACGACCTGACGGAGCAGTATCCGGAACTCCAGGAACTCGGCGACCGTGCCGGGGTCGACGGGGTCTTCGACGGTGAGATCGTCGCGTTCGACGACCGGGGCCGCCCGAGCTTCCAGCTCCTGCAGAACCGGATGGGCCTGACGAAGGCGCGCGAGGTGCGGGCAGCGCAGCAGGCGACCCCCGTGCGGTTCCTGCTCTTCGACGTGCTCGAGGCCGACGGGCACGAACTCACCCGCCTGGCGTACGACGCTCGTCGGCAGGCACTCGAGACCGTCGTGGAGCCCGGCGGGGTGATCGACGTGCCGCCGGCCTCGCAGGGCGACCTGGACGGCGTGATGGCGTCGTCGCGGGAGCAGGGCCTCGAGGGCGTCGTCGCGAAGAAGCGCAGCTCGAAGTACGCCGAGGGCAGGCGGTCCGAGGCGTGGCTGAAGCTGAAGCACCACGCCACGCAGGAAGTGGTGGTCGGTGGGTGGAAGCCGGGCAGCGGTCGTCGTGCGGGCGGGGTCGGCTCGCTGCTGCTGGGCGTACCCGGGCCGGACGGACTCGAGTACATCGGCAAGGTCGGCACGGGGTTCCGCGATCGCGACCTCGACGAGATCGCCGCAGCGTTGCGCCCGCTCGATCGGAAGACCTCGCCGTTCGTCGACGTCCCACGGGTCGACGCACGGGACGCGCAGTGGGTCACCCCGAAGCGGGTGGGCGAGGTCGAGTTCGCCGAGTGGACCGGCGACGGACGCCTGCGGCAGCCGTCCTGGCGGGGCTGGCGGCCGGACAAGGACCCCGAGGACGTGGTGCGCGAGCGCTGAGCCGCCCGCCCGCCCGCCCGCGCGCCGCGCCGCGCCGCGCCGCCCCGCCGCGCACGCGCTGGCTGGCTCCCGCGCTGATGCGTGCGCATGGGGTCCGCCCGTGGCGAAATTCCGTCCCCCGTCCGTTGCCCCGGCGGGGGACGTTTCGACCCGGTCGACCGCTGATCCGCCGCCGACTGTTACGTTCGCCGGGACGAAAGGGCCTGGGGATGAGCTCGAGCAACTACCTGCCGCCGTTCACGGCCGAGGAGCGCGTCGCGATCAACGGGGATCGTGCCGCACGGAGCCCGGTCGATCCGGGGACCGTGGTGACCGACACCGAGGTGACCTACGCGGACTTCCTCGCCGACGAGACCGACGAGTAGGCGAGTAGACGAGTAGGCGCGTCGGCGAGTGGACACCGGGGGCGGGGGAAGGCGACCCGTGCACCGGATCAGGGAGCGCACGGGCCGCCGTCGAGGCACCGTGACCGACCCTTCAGGGATGGCCGGCCACGGCGCGCTGGCACCAGACGCGCGGAGGCGCACCTGGTAGGCACGTACTAAGGACGTGACGAACGCCCGATTCGTCACACGAGAACCCGAGATCGCGCAGAGGAGCTGCTCCTGTCCAGCGACGAAGCCCTCGCGGCGTTGTCCGACGCGTCGCTCGTCGAGCGCAGCGCCGACGGCGACACGGCCGCGTTCGGGGTGTTGATCCGCCGGTACGGACCCCACATGCGGGCCTACGCGGCGCGGATCCTCGGGTACGGCGACGGGGAGGCCGACGACGCCGTCCAGGAAGCCGCCCTGCAGGCCTGGCAGCGCATCGACCGGGTCGAGGACCCGGAGCGGGTGCGCAACTGGCTGTTCCGCATCGCAGCGAACAAGGCGCTCGACCGGCTCCGCCGTCGGCACCCGCACGCGGACCTCGAAGCGATGGTCGACGCGCCGGACGAACGGCCCGTCGACGAGGTGGTCGCCGCCCGGATGCAGGTGCGGGAACTCGCGCGTATCGTGCAGGCACTCCCGGATGCACAGCGCGCCGTCTGGGTGATGCGCGAGGTGGGTGGGGCGCCCTACGCCGAGATCGCCGAGGCGACCGGGCTGTCCGCACCGACCGTCCGCGGGTTGCTCGCCCGTGCGCGGCGACGCGTGATCGAACAGATGGAGGGGTGGCGATGAGCGACGACGTCGACGACCGTCACGGTGCCTTCACGCTGGACGAACTCTCCGACTACCTCGACGCCGACCGGACCCCGGTCCGGGCCGACATCGAGGGTGATCCCGACGCCGTCGCCGCCCTCGAGCGGCTGCAGGTGCTGCGACGGGCATCACGGGACCTGCTCGACACCGAGGCGTCGGCTGACGGCGACGAGCGCTGGATCAGCTCGGTGCTCGCGTCCATCCGGACGACCGCCCACGCCGGACGGGACATCCCGGTCCCCGACGACGATCCCGCCGCGCACCTGGTCGTCACCGAGGGCGCACTGCGCGGGCTCGTCCGCACCCTCGGCGACGACGTCCCCGGCGTCGTCGTCCGTCGGACCCGCTTCAGCGGCGACGTCGGGGTCCCCGGCGGTGCCGTGGACGTCGACATCACCGTCGTGGCCACGCTCGAGGCATCGGTGTCGGACCGTGCCGAGGCGCTCCGCGCGCACGTCACCGCGGTGCTCGGTGCGCACGCACCGTTCAGGATCCGCAGCGTGGTCGTCCGCGTCGCCGACGTCGTGGTCGGAGGGACACCGTGACCGCCGACGTCCGCGCCGTCTCCCGTGATCTCACCGCGGTCGTCCTCGCGGTGTCCGGAGTCCGATCGGTGCTGCCGCCCGGACCCGGGCTCGCCACGCTCGTCCGCGACGTCCGCTCCGTGCTCGAGATCCCGCGGGACGGAGGGGCCGTGCTCGTCCAGGACCGGCCCGACGGAGCACGTGTCCGTGTGGTCGTCACGACCGACCGGGCCGTGCCGACGATCGCGGTCCTCCGGTCGGTGCGGGACGCCGTCGTGGCGGCCGCGCACCACTCCCTCGGTGCAGCGCCCTCCGACGTCACGGTCCGCGTCGTCGAGATCGACTGAACGTCAGGGAGCCGGTGCCGGTCCGTCCGTCGGCTCGGCATCGTCCGCGACGGGCAGGTCCTCGTCGACGAGCTCGTCCTCGCCGGGTTCGGACACCTCGGCCGCAGCGGCCTTGGCTTCGTCGATGGACTCCTGCGAGCGGCGGAGGAGATCGTCGTCGTGTGCTGTCTGGTCGCTCATGCTCCAGCAGGCTACGCGGGCGTGCCTGTGTCGGCGTCACGGCGTCCGGCCGGGCGGCGCGATCCCGGCTGGGTCACGCCGCGCGTGCCGGGGTGCGGCGGCTCGAAGTCGACCGCCGAGGTCGGCGCCGGCGACGAGGGCATCGCGGGCGCGGCCGGTGCGCCGTACGCGTCGGCCGCGTCGAGCACGGCGCGGGTCGCCGCCGCGGCCGTCCGGAGTGCGTCCCCGATGGGCATCGCCCGGTGGCCGGGCGTCCGGACCTCGACGCCCCACGGCTCGTCGAAGCCGAGCTCCCGCACCGTCCGCACGAGCCCCGGCAGGTCCCACGCGCCCGCTCCGGGCAGGTACCGCGCCTCGCGGGCCTCCTCGGACAGGGTCATGCCGGACGGGGTGTGCAGGAGCCCGTCGCTCAGTTCGACCGCCGCGAGCGTCGTGGGCGCGACACCCTGCCGGATCGACGCCAACGTGGATCCACCGCGCAGGGCGTGCATCGCGTCGAGCAGCAGCCCACCGTTCGGGTGGCCGGCCGCTGCGACGAAGCGTGCAGCCCGTTCGATCGTCGGCAGGTTCGACCACGGCTCGGGTTCGAGGACGAGTTGCGCACCGACGGTGGCGGCCTGGTCGGCGAGCACCGTCCAGTCGTCGGCCATCGTGATGGGCGAGGCTCCGGGCAACGACGTGTCGGCCCGAGCGATCACCTGCCAGGCACGGAGCGCCGCCGCCGCCTCGAGGACCACCCCGCGGTCGGCGTCGTCGTCGTCCGTCCGGCTCGTGCACGTCCACCAGCGGTCGAGCGGCCCCAGCTGGACCCAGACGATGCCCGCGCCGTCGAGCACGCGGCGGAGTTCGGCGAAGCCCGTCGTCGCGCGCACCTCGTGCAGGTCGTCGAGGGACAACGAGAGTCCCGCGAACCCTGCGGCACCGACCGCGTGGACGCGCTCACGGATGGTCTCGTCGCCCGCCCACGTCCACGACGTCGCCAGCAGATCGTGTTCCATCACGGCCGTACCTCCGTCATCCCGGAGCAGCTGCAGACGCCCGTCGCGATGGTCCTGCCCCGTGTGTGCGACGCCGCGATCCCCACCTGGCGTCGCACCAGGGATACCCGTCGCGCCTGCGAGCCCTCCCAGCGGCCCGTCACACCACGGAAACGCCGGTCAGACGATGCGGGTGCGGACCGTGCCGACGCCGGCGATGGTGCCGACGACCTGCTGCCCGGGCTCCAGGACACCGACCCCCTCGGGCGTCCCCGTCATGAGCAGGTCTCCGGGAGCGAGCGCCACGGACCGGGACAGCGCCGCGATGGTCTCCGCGACGGACCAGATCTGGTCGGCCAGGTCACCGACCTGTCGGCGTTCGCCGTCGACGACGAGCTCGATGCTGCCCGCGCTGGGGTCGATGCCCTGCGCCGGGGCGATCGTGCCGATCGGTGCCGAGGCGTCGAACCCCTTCGCCGTGTCCCACGGACGACCGAGGCGTTTGGCCTCGGCCTGGAGGTCGCGTCGGGTGAGGTCGATGCCGACCGCGTACCCCCAGACGTGGGCGAGCGCGTCGTCGACGCCGATGTCCGCGCCGCCGGTGCCGATCGCGACGACCAGTTCGACCTCGTGCTCGAGCTGCGCCGTCTGCGGCGGGTACGGGGTGTCCGCGTCGTCGACGACGACGGCATCCGCCGGTTTGGTGAAGAAGAACGGCGGCTCGCGGTCCGGGTCGTGTCCCATCTCGCGTGCGTGCGCCGCGTAGTTCCGGCCGACGCAGAAGACGCGTCGGACGGGGAAGCGTGCGCCCGTGGTCGTGGGGACGGTCGGGAGGCTCGGGGCCGGGATGACGAGGTCGGTCACGGTCCCAGCGTGGCAGGCTCGCAGGGCATCGGTTCAGCTCTCACCGAAGGACGCCTCGTACTTGAGCTTCCGCGCACGGGCGCGCTCCTGCCGTTCGCGCCACTCGATCCGCAGTTGCGCGAGTTCCTCTTCAGCGCCTTCCGCGCGCATGAGCGGCGCGTAGTGGGGGCTCGCAAGCAGCCGTGGCGTCGTCAGCTCTCGGTTGTCGAGCAAGCGCTTGAAGGCCTCATCGGTGAGCGTCGAGATCATCGTCCGTCCCTTCGTTCCTCGCTGCCTCGCATCGTCCGAGGTCGCGCGGTCGGCGACCCACGACCAACGCTGCCACCAGAGATCCCGGTGCCCCAAGAACTCGGTATTTCGCCGCCCAGCGCGCCCGTCGACGACCGACACGACCAACGCGCCGACGGCCACGAGGGCTCCGACCACCGAAACGACCGCACTCGTCAACGCGACATCCATGCAGACCAGCCTGACGCCACAGGACCGGCCACGCGGCGGGCGTGACCGGTCCTGTGGACGGTGATCCGGGCCTCCCGGCCTGTGCAGGAACGATCAGGCGGACGGGCCCTGCGGCCACCCCGAGAACTCCCACCCGTCGACGGACTCGTGGTCCTCGCCCTTGTCGTACGCGTAGGTGCGCGCTGCGTCCCGCGCTGCGGACAGCGTCGCGAGCAGATCGGCGTGCGCGTCGGCGTCCACCCGCGTCAGGGCGTCGTGCGCCAGCGCGAAGCGGTCCATCTCGTTCCGCATGAGCATGTCGAACGGCGACGTCGTCGTGCCCCGCTCCAGGAACCCGTGCACGTGCAGATCGTCGTGGCCGTTGCGGCGGTAGGTCAGCTGGTGCACGAGCGACGGGTACCCGTGGAACGCGAACACCGTCGGGGTCCCGGGCAGGAAGAGCTCGTCGTACCGCTCGTCGGGGATCGGGTGCTCGTGCTTCCGCGGGTCGCCGAGCGCGAGCAGGTCGACGACGTTGACGACCCGGACGCCGACCTCGGGCGCGTGCTTCCGGATGATGTCCGCGGCGGCGACGGCCTCGACGGTGGGGACGTCGCCGGCGCAGGCGAGGACCACGTCGACGCGGCCGACTTCCTGCTCGGTGCCGGCCCAGTCCCAGACCCCGAGGCCCGCGTCCACGTGGGCGACGGCGTCCTCGAGCGACAGGAAGACGGGCTCGGGGTGCTTCCCGGCGACGATCACCTCGATGCGGTCGGTCGTCTCGAAGGCGTGCGCCGCGACGGCGAGCAGGGTGTTGGCGTCGGCCGGCAGCTTGATCCGGACCAGGTCCTGCTGCTTCGACGCGACGACGTCGAGGAACCCGGGGTCCTGGTGGGAGAACCCGTTGTGGTCCTGCCGCCAGACGTGCGACGACAGCAGGATCGACAGGTTCGACACGGGTGCACGCCAGTCGATGTCGGTCGCGGACTCGAGCCACTTGGCGTACTGCCCGACCATCGAGTCGATGATGTGGGCGAACGCCTCGTAGGTGTTCAGGAGCCCGTGCCGGCCGGAGAGGACGTAGCCCTCGAGCATGCCTTCCAACAGGTGCTCGGACAGGACCTCGGTCACGCGTCCGCGAGCCCCGAGGTGTTCGTCGCCGACCGCGCGCTGCGCCCGCCACACCCGCGAGGTGACGTCGAAGACCGCGTCGAGCTTGTTCGAGATCGTCTCGTCGGGGCCGAAGAGCCGGAACGTCGACGCGTTCTGCGTGATCAGCGCTGCGAGCCACGGTCCGAGCGTGCCGGTGGCCGAGGCGGTCGAACCGGCCGGTACCCCGTACCCGTCGAGCGCGGGACGGTCGAGGGCCGTCCGGATGCGCCCGCCGTTGGCGTGGGGCGTCGCGCTCATCCGCTCGTCGCCGGTGGGACGGATCGTCGTCATGATCCCGAGGGGGTTCCCGTCCTCGTCGAAGAGCTCCTCGGGCCGGTAGGACCGCATCCACTCCTCGAGCTGGGCCCGGTGGCCGTCGTCCTCGCGGACGTTCGACAGCGGCACCTGGTGTGCGCGGAACGTCCCCTCCACCTGCTGACCGTCGACCTCCTTCGGCCCGGTCCACCCCTTCGGGGTGCGGAGGATGATCATCGGCCAGCGCGGGCGCAGGTCGGCGGCACCCGCGGGCTGTCCCGCCGCCGCGCGTGCTGCCTGGGCTCGAGCTGCTGCCTGGATGTCGTCGATGGCGGCGAGTGCCCGGTGGAGCGCACCGTCGAACAGGGCGTGCACGGCGTAGGGGTCGTCGTCGACCCGCCGCGAGTCGACCACGATCGGGTCGTAGCCGAGGCCGCGGAAGTACGCGGTCAGGTCCTCGCCGGGGATGCGGGCGAGGACGGTCGGGTTCGCGATCTTCCACCCGTTGAGGTTGAGGATCGGCAGCACGGCACCATCCGACACCGGGTCGAGGAAGGTGTGCGCCTGCCACGACCCCGCGAGCGGTCCGGTCTCCGCCTCACCGTCACCGACGACGCACGCGACCACCAGGTCGGGGTTGTCGAGGGCGGCCCCGTACGCGTGCGCGAGGGAGTAGCCGAGCTCGCCGCCCTCGTTGATCGACCCGGGCGTCTCCGGTGCCGCGTGCGAGGGGATCCCGCCGGGGAACGAGAACTGCCGGAAGAAGCGCTGCAGGTCGTCGTCGGCGTACAGCTCGCCCCAGGTGCCGTCGAGCCACGCGTTCGCGTTCATCGCCGGCCCGCCGTGTCCCGGGCCGCAGATGTACAGGAACTCGCGCCCGGTCTCCGCGATCAGGGCGTTGCAGTGTGCGTACACGAGGTTGAGGGCGGGGGAGGTGCCCCAGTGTCCGAGGAGCCGGGGCTTGATGTCGCCGGGCTCGATCGGCCGTTCGAGCAGCGGGTTGTCCAGCAGGTAGATCTGCCCGACCGTCAGGTAGTTGGCGGCTCGCCACCAGGCGTCGACCGCCCGGAGTCGGTCGGTCGTGGAGATGTGCGCAGGGGCCATGTCCCCACGCTACGAAACCCCGGCCCCGGAAACCTCAGGAAAGACGTTCCAAACCGATCGCGAGGGTGCGCCGAATGAGTTGCACAGGGCAAAAGCCCAGGGCGCTCTCCGGTCAGACATGGCCGGCACGCAGCTTCCACACAGCAAAGGAATCGATCACCATGCGCAAGAGCCTGAAGACCTCCATCACCCTCGCCACGACCGGCGCCCTCGTCCTCGGCGGTGCCGCGTTCGGCATCTCCTCCGCCCAGGCCGCCACCCCCTCGATCCACACCGTGTCGTCGTCGGAGTCGAAGATCCCCGCACCGGTCGCATCGGTCCCCGAGGTCCTCGGCGGCTCCACCGCCGTGAAGCTCGACTCCGGCTTCACCGACGCCCTCACCGCCCTGAAGCTCACCCCCGGCGTCTCGGGAGATGCGACCCTCGCCGACGGGTCCGTGTCGTTCCCGATCACCGCCGGATCCGTCACGTACTGGTCGCCGGACGGCAACTACCGCCCCTACGTGCAGGGCATGCTCAACCACGACGACTCCGGCCTCACGTTGAAGGCCGGCGACACCACCGTCACGCTCGAGAACTTCGTCGTGAACCCGGGCTCGTCCAAGCTCTACGGTGACGTCCTGGTCAACGGCAAGGTCGCCGCGTCCAACGCGTACCTGTTCGAGCTCTGGGGCGGTTCGCTCAAGCCCCTCCAGCTCGAGGGCGACAACGCCATCCTGACCGGCACCACCGTCCACGTCTCCGAAGACGCCGCCGGCCTGCTGAACAAGACCTTCGGCACCGACGCCGTCAAGCGCGGCCTCCTCGTCGGCACCGCCACCATCACCGCACAGATCAAGTAACACCCCGCACCACCACGCGAAGGGCCGCCCCGGACAACCGGGACGGCCCTTCGTCACGCTCAGCGACGGCGGCGCCACCACCGGCGAGGTCGGTCGTGAGACCCGGCCACCAGTGCAGCCGCAGCCGCAGCCGCTGCGGCCGCGGCGAGACGGGCCTCCCGTCGCTCCCGCCACGCGGTCACCTCGTCGTCGACGTCCCGCAGCGGCGTCACGACCGGCGGCCCACCGAGCAGTTGGCGTCGGGCTTCCTTCACCCGGGCGTTGAAGTCCACGAGGACATCGCGCACGTCGGCCTCCGTGGACAGCGCGTCGAGGGCATCGTCGAGCTCCGCGTCCTCGGTGCGGAGCGCGAGTGCGGGCGGTGCGATGCCGCGGATGTCCTCGCGTTCGATCTTGGAGCGGATCCACCAGTCCGGGTCGTGCTGCCCGTCGTTCCCGGGCAGCGGCTTGCCGTGGTACGGGTTGCCCTCGAAGACGCCTCGGCGCTCGGCCTCCTCGATCTGTGCCCGCGCATGCGCTGCGACGTCGGCGGCCTTCAGCAGCCGGCGTTCCTCGCGCACCTCGTCCGGATCGAGCGACCCCCGCTCGATCTCGCTGTCGACCAGCTGCTGGTAGCGGTACCGGGCGGCCCTCCTGAGCCGGTCCATCCGCGCATCGACGTCGTTCATGACCCCTCCGTGATCACGCCGAGTGGTCGTCCTCGCCAGTCAGCTCCTCGATCGTCAGCGCTGCCTGGATGAGCGCCAGGTGGGACAGTCCCTGCGGGATGTTCCCCATGAACGCTCCGTTCTCGCTGATCATCTCGCTGAACAGCCCGACGTCGTTCGCCTGGCCGACCATGTCGTCCATCAGCGTCCGCGCGTCGTCGATCCGGCCAGTGCAGGCCATCGCGGCCGCGAGCCAGAACGAACACGCGACGAACGGCGATTCCTCGTCCTCGATGCCGGAGTAGCGGTACACCAGCGGACCACGCTGCAGGTGCTCCTCGATCGCCCGGATGGTCGAGGCCATGCGCGGGCCGCGGTCGAAGGCGCTCATCGCGTGCAGCAGGATCGACGTGTCGAGCGCGTCCGAGCCCGGGTACATCACGTAGTGGCCGCGTTCCTCGTCCCACCCGTGCTCGGCGACCCACTGCTCGATGAGTTCGCGGTTCTCGATCCACTTGTCGCGGGGGCCGTCGATCATGCCGGCGTCGTGGAGTTCCACGGCGGCGTCGAGTGCCTGCCAGCAGCCGATCTTGCTCGTGACGTAGTGCTGGGTGTCCTCGAGCTCCCACATGCCGGAGTCCGGTTCCTCCCACCGGTGACAGGCGTCGTCGGCGAGCTGCTGCAGGACCGCGGCGGTCTTCCGGTCGAGGACGTTGCCGGCGGCCACGTACTGGCGCAGGATCTCGAAGACGTCGCCCCAGACCCCGAGCTGCAGCTGGTCGCCGGCCCGGTTGCCCACCGTGACCGGACCGATGCCGTTCCACCCGGGGACGTCGCGCTCCTCGACGTCGTCGCTCTTCGTGCCGTCGAGTTCGTAGAAGATCGGCATGTCCTCGTCGTGCTCGGCGATGGTGCGCATCACCCACGACACCGCCGCGTGGGTCTCCTCGCGCAGGCCGAACCGGGTCAGGGCGTGCACGGTGTACGACAGGTCGCGCACCCAGGCGAAGCGGTAGTCCCAGTTCTTGCCGCCCGTCTGGTCTTCGGGCAGGCTCGTGGTCGGTGCCGCCGCGATCGCGCCGGTCGGCGAGAAGATGAGCAGCTTCAGGGCGAGGGCGCTCCGCTGCACCGCTTCGGCCCAGGGGCCGTCGTAGGAGAACTCCTCGGACCAGGTCGCCCAGTTGGCGATCGTCCGGTCCATCGCGGCGAGCGCGCTCTCCGGCCGCGGCATGAAGATCGGCTCGTCGTGCGTGCCGACGATGGTCAGGATGTGCTTCGAGCCCTCGTCAGCGGTGAACCGGCCGGAGAAGCGCGGGCCGTCGTCGTGCGCCGGGTGGAACCCCTGCTCGACGATGGCGATCGTGATGCCGTCGATGCCGATGACGGCGCCGTTCGCGGTGTCGAGGCGCTTCGGCTCGGCGGTGCCCAGCAGGGTGCCGGGCACCACCGCCCACTCGAACTCCACGGAGCCGCTGACCCCCTGGACACAGCGCGCGACCTCGGCCCACGGCAGGCGTCCGGCGACGCCGGTGACCATAGCGTCCGTCACGGTGGCCTGCCCGGACGAGGTCGTCCACGTGGTGACGAGGACGTTGGTCCCCGGCAGGTACTCGCGGGAGACCTCGGCCGACCGGTCCACCGGGCGGAGCGCCACGTGGCCGCCGTGCTCGGCGTCGAGGATGCTCGCGAACACGGGCGGTGAGTCCATCGAGGGGATGGGCAGCCAGTCGATCTGCCCGTCGCGGGCGATGAGCGCGACGGTCCGGCCGTCCCCGATCGCTCCGTAGGTGCGGAGCGGGGCGTACCCGTCGGTGCGTGCGTGGGTGTCGACCGCGTCGAGGGTGTCTTCGGTGCGCTCCGTCATGCACCCAGCCTGCCCGCGCCCGAGGCGCGACCATCAGGCGGACGTACCCCGCTGTGGCTGTGCACGAGTCGCGACACGCCCGGGTGAGTTGCGCATCCCGGGCGTGTCGCACTACTGTCGCTCTCCTGCCCATCGGCAGGAACGCCCGCGGCACCAACGCCGTCGGCAGGACCGCCCGCCCCGGGCACACCGGAAGGACCGCGCATGCGCGCCGTGCAGCACAACGAGGAACGCGTCGAGCTCCAGCTCGCCGCGGCCGCCGTGCTGCCCGAGCAGCAGCGGTCCCTCCGCTATCCCGCGTAGGCACGCGACGTCCCACGACGCCCCGTGCCCACCCGGCCCGGGGCGTTCGTCATCACCGCTTCCTCCCGTCCGTCCGCCACGTCCGGCGACGACCAGGAGGCGCGGCGTTCGACCGTCTCGGACCGTCACCTCGACCGTCACGAAAGCGAGACGACACCATGGAGAAGATCAACGACCGATTGCTCAGCTGGGCCTCGATGCTCGAGGACAACACCGAGCAGCAGGCCCGCACGACCGCGCGCATGCCGTTCGTGTTCCCGCACCTGGCCCTCATGCCCGACGCCCACCTGGGCCTCGGGGCCACCGTCGGGTCGGTCATCCCGACCCTCGGCGCGGTCATGCCGGCAGCCGTCGGCGTGGACATCGGCTGCGGCATGATCGCGGTCCGCACGCAGTTCACCGCCGCCGACCTGCCCGCCGACCTGCAGGGCCTGCGCGAGCAGATCGAGCGCGCGATCCCGCTGTCGGCCGGTGCGTCGAACCGGAAGATCGTCGCGACCGCCGCGCCGCGGATCGCCGAGCTCGAGGCCATGGCCGAGACCGCCGGGTTCGACCCCACGCAGGTGCACGGTGGCTGGCGGAACCAGCTCGGCACGCTCGGCTCCGGGAACCACTTCATCGAGGTCTCCCTCGACGAGGAGGACCGGGTCTGGCTCTTCCTGCACTCCGGGTCGCGGGGAGTCGGCAACAAGATCGCGCAGCGCCACATCACGGTCGCCAAGCGGCTGATGGAGCGGTGGTGGATCCAGTTGGCCGACCCCGACCTGGCGTACCTGGTCGAGGGCACGCCGGAGTTCGACCGGTACATCGCCGAGCTGCGGTGGGCCCAGCACTTCGCCCTGCTCAACCGCGAGGAGATGATGGACCGCGTCGTCCGGCAGCTGTCCGAGGCCGTCGGCACCCCGGTCGACGAGCAGGAGCGGATCAACTGCCACCACAACTTCACGCAGCGTGAGACCCACTGGGGCAAGTCCGTGTGGGTGTCGCGGAAGGGTGCGATCCAGGCGAAGGCCGGTCAGCCCGGCCTGATCCCCGGGTCGATGGGCACCGCGTCGTACGTGGTCGAGGGGCTCGGCAACAAGCCCTCGCTCGAGTCGTCCCCGCACGGTGCGGGTCGGCTGTTCTCGCGGAGCGCGGCCCGGCGGACCTTCACCCACGAGCAGCTGCGCGAGGCGATGGTCGGCATCGAGTACCGCGACACCGACGCGTTCCTCGACGAGATCCCCGGCGCGTACAAGCCGATCGACCAGGTCATGGCGGACGCGTCGGAGCTCGTGTCGATCCGGCACACGCTGCGGCAGGTCGTCAACGTGAAGGGGGACTGACGTGATGGTCGCGACCCTGTCCGACGTCCTTCGTGCCGTCGAGTCCGCGTGGGCGGCCCGGCCCGAGCGTGGCGTCTCGTGGCCGGCCCCTCATCCGGACCGCGCTCCGCTGGACGAGGAGTACTCCCGCGTCACGGACCCCGAGCGGTACCTCGTGGTCGGTGCACGCGTCCAGGCCTGGGTCGAGGCGCTCACCGGCCTCGGACTGGCCCGCCGGGCCGAGGGGCCCGAAGGTGCCCTCCGGCTCGTCCCGGTCGTCGACGGCGCGCTGGTGCTCGACGTCGACGTGCGGTCGATGGACGGGGTGCCGGGCACGGTCGTCGACCTGCTCGTCGGGGATCCAGCCGTCGTGGTCGGATCACAGCCGGATTGCGGGTGCGATGCCTGCGACGACGGCTCCGAGAGTCTGCTCGAGGCGGTCGACGAGATGTTCGTCGGGATCCTCGGTGGCGGGTTCGTCCTCATCGACTCGAAGCGCTCGACGATCATCGCGACGGCAGACGGTTGGAGTGCGTCGGGCGACACCGGCGACACGGAGGCAGTGATCGCCGGAGCGCGTCGCGGCGAGCGACGTCGGGGTCGGCGCACCCTGGTCGGCGCGGCCTGGTGGCATCGCTGACGACGCGTACGGGGTGAGACGACGGGAGGCGCGGGTGCGGCCCGCCCCGCGCCTCCCGTCCGGCGGCGGGTCGGCCCCACTGCCCGGCGCGGCCCGGACAGACCGGCCCGCGTCGGGCACGCTTGACCGGATGAGCGACACAGCAGAGCACGCAGCACAGGAGACCGGACGACAGGTCCGACGAGCGGCGGACAGCCGCTGGTTCGAGCTGACCGCTCGCGCCGGCTTCGTCGGCAGCGGCATCGTCCACCTGCTGATCGGCTACCTCGCGATCCTGCTGGGCATCGGCAACGCGTCCTCCGGCGGTGAGACCGACCAGTCCGGAGCACTGCAGCAGATCGCCGCGGTCCCCGGTGGGGTGTTCCTGCTCTGGCTGATCGCGATCGGCACGGCCGCACTCACCGTGCGTCTGGTCGTCGAGGCGATCGTCGGCGGTCGTTCAGACACCACCCGGGGCTGGCTCGCCCGGCTCAAGGACGTCGCGAAGGCCGTGGTCTACGGGATCATCGCGTACTCGTCGGCCTCGTACGCCCTCGGCGCCGGGTCGAGTTCCAGCAGCTCGTCGCAGAGTGCCGCGGCGAAGACCCTCGCGACGCCCGGCGGGGTGTTCGTGCTGCTCCTCGCCGGCGCGATCGCGGTCGCGGTCGGCATCGGGCTCGTGGTGATCGGCTGCCGCCGGTCGTTCCGCAAGCAGATCACGCGACCGTCGGGCCAGCTCGACCGGGTCGTCACCGTGCTCGGGGTCGTCGGGTACGTCGGCAAGGGCATCGCCGTGGTCATCGTCGGCGTGCTCATCGGCGTGGCCGGACTGCGGAGCGACCCCGACCAGGCGACGGGCCTCGACGCGGCGTTCGACGCGGTGCGCTCGATGCCCGGCGGCGTGTTCGTCCTGGTCGCGATCGGCATCGGGTTCCTCGCCTTCGGCGTCTACAGCTTCTTCCGCGCGCGGTACGCCCGCCTCTGACGTGCCGGGCGAGGTGGCCCCGGCTGAGGGAGCACGGAGCCGACGCCGGTAGACCGGTCCGATGAGCACCAGCGTGACGACCGGACCCGCGACCGTCTTCTCCGACGCCCGGGCGGTCCTCGCCGAGAGCATCGTGTGGGACCCGTCGGCGCAGCTGCTCCGGTGGACCGACATCACCCTCGGCACCCTCGTCACCGCGCGGGCCGACGGCACCGTCGTGTCGACCGTCCCGCTCCCGCCGCCGCTCGCGAGCTTCCAGCCGCGGGCGTCCGGTGGGTTCGTCGCGGCCCTCGGCGACACCGTCGTCGTGACCGACGAGCACGGGTCGATCGAGCGTGAACTCACCCGCGTCGAGCACGCCACCGCCGGTCTCCGCTTCAACGAGGGCAAGTGCGACCCGTTCGGCCGGTTCCTGGTCGGCAGCATGAACCTGACGACCGGGGAGCCCGACGGTGCGCTCTACTCGGTCGAGGCCGACGGCACGACGCGGCTGCTCCGTGGCGGCTTCGGCGTGACGAACGGCTTCGAGTGGTCGGACGACGGCACCGTGATGTACGTCACCGACACGAGCGCGTCGACGATCTACCGTGGTTCCTACGGTCCTGACGGGGAACTCGGCGAGCTCGAACCGTTCGTCGTCGGCAACGCGCACGACGGTCTGGTCCGCGACGACGAGGGCTGCTCCTGGAGCGCGATCTACGGCGGCGGCCGGGTGGAGCGGTACGGCCCGGACGGGTCGCACCTCGAGACCGTGGAGCTGCCGACCCCGAACGTGACGTCGGTGGCCTTCGGCGGCCCGGACATGTCGACCCTGTTCGTCGCCTCGGCGCGGGAGAACCTCACCGAGGAGCAGCTCGAGCAGCACCCGTCCTCGGGGGCGATCCTCGCGGTGCCGACCCGGGTGCACGGCTTCCCCGCGAACACCTTCAGCGGCTGACCGGCCGGGAGCGCACGCAGCGTCGGGGTCCGCAGGTATCGTGGGCGCTCGCCCGACCGGAGGAGACCCACGTGGACGACGAGCGCACGGCAGCGACCCCGGACCCGGGAGGCGAACTCGCGAAGGCGGAGGACGCCGACGTCACCGTCGAGGTGGACCGGGTCGCGGTGGACGGTACCTACGTCCGCGTGAGTTCGATCGGGGAGCCGGGGGAGCGGGCGTTCCTGCTCGTCGCCGGCCTCGGCATCGCGGCCACCTACTACGAGCGACTCGCCCCGCACCTCAACGAGAACGGCCCGGTGCACGCACTCGACCTGCCCGGCTTCGCGGGCGTTCCGCGGTTCCGGGGGAAGGTGTCGATCGAGCGGTACGCCGACGCCGTCGAGAAGGTCATCGACGACCTCGGGCTGGTCGACCCGGTCCTGGTCGGCCACTCGATGGGCACCCAGGTCGTGACCGAGGTGGCGGCGCGTCACCCGGAGATCTCGGACCTCGTGCTCATCAGCCCCGTCGTCGACTCGCACGCGCGCACGGTCCGGCAGTCCGCGTTCCGGTTCCTGCGGTCGACGCTGCACGAGCCGTCGGCGGTCCGGTGGCACGGCATCACCGCGTACGCGCTGTGCGGGTGGCACTGGTTCTCGAAGGTGCTGCCCCGGATGATCGCGTTCCCGATCGAGGAACGCGCGGCCCACGTGCAGGCACGCACGCTCATCGTCCGTGGCGAGCACGACGCGATGGTCCCGCGGGACTGGATCCGGCGGCTCGCGCGGGTGTTCCCCTACGCCGTGCTGCGCGAGGTCGTCGACGGCGCCCACTCGGTGATGCACGCCCAGGCCGACGCGGTCGCCCGGCTGGCGGTCGCGCACGTCGACCACCGCCTGCCGGACCGCGGGGTCGGTTCGCTGCAGCGCGTGCGCGACGACTCGACGGCGTCCGACCTGTCACGGCTGAGCCCGAGCGAGGCGTGGATGCTCGTCAAGTCGCGCTTCGTCGAGCTGGTCGGCATGGCGAAGAACGACGACGAGACGCTCGAGGCGGCCAAGTCCGCCCACGCGGTCGCCATGGCCGACGGCGACGACCTGCCGGTCGACCCCGCCGACCGCAAGGCGGTCGTCGACGCGGTCGCGCCGGAAGCCGACACGACCAGCTGACGCCGGGCACTGCACGGGGCGCACGGGAGGCCCGGTGCCGGTTCCGCGAACCGGCACCGGGCCTCCCGTCGGTCGCGTCCACGGCGACCAGCGCGCCGGTCAGGCCGTGATGCGGCCCGGCAGCATGTCGGGCGTCAGCGCGTGGGCCTCGGCGAGGACCTTGCGGGCCTCGTCGGTCTTGTCCCACACGTTCCACAGCAGCACGCCGCGCACCAGGTCGTCGTCATCCAGGTAGTAGACGACGCCGGTGACCGTGGGGTCCTGCCAGTCCTCGACGGTGCGGAGCTTGGTGGAGACCTGCCCCACCGCCTCGTACCCCATGTCGAAGACGTCGGAGTAGAACATCGGCGTGTGGTCGTAGGTCTCGTCGGCGTCCGCGAGGTTCCGGCCGGCTTGCCGACCCTGCTGCTGCGCGTTGTCGACGTGCTCGACCCGTCGGGTCCCGAGGATCCGGTCCGGGTACTCGGCGACGTCACCGGCCGCGAAGACCGAGTCGTCGTCGGTCAGCAGCGTCGACGAGACGACGATGCCGTCGCGCACGGTCAGGCCGGCGTCGGCGGCGAGCTGCGTGGCGGGCTCGATGCCGAGGCCGGCGACGACCGCATCCGCCTCGAGGACGGAACCGTCGTCGAGGGTGAGACGCACACCGTCCGGCGTCTGGGTGCCGGACTCGACCCGGCGGCCGAGTCGCAGGTCGACGCCGGCGTCGACGAAGCGCTGCTGGAAAGCGCGCGCGAGGTCGTCCGGGAACATCCGTCCGCCCACGACCTCGTCCGGGTCGACCAGGGAGACGCGGGCGCCGTTCTGCACGACCCCGGCGGTGATCTCCTGGCCGATGTAGCCGCCGCCCACCACGACCACGTGCGCCCCGGCGTCGGCGAGCTCGCGGAGCTTCCGGTAGTCGTCGGCGCTGCGGTAGTCGAGCACACGGTCCGAGGGTGCAAGACCGGGCAGCCCACGGGGCTTGCCGCCCGTGGCGATGAGCAGACGCTCGTACCCGTGGGTCTGACCGTCGGCCGTGGTCACGGTCTTCGCGGCACGGTCGATCCCCGTCACCGCGGTGCCGAGGACGAAGGACGCCCCCGTCTCCTCGGTGTGCAGGTCGACCTTCTCGTCCCAGCTGAAGTCCGGATCGGTCCACAGCTTCTTCGACAGGGCCGGGCGGGCGTAGGGCCGGTCGACGTCCTCGCTGAGGATGCCGATCGTGCCGTCGGCGTCGAGCTCGCGGACACCGCGGGCGGCGGCGTCGGCGACCATCCCGCCGCCGATGATGAGGTATCGGTAGTCGGTCACGGTGCCTCCCGGGTCAGATCGTGGCGACCGAGCCGGAGTCGACCCGGTAGTTGGAGCCGTTCACGAAGCTCGCGAGGTCGGAGCAGAGGAACGCGATGACGTTCGCGACCTCTTCCGGCTCGCCGCGGCGCTTCAGCTCCATGTAGGGGCGCTCCTCGTCGAGGAAGCTGGTGATCGCGTCGTCGAAGCTCTGGTTCGTCTCCTTGGCGCGCTTGTTCATCATCGCGTCCGTCATGGGCGTGTGGATGAACGCGGGGCTGACGGTGTTCACGAGCACGCCCTCCCGCGCGTAGGTGCGCGACAGGCCCTTCGCGAACGACAGGACCCCGGCCTTCGAGGCGCAGTAGGGCAGTTCGTCGTCGTAGGGCTGCGAGGCGTCCTCGGACACCAGGTACACGATCCGGCCCCAACCGCCCTGCCGCAGGTCGCCGATGAACTCGCGCGTGATGCGGACGGGGCCCATCAGGTCGACGTCGATGGTGTCGGCCCAGCCCTGCTCGTCGATCTCGTGGAACAGTCCCTGGGCGCCGGTGACGCCCGAGGACTGCACGAGGATGTCGATCGCACCCACGGCGTCCCGCACCTTGCCGTGCAGGTCCGCCAGGCTCGCAGCGCTCGTGACGTCGGCCGCGAACGCGTGCAGTTTGCCGAGCGGCGCTTCGAGCTGGTCGGCGCTGTTGTCGAGCTGCGCCTGGTCGATGTCGCTCACGACCACGGTCGCACCCTCCGCCAGGAGGATGCGAGCCGTGTTCCAGCCGATGCCGGAGTCGGCACCGAAGACGAGCGCGGTCTTGCCCTGGATGCCGAGGTCCACTCGGTCCCCTAGGCGTGCGCCGAGGCGTCGGCGACGGCAGGCGTCGTGGCGGAGGCCAGCGGCGTGCTCGGCGCGCGGTTCTCGGCGGAGACCATCCACGCGAGCTGCTCGAGGCGCTCGATGAAGCCGTGGAGCAGGTCCGCGGTCGTCGGATCCTCCTCGTCGACCTCGTCGTGGACGTCGCGCATGGTGCCGGTCGCCTGGTAGAGGCGGAGCGTCACCTGGTCGATGGCGTCGTGGGTCGTGATCTCGCCGTCGGGGAACTGGTCGAGGTGGCTCGACGCCGCGACCGTGCTCGAACGTCCGTCCGGCACGGCGTACAGGGCGCGCATGCGCTCGGCGGTGTCGTCGGCGAACTCGCGTGCGGCGTCGACGATCTCGTCGAGCTGCAGGTGCAGGTCGCGGAAGTTCGTGCCGAGGATGTTCCAGTGGGCCTGCTTGCCCTGGAGGTGCAGGTCGATGAGGTCCACGAGGACCGCCTGGAGGTTCTTGGCCATCTTGTCCGAAGCGTGCATGGTGGTGGCTCCTTTCGCGTCGGTGACCACTCCGGTCTACGCGCCGCGGCCGAGTCCACTCTCAGTGCGCACGGAACCGCGCTGTCCCCCGGGGGTGGCGGCTCAGTGCGCGGGGGCCGGGTCGACCTGGTCGACGGCGCCGCGCATCTGCTCGAGGAACGACGCGACGATGCGGGCCTCGGACGCTGGGAGCCCCTCGGCGATGGACATCATGCGGCGGTGCATGATGCCGAGGGTCGCGCGGACCTCGTCGTCGGTCTCGGTCGTCGGGGTGATCACGAGTGCACGACGGTCGGTGGGGTGCGGATCGCGGCGCACGTGGTTCGACTTCACCAGCCGGTCGATCAGGATCGTGGTCGAGGCCGACGAGATCTTGAGGTAGGCGGCGAGGTCCTTCGGGCTCACGCTGCGGCCCGAGCGCTGCGACTGCAGCAGGAAGCGCACGGCGAGCAGGTCGGTCTCGCCCATGCCCATCGAGTCACGGGTGCGACGGCGCATCGCGGTCTCGGCGGCCCGGTAGCGGCGCAGCGCGTTGAGCACGGCGACCCCGCGCTGGGTCGCGTCGTCGTCGGGGAACCAGTACCCGGACGGCTCGGTGATCTCCTGCGTTGCCATTGGCACAGGCTAGTCCGTCTCGTATGGAGGCTGTCTAGCGACTTCCTGTGGGTGCGGTCGACCGCACGGCCGACCGCACCCTGGTCGACTACGCGGCGGCCTGCTCCGTCGACGCGTCGGCGAGCGCGGTCAGTGCGCCCTGGACGAGCGTGGTGACCTCGGCGTCCTCGCGCGGGTGGGTCTCCGCGAAGCGGACGACCGACTGCGGGATCGCGACCTTGACGTCCTCCAGGACCTTCGCACCGGCGATGCCGGCGACCTTGCGGGCGTCGTCGTGGGCCCACACGCCGCCGTACTGGCCGAACGCCGAACCGATGGCGGCGAGCGGCTTGCCGGACAGCGGCGAGGCGCCGAACGGACGCGATGCCCAGTCGAGGGCGTTCTTCAGCACGGCCGGGATCGTGCCGTTGTACTCGGGGGTGACGAGCAGGACGGCGTCCGCGGCGGCGATCGCGTCACGGAAGGCGACGGCCGCGGCGGGCGGGGTGTCGCCGTCGATGTCCTCGTTGTAGAACGGCAGGTCGACGATGCCGTCGAACGTGGTGACCTCGATGCCCTCCGGCGCGTGGTGGGCCGCGGCCTCGGCGAGCTTGCGGTTGATGGAGTCGGCGCGCAGGCTGCCGACGAGTGCGAGGACGTTCGTCATGGTGATCCTTCTCGTTCTGGACGTTGTACTGGGGCGGAAAGGTGTCAGCGACAACCAATGCTGTCACGTCGTCAGCCATTCCCGATCCGTGCCCGGTGTCCGCTCCGCTGGGTACGGTGGCGACGTGAGCACGCTTCGGACGCCGGCCAGCACGCCCCGCACGACGAACCCGGACTGGTGGCGCGACGCCGTCGTCTACCAGGTCTACCCACGCAGCTTCGCGGACTCGAACGCCGACGGCCTGGGTGACGTCGCGGGCATCACGAGCCGTGTGCCGTACCTGGCGTCCCTCGGCGTCGATGCCCTCTGGCTCTCCCCGTTCTTCCCGTCGCCCCTCGCCGACGGCGGGTACGACGTGGCCGACTACCGGGCGGTCGATCCACGACTCGGTTCGCTCGACGACCTGGACGCCCTGCTCCGGGCCGCGCACGAGCACGACCTCCGGGTGATCGTGGACATCGTGCCGAACCACACCTCGGACGAGCACGAGTGGTTCCGGGCGGCACTCGCCTCCGCGCCGGGGTCGGCGGAACGGGCGCGGTACGTGTTCCGCGACGGGAGCGGTCCCTCCGGAGCGCTGCCGCCGAGCGACTGGGTGTCGAACTTCGGCGGGAGCGCCTGGACGAGGGTCCCCGACGGCCAGTGGTACCTGCACCTCTTCGCGCCCGAGCAACCCGACCTGGACTGGTCGAACCCCGAGGTCCGCGCCGACTTCGAGGACACGCTGCGCTTCTGGTCGGACCGCGGGGTCGACGGGTTCCGGGTCGACGTCGCACACGGCCTGGCGAAGGACCTGTCGACGCCGTACCGCGCATCGAACGAGCACGCGCTGCCGCTCGACGGTTCCGACCCGCTGTACGACCGCGACGAGGTGCACGAGGTCTTCGCGTCCTGGCGCACCGTGCTCGACGAGTACGACCCGCCCCGGGCCGCGGTCGCCGAGGCCTGGGCGCCCGCACCGCGACGCGTCCTGTACGCCCGTCCCACCGAACTCGGACAGGCGTTCAACTTCGACCTGCTCGAGGCGCCGTTCGAGGCACCCGCCTTCCGGAGCATCATCGAGCGGAACCTGGCGGCGTCCGAGCAGTCCGGCGCCTCGAGCACCTGGGTGCTGTCGAACCACGACGTCGTGCGGCACGCCAGCCGCTACGGCCTGCCGGACGGCACCGACACCGATGCGTGGCTGCTGACGGACGGGACCACGCCGGAGCTCGACCGGGAGCGGGGACTGCGCCGAGCCCGCGCCGCGACCCTGCTGATGCTCGCCCTCCCCGGGTCGTCGTACGTCTACCAGGGTGAGGAGCTCGGCCTGCACGAAGCCGCCGCCATCCCGCGTGACCGACTGCAGGACCCGAAGTGGCTGCGCTCCGGACACACCGTGAAGGGCCGGGACGGGTGCCGTGTGCCGATCCCGTGGACGACCTCCGGGCCGTCGTTCGGCTTCGGCGACGTCGCGCCGCTGCTGCCGCAGCCCGCCGACTTCGGAGCGTCGTCGGTCGAGGCGGAGGACGGCGACCCATCGTCGACCCTGACCCTGTACCGCGCAGCGCTCGCGGCCCGGCGACGGTTGCAGCGGGGCGAGGAGCTCACCTGGCTGGAGTCCGGCGACGGCGTCGTGGCCTTCGCCCGGCACGACGGGTGGCGGTCGGTCACGAACCTCGGGTCGACACCGGTGCCGATGCCGTCGGGGGAGGTCGTGGTCGCGTCCGGTCCGCTCGGTGACGCGGCGGGTGTCCTGCCGAGCGTCCTGCCGGGCGAGACGACGGTGTGGCTGGCCTGAGCAGTCCGGCTCCGGTGGTCCTTCCTCCACAGCCAGGAGGCCCGGGGCGGCGTTCCACAGATCGGCTCCGGTCCGCCGTCCGGTGACGTCCGGATCGCGACGATCGGGGCATGACAGAACCCACTGCTCCAGCACCCGTCCCACGTCCGTCCCGGCCGCGGGTGGCCCGCCGCCTCGCAGCGGCGTGCACCGCACTGACCGCGCTCGCCGTCCTCGCGGCCCCGACGATCCTGCCCGCGGGGTCGAGCGCGGCGGCACTCGACTTCCCGTACGTCAACCAGTTCTCCAGCGCGTCCGGCGGAGCCCTGCACGGTGACGCCACCGTCGCCGGCGGACGGCTGCGCCTGACCGAGGACGTCCGCAACCAGGCCGGTGCCTGGTCGACGAACGACACCTTCCCCTCCGACACCGGACTCGAGATCGAGTTCACCTACGCGATGCACACCGCGAAGGACGACCCCGGGGCCGACGGCCTGCTCCTGTACCTCGCCGACGGCGCGGCTGCGCAGGGCGTGGGGTCGTTCGGCGCCGGGCTCGGGTACGCCTGCCGCAAGGAGTCCACCGAGGGCGGTGGGCGACTGTGCGACCTGCCCGGTGTCCCCGGTGGGTTCGCCGGGATCGCGATCGACCACTACGGCAACTTCTCGTCGCGCATCAACGCGTCCGGGCCGGGAGCCCAGCCGGACCACGTCGTCGTGCGCGGGTCCGGCAACGGGATCGAGGGCTACCGGTACGTCGCCGGAGCTCCCGCTCCCGGCGGCACGGTGACGAACGGATCGACGCCGCGGAGGGTCCGCATCACGCTGCTGCCGGGCGACGCCGGCGAACTCTCGATGACCGTCCGGCTGCAGGTGGGCTCGACGATGCGCGCCGTGCTCGACTCCGTCTCCCTGCACGGGGACGACCAGACGCCGCTGCCGAGCACCCTCCGCCTCGGATTCGCCGGCGCGACGGGCAGTCACGTGGACAACCACGAGGTCGACGCCCTCAGGGTGTGGAAGCCCGCCGACCTGTCCGTCGAGCACGACCTGCCCGCCACCGCGGTCGCCGGGGCACCCGTCCGCTACACCGTCACGGCGCGGAACCCCGGTCCGAACGCCGCCGACCCCAGCCCACTGCAGGTGGACGTCCCCGACGGCATCCAGGACGCCACGTGGACCTGCGAACCGGCGTCGGGCTCCGGTTGCGCCACCGCATCCGGGCAGGGCGACGTGGCGACCGACCTGGACCTGCCCCGCGGCGGGTCCGCGGTGGTGACGATCGAGGGACGGATCGCGGACGGGGTCGAGGGGCCGCTCGAGAGCGTCGCGACCATCGCGCCACCGACGTCGCTGTCCGACACGGACGAGTCCGACAACACCTCGCGAGCGAGCACCACGGTCGCCGCGGCCGCCGACGTCGAGACGGACAAGACGGTGTCGCCGTCCACCGTCGCGCCCGGTGACGAGGTCGAGTACACCGTGACCGCACGGAACCGTGGCCCCTCGGTCGCCCAGCAGGTCGGAGCGGTGGACGACCTGCCCGCGGCGATGCGGTTCGTCGGGTCCGACGACGGCTGCACCGCCGAGGGGCAGCGGGTGACCTGCCGGTCCGAGGTCGCACTCGCGGTGGGGGAGACCCACGACTTCCGGCTCCGTGCCGTGCTCGATCCGGACTACCAGGGGGACGGGTCCGACGTGGTGAACGTGGCCACGGCGACCTCCCCGACGGACCCGGACGGCGGCGACCCGTCGACGGAGGTCGCGATCGTCGTGGAGCAGGAGGACGAGGGCCCGGTACCGAGCCCGTCCCCGTCTCCGGCTCCCGGTCCGGACGACGTCGAGGCGTCGGTGCCGGATGCGCCCGACGATGACGCCGGTGACGACGGCGACCGGGACGCCCGCGGACCCGCTCCCGACGCCGGGCCGCGGGCCGTGCAGGGTGCCCTCGCCTACACCGGCGTCGAGGACCTCGGGCTGCTCGCCGCGCTCGCCGGGGTGGTCGTCGCGGCCGGGTCGACCTGCTGGTGGCTCGCTCGTCGGCGCGCACGGCGGTCGGCGGTGTCGGACGACCAGCGGCGGGCCTGACGCGGCGGTGGGGTGGCGTCGCTCGGCCGACGCCGCCCCGACCGGGCATTCGAGCATCCTCAGTGCTGCCGGACCCACGGCGGTCGGTCGGCTCTCACCGCGGCGGTAGGATCGATCTCACGATCCGCATGCCTGAAAGAGGTCCCGTGTCCGACACCGTGGACGACGCCACCACCGTGAACGAGGCGACCCAACGCGCGCGGTACTGGCCGATCCCGATCCTCCGGGCCGTCCCCGCCGCGGTCGTCGCGCTCGTCATCACCTTCTCGACGAACCACGCCGCCGGCTACGGCCTCCTGCTGTTCGCCGGCTTCGCGCTGGTCGAGGGTCTCGTGCTCCTGTGGGCCGGCGTCGCGCGTCTCCCGCTGGACGGACGGTCACGCCGCACGACGCTGCTGCAGGCGGTCATCACCCTGCTCGCCGCGGTGGCGGGCTTCGCCGGCAACGGCCTCGGGCTGCCGGCGTTCATCTCGATCATCGTGGCCTTCGCCGTGCTGACCGGGGCGCTCGAGCTGGCACAGGGGCTGCGTGCCCGTCGACGTTCCCCCTTCGCGCGCGACTGGACCACGATCGGTGCGCTCACCCTGCTGCTCGCCATCGCGTTCCTCGTCACCCCGCCGGACTACTCGCAGCAGCTCGGTGGCGTGGAACAGGTCACCGGCACCCTCGACGCCTCGATCGTCCTGGTCGGCCTGCTCGGCGCCTACCTCGCCATCACGGCGGTCTTCCACGTGATCGCCGGCCTCTCGCACAAGTGGGGCACGGCCACGCCGGCCGTCGCCCCGGACGGAGCACCACACGCATGACCACCCCCAGCCGTCGTGACCGTCTGCGCCCGGTCGAGCTCCTCGGGATCTCCGCGATCATCGCGGTGTTCACCGGGCTCGTCGTGCTGTTCTCGACGCGGGAACTGCAGCTGGCCGTGATCTTCCTCGGCGTCGCGTTCATCGTGGTGGTCGTCGTGCTCGCGATGCTCCAGCTCGCTTCGACGAGCGACCAGGACGACAACGACATGCTCGGCGGGCACAAGGCGCCCGGCGAGGGCGAGGGCGACGACTTCCACTGATCCACGGCGGGCGCCGTCACGCGGATCGCTGTCCGGACACGCCCGAGATCCCGTTTCCGCCACGGTCCTGTCAGGATCGCGCGTCCCGCCGACACCTCTGAGTGAAGGAGGTGGGATGTGGACGTGACGACCGGCACCGACACGGACGAAGGACTCGTCCGTGCGATCGCGCAGGGGGACACCGGTGCGCTCGCACGGGTGTTCGACCGCTACGCGGCCACGCTCACCCGGTACGCCTGGGCACTCGTCGACGACCGGTCGGACGTCGAGGAGATCGTGCAGGACTCGTTCCTGACCCTCTGGCAGCGCGCGGCGACGCTCGAACTCCCCGCGGACACCGTGCTGCCGTGGCTGCTCGTCGTCTGCCGCAACCACGCGTTCAACACCGGCCGCAAGCAGGCCCGGCGGCGGGCGGACGAGCTGCCCGAGCACCTCGCCGCACCGACCGACCAGGACGAAGCGCGGGAGCTCCTGCGGTGGGTGCGTGACGAGATCGCCGCACTCCCCGAGACCGACCGTCGTATCTGCGAGCTCTGCCTGCTCGAGGGCTACTCCTACGCCGAGGCCGCCGAGATGCTCGGCCTCAGCGTCGGGGCGGTCACGCAGCGGGTCTCCCGCAGCCGGCGCCGACTCAAGAAGGTGGTGACGCACGATGAACACTGAACCTCCCGAGGGAGACGACCTGCAGCGCATGCTCGTCTCGATGAAGCAGAACGTCCTCGAGCGCGCCACCCCGCGGGCGAGGCGGGGTCGTGGCCGATCCGGCATCGTCATCGGTGTCGTCGCGCTCCTGGCCGTGGGCACCGCGACCGGAGCCGTCGCCCTGACGCTCTCGCAGCAGGACACTCCGGTCGCTGCGCCCACCCAGACGCATGCGCCCGAGCCGTCACCCACCGCGACGACCCCGTCCTCCGCGCCGATCACCGGCGCACCGACCCCGACGTCCACCCCGAGCGCCCCGGTGGCCGTGGCGACGATCCCGACGGACTGTCGCGCGCTCGTCTCGGCAGAGGACTACCGCCGGTTCTTCGGCGACAGTCCGTTGACGCAGGCCGACCCGCCGTCGGGAACCGATCGGGTCCCCGACGGCCAGGACCCGGCAGGCGTCGAGTCGAAGGTCTCCTGCACGTGGCGTGATCCGCGCGCGGACGTCTCGGGGATCGAGGTCCGGGCCGGGACCGCCACCGAGGCCGCCATCCAGCAGGAGATCGACGAGTTCCCGGCGCACGACGGCGGGGGGACGTGCACCGAACGCGACGGCGGGACGTTCTGCCAGTCCCGCGGGATCGTGGAGCCCTACGGCGCGGAGAAGGCGTACACGTACTTCGCCCGAGGGGACACCTGGATCACCATCGAGCAGACCAACGTCCCGACCGACGGGCTCCTGCCCGCGCTCATCGCGACGATCTGGGGGGACTGACGGCCTGGAGGGACGCGGCGGACCCGCGCCGTGCCTCCAGTCCGTCGGTGGGTCTCACCCGCCGGCGCCGCGTCACACGACGCGCGCAGCGACGAGGTCGCGCGCCAGCGTGCGCACCGCGCGGTTCGGCTCCGGACTCGTGCGGATCGCCAGGCCGATGCGGAGCGGTTCGACCGGGTCCTCGAGTTCCAGGACCGCTCCGTCGTGCCGCACCCCGGAGTCCGGCACGACCCCGACGCCCAGCCCCGCCGAGGCGAACCGGATCACCGCGGGCATGTCGTTCATCTCGGCGACGATCCGCCGACGGATCCCGAGTCGTTCGAGTGCGCCGTCCAGGATGATCCGGTTTCCGAACCCGTGCGCGGTGTCGACGAACGGTTCGTCCGCGAGTTCGGCGAGCGACACCGAGTGCCGCCCGGCCAGCGGGTGGTCCGACGCCGTGAAGACCCGGAACGGCATCTCACGCAGCGGTTCGACCACCACCCCGGCGGGCACCGTCGGCAGGCCCGTGTACGCGAGGTCGAGCCGCCCGGCGACGAGGTCCTGCACGAGCCCGGTCGTCCCGGACGGCGAGGTCATGAGCTCCACGGTGACGAGCGGGTGCCGCCGCCGGAACCGCTGCAGCACGCCGGTCAGGTCGACGATGTCCATGCTCGTGAAGATGCCCAGTCGCACCCGTCCGCGCAGGTCGGCGTCGTCCACGGTCGCCAGGTCACGCATCCGGTCGAGCGACTCCAGCACGGCGCGGGCGTGGGGGAGCAGGTCCTCGCCGGCGGTCGTCAGCACGAGGTGCCGCCCGGCGCGGTCGAACAGCCGGACGCCGAACGTCCGCTCGAGCGACGCGATCCCCGCCGACACAGTGGACTGCGCCGCCCAGAGCCGCTCGGCCGCACGGGTCACACTGCCCTCGGCGGCGACGGTCACGAACTGTTCGAGCAGGCGGGTCTCCATGCACTCATCATCGATCCGATCGATTGCTGACATCAAGAGCATCCGTTGGACTCGATGGTCCAGCCGCGCGATCATCGGAGCATGTCAACCGTGACCGACACCCCGACGGGCGCTCTCCCCGCCACCGACACCGCCACCGCTCCCGCGAGCGAGCGTGTCCCGGCCCCGCGCGGCCGTCGCGCGCACACCCGTCGGCGCCACGGCTTCGGCTTCTGGGCCGTCGCCTTCGCGTTCCTGTCGGTGATGGCCTTCGCGACCGTCCCCGCACCGCTGTACGTCATCTACCAGGCACGCGACGGCTTCCCGACGTTCACCACCACGATCATCTTCGCCGCGTACGGCGTCGGGGTCGTCGGGTCCCTCTACCTGGCAGGACACCTCAGCGACGTGCACGGGCGGAAGCCGCTCATCCTGGTGTCGATCGCGCTCGAACTCGTCGCCGCCGTGCTGTTCCTGGTCTGGAACGACGTCACCGGCCTGATCGTCGCGCGTCTCGTGACCGGTCTCGGCGTCGGCACGCTCACCGCCACGGCGACCGCCCACCTCGGGGAGCTGCGGGTCCGTGCGACCGGTTCGTCCGACTCGGCGAAGGGCGCGAGCGTGGCAGCGGGCGCCGTCAACCTCGGCGGGCTGTCGCTCGGCGCCCTCGTCGGTGGTGCACTGGCCGAGTTCGTCGGAGCGCCGCTCATGGTGCCGTACGTCGTGTTCGTCGTCGCCCTGGCCGTGGCCTTCGTGCTCGTCCTCGTCGTCCCGGAGACCGTCGCCCGGCCCGAGACCCGCGTGGCCTACCACCCGCAGCGCATGCAGGCGCCGGAGGGCAAGGCCGCGGCGTTCTGGGCGTCCGGTGCCGCGGCGTTCGCGGCCCTCGCGGTCCAGGGGCTCTTCACCTCGGTCGCCCCGACGTTCCTCGGCACCACGTTCCACGTCACCGACCGACTGGCGGCCGGTGCGACGACCTTCGGGGTGTTCGCCGCGAGCGCCGTGTCGCAGATCGTCTTCGCCCGTCTGTCGCAGCGCGCGCAGATCCGGCTCGGCATGGTGCTCCTCGTCGGCGGCTTGGCGGTGCTGGCGGTCGCCGCGGTCCTGCTGCAGGTCGCCGGGTTCATCGGCGGTGGCGTGGTGGCGGGCGCCGGGGTCGGGCTGCTCTTCCGGGCCAGCATCGCGAGTGCCGGAGCCCTGGTCGGACCCGAGCGTCGGGGCGGGGTGCTCGCAGCGACCTTCCTCATCGCCTACGCCGGGCTGACGGTGCCGGTCGTGGCCGTCGGGGCGGCGCTCCTGGTGATCCCGACGCTGCCCGTCCTGATCGGGTACGTGGTGCTCGTCGCCGTCCTGGCCGTCATCGCCGGCACCCGACTGGCCGCGCGCGCCTGACGCGGGGCGGGCCTCCCGTCCGACCGTCCTGTCCCCGGAACCTGGTTCCGGACACCGCACCACGCGATCGCGCGGTGTCGTGTCCGGAACCAGGTTCCGTCGTCCTCGACGCACTCCCGGCATACTGGGCGCGTGCCCCAGAACCACAACCGTCCCGTCATCACGGGGATCGCGGCCGTGGTGGCTGCCGGTCTCCTCGCCGGCGGGCTGTTCCTGACGGCGCGGCAGGGTGCGGACGACCCGACCATCGGCGCCGGATCGAGCTCCGGGATGCCGACCGACGCTGCGACCGCCTCCGGTGACGGCACCGTCACGATCACCCGCACCGGGCCGGACCTCCCTGGTGACGCCGCCCTCGCACGGTGCGACTCCACGACCCAGGCGGCCGTCGCCCAGTACGACACCGCGGCGCTCGGCCGGGTCACCCTGCAGTGCGGCACGTCGGCGCAGGGCTACGAGCACATCCGGCAGCGGCACACCGCCGACTGGCAGGGGGTCGTCGCGGGCCACGGCTCGCGCGACTGGGACGACGCGATGCTCACGGCGGTGCAGACGGCGCTGGTCTCGTCGCGCGACGGGTTCCCGGTCGACGCCGGCGACGGGAAGGTCTGCTACGCGGCGCCGGTGCGGTTCGACGACGGCTCGCGCCCCGACGAGGACCCGTTCGTGAAGGTCATCGTCTCGGCCACCACCGACCGCGTCATCACGGCGTACCCGACGCGCACCGACGACTGCTGACGCGGGCGCGGGCGGGCATCGATCCCGAACGACATGCTCGATGTCGTACGACGTCGAGCATGTCGCAACCGTGCGTCGGCAATCGCCCGCGCGTGCAACGAACGACGAAGTCGATGTCGTACGACGTCGACGATGTCGTTCCACGTCGACAAGCAGAACGGCCGCGCCGCGACCCTACGCGTGCACCTCGTGCTCGTGCCGCCGGTGCGACGCGGGCTCCAGCTGGAAGGTCGAGTGCTCCACGGGGACGTCGAAGTGCTCCGCCACGCACTGCTGCAGCTCGTCGAGGATCCGCGGAGCGTGCGCCGTCGAGAAGCACTCGTCGTCCACCACCACGTGGGCGGTCAGGTTCGGGACCCCTGTCGCCACCAGGGTCGCGTGCAGGTCGTGCACCGCGATGACGTGCTCGAGCTCGAGGATGTGGCCCCGCACGTCGTCGAGGTCCAGCCCCGGCGGCGTGGACTCGAGCAGCACGTTCGCGGTCTCGCGCAACAGCCGGATCGCCCGCGGCAGGATGAGCAGGCCGATGAGGATGGCGGCGACCGAGTCGGCACGCTCCCACCCGGTCAGCATGAGGACGACCGCGGCGGCGATGACGGCGACCGAGCCGAGGGTGTCGTTGAGGACCTCGAGCCGGGCGGCGCGCGAGGTGAAGCCCTCGCCCGAGGCCCGCAGCAGCACGCCGTAGGCCACCAGGTTGCCGACGAGTCCGATGATCCCGAACACGAGCAGCGGCCCCGAGTGGATCTCGGCGGGGACGAACAGCCGCTGGACCGCCGAGATGATCACGAAGACGCCGACCGCGAGCAGGATCGCCGCCTGGGCCGTGGCACCGAGCACCTCGGCACGTTGGAAGCCCCACGTGCGCTGCGTCGTCGGACTGCGGCGGGCGAGCCGCGTCGCGACGAGTCCGATCCCGAGCCCACCGGTGTCGACGACCATGTGCCCGGCATCGACCAGCAGCGCGAGGGAGCCCGTGACGACGGCACCGACGACCTCGGCCAGCAGGATCGTCGCCGAGATGCAGAACGCGATGAGCAGTGCGCGCTCGGACGCGTGCCCGACGCCGTGCCCGTGGTCGTGTCCCATGTCCGACATCGTAGGGATCCGCACCGACGACATGCCAGGATCGGCACGTGACCCGGTCGCCCTACGAGCTGTCCACACCGTCCGAGGTGCTGGCCCGGTTGCACCCGCGGCTGTCGACGTACTTCGGAGCGATCCCGCCCGGTCACGTCGGCCGCGGTGAAGGGGTGTTCGACGTCGTCGGCACGCCTCGCCGGTGGCTCTGGCCGCTGCTCGCCTGGTTCGCCCGCGACTCCGTCATGTTCCCGGTCTGGGAACGGGACGTCCCGTTCACGATCGAGAACCGGCCGGCTCGCGTCCGTCGTGGACCCGGGAACGGTCTGGAGGCCCGCCCCGCGGTCCGCGCGCACCGCACCTTCCGGTTCCGCTCCGGCAGCCGCACGATGGTGGACGCCATCACCGCCGAACCGGACGGCCTGGTCGACCACCTCGGTCGCCACGGGCGCGTCAGCGCCCGGCTCCGGGCGGAGGTCGACGCGCACGGGCCGGACGCGGGCGCCCTGCGCCTGGTCTCCACGCGCGTGACGTTCCGCGCGCTGGGACGCGAGGTGACCGGGCTCGCAGGCTCGCCCGGCGCGGCCCGCGCAACGCTGGCGCGTTGCCGTTGAGCGGCCCGCGCCCGGCCCGCATCGCACCGCGTGTGACGCTGAAGGAACGATTCGATGACGAAGCCGACCTCCAGCGCGTGTCCCTGGTGCTCACGGCGCCGGTGCTCGGCACGCTGTACCGGTACGAGGGGGCGTTCCGGTACGAGATCGCGCCGGACACAGGACGGGGATGAGATGAGCGACCAGAAGGGCCGCGTCGTGATCGCGGGAGCGAGCGGGTTCGTGGGGCAGTACCTGCGGGAGGCCTTCACCGAGGAGGGCTACCAGGTCGTCACGGTCGGCCGGACCGGCGATGCGGTGTGGGGCAACACCCTGCGCATCCGCGAGCTCGTCGACGGTGCCGCCATGGTCGTGAACATGGCAGGCAAGAGCGTCAACTGCCGCTACGGACGACGCAACCGCGCCGAGATCATGCGCTCCCGGGTGGACACCACGCTCGAGCTCGCCGAGGCCATCCGCACCGCCGAGCACCCGCCGCCGCTGTGGCTGAACGCCTCGACCGCGACGATCTACCGGCACGCCGACGACCGACCGCAGGACGAACTGACCGGCGAGCTCGGCGAGGGGTTCTCGGTCTCGGTGGCGCGCGCGTGGGAGGACGCCTTCTTCGGCGCCGACCTGCCGTCGACCCGTCGGGTGGCACTCCGGATGGCGATCGTCTTCGGTGACGGCAGCGCCCTCGTGCCGCTCATCCGGCTGGCGCAGACGGGGCTCGGCGGCCCGCAGTACGACGGCCCGTGGGTGCCGACGCGTTCCCGGCTGCGGGCGGGCACCTACCACCACCACCGGCCGACCCACGGCCGGCAGCGGTTCAGCTGGGTGCACATCGCCGACGTCCTCGGCTCGATCCGGTTCGTCCGCGACCACCCGGAGATCGAGGGTCCGGTGAACGTGTCGAGCCCGAACCCGTCCGACAACCGGACCGTGATGGCGACGATCCGCGACGCCGTGGGCCGCCGGTTCGGACTGCCGACGCCGCGGTGGATGCTCGAGGTCGGGTCCTTCGCGATCCGCACCGAGACCGAACTGGTGCTCAAGAGCCGGTGGGTGGTGCCGACGCGGTTGACCCAGGCGGGTTACGAGTTCCGCTACCCGCACCTGCGCGGTGCGCTCGCCGGGATCATCGCGGAGCGTCGCCAGCACCGGGGCTGAGCACCGGCACCGGGACTCCGTCGATCGGCGTCGGCACGGGGACCGCGGAAGGCGACGAGTGCGACGGACCCGACGAGTGCGACGGACCCGACGCGCGTGCCGGTCGCGACGACCACAGCACCGCTCCGACCACGACGGCGCCGGCGAGCACCTCCACCAGGTCGGGCACCTCGCCGAAGGCTGCCCACGACGCCAGCACGCCGACGACCGGCACGAGCATCGAGAACGGCGCGACGGTGCTCGACGGGTAGGTCGCCATCAGTCGCGACCAGATGCCGTAGCCGACCAGGGTCGCGACCAGCACGATGTAGAGCAGGCCGAGGTCGGCTGGCAGTGCCTCGGCGGTGAAGGCCGTGCCGAGTGCGGCGCCGATGCGGTCCGGCCCCTCGACCACGAAGGACAGCACGGCCATCGGGATCGGCGGCACGACCGACCACCAGAGCGTCAGGTGCAGCGGGTTCGCGGCTCCTGCTCGTCGGGTCGCCACGTTGCCGATCGCCCACCCGAGCGCGCCGCAGAGCGCCAGCACCACCGGCAGCAGCGCCGCCGTCTGCGACCGGTGCAGGGCGATCAAGCCGAGGGCGGCGACCGCGATCGTCACGCCGACGACCTGGCGTCCGGTGAGCCGTTCGCGCAGGAACACGCCGGCGAGCACCACGGTGAACGGTGCCGAGGCCTGCAGCACGAGCGACGCGAGCCCGGACGGCATCCCCGACGCCATGCTCAGGTACAGGAACGAGAACTGCAGCACCCCGAGCCCGAACCCGACGAGCAGCAGCCGCCCGAACGGGATCCTCGGCCGCGGCACGAACAGCAGCGTCGGGACCGCCAGGATCGTGAACCGCAGGGCCGCCAGCAGGAACGGCGGGAAGTGCTCGAGCGCGAGCGCGGTCGCGGGGAAGTTGAGGCCCCAGACGACGGCGACGACCAGGGCGAGGAGGCGGTCACGAGTGGTCATGCTCCGATCGTGACGGCTCCGAACGTGTAGGACCAGCGAATTGTTCGCAACCGACGTTGTAGCCTCCCTGCATGGTCGACTTCGACGTGCAGCTGCTCGCCGTCCTCCGCGAACTCGCCGAGCGTGGCAGCGTCACGGCGGTCGCCGAGGCCACCCACCGGACGCCCAGCGCGGTGTCGCAGCAGTTGCAGACGCTGCAGCGGCAGGTGGGCGTCCCGCTCGTCGAGCGGGTGGGTCGCGGCGTCCGGCTCACCGCCCACGGCGAGGTGCTCGCCGGCCTGTCCACCGGCGTCGCCACGGCGATCGCCCGGGTCGACGCCGCCTGGCAGGAGCACCTGGGCGGGGCGACGGGACGCGTCGACCTCGCGATCTTCCCGTCGGCGGCCGAACTGCTGCTGCCCGGGGTCCTCACCCGGATGCGCGCGCACCCCGGCATCGAGCTGACGCTGGTCGACGTGGACGTCAGCGAGGGTGAGTTCGCACCCCTCGCCGCCGACCACGACATCGCCGTCGGGCACCGGTCCGACGGCGTGCGGCCAGCGGACCAGGGATCGGTGGAGACCGTGCCGCTCCTGCGCGAACCGCTCGACGTCGCGGTGCCGCCGGGGCACCGGCTCGCCGGTCGCGAGCGGGTCGGGATCGACGAGGTCGTCGGCGAGACCTGGATCGGCGTGCCCGAGGGCTACCCGATCGACCGGGTCCTGCAGGCGATGGCGGCGGCGTCGGACGCCCCACCGAGCGTCGCCTTCCGGACGATCCACCTGCCCGTCATCGAGAACCTGGTCGCCGCAGGCCACGGCGTCGCACTCGTGCCGCGGTACACCTCGGGCACCCGGGCGTCCGGCCGGTTCCACCTGGCCGAGCTGGCCGACGTGCGCGCGGGGCGCCGGATCGAGGCGCTGGTCCGCCCCGACCGTGCGGTCCGCCCCGTGGTGCGCACCGTCCTGGAGGCACTGGTCGCCGAGGCCCTGGACGTCACCACCTGAGACGGTCGCGCCCACTGCCGGGCGCACACCGCGCCTCCCGTCCGGACGTGGGCCGCGGCAGACCCGTTCCGTGCGCGGAAACGCGCTCAGCGCACCTGGAACGGGGTGCCGAGCGGCAGGAGCTCGGCCAACGCGGTGATGTCGGCGTTGTGCATGCGGATGCACCCGTGCGAGGCGGCGGTCCCGATGCTCGAGGTGTCGTCGGTGCCGTGCAGGCCGATCTGGCCCGGGCCGCCGCCGAACGAGTTGAGGACGTCCGAGAATGCCGTCGTGCCGTACGCGTACGGGCCGTAGCCGCTGTTCGTCGGGGCGAGCAGCTCGGTCAGGGCGAACCGGCCGGTCGGTGACGGGGTACCACCGGTGCCGGTGGCCACCGGGTAGCTGTCGACGACCTTGCCGTCCTTGTACAGGTGCGTGTTGTCCGCGCGGGTGACCACGATGGCGTACGGGTCCTCGGAGAGGGTGACCGCGCTCGTCGGGACCCATCCGGTGCTGCCGTTCGGGCGCTGTGCGAGCTGCACCTGCGCCCAGCCGTCCTGCTGGTCGACCACACGGAAGACGAGTGGTGCGCCGGACTGCTGCGGGTTCGACAGGGTGGTCGTGGCGGCACCGCCGGGCGTCCGGCTGACCGGCACTGAGTCGCCGCGGACGGCCGCGACGGTGGTGCTCACGGGCGCGTCGACCGCGTCGGTCGGGCCCGCGGAGCGCGTCGGGCCCGGTGTCGCCGTGGGGGTCGGGGTCGCGCTCGCGGCGACGGACCGTGTCGGGGTCGGCGTGGGCGCCGCCGACAGCGGGCCGAGGGCGACGAACGCCACCGCCCCGGCGCAGACGACGGCCACGGCGGCGGCGATCAGTGTCGCGCGCCGCCGTGGCTCGGTCGGGAGGATCGGCAAGATCAGCCCGTGAAGGTCGCCGTTCCGGGCACCGGCACGGCGACCGGCGCCGTGGCCGCGTCGGCCGTCACGGTGAGCGTCGTGGTGGCCGTCTGCCCCGACGACAGGCCGACGAGACCGAGCACGTAGGTGCCGGCCGAGTCGACGAGGTCAGCGGGCAGGACGATGGTCCCGGAGACGTTGCCGTCGGCGTCGGCACGGAACTGGACGCCGGGGATCGCGACGGCGTCGGCTGCGTCGCCGACCGCAGCGGTGACGACCTCGTTCGGGGCGAAGCCCGAACCCTGCACGCGGACACCGGTGGTGGTGGCCTCGGTCAGCGTGGCGGAGGTGGTGAGCAGACGTGCCGCCGCGGTGGGCTGCGGCGTGAAGTACGTCGTGGTGTCGTCGATGCGCAGGGCCGAGATCGAACCGCTGGCGTCGGCGGCGAGGGCCTGGGCGTCGGACTCGAGCGGCGAGGCGAGGCTCTTCAGCTCGCCACCGACGGAGACCGGGGCGGTCGGCTCCGTGGGCTCGTCGGTCGGGGCCGTCGTCGGCTCGTCCGTCGGCGCCGTGGTCGGCTCGTCGGTCGGCTCGTCGGTCGGCGCGACCGTGGGCTCGTCCGTCGGGGCGGGCGTCTCGGTCGGGGCGGGCGTCTCGGTCGGCTCGTCGGTGGCGGGCGGTGCGGGGACCTCGGCGGTGATGTCGATACCGACGTAGACGACGTAGCCGACGACCTCGGCGTCCGCTGCCTTCAGGTCGCTGGCGAGCTTCGAGGTCGACTCGACCTCACCGGTGGCAGGGTCGATCCACCGGGTGAGGCCGTCGCTGACACCGTCGCTGTTGCCGGCGTCGGTGGCGAAGACGACGGTCTGCGCGCTGGTGTCGCCGCCCTCCTGGATCGCGAGGCCGAAGCTCGTCGCCCCGGTCGTGGTGGTGCTGAGGCCGGAGGCGAGCGCCCCGACCTCGCCGCCGGGCACCGGCTTCGTCAGGCCGCGGACCAGGCCGACGGCCTCGCCCTCGGAGACGGACAGCCCGTCCTCGTCCAGCGTGGCGAAGTCGGTGATCTTCCCGCCCGCGGTCGGGTCGGACAGCGCCGCCCAGTACCACTTGTCGTTCAGCGGGACGGTGCCTTCGGGAGCCGCCGTGAAGTCGGAGGACGAGTCGGTCCAGGTCACGATCGCCGATGCGGCGGTGGTCGTCTGGTTCGCGGTGGAGACGGTGGGGACGAGCGCAGCGGTGACGCCGAGCACGGTGGCGCCGACGGCGGCCGCGGTGATGCGGGAACGAAGCACGGTGTGGAGATCCATCCGGTCAGAGGGCAGGGATCGTCCTCTGTGACGCCCCCGGTGCTGAGACGATGCTCAGCACCACGAACCTACCGACTTCATGAGGATTCCGCACCCCTTTGCGGCACAGTGTTCACATCGCGCAGGTGAACAGCGTCAGACGTCGAGGTGGTCGACCAGCTCGTCCGCCAGACCCGTGTACGTCGCCGGCGTCAGGTTCGTCAGGCGGGCCTTCGCGCCGTCCGAGATGTCCAGGCCGTTCACGAAGACGATGAGGTCCTGCTGGGTCACGCGCTTGCCGCGGGTGAGGTCCTTGAGCATCGCGTAGGGGTCCTCGATGTTCGACTGCCCGGCGGTGACCTCGGCGCGGATGACCGTCTGGATGGCCTCGGCGAGGACCTCCCAGTTGTGGTCGAGGTCGTCGGCGAGCTTGGCCTCGTTCACCGCGATCTCGCCCAGGCCCCGGCGCAGGTTGTCGAGCGCGAGCAGCGAGTGCCCGAACGCGACGCCGATGTTCCGCTGCGTGGTCGAGTCGGTCAGGTCGCGCTGCAGACGGCTCGTCACCAGGGTCTCGGACAGCGTGGAGAACAGCGCCGACGAGATCTCGAGGTTCGCCTCGGCGTTCTCGAACTTGATCGGGTTGATCTTGTGCGGCATCGTCGACGACCCCGTGGCACCGGCGACCGGGATCTGCGTGAAGTACCCCATCGAGATGTAGGTCCACACGTCGGTCGCCAGGTTGTGCAGGATGCGGTTGGCGTGCCGGACCCGGTCGTACAGCTCGGCCTGCCAGTCGTGCGACTCGATCTGCGTGGTGAGCGGGTTCCAGGTCAGCCCGAGGCCCTCGACGAACTCGTGGGACAGCGTGGGCCAGTCGGCCTCGGGGTCGGCGGCGAGGTGGGCCGAGAAGGTGCCGGTCGCACCGGAGAACTTGCCGAGGTACTCGCCGCCCTCGATCTGGGCCAGGACGCGCTCGAGCCGGTAGACGACGACCGCGAGCTCCTTGCCGAGCGTCGAGGGGGTCGCCGGCTGCCCGTGCGTGTGGGAGAGCATCGGGACGGCGCGCAGCTCGACGGCGAGCGTCCGCAGCTTCTCGAGCACGGCACGGAACGCCGGCAGCCAGACCTGGTCGACGGTGTCCCGCACGGTCAGGGCGTAGGACAGGTTGTTGACGTCCTCGCTCGTGGCGGCGAAGTGCGTGAGCTCCGCGATCGAGTCGAGCCCGAGCTCCGACAGCCGTCGGCGGACGAAGTACTCGACGGCCTTGACGTCGTGGCGCGTGGTGGCCTCGATCTCGGCGAGTTCGGCGATCTGGTCGTGCCCGAAGGTCTCCGCGATGCGCCGGAGCGCGGCCTTGTCGTCGACGCTGAGCGGCGAGGTGGTGAACATCGCGTGGTCGGTCAGGAAGACCAGCCACTCGACCTCGACCACGATGCGTGCGCGGTTGAGCCCGGCCTCGGAGAGGTGCTCGCCCACCGTGTGCACGATCGGGTAGTAGCGCCCGTCGAGCGGGCTGATCGGCTGCGGGGGAAGGGGGGTCATGGGGCTCCCTGACGGACGGCCGGCTCGAGCTGGTGGAAGAGCGCCCGGCAGGCCCGTTCGACGGTCGAGAGCACTCGGTCGAACTCGTGCCGGTCCGCGTAGTACGGGTCCGGCACGTCGGTCTGCTGGGGCCAGGCGTCGTCGTACCGCAGCAGGAGCGTCACCTTGGCGGAGTCGTCCATGGTCGGGGCCCACGATCGCAGGACGCGTTCGTGGGAGCGGTCGAGTGCGACCACCAGATCGAGGTCCGGGAACCGGTCCGGGTCGAACTGACGGGCGCGATGCCTGCTGCCATCGTATCCGCGCGCCGCGAGGGCGGCGATCGTGCGCTCGTCGGCCGGTTCGCCGACGTGCCAGTCGCCGGTGCCGGCGGACTCGACCTGGAAGCGGTCGGCGAGCCCGGCGTCCGCGGCGATCTGCGCGAAGACGACGCCCGCCATGGGGGACCGGCAGATGTTGCCACTGCAGACGAACGAGACGCGGAACGGGGCGTCGACGTCCGGGGCCATGGTCACATCATGGCCCAGGGAGGTGTCCTCCGCGAGGTCCGTCCGCGTCACGCCCGCTGGCGGTTCAGCACCGGACGGACGAACAGCCCGATCAGCCAGGCGAAGACGGCGAGCACGAAGGCGCCCACGATGCCCCAGCCGAAGGACTCGACCTCGAGCCCGAAGCGGAACGCGTCCGAGATGCCCGCAACGATGAGCAGCAGGATCGCGTTCACGATGAAGGAGATGAGCCCGAGGGTCAGGATGTAGATCGGGAACGCGACGATCCGGATCAGCGTGCCGATCACGGCGTTGACGAGCCCGAACACGAAGGCCACGAGCAGGTAGGTGAGCACGGTGGCCGTGGTCCCACCGTCGCCGAACGCGGTGACGGAGACGCCGCTGACGATGAGCGTGGTGAGCCAGAGGGCCACGGCGTTGACGACGAGGCGGACGAGGAATCGCATGCACCCATGATGCCCTCCGACACCCGCGCACGGGCCGGTAACCTGATCCGGTGACTGACGAGCGTGTGCACATCCGGCCGGAGATCGCTGTGCTCCCCGCCTACAAGCAGGGACGCCAGGCCGCCGACGACGCCTTCAAGCTGTCGAGCAACGAGAACCCGTTCCCGCCCCTCCCCGGCGTCGTCCAGGCCGTGCAGGCGCAGACCGCGTTCAACCGCTACCCCGACGCCACCGCCCTCGCCGTCCGCGCCGCGCTCGCGAACCGCTTCGGGCTGACCGCCGACGAGGTGCACGTCGCCCCCGGCAGCGTCGCGATCCTGCACGAGCTCGCCCGCGCGACCTCCGGCCCGGGTGACGAGATCGTCTACGCCTGGCGGTCCTTCGAGGCCTACCCCGGCGTCGTCACCGTCGCGGGGGCCACGAGCGTGCAGGTGCCGAACCGGCCGGACGGCGGCCACGACCTCGACGCGATGGCCGCCGCCGTCACCGAGCGCACCCGCATGGTGATCGTCTGCACCCCGAACAACCCGACCGGCCCGATCGTGACCGAGTCCGAGTTCGCGTCCTTCATGGCCGCGGTGCCGCAGTCCGTCCTGGTCGTGCTCGACGAGGCATACGCCGAGTTCGCCACCGACGAGACCGCCGTGCACGGGCACCCGCTCCTCGCGCAGTACCCGAACCTGGTCGTCCTCCGGACCTTCTCGAAGGCGTACGGTCTCGCGGGTCTGCGCGTCGGCTACGCCCTCGGCCCGGTGTACGTGCTCGACGCGGTCCGTGCGTGCGCGATCCCCCTCTCCGTCACGGCCCAGGGCCAGGCGGCCGCACTGGCCAGCCTGGAACGCGAGGACGAACTGCTCGAGCGGGTGTCCGAGATCGCCACGCTCCGCGACCACATCGTCACCGAGCTCCGCGAGCAGGGGTGGGCCGTGCCGGACGCCCAGGGCAACTTCGTCTGGCTGCCCTCGGGGGACGGCACGGTCGCCGCGGCCGCCGCCTTCGAGGACGCCGGCATCATCGTGCGGCCCTTCCCGCCGGAGGGCCTCCGCATCTCGATCGGCGAGCACGAGGCTGTGGAAACGCTCCTCGAAACGGCCCGCTCGCTTGTGGGGGACCTCCAGGTGGCCGACTGATGGCTGCCGCTACGCTGGCCCGCATGTCATTCCGCGCCGCGGCTCCCGCGACGACCACCGTCCGGCTCCTCGACCCCGAGGGTCGGTTCGTGGAGACCGACGAGAACGCCGAGTTCGCCGCCGCCGCGCGGGCGATCCCCGACGAGACCCTGCTGGCGATGCACCGCCGCATGGTCCTCACCCGACGGTTCGACCACGCCGGCCACAACCTGCAGCGCACCGGCCAGCTCGGCCTCTGGGTGCCGAGCCACGGGCAGGAAGCCGCACAGACCGGCTCCGCCTTCGCCCTGCGCGCCCAGGACCACGTCTTCCCCTCGTACCGCGAGCACGCCGTCACGATGCAGCGCGGCGTCGAGCCGATGGAGATCATCGCGATGTACCGCGGGCAGACCCACGGCGGGTGGGACCCGGACCAGCGCGGCAACACGCACATCTCCACCCTGGTGATCGGCTCGCAGACCCTGCACGCCACGGGCTACGCGCTCGGTCAGAAGCTCGACGGCGACGTCGGCACGGGCGACCCCGACCGCGACGCCTGCTCCATCGTCTACTTCGGCGACGGCGCGACGAGCCAGGGCGACGTGAACGAGGCGTACGTGTTCTCGGCGTCGACCAAGGCGCCCGTGGTCTTCTTCCTGCAGAACAACCACTGGGCGATCTCGGTGCCGGTGTCGGTGCAGTCCCCGACGCCGCTCGTCGACCGCCCGCGCGGCTTCGGGATCCCGAGCGTGCTCATCGACGGCAACGACATCCTCGCCTCGTACACGGCCTCGGTCGTCGCCACGGACCACGCCCGCAGCGGTCAGGGCCCCGCGTTCATCGAGGCGGACACCTACCGCATCGGCGCGCACACCAGCTCGGACGACCCGAGCCGGTACCGCGCCGACGGCGAGCTCGAGGACTGGGTCCGCCGCGACCCGATCGTCCGCTCCGAGGCGTACCTGCGCTCGAAGGGTGCCACCGACGCACAGTTCGCCGCGTTCGACGAAGAGGGCGAGGACATCGCCGCCGACGTCCGCCGCCGCACCGTGGCACTCACCCCGCCGTCCGTCGACGTCATGTTCGACAACGTCTACCGCGAGCCGCACCCGCTGGTCGCCGAGCAGAAGGCCTGGCTCGAACAGTACGAGGCCGGCTTCGAAGGGGGCGCCCACGCATGAGCACCACCGAGCAGCTCTTCGACTACACGCTGCGCTCCCACCCGGGCGCCGGCGAGGTCCCGAGCGACCCCACCCCGACCCTGCCGATGGCGAAGGCCCTCAACGCCGGGCTCGCCGCGGCGATGCAGGCGGACGACAAGGTCCTGCTGATGGGCGAGGACATCGGCCAGCTCGGCGGTGTCTTCCGCATCACCGAGGGCCTGCAGGACCGGTTCGGCCCGGAGCGCGTGCGGGACACCCCGCTCGCCGAGGCCGGCATCATCGGCACCGCGATCGGCCTCGCCCTGCGTGGCTACCGCCCCGTGGTCGAGATCCAGTTCGACGGCTTCGTGTGGCCCGGCTTCGACCAGATCACCTCACAGCTCGCGAAGATGGCGAACCGGCTGCCGGCGCACATGTCGCTCCCGGTCGTCATCCGCATCCCCTACGGCGGCCACATCGGTGCCGTGGAGCACCACCAGGAGTCGCCCGAGGCGTACTTCGCGCACACCCCCGGTCTGCGCGTCGTCAGCCCGAGCACGCCGAACGACGCCTACTGGATGATCCAGGAGGCCATCGCCTCGAAGGACCCGGTCGTCTTCCTCGAGCCGAAGTCGCGCTACTGGCCGAAGGGTCAGGTCGACCTCGTCGACGGGCACGTCCCGATGCACACCACCCGGGTGGCGCGCACCGGCACCGAGGTCACCCTCGTCGGCCACGGTGCGATGGTCGCCACCCTGATGCAGGCCGCCGAGCTCGCCGAGTCCGAGGGCACGAGCTGCGAGGTCATCGACCTCCGCTCGATCTCGCCCATCGACTGGGAGCCGATCCTCACCTCGGTCCGCAAGACCGGTCGCCTCGTCATCGCGCAGGAAGCCTCCGGCTTCGTCAGCGTCGGCAGCGAGATCGCCGCCACGGTCGCCGAGAAGGCGTTCTACACGATGCAGGCGCCGCCGCTGCGGGTGTCCGGGTTCGACGTCCCGTTCCCGGTCTCGAAGTTGGAGCACCTGCACCTGCCGGACGCCGACCGCGTCCTCGAGGCCGTCGACCGCGCCCTCGCGTACTGATCCAGCTCGACTGACCCAACTCGTCCGAACGCCGAAGGAGCCGTAAGTGGCCGTCGCCGAATTCCCCCTGCCCGACGTGGGCGAAGGCCTCACCGAGGCCGAGATCGTGCAGTGGCGCGTCGCGATCGGGGACGAGATCACCGTCGACCAGGTCCTGGTCGAGATCGAGACCGCGAAGTCGCTCGTCGAGCTGCCGTCGCCGTTCGCCGGCACCGTCACCGGGCTGCTCGTGTCCGAGGGCGACACGGTCGAGGTCGGCAAGCCGATCATCCGAGTCGAGTCCGACGCGTCGGTCGCGTCCGGTGCGCCGGTGACGGCTCCGCCCGCTCAGTCGGGAGGCCCGGCACCGGTCGCCGACAGCGTCCCGACCTCGCCCGCGGTCGCCCCTACCCCGCCTGTGGCGCCCGCCCCGGCTGCTCCGGTCGTGCAGACCCCGCCGGCTCCGGCTCCCGCCGCAGCTCCCGTCAGCCCGGCCCCGGCCCCGGCCGCCGCAGCGCCCGTGGCCCCGTCGGCTGCACCGGTGCAGCCCGTCGCCGACGGCGCCTCCGTCGTCGGGACGGACGAGTCCTCCGGCGCCGTCCTCGTCGGCTACGGTTCGGCGACCTCGTCGCCGTCGCGTCGCAAGCCGGGTGCCCGCCGGGCCGCAGCACTCGCGGCCGAGGCGAGCCGTGCCTCCAGTGTGGATGCCGCAGCAGCGGCCGAAGCGGCCAGTGATCCCGGTGAGGACACCACCGCCGAGGCCATCGCCGGTCTGGCGTCCGCGCCCGCACGCAAGCAGACCGTCGCGACCAACGTGCTCGCGAAGCCGCCGATCCGGAAGCTCGCGAAGGACCTCGGCGTCGAGCTCGTCGAGATCGTGGCGACCGGCCTCGCCGGCGAGGTCACCCGCGACGACGTCATCCGGCACGCGAAGCAGGCCAGCGTCTTCCGCAACATCGAGACGCCCGAGTGGGGCGAGGTGCGCAGCGAGACGATCCCGGTCAAGGGCGTCCGCAAGGCCATCGCGACCGCGATGACCACCTCCGCGTTCACCGCACCGCACGTGTCGCTGTTCGTCGACGTCGACGCGACCCACACGATGGAGTTCGTCAAGCGGCTCAAGGCCTCGCCGACGTTCGCCGGCGTCAAGGTCTCGCCGCTGCTCATCGTCGCGAAGGCCGTCATCTGGGCCGTCCGCCGCAACCGTTCGGTGAACTCGACCTGGACCGACCGCGAGATCATCGTCCACCACTTCGTGAACCTCGGCATCGCCGCGGCGACCCCACGCGGGCTCATCGTGCCGAACATCAAGGACGCGCAGGACATGTCGCTGCTCGAGCTGGCGCAGGCGCTCGAGGAACTCACCCTCACCGCCCGCGACGGCAAGACGACGCCGAAGCAGATGGCGAACGGCACCGTCTCCATCACGAACATCGGTGTGTTCGGCATGGACACCGGGACCCCGATCCTCAACCCGGGCGAGGTCGCGATCGTCGCCATGGGCACGATCAAGCCGAAGCCGTGGGTCGTCGACGGCGAGGTCCGGTCGCGCATGGTCACGACCATCGGTGCCTCGTTCGACCACCGGGTCGTCGACGGTGACGTGGCGTCCCGCTTCGTGCACGACGTCGCCTCGGTGCTCGAGGAGCCCGCGCTCCTGCTCGACTGAGTGCGTTCAGGGACCGACGCGTCGGTCGTTCCGCTTCGTGAGCAGTAATGGTCGGGTGGCTTCGAGCCACTCGACCATTTCTGCTCACCATCTGCGGGGTTCCGCAAACGTCGCGTGGTGTTCACACGGATGTCGGTGGTGCGGGGCATGATCGGGACATGGTCCACCAGCTCCTGACCCCCTCGCAGGAGATCCGAACGGATCGCCTCCTGCTCACCCCGCTCACGCCGGCCGACATCGACGACGCGCACGCGGTGTTCTCCGACGCCCGAACGTGGCAGCACCTGCCGAGCGGTCGGCACGTCGCCCGGAGCTCGAGCGTGGACATGGTGCAGCGGAAGATCGGTGGTCGGGCTCGACACGGACTCGGCTCATGGGCCGTCCGCACCGCTGCCGATCACGCGTTCGTCGGAGTCGGCGGCGTGGACATGACCGCCGGCGGGGTCTGGAACCTCGGGTACCGGTTGGCACCCTCCGCCTGGGGGCAGGGCTTCGCCTCCGAGATCGCCCTCGCTGCCGTGCGTGCGGCTGCCGACACCGCGCCGGACGTTCCCGTCACGGGGCGCGTGCTCACGAACAACCCGGCCTCCGCAGCGGTGCTCCGTCGTGCCGGGCTGTCGCTGGTGTGGCAGGGGGCTCCCGGGGTGCAGACGTCCTCCGCCGCGGGGGTCGAGGGGCAGGTCTGGACCGACCGGCTGCTCTCCGACGAACAGTTCGCCTGGCTCGTCCGCAACGCCTGAGCGCGGTCACGTCTTCGGTGCGTTCAGCGAGACGCTCCGCGTGGCGAGCGCCTCGACGGCCGGCGAATGGGTCGCGATGAGCACAGCCGCCCCGTCGCCGGCGAGTTCGGCCAGCAGGTCGAGCACCATCGCAGCGTTCCCGTCGTCGAGAGCGCTGGTCGGCTCGTCGGCGAGGATGACCGACGGGCGCTTCACCAGGAGCCTCGCCATCGCCACCCGCTGCTGCTCGCCGCCGCTGAGCTCGTGGACCCGGTCGGTTGCCCGTCCGGTCAGACCGACGCGGTCGAGCGCGTCGCTCGTCCGGACCCCACGGTTCGGTCCGCGGGATGCCCGAGCGATGTCGATGTTCGCCTGGGCGGTCATGTCGGCGACCAATCCGAAGTCCTGGAACAGGTAGCCCAGGTAGCGCTGGCGCAGGAGCCGAGCCTGCCGCCTGTTCCGACACACCGGTTCGCCGGCGATGCGGATCGTCCCCGAGTCGAGCGCATCGAGGTGTCCCACGCAGTCGAGGAGTGTGGACTTCCCAGAGCCACTCGGCCCGACCAAGCAGACGATCTCGCCGCGCGCGACGTCGAACGACAGATCGTTCCACAGTGTCCGTCGTCCGTGGTGTTTCGATGCGTGTCGTACCTCGATCATCGTGCTCCGTTTCCTCGATCCCGGAGGGTGTTGCGCGCGGTGGCGGCCAGGACGGCGCCGTTGACCGCACTCACCACTGCGATGGCGAGCAGCGCCAGTGCTCCGGCGGTCCCCGCCGACTGCGCGACGGGATCGAGTACCGAGCTGCGCCCGGTCCCGTCCGGGCGAGCGCCCCACCAGGAGTTGACGGTGGCGACGACGGCGATCGAGACCAGGGCGGTCTCGACGAACAGGAGCCCGGCGTCGGCCCGGACGGCTGAGGTGCCGCTGGCGAGCTTCGCGAACAGCGCGCGGCCGTGGCGACGCCGGTGGGCGACGGTCCCGAGCAGCCCCAGCATGATGCTGACGATCAGGGTGCTGACCACCGTGGCCGTGGCGATCACGGTCATCGTGGCCGCGAGCCGTGCTTGCTCGGCGGCGACCTGTCCCACTGCGACCACCGCGCTGAACTCCCTGCGGACGTCTGACGTGTTGATCGACCGTTCCGCGACGGTGCGGTTCTTGAACACCACGTCTCCAGTGGACAGCCACGAACCGAGCTGATCGGCGGAGAAGACCTCCGCGGGTTCCGGGACGACCACGATGACCGCGTCAGCGAGCCAGGAGCGCGTCGACGAATCGTCCGGGTACGAGTAGACCTGCTGGCGTGCAAGTCGACCACCGGTGATCTGCTCCCGCGCGGCGGCGGGCGCTTCGCGCAGCTGCCAGTCGGCGAGCGCGGCGACGAGCCGACGCCGATCGAGTCGACTGTCGGCTGGGATCCACACGGAGATGTCCGCGTCGTCGGCGGTGATGCGGCTGCCGTCCTCGGTGCGGACGTCCTGCAGACCGAGGTAGCCAGCGTCGACGAAGAGCGCCGGAACCGTGGACTTCCCCTGCCCACTGGACACCTCGACGGTCGCGGCGAGCAGCGCATCACGCTGCTCGAGCGCTCTGCCGGCGAAGGCTCCGATGCGGTTCCAGTACTGCTGCGAGTCGATCGGACGGGGGTCCGGGGTGACCCAGAGCTGGACGGTCTCACCTGCGGCTCGGAGGTCGCGTTCTGCTGTCCCGGAACGGACGGTCGCAACGGCACCCGACAGGTCGAACACGGCGGTGACGAGCAAGAGGAGCGCGGGCGCGCGGGCGACCTGCGCGACGAGCACGAGCGCTCCGACGGGTCGAGCACCTCGGAGTGCGGTGGCTAGCGGCTGTCGACAGGCGAGCACGGTGCCGATCGTGTGGGCGGCGATGACCGGTGCCAGCAACGCTGTGCCGATCACGACGACTGCTGTGGCGAAGGTCGCCGCTGACGCGAGCCCGTTGTACAAGAACAGACCGAAGGCGACCACGGGGGTGCCGACGACAGTGGCGAGCAGGGTGCCGCGGACCTCGGCCAGCTCACTGACCACGATGGAGGCGGTGCTCTGTCCGTGCAGTCGTCGAACCGCACTCCGGCGAGGGGCGCCGAGCGTCCCCATCAGGCACAGCGTGACGCATCCCAACGTGAGGGCGCCGACGAGGCCGGACGTCCCGCTGAACCCGTCGCTGACTCCGATGCGGCGCAGGAACGGCACTTGTTCCGAGCTGACGTCGTAGCCGAGGCCGGAGAGGGCATCGAGTACCGCGCGCCGAGCAGCGTCGTCGCCGAAGACCGCGTAGGAGCCGACGGGATCGAAGTGGTCGAGGTCCGACATCGGGAGGACGGTGGTGCTCATCGACCTGGTGAAGTCGCCGTACCCGTCGCTGAGCCAGCCGGCACCCAGACTCGACGGCGCACCGGTGACCAGCGCCTGGCGGAGCGTCGTCGGTGCCGCGCGATCGGCCACGACACGGACGATCGTCGCGCCCTCGGTCTCGGCGACCTGTTCGAGAGACTTCGCGACCCGCTGGTTCGACGCGGTGTCGGCGCCCGCTGCAGCGGTCACCACCGACGATGCACCGACGAGCCCGGCCTCACTGACCTGCACGAGGCCGATGAACCCGAGAACGGACGCGAGGAGCGGCGGGACGACGTACGCGAGTGTCACCGAGCGGATGTTCATGCTCCCCCTTGCGATCGGAGGAGCGGGCTCTCCCTCGGAGCGCCCGCTCCTCGCCTCAGCAGTTGTGGTAGTACGCCTTGTTGCCGCTGCTCGCCTTCGGAGTCATCGCCATCGCGTACTTCCCACCGGGCACGTTCGACACGCGCTTCGACTTCTTGCCGACGGCGGTCGCGCCGTGGCACCGCTTCTCGCGGAAGTAGTTCGACCACGTGTCGTCTCGACCCACACCCCACTGCCAGAAGCTCCCACCCCCACCGTCGCCATGCGTCGAGTAGTCGCGGGTTTCACCGCTCACGCCCGCACCCGGGTCGATGATCGTGACGCCGCCGGTTTCCGCGCCGGACCCGAGGACCTCGAGCGCTGACGCGGATGCGACCGTGGCCGGCCCGGCGATCAGGCCCACTGCCAGACCGATCCCGATCAATGCCTTCGCCTTGCTGTTCTGCATGGTTCCCCTTTCGGACGCCCCCCAGTGGGACTCGAGCGTCACACTGACAGAGCCGAGAATGTGATGTCAAGCCGGTGAAACTTCAACAATCCCCGCCGCCCTGCCCAGGCGGAACGTCACGCACGTTGGCGTTCCGAGGTCGACTCGCTACTGTGATGGGAACTGGTCATGTCCGCGCATGACCACCACCCAGGACCAGCAACGGAGCACGAGGGACGCATGACGAGCCGCATCACCGAGGGTGCCGAACCGAAGCACCAGCAGTTGCGGCGCATCCTGCTCGACCTCGCCACCGCGCGCCTGGCTCCCGGCGCCGCGATCCCGTCCGAACGCCAGCTCATCGCCGAGTACGGCGTCTCGCGGATCACCGTGCGCGAAGCCCTCGGGCAGCTCGTCAACGAGGGCTACCTGGAGCGCGTGCGCGGCAAGGGCACGTTCGTGGCGCACCGGCCCGTGCAGTCGACGTTGCACCTGGCGTCGTTCACCGAGGAGATGCGGGCGATGGGCCACGTGCCGACGACGGTCGTCCTGGTGCGCGAGGAGCGCGTGCCGCCGAGCGACACCGTGGCGGCCCTGCGGCTCGACGCCGAGGTGTCGGCCTTCCACGTGAAGCGGCTGCGGATGGCGGACGGCGCTCCGGTGTCGATCGACGACGCCTGGCTCGTGGCCGACGCGTTCCCGGGCCTGCTCGACCACGACCTGTCCGGGTCGGTGTACTCGATCATCGCCAACGAGTACGGCACCCCGATCGACCGGGCGCAGCAGACGGTGGCCGCGAACCCGGCCGCCGACGACGTCGCGACCCTGCTCGGCACGAAGACCGGTGCCCCGGTGCTCGAGTTCGACCGGGTGTCGTACGCGGGGGAGCGCCCCGTCGAGCACACCCGCAGCTGGTACCGCTCGGACCGCTACCGCGTGCAGATGGAGGTCACGGCGACCCCTGCGGTCGCCTGAGTCTCCAGCCGGGAACGCGAAAGCGACTGTGTGCCGCGAACGGTTCGCGGTGCACAGTCGCTTCGGCGGGAAGGACCAGGAAGGGCCGGGGTGGATCCGGGTCAGACCTCGAACAGGGTGTCGCCGTCGAGCACCGAGGTGCCCACCGTGCCCTGGTCGACGGTGTCCGGCGCGGAGCCGAGCACCACGACGGGGCAGATCGGCGAGTAGCCGGCGGCCGAGATCACCGACGGGGTGAACCGGACGACGGGGTCGCCGGCCGTGACCGTCGCGCCCTCGGTCGCGAGGAGCTCGAAGCCCTCGCCCGACAGCTTCACGGTGTCGATGCCGACGTGCACGAGGACGTCCGTGCCCGCCGAGCCCTGCAGCGCGAAGGCGTGCGGGTGCAGCTTCACGATGGTGCCGTCGACCGGGGCCACCGCGGTGACCGCGCCCTCGACGCCCGTCGGGTCGACGGCCACGCCAGCACCGACGAGCTGGCCGGCGAACACCGGGTCCGGCACGTCAGCGAGGGCGACGACCGGACCGGCGAACGGCGTGCGGACCGCCGTCACAGTTCGTCCTGGATGTCCTGCGCGAGGTTGTCGGCGACCGTGCCGACGATGACCTGCCAGCCGGTGCCGCCACCGACGACGGCCTGGGCGCCCGCGGCCTGCAGCGCGGCCTTGTCGACGAGGTCGCCGTCCTCGACCTCGACGCGGAGGCGCGTGATGCAGCCCTCGACCTCTTCGATGTTGTCGGCACCGCCGAGCGCGGCGATGATGTCGGCTGCCTTGATGTCGGCCATCGTTTCCTCCTCGTTAAGGGTTTGCGTACCAGGTTGACACGGGACCGGTCTCGGTTCAGACTACGGAACTGGTCATGACCGGACAGGACCGGACCTGGCGACACCGCCGAGGTTACCTGCGCTGGCTGCACGACTCAACTCACCCCGACAGCTCCACCCAATGACGAGAGGACCTCCGATGAGCGCCACCACTGCCACGGACGTGCCGGAGAAGAAGAAGCCGAAGAAGCAGTCCCGGCTGTTCGCGCAAGCGCAGCGCCTCGGACGGAGCCTGCTCCTGCCGATCGCGGTCATGCCCGCCGCGGGCATCCTGCTCCGCCTGGGGCAGTCCGACATGCTCGGTGCGATCCCCGGCTTCGAGCAGGGCGCGACCATCATCGCCGCGGCCGGTCAGGCCGTGTTCACCTGGCTGCCGCTGCTCTTCGCGGTCGGCATCGCGATCGGGTGGGCGAAGAAGTCGGACGGCACCACCGCACTGGCCGCCGTCGTCGGCTACATGGTCATGTACCAGGTCTTCGCGGCCATGTCGCCGATCGTGCTCGACGGGGTGAAGGACGCGAACGGCAACCCCGCGACCATCAACTTCGGTGTCCTCGGCGGCATCGTGATGGGCCTCGTGGCCGCCGTGCTGTGGGAGAAGTTCCACCGGACGAAGATGCCCGACTTCCTCGGGTTCTTCTCGGGTCGTCGCCTCGTCCCGATCCTCACCGCTGCCGCCGGTCTGGTCATCGCGGTCGCCATGTCCTTCGTGTACCGCTACTTCGACATCGCGCTCACGGCCGCCGGTCAGGCCGTCGCCGACAACGCGGTCATCGGTGGCGGCATCTTCGGGTTCGCGAACCGCATGCTGATCCCGATCGGGCTGCACCAGCTGCTCAACTTCTTCCCGTGGTTCCAGCTCGGCAGCTTCACCGGTGCGGACGGCGTCATCGCGCACGGTGACGTGAACCGGTTCCTCGCGGGCGACCCGACGGCCGGCACGTTCATGACCGGCTTCTTCCCGATCATGATGTTCGCCCTGCCCGCCGGTGCCCTGGCGATCTGGCGCAACGCCAAGCCGCAGAACCGCAAGCTCGTCGGCGGCATCATGCTCTCGGCAGCACTCACCTCGTTCGTGACCGGCATCACCGAGCCGCTCGAGTACTCCTTCATGTTCGTGGCGTTCCCGCTGTACGTCATCCACGCGGTGCTCACCGGCACCTCGCTGGCCCTCGTCAACGCGCTCGGGATCCACGACGGGTTCTCGTTCTCGGCCGGTGCGATCGACTTCGTGCTCAACTTCGGCAAGGCGGACGGGGCGATCTGGCTCATCCCGATCGGTCTCGGTTACGCCGTCATCTACTACTTCCTGTTCAGTTTCGTGATCAAGAAGTGGAACCTCCGCACGCCCGGGCGGGAAGAGGACACGATCGCCGAGAACACGATCGACGCGGCCACCAAGCCGTAGACGCGAGCGTCTCCATGGCGGGAGGCCCGGTGCCAGCTGGCACCGCGCCTCCCGTCCGTCTGTCGTCACCACCAGAGCGCTGGTACCGGTTTTGACAATCGTTATCAGCAAGCGCTACCGTCGGAGCATGCACAACCGACTCCTCGTCCTCCCGCTCGTCGCCGGCGCCGCCGCGCTCGCCCTGACGGGCTGCGCGACGTCTTCGAGCTCGGGCGACGCCGACAGCGACGGGAAGATCGCCGTCGTGGCCTCGACCAACGTCTACGGCTCGATCGTCGAGTCGATCGGTGGCGACCACGTGTCGGTCACGAGCATCCTCGACGACCCGTCGCAGGACCCGCACTCGTTCGAGTCGAGCGCCCGCACCCAGCTCGCGGTGTCGAAGGCCGACCTGCTCATCGAGAACGGCGGCGGGTACGACGACTTCATGACCACGCTCGCCGACGCCTCGGACACCACGGCCGACACCATCAACGTCGTGAAGCTGTCCGGCTTGGACAAGGGTGGCGACGCCGAGTTCAACGAGCACGTGTTCTACAGCTACCCGGCGATGGTGAAGCTGGTCGACGACGTCACGAAGCGCCTGTCCGCGCTCGACCAAGGCGAGAAGGCCACGTTCGAGCAGAACGCCGACGCGCTGACCACGAAGCTCGAGGACCTCGAGTCCCAGACCGCCGACCTGAAGAAGACGTACGACGGCGACGCGGTGGCGTACACCGAGCCGGTGCCGGGCTACCTGTTCGACGCGATCGGCCTGGACAACGAGACCCCCGACGCCTTCTCCGAGGCGATCGAGGAGGACGACGACGTGCCGCCGGCCGCCCTCAAGGACACCCTCGCGCTGTTCACGAGCGGCGACGTGAAGCTCCTGGCCTACAACGACCAGACCTCCAGCCCCGAGACCGAACAGGTCAAGAAGGCGGCGGAGGACAACGACGTCCCGGTGGTCGGTGTCACGGAGACGCTCCCCGAGGGGCAGGATTACGTCTCGTGGCAGCAGGCGAACATCGACGCGGTGCAGGCGGCGCTCCAGAAGTGACGACCTCGACCGCAGCAGCAGCGACGACCGACAGCCCGGCGACCACCTCGGTGGACGACCGGGCTGCGGCCCGTCCGGTCCTGGCGCTGCGCGACGCCGGGTTGTCCTTCGGCGAGCGGAAGCTCTGGGGCCACCTCGACCTGGACATCGCGCCGGGGGAGTTCGTCGCCGTCCTCGGGCCCAACGGTGCCGGCAAGACCTCACTCCTGCGCACGGTGCTCGGGCAGCAGCGCCTGACGAGCGGCACGATGTCGTTCCTCGGCCAGACCGTCCGTCGCGGGCACCGGAAGATCGGCTACATCCCGCAGCAGCGGCTCATGGAGGCCGGCACCCCGCTGCGCGCGCGCGACATGATCGCGCAGGGCGTGACGGGACACCGCTGGGGCGTCCTGCCGACGTCGAAGGCCGACCGGGCCCGCATCGACCGGATCCTCGACGAGGTCGGTGCCACCGCGTTCGCGGACGCCCCGGTCGCCGAGCTGTCCGGCGGTGAGCAGCAGCGCACCCGCGTCGGTCAGGCCATCGCCGCCGACCCGGCGCTGCTGCTCTGCGACGAACCCCTCATCTCGCTCGACCTCCGGCACCAACGCGGCGTCACCGAGCTCATCGACCGGCAGCGTCGGCAGCGCGAGGCCGCCGTGCTGTTCGTGACGCACGACGTGAACCCGATCCTCGACGTCGTCGACCGGGTCCTGTACATCGCCGGCGGCCGGTTCCGGATCGGTTCCCCGGACGAGGTCCTGCGTGCCGACGTCCTGAGCGACCTGTACGGCACCCCCGTCGACGTCGTCCGCACGATGGGCCGCATCGTCATCGTCGGCGCGAACGACGCGCACGACCACCACCACGGCGAGGTCGACCCGCACGCCCCGGCGTCGGACGAAGGGCGGATCTGATGGACGTCCTGTCGACGGTCTTCTCGTTCCAGGACTACGGCGAGCTCGTGGCCCTGGTGCAGAACTCGATCTGGGCCGGCGCGGTGCTCGGCATCGTCGGCGGGCTCATCGGCCCGTTCGTCGTCGCCCGGAACATGCCGTTCGCGGTGCACGGCATCTCGGAGCTGTCCTTCGCCGGCGCGAGCGCATCCCTGCTGCTCGGCGTCAACGTCGTCACGGGCTCGCTCGTCGGGTCGGTGATCGCAGCGCTGCTCATCGGGGTGCTCGGCTCGCGGGCGCGCGACCGCAACTCGATCATCGCGGTGCTCATGCCGTTCGGCCTCGGGCTCGGCATCCTGTGCCTGGCGCTCTACAAGGGGCGTGCGGCCAACAAGTTCGGGCTGCTCACCGGCCAGATCGTGTCGGTGGACAACCCGCAGCTGACGTTCCTGATCGTCATCGCCGCCATCGTCGTCGCGACCCTGCTCGTCATCTGGCGCCCGCTGATGTTCGCGTCGGTGGACCCCGACGTGGCCGCGGCCGCCGGCATCCCGGTACGGACCCTCGCGATCGTGTTCATGCTCGTCCTCGGCCTGGCCACCGCGGTGTCGGTGCAGATCGTCGGCGCGCTGCTCGTGCTGTCGCTGCTCGTCACCCCGGCGGCCGCGGCCCTGCGGCTCAGCTCGCACCCGGTCGTCGTGCCGGTGCTGTCCACGGTGTTCGCCGTGGTGTCGGTCGTCGGTGGCATCCTGCTCGCACTCGGCGGCGGTCTGCCGATCAGCCCCTACGTGACGACCATCTCGTTCGCGATCTGGGTGGTCTGCCGGATCGTCGGGGCCAGGCGCGACCGCCGTGGACGCGACCGGGTCGTCCGCCGCGACCAGCGTGGCGGGGGCGCACCGGGCCTCCCGTCCGGAACGAACGGAACCGGAACGAACGGAACCGGAACCACCGGAACCGGAACCACCGGGACGAAGCCGGCAGCCGGCCAGAAGGAAGAGGTGCCAGCATGAACGCCGTGCAGAAGGTCAAGCGGAACACGTGGCAGCGCGAAGCGGTGCGCGGGGCCCTCGACTCCACCGAGGGGTTCGTCAGTGCGCAGGCGCTGCACCAGCACCTGCGTGACGAGGGCTCGACGATCGGTCTCGCCACCGTCTACCGGGCGCTCGCCGACCTGGCGACCGAGGGCGACGCCGACTCGTTGCAGCAGGACGGCGAATCGCTGTACCGGGCCTGCACGACGGACGCGCACCACCACCACCTGATCTGCCGGAACTGCGGCCGGACCGTCGAGATCGAGGCGGACCCCGTCGAGCAGTGGGCGCAGGACGTCGCCGCGGCGAACGGGTTCACGAACGCCAGCCACGTCGTCGACATCTTCGGCGAGTGCGCGGTGTGCACGGCGGCGGCTGCCGGAACCGGAACCGGAACCGGATCGCGGACCGGCGACGCCGCCGGCGAGTAGGGTCCCCGCCATGCACGTCATCCTCGTCCCCGGGTTCTGGCTCGACGCGAGCGCGTGGGACGACGTCGCCCCGGTGCTGCTGCAGGCGGGCCACACGGTCGAGGCGATCACCCGCGACGGTGACACGCTCGACGAGCAGGTCGCGGCGCTCGTGGAGCGCCTGGACGACGTCGCCAGCCCCGACGAGCCCGTCGTGCTCGCCGGACACTCCGGTGCCGGACCGATCGCGTACATGGCCGCCGACCAGCGGCCCTCGCTCGTCGCGCACCTGCTGTACGTCGACACGTTCCCCGGCCCCGCCGGTGGCTGCGTCAACGACGAACTGCCCGTGGTCGACGGAGTGGTCCCGCTGCCGTCGTGGGACGTCTGGGAGCCGGCCACGGTGCGCGGGATGACGCCGTCCTTGCGCGAAGCGTTCGAGCACCGGGCGATCCCGGAGCCCGCCGCGGTGCCGTCGGATCGCTTCCACTACGCCGACGCCGCCCGGCACACGATCCCGGCGACGGTGATCACCTGCGAGATCCCGGCGACCGAGCTCGCGACGATGGTGGCCGACCACCAGACCTGGGCCGAGGAACTCGTCGCCACCGAGGAACTCAGCATCGTCGGACTCGAGACCGGACACTGGCCGATGTTCACGGCACCGCTCGAGCTCGGGGAGCTCATGGTGCGTGCGCTTGCGACACGCCCGGACCTCGCGTAGGCTCTCCCCTTGGTTCTCCACGTCCGCGTGGTGGACTCGTTGTTCCAAGCCCTCCGACCGTCGCGAACGCCGCGGTCGCGTGGTGTTCGTTCCCCCTTCGACAGGGGCTGCGGGCCTGGGCGGTGTGCACAACCCCCTCGCATGCACCACTCCGGTGGTCCTGCGCGTGCGCACCAGGCAAGTGAACTTGGGTGCGGCCGTCCGGTCGCACGGTACCTCAGGAGGAAATCATGGCAGCAGTGTGCCAGGTGACCGGCGCCGTTCCCGGCTTCGGTCACAACATCTCGCACTCGCACCGCCGGACGAAGCGCCGCTTCGACCCGAACGTGCAGAAGAAGACGTACTACGTGCCGTCGCTGCGTCGCAACGTGACGCTCAACGTCAGCGCTAAGGGCATCAAGGTCATCGACGCACGCGGCATCGAGTCCGTCGTCAAGGACGTCCTCGCCCGTGGGGAGAAGATCTGATGGCGAAAAAGGGTCAGGACATCCGTCCGATCATCAAGCTCCGCTCGACGGCGGGCACCGGGTTCACGTACGTGACCAAGAAGAACCGTCGGAACAACCCCGACCGTCTCGTGCTGAAGAAGTACGACCCGGTGATCCGCAAGCACGTCGACTTCCGTGAGGAGCGCTAAGCATGGCGAAGAAGAGCAAGATCGCGAAGAACAACCAGCGTGCCGTCATCATCGCGCGCTACGCCGAGCGTCGTCTCGAGCTGAAGAAGGCCCTCGTGGACCCGAACGGCACCGACGAGTCGCGTGAGGCCGCTCGCGTGGGCCTGCAGAAGCTGCCCCGCGACGCATCCCCGATCCGCTACCGCAACCGCGACGCGATCGACGGCCGCCCCCGTGGCCACCTGGGTGAGTTCGGCATCAGCCGTGTCCGCTTCCGCGACATGGCCCACCGTGGAGAGCTCCCCGGCATCACGAAGAGCTCCTGGTAAGCACTCGCAGTACCCGACGCCCCGTCACCTCCTGGTGGCGGGGCGTTCGCTGTGTACGGGGTACATGCGACCCGTCATTCGTCACATCTGCCCCTCCAGCACCCGTCTCCGAGCCCGACAAGCCCGGAAATCCGGGCGAGTCGGCTGTTTTCACCCCCTGCGGCTGGTAGGTTCAACTCCGGTTCCGCCGGGCCCTCGGCCCACTGGCACCGTGGCACGGGGCAACCGCTCCGGGCGCCGGACGGCACGCTCGTCCGACCGATACTGCAAGAAGTCCGAGGAGGACATCCATGGCTGACAAGTCACTGAACCGCACCGAGCTCGTCGCTGCCGTCGCCGCCGAGTCCGGCCAGAGCCAGGCCACCGTCAACGGCGTCGTCGACGCGCTCTTCAGCGTCGTCTCGTCGTCCGTCGCGGACGGCACGAAGGTCACGATCCCCGGTTGGATCGCCTTCGAGAAGACGCACCGCGCCGCCCGCACCGGCCGCAACCCGCAGACGGGTGAGGCCATCGAGATCGCCGCGAGCGACTCGGTCAAGGTCAGCGCCGGCTCGAAGCTCAAGGCTGCGGTCAAGTAAGACTGTTCCGCACATCGGGAGGGACGGCTTCGGCCGTCCCTTTCGTCGTTCCCGGGGGCGCGTTCGTCGGGTTGGGTCGCGGCGCTTCGCGGCGCGTCGCATCGCGTCGGGTCGCGTTGCATCGCGTTGGGTCGCGTTCGTCGCGCTGCGGCGACCGGGAGGCCCGTGCCGGTTCCCACAGGTCGGCTCGGCCGGTTCTGCGGCCGGGTGGGCACCGCCTAGGCTTGACGGGTGAATCGGATCGCGCGCATCGCCGGTCCCGCCGTGCTCCTGCTCGTCGGGTTCGTGGCGCTGCTCACGGCACTCGTCATCGGCGGTGGTGCGAACGCAGCGCTGATCGCCGACCCCGGCCCCCTGGTCCGTTTCGGGCTGCCGATCTCCCGGCTGGTCGTGGACCTGTCCGCCGCCGCGACGATCGGCGGTCTGGCGCTCGCCACCGTCGGGCTCTCGCGGTCCGGCCCCGAGTGGAACCGCGCCATCGACGTCGCGGCCGCCGCCAGCGGCATCTGGACGGTGTCGTCCGCGGTCACCACCTTCTTCACCTTCCTGAGCGTCGCCGGCTCGAAGATCAGCATCGACGAGCAGTTCGGCCAGTCGATGGGCGTGTTCCTGACGGGCACGGACCTCGGCCTCGCCTGGCTCGTCACGGTGCTCGTCGCCGCCGCGGTGACGGTGCTCTGCTTCGCCGTGCGCTCGCGGGGGATGGTCGCCCTGACCGCCGGCGTCTCGATGATCGGCCTCATCCCGCTCGCGCAGCAGGGCCACGCCGCCGGTACCGCCAGCCACGACGCCGCGGTCACCGCGCTCGGGCTGCACCTGGTCGGTGCCGCGCTCTGGGTCGGTGGATTGACCATGCTCGTGCTCCTGCGCGGCGTGCTGCCCGGTGACCGTCTGGCCGTGGTCGTCGCGCGGTACTCGAGCATCGCGCTCGGGTGCTTCGTGCTCGTGGCGGTGTCGGGTGTCGCCTCGGCCCAGATCCGTGTCGGCGCCCTGTCGAACCTGTTCACGCCGTACGGCACCCTCGTGCTGGTGAAGATCGGCGCCATCGTGGCCATCGGGGTCCTCGGTGCCGTGCAGCGTCGGCGTGCGATCCGCTCCCTGGCCGAGGCCCCGGCACGGCACCGCCCGTTCTGGACCCTGATCGTGGTCGAACTCGCCGTGATGGGCGTCGCGTCCGGCTTCGCCGCGGCGCTCGGACGCACGGCGACCCCGGTCGACCAGATCGCGCTGAGCAAGACGACCGACCCGAGCCCGGCCGAGCTGCTCACCGACGACCTGCTGCCGCACGCGCCCGGGGCCTGGGGTTGGCTGACGCAGTGGAACATCGACCTGTTCTGGCTGATGGCCGCCGTGCTGCTCGCCGCGACCTACGTCGCCGGCGTCGTCCGCCTGCGCCGTGCCGGGATCCCCTGGCCGGTGCGCCGTTCGGTCGCGGCGGCCCTGGCGATCGTGTCGCTCGTCGTCGCGACGTCCGGTTCGCTGCACCAGTACGACCGGTTCCTGGTGTCGGCGAACGTCGGCGCGCACGTGCTGCTCGGACTCGTGGTGCCAGCGTTGGTGTGGGCGGCGGCTCCGGTCGTGCTCATCCGGGCCGCGGTGCACCCGCGCGACGACGACAGCACCGGGGTGCGCGAGTGGACCGGTGTGCTGGTCGACAACGCCGCGGTCCGCTACCTGGTGCAGCCCTTCCCCGCGTTCCTGCTCGCCGCAGCGGTGTGGTGGGCGTACTTCGCCACCGACGCCGTCCGGTGGTCGGTGAGCGACTCCACGGGACGCACCGTCATCGACGTGGGCTTCCTGCTCGTCGGGCTCCTCGCGATGCCGACGCTGTTCACCCCCGTCGCGGCGGGCCGGACTCACCCGACCCGGGGGGCTGCGGTCATCCGGATCGTCGGCGCCGTGGTCGTCGCGGCAGGGGCGGTGTCACTCGGCATCGCGATGCGCGGGCCGCTCGGGCTGCTGCAGGCCTCGTGGTTCGGCGCGATGGGACGCACGTGGGGGCCCGACCCGCTCGTCGACCAGGCCCGCGGCGGGCTCGTGCTCGTGGCCGCCGGCGTGCTGCTCCTGGTGGCGGTCGTCGTCGTGGTGCTCGCGCAGCTGCGGCGTGCCGGAACGTCGGGTCGCACGCCCGCGGCGGACGCTCGCACGGCCGCGGCGGACACGCGCGCCCTCGAGCAGGACGCACGATGAGCATTGAACTCAGCGACGAGCAGCGGGCCGTCTTCGAGTACATCGAGCACACCCGCGACCACGTCTTCATCACCGGTCGGGCGGGGACGGGCAAGTCCACCCTGCTCAACCACCTGTCGTGGAACACCGAGAAGCAGGTCGTGATCTGCGCACCGACCGGGGTCGCGGCCCTGAACGTCGGCGGTCAGACGATCCACTCCTTGTTCCGCTTGCCGATCGGCCTGATCGCCGACGCCGAGCTGCGCCAGGGGCCGGACACCCGGAAGCTCCTGAACACCATCGACACCCTGGTCATCGACGAGGTCTCCATGGTGAACGCCGACCTGCTCGACGGGATGGACCGCTCGCTGCGGAAGGCCCGTGGCCGGCAGTTCGAGGCGTTCGGCGGCGTGCAGGTCGTGATGTTCGGTGACCCGTACCAGTTGCCGCCGGTGCCGGGCGGCGCCGACGAGCGCGCGTACTTCACCGACCACTACCGGTCGATGTGGTTCTTCGACGCCAAGGTGTGGCTCGAGGCGAAGCTGAACATCATCGAGCTCGCCACCGTGCACCGCCAGCGCGACGACGCGTTCGCCGCCATGCTCACGGCGGTGCGGCACGGCCGGGTCACCGCCGAGATCGCGGACCAGTTGAACACCGCGGGCGCGCGGCCCTCGCCCGACGACGCCATCACCCTCGCCACCCGGAACGACACCGTCGCGCGCATCAACAAGGCGGCGCTCGATCGGTTGCCCGGCAAGGTCAAGACCGCGAAGGCCGACGTCAACGGCGACTTCGGCGGGCGGAACTTCCCGGCCGACGAAGCACTCGAGCTGAAGCCCGGCGCGCACGTGATGTTCCTGCGCAACGACGCCGACCAGCGGTGGGTGAACGGCACGCTCGGCATCGTCACGGCGATCCGCGACACGGTGTGGGTCGACGTGGACGGGGAGTCGTTCGAGGTCCAGCCGTCGGTCTGGGAGAAGTTCAAGTACTCCTACGACGCCGACAAGAAGGAACTCAAGAAGGACACCGTCGGCGAGTTCCAGCAGTTCCCGTTGCGGCTCGCCTGGGCGGTCACGATCCACAAGTCCCAGGGCAGCACCTACGACCGAGCGGTGGTCGACCTGGGCAACCGGGTGTTCAGCGCCGGACAGACGTACGTCGCGCTGTCACGGCTGACCTCGCTCGAGGGGCTGTACCTGACCCGGCCGCTGCGGCCGCAGGACATCATCGTCGACACGGACGTCCGACGCTTCATGTCCGAGGCGCCACGCATCGTCGCAACGGCACTCGAAGCCCCGAAGCCGGAGCCCGCGTCGGACCCCGACTCCGACGACGACGCCTGACACACCCGCGCACTGCACCCGCGCACTGCACCCACGCTCCGCGCACACGACGACGCCCGCCTGCCGGAGCGGCAGACGGGCGTCGGGGAGCGGGTCGGTGCGTCAGGCGCGAGCCGCCGCACGCAGCGCGCGGAGGTTCTCCTTGTCGGCGCCGAACGCCGTCAGCAGCAGGACGACCCCGACGATCGCGTGGAACACGTTGTCGGTGGTGTTCAGCGCGAAGATGTTCGCCGAGGTGTTCACGAACACGAAGCCGTAGACCGCCAGCACGACGAGCACGGCACCGACGAGCAGGTTGCCGTTCCGTGAACCGATGGTGTTGCCGAGGCCGGTGATGAGGAGGACGGCGGCGAGCAGCACCCAGATGAGGGCGAGCGGCGGGTTCACCCCGAAGGCGTTCCACAGCATCCCACCCTGGCGGCTGAAGAAGCCCGGGTCGCCGTCGGCGGCGAAGAAGAAGCCCAGGATGCCCCAGAGTGCGAGGACGCCACCGACCGTGAGCGCGAGCCCGCGGTTCGGTGAGGCGGTGATGCCCGGTTCCTTGATGGCCACTTCGGTCTCCTCCTCGTACACTGCCGACGCGACGTGCGTCAGTCCGGCGGTGCCCGCCGGACTGCGCGGCGTGGCACTGATGGGCACGGCGCGGGATCCGCGGGCGACGGCCGCACGGTTCCCAGCCTCCGGCCGGTGTGCCAACGGTATCGTGTCCGACCCCGACCGTCCGAATCGCAGCGCCGCCACCAGGCGTGCGACGAGACCGACGACGACCACTCCGAGGAGGACCAGCCCGGTGACCTTGACACCCGAGCGCAATGCACCGGAGTCGCGTGGACCGAGCGTCTCGCGGCGGTTGCGGTGGGGTGTGCTGGCGGCTCTGGGGTTCGTGATCGTGCCTTCCGTCTACGCGGCCGCGGTGCTGACGCCGGTGGGGCAGCGCATGGAGGACGCCGCGCTCGGCGGGGTCCGGGAGTCCGACCTGTTCAGCTCGGACACTGCGCTCAACGTCATCTCGGTGCCGGTGATCCTGTTGCTCGTTGTCGTGATCGTCGCGGTGGCGTTCGCCAGGCGACGGCTCTCGGTGGGGCTCGGCGCGGGTGCAGTGGTGCTCGCGTCGGCGGCCACCTCGACGCTCGTCAAGCGTATCGCCGAGCGCCCGGAGATCGCCCAGTCGACGACGCCGAACTCGTTCCCCTCGGGGCACGCGACGATCGCGCTCGCCGCGCTGTTCGCCGTGCTGATGGTCACGCCCCGTCGCTTCCGGCCGATCGTCACCTTGCTCGGGGCGGTCTACGCGGTCTTCGTGGCCAACCAGACGGTCGTGTACGGCTGGCACCGGGTGAGCGACATCATCGGCGCGTGCGCGATCGCGATGTTCTGGCTCGGCGTCGTCCGGGCGTTCGGGCCGAGGGTCGACCGGGGGCTGCGCGGTGACCGGGACGGCCGTCGGGGGCCACGCCGGGTGGTCAGTGTCGTCCTGCTCGTCGCGACCGGGGTCACGCTGGCCGTCGGTGTCGCGGCGCTCGTCGTCGGCCTGACCGGGGACGGGGCCCACGACCGTGCCGCGATCCTGATGGCCGGACGCCTGGCCTCGAGCGCGAGCGTCCTGGCGGTGGTGACCGCGGTGTGGTTCCTCGACGGCATGCACCACGCGGCCCGGACGGACCCGGCCGCACTGCCCGACGCCCGCTGACGCGACCGGTCCACACCTGGCGGGAATGTGCCGGCGTGCGCTACGTTGTACCCAGCAAGTCGATGCAAACGCATCGATATCGCGAAAGGCGGCGCATCATGCAGTTCGGCATCTTCACGGTCAGTGACGTCACGACCGATCCCACGACCGGCACCACGCCGGACGACACCCAGCGCGTCCGTGACATCCTCACCATCGCGCAGCACGCCGACCAGGCCGGACTCGACGTCTTCGCCACCGGTGAGCACCACAATCCGCCGTTCGTCGCCTCGTCGCCGACCACCCTGCTGGCCTACCTCGCGGCGAAGACGAAGGACATCACGCTCTCGACGAGCACCACACTCATCACCACGAACGACCCGGTGCGCATCGCCGAGGAGTACGCGATGCTCCAGGTGATCTCCGACGGCCGCATGGACCTCATGATGGGTCGCGGCAACACCGGACCCGTGTACCCGTGGTTCGGGCAGGACATCCGCCAGGGCGTCAACCTGGCGATCGAGAACTACGCGCTCGTCCGCCAGCTCTGGGAGAACGACGTCGTCAACTGGCAGGGCAAGTTCCGTACGCCGCTGCAGGGCTTCACGTCGACGCCGCGCCCCCTCGACGGCGTGCCCCCGTTCGTCTGGCACGGCTCGATCCGCACGCCCGAGATCGCGGAGCAGGCCGCCTACTACGGTGACGGCTTCTTCCACAACAACATCTTCTGGCCGATCCAGCACACCGAGCAGATGGTCGGGCTGTACCGCCAGCGCTTCGAGCACTACGGTCACGGCCGCGCCGACCAGGCGATCGTCGGTCTGGGCGGGCAGTTCTTCGCCCGGAAGAACTCGCAGGACGCGGTCGACGAGTTCCGGCCCTACTTCGACAACGCCCCGGTCTACGGCCACGGTCCCTCGATGGAGGACTTCGCCGCCCAGACCCCGCTCACGGTCGGTTCGCCGCAGCAGGTCATCGACCGGTACGCCGCGATGAAGGACCACGTCGGCCACTACCAGCGACAGCTGTTCCTGGTCGACCACGCGGGGCTGCCGCTCAAGACGGTGCTCGAGCAGATCGACATCCTGGCGACGGACATCGTGCCCGAACTCCGCAAGCTGAACGACGAGGGTCGTCCGGCCGACGTGCCGTCGAACCCGCCGAGCCACACGGAACGCGCCGCCGCGGCGCTCGCCGCCGGCACGGTCGGCAGCGACCACGTCGCCGCCGAGGACGAGTGGACGGGCGCGTCCGTCTGATCGTCACGTGACCACCTGACGGACGGGAGGTGGGCCCCATCCGCCGGTTCCGGCGTGACGCGCCAGCGGCACGACGGCCGTGCCGGGAGGGACGGTGCCAGCTGGCACCGGGCCTCCCGTCCGTCTCGGCGCGCGCCCAGTGCGCTGCGTCGCGAACGCGCAGTCCTGCGGATGGCGCTGCCGTCACCTTCGCAAGAGCGACAGTTGCCCGCCGATCATCCGCGGAGATCTGTCGCTTTCGCGGGAGGAGCGGCGGGCTCCGCGACCGGACGCGCGGGGACGAGCTTCAGGCCGACGACGCAGCCGACGATCCCGGCGATGAACAGCACGCGCAGCACCGTGACGGGCTCGGCGCCGGTCGCCATGCCCCACAGGACGGTCAGGGCTGCACCGGTGCCGGTCCACACCGCGTACGCCGTGCTGATCGGGATGTGCTTGAGGACGTAGCCGAACGCGACGAGGCTGATCACGATCGTGACCGCGAACACGAGCGTGGGGCCGGGGCGCGTGAAGCCGTCGCTCTCGCCGAGGGCGGTCGCCCACACGGTCTCGAGTGCGGCGCTCACGAACAGGACGATCCAGGCCACCTCAGCTCACCACCTTGAGGCCGACGACGCAGGCGACCAGGCCGAACACCAGGCCGAGGCGGGCGAGCGACGCCGATTCCTGCCGGCGCAGGATCGACACGACGACCGTGAGCGAGGCGCCGATGCCCACCCAGACGGCGTAGGCGGTGCCGACCGGGATCGACTTCATCGCAAACGCCAGGCCGACCATGCTGAGGGCCATGCCGGCGACGAACACGATCGTCGGGACGACCTTCTTGAATCCGTTCGACGCGCTCAGCGCGGTGGCCCAGACGGCCTCGAGCACGCCGCTCAGCACGAGGATGACCCATGCCATGACGATGTTCCCTTCGTTCCGATCGAGTACTCGCACGACTGTGCGACAACCATGCCGACGCTAGCACGAGTTCGTACGACTGTGCGAGTATGGCGTCGTGGCCAGGAGCATGGACGTGGAGCAGCGGCGTCGGACCGTGTCCGAGGCGGCGTGCCGGGTGCTCGCCCGCGACGGACTGGGGGCGCTGAGCGTCCGGAACGTGGCGGCAGAGGCGGGGCTGCCGCCGAGCACCGTCCGCTACACCTTCCCGACCCAGGCGAGCGTCCGGTCCCACGCGCTCGAGCTCGTGTTCGACGCGACCGCAGCCCGGATCGACGCCGTGCCCACGGACATGGAGGGGACGGCCTACGCGCACGCGGTGCTGCTCGAGCTGCTGCCCCTCGACGAGGAACGACGCATCGAGCTCGACGTCTACCTGGGCCTCGGCACCGCGGCGCTGACCGACGCCGAACTCCGGCCGTTCCACGACCGGGTCGTCGACGAGATGCGCGAGTGGTGCGGGCGGATCCTGCGGGCGCTCGGAGTGCCGGACGCCGACGCCGCCTACGAGACCCGCCGCCTGCACGCCCTGGTGGACGGGCTCGCGATGCACATCGTGCGGCTCGACCCAGGGGGTGACGCCTCGTGGGCGATCGACACCCTCGACCGGCACGTGGCGGGCATCGCCCGGGGCTGACCGCGGCCCTCGCACGGTGCCGGGTTCGCGGGCCGGTGCGGTGTTGTTGCTGGCGGTGGAGCACGTGCACGGTGCCGGGTTCGCGAACCCGTGCGTCGTTGGTTGCTCCGTGCGGCGCTTCAGGCCTGCACCGAGCGAGCAACCCTGCACGGGGTGAACGAACTCGCACGGTGCGCAGGCGGCCGCGCACGGACCGCCACGCAGCACGCGTCGCCTATCCTTTCCGGGTGACGACGACCACGCCGCCGCAGCAGCGCTCCCGCTCCCGTTCCCTGACGGGCCCGGGCCTCGTGCTGCTCACCGTCGTCGTGCTCCTGGGGATCCGGCTGCTGTCCCCGAGCATCGGGACCGCCGGGCTGCCGGACGTCGTGCAGGACTTCCTGACGCTGGCGATCAGCGTCGTCGTCGAGTCGCTGCCGTTCGTGGTGCTCGGCATCGTGCTGTCGATCGTCGTCGAGGTCTGGGTGCCGGTCGGCGCGCTCGAGAAGGTCCTGCCGCAGAACGCCTTCGGCCGCCGCGCCGTGATCTCCCTGATCGGCATGCTCTTCCCGGTGTGCGAGTGCGGCAACGTGCCCCTCGCCCGCGGCCTGATGATGCGCGGGTTCACCCCCGCCGAGGCAGTGACGTTCCTGGTCGCCGCCCCGATCCTCAACCCGCTCGTCATCATCAGCACCGCGCAGGCGTTCGGCTGGTCCGGCTGGATCCTGCCGGTCCGGATCGTCGGCGGGTTCGTGATCGCGAACCTGGTCGGCTGGATCGTCGCCGCGCACCGCCGTCCGGCCGACCTGCTGCTCCCCGCCTTCGAGGCCCGGTGCCGCGCGGCCGTCGGAGCACCCCGGGGTGTGCACCGCTGGCGACAGAGCGCCGCACAGTTCGGCGGCGAGACGGCGACGATGATGCCGGCGCTGTTCGTCGGTGCCGGCCTGGCCGCCGCGATCCAGGTCGCCGTGCCCCGCTCGACCCTGGTCGCGATCGGCTCGAACCCGGTGCTGTCCGTCGCGGCGATGATGCTGCTGGCGATGACGGTGTCGCTCTGCTCGAACGTCGACGCCTTCTTCGCGCTGTCGTTCGCCTCGACGTTCCTGCCCGGGTCGATCACGGCCTTCCTGATCATCGGGCCGATCATCGACGTGAAGATGATCGCGCTGCTGCGCACGACGTTCCGGGTCCGGTTCCTGGTGCTGCTCGCCGTCGTGTGCGTCCTGTTCGCCGGCGCCGTGGGATTGGTGATGAATGTCCTCGTCTGATGCACGCGGCAACGCGCCCGCGTACCTGGGTCTCGGGTCGGTGCTGGCCGTGGCGCTCTGCACGCTGTGGCTGGCACTGGTCGGGCACCTCGACCTGTACATCAACCCGCGCTACTCGGTGTTCACGATCGTCCTCGCCGCCGTCGGGGTCCCCGCGTCGATCGCCGGCCTGGTCGTCATCGCCCGGGGGCACGGCCACACGCACGGCGACGACGCCGACGAGCACGAACACGAACACGAACTCGGTGGGCGACCGGGAGGCGCGGGTCGCCGCACGCGCATCGTGCTCGGCGGGGCAGCCGCGATCGTCACGATCGGCGTCACCGTCGCGATGCTCGTCCTGCCCCCGACGACGCTCTCCGCCCGCACCGCGCAGCAGCGGAGCGTCGACTCGGCCACCCTGTCGAACGCCACGGGCTCCGAGGCAGCGGTGTCCCTGCTCGGCAGCGAGGGCGTCGACACCTCGCAGTACGGCGTCAAGGACTGGGCGGCGCTCATCCGGCAGACCACCGACACCACTGCGCTCGTCGGCAAGCAGGTGCGGCTGTCCGGCTTCGTGGTCCCCGGCCAGGACGACTCGTTCACGCTCACCCGGTTCGTGATCAGCTGCTGCGCCGTCGATGCCCAGCCCGTCGGTCTCGGTGTCGTGACGGACGCCGGCGACCGTCCCGACGCGGTGCCCGACGAGGGACAGTGGGTCACGGTGACCGGCGCCCTTGCAGCCAACCCGGACCAGTCCGCCGACGCCCGCATCGTCATCAAGGCCGCGAAGGTCACCGAGATCGCGCAGCCGAAGGACCCGTATGAGTACTGAGGGGCGCCGTGGTCGCCGCCCGGTCGCGCACCGGTTCCACCGCCGGTACCTCGCCGTCGTGGTGGTCCTGGCCGTGGTGGCGGCGCTCGCGGCCGTCGTCGGGTCGCAGCAGGGGCCGCGCCTGCGTGACGTGTCGTACGACGCCAGCGGCCTGGTGTCCCGACCGGCGCAGCGGGTGATCCTGACGGCGAACCAGGCCCTGCAGCAGGTGTCCGCCGACGACGTCCGGGTCAGCCCGGCAGCGGCCCACACGGTGACCTCGAGCGGTAACACGATCGCGGTCGAGTTCGCCGGACCCCTGGCCTACGACCGCGACTACACCGTGACGGTCGCGAACGTCCGGGCGCCGGGGCAGCGCGCCACGTCGGACCTCACCGCGGCGATCCGCACCGGCAGCACCGACGTCCTCGCCCTCGTCCCCGGGCCGGCCGGGGCGAAGGACCGCATCGTCCGGCGGTCCCTCGACGCAGGCGGTGCGACCACGGTCTACGAGGGCACGGCGATCAGCGAGTACGCCCGGCTCGGCCGCTCCCTGGTGGTCGTGAGCGGCACGGACGCCAGTTCGTCCGTCGACGTCGTGGCGCTGAGCGGCGGGGTGCAGGACGACGACGCCCCCGTCGAGCACCTCACCCTGCCGTCGTCGCAGGGTCGGGTCACCGCGCTGCACGTCGCCGACGACGGCGCGTCGTTCGGGTTCGAGTACGCCGACACCTCGACCGGGCAGTCCCGGAACACCGGCCTGTACGTGGTCGACATGACGGGCACGCACCTGCCCACCGCGATCGCCGCGAACGGCAAACCGAAGACCGGTGCCGTGCCGATGACGGTCGGGCAGTGGGCCTACGTCCCGCGCACCGAGAGTGCCCTGGTCCGGACGGGCAGCGACGACCTGGTGCTCGTCGACATGAGCGGCCGCGCCGATCCGGTCCGGCTCGGCAGTGCCACGTACCTGCACGGGTTCGTCGGCACCGGCACCACGGCCGTGGTCGAGACCGGCACCGGCATCGAGCGGCTCGACCTGACCGACGGTGCGAAGACGGCGCTGCGGGCCCCTGCCGCCAGCACCGATGCGGCGGTCCTCGGCCGCATCGCTCCGCTGACGGACGACACGTACCTGCGGGTGCTGGGGGACGTGCGGTCGGACGGGACCGTCTCGGCTCGGATCGTCCGTGTGGACGGGGGACGGGCCTCCCGGCTGCCGGTGAGCATCCCCGACGACGCGAGCGTCACCGCGGTCTGCCCGTCGCCGAACGGCCAGTTCGCCGCGGTCGCGACGAAGTCGGCGACCGACGAGCTCGTGAGCATCGTCGACGCGACCTCCGGCGCGCTCGAGGCGAGCATCGACGCCGGCTCGGTCGACTGGTGCGGTGCCCTGCCGTCGGGCGACGAGGTCGGCTGACGGTCCGACGGACAGGCGGACAGGCGGACGGACAGGAGGCCCGGTACCAGCTGGTACCGGGCCTCCCGTGTGTCAATTAGTGACGACTACGCCAGCGTGGCGGCGTCGATCACGAAGCGGTAGCGGACGTCCGAGGACAGGACGCGCTCGTAGGCCTCGTTGATCTGGTCGGCGCTGATGAGCTCGGTCTCCGGCAGGATGTCGTGCTCGGCGCAGAAGTCGAGCATCTCCTGGGTCTCCTGGATGCCGCCGATGGCGGAACCGGCCCAGCTGAGCCGACGCGGGATGAGCGCGAAGGCCGGGACCTCGAGCGGCTCGGACGGTGCACCGACGTTGACGAGCGTGCCGTCGACCTTGAGCAGGCCGAGGTACGAACCCATCGGGATCTTCGCCGAGACGGTGTTGATGATGAGCTCGAAGGAGTTCGCGAGCTTCTCGAACGTCTCCGGGTCCTTCGTCGCGTAGTGGGCCTTCGCGCCGTAGCGGAGCGAGTCCTCCTGCTTCGAGGTGGTCTGCGACAGGACGGTGACCTCGGCGCCGAGCGCGACGGCGATCTTGACGGCCATGTGGCCGAGCCCGCCCATGCCGACGACGGCGACCTTCGTGCCGGGGCCGGCCTTCCAGTGGTGCAGCGGGGAGTAGGTGGTGATGCCGGCGCAGAGCAGCGGCGCGACCTTCTCGATGTCGAGCGACTCGGGGACGCGGAGCACGAAGTCCTCGTTCACGACGACGGCCTGCGAGTAGCCGCCCTGGGTGATCGAGCCGTCGGCGGGGTCGACGCTGGCGTAGGTGCCGATGTTGCCCTTGAGGCAGTACTGCTCCTGGCCGGCGACGCAGTTCTCGCACTCGCCGCACGAGTTCACCATGCAGCCGACGCCGACGCGGTCGCCGACCTGGTGCTTGGTGACGTTCTCGCCGACTGCGGTGACGTGGCCGACGATCTCGTGGCCGACGACCTGCGGGTACTGGATGGGGCCCCACTCACCGCGGACGGTGTGGATGTCCGAGTGGCAGATGCCGGCGTAGGCGATGTCGATCGCGACGTCGTCCGGGCCGACGTCCCGACGGGTGATGGTGGTCTTGACGAGCGGCTCGGTCGCTGACGGTGCCGCGTACGCGTTGACGGTGCGCAATGATCTCCTCGTGGGGGTGGTTCGTTGCGGGCCGGTTCCGGCCCGGAACCAGTCTGATGGAGCGCGCCACGGCGTGGGAGGTTCCGATGGGGCTCCCCAGAGCGGGAATCGGGGTGCTCAGGCCAACCGTGCGAGCCGCTGGCCCGCGATGGCGGCGAAGCGCAGCGGATCGGCGAGGGCGTCGTCCGGTTCGCCGGTGGTCTGCGTCGCGAGCACGGTGAGCGAGGCAGCGGCGGCGTAGTCGTCGAGCGACGCCTCGATCGCGCCGGCGACGAGCATCGACCGGGCCCCGGGTGCGTGCGTCGCCGTGAGCGACCGCACCACCGACGGGACCTTGCCGGCGGCGGACTGGCCGTCGTACCGGCCCTCGCCGCTGATCACGACGTCGGCGCCGTCGAGTCGGTCGGCCAGCCCGAGCACCTCGGCGACACCGTCCGCGCCGCGGGCCAGGGTCGCACCCCAGACGAGCAGGCCGAAGCCGACGCCACCCGCGGCGCCGGCGCCCGGGGTCGCGGGGTCCACCGAAGGGAAGCGCGCGGCCCAGGCGGCCAGCTGCTCGTCGAACGCGGCGACGCGCGAGGGCGCGATCCCCTTCTGCGGCCCGAAGACCGCGGCGGCGCCGGTCGGGCCGAGCAGGGGCGACGTCACGTCGGTCAGCACGGTCACGCCGAGCGGCGGCAGGGCACGCAGCGAGCCGCGGTCGCCGTCGAACCCGAGCGCCTCGAGCACGGGCCGTCCGCCGTCGGTCGAGGCGCTGCCGCCTATGCCGAGCACGAGCCCCGTGGCGCCGGCGTCGAGCGCGGCGGCGATCGCCTCGCCGAACCCCCGGCTCGTGGCGGTGTCCGGCAGCAGTTCGGTGAGCAGGGGGAGCCCGCTCGTCGCCGCGAGCTCGACCACCGCGCGGCCGTCGGGCAGCCGCAGCCAGTGGGTGTCGACGGGTTCGCCAGCTGGCCCCGTGACCGTGACGGGCACGCGGACCGCGCCGGGGACCGCGGTCGCGAAGGCGTCGAGGGTGCCCTCGCCGCCGTCGGCCATCGGCACGAGCACGACGTCGTCGTCGGGTCGCTCGGACAGCCAGCCGTCGCGGACTGCCTGGGCGACGGACGCCGCGGTCGCGGTGCCCTTGAACGAGTCCGGAGCCACCACGATGCGCACGAGGACCACCGTAGCGGGCGCCGAGTGACACCCCACACGTGCTGGACACGGCAGGTAAGGGTGTCCTAAGTTAACAGTTAGGTGAGGCTCACCTAACTTCACGAACCAGCACTCGGGATCATCTCCATGTCGTCACTCCGTCGCGCCTGCACGGCCGCAGCGTCCGCCCTCGTCGTCCTCGCCGTGGTGACCGGCTGCACCGGCGTCGGTGCCGGCACCGCGGGTGCGACGCACGCGGCGGGTCGCGGGACGAACGCGACGGACCCGGCCGCGGGCCTCCAGGCCATCGCCCCGGTGACCGACGCGAAGGGCGTGACCGGCCCGCGGACCGCGACCCTGGCGACGGACCTGCCGCCGACGGCGAGCGAGGTCGACGAGCCCGAGCTGCCCGTCACCGTCACCGACAACCAGGACACCGAGGTGACCGTCACGAGCGCGGACCGCATCCTCGCGCTCGACATCTCCGGCACGCTGTCGTCCACCGTGTACGGCCTCGGTCTGGGGGACCACCTGATCGGGCGGGACGTGTCGACCGGCTTCTCGGGCACCGAGGACCTGCCGCTCGTCACCCAGAACGGCCACGAACTCTCCGCGGAGGCGATCCTCGCGCTCCGGCCGACGGTCCTGCTCACCGACACCTCGCTCGGACCGTGGGACGTCGTCCTGCAGATCCGGAAGGCCGGCGTCCCCGTCGTCGTCGTGGACCCGCACCGGGACACCACGAACACCGACGCGATCATCGACCAGGTCGCCACGGCGCTCGGCGTCCCGGCGACCGGCGACCGTCTGGCCGCCGAGGTGCACGCGCAGGAGCAGGCCGTGGCCGCGCAGGTGGCCCGCATCGCGCCGTCGGATCGCGCCGACAAGCTGAAGATGGTGTTCCTGTACGTGCGGGGGATCGCCGGGATCTACTACCTGTTCGGCCGAGAATCCGGCGCCGACTCGCTCATCGACGCCGTCGGCGGGCGGGACGTCGCGACGGAACAGGACTGGACGGGCATGCGGCCGGTCAACGCCGAGGCGCTCGTCGCGATGCAGCCGGACCTGGTCATCATGATGACGAAGGGGCTCGAGTCCGTCGACGGGGTCGACGGCCTGCTCCAGCGGGTCCCCGCGATCGCGAAGACGCCCGCGGGTGAGCACCGCCGCATCGTGGACATGGCCGACACCACGGTGATGAGCTTCGGGCCGCGCACGCCCGAGATCGTGGCCGCCTTGGCCACGGCGATCTACGGTCCGGCGGACGCCTCGTGACCGTCCGGGAGGAACGGATCACGCCCGCAACGCGCGTCCCCGCCGCGCAGGCGGTCACGTCCAGGTCGCGGGTCGGCCGCATCGCGCTCCTCACCACCGGGCTCGTGGTGGCGCTCGTCGTCGCGACGCTGGTGTCGGCGAGCGTCGGACAGCTCGGCACCTCGCCGGCCGAGGTGCTCCGGACGGTGGCCCGGTCGGCCGGGCTGCCGGTGGACGGCCCCGCCGACGACCTCGTCACCCAGGCGCTGTGGACGATCCGGTTCCCCCGCGTGGTGATGGCGCTGCTGATCGGTGCCGTGCTGGCCGCAGCCGGTGTGCTCATGCAGGCCGTGTTCGCGAACCCCCTGGCCGACCCCGGTGTCGTCGGGGTGTCCGGCGGAGCCGCCTTCGGGGCGTGCGCCTCGATCGTCTTCGGACTGCAGTTCGCCGGGTACTGGACGACGCCGCTGATGGCCTTCGCCGCGGGCCTGGTCGCGACGCTGCTCGTCTACGGGTTGTCCCGTGCCGGCGGCCGGACCGAGGTCGTCACGCTCCTGCTCACCGGCATCGCGGTCAACGCGTTCACCGGGGCGGGGCTCGCCTTCCTGACCTTCCTCGGCGATCAGCAGGCGCGTGAGCAGATCGTGTTCTGGCAGCTCGGGTCCCTGAACGGTTCGATGTGGGACCAGGCCGCGGCGATCGCCCCCGTCGTCGGTGCGGGGCTCGTCGGCGCCGTGGTGCTGACGCGCTCGCTCGACCTGCTCGCGCTCGGCGACCGGGCCGCGCGGCACGTCGGGGTGCGGGTCGAGGCCGTCCGGGTCGTCGCGATCGTCGTGGTCGCCCTGCTCGTCGGCGCAGCGGTCGCGTTCGCCGGCATCATCGCCTTCGTCGGGCTCGTCGTCCCACACCTGATGCGGATGGTCATCGGCCCGGCGCACGGTCCGCTCCTGCTCGTCTCGACGCTCGGCGGCGCCCTGCTGCTGACGATCGCCGACCTGCTCGCGCGCACCCTGGTGCCGTACGCGGACCTGCCGATCGGCATGCTGACCTCGCTCGTCGGCGGTCCCTTCTTCTTCTGGCTCCTGCGTCGTGCGCGCCGTCGGTCGGGTGGCTGGGCATGATCGGGGCGAGCACCGCCGGCGCGGTCGTGGTCTCCGGGATCGGCGTCGTCATCGACGGGCGACCGCTGCTCGCCGACGTCGACCTGACGGTGCGCGCGGGCGAGGTCCTGGCGCTCGTCGGTCCGAACGGTGCCGGCAAGTCGACCCTGCTCCGGGCGATCGCCGGTGACCTCGCCCACAGCGGCACGATCGCGATCGACGGGGTCCGCACCGGCGGCGAAGCACCGCTCGCCACCGCTCGTCGGCGCGCCGTGCTCGAGCAGGACACCGCGGTGGCCTTCGGATTCCGTGTCGGGGAGGTCGTCCGGATGGGCCGGGCACCGTGGCGGGGGACCCGGCGAGCGGTCGACGACGACACCGTGGTCGCGCGCGTGCTCGACCAGGTCGAACTCGCCGACCGGATCGACCAGGCGTTCCCCTCGCTGTCCGGCGGCGAACGCGCCCGGGCCTCGTTCGCCCGGGTCCTGGCGCAGTCGACGCCGGTGCTGCTGCTCGACGAGCCGACCGCCGCCCTCGACCTGCGGCACCAGGAGGCCGTGCTGGCCGTCGCTCGCGCGCACGCCCGGGCCGGTGGCGCGGTCGTCGTCGTGCTCCACGACCTGAGCCTCGCCGGGGCGTACGCCGACCGCGTCGCCATGCTCGCCGGTGGCCGGATCGTCGCAGACGGCACCCCCACCGACGTCCTGACCGCCGACCGCATCGGCGCGGTCTACCGGCACCCGGTCACGGTCGTGCCGGACCCGAACACCGGCACGCCCGTCGTCGTGCCGTCCCGAACCGTCCAGGAGGCCTCCTCGTGACCACCCGTACCCGCCCACTCCGGCTCGCGCTCGCCGGACTGCTCGTCGCGCTGAGCGCCGGGGGAGCCGCCCTGGCCGGGGTCGCCCCCGCCTCGGCAGCCGGCCGGGTCAGCGTCGCGATCGAGGGGCACCCCGAGGTCACGAACCAGGTCGACTCGACCTACCTGACGACCCTGCGCCTGAACGGTTCCGGCTTCCAGGGCATCAAGAACGGGTACGGCGGCGTCTACGTGGCGTTCGGCACCGTGACCGGCACCTGGCAGCCGAGCAAGGGCGGAGTAACGGGCGCGGACTACAGCTACGTGCCCGACGACGAGTTGAACCCCACCGGGTACCTCGACTTCGTCGCCTTCGAGGGCAGCTCCACCGCGTCGGCGGCGAACGGCGGCACGGTCGACTCGGCCACGGGTACCTGGTCGGCAACCCTCAAGGTCCCCGGTTCGACGTTCCAGGCGCTCGACCGGAACGGCACGGTGACGACCGTCGACTGCACGGTGGTGCAGTGCGGGATCATCACGATCGGTGCGCACGGCGTCGCGAACGCGAACAACGAGTCGTTCACCCCGGTCGCCGTCCAGAACCTGTACGGCAGCGGCGGCACGTTGGCCGGTGGGGGGACCAGGCCGACCACCGGGCAGCCGCAGGCCGACCCGGCGGACGCGGGCAGTGCCTCCCGTCCGGTCGCCGAGCCGTCGTCCGGGGCGAGCGCGACCGCGAAGGCGACCACGCGGCCGACCGCGATCGCGAAGCCCACCACGACCGCGCGCCCCACTGCATCGGCGGCGCCCACTGCACCGGGGGCGACCCCGTCGACCGTGGCCGCCGCTGCGGACGGTTCCACGGGCGGGATCGACCCGGGCGTCCTGCGGATCGTGCTCGGCGGGCTGTCCGCGCTCGTCGTGGCCGTCGCCGCACTCGTCGCCGTCGCGATCGTGCACTCCCGGCGCACCGCACGGCGCGTTGCGACCGACGTCTCGGACGTCGCCCCCGACGCCCCGTAGGACCACCAGACCCGGGCGCCCACAGGGGGCGCCCTCATCGAAAGGGAACACCGACATGGCACGAATCGCACGCTCCTTCGGGATCACGCTCGCGGCAGGGGTCGCAGCGGTCGGCATCGCCGTCCTGCCCGCCGTCAGCGCGTCCGCCGCGACCGCCGTCACGAACGACTACGGCGCCAGCCTGTCGGTCAGCGGACCGGCCTCGGTCGTCACGGACGGCTCGGGGTCCGTCCACGGCGTCTCGAACGGCACGGTCACGGTGACCGGCGACGGCTTCGACGGGAACGCCCAGGGGCGCGGCTTCGGCGTCTACGTCGTCTACGGGCCCAAGCAGGCGGACTACGCCACCAACTCCGGCTGGTTCGCGTCCGCGCAGTGGGTGTCGAAGAGCGCGTTCACGGCCGGTGGCGGGTTCACCACGACGATCGACATCGCGAAGTCCTACACGGCCGACCCGCACCACACCGGTGACGCGGCGTCGACCGTGAGCTGCGACTACGACACCACGAAGACCGCGACCGCCAACGCGGCGCTCGGGCAGTACGAGTGCTTCGTGCAGACGTTCTCGGCCCACGGCGTCGCCAACGACCCGGCCGACCTCGACGAGGTCCAGGTCCCCGTCACCTGGTGACCCCCGCGGTGCCCCGGGTCCGCCCGGGGCACCGTCTCCCCACACCCGCACCACCCGACCCGAGGAACCGATGCACACCCAGACCAGACCCGCCCGTCGTCTCCGGGCGCTCAGCGCCACCGTCGCCGCGATCATCGGCCTGACGGCGACCGTCGTCGGCACCGCGCCCACGGCAGCCGAAGCCGCGGGTCCCGCCGCGACCGTGTCGGGTGGGACGCTCGACTGGGGGTTCAAGCAGTCGTTCCGGAACTACGTGCCGGCCGCGGGGCAGTCGGTGTCCGGCGGTGCGTCGAAGAACGCCGACGGCACGTTCCGGTTCGCCGCATCGGGCGGCAGCTACGACCCCGGCACGCGGAAGCTCAGCGTCACGGGTTCCGGCGCCGCGGTGTTCGACTACCGGGCGCACACGTTCGTCATCTCGCTGCGCGACCCGGCGATCGAGCTCACGCCGACCACCGGCACCCTGACCGCCGGGGTCGACGTGCGGCTGGTGGACCCGACCACCGGTGCCACGACGTCCGACCCGGGGACGAAGCGCATCGCGTTCGCGACGATCGACGTCACCAAGGGCACCCGCTCGGTCACCGACGGGAAGTACTCGTGGACCGGTCTGCCGACGACGATCACCGCGGCGGGGGCAGCGGCCTTCGCCGCGGACGTCACCGGTGGCAGCAACCCGACGCAGTTCTACGCGGCGGGCACCGCGCTCGACCCGCTGTCGGTCTCGGTCACGGGTGACTGGGCAGCCGAGGGGGCGGGCGGTGACCAGGAGTTCAGCGACCCGGGTGTCGCCGGCGTCATCAGCACGGGGGTGCAGACCGCGGTCGGTGACACGACCATCGGCCGGGTCACCACGGTGGTGCGGGACGCCCCGCGTGCCGCGATCGTGGTGCAGGTCCCCGCTGCCGGAACCGCCAAGGCCAGTTACTTCGTCGTGGACGACGACGGCAAGCGCATCGCCGGGCCGATCGACCCCGGGATCGCCACCTCGAAGCCGAGCGTCGACCCGTCCACGGGCGACATCGTCGCGACCGCGTCGCTGCCCGCCGCGGAGTTCGGCGGCACCGGCGCGAACGTCCAGGGCTGGGTCGTCATCGAGCGAGGCGCGGACGCCGCGTACCGGAACGTCGTGCACGTGAAGCCGTCCGTCGCGGTGCCCGCTGCGAAGGCGTTCGCGGTCGACCCCGCGGACGGCTCGATCGTCGCGCAGGTCGCCCCGGCTGCGAACGGCGGGTCCGCGGGGCTGCTGCGGGTGGCCGCCGGCAGTGGAGCGGGCTCGGGTTCTGGTTCTGGTTCTGGTTCCGGTTCTGCTGCGGTGGCCGAGGTCGGCACCAGCCCTGCCGGCGGGACCGTCCGAGCCGTGACCCGCACGGCCACCCTGATCGGCTCGGTCACCGGGACGATCTCGTCGGTCGGCATCGACTGGACGGGGAAGCGCGCCGTCGTGTTCGACCAGGCAGCCGCACTCGCACGCGTGCTCGACCTCGGCACCGGAGCCTCGGTCGCCGACGTGTCGATCGGCGCCGCAGCGACGTCCGGGGCCACCGGCGGGACCGTCGTCGACTCGCAGGGCCGGGCCTGGTGGAGCAACGACGGTGACGGCACGCTCCGCGCCGTCTCGCTCCGGGGGACCCCGGCCGTGACGACCTCGATCGACCGGGTCGGCGGCGCCGCGTACCTGGCCGTCGACGAGTCCGCGAAGCGCCTCTGGGTGTCCGCTGCCGGCTCCACCGACGCGGGCAACGTCCTGCGCGCGTACGCGATCGACGGTCGGACCGCGGCGACGATCGGTGCCGAGTACACGCCCGGCTCCACCTACACCGGTGATCCGTTCGTGCTCACCGACGACGGGCGTGTGGTCGTCGGGATCACGAACGCCGCGTCCGAGGCCCGCGCCCAGGGCCTCCGCACCTTCACCGTCGCGACCACGCCGTCCGTCACCAAGCAGCCGGCGGACGTCTCCGTCACGTTGACCGGCGCGACCACCGGCACGGACGGCGGCACGACCCCGGCGACTCCGAAGCCGGTGTCGTTCACCGTCGCCACGACCGGGACCCCGACGCCCACCGTGCAGTGGCAGCAGCAGACCCCGTCCGGCTGGGCCGACCTGCAGGACGGCCCGTCGGTGTCCGGCGCGACGACCAGCACGCTCCGCATCACCGCCACCGAGGGCCTGGACGGCGACCGGTACCGTGCGGTCGCCACCAACGTCGTCGGGTCCACCGTCATCGGGCGGGTCGCGTCCGACACCGCGACCCTGCGTGTCACCGTGCAGGCGCCGACGAACCCCGGTGGTGGGGACGGCGGCGGGGGAACGGGCGGCGGCGACACCGGTGGCGGGGTAACCGTGGTCGGTGCGGACGGTTCGATCACCGGGGCGGCGAACGCCCGCGGAGCCTCCACGAACGTGCGGCCGGCCACCGGCCTCTCGACCGCCGCGGCGGGCACGAAGCTCACCGTGACGGGCTCCGGCTTCACGAAGAACACGAACGGCTCCGGGCTGTACGTGCTGTTCGGGTACGTCACGAAGCACCCCAGCGCCGGGGGAGCGGCCGGCGCGGGCTACGACTACGTCCCCGGGTCCGGCGGCACCGGGCAGGACGGCCAGGGCTTCGTCGCCTGGCCCGACAACACCGGTACCGGAGCAGCAGCGACCGCGGAGCTCAGCGGCACGAAGAACGCGGGCTTCACGCAGGGCGGCATCGTCGCGCGTTCCTCGTTCACGGGCCAGTCGACGAAGCGCGTCGACTGCCTGTCCGGTGCCGTGCAGTGCGGTGTCCTGACGATCGGTGCGCACGGCGCCGCCGATGCCGCGGTCGAGACCTTCACCCCGGTGTACTTCGCCGGGCAGACGGTCCCCGGCTCGCTGCCGACCGGTCCGACCTCGGGTGGCGGTGGTACCGGCGCCGGCGGCACGGTCATCCAACCGCCCGTCGTGCAGCTGCCCCCGACGGCGGGGCCGCCGACGATCACCACCGCAGCGGACACCGTGCCGGAGAACAGTGCCGGGGCCGCCGCGCCCCGGAACACGGCGCCCCGGAACTCGGCGAAGGCCCCGTCGGCCGCTGAGCCGCCCACCGCTCCGGCCGCGGACTCGGACGAGCTGCTGCGCCGGATCCGCGCCGGGGACATCAGGACCGTCGCAGCCGCCGACGCCGGGATCCCCGACGAGGTCAGCGCGGGCGACCAGCTCGAGCTCCGTCTGGCGTGGACGGGCGAGGACGCGGGCGGGAGCGTGTGGACCTACTCCGAACCGGTGCAGGGCGACGACTTCGCCGTGGACGACGACGTCGCCACCGCCACGGTCGACACCACCGGCCTGGAGGTCGGCGACCACCACGTCGTGCTCGTCGGCGACGCGGGCACGGTCGTGGCGGTGCCGTTCGCGGTGACCGACGGCGTCGAGGCGGTCGCGCAGCCGGCCGACGGGTCGATCGCCGCCGCGCCTGCCGCCGACCCGGGCGGCGACGGGATGTCCACCGAGACGCTGCTGCTCGTCGTGATCGGGTTCCTCGCCGGGCTCGTGGTGCTGGCGATCGGGCTCGTGGTGCTGCTGCTGACCGGAGTGCTGCAGGTCCGGACCCGGCGGAAGCCGGTGGTGGCTCCGGCTGCAGGGGTCGTCTGACGACGGCGTCGTGCGCGTGCGTGCTGCGTCAGGCGCCGACGGGGCCGAGCCCGACGAGGAACAGTGCCTCGGCCAGGGCCATGTGCTCGATCTCGGACGGGTCCACGCTCTCGTCCGGTGCGTGCACGTTCGCAGCGGGCTCGGACACCCCCGCCAGGACGACCTCGACCCCGGGGATCGCCCGTTCGAGCGTCGCGCAGAGCGGGATCGATCCGCCGCCACCGAGGGAGCCCACCGACGACACCCGGTACGACGACGCCAGTGCGCTCCGGAACGCCGACGAGTACCGCCCGGCCGTCGCGCGGAACCCGTCGCCGGTCCCCGTCACGCGCGCGGTGACCTCGACCCCGGCGGGCGCTCGCCGCAGCAGGTGCGCCACCAGCAGTTCGCCGGCGGCAGCGGGGTCGACGCCCGGCGGCACCCGGAGGTTCAGCGCGGCACCGGCGGTCGCCTGCACGGACGGCGACGACCCGGCGACGGCCGGCGCATCGATGCCGACGACGGTCAGCGCCGGTCGTGCCCAGACCTGGGATGCCGGGTCCCCGGACCCGATCGGCACCGCGCCGTCGAGCAGCCCGGCGTCGGCGGCGAACCGGTCGGCGTCGTAGGGCAGGCCGTCCCAGGTCTGGGACCCGTCGAGTCCGTCGACGGTGGTGTCGCCGGCGTCGTCGCGCAGCGTGGCGAGCAGGGCCACCAGGGTCGCGATGGCATCGGGCGCCGCACCGCCGAACATCCCCGAGTGCACGGTGCCGTGCAGCGCCCGGATGCGCAGTTCGACGAACGCGGTGCCGCGCAGGGTGGTCACGAGCGCTGGGCCCCCGACGGCGGCGTTGCCGGCGTCCATCACGACGGCGGCGTCGACGTCGGCGAAGTCCGCTGCGTGGGTGGACACGTACTGCTCGAGACCGTCGGTGCCCTGTTCCTCGGATCCCTCGACGACCACGACGAGCCCGACCGGGAACGCGCCGTGCACGTCGAGCAGCGCCCGCAGGGCCACGAGGTGGGTGACGACCCCGCCCTTGCAGTCCGCGGCACCGCGACCGTACAGGCGACCCTGGCGCTCGGTCAGGGTCCACGGGTCGCTCGTCCACGCCGCGAGGTCGCCGGCGGGTTGGACGTCGTGGTGGGCGTAGAGCAGCACCGTCGGGGCGCCGGGCGGGGCCGGGTGGGTGGCGAGGACCGCCTGTGAGCCGTCCGACGTCGTGACGAGGCGCGACGCCAGGCCGAGGCCGTCGAAGGCGGCCCGCACGCGTTCGGCGACCCGGTCGCAGTCGTCGAGCGACTGCACGGCCGCGTCGTGCACGGACGGGATGGCGACGAGCGCCGCGAGCTCGTCGAGCCCCGCGGGCATCCCGCTCCGGACCGCGTCGCGGAGCAGGTCAGCGGACGCGGCCCCCGGCAGCGCGGCGTCGCCGGTGCTCACGAGCGCCCGATCTCCCAGATGCGGAACTCCCCCGAGGCGTCGACCGACTTCGTCAGCCCGGTGAGCGACTTCTGCCCGATGACGTTCTCCTGCCCGGCGAGCAACGGGATGAGCGGCACGGACTCGGCGGTGTCCTGCTGGATCTCCTCGATCTGCTTGGTCCGCTCGGTCGCGTCGGCCTCGACCGCCTGCGATGCGACCAGCTGCTGCACGGCCTGGTCGTCGAAGTGGTTCGCGAGCAGGTTGACGTCCTCGGAACCGTAGGCCGGCGTCAGGTACGACGAGGCGTCGGGGTAGTCCTGGAAGAACCCGAGCTGGAAGACCGGGTACTCGCCCTTGCCGACGTTCCCGACGTAGGTGTCCCAGCTCGCCGACTGCAGGTCGACGGTGAACAGGCCGGTGTCCTCGAGCTGCTGCTCGATCAGTGCGTACTCGTCGTCCGACCCGGAGCCGTAGTGGTCGGTCGTGTACTCGATCGGCAGCGCGACGGGCGTGTGCACGCCGGCCTCCTCGAGGATGGCCGCGGGGTCGGCGCCGTCGTACTCCGTCTGGAACGCATCGGTCGCGCCGGTGAAGTCGGACGGCACGATCGAGTACGCCGGAGCGTAGGTGCCCTGGTAGACGTCCTTCGCGATCGCCGCGCGGTCGACCGTCGCGGCGACGGCCTGGCGGATCGCGGTCTTCTGCGCGGTGTCGTCACCGGGCATCGTGTCGAGGTTGAAGCCGAGGAACCGGACCTCGCCCGACGAGCCCTGGACCCGCTGCAGGCCGTCGTCCTCGGACAACGAGGTGACCTCGGTCGGCGTGAGCTGGCGGTACGCCACGTCGGCGTCGCCCTCCTGCACCGCGAGCTTGAGGTCGGCGGACTTCGTGTACTGCTTGATCGTCACGCTCGACGACTCCGGCGCGGTGCCGTCGTACTCCTCGTTCGCCGTCAGGGCGATGGTCGCCCCGCCGTCGGCGGACTGCTGCAGCGCGTACGGACCGGATCCGACGACCCCGTCGTCCGCGTGGACCTTCGTCTTCGAGAACACACTGCTGTCGACGATCGCGCCGGCCATGCTCGCCAGGACGTACGGGAACGTCTGGTCGTTCGCCTGCTCCAGGGTGAACGTGACCTCGTCGCCGTCGGCCGCCACGGACGCCATGTTGGCGAGCAGCGACCCCGGACCGTTCTCGGAGCCGATGCCGACCTGGCGCTCGAACGAGAACACGACGTCCTCCGCCGTCAGGGCGTCACCGTTCGAGAACGTGAGCCCGTCGCGGATCCGGCACACGTAGTGGGTGCCGTCGGTGAAGTCGCAGGACTCGGCGACCTCGGGACTCGGCGTCGTCCCGCCGGCCGGGTAGGTGAGCAGGTGCTGGTACAGCTGCGTCTGCACCGTGTAGCTGCCGCGGTCCCAGGCGCCGGCCGGGTCGAGGGACGTGACGGGATCGGTCGTGCCGATCACCAGGCCGTCGGAGACGTCGGTGGACGCCCCGGTCGAGACGCAGCCGGTGAGCACGGCGGCGACGGCAGCGGAGAGCGCGAGCGCGGAGAGGAGTCGGGTCGTCACGGGGTTCCTGAGGGGGATGGTTTCGAGAGGGAGAAACGGGGATGTGCGGCCCCGCCGGTCGCGAGGTCGGCGATCATGTCGCCGAGCAGCGGTGCGAACTTGAAGCCGTGGCCGGAGAACCCGGTCGCGACGGTGACGGGACCACGTCGGTCGATCACGAAGTCGTCGTCGGGGGAGTTGTCGTACAGGCAGCTGATGAAGGTCGGCTTCGACGCGTCGACACCGGGCACGTACCGCGCGACGTAGGCCTGCAGCCGCTCGGCCTCGGCCGGCACGGGCGTGAAGTCGCGGTGGTCCGGATCGACGACGGGGCCGGTGCCGTGGAACCCGACCTTGACGCCCTCGCCCGGGGTGAGCAGCCCGTACACGTCGTCGTCGGCGGCCCAGTGCACGAAGCTCGGCCACGCCTGGTCCGGCAGGTGGCTGGGGAAGTGCGCGGGCTGTTCCTGGGTGACGCGGAGGGCCGGGAGGCCCGCCCCGCGTCCGGCGAGCAGGTCGCCGACCAACGTGGGAGCCCACGACCCCAAGGCCGCCACCACGGACGAGCTGCGGTGGGTGGACCCGTCGGACAGCGTCACCGTCACGTCGTCGCCGTGGTCGTCGAGCCCGGTGACCCGGGTGTCGAAGCGCAGGTCGGCGAGCCCGGTCCGCTCGGCCAGGGTCAGGAAGGCCTCGATCGCGCGGTCGGACCGGATGCGACCGGCCGTGGCGTGCGCGAGCACGCGCCCCTCGAAGGCGATCCCCGGCCAGCGCGCGGCGGCGTCGTCCGGGCTCAGGGTCTCGTGGGGGATGCCGGCGTCCGTCAGCGCGGCGGCGATGGCGTCGACGACCTCGGCGCGGCCGTGGTCGACGGCTCCGGTGCGGACGATGAGCTCCTCGCCCGCAGCGCCCTCGAGCGCTTCCCACAGCACCAGGGCGCGGGAGGTCAGGTCGACGTACTCGGGGTCGGCGTAGCCCTGCCGGAAGATCCGGGTGGCGCCGTGCGACGAGCCGTTGTGGTGTCCGCGCTCGTGCTGTTCGACGAGCAGGACGCGCTCGCCGCGGAGTGTGAGGGCGTACGCGGTGGCGGCACCGACGACCCCGCCGCCGATCACGACGTGCGTCGGGGCCCGGTCGCTCAGCGCGTCGCTCACGACACTGCTCCTGCACGTCGGGCGTCGGCTTCGCGCCGCGCCGGCATCATCGCGACCACCTCGGCCTCGGTCGGGGCCGCCGCCGGGAACCGCGCCGGGGCGTAGCGGCTCGCATCGCCGAGGGTGGTCGTACCCGTGACGCTCAGTTCCGCCGCGATCCGCCCGAGCCCCGGACCGTGCGTGACGCCGGACTCGTTGTCGCCGCCCGCCACCACGAGCCCGCGCAGCTCGGGGACCGCGCCGACGATGAAGTTCCGGTCGGCGGTCATCGAGACGACGCCCTGCGTGGGGGTCTCGTCCACCCCGAGCACGCTCGCGGCAGCGGGGAGCAGCCGGGCGACGATCGGGTGCAGGTACGTGCGCATGGCGTCGAGCAGGTCCGTGCGCACGGGGCGGCGCGCGGGCTCGTCGCGCCGGTCCGCGCCACCGACGTGCAGCGGCTCGTACCCGGGGCCGGCACCGTACGTCAGGCCGCCGCGGTGCTCGCGGATCCACAGGCCGTGCAGCTCTGGCAGCATCAGGGTCGGCAGGGACCCCGGCAGCCCGAACGGCGTCGTCACGAGGCGGCTGGCGACCACCCGGACCGTCGGCAGCTCGCGCCCGAAGGGTGCGAGCAGCGCGTTCGTCCAGCTGCCGGCGGCGAGCACGACCCGATCGGCGCTGATGACCTCGCCACCGGCGGTCCGGACGCCCGTGACGGAGCCGTCACGGGCCTCCAGTCCGGCCACCGGCGTGTGCTCGCGGATCTCGACACCGCGTGCGCGTGCCGATGCCGTCAGGGCACGCGCGGTGTCCGGCGCGCTGATCTGGATGCCGTCGGGGTGCAGGAAGCCGGCGGTGACCGCGGCCGGGTCGAGCCCGGGCACGAGGTCGGCCGCCTCGGCGGGGGTGAGGGTGCGCGCCCCGGCCGGTCGGAGCGGGTGCTGCTCGAACGGCGGCAGGTGGTCGGCCCGGCCCTGCTCGGTGACGGTCAGCCACACGTTGCCGTTCTGCCGGTACCCGGTCGGGCCGTGACCGGCGCCGGCGAGGTCGCGGTAGAAGTCGATGCCGTACTGCTCGACGTCGCGTTCGGACTCGTTCCAGTACCAGGCGTAGCCGGCTGCCCACTGGCCCACGAACCCGGCACCCGCGGTGGTGGTGCCGCCGGCGACCGTCCCGCTGTCGAGGAGCAGGACGCGCTGCCCGAGCCCGGCGAGGTGCCATGCGGCGCTCAGCCCGATGACGCCGGCGCCGACGACGACCACGGGGGACTCGGGGGAGGACATGGAGCGAGCGTAGTGTCCCGAGGTCGCCGACAGGTGTCGTTCATGACGCCGTGTGACGCGGTGCAGAACGGCGGCCGTCGCCCCGGTCGATCAGCGGTCGAACGCGTCGAGCACCGCTGCGGCCGACCGCGCCACCAGGGCGTCGTCGTAGGCGGCGTCGCGGTCGTTCCGCGTGGTCAACACGGAGAGCACGATCGGGTCGCCGTCGGGCGGCGTGACCCGTGCGACGTCGTTCCGGATCCCGCCCGCGCCACCGGACTTGTCCACGACGACCCAGCCGTCGGGCGCACCGGCGCGGATCAGGGCGTCGCCGGTCGCGTTGCCGCCCATCCAGTCGACCAGCAGCGCGGTGTCGGCACTGCTCAGGGTGCGGCCGTCGAGCACGGTCGCCAGGGCCGCGGCGAACGCCGCCGGGGTGGTGGTGTCCTCGGTGCTGCCCGGCTCGATGGTGTTGAGGTCCGGCTCGCCGTGGACCACCTCGGTCGTGGTGTCGCCGAGCTCCGCCAGCGCGGCGTCGAGGCCGCTCGGACCGCCGATGCGCGTGAGCACGAGGTTCAGGGCCGTGTTGTCGCTCATCCGGACGGCCGCCTCGGCGAGCTGCTCGTACGACAGCCCGTCGGCGACGTGCTGCTCGGTGACGGGCGAGTACCCCGCGGCCGCGACGTCCGCTGCCGTCCAGTGCACGACCTCGTCGCGGGCGTCCGTGGGGACGGAGCGCAGGAACTGTGCCGCGGCGAACACCTTGATCGTGGAGGCGTAGCCGAACCGACGGTCGCCGTTGTACGCGACGGTCGCACCCGTGACGGTGTCGGTCGCGACGACGCCGACCGTGGCGTCGTACTCCCGCTCGAGGGCCGCCAGTGCTCGGCGGACCGCGGCGGTGGTCGCGGCGTCCACCCGGGGCGCCGCCGTCCCCGTCGCCGGGGTGCTCGTCGGCGTGCTCGTGGCCCGTCCGGTCGACGTGGCCGAGGCGGTCGGTGCACCGGGGCCGCCACCGGAGCACCCGGCGAGGACGAGCACGGCGACGGTGCCGCCGACGACCAGGGGGAGAGCACGGCGCATGGGAGCACCCTGCCGCGCGACCCTGGTCAGCGGCCGGGAACCACCGTCCCGGCCCTCGCCACGGCGACCGGAGTGCCGACGCCCCGTTCGCGTGCGAGGTCGATCAGCCGGGCCGCGACGGCGAGGTCCTGCGCGCCGAGACCGACCGAGTCGAACACGGTGATCTCGTCGTCCGCGGTCCGGCCGGGTGCACGCCCGGCGACCACCTCGCCGAGTTCGGCGGGGTGGAGGTCCGGCGGGAGCGCCCCCTCGACGACGGCCTCGAGCAGGTCCCCGGACTTCGTCCAGGCGGTCGCCCGGCTGTCGACGACGACCGTGCCGCGTGCCATCGCCGCACCGTCGAGCTCCCGGTGCGTCGGGCGGGGACGGGCCCCGACCGCGTTCACGTGCTGGCCGGCGTGCAACCAGGCACCGCGGACGACGGGGTCGACCGAGGGCGTCAGGGTGCAGAGCACGTCGGCCTCCTCGACCACGCGTCGGGCCTCCGGCACGATCACGCACCGCCGGGCGACGTCCGGTCCGACGGCTTCGAGGAACCGCGTGACCGTGCCCGACGAGCGGGACCACAGGACGATCCGCTCGAACGGTCGCGTCGCCTCGAAGGCACGGACGTGCTCCACGGCGAGGTTGCCCGCGCCGAGGATCCCGAGGGTCCGGCTGCCCGGGCGGGCGAGGTGCTTCGTCGCGACGACGGTGGTCGCCGCGGTCCGTGCCCGGGTGATCGTCATGCCGTCGAGCACGGCGACGCACTCGCCGGTGACCGACGAGGAGACCAGGATCGTGGACCGCTGCGTCGGCAGTCCCCGCGCAGCGTTGTCGGGGACGTCGGCCATCAGCTTGACGGCGACGAGGCCGAGCCGGTCGGAGCGCACGGCCATCGGCAGGAAGAGCGCGTCGTCGGCGCCGGTCAGTGCGACCGGCGCCGGCTGCTGCACCGCGCCGGTCCCGAGGTCGGCGTGGATCGCCTCCACGGCCCCGACGACGTCGACGGCATCGATGAGGCCGGCGACGTCGGCGGCGCCGAGGACGACGGTCACGACGCGCGGACGGCGGTCGGTGCGCCGAGCAGTTCCTCGAGCGACGGGGTGTGGGTCGTGAGGCCACCGTCGAACAGGATGCGCATCCAGCGGTCGGAGGCATCGCGGTCGACGACCGCGGAGTCCCAGACGCCCCCGGCAGCCATCTCGTCGGCGGCCCGTCGCAGCAGGGCGGCGTCCTTCTCCGGCCACCGCGCGGCGAGCACGGCCGCGATCTCGGCGTCGGCGTCGCCCGCGGTGATCTTGGCCATCGCGGCGGCGATGCCGTCCATGAACCGGTCGACCCGGTCGCCGAGTTCGTCGATGCGGTCCGTACGCGTGTAGTAGACGCTGTTCGGCATCACGCCACCGGCGTCGAGGTGCCGGAAGACGATCGTGCCCCCGCCGGCGGCGACGAGTTCCTGGGCGGAGACGAGGTCGAGGATGATCGCGTCACCGAGCCCGCCCTGGTACAGCTCGATGAGCATGGCGGTCGACAGGTCGCGGACGAAGCGGGTCGCCGCGACGTCGAACCCGGCCTCGCGGATGAGTCCGGCCGTGAACTCGTACGGGGCGCTGCCGCCGGCGCCGGGCGCCAGGACGACCTTGCCGGCGAGCCAGTCCAGCGTGATCGGGGCCGTCTCGTCGCGGGCGACGATGGTCATCGGGAACCCGTGGTTGAGTTGTCCCACGACGGACAGCTTCCGCGGGGTCCCGGCGTACATCGCGGGGACCCACAGACCGCCGAGCGCGAGGTCGGCCTCGTGCGAGTCGATGTCGTCGAGGACGCCGGTCCACGGGTCGCAGGCCTTCGCGGTGACGGACAGGCCGCGCTCGGCGAACAGACCGCCGACGTCGGCGACGTACTCGGGCAGGTAGTTGAGGCCGTTCGCGGTCGCCGAGATCTTCAGGGTGTCCATGGTGTGCTCCGATCGTGGGGTGGTGGGCCGGGGTGTCCGGCCCACCGGGGTGGTGCGGTTGGTACGGGTGGTCAGGTGGGTCAGGCGGTGGTGGTCGACAGGGCGTTCTCGTTGACGTCCTCGAGCGAGCGGCCGCGGGTCTCCGGGGCGAAGCGGGAGGCGATCACCAGGACCGCGTACATCACGGCGGCGAGTCCGAAGACGCCGGCGAAGGCCCACGACCCGTACAGCGCGATCGCGGCGAACGGCATGACCGCTCCGGCGATGTTGCCGATGCCGTTGACGATCGAGGCGCCGGAGGCACGGATCGCGGTCGGGTAGACCTCGGCGGTCCACGCCGCGAGGGTGGTGTTCGTCAACATCGTGAAGAACTGGAACAGGGCGCCGAGCGCCAGGATCGCGGCGGTGTCGTTGCCGAACGCCGCGAACGCCAGGGCGGTGAGGCAGCCGAGGATGCCCGCGACGGCGATGAGGGGCCGTCGTCCGACGCGGTTGGCGAGGAGCGCCGCCGCCGTGCACCCGAGGAGCGATCCGATGTTCATGATCATCGTGTAGAGCAGGCTCTGCGACACCGTGTAGCCGCGCTCGACGAGCAGGGTCGGCATCAGGAAGTTCAGCGTGACCTGCACGCCGAAGGCCATCCACGAGGCGACGCCGATCGCGATCGTCCGGCGGAGCACGAGCTTGTGGAACACCGCTGCTGGTGACGAGTGCAGGGCGACCGGGGGCAGGTCGGCCGGCGTCAGGCGCACCGGGGGAGCGGCGTCGGCGGGCGGGGTGAGCGTGTTCGAGGCGAGGATCGCGAGCGAACGGTTCGCTTCGTCGACCCGGCCCTTCGACAGCAGCCAGCGAGGCGTCTCGGGCAGCTTGCGGCGGTACAGGACGACGAACAGGGCGGGGATCGCCAGGATCACGAACGTCCAGCGCCAGACGTGGTCGTCGCCGCCGAGCGGGACGGCAAGTGGCCCGAGCAGCAGCAGGAACAGGCCGTAGGAGATGAAGTTGCCGATGCCGCCGGCGCCGACGTTGATGGTGGCGATGAGGCCGCCGCGGTACTTGGTGGCCACCATCTCGGACAGCATCGCGATGCCGATCATGAACTCGCCGCCGACGCCGATCCCGACGATGAACCGGCTGACGAGCAGCATGTCGAAGTTGAAGGAGACGGCGCTGAGGAGGCCGCCGAGCGTGTAGACGAGCAGGTTGAGCCCGAGCGAGAACCGCCGACCGTACTTGTCGGCGAGCCAGCCGGCCAGGAACCGGCCGACCAGGCCACCCAGGACGGTGGCGGTGTTGATCGTGGAGAGCTGGACGTCGCCGATGGCGAGCGAGGCCTTGATGTTGGTGGCCATCGCGCCGATGGAGTTCTGTTCGAGCGTGTCGAAGAACTCCCCGGCGAGGATGAGCATGAGGACCCAGAACTGGGCCCGGGTGAAGCCGATCGAGTCGAGGGCGGATCCGATGCCGCCCTCGGGCCGGGCAATGGACGCGGTTCTGGTTGGTGCGGTGGAGCGGGTTACAGCGGACATTCGTAACTCCAGCGGGGGAAGAGTGCGGTGGGTGCACCGTGTGGTCACTCTTTTGTATACGAAAAGCTGTTTCGGGCTGGTTTCCGGCGGACTACGTTCTCGTTTTGTATACGTTCCTACGGGTTCAGGGCCCGGTAGATCGCCTCGTCGCGGCGCAGGTGCTCGTCCATCAGCAGTCCCGCTTGCACCGAGGCGCCGCGGAGGATCGCACCGGCGACGGCGGTGTGGTCGTCGCTGCTCGACGCGACCTCCTCCTGTGTGACGCGCTCGAAGGCCCAGGCCGTCTGGTGGATGAGGTGGTCGATCATCGTCTCGAGCCGGCCGTTCCCCGAGGCCCGCGCCACCAGCCCGTGGAACGCGAACCGCGGCGACTGCGCGGCCTCGACCTCTTGGTCGGACCGTTCCTCGTGGCCGACGGCGCGGAGCAGGTCGGCGCACTCGCCACCCTGGCGACGAGCGGCGAGCTCGGCAGCCAGTACCTCGAGCCCGCGGCGGATCTGCATGAGCTCGATGACCACCTCGGTCGAGGAGTCGGCGACCCGGACGCCCTTGAACTTCTCGGACTCGACGAAGCCCTCGGTCTCCAGCTGCCGGAGGGCCTCGCGCACCGGGACCCGCGAGACGCCGAAGCGCTCGGCGAGGACGTCTTCCTTCAACCGGGAGCCACGTGCGAGCGTGCCGGCGATGATCTCGGCCCTGATCGCCTTGAGGACAGATGCCGGCTTGGACTCCACAGCACGATGCTAGTTGGAGCGAGTGACGGGAATCGAACCCGCGCTACCAGCTTGGGAAGCTGGAGTTCTACCATTGAACTACACTCGCGCGCCCCGCAGAACGGGACTCGGCAAGCCTAGCGGATTCTCGCCTGGAAGCCAGCCGACCGCGCACCGTACGCCTCCTGCCGGGCGTGTGTCGTGCCTCCCGAGTCTCCGCTGTGAGCACGCCAGCCTGACGGACAGGTGTCGTCCTCGTGTGTACCGTCCAGGGAGTTCCAGCGCCGAAGAACCCGAGGAGGACCGGATGGTCAGGCATCCCCTCATCGACGACGTGGTCGGTCCCGCCATCGTGGTCGAGTCCGCCTCGCCGGTCGTGTGGCTGACCGACGCGCTCGCCTCACTGCTCCGCCGATCGGCGGACGCCGGCCGCACGGTCGTGCTGCGGACCGGACGGGAATCCGCGATCACCCCGGCCCTCCGGCACGCGCTCGGGGCGTACGGAGCCGCGTGGGCCGTCGCGGACTTCGACGGCACGCTCCGGGACGGCCGGACGGGCGTCGCCGCCTCGGGCATCGAGGACTTCGTGCACCGCGGTCCCGAACTCGTCGGCACACCGTCGCCCGAGCACCCCGTCTCGGCGGACTCCGTCCGCCAGATCAGCATCGACCTGACCCTCCGCCACCACGCCGAGCGCGCCGTGGACATGGGATCCGCGATCGAGGCCCTGTGCCACACCGTGGGGACCTGCCCCACCCGCTGGGGCACCGCCGAACCACTCACCGTGCCGTGGGACCGCTGGGTCGTCACGCAGTACGCCAAGCACGAGGCGCCCGGGGTGTCGACGTCGTACGCCGTGGGCGAGGGCTTCTCCGCCACCATGACCGCTCACCTGGTCGGTGGCGTCGTCGTCGAGACGATGTCCGCCGTGCTCACCGTGCCCGAGGAGAACACCGACCCGGAGCTCGCGAACCGCCTGTTCGACGCCGTCCAGCAGGTCGCTGACCAGGTGGTGCCGGTCTTCGGTGTGGTCATGCAGCGCCGCGGAGACGCCGACCACCTGGTCCGCGCGGTGTCGCACGGCGAGCCGTCGCCGCTCGCCGTCGTCGTCGGGCCCGAAGCATCCGAGTTCCTCGACCGCGACGGGGTCTGGCCGCCGCCGCGCACAACGACGGCGACGTTCGGCACCCGGTCCGGGGCCGACGGCGACCGGAGCGAGGACGGCGACACGGACAGCGCCGACGGCGGCATGATCGTCCGGTTCGAGGACGGCTGGGAGGCCCTCGAGTCCTTCCTCGACCGCATCGACGAGGACCGCTTCCTGCAGCTCGTCGGCGGAGCACCGCTCGATCCCGCCCACGACGAGGGCACGCTCGACGGGCACGTGCGGGACGCCCGGGTGACGGGCGGTCACGGTGCCCCGTGACGTCACCATCCTCTGCCGTCGACCGGTCGAGACACGGGAGGTCGCCGAGGCGCTGCTCCTGCACGACGAGTCCTGGGGCGTCCGCGCCCTCGACGACGGCCCGATGCTGCAGGTCTGCCGCGACGCCACCCACCCGGTGATCACGGTGCTCGGGGTGCGGCGGGTCGACTCGTTCGACGAGGTCGAGCGGATCCTGCCGGACGCCCCCACGCTCGCGACGCCGCTGTGGTGGGTGGACACCGTCACCCCCGCTGGCTCCGACGGCGAGTCCGGGATCTCTGCGGCGCTCGAGGCCGCACTGGACCTCGACGCGGTCTGCATCGTCCACGGCGACTGACGGAGCGGGTCGTCGCGGGGATCGGCCAGGCCGTGCCCCCAGTTGTGGTGAGAACTCAGGTTTCGAGACCCGCGGGTACCCAAGGCCGCTCTACGGTGTGAGGACCCGAGCCGACGAGCCGGGCGAGCACGCTCCTCGTCGGCACCCTTCTCACTGAACAGGGCTCCAGTGCGTACACACCACCAGGGGCGCGCCGTCGCGCGCGCTCGCAAGATCCTCACCGGCGTCGTCGTCGCCGGACTCGCGGGCATCGCGCTCGTCGGGGTCGGCGCGACCACCGCATCCGCCGCGGCCCCCGCGCAGACCACCTTCGTGAACGAGGGGTTCACCGGCGCGAGCGCCGGCAACGCCTACATCCTGCCGTCGACGCAGTCCGGTGCCGCGAACGTCGCGTGCCTGACGGCGAAGCCGTCCGCCGGCTCCTCGAACACCGGCTCGGTCCCGACCTGCGCGGGTGCCACGGACGCCGACGGCAGCGGAGCGCTCCGCCTGACCGGTGCGGTGAACAACCAGGCCGGTGGCCTGGGCGCGAAGCAGTCCGTGCCGATCACCAAGGGCATCGACGCGGTCTTCGACAGCTACCAGTACAACGGCTCCTCGGCCGACGGCATCGTCTTCTACCTCGCCGCCACCGATCCGTACAACCCGACCGTGCCGGCGAAGATCGGCTACCTGGGTGGTTCGCTCGGGTACAGCGCGAGCACCACGAACACCGCGCAGGGCCTGTCCCACGCGTACCTCGGCATCGGCCTCGACCGCTACGGCAACTTCGGCAACCGCCAGTTCGGCGGCACGGGGTGCGCGTCCGACCAGGCGACGAACGGCACCCTCACGCCGAACGCCGTCACGGTCCGTGGCCCCGGCGACGGCGGCACCGGCTACTGCGTGCAGTCCCGCACCGTGGTCAACGGCTCGCTCAACAAGACCGGCGTCACGAACCGCGACCAGGCCAAGGTCCCCGTCGAGATCGTGATCAACCCGACGGCATCGACGCTCGCGGCGCAGGAGAACACCGCGGTGTCCGTCCCCGCCGGCCAGTACGCGGTCGTCTTCACGTCCATCGGCGGCACGCAGCAGATCGTCCGGGGCGCTCTGCCGAAGCTGACCGCCGGCAACGCCGCGAACGTCGATCCGTCGTGGGTCGACCCCGCCACCGGCTACCCCTACAAGCTCACCTACGGCTGGGTCGCGGGCACCGGCGGACAGAACGACATCCACGAGGTCAACTACCTCCGCACCACGACGGCCGCCGGTCCGGTGCCGGTGCTGACCGCCAGCACGGGAGGCACGGCCACCGTCGCGCACGCCGGTTCCGGCGCGTACACGGTCACCCCCACCGTCTCGGCCGACGGTGGCTCCGAGTCGCAGCTCGTGCGTACCACCACCACGTTCCCGGCGGGCGTCACGCCCGACGTCTCCGGCGTGACCGGTGCGGGCTGGACCTGCCAGCCGCCCGTCGGGCAGGTCGTCACGTGCGACCAGGCCGTCGACGCCGCGTCCCCCCTGGCCGCTGGCACCGAGCTGCCGACCCTCTCCATCCCGTACTCGGTCACCGGCGCAGCGCGCACCGCGACGATCTCCACCGTCCTGGCGTCGACCGACGCCGAGGCGGTCACCGTGACCCGCGCCCTGACCGTCGAGCAGCAGGGCACGACGCTCACGGTCGCCGACGCCACCGCGACCGTCGGTGACACCGCCACGCTGACCGCGAAGGTCGGCTCCTCCGTGGAGTCCGGCGCCACCGCACCCACGGGCTCCGTGGTCTTCACCGACACCGAGTCCGGCGCCGAGCTCTGCACGGCGAAGATCGTCGACGGCGCTGCCTCGTGCGACGTCCCGACCTCGAAGGTCGGTACGACCGGGGTCACCGCCTCGTACCGGGGAGACGCCGACCACACCGGTGCCACCGGCACCGCGGCGCTCACCGTGACCAAGGTCCCCACCGAGGTCACGGTCCAGTCGACCCCGACGTCCGCCGCCTACGGCGAACGGATCACGCTCGACGTGACCGGCCTGGGCTCCGGTTCGGAGACGGTCGCCGCGCCGACCGGCACGGTCGAGTACCGCGAGGGCTCCACCGTCCTGTGCACGGCGACGCTCCCCGACACGAGCTGCGTGGCCGAGGGTCTCGGCGCCGGCGCGCACACGGTGACCGCCGTCTACTCCGGCGACGCGCTGCACGCCGACTCGACCTCGGTCGCAGTGGACCTGACGGTCCGCAAGGCATCGACGACCATCGGCACCCAGCCCGGTACCGGTGGTGGCGACCCGAGCGACGGCGGTGACCCGAGCGACGGCGGCGAGCCGACCGCACCCGACACCACGGTGACGGTCACGCACGGCGAGACCACCACGCTCGACACCCCGAACGTGCCCGAGGACGCCACCGGCACCATCGAGTACGTCACCGACGACGGCACCGTCCTGTGCACCGCGACGCTGCCCGACACCACGTGCGCGATCCCGTCCGACCTGCCGGGTGGCACGTACACCGTGCACCCCCGCTACAACGGCGACGACAACTACGAGGCCGCCGACGGTGCGCCGTTCGAGCTGGTCGTGACCGCGCAGTCGACGGAGCTCGTGGCGAGCACCGACGCGACGGCTCCGGTCGTCGGCTCGAAGGTCCGCCTGACCGCGTCCGGCCTGCCCACCGGCGCGACCGGCACCGTGACCTTCACGGCCGCGGACGGGACCGTCCTGTGCTCCGTCGCCCTGCCCGACACGAGCTGCGAGACCGACGCCCTGTCGGTCGGCACGAACACGGTCACTGCCGCCTACAGCGGTGACGCGTCGTTCGCGGCGTCGAGCAGCGCGCTCGTGATCGTCGTCGCGGCGCTCCCCGTCGTCGAGCCGACGCCGGGGCCCACGGACGAGCCGACCGCGCCGTCGTCCTCGGCGCCCGCTCCGGCACCGTCCGCCTCGGCTGATCCGTCGGCGACGGCGGCACCGGTCGTCCCGTCGGCATCGGCCACCGCGTCCGCCACGCCCGCACCGACCACCACCGGTGCGCTCGCGTTCACGGGCTCGCCGGTCGCCGTCGGCACCGCCGTGGCACTGGCGGCGGCACTGCTCATCGCGGGCCTGGCACTTCTGATGGTCCGTCGCACCCGTACCGCTCGCGGCGCGATCGCCGACACCACCGCGGAGTAACGGACTGCACGACGCGGACGGCGCCCCGGGCAACTGCCCGGGGCGCCGTCCGCGTTCGAGGAAGGTGCGTCGCGCGACCGTCAGTCGCGGCGCGCGCTGTCCGACGCGTTGATCGCCGCCAGGCGTTCGTTGTACGCCTTCAGGTCGGCGTCACCGTCGCGCTCGGCCTTGCGGTCGAGCCGCTTCGCGTCACGCTTGTCCGTCCGGATCCAGTTCCGCACCACGAGCAACGCCACGAAGACCATGGGCAGCTCGGAGGCGCCCCAGGCGATGCCGCCGCCGGTGTGCTGGTCGTCGAGCAGCGCCGCGTCGTTCGTCTGGCCGAGGGCGTGGAACCAGTCGATCGCGAACACCGACTGCGAGGTCATCACGGCGACCCCGAAGAACGCGTGGAAGGCCAGCGTCGCGAGCAGCGCGATGATCAGGATCGGGTACGGCGGACGCTTCGGCCCCGGGTCGACGCCGACGAACACCCAGAAGAACAGGTAGCCGCTCAACACGAAGTGGACGACCATCGCCACGTGCCACTCGTGCGACTGCATCGCCGCCTGGTACGCCGGCGTGAAGTAGAACACCACGAGCGACCCGGCGAAGATGACACCGGCGACGGCGGGCTTGCCCATGAACTGCATGTACCGCGAGTGCACGAAGAGCATGAGCCACTCGCGGGCCCCGCGGGAGCCGTCGTTCCGGACCGGCAGGGTGCGCATGGCCAGGAGCACCGGACCACCGAGCACGAGCGGCAGCGGCACGAACATCATGAGCAGCATGTGCTGGACCATGTGCGACGAGAAGTGGATCATGCCGTACACGGCTGGGCCGGCCGAGGTGGTCCAGATGAACAGGGCGCAGCCGATGACCCACGCGATGGTGCGCCCGACGGGCCACTTGTCGCCGCGCTTCCGGAGCTTCCGCACGGCGAGCAGGTACCAGACGGCCCCGACGACGGCGAGCCCGAGCCACACCCAGTCGATGTGCCACTGCGTCAGGTAGGTCTGCATCGTCTGCGCCGGCGGGAACGGGAACCCGATCAGTCCGGAGCGGGTGTCCTCACCGGTCTCGGGCGTCTGGGGGATCGGCGGCTGCGAGCGGGACACGGCGACCGAGACGCCGATCGCGACGGCCATGAAGACGATCTCGGCCAGCGCGAACCGGGTGAACCGGCGACGGTCGAGCGGCGCGCGGAGCAGCCCGGGCACGAGCTTGCGGCGCTGCACGACGCCGGCGATCCCGAGCAGCACGAGGATGGTCGCCTTGACCGTGATGAGCGCGCCGTAGGGGGTGGTGACGAGGTCGAGCGGACCGGTCAGCCGCAGCGAGGCGTTGACGATGCCGGAGAACGCGACGGCACCGAACGACCAGCCGGCCAACGTCGAGTAGCGGGAGACCACCCGTCCGGTCGCGCCCTTCGTGCGGGTGCGCAGCAGCACCACGGCGACGAGCCCACCGGCCCAGACGCACACCCCGATCAGGTGGATCGCGAGCGAGTTCACCGCGTTGGCGTGCTCGAGCGAGCCGGCGGCGTGGCCGGACAGCGCCAGGGGGAGCAGTGCGAAGAGACCGAACACCGTGGCGACGGCGAGCGTCGTGACCCGGGTGGCGAACGCGGCGATCACGGTCGCGATGAGGATCGCCGCCGCCGAGACCACGAGCGCCTGACCGATCTCGACCTGGAACGCGAACAGCATGAAGTTGCGGGCGAACACCGGACTGGTGAGCGGGACGCCGAGGGTGTTGGCGCCGGTCAGCACGACGGTGACGGCAGCCGCGAGGAACCAGACCGATCCCGTCGCCGCCGCCCAGCGCGTGGCGCGGTGCTGCACGCTCGAGAGTGCCCGGTGGTCCTTCTTCTGCGCCGGCAGCGCGAACGCGGCGACGATGAGCAGGCCGACCGTCAGGGCCGCCATGGTGTCGTGCACCACGCGGGCGATCGGCAGGCCGTACTCGACGACGTCACCGGCGGACACCAGCTGCTGGTTCGCGGTGAACGCTCCGGTGATCGTCAGCCCGAGGAGCGAGCACGCGACGGCGAGCGGGATCGCGACGACCAGCACGGTCGCGACGGTGGACGTGCGTGCGGTGACGGGCGCGGATTCCGGCGCCGGGCCTCCGGGCTGGGTTGCGGGGGACGTGACGGTCATCAACCTTGTTCCAGGGACGCGTGCGTCCGCGAGACCGCGGACCCTCCATGGTAGGCGGGTCGGTCTGGAGGAGCGGTGTCAGTCCGCAGCGCGCGCTGCGGCCCGCCTCAGGCTCTCGCCGACGACCCCTGCAGGTCGCGGATCCGGCCCAGCTCGTCGAAGTCGACCGTGATGGTCCCGTCCGCCAACGTCAGCGTGCGCCCGTCCCAGGGGACACCGCGGAGCGACGCCCAGCTCCCCACGGCGCGGCGGTGGTCGCGCACCTCGGTCGTCTGCAGGCCCTCACTGAAGACCCGCACCATCCGGGGGACCGTCGGCGGCACGAACAGGACGTCCTCGAACAGGACCCACAGCCGGGAACCCCCACCGACGTGGCCGCCGAAGCCGAACCACGAACCGGTCGCCAGCCGTGCCGCGATCGACATGTCCCACGCGAACTCGTACCCGGCGTCTGCGGCGTCGGCCTGCCGGTGCTCGCCGAACGGGACCTCGCCCTGCACGAGTTCCGGGACACCGAGCCGTTCGCCCAGCGCGCGGGTGGCGTTCGCGGCGGCGAGCACCGACGCGGGGTACTGCGACGGGTTCGCCCAGCCCCAGAGCCAGGTGCGCGGCCCCGGTGCGGCCGACCCCAGGAGCTGGATGCGGAACTCACCTGGGTGCGGCCCGACGAACTGCAGGGTGCCGGCGGCGAGGTCGACGTTCCAGCGTTCGTGGTCGTCGTACCGGTCGGCGAGCTGCAGCTGCGCCTCCCAGGCCAGGAAGACCCCGTCGCTGACCAGATCGTCCAACCCCCGTGAGCGTGCCATGGGGGAACCCTACGCCGGGCGGTGTTCCCAGATCCCCTCGCTGCCGACGCCGACGAACCCGACGGCCTCGTTCACGTCGAGCATCGGGCGGTTCTCCTCCGCGTTGAACGTGATGATCGAGGGGTGCCCCGGGTGGTCGCGCTCGATCGTCTCGATCCCGACGACCTTGAGCAGCCAACCGAGCCGGTGCCCCCGGTGCTCGCGCAGCACCAGAGTGTCGCCCTGCATCACGGGCTGGACCACGGGCCCGGGGACGGCGAGCTGGGTGAAGCCGACCAGCGATCCGGACGGCATGTCCTCCACGGCGACGGTGCGCATCGTGCGCGGGCCGTCGTCGAGGTGCTGCTCGTGCGTCCGGAGCCGATCGACCGTCCAGGCGTCCTCGGGCTCGGCCATGTCACCGGACGGGGCGTCGGTGCTCATCCGGGTCAGGAGGATCGCGACGTCGGTCTGCCACCGGAGCGGAGTCGGTCCGGCCCACGTGTGCACGCGGTACCGGTCGCCCGCTGCCCGGGTCGCCGCGGCGCGGATGCCGGCGAGGGCATCCGGGTCGGCGGGCAGCTCCAGCCGGCTGATCCGGTTCACCTGGCCGAACCGCCAACCCCGGCCCGCCAGGAACCGGACTCCCGGCTCGTCCTCGGGCACGGCGCCGTACCCGGTGGGTGCACGGAGGAAGCCGGGGCCGGATGCCGCCCCGACGTGCCGGGAGACGGCGTACGTCTTCCACTGCGTGCGACCCTGCTGCCGGGCGACGTCCTCGACGTACCCGGCCAGGAGCGTGCCGATCCCCCGGCGTCGGTGCTCGGGCGCGACGCTGACCGCGAGCCAGCAGTTCGGGGCGTCCGCGGTGGCCTTCGAGTCGTACGAGCCGGCCCCGACCGCGGTTCCCTCGTCGTCACGGACCAGGAACAGTCGGCTGGGCGCGTCGGGGTCGATCAGGTACGGCAGTTGTTCCTCGGGGGTCCAGAGCAGCTCCGGTAGTCCGGTGATCGACACCTCGGCGCGGTTCTGCACGTCGACCCACTCGCGGAACGCCTGCACGGTCCCCGGGTCGTCGTCCATCGTGGCGGGGACCACGAGTTCGTGGACGGTGTACGCGGTCATGTCGGTTCCTCCCGGCGGTGCGACGCCGCCCGGCCCCGGACAGCCTCGCAGCATATCGGCGGGGGTCCGCTGCCGCTAGGCTGCACGGCGTGCTGCTCTCCGATCGCGACATCACCGCCCAGCTCGCCGAGGGCCGGATCGGTCTCGACCCCCACGACGCCTCGCTCGTCCAGCCGTCGAGCATCGACGTCCGGCTCGACAAGTTCTTCCGGCTGTTCGACAACCACAAGTACCCGCACATCGACCCGGCGGTCGACCAGCCCGACCTGACCCGGCTGGTCGAGACCGACCCGGACGAAGCGTTCGTGCTGCACCCCGGCGAGTTCGTGCTCGGCTCGACGTACGAGGTCGTCACGCTGCCCGACGACATCGCCGCGCGGCTCGAGGGCAAGAGCTCGCTCGGCCGCCTCGGGCTGCTGACACACTCGACCGCCGGGTTCATCGACCCCGGGTTCTCCGGCCACGTCACGCTCGAGCTCTCGAACGTCGCGACGCTGCCGATCAAGCTCTGGCCCGGCATGAAGATCGGGCAGCTCTGCTTCTTCCAGCTGTCCAGTCCCGCCGACAAGCCGTACGGCTCGGCCGAGTACCAGTCGCGGTACCAGGGCCAGCGCGGCCCGACGCCGTCGCGTTCGGCGCAGAACTTCCACCGCGCGGACGTCTCAGCGCGCCCCTGACCGCGGTTCGCCCGACCCGGAACGACTCCACGGACGTCGCACGACATCGATGTCGTCGAACCGGGTCGAGGACTCGCGTCATCCAGCGGACGAAATGTCGCATTCTGTGTATCGTTGCAGCATGTCCGCAGTCCCTCCACGTTCGGCGCCGACGGTGTCGGCGGCCGCGCTCATCCGCGATGCCCGAGAACGCGCCGAACTCACGCAGGTGCAGCTCGCCCGGCGGGCCGGTGTCACGCAGAGCGTCATCAGCACGTACGAGAACGGCCGGCGCGAACCCTCGCTCGCCGCGCTCCAGCGCATGCTCCGGGCCGCGGGCTTCACCACGTCGATCGACCTGCTGCCGGTCGAGGACCCGCCACCCCTGCGCGAACGCGTCGCCGCCGCACGGCAGGACCTGATCACCGTCGTCGAGCGGTTCGGCGGTCGGAACCCGCGCTTGTTCGGCAGCGTCGCCCGTGGTGAGGACGGCCCGGGCAGCGATGTCGACCTGATGATCGACGTCGACGCGGGGCTCGGCATCTTCGCGCTGATGCGGATCCAGGACGCCGCCGAACGGCTGCTCGGCGTGCGCGTCGACGTCGTGGACGCCGCCGGCATGAGCCCCGAGGTCGTCCGCCGCGCGGTGCCGCTGTGAGCCAGGACCCGACGACGCACCGCCTGGTCCGGGACCGACTCGACGACGTCATCGGTGCGTGCGAGGCGATCCGGCGCTACGTGGGGGACGCGCGCCTGCCGGAGGACCTGGTGCACGACGCGGTCCGGATGCGCCTGGTCGAGATCGGCGAGGCGGTCCGCGTCCTGCCGAGCACCGTCACCGCGAGCGAGCCGGACATCCCGTGGTCGCGGGTGTCCGACCTCGGCGAACGCCTGACCCGGCGCTACTTCGACACCACCCGCGCGGTGGTGTTCGGCACCGCCCACACCGACGTGCCGCACCTGGCGGAGGCGGCGCGTCGGTTGCGCGCGACCCGGTCCTGACCCGGCGGGTCGCGCGGGCACCGGACGTGCGTGCACGGCGGACGGGAGGCACGGATCCCGACGTGCCCCGGGCCTCCCGTCCGACCGTGGCCGGCCCCAGGACGACGCAGGACGGCCCCGTCTCGCCGAAGCGAGACGGGGCCGTCCGTGGTGCTGGGGAGATCAGCCCTTCTTGGCGAGCTCCTCGAGGGTGTCGTTGCCCTTGTAGGCCTCGACGGCGTTGTCCTTGGTGACCAGGACCGGCGTGAGCTCGATCGCGGGGACCGTCTTCTTGCCGTTGTAGTTGTTCGTCTTGTCCATCTTCGTGTCCGGCTTGTCGCCCTTCGACAGCGTGGAGACGAGGTCGACGGCCGCCTGGGCCTCCTTCGACGTGTCCTTGAAGATCGTCGAGTACTGCGTGCCCTTCATGATGAGCGGGATGGACGCGGTCTCCGAGTCCTGGCCCGTCACGACGGGGTTGTCCTTGCCGGCGGCCTTGGTCGCGGTGAGGATCGCACGGGCAAGGGTGTCGTTCGGCGACAGGACGCCGTCGAGCTCGGTGTCACCCGTGTAGTACTGCGAGAGCAGGTCGGTCATGCGCGACTGGGCCTTCTGCGCGAGCCAGCCCTGCGTGACGACCTTCTGGAACGTGGTCTGGCCGGAGACGACCTTGATCGTGCCGTCGTCGATCTTCGGCTGCAGGACGTCCATCGCACCGTTGAAGAACACGGTCGCGTTGGCGTCGTCCGGCGAACCGGCGAAGAGCTCGACGTTGTACGGCTTGTCGCCCTTCTTCTCCTCGAGGCCCTTGAGCAGCGCCTCGGCCTGGAGCTGGCCGACCTTGAAGTTGTTGAACGCCACGTAGTAGTCGACGTTCTTCGTGTTCAGGATGTTGCGGTCCCAGGCGATGACGACGGCGCCGCGGTCCTTGGCGGACTTGACCTGCGCGGTCAGCTGCGAACCATCGGCGGCACCGATGATGACGGCCTTGGCGCCCTTGGTGATCATGCCCGAGATCTGCGACTGCTGGTCCGGAACGGGGTTGCCGGCGTTGGCGTACTGGATGTCGGCCTTGAAGCCGGCGTCCTCGATGGACTTCTTGAACGCGGCACCCGCGAGGACCCAGTTCTGCGAGGTCTTGGCCGGCAGGGCGACGCCGATGAGGTCGCCCTTCTTGATGCTGCTGGTGCTGCCGGCGTCGTCGGACGAGCCGCGTGCCGAGCAGCCGCTGAGGGCCAGGCCCGCGACGAGTGCCAGACCGATGCCAGCGATGAGCTTCTTGCGCATGAGATTGCTTTCTCTTCGTTGAGGTGGTGGTGCTGTGAGGGGAAGGGTTGGACTAGGGGAGGGTGATCTTGTCCGGCTGGTCCTCGATGGACCGCGGCTGCTGGGCGGCCACCGTGTTCTGCTCGGTGTCCTTCCGCTGGAACTGCCGCAGCATGCCGCCGATCAGGGACGGACGACCCTGCGACTTCGAGTAGACGTCGAAGGCGACGGCCACGAGGAGGACCAGACCGCGGATGATCTGCACCTGGTTGGACTCGAGGCCCATGAGCTGCAGACCGTTCGACAGCAGCGCCATGACGAGACCACCGATGATCGAGCCCGAGATCGTGCCGACGCCACCGGCGACCGCAGCACCACCGACGAACACGGCGGCGATCGCGTCGAGCTCCCAGCCGGTGCCGTCCGCGGGGCCCGAGGCGCCGGAGTAGGCGACGAACACCATGCCCGCGATCGCGGCGAGGATCGACATGTTCATCATGACGAAGAAGTTGACCCGTCGCGCCGAGACACCGGACAGGACGGCGGCGTTGGCGTTGCCACCGACGGCGTAGACCTGGCGACCGAAGATCGTGTTCTTCGTGACGAAGCCGTAGATGATGGTCAGGACACCGAGGATGATCGCGACGATCGGGACCGAGGTGCCGACCGGGCCGGCGCCGAACAGGTACGTGGCGACGAGCGTGACGGCGACCAGGATGCCGGTGCGGACGATCGAGACCCACAGCGGCGGGACCTCGGCCTGCATCTTCCGGCGGCGGGCACGGCCTCGGGCCTCGATGATGATGAGCGCGAGGATCGTGACGAGGCCGATGAGGAGCGTGCCGTTGCTGAAGCCGAAGTCGGGGCCGAAGTCACCGAGGAAGCCGGCACCGATCGGGGTGAAGGCGTCCGGGACGGGGACCGACGTCGAGTTGCCGATGATCTGGTTCACACCACGGAAGATGAGCTGACCGGCCAGCGTCACGATGAAGGCCGGGACCTTCACGAACGCGACCCAGAAGCCCTGCCACGCACCGATCAGGGCACCGCACGCGAGACCCAGGATGATGGCGGCCCACACCGGGAAGTCCCACACGGCCATGGACTGCGCCACGACGATGCCGACGACCGCTGCGACCGAACCCACCGACAGGTCGATGTGCCCCGCGATGATGACCATGACCATGCCGAGCGCCAGGATCAGGATGTACGAGTACTGCAGGAACAGGTTGATGACGTTGGTCGGCTCGAGGATGAGCCCGTTCGTCGTGACCGAGAAGAAGACCAACAGCACGATGAGGGCGATGATCATGCCGTACTGGCCGATGCTGTTGCCCTTGCCGAAGAGCAGTTTCAGGTTGTTCATGAGGCGGTGGCGCCCTTCCGCGCGGAGGTCATGCTGCGCATGAGCGATTCGGGATCGGCCTGGTCGGCCGGGAGGTCAGCGGTGATCTGACCCTCGAAGATGGTGTAGATCCGGTCGGAGAGACCGAGGAGTTCGGGGAGCTCGGACGAGATGAGGATGATGCCCTTCCCCTCGGCCGCGAGCTGCTGGATGATGCCGTAGATCTCGAACTTCGCGCCCACGTCGATGCCGCGGGTGGGTTCGTCGAGGATCAGGATGTCCGGGTCGGTGAACATCCACTTGGACAGGACGACCTTCTGCTGGTTGCCACCGGACAGCTTGCCGACGTTGTCCTCGACGCTCGGCACCTTGGTGCGGAGCATCTTGCGGTACTTCTCGGCGACGGAGTACTCCTCGAGCGAGTCGACGACGCCGACCTTCGAGATCTTCTTCAGGTCGGCGGCGACCGTCGAACGCTTCACCGTGTCGAGCAGGTTCAGGCCGAGCGCCTTGCGGTCCTCGGAGACGTAGCCGAGGCCGTTCTCGATCGCCTGCTGGACGTTCGTGACCTTGATCTCACGGCCGTCCTTGATGATCTGGCCGTCGAGCCAGGTGCCGTACGAGCGACCGAACAGGCTCATCGCGAGCTCGGTGCGTCCGGCGCCCATCAGGCCGGCGAAGCCGACGATCTCACCGCGGCGGACGTGGAAGTTCGAGCCCTTGCAGACCAGACGTGACGAGTCGAGCGGGTGCTGCACGGTCCAGTTGCGGACCTCGAAGAAGGTCTCGCCGATCTTCGGAGTGCGGTCCGGGAACCGGCTCTCGAGCGAGCGGCCGACCATGCCGCGGATGATGCGGTCCTCGTTGACGCCGTCCGCCTTGACGTTGAGCGTCTCGATGGCCTTGCCGTCGCGGATGATCGTGATCTCGTCGGCGATCTGCTCGATCTCGTTGAGCTTGTGGCTGATGATGATGCTCGCGATGCCCTTGGCCTTCAGCCCGACGATCAGGTCGAGCAGGTGCTGCGAGTCGTTCTCGTTGAGCGCGGCGGTCGGCTCGTCGAGGATGAGGAGCTTGACGTCCTTGTGCAGGGCCTTCGCGATCTCGACGAGCTGCTGCTTGCCGACACCGAGGTTCTTGATCTGCGTGTCCGGGTCGTCGGCCAGGCCGACGCGGGCGAGCAGGTCCTGCGCACGGAGCTGTGCGGCGGTCCAGTCGATGCGCCCGAAGCGGCCGGGCTCGTTGCCGAGGAACAGGTTCTCGGTGATCGAGAGCTCCGGGATGAGCGCCAGCTCCTGGTGGATGATGACGATGCCGGCCTGCTCGGACTGCTTGATGTTCGAGAAGCGGACTTCTTCGCCCTCGTAGACGATCTCGCCGCTGTAGGTGCCGTAGGGGTAGACGCCCGAGAGGACCTTCATCAGGGTCGACTTGCCGGCGCCGTTCTCGCCGCAGATCGCGTGGATCTCGCCGGCGCGGACGCTGAGGGAGACCTCGGAGAGCGCCTTCACACCAGGGAACTCCTTGGTGATCGAGCGCATCTCGAGGATGGTCTCGGGTGCGGTGATCGACCGGGTCTCGAGTCCGGTGTCGATCGGGTGTGACGCCACAGTGCATCTCCTTCTGCCGCTGCGATGCGGCAGTTCTTCGGGTGGTTCTGCTGCGGCAGCGAATGGGCGCAGGTGGCCTGCGTGGACTTCGTTGTCGCGTCCGGTGTCCTGCTCGTGTGACGCTCATGTGAACGGTCACATCGGCTGGACGGAGGTAATTTACGCACAGCCCCGGTGCGGCTGTCAATTCGGATTGGTCGCGTTTCCGTAACGGCCTGCGTGATCTGGCGGAAGCAGGCCGATCACGTCCCCCGCGTTGGGGTGATCGTGCGGAGTCCCGCACGTTCCACCCGTCGGGTCAGCGGCTGCGCGGGGCTCCCGTGGACGCACGCACGACGAGCTGCGGGACGATGTCGATGGGGCGGAGCAGCTCGTCGTCGCCCGGCAGGAGCAGGTCCACGCACCGGCGTCCGAGCTCCGCGAAGTCGACCTGCACCGTGGTGAGCGGCGGCCAGTAGTGCTTCGCCTCGGGGATGTCGTCGTAGCCGACCACCGACAGGTCGCCCGGCACGTCGAGCCCGTAGGAGCGCGCTGCGTGCATGACGCCCAGGGCCATCTGGTCGTTCGAGCAGAAGACCGCGGTGCAGTCCCGCCACCGCAGGAGTTCACGGCCGGCGTGGTAACCGAAGTCCGCCGTCCAGTCGCCCAGGATCGGCGGGACGACGGACATGTCGCGGTCGGACATGGCGCGCAGGAAGCCCTGCATGCGGGCGTCGGCCTCGATCCAGTCCTGTGGGCCTGCGATGTGCCGGATGTACTCGTGGCCCAGGTCGAGCAGGTGCTCGGTCGCGAGTCGCGCGCCCTCCATCTGGTCGACCCACAGGGCCGTCGGGTCCTCGCCGACACTGGCCCGCATCGTGACGTACGGCGTGCGGATGCCGAGTTCCTCGATCAGGTCGAACACCCGCTGCTGGGGTGCGATGACGACGATGCCCTCGACGTCGAGGTCGAGCAGGTGCCCGAGCCCCTCGCGCACGGCGGTGTCGGTCGCCTCGGCGATGTTCGCCGTCGTCACCGAGTACCCGCGGAGCATGGCCGCGTCCTCGATCGCCTGCAGCGCGACCGCCGGGCCGTAGTGGGCGCGGCGAGCGGTGAGGACGCCGATCGTGTGGGTCCGGCTCGTCACCAGGGCCCGCGCCGCACGGTTCGGCCGGTACTGCAGCTGCTCCATCGCCGCCAGGACCTTGTCGCGCGTGGCGTCGCGGATGGCGTCGGAGTTGTTCAGCACCCGCGAGACGGTCTGGTGGGAGACGCCCGCGATCCGTGCGACGTCACGGATGCTGGGCGAACGCGGTTGCTGTGCCCGCGATGACGCCATTGCTGCTCGTTTCCGCCCGGGTCCGTGGCACATCGATGTGCACGTTCACATTCCGGGCCAGATCATTATGCACTGCCGTGCGCTGCACGCCAGCCCGACGCCGTCGGCCGTGGCCTCCGGTGCGTGCAGACTGCGCGCCGGGGGAGCGGCAGCAGTTGCCTCAGCCCCGAGCCGTGCGGCGCCGGACCACCAGGGCACCGCCGAGCAGGACCGCCAGGACGGCGAGGCCACCGAGCGGCAGGAGCGCCCCGGACGCCCCGGTGAAGGCGAGCGACCTGATCGGCCCGGCCGGGTCCGACGGGGCCGACCCCGGCGGGACGGCCGCACCGGCGGGCGGTGCGGGTTGCGCGGTCGGCGACGCCGTGGGAGACGCGCTCGGCACGGGAGTCGGTGTCGGTGCGGCTGCGGGCAGCGCCACCTCGGCCGCGGCCCGGACCGACGGTGCCTCGCCGAGCGCCGTGGTCGGCGTCGCGACGACCGACACGGGAACGGTCCCGGCGGCGTCCGGCAGGGGGACGTCGACGGTGACCTCCGCGTCGGCGCCCGGCTCGAGGTCGGGCGCGGCGACCGGCTCGGCACCTGGGACCGTCACCGTGACGTCGGTCAAGGGCACGGTCCCGGGGTTGTCGACCTCGACGACGACGTGTGCGTCCGGGCCGTCGACGGTCGTGTCCGTGACCACGACGGCGACCTGCGGTCGGTCGACGCCGACCTCGGCGGTCGCAGTGACGGACGGGACGGTCGTGCTCGTGCCGGTCACCACGGCATCGGCGGTCGCGGTGTTCGTGACGACCCCGGCGGTGACGTCGTCGTCCGTGAGGATGGTCGTCGCGCCGCTCCGGCACGTGGTCCGCTCGCCGGGGGCCAGGGCGGTGGCCGCACAGGTGATCGGGCCGAGGGTCGGGTCGTCGACGGACAGGTCGGAGAGCGGGACGCGGCCGGTGTTCTCCGCCGTGAGGATCCACGCGACCCGGTCGCCGGCGTCGACGAGGCGGTCGCCGTCCACGTCCGTGGCGGTGCCCTGCTTCGTCAGGGTGAGCCCCGTGGGCAGGGCCGTGTTCGTGATCGTGCAGGCCACCGCGTCGCCGACGCCGACCGCGACGGAGACGGATGCCCCGACCCCGGTGCCGGCCGGCAGGTCCGCCGCCGCCGCACCGTTCCGGGTGCAGGACCACGACGGGTCGCCGTAGCGGGCGACGTCGGTCGTGCCGAGCGGTGTCTCGGAGAAGGTCAGGGGCGTGCCGTCCGCGGGGACGAGCAGCGTGACCTCGCCCGTGGAGACGCTGCTCGAGCCCGTCGTGTCGGCTGCGGCGACCGGCCGGCCGGCCGCGTCGACGACCGCTGCGCGGAAGGCGTCGCCGCCGAACCCGTCGACGATCTGCTTCGTCAGGGAGACCCGGGACACGAGCACGCCGAAGGCGACGCCCTCGCGGCCGCCGCGGCTCGCCATCGTCTGGCTGAAGGTCGACGGCTCGCGGGTCGCCACGATCGCCGTGCCGGTCGGGGTTCCGCCGTTCCCCGTGCAGGTCACGGTCGTGGTGCCGATGCCGGTGAAGCCGCCGCCGCACGCGGTCCCGCGCTCGTCGACGCCGTCCGGGCGCATCGTCAACGACGTGATCGGCGCATCCGACGTCCACGTGATCGACTCGCGTGCGGCCGTCTCCTCGGCGTCGGCGCCGACGAGCGACCACCCGGTGACCGGGGTGCCGGTGGCGTCGGTCACCCGGACGTCGGCCAGGGTCGCCGTGGTGGTGGTGGCGGCGGCCTGCTGGTACAGCGCCGGCCGGACGGCGGGGTCGATGCCCGTGTAGTGCCCGCGGTTGCCGAGCCACGACCCGACGTAGGTCGGCAGGCGGACCGGTGCGACCGCTCCGCCGGTCACCGTCACGGTCGCCGCCAGCCGGTACCCGCCGGGGAGCTGCAGGTCGAGTTCCTGGCCCTCGGGTGTGCCGGCGACGGCCTGGTCGAGCGAGCTCAGGTCGAGCCAGCAGAGGGTGTCCGCGTACGTCCCGGTGCCGGGGTCCGCGAAGTCGCAGCCGGGTGCGGCCGGAGCGGCGGCCGCCGTGCTGGTGGGCATCGCGGCCGCGACGAGTGCGGTCACGGTTGCGAGCACGGCAACGACGCCGCGGATCCGACTGGTCCTCATGGCGATGACGATAACCACGGGCCGGGCGGTGTGTCCGGATCGTCAGAGCCAGTTGCGCTTGCGGAAGATCGCCCAGAGCACGCCCATCAGCGCGAGCATGCCGAGGATCGCGACCGGGTAGCCGTACCGCCAGTGCAGTTCCGGCATGTGGTCGAAGTTCATCCCGTAGACGCCGGCGATCAACCCGGGCGCGAACAGGATCGCCGCCCACGAGGAGATCTTCTTGACCTCTTCGCCCTGCCGGTGTGCCGCGCGGGCGAGCTGCCGGCTCTCCTCGCCCTGGGCCAGGCTGGCGCTGGTCATCCGGCGCATGGCCTCGTTCTGCTCCTGCGACACCAGGGTCGCGTGCAGCGTCAGGGCGTTCTCGAGCAAGGACCGGAACGAGTCGACCCGCTCGGTCACGCGCAGGGCGTGGTCCAGCACGTTCCGCAGGCGGTGCTGCACCTCGTCGTCGACGCCGTACTTGTCGGCCCCGCGCAGCAGGCCCTTCACCATCGCCGGCACCGGCTTCGTGGCGCGCTGGAACGAGAGCACCTCGCTGAGCAGCTGGTAGATCCGCTTCGAGACACCCGGGTCCACCTGTCCGGCGAAGAGCTGGTCCTCGATGGCGTCGATCCCGTCCTGCAGGACCTCGACGACCGGCGCGTAGCCGTCCACGACCTCGTCGAGCACCGCGGCGGTCACGGCCTCCGACCCCAGCGCCAGGAACTCGGGGTCGGCCTCGACCTGCGCGCGGAGCGCCGCGAGGTCGGGGCGCTCGGCGTGCCGGACGCTCACCACGAACCGGTCGCCGACGAACAGGTGCACCTCGCCGAACTCGACGGTGCCCTCGGACTGGTCGAACCAGGCCGGCCGGAGCACCAGGAACAGGGTGTCGCCGTAGCGCTCGAGCTTCGCGCGCTGGTGTCCCTTGCGGGCGTCCTCGACGGCGTTCTCGTGCAGGTCGAACTCGGTCGCGACGGCGTCGAGTTCCTTCGGGTCGGGGCGGAGCAGCCCGATCCACGCCAGGTCGCAGCGGGGGACCTGGTGGCGGGCGCCGAGCGCCAGGGTCGAAGGCGACTGGACGCGACGTCCTTCGACGTAGATCGCGTTGTCGATCATTGCCATGCGCGTGCTCCTCGTGGTCGGGGAGCAGGCAGACGCGATGCCGCGGCGGACCGCGGCGGGCGGAGGAGATCTAGGACACGGGCGCGGCGGCGAGGGGGAGGGGCTGCCGGCCCGCGCGAGGATGGTCACCCGACATCGCGCCTCACCTGCCCTTCTCGTCTGCGTCGTTCGTTGGTCCTGCAGCGGCGCCCAGGGCGCTGCCGACGGTCGAGCGTACGCCCGCCGGCGCGCCCCGACAACCCGACGGTCGACGGGTGCGCGTGCGCCCGGGTCAGCGAGTGATGTGCAGACCCGCGGCTTCGAGTTCGGTCAGCTGCCAGCCCAGCCAGGGGCTCCAGCCGAACGGTGCACCGGCGACGGCGGCCCGCAGGGAGTCCTCGGAGACCCACGCGTACTCGGCGACCTCGTCGTCCGCGGGGGCGGGCAGGTCGTCGGTGACGGCGCGGAACACCGGGCAGACCTCGTTCTCGACGATGCCCGAGGCGTCGACGGCGCGGTACCGGAAGTCGGGCAGCACGAGTTCGACGTCGCGCACGGTGATGCCGAGTTCGCGCGAGGCACGGCGGGCGATGGCGTCCTCGAAGGACTCGTCGGGGCCGGGGTGCCCGCAGAACGTGTTCGTCCAGACACCGGGCCACGTCTTCTTCGACAGGGCGCGACGGGTCACCAGCACGTCCCCGTCGGTGTTCCGGACGTGGCACGAGAAGGCCAGGTGGAGGGGCGTGTGGTCTGTGTGCACCGTGAACTTGTCCGCTGTGCCGATCGGGGTACGGTCGTCGGCCAGCAGGACCACGGTTTCCGGGAAAGCGCTCATCTGCACCGATAGGTTAGGCCAATGAGCGAGGAAGCGGCCACCGTGGCGCACATCGACCTCGCGCTCGTCGACGACTGTCTCGAGCGCTTCTTCGTCGTGTCCTCGGCTCGTGCCGCGCGCTACGGCCGTCCGTCCGAGGAACTCTGGCGGGTGCTCCGCAAGGCGAGCATGGGCGGCAAGCGCTTCCGGCCCCGCATGGTCCTGACCGCGTACCTCGGCCTCGGCGGGGACGACGTGCACGCCGCTGCGCACGTCGCCGCCGCCTACGAGCTCCTGCACACCGCGCTCGTGGTGCACGACGACGTCATCGACCGCGACTGGGCCCGCCGCGGCCAGCCGAACGTCGCCGGGTCCTACCGAGACGCCGGCACGACCGGCGGTCTGCCGCTCCCCACCGCCGAGCACCGGGGCATGAGCGCCGCCGTGATCGCGGGCGACCTCGCGCTCTCCGGCGCACCGCGGTTCATCGAGTCCGCGGGGGTGACGGGGGAGCGCCGTGGTCGCCTGCTGGAGCTGCTGGACGAAGCCGTGTTCGCCAGTGCCGCCGGCGAGATGACCGACGTCGACCTGGCCCTCGGCGTGATGCCGACGGTGGACGAGGTCCTGGCGATGGAGCGTGCGAAGACCAGCGTGTACTCGTTCGAGGCGCCGCTGCAGTCCGGGGCCGTGCTCGCCGGCGCGCCCGAGACCGTCGTCACCGCGCTCGGCGCCTTCGGCCGCGAGATCGGCATCGCCTACCAGATCGTCGACGACCTGCTCGGGGTGTTCGGCGACGAGACCACCACCGGCAAGAGCGTGCTGGGCGACCTGCGCGAGGGCAAGCGGACCATGCTCATCGCGTACGCGGCGACGACGGACTGCTGGCCGGACATCGCTCCTTACCTGGGCGACCCGGACCTGACCGAGGAACGCGCGGCCGAACTCCGTGCGACCCTGGTCACCTGCGGCGCCCGTGCCGCAGCCGAGTCCCGGATCGCCGACCACGTCGCACTCGCCCGTGCCGAGCTCTCCGGACTGCCGTACGACCTCGCCGACCGCCTGGAGGGCCTCGTGACCGAACTCGTGGAGCGCGCCCGGTGACGACCGAGACCACCCGGACCGGCAGCGCGCCGTCCGGTCGGCTGCCCCTGTACGACGCCACGGCCGAGGCCGCGTCGAGCGTCGTCATCGACCGCTACTCGACGTCGTTCGGTCTGGCGAGCCGGTTGCTCGCCAAGGACGCCCGCGAGCACATCCGGAACGTCTACGCGCTGGTGCGGGTCGCCGACGAGGTCGTCGACGGTCCCGCGACCGAGGCGGGTCTCGACCCCGACCTGGCTCGGACGGTCCTCGACGAGCTCGAGGCCGACACCGAGCGAGCGATCGCCCTCGGCTTCTCGGTGAACCCCGTCGTGCACGCGTTCGCCCGGACCGCGCGGGTCACGGGCTTCGGCGCGGAGCTCACGAAGCCGTTCTTCGCGTCGATGCGGATGGACCTGGAGCGCACCGAGCACGACGACGCCTCGTTCGACGCCTACGTGTACGGCTCGGCCGAGGTCGTGGGGCTGATGTGCCTGCGGGCCTTCGTCCACCGCGCCGGCCGACCGACCTTCGACCAGGCAGAACTGGTCGCGGGGGCCCGTGCGCTCGGCGCCGCGTTCCAGAAGGTGAACTTCCTGCGGGATCTCCACGCCGACTTCGAGGTGCTCGGTCGCTCCTACTTCCCGGGGGTCGACATCCGTTCGTTCGACGAGGCCACGAAGGACCGGCTGGTCGCCGACGTGCAGGCCGACCTCGACCACGCGGCCCGGACGATCCGCCTGCTGCCGTCCGACGCGCGCAATGCCGTCGGGCTCGCGCACGCCCTGTTCCAGGAACTCAACGACCGCATCGCGCGCACGCCGGCGACGCGTCTGGTGACGACGCGCGTGCGCGTCCCGAACCCGGTCAAGGCCCGCCTGGCCGCACAGGTGCTCGCCGGACGCGCCCCCGTGCGGTCGAAGGCGGCCACCCGTCAGCCAGGAGGCTCGTCATGACCCCGCCCCGCGCCTCCCGTCCGGAGGCCGCCGCCTCCACCACCCGGCGCAAGGTGCCGGCGCGGCGCGCCGTCGTCATCGGCGGCGGCATCAGCGGACTGGCGTCCGCCGCGCTGCTCGCGCGGGACGGCTTCGCCGTGACCGTGCTCGAGCAGCGCTCGCAGCTCGGCGGCCGTGCCGGTTCGTGGGAGCGTGACGGCTTCCGGTTCGACACCGGGCCGTCGTGGTACCTCATGCCCGAGGTGTTCGACCACTTCTTCCAGCTGCTCGGCACCTCGGCCGACGCCGAACTCGACCTGGTGAAGCTCGACCCCGGGTACCGCGTGTACAGCGAGGGCAACGACGAGCCGATCGACCTGCGGGCCGACGCCGAGGCGAACATCGCGCTGTTCGAGTCCGTCGAGCCCGGAGCCGGCAAGCGCATCCGGAAGTACCTCGCCTCGGCCGAGGACACCTACGCGATGGCGATCCGGCGGTTCCTGTACACGACGTTCCAGGACCTCACGAAGCTCGCCGCGCCCGACGTGCTCCGTCGTCTGCCGAAGCTCGCGCGACTCCTGCTGCAGCCGCTGTCGTCCCGTGCCGCCTCGGCGGTCAAGGACCGGCGACTCTGGCAGATCCTCGGCTACCCGGCGGTCTTCCTGGGCACGAGCCCGTACGCCGCTCCGAGCATGTACCACCTGATGAGCCACCTCGACCTCGCCGACGGGGTGCTCTACCCGAAGGGCGGCATCACCGAGGTGATCGCCGCGGTCGAGCGGGTGGCCCGCGCCGAGGGCGCGAAGATCATCGCCGGCGCGAAGGTCGAGCGGATCGTCGTCGAGGACGGCGTCGCCACCGGCGTCGTCCACCGCGACCGCGACGGCGTCCAGCACACCGCCCCGGCCGACCTGGTCGTGAGCGCCGCGGACCTGCAGCACACCGAGATGCAGCTGCTCGACCGCGAGCACCGCACCCACGGCGCCGAGCACTGGAAGACCCGCGACCCCGGGCCGAGCGCGGTGCTCGTGTACCTCGGCATCGACGGACCGACCCCCGGCCTGCTCCACCACACGCTCGTCTTCACCGAGGACTGGAAGGCGAACTTCGGCGCGATCTTCGGCAAGGACCGGCACGTGCCGGACCCCGCGTCGATCTACGTCTGCGCGCCCTCGGAGACGGACCCGTCCGTCGCGCCCCGCGGCTCGAGCAACCTGTTCATCCTGGTGCCGCTGCCCGCCGACCTGTCCATCGGCAAGGGCGGGATCGACGGCGCGGGCGACTTCGAGGTCGAGCAGATCGCCGACCGCGCCATCGACGTCGTCGCGGAGCGTTCGGGTGTCCCCGACCTGCGGGACCGCATCCGGGTCCGTCGGACGATCGGTCCGCGCGACTTCGCCGACGACCTCAACGCGTGGAACGGGTCGATGCTCGGCCCCGCGCACACGCTCAAGCAGAGCGCGTTCTTCCGTGAGAAGAACGCGTCCGCCAAGGTCGAGGGGCTGTACTACGCCGGGGCGTCCACGATCCCGGGCATCGGCTTGCCGATGTGCCTGATCAGCGCCGAGGTCCTGCTCAAGCGCATCCACGGGGACACGAGCACCGAACCGCTGCCCACCCCGCTCGGCACCCCGCGGAACCGGGCCGGCACCGTCTGATGCCCGGGCTGTACCTCGCCGGCCTGGTCGTCTCGCTGGTCGGGATGACCGTGCTCGACGCCCGCTTCCGGCTGTTCTTCTGGCGGGCACCGTGGCGTGCTGCGGCCGTCATGGTCGTCGGCGTCGCCTTCTTCATGGTGTGGGACGTCGCCGGTGTCGCGTTCGGCATCTTCTTCATCGGCCCGCAGAACCTGCTGACCGGGGTGCTCCTGGCGCCCGAGGTGCCACTCGAGGAACTCTTCTTCCTGCTGCTGCTCTGCTACTCGACGATGGACCTGGTCGGGTTCGTCCGGCCCGTCGTGCAGCGCGCGACCGATCGGCGGCGCGCGTGAACGGCACCGGGGCGTACGCGCTCCTCGCCCTGCCGTTCTTCGGCGTCACGGCCGTCGTGGCCGTGCTCGCCGGAGTAGTCGCCGCTCGCCGGGCCCGAGCGGCGGGCCGGCGGCCTGCGGTCGGGCGCCGGGTCGCGGCGCTCACGTCGGTGATGGCGGGCATCGCCCTGCTCGTGATGACGATGGTGTTCGACAACGTCATCGTGACCCTGCGCATCGTCGCCTACGACCCTTCGCTCATCAGCGGGGCGAAGATCGGCGCGATCCCGGTCGAGGACCTCGCGTACGCGATGGCGGCGATCGTGCTGCTGCCCAGCCTGTGGGTCCTGTTCGACCGGACCGGCGCGCGCCCCGCGACCGACCCGACCACCGCACCACCGGAGGACACGAAGTGAACGCCAGCACCGCCTCCAGGCCGTCGACCCTGCGCGCCCTGTTCGTGTCGTCCCGACCGATCAGCTGGGTGAACACCGCCTACCCGTTCGGTGCCGCCTACCTGCTCGGCAGTGGGGTCGGGGTCGAGGGCGGCGGCGGGTTCTCGCTCGTCGCGTTCCTGGTCGGCGTCGTGTACTTCCTGGTGCCCTACAACCTGGCGATGTACGGCATCAACGACGTCTTCGACTACGAGTCCGACCTGCGCAACCCGCGCAAGGGCGGCGTCGAGGGTGCCCTGCTCGACAAGAGCGTCCACCGCACCACCCTGTGGGCCGTCGTCGTCACGAACGTGCCGTTCCTGGTCGCGCTGGTCGTGCTCGGCGCGGTGAGCGGGAACGGGCCGTGGTCGTGGCTCGTCCTGGCGATCAGCGTGTTCGCGGTCATCGCGTACTCGGCGCCGGGGCTGCGGTTCAAGGAGAAGCCGTTCCTCGACTCCCTCACGTCGTCGACGCACTTCGTGTCACCAGCGATCTACGGCCTCGCGCTCGCCGGCCCCCACTGGACCGGTGAGCTCGTCGCCGTCTGCATCGCGTTCTTCCTGTGGGGTGTGGCCTCGCACGCGTTCGGCGCCGTGCAGGACGTCCTGGCCGACCGGGCCGGCGGCATCGGCTCCGTCGCGACCGTCATCGGTGCGCGGGCGACCGTGCGCCTCGCGTTCGTCGCGTACCTGGTCGCCGGCGTCGCGCTGCTGTTCTCGGCGTTCCCCGGGCCGATCGCCGCCGTCGTCGTGATCCCGTACGCGCTCAACGTGCTGCCGTGGTGGAACATCACGGACCAGGGGGCCGAGGCCGCGAACGCCGGGTGGAAGCGGTTCCTCTGGATCAACTACCTGGCGGGATTCATCGTGACGATGGCCCTCATCGCCTACGCCTTCACGCACTGAGCGCTCCGCCTGCCCGCCCGCCCCGCCCGCCCCGCCCGCCCGTCCGCTCCGCTCCGCTCCGGGTTCCGAAATCTCGGCATCTCGGCGCCGCGGAACGCGTTCCGTGGAACCTCGGCGCCACGCGCACGGCGAGTCGTGGAACCTCGGCGCCACGCGCACGGCGAGTCGTGGAACCTCGGCGCCGCACACCTCGGCGCCACGCGCACGGCGAGTCGTGGAACCTCGGCGCCGCCGTACGCAGCCCTGACAGACTGGACGGACGCGCCACGGGAGTCGTGACGCAGCAGCCACGAAGGAGTGCACGCATGACGGTCCGGATCATCCACGTCGGTCTCGGAGGGTGGGGCGGCAACTGGGCCCGCACCGCCATCCCAGAGGTAGCCGAAGTAGAGGTGGTCGGGCTCGTCGACCCGGTGCCGGCGACGCTGACCGCCGTGCAGCAGGACCTCGGGCTGCCGGAGTCCGCCGCGTTCGCGTCCCTGACCGAGGCGCTCGCCGGGGTCGACGCCGACGCCGTCGTCATCACCGCGCCCGCCGTCACGCACGTGCCGCTCGCGCTCGAGGCCCTGGACGCCGGCAAGCACGTCCTGGTCGAGAAGCCGTTCGCCAACACCACGGACGAGGCCGTCACCGCCGTGCGCCGTGCCGAGGAACTCGGGCTCGTGCTGCAGGTCAGCCAGAACTACCGCTGGTACCCGGCACCGCGCGCCGTCCAGGACCTGCTCGCTGCGGGCACCGTGGGCGAGCTGTCGGCGATCAACATCGACTTCCGGCAGTGGGACAACGACCTGGCGTTCGAGGAGCACCCGCACTACAAGTTCCCCCACGCCATGATCAACGACATGGCCATCCACCACTTCGACCTGCTCCGGATGGTCACCGGGCAGGAGGCCGTCCGGGTCTTCGCCAAGGCGACCTTCCCGTCGTACAGCAAGTACCAGGACGAAGCCATCGCCTCGATGATCATCGAGCTCGACGGCGGCCTGGTGGTCAGCTACCGCGGCAGCTGGCTGAGCCGTGGGCCCCGCACGGCGTGGGCCGGCGAGTGGAGCATCCAGGGCGAGGACGGCGAGCTCTGGTTCACCAGCCGCGACGGCGCGCCGAACGCGATCGACGGCGACGTCGTCACCCTCCGCCGGACCCAGGACGACGAGGCCGAGCCCGTCGAGCTGCCCGTGCTCGAGCACACCGACCGCCAGGGCGGACTGCAGGCCTTCGCACGCTCGGTCGAGGGTGGTCCCGCACCGGCCACGAGCGGCCGCGACAACCTGCGCAGCCTCGCGCTGATGGAGGCCGCCACCCGCTCGGCGGCCAGCGGCCAGCCAGAGGACGTCGTCGTCCCGTCCTGACCGCACCGGCTGACGGACGGGAGGCGCGTTACGGGCCCGCACCGGGCCTCCCGTCCGCCGTGGGGTCGCGCCCACTGCCGCGAAAGCGACGGTCTGCCGCGGAACGTTCGCGGCGGACTGTCGCTCTCGCGACACGGCCCGCGTGACCGCGCCGCGGCCATCTGGGCGCGCCCCCGGCGCGGACGTGTAGAAACTGGGGAATGGCCAAGGACAGTCTCCCCGAGCTCGAACTCGCGAACGTCCGCACGCGTGAGCGCATGACCGACACCGTCACCGAACTCAAGCGCCGTGCGAACCTCCCCGCGCGGGCACGTCTCGCCGCTGCGAAGACCCGCCAGCGCTGGCACCGCGACCCGACCCCGCTCGTCGCGATGGGCATCACCGGGCTGACCGGTGTCGCGGCGATCGTCCTCGGCATCGCGCTGCGGAACCGCCCTGCTGGGCACCTGGCCGCGCCGCCGGCGAGTTCGGCCTTCACCGCGCTGCTGCCATTCGGCGCGCGCGGCGACGCCCCCTCCGCCAAGGAGCAGGCGCAGTCCGGCCGCAAGGGCCGCAAGGCCCGCGCGAAGGCTGCCGAGGAGGCGCTCGAACGCGATCCGGCGCACAAGGCCCGGGTCAAGCAGCAGGTCGGCATCAGTGCGGTGCAGCGACGAGCGAACAAGAACCGCAAGGCAGCGGTGAAGCGGTCGAAGCAGGCCCTGAAGGCGCGGGGGTAGTCCGATGGCACAGGAACAGCAGAAGCCGGACCCGGACGACTCCCGGAAGCCGGACAACCCCACCGACCTCACGAAGCCGACGCTCGTCTACACGCTCAAGAAGACGTTGCGCGAGTTCTCGAGCGACCAGTGCACCGACCTCGCAGCAGGCCTGACGTACTACACGGTCCTCGCGCTGTTCCCCGGACTGCTCGCGATCGTCTCGATCCTCGGTCTCGTGTCGAACCCATCGGACACCATCACGTCGCTGCTGGACGTGGTCCGCAACGTCGGCGGCGGCCAGGTCGCGGACCTGCTCCAGGACCCGATCGAGGGACTCGTCCGCTCGCCCGCTGCCCCGGTCACGTTCATCGTCGGTCTCGTCGGTGCCCTCTGGTCGGCCTCCGGCTACGTCGGCGCCTTCGGCCGGGCGATGAACCGGATCTACAACGTCCGCGAGGGGCGTCCGATCTGGAAGCTCCGCCCGACGATGCTCGGCGTGACGCTCGCGACCGTCATCCTGCTCGTCCTCGGACTGCTGACGCTCGTCTCCGGTCCGCTCGCCCGCAGCTTCGGTGACGTCATCGGCCTCGGGGACGTCGCTGCGACGGTGCTCCTCATCGTGCAGTGGCCGATCCTGCTGATCATCGCGATCGTCGTGGTCGCGGTGCTCTACTACTGGTCGCCGAACGTCAAGCAGCCGAAGTTCACCTGGGTCAGCGGCGGGTCGATCCTGGCGCTCCTCATCTGGATCATCGCGAGCGTCGGCTTCGGCTTCTACGTCGGGAACTTCTCGAACTACAACGCCACCTACGGCTCCCTCGGTGGGGTCATCGTGTTCCTGCTGTGGATCTGGATCACGAACAACGCGCTGCTCTTCGGCGCCGAGTTCGACGCCGAGATCGAGCGCGGCCGCGAGCTGCAGGCGGGCATCCGGGCAGAGGAGGACATCCAGCTCCCCGAGCGCGACACCCGTCAGATCGAGAAGCAGGACGAGAAGCGCGCGCAGGACGTCCTCGAGGGGATCCGGATCCGGCAGGGCGCCGACGGCGACTGACCCGCGGGGCGTTCCTCCGGGCGGAGGCGTTACGGTGCGAGGCGTGCCCGACTTCCTCGAGGGACTGCCGTTCCGGTGGCTCGTCCTCGCGCTCTTCGCGATCGTGTTCTGCCGCGCGCAGGCCACGTACTGGGTGGCGCGACTCGCGGTGACGGGGGCGTCCCGCTCCCGTTGGGGCGGCTGGCTGCACTCGCCGGCGGTCCGCCGTGGTTCGACGCTCCTCGAGCGCTGGGGACTGCCCGTGGTGACGGTGAGCTTCGTGGTCGTCGGTCTGCAGACGGTGATGAACGCCGCCGCTGGCCTGGCCCGGGTGGCGTGGTGGCGGTACACGATGGCGATGGTGCCGGGCTGCGTCGCGTGGGCCTTCCTCTACGCGACCGTCGGACTCGCGGTGTTCTGGGCGGTCGTGGCTGCACTCGCCGGTTCGCCGTGGGGCATCGCAGCGGTGGCCGTCCTGGTGGTCACGGCGGTCGTCGCGGTGACGGTTCTCCACAGATCGCGGAAGCGGACGGGAGGCCCGGCCCGGCTTCCGTAGGCTGGCCTCCGTGACGACTTCCCTGACTGCAGATCGTCCGGTCGCCCTGGTGACCGGTGCCACCCGCGGCATCGGCCGCGCGATCGCCGCCGACCTCGGCCGCACCCACCACGTGCTCGTGGGTGGCCGGTCCGCCGACGCGGTGGACGCCCTCGTCGCGGAGCTGCCGAGCGCGGCGCCGTTCGTCGGTGACCTGGGCGCGGGCGAGTTCCCCGCGCTGCCCGAGCGGCTCGACGTGCTCGTGCACTCGGCCGGCGTCGAGCAGGGCACGACCGTCGCCGACACCCCGCGTGCCGTGTGGGAGCAGGTCTTCGCGACGAACGTCTTCGCCGTCGCCGAGCTCACCCGGCTGGCGCTGCCCGCACTCCGGACGGCGCGGGGCATCGTCGTGCCGATCAACAGCGGTTCCGGGTTCCACTCCGGCCCGGGTGGTGGCGTGTACGCGGCGTCGAAGTTCGCACTGCGGGCCTTCGCCGACGCCCTGCGAGAAGAGGAGCGGGCGAACGGCGTGCGGGTGTCGAGCGTGCACCCCGGACGGACCGACTCGGACATGCAGCGGCAGCTCGTGGCGAAGCTCGGGGAGCCCTACGACACCGACTACTACCTGGCACCCGAGGACGTGGCCGCCGCGGTCCGCACCGTCGTCGACCTGCCCGAGCGCGGCACCGTCGAGTCGCTCGCGATCCGACCGACCCGACGGCGCTGACCGCGGGCTACGACAGCTCGATGCGCGCGTCGAGCTCCAGGCGCTCCAGGAACGTCTCGTCGTGGCTGACCACGACGAGCGCTCCGCGGTAGGCCCGCAACGCGTCGACGAGCTGGTCGACGCTGGTCAGGTCGAGGTCGTTCGTGGGCTCGTCGAGCACCAGCAGCTGCGGCGGCGGATCGGCGAGCACCAGGGCCGCGAGCGCCACCCGGAACCGTTCCCCGCCGGACAGCGCCCCGGCCGGCCGGTCGACGGTGTCGCCGCGCACCAGGAACTTCGCGAGCCGGTTCCGCACCTCGGCGACGGCGACGTGCGGGGCGTCCCGGCGCACGTTGTCGAGCACGGTCGCGGCGTCGTCGAGGGTGTCCTTCCGCTGCGGCAGGTAGGCGATCCGGTCGACGTGCGCGACGGCCGTGGTCTCCGGCAGCGGGTGCTCCCGGGCTTCCGGCGCACCGACGAGCTGTTCGAGCAGTGTGGACTTGCCGACGCCGTTGTCACCGGTGACCGCGATGCGCTCCGGTCCCTGCACGATCAGGTCCCGCCCGCGCACCGTGACGGTCGCGATCTGCCGAGACGCGGGAACGTGCGGGTCGGGCAGCGTCACGTGGATGGACTCGTCGTCACGGAGCCGGAGCTGTGCCTCTCGCTTCGCCTCGAGGGCAGCGGCCTCGTCGTCGGCGTACCCGACGCGGAGCCGGCCGGCGGTCTCCTGCGCCTTCTTCCGCTGCTCGTTCGCCAGGATCTTCGGCATCGAGCGGCCGGCCTTCTCGCCGGCCTTCGCACGGCGCGCGATCTTCGTCTCGGCCTCGATGCGCTGCCGCTTCTCGGTGCGGTGCCGCTGCTCGGCGACCCGGACCTCGCGCTCGACGGCTGCCTGCTGCACGGCCAGGTGCTCCTCGAACGCGCTGAACGTCCCACCGAACACGGTCATCGACCCAGCCCGCAGCTCCACCGTCTCGTCGACGTGTTCGAGGAGCTCCCGGTCGTGGCTGACCACCACGAGGGTCCCGCGCCAGTCGTCGACCAGGTCGAGCAGGAGCCCGCGTGCCCGCCGGTCGAGGTTGTTCGTCGGCTCGTCCAGGAACGCGATCGGCCGGCCGCGCAACCGCACCCCGGCGACGGCGACCAGCACGGACTGCCCGCCCGACAGCGTCGACACCGGACGTTCCAGGTCGGCGCCGTCGAGCCCGACGCTCGCGATCGCTGCGGCAGCGCGTTCCTCGAGGTCCCAGTCGTCGCCGACCGCCTCGAAGTGCTCGGGCGACGCGTCACCGGACAGCACGGCCCGGAGCGCGGTGAGTGTCGACCGGATGCCGAGCAGGTCGGCGACGGCGTCGTCCGCGCTGGCGTGGGCCCACGCCGCCGGTTCCTGATCGACGCGCCAGCGGCGATCAGGCCGTGCCGGTGGGGAGATGCGTTGCGGCAGGTGGTCGACGGGACCCGACGTCGAGATGGTGCCCGACGTGGGGTGGAGCTGGCCGGTGGCGAGCCGGACCAGCGTGGACTTGCCGGCCCCGTTCCTCCCGACCAGGCCGGTCCGGCCCCGCCCGAAGGCGGCGGTGAGGTGGTCGAGCGCGACGGTGCCGTCGGGCCAGGCGAACGTGACGTCGTGCAGGACGACGGATGGACTGCTGGGCATGGGGATGCCTCCCGGTGTCGATGCTGGGCGCACGACACCGAACCCACCGCTGTGCGGTGGAGCGCCCGACGGGGCGCGCGATCACGGTGTCAGCGCGTGGGCTGAGCAGAACCGGTGATCGACAGCAATCCGTCTTCTTCCGTCGGGGACCCCCGTGACCGCCATCCGCGCCGCCGGTCGGTCTCCCGCCCCGGGGGCCTCGCGATGACGACGAGGTGCCCCCCACGGTAATCCCGGCCACGGGGACGCGCAAGGGATGACAGGCTGGGGGCATGCCGGAGAACCTGTTGCCGAACCCCTCGACGAACCCCGAGACCCTGCTGCCCGCTGAACCCGAGGTGACCGCGGCGCTCGCCGCCGACGCTCCCGTCGCCAGCGTGGTGGTGTCGCACCCCTCGTCGAGCCTGGCGTGGGCGCTGCTCGCGGACGAGGCGTGGGCGCGCGGCGCGACCCTGGAGTCCTACGCCTACGCCCGTGTCGGGTACCACCGCGGGCTCGACGCCCTGCGCAAGGCCGGGTGGCGCGGTGTCGGTCCGGTGCCGTGGTCGCACGAACCGAACCGTGGCGTCCTGCGGGCGCTGTTCGCCCTGCGCCGTGCGGCCGAGGCGATCGAGGAGCCCGGCGAGGCCGAGCGCCTGACCGACTTCCTCGACGCGAGCGACCCCGAGGCCCTGCGCGCCCTGTCCGCCGGCGCGTAGCGCAGCGCGGCGCACGGTGCGGCGACGATTCGCGCCCCGTGGCGGTCGTCGCGCCCCGAAGAGTCGGGGCGCGACGACGGCAACGGGGCGCGGACGAGTCGGACGCAGCCCGCCCCGCCCTACGCCAGCAGCACGCTCCAACTGAACGCCTGCGGCCAGAGCTGGTGCTCCGGCAGCACGTCGAGGCCGCACGCCCGGCTGCCGAGCCCGTGCTGGGCCGCGTCGAGGTAGAGGTACAGGTGGTCAGACGTCGGCAGCTCGTACGGGTGCTCGGCGCGGTCGATCTGCTGCGCGGTCCACGGCGTCAGGGTGAACCCCGCACGGTGCGACCCCACGGTGGAGACCGTGAACGGGCCGACCGACAGGGAACGCAGCGACGGCCGGTGCCCGGTCTCCTGCGGCCTGGAGTACTCCACCCCGAGCGACCGCACCGGCGCGGTGAACCGGCCGACCCGGGCAGCGTGCGACGAGTCGGCGTACGACTCGAGCGGTCCGGTGCCGAACCACGTCGCGTCCTCGTCCGCGAGCGACGCGGGCAGGTCGAACCGCACGCCGATCCGCGGCCAGGTGACGTCCCACGCGCCGAACGGCACCGCGTCGGTCTGCAGCACCAGCCCCTCGGCGGTCAGGGTCCAGCGGTGCGTGACGTCGAGGCCCCAGCCGCTGTTCGCCGCCGCCACGCGCACCCGCTGTTCCAGGCCGGAGTCGGTCCGTGACACGGACACCAGTCGGTGCGTCAGCCGGTCCAGCCCCCGCTCCCGCCAGCGCGTGGCCGACGGGGGAGCGTCCGGGTCGCCGACGCCGTGCGTCAGCACCGGGTCCGCCGTCTCGTAGCCGCCCTGCGAGGCCAGTCGGTCGTTGTCGGTCGGGGCGCGCCAGAGTTCCAGGCGAGGGCCCGCGACCTCGTGTCCCTTCCAGGACACCAGGGCGCCGCGGTCCGAGAACGTCCCGTCGCCGAGACGGTCGCCGTCCCACCCCTGCCGGGAGGCCCGTGGTGCGTCCGCCACGCGGCTCGCGACGAGCCGCTGGGTGCGTGCGACCACGTGGCCGGTGTCGGCCCATGCCGTCGGGCCCGCCAGTTCGGCGGTCAGGTCGAGCCAGAGCTCGTCGCCGGGGGCGAGTTCGGCCGTGGCCGCGTCGAGCACTTCGGTCGGCACCGGGACGGTCGCCGACTCGCGGGCCGCCACCACGCCGGCGGCGAACCGGCCGGACGCCTCGACGACGCCGTTGCGCGACAGGGTCCAGCAGAACCGCAACCCGGCGGTCGATGCCGAGTGGTACCGGTTCTCGACCAGGATCGTGGTGTCCGAGACCGCCAGGCGGACCGGGGCGACGACGGCCGCGAACTCGGCGAGCCCGGGCGTCGGGGTGTCGTCGGGCAGCACCAGGCCGTCCATCACGAAGTTGCCGTCGTGCACGACCTCGCCGAAGTCGCCGCCGTAGGCGTAGTAGTCCTCGCCGGTGGGAGTCGTCGCGAGCAGACCGTGGTCCCGCCACTCCCACACGAACCCGCCGTGCAGGCGCGGGTACCGGTCGACCAGGGCCTCGTACTCGGCGATCTGCCCGGGGCCGTTGCCCATGGCGTGCACGTACTCGCAGTGGATGAACGGCTTCGAGCGCTGCCGTGCCGCCTCGGCGGGGCCGCAGCCGAGCAGGGGCGTCGGGGTGCCGCCGCCGATGGACTCGGTCTCCTGCAGCGTCGGGTACATCCGCGAGTACACGTCGGTGTACTCGCCCGCGTAGTCGCCCTCGTAGTGCACGGGGCGCTCGGCGTCGCGGTCGTGCACCCACTGGGACATCGCGGCGAGGTTCCGGCCGGTGCCGGACTCGTTGCCGAGCGACCACATCACGATGGACGGGTGGTTCTTGTCCCGCTCGACGGTGCGTGCGACGCGGTCGAGGTAGGCCTCGGCCCAGTCCGGGTCGTCGGAGGGGTTGCCGACCCAGCCTGTGAAGATGAACCCGTGGGTCTCGAGGTCGGTCTCGAGGATCACCCAGAAGCCGAGCTCGTCGGCCAGGTCGAGCACGCGGGGGTGCGGCGGGTAGTGCGAGGTCCGGATCGCGTTGACGTTGTTGCGCTTCATGAGCGCCATGTCCGCGCGGGCGTGCTCCTCGTCGAAGACGCGGCCGCGCACGGGGTGGGTCTCGTGCCGGTTCACGCCGTGGAACACCACGCGCTCGCCGTTGACCAGGAACCGGTCGCCCTCGATCGAAACGGTGCGGAAGCCGAGCCGCAACGAGACGGTCTCGCCGCCGGCTGTACCGCCGGCGTCGGTGCCGGTCGACACCGTCGCGTCGTAGAGCTTCGGCAGTTCCGCGCTCCACGGCTCGACGCCCTCGACCGCGATCGGGGTGACGTCGTCCGGTGTCGCCCAGGTCACGTCGACACCCAGGTCGGGCACCGCGAACCGCACCGGGAACACGGCGTCGAGCGTCGGGAACGTGATCGTCCCGCTGCCGGTCGCCGGCCGACCGGACGCCGCGGTCCCGGCCGTCGCGGCGCTCCCGAGGGTCGGGCTCCACCCGGCGCGGACGAACACGTCGTCGATCGGTGCCGTGGGACGGGCGAGCAGCGTGACGTCGCGGAAGATCCCCGGCAGCCACCACTGGTCCTGGTCCTCGAGGTACGAGGCCGCCGACCACTGGTGCACCCGGACGGCCAGGTCGTTCGACCCCGGTCGCAGCAGCTCGGTGACGTCGAACTCGGTCGCCAGGCGGGACCCGGTCGACCAGCCCACGAGCGTGCCGTTCAGCCAGACCCGGAAGTGCGACTCGACCCCGTCGAAGCGCAGCAGCACACGGCCGGCCGCCGCGAACGACGCCGGCAGCTCGAACGAGCGACGGTGGTCACCGGTGGGGTTCTCGTCCGGCGGGTGCGGCGGGTCGATCGGGAACGGGTACTGCAGGTTCGTGTAGCTCGGCGACCCGTGGCCGTGCAGCACCCAGTGCGACGGCACCGGCAGCTCGCCCCAGGCGGGGTCGTCGTCCACGACGTCGTCGGTGGCGAACGCGTCCGACACCGACGCGACCGGCGACCACCGGAAGCGCCAGTCGCCGTTCAGCGACAGCGAGGGTGCGTCGGTGTGGAGCGCGGCCCGGGGCGGGAGCCGTGACGCCGAACCCGGCGAGGTCGAGTGGAGGTCGTCGAGTGCGGAGATGGTCAACCCTTGACCGATCCTTCCGTGAGGCCCCCGCGCCAGAAGCGCTGCAGGACGATGATGGCGATGACGAGCGGGATGACCGAGACGAGCACCCCGCCGGTGGTGAGCTGGTAGAACTCCGGCAGACGGTCGACCTGCGAGCGCCAGTTGTTCAACCCCAGTGTGATCGGGTACAGCTTCTGGTCTGCCAGCATGATGAGCGGCAGGAAGAAGTTGTTCCAGATGCCGACGACCTGGAACAGGAACACGGTCACCAGGGCCGGGGTCATCTGGCGGAGCACCACGGTGTGGAAGATCCGGAGCTCGCTCGCACCGTCGATGCGTGCCTGCTCGAGGAGCGTGGTGTCCACCGACGCGGCGGCGTACACCCGGCACAGGAACAGCCCGAACGGGGAGACGAGGCTCGGGATGAGCACGCTCCAGTAGGTGTCGGTCAGGCCCAGCGTCGAGAACAGCAGGAACAGCGGCAGCGCCGTCGCGGTCCCCGGCACGAGCACGCCGCCGAGGATCGTGCCGAACACGAACTGCCGACCCTTGAAGTCGTACTTCGCCAGGGCATACCCGCCGGCCGCGGCGAAGTAGGTCGCCAGGACCGCACCGACGCCGGAGTACAGGATGCTGTTCGCGATCCAGCGGACGAAGATGCCGCCGTCGTACGTGAACACCTGCTGCAGGTTGCTCCACAGGGCGAACTCGCCGCCGAACCAGAACCCGTTCGTCGAGAACAGTGCCCCGGTGGTCTTCGTCGCGGCGATGACGACCCAGTACAGCGGGACGAGGAAGTACAGCGCGACGATGACGAGGATGCCCGTCACCACGATCTGCGAGCGCGGGGACCGGTCGAGTTTGCGGCGCTGGTGCGCCGAGATCGACGTGGTGTCGACCGGTACGGCCGTCTTCGCCGTGGCCGGCGCTTCGATGGCTTCGCTGGTCATGCGTCCGCCCCCTTCGTTCCGTTCTGCAGACCGGACCTGGCCTGGAGGCCCGGTGCGGATTGGGAAGTACCCGTGCTGCCCGCCGCAGCGCGCGTCTGGAGCGCGGTGCGGGCCTCCAGGCCGTCACGCTTGGCACGCTTGCGCCGGTCGCGTTCGTCCTTCGGCGCGCGGTTCGTCAACGCGAGGAACGCGAACGACAGGATGAACGCGGCCAGCGCGATGATGACCGCCTGCGCACTCGCGACGCCGTACTCGTTGAACGCGAACGCGTTCGTGTAGGCGGCGTAGTTCGGCGTGTACTCGGTGTCGATCGCCGGGGCGACCGTGGACAGGATCTGCGGCTCCGCGAAGAGCTGCAGCGTGCCGATGATCGAGAACACCGTCGTCAGCACCAGGGCCGGGGCGATGAGCGGGATCTGGATCCTCCACGCGACCTGGAACGGGCCGGCGCCGTCCATCTTCGCGGCCTCGTAGACCTCGCCGGGGATCGACTTCAGCTGGGCCACGATGATGAGCATGTTGTAGCCGGTGTAGGTCCACGTGACGATGTTCGCGATCGACCACAGCACGCTGTTCGCGCCGAGGAAGTCCGGCTGCAGCCCCATCGACTGCAGCAGCGACACGATCGGCGACAGACCGGGCACGTACAGGAACGACCACAGGATCGTCGCGATGACGCCGGGGACGCCGTACGGCATGAAGTAGATCGCCCGGAAGAAGCCCGGCCAACGGGCGCTCGCCGACTCGAGCAGCAGCGCGAGGATCGTGCAGGCGATGATCATCACCGGGACCTGCACGATGCCGAAGAGCAGCATGCGGCCGATCGAGGCGACGAAGCCGGAGTCCTGCAGGGCGATCGCGTAGTTGTCGAAGCCGGCGAAGCGTCCGACGACGCCGTCCTCGCCGAACAGCCCCTCGCGGTCGACGGTCGTGAACGACTGGAACAGGGCGCTGATGATCGGGATGATGAACGTCAGCAGGAACAGGGCCAGGAACGGCGCGAGCAGGATCCACGGCGCACGCTTCTGCGCACTCGTGGCCTTCGTGCTCGTCCGGAAGGCGGGTCGCGTGCTGGTCTGCTGGCTCATCGTGCCGTCCTGACGCTGAGGCCCTTGTCCTTGAAGGACTGGACGATCTCCCGCTGCGCGAGTTCCACCGCGTCGGAGAGCTTGAGGCCGGAGGTGAGCTTCCGGCGGAACTGGTTCTGCAGGCTCGTGAAGGCCGACTGGGTCACGGGGGACCACGACCAGTCGATGTTCTGCTCCTTCGACGCCGGCACGAAGACGTCCTCGTTGTAGTTCTGGCCGGAGAACCACTTGCTCGGCTTCTCGCGCTGCGCACCGATGTAGTCGACCGCGGGCGACCACCCGATGCCGCAGTACTTGATCATCGCGTCGATGCCCTCCTTCGAGGTCGTCATCCACGTGATGAACTCGAGCGCCTCCTTCGGGTGCTTCGCGTTCGCCAGGACCGCCGCCGTCGAGCCGCCGATCGCGCTCGACCCGAAGCCGTCGGAGCCCCACTTCTGCATCGGGGCGACCTTCCACTTGCCCTCGCCGCCCTGCACCGACTCGATCAGGGCGTCACCCCAGCTCGCGCTCGTGACGGCGGCGATCTTGCCGCTGGCGGCCGAGGCGTACCAGCCGGGGGAGTACGCGCCGGCAGAGGTGTCGACGAGCTTGTCGTCGATGACCCCGTCGAAGAAGTCCGCGACCATCAGGGTCTTGTCGTCGGTCATGTCGACGACCCACTCGTCACCGTCGACCTTGAACCAGCGGGCACCGGCCTGCTGCGCGTACGCGGCGAACGGCGACGCGTCGGACACCGGGAACACCTCGAGGTAGTTCTGCTTGCCGGTCCCCCGGACCTTCTCGGCCAGGTCACGCCACTCGTCCCACGTCGTCGGGGGTTCGCCGCCGGCCTGCTCGAGGATCGCCGTCTGGTAGTAGAACCCCATCGGACCGGTGTCCTGCGGGATGCCGTAGATGCCGTCCACGAACGACACCTGCGCCCACGCGGCCTCGTCGTACTTCGACTCGAAGTCCTTCGCGCCGTACCGGGCGAGGTCGACGAGGCCGTTGGCGAGCATGAACTCGGGGATCTGCCGGAGCTCGACCTGGCCGATGTCCGGGCCGCCGCCGGCCGCGAGCGCGGAGTACATCTTCTGGTACCCGCCGCTGTTGCCGCCGGGGATCCAGTTCGCCGACACCTGGATGTTCGGGTGCGTCTCGTTCCAGACGTCGCAGACCTTCTGCAGGTCCTTCAACCAGGCCCAGTAGGTGAGCTGGACGGTCTCGCCCGACGCGGCGGCCGGCACGAGGGCGGCCTTGTTCACGTTGGTGGAACCGGGGACCGCGCAGCCGGCGAGCAGCCCTGCCGCCGCCGTGCCGATGCCGAAGCCCAGGAGTTGTCGTCGGGAGATGGGTCGTGGTCGTGGCGTCATTGCCGTACTCCGGTTCGTCGTCGATTCGGGGTCGTGATCAGGAAACCACAAAACCGAGCGTCGTTGCAGTTTCGCGCCTGGGTGTTCGCTCCCGACTGTGGACGCCCGCCGGCGGCGAGGTGGAGTGTGGTCGCACGTGAGAGCGCCGGAGCTCATCGGCTCCGGCAACCGTCCGAGAGGAGCTGCCATGACGTCGACCAACGCGACGAGCGAACTGCACCGGATCCTGGGAGAGCGACTGGAGGGCGGCGGCACCTGGGCCTGGGCCTACGCCGACGTCTCCGGCAACGTCGAGGATCCCCGACGGCAGGCGGCGCTCAAGCTCCGCGGCGTCGAGGAAGGACTCCGCGCGCAGGGTGCATCCGACGAGGTCGTCGACGCCGTCGCCGGTGAGTTCGAGCAGGAGCCCGGCGTCCCCTCGCCCGTGAACCGCTACGTGCTCGTGCACGACGGCGAGGTCGTGCTGAGCGAGGTCCTGCCCGGGCAGCTGCACGGACCGGAATCCGTCGGCGTCGGAGCCGTGCCGGACCTCGTGCCGCTCGTCGCCCACCGCCCCGTCGACCTGCCCTTCCTCGTGGTGCACGCCGGCAAGGAGGGCGGGGCGTTCCGCGCCTACCGCCTCGGACACGCCCCGGTCGCCGGGAACACCTCCGAGCAGCAGGTCCAGGGCCGGAACGACACCCTGCACTACGCCAAGGCCGGCACCGGGTGGAAGCAGCCGCACTGGCAGCAGCACACCGAGGAGATCTGGAAGCAGAACTCGTCGGAGACCGCGGCCGCCGTCGACGAGACCGTGCGGACGATCCGCCCCGGGCTCGTCGTCGTCGCCGGTGACGTCACCGCCCGCGAGCTGCTGGTGAAGGCGTTCTCGGCGGAGACCCGTGCGCTCGTGTCGGTGTTCCCGGGCGACCCGCGCGCCGACGCCGGCTCGAAGCAGGCGTTCGTCGACCACGTCGAGACCGCACTCGCCCGTGTCGTCGCCACCCGCCGCCACGACCTGGAGGACTCGCTCCGCACCCACGTCGGCCGAGGCGACAACCAGGTCGTCACCGGCCTCGGGCCCGTCGTCGAGGCGCTGCAGCAGGCGCAGGGTGCGACGGTCGCGCTCGACGCCGTGGCCATCGGCGACCGGACGCTGCTCGCGCTCGCCGGGGCACCGTGGGTCGCCACCGCACCGGAGCAGGCCGCCGGGACGCCGGTCATCGGAGCGGTGCCGGCGGTGTGCGCGCTGGTGCGGGCCGCGGTGCTGACCGACGCCGAGCTCGTGCTCGTCAACGCCGCGTCGCTGCCCGGGGGAGCCCCGGCCGCCGCACTGCTGCGCTGGCCCGTCGGCCCGGTCGTCCCGGCCTAGTTCGCGGAGCCGTGCGCGCCCCGAGGTTCCGAAATCTCGGCATCTCGGGGCTCGCACCACGGTCCGTCGGAACCTCGGCGAACCGCATGCGGCGAGTCGTGGAACCTCGGCGCCCCGACCCCGCGCGGGTCCTGGGACCTCGGCGCCCCGACCCCGCGCGGGTCGTGGGACCTCGGCGCCCCGACCCCGCGCGGGTCAGTCGTGCGACCGGTCCGCGCTCGGGACCAGCGGGAGCGCCAGCAGGGGCAGCACGGCGACGATGCCGAACGACGCCGCGAACCCGAGGGCCGTGACCAGCGCGCCGATGCCCGGCCCGACGGCGCTCGCCGCGATGAACTGCCCGGTGTTCTGCGTGCCGAGTGCCCGGCCGGACCAGAAGGGCCCGGCGGCCTCGGCGACCGAGGTGTAGGCGAGGCCGTTGTCCGCCACCGTGACGCTCGTCGCGATGACCAGGAACACGGCCCCGGCCGCCAGGTGGGTGACGTCGACCAGGGCGAGCAGGCCCATCACGGCGGCGGCGCTCACCACGACGATCCGCAGCGGTCCGACCCGCGAGCCAGCGTGGTCGCTCCACACCCCGACGAGGATCCGCCCGATCGCCCCGACGAACTGCGACGCGCCGACGAGCAGCCCGGCCGCGGGGGTCGACCAGCCCAGGCCGACGAGCCACACCAGCCCGTAGGTCGACAGCGTGAACTGCGGCACGACGAGCAGGATCGACACCGCGTGGATCCGCCACAGGAAGCCGCTCGACCGGTAGGGGTTCGCCGTCGTCTCGACCGGAGCCGTGTGCCGGGCCGGCCGTGGCGGGTTCTGGATGCCGACGGCGCAGAGCACCGCGAGCACGACGCACAGGACGATCGGCAGGACGAGGGCCGCGCGGATCCCCGACCCCTCGGCGAGCTGCGGGACCGTGACGGCCGCGAGCGTGACCCCGAGCGGCTGCGACATCTGCCGGATCCCCATGGCCAGCCCGCGCCGCTCCTTCGGGAACCACCCGACGACGACCCGGCCGCTCGCCGCGTTCGTCGAGGCGCTCGTCATGCCGGCCGCCAGGAACGCCAGCCCGAGCAGGACCGGGTCACCCGCGGCGAGCCAGGCGCCGACCACCGCGAGGGTCGTCAGGACCAGCCCGCCGGCGATCACGATCCGTTCGCCGAACCGGTCGGTGATCGCGCCCCAGGCGATGAGCGTCAGGACCATGCCGAAGGTCGGTGCGGCGGCGAGGACCCCCGCGACGGTGAGGGACGTGCCGTTCGCGTGCAGGTAGGGGATGAGCAGTGCCGGAGCCGTCACCACGAGTGTGCCGGCGGCCTGCGCGGCGACCCCGAGCGCGAGCATCGTCCACGCTCTGGGGCCGATCGTGCCGGAGGTCCGGGGCGCGGCGGTCGCGGTCGGGGTGGGAGTTCGCATGCGTGTCGCATCGTTTCGCGTCGGAAGCAATTGGTATACCACAACGGTATACCATTCCGACGGTGTCCCCGCTAGAGTTGGTGGCCGTGACCGAGACGACCGATGCAACCCCGGTGTCGCAGACGGCCCAGCTCTACGACAACCTCCGCGCGGCGATCCTGACGCTCGACATCGCGCCGGGGGAGCGCATCTCGGAGCGCGGTCTCGAAGCACGGTTCCACGCCTCGCGGACCCCCGTCCGTGCCGCGCTGTCGCGGCTCGAGCGCGAGGGGCTCATCCTGCACGAGGGGCGCTCGTGGACGGTCACCCCGATCGACCTCGACGAGATCGCCTCGCTCGCCGAACTCCGCGGCGTGCTCGAACCCGCCGCCGCCCGACTCGCGGTCGAGCGGGCGAGTGCCGAACAGCTCGCCGAGGTCCGCGGGCACCTCGACACCCTGCGTCCGACGCCCGACCAGCAGGCCGGCATCCGGATGGGGTCGACGTTCCACCTCGACCTGGCCGCGCTCGGCGGCAACCGGTTCATCACCGACGCGATCGCCGACGCCCTGACCCGTCTCGAGCGCACCCGGTGGATCGAGGTGCGCACGCCCGAGGCCCGCGATGCCGCGTGGGACGAGCACAGCGCGATCATCGACGCCGTGCGTGACGGTGACGCCGACCGCGCAGCCGACCTCGTCGCCGCGCACGTCGCCGGAACGAACGACCGGTTGCTCGGCTGGATCGCGCAGGAACGCCGCCGCCTGCGCGGTGCTGGCATGACGATCGTCGGCGCGACCGAGCGCTGACGGCACGCACGTGTCGTGACGCTGTCCGTGCCGTGGACGCGGGCGTCCCGAGACGCGACCCGACAGGAGCTGCCGAGCCGCGTCTCCTGGCCGTGGCCTGGTCGACGCCGGACGCGACCCGTTACGGGCGGTCCGGGCGTTCCTCTGCCGCGTCGAGCTGGTCGAACGTCGAGCCGCCGCTGCCGTCGGTGCGGTCGAGCAGTGCGTCGCGCACCTCGGCCTCGTCGTGGCTCGCGCGGTTGGCCAGCTTGCTTCCGGATCGTGTCGCCTGTGACATGTCGGTGTCCTTCCCCTGTGTGTGGGCATCGTGGTGAGCGCGGGCATCCTGCCCGCCGGTGCGCTTCCTCACGGGACGTACTGAGGTCGCAACAGTGTGACGCGCTCGCTTCCGTCGCCGCAAGGCCCCTGCGTCACATGTGGAAAAGTGCCGGGGAGGAGCATGCCTAGGATGGTGCGGCCGCGCCGCAACGGTGCGACCCAGCGGACGTCGGACGGGAGGCACGGCTTGGCTGCACCGCGCACCGCACCTCCCACGGTCTACGACGTGGCCAGTGCCGCGAACGTCTCGATCGCGACCGTCTCGCGCGTGCTCCGCACGCCGGACGCCGTCCGCGAGGGCACCCGGGACCGCGTCCAGGCGGCGATCCGCAGCCTCGGCTACGTCCCCTCCGGCAACGCCCGCGCCCTCGCCGGCAAGCGCACCGGCGTCGTCGGACTGCTGCTGCCCGGGTTCGACGTGGTGCCCGACGAGCGGCCGGACCTCGTCACCGACGGCGGCGTCCGCGTGGTCGACGACCGGCGGCACGTGACGCAGCCGTTCTCGTCCAACCTGTACTTCGACGAGGTCCTGCGCGGCGCCGAGACCGAGGCCTGGCAGCGCGGCCTCGCGCTCATGGTCGCCGCAGGTCGGGGCTCGTCGCGCGACGTGATCGTCAACGACGTCGCCGGCCGGGTGGACGGCCTCGCGGTGCTCGCACAGACCGTCCCGGACGACCTGCTCGAGCACGTCGCCCGTCGGATCCCCGTCGTGGTGCTCGCCGACGACCGGCGGTCGCACGGCTTCGACTCGGTGAGCGTCGACAACACGGCCGGCATGCGCACGCTCGCGTCGCACGTGATCGGGCGGCTCGGCATCCGGTCGCTCGCGTACGTCGCGGGTCCGATCGACTCACCGGACGACATGGAGCGCTCGACGGGCTTCCGGTCGGCGTTGGCGGACCACGGGGTGCCGGTGTCGTCGGTCCGAGTGGTGCACGGCGACTTCGGCCGGGCGCGGGCGCGGGAACTGGCGGAGACGTTGCTGGCCGCCGACGTGCCCCGGGCCGTCGTCTGCTCGAACGACCAGTCGGCGCTCGGGGTGCTCGACGCCGCCGCCGCACGGGGTCTCCGCGTGCCCGAGGACGTCGTCGTCACCGGGTTCGACGGCATCGACGCCGGGCGGTTCTCGTCACCGCGGCTCACGACGGTGCACCAGCCGATGGGTGAGCTCGGGCGTGCAGCGGTGCGGGCGATCGTCGACCGGCTGGACCGCCGCGAGGGGCCGCCGCGTGCCGTCCGGCTGCCGGTCGAGGTGCTGCTGCGTGAGAGCTGCCCGCCGGCGTTGTAGGGCGCGCTGGGTCCGCACCGTGCCGCCTTGCTCATCCCGTGCGACGTTGCTTGCCTGGTGCCAGCCTGCAGCGGCGCACGGAGCGGGCAACCTCGCACCGGTTGGGGGAACGGGCACCGTGCGGCGCCCGCAACCTCGCACCCGCCGACCGAGCGCGCACCGTGCCGCCCCGGCACGGAACCCCGGTGTTGCGCTGCGCGATGTAAGCGCATACATTGACCCAGTACCGATTCGACACGGAGGTCGACCGAGCAATGACGCTTCCCCCACAGCGCAACGGCGCCCGACGACGCGGACGACTCGTCGCGGCGATCGCCGGGCTCGCAGCAGTGGCCCTCATGGCCACGGGCTGCAGCATCCAGGTCCGGTCCGAACCCGATCCCACGATCGGCAAGGACACGATGCTCATCAACGCGGACCGCGGCAACCCGCTGTTCGACCGCAACTTCAACCCGTACATCGCGAACGCCCGCACGGCCTCCAAGTGGATGTACGAGCCGCTCATCGAGATCAACCCGCTCGACGGCAAGGGCACCCCGTGGCTGGCCAGCAAGTGGAGCCAGCCCGACGCGAAGACCATCGACATGACGATCCGCCAGGGCGTCGAGTGGTCCGACGGCTCGCCGTTCTCGGCGAAGGACGTCGTCTTCACGTTCGACCTGCTGAAGAAGTTCCCCGCCATGGACGTCAAGGGCGCCTGGCAGCACATCGAGCGCATCGAGCAGGACGGTGACCACGTCGTCTTCCACCTCAAGGGCGAGGACGTCCCGAGCCTCAACATCATCGGCGCGACGTACATCCTCGGCGAGCAGCACTGGGGCGGGGTGAAGGACCCGACCACGTGGCGGGACCCGAACCCGGTCGGCACCGGTCCGTTCGTGCTCGGGAACTACACCGACCAGCAGTACTCGATGAACAAGAACCCGACGTACTGGCAAGCCGACAAGATCGCCATCAAGCACCTCATCCTGCCGGCGACGAACACGCAGCTCGACACCGTCACCCGCGGCTACGACTGGGCGTACTCGTTCATCTCCGACGTCAAGGGCACCTGGGGCGCCGCGTCGAAGACGAACCAGTGGTGGTTCCCGGCCGGCGGTGTGATCGGCCTCATCCCGAACCTGACGAAGGCGCCGTACAACGACGTCAACGTCCGCAAGGGCATCTCGCTCGCGCTGAACCGTGACGACATCGCCGAGACCGCCTCCGAGGGCAACCTGTCGGCAGCGGGCCAGACCGGCCTGATCCTGCCGAACCAGGAGCAGTACCTCAACCCGGACATCCCCGACCAGGGCATGATCACGCAGGACGTCGACGCCGCGAAGCGCGAACTCGCGAAGTCCGGCTACACCGAGCAGGGCGGCAAGATCATGAAGGACGGCAAGCAGCTGTCCATCAACATCATGACCGCGAACGGCTACTCGGACTGGCTCCGCGCCGCGCAGGAGGTCCGCCGCTCCCTGACGGCCATCGGCATCAAGGTGACGATCCAGGCCCCGCAGCCGGCCGGCTACCAGCAGAACATCAACAACGGCACCTTCGACATGGCGATGGGCGGCATGGGCAACGGCGACGTCTACCAGGCGTTCAACTCCCTGCTCAGCAGCGACTTCTACCAGCCGGTGGGCAAGTCGACGGTGAACAACTACGAGCGCTACAAGAACGCCGACACCCAGAAGCTCCTCGACGAGTACAAGGCGACGACGGACCCCGCGAAGCAGCAGGAGATCCTGAACCAGCTGCAGGAGATCGTCTACGACGACCTGCCCGTCATCGGCATGTACTACGGCGGGCTCTGGGGCCTGTTCAACACCGGCAAGTTCGTCGGGTGGCCCACCGCGAAGGACCCGTACATGGCACCGCAGAACTACGACTCCGCGCCGCTGCTCATCTTCACGAAGCTCCGGCTCCGTGACAGCGCAGCCGGCAAGCAGATCCTGCAGGAGCAGAAGGCGCAGGGGGACCAGAAGTGAAGTACATCCTGCAGAAACTCGTCCTGTTCGTCCTGACCCTCTGGGCCGCGGTCACGCTGAACTTCCTGCTCCCGCGCCTGATGCCCGGCAGCCCGGCCGACGCAGCCCTCGCGAAGCTCAGCCAGAACGGTCCGGTCACCGACGCCACCAAGAAAGCCATCGAGGCCCAGCTCGGCGTCCCCACCGGCAACCTGTGGGACCAGTACGTCAGCTACCTGCACCAGGTCATCACCCTCGACTTCGGCACGAGCTACACGTTCTACCCGCAGCCCGTCGGTGACCTCGTCGCGAAGGCCCTGCCGTACACGCTGATCCTGGTCGGCGTCGTCACGATCCTCGCGTTCGTGCTCGGCACCCTCATCGGTGTCGCGGCGGCGTGGAAGCGCGGCACCTGGCTCGACTCGCTCCCGACGCTGTCGGGCTCGTTCATGTCGACGTTCCCGTACTTCTGGACCGCCCTGCTCCTGCTGTTCTTCCTCGGCTACGTGCTGCACTGGTTCCCGACGACGGGCGCCTACTCGGCGACCACGACCCCGGGGCTCAACGGAGCGTTCGCAGCCGACGCCCTGCAGCACGCGGTGCTGCCCGCGGTGACGATCCTGGTGACGAGCCTCGGCGGCTGGATCATCGGCATGCGCAACGCGATGATCAACACCCTCGGTGACGACTACGTGACGTTCGCCGAGGCCAACGGCCTCCGCGGCCGCACCGTCGCGATCCGCTACGCGGCCCGCAACGCGATCCTGCCGAACCTGACCGGCTTCGGTCTGGCACTCGGTGGCGTGGTCGGCGGTTCGGTGCTGGTCGAGCAGGTCTTCGGCTACCCCGGCATCGGCTACCTGCTGTTCAACGCCGTCATCGGCCAGGACTACCCGCTCATGCAGGCCCTCTTCCTGATGATCACCGTGTCGGTGCTCATCGCCAACTTCATCGTGGACGTCATGTACGGCGTCCTGGACCCGAGGACGCGTCGATGACCAACACCACCACTCCGGACGCCACAGTCGCAGTCCGCACGCAAGAAGAAGCAGCCCAGGCGCCGAGCAAGCTCCGCGCCGCCGCCCGCCAGTTCGGCGTGGTCTGGTCGAACTCGAAGGCCCGGATCGGCATCATCATCCTCGGGGTGTTCGTGCTGGTCGCGATCTTCGCGCCGCTCCTGGCCCCGTACGGCGCCAGCCAGAACGGGTTCGCCCGCTCCGCCGACGCGACCGCCGACCACTGGATGGGCACCACCGCCGCCGGCGAGGACGTCCTCTCCCAGATCATCTACGGCGCACGGATCTCCGTGATGGTCGGCGCGGTCGCGGGCATCCTGTCCACGCTCGTCGCCGTCGCGATCGGCCTCAGCTGGGGCTACGTCCGCGGGTGGATCGGCGAGGTCATCGGCTTCGTCGTGAACCTGTTCCTGGTCATCCCGGGTCTGCCCCTGATGATCGTCATCGCCGCGTACCTGCAGAACGGCGGGATCGCCGTCATCATCGCGGTGATCGTCGTCACCGGCTGGGCCTGGGGCGCTCGCGTCCTGCGGAGCCAGACGCAGTCCCTGCGCGGCCGCGACTTCGTGACGGCGGCGCAGTTCTCCGGTGACGGTGCGACCCGCATCGTGTTCCGCGAGATCCTGCCGAACATGACCTCGCTCATCGTCGGCTCGTTCTTCGGGGCGGCCACGAGCGCGATCCTGGCCGAGGCCGGCCTCGAGTTCCTCGGGCTCGGCGACTCGTCGATCGTCAGCTGGGGCACGATCCTCTACTGGGCGCAGAACTCGAACGCGCTGCTCACCGGCCAGTGGATCCTGCTCTTCGCCCCCGGCCTCTGCATCGCGCTGCTCGCGATGAGCCTCACCCTGATCAACTTCGGCGTCGACGCCGTCTCCAACCCGCGGCTGCGCGAGGGCGCGCGTCGTCCCAAGGGAGCCAAGAATGCCTGAATCCACCCTGGAGGCCCGTGCCGGGTCCGCCCCGCAGGCTGCGGACGTCCTGCTCGACGTCCGCGACCTGTCGGTCGTCTACGAGTCGGCCGGCCAGACGGCCGTCCAGGCGGTCGACCACGTGTCGTTCCAGCTTCGGAAGGGCGAGTTCGTCGGCCTGGTCGGCGAGTCCGGTTCGGGCAAGTCGACGCTCGGCTACGCGCTGACACGGCTGCAGAAGCCGCCGGCGCGCACGAACGGCGGCAGCATCGTCTTCAACGGCCACGACATCCGCGACCTCGACGAGGAAGCACTCCGCCAGCAGCGCCAGGGCGGTTTCGCCATGGTGCTGCAGTCCGGAATGAACGCACTGAACCCGGTGCGCACCGTCCGGAACCACTTCATCGACATCTTCAAGGCGCACGGCCACGTGTCGCGCGACCGCTGGGACGCCCGGATGAAGGAGCTCATCGAGAAGGTGAAGCTGCCGACGTCGATGCTCGCCCGGTTCCCGGGGGAGCTCTCCGGCGGCATGCGGCAGCGCGTCTCGATCGCCCTGGCGTTGTCGCTCGAACCGCAGCTCATGGTGTTCGACGAGCCGACCACGGCGCTCGACGTGCTCGTGCAGCACGCCGTCATGGACACGATCATCGAGCTGCAGCAGTCCGAGGGCTTCACGGCCATCCTGATCAGCCACGACCTCGGCATCGTGCTCGAGGCCACCGAGCGCGTGCTCGTGATGCACGAGGGCCGCATCGTCGAGGACGGCGGCTCAAGGGAGCTCCTGCGCAACCCGCAGGACGAGTACACGCAGATGCTGCTCTCGCACTACGCCGACCCGCGGGCGGAGGTCGTGTCCCTGCCCGGGTTCCCGGACCGGTCGCAGCGTGCGACGTCGGGCGAGAAGCGGCAGGAGGCGACGTCGTCGTTCAGCACCGTCGGCTCGCGTGAGCGCTCGGCGGCGAAGAACCCGATCGTCGTCTCGAACATCGTGAAGACGTACCCGGCTCCGCGCCGCGGCGAGCAGCCCGTGCAGGCGGTGCGCGACGTGTCGTTCACCCTCGAGCCGGGGCAGTCGCTCGCCCTGGTCGGCCAGTCCGGATCCGGCAAGTCGACGATCGCGAAGCTCCTGACCGGGGTCGAGAAGCCGACGACCGGTACCGTCCGGTTCGGCGACCTCGACGTCGCGCGGCTGGGCAAGCGCGGTCTGCGCGACCTCCGGTCCGAGGTGCAGATGGTCTTCCAGGACCCGTACGCGGCGCTCAACCCACTGCACACCGTGGAGTACACGCTGTCCCGCCCGATCGCGAACTACACGGACCTGACGGGCAAGGACGCGCGGCACCGCGTGCTCGAGCTCCTCGAGACCGTTGGGCTGACCCCGGTCGAGCAGTTCGCGCAGAAGCTCCCGCACCAGCTCTCCGGCGGACAGCGGCAGCGCGTCGTCATCGCCAGGGCACTCGCATCCGACCCGCAGGTGATCATCGCCGACGAGCCGGTCTCGATGCTCGACGTGACCCTGCGCGCCGGCGTGCTCGCCCTGCTCGAGGACCTGCGCGAGCAGTGGGGCGTCTCACTCCTCTACATCACGCACGACCTGCTCAGCGCACGGCTCATCACCGACGACATCATGGTGCTCCACGAGGGTGCCGTGGTCGAGCGCGGGCACACGGCCGAGGTGCTGCAGAACCCGCAGGACCCGTACACGATCGCCCTCCTCGACGCCGTGCCGAACCCCCGACGGGCACTGGCGGAGGGGCGGCTGTGACCACGCTCCACGACTTCCCGGCGGTGCCGGCGTTCGGCCACCTGCCGACACCGGACGGCGTGGACGTCGTCGGGATCGACCTGCCGGTCGGACGGCTCACCGCGTACCGGATCGTCCCGTCCGGTCCCTCGAAGGGCACGGTCCTCATCGTCCCGGGCTACACCGGTTCGAAGGAGGACTGGCGGACGTTCCTGCCGATCCTCCGCGACGCCGGGTGGTCGGCGGTGGCGATCAGTCGCCGCGGACAGGCGGACTCGGCGGCACCGGACGACCGCACGGCCTACTCGCTCGAGCACGAGGCCGCGGACGTCGTCCGCGTCGCCGGACTGCTCGACGACGGGGCACCGGTCCACCTCATCGGCCACTCGCTCGGCGGTGTGATCGTCCGCGCCGCGGCGATCGCGTCCCCGACGTCGTTCCGCGACGTGACGATGTTCTGCTCCGGCCCGCACGGCTGGCAGTACCGGAAGGCCGCCGAGAAGACCATCGTCGCCGACACGTGCTCCAACCGCGCGCTGTTCGACGCGCAGAACCCGCTCTGGGCCGGCCGGCCCGACGCGGAGCTGCCCGACGACGTCCGGATGGTCCGCGAACGCTTCGACCACACGAGCGTGCTCAGCGTGCTCGCCGGTGCGGCGATCCTCGAGGACCGCGCCGACACCACCGACGCCCTGCGTGCGACCGGGCTGCCGGTCCTCGTCGCGCACGGCGTCTGGGACGGCGCCTGGCCGATCCCGTGGCAGGCGGACATGGCCGAGCGGCTCGGCGCCGAGTACGCCGTCATCGCCGAGAGCTACCACGGCCCCCAGGTCGAGAACCCGCTCGGGACGGTCGCCGTCTTCGACACGTTCATGAGCAAGCACTGACACGAACGCCCACTGAAAGGACCCCGTCATCACCACGCTCGACTTCCCGAAGGGCTTCCTCTGGGGCGCCGCCACCGCTGCGCACCAGATCGAGGGCAACAACATCAACTCGAACTGGTGGGTGCACGAGCACGAGCCGGACACCACCATCGTCGAACCCTCCGGCGACGCCGCGGACAGCTACCACCGCTACCGCGACGACATCCGGATCGCCGCTGAGCTCGGCCTGAACTCGTACCGCTTCAGCATCGAGTGGGCGCGCATCGAGCCGGAGCGCGGGTTCGTCAGCCGCGCCGAGGTCGACCACTACCGCCGCATGGTCGAGACGTGCCACGAGTTCGGCATCGAACCGATCGTCACGCTCATGCACTTCACGGTGCCGCGCTGGTTCGAGCGCGACGGCTTCTGGCGCGCCCCCGACGCCGCCGACCTGTTCGCCCGGTACACGGAAGCGGCGCTCCCCGTGGTGTCCGACGGCGTCCGGTACGTCTGCACGATCAACGAGCCGAACATCGCGGCGATGCTCGCCGGCGGCGAGGACGCGTCGAACCTCGTGGCCTACGGCCTGCCGAACCCGGACCTCGGCGTCGCCGACGCCCTGCTGGCCAGCCACAAGCGGTCGCGCGAGGTGCTGGGACAGGTGTCGGGCCTCCAATCCGGGTGGACCATCGCGACCCAGGCCTTCAAGTCCAACGGCGAGCCCGGCGCGGACGCGATGCTCCGCGAGTACGGGTACCCGCGCGACGACTGGTACCTCGAGAACGCTGCCGGCGACGACTTCCTCGGCGTGCAGGCGTACACCCGGACCTTCATCGGCGCTTCCGGTCCGTTGCCCGTGGCGGACGACGTCGAGACGACCCTGACCGGCTGGGAGTTCTACCCCGAGGCCTCGGCCGACGGGCTGCGCAGCGCGTGGGAGCTCTCCGGCGGCGTCCCGCTGATGATCACCGAGAACGGCATCGCCACCGCCGACGACACCCGTCGGCAGGCGTACACGCAGGGTGCCCTCGAGGGGATCCACCGCTGCATCGAGGACGGCATCGAGGTCCTCGGCTACCAGCACTGGTCGCTCCTCGACAACTACGAGTGGGCGTCCGGCTTCCGACCGACCTTCGGCCTGGTGTCGTGGGACCCGGAGACGTTCGAGCGCACACCGAAGGACTCGGCTCGCTGGTACGGGAAGGTCGCCCAGGCGAACGCGATCGAGACGACGGTCTAGTCCGCCCGCTCGTTCAGCTGCCCGAGTAGTAGTGCGCCAACTGCTCCGCGACCGCACGGTCGCGGAGCAGTTCTGCGCGCGCGGTGGCGGTCGAGCCCTCGTCGTCCTCGGCGTTCACGTCGACGTCGAGTGCGAGCACCGACCGCACGGTGTCCAGGTCACCGGAGTCGACTGCGGCGATCAGCAGGGACGCGCCCCGTGAGCCGAGCGCCCTGGTGTCCGCACCCGCGGCGGCGAGCGAACGCACGATCGCGGCGTGGCCACCCCATGCGGCGCGGACGATCGGGGTGTTGCCGTCGCCGTCCCGGGCCTCCAGGTCGGCGCCCGCAGCCACGAGCACGTCGATCGCCCGACGTGCGTCGCGGTCGATCGCCAGCGTCAGCGGCGTCCGCCCCTCGGTGTCCGTGAGCTGCAGCGACGCCCCGCGGTGGAGGAGCTCCTCGAGCATCTCGGGCCGGTCGAACCACGCGGCGGCATGCAGCGGGGCGAACCCCCAACGCGGGTCGACGTCGTCGACGTCGCTCGCGTCGTCGGCCAGGTGCAGCCCGCCCAGGTCGCCGTACGCGGCGGCACGCACCACCTCGGTGGCGTACTCGACCCAGCCATCGGGCACCGGACCGTGCCACCCACGGGCCGGCCGAGCGTCGAGCTCCGTGTAGACGGACTCGGGGACGCTCCGGATCGCGACCCGGACGCCGCGGAAGCGGATCGCCACCTCGCCGACGGGGGACACGAGCAGGCGGAGCTCCCACTGGTCGAGCTCGTGCAGGTACTCCAACTCGCCGCGCACCACGTGGGCGTCGCCGGCGAGCAGCGCCGCGGGGTCGGTCCCCGGGGGATCGACGACCGCGTCCCGAAGACGGAGGGTGACCCTGGCGTGGTTCCAGCGGCGCCACAGGCCGTCCGGGGTGTCGAGCACCTCGTCGTTGCGGACGATGACCTCGGTGTGCACGACCACGGGGTCGGGGACGCCGTGGCCCGGCAGGTCGACGGTCGTCGCGGTGTCGTCGTCATCGTCGTCGTCCGGGTGCTCGAGGTCCGGGTGCTCGACGTCCCAGCGCGCGATGCGGGAGTCCGTCCACTTGACGGTGAGGAGTGCGGCGACGGCCGGGGGAGCGTCCTCGAGCACCCGGGCGACGTGTTCCCGCTGTCCGTCGAAGTCCTCGAGGGAGACGTAGCCCACGGACGGCCAGTTCACTCGACTCCATCGCACGGGTCGACACTAGTTCACGGCTGACCGGCTGCCGTGTCGAGCGCTCGCTGGCCGGAGGAACGCGGGCGCAACGCCCACTTCCGGAAGCGGTCCGCGGGCTGCTCCACCGCGATGCCGAACAGGGCACCGATCCCCACCGCGACCACGAGGATGCCGAGGCGACCGCTCACCCCGCCCAGGTACGGCGTCAGGATCGCCAGGACGACGAGGTGCCACAGGTACAGCGAGTACGAGGCGCGGGCCCCGTACCACGCGAGCGGACGGACGCTCAGGACGCGGGCGGGCAGGGTCTCGACCGTCCCGAGGCCGGCGATGAAGCACGCTGCAGCAGCCCCCGAGAGCGGCAGCGCACCGATGATGAGGAGCGGATCGGACTTCCATCCCGGGTGGAACGCCGCGGCGATGGCGAGCAGGGCGATGAGGCCACCCCACGTCGCGGCCCGTGCTGCTCGACTGCTCCAGCGACCCGTGGCCCGCAGCCGGTCCAGCACCAGGGCTCCGAGACACCCCGAGGCGAGCGACGACATGCTGATCGGCGGGGAGTAGTAGACGGCCGCGGGGGCAGCATCGACGCCCGGGACGAAGAAGGGCGCGCACAACGCCGGGCCCACGACGATGAAGAGCAGCAGCGCCACCACGAGGGCACGTCGCCCCAGACGCCAGCCGATGAGCACGGCGAACAGCACGGGCCACAGCACGTAGAACTGCTCCTCTGCGGACAAGCTCCACAGGGGATCGAGAACGCCCTGGCGGATGCCGAAGAACGCCCGCGCGATGTTGGTCGTCCACGTCAGGGCGAGTGTCGCGGCGACACCGAGGTCCTCGACGGATCGGTTGAACCCGCCGACGACCGGCCACAGCACGGACACCCCGATGACCAGCACGACCACCGGCGGTGCGATCCGCAGGAAGCGGTTCAGGACGAAGCGGGGGAGGCGGACCCTGCCGTGCTTGCGGACCTCGGCGAGGAGCAGGCTCGTGATGAGCGTTCCGGACATCGCGTAGAAGACCGGGAGCGCCACGACCGCGCCGTGGATCCCCGGGGCTCCGAGGTGGTACGCCGTGATGAGCAACGCCAGGAACGCTCGCAGCCCGTCGAGGGCGGTGATGCGTTGGGTGAGTCTCGTCGCATGAGCCGGGATGTCCATCGAAGCAGTCTCACCAGACGGACCGGCTCCCCACGAGTTATTCACATGTGAAATGTAAACTTCACGCTGTCGACTCGACGAAACATCGATGTTAATATTTCACGTATGGATATCGTGTCGGACCGGCTGCGCGTGACCGTCGTCTCGCAGTACTACCCACCGGAGACGCACGGCGCACTGCCCGACTCCCTTGCACGGGAACTCGCTCGGCGGGGGCACGACGTCCGGGTCGTCACGAGCTTTCCCAACCACCCCTACGGCCGCGTGTTCCCCGGTTGGCGACAACGACTCCGACACCTCGAGCGCGACCGGGGGATCGCGATCCGCCGCGTCCCGATGATGCCGGACCACTCAGGCCGGGCACTCCGGCGGATCCTCGCGTACGTGAGCTTCGGTGCGTCGGTCCTCGCAGCCACCCGGTTCGTCCGGGGTTCCGACGTCGTCTACGTCTACTGTGCCCAACCCACGGCGGCCGTCGCCCCGATGCTCTGGCGTCGTCTGCTCGGCACCCCGTTCGTCCTGCACGTGCAGGACATCTGGCCCGAGTCCGTCACCGGTTCCGACATGCTCCCGTCGGGCGTCGTCACGAGGGCGGTCCGCGCGGTGCTCCTGCGGGCCCTGCGGGTCCTGCACGGTGCCGCAGCGGGTGTCGTCGCGATCTCGCCCGGCGCTGCGCAGCTGCTGATCGACCGTGGCGCCGACCCCGACCGCACGTCGGTCTGCCGCAACTGGGGTCGTCCCGACGCGGTCGCCGACCGTTCCGCGGTGACGCAGGCACCCGGCACCCACGTCGTCTACGCGGGGACCATCGGCCCCAACCAGGGCCTCGATGCCGTCGTCATCGCAGCAGCCCGGTGCGCAGACCTCCCCGACCTGTCCTTCACCTTCGTCGGCGACGGCATCGCCCTCGACGCCCTCCGTGCCCTCGCCGCCCGTGCGGGAGCGCACGACATCGTCTTCCGTCCTCCGGTCGCACCGGACGACATGGCCTCGGTGCACGCCAGCGCCGACTTCGAGATCGTCGCCCTGCGCGATGTCGCCATGTCCGCCGTCACCATCCCGTCGAAGCTGCAGGACGCCATGGCCCACGGTGTCCCGGTCATCGCCGCAGTGCCCGGTGACGCAGCCGACCTGGTCGCGTCCAGCGGTGCCGGGTTCGTCGTCACCCCCGAGGACGTCGACGAGCTCGAAGCCGCGTTCCGTGCGGCGCACGCGACCGACGCCGGCGAACGTGCGCGGCTCAGCAGCTGTGCGCGGACGACGGCTGAACGGACGATGCACGTCGACGCCGCCACAGACCACCTGGAACACGTCCTCCGAAAGGCAGCAGCATGACCACCCGAACCGTCCCCGATCAGATCGCCCGCCGTCCGTGGGACCCGTGGAAGCGCGGGTTCGACCTGGTCGCCGCTGTCCTGCTGCTCGTCGTGCTGTCGCCGCTGCTCCTGGTGGTCGCACTCCTCATCCGGCTCGACGACGGCGGTCCTGCGCTCTACCGGCAGACCCGGCCAGGGCGCTCCGGGCACGGCTTCGAGATCCTGAAGTTCCGGTCGATGCGCTCCGACGAGACGCTCGAGCGGATCGGCGCCGACGCCGACCACCAGCGCATCACGCCGCTCGGCAGGGTCCTCCGCGCGACGAGCATCGACGAACTCCCGAACCTCGTCAACGTGGTGCGGGGCGAGATGAGCATCGTCGGGCCCCGACCGCACCTGATGTCGTACCTGGAGCTCTACTCCGACCACCAGTCCCGGCGCCACGAGGTGCGACCCGGCATCACCGGCCTGGCGCAGGTCCGCGGCCGCAACGCCGTCGACTGGGCGACACGCCTCGACCACGACGTCGAGTACGTCGACCAGCGGACGCTCGTCCTCGACCTCCGGATCCTCCTCGCAACCGTCGGCACGGTCCTCGGCCGTCGTGGCGTCTCCGCTCCCGGCCACGCCACCATGGCGCTGTTCGAGGGCAACCACGGGACCGCCTCGGTGCCGCTCGTGCAGGAACCCGTCGGAGCGCGCTGAACGGAGCACGCCCCGCCCGATGAACGAACCAGCCCGGTGCCGACACGGCACCGGGCTGGTTCGTTCTCCGCGCCGTTCGACGGCCGGACGTCAGGACCGCGACGGACGGACGAGGTCGAACACGTGGGGTGCGCCCGCCGCGGTCGCCCGCCAGGCGTCGTAGCCGTCGGCTGCCGCGGCCGACCGAGCTTCGAGATCCGCCTGGTCGCGGTCTGCCCACGTCCGGAACGCCTCGCTCCACCCGTGGTCGTCCACCACGGTCCCACCACTGGCTCGCACGCGATCGGTCCAGGGGGTCGTCGCCGGGAGCAGGACGGGCCGTGCGGCAGCGAGTGCCTCGGCGATCGTGTGTCCGAAGTTCTCGCCGGCGGTCGCGGTGGCCATGGCGTGCGCGTGGGTGAGCGCCTCCATCGCGGCTTCGTGCGACAGTGAGCCGCGGAACTCGACCGTCACGTCGTCGGGCAGGGCTGCGGCGGCCGCTCGGCACCGGCGCGCGTACGCCGCGTCGTCGTCGGGACCGACGACGACCAGCCGGACGGGACGACCGACGTCCGCCAGTGCCTCGATGAGCAGGTGCGTGCGCTTCTTGGGACTGATCCGACCCAGGGTGACGAGTTCGAGCCGCGAGGAGCGCGGCACGGGTGCTCGTTCGGCCCGTTCGGGCAGCGACGTCTCGTTCTCCCGGACCACCACGTCGGCGCCGTCTCCCACGACCGAGCGGATGTGTGTCGCCTCGAGTGGGGTCGAGGCGTGCCAGACGATCCCCGAGAAGAGGCGCGTGGAGGCTGCGAGCGCCAGGAAGACCGCCTTCTTCGGGCGTTTCACCGCGAGCGCCCCGGCGTCGAACTCACCCCGGGGCGCGAGCAGCGTGCACGCGGGCCGCGCCAGGCCGAGCCGCCGGAGCACGAGGGGCAGCACGGCGAAGCGGGCGTCGAAGACGCTGTTGAGGTAGAGGACGTCAGGGGCCGGACGGCGGCAGATCGCCGACGCCAACCGCAGCAGGCCGGGCAGGCCGCGCGTGTCGACGTAGTGGACACGGCGGTCGCCGTCGCGGACCGGACCGACCGGTACGGCGAGACGCTCGTGGTGGCCCCGGTCGCGGTCGCGGGTGACGACCGTCACCGACACGTCCGCAGGCGCTGCGCGGGTCAGTGCGTCCAGGGTGCGGATCGGGCCGCCGCCGTCGACCGCGGGGGCGAAGTAGGGTGCGAGGACGCGGACCGTGGTCACCGTGCGTCACCGCCCGCGACGGCTTCGAGCAGGGTGCGCCACTGGTGTTCGGCGACGGGCAGGGCGAAGCGCTCGAGGACGTGGCGCCGTGCGGCCTCACCGCGTTCGACCGCCAGCGGCACGTTCTGCACGCTGTCCGCCAGCGCAGCAGCCAGGTCGTCGACCAGGCCGGGGCCGAAGGGGATGACCTGTCCGGCCTCCGCAGGCACTGCGTACGAGGCTCCGCGGGTGGCAGTCGTCACGACGGGGAGCCCACTGGCCATCGCCTCGAGGAAGACCACGCCGAGTCCCTCCTCGCGGCTCGCCAGGGCGAACACCGACGTTGCGCGCAGCAGTTCGGCGAGCTCGGCGTCGGAGGGCGACTCGATCACCCGCACGTGCTCGTCGAGGTGCAGTTCGGTGATCAACGTGCGGTGTTCCGTCGGCAGGTCGTGTCGGCCCGCGAGGACGAGCGGGTTCTCGAGTCTGTGCCGCGTGCGGGCCAGGGCGTAGGCGCGGAGGAGCGTCGGCACGTCCTTGCGTGCGTCGTTGAGGCGGCTCACCATCGTGATCGGTCCGTCTGCGGCCCAGCGGTCGGCCGGGCGGAAGTGGTCCGTGTCGACCCCGGTCGGCAGCAGGTGCACCGGACGCGGAGTGAGTTCGCGGAGGCGTGCTGCCATCGTGTCGTTGAGCGTGACGACCGCGTCCGGCAACTGCAGGGCCGCCCGGTCGAGGCGCGCGGTCGACGTCGTGGCCCGGCGGAGCAGCAGCCCGCGGAGACCCCGGGCCTCGGCGAGCCGGCCGGCGCGCTCCTCTTCGACGAGGGTCGCGACCTTGAGCACCCAGGGGACGGTGACGTCCCGCATCGCGGCGCCGATGGCCGGCGTGCCCGCGACGACGACCGCCGCGTCACACCCGTTCACCAGCTCGGACAGCGCACGCCGGGGGCGGTACCGGTTCGCCTCGAACTCGGGCATCGAGGTACCGACGTCCCAGACCTCGGGGTCGGAGCCGGGTCGGCGCTGCGCGACCGGACCACGCACGAGGCTGCCCGGGCGGAACACCGACCGGTGCTCGGCTGCTCGGTGGTACATGCGGGGCGCGACGATCCGGACGCGCCAGCGCTCGTCGGCCGGCACCTCCGGCCCGCTGACCGCGCCGACGACGAAGTCGGCGACGGCGGCCAGACCACCGCCGCGTGCCTCGGGGGTTCGGTACTCGGGGACGACGAGAGCGAGTGTGCGCATGGTGCGGGGTCCTTCAGTCGGAGGTCGGGAGCAGAACGGGGCGCGGCGCGAGTGTGGCGAGGCTGATCCACCAGATGACCGCGCTGCCGGCCGTGACCGCAGCGGCGGCGACGACGACGGCGCCGACACCCGACGGCGCGACGAGCAGGACGAGCGGGATCCGGACGAACGCGGTGGTGCACCGCAGGGCGAGGATCCTGCGACCGGCGCCGAGCGCACGGTGCGCGGACTCCGGCACTGCGGCCACGAGCTGGGCGAAGAGCTCGATCGCCGTCCAGACGAGGATCGGGGCGACGAGCGGCCACGTGGCGCCGAGCAGGGCGACGCCGAGTCGTTCGGGGACCACGGCGAGCAGCACGAGGGCCGGTGCTGCGACGGCACAGAGCTTCGTCGTGTCGCCGAGCAACCCGCGGATGCCGCCACCGCCGTCGAGGCGGCGGACCGCGTGGGGGATGAGGACCGCACGAGCCGCGGTCAACCCCACGGTGACGGGTCCGGCGAGCGTGCCGGCACCGCGCAGCGCCGCCGCGACGGGGAGCCCGCCGATCGCGGTGGCGATCCAGGTGACGACCTGGACGACCCCGCTGCCGATCATGGTGTCGCCCCCGAAGGCGAGACTCCGCGGGGTCGGGACCGGTGTGTCGTGCCACCGCGGCCGGAGCGTCGACTTCGTGACCGTCGACACTGCGTACCCGAGCAGGGCGCCGGTGCCCGCCCAGACCGCGAACGCCGTCACGCTGTCCCACACCCCGAGCAGCGTCCCGCCGAACGCGATCGTCGTCGATCCCAGGCCGACGAGTTCCGCGACGACCGCGACGGAGGCGGTCCCTCGTGCCAGCAGGACCGCGCGAACGGTGTCGCGCACGGCCAGTCCGTGGATCGCGAGGGCACCGATGGCGAGGTACTCGGAGCGGAGCAGGATCGCAGCGATGCCGAGGACCACCGCACCGCCGAGGCCGATCACCGACGCCCGCCCGGTCCGACGCAGGACGCCGGTGGCGCCCGAGGTCGCCGTCAGGGGATCTGCGACGGCGGACCGCGCGAGCGCCGTCACGAGCAGCACCGCTGCGACCGCGACGCCGTAGCGGCCTGTCTCGGCGACCGTCGAGGACCGCGCGACTGCGACGGCGACGAGCACGCCGGACGCACTCGAACAGCAGCTCACGATCAGTGCTGCCGACGCCCGAGAGCGGAACAGCCGGAGGGTCAGCGAGGACGGCTGCGCCGTCACGGCCGCCTCCGGATGCCCGACGTCGCGTGGTGCGTGTGCGCCGTCCCCAGGATGAACGCGACCACACGCCGGGCCGTGTCGGTGATGGCGTAGTCCGCCGGGCCTCCCGTCCGGTCCGTCGTCTCGGCGACGCGCCGGGCGAAGGCGACCGCTTCGAGCACCGGCGCCGTCTGCACGCCGGCCGTGATCATCGAGCCGGCATCGAGGGCTTCCGGGCGCTCGATGCGGTCGCGCAGTGTGACCGCGGGGAAGCCGAGCATGACGGACTCCTCGCTGATCGTGCCCGAGTCGGAGAGGACGACGAACGCGGACCGCTGGAGTGCGTTGTAGTCGTGGAAGCCGAAGGGCTCGTGGAACCGGAGGCGGGGCCACGTCGACTCGTCGAGCCCGTTCAGCGATCGACGCGTCCGTGGGTGGGTCGACACGAGCACGGGGAGGTCGTGGGCGTCGCCGACCGCTTGGACGGCGGCGAGCAGCGCCATCAGACGGTCCGGCTCGTCGACGTTCTCTTCGCGGTGCGCGCTCACGAGCACGTAGCCGTCCGCGGCGAGACCGAGCCGGCTGAGGACGTCGCTCGCGATGATCGCGTCGGCGTGTTCGCCGAGGACCTCGCGCAGCGGCGAACCGGTGAGCAGGATCCGAGACGGGTGGATGCCCTCGGCGAGCAGGTTGCGGCGCGCGTGTTCCGTGTAGACGAGGTTGTAGTCGGCCAGGTGGTCGACCATCCGGCGGTTCGTCTCTTCCGGGATGTTCTCGTCGAACGACCGGTTGCCGGCCTCCATGTGGAACACCGGGATGCGCATCCGCTTCGCGATGAGGGCGGCGATGGCGCTGTTCGTGTCGCCGAGGACCAGCACGGCGTCCGGGCGTTCGTCGCGGAGGACACGCTCGACACGCATCAGGATGCCCCCGAGGACGGAGCCGAGCGACGACGTGTCGACGTCGAGGTGGTGGTCGGGGCGGCGGAGTCCGAGGTCCTCGAAGAAGACGTCGCTGAGCTGCCGGTCGTGGTTCTGCCCGGTGTGCACGAGGACGTGGTCACAGGTGGCGTCGAGCAGGTGGATGACGGAGGACAGACGGATGATCTCCGGCCTGGTCCCGACCACGGTCAGCACCTTGGTGCGGCGGGCGTCTGCTGCGGGGGCGTTCATGCGCGGTCCTGGTGGGTGTCGGGGGCGGTCGGGTCGAACAGGTCGTTGGTCCAGAAGGCGGTGACGAGCGGCTCGTCGCCGGTGTTGGTGATGGCGTGGCTCCAGAGCGTCGGCATGTCGATCGCGACCGGGTGGCCCCCGTCGACGTCGAAGTGCCGACGGTCGTCGGTGAGCACGCGCCGGAGCGTGATCCGGGCACGCCCCGCGACGACGACGAAGCGCTCGACCTTCCGCCGGTGGAAGTGGTCCCCGCGCGTGACCCCTGGCTTGGTCGTCGAGATGCCGGTCTGGCCGGTCCCACCGTGGACCCGGACGAGTTCGGTGAACGCGCCGCGGTGGTCCTGCGCCGCGTGCAGCGGGTGGACCGGTCGGACGTCGAAGACGGCGGCTCGGTAGGTGTTGAACAGGTCGCGGTCGAACGGACTGCTGAGGTCGGGGACCTCTCCGAGGTCGTACACCGCGGCGAGTTCGTCCAGCCGGGCTGCGAGGGCCGGGATCGTCATGACCGTCCCGAGCTCGGCGAGCCGTGCGGGGGAGATCGTCCCGAGCAGGGCGTCCGCGACGTGCTGCGCGTGGACGAAGACGCGCTCGGCGTCGGAGTCGACGGGGATCGGCAGGCCACGTGCTCGCCGGTGGCAGAAGGTGGCCGTGACCGTGTTGTGGTCCGGGGCACCGTGTTCACCGAAGACGTTCTCGATCGGCAGGTCGAGGAACTCCGCGCCCCAGCGCTCGGCCGCGTGGGCGAGGACCGCGGAGGCGCCGGCCTTGCCGAGCCCGTAGGGCGTGTCGCGGAAGGCCTGCACGGATCCTGCGTGCACGACGCGCCTGGGTACGGCACCGGTGGCGTCGATCGCGTCGACGAAGCGTCGGGCGAGCGCGATGTTGCCTTCGTGCAGGTCCTCGGTCGTCCCCCGGGTGATCCCGGCCACGTGGACGGCCCGGTCGATGGAGTCGACCTCGCCGAGCTGCACGTCCGGCTGGCGGAGGTCGACGTCGTGCCAGGTCGCACCGGTGCTGTGGAGGACGGCGCGCAGGTGCCAGCCGACCAGCCCGGCGCGGCCGCTGATGACCTGGGTCACGCGGCGACCAGTCCGGTCCGACGACCGGCACGCTCGAGCTCCGCGCGGAACTCGGGCAGGCTGAGCAGGAGTGACTCGACCCCGGCGACGTCGAGCCGCTCGACGGTGTGCGAATCGTAGGCGATTCGCTCGGTCTGGGCCGGGTCGCCCTCTTCCATGTAGGCGGCGTAGTTGAGGTCGCGGACATCTGCCGGGATGCGGAAGTAGCCGCCCATGTCCTCGGCGCGGGACAGTTCTTCGCGGCTGGCGAGCGCCTCGGACAGCTTCTCGGCGTGCCGGGTCCCGATCACGCGGAACGGCTCCCCGCGGACGTCGAACAGGTTCGCGAGCGCACGGGCCAGGTCGCCGATCGTGCAGGACGCGGCCTTCTTCACGAAGAGGTCGCCCTGGTTGGCGTTGACGAACGCGTGCTCGACCAGGTCGACGGAGTCGTCGAGCGACATCATGAAGCGTGTCATCTCCGGGTTGGTGATCGTCAGCGGGATCCCCTTGCGGATCTGGTCGACGAACAGCGGGATCACGGAGCCTCGCGAGTACATGACGTTGCCGTAGCGCACGCAGGAGACGATCGTGCCGGCGTCCGGGTTGTTGAGGCCGTAGGACAGCGCGACCTTCTCCATGAGTGCCTTGCTGATGCCCATCGCGTTGACCGGGTAGACGGCCTTGTCGGTGCTGAGGCACACGACCGACTTGACCTCGGCGGCGACGGCCGCTGCCACGACGTTCTGGCTGCCGAGCACGTTCGTCCGGACCGCTTCGAGCGGGAAGAACTCGCAGGACGGCACCTGCTTCAGCGCCGCCGCGTGGAAGACGTGGTCGACGCCGCGCATGGCCCGGCCGACGCTCTCCGGCTCGCGGACGTCGCCGAGGTAGAACCGGGCGCGCGCATCGCCGATCTCGTGCCGCATCTGGTCCTGCTTCGCTTCGTCCCGGCTGAGGATGCGGACCTCGCCGACGCCGCGTGCCAGCAGGCGCTTGGTGACGGTCTTCCCGAAGGAGCCGGTCCCGCCGGTCACGAGGACGCGGGAGCCGATGAGGGAGTCGGTGTGGTGGGTCATGGTGTGGGCCTGTTCCTCTGCGTGGTGCGGTGCGGTGCGGTCGTCTGGGGGGTGCGTGCCTGTCTGGAGGCGCGGTGCGGGTCCGCCGTCAGCGTCCCGGTGGGCGGTGGGTCAGTCTGCTGCGCGCACGCCCCGTCCGACGCCCGGTCGCCCGGTCAGCTCGTCGGTCGTGTGCAGGTACTCGTAGCGGTCGCGGCGTCGGGGCGACTTGACCATCGACACGGTGATGCCGATCGTGCGGGCGCCGACGCGGTCGAGGACCTCGAGCGCGTCGCGGACGTCGTGCGTGTGGGACTTGCCGGCTGCCGTCACGAGCAGTGCGCCGGCCGTCGAGCTCGCGAGGATCGCCGCGTCCGTCACCGGGAGCAGCGGCGGGGTGTCGAGGATGACGTAGTCGTTGCTGACGGACAGGATGCGGAGCACTTCCGCCATCGCCGGCGAGGCCAGCAGGTCGCCCGGGTTCGGCGGCGTCGGGCCCGCGGGCAGCACGGAACCGGTCGTCCCCCACTGCTGGAGCACGTCCTCGAGCTCGGCGCGCCCGGTCAGGACGTCGGTCAGGCCGGCGGCGTTCTCGAGGTCGAGGCGGCCTGCCACTGCCGGGCGTCGGAGGTCGCAGTCGACGACCGTGACGCGGGAACCGCCTTCGATCAGGGCCGCCGCCAGGTTGAGGGCCGTGGTGGTCTTGCCCTCGCTGGCGTTCGCCGACGTCACGACGAAGACCTGTTCGGCGCCCCGCTGTTCGACGAAGCGCATGTTGGTGCGGAGCGACCGGAAGGCCTCGGCGAACTGTCCGCGACGGTCCCCCTGGATGTACACGGGGGTGTGCTGCACGGACTTGCTCTTCGGGACGACGCCGAGGATCGGGCGGTCGGTCACGGACTCGACCTCGGCGCGACCGCGGATCCGCGTGTCGAGCAGGTCGCGGAGGACCGCCGCGAGGAGACCGAGCGCGAGACCGCCCCCGAGGCCGAGCAGGCCGCTCTTCGCGGGCTGCGGTGTGGCCGCGTTCTCCGGCGCAACGGCCGGTTGGACGGTGCGGACGGACACCGGGCTCTCCGCGTCCGGCTTGCCGACCTCGAGGTCGTCGCTGACCAGTGTCGTGAAGCTCGTGCTGATGGCGTTGGCGATCGCAGCTGCGCGCGCGGGGGACGTGTCGCGCACGGTGACGTTGAGCAGCACCGTGTCGTTCGGGGAGTCGGCGCGCACGTGCTCGGCGAGGTCGGCGGCGGAGGTCTTCAGCCCGAGGGACTCGATCGCCGGTTCGAGCACGCGGGGTGTCGTGACGATGTCGATGTAGGAGCGCACACGCTGCTCGGCGGCGTTGCCGCCCTGCACCAGGTCGGTGGCGGACCCGTTCTCCGCCGCCGCGATCGTGATGTACAGCTTCGTGGTGGCGTCGTAGGTCGGTGTCGCCAGGGCGAGCTGCGTGCAGGCTGCGGCGGTGCCGAGCGCGGTCCCCGCGAGCACGATGAGCCAGCGTCGGCGGAGCGTGTGCAGGAGGTCGGGGAGTTCCATTTGTGTCCCTGTCTGTTCGGTATATGAAGTCTATCACGTGATATGTAAACCCGGAATACCGAACGAAGGCCGCCCCGGAACGGGACGGCCTTCGGATGTGGAGCTGGTGGGAGATGGGTCAGTCGACGGTGTTGCCGGTGCCCTGGTCGTCGACCTCGGGTGCGTCACCCTCGACGTGGACCTTGTTGTTGGTCCCGAGGAGCAGCAGGTTCTTCGTGGAGGCAACGGTGATGTCGTTGTTGCTGCCCTCGACCACGATGGACTCCGTGTCGCCGAGGGTGATCTCGCTGCCCGAGCTGACGACGGACACCGCGTCACAGCCCTTCGGCAGCTCGTGCTGCCCGCCGTCGCCGCTGAGCACGGCCTGGTCGCCGTCGCACGCGTTGTCGTACGGGGCCGGAGTCTCACGGTCCGGAGCAGCGACGGACTTGGTCGCGGTCGGTTCCGGCTTGTCGGACTCGTCGGGCGTGCTGGAGCAGCCGGTGAGCAGTGCCGCGCTGACGCCGACGGCGAGGACGGCGGTGATGATGCGGGATCGCACGAAGTCTCCTTCTTCAGGAAGTCGGGAAGAACAAGGGGGGCGGTGGCGGCGAGCGTGATGCTCGCCGCCACCGTGCCGGAACGGCCGGCCGAGGTACCGGCTAGCTGGCCGGGGTGATGCGGTGCTCGATGCGGTCGACCTTGTTGCCGGCGTCGGTCTGGGTGAAGACGGCCGGGAACGCCTGGTTGCCCATGTGTCGCTTGATCTCCCAGTTGCCGACGGCGTTCGTCACCGTGGTGGTGGTGAAGTCGGCGTACTGGTCATCACCGAACGGGTACATCGTCACGACGGTGCCCGGGGTTGCGGTGCCGGAGAAGGTGACCAGGCCGGGCGTGAACGTGGGCTCGGTCGTCGCGAGGGTGAGGTCGGCAGGAGCGCCGACCCAGCCCGTGGCCGCGATGGTGATCTTCTCGATCGTGTTGACCTTGCCCTCGGCCTCGGGGTCCTGCTTGACCGCGAACTCGCGGTACACGGTGTCGCCCAGGCCTCGACGGATCTCCCACTTGCCGGTGGTCGTGTCGGCGCTGGTGGTGAGGTTGTACTGCGCGTACTGCGGTGCGAAGCCGAACGGGTTCAGCGTGACGGTCGCACCGGGGGTCGCGATGCCGGTGAAGACCTGGTTGCCCGGGGTGAAGAAGTCGCCGGCCTTGAAGTTGGTGATCATCAGGTCACCCGGCTCGCCGATCTCCCGGAAGGGCTTGAGGTCGTAGTTCAGCACCTGGTTCACGACGTCGCGCTGCGCGGTCTGCTTGAACGAGATCGCCCGGTAGGGGGTGTCGGAGAGGCCGCGGGCGATGGTCCACTCACCGAACTGGTTCACCGTGGTGGTGAGGTCGTAAACGGCGTACTGGGGGTCGAAACCGAACGGGTTCAGCGTGACCGTGGTGCCAGCGGTGCCCTGACCGGTGAAGGCCTGCGGGCCGGGGACGAAGGTGCCACCGCGGACGTGCGAGGCGACCGTCAGGTCTTCGACCTTCACTGGGGACTCCGCCCGCAGCGTGTCGGAGGTCTCGAGACCACCACGGGACGCGGCGGTCATCGTCAGGACGATGGGTCCGGAACCGACACCCTCGAGCTCACGGGTGAACGTGCCGTCAGCAGCGGTCACGGTGAACTCGTCCACCTGCTTGCCGCCGGTGACGATCTTCACGATCGCGCCCTGGGACGACCGACCCGAGACGGTGACGGTGCCGTCGGTGAACTGCACGTTGTCGGCGGTGGTGAACTCCGCAGCCTGGCGGTAGTCCGCCTCGACGTTGACGTTCTGCACGTCCTCGCCGAGGGTCTGCTGCACGCGGATGATGTGCGTGCCGGCACCGATCGGGTCGATCGTGGTCGACCACTCGCCGTTCTCGACGGTCGCCGTGCCGATCTTGGTGGACCCGTTGAACAGGTCGATCGTGGCGCCCTCGGCACCCGTACCCTTCACGATGGCCTTCTCGGTGACGTCGTTCGAGAACTCCACCACACCCGTCGGGGCTGCGACGTTCTCGCCGTCGGCGACGGTCGTGGTGGTCTCGCCCTGTGCGCGGAAATCGTTCGTGCTGCTCGTGCCGCTGAAGTCGAACTCCATGGCGCTCGAGCCCTCGGGGGTCTCGTCACCGGCGGTGACACCGACCATGAAGCGGTACTGCTGGTCGGCCGGACGCTCGCTGGCCCAGTCCGCGTCGAACGTCAGGGTCGTGTTGTCATTCGACAGGCGGCCGTCGGTGAGCGGGATGGAGGTGGAGGCGTTCCACGCGGTGTTGCCGACCCGGCGCCACGAGCCCTGGACCGTGTCCTGCTCGGAGAAGGTCGTTCCGTCGGGAGCGGTGAGCACGACTGTGCCCTTCGTGTCCGTGCGGCTCACGCGGTTCTCGACGACGAACGGCACCTGGGTGGTCTCGCCGCGCTCGAGCTCGACGGGGCCCTGGTCGACGCCGAACAGGCCGCCGCCCTCCACGATCGTCGCGGATACGGTCTTCTGGTCAACCTGGACGTCTCGGAAACGCTGCGTCGCAACCAGCTCGTTGTTGCCCGCGGCCAGGCCGGACACCGTCATCGACCAGGCACCCGAGGAGTTGGCTTCGACTTCCTGCGAGCCGATCGACACCTTCGCACCCGGCGTGGCCGTACCCGTGATCACCGCGCTCTTCGCGATGTTGTTCACTCGGGACACATTCGCGACCAAGTTTGATGTCTTTGTGATTGGGCCCGTCTCGCCGACGTACTCGATCGGGGTGCCACCAACGGCAAGCCCCGTGTAGGTGTTCCCTCCCGACACTTCGGAGGTACCAGCTCCAACGGGCGATCCGTTCATGTACATGTGTTTGCCGTCGAACGTGAACACACCGCACGTCTGGGTGGTGGTACGGACGAGGCGCATTCCGCCCCAGATCCCGTAGCAGAACCCATAGCCGCTGGGCGTGAGTCCAAAGGATCCGTTGTCTCGCATATAAACGTCGATCAACGGGGCTGACTTGAGAGCTGTTTCGAGGCTCGAACTCGACATGTAGCCCGGTCGCTGAGCGCCCATCACAGGCCACTGGTAAGTAGACCCAGTCTTGAAGATGAGCTGAATTTGGCTGGTCGCTTTCGGGCTTGCGTCGGCAGCAGTCGCGGAGGCGGCGCCGAACGACAGGCTGGACACGATGGTGGCGGCGGCCAGCCCGGCCGCACCCATGGACTTGAAGGCCGTCAAGGCCCTCTTCTTGTGAGACATGTGCATCTTTCAGGACGGGCCGCAGAGCGCGGCCGTTCGGGAAGGGAGATACGCACGCGCCAGCCGAACCAGCGCAGCATGTACATACAGAATATCACATGAAATACCAACGCTCGGCGAGTGCGTTCCGCAACCGACGCGCTGAGAGTTGAGTGTGACCAGCGCAAGTTTCTGCTCCCAGAGTTGACGCGCCTCCCGTCCGGAGTAGAGTTGAGTCCATCGGACGCAAGTCCAACGACTTACCTCGAGCAAGAAGGAGCACCACACATGGGACGTGCAGTAGGCATCGACCTCGGAACCACCAACTCGGTCGTCAGCGTTCTCGAGGGTGGCGAGCCCACCGTCATCGCGAACGCCGAGGGGCTCCGTACCACCCCGTCGATCGTCGCCTTCACGAAGGACGGCGAGGTCCTGGTCGGCGAGACCGCCAAGCGTCAGGCCGTGACGAACGTCGACCGCACCATCGCGTCGGTCAAGCGTCACGTCGGCACCGACTGGACCGTCGAGATCGACGGCAAGAAGTACACGCCGCAGGAGATCTCGGCCCGCACCCTCGGCAAGCTCAAGCGCGACGCCGAGCAGTACCTCGGCGAGGACGTCACCGACGCGGTCATCACCGTGCCGGCGTACTTCAACGACGCCGAGCGCCAGGCCACGAAGGACGCCGGCGAGATCGCCGGCCTCAACGTCCTCCGCATCATCAACGAGCCGACCGCGGCTGCCCTGGCCTACGGCCTCGACAAGGGCAAGGAAGACGAGCTCATCCTGGTCTTCGACCTCGGTGGCGGCACGTTCGACGTCTCCCTGCTCGAGGTGGGCAAGGACGACGACTTCTCGACGATCCAGGTCCGCGCGACCTCCGGCGACAACCGCCTCGGTGGCGACGACTGGGACCAGCGCATCGTCGATTACCTCGTCAAGAAGTTCAAGGACGAGCACGGCGTCGACCTGTCCACGGACAAGATCGCCAAGCAGCGCCTGAAGGAAGCGGCTGAGCAGGCCAAGAAGGAACTGTCGTCGCAGATGTCGGCGAACATCCAGCTCCCGTACCTGACGCTCACGGCCGAGGGTCCGCTCAACCTCGACGAGACCATCTCGCGCGCACAGTTCGAGCAGATGACCTCCGACCTGCTCGACCGAACCAAGAAGCCGTTCAACGACGTCATCAAGGAAGCCGGAGTCTCGGTCAACGACATCGCGCACGTGGTGCTCGTCGGTGGCTCGACCCGCATGCCCGCCGTGGCCGAGGTCGTCAAGCAGCTCACCGGTGGCAAGTCCCCGAACCAGGGCGTGAACCCGGACGAGGTCGTCGCCGTCGGCGCCGCACTGCAGGCCGGCGTGCTGAAGGGTGAGCGCAAGGACGTCCTGCTCATCGACGTCACCCCGCTGTCGCTCGGCATCGAGACCAAGGGCGGCCTGATGACGAAGCTCATCGACCGCAACACCGCGATCCCGACCAAGCGGAGCGAGACCTTCACGACCGCTGACGACAACCAGCCGTCGGTCGCGATCCAGGTCTTCCAGGGCGAGCGCGAGTTCACCCGCGACAACAAGCCGCTCGGCACGTTCGAGCTCACCGGCATCGCGCCGGCTCCCCGTGGCGTCCCGCAGGTCGAGGTCACCTTCGACATCGACGCCAACGGCATCGTGCACGTGTCCGCGAAGGACAAGGGCACCGGCAAGGAGCAGTCGATGGTCATCTCCGGCGGCTCGTCGCTGCCGAAGGAGGACATCGAGCGCATGGTCCGCGAAGCCGAGGAGCACGCGGCCGAGGACAAGGCCCGTCGTGAGGCCAACGAGCGTCGCAACCAGGCCGAGCAGCTCGTCTACTCGATCGAGAAGCTCATCAAGGAGAACGACGACAAGCTCCCCGAGGACGTCAAGTCCGAGGTGCAGGCCGACGTCGACGCGCTCAAGTCCGCGCTCGCGGGTGAGGACGACGAGGCCGTGAAGACCGCCTTCGACAAGCTCAACGAGTCGCAGGGCAAGCTCGGCCAGGCCATCTACAGCCAGCAGGACGCAGCAGCCGGCGCGGCCGGTGGCGAGCAGCCCGCGGGTGAGCAGCCGGCGGACGACGAGGACATCGTCGACGCCGAGGTCGTGGACGACGAGGACGACAAGGACAAGAAGTAACGATGACGGATCCCAAGGACAACGCGCCGGGCGAGCCTGTGCCTGAAGACCCGCAGCCCCAGGTCGAGGGCGACGCCACGAACGCGGCCGAGCCCGAGGACCTCATCGAGGCGGAGGGGCCCGACGTCGAAGTACCGACCGACGGCCCCGCCGCCGGCGGCCCGGCAGCGGACGCGGCGAACGACCTCTCCCCGGAGGACCAGGCCCTGCTCGACGACGCCGCTCGTGGCATCGCCGAGGACAACCTGTCCACGGCGGACCGCGACCTCGTCGCCGAGATGCGCGCGGACATGCTCCGTGCGCAGGCCGAGCTGGTGAACTTCCGGAAGCGCGTCGAGCGTGACCGCGAAGCGAACCGCGAGGTCGCCATCGCCGAAGTGGTCCGGGCCCTGCTGCCGGCGCTCGACGACCTCACCCGGGCCGAGGCCCACGGTGACCTCGCCGAGGGCCCGATGCAGGTCATCGGTCAGAAGATCCGCGGGGGCTTCGAGAAGTTCAAGCTCGTGCAGATCGGCGAGAAGGGTGAAGCCTTCGACCCGAACATCCACGAGGCGATCGTCCAGCTCCCGACCCCGGGTGCCACCGGCCAGACCGTGGCGGACGTCGTCGAGCCGGGCTACAAGCTCGGTGAGCGCGTGCTCCGTGCGGCCAAGGTCGCGGTGGCGGTCCCGGCCTGAGCCGGAACGGAAGGTAGGTACCAGTGGCCAGTCAGGACTGGTTCGACAAGGACTTCTACAAGGTCCTCGGAGTGTCGAAGGACGCGTCGGAGGCCGAGCTGAAGAAGACCTACCGGAAGCTCGCCCGGCAGTTCCACCCGGACTCCAACCCGGGTGACGCCGCGGCGGAGAACCGCTTCAAGGAGATCAGCGAGGCCTACTCGGTGCTCTCCGACAAGGAGCAGCGCCAGGAGTACGACCAGGTCCGCGCCATGGGCTCCGGCGCGCGCTTCACGGCGGGCGGCGCGGGCCAGGGCGGTGGCTTCGAGGACGTCTTCGGCGGCATGTTCGGCCAGCAGGGCGCCGGCGGTGGCGGACAGCGCGTCCGCTTCGGCCAGGGCGGCCCGGGCGGCGCCGGCGGCTTCGAGGACATCCTCGGCGGGATGTTCGGCGGTGGTGGTGGCTTCGGCCAGACCTCCGGCGGCTACCGCGGCTTCGGTGGACCGACGAAGGGTCGCGACGTCACGGCGTCGACGACGCTCGACTTCACCACGGCGATCGCCGGCGACACCGTCAAGCTGTCGCAGGGCAACGGTCGCCCGGTGAACGTCCGGATCCCCGCGGGGGTCGCGGACGGCCAGAAGATCCGGCTCCGCGGCCGTGGCGAACCCTCGCCCGACGGCGGCGAGGCCGGTGACCTGGTGGTCGCCGTCACGGTCCGGAAGCACCCGGTCTTCGAGCGCGACGGACTCAACCTGCGCGTGGACGTCCCCGTGACGTTCCCGGAGGCGGCACTCGGCGCCACGATCCAGGTGCCGACACTCGGCGGCGAACCCGTCAAGCTCAAGGTCGCACCCGGCACACCGTCGGGTCGCGTCCTGCGCGTCAAGGGTCGCGGCGTCGCGACGAAGAACGGCACGGGCGACCTGCTCGCGACCATCCAGGTCGCGGTGCCGTCACACCTGTCGGACAAGCAGCGCGAGGCCGTCGAGGCGCTCGCGGAGGTCCTGCCCGACGAGAACCCTCGCGAGGACCTCCTCGCCAAGGCGCGTGACTAGCGTCACGCACCAACAGCAGTAAACCCAGCCTGGAGGAACGGCGCGGCTCCGTCAGGAAGCCGCACCGGGCCTCCAGGCTGGTTTCACCACCACGCGAACGACGGAAGGAACACGCCATGACCGACATGGACGAGAACTCGCCCGTCTTCGCGATCGCGGTCGCCGCGGAGCTGTCCGACATGCACCCGCAGACGCTGCGGCAGTACGACCGGCTCGGCCTCGTCGTGCCCGGCCGCACCCGCGGCGGATCCCGCCGCTACTCGATGCGCGACATCGCGCAGCTGCGCGAGATCGCGCGGCTCGGCTCCGAGGGGGTGTCCCTGGAGGGGATCCGGCGGGTGCTCGAACTGGAGAACGAGAACAAGGACCTGCGTGATCGGGTGCGTGAGCTCGAGACCGCGTTGGCGGACCAGCTCATCAACCGGCCTGGTGCACGTGTGTTCGCGGCGACGACCACGGGAGCCGCGGTGTCGCTGCGGGCCGGTGCGCGACCGCAGCGGAACACCCAGATCGTGCTGTACCGCGGGCCGCGCTGACCGAACGCTCCTACAGACGAAGGACCCGGCTCTTCTGCAGAGCCGGGTCCTTCGTCGTTCAGTGGTGTGGTGTTCAGGTGGTGGGTTGCATGGTGTGGGTGATGCGCTTGATCTTGTTGGTGCCGTCCTGCTGGGTGATGACGACGGGGTAGGGCTGGTTGGCGAGTGCGCGGGTGATGGTCCAGGCGCCGGTGGTGGTGTTGGCGGTGGTGGTCAGTGCGTAGGTGGTGTAGCGCGGGTCGTCGCCGAAGGGGTAGAGGGTGACGGTGGTGCCGGGGGTGGCGGTGCCGGTGAAGGTCTGGGTGGTGCCGGGGGTGAAGGTCGTGCCGGGTGTGGTCAGGACGAGGTCTGCTCCGGTTTCGACGATCTGTTCGGGGTGGAGGGCGAAGTTGCGCAGTTCGTTGACGACGCCGTCGTGGGGGGTCTGCTTGAACGCGACGGCCGTGTAGGGCGTGTCGGCGAGGCCGCGTTTGATCTGCCACTTGCCGGTGGTGGTGTCGGCGGTGGTGGTGAGTTCGTAGTCGGCGTAGCGGTCGACGAATCCGAAGGGGTTCATGGTGATGGTGGCGCCGGGGGTGGCGGTGCCTTCGAAGACCTGGGGGCCGGGGGTGAACGTGCCGTCGGCGGTGTGGGAGGTGACGGTGAGGTCGGCGGGGGCTGGTGCGTCGGCGGTGAAGGCGATGTCGGGCATGACGGAGGTGCGGCCGTCGGTGGTGGTCTGGGTGAAGGTGACCTTGTAGCCGGTGGTGGCGGTGAGGTCGGCGTCGGCGTTCCAGGTGCCGGTGCCGGAGCGGGTGCTGGTGGCCTTGGTCTCGAAGAGTTCGTTGCCGTCCTGGTCGGTGGCGGTGATGGTCGCGCCGGCTTCGGCGGTGCCGGTGAACGCGCGGGTGCCGGGCTGGTAGGTGTTCTCTGTGGCGAGGTCTTCGACCTGCAGCAGACGCGGCAGAGCCACCCGCTCGGAGACGGCATCGAATCGCCGACCCTCCATGCTGAGGTTCACGATGTCGAGCTGCTTGTCGGTCTCGTCGGCGGGGATCGTGTAGCTCCATCCCTCCTGACGCTCGATTCCCCTGACCACGCGGTCACCGTCGAGGATCCAGACCCCGGCAGAGTCCTCTCGCTCGCCGATGACCTGCACGCGGCCGTCCGGGTAGACCTTGACGTCACGGAGCGTGGGGGCGGCGATCGACGCGTCGGTGTCCACCTGCTCGAGGGGGGCCGCGGTGCGGAGGGACGGGGTGCCGTTGTCGGACAGGGCGACGACGTGGACGGTCGTCCCGAGGCGGTCCTGCGGGATGTTCGCGACGTAGCCGTTGGAGGTGAGCGCGGCGGTCACGATCTTCTCGCCGGCTTGGTCCTCGACGATGATCGAGTCGGTGGCGGCGTCGAACTGGCCGGACAGGACGAAGTCCCCGTCGAGACGACGCTCAGTGGTCTGGAGGGTGGGTGCGTCGGGGGCATCGGCTTCGCCCGGGGTGAAGCGGATGTCGCGGAGCTGGTTGGTGCGGCCCTCGGGGGTCGTCTGGGTGAGCGTGATCTTGTGCTCGCGGTCGCTGAGCTCCGCGTCGGCGCTCCACGTGCCGGTGCCGGAACGGGCGGTGCTGACCTCGGTCGTGAACAGTTCGTCGCCGGACTCGCTGTCGGTCGCGACGACCGTGGCACCCGCGGTCGCGCTGCCCGCGAGCTGCGTCACGCCAGGATCGAAGTGGTTCTTCCGCTGGAGCCCGTCGACGGTGATCCCGCGGGGCATCGGGATGCGGTCGCTGCGGGTCCGGGTGCCGTCTTCAGCAGTCTTGATGCGGACCACCTCGAGGTTCTCGTCCTTCAGGGCGTTCGGGACCGTGAGGAAGAACGCACCGCCCGAGGGCCTCCGGTCCAGCACGCGGTCGCCCAGCATGAGCCAGATGTCGTGGCCGTTGGAGTACCCGGCGAGGACGCGGGAGGCGTAGGGAGTGCTCCAGTCGTGGAGCACCTCGATCTCGTTGAGGGACGGGTCGATCGGGATGTCCACGAACTCGGGGTACTCGTTGGTCGAAGCCTCGCCTGCGGAGGCGCTGGCTGTCGGTGACGGGCTCGCGGATGCGGTCGCGGCGGTCGCGGTGACGGGCGTCAGCAGGCCGACGCCGAGGGATGCGGTGACGATGCCGCAGACGACTGCGGCGCTCCGGAACGGAGAGGGTGCCATGGAGGGCTCCTTTGATGGGGGATTCTGAGGATACTCATATGTCATATTTCCTGAGTGTGGACATCATGGGTGCGATGCCATGGACGGGGCACGTCGACCGTCCGGGTACGCTGACGCGGTGCCAGACTTCGCCGACCTCTTCCGCCGCCGCGACGAATCCGCGCCGGACCTCATCGCGATCGACGGCACCGACCGGTTCCTCATCGACGAGGCACCGCACGTGCACGGGGACGCGCTCCGCCAGCCCGGTCAGGTCGCGGTCGTCGACGATCGCCTCGGGGTCCTGACGCTCGGACTCATCACGCAGTACGGCGCCTCGGACATCCGGGTCGTGCAGGACTCGCTCGTGGGGGAGCGCGCGCTCGAGGCCAACGCCGGCACGTTCGGGCTGCGCGGCTTCCACCACCCGGACTCGCTCGAGGACGCCTTCCGGAACGTCCGGCTCGTCGTGCTGCGGCTGTCGAAGTCCCACGACCGGCTCGACGAGATCGCCCGTGCGGTCGCGCGGTTCGCCGCTCCCGACGTCGTGCTGCTGTGCGGCGGCAACGTCAAGTACATGAACCTGTCGCAGAACGACGTCCTGCGCCGCTCGTTCGGCGAGGTCACGGCGTCGCGCGGGCGTGGGAAGTCGCGGCTGCTCATCGCACAGGACCCGCTGCGTGCGCAGGCGAACCGAGCTGCCGCGACCAATCCGTGGCCACGCTCGGTGCACGTCGACGACCTCGGCATGACGCTCGTCGCGCACGGTGGGGTGTTCGCGGGGACCTCGCTCGACCAGGGCACCCGGGTATTGCTCGAGGCGATGGACGCTGCGGTGCCGACTGCCCGGACCGTCGTCGACCTCGGGTCCGGCAACGGCGTGATCGCAGCGGCGACCGCGCTGCGTCGACCGAGCGTCAAGGTCGTCGCGACCGACGTGTCGCGGATCGCCGTGGCATCGACGCGGGCGACGGCGGAGGCGAACGGTGTCGGCGACCAGGTGACGGCACTGCGCACCGACGCCGGCGACGAGCTCGCTGCCGGGTCTGCCCAGCTGGTGCTGTGCAACCCGCCGTTCCACGCGGACACGACGGTGACCACCGACGCGGCCGAGGCGATGTTCCGGAACGCGGCCACGATCCTCCAGGCCGGCGGTGAACTGTGGTGCGTCTGGAACGGCCACCTTCGCTACCGGCCGGTGCTGGAGCGTCTGGTCGGGCCGACCCGGCAGGTCCTGCGGACCCCGAAGTTCACGGTCACGGCCTCGGTGGCGGCCTCCCGCTGATCCGCCGCATACCGGACGCGGAATATCGTCCGGATAATACTTGTGTGCCACTCGGTGGCACGTGCACAGTCGTCTCCTGCACCGTCAGAGAGGACTCCCATGCACACTCGTCCACCCCGTCCGCGGACGCCCCACACGGCGTTGACCGCCGCGCTCGCGCCGATGGTCGCGCTCGGCGCACTCGTCGCCAGCGCGGGCATCGTCGGGTCCGCGCAACCCGCGCACGCCGTCGAGCCCTTCCCCGTCCGTGACCCGTTCGTCGACCTGCCGGTCGGCACCACGATGCCGCCGGGCTGGGCGCGCATCGCGTCGAACGACCAGCAGGCAGCGATCGTCGAGAACGGGTCGGCCGGCAAGTGGCTCCGGATGACCGACAACGTCAAGTACATGGCCTCGGCGGTGTACAACGAGGTGCCGTACGACTCCAGCCACGGACTGACCGTCGAGTTCGACCAGCGGATGTGGAGCCCGGAGGACACCGGCTACGCGGACGGGATCGGGTTCTTCCTGCAGGACGCGTCCGTGCCGCTCGACGCGATCGGACCGGTGGGTGGTGGCCTCGGGTACTTCGACGGCCGGTCGGCGTGCTCGGCCGGACTCGACGGCGGCGTCGTCGGTGTCGGGTTCGACCGGTTCGGCAACTTCGCGCTGCCGGAGTTCATCCAGAACGCCGTCACCGTCCGCGGCGCCGAGGCCGAGTGCTACCCCGTGCTCGCGACGACGGGCAACCGCGGCGACGGCTTCCTCGAGGACCGCGGCGTCGATGCCGAGGAGGCGACCTACCGGCACGTCAAGGTCGACGTCGTCCCCCGGGACGCCGGCGGGATCACGGCGATCGTCACGATGTCGGACCCCACACCGGTCGGCTCGGAGCCGGTGGAACTGCACCACCTGATCTCCACCGACCTGCCGGCGACGGCGCTGCCCGACCAGATGCGGTTCGGGTTCAGTGCGTCGACGGGCGGGCGTGCCGAGTTCCACGAGATCCGCAACGTCCGGGCCACGCAGCCGACGGACGTCGTGACCACGGCGTCGGTCGACACCGAGGGGCCGGTGACCGCCGGCGACGACGTGTCGTTCCGCGTCCGGTCGGTCAACGACGGCCCGGCCACGATCGGCGGGCCCGTGGACGCCGTGGCACGGACGACGGCGCTGACCGATGAGCTGCCGCTCGAGGACGTCACCTGGTCGTGCGAGGCCAGGGGCGGCGCGACGTGCGGTTCGGCGCAGGGCGAGGGCACCGTGGCGACCGACTGGACGGCGCCTCCCGGCGGGCAGATCGTGTTGTCGGCGCGGGGGACCGTGCCGGTGACGACGCGGACCGGGACCTACTCGACGCCTGCGGAGAGCGTCACCGACTTCACCGCCGGCCGCTTCGACGAGGGGCTGGCAGCCGTGGCGCGGGACGGCTCGGTGAGTGACGTCGACCTGGCGAACAACACCGACACGATCGCGTTCGACGTGGTGCTGCCGGATGCCGTCGCCTCGGACGACACCGCGACCGGACAGCAGGGTGAACCCGTGGTCGTGGACGTCGTGGGGAACGACCCGCTCGACGGCAGTGGTGCGGACCTCGGGTCGCTCCGGCTCAGCGACGAGGGGCTCGAGGGCGCCGAGCTGTCCGACGACGGCAAGCAGCTGCGCGTGCCGGGTGAGGGCACCTACGTCGTGGACGACGCCGGTCGCGTGACCTTCACGCCGGAGGACGGCTTCAGCGGGGTCGCGTCGCCGGTGCGGTACGAGATCACGTCGAACGCCGGTCAGGTCGCGTCCGCGACGATCCGGGTCGAGGTCGAACCCGGGGCGGAGCCGGAACCGACACCGACGCCCACGCCGACTCCGTCGCCGGAGCCGACCGACCCGCCGGCACCGACGCCGTCCGACGGGCCGGGGACCACCCTGCCGGGTACCGGGGGTGGACCCGGGGGCGGACCCGGAACCGGAGGTGAGCCGGGCACTGGCGACGGTGGTGTCGGCGACCACGGGAACGGGGGCGGCCGAGCAGACGCCGTGACCGAGGCGGCGTCCGCGACGGGGCCCTCGCGTCTGGCCTGGACCGGGTCGGACGGCGTCCTGGTCGCGAGCCTCATCGGCGTCGGACTCGCAGCGACCGGTGCGGTGCTGCTCGTCCTCCGTCGGCGTCGCCTCGCCGCGGACACCGACAGCTGACGATGGGCCAGGGCCGCACGGTGCACGGTGCACGGCGGACGACGACGTGTGCCGTGCGGCTCAGGACTCCGTGCCGGACAACCGCGCGACGACGTCGACGATGTGCGCGTCGTAGTGGACGTTGAGCGCGTGCGCCGCGTCTGCGGCTCGGTCCGGGTCACCGCGGTCGATGGCGTCCTCCAACTGGGTGAGGACGTCCTCGATGTCCCACCTGCGGAAGGGCGGCGCTTCGTCGAACACGAACGCGAGCCGGCTCAGGGCGAACCGCAGACTGCCGGCGAGCCAGGGGTTCGGCGTGTGGTCCGCGAGGAGCCGTGAGAGCTCCACCACCGACATCGTGTAGCCGTAGTCACGGATGCGACCCTGGCGGCGGAGCCGGTCGATCACCCCGTGCAGTTCGGCCCGCCCGGCGTCGTCCAGGGTCGGTACGGACCACCGGGCGCAGGCCTCGACGAGCGTGGACGCGAGCTGCAGCGAATCGGTCCAGTGCTGCAGGTCCGGCCGGGTGATGCGGATGTCCTCCGGGGCGTCCGGCCGCGTCTCGACGAGCCCGAGCAGCTCGAGTCGCCGGACCATCGGCACGAGCCGCCGGACCGACTGTCGGAGTCGCGCGGCGATCGCACTCGCGCGGTACGTCCGGTCGCGCTCGAGCGTCCCGTCGCGCACCATCGCGAGCAGGTCCCACCAGAGGTCGTCCGGGGTCCAGACGGCCCAGCTCGGCGAGTCCGCCGGTGCGGAAGGCGCGGACGACGCGTCGTCGGATGCTCCGCCGAACGCGGCGACCGCAGCGTCGGCGTGCTCGCCCCACAGCCGTGCGAGCACGTGCGCGGCACGCTCGGCTGACCGCACGCCCGGGTACCGCACCGCCTGCTCGGCAGCTGCCGCCCAGGTGTCGACCTCGGTGGACCGGAACGGGATCGTCGGCGTCACACCGAACCGGGCCCGCTCCACGGCTCGTGCAGCGAGTCGACCGAGGGACACGTTCGGGGTCCGGTCGATCCAGAAGGTGATCGACGCCCAGAACGCCTGGTCGAGTTCGGGCGTGCGCAGGTGCGCGGAACGGCGGAGCGCCTCGGCGACACGGCCCTGCTCGACGAGGTCCGCTGCCGTGAGCACGGGCACGGCAGAGCGCATGACCCCTTCCACCAGCCCGACGAGCAGCCAGCCGTTGTCCACCCAGGCGGCAGGGGACAACGACCGGAAACGGACTGCGGACTGGTCGTCGAGGACCGCGATACCGACGTCCGACAGTCGCTCGAGCACCGCGTGGAGGACCACCGGGTCGAGGCCGAACCGTCCGGAGAGCGCCAGCTCGTCGTGGGTGACGTCCTGACCGAGGGAGCCGTCACGGACCGCACCGAGGACGTCACGGTACGCCTGGTCGAGCTGCGGCGTCCATCCGCCGTCGAACCGAGCCACCGCAGTCATGAACACCCCTTCCCTGCAGCGTAGCCGCCGACACGACGGAGCCGCCGACACGACGGAGCCGCCCGGGTCTCCCCGGGCGGCTCCGTCGTGCGTTCCGGAGGATCAGGCCGGGACGTAGTCGAACGTGTCCGGGTCCGGACCCGTGCGGTGGCCCTTGTCGAGCGTCGTGATGTCCGTCATGTCCTCGTCGGAGAGCTCGAAGTCGAAGATCGCGAAGTTCTCCTCGACGCGGGCACGCGTGACCGACTTCGGGAACACGATGTCGCCACGCTGGATGTGCCAGCGGAGGGCGACCTGCGCCGGGCTCTTGCCCACGGCGCCGGCGATGCGGGTGATGGTCTCGTCGTCGAGCACGAGGCCCTGCGCGATCGGGGACCATGCCTCGGTCGCGATGCCGAGCTCGCTGTTGACGGCGCGGAGCTCGTCCTGGGCGAGGTACGGGTGCACCTCGATCTGGTTCACGGCCGGCGGAACGTCCGTCTCGGCACGCAGGCGGCGGAGGTGGTGCGCCTGGAAGTTGCTGACGCCGATCGAGCGGGAGGTGCCGGCGGCGTAGAGCTCCTCGAGGGCCTTCCACGTCGGGACGAAGTCCGAGACGGTGGGCAGCGGCCAGTGGATGAGGAACAGGTCGGTGTAGCCGCCGAGCAGGTCGGCCGACTTCTTGCCGTTCTCGGCAGCTGCCGAAGGGTCGTGGAAGCCGTTGTTGAGCTTCGAGGTGACGAAGATCTCTTCGCGCGGGATGCCGGACTCGGCGATCGCCTCACCGACCTCCTTCTCGTTGCCGTACATCTCGGCGGTGTCGATGTGGCGGTAGCCGACCTCGAGCGCCGTGAGCGTCGCGTCCTTGGTCGACGAGGGGTCGATCTGGAAGACGCCGAAGCCGAGCTGCGGGATGGTCTTGCCGTCGTTCAGGGTGATGTTCGGAACGGTCATGGTGCCATGCAACCAAACGACCCCCAGCAGCCATTCCGGCAACGCCCAGGATCAGCGACCCCGGGCGTGCCCCTCAGGACAGCGCGGCGGCGATGTACGCCTGCAGCGCCTGGCCGTAGGCGATCGCCGGGGTCTCCGACGCGAAGCTCCGGTCGGTGCCGCCGATCGTCGCCGTGACCGTGTACACGACCCGGCCGCTCACCGACACCCGTGTCAGCCCGATGAACGACGGCCCGAGCAGCTCGCGCAGCTGGTCCTCGCGCGGCAGCCAGAGGGACTCCGACGCGGTCACGGAGTCGAGCGCCCACTCGGTGGTCCCGTTGAAGCCGAGGATCGTCCCGGTGGGGGAGTCGTGTCGCTCGACGGTCATCTCGGAGACCGTGTAGACGTCCTCGTCCACCTCGGGCTTGTCGATGACGAACCGGTCGCCCGTCTCGGGGTGCCAGCGCAGGCCGGCGTCGCGGAGGGTCCTGGCGAGTGCAACGGTGATCACGTCCCCAGCCTGCACGGAGGACCCCGCCCTGTCACCACATAGGTTGCTGATGGCTTCCCGTACTAGCATCGCCGAGCACCCCACGCGCGAGCGCCACCCGATCGCGCGCGCGACGTGACGACGCCCGGACAACCGGTGCCGCGCCTCCAGGTCGACCGACCGGCCACGGGGCGGGCCACCGGCCGGCGTCCCGACCGAGGCGACGGACACCCCGTCCGCCGAAGAGAAGGACCCGCATGACCCTCGAACGCGAGGAACTCCGCGACGGCTGGACCGTGACGATGGCCGGAGGAACCGGTGCGCCGGACGGCGTCGCGGGCCGCACCATCCCGGCGACGGTGCCGGGCCAGGTGCACACCGACCTGGAACGGGAGGGCCTGCTGCCGGACCCGACCTTCGACCGGAACGAGCAGGCCGCCAAGTGGGTCGGCCGGGCCGACTGGTCCTACCGCACCTCGGTCGACGTCGACCCCCGCGGCCACGAACGCGTGGACCTCGTCTGCGACGGCCTGGACACCGTCTCCGAGCTGAGCCTGGACGGCGTCGTCGTGGGCACGACGCGGAACATGCACCGGCGCTACCGCTTCGACGCGCGCGTGCAGTCCGGGTCCGGGGCGACGACGAAGGACCTCGAGATCCTGTTCGAGTCGCCGTACCGCGAGGCCGGCCGGGTCGCCGCGAAGGCCGGCAGCATGCCGGGACCGTACGACGAGCCGTTCCCGTACATCCGCAAGATGGCCTCGAACTTCGGCTGGGACTGGGGCCTCACCGCCGTCACGAGCGGTCCCTGGCGACCGGTCGCGATCGAGCGGTGGTCCACCGCGCGGCTGCGCGAGGTCCGACCGCTCGTCGACGTCGAGGCCGGCGAAGGGGTGCTCGACGCACACATCACGGTCGAGCGCTCGGGCCTGAACGACCTGGACCAGGACGGCGAGGACGACGACCTGGTGCTCGTCGTGACCGTCAGCGGTCTCAAGGAGGACGGCACGCCCACGCGGCAGCGGTCGCGGGCGCAGCTGACGCCGAAGGACGACGAGACCGTCGTCACGGTGCGTGTGCCCGAGGCGCTGCGCTGGTGGCCTCGCGGCTACGGTGCGCAGGCGCAGTACGACGTGGTCGTGGAACTGCAGACGGTCGAGGGCGAGGTCCTGGACCGCGACACGTTCCGCACCGGCTTCCGGTCGACCCGGATCGACACGCAGGTCGACGACATGGGTCGGCCGTTCGGCATCCACGTCAACGGGACCCTGATCGACGTGCGCGGGGTGAACTGGATCCCGGACGACGTGATCGTCTCGCGCGTCGACCGCGCGCGCCTGCAGTCCCGTCTGACCGCGGCGGCGTCGCTCGGTACGAACCTCGTGCGCGTGTGGGGCGGCGGCGTGTACGAGTCGCGCGACTTCTACGAGGTCTGCGACGAACTCGGACTGCTCGTCTGGCAGGACTTCCCGTTCGCGTGCTCGGCCTACCCCGAGGTCGAGCCGATCCGCAGCGAGGTCATCGCCGAGGCGCGGGACAACGTCGCCCGGCTCGCGCGGCACCCCTCGCTGGTGCTGTGGAACGGCAACAACGAGAACATCTGGCTGCACGACGTGGACGGCTGGGCGGACTCCCTCGGCGACCGCGGTTGGGGCCTCGACTACTACCTCGACCTGCTGCCGACGATCGTCGACGCGGTCGACCCGTCGCGCTTCTACACGGTGGCGTCGCCGTGGTCGGGCTCCGAGTCGCTGCCCGCGAACGACGTCGACAACGAGACGCACCACTCGTGGGACGTCTGGAACCGCCTGCCCGACACCGCCTACCGCGGGTCGGTTCCCCGGTTCGTCTCCGAGTTCGGCTGGCAGGCGCCGCCCGCCTGGCGGACGCTGCGGGACGGTGTCGCGGACGAGGTGCTGCGCGTCGACTCGCCGGGGGTCGTGCACCACCAGAAGGCCGCGGACGGCATGGGCAAGCTGGCCCGCGGCATCGAGCCGCGGTTCGGCACGGTCGACCCGGCCGCCTTCGACCGGTGGCACTACCTGACACAGCTGCAGCAGGCGCGGGCCATCGCGACGGGCATCGAGCACTGGCGCACGCACTGGCCGCGGAACACCGGTGTGGTGATGTGGCAGCTCAACGACCTTTGGCCGGTGTCGTCGTGGTCGGCGATCGACTCGGCGGGGCGGCTGAAGCCGCTCGCGCACGAGCTACGCCGGCTGTACGACGACGTCCTCCTGACGATCCGCCCGGTGTCGCGGGTGGCGGTCGCGCCGTCCGCCGTGTCCGGACCGGCTGCGTCGCCGGCGTCGTCGCCCGCTTCTCCGGTCTCCGGGGCGGTCGCGCCCGCCTCGCCGGTCGCGTCCGGTGCGGAGCGGACGGGAGGCCCGGATCACCCGGGTGGGTCGACGGGCGTCAGCGAGACGGCTGATCCGGGCGACGCGGCGGACACCCTGTCCCTCGGCGTCTCGCCCGGCGCGTTCGGGTCCTCGCCCGTCGAGGTCGCCGTCCGGTCCACGCGGGGCGGCCACGACAGCGTGGTCCGGGTGCGACGGGTCACCACCGCCGGCACGATCCTGGCCGAGGCGTCACTCCCCGTCCGCCTGTCGTCCGCCGGGGTCGCCGTCGTCGCCCTGCCCGAGTCGGTGGGCGTGGTCGACGACCCCGCGAACGAGCTCATCGTGGCGGACATGGACTGGCGCCGAGCGGTCTGGACGCCCGGTCCCGACGTCGACGTGCGGTGGGAGCCGGCGCGGTACCGCACTGCGTTCACGCCCGTCGACGGCGGGCTCGACCTGACCGTCGAGGCCGAGTCGCTCGTGCGGGACCTGCTCGTCCAGCCCGACCGGGTGCGCGGCACCGGAGCGGTCGACCGCGGGTTCATGACCCTGCTGCCCGGGGAGCGGGTGACCTTCCGGATCACCGGTGTGACGGAGGCCGACATCCCGGCGCTCCGTGCGGAACCCGTCCTGTGGAGCCTCGACCGGGTACTCGCGTCCCACTGACGGCGGTCCGCTGCGCACCGGCGGTCCGCTTCCCTGTGCGAACGGTGTCCGTTCCGGTGCCCGGCCTGGGCATCAGGGAGCGGGGGAGTTACGATGGGGAGCACACGGACTTCCGCCGCGTGGGTCGAAGATGACCTCCGGACGGCGACCAGTTCCAGATCAAGGAGTCATGATGCTCGGAAACCTCGGCGGCGTACACCTGCTGATCATCCTCGGGATCGTCATCCTGCTGTTCGGCGCGACGAAGCTCCCGGCGCTCGCCAAGGGCCTCGGGCAGTCGATCAACATCTTCAAGAAGGAGATGACCGACGACGAGAAGAAGGCGCAGGCGGGCGACACCACGGTGCAGAACACCGCGGCGACGAACACCACCGTGCCGACCGCTCCCGCCGAGCCCGCTGCCGGTCCGGTCCTGAACCCCGGCCCGAGCGCGCAGCCGAACACCGACTCCCGGCGCTGACGCCCCGGCGTCCACGACGCCCGAAGCTCAGGACACCCGGCCCCGTCCTGTCGGCAGCCCCCGCGACCACTCTGGTCGCGGGGGCTTCGTCGTGCACGGACCTCGTCGTCAACGGGTGGTCCTGACGGGGACTGCCCGGCCGGCGTCGGCGGGAGCAGGATGAGCACATGACCACTGCCGCACCTCGCGCGACCGCGCCGCTCCGGGACGACCGGCGCACCGTGCTGGTGGTGGCGATCCTGTCGTCGTTCGTCGTCGGGTTGGACTCGAGCGTGGTGAACGTGGCGCTCCCCGCGATCCGGCAGGAGCTCGGCGGCGGGCTCGTCGTGCAGCAGTGGACCGTCGACGCGTACCTGGTGACGCTCGGTTCGCTCATCCTCGTCGCCGGGTCGTTGTCGGACGTGTTCGGCCGGGTCCGGATCATCACGTGGGGGCTCGTCGTGTTCGGGATCGCCTCGGTCGCGTGCGCCATCGCCCCGACGGGGGAGTTCCTGATCGTCTCGCGGGCGGTCCAGGGCGTCGGCGGCGCCCTGGTGACCCCGAGTGCGCTCGCGCTCATCGTGGCGGCGTTCCGCGGGGCCGCGCAGTCGAAGGCGATCGGCACGTGGACCGCGTGGTCGAGCGCCGCGACGATCCTCGGGCCCGTGGTGGGCGGTCTGGTGGTCGACAGCATCGGCTGGCGGTGGATCTTCGTGCTCACCGCCGTCCCGATCGCGGTGACGATCCCGCTCGTGCTGCGGATCACCGGTGACGTGCACCCCGCGGTCCGACCGCGCATCGACGTGGTGGGCGCCGTGCTCGCGGTCGTCGGGGTCGGTGGCGCGGTGCTCGGGCTCATCGAGCAGGAGCGGCTGGGATGGGGTGCTCCGGTGGTGGTCACCGCGCTCGTGCTCGGCGCTCTGGCCCTCGGGGCCTTCGTGCCGTGGGAACTCCACGTGACCCGGACGACCGGTTCGCCGCTGGTGCCGCTCGCGCTGTTCCGTGCCCGCAACTTCGCGGTGGGCAACCTCGCCACCCTGTCGATCTACGGCGCCCTGAGCATGGTCTTCTTCGTGGTCACGCTGTTCCTGCAGGAGGTCTGGGGGTTCCCGGCCTGGCTCGCCGGCCTGGCGACGCTGCCGCCGACGGTGGTCCTGCTGCTGGTGTCCTCGGCGGTGGGCGGGCTGGCGGGGCGGTTCGGGCCGCGCTGGTTCATGGCCGCGGGGCCGGCGGTGGCCGCGGTCGGTGCGCTCCTGATGCTGCTGGTCGGTGCACGGCCGGACGGCTACTGGGTCGCCGTGTTCCCCGGGCTCGTGCTCATCGGCTTCGGGATCGCGCTCATGGTCACGCCGCTGACCAGTGCCGTGCTCGGGTCGGTGCCGCAGTCCGAGGCCGGCGTCGGGTCGGCCGTGAACAACGCGATCGCGCGGATCGCCGGCCTGGTGATGGTGGCGCTCGCCGGTGTGGTGCTCGGTGGGGAGATTAGCGTCGCCGGCCTGCACCGGGCGGTCGTCGTGATGGCGGTGCTGCTCGTCGCCGGCGCGGTCGTCAGTGCCGTCGGGATCCGGAATGTCCCCGCGCCGACGTAAGTTGAGCGGAGTAGACTCAAGTACAACACCACCGCAACGAAAGGACGGAACGCATGGCGAACCTCCAGGGTGCTCCTGACTCGCAAGAGCGACAGAAGACCGCCCTCGAGCAGTACGGCGTCGACCTGACGGCGATCGCTCGCAGCGGCAAGCTCGACCCGGTGATCGGACGCGACTCCGAGATCCGACGCGTCAGCCAGGTGCTCACCCGCCGCACCAAGAACAACCCCGTGCTCATCGGCGAGCCCGGCGTCGGCAAGACCGCCGTCGTCGAGGGGCTCGCCCAGCGCATCGTCGCCGGCGACGTCGCCGACTCGCTCAAGGACAAGCGGCTCGTCTCGCTCGACATCTCCTCGCTCATCGCCGGCGCGAAGTACCGCGGCGAGTTCGAGGAGCGCCTCAAGGCCGTGCTCAAGGAGATCAACGACTCCGACGGCCAGGTCATCACGTTCATCGACGAGCTGCACACGCTGATGGGGGCCGGTGGCGGCGAGGGGTCCGTCGCGGCCTCGAACATGCTCAAGCCGATGCTCGCGCGCGGCGAGCTACGGCTCATCGGGGCGACGACGCTCGACGAGTACCGCGAGTACATCGAGAAGGACGCCGCCCTCGAGCGCCGCTTCCAGCAGGTCTACGTCGGCGAGCCCAGTGTCGAGGACGCCGTGGCGATCCTCCGCGGCCTCAAGGAGCGCTACGAGGCGCACCACAAGGTCACGATCAACGACTCCGCGCTCGTCGCCGCGGCCAGCCTGTCGAACCGGTACATCTCCGGCCGGCAGCTGCCCGACAAGGCGATCGACCTGATCGACGAAGCCGCCAGTCGGCTCCGCATGGAGATCGACTCCAGCCCGGTCGAGATCGACGAGCTGAAGCGGAACGTCGACCGGCTGCGCGTCGAGGAGTTCGCGCTCAAGCAGGAGAAGGACGACGCCTCGAAGGCGCGGCTCGAGACCCTGCGGAACGAACTGCACACGCGCGAGGAACGACTGGGTGAGCTCGAGCAGCGCTGGCAGGCCGAGCGTGCCAGCCTGAACCGGATCGGCGAGCTGAAGCAGCAGCTCGACGACCTCAACATGCGCAGCCAGCGTGCCCAGCGCGAAGCCGACTACGCAACGGTGTCGCGCCTGGAGTACGCCGAGAAGCCCCGGATCGAAGCGGAGCTCGCCGCCGCCGAGCAGGCCGAGTCCGCCGACCGCATGGTGAACGACAGCGTCACCGACGAGGACATCGCCGCCGTGATCGCCCAGTGGACGGGCATCCCGCTCGGCCGGCTGCTGCAGGGCGAGACGGAGAAGCTCCTGCACCTGGAGAACGAGCTCGGCCGCCGGATCATCGGGCAGCGCACCGCCGTGAACACCGTGTCCGAAGCCGTCCGCCGCACCCGCGCCGGCATCTCCGACCCGGACCGTCCGACCGGATCGTTCCTGTTCCTCGGGCCGACCGGCGTCGGCAAGACCGAGCTGGCGAAGGCGCTCGCGGAGTTCCTGTTCGACGACGAGAAGGCCCTCGTCCGCATCGACATGAGCGAGTACGGCGAGAAGCACTCGGTCTCGCGGCTCATCGGTGCCCCGCCCGGGTACGTCGGCTACGAGTCCGGCGGGCAGCTCACCGAGGCCGTCCGGCGTCGCCCGTACTCGGTGATCCTGCTCGACGAGATCGAGAAGGCCCACCCCGAGGTCTTCGACGTGCTGCTCCAGGTGCTCGACGACGGTCGGCTCACCGACGGTCAGGGGCGCACGGTCGACTTCCGGAACACGATCCTCGTGCTCACGTCGAACCTCGGCTCGCAGTTCATGACCGACCTGACGCTCACGGACGACCAGCGCGAAGCGGCCGTGCGCGAGCTCGTGCAGCAGGCGTTCCGGCCGGAGTTCATCAACCGCCTCGACGACATCGTGGTGTTCCAGGCCCTGACGGCCGACGACCTCGGCCAGATCGTGTCGCTCTACGTCGACCGGCTGGCCCGCCGGCTGACCGACCGCCGACTCGAGCTGGCGGTCACTCCGGAGGCGCGCGGCTGGCTGGCGGAGCGCGGGTACGACCCGCTCTACGGCGCCAGGCCGCTCCGTCGCCTCATGCAGCGGCAGATCGACGACAAGCTGGCACGGGCGATCCTGTCCGGTGACGTCCGCGACGGCGACACCGTGCGGGTGGACGTCGCCGCAGACGGCGACGGCCTGACCGTCGAGCCCTTCGAACTGGCGGAGATCGTCGAGGAGTAGGCGGCGCCCGCGCGGAACCAGGTTCCGGACACGACACCGTGGAACGGCGTGGTGCTGTGTCCGGAACCTGGTTCCGGGGTGGGTGGGGTGACGGACGGGAGGCCCGGTACCGGTTCCTGGGACCGGTGGCGGGCCTCCCGTAATAGCGTCCAGGGCATGCCTGAGATCCGCGTGTTCCGTCGCCTCACCGACACCGTCGAGCACGCGAGCGTGCTCGACAAGGCCGTCGACGTCGACCGAGCGGTGGTGAACGCGCTCGCGAAGCCGAAGGCACTGCGACAACTGTTGCACGGGGTGCCGTTCGGCCATCCGCTGCACCCGCTCATGGTGCAGGTGCCGCTCGGGGCGTGGATCTCCGCCGCGGTGCTCGACGTGTTCGGCGGGAAGGGCAACGCGAAGGCCGCCAAGACGCTGGTCGGCGTGGGACTCGTGTCCTCCGGCAGCGCGAGCGTCGCCGGCTACGTCGACTGGTCCGAGCTGGACCGCGAACAGCTGCGCACCGGGTGGGTGCACCAGGCCGTGAACTGGGTCGGCATCTCGCTGTACGGCCTGTCGTGGTGGCAGCGGAAGCACGGCAACCACGGCGCCGGCAAGCTCCTCGGCTTCGCGGCGCTCACGGTCGTCGGGGTCGGTGGGTACCTCGGCGGGCACCTGGCCTACCGGCAGCGCGCCGGTGTGAGCGACCACGGCGAGGTACCGTTCGACGCCTGATCCTCCCAGCCGATCCATGGGTACATCACGTGCAATATACGGATGCGCGTACTCGTGGTGGACGATGAACCGACCCTCGCCGACCTGATCGCCAAGGGGCTCGCACGCCAGGACATGGCCGTCGACGTCGTGTACCGCGGTGACGACGCCGACGAACTGCTGTCCGTCAACGACTACGACGTCGTCGTGCTGGACCGTGACGTCCCCGGGCTCCACGGCGACGAGGTCGCCCGGAGGCTCGCGGCCCGCGGCAGCCTCACCCGGATCCTGATGCTCACCGCAGCGACCGCCCTGGCCGACCGCGTGCACGGACTCGAGCTCGGCGCCGACGACTACCTGGCGAAGCCGTTCGAGTACCCGGAGCTCGTCGCCCGCGTCCGCGCACTCGGCCGGCGGAGCGTCGCCCCGGTCGCGCCCGTCCTCGAACGCGCCGGACTCGTCGTCGACACGAACCGACGGATGGCGACACGCGACGGACGACCGCTCGACCTGACGTCGAAGGAGCTCGGCGTCCTCGAGGAACTCCTGCGCGCCGACGGCCGCATCGTCTCGACCGAGGAACTGCTCGAGAAGGTCTGGGACATGAACATCGACCCGTTCACCGCAGCCGTCCGGGTGACGATGTCGAAGCTCCGCAAGAAGCTCGGCGGCCCGGACCCGATCCGGACGGTGCCCGGACGGGGCTACTCCCTGTGAGGCGGGTCCGGCGGACCTGGAGCATCCGTGCCCGCACCGCGGTGACGTTCGCGCTCGCAGCGATGGCGCTCGCGACCGGTGTCGTCGTGTTCTCGAACGTGATGTCCCTCGCCGGGGTCGGCGCCGGACTCGACACCACGTCGGCGCGGACCGCCAGGCCCGTGCAGGGGTTCGCGACCGCATCGCCGGCACCGCTGGAGCCGGGCGGCACCGGTGGGCGCGATCCGTCGGCGGTCACGGTGATCCAGCTCGTCGCCGTGCAGCAGTGGCAGTGGTCCGCCGTCGGCATCGCAGGTGCGGGGGCCCTGGCCGGAGGTGTCGGGTGGCTGGTCAGCCAGCGGATGCTCCGTCCGATCGACCGGATCACCGCGACGGCGAACCGGATCACGGCGTCGAACCTGCACGAGCGGATCGAACTCGGCGGCCCGGACGACGAGCTGCGGCGCCTGTCCCGCACCGTCGACGGCCTGCTCGACCGGCTCGAGACGGCGTTCGAGAGTCAACGCCGGTTCGTGGCGCAGGCGTCGCACGAACTCCGGACGCCGCTCGCCGTCCAACGGGCCGCGGTGCAGATCGGACTGCACGACGACGCCGACCGCGACGACGTGCGCGCCACCCGCGAGCAGCTCCTCGAGCAGAACCGCCGGACGGAGCACCTGGTCGAGTCCCTGCTCGTGCTCGCCGAGGCCGATCGCGGACTGGCGGGCGCGACCAGCGCCGTCCGTCTCGACGAGGTGACCGACGAGGTCGTCGCAGGAGCGGCCCCGGACGCGACCGACGCCGGGGTGACCCTGACCCACGAGCGCCGCACCGGGCCTCCCGGCCTGGTCGTCGACGGTGAGCCGACGCTCCTCCGCCAGCTGCTCGTGAACCTGGTCGGCAACGCCGTCGAGTACAACGAATCCGGTGGGTTCGTCCGCGTGACGACCACGAGCGACGGGTTCGTCGTCGAGAACGCCGGGCCGCCGGTGCCCCAGGACGAGGCCCCGCGCCTGGTGGAGCCGTTCCGCCGGTGCCCCTCGAGCCCGTCCGCCGACCGGCACAGCGGCCTGGGACTGTCGATCGTCGCGTCGATCGTGCAGGCGCACGGCTGGCGGATGACGATCGATGCGCGCCCGACCGGCGGCCTCGCCGTGCGCGTCGACGTTTCGTCGGTGTAACCCGGCGGGTACGCGGCGCGAAACAGCCGATCGGGTGTGCTGGGACCATGAACGCAACGACCACGACCACCACCCGTCGGACCCGCTCCCTGTTCGCCGCCGCCGCGGCCCTGGTGCTGCTGCCGGGTCTGCTCGCCTCGTGCTCGGCGGCCGCTCCGGACTCCGGGTCCACGAAGTCCTCCGGGACCGCGGCGAAGGGCGCGACGCTCGCCGAGTGCATGCGCGGCAAGGGCTACGACATGCCGGACCCGTCCTCCGGGGGGACGACGCTCCAGCTGAGCGCACCCGACGGCGTCGACGAGGACCAGTACCAGGCCGACCTGCAGTCCTGCCTCGGCGACTCCGCCGCAGCCGGCGACGCCCAGATGGCCAAGCCGATGCCGGGTTCGGCAGACCGGCAGCGGAAGGCCGCCGAGTGCATCCGCGATCGCGGCTTCGAGGACTACCCCGACGACGAGGAAGCGAAGGCGGGCTACCAGCCCGGCGACCAGGCCGCGTTCGACGAGGTGGCTCGCGCCTGCTCCGACGAGGCCTTCGCCGGGCTCGGCGGGGACGACGCCGAGGTCGGCGACGGAGCCACGTCGTGAGGCGACCGATCGGACGCCGCACGACGATCACGGCGGTGTGCCTCGCGGCCGGTCTCGCCGTCGGGACCGGAACCTGGGCCGTCCTGGGGCTGCAGGCCGAGGAGCCGGCCGCCGCGTCGGCCAGCGAGCAGCCGGACCGCGCCACGGCGATCGTGACGAAGGGGGACCTGACCGACTCGAAGGTGTTCGCCGGAACGCTGGGCTACGGGTCCGCGACCGGTGTGCCGGCGGCCGCGGGCGGCACCATCACCTGGCTGCCGGAGCCGGGCGACGTCGTCCACCGCGACGAGTACCTGTACGCCGTCGACGAGCGCGGCGTGCGCTCGATGTACGGCACGGTGCCGCTGTGGCGCGACCTGTCGCGGGGGCGCACGGGCACCGACGTGCGGCAGCTCAACGAGAACCTGGCCGCGCTCGGGTACGACGTGTCGGTCGACGACGTCTTCGGCCCGCGGACCGAGCGCGCGGTGCGGCAGTGGCAGCAGGACCGAGGGCACCGCGTGACCGGGGTGCTGACGGCGGACGACATCGCGTTCGTGGACGGGGCGGTGCGCGTCGCGTCGGTGGACGGCGAGCTCGGACAGCCCACCGGAGCCGGCGCGGGCGGAGCCGGGGACGGCGGGGTCGGAGCCGCTGGCGACGTCCTGCAGGTCACGAGCACCGAGCGCGTCGTCACGGCGACGGCCTCGCAGCGCGATGCCGAACGGCTGGCCGTCGGCACGGAGGTGGACGTCCGGATCAACGGCGCCGGCGACCCGCTGCGTGGCGAGGTCGCGGACGTGCAGCCGAGCACGAGCGAGGACGGCGGCAACAAGGTCGACGTCTCCGTGTCGTTCGACCCGGGTGACCGGAAGCTGCCCGCCGCCGCCTCCGCACAGGTGGACGCGAAGGGCACCACCGAGCGGGGTGTCCTGTCCGTGCCGGTCGCGGCGCTCGCCGCGGGCTCGGGCGGGGAGTACGCCGTCGACGTGGTGCGTCGCGACGGGACGACGAAGCGGGTGGCGGTCGTGCCGGGGTTCACGGCGGACGGTCGCGTGGCCGTCACTGGCGACGTCGCGGAGGGGGACCGCGTGGTGGTGCCCGGATGAGCGCCGCAGCCACCGGGGCGGCCGCCGCGGTCCTGTCGCTCCGCGACGTGGTGAAGACCTACGGTGACGTCGGCGCGCTCCGCGGCGTCTCGCTCGAGGTCGCCGCGGGGGAGCTCGTCGCCGTCGTCGGCCCGTCGGGATCGGGCAAGTCGACGATGCTGAACATCGTCGGGACGCTCGACCGGCCGACCTCGGGCACCGTGACGATCGCCGGCAACGACGTCGCCTCGATGTCCGACGACGCGCTCTCGCGACTCCGTGCCGACCACATCGGCTTCGTGTTCCAGCACTTCCACCTGCAGGCCGGAGCGACGGCCGCCGAGAACGTCGCCGACGGCGTGCTCTACGCCGGCGTCCCCCGGCGGGAGCGCCACCGGCGGGCCGTCGAGGCGCTCGGACGCGTCGGCCTCGGGCACCGCGTCGACCACCGGCCGCACGAGCTGTCCGGTGGCGAGAAGCAGCGCGTCGCGATCGCGCGGGCGATCGTTGGCGAACCGACGATCCTGTTGGCGGACGAGCCGACCGGCGCGCTCGACACGGCGTCGGGCGCGGCGATCCTGACGGTGCTGCGGGAGCTGAACGCAGCCGGGACGACGATCCTCGTCATCACGCACGACCTCGAGCTCGCCGCGTCGCTGCCCCGGCGGATCCGGATGCGCGACGGCCTGGTCTCGCACGACGACCGGGCGGGCACGCGATGAGCGCCCGCGGAACCGTCGGCCCCGCGGACCTGCTCCGACTCGGCGTGTTCGGCCTGCGCACCCGGCCGGGTCGCGTGGTGCTGTCCGCCCTCGGGATCGCCATCGGCATCGCGGCGATGATCGCGGTCGTCGGGATCTCGTCGTCGAGCAAGGCGATGGTCGACCGGGTGCTCGACGCGCTCGGCACGAACGTCCTCACGGCCACGCCGGCGCAGGGCTTCGGTGAGCAGCAGCCGCTGCCGCCCACGGCACTCGACTCGGTGCTGCGCCAGGACGACGTGGAGTCCGCGGCCGCCGTCGGCACGGTACCGGCCACCGGCGTCTACCGGAACGCCCTGATCCCCGCTCCGCAGACGAAGGGCATCGGGGTGCTCGCGGCGTGGGGCGACGTGCCGGGGGTCCTCGGCGCGGAGCTCGCGTCGGGCCGCTGGATCGACGACGGTCCGGGTGCTCCGCCGCAGGTGGTGCTCGGGGCCGACGCCGCCGCCGCGCTCGGCATCGACACGGTGCGCGCCGACACGCGTGTCTGGACGGGCGGGCAGTGGGTGCAGGTCGTGGGCATCCTGCAGCCCGTCCAGCTCGCGGAGGACCTCGACAACCAGGTGTTCATCCCGCGGTCCCTCGCCGCGCAGCTCGGGTTCGACGGAGCGCCGACCGCGGTGTACACGCGGGTCGACCCGGCGCGCGTCGAGCAGGCTCGCGACGTCCTCGCCGGTGCGGTCCGCCCCGGAGCACCGCAGGACGTCGGCGTGACCCGGCCGTCCGACGCGCTCGCCGCGAAGAACGCCACCGACGACTCGTTCACCGGGTTGCTCGTCGGCATCGGCGGTGTGGCCCTGCTCGTCGGCGGCATCGGCGTCGCGAACACGATGGTGATCACGGTGCTGGAACGTCGTGCCGAGGTGGGCGTGCGTCGTGCCCTCGGCGCACGTCGGCGGAACATCCGTGACCAGTTCCTGGTCGAGTCGCTGCTGCTGTCGTTCCTGGGCGGCGTCGCCGGTGTGGTGATCGGCGTCGGGGTCACGGTCGCCTTCGCCGTGGGGCAGGGGTGGCCGGTGGCGATCCCGCTCTGGGCCGTCGGTGGCGGGCTCGGAGCGACGGTCGTGATCGGTGGGGTGTCCGGGTTGTACCCGGCGGCGCGCGCAGCGCGCATCCCACCGACGTCCGCCCTGGCGGCCGTCTGACGGACGTGGTGGTGATCCGGGAGGCCCGGTGCCGGTCTGCGAGACCGGCACCGGGCCTCCCGGTCGTCCGGTCCACCCCGTCGACGCGCGACGCAGATGATGGCTGGTCATGACCAGTCGTGTCAAGCGTTGGCGACGATCTGTTCGCCATCCGTGATCCCCCGGAAACACGCGGATCGAACCTTCCCACAGGGACCGATCCAACGGTTGACAAGGGCTCCCGGAAGGTCTTCTATTGCGAATACGCAACGTCCTTTCATAAAGGTCGGACCAAGGGAGTCAACGTGACACGCACGCGTTTCGCCGCACTCGGTGCGCTCGGCCTGGCGGCCGCGCTCGCCCTCACCGGGTGCTCCGCCGGAAGCAACGGAGCTTCCGACGGTGGCACGAAGTCCATCGGCACACCCGATGGCAAGGGCAAGACCATCACCGTCTGGATGATGAACGGCGACCTCAGCGACAAGGTCCTCGACGCCGCCCAGGAGCAGTTCACGAAGGACACCGGGGCGAAGGTGAAGATCCAGACCCAGCAGTGGGACGGGATCACCACGAAGCTCACCACGGCACTCGCCCAGGACGACGCCCCGGACGTCGTCGACCTCGGCAACACGCAGGTGCCGGTCTACGCGGCGGCCGGTGGTCTGATGGACCTCACGCCGTACCGCGACGAACTCAAGGACGGCCAGACCTGGCTGACCGGGCTCGAGGGGCCGGCCACCGTCGACGACAAGCTCTACGGCGCACCGCTCTTCGCGGGCAACCGGGCCGTCGTCTACAACAAGAAGGTCTGGAAGGACGCCGGCGTCACCGACGTACCGACCACGTACGAGGAGCTCACCGCCGACCTGGACAAGGTCAAGGCGGCCAACACGGCGAGCGACTTCTCCGCCTTCTACATGCCCGGCCAGTACTGGTACGGCGGGCTGCAGTGGGTCTGGGACGCCGGCGGCGAGATCGCCTCCGACGAGGACGGCAAGTGGACCGGCACGCTCGACTCCGACGACGCCGTGAAAGGCCTGACGGCGTGGAAGACGTTCCAGAACGACTACTCCGCGAAGTCGACGCAGGACATCAACACCGACAAGCCCTCGCAGAGCGACGTCTTCGCGCAGGGCAACACCTCGGCGTTCCTCGGCTCGGCGTGGGAGATCGGCTCGATCACCACCGCGAAGCCCGCGCTCGCCGACCAGATCGGCACGTTCCCGATGCCGTCGCAGACGGCCGGCAAGACGCAGCCGGTGTTCCTCGGCGGGTCCGACCTCGGCATCCCGGCGAAGGCCGCGAACCAGGACCTCGCGCTGTACTACCTGAAGATCCTGACCTCGAAGGAGTTCCAGCAGGACCAGGTGTTCGGCGTCGACGGCTGGGAGCCGAACTCGACCGAGCTGCTCGACGCGGTGGCCGACGACGTCGACACCCTGCACAAGCCGTACTTCGCGGCAGCCAGCACGAGCCGTCCGACCCCGGCGACGCCGGGCTGGGCGACCATCGAGGGTGACGCGTCGTTCCAGTCGATGTTCGCGGACATCGCCACCGGACGGAAGTCGCCGGAGCAGGCCGCCGAGGGCTTCTCGAAGCACCTCACGACCGCGCTGAACGCGCAGCCGTAGTCGATGACCTCCACTGCGGAGCAGGCGACCGGTTCGGAGCAGTCCGAGCCGGTCGCCGGCGGCGGGGGGATCGGGGGCGTCGGCGGTACTGGGTCGGGGCGGCCGGTTCGTCCCGGCCGCGGGGCGCGTCGTCGGTCGGCGGTGGCGTCGCGGGCACCGCTCGTCCTGCTGGCCCCCGCGGCGATCCTGCTGCTCGCGCTCGTCGTCTACCCGCTCGTCCGACTCGTCGTCATCTCGTTCCAGGACTACGGGCTCCGGGCGATCTTCACCGGGGAGGCCGGGTTCGCCGGCGTCTCGAACTACACGAACGTCCTGACCGACGCGTCGTTCTGGCCGGTCATCCTGCGCACCGTCCTGGTCACCGGGGCGATGGTGCTCGGCACGATCGTCATCGGGATGGGCGTCGCACAACTGCTCACCCGGCTCGGCGTCGCGATGCGCACCGTCGTCAGCGTCGTGCTCGTGCTGGCATGGGCGATGCCGAACGTCGCGTCGAGCCTGGTCTGGCAGTGGCTCTTCCAGCCGTTCTACGGCGTGCTCAACTGGCTCATCACGCAGCTGCGGGTGTTCGGCGACCACACGCAGGACAACTGGGCGTCGCACCCCGGGCAGGCGTACACGATCGTGCTCACGCTCGTGATCTGGCAGGCCGTGCCGTTCGTCGCCCTGACGCTGTACGCCGCGCAGTCGCAGATCGCGCCGGAGTACTACGAGGCCGGAGCGCTCGACGGCGCCTCGACGTGGACGATGTACCGCGCGATCACGCTGCCGGCACTCGCACCGACCCTGCTGCTCGTGTCGATCCTGTCGGTGATCTGGGACTTCAACGTCTTCAACCAGATCTGGTTGCTCACCCGGGGCGGCCCGGAAGAGGCCACCCTGACGCTCGGCATCTGGACGTTCGTGAAGTCGTTCGTCTCCAACGCCTACGGCCAGGGTGCCGCGATCGCCGTCATCTCGACCGTGATCCTCGGCGCGCTCACCAGCTACTACATCCGCCGGCTCGTCCGCAGCGGTGAGGAGGACCTGTGACCGTCTCGAACGCAGCACCCGGCGCGGGTGTCGCGCCCGCTGCCGCGCCCGCGCCCGCTTCCGTGCCCGCACCCGTGCGGGCACGGAAGCGGAAGCCGCGCGTGGTCGCCAACACCATCGCGGTCGTGTTCTGCCTGGTGTGGGTGTTCCCGATCTACTGGATGGTGAACACCGCCTTCAAGCCGGCGGACGAGGTCACCACCATGACCCCGATCTGGGCGCCGCTGCACCCGACGCTCGACAACTTCACCCGGGCGCTCACACAAGAGGGCTTCCTGGTCTACCTGCGGAACTCGACCATCGTGGTGGTGGCCGCCGTCCTGCTGTCGATCGTGGTCGGGTTCCTGGCCTCGGCGGCGCTGTCGCGGTTCCGGTTCCGCGGGCGACGGGCGATCCTGGTCGGCATCCTGTTCGTGCAGATGATCCCGTCGGGCGCCCTGCTCATCCCGTTGTTCCTGTCGTTCCAGACGCTCGGGCTGCTCAACAGCTACGTCGGACTGATCCTGGCGTACGTCGCGAGCGTGCTGCCGTTCTCGATCTGGGTGATGCGCGGGTTCTTCGTGGCCGTACCCGTCGAGATCGAAGAGGCCGCGAAGGTCGACGGCGCCGGCACCTTCCGGATCCTGTGGAGCGTGCTGTTCCCGCTCGTGATGCCCGGGGTCATCGCGACGAGCGTGTTCGCGTTCATCGCCGCGTGGAACGACTACCTGATCGCGTACGTGATGCTCAAGGACCAGGGGATGTACACGCTGCCCGTGTGGCTGGCCGGGTTCTCGACGAACAAGGGCACGGACTTCGGCGGGCTGATGGCGGCGAGCGTCCTGTTCTCGATCCCCGTGGTCGTCTTCTTCCTGATCGTCCAGCGTCGACTCGTCAGCGGGATGACCGCGGGGGCCGTGAAGGGCTGACCGTCGAACCTGAAGCCCCGTCGTGCACGAGCACGGCGGGGCGTTCGTGCGTGTGCGGGGCGTTCGTGCGTGGGGCGGGCGTTCGTGCGTGTGCCTGGCGTTCGTGCGTGTGCCTGGCGTTCGTGCGTGTGCCGCCCGCCGAGGTTCCACGACATGCCGCGTGCGTGACGCCGAGGTTCCACGGACGGGCTGTGGGCGGCGCGAGATGCCGAGATTTCGGAACCTCGGGGAGAGGAGGAGCGCCGGGCGGGGCGAGCGGGGTGGTTGTGTTTGTGTGGGTTTGTGGCTTATGGTTCCTGAAACCCACGGGAACGAAGGAGTTCGGGCATGTACGCAACCGAGCGGCACGACGCGATCGCAGCAGCGCTGCAGGACGCCGGCCGGGTCTCCGTCGCCGACCTGGCCGAGCACTTCGACGTCACCACCGAGACCGTCCGCCGCGACCTCGACGCCCTCGAGTCCGCCGGGGTCCTCCGTCGCGTGCACGGGGGAGCGGTGCCGATCGGTCGCTCGAGCGTCGTCGAACTCTCCGTCGCCGAGCGCGAGGGCCAGCACGGCTCCGCGAAGTCCGAGATCGCCCGCGCTGCGATGCGCCTGGTGCCCTCGACCTTCACGGGCTCGATCGCGATCGACGCCGGCACCACGTGCGCCGCCGTCGCCGCCGAACTCGCACGGTGGGAACCCGCCACTGTCGGCGCGACCCTCACGGTCATCACGAACTCCGTGCCGATCGCCGCGACCCTGCAGCACAGCGAGCACGTCGAGCTGCACCTGCTCGGCGGCCGGGTGCGCGGGGTCACGAGCGCCGCGGTCGGCACCGCCACCGTCGAGCAGATCGGCGCCCTGCGGCCGGACATCGCCTTCGTCGGCACGAACGGTCTGTCCGCCGGGTTCGGGCTGAGCACGCCGGACGAGTACGAAGCCGCGGTCAAGGGCGCCTACGTCCTCGCGGCCCGCCGTGCCGTCGTGCTCGCCGACGCCGCGAAGCACGGGGTCGAGGCCCTCATGCGCTTCGCCCGGCTCGACGAGATCGACACGCTCGTCACGGACCAGGCGCCGCCGGCCGACCTCGCCGGCGCCCTGACCGACGCCGACGTCGAGGTGGTCGTCGCATGAACCGCCGCATCGTCACGGTCACCCCGAACCCGAGCCTCGACCGCACCATCGAGCTCTCCGGCGAACTGCAGCGCGGCGCCGTCCAACGCGCCACCCGCTCCACCGCAGAGCCCGGCGGCAAGGGCGTGAACGTGTCCCGGGTGGTCGTCGCGAGCGGCGGGGACACGATCGCCGTCCTGCCCGGCGACGACCTCGACCCGGTGCTGCTCGGCCTGGCCACCCGGGGCATCCCGACCGCCGCACTGCCGATCGGCGCGCCGCTCCGCTCGAACGTCACCGTGACCGAGCCGACCGGCACCACCACCAAGCTCAACGAGCCCGGTCCCTCGCTCGCCGGCCGCCTGGACGACCTCGCGTCCCTGGTCGCCGACACCGCAGCAGCGACCGCCACCGGCCCCGCCGCCCGCTGGGTGGTCTTCGCCGGATCGCTCCCGCCAGGGCTCCCCGACGACGCGCTCGCCGTGCTCGTCCGTGCCGTCCGTGCGCGCCACGGTGAGGACGTCCGGATCGCGGTCGACTCGTCCGGCGTCCCGTTCACCGCCCTGCTGCAGTCCGGCGAGCGGATCGACCTGGTCAAGCCGAACGCCGAGGAGCTCGCCGAGGTCGTCGGTGGCGACCCGGACACCTACGAGCAGGACCTCGACGCCGCCGTGGCCGCCGCGCAGCGCCTGCGTGACCGGAACGTCGACACCGTCCTGCTCACCCTCGGCAGCGCCGGCGCCGTCCTGGTCTCCGGCGAGGGGGCCTTCGCCGCCGCCGCGCCGCGGATCGTCGCCCGCTCCACGGTCGGCGCGGGGGACTCCTCGCTCGCCGGCTACCTGCTCGCCGAGGTGGCCGGCGCGTCACCCGAGCAGCGCCTCGCCCAGGCCGTCGCGACCGGAGCCGCCGCCGCAGCCCTGCCCGGCAGCGACGTGCCTGCCCTCGACCACACCGACCCGACGGCGATCTCGGTCCGGGTGCTCACGACGCACCCGGCACCCGAGCCCGCCTGACCCCGCCCGAACACCCCCACTCCACGAACACCCCACTCCCCGAACACCTGCACGACCCGCGCGATCAGCGCCATTGCGAAGGAGCAAGCACATGTCCGCAGACTCGAGTCCGCGCCTCATCAGCGCCCAGCTCGTCGGCCTCGACGAGGACCTCGGCGCCACCTCGGCCGAGGTCATCCGCGTCCTCGCCGACCGCGTCGCCGCGACCGGCCGCGCCGCCGACGGCCGGGTCCTGGCCGAGGACGCCATCAAGCGCGAGGCCAGCGTCGGCACCGGCGTGCCCGGTGGCATCGCGATCCCGCACGCCCGTTCGGCATCGGTGTCCGAGCCGACCCTGGCGTTCGCGCGTCTCGCCCGGAAGGTGTCGTTCGGCGCCCCGGACGGCGACGCCGACATCGTGTTCATGATCGCCGTGCCCGAGGGGGCCGACAAGGACCACCTGACGGTCCTCTCGACCCTGGCCCGTGCGCTCATCCGCGACGACTTCACCGCCGCCCTGCGCGCCGCAGCCACCCCGGACGAGATCGTCCAGCTCGTCGACCGCGAGGTGAGCGGCGAGGTGTCCGAAGCCGGCGTCGGGAAGGCGAGCAGTGCCTCCAGTCCGGCTCCCGCACCCGCGCCGGGCCGCAAGGTCTTCGTCGGCGTCACCGCCTGCCCGACCGGCATCGCGCACACCTACATGGCGGCCGATGCCCTCGTCGCCGCGGCGCAGCGCGCCGGCGCCGAGATGCACGTCGAGACCCAGGGCTCCTCGCAGGTCGAGCCCCTCGACCCCGCCCTGATCGCCCGCGCCGACGCCGTCGTGTTCGCGGTCGACGTCGACGTCCGCGACCGCGGGCGCTTCGCCGGCAAGCCGCTCGTCTCCGGCCCGGTCAAGCGCGGCGTCGACGAGCCCGACAAGATGATCGCCGAGGCCATCCGCGCCTCGGAGGACCCGAACGCCGCACGCGTGCAGGGCGGAGCGACCGCCGAGGGCGAGTCCACCGCCAAGAACGAGCACTTCGGGCAGGCGCTCAAGCGCTGGCTGCTCACCGGCGTCAGCTACATGATCCCGTTCGTCGCGGGCGGCGGGCTGCTCATCGCGCTCGGCTTCCTGCTCGCCGGCTACGGCATCGCGCTCACCCACGGTGACTCCGGCCAGAACAACGCGGTCTTCACGCTGACGAACTACACGCTGCTGAACCTGCCGCCGCAGGGCCTCGACTACTACCTCGGTGCCGCCGCGTTCCAGATCGGCTCCGTGTCGCTCGGGTTCCTGGTCGCAGCACTCGCCGGGTACATCGCCTACGCCATGGCCGACCGGCCCGGCATCGCGCCCGGCTTCGTCGCCGGTTCCATCGCCGTCTTCATGAACGCCGGGTTCCTCGGTGGTCTGATCGGTGGCCTCATCGCCGGCGCCGCCGCGTACTGGATCGGGCGCATCCCGACCTGGCGCTGGCTGCGTGGCCTGATGCCCGTCGTGATCATCCCGCTCTTCGGCTCGATCATCGCCTCCGGCCTCATGCTGCTCGTGCTCGGCGGCCCGATCGCCTGGCTCATGACCCAGCTGACCGAGTTCCTCAACTCGCTGTCCGGCGCCTCGGCGATCCTGCTCGGCATCATCCTCGGCCTGATGATGGCCTTCGACCTCGGTGGCCCGGTCAACAAGGTCGCCTACGCGTTCGCCGTCGCCGGGCTCGGTGCCGGGACCGCCACCAACGTCGTGCCGTTCGAGATCATGGCCGCCGTGATGGCCGCCGGCATGGTGCCGCCGCTCGCCCTGGCACTCGCCTCGACCGTCCTCTACCGCCGCGGGTTCACGAAGCCCGAGCGCGAGAACGGCAAGGCCGCCTGGCTGCTCGGAGCGTCCTTCATCTCCGAGGGCGCGATCCCGTTCGCTGCCGCCGACCCGCTGCGCGTCATCCCGGCGTCGATGGTCGGGGCCGCGGTCACGGGTGCGATCTCGATGGCGGCCGGTGTGACCTCGCGGGCGCCGCACGGCGGGATCTTCGTGTTCTTCGCCATCGGGGACGTCGCGATGTTCATCGTCGCGATCCTGGCCGGCACGATCGTGTCCGCGCTGGTCCTGGTCGGGCTGAAGAAGTTCGTGCGCCGGGCCCCGGCGGCGGACGCCGCCGTGTCCGAGACGGCCGACGACCGCGTGGCCGTCGCCGTGTAGTCGACGTCACCACCTGTCGGACGGGAGGCCCGGTGCCAGCTGGCACCGGGCCTCCCGTCCGTTCGTGGTCGCGCCCACCCCGTGAGGTTCCGAGATCTCGGAACCTCACGGGCGTACGCGGGCCTCCGTGGAACCTCGACGGAAGTGAGCGGCGAGTCGTGGAACCTCGACGCCGACGCGAGCGCCCGCCCGCCCGGGGCGCTCCCTACTCCGCGATGTTGGCGGTGATCGCGTCGATGTAGGCGGCGCGGTCCTCGCGCGAGTGCGGCCGACCGGGGACCCCGGGCCGCTGCTCCCACGGGAAGGGCCCCGCCTCGTGCCGGTACTCGATGCCCATCGCCTCGAGCCGCGCGGTGTGCTCCGCCAGCCGTCCGCGGAACTCGGCCACGTCGCGCGGACCGGTCACGTCCGCCGACCAGAGGGCCTCGGCCAGTGCCGCGACCCGCGGGAACAGCTGGTAGTCGAGCTTCCGGGCGGTGTCGACGTGCTCCGTCCACATGTTGCCCTGGCCGCCGATGACGTGCGCCCGCTCGGACTCGGTCAGGCCGGACGGCACCGGGTCGAAGGCGAACACGTCGTCGACCGTCAGCACGATCGACACCGGGATCGGCTCGGTCGCCAGGTCGCTCTGCCGGTAGTCGAGGTAGGCCTGGTCGTCCGGCGAGGAGATGACGTCGTGCCCGCGCTTCGCCGCCGTCCGCGCACCGGTCAGACCGCGCCAGGACACGATCGTCGCCGACGGGTCGAGCGTGCCGCCCTCGAGGATCTCGTCCCAACCGAACGCCCGTCGCCCGTGCGAGGCGACGTGCGCCGCGAGCTGCCCGATGATCCACGCCTGCAGCTGCTCTTCGTCCTCGAGGCCGAGCGAACGCATGCGCTCCTGGGTGCGGGGGTCCTCGACCCACTGCACCTTCGGGCACTCGTCACCGCCGATGCCGATGTAGCGCGAGGGGAAGAGCGCGATGACCTCGTCGAGGACGTCCTTGAAGAAGTCGACGGTGCTGTCGTCCGCGTTCAGGACGTCGTCGGCGATGCCCCACTCGGTCCAGACCTCGACCGGTGTCTCGGGGTGCACGCCGAGCGACGGGTACGCGGCCAGCGCGGCGCGGACGTGACCGGGCGTCTCGATCTCGGGGACGACGGTGACGAACCGGTCCGCCGCGTACGCGACGATCTCGCGGATGTCGTCCTGCGTGTAGTACCCACCGTGCGGCCGGCCGTCGAACCCTGCCGGGTGCAGGACGCCGTCGGCGTCGGGGACGTGCGCGCCGACCTGCGACTCGCGTCGCCACGACCCGACCTCGGTCAGTCGCGGGTACTTGCGGATCTCGATGCGCCAGCCCTGGTCCTCCGTCAGGTGGAAGTGCAGGCGGTTGATCCGGTGCGCCGCGAGCTGGTCGACGACGCGCATGACCTCGTGCTTGGTGCGGAAGTGCCGGGCGACGTCGAGCATGACGCCGCGCCAGGCGAAGGCGGGCGCGTCCTCGACGACGGTGGCGGGGAGCGACCACGGCCCGGTGCCGACGCGGCCGCTGCGGTAGACGTCGGCTGGCAGCAGCTGGAGGAGTGCCTGGACGCCGTAGAAGACGCCGGCGGCCGAGCCACCGACGACGTCGACACCGTCGGTGGTGACGGTCAGGCGGAAGGACTCGGCGCGTTCGCCCTCGGGTGACGGTGGGCCGGCGGGCAGCGAGGGGTCGTCCGAGACGCGCAGCGAGATGGCGCCGGCGTGGACGGTCGCGCCGTCGACCGCGTCACGGACCGGCTGGCCGGTCGACGCCCGCAGCGTCTGCTGCAGGTACAGTCGGACCGATTCGCTCGCTGCGTCCGCTGCGATGCGGGTCGACGGGGTGATCTCGAAGGCGCCGGTGCCGGGCACGGCGCGGCGCGGTCGTGGGATGAGCATGTCGGAGTCCACCATTCCTCAATGATCTTTCGTAATGTGGAGGCTATGGCCGTGGACGAGACCGTGTCAACGATCCCGAGTGTCGTGGGGACGACGCCGGGGGTGCTCCGACTCATGAACTCCCGCGCCATCCTCGACGAGCTCCTTCGCGACGACGCGTCGCGCACCGTGACCGAGCTGAGCCGCACCGTCGGGCTCTCCCGTCCCACGGTCGAGGCGGCGCTGGCGGACCTGGTCGACGAGGGCTGGGTGACCGAGGCCGAGGCGATCGCCACCCCGAACAAGGCCGGTCGTCGGGCCAAGCGCTTCGCAGCGGACGCCACCGCCGGCTCCGTGCTCGGCGTCGACCTCGGGCTGCACGGCATCGTGGGCATCCGCGCCGACCTGCGCGGCGTCACCCTCACCCGGGTCGAGGAGCGCTACGCGGACCTCGCCGACGCGGAGCAGGCGTGGACGAGCGTGCAGGACGTGGTCCGCCGCCTGACGGCCGACTCGGATGCGTCGCCCGTCCTCGCCGCCACGTTCGGCGTCCCCGCCGTGGTCGACCGCGCCGGAGAGATCGACTACACGGTCGCCGTGCCGGAGTGGGTCGAGCGCCGCGTGCCCGGCCGGATCCAGGACCTCTTCCCCGGGGTCGCGACCTTCTTCGACAACGACGCCAAGCTCGCCGCCACCGCCGAGGCGATGTGGGGCCGGTTCCGCGGCGTCCAGGACGGCCTCTACCTGGTGATGGGTCGCCAGATCGGTGCGGCCTACGTCATCGACGGGGCGTTGGCGCGCGGAGCGCGCGGGGCGGCCGGCGAGATGGGCGGCCTGGCCTCGACCGGATGGCCCGGTGCGCCGGCCCGCCTGGAGGCCCGGATCACGTCCGACACGGACCTCGAGTCCGTCTTCGCCGCGGCCGGGCGCGGGGGCGCTGCGCCGGGCCGCGGCGGTGCGGACGGTCCCGACCCGGCGGCGGTCGAGGTCGTCCGCGCCTTCGCGGACGACGTGGCGCCGGGCGTCGTGCAGCTCGTCACGACGATCGACCCCGAGGTCGTGGTCGTCGGGGGCGAGGTCCTGCCGGCGGCACCGGTGTTCGCCGAGGCGCTCGCCGCGGTGGTCACGCCGCAGCTCCGACACCCCGTCGAGATCGTGCCCTCGACGGTCGGGCGGGACGCCGTGGCCCGGGGCGCCCTCGCGCGGTCGCTGACCCACGTCCGGACCTCGCACATGGGACTCGGCTGACGTTCAGGTTCCGTGCCGGGTCCTGACAGGGCGTTCAGGGATGCTGGGGGTATGACGACTGCCGTGACCGCCCGTGCCATGACCGTCGCCAGCGGCGACTCCACCGCGCCCTCGGACCTGGGCGGGCTGTCCGGCCTCGTGCTCCAGGTCATCGACGCCCTGGGGGAGTGGGGCGTCGCGCTCATGCTCTTCGTCGAGACGGTGTTCCCGCCGATCCCGTCCGAGGTCATCCTGCCGCTGGCCGGGTTCCTCGGCGGCGCCGGCCAGATGAACCTCGTGCTGGTCCTCGTGCTGGCGACGCTCGGTTCCTACCTCGGCGCACTGGTGCTCTACTGGCTCGGCGCGAAGATCGGGTTCGAGCGCACCACGCGGTGGTTCGGCAAGCTCCCCCTGGTCGACGAGGACGACTTCCGCAAGGCCGCCGGGTGGTTCCACCGGCACGGCAAGAGCGCGGTGTTCTTCGGCCGCTTCGTCCCCATCGTGCGCAGCCTCATCTCGCTGCCAGCGGGTGCGGACCGCATGCACCTCGGCACGTTCTCGGTGTTCACGATCATCGCGAGTGGCATCTGGAACAGCGCACTCGTGCTGCTCGGTGCCGCGTTCGGCTCGCAGTACGACCGCGTCGAGCAGTACACGGAGTGGATCGACCGGGTGCTCTACGTCGCGATCGCGATCGTCGTGGTGACCTTCGTGGTCCGCCGGCTCCGACGGTGGCGGTCGGATCGCCGCGCGGACGGCGACGGCGACGGTGCCGCGAGCGGGGGCGCACGAGGTCGTCGTCGCGCCGAGCCCGCCCGCGACTGAGCCGCTCCGCCGTCAGGCCTTGGTCAGCGCCGACTCCTTGTGCGCGGCCTGCTTGCCGCTCTTCTCCGACTCGACGATCCAGTACGGATCGTCGTCGGTCGGCTTGAACGTCTGACCGTCGAACTCGAAGTCGCTCGTGCGCTTCCGCACGAGTCTTCCGGTCGTCCGTCCCTGCGAGGTGTTCCAGTGCACCTCGTCACCCTTCGTCAGTGCCATCGCTGTCCTCCTTGCGTGATCGCTCACCCTGGTCGGAGGTCGAACGGTACCCTGATGCATCCGCATGAACACAGGGAAGTACGCCGATCACGATGTCATAACACCCGTCCAAAAGCGGGGTCGGACGCGTACCGTTTCTCGTGAGCCAACACGCCGGCAGCTGCCGCGGAACCTGCGGCTCCCGACGGAACGACGGACACCATGACCCTGCTCGACGGCTTGCGGACGGAGACGGTCCTGTCGGGCCGGTACCGCCTGGTGAAGCTCATCGGCACGGGTGGCATGGGGACCGTCTACGAAGCCCGCGACGAGCACACCTACCGCGCGGTCGCCGTGAAGCTCTTCGCGACGCCGGACAAGATGACGACGGCCGACCGTGTCCGCCAGGAGCGCGAGATCCGGCTGCTCAGCATGCTGTCGCACCCCGGGCTCATCCCGCTCTACGACGCCGGCACGCACGACTTCCCGGACGGCCCGCACCGGTTCATCGTGATGGAGCTCATCGCCGACACGACGCTGCTGCGCCGACTGTCCGAGGGCGCCCTGCACAACTACGAGGTGGCCGACCTCGGCGCCCAGCTGGCCGACGCCCTGGCCTACGTGCACTCGCGCGGCATCGTGCACCGCGACGTCAAGCCCGCCAACATCCTGATCAGCGACGAGGGGTCGTCCGGGTTCGCCCGGACCGTGAAGCTCACCGACTTCGGTGTCGCGCACTTCGTCGACGGTTCACGCCTGACGAACGACGGCACGGTCATCGGCACGGCGGCGTACCTCAGCCCCGAGCAGGTCGCCGGTGAGCCGATCAGCTTCGCCACCGACGTCTACTCCCTCGGGCTGGTGCTGCTCGAGTCCCTCACCGGCAAGCAGGAGTACTCCGGCACCCTGATCGAGGCGGCACTCGCCCGTCTGCGGCACGACCCCGAGATCCCCGACGAGATCGCCTCGGAGTGGCGCGACCTGCTCAGCCGGATGACCGCCCGTGACCCGGAGCGCCGTCCGACCGCGGTCGCCATCGCGAGCGCCCTGCGTGGGGGCTCCACCCAGATCACCGGCCCGGTGCCCCTCGGACCGGAGCGGGTCAAGCACCAACGCGACCACCGCATGCACCGTGCGGCCCACCGGCACGCGAAGCGCGGCACCTTCTCGGCCGTCCGTCGCTGGCGCCGGCGGAACGTCCTCGTCGGCACGTTCGCGGCGTTCGGCGTGCTGGTCGCGTGCGGCTCCGCCTACGTCGCGGGCATGCTGCACTGAGGTCGCCCGCGCGTCCCGTTCGTCCGAGGTCGCCTGCGCGTCCCGTTCGTCCGAGGTCCCTGGCAGGATGGACAGCATGACCGACCAGCGCTGGATCAAGATCTGCGGCCTGTCGACGCCCGACACCGTGGACGCCGCCGTCGACGCGGGCGCCGACGCGGTCGGGTTCGTCTTCGCCGCGAACAGCCCCCGCACCGTGACGGCCGACCTGGCGAAGGAACTCGTCGAGCGGCTGCCGGACGGCATCGACGCCGTCGGGGTGTTCCGCGACCAGAAGATCGACGAGGTCGTCGGCATCGCGTCCGAGGTCGGGCTCACCACCCTGCAACTGCACGGCGGCGAGGCGGCGAGCGACTTCGCCCGTGCCCGCGACGCCGGCTTCTTCACCATCCGGGCCATCGCGGCCGAGGACTACCTGCGCGAGACCGCCGAGCAGCGCGCCGCGTACGACCACGACCTGCTGCTGCTCGACGCCACCGTTCCGGGGAGCGGTCGGCTGATCGACCCGGCGTCGATCGAGGGTGCGATCGACGAAGCCTGGATCCTGGCGGGCGGCCTGACCCCCGCCAACGTCGTCGCCGCGGTCGAGGCGCTCGACCCCGACGGCGTCGACGTGTCCAGCGGCGTCGAGTCCGAGCGCGGCGTGAAGGACCCGGCGAAGATCCGTGCGTTCATCGAGGCCGTCCGCCGCCTCGGCTGACGCGCCGCAGGATCAGCGCAGGGTCGGGATGAGCTCGGTCAGGAACGCGTCGGTGTCCTCCCAGCCCTCGACCGCGTGGCACGGCACACCGAGGGCCTTCACCGGGTAGTCGTTGCCCTCGGGGTCGAGCCGGTCGCCGACGAACAGCATGTCGTCGAGCGCGACGCCGGTGATCTCGGCGAGACGCTGCATGCCGTACGCCTTGTCGATGCCCTTGCGGGTGATGTCGACGCTGGTCGACCCGCCGGACCGGACCTCGAGGTCGGGGAGCTCCGCCTGCACCCGGCGACGCAGGTCGTCCTTCTTCGCGCCGGTCGGGTCCCACTGCTTCTTGACGTCGACCGGGGCGGCCTGGCCGAGCGCGGAGAACGTGATCTGCGAACCGCGGTCCTCGAGGATGTCGCCCCAGGTCTCGGACTCCCAGTAGCCGGCGTCCTTCGCCACGGACTCGACCGCGGCCAGGGCACGTGCCTTCTGCTCGTCGGTGAGGTCCTCGGCGTACTGCAGGGCCCAGTCGTCGTCGGACCAGCGGTAGTACCGCGTGCCGCACGTCGGCAGCAGGTGCAGGTCGTCGAGGGTCAGGCCGTCCCGGTGTCGCAGCGGGGTGACGAGCTGCTGCTCGAACTGCGTGAAGTTGCCGCCGGAGATGACCGCGACCGGAACGACCTCGAGCAGGGACGCGAAGGTCTCGAGCATGCGGGGGTCGAGGGCGGACTTCGACGGGGCGAGGGTGTCGTCCAGGTCGAAGGCGACGAGGCGGGGCGTGGTCATGCCCCGATCCTGCCAGAGGCCACCGATCACACGCCGCATGCTGGGCCCACCCCACGCGAGGGCTGCGTGATGTCTGCGGGGTCGCGCGCGGTCAGGCCCGGTGCGTCGCGGGGACCCGGTCGCGGTCGTAGGTGATGTCGGTGTAGCCGTGCGGCGCCGGGTTGCCGTCGTCGTCGAGGTTCACGAACACGACCTCGTCGATGGTCAGGATGCTGCGGTGCGTGAAGAGGTTGCGCGCCTCGGCCCGCATCGTGAGCGAGCTGCGGCCGAACCGGGTGGCGACGAGGCCGATCTCGACGATGTCGCCCTCCTTCGCCGAGGACACGAACTCGATCTCCGACATGTACTTCGTGACGACCTTGCCGTTGCCGAGCTGGATGATCGCGTAGACCGCGGCCTCTTCGTCGATCCAGCGGAGCAGGCTGCCGCCGAACAGGGTGCCGTTGGCGTTGAGGTCCTCGGGGCGGACCCACTTGCGGGTGTAGAAGTTCATCTCGGGCTGCATGTCACGACATTCTACGCGGCAGCGGCAGCGGCAGCGGCGGCCGCGGCCGCAGCCGCAGCGGGTACGACAGCGGCCGCGCCCCGGCGGGGACGCGGCCGCGTGTCGGTACCGAGGGCTACTCCTTGACGAGGACGACCTCGTCGAGCGGCAGGCGGGTGCGCGGGGCGACCTCGCGCTCTGCCGCCTTCTCGTCGAGCTGCGACGGGTGCGCGACGGTGCCGATGGCCGTCACGGTGAAGGGCAGGAAGCGCTCCGGCAGGTCGAACGCGGCGCGGAGCCCGGCGGCGTCGATGCCCGCCATCTGGTGCACGTGCAGGCCCTCGGCGTGCGCCTGGACGGTGAGCGCGGCGAGCGACTGGCCGAGGTCGTACTGCGCGAAGGGACGCTCGTCGCCGTCCTCGGTCACGGTCTCGAGCACGCCGACGACCAGGGCGCTGGCACGGAAGGCCCACGCGGCGTTGAAGCCGAGCAGGTTCTCGTTGATCTTGCGGAACGTCTCGGTGCCACGACGACCGGCGATGAACCGGCGCGGCTGGAAGTTCATGGCGGACGCGGCCCAGCGGGCGGCCTCGAGGACGGCGTCGAACTGCTCGTCCGAGATCGTCGCGGTCTCGTCGTAGGAACGGGGGCTCCAACGCTCTTCCAGCAGGGGCACGAGGGGCTGGCTGGAGTCGGTGGACCGGGTGAGGGTGTCGGCGTTCGTCGAGGTCATGGTGCCTGCAACGGTATTCGATGCGAACGCATTTCCGACCTGAGCGACGTCACATGGTGCAAGGATGGACGCGATGGGTGGCGTGTTGACCGGCTTCGCGATCATCGGTGCGATCATCGCCGGTGGGTACGTCGTCGGGCGCATCGGACTGCTCGGCCCGCACGCGCAGTTCGTGATGAGCCGCCTCGCGTTCTTCGTGCTCATGCCCTGCCTGCTGTTCCACACGATCGCATCCGCCGACATCGAGTCACTGCTGTCGCCGATGCTCTGGGTCTCGCTGGTGAGCGCCGTCGTCGTCGCACTCGGCGCAGCGGCCGTCTTCCGCTTCGTGCTGCGGCGTCCGGTCACCACCACGACGGTCGGTGCGCTGGCCGCGAGCTACGTGAACGCGAACAACATCGGCCTGCCGGTCGCCGTCTACGTGCTCGGGCAGGCGACGGCGGTGGTGCCGGTGATCCTGTTGCAGCTCATCGTGATCGCGCCGGTCGCGCTGACGATCCTCGACGCCGCGACCTCGGGTGCGGGTGGCTGGGGACGCCGGATCTCCGGGCCGTTCCGGAACCCGATCATCATCGCTTCGCTGGTCGGCGTGGTGTTCTCGGCGACCGGCATCACGCTGCCCGATCCCGTGCTCGAACCGTTCTCGCTGGTGGGGGCCGCCGCCGTGCCCGTCGTGCTGCTGTCGTTCGGGATGAGCCTGCACGGTGCTGCGCCGTTGCGGGACCCCGCGATCCGCACCGACGTCATCGTGGCGTCGTCGATCAAGCTCGTGGTGATGCCGGCGGTCGCGTACGTGTTCGCGCGGTTCGTGTTCGGGCTCGGCGACCAGGACGTCTTCGTGCTCACGACCCTGGCGGCGTTGCCGGCGGCGCAGAACGTGTTCAACTACGCGCAGCGCTACGGTGCGGCGGTCCCCGTGGCCCGCGACGTGGTGCTCATCTCGACGATCGGCTCGGTTCCCGTCCTGGTGGCGATCGCCGCGCTGCTGCACCCGTAGCGCGCCCTGGGCGCACCGCGGGACGGACGGGAGGCCCGTGGCGGGCCCGCCACGGGCCTCCCGTCCGAGCGGGGGCGCGCGTACCCTGGCCGACACGGGGCGGACCCGCCTCGGGACCACGACGGACGGAGACCTCCGATGGACACGATGGCGATGATGAAGAACATGTCGATGACGGACATGCCCATGGAGATGGACACGGACCTGATGCAGGACACGATGATGGCGATGAACGCCGCGTCGATGGCCGCGACGATGTGCTCCGCGAGCGACATGCGCATGGGTGGCGAGATGGCGACCTGCGCCGCGATGTGCTCCAACACGGCGATGATGGCCGACACCGGCATGCGGATGATGATGCGTCCGGCGGGCATGGACCTGCCGAGCATGCAGTCGATGCTCATGACCGTGATGACGATGGGCACGATGTGCGCCGCCGAGTGCCGGAAGCACATGGACATGGACGAGTCGTGCCGCTACTGCGCCATGGCCTGCGACGAGATGGTCGCCAAGTGCGAGGCGATGCTCGCCTCGATGTCTGCCTGAGTCGACGGGCTACGCGCTGCGTGCCGTGGTCTGACGACCGCCGGCGCTGAGGATCTCCGCCACCGGGTGGTGGGCGACCGGATCGCCGACCGACAGGAAGGCGTCGGCGCTCGCCACCCGGAGCTGGGTCACGCCGCCGTCCAGGAACGCCACGACGGCGTCGGCAGTGCGGGTCTCGACGACGATGCCGTCGCGCCATGCGGCGGGCGCCGCGTTCGCCATGACGCGCTGGATGGGAAGGATCGTCGCGCGGGACATGGCTTCACCTGCTCTCGAAGGGGTTCGGTGCAGGAAACCTACGTCCGCGCCGTCACGTGCTCAACGGGGGCGGACGCCGGGCGTAACAGAACGCGTCACGAGCGCGTGACCGCTCAGAAGATCATCGGACGGTCGTCGTCGAGCGACGTGTCCAGGTCGAGGTCGACCACCACGGGGACGTGGTCGCTCGGGGCGTCGCCCTTGCGTTCGTTGCGGTGGATCGAGGCATCGGTGACGACGTCGTCGAAGGCCTGCGAGCCCATCACGAAGTCGATGCGCATGCCCTCGTTGCGCGGGAAGCGCAGCTGCTTGTAGTCCCAGTACGTGTAGCCGTCGGGGACGATCGGGCGGACGACGTCCTGCAGCCCCGCCGTCTCGAACGCCCGGAAGGCGGCGCGCTCCGGCTCGCTGACGTGGGTGTGCCCCTCGAAGACGCGGACGTCCCACACGTCGGTGTCGAGCGGCGCGACGTTCCAGTCGCCCATCAGTGCCAGCGGGGTCTCCGGCGACGCCGCGATCCACTCGGCGGTGCGGTCGGCCAGCTGCGCGAGCCAGTCGAGCTTGTACGTGTAGTGCGGGTCGCCGACCTCGCGTCCGTTCGGCACGTACAGGCTCCACAGCCGCACGCCGTCGACGGTGACGCCGATGGCCCGGGCCTCGACCGGCAGGTCCGGACCCTCGTGTCCCTTGAGGAACCCGGGCTGGCCGGGGAAGTCGCGTGTGACGTCCTCCATCGGCAGCCGGCTGGCGAACGCGACACCGTTCCACTGGTTCAGGCCGTGGGCCTCGACGTGGTAGCCGGCGTCCTCGAACGCCTGCACCGGGAACTGCTCCGGCTTGCACTTGATCTCCTGCATGCCGAGGACGTCGACGTCCTCGCGCACCAGCCAGTCGACGATCCGCCCCACTCGGGTGCGGACGGAGTTCACGTTCCAGGTCGCCACGCGCATGGGATCGAACCTACCGGCACGCCCATCCTCGGCCGGGGTACGGCACGATGGTGTTCGCTGGAGCACCAGGAATCGATCGCATCGGAGGCAGCAATGGCATCGACGACGAACCGCGTCGACGGGACCGTGACGACCGGCACCACGACCGGGACCACCACCACCCACGTCACGGCCAAGGGCAAGACGATCATCGACGACACCGTCGTCGCCAAGGTCGCGGGCATCGCCGCACGTGACGTCCCCGGCGTCTTCGCCCTCGGCGGCAACGCTGCCAGGGCCTTCGGCGCCATCCGCGACGCCATCGGCTCGAGCGCGCTCGGCCAGGGGGTCCGCGTCGAGGTCGGCGAGACCCAGGTCGCCGTCGACCTGACGATCGTCGTGGACTACCCGACGCCGATGATGGACGTCGCCACCGCGGTGCGCGCCGCCGTCACGAACGCCGTCACCGAGCTCGTCGGGCTCGAGGTCACCGAGGTCAACATCGCGATCAACGACGTGAACATCCCTGCGCTGAACGGCCCGGTCGACGACCTGGACGGTCGCGACGTCCGCGAGGGCCGGGTCCGGTGAACGCCACCGTCGTCGGGATGGGCGTCGGTGCCCTCCTCGCGATCGTCGCGGTGACCCTCGGGTTCTGGGCGTTCGTCGTCGTCGCCGTCTGCATGGCGGTCGGCGGCCTCGTCGCCCGCATCGTCGCCGGTGACGTCGACGTGCGTCGTCTCGTCGACGTGCTGCGCGGACGCCGGAGCTCGTCGTGACCGGCGCCGCCGTCGCCACGGTCGGCGACAGCGGCGCGCGACTCCCCGGCTCCGACCGCATCGGCACGTCGGCCCTGGTCCACACCGCGCAGGCGGTCGCCTCCGAAGCGCTGCGCGTGGCCTTCCGGGAGGTCCGTGCCCGGGTCGCCGACGACGGTCGCGGCGCGCTGGCGGTCGAGATCACCGCCCCGCTCACCCTGCCCGTGCTGGGGAGCCACGCGGTCCCCGACGAACCCGTCGTCACGAGCGCGCACCGGGCCCGCGGCACGATCGCCGAACGGCTCCGGACCATCACCGGCCGACAGGTGTCCCGGGTGACCGTGACGTTCGCGTCGTCGGTCGTCGACGTCCCGCGGAGGGTCCGGTGACCGCCGTGGACGGCCGGACCGCATCGGTTCCCGAGGCCGGTCCTGCACCGTCCGCCGGTCACGCCGCCACGTACCGGCGCCTGCTCCGCCGGGAGACCCACGTGTCCCGGTCCGGTGCCGTCGTGATCGCGATGCTGGTCACCCTCGTGCTCGCTGCCGCTGCCGTCTTCGCCGGTGCTCTCGTGCTGCTCGACCAGAACGTCCTCGGGGTCGACCCGCGCGCCGTCGTGGACGCCGCCCTCGCCGCGCCGGACGGCCTCGACACCACGCTCGTCGTCGGGATCGCCGCGATCGTCGCACTCGTCGGCCTGGTGCTCCTGCTGCAGGGGGTCCTGCCGCAGCGGCGCCCGCGCCACGCGATGTCCTCCGGCCGGCTCGCCGTCGTGGTCGACGACGAGGTGCTCGCCTCGGCCGCTGCGCGTGCTGCCCGTTCCGCCACGCGGCTCGGGCAGGACGCCGCCGTCGGCACCGTGGGCCGCCGGACCGTCGAGGTCGTGCTGCGTCCGGCTGCCGGTGTCGACGTGCCCGCCGTGGCCGCGACCGAGGCCGTCGAGCGCGAGTTCGCTGCGATCGACGCGCTCCCCGCCCTCGCCGCGCGGGTGCGCGTCCAGCCGACCGGACGGGTGGACGGATGAACGCGACCAACCGTGGCCTCGGCCGGACGGCGCTCGTCGTCGTCGGGCTCGTCCTGTTCGTCGCCGGGGTCGGTGCGATCCTGGTGCAGACCGCCCAGGGCCTGCCGCTCGTGGCGTCCTGGTGGCGCACGGCCGGCGAGGCGCTCGCGGGCCTCGGTACGGACACGTCGCGCGATGACTCCCTGCTGTCGTGGACGTGGGTGCTCGGCGGCGGGGTCGTCGTCGGCATCCTGGCGATCGTGGTGCTGACGACGCTCGGCGGTGGCCGCGAGGGCACCGTCGTCGAGAGCGACGGATCGGCCGACGGTGTCGCTGGTTCGGTACGGGTGGAGTCCACGGCCGTGCAGCACGCGCTGTCGTCGGCGATCGGTGGACTGCCGCAGGTGGCCTCGCTCGCGGTCGACGTGTACCGCGTCCGCGGTGGCCGGGCGATCCGGGTGCGGGTGCGTCCGCGCCGAGGTGCATCGCCGCGCGAGGTCACCGAACGGGTGGAAGCCGTCGTGGCGGACCTGGACGCCCTGCTCGGCGAACGCCTGCCGGTCCTGCTCGAGATCGCGCGCGGTGGGGCCGGGTCCTCGCGCCCGGACCGCGTGCACTAGGACCGTCGTGGTGCGGTCGATCGGCGGGTTACCGGGTCCGGACGCCGTCGTCCCCGTCCCGCGCGTGGTCGTCGATGCCGCCCGGGGCCGCGAGGTCGCCCTGGTCTGGCACAACGAGATCGGCGGCACGACCTTCCGGATCGGCCCCGACGAGCACGCCGACGAGTTCGTGAAGGTCCTGCCGCATGCCTACGGCCGGTGGATCGGCAACGAGGCCGCGCGACTCGAGTGGGCGTCGCGGTACGTGCGGGTGCCCGAGGTGCTCGACCACGGTGCGGACGACGACGGTGTCTGGCTGCACACCCGTGCCGTCCCCGGGTGGAGTGCCGTCGACCCGCGGTGGCACGACGAACCCCGGACCGCGGTGATCGCGGTCGGCGAGGGGCTCCGCGCGTTCCACGACACCCTGCCGGTGGACGACTGCCCGTTCGCGTGGTCGACCGTGGCGCGGCTCGACCGTGCTCGTGCGGCGGGTGCCGACACGGACCGCCTGGGCCCGGAGCCGCCCGGTGACCGCGTGGTGGTGTGCCACGGAGACCCGTGCACGCCCAACACGCTCATCGGTGCCGACGGCCGGTGGAGCGGGCACGTCGACCTGGACGCCACGGGTGTCGCGGACCGCTGGGCCGACCTGGCGGTGGCGACGATGGCGCTGGGGTGGAACTACGGTCCCGGGTGGGAGCCGCTGTTCCACGAGGCGTACGGGGTGCCCGAGGATCCGGAGCGGACGGCCTGGTACCGGGCGTTGTGGAACGTCGATGTCGATGAAGTCTGAGTGACCCGGGGGCGTGCTGTGTCGGCGTGGTCAGATCTTGGGCTTGTTGACGATGGGGTCGTCCCACTCCGGGAAATCTGGGTACACACCCGGGCGGGACCGGTCGGGAAACGTGACGGTCGAGCGTCCGTAGATGGCATCCGAAAGCGCATTGCCGTTGTTGGTCCAGAACAGTTCGCTGTAGACCTCGAGGGTGTAGCGGCCGTTCTCTTGAGCGGTGTAGATGAGTTGCCAGCCATCGCCGGTGTACCCCCGGAGCTCGTGGTCGCCGGTGATGTCGCGTTGCTCGATGGTCCACCCCTGATCGGTGAAGTAGTCGAGCATCGGTTGCAGGTCGCGCTGCTCGCCTGCGGCGACGGGGGGTGACCAGAGTCGTCCGCTGCGCATGTAGTAGCTGTTCTTCGTGTCCGCGCCCGGCAGCGGGGCGACGCCGTCCCCTCCGATCAGCGGCAGGTCGTCGCCGCCGCCCCACTCCCACTCGCCGTCGTGGACCTGGAGCTGGGCATCCTTGAGGAGCCGTTGCATGTGTTCGTAGTGGTCCCCGAAGGCGTCGAACTCTTGGTGGAGCGACATCTCCGCGACGTCGTCCTGTGTCAGGCCGGCTGCGTCGGTGGGCATCTGGTCTCCTCCTGCTGCGCACCCTGACAACAGCCCGAGGGTCAGGGCTGCCGTCGCGATGGTGCGGAGCATCGATTGCATGGTGTTCATCATGGCTTCCCGGTGGCGATGATCTTCGCGATCGACCGCTGTGAAGTCGCATCGGGGGACAAGTAGCCGACACCGCCGGCTTCCGGGTACATGTCGTGGCCGGTGACGGCCTTGGTGCCCCGGGCGGCTTCCGCGCTGAACGTGTCGACGTCGGGTAGATCGCGGGGATCGGTGCGCCCGATCCGGCCGAGGATCGCGGTGTGGTCGTTGGCGCCTTCGGTGGCGTAGACCCGATCGACGTTGAGGTGCTCCGGTCTCGTGGTGTCGGTGAACCCGACCGAGCCGTAGGTGATGAACGAGTCGACTCGGTGCCGGGTCTGCGCGAGTGCCTCGGCCGCGGTGGTGGAGCCGTACGAGTGCCCGAGGACCGTGACGGACCGTGGTGCTGTGCCGCGGCTGTCGTGGATGCCGTCGAGGAAGGATGCGAGGTTCGCCCCGCCCGCGTGCGCGCGGTCCTGCCGCGGAACCTCGATGACACCCGGGGCGCGGTACCCGAGCCAGGACACGACCGCGAAGGAGTCTTCCGCGGATCCTCTCTGCCCAGCCGCGAAGAGGAGCTCGTTGGCGGCGCGGACCTTCTCACCCATGCTGTTGAGCGTGGTCATCGCACCCGGCACGTTGACGGTCACGTTCGACGCGGTGTCCAGATCGCCGAGGACGACTGCGGCGACGAGCGCTCCATTCGAGACGCCGAACCCGACCAGCTGTGCGACCGCTGCCGAGGGCGCCTTCAGGCGACCCGCGAGCTGATCAGCGCGGTTGAGCCCGTCCCGGAGCGCGATCACCTGTTCCGTGAACTCCTCGAGGCTGACCGCCCCGTACGTGTACGCCAACCCCATCAGCCGGTACAGCCGCTCCGGATCCCGCACGGCTGCAGAGAGGACCGCACGGGACGCGATGTCGCGCTGCGCGGCGGGAACCCCGTCGAGCCCCGCGAACTGCAGCTGCGTGGTGAGCGGCAGCGCGCGGACGTCGGCGTCGGTGAAGCCGAGCGCTGCCCAGATCGCTGCGACCTCGGCCGGGGTCAGGGACGGGTCGAGCAACCGTTGGAGTCCGTGTGGGAGCGTCGAGGCAGCGGCAGCGTCGAGCGCGGTGTCCGCCAGGGAACCCCCACCGGCGGCACGGAAGGCGTCCGCGATCCGCTCGATCCACGAGGCGTCCTCGGCGTTCTCGGCGAGGTAGTCGCCGAACCCGCCCGGCAGCGTCGCGCCGTCGACCGGGACCCAGCTGCACCGGCTCGTGAACGCGGTCCAGGCGTTGCGCACCCGGACCATGTCCTGTTCCGTCGAGGCGTCCTGTGCGCGGGCGGTCGCGCTGAACTGCCGCAGCCTGGTCGGGTCGGCACTGCTGCGTCCGCCGGAGCGACCACCGCCGGTGCGCTGGCGTGCCCGGGCGCTGAAGGTCGCGGAGACCGGTGACGGGCGCTTCGGTGTGCTGGACGGCTTCGGGTCGAAGACCGCGCTGCTCCAGTCGAGCACGGGTTGCATCGGCACGCCACCGGCGATGCGCACGAGTTCACGGTCGGCTTCGCGTCGCTGCCACGCGGCCAGGTCCGCCGATCGCTGCCGTTCCTCGTCCGCCTGCCGTTGCACGATGCGGAGCTGATCGGCCAAGCTCTCGAGCTCCTTCGCCAGCCGGACGCGGTCGGCGGACTCCGTTACGCGAGCCGTCTCGAACAGTCGCGCGTACGCACCGTCGAAGTCGAGCAGTGCGGCCTCGGCGGTGCTCCGACGCGGTCCGGCGCTGGCGCGCAGCGTCAGGGCCACCTCGACCGCGCAGCCGACCAACCGCGACGCCGCTGCGTCGTCGAACTCGATCCCCATCGTCCCCCACCATCCAACTGGCCGTTGTGGGAAACGTAGCATTTCAGCAGTTCAGTGTGAAATTGTCCGTGGTGTGCTGTGGAGGAACAGCGGACCGCCGCCCGCGGGGAGCGGACGGCGGTCGGCGTACGAGCGGGCAGGCTAGAAGGCGACGCCCCGCGCGGACATGAACGGCACCGGGTCGGTCGTGGCACCGTTGATGTGCACCTCGATGTGGCTGTGGCACCCGGTGGACTGGCCGGTCGAGCCGACGAGCGCGATGAGCTGCCCTGCGGAGACCTGCTGTCCGGTGCTGACCCGGAACCCGCCGTTGACGATGTGACCGTAGGCCGTCTGCACGCCGTTGCCGTGGTTGATGCGCACGTAGTTGCCGTAACCGCCGTACCACCCGACGTAGTCGACGGTGCCGGCCGACGCGGCGACGATCGGCGTCGAGCAACCACTGGCCAGGTCGGTGCCGTCGTGCTTGATGACGGTGCCGTAGATCGGGTGCACACGGTAGCCGTACGGACTGATGACGTAGCCGCTGGCCGGACGGACCCAGCCCTGACCGCCGCCCGAACCGGCGGAGCCGCCGCTGCCCGAGCCGCTGCTGCCGGAGCCGCCACCGCCGCCGGACGATCCGCCGCCGGCGTTCGCTGCCGCTGCCGCTGCCGCCAGTTCTCGGGCGGCACGGGCTTCGGCCTCGCGCGCAGCCTTCGCCTCGGCCGCCTTGCGGACCCGCTCACCCTTGGCGAACTCGGCTTCGGTCCGGACGCGGCCGGTGGTCAGGGTGGCCAGCTGCGCGTCGAGCCGGGCCTTGTTCGACTGCTGTTCGTCGTAGGCGGTCTGCACGGCGTCGGAGGCGGCCTGCGCTTCCTGCATGCGGGCCTCGGCCTTCGCGGCGAGCCGCTCGAGCTCCGCTGCGGCGCGGTCGGCCTGGGCCTCGAGCGAACGGGTGACGCCGGCGTCGACGGCTGCGGCGGCCTGGACACGCTCGGCCTGTTCGGACAGCTTGCTCAGTGCACCGAGATCGTAGAGCAGGTCGCGCGCATCGTCGCCCTTGGTCAGCACCGAGGTCGTGACGTCGGCGCCGCCGGAGCGGGCCATCTGCGCGGCGAACTGGCCGGCCTGCGCGGCGCTCTGCTCGGCGACCTTCGCGTGCTCGTCGGCCTTGGCGCGGAGCTTCTGCTCTTCTTCGGCAGCGTCCTGCGCATCGGACTGGGCGTCGAAGAACACCTGCCCGAGCTCCTTCGCCTTCGCCTGGGCGGCCTCGACCTTGGCGTCGAGCTCGCTGATGATGCCCTTGATCTCGGTGATCTGCCCCTGCTTGGCCGATTCCTTGCCGCGGGCGTTCTTGACCTCGTCCCACGTGGGGTAGGTGACCGCCTGGGCGGTGGGTGCATCGACGACGACCGTGCCGACGAGGCCCGCGAGTGCCAGTCCGGTGACGGCGAGGCGGAGGCGCACGGAGGCACGAGGGGTGCGGTGGCTGGTGGGGCGAGACATCGAGCACGAGCCTATACATCCGTACAGAGAAGATCGGACGGCGACGCGCCGCTGTGGACAACTCCTAGAACCCGCGTTCCTGACGGATCTCGTCGGCGCTGCCGACCACGTCGCGTCGGAGCACCTCGGCGCCGGCGGTCCCCGCGTAGTCGTAGACGTCGAACCCCGTGCAGTGCGTGATCGTCGCGGGGGCACCGAGCGAGTCCTCGACCGCAGTGGTCCACAGGTCGTGCGACCCGACCACCACGAACGTCGGGTCGGCGTCGCGGTACGCCCCGAGGTCGACCAGCCACGGGTACGTGTCGAAGGTGTCGCGGACCTGCAGCAGCTGCACGTTCCGGGCGGAGTACGTCGCGAGGGGCCGCACGGTCCAGAACTGTCCCACCCCGGTGACCGCCCGTCCGTCAGCCCAGCGGTCGAGGCAGGACGACGGAGTGTACCGGGCGGTGGCGACGGCGTGCGCGGTGCTCGGTGCGGTGGCGACCCCGGCGGCGAGGACGGCGACGGCGGCGATCGCGACGGTGGCCCGGACGCCGCGGAACGGCCGGTGCACGCGGGTGCGGCGGACCGCGGTGCGGGTGAGCTCGGCCACCGCGACGAGGGCCAGCAGCGGTGCGGTGACGACGGGCTCGAGGTACCGCGGGGTCTCCGACCCGACGACGACGACGCCGATCGACGCCGCGACGACGGTCACCAGGGGCAGGGCGGTGGCGACGAGCACGGTGCGCGCGGTCCGGACCCGCCAGGCCCAGACCGTGCCGCCGACGGTGACGAGCACCCCGACGAACATCAGGAGCAGTCCGGCGTCGCCCGCGGCCGTGCCGGCGCGCTCGTCGGTCAGGGCCGCGAAGAACTGCAGGGTCTCCACCGCGCGTGACGGCCGGACGTACGTGGACGGGTCGAGCGACACGAAGGGCTGCAGGGGGATCCGCACCAGGTACCCGACCACCGCCCCGACCGTCACGGTGCCGGACAGCAGCAGGGCGGGGCGCCACGGCACCCGGCGCACCACCGCCAGCAGCACGAGCGTGACGACCACGGGCGCGGCGGACCACGGCACGTACAGCGGGTTCGACGCGGTCGTGCACACCGCGACCAGGCCGAGCACCACGAGCACGACGACCGATGCCCGCCCGACCCGGACGGCACGGAGCACGAGCACCGCGGTGCCGAGCATCGCCAGCACGACGCCGTAGTAGTAGGTCGTGGTCAGCAGCAGGGACGCCAGTTCGAGCGACGTCGCGGTGGCTGACGACTCCGTCAGCACGAGCAGGGTCACGAACGCCACAGCGGCCGCCGACACCGTGATGCGGGCCGCTCGCCCGGCCGACGGCATGAGTTCGTTCGCGGCCGCCCGCACCAGCGCGTACACGGCCAGCAGGACGAGCACCCCGTTCAGCGCCAGCGCCTGCTGCGGGGTGCCCGTGACGAGGGCACAGAGCAGGTAGACGGGGAGCTCGGGGAAGAAGAACAGCGCCGGGGACATCGCCCACTCGAACGGCTGCCCGAGCTGCATCGACCGGTGCACCAGGGGCAGCAGCACCGAGTCGCCGTCGTACCAGAGCAAGGCGACCCGCTCCGTCGCGACGACGTGGCGGAGGGCGACGACGGACAGGGCCAGCGCGACCAGGGCGCCCAGGGCCTCCCGTCCGATCGCCCCGGCCACGCCGCCGGACCGACGGCCGCCGGACGGAGCCGGCGCCACGGCAACGCGACGCGGGGCTCGGGGCATGACCCGGAGCGTACCGAGGGCTGCTCGGGACGACCCCACAGACCGGGGGAGCGCGCTGCGAGCCCGACCGGCTACCCTTGTGCGCTGTGACCGACGCGCGCGAACAGTTGATCCAGTACATCTCCTCCGAAGCGGTGTTCCACGGCGACTTCACCCTGACCAGCGGGAAGAAGGCGACGTACTACATCGACCTGCGGAAGGTCAGCCTGGACCACCGGGTCGCGCCGCTGATCGGACAGGTCATGACCGAGCTCGTGCAGCAGGTGCCCGACGTCTCGGCCGTCGGCGGCCTCACCATGGGCGCCGACCCCATCGCCAGCGCCGTGCTGCACCAGGCCGCCGCACAGGGCCTCACCTACGACGCCTTCGTCGTCCGCAAGGAGCCGAAGGACCACGGCCGCGGCAAGCAGGTCGAGGGGCCTGACCTCAAGGGCAAGCGCGTCGTCGTGCTCGAGGACACGTCCACCACCGGCGGCTCGCCGCTCAAGGCGGCCGAGGCGCTCGAGCGCGAAGGTGCGATCATCGCCGCTGTCGCGGTCGTCGTCGACCGCGACACCGGCGCCAAGGAGACCATCGAGGCAGCCGGGTACCCCTACTTCGCGGCCATCGGGTTGGCTGATCTGGGGCTGACCGCGTGAGCGGGGAGCGTCCGGACGACGCGCGCGACCCCGAGGACACGGCCGGCCCCGCAGCAGCGGCCGACGGTGCCGACGGGGTCGACGGCCAGGAGGCCCGGCGCGCGTCCGACCCGGACGCTCCGTTCCACGGTCTCCGCAGTGCCGCGGACATCTTCGGCGCCCCGCGGGGCGAGGAGGACTGGCCCTCGCGCCGGGAACGCCGCGAGGCCGAGCGGACCGCACGGGAGACCGGCGCACCGTTGCCTGAGCCGTTCGAGGCGGCGGTTCCTGAGTCCGAGGCGCCTGAGCTGGTCGAATCGCCCGCACCTGCAGCTCCGGCTGCTCCGGCCGCTCCGGTGCTGGACGACGGTGCGACGCAGGCCATCTCGATGCCCGAGCAGCTGTCGGCGCCGTCCGAGAGCCCCGACGCCGCCGCCGAGCACGAGCGCTCCACCCTGCACGACCGAATCCCGCCGGCCGCCGTCGTGCCGCCGAACCCGACCGCACCGCACCCCTCGTCGATCGTGCTGCCCACCGCGCAGACCCACCGTGACGAGCGCGCTGCGGCGTCGAAGGCCATCGAGGACGAGCGTCGCCGCGTCGACCCGTTCGGCGAGGGCCGTGCCGACGTCGACTGGCTCGGCCGTGCGACCGGCTCCGGCGCACCCGTCCCGCCCACCGGGCCCGTCGCGCACCAGCCGCTCGGCGTCGAGAACGTGCTGCCCCCGACCGAGGAGCCGCCGAGCTTCACCGACCTGCTGCGGCTCTCGGGCGACGGCCCCACCCCCACGCAGGGCGCCGGGCCGGACCGACCGTTCGACTGGGCCATCCGCGACGACGAGACCGGCGAGGTCCCGACGACCCTGACCGGCGACTCGTTCGACACGACGGCACTCGGCGGCGGCGGCTCGTGGTCGCTGGCGGACGAGACCGACGCCGAGGACGAGGTCGTCGCCGGCGAGGTCGACACCCCGGCCGACGGCGTCCCCCGGGCGCCGCGGACGTTCCCGGTGCCGCCGGCCGTCCCGACAGCTGCTGCGGTGCCGCCGGCTGCTGCCGTGCCGGCTCCCGCCGTGCCGACCGCGGATGCCGCTGCCGGGCGGCCGGTGACCCCCGCGGAGCCGACCGAGGCCCTGGACACGACCCACTCGGCCGCCGAGGGTGACGGGGCGGACGCTGCCACGGGCCTCCCGGACGCCGCGACCACCGCGCTGCCGGTCGCCGGCACGCCCTGGTGGTCCGAACCGGACGCGACCGTGCCGCCGACGGCTGCGCCGCCCCTGGTCGAGCCCGCTGCGTCGCCCGCGTACCCGGCACACCTGCCACCGGCCGTCGGGCAGGACCTGGACGCCGTGCTCGGTCTGCGCCGGGACGACACCGGTGCGCAGCCCGAGGCGTTGCCGGCCGCTGCGCCGGACGACCTGGACCAGTCCGAGTGGGACGGCCGCGAGACCAGCGACACGAGTGCGATCAAGGACCTGTTCGGCACCGAGGCCGTCGGGCAGCTCGGCGGCACGGGCTACGACCCGGAGGACACCGGGACGCGCATGATGCCGGCGGCCGCGGTGCCGTCCGCTGCTGTTCCGTCTTCCACGACCGCCGCCGCGCCGACCGGGGAGCGCGACAACTTCATCAACCAGGGCGCTGCACGCCTCCGGAGCGAGGGCAAGCGCGGCAAGCAGCTGCTCGTCTACGGCTCGATCGCCCTGATCGTCGTGCTCATCGTCCTGGTGTTCCTGCTGTCGAAGTGGATCCTCGGCAACAACATCTCCGACCAGGAGATCGCGCCGACGAAGTCCCCGGCGGCAGCGTCGTCGGCTCCTGCGACTCCTTCGGCTGCGGCGTCCGCCGCCCCCTCGGACGAGGCCGCTGCTCCGGCCGCCACGCTCCAGTTCGCCACCACGCCCGCACTGCCGGGTGAACACGCCTGGACCGACCTGGCCGGCGGGGAGTGCCTGTCGCCGTTCACGAACGCCTGGGCGCAGACCTTCACGGTCGTCGACTGCACGACGCCGCACATCGGACAGCTCACCGCTCGGCTGACGGTGGACGGGGACGCGTACCCGGGGGCAGAGGCGCTCGCGACGCAGGCCGCCGACCAGTGCCAGTCGGACGCGGCGCTGAACGCCTCGGCGGCTGCGGCCGTCGGGGACGTGCAGGTGCAGGGGTCCTACGCGCCGGACCAGGCGACGTGGGACCAGGGCGACCGGTTCATCTCGTGCTTCGTGACGCGGTCGTCGGGGCAGGAGCTCACGGCGTCGTTGGTGCCGGGGGCGTAGGCGGCGGAGGGGCTGCTGCGGGTATCGACGTGGAACGACACCGTCGACGTCGTACGACATCGATCTCGTCGCTGGTTGCGCGCCGGTGATGCCCGCGTGTGCAACGAACGACATCCCCGACGTCGTGCGACGTCGAGGATGTCGTTCGGGGTCGGGCGGTCGACGGGTCAGGCGGTCGCGGGGACCTTCGCCGACACGTCGGACAGGGTCTGCAGCTCGTCGGCGCTGAGCTCGAGCTCCGCCGAGGCCAGCAGTGCCGGCAGCTGCTCGGTGTTCCGGGCGCTGGCGATCGGCGCGACGACGTCCGGCTGTGCCTGCAGCCACGCCAGGGCGACGGTCGCGAGCTCGGTGTCGCGGGCCTCGGCGATGGTGGACAGGGCGTCGACCACGGCGAGTCCCTCGTCGTTGAAGTAGCCCGACACCTGGCCTTCACGGTCCTTGCCGGCGAAGTCCTCCTTCGAGCGGTACTTGCCGGTCAGGAACCCGGCGGCGAGTGCGAAGTACGGCACGACGCCGAGGCGGTGCGCGTGGGCGAGTGGCGCGATCTCGGACTCGTAGGGCTCGCGGGTGACCAGGTTGTAGTGCGGCTGGATCGCCACCGGCTGCGCGAGGCCGTTCTCGGTCGCGATGCGGATCCACTCCTCGGCGCGGTCCTTCGAGTAGTTCGAGATCGCCGTGTAGCGGACGATGCCGTCCTTGACGAGCTGGTCGAAGGCGCGGACGGTCTCCTCGAGCGGGGTCGACTGGTCGTCGAAGTGCGCGTAGTACAGGTCGATGCGGTCGGTACCCAGGCGCTGCAGGCTGGCACGGGCGGCAGCGGCGACGGTGTCCGCGCCGAGGCCCTGGAACCGCGGGTGCTGCGAGCCCTTCGTGGCGATGACGACGTCGTCCCGCTTGCCCGAGGCCGCGAGCCACGAACCGATGACCCGCTCGGACTCGCCGCCCTCGTTGCCGGGAGCCCATGCGGAGTACACGTCAGCGGTGTCGATGAAGTCGCCGCCCGCCGCGGTGTAGGCGTCGAGGACCTGGTGGGAGGTCGACTCGTCCGCCGTCCACCCGAAGACGTTGCCGCCGAGGGCGAGGGGGAACACGTGGAGGTCACTGGTACCGATGCGGGGCATACGGGGTCCTTTCGTGGTCGGGCGAGCGGTCCTCCGTGTGAACCGCTCCGCTGCCGACGCTATGCCCCGACGCTTGACACGGCCCCGGTGGCTGCGGGTTGCATGGAGCCATGACCGTGCTCACCGATGCCCTCGCCGACCCCCGATCCTCGGTCCGCCTGCAGGCCGTGATGGCAGCCGGGACGACCCCGGACGCGGGCGACCTCGACGTGCTCGTCGACCAGTGCGCCGTCGAACCGGACTTCTTCGTCCGCGACATGCTCACGTGGGCGCTCACCCGGCACCCGTCCGACGACGTCGTTGCGCGCGTGCTCCCCGAGCTCGCCCGTCCCGAACCGCAGGCCCGCAGCCAGGCGCTGCACACGCTGTCGAAGGTCGGCGACCCAGCCGCGTGGCCGTCGGTGCGCCCGTTGCTCGCGGACCACGACGACGAGGTGCTCCGGGTCGCCTGGCGGACCGCCGTCGCACTCGTGCCCGACGACGAGCGGGCCGAGCTCGCCCGGACGCTCGCGGTGCAGCTCGGGGTCGGTCCACGAGAACGACGGCTCAGCCTGTCGCGGGCACTGGTCGGGCTGGGCGAGGAGACGGTGGCGCCGGTGCTCGCGGCGGCTGCGGACCGCGGCTCCGGTGCCGTGCGGGACCACGTCGCCGACACCGAGCGGCTGTTGCACGACCCGGACGCTGCGTCAGCGCTCGCCCTCGAGCGGGCTCGGCGCGAGGTGGCGCTCGGCCGCACCCGATCCGCCAACGGGTGAGTGCGGCCGTGGACGTCCCCGGCTGACGGACGGGAGGCCCGTGGCGGACACGGCCACGGGCCTCCCGGTCGTCACGGGGCGGGCCGGTCGCTGCGGGTCGGGCCGGCCTCGGCCACGGGGCTCGCTCGAGGTTCCACAACACGCCGCGTGCGCGACGCCGAGGTTCCACGGATGGCCCCTGGGCGTGGCGAGGTTCCGAGATTTCGGAACCTCACCGGACGGGGAGACGGACGGGCAGACGGGCGGGCAGACGGGCGGGCGGACGGGGGCGGCAGACGGGCGGGCACGCCCGCGCCCGTCAGTCGGCGTCGGGGGCCAGCCAGATCGCGGTCGCGGCGGCGGCCGGCAGGTCGACGAGCGCCTCGGCACCGTCCGCCCCGCGCCGCGACACTGCGATGACCCCGGCGTAGTCCCGCACCCGCTCGACCCGCAGGTGGGTGCCGAGGCCGACCCCGAGCTCGTCGAAGTACCGCAGCAACGAGGGGTCATCGTCCGACACCCGGTCGACGGTCCCGCACGCACCGGGCTCGATCGCACCGAGCAGTGTGCCGAGCGTGGCGGGCACGGTGCCGTCCGCTGCGGGGATCGGGTCGCCGTGCGGGTCGTGCGTCGGGTGCCCCAGGTCGGCGTCGACCCGGTCGAGGAACCGCTCCGACACCGCGTGCTCGAGCGCCTCTGCCTCGGTGTGGACCTCGTCCCACGTGTAGCCGAGACGTGACACCAGGAACGACTCGATCAGCCGGTGCCGCCGGACCATCGCCACCGCGACCTGCTGCCCGAGCGGGGTGAGCACGACGCCGTAGTACGGGGTGTGCTCGATGAGGCCGTCGCGGTCGAGCTTCTTCAGGTTGCCGGACACCGTCGAGGCCGAGACCTTCAGCGTCGCCGCGATGTCCCGCGTGGCCAGTCCGGCGCCGCCACGCTCCCCGGCCTTCCAGATGAGCTTGACGTAGTCCTCGGCCATGGTCGACAACGAGGGCAGGCGCATACCGCCAATCGTACGGCTGCACTGGTACAACCGGGACGTGCACCAACCCCGACGTCGCCGCTGGCCGGTCCCGCCCTCGCTGCTCATCGGCCTCGCGCCGCTCGTGGTCTTCGCGGCGATCAGCGCGTGGCGGTCGCGGCCGAGCGACGACTACCCGTCCCTCGGCCAGACGGTCGACAGCGTCGTCCGTGCGCTGGTGATCCCGGAGGGCATCGCCGCCGTCGCGCTCGCCGTGGTCGTCACCGGCCTCGGCTGGTGGCGGATCGCGACCGTCGACCGCACCCGGACGCCACTGCGGTGGTCCGCGCTGGCCCCGGCCCTGGTGCTCGTGGTGTGCCTGGTGCGGCTGCCCCTGATCGACTGGACGGCGCTGCCGGCGCACTACTTCCTGCTGCTCACCGTCGGGGTGCTGTTCGTCGGGGTGTTCGAGGAGCTGATGGCCCGGGGCATGCTCCTGGTCGGGCTGCGTCGCCGGGTGCCCGAGTTCGGGGTGTGGGCGCTGTCGTGCGTGCTGTTCGGGCTGCTGCACCTGCTCAACGCGCTCGCCGGAGCCGGGATCGGGCCGACGCTCATCCAGGTGGTGTTCGCGGCGTCGTTCGGCTCCACGCTGTACGTCGCCCGACGGGTCACCGGTTCGTTGCTCGTCCCGGTGCTGCTGCACGCGTTCTGGGACTTCGGGTCGATCGGGTACTCCGCGACCGCCGATCCGTCGGACACCGGTCGTGTCGTCGTGCTCGGTCTGATCGGACTGTTCTCGTTCGCCGTGCTGGGCTTCGGGATCGTCGCGGGCGGCGTGGTCGCGTGGCGCGACGACCGTCCGCGTCGCCTGGCGAAGCGGTGGCGTTCCGTCCCGCCGATGGCGGCCTTCGCCCTGGAGGCTCGTGGCGACCTGGCAGCGCCGGCTGCGGCCCGGTAGCCGCCCGGCTCCAGAGCCCGGCGCGCTTCCGTGCCCGGCTCGCCCGGCCCGGCGGGCGCGGCGGCGCCCGGCGGGAGCCGTCCGTCAGGGCTTGCGGCCGACGGCGAGGACCCGGCGGAACGGGTACACGGTGCCGTGGGCGCTCGCCGGGTACGCCTCGCGCAGCGCCGCCCGGTACCGGTCGACGTACTCCGCCGTCAACGCACCGGAGGGGTCGGCGGCGTCGAGGGCAGCCAGAGCCGGTCGCAACCCGGTGCCGCGCACCCAGTCGAGCACGGGGTCCTCGCCCGGCAGCAGCTGCGCGTAGGTGGTGTCCCAGGCGCGGGCGACGAACCCGGCGTCGAGCATGATGCCGAGGTAGCCGGCGGGATCGAGCACCGGGTCCGACCGCAGCACACCGTCGAGCGCCGGGGCCCACGGCCCGGAGGCCCCGATCGACCGCATCAGCGCGTGCGACGGGGACCCGAAGTTGCCCGGGACCTGCATCGCGAACCACGACCCGGACGGCATCGCGTCGAGCCACCGCGGCAGCAGCGCCACGTGCGACGGGACCCACTGCAGCGCCGCGTTCGTCACGACGACGTCGTCGGTCGGCCCGGGCGTCCAGTCCTCGATCGCCCCGAGCTCGAACGACAGGTTCGGCAGGTCCGCCAGGGCGGGGTCGGTCCCAGCCGACGCGAGCATCTCCGCCGAGCTGTCGATCCCGACCACCCGCGACGAACGCCACCGCGCTGCCAACGTGGCGGTGAGGGCCCCGGGACCGCAGCCGAGGTCGACGACGCGACGCGGGGCCTCCCGAGTGTCCGCCGACCACGCGACCTGCGCGACCAGGTCGTGGAAGGGACGCCCCCGGTCGTCCGCGAACGCGGCGTACCGCGACGGGTCCCAGCGCACCGCTACAGCTCGACCTCGAAGGGGGCGGTCCGGACGAGATCGTGCACGCCGGAGATGACCTCGCTCGGACGGAACGGGTAGCGGTCGATCTCGGCCTGGTCGCTGATGCCCGTCATCACGAGGACGGTGTGCAGCCCGGCCTCGATGCCGGCCTGCACGTCGGTGTCCATCCGGTCGCCGATCATGCCGGTGTTCTCGGAGTGCGCGCCGATGCGGTTCATCGCCGAGCGGAACATCATCGGGTTCGGCTTGCCCACGACGTAGGGCTGCTTGCCGGTGGCCTTCTCGATCATCGCGGCGATCGCACCCGTCGCGGGCAGGACGCCCTCGGCGCTCGGGCCGGTGGCGTCGGGGTTGGTGACGATGAAGCGGGCGCCGTCGCGGATCAGGCGGACGGCCTTGGTGATCGCCTCGAACGAGTAGTTGCGGGTCTCGCCGACGACGACGTAGTCGGGGGCGGTCTCGGTCATGATGAACCCGGCCTCGTGCAGGGCGGTGGTCATGCCGGCCTCGCCGATGACGAACGCCGAGCCACCCGGCATCTGCGACTTGCAGAAGTCGGCCGTGGCGAGGGCGCTCGTCCAGATGCGCTCCTCGGGGACGTGGATGCCGGACCAGCGGAGTCGCGCGCTGAGGTCGCGCGGCGTGAAGATCGAGTTGTTGGTCAGGACGAGGAACTCGGTGCCCTCGTCGAGCCACTGCTGGATGAGTTCGGGGGCACCGGGGAGCGCCTGGTTCTCGTGGACGAGCACGCCGTCCATGTCGGTCAGCCAGCACTCGACGTCGTCGCGGGTCGCCATGGCCTCACCCTACTGCGCACCCGTGACGGCCCGGCTCGGTGTCGGCTCGGAGAAGGCCGGGAGGCACGGATCGGCTCTTGCGCGTCGGCTCCGGACCCGAGAAGGTCGAGTCACCGAATGCCACTCGGCTTTGCCCTAGGCTTTTCGGGACACGTACCGAATCAAGGAGAACCCGCCGTGCTCGTCGAACCCGGATCCCCGACCGCCACGCCCCGCCCCACCGCGGTGCCGGACCTGGTCGAGGAGGCGCCGCGACGACGCCGGGGCCGGCCCAACGTCCTGAGCCGCGAGCAGGTGATCGACGCCGCGACCGCGATCGCGAACGAGGACGGTCTGGACCGGTTGTCCTTCCGGGCGCTCGGGGTGCGGCTCGGCGTCGCGCCGATGACCGTGCACCGGACCATCGGCGGCCTTGACGACCTGCACGCCGAACTCGTGCGCCGCACGGTCGACGAGTTCACCGCCACCTTCGTCTGGCCCGACGAGTGGCACGCGGTCGTCCGGGTGTTCGCCAGGACCTTCCGCGACCTGATGCGCACCCACCCCCTGGTGCTCGAGTCGCACAGTCGGCGCGGAGCCCTGGTGTCCACCGAGTCCGACGCCGTCGTGGCGAAGGTCGTCGGGGCGCTGTGCGACGCCGGGCTGCCCGAGGTCGAGGCGATGTACACGTTCTTCGTCGTGTACGACTTCGTGGTCGGGCACACCTCGGTGCAGATCGGGCGAGGCGACGACGACACCGGGCGGCCGGAGCGGCACACGCTCGTCGGGCAGATCCTGGGGGAGCACTCGTACGACGCGCGCTTCGACCTGGGACTCGACGTGCTCATCGCGGGCATCGAGTCCCGCGTCGCCCGGACCGCCTGATCCGTGGCTTCGGAACCAGGTTCCGGACATGGAACCGCGCAGATCCGCGGTGATGTGTCCGGAACCTGGTTCCCCGCGCCCGGCCGTACGCTGGAGCGGTGACCACTGCGCCCGAACCGTCGCACGAACTGACGACGAACGGCGTCGGCCCGCACCCGGAACCCTGGCCGGACGATCCGCGCCTCGACCCGGAGCTGCTGGCGGCGGGGGACTCCCGGAACGTGCTCGACCACTTCCGGTACTGGTCGATGGACGCCATCGTCGCCGAGCTCGACACCCGCCGGCACGCCTTCGACGTCGCGATCGAGAACTGGCAGCACGACCTGAACATCGGGTCGATCGTGCGGAGCGCCAACGCCTTCCTGGCCGGCACGGTCCACATCATCGGGCGGCGGCGCTGGAACAAGCGCGGGGCGATGGTGACCGACCGGTACCAGCACGTCCGCTACCACCCGGACGTCGAGGCGTTCCTCGCCGCGATGGCCGACGAGCAACGCCCGGTGATCGCGATCGACAACACCCCGGGCGCCGAGCGAATCGAGACCGCGGCGATCCCGGAGCGGTGCGTGTTCCTGTTCGGTCAGGAGGGTCCAGGGCTCACCGACGAAGCGGTGGCCGGTGCCTCCGGACACCTGGAGATCACGCAGTTCGGGTCGACGCGGAGCATCAACGCCTCGGCGGCGGCCGCGATCGTCATGCACTCGTGGATCGTGCAGCACGCCGCGTTGCCGGACGCTTCCTGAGCAGGAACGGTCGGGTACGGGCCCTGGACCCGACCATTCCTGCTCACGAAGCGGGCGTGGCGGGCGTGGGGCGGGCCTCCCGGTCGGGGTGTCGGCGGGATCCGGCGCGTCAGCGCGGGGCGGTCGTGCGGCGCGCGACGAGGCGGGGTTCGACGAGCGACTCGGTGGCCGCGAGGCCCGGGTCCGCGATGCGCGCGAGCAGGCGTTCGCCGGCGCCGCGGCCGATCTCGACGCTGCGGTCGTCGATGCTCGTCAGGCCGACGTAGCGCGTCGCGGCGACGGGAGTGTCGTCGTAGCCGATGACGGAGACGTCCTCGGGCACGCGGAGTCCGCGCTCGGCGAGTTCGGACAGTGCTCCGAGGGCCATCACGTCGTTGGCGGCGAACACCGCGGTGACGTCCGGGTGCTCGTCGAGCAGGGCGCCGAGGGCGCGGGACCCGGCCTCTTCCGTGGGCTCGCCGGGCAGGACCGCGACGGCGACGGTCACCGGTCCGGCTGCTGCGGGCGCTGCGGCTGCTGCGCCCTCGAAGCCCGCGCGGCGCTCCTGCGACGCCGCCGAACCCGCACCGAGGAACCCGAGCCGCGTGTGCCCCAGGTCGAGCAGGTGGGCGGCAGCCATCCCGCCACCGGCACGGTCGTCGTTCGCGACGGTGTCCGCGCGGGGGATCGACACGCGCCCGCCCGCGATCACGACCGGCATCGACGCGGGGATCGCGAGGTCGGTGGTCGGCTCGCCGGCGATGACGATGCCCTCGACGCGCATGGACAGGAAGCCCTCGACCGGCGAGGCGTCGAGCCCCGTGTTCAGGAACCGGTCCGCGACGACGAGCCGGTGGCCCTGGTCCTGCAGCGCCTCGCGCAGGCCGGTGAGCAGGTCGACGAACCACTGGTTCCGGAAGTCGTCGAGGACCACGCCGATGGTGCGGCTGCGGGTGCCGGCGAGCGACACCGCCGCGGTGGAAGGACGGTAGTCGAGCTCCTGGATGGCCGTCAGCACGGCGGCCCGGCGCTGGTCGCTCACCCGAGGGGAACGCTGCAGGACCAAGGAGACGAGGGACTTGGAGACCCCGGCGCGTGCGGCGACGTCGTAGATGGTCGCGGGCTTGCCGTCTCCCATGATGCGCTTCGACCTCCGTTGGCTCGTGCGTCGATCGTAGCGGGCGGCGTGACACGGGCGGTCACGCTGTGGTCGACCACCTGAGGGAACTGCTCGTGCGCCGCGGGTAGCGTCCGCGGCATGGCGACGCTGCTCATCACCGGGGCCGCAGGACGCATCGGGGCGGCTCTCCGGCCCAGGCTCCTGGCGGCCGGACACGACCTCGTCCTGCTCGACGAACGGACGCCCGACGACCCGGTGTCCGCCGGGGAGCGGTTCGTCTCCGGCTCGGTGAACGACCCCGCTGCGTTGGACGACGCGCTCGCCGGGGTCGACACCGTGGTGCACCTGGCCGGTATCCCGACCGAGGCCGCGTGGGACGACCTGCTCGCGGCGAACCTGACCGGCACGAAGAACGTGCTCGAGCGGGCGGCGGCAGGCGGGGTGCTCCGGGTGCTGCTCGCCAGCTCGATCCACGCGGTCGGCCGGGTCCCCGAACCGCTCGACGAGCCGGGCAGCGTGCCGGGCGATCGACTGCCGCGGCCGGACACCTACTACGGCGTGACGAAGGCCGGGATGGAACTGCTCGGCAGCTTGTTCGCCGACCGGTACGACATGTCGATCGTCTCGGCGCGCATCGGGGCCTTCGGGGAGCACCCGTCGTCGTCGCGAGCGCTCCTGATGTGGAGCTCGCCCGACGACCTGGCGCGCCTGGTGCTCGCGACCGTCGACCTTCGCGAACCGGGGCACCACGTCGTGTGGGCGCTGTCGCGGAACACCGGCTCGCCCGCCGACCTGACCGCCGGGGAGCGCATCGGCTTCGTTCCCAGCGACGACGCGTCCCACGCGCTCGACCCCGACGCTCGGGCGGACCTGCCGCCGGAGGACCTGCGGTTCCTCGGCGGCGAGATGGTGTCGTTGCCCCTCGGGCGCAGCACATCGTGAGCAGAAATGGTCGGGTGGCCTGACGCCACCCGACCATTTCTGCTCACCATGCGAACGCCCGGCGCCGCGCCCGCCCGCGCTACCCGATCAGGCTCGGACGCAGGTCGCGCAGCGTGCGGGAGCGGGTCTGCCGCGCCGTGACCACGAAGGACACCAGCAGCGCCCCGAGCAGCCAGCAGAGCAGCACGCCCGCGTCGGACCACGCGGCGCCGAGGTCCCCGCCGTACATCGTCTGCCGGATCGCGTCGACCGAGTACGTCATCGGCAGCGCGAAGTGCAGCGCCGCCAACGGCCCGGGCAGCGTCTGCCAGGGGAACGTGCCGCCGGCGGTGACGAGCTGGACGAGCATGAGCACCAGTCCGAGGAACTGCCCGACCGACCCGAGCAGCACGTTGAGCGCCATGATGATCGCCGCGAAGGTCGCCGACGCCAGCACCATGATGCCGATCGTGCCGCCGACGTGCACCACGTTCAGGTCGAGGGCGAACCGCACGATGAAGAACAGCGCCACCATCTGCACCAGGCCGAGCAGGGCCGGGGTCAGCCAGCCGCCGAACACCACGGCCAGGGGCTTCCGCACCGCGGTGATCGCCCGCTTCGAGATCGGCTTGAGGATGAGGAACAGCGCGTACATGCCGATCCAGGCCGCGAGCGAGATGAAGAACGGCGCGAGGCCGGCGCCGTAGTTCGACGCCGCGGCGACGTTGTCGTCGCCGACCTTGACCGGGTCGGAGATCACCGAGGCCTGCGACTCACGCTCGGAGGCGTTCGACGCCGGGATCTTCGTGCGGCCCTCGTCGAGCGACGACGCGAGCTTCGACGAGCCGGTCTTGAGCTCGTCCAGGCCCGATGCGAGCGACGAAGCACCCTTGTCGGCGGACGCTGCGCCCGTGGCGAGCGACGATGCGCCCGACGACAGGGTCGGAGCGGCCGAAGCCAGCGTCGACGTGCCGTCTGCGACCTTCGCAGCACCCGCGGAGAGCGTGGACGCGCCGGTCGCCGCCGACGCGATGCCCGAGGTCAACGTCGGTGCCGCGGCAGCCAGCTTCGACGTCCCGGCGGCGAGCGTGTCGGAGCCGTCCGAGAGCTGCTGGATGCCACTCGTCAGCGCCGGAGCCCGCTCGGCGAGCTGCGATGCGCCCGCGGACACCTGGGCGCTGCCCGTCTTGAGCTTCTGCAGGTTGCCGGACAGGTCGCCGGCACCGGCACCGAGCTTGGTGCTGCCGGCCTGCAGGTCGTCGAGCCCGGCGAGCAGCTGGGTCTTCTGTTCCGCGGTGAGCACCGTGGAAGCTTGGACGACGGGCTTCAGCGACGCGACGAGTTCCGGCGACTGCGCAGAGAGCTGCTGGACGCCCGCGATGAACGGTGCGGCCTCGTCGGCCAGCGTGGCGTTCCCGGTGGCGACCTGCGACGCACCACTGGACAGGCGCGCAGAGTCGGAGGGAAGCGAAGCCGTCTGGTCACGGAGCTGGTGCAGCCCGTTCTGCAGCTGCTGCGCCCCACTGTTCAACTGCTGCGTCTGCGACGGCAGCGCCGCCGTCTGCTGCTGCGCGCTGGCCAGCCCGGACGCCAGGGTCGACGCCCCCGACGCCACCTGCTGCGCCCCGCTGTCCAGCTGCTTCGTCTGCGACGGCAGGTCCGCCGTGCCGGACGCGAGCTCCGCCGCACCGGACGACAGCTTGCCGGTGCCGTCGGCGAGCGTGTGGGCGCCCGTGTCCGCCTTCGCCGTGCCCGACGCCAGCTGGTCGGCCCCGTCGACGGCGTCGCCGAGGCTGTCACGGACGTCGGCGAGCCCGACGAGCAGGGTCTTCGCCGCCTGCTTGCCGACGCGTTCGGCGACGGCCGTGCGCATGGTCTTGCCCGCTTGCTCCGCGATGGTCGACGCCAGGTACGAGTTCGTGTCGGCCGTGGTCATGACGAGCTTCGCCTGCGTCGGGTCGTCGGACTGCGCGGACACCAGGTGCTCGGAGAAGTCGTGCGGGATGGTGACGACGAAGTCGTAGGTGCCGTTCCGCACGCCGGAGCGCGCGTCCGCAGCCCCGGTCTTCGTCCACTTGAAGTCGGCGCCGTCGATCGCTTCCTTCGTGACGTCGGTGCCGTAGTCGACGTGCTCGCCGTCGAGGGTGGCGCCGGCGTCGAGGTTCACGATCGCCGCGGGGATCTGGTCGAGCTTGGCGTACGGGTCGCGGTTCGCCCACAGGTAGGCGCCGCCGTAGAGCAGCGGCACGATCATCAGGGCGATGAACGCCAGTCGCGCGAGCGGGGTCGCGGTGAGTCGCGCCAGTTCGGCGCGGACGAGCGAGGTGGTGGTCACGGGGTTGCCTCCGTCGGGACGGTTGCGGATTCTGCGGTGACGGACGGGTCGGACGGGAGGCCCGGCTCGGTTCCGTCGGACAGGGCCGCGTCGTCGGGACCCTCGGGCTGGGACGCGTCGGTCGCGTCGATCGTGTCGAGCAGCGTCTCGACGGTCGTGGCTGCGGCCTTCGAGGTGACGAGCACGACGGTCGTACCGCGTCGTGCGACGTCGCGGAGGACCGCGAACCACTCCTCGACGGCACCGCCGTGCCGCTCGGGCGAGGTGACGACGACGCCGGTCACCCCGTCGCGGAGCAGGGCGAGCTCGACGAGCAGTCGGACGCGCACGGCCGTCGGCACCCGCTGGACCGGGGTGTCGGCGTAGTGCCGCAGGTCGAGCTCCTCGAGCACGGTGTCGACGTGGCCGCGCGAGGGCCGCTGGGCGGCGAACGCCAGTTCCTCGCGCACGATCTGCTGCACGGTCATGACGGGGAAGGGTTCGGCGACGCCCGGGGTGTCGACGAGGGCGAAGGCGCGGCGCACGGCCGCGGCGTCCTCGTGCCCGTCGAGCAGGAGCCGCCCGGTGTCGGGCTGCATCCGGCCGCCGGCGACGAGCGAGGCGAGCACGGGGGCCTGCTCCGTCTCGACGGCGACGACCCCGGGGCGTCCGGGGGCGGCGACGGCGGAGACGACGGGCAGTGCCGCGCCGGGCTCGTCGCCGATGCCGACGTGGGCGAGTTCGAGCGTCATGCGGGGTCCTTCACAGCGGGAGCAGCGGGAGCAGCGGGTTCGGAGAGCAGTGCGGTGCGCCAGTCGATGCCGGCCATGCCGAGGGCCGACACCACCACCATGCGCCGTCCGGCCTCGTCCGGGGTGCCGGACCGGGTCGCCTCGTCGAGGACGGCGATGCACGCCCCTTCGACCAGGCGCCCCAGGGTGGCGGGGTCGACGTCGTCGCGCATGGTGCCCTCGGCGATCCCGAGCGCACACGCTTGGCGGACCTGGGCCCGGAGCGGAGCGAACACCTCGGCGACGGGTTCGGCGAACGGGCTGCGCACGGCGACCCGGGCCATCGAGCGGACGTGCGAGACCTCGGTCCAGAGCGTGACCGCGATCGCGGCGAGCCGAGCGGCCGGCGGCAGCTCCTGCAGGTCCGAGGTGGTCGGCATGGACGCGGCGATCCGAGCCGCACCGGAGGTCACGACCTCGCGCACGAGGTCGTCGCGCGACGGGAAGTGTCCGTACACCGCACGGCGTGAGAGTCCGGCGGCCGCGGCGATCGTCTCGATGGAGGCGTCCGGATCGCGCTGCAGGCAGGTCCGTGCCGCGTCGAGGAGGGCTGCCCGGTTCTCGGTCGCGTCGCGGCGGGGTGCGCGTGCGGGATGGGGAGCAGTGGTCACGAACCCCATCGTAATAACGTGCACACAGGTGTGCAACTTAACAGGAAGACCGGCCCTCGAACAGGGGTGTCCCCCAAAGAGCGGACTGCCCTTTCTGAATGTAAGCGCATAACTTCACAGCAATCTCATGCGAACCACGGACTGAGCCTGGAGTGCCCTCTTTGAACCGTGCAACACCGAACCACGACCCGAACCCGAACTCCCATCGCATCGCACGCGTCCTGACCGCCGGCATCGCCGCCGTGGCCCTGACGTGCGGCGGCCTCGCAGTCGGGGGCGCGGCCTCCGCAGCTCCGACCGGGGTGTCGGTGGCCGACCTGAAGCTCTCCGCACCACTGCGTGACGCCAAGGCCACCAAGACCGTCGCCGCGTTCGTGCGCACGACCGGTCAGGGTGCCCTCGAGGTGGACGCCGACGCGAAGGGCGGTGACCTGACCAAGTCGAAGACGCCGTCCTCGGCGGCGAAGAGCCGCGTCAAGGCGATCGAGTCGACCACCGCAGCCGTCAGCGCCGCCGTCCAGCGCGCCGACGCCGACGCCACCGAGCTCTACTCGACCGAGTACACCGTCCCCGGTGTCGCGGTCGTCGCCGACGTCTCCGCGCTGCAGGACATCGCGAAGCGCTCCGATGTCGAGAGCATCATCCCGCTCACGCCGAAGAAGATCGTCCAGCCGACGGTCCTGCCGGACGCGAGCGTCGCCCCCTCCGGCGTGGACCCGAGCCTCGTGCGTCCCGGCGCCGACGGGGTCGCCCCGAAGAACGCCGCGAGCGACGTCTACACGCGCTCGCTCAACGCCTGGCAGCAGACCGGGCACACCGGCAAAGGCGTCAACGTCGCCGTCCTCGACACCGGCCTGGACTACACGCAGGCGGACTTCGGCGGACCCGGCACCACCGCGGCCTACCAGCAGGCCCTGGCGAACGCGAGCTCCGGTGCTCCGGACCCCAGCCTGTACGACGCGTCGAAGTTCCTCGGTGGGTACGACTTCGCCGGTGCGACCTACAACGCCGACCCGACCGACCCGGCCTACGACCCGGTGCCGGCTCCGGACGACAACCCGATCGACGGCAAGGGCGGCGACCACGGCACGCACGTGTCCGGCTCGATCGCGGGCTACGGCCTGACCGCTGACAAGCAGCAGTTCGACGGCGACTACACCAAGCTCACCACGCAGCAGGTGCAGGACATGTGGATCGGACCGGGCACCGCGCCCGAGGCCGGCCTCTACGCCCTCAAGGTGTTCGGTGACGGCGGCGGTTCGACCGACGTCACGGGTGCCGCGCTCGACTGGGTGGGTCAGGCGCTCACCGAGGGCAAGGACATCAACGTCCTGAACCTGTCGCTCGGCTCCGACTACGGCGCACCGGACGACCCCGACAACGCCAAGATCGACGCGCTGACCGCACGCGGGGTCCTGCCCGTGATCGCCTCGGGCAACGCCGACGACTTCACCGACATCGGTGGCTCGCCGGGCAACGCCGAGGGTGCACTCACCGTCGCCGCGAGTGCCACCGGCCAGTCGCTGTACGACGGCGTGCAGGCCACCGCCCCCGCGAACGTCGCGAAGACCTACCGGTCGCAGTACTCGTCCAACTTCACGGGCACGCTGCCCGTCGAGGGTGACGTCGTCGTCCCGACCAGCAACATCGACGGCTGCGCCGCGTTCAGCGCCGCCGACGCCGCGAAGATCGCGGGCAAGGTCGTCTGGCTGAAGTGGACGGACGGCGCGCTCGAGTGCGGCTCCGGCGTGCGCTTCAACAACGTGCAGGCCGCCGGCGGCATCGGCGTCCTGCTCGCGGGCACGATCAACACCTTCGACTCGGGCATCGCGGGCAACGCGACCATCCCGGGTGCCGAGCTGACGCTGGACGCCGCCACGAGCCTCCAGGCCGCTGCCAAGGCGGGGACCCTGCACGTACGCTTCGCGGACGAGCTCAAGGGCTTCGAACTCGCCACCGACCCGGAGGCCGTGAACACGCTCGCCGCGTTCACCAGCCGGGGCGTGCACGGCTCGTTCAACGACATCGTCAAGCCGGACATCGCCGGCCCCGGGGTCAACGTGATCTCGGCGGCCAACGGCACCGGCGACGGCCGCATGTCGATGAGCGGGACCTCGATGGCCACACCGGACGTCGCGGGCATCGCGGCGCTGACCTTCCAGTCGCACCCGGAGTGGAGCGCACCGCAGGTCAAGGCGGCGCTCATGAACACGGCGACGCACGACGTCAAGGACGGCTCCCGCTCGGCGACCCTGCTCCGGCAGGGCACCGGCCGCGTCGACGCCCTGCAGGCCGTGACCGCCGGCACCACCGTGCGGAGCGTCGAGAACGACCTGCTCGTCACCGCCTCGTTCGGTGTCGTCGAGGTCTCGAGCGCGACGAGCGAGAGCCGCACCCTGCAGATCGCGAACACCGACGGCGTCGCGCACACCTACGACGTGGCCTACCAGCCGCAGGTGTCGCAGCCCGGCGTGACGTTCGCGCTCGACACGAAGCGGGTCACCGTCCCGGCGAACCGCACCGCGACGGTGAAGCTCACGTTCACCATCGCCGACCCGACGAAGCTCCGCCGCGTCATCGACCCCACCCAGGAGTCGGTGCAGCAGGGCTACCAGCGCGAGTTCGTCACCGCCGCCTCGGGCATCGTGGCGTTCACGCCGACCGACACGACCGCGGTGCCGTTGCGCGTCGGTGCGTACCTCGCGCCGAAGCCCGTCAGCTCCGTGCAGGGTCGCTCCACCGTCGCCTTCACCGGCCCGGGCAAGTCGGCCGACCTGACACTCAAGGGCCGCACCGTCGACCAGGGCGGGCTGACGACCGGCTACCACGCCGCCGTCGCTCCGTTCGTGCTCGGCGGGACCGACCCGGTCGAGGCGTTCCCCGACGGTTCTGCGAAGCGCTCGCTGCAGGCGGCGGACATCCGCTCCTACGGCGCCAGCTACGACAAGGCGTCGGACACGATCGCGTTCGGCATCCAGACGGCCGGTCCCGACGCCAACCCCGGCGCCGTGACCAACGTCGAGGTGCTCATCGACACGAACCGTGACGGCGAGCCCGACTACCTGGTCTACAACGCGAAGTCCGCCGCGGTGGACGCGACGTTCGCGACGACGATCGACCTGGCCAAGGCCGCGTCGGACGACCCGGACGTCGACCCGGTCGTCGACGTCCAGCCGCTCAACGGCGGGGCACCCGGCCAGGACGTGAACACCTTCGACAGCTCGGTGAAGGTGCTCACGACCACGGGTGCGCTGATCGGTGCGAAGGGCAAGTTCACCTACTCGGTGCTCACCGAGTCGGCCTACGCCCCCGGTGCCGCGACCACCGGTTCGTCCGTGGTGGACGAGACGAAGAACGCGTCGTTCGACCCGTCGAAGCCGGCACTGTCCTTCGCGCAGGGCCGCAGCACCGGCGTCCTGTTCGCCGACTCCGGCGTCCTCCGGGTCACCCGCGCCTCGGGCGTCACGAAGGCCACCGTGCTGCTCCTGCACCTCGGCAACGCGTCGGGCAAGCAGGCCGGCACGTCGACGATCTCGGTGGTCCCGCCGAAGCTCGCGCTCGCCGCGGGCAGCAAGGTGACGATCAGCGGGACGGCGAAGGTCGGCTCGAAGCTGTCGGCGAACCACGGCAAGTGGAGCACGACGAAGGCGACGTACAAGTACCAGTGGCTCCGCGACGGCAAGGTCGTGAAGAAGGCCACCGGTACGACGTACAAGCTCGGCACGTCCGACGCGGGGCACAAGTTCTCCGTGAAGGTCACCGCGCACGCCTCGGGCTACAAGGACGGCACCGCGACGTCCAAGTCGACCGCGAAGGTCTCGCGCAAGTAGTGCGGCGTCCGCGCCACTGAACGAACAGGAGACGCCGGGTCCGCAGTGCGGATCCGGCGTCTCCTGTGCTCCCGGCGGTCGGGGGAACGCGGAATCAGGACAGGTAGTTAGACAAACTAGTTACACGGTGCCAGGGTTGCAGCATGCAGAACACGCTGAGCCAGCTCCGGGCCAACCCGACCGAGTGGCGCCGCCGGGGGCTCACCCCGCCCGACGTCGTCCAGGCGATGATCGAGCAGCGTCTCGCCGAGCCCGGCTACTCGCAGCCCGTCGGCGACCCGTCGTACCAGGACTTCTTCCGCGCCTGATCGCGGAACGCACGGACACGACGGACGGGAGGCCCGGTGCCAGCTGGCACCCCTCCCTCGCAGGCTCGGTCGGCGCGCCCCGCGCAACGCTTCGCGTCGCGGCTGAGCGGAACGCGCCCGTCCGTCCGTCGTCACCATCTCGGGCACGCGCCAGGTGGCGCGCAGGTGGCCGTCCGATAGACTCGGGTGGACCACCGGCCCGCCTGGTCGCGTGAGGTCCTCCGCCAACGTGAGGAGAACCAGATGCCCGCAGCAGTCATCATCGGAGCCCAGTGGGGCGACGAGGGCAAGGGGAAGGCCACCGACCTCCTCGGCTCCCGCATCGACTACGTCGTGAAGTTCAACGGCGGCAACAACGCCGGCCACACGGTCGTCGTCGGCGGCGAGAAGTACGCCCTGCACCTGCTGCCCTCCGGCATCCTCACGCCCGGTGTCACGCCGATCATCGGCAACGGCGTCGTCGTCGACCTCGAGGTCCTGTTCCAGGAACTCGACGCGCTGAAGGCCCGCGGTGTCGACACCTCGAAGCTGCTCGTGTCGGCGAACGCCCACGTCATCACGCACTACCACCGCACCATCGACAAGGTGACCGAGCGGTTCCTCGGCAAGCGCCAGATCGGCACCACCGGTCGCGGCATCGGCCCGACCTACGCCGACAAGATCAACCGCGTCGGCATCCGCATCCAGGACATCTTCGACGAGAACATCCTGCGCCAGAAGGTCGAAGCGGCCCTCGACCAGAAGAACCACCTGCTGGTCAAGGTCTTCAACCGTCGCGCGATCGACGCCGAAGAAGTGGTCGAGTCGCTGCTGTCCTTCGCCGAGCGCCTGCGCCCGATGGTCGCCGACACGGCCCTCGAGATCCACCGGGCACTCGAGCGCGGCGACACCGTCCTGTTCGAGGCCGGTCAGGCGACCATGCTCGACGTCGACCACGGCACCTACCCGTTCGTCACGTCGTCCTCGGCGACCGCCGGTGGCGCCGCGACCGGTTCCGGCATCGGCCCGGGCAAGCTCGAGCGCATCATCGGCATCGTCAAGGCGTACACGACGCGCGTCGGCGCCGGTCCGTTCCCGACCGAACTGTTCGACGAGTCCGGCGAGTTCCTGCGCGCCAACGGCTTCGAGTTCGGCACCACCACGGGCCGTCCGCGTCGCTGCGGCTGGTACGACGCCCCGATCGCCCGCTACACCGCGCGCATCAACGGCGTGACCGACTTCGTGCTGACCAAGCTCGACGTGCTGACCGGGCTCGAGACGATCCCGGTGTGCGTCGCGTACGAGGTCGACGGCGTGCGCGTGGACGAGGTCCCCGTGAACCAGTCGGACTTCCACCACGCGAAGCCCGTGTACGAAGCGTTCCCCGGCTGGACCGAGGACATCACCGGCGCCCGCTCGTTCGAGGACCTGCCGAAGAACGCGCAGGACTACGTGCTCGCGGTCGAGGCGATGTCGGGTGCGCGGATCTCCGCGATCGGTGTCGGTCCGGGGCGCGACGCCATCGTCGTCCGCCACGACCTGCTCGGCGCCGGCGCAGCCTGACGATGCGGATCCTGTTCGTCTGCAGTGGCAACATCTGCCGGTCGCCGCTCGGTGCGCGGGTCCTGACGGCGCGACTCGGCCCGGACGCTGCGGCGTTCGTGGTCGAGTCCGCCGGCACCATCGCCGACGACGGTGCCGCGATGGACGGTGCCGCCGCGGCACAGTCGGTCCGGCTCGGCGGTGACCCGTCGCGGCACAGCTCGCGGTACCTGACGTCGGCGATCGTCGAGGACGCCGACCTGGTGCTGACGGCCGAACGGTCGCACCGTGCGGCCGTGGTGTCGCTCGCGCCCCGGGCCACCAAGCGGGCGTTCACGATCAAGCAGTTCGCGCGGGTGCTCGACGGACTCGAGCCCGGTGACCTGCAGGACGTGCACGCACCCGAGGCCCTGGTCGAGCGGGTCGCACGCCTGCGCGGCACCGTCCCGCCGCCGGCCGACCCCGCCGACGACGACGTCGACGACCCGTACCGCCGGTCCGAGGCGACCCACGCGCGGGTCGCCGACGAGATCGACGCCGCGCTCGCGCCCATCGCCGACGCGCTCCGGGCCGCGCTGCGCTGACTCGCCGCGCTGACAGAGCTCGCACCGTGCGAGCTCTGTCGTCCGGTGCGAGGTTGGCGGCCTGGTGCGGGGTTGTAGCGGCGCACGGAGCGTGCAACCTCGCACGGGGCGGCGGGCGCTGCACGGTGCGCGGCCGGTGAACGTCGCACGGGCCGGCGAGCACCGCACCGTGCGCGTGCGAGGATGACTCATGCCCGTCGTCGAGTCCCGCTGCACCGTGCCGGTCGAGCCGCAGGTGGCGTTCGCCGTCTCGCAGACGCAGGGGGCGATCCGGAAGCGCTGGGACCCCTTCATCCGACACCAGCACCTGGTCGGTGGTGCGACGGTCCCCGGCAAGGGCGTCCGGACCTACACGGTGCAGCGGTTCGGCTTCGCGATGGAGAGCGAGTACGTCTCGTACCATCCGCCGTCGAACGTCGGGATGAAGATGACCAAGGGGTCGTGGTTCTTCGAGCGCATGGGCGGGGGCTGGCGCTTCACCGCGGCGGAGGGGCAGCCCGGGCACACCCTGGCCGTCTGGCGCTACAACTTCACCTGCCGGCCGAAGTGGTTGGCGCCGCTCGCCGAAAGGATCGGTGTGCTCGTGCTGCAGCGGGACATCGACCGGCGCATCCGCGGCTTCGCCCGGGGTTGCGAGGACCCGGTCGTCCTGGCCCACGTGGCCGCCCAGCGCACCGCCTGAACGGCCCGGGAGCACTTGCATCCTTCGATGGAACTCCCGCAGGTGCGTCCCGAAGCCGGTCGTCCCCGAGCGCGCTGGTTCCTAGCGTCGTGTGCATGACGAACACCACCGAAGTCCGGCCCGTTGCCGGCACATCCCCTCAGGACCGTGGGGGTGTCCGCGGCCTCATCGCCCGGCACCCGCTCGTGTCCTTCTTCACCCTGGCACTCGGCCTGAGCTGGCTCGCATGGGTGCCCTACATCCTGTCCCCGCACGGCATGGGCGCGTGGGACATCCACTTCCCCGAGGTCCTGGGCAGCGGACAGTTCACGGGTGTGCTGCCCGGTGCGCTCCTCGGCCCGTTGGGCGGTGCGTTCATCGTCACCGCGGTCGCCGACGGCCGTCCGGGCCTGCGCCGCTGGGTCGGACGCCTGTTCCGCTGGCGGGTCGCCTGGTACTGGTACGCCCTGGCGCTCGTCGTCGTGCCGGCCATGATCGTCGCGTCCGCGCTGCCCTTCGCCGGCGGTGACGTCCGTGCCCCCTCGGCCCTGGCCGTCGCCATGCTCGTGCCCGGCCTGGTCATCCAGCTGTTCTCCACCGGTCTGAGCGAAGAGCCCGGCTGGCGCGACTTCGCCCTGCCCCGCCTGCAGCACCGCTTCGGTGGGCTCGGTGCGGCTGCGATCCTCGGTCCGATCTGGGCGCTCTGGCACATGCCGCTCTACCTGAGCGACTGGGGCGGCTGGCCGAACGCGCACTGGAGCGAGCCCGTCGTGTTCGCCCTGTTCACGATCACGTTCAACGTCGTGATGATCCAGGTGTTCAACAAGACCGGCGAGAGCCTGCCCCTGGCCCTGCTGCTGCACGTCGGCGTGAACAACACGATCTCGACACTGTTCCCGGAGATGTACCCGAGCATGACCGCCGGCACGCTGATGATCGGCCTGACCATCACCTCGACCGTCGCCGCCGCCGTGCTGCTCGTCGTGACCCGTGGCCGCCTGGGCTACGACCCGGCGCGCCGTGCGCTGCCGATCGACGCCCCGGTCCCCGCTCGTACGCGCCTCGTAGGATCCAACGATGGCCTCCGCTGACCCGCGCACCCGTGACCGCCGCGTCGACGTGTTCGTCGCGCTCGGCACGGCCGTCGTGGCGATCGGCCTGCTGGTCGGCCTGCCGCCGCTCGACGGCCTCGAGCCGGACGGCGCCGCCCTGGCCATGCGGGTCCCGGCACCGTTCACCGCTGCGTGGACCGTCCTGGCGCTCGGCCTGCTGGCCCAGTCCGCCGCCCTGCTCGCGGCCCGTCGGGCACCACGCACCGTGCTCGTCGCGGTGTCGGTGCTGCCGGTGCTCGTCGCCGCGCTCGCCCCGCAGTCGCTCGACCTGTTCGGCCTCACCGCGCTGCCGGTGGTCGTCGCCGTCGTCCTCGCCGCACTCCGGGTCCCGCTCGCACGCCTGTGGCCGACGCTCCTGGTCGCCGGCGCGCTCGTGGCAGCCGGCAGCGCGGTCCTGTCCGGCGCAGTCGGCCAGGGGGTGCTGCAGGCGGTCGGTGCCGTCGGGCTCCCGCTCCTGGTCACCCTGCTGGTGCGGTCCCGCCGCGAGGTGCGCGCCGCCCGCACCGCCGAGGCGAGCGCGGTCTTCCGTGAGCAGGACGCCCTGGTCGACGCCGCGGTCTCCCGCGAACGCGCCGCCATGGCCCGCGAGCTCCACGACATCGCAGCGCATCACCTGTCCGGCATCGCGCTGATGGCCGCCGTGATCGACCGGCAGATCGACAGCGACCCGGAGCGCGCACACGAGGGCGCGCGCCAGGTGCGGGAGCAGAGCACCGCCGTCCTCGACGACCTGCGCCGCCTGGTCGGGCTCCTGCGCGAGGACGTCCCCGCAGAACGCGCGGTCGAGACGGTCGCCGGCATCGTCGACCTGGTCGAACGCGCCCGGTTCCGCAGCGACGTGCGCCTCGACGTGCTGCGCGGCGACCGTCCGGCCGACGACCGCCCCGTGGCCGACGGCGTCGGCCCGCTCGCGCAGCTCGCCGCGTACCGCACCGTCCAGGAGGCGCTGGCCAACGCCGCCCTGCACGCCCCGTCCGCCCCGTGCACCGTCACCATCGACGACCGCGACCCGGCCCGGGTGGTGATCCGGGTGGAGAACGCACCAGCCGCCGCTCCGGCAGCGCCGACCTCACCGTCGGGCGGCAACGGCCTGCGGGGGATGCGCGAGCGGGCGGACCTGGTCGGGGCGCGCCTCCAGACCGGCCCCACCGCGACCGGCGGATGGCTGGTGGAGCTGGCGCTCGACCGGGAGGCACCTCCCGCACCCGCGCAGGCCGCCGACGGCGGCGAGGTGGTCGCGTGATCCGCGTGCTGGTGGCGGACGACCAGCCGCTGGTCCGTGCCGGGGTGTCCGCGCTCCTCGGCGCGGAGGCCGACATCGAGGTGGTCGGCGTGGCCGCCGACGGCGGCGAGGCGCTCGCGCTGGCGCGCTCGTTGCGGCCCGACGTCGCCTGCCTGGACATCCGGATGCCGGTGATGAACGGCATCGAGCTCGCCCGGCTGTTCTGCGCCCCCGACGCCGACCCGGCCATCCCGGTGCTGATGCTGACGACGTTCGACCTGGACGACTACGTGTTCGGGGCCCTCGAGGCCGGTGCCTCCGGGTTCCTGCTGAAGGACGCCGAGCCGGACACCATCGTCGATGCCGTGCGGCAGGTCGCCGCGGGGAACGGGACGCTCGACCAGGCGCTGACCCGGCGGGTGCTGCGCGAGTTCGTGTCGCGACGGAGCCTGCAGCCGGTGTCGGGGGACCGGGCCGACGGGGTGCTCACCGCCCGCGAACGCGAGGTCCTGCTCCTGCTCGCGCAGGGGATGTCGAACGAGGAGATCGCGGTCGCGCTCGTGCTCGAGGTCTCGACCGTGAAGTCGCACCTGGCGCGGATGCTGCCGAAGCTCGGGGTCCGGTCACGGCTGCAGGCCGTGGTGTGGGCGTACCAGAACCGGATCGTGGCGGTCCCCGAGCCGTAGGGCGCGCGTGGTGCGTGCCGGGCGTCAGCCGGTGGTGAGCGGCTCGGCGGCGCCGGGGACGACGAGGCGCCAGACGCTGTCGTCGTCCTCGGGGTCGGCCTTCGTCAGGTAGAGGCGGAACGTTCCCCCTGGTTCGAGCACGTCGCCGTCGAGGTACTCGACGGGTTCGCCGCTCGTCGTGCACTGGTCCGACGTGCTGACGATCTCGATGGTGGTGCCGGGGGCGTCCCCCTTCGAGGTTGTCGTGACCTCGGCTTCGTAGACGTCGTAGACGCCGCCGATCTCGACGGTGCGGTCGGTCTTGGTGACCTGACCGTCGACCACGAGATCAGCGGATTCGCGGCGTTGGGCGACCGTCATGGGCACGTGGTCGATGCAGGAGGTGACCGAGGTGCCCGTGTCGATGGACTGGACGGTCCCGTCGGCGCCGCACCCCGCGAGCGCTCCGCTCGCCATCAGGGCCACCGCCGCCACCGGTACGATCCGTCCCCACTGCATGGGATGAGTATCGCTCGCAGGTCGATCGGTGGGAAGTGTCGTGGCCGGATCGTGCTGGTCCGTTTTGCGCGCGATCCCCGTTCGGGGGCTTTGGTGGGACCGGTGTGCCTGGTGGGGTGTATGCATGCACATCGAATCATCGCGCCGGACCTCGGACGATGCCGCCCTCCGATCGGCCGTCGTCGACGGGATGATCACGGCACTGCGGACGCGTCCGCTCCACGAGGTGACCCCGGCCGTCGTCGCGGACCACGCCGGTCAGGACGTCGACGTGGTCGGCCGGACGTTCCCCAGCTGGGACGGTCTGCTCCTGGCCACCATCGACCACTGGAACGAGCAGCGCACCGCACCGCTCATGCCACTCGCCGAACGGTTCGGGACCGTGCCGTTCCTGCGTGCGATCGTGACCGCGAACATCGCCGACCCGTCCCTGATGCGCTTCCTCACCGCCACCCTGAACATCGCGGCGTCACCGGAGCACCCGCTCGCGCCGATGCTGCACGCGCGGTGGCGCCGGTTCCACGCCTTCGTGCAGGACTCCCTGCAGCGCGACAGCCTGCTCGGTCGCGAACCGAGCACCATGGAGCCGTCGCGCGGCGCCGAGCAGCTGCTCGCGACCTACGAGGGACTGCAGCTGCAGTCCATGGTGCGCCCCGAGATGGACCTGCTCGAAGCGTTCGACCGGGCAGTCACCCGGTTGCGCGAGGGATGGTCCCGCGAGTACGTCGCCCCCGTGTGGGACCTCGACCTGGTGAGCTGACCCGGACCGACCACACACCACAGACCACGGACGCTAGGGCGTCCGAGGGCAGACGCCAGCCGTCTGCACGCGCCACCGCTCGATTCGGGTTCGAGCGGAAGCGCGCACACCGTGCCGCCGCTCGATTCGGGTTCGAGCGGCGGCACGCACACCGATCACCCAAGGGGCACCCGCGACGACGCGGCGCCGGGCGAGGAACACACCACGATGCAGCACCTGACGTTCTCGGTCGCGGCCGAGCCCTTCGACCACGAGGACGCCGTCCGGCTGCGCGCCGCGGCCCGGATCGAGGTCGACCGGATCTACGGCCGTCCGGCCGACCGTGGCCGTCCGCTGACCGAGGCGACCGCCGCCGTGCACGTCATCGCCCGAGACCGCTCGGGCCTGGCGCTCGGTACCGCGTCGCTGAGTGCGGCCGGCGACGGCGTGTTCGAGGTCCGGCGGCTGTTCGTCCGACCGGACTCCCGCGGGCAGGGCGTCGGCGACCTGCTGGTGCTCGAACTGCTCGCGCAGGCCGAAGAGCTGCAGGCACCGGCGGTCGTCGCCGAGTTCGGCGTGCTGCAGCCGCACGCCGCCGCGCTGTTCGCCCGGAACGGGTTCGTGCGGATCCAGCCGTTCGGGCCCTACCGCGACGACCCCGAGTCGGTCTGCTTCTCGCGGGCGTTGTGATCGCCCGTGCCCTCGACCGGGATCTCGAAGAGGTCCGTGTGCCGGTAGTCCTCGGCCCACCCCCGCCGCAGCCGTGACACTGCGCGGTCGAAGGAGGCGATGATGTCGAACCCCTCGATGAGGAGCGACTGGATCCGCAGACCGTCGTAGAGCGCGAGGAGCTGCTCGGTGGCACGCGCGGGATCCATGGTGGCCGGCTCGCGACCGGTCCGGATGTCCCGCTCGAGTGCTTCCCGGACGGTCCGACGGAACCGGAGGTACAGGGTGCGGTAGTACTCCGCGCCCTCGTGTCCGGGGTCGGTGCTCGAGGCGAGCGTCGATGCGAGCAGTCGCATCAACGCCGGTTCCTCCGAGTACGCCACGACCAGCGCGTGCAGGTACGCGACCGCGCCGTGCGTGTCCGCGATCGGCCGCAGGGGCCGTGACACGGAACTCGACCACCGGTCGACCGTGGCGGTCAACAGGCTCTCGCGGGAGGGGAAGTGGGTGCGCAGCTCGTCGACGGTCATCTCGGCCCGGGCGGCGACGGTGTCGACGTCGACCTGCTCGACCCCGGTCTCGTGCAGCACCGTGATCGTCGCGTTGACGATCCGGGTGCGCAGCTCGATGCCGTCGTCGCCGTGCTGGTTCGTCAGCGGCGCCAGGGGGTGCTTCCGGAACCACTCCAGCAGGGCCGTCGCGCGGGACGTACCGGTGGCGGGGTCGGGCGCGTGCCCGTCGGCGAAGAGGTCGAGGAACCCCGGGATCTCCTTGATCAACGGGTCCGCCGGTTGGAACGCCATCGACCACTCCGGGAAGGACCGGGTCGCGACGGTGTCCGCGGCGACCTGGCGAACGTTGGTGTGGCGGGGGTCCTGACGGATGCCCTCGAACCGTTCCCGCACGACCTCGTCGTCGCCCTCGATGATGCCGATGCAGTTGCTCCCCTGGTGGGCGAGGATCCCCGTGATGCCGAGCTGCAGGTTCTTCTCGCGACCGATCACCAGGATCTCGGCGAGTTCCTCGTCCGTGACCGGTCGGCTCATCGTGCTCACGTACACCAACGACAGCATGTGGTCCCTGTTCCTCCGAGCGAGCGTGTACTCCACACAGTGGTGCACCCCTGCCGCCAGGGCAAGCCTCGGTTCCCCGCTGAATGGGGGTGCCGCCGTGTCGAACCCGAATCGACACGCCGGCACCCACCGCGACCGCCCCACCCGAGGGGGTCACCTTCGCTTGGTGCCGAAGCTCCGCGCGGATCTCGTCCGCAACGGAGTTGCTGACTCGACGACCCAACCAGGCCGCGCCCCTCGTCGGTATCCCCCGAACGGGGAACGCACGTTCTCCGGATGACGGCAGGGTGCTCCCGGTCGATTTCCGCGTACCTGTGCACCCGGAGAGCGGCACATCCGTACCGTCTCGTGAGCTACCCCGCGGCGCCCAGCTGCGGGGGCCCGATCCCTGTTCCGGGCTGGCATCGTCGCGGCCCGCCGCGCCGAACCCGACGTCGTCGTAGCGCGAGGGCGCCTGCTCCCCGACCCGAACGAGGAGCAGACGCCCTCGGTCACCGTTCGGTGTCTGCCCACGTGGTCGCAGCTGTCCGGTCTGCGCATCCATGCCTGCCGGGGTACGTGCGCGAGCCGGGACCACAGCGGCCGCCCGGTACAACGACACCATGACCACTTCTGCCCGCACCCCGCTCGGCGTCACGCTCGTCGACGGCGGCGCCAACGTCGCTCTCTTCTCCAGCACCGCGGAGCGCGTCGAGTTCTGCACGTTCGACGACGACGGCACGGAACACCGCACCGAGCTGCAGCACCGCACCGGCTACACCTTCCACGACATCGTCCCCGGCGTCGCTGTCGGCACCCGCTACGGCTTCCGCGTGCACGGCGCGTGGGACCCGGCCAAGGGCCTCCGCCACAACGGCTCCAAGCTCCTGCTCGACCCGTACGCCACGGCGGTCGACGGCTCGTACGAGTGGGGCCAGGCCCTGTTCGGGCACGACATGGACGACCCGGAGACCCGCGACGACACCGACTCGGCCGCCGCCATGCCGAAGTCGGTCGTCGCCGACCGCTCGTTCGACTGGGGCGACGACGTCCGTCCCGCGACCCCGCTCGGCGACACCGTCTTCTACGAGGTCCACGTGAAGGGCTTCACGAAGCAGCACCCCGACGTGCCCGAGGCGATCCGCGGCACCTACGCCGGCATGGCGCACCCGGCCGCGATCCAGCACCTCGTCGACCTCGGCGTCACGGCCGTCGAGCTGCTGCCCACGCACCAGTTCGTCCAGGACTCCACACTCGCCGACAAGGGGCTGCGCAACTACTGGGGCTACAACTCCATCGGGTTCTTCGCGCCGCACGACGAGTACTCGTCCAGCGGCACGGCCGGCCAGCAGGTCGCCGAGTTCAAGGAGATGGTCAAGGCCCTGCACGCAGCCGGGCTCGAGGTCATCATGGACGTCGTCTACAACCACACCGCCGAGGGCAACCACATGGGCCCGACGCTGTCCTTCAAGGGCATCGACAACGAGTCGTACTACCGGCTCGTCGAGGGCGACGAAGCGAACTACTTCGACACCACCGGTACCGGCAACAGCCTCAACGTCTCGCACCCGGCCGCGCTCGGTCTGATCATGGACTCGCTGCGCTACTGGGTCGAGGAGATGCACGTCGACGGTTTCCGCTTCGACCTGGCGACCACGCTGACCCGTCAGGGCGGCGAAGCCGAGAAGCACTCCGCCTTCCTCGACATCATCCACCAGGACCCGGTGCTCCGTGAGGTCAAGATGATCGCCGAGCCGTGGGACACCGCGGGGTACCAGGTCGGCGGGTTCCCGGCCGACTGGTCCGAGTGGAACGGCAAGTACCGCGACGACCTCCGTGCCTTCTGGCGCGGCGACGAGGGGGCGCTCGGTGACGCCGTGCAGCGTGTCCTCGGCAGCCCGGACGTCTACGAGGGGTCACGGCGCTCGCCGCTGTGCTCGGTCGACTTCGTCACGGCCCACGACGGCTTCACCCTGGCGGACCTGACCTCGTACGCCGAGAAGCACAACGAGGCGAACGGCGAGGACAACAACGACGGCGAGAGCGACAACACCTCGTTCAACGGCGGGGTGGAGGGCCCGACGGACGACGGCGGGGTCAACGCGTACCGCGACCGCCAGCGCCGGAACTTCCTCGGGACCCTGCTGCTGTCGGCCGGCGTGCCGATGATCCTCGGCGGCGACGAGATCGCCCGCTCGCAGGGCGGGAACAACAACGCCTACTGCCAGGACGACGAGATCTCCTGGTTCGACTGGGACGCCGCCGACCAGGACCTGCTCGCCTTCACGACCTCGGCCATCGCGTTCCGGGCGCAGCACCGGTCCCTGCGTCCGGAGTGGTACCGCACGGCACCCGGCGACTCCGACTCGACCGTCTCGGTGCTCCGCGCCGACAACGCCGGCTTCGAGGACGGGGACTGGGCAGACGGCGGCAACCGGGCGGTGATGCTCGTCCTCGAACAGGGCGACGACACCGTCGCCGTCCTGCTCAACGCCTCGGACACCACCGTCGAGTTCACGCTGCCCGAGAAGCCGGGTGGCGGCACGTGGCAGCTCGGGCTGTCCAGCGACCCGGAGCAGCAGGTCGCGGGAGACGCGGCGACCGTGCTCGTGCGCGACGCGTCCTTCTCCGCCCTGTCCTGACCCCGCTCCGGCCGCCGGTGATCGCCCGTCCGGGCCGGTCACCGGCGGCCGCGCCGGGACTACGGTCGACCCATGGTGCGTGACGACGGGCTCAGCCGGCAGCGGCGCGACCGGAAGCGGTGGATGCTGTGGTGTGCCGGCGGTCTGGTTGCGCACGTGGTGACGCTGTTCGTGCTCCGCCTGTGGTTCCCGGTCAGCACCGGTGTGGTGGGTCTCTGGGTGGTCCTGGCGGTCTCACCCTGGTTCCTGCCCTTCGACGCACCCCGCGCGGGCAACCGGCCCGCGATGGTCGGCGCCGTCGTCGTGACGGCGGCCGGCGTGAGCTTGCTGTTCGGCGCGGCCCCGCCGAACACAGAGCGTGTCGATGCGGCCGCCGTCGGAGCGATCCTGGGGGTCCTGCTCGCCGTGATCGGAGGGGCGTGGGTCGGGTTCATCGCGACGCGGTTCTCGCGGCGGCAGGTCGATGCGGAGATCGAGCGGTTCCGGCGCGAGCAGGAGGCTGCGGTCGAGGACTGACCTCGTCAGGCTCGGTCTCGGCGCACCGGACGGACCGGCACCACGGAGGTGTCAGCCGGGAACGGTGCACGTCGGATCGCGATCACCGTCACATCGTCGTCGTGCGCGACCTCGTCCGCCCGCGCGGACAGCGCCGCCACGAGCGCAGTGGGCTCGGACCCGCAGGCCCGTGCGAGGTCGGCCACCGCGTCGACGGTGTCCTCGCGGCCTCCGAACAGGTCGAGCACACCGTCACTGAACGAGATGAGCAGGTCACCGGCGTCGAGGAACCCCTCGGTCGTCGCCCACTCGTCGCGGAGTCCCATCCCGAGCGGGAGGTCGCTCGACCGGAGCCGGTCCACGGTGCCGTCCGACCGGAGCACCAGGCTCAGCCCGTGCCCCGCGTCCGCCCACCGGAAGGTGCCGTCGGTCGAGATGCGCGCGTGGAACAGCGTGGTGAACGTCACGTCGGTCACGCTGGCCTCTGCGGCGAGCCCGTCGGCTGCGCGGAGGAGGGCCTCGGACGGGTCGTCGACGGTGCGGGCACTCCGTACCGTGGCGCGCACGGCCGCCGCGATGAGCCCGGCCCCGACACCCTTGCCCATCACGTCCCCGAGGGTGACGGCGATCCCGGTGTTCGTCTCGTACCAGTCGAAGAAGTCACCACCGACCGACTTCGCCGGCAGACAGGCGCCCGCCACCGCGACGTCGGCGCCCAGGTGGCCGGTCGACGTCGGGAGCAGGGACCGCTGCACGGCGGCAGCCCGCTCGATCTCCGCGCGGACGCGCTCCTCACCCAGCCGGGCAGCGCGGACGTTGCGCCGCGCTCGCCGCGAGAGCTCCTGCACGACCGCCGCGACCGTTCCGAACACGATGACGGTCACGCCGAGGCGGACGAGCTCGCTCGCACCGGGGACGTTCGTCGGCGTCAGGAAGTAGGGCGCCATGATCACGAGCGTCACTCCCAGCGCCGCGTACACGACGGTCAGGCGACCACGGAGGGACCCGCACCAGACGACCGGCAGCACGGCGAGCGACGTGAAGACCGAGGCACCTGCGCCCGTGCTCGTCCGGAACAGCGCGATCGCCACGAAGTCGAGCACCAGCAACGCCGGCACGAGCCCGACGGCGTGGGGGAGCGCCAACGCCAGTGCAGCCACGACCGTCGCGACCCCGGTGACCGCCAGGCTCCCGACGAACAGGCCGCGGTCCGTCACCTCGAGCGACGGCACCGCGATCGAGAGGACCGCGCTGAGCGCCAGCAGCCCGCTGAGCGGAGCCTGCCGCGCGAGGGGGCTCTCGAAGACGCTGGTTGTGCGAGACATTCGAGGAGGACGTTACCGGTCGATGCGTCCGCTGGTGCGATCGATGTCAGCGCGGCCAGGTGAGCACGACGGCCACGGTGTTGAACAGGACGTGTGCCAGGACCGCCCCGCCGATGCGTCCGGTCATCGCGACGAGCGTCCCCGTCAGCAGGCCGAGCACGAACGTCGTCACGAAGACCTCGAAGCCCGCGACCGACGACGCGGGCGTGCTGATCGCCAGGTGCATCAGCGCGAACGCGAACGCCGTCACCAGCACCGCCAGGAACCGCGTGCGCGGCGTCAGCTCGGCCGACAATCGGCGCTGCATGACACCACGGAACATGATCTCCTCGAGCACCGGACTGACCAGGCACACCCCGATCGCGGAGACCACGAGCAGCAGCACGTCCGGCGTGCCGATGGTCGGCTGCGGCGTCAGCCCGGTCGCACCGAAGAACGCGACGGACAGCACGGCATCGAGCCCGCGGCACACGATGACGATGCCGATGGCCGCGACGGCATCGGCCCACCCGATCCCGAGCCGGCGGACGAGCACCGCCGGAGAGGACCTCCGCAGCACCCACCCGACACCGAGCACGAGCGGCACCCACACGGCCAGGTCGGCGACCAGCACCTGCGTGATCGGGGAGGGCAGACCCCCAGTCCGGGCGACGCCACCGACGATCCGGGACAGCAGCACGGCGACCAGGAGCGCGATCACGATGACCTGCAGGTCCCGCACCGCCGAGGAAGGGCGGGCGGCGGTCGGCGCGTCCGGTTCGGGCTGCATGTCGCCACCGTACGGGACGCAGAACGCTCAGCGCGGGGAGCCCCACATCGGCCGCGGTCTCCGGCGCTTCGCCCCGTCGTGAGCGCCTGTCAGTTAGGCTTCGAGCGCGCGGCGTAGGACAGGGGCCGCGAGTCACGCGCTGCTGCCAGGCCATCCGTTCACCAGGGTGGGCACTCGCTGCTCGGAGAGGTGCTGATGTCGACGACTCGCGGGAGTTCGGCGAGTCCCGTTGCCGGTCGTGCCGGTCGGCTCGACTTCCTCGATGGAGTCCGTGGCATCGCAGCGGTAGCAGTTGTCCTCGAACACGCCTTCGAGGCCTGGGTGCCGGGGTACTCGCGCGTCTCACTCGCATACCTGAGCGTCGGACGCGTCGGTGTCGTCGCGTTCTTCCTCGTCAGCGGGTACGTCATCGGTCTGACCCTGTCGAAGCAGGCGATCCCGGTCTTCGTCGTTCGGCGATTCTGGCGGTTGTTCCCGGTCTACTGGCTGGTCCTCGCCTTCGCGATCGTCGTGGATCTCCCGACGAACCCCTTGGTGGATCCCGGCGTCCCGGTGTTCCTGCTCAACTTGACGATGCTGCAAGGCGTCGTCGCCCTGCCGAGCATCCTCGGAAGTGCTTGGACCCTCGGTCCCGAGCTGCTGTACTACGCGCAGACGAGCGTCAGCAAGTACCTGGGGAAGCTCGAGCTGTCGGTGTACCTCGGTTACTTCTGGCTGGCGCTGTACGGAGCGTTGTCTCTGATCGGTGCTGCGATCGGCAAGGAGCTCCCCGCGACCACTCCTCTGATGCTCTTCTTCGCGTCCTTCGGGCACAGCATCTACCTGCGCGACACCAAGGGAAGTCGAGTGTGGATCGGCTACCTGCTCTCTGCGGCCGTCGTCGTTCCGCTCTGCAGCATCGCACTCATCTCGTCGCAGGACGAACCGATGGAGGGGTACGGCATCATCGGGTTCAACCTGTCGGCAGCTGTCGGGTTCGTGCTGTTCGCGATCTTCTACTTCAGGCGGGGGGCGCGAGTCGCACCCTCGGTCCTCTGGCTCGGAGGGATCAGCTACGCGCTGTACCTCATCCACCTCCCGCTGATCGAGGTCCTGCGGAGGGTGGTCACGTTCGCTCCGTGGGGGATCCCGCTTTCAGTGGGGATCTGCGTCGTCGTGGCATGGGGAGTCCATCGAGTGGTCGAGGTACCGCTGATCCGGACCGGGCGTTCCTTGTCCACCAAACGCCGTCCGCCGGACAACGCGTCAGCGCTCTGAGTTCCGCCGTCCTCCGAACCCAGCGCGAGAGGCCCCAGTTCGGGTTCCGTCGAGAGACGCAGAGCCACCGGACCCGGGACGGACTCATCCGTGTGGCACTATTTCTATGCCGAACGCTGGGAGAATCCCGGTCGACCTGCGACAGGGACTCTGCAGGGCGCGGCGACTTCCGGGGAAGGGTGCCGCGTGGAGCTACGCGACTACATAGCGGTCTTGCGCAAGGGATGGGTCTTCATCCTGGTGCTGGCACTGGTCGGGGTCGCGGCCGCGGCCGGCTTCTCGCTGCTGAAGCAGCCGGTCTACTCGGCGTCGGCGCAAGTCTTCGTGTCGACGCAGACCAGTGGCAGCGCGAGTGACCTGGCGCAGGGAAACACCTTCACGCAGCAGCGTGTGCTGACGTACTCGAACCTCGTCGAGACGCCGATCGTGCTGCTCCCCGTGATCTCGAGCCTGAAGCTGGACATGACGTCCGACCAGCTCGCCGAGCTCGTCACCTCGGACGCGCCGCTCAACACGACGCTCATCTCGATCACCGTGAACGACACGAGCGCCAAGCAGGCCGCCGACATCGCGAACGCGACCTCCGAGAGCCTGACGAACGTCGTGCAGAACATCGAGGCCACCGACGCCGACGGCACGAGCACGGTCAAGCTCACCCGCGTCAAGGAAGCCCAGGTGCCGAACGCGCCGGTCAGCCCGAACGTGCCGGTGAACGTCGTGCTCGGCCTGCTCGTCGGCCTCGCGCTGGGCGTAGGGGTCGCCGTCCTCCGCGAGACCCTCGACAACCGCGTCCGCACCGAGTCCGACGTCGAGAAGATCAGCGAGAAGCCGGTCGTCGGTGGGATCGCGTTCGACAGCAAGGCCTCGGAGCGCCCGCTCATCGTGCAGGTCGACCCCCGTAGCCCGCGGGCCGAGTCATTCCGCACGCTCCGCACCAATCTGCAGTTCCTCGACATCGGCACCGGTTCCCGCACCTTCGTGATGACGTCGTCGGTCGAGTCCGAGGGCAAGAGCACCACCGTTGCGAACCTCGCCATCGCGCTCGACAGCGCCGGCTTCCGCGTGATCCTGATCGACGCCGACCTGCGCCGCCCGAAGATCGCCACGTACATGGACCTCGAGGGCGGCGCCGGCCTGACCGATGTGCTCATCGGACGCGCCACGATCGAGGACGTCGCCGTGCCGTGGGGCCGCGGCAACCTCATCGTGCTCCCCGCTGGGCCGATCCCGCCGAACCCTTCGGAGTTGCTTGGTTCTCGCGCGATGCAGGACCTGATCGCCGGGCTGGAGCAGCAGTTCGACTACGTCCTGTTCGACGCCCCGCCGCTGCTGCCCGTCACCGACGCCGCCATCCTGTCGAAGAAGGCCTCCGGCGCGATCGTCGCCGTCGCCTCCGGCCGCACCCACAAGGGCCAGCTCGCCGGCGCGGTCAGTGCGCTCGAGAACGTCGGGGCCCCGATCGCCGGCTTCGTCATGACGATGATGCCGACCAAGGGCCCGGGTGCCTACGGGTACGGCCGCTACGGCTACGCGTACGGCTACGGGCTGCAGGACGAGGAAACCCCCATGCCGAAGGCCCCGAAACGCGGTCGCGTCGCGGCAACGCGCGGAGCCGAACGATGACGGCGGTCCGCACGTGAGTCCGCGCCGAGGGTCCCGCACCCTCGGCAGCGTCTTCTCGCGCCGCACGCTCGTCTGGGTCGCCGTCATCGTCGTCGTCCTGGTGGTCGTCGACGTGCTGCTCGTCGCACTCGCGCTGGCACGTACGGCGCCTTCGTCGAACGGGACTCCCGGGCCGGTGCCGACCTTCTCGAGCTCTCCCCGGTCGCCGGCCTCCGCGACGGCCAAGCCGTCGGCGACCGCCAGGGCGGAGCCCGCAGGGATGGTCGCTCCCGGCCGCCGCCTGCTGTCCGCAGTCGACGGACGGGAGGCATGGCGCGCCTCGAGCGGGGTGTGTGACGGAACCGACGGGGTTGTGGAACACACCGTGGACGGCGGAACGACGTGGACTCCGGTCAGTCTCGGGGCCGGATCGGGCGCCGTGCTGGCGCTTCGCGCCGGCACGGACAGCGTCTCGGTCGTCATCGGCACGGGCGACGACTGCGAACCGACGGTCCGGACATCCGTCGACGACGGGCGGTCGTGGAAGGACGGAGCCGCCGGCGCAGCCGGGGCCGGTGTCGGACCCGACGGGCTGATCCTGTCGACCGGAACCGTCGACTCCCCTTGCGCCGACCCCATCGAGGCGTTCGAGGGTGAGTTCACGACCGCGGTCGTCTGCGCCGACGAGGTGCAGTGGCGCTCGGGCGACGGCGACTGGGTCGGCGTGCCGCTCGTCGGTGTTCGGTCCCTGGCGGACGACGGTGACTCGTACCTCGTCGCACGCGTGGGCGCTGCCGCGTGCGACGGCGCGGAGATCCGGTCGCTGCCCGCGGTCGGTGTGACGCCGGCGACGAAGTCCACCGTCGTCGGGTGCGCAGCGGACGCGGACCCGGACGGGGCGCTCGCCGTCGCGCGAGCCGGTGATGCCGTGTGGCTCTGGTCAGGCGGAGCGGCACTCACCTCTGGCGACGGTGGCGCCTCATGGTGACGCTCACCAGTCGACAGACCACCGCCGCCGTGCCCTGGGCGAAGAACTACGCGCGTCGGCTCGTGATCACCGACATCCTCGTGCTCATCTGGGTCGTCTTCGGCGTGCAGATCGCCTGGTTCGGTTTCGACAGCGCGGCGCTCAGCGGCAGCGTCGCCGACCTGGCCATCGGGTACACGGCAGTCTCGCTCGCGATCATCGTCGCCTGGCTCGTCGTCCTCGCGATCTACGACACTCGTGACCACCGGTACGTGGGGACCGGATCAGCGGAGTACCGGCGAATCGTCGACGCCTCTATCCGTCTCTTCGCATTCGTCGCGATCGTCGCGTACGTGTTCAAGATCGACCTCGCTCGCGGTTACATCTTCATCGCTTTCCCCCTCGGGATCCTCGTCCTGATGTTGAGCCGGTGGATCTGGCGGCAATGGCTCAATGCTCAGCGGCAGGGCGGGCGATTCTCCGCCCAGGTGCTCCTGGTCGGTTCTCGACCGAGCGTCGAACACCTCGCGGGGGAACTCGCGCGACATCCGGAGGAGGGGTACCGGGTGGTCGCGGCATGTGTTCCTGACGGAATCATCGGGGACACACTCGCAGGCATGAACGTCCCGATCGTGGGCCGCATCCCTGACGCACTGAAAGCGCTCAATTCGAGCGGCGCCGACACCGTCGCCGTCACGAGTTCCGAGGAACTCGGAGCCCAAGCCGTCCGGGAACTCAGCTGGGGTCTGGACGGCAGCCGACAGCACCTGATCGTGGCACCGAGCTTGACGCAGATCAACGGACCTCGTATCCACACGCGTCCTGTCGCCGGCTTGCCTCTGATCCACGTCGAGATGCCTCGCTACGAAGGATCGACGCATCTGTTGAAGCGCACCTTCGACGTCGTTGGTTCGGCGCTGCTCATCACGCTGTTGTCGCCGGTGTTGCTCGTGCTCGCTCTCCTCGTCAAACTGACGAGTGCGGGGCCGGTCTTCTACCGGCAAGAGCGCATCGGTCAGAACGGTGAGCCATTCCGCATGCTCAAGTTCCGCTCGATGCGCGTCAACGCCGACGATGAGCTCCAGGCATTGCTCGCGCGGCAGGGGACGTCGGGCCAGCCTCTGTTCAAGGTCGAGAACGATCCGCGCGTGACATCGATCGGGCATTTCTTGCGCAAGCACTCGCTGGACGAGTTCCCGCAGCTGTTCAACGTCCTGAAGGGATCGATGAGCCTCGTCGGGCCCCGCCCTCAGCGCGAAGGTGAAGTCGCGATGTACGACGATGCCGCCCGACGGCGACTGCTGTTGAAACCCGGCATGAGTGGGCTCTGGCAGGTCGGAGGCCGGTCCTCACTCGGATGGGAAGATGCCATCCGACTCGACCTGTACTACGTCGAGAACTGGTCCATGACCGGCGATCTCGTCATCCTGTGGCGAACGGTGAAAGCAGTCCTCCAGCCGGGCGGCGACGCCCACTAGTACGTGCGCTCACGCGCTCGTTGCCGGTGCGAAATCCGCGACGGTCGTGACAGGACGGCCTTCAGCGAGCGCCTCGAGAGCGGCGATCGTGCGTTCGGTCGCGCGGCCGTCGCCGTAGGGGTTCACCGCCTGTGACATCTCCGCGTACGAGTCGTCTGACCGCAGCAGTTCGTCCACCGATCGGACGATCACCGACGGGTCGGTCCCGACGAGCTTGACGACGCCGAAGTCGACTGCTTCCGGTCGCTCAGTGGAGTCGCGCATCACCAGCACCGGCTTTCCCAGTGCGGGCGCCTCTTCCTGGATGCCACCGGAATCGGTGAGCACGATGGAGCAGGCATCGAGCAGGTAGACGAACTCGCCGTACCCGACCGGCTCGGTGATCAGGACGTTCGGCAACGACTGCAGTGCCGGCAGCAGGGCTTCACGGACAGCAGGGTTCTTGTGGACCGGAAGGATGATGAGGAGATCCGGGTGCGAGGTCGCCAAGGTTCTGAGTGCCGAGGCGATCTGCTCCATTCCTCCGCCGAGGTTCTCCCGCCGATGCGACGTGACCAGGAGGATCCTCCGGTCGGTCTTGATCGCGTCCTCCAACGCAGGGTCGGAGAACGAGACGTGGTCGCGAGAACGCGCTTCGAGGAGAGCATCGATGACGCTGTTCCCCGTGACGACGACTGCGTCGGCGGCCACGCCTTCGTCCAGCAGGTTCCGGCGGCTGTGTGGTGTCGGAGCGAGGTGGAGCGAGGTGATCTGGGTCAGGAGCTTCCGGTTGCCCTCCTCGGGGAACGGGAGGCGCAGGTCGTGGCTGCGGAGGCCGGCCTCGAGGTGCACGACGGGGATCTGGTGGTAGAACGCTGTCAGCCCCGCTGCGAAGGCGGTGGACGTGTCTCCCTGCACCATCACCGCGTCCGGCTTCTCAGCGGTGAACAGGACGTCGAGCCCACGCATCGTGGCCGTTGCGATGTCGACCAACGTCTGACGCGGCTTCAAGATCGCCAGATCGGTGTCCGGGACGATCCCGAAGACCTCGTTCACCTGATCGAGCATCTCCCGGTGCTGACCGGTCACCGTGACGTGCGAGACCAAGGTCGGGTGCGACTGCAGTGCCTTGACGATCGGGGCGAACTTGATGGCTTCCGGGCGGGTGCCGTAGATCGGCATGATGTTCAAGTGGGTCTCCGAGCGACGTGGGGAGCTCAAGTGCCCCCAAGCGAGATTCTAAAGGCCGAAAGACCCTCGTCCGGATGGATCTTCATGGCAGAATGACCGAGCGCGGGACTGGCCAGGTCTGCCGCGGAAGGGGACCTGTTGCCACGTCAGACGGTTGCGGATCGTTCCGTGGCGGGTCCGCAACGGCCCCCGGCCCCAGTGACTCGTGCAGCCACCTTCGGGGTGACCGCGATCATGCTGGCGCAGTGGATCCTGCCGACCGTCGGTTTCGCACTGCTCGTGCAGGACCGAGGTCAGGTGCGCGGAACGGCTGTCGTGCTGCTCGCGCCGCTCATCTTCGCTGCTGGTGTGTTCCTCGCCAGTCGCGTCGGTTCTCGAGGTCTCGTTGCGGAGTCGGACGAGCCTGCGTGGCTTCCCTCGTTCCTCCGCGGTTGCGTCTTGGTCCTGGGCGTGCTTGCGGTGTTGCACTTCTCCGCCGTCGGCATCCCGCTGCTGAGCAGCAGCGTCGAGACGAGCCGGTTCGACATCGGCTCGAGTGGGCTCGGCGGTTTCCCGAGTCGCGCGGTCCTCTACGCTCTGCCGATCGCGGCATTGATCGGCCTGGCGACAATCCGGGATGCTTCGAAACGCTCCGCGGTGACCCTCTGGGTCCTGTTCGCCGTGACCCAGGTGTTCCTCGGGTTCAAGGGCGGCCTCATCGAGGTGCTGATCATCACCGCGCTCGGCCTGGCGATCCGGTACGGACGCCTCGGGTTCAAGCAGCTTGCTGGCTTCGCCGTCGGCGCAGTGGTGGCCATCGGGTACGTCACGTACGTCGGCTCGAAGTACCAGACGCTCGCCGGTTCTGACGCTGGCATCGCCTACGTGATCCGGCGATCGACGAGCGATGCGATCATCGCCGGATACACCGCGCTGACCGCTCGCCCGGTGGGCATCTCAGACCACACCTCAGTGCTGTTGCGTGACCTCGGCGTGCTCTTCGGCCGCTACCTCGGGACTGCCCCGGAGGGATACTCCTTCGACGAGCTGGTCTCGTCGGTCGTGACAGGGACGCCGATCCAGCGAGGGGCGTTCCTCGTGCCGGTGACGGTGGGCGGCCCCGTGTACCTGCTCTACAGTATGCCGGTGCTCGCCTGCGTTCTCGTCCTGCTTGCGCTCGGGATCGTCTGGCGGTCGGCCGTCGTCCGGCTGCGACAGGCCAGTGGACCGTTGCTCACCGTCAGTGCCGGCGTGTTGGTGTACGGGATCCGACTGTTCCTGATGAACGGAAACGGCGCCTACCTCCTGATCAACTTGACGTTCACGTTGGGATTGTTGGTGATCTGCGCATGCATCGGTCACGTGTTCCTCGGACGGCGTCGGACACCGGGTGTCATCGTTGTGGGGAGACCGCTTCATTAGCGCGCAACGAGTTCGCTTCGCCCTCTTCCAGGCAGGGCCGATCGCCGTCGTCGGGACCACGCTCCTCGTGTGGCCGTTCCTCGGCCGCCTCCTGCCACCGGCTCCCGTCGGCCAGCTCTCAGGGGTCCTAGCAGTCAGCAGCATCCTGGCGCCCGTCGTGACACTCGGTACGCATCTGCACGTCGCGAACCGTTTGGCAAGGGACCCCAGGAGGGCAGGAGGAGCGGACGGCCGCCTCGTTCGGTTCCTGCTCGTGGTCCTGGTCGCGGTAGCGGTCGCCAGCGTCATCGGCTTGGCCGTGGCACACGAGAGTTCGGTCCTCAGGGTGTCGGCAGTTGTCGCGGCGACCGGTTGCTCGATCCTCGGTCTCGGGGTCATCCGCGGACTGAACCGAGCCGGTCTGTACGCCGCGGTGACGATCTGGTCACAGTTCCTGTCACTGTTCCTGCTCTCGGTGGTCGCCGGGATCAGCGGATCTCTCGACGCCGGTCTCAGCGTCTACGTTGTCGCCCTGGTCCTGGGCACGGTCGTGGTCGTACCGCTCGTGAACCGACGGTCTGACGTGGACGCGCAGGGGCTTCCCTTGCGCATCGGCCTGCAGGCGCTCGGTCTCGTGCCGCACCTCGTGCTTGCGGTCGCCACTCTCCTCCTCGCACGGATCATCGTCGGGCTGGTCTCCGGTCCCATCGGACTCGCCGGATTCCAGTACGCCTCGCTGCTCATCGGTGGAGTGACCACGATCGGGGCATCCCTCGACGCGCACTGGTCCGTTCGGGCCCAAGCCGCGACGAGCGAGACAGAGCTGCGGAGCCTGCTCAACCGGAACCTCGTTCGCATCCAAGCGGTACTCGTGGCCGTCGCAGCCGGAGTCGTGTTCTTCGTCTTCGCGCTCCTGCCTTTTTGGCTTCCTCCCACGTACGACGCGGATGCGGTGCGGGGTGCCGTCCTCGTCTCGCTCAGCGCAGGTTCGTTCCAAGCGCTCGCCGACAACAGAGCAGCAGCATTGATGTGGCTCGGGCGCTCAGGGGCGGTTTCGGCCGGGACGAGCGTCGGCGTGATCGTCGCATCCGGGAGTTGCCTCCTGCTGGTCACTGCTTTCGGATGGGAGTCGGCGGGCGCAGCGATCGCGCTCGGGACTGCATCACGGGCGCTGATCACGTCCTTGCTGCTCCGACGCGCCGAGCCGGCTCTCGGCCTCGACCGCCCAGCCATGGTGGCCTCGACTGCCGCTGTCGGCCTCGTCCTCATGGCCGTTCTCCTCACGCAGATCTGAAGAAGGCGCAATGCGAATCCTGATGCTGACGAACAGCTACGTCGACCGGACCCGGGGCGGTGTCGAGCTGCACGTCTTCAACCTGGCCAAGGAGCTCGAGGCGGCCGGTCACGCGGTCACGGTGGGGCGAACCAGCCCGGGAGAGAGCCAACTCCCGGTCGATGGACCCGCGCTGTGGGTCATCGACCCGCACACGGCTGGGACAGAGGGGCGCGCACGGACTCGGCGAAGCACCGGCGGCGCGCGGTTCCTCTCGAACTTCCTCGCGCGCGTCCAGATCGGTCGGAGGATTGGTCGGACGTTGCGGAAGGCGGGGCTGGAGGACCGCTTCGACGTCATCCACCACCACGACTTCGTGACGAGCGCCGTCATCGCGCGACGTCTCCGTCGCTCCGGTGTGCGCCAGGTCTGGACGAACCACCTCGGCGAGTTCCTCATCCTGCGACGGATTCCCGTGGTCGGACGGTGGGTCACGAGATGGCTCACGACTCCGTTCCAGGCAGCGACGGGACCGTCGCCGGAACTCGCAGACCAAGCGGCAGTGCGGTGTCCGATCCGTTACGTTCCCAACGGCGTCGACGTAGAGACCTTCCGGCCAGCAGGAGACGTCGAGCGACAGGATGCCCGCAGCGAACTGGGTCTCCCTGTGGTGGAGACCGTCTGCATCGTCCCTCGTCGCTGGGCCCCGAGCAAGGGTGTGGTCTTCGCGGCCGAGGCGATCACGCTGCCTGAGTGGCCTGCCGAGGTCGCCTTGGTGTTCGTGGGAGCTGGTGAATCGGACTTCCCCGAGTACGCGCAGGAAGTTCGCGGACTCCTGGCGCATGCACGGGGCATGGTCGTGGTGGTCGATTCAGTCGATGCCACGGGCATGGCGAGCTATCTCCGCGCATCGGACGTGTGCGTCATCCCGTCGCTCCTGGAAGCGACCAGCCTCTCTGCGCTGGAGGCGATGGCGAGCGGGCTCCCGCTTGTCGCATCCGACGTCGGCGGGCTCCCCGAACTCGTCAACGACCGCACCGGTTTGCTCGTCCCGCCGCGTTCGCCGCTCGAACTGGCCAAGGCAGTCTCACAGCTCGCGGCGCTCCCCGCCGAAGCTCGGCTCATCATGGCCGCCGAGGCGCGACGTTTCGTTGAACAGTCGTACGCGTGGTCGAACATCGCGGTCCGTATCAGCGAGATGTACGACGAGGCAGCATCATGAGGATCGCCTATCTGTCACACGTGAGCAGCCGGTGGATCAAGCAGCGCCCGCACTTCCTCAGTGAAGCGCTCGGCCGCATCGAGGGCGTTGACATCGCCTTCTTCGACTCCCTGTTCGTCAAGCGCGGTCGGTTGGTCAAGGACCAGCGGCTCGCCGTTCCGGTGCGGCACCTACCCCTCGTCCCGCAACGTCTCCGCGATCGACTCAAGGCCGCAGACGTCGTACTGAGCACGGTGTCCGCTCTCTTGCTCCTCGTTCTCTGGCGGCCGGACATCGTCATCGTCACCCATGCGAGACACCAGCGCCTCGTCCGCGTGCTCCGAGCTGCGCGAGTGCGGATCGTCTACGACTGCATGGACCTCAACCGTGAGTTCTCAGATGCGACCCAGGCGGACGTCGACGCCGAGTCCCGACTGAGAGCGGCGGCGGCGGTCGTGTGGTGCTCGAGTACAGCGATCGCAGAAGACGTCCGTTCGACGCATCCGAGGACCAAGACCCAGGTCGTGAGGAACGCACTCGATCGAGCAAGCGCCGAGTCCGTGTTCGTTGCCCCCGGTGCAGTCGAGGTTGGTACGGTGCGGTACATCGGCACAGTCTCGGAGTGGTTCCGTTTCGAGGACGTCCTCGCCTTGCTCGACGCGGACCCGGATGTCCGCGTGGAACTCGTGGGTCCGACCGACGTGCGGATCCCGAACCACCCGCGTCTGATCGCGATCGGTCCGAAGCCGCACGCCGAGGTCTTGTCGCTCATGGCGACGAGTGACGTCCTGGTGATGCCGTTCGAGATCACGCCACTCGTCCTCGGCGTTGACCCCGTCAAGGTCTACGAGTACGTCGTCTCGGGTCGCCCAGTCGTGTGCTCCGACTATCCGGAGCTCGCGCACTTCGGCTCGGACATCTCTCGAGTATCCGGAACGGAGTCCTTCGTCAGTGCGGTCCTGGCGGGTGTGGGTGCTCCACGTCGCACTCAGGCAGACGTCCGGTCCTTCGTGGACCAGAACAACTGGGACACCCGAGCCCGGTCGGCCACGGGGGCGTTGTGAGCGCGGTCGCCGTCGTCATCGTCTCGTACCGGTCAGAAGTCGCCGCCGTGGCAGCGGCGCGTTCGGTGGCATTCGAGCCAGACGTCGTGAGCGTCACGATCGTCGACAACTCGGCGAGCGAGCGGCGACATGAGGAGTTCATCCTCGACGACCTCAGTGATCGCGTGGTGGTCGTCAGGCCTGATCAGAACCTCGGGTACGCCGGAGGCAACAACCTCGGGCTCCGTGCGGCCATGACCTCGGGACACGAGTTCGTGCTGGTGCTGAACCCCGACGTCGATCTGCCGACGGGCACGGTCCGCGCTCTGGTCGAGGAGTTGGCGAACTCGGAGGCGCACGTTGTGTCACCCGCGCTCGCCGAAGCGCCGAACGGTCGGGAGACAGTGCTGCGTCGTCCGGGCTTCGACCTCTTGCTCGGTCGCGGGGTGCTCGAAGCGCCTTTCGGGCGACGATTCACCCCGACATTCTTCGGCGCAGCGTTCCTCGCGAGGTCTCGAAGCTTCGAGCAGTTCGGTCTCCTCGACGAGCAGCTGTTCTTGTACTGCGAAGAGATCGAGTTCGTCGAGCGACTCACCAGGCAGGGGGAACGCGAGGTGTTCCTGGTGGCGGAGGACGTCGTCGTTCGCCACGGGAGGGGCGGCACGGTCTCCCCGGGCGGCTACGACACGGGCGCTCGGTCGACGATCGCCTACGAAGAGGCTTCGCGTTCGGTGGTCGTCTTCGGGAAGACGTACCATCCGTTCCGGCTCTGGGTGTGGGTGTTCGCGCGGCTCGCGATGGCGGCTGGACTGATCATCCGGAACCCTCGGGCAGCTCGAGCGGTCCTTCGTGGGGTCACTCGGGGGCTCGTCAGCCGTTCGGTCAGACCGGACCGCCCGTGAGGCTGTGCGGACGATCTCGCGAGTTCGACGTGCTGGCTTCCTAAGATGAGCACCATGTCTGACGCGCCGACCTCACGACGCGCGCAACGTCGCTGGGTCCTGTGGGGCGTCCTCTTCATCGTCCTGCTCGTGATCGCCGCGGTCGCCTGGGTGGCGATCCGCGGAGCGCTGGCGAAGCAGGACCTCGAATCGTCCGTCGCGCACGTCGAGACCTTGCGGTCGCAGTTGGCGAAGGGCAACACGGCAGCGGCGCAGCGAACGGCGGCGAAGCTCGAGGCGAGTGCCGCCGATGCTCGGGCGAAGACGAGCGACCCGGTGTGGGCCGCCTTCGAGCACACGCCGTTCATCGGCGGCAACCTGCGCGCCGTGCGCCAGGTGTCGGCGATCGTCGACGACGTGGCGACCGACGCCGTTCGTCCGGTCGCCGGGGTCCTCGGCGACGTGGACGTCGACGCATTCAAGCCGGACGGCGGCAAGATCGACCTGCAGCCCCTGGTGGCGGCGCAGCCGGCGGTCGCGAAGGCGACCACCGCGCTCGGCAAGGCGACCCGCGCGGCCGACCGGATCGACACCGCTGACACCGTTTCGGCCGTGACGGACGCCGTGAACCAGCTCCGGGCCTCCTTGGCGTCCGTGTCGGAACAGGCGGCCGTTGCGGACAAGGTGGTGCAGCTGGCGCCGGCGATGCTCGGCGACGGTGGCGCGAAGCAGTACCTCGTGCTCTTCCAGAACAACGCGGAGCTGCGTGCTGGCGGGGGGATCCCCGGAGCCGTGGCGCTGTTGGACGTCGAGGACGGCGCGATCTCGCTCGGGCAGCAGGCATCGACGTCGGACTTCCCCCAGGCAGACGACCCGGTGCTGCCGCTGACCACGGACACGCAGGGCCTGTACGGCTCGATCACGGGGGAGTTCATCCAGGACGTCACGCTGACGCCCCGGTTCGACACCTCGGCGAAGCTCGCGCGCGAGATGTGGAAGCGGCAGTTCGGGGAGCGGGTCGACGGCGTGCTGTCGATCGACCCGGTGACGCTCGGCTACATCCTCAAGGCGACCGGCCCGGTCGACCTGCCGACGGGGGATCGGCTGACGTCGGACAACGCGGTGCAGTTGCTGCTCAGTGATGCGTACGCGAAGTACCCGGACCCGGCGGTGCAGGACCTGTTCTTCGCGTCAGCAGCCAGCGCGGTGTTCACGAAGGTGTCCAAAGGCGGCTTCGACCCGAAGGAGTTCATCGCGGCGCTGACGACAGGCGTTCACGAGGGGCGGGTCAAGCTCTGGAGCGCCGACAAGGGCGAGCAGGCGGAGCTCACCGGGACGGCCATCGCTGGGGGTCTGCCGACGAGCGACTCGAGCTCGCAGCAGTTCGGCGTCTACCTGAACGACGCCACCGGCGCGAAGATGGACTACTACCTCGAGAAGACCGTCTCGGTGGGCAGTGAGGTGTGCCGGAAGGACGGTCGACCGACGTGGACGGTCGAGGTCAAGCTCACGAGCACCGCTCCGGCCGATGCGGCGACCAGCCTGCCGGAGTACGTCACCGGAGCCGGTGCGTTCGGCGTCGCGCCTGGCGTAGTCCGGACAAACGTCGTCGTCTACGCCCCCTCTTCAGGGGTGTACGTCACATCCACTCAGGACGGCAAGACCGCGTCTCCACAGACGGCGATGGACGGCGACCATCCAGTCGCGCAGTTCCAGACCACCCTCTCACCAGGGAAAAGCACGACGATCCGGGTGCAGTACCTCGGCGGGGGCGACCAGGGCCGCACGCCGGTGGACGCGGTGTCGACCCCCGGAGTTCACCAGTCGGTTACACAACCCCTGGTCACCAGCTGTGAATCCCCGGTAGATTGAGCCCACTTCGCAATCGCGCCTGCACGTCCGGGGGCTGATCGCACTTTCATCCGCCGGAGACATCAGGGTCCACGTGCGGAGCCATCGGGTCTAGGGGACACATCCATGAAGAAGATCATCGCTGCGGTCGTCCTGGCCGCTGCTGCGTTCGTTGCCGTTCCGTCCGCTGCCAACGCCGCCGGCTACGTGCCCGCGTCGAACGTCAGCGTCTCGGGTCCGGCTGTCGCCGGTGGCACCGCGACCGTCGGCTTCGCCGCCGGTTCGTTCGTCGCCAACGAGACGGTCTCCGTCTCCGTGACCGGTGCAGGCGCCGTCACGCTGGGCGCGCTGCCCATCACCACCGTCTCGAAGACCTACACGGCCTCGTCGACCGGTGCCGCTGCGGTCTCCGTCACGCTGCCGCAGGGCGCGTCGGGCACCTACTCGCTCACCGCGACCGGTGCGACCTCGGGCAACGTGGCCACCTCGGCCCTGACCGTCGTCCCGGCTGACGGCACCGCCGTCGTCCCGGCCGCCGCTGCCGGCACCAACGGCAACGGCGAGCTCGCCTTCACCGGTTCCACGATCTCGATGCTCGCGATCTGGGTCGCCGGTGGCGCCGTGGTCCTGGGTGGTGGCCTGCTGCTGGTCCGCACCTCGGTCCGTCGTCAGCGCGAGACCATCTGAGTCTCCCCGCACTGCACGAAGCCCCTCGGAGCATCCGCTCCGAGGGGCTTCGTCGTGTCCGGCAGACCGGAGCGGCCGGTGGACGAGAGTCATCTCGCGACCCGGCGGCTGCGCCCGGTGGCTGGGGCGCGCCCTGGAACCCGTGGACTGTCGGAGGTCACCCGACTGACGGGAGCGAGCCGCGCCTCCCGTCCGGCTCGACAGCCATCCGTACCCCGTGAGCCGCCGATCCGGAAAACGAGTACCCCGATCACTGGCGTGTACCCCGGAAAGACGTCACACCGCCCCGGAAATCCGGGGGACGTCGATCAGTCGCATTGACGGAACCCGTGAATCGACGGGCCTCGCTGGCGGTTCGGGTCGTGGTTCTCGTAGCGTTCTGGTGTCAGCAGATGTACCCCGGATCGTGAAGGAGAGCGACATGACCACCATCGTCAACAACCAGACGCAGGCCGAGGTCACCCTCGACACTGACACGGTCGACACCATCGCGATACTCGAAGCCGCCGCAGCGACCTCGACCCGTCCGACCCGCGCCAAGGTCACCTGGGTGCAGGAAGACCAGGGCGAGTGGATCGCCGGCTACGGCGGGTACTTCGGCGGCAGCGTCGACAAGCGCGACGGCCGGTTCGTCGCCTCGGACACCTTTGGCCTCGTCGTCGGCGAGTTCGCCACGCTCGAAGAAGCGCAGACCAAGCTCGAGGACCAGCTCCACGTGATGCTCCCGTCGGTCATCCGACCGGTCGAGTAGGCGCCACCGGCGCCACCGCACCGCTGGCGCCACCGCACCGCTGGCCCCGTCAGCGCCCGCACCACCCAGCACCATCGGCGTCCGCGACGCCCGCAGCACCAGTACGCAGCACAGCCCGAAGGAGCACGACCATGAGCATGACCACCGATCACCCCCAGCAGGCCGAAGTGACGCTGGACACCCGGACGATCGAGGTCATCGCCGAGATCGAGGCGCAGGTCGTGGCCGACACGGCGCCCGAGCGCGTCCGCATCAGCTGGGCGCAGCCCGACACCGGGCTCTGGGTCGCCAACTACGGCGGCTACTACGGCGGCACCGTCGACCGCCAAGGCACGCACTTCTTCGTCGCCGACACGTTCGGCGAGTACGTGGGGGACTTCCGGTCCCTCGACGAGGCGAAGACGCGTCTCGCCGAGCGGCTGCACGTGCTGCTGCCGGACGTGATCCGGCAGGCTGTCTGACGCGCTGAGCCCCGCGAACCCCGAAACCCCACCGGATCCGGTGGGGTTTTCGTGTGCCCCGAGCGGGTGACGCGGGACTGAGGGGCGGCTACCCCCACAACGAGTGGTCCCCCCTATTGGGGACCCGCCCCGTCCCCATTTCGGTATCGAGACCTGCCAGTATCGACCCGGCGCCACCGACCGTTCTCCCTGAACCGACGGCCGTGGATCAGGCGCCCGCATCGTCTCGACCCGAAAGTGATCATGCTGCCTGCTTCCCAGGGCACCGCTGTGCCTCGACGCCGTCTCGGCGTCCGAACCGTCGCCATGTTCGGCGCCGCGCTGCTCGTCGGCGCCGGGCTCTCGACGACCACGGCGGTCATCGCCGCCGAGCCGGCCTCGGCCGTCACCGCGATCTCGAACGGTGCACTGGTGTGCGACCAGAACACGCTCTACGCCATCGACAGCACGGGCAAGGTCGTTGCGGTGGACATCACCACGGGTGCCTCCAAGGGCACGACCGCCGACGTCACGAACCTCGGTACCGGCGCGAACAACGGGCTCGGTATCTCACGCGAGGGCCTGTCGATGTTCGCCGCGTCGAACAACGTCAGCGCCACGCTCCGGCAGTACGACCCGAAGACCAACGTCGCGTCGGATACGATCGCCACGGACAAGACACGGACCGTGATCCGCGGTGCGGTCAACCCGAAGAACGGCATCTACTACTACGGCGACAACACCGGCTGGCTCGGCGCCTACGACCCGGCGACCAAGACGTACCTCGGCCAGGTCGGGCAGATCAACGGCCTGAAGTCCGGCAACGGTGACTTCGCGTTCAGCTCGCGAGGCCTGTTCTTCGTCGTGGCGGCCGACACGGTCTACCGCGTCAACACCGACGAGGTCCCGAGCACCTCGGGCAGTACGGTCATGACCACGTCCGCGATCGCGACCCTGCCGGCGGGCACCAGCAGCCCGGGCATCGCGTTCTCGTCCGACGGCTACCTGTACGTGTCGAACACCGTGACCGCGAACAGCGTCTCCACGACCACGATCTACCAGCTCGACCCCACCTCGGGTGCGCAGGTCCGCAGCTTCCCGATCGTCGGCAACTACGCCGCCAGCGACCTGGCCAGCTGCAACTACGCCGACACCGTCACCGGTGAGGCGAGCGTCGACAAGCGCTGGAACGCCGGCGACCAGTTCGGTCTCGCCATCACTGGCGGCGGCATCGACCCCACGAAGCCCGGCACCTCGGCGACGACGACCGGCAAGGACACCGGCACCCAGTCGCAGCGCGCCGGCGCCGTCCTGAGCACGCCGAACAAGGACTACACGGTCACGCAGACCGCCTCGGGCACCACCGATCTGGCGAACTACAGCACGTCGTGGGTGGCACGGAACCAGACGACCGGCGCGCTGGTCGCCGACGGCAACGGGAACACCGGCACCTTCACGTTCCCCGCCGCCACGACCGCCGACGGCACCGACGTCATGGTCACCTTCACCAACACGCTCAAGGCCGTCCACGTCACCACGACCTCGGACACCGGCAACACGCCGAACGGCACGAAGCTCACGGTGCCCGCGAAGGGCGTCCTGGCGAACGACAGCGGCACCGGCCTGTCCGTCGTGTCGAACACCGAACCGGCCCACGGCACCGCGACGGTGAACCCCGACGGCTCGTACACGTACACCCCGGCCGACGGCTTCTCCGGCACGGACACCTTCCAGTACACGGCGAAGGACTCCTCCGGTCAGACGTCGACCAGCACGGTGACGATCACCGTCGCCCCGGCGGGCACCGACGACTCGTTCAGCGTGCACGCCGGGCAGACCGCCACCGCGGACGCGAAGACGGGTCTGCTCGCGAACGACCACGGCACCGGCCTGACGGTCACGGGCAACACGAAGCCCGCCCACGGTGACCTGACGGTCGAGCAGGACGGCTCGTACACGTACACCCCGACCGCCGGTTACTCCGGCCCGGACTCCTTCACCTACACGGCGAAGGACGGTGACGGCGCGACGATCACCGGCACGGTCACCATCACGGTGCTGCCGACGGCGGTCGCCGACACCGTCACCGCGACGGCGGGCTCGCCGACCAAGGGAAGCGGAAGCGGAAGCGGCACCGGCACCGGCACCCCCGGCACCGGCACCCCCGGCACCGCCCCCGGCCTGCTCGCCAACGACCTCGGCTCGGACCTGACCGTGACGGGCAGCACCAAGCCCGCCCACGGTGACGTCGTCGTCGCGAAGGACGGCGGCTACACGTACACCCCGACCGCCGGCTACTCCGGCCCCGACTCGTTCACGTACACCGTCACCGACGGCAACGGGGGGACCGACACCGTCACCGTGACCGTGCAGGTCGCCCCGCTCGCGAAGGACGACACCGTCCGCGTCGCCGCCGGCACCACGTACACCGCCGGCACCCGCGCCACCGGCGTCCTCGGCAACGACCTCGGCACCGGCCTGACCGTCTCGTCGAACACGAAGCCCGCCCACGGCGAGCTCACCCTCGACACGGCGACCGGGGCCATCACCTACACGCCGGCCGACGGCTTCTCGGGCACGGACTCGTTCCGGTACACGGCGACGGACACCGCCGGTGCGCCGACGACCGCCACGGTGACCATCACGGTCAACCCGACGATCGCGAACGACGCCACGACGACCGACGCCGGCACCCCGGTGAACGTCGACGTGCAGCACAACGACCGCGGCTCGGACCTGGTCACCACGATCGTCACCGGCCCGTCGAACGGCACCGCCGTGGTGGCCGAGGACGGCACCGTCGACTACACGCCGACGGCCGGCTTCTCGGGCACCGACTCGTTCACCTACACGGTGACCGACGGCTCGAAGGTCACCACTGGCCCGGCGACGGTCACCGTCACGGTCAAGCCGGTCGCGAACGGCGACACCGTGTCGACGAAGTCCGGCGAGGCGACGACCATCGCACCCGCGACGCTGACGAAGAACGACGCGGGCACCGACCTGACCGTCACCGACGCGGCCGCCGTGCCGGACGCCGACGGCGCCACGCACGGCGACGTCACGATCGACACGGCCACGGGCACGATCACGTACACGCCGAAGCCCGGGTTCTCCGGCACCGACACCGTCACGTACACGGTGCGGGACGGCTCCGGCCAGACCACGACCGGCACGATCACGGTGGTCGTCGGCCCGAAGGCGGCTGCTGACACCGCGACCGCCACGGCCGGCTCGACCCTGACCGTGGGCGGGGACGGGGACGACCGCGCGGGCGTGCTCGCCAACGACGCGGGCACGAAGCTCACCGCCACGGTCGACCTCGAGCCCGGGCACGGTGACCTCGAGCTGGCGAAGGACGGGTCGTACACGTACACCCCGAAGGACGGCTTCTCGGGCACGGACACCTTCACGTACACGGCGAAGGACCCCTCCGGCGGGACGACCACGGGCGTCGTGACCATCACGGTCACGCCCGGCACCGAACCCGACGAGATCACGGTCAAGGCAGGCGGCAGCACGACGGTCACCTCGGCCGACCTGACCGGCAACGACCACGGCACCGGGCTGTCCGTGCTCGACATCCCCGTCGACGCGAGCGGCGAGCACGGCACCGCGATCCGGAACGACGACGGCACCGTCACGTACACGCCGAAGCCGGGCTTCTCGGGCACCGACGAGTTCACGTACACGGTCACCGACCGCAACGGCCTGACCAACACCGGCACGGTCTCCGTCACCGTCACCCCCGTCACGGCGGGCGGCTCGACCACGGCCGACGCCGACGGCACGACCACGGTCCCGGCCGACAAGGGCGTGCTCGACGGCGCGACCGGCACCGACCTGCAGGTCACCGACAACACCAAGCCATCGCACGGTGACGTCGTCGTCGACAAGGACGGCGGCTACACCTACACGCCCAAGCCCGGGTACTCCGGTCCGGACTCGTTCGACTACACCGTCACCGACGGCGCCGGCGGCACCACCACCGGCACCGTGACGATCGTCGTCGCCCCGAAGGCCGTCGCCGACACCGCGACCACCACCGCCTCGACCCCGGTCGACGTCGCGGTCACGGGCAACGACTCCGGCACGAAGCTCGCCGTCACCGCGGTGACCGAGCCCGGGCACGGCGCCGCGGCGATCACCGGGACCGGCACCGTCACCTACACGCCGACCGACGGCTTCTCCGGCACGGACACCTTCACCTACACGGTGACCGACCCGACCGGCGGCACCGCGAAGGCGACCGTCACCGTGACGGTCACACCCGTCGCGGTCGCAGACGCCCTGCACACCACCGCCGGCACGGCACTGCCGATCACCGGGACCACCCTGACGGGCAACGACCACGGCACCACGCTGACGGTCACCGGCCACGGTCCCGCAGCGCACGGCGCCGTGACCGAGGGCACCGAGCCCGGATCGCTCGTCTACACGCCGAAGAAGGGCTTCTCCGGCACGGACACCTTCACCTACACCATCACCGACGGCTCCGGCCAGACCACGACGGCGTCCGTGACGGTCCTCGTCGGCATCGCCGCCGTCGACCAGTGGCACACCATGCCGACCAACCAGGTGATGCGCGCGTCCACCGCCAACGGCGTCCTCGTCGGTGACTCCGGTTCCGGCCTGTGGGCATCGATGGAGACGAAGCCGCAGCACGGGCGACTCGCGCTGGCGAAGAACGGGTCGTACGTCTACACGCCGCCGGCGGACTGGTCCGGCCGTGACTGGTTCACCTACGCGGCGAACGACGCCGAGGGACACGCCGCCCTCGCGCTCGTCGTCATCGACGTCACCCCGACGGCAGCGGACGACAAGGCCGCCACGACGGCGGGCAAGCCGGTCACCGTCGCGGGCCCCGGCGTGCTCGGCAACGACCACGGCACCGACCTGACGGTCGTGACCTCCGGCACGGCGAAGCACGGCACGGTCTCGATCGCCGCCGACGGCACGTTCGTCTACACCCCGGCGAAGGGCTTCTCCGGCACCGACACCGTGACCTACCGGGCGCAGGATGCCTCCGGTCAGCGGGTCGACGCCACCGTCACCGTCACCGTCGGCATCGACGCGACGAAGGACACCGGTCACACCATCGCCGGCACCCCGGTCACGCGTGACGCCGCCCACGGTCTGCTCGCGAACGACCAGGGCACCGGCCTCACCGCCGCCCTGGACCGCAAGCCGGCCCACGGTACGGTGACGGTCCAGTGCACCGGTGCGTACGTCTACACCCCGGCCGACGGCTTCACCGGCACGGACACCTTCACCTACACGGTGACGGACGCCTCGGGGCAGACCACCACCGCCACCGCGAGGATGACGGTCGTCGCCGCCGCGGTCGCGACGGACGACTCCGCCACCGGGATCGTCGGTCACGAGGTCACGATCGACCCGCTCGACAACGACTCCGGCACCGGCGGCGCCGCCTTCGAGACGGCGACGCTGCACCTGATCGACCCGAAGACGGGCAAGCCCGTCGACACGGTGGTCGTCGACGGCGAGGGCACCTGGACCGTCGGTCACGGACAGGTCGTCTTCACCCCGGCAGCGGGTCACACCGGCACCCTGTTCGTCGGCTACACCGTCACCGACACCGAGGGCCAGACCGTCACGGCGACCATCACGGTCACCTACCCGACGGGCGTCGCCGCCGCGGTCCACGTCGCGGAGCTCGCGTTCACCGGCACCACCGGCCTGGTCGGCCTGGGCCTCGGGGCGCTCGCCCTGATCCTGGCGGGTGTCCTGCTCTCGATGCGTCGGCGCACCGCCGACGAAGCAGCGGCGCCGGGCATCCGACGCAGCGCGCGTCCGTAACACCGGGATCGACCGGGAGGCCCGGATCACGTCAGCCGACAGGCGCACGTGATCCGGGCCTCCCGTCTTCCTGCCCCGGTCGCGTGCGCGCCCGGCCGCGCGTCGACCCGCCGGCTACGCCACGGGTTCGATGAGCTGCGGACCGTCGTTCTTCACGCTGTTCACGGTGCGCGCGACCTCGTACTGTTCCAGGCCTGCCGCGACCGCCAGCGACTCGTGGTCGAGGAGCGCCAGCAGGTCGTCGGTGCCGAGCCCGCCGGCGTCGCCGCGCAGCCAGTCGTCGTAGCCGTCGGGCGTGAGGAACGCCGGCATGCGGTCGTGCACCTCGCCCGGAGCCACGTGGGCGTCCCGCGTGATGATCGCCAGCGACAACCGCCACTTGTCCGGGTCGCCCTCGGGCTTCGTCGGGTCGGGCCAGGCGCTCACGATCCCGGCCATCGCAAGGGCACCGCCGGGTTCGTGGACGAAGTGCGGTTCCTTGCCGTCCTCGCGCACGACCCACTCGTAGTAGCCCTGCGCGGGCACGATGCACCGGTTCGTCGCGAAGGCCCGCTTGAACATGCCGCTCGTCGCGACCGTCTCGATGCGGGCGTTGATCGGCTTCGGGCGCTGCTTCTGGAAGTCCTTCGCCCAGCTCGGCACGAAGCCCCAGCTGATCTGCGGCAGCTCCCGTTCGCCGTGCCGCTGGCGGACGGCGTACACGGGGTCGGTCGGGGCCACGTTCCAGCTCGGAGCGAGGCCGGTGTGCACCTCGCCGGTGTCCTCGTCGACGTGCTCGGTCCGGGCCGCGAGCTCACCCATGAGCTCGGGCAACAGATCAGCCGTGGTGTCGGAGACGACGAACCTTCCACACATGCGCCCAGTGTGCCCGTCGCCGCCGACAGTCGCGCGGGCGGTGCTGTTCCCGTGCCCCGTATCCCCGCTTCGTGAGCAGAAATGGTCGGGTCCCGTCACGCCACCCGACCATTTCTGCTCACGAAGTCGGGCCGGCGGGGCGCCGCTGCGGACACGGCTCAGTCGCCCGGCAGCGAGAGCTTGCTGCCCTTCGGTGTGCCGGGCCGGCCGCGGGCGGGCGGAGTCGGCGGGACGGGCGGGAGCGCCTCGGCCTCGACGCGGAGCTGCTCCTGGCGGCCGAGGGTGCGGATGCCCCCGATGGCGGTGACAGCGCCGCTCGCCGGGATGAGGATCCAGACCGCGGAGAGACCGACGATGTCGTCGTCCGCCGAGATCGTGAAGACGTTGAGCAGCACGGTCGCGAGGAACGCGAGCCCCCACCCTCCCAGCAGCAGGTACCCGCGGAACGCCGCCCGGACCAGGAGGTCGCGGGTCTCGGGCATCCTGTCCAGGACGGCCTCACGGTGCTTCGGATCGACGGCGGGAGGGTTGCGGCGGTAGTAGCGGGAGATCGCCTCTTGGGTGCGCCAGCCGATGCCGGGGATCGGCGGGACGTTCCAGCCCTTCGGCCCGACCGGTACGAAGCACGTGCCGATGAGTCCGATGCCGGAGGCGAACAGCACCGCCACGACGATCGCAGCGGCGACGGGGACGGAGCCGTCGTCGAAGATCAGTCCGAGAATGACGAGTCCCGCCAGTGCGACGACGGCCACGATCCCGCCGACGAGCACGATGCGACGGCGGCGCTGCACGCTGACGAGAGCGGGCAGCCGCTCCCGGTACACCTGCCACCCGATCCCGAACACGTGTCATGTCTACCCGCGCGCGACGCGGAGTGGCTCGGCCGGTCGGTACTTCGTGAGCAGAAATGGTCGAGTGCGCCCGCGCGACCCGACCATTTCTGCTCACGAAGTGCGCCGTAGCACCCGCCGCGGCCACCGCCCCGGACACGCCCGGCGGCACCAGCGTGCGCCGACGCCCGATCCCGGTACCCCGGGCACGTGCAGCGATCGTCCAGGTGAGCGCGATGACCTCGACTCCATGAGTCTCGACATCGTCTACACCGCAGCCGCCCACGCCACCGGAGGCGGCCGCGACGGGCACGTCCGCAGCGAGGACGACCGGCTCGACCTGGACACCCGCCCGCCCAAGGAGATGGGTGGCAGCGGCGAGGGCACCAACCCCGAGCAGTTGTTCGCCGCCGGGTACGCCGCGTGCTTCCTCGGCGCCCTGCACGCTGCGGGCAAGGAGCTCGACCTCGACACCACCGGTGCCGAGGTCTCCGCCGAGGTCGGCATCGGCGGCACCGGCAACGGCGCCTTCGGCCTGGCGGTCGAGCTCGACGTCTACGCCCCGGCCGCGCCGCAGGAGCAGCGCCAGCGCCTGGCCGAGCGTGCGCACGAGATCTGCCCGTACTCGAACGCCACCCGCGGCAACATCACCGTCACGCTGTCGATCGTCGACTAGCGTTCCGGCGTGGTCACCGACGAGACGCGCTGCCCCTGCCTGAGCGGCAACCCCTACGGCGAGTGCTGCGGCCCCCTGCACGGCGGCGCGGCCGCGCCGACCGCGGAGCGCCTGATGCGCTCCCGCTTCAGCGCGTTCGCACTGGGCCTGCCCGAGTACCTGCTGCTCACCTGGCACCCGCGCACGCGACCGGCGGGTCTCGAGTTGGACCCGTCCCAGCGCTGGACCCGGTTGGACGTCCTGACGACGACCTCGGGAGGCCCGTTCGACTCCCGGGGCACGGTCGCGTTCCGCGCGTGGTGGCGTTCCGACGACGAGCGCGGCACGCTCGAGGAGACGAGCGAGTTCGTCCGCGAGCAGGGACGATGGTTCTACGTGGACGGGATCGTCGCCTGACGGCTCCGCACCGCGCCAGCTGACAGGAGTCGACATGCCCGAACGCGACCTCACCCGCTTCGGCGACCGGACCACGGCTGCCGAGGTCGTCGACGGCCTCGACCTGACGGGGCGCACGGCGATCGTCACCGGTGCTGCGTCCGGCATCGGTGTGGAGACCGCCCGAGCACTCGCCGGAGCCGGGGCACGCGTGACGCTCGCCGTGCGGGACGTCGACGCCGGCCGACGGGTGGCGGACGACATCGCCCGGACGACGGGGGCGGAAGCACCGGCCGTCGTCGAACTGCACCTGGACCGTCCGGCCTCCGTCGAGGCCTTCACCGCAGCGTGGTCGGGGCCGCTCGACGTGCTCGTCGCCAACGCGGGCATCATGGACGCGCCCGAGTCGTACACGCCCGCCGGGTGGGAGTCGCAGTTCGCGACCAACCACCTCGGGCACTTCGCCCTCGCGCTCGGGCTGCACGACGCACTGGCGGCCTCGGGTTCGGCGCGGATCGTCTCGGTGTCGTCGAGCGGACACGGCGGTTCGCCGGTCGTGTTCGACGACCTGTTCTTCCGCCGACGTCGCTACGAGCCCGGGCTCGCGTACGGGCAGTCGAAGACCGCCAACGTGCTGTTCGCCGTCGCTGCCGGCCGACGGTGGGCCGCCGACGGCATCACCGCGAACGCCCTGATGCCCGGCGGGATCTGGACCGGGCTGCAGAAGCACTGGGACCCGGAGGTCCTGGCCGCCACGAAGATCGCCGCGGCCGACGCGGTGAAGTCCCCGGAGCAGGGAGCCGCGACCTCGGTCCTGCTCGCCACCGCACCCGAACTCGACGGGGTCACGGGTCGCTACTTCGAGGACTGCCACGAAGCAGCGGTGGTGGAGCGGATCGAGGACGGCCTGCACGGCGTGCTGCCCTGGGCGCTCGACCCGGACCAGGCCGACCGGCTGTGGGACGTGTCCGTCGCCCTGCTCGACGCCGAGGCGCGGTCCCGCGGCTGACCGCGGGGCGTCGGCTAGCTGCTGATGACGGCGGACAGGCCGACGGCGGTGCGCATCGCACGGCGAACGGCGGCCTCGTCGGGGAGGAGTTCGTCCTCGTCACCGGTCAGGAAGAAACGGATCTGCCCGATGGCCTGCTCGGTGAGCATGTCGAGGCCGTTCAGCACCCGGCCGCCGGCATCGGCCCAGCGCGACGCGGCGGCGGTCGGCCACGGCTCGTAGGCGACGTCGAACAGCACGGCGTCCGACCCCGACGGCACCAGCTCGAGCGGGTCGGCGGCGCCGCCGGGCAGCGTCGACAGGACGAACCCGTGGCGGGTTCCGGGCAGGTCGCTGAGCGGCAGGACCTCGAGCGAGACGCCGAGGCGAACGGCCAGCTCCACGAGCGCGCCGGCCTTCGCGGTGTCGCGCAGGAACACCCGCACGAGCGACGCCCCGAGCCGCACCGCCGCAGTGAGGGCGCTCGCCGCGGTCGCCCCGCCACCGAGGATCGTCGCCTCGCCGGGCAGGTGTCCGAGGGCCTCGACCGGGCGGACGAGTCCCTGGACGTCGGTGTTGGCGCCCGCGCGGACGACGGCGGACCCCTCGCGTCGGAACGCGACCGTGTTCGCGACCCCGAGCTCGTCGACGAGCGGGGTCGTGCGGTCCAGGAGCGGCAGCACCTCGCGCTTGAGCGGCATCGTGAGACTCAGCCCGCGCCACTCGGGACCCAGCCCCGCGACGAACGCGTCGAGCCCGCCGGACGCGACCTCGTGCCTCCCGTACGACCACCCCAGCCCGAGTGCGGCGTAGGCCGCTTCGTGGAGCGTGGGGGAGAGCGAATGCGCGATGGGGGAGCCGAGCACCGCGAGGCGCGTGCGGTCTGGATCTGGGACGGCCACGATCACCCAGCCTATCCAGCTGATTTCCTGTACGCCCCGTTAGGTTAGGCTACCCTTCGTGATCCGCTCATCCCTTCGTCTCCGACGTGTCCTCGCCGCTGCGGGTGCCGTCGTCGCAGCCTCCCTCGTCCTCGCCGGCTGTGCCTCTGGCTCCGGTTCGTCCGAGTCGTCCTCGGCGTCGTCGTCCGACGGTGCCTTCCCGGTGTCCATCACCACGGCACTCGGCACCACGACGATCGACTCGCAGCCCAAGCGCGTCGTCGCACTCGGCTGGGGCGACGCCGAGACGGCCCTCGAACTCGGCGTGCAGCCGGTCGGTGCGAGCGACTGGCTCGCCTTCGGTGGCGGCGGCGTCGGCCCGTGGCTCAAGGACGCCTACACGAAGTCGCCGAAGATCATCCAGACGCTCGAGCCCAGCTACGAGGACATCCTCAAGCTGAACCCGGACCTGATCCTCGACGTGAAGTCGTCGGGCGACAAGGACCGCTACGACAAGCTGTCCGCGATCGCGCCGACCGTCGCGATCCCGAAGGGCGGCGAGAACTACCTCGCCTCGACCGAGCAGCAGACCACGATGATCGCGAAGGCGCTCGGCAAGGAGTCCGAGGGCAAGAAGCTGCTCTCCGACCTCGACGACGCCTACGCCGCGGCCCGCAAGGCCCACCCGGACTTCGAGGGCAAGTCCGCCGTCGTCGGCGCGTACAGCTCCGAGGGCTTCGGCGCGTACGCCTCCACCGACAGCCGCTCGTCGTTCATGAAGAACCTCGGGTTCACGATCCCGTCGGCCATCGACAAGGAGGCCGGCAAGGCGTTCTCCGTCACGCTGTCCGACGAGAACCTCGACCTGCTCGACGCCGACCTGACCCTGGTGCTGCCGATCTACGTCGACGCGTCGAAGGCCGAGTCGGACCCGCTGTTCCAGAAGGTCCCGTCGGTCGAGGCCGGCCACTACATCGTGTTCGACGACAAGGACGTGTCGTCGGCGTTCTCGATGGGCACGACCGCTGCGATCGAGTGGGCGCTCGACAAGCTGCCGGCCCAGTTCGAGGACAAGCTCGGCTGACCTGGACTGACCTGTCCTCCACCGCGAAAGCGACAGGGTGCCGCCGATGTTCGGCGGCACCCTGTCGCTTTCGCGGGGTGTTCGGGGCTGACGGTGTGGTCGGGACGACTCAGACGGGGAAGCTGGAGCCGAGGAGCGCGAAGAGGAGGGCGATCAGGGGGAGCGTGCCCTGCTTGAACGCCGAGTTGAGGTACTTGCGGCCGGAGCCGACCAGGATCACCGCGGCGCCGAGCATGCTCGCGGTCGAGAACACCACGAGGGTCCAGCCGGTCACGGTGTTGCCCGCGAGCACCAGCACGACACCGAGGATCGCCCCGATCGCCAGGAACAGGTTGTAGAACCCCTGGTTGAACGCGAGGGAGCGGGTCGCGTCGGCCTCGGTCTCGGACGCGATGCCGAACACCTTGCGGGCGCGTGGACTCGTCCAGATGATGGATTCGAGGAACCAGATGTACACGTGGACGAGGCCAGCGAGGACCGCACACACGCCCGAGATCACGAGCAAGACCGACATGTGCTCATTCTCGCAGGCGTCGGCAGGGTTCGGCTGCGCGTCCGCCAGTAGGCTCGGGGCATGAGCGACGACGTCACCCCGCCCGAGCCCGAAGCGACGGCCGTCGCCGAACTCCGGAGCATCCGGCAGAGCATCGACAACATCGACGCCGCCGTCATCCACATGCTCGCCGAGCGCTTCAAGTACACGCAGCGGGTGGGGCACCTGAAGGCCGAATCGGGCATGCCCGCCGCGGACCCGGACCGCGAACAGGTCCAGGTCGCACGGCTCCGGAGCCTCGCCGCCGAGGCGCACCTCGACCCCGCCTTCGCCGAGAAGTTCCTCAACTTCATCGTCGCCGAGGTCATCCACCACCACGAGCGCATCGCCGGACGCGACGAATGAGCGTCGACCTGCCGACCCTGCTCGTCGGTTCCTACACGGCCACCGGTGGCGGGAACGCGACGGGTGTCTCCCTGGTCGACGGCGGCGCTGCCCGCGCGGGCGCTCGTACCGTCGCGGTGCTCGACGACCCCTCGTTCCTCGCCGTTTCGGGCGACCGTGTCTACGCCGTGTCCGAGACGAACGAGGGCGGCGTCTCCGCCTTCCGGTTGCAGAACGGCGCGCTCGAACACCTGTGGGACGCCTCCGCCGGCGGAGACGCCCCGTGTCACGTGCGGGTCGACCCGTCCGGGGCGCTCGTCGTCACCAACTACGTCTCCGGCACGGTGACCGCCATCTCGCTCGCGGCGGCCGAGTCGTTCTCCGCCTCGGTGCTCGCGAGCGACGGCGTCGTCCTGCCCGCCGACGGCGTGCACGGACGGACCGACCGGCTCGCCGTCCCCGCCTCCGCGATCGCGGTCGCGACGCTCCCCGCCGGCACCGGCCCGGTGCAGGACCGGCAGGACGCGCCGCACGCCCACCAGTCCGTGGCGACGCCGGACGGCACCGTGCTCGTCGCGGACCTCGGCGGCGACGCGCTGCACGAGTTCCGCGTGACCGTGTCGGCCGACGGCGTCCCCACGATCGAGCCGTTGCGCGTGCACCACGTGGCGGCCGGTGTGGGTCCGCGGCACCTTGCCTGGTACGCAGGCGACCTGTTCGTCGCCGGTGAGCTCGACGGCGCGGTCCACCGACTCCGCCGCGACGAGTCCGGATTGCTCGTCACGATCGCCTCGACCCCGACGTTCGAGGGAGCGGTGGGGGAGTCGCTCCTCAGTCACATCGAGGTCGACGACGCCGGACTCGTGACCGTCGCCGTCCGTGGCCGCGACCGGATCGTGGTGCTCGACGCCGCCGACGGTGGGCTCGCGCTCATCGGGTCCGCGTCGTGCGGCGGCGCCTGGCCACGGCACTTCGCCCGGGTGCCCGGGTACGTGCTCGTCGCCAACGAACGGTCGGACGCCATCGCCGTGCTGCCGGTCGGTACGGACGGCGTGCCGGGCGAGGCCGTCGAGCAGATCGCCGTCGGCACCCCGGCCTGCATCGTCACGCTCTGAGCGCCTGAGCGCCTGAGCGCCTGACGGCTGCGTGCGGTTGCCTGCCCGACGCCGCATCGGCGCCGGTTCGGCGCGGGCGGGTCTAGCGCTCGATCAGGTTCTCGAACGGGCGACCGTCGGCCAGCGCGGCGACCTGTCGGCGCATCAGCTCGATCGACCGTGGGACGCTCAGGTCGGTGTTGCCCCCGACGTGCGGCGTCAGCACCGTGTTCGGCGTCGTCCACAGCGGGTGGCCGTCCGTCAGGGGCTCCGGGTCGGTGACGTCGAGTGCCGCGAACAGCCGCTCGGACTGCAGCTCCGCCACGAGTGCATCGGTGTCGACGACCTTGCCGCGGGCGACGTTCACCACCAGGGCGCCGTCGGGGAGGGCAGCGAGGAGCTCGGCGTCGACCAGTCGTTCGGTCTCGTCCGTCAGGGGCGCGATGAGCACCAGGACGTCCGTCGTCGGTGCCAGCTCCAGCAGCTCGCCGAACGCGTGCACGTGGCGGCCGTCCTGCTCGCGAGCGGTGCGCGCCACCACCGTGACCTCGGTGCGGAACGCCTCGAAGCGGGTGGCGATCGCGGAGCCGATCGCGCCGTACCCGACGACCGTGACCCGGCGGTCGGCCAGCGAGCGGGTCTCCCGGGCGTCCCAGACGCCGTTCGCGCGGTCGGCCTGGAACGCCGAGATCTCCCGCAGCGAGGTCAGCGCCAACCCGACGGCGAGCTCGGCGGTCTCGTCGTCGTGGATGCCCCGACCGTTCGCCAGCTGGGCGTGACCGGGCACGTGCGGCACCGCGTGCTCGTAGCCGGCGCTCGGGAGCTGCAGGAGCTCGAGCGCCGGCAGGTCGTGCACGAACTGCCAGCGGTGCCGTCCACCGAAGTAGAACGGCAGGAACGTGATGGCGACGTCGTCCGGGCGACCGTACGGCGCCTCGACGTCCCACACGTCCAGCTCGATGCCGTCCGGCACGGGGCCGAACCGGTCGACGAGTTCCGCGAAGGGCAGGGTGACGATGGGCACGCGGTGTCCGCCGGGCCTAGGAGTCCGTGCGCGGCGAGAAGGCACCGTCGGAGTCGAGCGGCCCGCGGCCGACGTACCCCTCGGTGACGTCCTCGACGATCACGTCGCCGAAGCGGGCCGGCAGCGTCGCGTTGTGCGTGCCCCGGAGCTCGTCCAGCGTCGCCGTGAACGCACCCTGGACCTCGAGCGCGTTCGACGTGGCGTCGGTCACGCCGATGCGCAGGACCGGGAAGCCCCGGCCGTCGCAGAGGCCCTGGAAGCGGACGTCGTCCTCGCGTCGGACGGTCACGATGACGCGACCGGTCGACTCGGAGAACAGCGCGGTCGCCGTGTCGACGCCGTCGCGCGACTCGAGCTCGTCGAGCACCACGCGGGCGCCGAGACCGAAGCGGAGCACCGACTCGGCGAGCGACTGGCCGAGGCCACCGTCCGCCAGGTCGTGCGCGCTCGTCAGCAGCTGCTCGCCGCTCGCGGCGAAGAGCAGCTCGGCGAGCTCCTTCTCGCGCCCGAGGTCCACCGCCGGCGGGCGACCGCCGAGGTGTCCGTGCACCGTGCCGGCCCAGGCCGACCCGTCGAGCTCGAGGCTCGTCGTGCCGAGCAGGTAGATGTTGTGGCCGTCGTCCTGCCAACCCGACGGGACGCGCTTCGCGACGTCGTCGATGACACCGAGCACACCGACGACCGGGGTCGGGTGGATCGGGGTGGTGCCGGTCTGGTTGTAGAACGACACGTTGCCGCCGGTGACCGGGATGCCGAGCTCCATGCAGCCGTCGGCCAGGCCCTCGACCGCCTCGGAGAACTGCCACATGACCTCGGGGTTCTCGGGGGAGCCGAAGTTCAGGCAGTCGGTGACCGCGGCGGGGACGGCACCGGTGACGGCGACGTTCCGGTACGCCTCGGCCAGGGCCAGGCGTGCACCCTGCTTCGGGTCGAGCTGGCAGTAGCGGCCGTTGGCGTCGGTCGCGATCGCGACACCGAGCCCGGTCTCCTCGTCGACGCGGATCATGCCGCCGTCGTCGGGGAAGGAGAGCGCGGTGTTGCCGAGTACGTAGGTGTCGTACTGGTTCGTGACCCAGTTCTTCGACGACAGGTTCGGCGAACCGAGCAGGCTGAGGAACTGCGCCTTGAGCGCGGGGCCGTCGGCCGGCCGGTCGAGCGAGGCAGCGGTGTCGGCCTGCAGCGCGTCGATCCAGGTCGGGTAGGCGACCGGGCGGTCGTAGACCGGGCCGTCGACGGCGACGGTGCGCGGGTCGACGTTCACGATCTCCTGGCCCTGCCAGTCGATGACGAGACGGCCGGTGCCGGTGACCTCGCCCAGGACGCTGGTCTCGACCTCCCACTTGCCGACGACGCTCAGGAACTCGTCGAGCTTGTCGGGGCGGACGACCGCCATCATGCGCTCCTGGCTCTCCGACATCAGGATCTCTTCGGCCGTGAGCGTGGGGTCGCGCAGCAGGACGTCGTCGAGCGAGATGTGCATGCCGCCGTCGCCGTTGCTCGCGAGCTCGGACGTGGCGCAGGAGATGCCCGCGGCGCCGAGGTCCTGGATGCCCTCGACCAGTTCCTTCTGGAACAGCTCGAGGCAGCACTCGATCAGGACCTTCTCGGCGAAGGGGTCACCGACCTGGACGGCGGGACGCTTGGTCGGGCCGCCCTCGGTGAAGGTGTCGGACGCCAGGATCGATGCGCCGCCGATGCCGTCGCCACCGGTGCGGGCACCGAACAGCACGACCTTGTTGCCGGCGCCGGACGCGTTCGCCAGGTGCAGGTCCTCGTGCCGCAGGACACCGACCGCCAGGGCGTTGACCAGCGGGTTGCCCTGGTACACCGGGTCGAAGTACGTCTCGCCGCCGATGTTCGGCAGGCCGAGGCAGTTGCCGTAGAACGAGATGCCGCCGACGACGCCGTGCACGACGCGTGCGGTGTCCTCGTGGTCGATCGCGCCGAAGCGGAGCTGGTCCATGACGGCGACCGGGCGTGCCCCCATCGAGATGATGTCGCGGACGATGCCGCCGACACCGGTCGCGGCGCCCTGGTACGGCTCGACGTAGGACGGGTGGTTGTGCGACTCGACCTTGAAGGTCACCGCCCAGCCGTTCCCGACGTCGACGACACCGGCGTTCTCGCCCATGCCCACCATCAGGTTCTTCGTCATCTCCGGCGTGACCTTCTTGCCGAACTGACGGAGGTAGTTCTTCGAGGACTTGTAGGAGCAGTGCTCGGACCACATGACGGAGTACATCGCCAGCTCGCCCGAGGTGGGGCGGCGGCCGAGGATCTCCTTGATGCGGGCGTACTCGTCCGGCTTCAGGCCGAGCGCGTCGTACGGCTGGTCCTTGTCGGGAGTCGCCGCGGCATCCTGCACGGTGTCGGGCTTCGGGCGTGCGGTTGTAGTCATAATCTCTTTATCCACCTTGCGAGGATCGCTTACGAATAAGGGATGCGATTGCCAAAACTCGTGGACGACCAATCGCACGGAACTTCAGTCCATGACGGAAAATCTCCGGAATCCAGAACTGATCTTCCTCCCTGAAAATAACGCCGTTGGCCTGCAGGAGGTCAATCTCATGCTTTTGCAAACGGACATCCTCCTGTCTGAAGGGGATTTGCCGGTGGGCCTCCGGGAGCTCCTTAAGTCGCTCGAACACCTCGCCTACCTGCGGGCTCTCCTGCTGCATCGCGGAAATTTTCTGGTCGCTACAGCCCAGCAACGCGTTTCGCATCGCTGCAGGAGCGAGCAGCCGGTCATTCCAACGAGAATCGCCCTCGGACAATCGGGCCGACTCGCGCATGAAGATCACAATATCGCGAGCTTGAATCTGGGCGTTAAAATCAGATAGTGCCGCAAGGAACCAGTTCTCTGATCGTGCTTCGCGGGAGCCGACGCCGCCCATCTTCTCGCCCCACACTGGAATCAAAGCGTCGCTAAGTTCACCTTCAGTCGCTCGTAGGATCTGATCTTGTGGTATGGCCCATTGTGGGGCAGCGCGCGAAACGACCCACAGGGCCAAGCGGAGCGCCTCTGACGGATTCCATCGAAGCTCGTAGTCTCTGTATCGAGCGAAGAATTGCCCAGTGTTCTGAACGACTGCACCTTGTACGAGGTCGCGTCTAACAAAGGCAATGAGGCCGAACGGGCGACCTCGCAGGGCGCGCAGCCAATCGAGCGTGTCAACAAGAAGAACCCGCAGCGCTCGCTGCTGCGATGAGTCTGACGCCACGTACTGGAGCAAGTCCTCAAGGCCATCGATTAGGAATATTGCTCGGTGATTCACCGACGCCTCGATTAACTGCTGTTCGACAGTTTCGGGTGAGACATCAAAACCAGCGCTACGCGCGCAGCACCAAAGCCACAGTCGGCGCCAATCGGAATCGCTGAAACTCTCGCCACGACCGAGCGCATCGCTCACAGCATCACTTATTGCTATAGACAGCCCATCCGATGCGGTGCCCCCAAGGGAATTGGCCCGATCGCGAGCCAAATCAGCAACTCGTTGAGCGGTGGCATCTTGCAGATTGCGAGACACTAAAGTGGGTATTAATGTATGATCCAGACGTACTCCGGATATCCCGACTTCCGCGGCGTATGCACTCCAGGTGTCTCTGAAGAGCATCTGTAGCTGCGTGAAAGTCTTGCCCGCACCCTTCGCGCCAATCACTACCGAAATGGGCGCTTCGGTTCTGTGCGCTTCAAGCAAGCGCTCCATCGAATCGGTCGGGAGGAATTCGCTCCCATTTGCGGTTTCGGCGAAGACTAGAGCATCTGCAAGTTCCGTTACGGCCTTCCGTGCTTCACGTACGGGAGAGGTTGCGCGGCTGGAAGGGCTATCGGCATCGGTCGATTGCAGATGCGCCGTGCGGACTAGTAGGTCGGCTACAACCAACTGCAAGCCCGCGTCGTCGATTCTCGCCGTGACTGCAGACCAAGCCGCAGGAAGGCCCAAGAGATCTTCTTTGAAGGGTGAGAGGATTGGCTCCGAAAGTAGCGTCGAGTCAATCTGCACGTCGGAAGCGTCAGAAGTTCCTGCCGGAGATAGGGCTTCTTGAAGCATCGCGGCGACGCCTTCGACGAGGACATCGTGATGCCCGCGCCGGTATTGCGAGATCAGGGTCGCATCAAGCGGATCCGCAGCACGTTTGGGAGCGAGTTTTCGAACTGCTTCGATAATCTGAATTGCGCCGCGTACCGACTGCTCGCTCACGGTTGTCACGAAGATGTGCTTGAGCCGCGCGTCGAGGAGAAGGGAGGCCGCAAGTTCTGAGGCTCCCGCTCGGAGATCGACAATCACGACATCGACACCCAGCTGGACAGCGAGATCGGCGAGAGTATCCGTCAGGACGAATGGCGATGTCCTTGGCGTGAAAAGATTGTTGGGCTCTATGCGTGCCGGGTCGACGCGCGTGAGATCGCGGCGTGCGGGCAGGAAGTAGACATCGGCAATCGACTGATTTGTGATCTGCTCGGCAGCGATCGCTACCGCATCCTCGTGATTAGGGACGCGAGAAGCATGTACAAGAGCCAGGAAGTCCTCGTACGCGAAAGCGGTCTCTCGGCCTTCCTGCTCGTACATCCACGAGATGCCGGGTGCCTCCAAATCGCCGTCAACGAGGAGCACGCGCTTTCCATCTCCCGACGCTGCGCGTGCTGCTGCTACTGCGTGGAGGGTACGCCCTACGCCGCCTTTGTACGAATGGAACGCCAAAAACTGCAAATTCGAGGGAAGGGAGCGAGACGATGGCGTGATGGAATCGGTGCTAGTTCGAGCTACGCGCCGGACCGCCCAGGTCGGCGTTCGTCGGCCTGTGGCTACTTCCGAGTTTGCCAGCTCGACAACGATCGGTAGCGCTCGATCCGAATAGGCGCCTTCCCTTGTGCCCTGAAGGCGTAGCTGTGGCGCTTCGCCCGTGCGGTCGATCGACTGAATGCCGAACACTGACTCAAGCCAAGCGGATGCCTCAGCCGCATTGACGGCGGCACTGGTCCGTAGAACGAGTGCATCCCAGAACCCATCAGCTTCTTGGAGCCAATCCGGCCATTGCTGCAAGCGCAACAATCGCTGCAGATGTTGTTCCGCATCAACCCATGTAAAGATCCGCGGAGGTAGCGACGGTCCCCTATCATCGAGCATTTACAACTCCTCTTTGCACCAGTCGTGGAGGGCGTCCAGCGCGTCTCCGGCCTCCTTGTTGTCGTCGCCATGAAGCGTGCGTCCATAACGCCAAGCTTCATGAATCGATCTGAGGGCTATTATGCCACCGAAGGCGTCAATTGCTCGGCGATTGTCCAACGCGTCCGCGTGGGTGGCCGGGACATTGAGTTCCTTCAATAGAACCCGCAGATCGTGTGTGATGTAGCGCGGTTCATCGGCAATCGACACAAGATCTTCGCGTTTTGCGAGCGCAGCCTTTAGCCCGCACTCCACGGAGTAAAACCGGAGCATAAGTGAGGCTGGCAGATGCACGTTCGGATCAAGGGCATCGGCGGCACTGCGATTATGGCTCCAGCCGTTTCGTAGTTGACGAGGAGCGGCGTCCAGTGGCATTAGCGCTGCACGAGCGCGTGCTCGATCACGGAGGTGAAGAAGGTGAGGCCGTCCGTGCCGGAGGCCATGGCAGCGGCGGTGTCCGGGCCGAAGCCGGGCTCGGTCGCGTGCTCGGGGTGCGGCATCAGGCCCACGACGTTGCCGCGCTCGTTCGAGACGCCGGCGATGTCGTCGATCGAACCGTTCGGGTTCACGCCCACGTAGCGGAAGACGACCTGGCCGTTGTCCTCGATGCGCTTGATCTCGTCGGCGTCGGCGACGAACCGGCCGTCGGCGTTCTTGAGCGGGATCGTGATCTCCTGCTGCGCGGTGAACCCCGAGGTCCAGGCCGTCGAGGTGGTCTCGACGCGGAGCTTCTGGTCGCGGCGGATGAACTGCTGGTGCGCGTTGCGGGTGTGCGCCCCGGGGACCAGACGGGCCTCGGCCAGCATCTGGAAGCCGTTGCAGATGCCGAGCACGGGCATGCCCTTGCCGGCGGCGTCGATGACCTCGGCCATGATCGGCGCCTTCGCGGCGATCGCACCGGCGCGCAGGTAGTCGCCGTACGAGAACCCGCCGGGCAGCACGATCGCGTCGACGCCCTGCAGGTCGTGGTCGCCGTGCCAGAGGGCGACGGGGTCGGCGCCGGCGAGACGGACCGCGCGCTGGGCGTCGCGGTCGTCGAGCGAGCCGGGGAAGGTGATGACGCCGATGCGCATCCGGGTCACTGGCCTTCGACGGTCACGGAGACGACGTCCTCGATGACCGCGTTCGAGAAGACGTCGGCGGCGATGTCGCGGACCTCGGCCAGCTTGGCGTCGTCGACGGGGCCGTCGACGGTCACCTCGAAACGCTTGCCGATGCGGACGTTGGTCAGGTCGGCCTTGCCCAGGCGTGCGAGGGCGTTGCCCACCGCCTTGCCCTGGGGGTCGAGGATCTCAGCCTTGGGCATGACCTCGACGACGATCGTTGGCACGTGTTCTCTCCAGCACTTCAGGGGTGGGGGGACGCGACCAGTCTACGGGGCGCGCGCGATACGCCGGGACGGATCTGGGCCTCCTGTGGAGGGGAAACTGTGCGTTTGCTCACGCGTGTTCCACTCCGTATATTCGAAGTCGAATAGTCCAGTCCGAAGACTGCCGCATCGATCAGCCAGGAGGCACGGATGGCGTCGCTCACACCGCTCGCGTTCGCCGCGCTCGACCTGCTGAACGAGGCGCCGATGCACCCGTACGAGATGTTCCAGACGATGCTCCACCGGCAGGAGGAGCGGAACGTCAAGGTCCGCCCGGGCACCCTGTACCACCAGGTCGGCCGCCTCGCCGAACTCGGGTTCGCCCAGGTCGTGGGCACCGACCGCGACGGCAACCGTCCGGAGCGCACCACCTACACGATCACCGACGCCGGCCGCGCAGCGCTCGCCGACGGCCTCCGCCGCATGGTGGCCGAGCCCGCCGACGAGTACCCGGAGTTCCACCTGGCGCTCTCCGTCCTCGAGAACCTGCCGCAGGCCGAGGCGGTCGATGCCGTCCGGGCACGGATCGTCGCGCTCGAACGGGAGCGCGACGACTACGACGAGGCGCTCCAGCGCGTGCACGCCAAGCAGCTCACCGAGCGCTACTGGCTCGACGTGTCGTACGTCCGTGCGATGCTCGCCGCGCAGATCGAGTGGCTCAGCACCACCGTCGACCGCATCGCCAGCGGCGACCTCCCCTGGGACGGCCCGGCCGTCCCCGCAGACACTGACTTCCCCACGAACAGCAAGGACACCACTCGATGACCACCGTCACGCCTCCGCGGACGACCGAGAAGAAGCCGTGGCCCGCCCTCTGGGCGCTCGTCGTCGGCTTCTTCATGATCCTCGTCGACTCGACCATCGTGTCGGTCGCCACCCCCACCATCGCCCAGAAGCTCGACGCGGACATCAACGCCGTGATCTGGGTGACGAGCGCGTACCTGCTCGCCTACGCCGTGCCGCTGCTCATCACGGGCCGGCTCGGTGACCGCTTCGGCCCGAAGGTCATGTACCAGATCGGCCTCGTGGTCTTCACGCTCGCCAGCCTGTGGTGCGGCCTGGCCGGCTCGATCGAGGTGCTGATCGTCGCCCGCGTTGTGCAGGGCCTCGGCGCCGCGATGATGAGCCCGCAGACGATGTCCGTCATCACGCGCATCTTCCCGCCGCAGAAGCGCGGCGCGGCGATGGGCCTCTGGGGCGCCGTCGCCGGTGTCGCCTCGCTCGTCGGCCCGATCGTCGGCGGCCTGCTCGTCGACGGCTTCGGGTGGGAGTGGATCTTCTTCGTGAACGTCCCCGTGGGTGTCGTCGCGTTCGTCCTGGCGCAGCGCTTCGTGCCGTCGTTCGACCGCCACGGCCACCGCTTCGATTACCTCGGGATCTTCCTGTCCGCGGTCGGTCTGTTCCTGCTCGTGTTCGGCATCCAAGAGGGCGAGACCTACGACTGGGGCACCATCGCCGGCCCGATCTCGGTGTGGGGCCTGATCATCGCCGGCCTGGTCGTCCTCGCCGGGTTCGTGGTCTGGCAGGGCACGCAGAAGGGCGAGCCGCTGCTGCCCCTCGGCCTGTTCAAGGACCGCAACTTCACGCTCGCCAACGTCGCCATCACGGCCGTCGGTGTCGCGATCGCCTCGTTCGCCCTGCCGATCATGCTCTGGGCGCAGGACGTCCTGCGCTTCTCGCCGACCCAGGCTGCGCTGCTCCTCGTGCCGCAGGCCGTGCTGTCCGCCGGCCTCGCCCCGCTCGTCGGCAAGAACCTCAACCGCTGGAACCCGCGCTGGGTCGCCGCGTTCGGCCTCGCCTGCTTCTCGGCCGGGCTTTTCTGGTTCGGCGCCCTGCTGTCGTCGAGCGCCGACTGGGGATGGGTGCTCCTGCCGAGCGCGCTCCTCGGCATCGCGAACGCCTGCATGTGGGGCCCGCTGTCCGTCTCGGCGACGCGCAACCTGCCGCCGAAGCTGGCCGGTGCCGGCTCGGGCGTCTACAACACCACGCGGCAGATCGGTGCGGTCCTCGGGTCGGCCGGCATCGCCGCGCTGATGGAGGCCCGGATCACCGCGAACTTCCCGTCCTCGACCGGCGGGGTGTCCGCGGGCGGAGCCGAGCAGCAGGTCGGCGCACTGCCGGGTGCACTGCTCGAGCCGTTCTCGCGGGCCATGGGTGAGTCGCTGTTCCTGCCGGCGATCGTGCTCATCGCGGCGATCGTGGCGGCGCTGTTCCTGGCGAAGCCGAAGCAGACCGTCGCCTGGCAGCAGACCGGTGGCGTGACCACCCAGCCCGGCGCCGAGGGCACTGCCCCGACCGAGGGCGACGCGAAGCCGACCGCGCACGGCGCGCACGCTGCGGCCGCTGCTCCGGCGACGCCAGAGGCCGAGCTCGCGGGCATCGACCACCACGGCAAGCACGCCGACGCCTGACCCGCGCCGACCACACGGGCCCCGGGCTGCTCACACGAGCGGCCCGGGGCTCGCGTGCATCCGGGGGTCGCGGCGTGGTCGTTGCGGCTGCGGGGTTGCGACACCGTCGATGTCGTACGACAACGGTCTTGTCGCTGCCCCGCGTCGGCAACGGTTGCGGCCGCGGGGTTGCGACACCGTCGATGTCGTACGACGTCGACGATGTCGTTCCGGGTCAGCGCCGCCGCCGCCCGCCCCCGCGCTCACCCGCGGCGCCGCAGGTGCGCCCGCGTCAGCTCGTCGATCTGCTCGTCGGTCAGGGCGTCGACGGCGTGGGCCTCGCGGCGGTCGGTCCGCTGCCACCGGATGAACAGCGAGATGAGCACGGGGATGTCCGCCACCTCGGCGATGAACCACAGCAGGTCGCCCGCCAGGTGCTGATCGCGCAGCGGGGACGGGAACCACGGCTGCCCGACCGCCTGCACCACCGAGCCGTCGAGCACGTGGTTCGTGATCCGCAGCACGATGCCCGGCACCGCGTCGATCATCAGCTCGGCGAACGCGAGCAGGAACTCCGCGGTGACGAACGTCGACGACCGCAGCACCCCGGGCTCGGACAGCGGGGCGAGCAGTCCGAAGCCGAGCGCCGGCACCGTCACCGTGATGACGACGGCCCAGACGGACGATTCCCGCAGCGTCGCCGCGAACGGTGTCAGCAACAGGCCGAACAGGACGAGGGCGACCAGCGGCGCGACGATCGCGTTGCCGAGCAGACGCACTGGACGCGACCGCATGGCGGCGTCGGCGGCGTGCGCGAGGCGATCCGGGCCTCCTGTCCGGAGCAACGACACGGGCGCACCGAGCGCGGCGAAGGTGGGGACCGCGAAGAAGAGCAGGGCGGACCGCAGGACGAACGCCCACCGCAGCTGCTGGTCGTACACGCCGACGATGCCGAACTGCAGGATGCCGAACAACACCAGCGCCGCGACGAATGCGAGGGTGCGCCACCAGGGCCAGCGTGCGCCGCGGCGGGCAGCTCCGACGACCCACCAGCCGTAGGCGACCGCGGCGACGACGATCATCACCGCTGACAGGGGGTCGAACCGCCAGGTGCTCCAGAACTCGGGTGTCGACGGCGTCGGGTGCCTCCTGCGGATCGGCCTCGTGCCATCCTCTGCCCGGCGTGTGTGCCGGCGCGGACCCGAGCGGCTCCGATCGGTGAGAACCGGTTCAGATCCGGGTGACGCCCCTGGCCGGCGTGGTCCGCGAGAGCAACCACACCCCGATCGGCACCGCGACGGCGCCGATGACCGCGACCCCGAACGACAGGTGCAGCTGCATCACGAGGAACGCCGGACCGATCGTGCAGACCGCCGCGACGGCGACGACGGGCCACGACGGACGGTCGGCCGAGGGCAGCAGGCGGGGGAGCGGGCGGTCGAACCAGCGCAGCGCCCGAGCGACCCCGAGCGCGACGGCGAGCACCACGACCAGTGCGACGACGCGGGACGCCCACCACGGACCGGAGCCCGGCGTCGGGAACGGCACCCCGACCAGCAGGGCGACCCCGTTCAGCGCGATGAAGAGCGGCAGGTGCCAGAGGTAGATGGTCATGCCGTCCCGACCGAGCACGAACACGGCGCCGAGCGCGGCCCTGGTGCGCATCAGGCGGGTGAGCGGGGCGTGCACGAGCTGGACCAGGCAGGCCTCTGCGATCGCGAGGAACGCCAGCGGGAGCATCGGCGGGTTGAGGTCCTGCAGCATGTCCGGTGCCCACAGCCCGATCGAGGTCATCGGGACGAGCAGGGCGTAGGCGACGACCGCCACCGCGAGCAGGAGCGCCTTCGACCGCCGCGCGAACCAGCCGTCGGCCCAGAGGAACCCGAGCTGCTGGGCGAAGAGCCACACCGGTCCGAGGTTGAGCAGTCCGACCTCGGCGACCCCGGTGGCCAGGCGGACCGCGTCGACCGCTCCGGCGAGCAGCAGCAGGACGCCGAGGGTGGCCCACGGTGCCCGCTCGTGCAGGCGCATCATCAGCGGCACGCAGCACTGCGTGATGCCGTACGCGGCGAGGAACCAGAGCGGCGAACCGATGCCGAACGCGACCTCGGCGAGGAGGTCCGGCGGGGTGCCGGCAGCCGTCGCCACCCCGAGCCCGAGTGCGAGGAACACGAACAGCGGGACCGCCGGCCGGAACAGGCGCACCAGCCGGGTGGCCAGGTAGTCGCGCGCGGGGCTCGGTGCACCGCGGGCGACGGTGCTGCGCCAGCCGACCGCGCTCGCGAAGCCGCCGACCACGAAGAAGAGGGGCATCACCTGCCCGACCCAGGTGGCGGCGACGTACCACGGGAGCTCCTGCAGGGGGCTCGTCACCCGCACCCCCTGGTCGTCGGCGGCGACGCCGACCATCGTGACGTGCACGATGACGACGAGGACGACGCAGGCCGTCCGGATGAGGTCGACGACCAGGTCCCGCTTCGCGATGATCCCCCGGACGTCCGGTGCACTGTTCGCCTGTTCAGGCAGACCTTGGCTCGTGGACATGTCCGGACGCTAGCGTGCGGAACGGTCGGTCCAGGGTCGTCCCAGCTGATCGCGACCGGATCGTGACACTTCGTATTCCGGTAGCGGCATGCGTCCTCGCGCTGACCGTCGGCAGAAGCTCGTGTACAGTGGCCACGTTGTCTTGATTCCTGCAAAAGAAAGGCTCAGCATGGACGCCGACGCCGATCTGCTCCGCACCTCGGGCCTCCGGGTGACGACACCGCGACTCGCGGTACTGCGCGCGACCGAGTCGATGCCGCACGCCACCGCCGACGACATCGTCACGGCACTCACCGCCGAACTCCCGACGACCAGCCACCAGGCCGTCTACGGGGTCCTCGCCGCACTCACCGGCGTCGGGCTCGTCCGACGCATCGAGCCGGCAGGCAGCCCTGCGCGCTACGAGCGACGGACCGGGGACAACCACCACCACATCGTCTGCACGCTGTGCGGCGCGATCGAGGACGTCGACTGCGCCGTCGGGCACTCGCCCTGTCTGACCCCGTCGGACGCGCACGGCTTCGCCGTCACCACCGCCGAGGTCACCTACTGGGGCATCTGCGAGCGCTGCGCCGCGGCCGAGCGCGACGACGCGGGCGCAGAGGCGCCCAGCCCAGGCGCAGACGCGCCCGGCACAGGCGCAGACGCCCCAGACGCAGGCGCAAGCGCAGACGCCCCCGACGCCCCGCGCGTCCCCTGAGCCACCCGAGCACCCCTGACCGAACCAACCGTTCCACCCAAGGAGGAACCGTGTCCGACCAGAACACGACCGGCACCCCGTCCGGCACCCCCACCACCACGACCAACTCCGGCGCTCCCGTCTCGAGCGACGAGCACTCGATGGGCGTCGGGGCCGACGGCCCCCTCGCGCTGCACGACCACTACCTGGTCGAGAAGCTCGCCCAGTTCAACCGCGAGCGCGTGCCGGAGCGCGTCGTCCACGCGAAGGGCGGCGGAGCGTTCGGTACCTTCACCGTCACGCAGGACATCAGCAAGTACACCCGCGCCGCGTTCCTGCAGCCGGGCCAGCAGACCGAGATGCTCACGCGCTTCTCGTCCGTCGCCGGCGAGCAGGGTTCGCCCGACACGTGGCGCGACCCCCGTGGCTTCGCGCTGAAGTTCTACACGTCCGAGGGCAACTACGACCTCGTCGGCAACAACACTCCGGTCTTCTTCATCCGCGACGGCATCAAGTTCCCCGACTTCATCCGCTCGCAGAAGCGTCTGCCCGGATCGCACCTGCGCGACCACGACATGCAGTGGGACTTCTGGACCCTGTCGCCCGAGTCGGCGCACCAGGTCACCTGGCTCATGGGCGACCGTGGCCTGCCGGCGAGCTGGCGCGAGATGGACGGCTTCGGGTCGCACACGTACCAGTGGATCAACGCCGAGGGTGAGCGCTTCTGGGTGAAGTACCACTTCCTGACCGAGCAGGGCCACAAGACCCTGACGCAGGAGGACGCCGACCGCATCGCCGGTGAGGATGCGGACTTCCACATCCGTGACCTGCACGCCGCGATCGAGCGGGGCGACTTCCCGCGCTGGACGCTCAAGGTGCAGATCATGCCCTACGCGGACGCCGAGTCGTACCGGTTCAACCCGTTCGACCTGACGAAGGTGTGGCCGCACGCGGACTACCCGCTCATCGAGGTCGGCACGATGGAGCTCAACCGCAACCCGGAGAACTACTTCGCGCAGATCGAGCAGGCGACGTTCGCACCGTCGAACTTCGTGCCCGGCATCGCGGCGAGCCCCGACAAGATGCTCCTGGCGCGCATCTTCAGCTACGCGGACGCCCACCGCTACCGCGTCGGCACGAACCACGCGCAGCTGCCGGTGAACGCCCCGAAGAACGAGGTGCACTCGTACTCGAAGGACGGCGCCATGCGCTTCGACTTCCAGAAGTCCGAGGTGCCGGTGTACGCCCCGAACTCGCTCGGTGGCGCGCACGCCGACCCGTCCGCGACCGACGACGTGCCCGGTTGGGAGTCGGACGGCGCGCTGCAGCGCTCCGCGGCGACCCTGCACCCGGAGGACGACGACTTCGGCCAGGCCGGCACGATGGTCCGCGAGGTCCTCGACGACGCCGCCCGTGAGCGCCTAGTCGGCAACATCGCCGGTCACGTCTCGAAGGTGACGCGTGACGACCTGCGCGAGCGTGTCTTCGCGTACTGGACGAACGTCGACGCCGACCTCGGTGCGCGCGTGCGCGCCGCGGTCGTGCCGAGCGCGCCGGGCTCGAACGAGGACCCGGAGACGGTTGCGGTCGAGGCGTAAGCCCCGCTCCGCCACCATACGGACGGGAGGCACGGTGCCAGCTGGCACCGTGCCTCCCGTCCGTTCGTGGTTGTGTTCTAGACCTCTTGGCCGTTCAGCCAGATCGGGCCGGCCGGCCAGTCCTCGAGCGCTGCGGCGACCGGCCGCACCATCCAGCCGCCCTGTTCCGTGTTCGTGATGCCGGCGCCCTCGGCGGTGAACGCCGAGAAGGTGCCGACGACCTCGGGGAACTCGTGCCAGCCGAGCTTCGCGTAGAAGGGGATGCGGTTCTCGCCTGCGCCGAGGAAGCCGTACGGCACCGCGAGCCCGTCGAGCACGGCGTGCGTGCGCTCCATGAGCTCCCGGCCCTTGCCCGATCCCTGCAGCCGGGGCGACACGGCGACGAGACCGGTGTCCCCGACCAGCACGTCGCGCCCGCCGACCGTGATGAACATGCGGCGGATCCCGACGTGCGCCAGGACGACGCCGTCCTGGTCGCGGGCGAGGACCCGGCGCTCGGGCTGCATGCCGGACCAGCTGCGGCCGCCCACGTACCAGTGGGACCAGTCCGGGAACGCCTGCGCCAGCAGTGCTGCGATCGCTTCGTGGTCGGGGAGCGAGAGGGAGCTCTCCTCGACCACCTCCCACCGGATGTCATCAGTCACGCGTCCATCCTGCACGGATGTGGTGACGGTCGTTGCGTTCGCTTGGTCCGGCAAAGCGACAGATCGCCGCGAACCGTCCGCAGCGATCTGTCGCTTTGGCGGGTACCTCGCGCCGGGGTCGCGTGGATCTGTCGCTCTGGTGCAGCCGACGAACCCATTTGGTTGACGCGTCAACCAAACGGGCGCACACTGGTGCCATGCACACGCAGGACCTCCTCGCCGCCGACACCGGGATGGGTGCCGTCACCCTCCGCGTCGCGAACCTCGACCGGATGATCGGCTACTACCGCGACGGCGTCCAGCTCGCGCTGCTCTCGAACGAGGGCGGCGTCGCCGTGCTGGGGCGACCGGGCGCCGGTGGTCTGGCGATCCCGATCGTGATCCTCGAGCACGCGCCGTCGATGCAGCACGCGGCCCCCCACGACGCCGGCCTGTTCCACACCGCGATCCTGTTCGACACCCGGGCAGACCTGGCCGCGGCGCTGTACTCGGTCGCGACGAAGTTCCCGCAGACCTTCACCGGCAGCGCCGACCACCTGGTGAGCAACGCGTTCTACTTCACCGATCCCGAGGGCAACGGCGTCGAGCTGTACTGGGACCGCGACCGCACCGAGTGGTCGTGGACGCACGGCATGGTCGACATGGACACGAAGTACGTCGACCCGAACGCGTTCCTGCAGGAGCACCTGACGCAGGACGCCCTGGACACCGCCGCGGCACGCCCGGGCAAGGTCGGCCACGTGCACCTGTCGGTCGGCGACGTGGCCAGCGCGAAGGCGTTCTACGTCGACAAGCTCGGCTTCGCGACGACGGCCGGGTGGGGTGAGGCCCTGTTCGTCAGCGCCGGCGGGTACCACCACCACATGGCGATGAACACCTGGAACTCCCGCGGGGCCGGGCGCCGCCAGCTCGCCCTCGGGCTCGGACTCGTGCGGATCGAGGTGCCGGGAGCCGACGACCTCGGCGCCCTCGTGTCGCGCATGCACGACACCGGGGTGCAGACCGCGGACGACGGCCGGACGGTCGCGTTCGAGGACCCGTGGGCGAACCGCATCGAGGTGACCGTGCCCGGTCGCGGCTGACGAGCGGGTCGCGAGGGGCCGAGTCTCGGGCTGAGCGACACTCCTCGTGCCCGCAGCCCCGAGAAGTGTCGCTGACCCCGAGTCTCGGCGCCGGCTGAGGGGTCAGGCGCGGTTCGAGATCCCGCCGTCCGACGTCAGCAGCTGCCCGTTCACCCAGGCACCCTGCTCCGAGCAGAGGAACCCGACGAGCGCCGCGGTGTCCGACGGGCGTCCGAGCCGGCCGAGCGGCGTCCCCTCGACCGCCCAGCGCTTGACGTCGTCGGACATCCACCCGGTGTCGTTCGGGCCCGGGTTCACGACGTTCGCGCTGACGCCCAGGCTGCCGAGCTCCTTCGCGGCGCCGAACACGATGCGGTCGAGCGCACCCTTCGAAGCCCCGTACGGCAGGTTGTACGCGATGTGGTCGCTCGTCAGTGCGACGATCCGCCGACGGTCGCGTGGTGCGGCATCGCCGGCGCGCTCGAGTGCGGCCGCGTACGCCTGCACGAGCAGGAACGGCGCGCGGGCGTTGACGGCGAAGTGCCGGTCCCACGACTCGACCGTCGTGGTCCGGAAGTCCGAGTCCACCGATTCGCAGTGCGACATCACCAGCGCGGTGACGGGCGCGCCCGCCTCCGTCTCGGCACGGCCGACCAGCGCGGCAGCCTGTTCCGGGTCCTCCAGGTCGACCGGGAGGCGCGTCACGCGTGCACCCACCGACTCGCACTCCTGCACGACGGACTCGACCCCGTCGGGATCCGCCCCACCGCTCACGCGGTCGTCGTAGGGGCCCCACCACGAGATGGCCAGGTCCCAGCCGTCGGTCGCCAGCCGGGTTGCGAGCGCCGCGCCGATGCCGGCTCTGCGGCCCACGCCGGTCACCAGGGCGAGTGGTCGTGCGGACGTCATACGGGCCTCCTCTTCGGTGCTCCGTCGCACCGATCGCCACCCAGTCTGCCGGAGCCGGGCACGCTCGTGGCCATCGCACTCGGCGTCCTGTCGGCGAGGACGGGCGCGCGAGGGCCAAGATGGACGGATGCCACGCACACGACCACCGCTCGGACGCGGACCCCGCGGCGGTCGTCCGGACCCGCGCGACCTGCCGATCGAGCACGTGCGCGACCGGATGTCGTCCTACATCTACGGCAACATCACGGTGCTCGCCGCCGCGATCGCCGTCGACCCCGCCGCGATCCACCACGGCGCGGCGATCTGGGCCGTCCTGGCGACCGCGGTCCTGACCTACCTGGCGCACGTCCTCGCGCACCTGGTGGCGCACGGGCTCGGCGGCGACGAGTCCGAGACCGACGACGCCCGGCGCGAATCGGTCGCGACCATCATGCGGAACGCCAACCCCATCGCGACGTCCGGGCTCATCCCCGCGGTGCTGTACGCGGTGGCGTGGGCCGGGTGGATCCCGGCGGGGTGGGCGCAGACGGCGGCCCTGGTCATCCTGGTGGTGCGCATCGGGATGGTCGGCGTCTTCGTGCAGCGGTTCAGCGGCAGGCGCCCCACGTTCCTCGGGCTCTGGGGCGGCATCGTGCTGGCCGCTGTGGCGTTCGTGATCGGTCTCGTGAAGGTGGTGTTGACGCATTGAGCGCCACCGAGTCCGAACCGAAGCCGAAGCGGGCCGGCTGGAAGTTCCTCCGCGACCTGGTGGTCATCGTCGTCGTGGCGCTGCTGGCGTCCTTCCTGGTGAAGACCTACCTGGTCCGGTCCTTCTACATCCCGTCCGCGTCGATGCAGAACACGCTGCTGGTCGGCGACCGCGTCCTCGTCAACGAACTCGTCCCCGGCGCCGTCCCGCTGCAGCGCGGTGACGTCGTCGTGTTCCAGGACCCGGGCGGCTGGCTCGGTACCGGGCAGGGCGACGACCTGATCAAGCGCGTCATCGGCCTGCCGGGCGACACCGTGTCGTGCTGCGGCACCGGCGGTCACCTGTCGGTGAACGGACACCCGGTCGACGAGCCGTACGTGGTGCCCGAGATCGGGTCGGACCGGGTCTCCGGCACCGACTTCGACATCACCGTGCCGGAGGGGCGCATCTGGGTGATGGGCGACAACCGGTACAACTCGGCGGACTCCCGTGTGCACGGCACGGTGCCGGTCGACGACGTGGTCGGTCGTGCGTTCATCACCACTTGGCCGGTGTCACGGTGGACGGTGCTCTCGCGGTACGCCGACGAGTGGGACAAGGTGCCGGACCCGTGACGACTCCCGACGCTGTGCCGATGGACGCGGTGCCGATGGACGCGGTGCCGATGGACTACGTGACCGGGGGTGACGCGGACCTGTCGATCCGGCGCATCGGGACGCACGGACACCGGTCCGGGACGATCGGGCCCCGTCCGGACCACGTGGTCTTCTGGCTCGCCGACGGCCGTGCCCACCTGACCGCGGACGACGGCTCGAGCTGGGACGTCGGCGCCGAACGCCCGATGATGCTCTCAGCGTCGCTGGCGTACGGCTTCGACACCGACGCCACAGCCATGACCCTGCTGCACCTGGCGCCGGCCCTGCTCGGCGACCGCGACGGCGTGGCCGAGTTCCGCCAGCCGGACGCCGCCGACCCCCGGATCGAGCCGCTCCGGGCACTGCTCCGCGACGTCACCGATCGGGTGCTCGACCCGGCGCTGCCGGCCGACGAGCGGGCCGCGGTGAACCGGCGCATCGCCACCGTCGTGCTGTCCACGTTCGCGCCGTCGCGGTCGGACGTCGAGCACCGGATGCGCCGCGCGATCCGCTTCGTGCACGACGAGGCCGGCCGGCCGCTCTCGGTGGCCGACATCGCGGCCTCGTGCGGCCTGACCGAGCGCGGCGTGCAGGCCCTCTTTCGTCGGCGTCTCGCGGTGACGCCGATGCAGTACCTGCGCGAGGTCCGACTCGACCGGGTCCACCTCGAGCTCGGACGTTCGCGCTCCGGAGCGCTGCTGGTGAGCGACGTCGCCCGACGGTGGCAGTTCACGCACCTCGGACGCTTCGCCGCGCACTACCGCGCACGCTTCGGCGAGCAGCCGCACGAGACCATCGCCCGAGGACCCGGCGCCGTCTGAGAACGGCGGTTCTCGCGTTCATTGCGGGTTCCGGCTATCCTGCATCCGTGGATGCGCGACGGTCCGGTCTGGGTCAGTACCTCCGCGCCCGTCGGGCACTCGTCCAGCCCGAGGACGTCGGACTCGCCCGCGAGCCCGGACGCCGCGTCGAGGGGCTGCGGCGCGAAGAGGTCGCCCGGCTCGCCGGCATCAGCGCCGAGTACTACCTCCGGCTCGAGCGCGGCCGTGACCACCAGCCGTCCGACCAGGTCCTGGTGGCCCTGGCCCGGGCTCTGCGGCTCGACGGTGAGGCGCTCGACTACGTGCGACGGATCGCCCACGCCGAGCGCCGACGGCCCCTCGGCATCGACCCGCCGGGCATCGACGACTCGGTCCGTGCGCTGCTGGCGCAGTGGGCCCACACCCCGGCGTTCGTGATGGACCGGAACCAGGACATCATCCTGTCCAACGCGCTCGCGAGCGCACTCGGACCCGGGTACATGGAACCGGGCGCCAACCTCGTCCTGCAGATCTTCACCGAGGCCTCGCGGCAGCACGCCGTGGACTGGGAGCCGACCGCGCACCGCGTCGTCGCCGCCCTGCGCCTGCACGCCGAACCCGAGGACCCCCGTCTGCAGGAGATCGTCGGGACGCTCACCCTGCAGGACCCGGACTTCGCCCGCATCTGGGCACGGCACGACGTCGCCGTCCAGCGCACGGGGACCTCACGGCACTGGATCGACCCGATCGGGTGGATCGAGTTCCGCTGGCAGAACTTCGCGATCCCCGGCAGCTCGCACGTGCTCGTCACCTTCTGGGCCGACCCGGGCACCCCGGCAGCGGCGGCCGTCGCCTACCTCGCGGCGCAACTCCGACCCGACGTGCGGCGGACGGGTCCCGACGCGCTGCGCACGGCACCGGTCGACGGCGAACCGATCAGCGGCTGAGCACCGCGCGCAGGGCGTCGAGGTGCGCGGCAGCGTCGTGGTCCGCAGCGGTCCAGACCACCAGCACGTGCTCGGGGTCCTCCTGTCGCCGGAACTGCTCCCACCGCAGCAGGAGCCGTCCGACGAGCGGGTTGTCGAACGTCGTCACGCCACGGTGCGCAGCCCGGTCGGCGCCGGCCGCCCACTCGCTCGCGAAGGCCGGGCTCCTGGCCATCAACTCACCGAGGAGCTGGCGGAACCGCGTGTCCGCCTCGTGCTGCTCGAGCGAGTCCCGGAAGGTCGCCGCGGTGCGGTGAGCCTCGGCCTCCCACCCGGCGACCGAGTCCTCGACGTGCGGGTTCAGGAACGTGAACCGCGCCAGGTTCGTGCCGACCGTCAACGACGCCGAGACCGCTCCGGCGAGCCGGTTCGCCGCCACGACGTCGAGGTAGCGGTCGAAGACGACGGCCGGCTCGGCGAGTGCGTCCACGAAGTCCTGGGCCGACGTCGTCGTCGTGCCGTCCCCGTTGTCCATCTTGCTCACGCTAGACGTTCCCCTCGGGGCGAAAGGGGTCCCGCGAGGACCCGGCTCGGCCGACGGCGTGCCCGCCCGCACGCACCACGCGGCGTTTCCGACGGTGCCGGGGCCGCCACCCGGGTGCGGCGGGGCCGGTCGCTGCGCTGCCTGGGCACGGCAGGGACAGGACGGCCTGGTCCGGACGGCCCTAGCGTGACGACGCCGGCACCCCCGCCCGGCACCGCGCCAGCCCGCAGGAGGCCGCCCATGACCGCACCGACCATCGTCCTCGTCCACGGCGCCTTCGCGGACGCCGCCAGCTGGGCCCCCGTCACCCGGGAGCTCCTCGACCGCGGCCACACCGTGCTCGTGCCGCCCGTGTACAACCGCAGCCTCGCCGAGGACGCCGCCTCGATCCGGGCCGTGGCCGAGCACGTCGACGGCCCCGTCGTCCTCGCCGGGCACTCCTACGGCGGCGCCGTGATCACCGTCGCGGGCGAGGCCGCGAACGTCGTCGGGCTCGTCTACGTCGCCGGGTACGTCCTGGACGTCGGCGAGAGCCTCGGCCAGCTGCAGGGCGGGTTCCCGGACTCCGACCTCGCCGCCAACCTCGTGTACACCCCGTACCCGGTCGCCGGAGCCGAGGACGGCACCGACGTCTCGGTCGCGATCGACGCGTTCCCGGCCGTCTTCGCCGGTGGCCTCGACCCGCGGATCGCCGAGGTCCTCGCCGTGTCGCAGCGCCCGTTGTCCGGCGCCGCGTTCGGCGAGCCCGCCTCGGCCGCCGCCTGGAAGACGACCCCGGCGTGGGCCATCGTGTCGTCCGAGGACCACACCATCAACCCCGACGTCGAGCGCTTCGGGTACACCCGCGCCGGCATCACCGACGTGACGGAGCTCCCCGCACCGCACCTCGTCATGCAGACCCACCCGCGGGACGTCGCCGACGTCATCGAGCGCGCGGCCACGGCCACCGCCACGTCCTGACGCGGCCCACCGCCGACGACGCGACCAGCGATCTGCAGGCGACCAGGCCGGGAGGCACGGCGCGCGTCGGACGCGCACCGTGCCTCCCGGACGGTCCCCGGCCCCACCCCGAGGAGGCGACGTGACCGCCGAACCCACCACGACGAACCGTGGCGGTGCGCTCGCGCCGCTCGCGATCCCGGTCTTCCGCGCCCTGTGGATCGCGGTGCTCGTCAGCAACGTCGGCAGCTGGATGCAGACGGTCGGCGCGCAGTGGCTGCTCGTCGACGAGCACGCGGCGCCCGTCGTCGTCGCCCTCGTGCAGACCGCGTCGAGCCTGCCGGTCCTGCTCATCGGGATCCCGGCGGGCGTGATCGGCGAGTTCGTCGACCGTCGAAAGCTCCTCATCGGGGTGCAGGCGTTCCAGGTGGTCGTCGGGGTCGCGATGACCGTGCTCACCGCGACGGGACAGATGACGCCGGCGCTCCTGCTCACCGTCACGTTCCTGCTCGGCACCGCGTCGGCCCTGCAGCTGCCCGCGTACCAGGCCCTCGTGCCCGAGATCGTGCCGCGGGCGATGATCACCGACGCGGCGGCGCTCAGCTCGGTCGGCGTCAACGTGGCCCGGTCGATCGGTCCGGCGCTCGCCGGGGTGGTGATCGCGCAGCTCGGGGTGCCGTTCGTGTTCGCGGCGAACGCGCTGTCGTTCGCACTGTTCCTCGTGGTCCTCGTCACGTGGCGCGGGTACCGACGGCCGGAGACCCGGGCGGAACCGTTCATCGACGCCACCCGGGCCGGACTCCGGTACGTCCTGCACGCCGGGGTCGTCCGCCGGCTCCTCCTGCAGCTGGCGGCGTTCATGGTGCCGGCGAACGCCCTGTGGGCGCTCCTGCCGCTGGTCGCGGACGGGCCGCTCGGACTCACCTCCGGCGGCTACGGGCTGCTGCTGGCCGCGGTCGGCATCGGCTCGGTCGGTGGCGCGTTCGCGATGCCGGCGATCCGCGCGCGGATCGGCACCGGCGGGACGGTCGGGGTTGCCTCGTTGGTGTTCGGCGCGACGATGGTCGTCGTCGCGCTCGTCCCGGTGCTGTCCGTGGTCCTCGTCGCGCTGGTCGTCGGCGGCGTCGCGTGGATCGGGGTCGTCACCACCCTGAACGGCACGGTGCAGGCGTTCCTGCCCGCCTGGGTCCGAGCGCGGGGACTGGCCGCCTACCAGCTCGTCCTGTTCGGCAGCACCGCGGTCGGCGCGGCGCTCGCCGGGGTCGTGGCCACGCCGTTCGGCGTCGTCGGGGTGCTCGCCGGGGCCGGGGTGGTCACCGCCCTGAGCGCCGTGCTGATCGTCGTGTCGGGGTTCCCGGCGCTCACCGACCGGCAGCGCGCCGTCGCACCGATGCCGTTCGGCGACGTCACGATCGTGCCGGACGACCACGCCGACGCCACGGGCGAGACCCTGGTGCTCGTGCACTGGACCGTGCCGGACGGCGCCGTCGACACCTTCCGCGCCGCCGCCGCGCTCCTCGGGCACAGTCGGCGGCGGACGGGCGCCCGCGACTGGAACCTGTACCGGGACACCGCGGCCGGGCCCGAAGCGTGGGTCGAGGCGTTCCGGGTCGGGTCCTGGCAGGAGCACGTCGACCAGCACGAGGTCCGGCAGACCGGCGACGACGCACGGACCCTCGAGGCCGTCCGCCAGGTCGCGGGGGAGCCCCGCGTCGAGCACCTGGTGGCGCCGGAGGTCAGCAGCCCGTCGTCGTCAGCGTGACCGTCGCGACGGCGTCGTTCGTCACCGTCGTCGTCTGGGGGCACAGCTCGCCAGCACGCACCGTGACCTTGCCGAGCGGGACGCCCGCGAAGTCCGCGGTGCCGCCGGGGAACACCCGCTGGTGCTCCGACAGCTTGCCCGTCGACGCGAAGACCTTCACCTCGTACGGGTGGTCGGCGGCGTTGTCCGACACCGTGACCGAGACCTGGCCGGTGGAGTCGTGGGCGCCGCACCCCGCGAGCGTCAGCAGGGCCGCCGCAGCGAGGGCGACGGTGGGCAGGACGCGGCGGGACACGCGTCCAGGGTAGTCCGGCGCCGGATCGGTCCGGACCGGGGACGACCGTCGCGTCCGCTCGGCGTGCCTGCCCCGTGGACTGGGGTGGTGCGTCCTCCGTAGTGGGGACAGGCCCTGTCCGGTTGGCGCGTTAGCGTGGGTGCATGCACCCGGAGACCGCGACGACCGTCCCAGTCACCAGCGCGCCCGACGCCGTGCGCCGAGCAGCACTGCTCGCCGCGCTCGACGTGGTCGAGGGCGGTGCCGAGGAACGGTTCGACCGGATCACCCGCATCGCGCGTGAGGCCCTCGGCGTGTCCGGCTCGTTCCTGAACCTGGCGGGCGACACCTCGCTGACGATCAAGTCCCAGCAGAGCGACGCCCACTTCGGACCGGTCATCCCGCTGCAGGACACCTTCTGCGGGCGCACGATGGGGGAACGCGGCCCCGTGCTGGTGCCCGACGCGCGCATCGACGCCCGCTACTCCGACATGCCGATGGTCGTCGGCGACCCGAACGTCCGCTTCTACGCCGGCGTGCCACTGCGGCTCGGCGACGACGACGTCAAGGTCGGCACCCTCTGCCTCATCGACCCCGAACCGCGGACCCTCGACGCCGACGAGCTCGCCCTGCTCCAGGAGCTCGGCGTGTGGGCCGAGCGAGAACTGGCCGCCGGTGCCGACGAGGACCGCCTGCGCTCGGTGCTCGCGGGGCTCGAACCCGGCACCGTCGACGTGCCCGGCTACCGGATCGCGGGCCTGTCCGTTCCGCACGGCGTCGTCTCCGGCGACTTCCACGACTGGCACCGTTCCGGTGACGACGCGGTGCACCTGACGGTGGCCGACGTCATGGGCAAGGGCATGTCGGCCGGGCTGCTCGCCGCGAACATCCGCGGCGCCCTGCTCGCCCGCGGCGACGTGGCACCCGACGTCGCCGTCGCCGAGCTCGAGGCGCAGGTCGCACCCGACCTCAGCCGCGCCGAGTCCTTCGCGACGCTGTTCCACGGCCGCCTCACCCCCTCGACCGGTCGGATCGACTTCACCGACGCCGGACACGGGCTCGTCCTGCAGCTCCGCGACGACGGCGCCGAGCGGATCCTGCGGTCATCGGACCTGCCGATCGGGCTGCACCCGGCGGGCATCGAACGTGCCTCGGGATCGCTCGTCATGCGGCCGGGTGACGTGGTCATCGTGGTCAGCGACGGCGCGCTCGAGCTGTGGGACTCCACGCTCGCGTCGCTGTCGCAGCTCGGGGCGCTCTACCGCGAGTCGCCGGACGTCGCGACGTTCCTGCAGCGGGTGCGGTCGCGTGCGGTCGACCACGACCCGGGCGACGACCTGACCGTCGTCGTGGTCGCGCGCGACCTCTGACGACGGGTCGTCGGCGGTCGCCGGCGGTCGTCTGGCTCGCTCGGCGCCGGCGGTCGCCCGGCTCGCTAGGCGCCGAGGCGCTCGATGAGCTCGGCGTAGCGCGCGGCGGTGCGGGACACGATCGCCTCGGGCAGCACCGGCGGCGTGCCCTGGCGGTCCCAGTTGGCGCTGAGCCAGTCGCGCACGATCTGCTTGTCGAACGAGTCCGTGCGACCGTCGGCGCGGGCGTCCCAGTACCGGCTCGAGTCGCTCGTCAGGACCTCGTCCGCGATCCGGATCCGGCCGTCGGTGTCCTGCCCGAACTCGAACTTGGTGTCCGCGATCACGACGTCGCGCTCGAGGGCGATCGCCGCCGCCTCGGTGTACACGTGCAGCGACAGGTCACGCAGCGTCGCCGCGACGTCCGCACCGACCAGGTCCACGGTCTGCTCGTACGAGATGTTCTCGTCGTGCTCGCCCTGCGGTGCCTTGTAGGCGGGCGTGTAGATCGGCTCGGGCAGCCGGTCGCCGTTCGACAACCCAGCGGGCAGGGCGACGCCGCAGACGCTGCCGCTCTGCTGGTACTCGGCCCAGCCGCTGCCGACCAGGTACCCGCGCACGACGCACTCGACGGGGAACATCTCGAGCGGCATGACGTGCATCGACCGCGACTCGACCTCGGGCGGCACGGGGGTGCCGCCGGACGACGGGCCGATGATGTGGTTCGGCACGTCGCTCAGCTGCGTGAACCAGAACCGCGACAGGCGGGTGAGCAGCTCGCCCTTGCCCGGGATCGGCGGCTCGAGCGCGAAGTCGTACGCGCTGACCCGGTCGGACGCCACGAGCAGCAGCTCGGACGCGCTCCGGATGTCGGGGGTGCCGGTCGGCACGTACAGCTCGCGGACCTTGCCCGACGAGACGTGGTCCCAGCCGGCGATCACGGGCGCGCCGCTCATCGGGTGACCTTCGCGGCGATGTCGGTGCGGTACTGCGCGCCCTGCAGGGTGATGTCGCCGAGTCCCGCGTAGGCGCGCTCCCGCGCCTGCGCGAAGTCGGAGCCGACCGCGACGACGCTGAGCACGCGGCCGCCGGTGGCGACGAGGGTGTCGTCGAGCACTCCGGTGGCGGCGTGGGCGACGGAGACCCCGTCGCGGGCGTTCGCGGCGTCGATGCCGGTGATGGGCCGGCCCGTCTGCGGGTTCTCCGGGTAGCCCTCGCTCGCCAGCACGACGGTCACGGCGGCTTCGTCGCGGAACTCCGGCGCCGGGGTGCTCCCGAGCCGACCGGTCGCGGCGGCGAGCAGCAGTCCGCTCAGCGGCGTCGCCAGGCGGGGGAGGACCACCTGGGTCTCCGGGTCGCCGAAGCGTGCGTTGAACTCGATGACCCGGACGCCCTGCTCCGTGACGATGAGGCCGCAGTAGAGCAGGCCGACGAACGGCGTGCCCTCGTGCTCGAGGCGACGGACGGTGGGCAGCGCGACCAGCTCGGTGACCTCGTCGACGAAGGCCTGTTCGGACGCCCAACGATCGGCCAGCCACGGCAACGGCGAGTACGCGCCCATGCCGCCGGTGTTCGGCCCGAGGTCGCCGTCGGCCAGGCGCTTGTAGTCCTGCGCGGGGCTGAGCGGCCGGACGTCGTGCCCGTCGCTCAGGAAGAACAGCGAGACCTCTTCGCCGTCGAGGAACTCCTCGACCACGACGTGCCCGTGCTGCAGCCAGTAGGTGGCGTGGTCGATGGCGGCCTGACGGTCCTCGGTCACGAGGACGCCCTTGCCGGCGGCGAGGCCGTCGGCCTTCACGACGTACGGTGCGCCGAGCTCGTCGATCGCCGCGACGGCTTCCGCTGCCGTGCCGGCGTACACCGGGCGACCGGTCGGCACGTTCGCCTCGGACATGATCCGCTTGGCGAAGGCCTTCGAGCCCTCGAGCTGCGCGGCGGCCTTGCCGGGCCCGAAGACCGGGATGCCCCGGGTGCGGACCGGGTCGGCCACGCCGGCGATGAGCGGTGCCTCGGGCCCGACGACGACCAGTTCGACGCCGTTCTCGATCGCGTACTCGGCGACGAGAGCACCGTTCGTGGGGTCGAGGGAGACGGTCTCGACGTCGGCGGCGATGCCGGCGTTGCCGGGAGCGGCCGTGATGACGTGGCCCGCCCGCTCAGCGAGGAGGGCCGTGATGATCGCGTGCTCGCGGGCACCGGAACCGAGGACGAGGATTCGCACCCGATCACCCTACCGATGAGGACTCGCCCGCCGCGAGGCGACGGCTAGCCTGTGGAGATGCCACCCAGGAGGATCGAGGACGCCGTCGGCCGCGCCGCACTGACCGCGGTGCAGCAGGGCGACACGGCGAGGGCGACCGTCGCGACGGCCGTCCGGTGGACCCTGCAGCGTCTCGCCGACGACGTGCCCGGCAACAGCGTCGAGGTCCGGGTGCCGCCGTTCGCCGCGGTCCAGGCCGTCCCCGGCCCCCGACACACCCGTGGCACGCCGCCGAACGTGGTGGAGACGGACGCCACGACGTGGCTCGCGCTCGCCACCGCGGAGCTGACCTGGGACGAGGCGGTCGCGCAGTCGCGCGTCAGCGCGTCCGGATCGCGTGCGGACCTGACGGCGTTCCTGCCGGTGCGGGTCGCGCTCTAGTCGCGTCGAGCACTCCCTAGGCGGACGAACCGAATTAGGTAGTCCCTACCGATGCGGGCGCATGCACTGCGAACCTACGCTTGAAGTCGCCGGGATTCGGACCCGACCCGAACGGGTCCGAACCCGGCGACAGGGACCAAGGTACGCGAAGTTCCACACAACGTGTCAACCGGAGCGGCGCGTCGTGCTGCAATGCGCAACGTTCTTGCGTGACAGGGTGGCTCAGAAGAGGCCGGCGAGCTCCGACCGCGCGTGCAGGTCCCACTTGGCGAACACCCGTGACAGGTGTGCGTCGATCGTCCTGGTGGAGAGTCCGAGCGCCTCGCCGATGAGGCGGTTGCTCATCCCCTGCGCCGCGAGCTCGGCGACCTGGTACTCGCGGTTCGTGAGCGGTGGCTTCGGCCGACCGGCCGTGACCGCCATGCCGTGCGACGCGAGCACCCCCTGCGCCGCGATCACCCGCGTGCGGTCGTGGGCGGTCAGGGCGTCGGCGTACTCGACGATCGCCGCGGCGAGCGGTCCGTCGACCCGGGCTGCCGCCTCGCGCATCCGACCGAGCGAGGCGCCGGTCTCGCGTCCGTGCAGCATGTCCATCGCGTAGTGCAGCGTCTGCGCGTACATGACGTGCGTCCACGCGCCGCTCGCGGTGGCGCGGTCGATGATGTCGTCGGCATGGCGGAGTCCCGCGGGGTTGCCGAGCACCGCCTCGGTCCAGGCGATCGTCACCGCGACCTGCTCCCCGGTGATCCGCATCGCCCGCTGCGGGGTGGCCCGCGCACGGTCGAGGGCACGCGTCGCGTCCTCGGTCCGGCTGGCGTAGGCGTACGCCATCGCGAGCCGTGCCCACGGGTAGGCCGCGAAGCCGCCGTGGTCCGCGACGTCGTAGCGCTCGCAGGCCGCCGAGAACGCCGCGATCGCGTCGTCCCAGCGCCGTTGCCCGATGGCGAGGTTGCCGTCGCCGATGAGCTCGAGGGTGAAGTCGTACTTCAGGTACGGGTTGGAGCGTCGGACCGGCACCTCGGTGAGCAGGTCGGCGAGGTCGCCCCGCCAGACCTGCACCTGGTGCAGCACCGACACGATCTCGCCGACGCTCCAGGGGGCGTCCTCGAGGTGTTCGACCGCGGTGGCCAGGGCGCGGCGGCCGAGGGCCGAGGCGTCGTCGAGCCGGCCGGCCGTGGCGAGGGCCATGATCGCGCAGGGGGCGACGCTGAGGAAGGCGAACGGGATGGTCGGGGCGTGCACGATGCCGCTGCGCTCGAGCTCGACCCGGACCTCGTCGAAGCGCCCGCCCCAGCCGAGGTGCGCGAGCCGCAGCAGCCGGAGCCGTTCGACCGCTTCGCCGGACACCAGGCGGCTGGCGACGTCGGTGAGCGCCACCGCGGCCAGTACGTCGTCGTCGTGGAACTGCCGGATGTTGGCGAGGATCTCGCAGGCCTCGACCACGAACGCGTCGTCCACCGAGGCGTGGTCCGCACGGACGACCGCCCAGGCCGCCTCGGCGTCGGCACGACCGGCCTCGCGCCCGGTGCTGTACGAGTACGCCAGTGACCGCAGGCAGCGCGCGGCGACCTGCTCGTTCGGGTGCAGGGTCCGCCGGAGTGCGGCGGAGGTCAGGGCGATCGCGCTCTCGTGCTCCTGCAGCCGCACCGCGACCTGCGCCGCGTCGAGCAGCTGCTCGACCGGGGGCACGACACCGCAGTCGAGGGCCCAGAGCGCCGACCGCAACCGTGCGGCGGGCGGAGCGCCCTCGGGACTGTCGGCGCGGAAGGCGTTCGCGCGGGCGAACAGCGCCGTGCGCCGTGCCACCGGGACCAGGGCGCGGATGACCTCGCCGACGAGCGGGTGCTGCGGACGGGCCACCGCGGCGCCGTCGTCGAGCGAGTCGATCCGGACCAGACCGAGTGCGACCACGCGGTCGACATCGCCGCCGCTGACGAGACCGAGCAGCCGCGCGAGCGGGATCGGGTCGGCGAGTGCCACGATGTCGACGACGTCGCGCAGGTCCTCCGGCAGTGCGCCGAGCTCGGTCCGGTACATGTCGGCGAGGCTGTTCGACGCGGTCACCCGCCCCCGCCAGTACCACCCGGACGCCGTGTGCTCGAGGGCGCCGGAGGTCCGGGCGGCCCGGACCACCTCGCGCAGGTAGAGCGGGTTGCCAGCGGTCGCGCGGTGCACCCGCTCGGCCGACGCGTTCTCGAGCTGCGAGCCGAGCGCCTCGGCCACCAGGGCCGACGTCTCGCGCAGGCTGAGCGGTTCGAGGTCGATGCGCTCGAGCAGGTCGTCCTGCCACAGGGCGCGGAGCGGTTCCGACAGCGCGGTGAAGTCGCGGCAGGTCAGGACGAGCCGAACGCCCTGGTGTCGGACGAGCCACGCCACGTACCGGGCGGAGATCGCGTCGAGGTGGTCGGCGTCGTCGACGCGCAGCAGGACGTCACGGTCCGCGAGGTCGGCGATCGCCCGGAGACGCTGCTCGGCCCCGGAGTCGTCGGACAGCTCGGACAGGGTCGCCGGCAGCTCGCCGAAACGGTCCGAGATCGCCCCGAAGGGCATCGACCGCCCGGTGGCGACGGCGGTGATGGGCACCACGACCGTGCGGCCGGAGCCGTCCCGTCCGGCGACGCGGTCGGTGACGCGGGCCGCGACGGTGCTCTTGCCGAGACCGGGAGCGCCGACGAGCGCGACGCTCCACCGGTGCTCCGCGACGACGGACACGGCACGGTCCTCCTCGCGACGCTGCATCACGGGCCAGGTCACGCGCGCCGGGATGCCGGGGGTGCGGCCTCGCCCCCGTACGGTCCGTTCTCGCATCCGTGTCACCTCCTGCCCATGGGATACCAAGCGGTACGGATCATCCTCTCCCGGATCGGAGTGCGCGCACAGGCCGGGGGACGTCCCACAGTGGGGGACAATGGGTGGGTGAGCAACACCGATCGACCCGACGACCAGCCGGTCCCGGCCCCCGCGCCGAACGCCGTCTCCACCTCCGACGAGGTCACGATCCGTCGTGCGCCGAAGTTCGGGGTGTTCATCGTCGGCGGCGCGGTGCTCGGGTTCATCGCGACCCTGATCGTCGTCTCGCTCACCATGAACCTCGGTGGCCAGCAGGAAGAGTCGAGCTTCGGCAGCCTGGTGGGCTACTTCAGCCTGTGGGGCGTCACGATCGGCGCCTTCGTCGGCGCGGTCGTCGCCGTCGTGTTCGACCGGGTCTTCGCCCGGCGCGCGGCCCGCCTGACGGCGGAGCGCGTCGAGGTCGAGCTGCCGCCCGAGACGGTCGAGGGCGAGATCGACGAGCACGGCGACCAGCGGCCGTAGCCGCCACCGTCTCCGGACGGGAGGCCCGGTGCCAGCTGGCACCGGGCCTCCCGTCCGTCAGGTGGGTGCGTCTCGGACGCGACCTAGCTGAGCTGGTTCGCCTCGACCCAGGACAGGTACTCCGGGCTCACGGTGCCCGTGACGTACTCGCCCGTGAAGCAGCTCATCTCGAGGTCGGTCACGTCCGAGCCCTCGATGATGGCGTCCCGCATGTCGCCGATCTCCTGGTAGATCAGGTGGTCGCTGCCGAGCACCTTGTTGATCTCCGGGATCTTCCGGTCGTGCGCGATGAGCTCGTCGCGCGTCGGCATGTTGATGCCGTAGACGTGCGGGAACCGGACCGGGGGAGCGGCGCTCGTGAAGGTGACCTCGTTCGCACCCGCGGCGCGGGCCATCTCCACGATCTCCTTGCTCGTCGTGCCGCGCACGATCGAGTCATCGACGATCAGGATGTTCTTGCCCTTGAACTCCGACGACATCGCGTTGAGCTTCTGCCGGACGGACCGCTTGCGTTCCGCCTGGCCCGGCATGATGAACGTCCGGCCGACGTAGCGGTTCTTGTAGAACCCCTCGCGGTACTCGATGCCGAGCTTCCGCGCGACCTGCATGGCCGCGGGCCGCGACGAGTCCGGGATCGGCATCACGACGTCGATGTCACCGGTCGGTGCGTACTGCTCGATGGTGTCCGCCAGCCGGTTGCCGAGGCGCAGGCGGGCGTCGTACACCGAGATGCCGTTCATGACGGAGTCGGGACGCGCCAGGTACACGTACTCGAACGAGCACGGCACGAGCCGCGGGTTCTTCGCGCACTGCCGGGCGTGCATCTGCCCGTTCATCTCGATGAAGATCGCCTCACCCGGGGCGACGTCGCGGACGATCTCGTAGCCGCCGGACTCGAGCACCAGCGACTCGCTCGCGACGACCCACTCGGGCTGGCCGGCCTCGTCGAACTTGTGCCCGAGGATGAGCGGCCGGATGCCGAACGGGTCGCGGAAGGCCAGGAGCCCGTGGCCGGCGATCGTCGCGATCGTGGCGTACGAGCCCTCGACGCGCTCGTGCACGCGCTCGACGGCGTCGAAGACCTGCCCGGCGTCGAGGTCCGTGCCGCGGACCTGCCCCTGCAGCTCGTGCGCCAGCACGTTCACCAGGAGCTCGGTGTCGCTCGTCGTGTTCAGGTGCCGACGGTCGATGTCGAACAGCTCACGCGTGAGTTCTCGCGTGTTGGTGAGGTTGCCGTTGTGCACGAGGACGATGCCGTACGGCGCGTTCACGTAGAACGGCTGCGCTTCTTCCTCGTTGCTCGCCGCGCCCTTGGTGGCGTAGCGCACGTGGCCGAGGCCCATGGTGCCGAGGAGCGCGCGCATGTCACGGGTGCGGAACGCTTCCCGCACGTGACCGCGGGTCTTGTGCATGTGGTGCACGTGACCCTCGACCGTGGCGATGCCCGTCGAGTCCTGCCCGCGGTGCTGCAGGAGGAGCAGTGCGTCGTAGATGGATTGGTTGGCGGGGCCCTGTGCAACGAGGCCGACGATGCCGCACATTCGCGGGTGTGCTCCAGACCGTAGAATCGGGGGGTACCGAACAAGTCTGCCATGTCACCGCGAAGGACTCCGCATGCCCAACCCGTACGCCGAAGCCGGAGTGGACACCGCCGCCGGTGACCTCGCCGTCGAACTCATGAAGTCCGCCGTCGCGGCGACCCACAACAGTCACGTGCTGGGCGGCGTCGGCGGCTTCGCCGGACTCTACGACGTGTCCTTCCTGAAGGACTTCGCACACCCGTTGCTCGCGACCTCGACCGACGGCGTCGGCACCAAGGTCGCCATCGCGCAGGCGATCGACAAGCACGACACCATCGGGCAGGACCTGGTCGGCATGGTCGTCGACGACATCGTCGTGGTCGGCGCGAAGCCGCTGTTCATGACCGACTACATCGCCTGCGGGCGTGTCGTCCCGAACCGCATCGCGGACATCGTCGCCGGCATCGCCCGCGGCTGCTCGGCGACGGGCACCGCACTGGTCGGTGGCGAGACCGCCGAGCACCCGGGGCTGCTCGGTCCGGACGACTACGACGTGGCCGGTGCCGCGACGGGTGTCGTCGAGGCCGGTTCGCAGCTCGGCGCCCACCTGGTGCAGGACGGCGACGTCGTCCTCGCGATCGAGTCGTCCGGGCTGCACTCGAACGGGTACTCGCTCGTCCGGCACATCCTCGCGTCGCGCGGGGTCGGGTACACGGACCAGCTGCCCGAGTTCGGCGGCGTGTCCGTCGGCGAAGCCCTGCTCGAGCCCACCCGCCTGTACACGACGCCGCTGCTGGAGCTGCTCGAGCAGCACCCGGGCGCCGTGCACTCCCTGTCGCACGTGACCGGTGGTGGCATCGCCGCGAACCTGGCGCGCGTCCTGCCCGTCGGCTCCTGGATCGAGGTCGACCGCTCGACCTGGCAACCGCTCCCCGTCTTCCGGGTGCTCGCCGACATGGCAGGGACGCCGATCGAGGACACCGAGGGCACCTGGAACCTGGGCATCGGCATGTTCGCCGTGGTGTCCGCCAGCGCCGCGGTGGACGTCATCGAGTCGCTCGGCGTGGCAGGGATGCCCGCCTGGCCCGTCGGCACGATCGCCACGTCGGCCCGCGACCTGTCCGGCTTCGAGCAGGGCGCCAAGGGTGTCGACGGTGGCGCGGTGCGGCTCGTCGGGAGCTACGCCGCCTGACCCGGGCTGGTCGCGGTCGCACGGACCGCCGCTCGGACGTGGTCCGGGCAGCAGTCCGTGCGCCCGCGAGGTCCGGCTGGCGACCTCGGCTCCCGGCTGTCCGGGCACGCAGAAACGCCGCGCTGCCCGAGGGCGCGCGGCGTGACGGCGATGCAGGTCAGGCGGACTTGTTCTGGTCCGCTTCGGTCTCGAACTCGTCCGCGTCGTCTGCCGCCTCGGGACCGTACTGGTCCGCCCAGCGGTCGACGAGATCGTCATCGGAGTGTTGTCCGGCGGAGAGCTCCTGCTCGAGTGCACCGTAGTTCGTCTGCGGGCTGAAGTACTTCAGCTCGCGGGCAACCTTGGTGTGCTTCGCCTTTTGACGGCCGCGCCCCATGCGTGACCCCCTCGTTCGGCTCTGGTCCGGTCCTGGCGAATGACGGAAGATCACTCGGGGAACCAGACGGTTCGTGGTTTGAAATCTGCCGATCACTCTACCATGTACCTCGATCTGGACGTCGCCGCGACGGCTCCGCGCACAGGAGAATCGAAGTGATGACCGAACCCCTCGAGAACGCAGTCGACCAGCACGCCCGTGTGGTCGTGATCGGTGCGGGGCAGGCCGGACTGTCCGTGGGATACCACCTGCGCCGCCTGGGGCTCGTGCCGGGCACCGACCTGGTGCTGCTCGACCGCGCACCGAGCACGGGTGGTGCCTGGCAGTTCCGGTGGGAGGCCCTGCGGCTCGGCGCGGCGCACCGCGTGCACGACCTGCCCGGGATGCGGGCCATGGGTCTGCAGTTCGACGACGCCGATCGGTCACGACCCGCCCGGGACGTCGTGGGGGAGTACTACCGGCGGTTCGAGCAGCACTACGACCTGCGGGTCCGACGTCCGGTCTCGGTCTCGTCGGTCTCCCGCCTGGACGGCGACACGGCAGCTGGCGCGCTCTGCGTCACGACGCGGTCCGCCGACGGCACGGAGACCCGGATCCGCGCCGACGTCGTGGTGAACGCGTCGGGGACCTGGGGCACGCCGTTCGTGCCGTGGTACCCGGGCCGCGGCGTGTTCCGCGGACGACAACTCGACACCACCGACTACCGGAGCGCCGCGGAGTTCGCGCGGCAGGACGTCGTCGTGGTCGGCGGCGGGACGAGTGCGATCGGCTTCCTGCTCGAGCTCGACGGTGTCGCCCGGTCCACCCACTGGTTCACGCGGCGGCCGATGGTGTGGGCGGACACCGCGTCGCTCGACCTCGAGTCCGCGGTCGCGGCCGTCGACGAGCAGGACCGGGCCGCCCGTGCCGGCGAGGTGCTGCCGAGCATCGTCAGCGGCACCGGCGTCCCGGTCTCGCGGCGGATCCGGGCGGGCATCGACCGCGGGGTCCTGCGCGACCAGCCGATGTTCACCCGGATGGACGAGACCGGCGTGGTCACGGCCGACGGCACGCACGTGCACGCCGACGCGGTGCTCTGGGCGACCGGGTTCCGAGCCGACCTGCGGCACCTCGCGCCGTTGCACCTGCGGACCGCGGCCGGCGGGGTCGTCGTGGCGGACGGGCGCTCGGTCGACGAGCCGCGGCTGTTCCTGGCGGGCTACGGGCCGCAGGCGTCGACGATCGGTGCGAACCGGGCCGGACGGCTCATCGCACGCCAGGTGATGGACGTGCTCGCCAGCACATGAGCCTGACGCCCTCGCACGGTGCGAGGTGCGTCGGGCGGTGCGGGGTCGGCGGACCGCGCACGGTGCGAGGTTCGTCGGGCGGTGCGGGGTCGGCGGACCGCGCACGGTGCGAGGTTCGTCGGGCGGTGCGGGGTTGCCAGCTCGGTGCGAGGCTCCGTCGGCGCACCGAGCGGTCAACCTCGCACGGGCCCACGAAGCGGGCACCGTGCGCAGCGCGACGGGGCGGCCGCAGGCAGCACCGCCGCGGCACCGGTCAGGCGGGGAGGGGCTCCTGCACGCCACGACGCCGGCGGGACGCGAGCAGGAACACGGCGTCGAGCGAGAACCGCCCGGGTCCGGTCAGTGCCACGACGAGCGACCCGACCGCCAGGACGAGCACGTACTCGAAGCCGCCGTCCTGCGAGTAGAAGCCGGATGACGCGTGCGCGAGCAACCCCGCGACGACCATGTCGACGGCGAGCAGGACACCCACGACGCGGGTCGCGACGCCGAGCACGAGCAGCACGCCGCCGACGAGTTCGAGACCGGCCACCAGGGGCGCGGCGACGTCGGCGAGCGGGACGCCCATGCCGGAGAAGCCCTGGGCGACGTTCGGGATGCCCTGGGCGAACTTCTGCGCGCCGTGGGCGATGAACACCACCCCGAGGACGATGCGGAGCGCGGTCAGGCCGATGGAGGTCGATGTCGTTCGCATGGCCACGAAGGTATCCGGTGACACGTCATCGAAGCCCCTCGTCCGGGGGTCTGCCCGGATATGACCAGAACATGCCCAGGCTGAGGTCCGCCGAAGGGCGGACCCCCACTCAGGAACCCGACGAGTCCGTGCCGCGTCCGGTCTGCTGCTGCAGGCGGTCGATGTGCTCCGAGGCCTCGGCCTTCGTGAGGTCGGCGGAGAGCTCCTCGCCGGCTTCGCGGGCCAGGGTGTCGAGGTAGCTGCGCTGCGGTCCGGTCATCGGCTCGTCACCGGTGACCCACTGCTCGGGGTCCTTGCTCGCGTCGGTCGACGGGTCCGGTCGGGCGCCGCCGAGGGTCTCTTCTGCATCACTCATGCCGGGGACGCTACGCCGCACCCCCGACGTACCGCGCAGCCGCCTGTCCCCCGTCAGGCCGGGGTGGCCGTGTAGCGCACCAGGTCCGGGCCGACCGCACTCGTGGCGATCGGCACCGCGCGCCCGTCGCGCCGGACCCAGATCGTCGCGGCCTGCTCGTCGATCCGCTCGACCTCGTGCAGCGAACCGTCGAGCAGCACCGTCGCGGACACCACGACCCGGCCGCTGGACGGCCGCGGGGGCAGCCCGGGGACGTCGTCGTCGTACGCCGCGTACTCGCCGGGCTGCAGGAACGGGGACACCGGAGCGGTCACGACCTCGAAGCCCTCGTCGACCTCGGAGACCGCCACGAGCCGCACCGCCTGGTCCGTCGGCAGCGGGACGTCGACGACCCAGGGCGCGTCGGAACCGGCCAGTGCGCGGAAGGCGGGCCGACCGTCGGGGGCGAGCCGTGCCTCCAGGCCGTCGATCCGGACCCGTCCGCGACCGCGCGAATCGGCGTACAGGCCGGGCTCGATGCCGGACTGCCGCGCCTCGAGGCGCGTGATGACCACGCGGTCCGGGCGGTACCAGTCGCGCAGCGTCGACGGGTCCACCCAGCCGACGCTGGGGACGCCGCGCGCCAGCGCTGCCGACTCGTCGGCAGCGCGCTCGTCGAGCGCACCCAGGGGGTGTTCGCCGCGCACCGCGACGAGTCCTTCGTGGGGGCTGCCCGCGGCGGGCTCGTGGTCCAGCACCTCGACGCGCTTCGACACCTTGCCGCCGTGGCCGTCGAACGTGGCGAACGTCCGCAGGTCCGTGATCGTCATGACGTCAGATGCTACGACTCGTCGCCCCGGCGCGGCGAGGTCGGCACGAGCGCGTGCAGCTCACCCGTGCAGAGCGCGGGGTCGACGCCCTCGGCGGGACCCGCCGGACGAGTGGCTCGACGCGGCTGCGGACCGTTCCGCGGCTGCAGGCTGTTCCGCTGCGCCGACCGGGCCAGGCGGTCGTCGGCCGAGCCGTCGACCGGTGCCGCGGCCGAGCCCGCTCCGGACCGGCGGAGCGGTGGGCGCACCGGTTCGCCACGACGCTCCTGGCCGGGCAGCGGACGCGACCGACGGCCGTAGAGCAGTTCCGACGAGTCGAGCAGCCACGGCACGAGCGCGACAGTGACGCCGTGCACGAGCAGGAGCTTCTTGCGGATGCGACGGCCGCGGTGGTTGTGGAGCAGGCCCTCCCACCAGTGCCCGACGATGAAGATCGGGGTGTAGACCGTCACGACCTCGGAGCCGTGCTCGAGCCGGTGCGCCTTGATGTACTTGATGAGCGGCATCGAGATGTCGCGGTACGGACTCGGCACGATGGTCAGCGGCATCCGGATGCCGTACTCGGTCCACTGGTCGCGCAGGTGCTGGGCGTCGGCGTCGTCGATCGCCACGTGGACCGCCTCGCAGCTGGCGTGCTCGGCCGCGATCGCGTAGTCGATGGCCTTCAGCACGGGCTTCTGCAGCTTGTTCACCAGCACGACCGCGTGGTCGCCGGTCGCGCCGAACTCGGTCTCGACGTCGGCCTCGATCTCGTGCGAGACGTCGCGGTAGTACCGGTTCACCCCGAGCATGAGCACGTACAGGATCGGCATGATCAGGAAGACGAGCCAGGCACCGTGCGTGAACTTGGTGATCGTGACGATGACCAGGACGACCAGGGTGAAGGTGGCGCCGATCGCGTTGATCGTCCGCGAGCGCAGCACCTGTGCACGGTTGACGGACGGGTCGCCGGTGCCGGTCCGGTCCGCTCGCAGCAGGCGCGTCCAGTGCACGACCATGCCCGTCTGACCGAGCGTGAACGAGACGAAGACGCCGATGATGTACAGCTGGATGAGGCTCGTGACGTTCGCCCGGTAGACCACGAGCAGCGCTGCGGCGACGAGCGCCAGCACGATGACGCCGTTCGAGTAGATGAGCCGGTCGCCGCGGGTGGACAGGGCCTTCGGGGCGTACGAGTCGCGGGCCAGGATCGAGCCGAGCAGCGGGAAGCCGTTGAAGGCCGTGTTCGCGGCCAGGAGCAGGACCGCGGCCGTCGTCGCCTGGATGACGAAGAACAGCACCGAGTTGTCGCCGAACGTCGCCGCCGCGATCTGGGCGATGAGGGACCGCTGCGGCGTGGAGGCGCAGTCGGCGAACCCCTGCAGGTCGCAGGCGCGTTCGGCGTAGTGCACGCGGGACACGAGCGCGAGGGTGATGAGACCGATGAACAGGACGATCGCGATGCCGCCCATCGCCACCAGGGTCGCCTGCGCGTTCTTGATCTTCGGGCGCCGGAAGGCCTGCACGCCGTTCGCGATGGCCTCGACGCCCGTGAGCGCCGAGCAGCCGGACGCGAACGCGCGCAGGAGCAGCAGGATGAACGCCGCCTGGGTGGTGTGCTCCACGTTGTCGACGGTGTAGCCGGCGGACTCGGCGACGGGGGCGTGCCCGGTGGCGACCCGGACCAGGCCGGTGACGACCATCACGAAGACGGACGCCACGAACAGGTAGGTGGGGACGGCGAAGGCCTTGCTCGACTCCCGCACGCCGCGCAGGTTCGTGGCGGCGAGGAGCACCACGAACACGAGCGCGAGTTCGACGCGGACGTCGTTCAGCATCGGCAGCGCCGAGATGATGTTGTCCACGCCGGACGCCACCGACACCGCGACCGTCATCACGTAGTCGACGAGCAGTGCACTCGCGACGACCAGGCCGGCCTTCTCGCCGAGGTTCCGGTGCGCCACCTCGTAGTCGCCACCACCCGACGGGTACGCCTTGATGAGCTGCCGGTACGACGCGACGACCACGACGAGCAGCAGCACGACGAGCGCGGCCACCCACGGTGCGAACGTCAGGAACGACATGCCGCCGAGCAGCAGGATCATCAGGAGTTCCTGCGGTGCGTACGCGACGGAGGACAGCGGGTCACTCGCGAAGATCGGCAGGGCCAGGTGCTTCGGGAGGAGCTGTCCTTCGAGCTTCTCGGAGGGGAGGGGATCCCCGATCAGTCGCGCTTTCAGCGACCGGACCTCGTTCGTCACGAGCGGCAAACCTACTCAGTTCCGGGCGGGAGTCAACACGGGTGTCTGAGCAGTCATTCCCGGTCGGGCGCGCGTCGCCCGCTCCGACTCCGGGCGGCCCCTTGCGGCTGACGCCGCGTCAACCTCTACGGTGAGGTGCATGAGGGATCCGTCAGACAACGCCGCCGCAGCTGCGAAAGCGCCCCACGGCATCGCCGACGTTGCGCGATCCGCCGGGGTGTCGAGTCGCACGCTCCGCCACTACGACGCCATCGGACTGCTGCCGGCCACCGCCGTCGGCGACGGCGGACTCCGCCGCTACGACGACCGGGCACTCGTCCGGCTGCAGCGCATCCTGCTGCTGCGCGGCACGGGCCTCGGTCTGTCCGAGATCGGCCGGCGGCTCGAGACCGAGCCGGACGACGCGTCGGCGCTCGCCGCGCACGTCGTCGGCCTCGAGCGCGAGCGGGACCGGCTCGCCCGGCAGCTGGCAGCCGTCCGCACCACCATCGCCCGCATCGAGCACGGTGAGCGTCTGGCGGTGGTGGACGTGTTGGACGGGTTCGCCCCCGTGCCGTGACGGAACCAGGTTCCGGTCACGACACCACGGATCGGCGTGGTGCCGTGTCCGGAACCTGGTTCCGAGGGCGGGTGGTGCGACGGGGGGCCGGGAGGCGCGGGGCGCGACCGCCTGGCGGGCTCGGGCCGTCAGAGCGACTTGCGCAGGGCCTCCAGGCCGTCCCGCAGACGCGTCACGGTGTCCGCGCGGAGCGTGCCGCGGGTCGCGCGCCGACGCAGGTCCGCGCGGACCTGCTGCCGGAACGACGACAGCGCCATCTCGAGGTCGCGCAGGGCACGGGCGCTCTCGGACGGGACCGAGACGGGGTCCTCGTGGGCGCCGGTACCGGGGCTCTCCGCCGAGGCGGCGAGGTCGGCACGGAGCGAACGCATCGCCTCGCCGACCGAGGCGCGGACGCCGTCGGCCAGGGACTTCACCGAGTCGGCGACGCCGGACTCGACCGCGGTGATCTCGTCGGCACGCGCCGCGAGTTCGGTGCGACCGGCCTCGGTGATCGCGTAGACGGTCTTGCGGCCGTCGGCGGTCTTCGAGACCAGGCCCTCTTCTTCGAGCTTCGCGAGGCGCGGGTACACGGTGCCGGCGCTCGGCACGTAGGTGCCGCCGAACCGGTCGCCGAGGGCCTGGATGAGCTCGTAGCCGTGCATCGGGTGGTCCGCCAGCAGCACGAGCAGGTACAGGCGGAGGTGGCCGTGGGCGAAGACGGGACTCATGCGGGCACCTCGCCGTCGTTGGTCGGTGTGGTGTCGGCGGCGGGAGCAGTACCGGAAACCCCGCCGGGCACCTCGCCGTCGTTGCTCGGGGCGGCCGGGGTGGTCGGAGCAGTCGGCGGAGCCGGGGTGGTCGGCGCGGTCGGGGTCGTCGGGGCCGCGGTCGGTTCCGCTGCCGCCGGCGGGGCGTGCAGGACCGCGATGTCGCCGGACACCGAGTTCACCCGCAGGTCGAGCCACTGGCCGGCCAGCTCGCCGCCCTGCTTGACGTAGGAGCCGCGCACACCGCGGATCTCGGAGTCGTCGAACTGCAGCTTGCCCGACGCCGTGCTGACGGTGCACTGGTAGGCGACGCCGTCCTCGAGCCGGACGCTCACGCCGCCGGAGACCGTGTTGACGCGCGCCGACTCCGGCACGCCGTGCAGGTCGAGCACGACGTCGGCCGACACACCGTCCGCCTGGAACCGCGGGATCTCACCCGTGGCCACGACGTCACCCGAGACCGTGTGGACCGTCAGGGCGCCGTCGAGCTCGCGGATGGTCGTCGCGCCGGAGACGGCGTTGACCGTGACGTCGCCGGCGACACCGTCGACGACGAGGTCGCCGGACACCGTGTTGAGCATCGCGCCGCGGTTCGTGCCGGAGAGCAGGGCGCCCGCCGAGACGACGCCCAGGGTGACCGAGGCGTCGCGGGGGACCAGGATGCTGACGTCCGCGAGTGCCTTGCCGCGGAACGACTTGAGGAACCCGATGGGGTCGTCCCACCGGATCTGCGGGTGGTCGACGGTGAGCGTGTCGCCGTCGACCTCGATCTTCAGCTGCTTGCCGGACACGCTGTGGACCTCGACCCGTGCGGTGGGTTCGTCGTGTGCGACGACGTCCACCTGACCACCGACGAGTCCGACACGGAGCGTGCGGACGATGCCGGTGTCGATGACCTTGGGCTCGTCGACGAGCCACTTCTCCTGCGCCATGGTGCTTCCTCCAACTCGCGATGTATCGCGTCTGTGGAAGTCACGTTATATCGCGACTCGCGACTCCGCAAGGGGTTCGCGGACGACCCGCCGCTCGGGGCTCCACGGGAACCGCCGGAAGAACGGCATGAGCGGCTGCACCATCGGGCCGATCGCGAAGGCAGCGATGACGGTGCCGGCCCCGACGTTCCCGCCGAGGATCCACCCGACGATGACGACCGACACCTCCACCAGGGTGCGCGCGAGCCAGAGCGGCCAGCCGAGGCGCTCGTGCAGCCCGACCATCAGGCCGTCGCGGGCCCCGGTGCCGAACCCCGCCCCGATGTAGAACGCCGTCGCGATCGCGAGCAGCACCAGGCCCCCGGCGAACAAGGCGATCCGGGCGAGCAGGCCGGAGGGCCCCGGCACGAGCCAGAGCACCAGGTCGGCGCTCGGTCCGATCGCCAGGGCGTTCAGCAGGGTGCCGATGCCCGGCTTCTGCCGCAGGGGGATCCAGAGCAGCAGGATCACGCCGCTCGACACGACGGTGATGACACCGAACGACCACGGCACCACGTTCTCGAAGCCCTGCGTCAGGACGGTCCACGACGAGACGCCGACGACCGCTCGGACCTGCAGCGCGGTGGAGGCGCCGTAGAGGAACAGGCCGACGAAGAGCTGGACGAAGCGGAACGTGAGGGCGGTGCTGCGGGGCATGGGTTTATCATCCGCTCGGATTGGACTGCTGGTCGAGAGCCAATCGCGCTACCGTGGACCCATGACCCCCGTGCTGTTGAGTGCCCGTTCTGCTGCCCTGCTGCTCACCGACTGGCGTGACGGCACCGATGCACCGGCCTACGAGGCACTGTCCGACGCCGTCCGGGTGCTCGTCATCGACGGCCGGGTCGCGCAGGGGGTGCGGCTCCCGGCGGAGCGCGGGCTCGCCGCCGCCCTCGGCGTCTCCCGCACGACCGTGGCGAACGCGTACGCCCGGCTGCGGTCCGACGGGTTCGTCGTGTCCGTCCGCGGCTCCGGCAGCGTGGTCCACCTGCCGGCGTCGCTCATCGGTCGCCCGGACCCGGAACGGCTCGGCGGCGTGGTCGACGACGAACTGCTGGACCTGCGCAAGGCCGCGTTGCACTCGGCTCCCGGGGTTGCCGAAGCGGTCGAGCGGGCGGTGCGGCACGTGCCAGCGGCGCTCGCCGGCATCGGGTACGACACCGTGGGCGACCCTGGGCTCAGAGCCGCGATCGCCGACCGGTACACCGCGCGCGGGCTGCCGACCGACCCGTCCCAGGTGATCGTGACGATCGGCGCGCAGCACGCCATCGCCCTGCTCGCCCGGGTGCTCGTCCGCCGCGGTGACGCCGTGCTCGTCGAGTCGCCGACCTACCCGCACGCGCACGAGGCGTTCCGCGAGGCCGGCGGACGACTCGTCGGCGTCCCGGTCGACGCGCGGACCGGGTGGGACGCCGCCGCGCTCGAGACGACGTTGCGCCGGACCGCCCCGGCCGTCGCCTACGTCATGCCCGAGCTGCACAACCCGACCGGTGCGACCATGACCGCGTCGACCCGCCAGCTCCTGCTGTCGGTCGCGGCGTCGGTCGGCACGACGGTGATCGCCGACGAGACGATGGGCGAGCTCCGCATCGAGGGCTCGCCGTCGCTGCCGTTGGCAGCGGCGGACCCGTCGGGGGCGTCGGTAGTGATGATCGGGTCGGCCGACAAGGTCTTCTGGGGCGGCCTGCGGATCGGGTGGATCCGCGCTGCACCGGCGCTCCTGCAGCGGCTGCTCGCCGCCCGCCCGACGGGCGACCTCGGCACGCCCGTGCTCGACCAGTTGGTCGCGCGGGAGCTGGTCCCACGGACGGCGGCCGTCCTGGAGGCGCGGCGCGAGTCCCTCAGACAGGGTCGCGACGACGTCGTGGGCGCGCTCAGGGCACGGCTCCCGGAGTGGGACGTCCCGTCGCCGGCGGGCGGGTTGACGACGTGGGTGGGCCTCGGGCGGCCGGTGTCGAGTGCGCTCGTGCTCGCCGCGCGGTCCGAGGGCGTGGTGCTGGCCTCGGGCGGGGTGTTCGGCCCCGACGGTGGGTTCGAACGGTTCCTGCGGGTGCCGTTCACGATGGCGCCGGCGGACCGCGGGCGTCTGGTGGACGTGCTCGAACGGGCGTGGGCGCGGGTGGGCGGGGAGTCGACCGGGGTGCGGGGCTCGCTCGCCGCGGTGGTCTGACGCCGGCACGTCATCCTCTGGGGTGAAGATGCACCCGCCATGTCGCTCCCCGGGGTGATGTGGCCCGGGACGGCTGCGGCGATGCTGATGCCATGAACGCGACCCTGTCCGCCGGTGCTCCGGCCGCTGCTGCGTCTCCGACGTCGTCCTCGTCGGCACCCTGCCCCGCGGTACCCGCCGTGGTGCGCGTCACGATGGCCCTGAGCGGTGCGCTGCTCGCCGGCGTCCTCACCTCGTTCGGGCAGGCCGTGCCGGCACTGTCGTCCGTCGCGAACTCGGCCGGCCCCTGGTTCCTCGTCGCCGTGGCGCTCTGCATCGGCGCCGGGGTCCGTGCCGGCCGGTTCGCCCTGCCGCTCGCGATGGCCCTCGGCGTCGTGTTGCTCGAACTCATGCACGTCGGGTACTGGGCCACGACGAACCTGCGCGGGTACCCCGACTCCCTCTCGTTGACGAACCCGTGGGTCCTGCTCGGCATCCCCGCCGGGCTGCTCGCCGGCGCGGTCGCGGTGTCCGTCCGGTCCCGTGACGCCCGCTGGCGTGCCGGCGCGTTCGGGGTCACCGCCGCGATCCTGATCGGCGAGGGGGTCCGCGCGCTGCTGCAGGTGGTGGCCACGACCGGACCGGTCACCTGGGTGGTCGAGATCGTCGTCGGTGTCCTGCTCCTGGCCGTCGGGGTGGGCACCGCACGCTCGTCCGTCGGCCGTGTGGTCGGACTGGGCACGGGAGTCGTCGGCACCGTCGGCGTGCTCGGGGCGTACCTGCTGCTGGGCGGCTGATCCGACGGCCTGATGCGGGCGCGCACGGGCTGCGGCTGCGAGGATCGATGACGTGCACCTCCTCTCGGTCTTCAGCCTCCGCAACCGGGCCCTCATCGCGCTCGTCACCGTCGTCGTCGCGATCTTCGGCGGCATCGCGCTGTCGAACCTCAAGCAGGAGCTGATCCCGAGCGTCGAGTTCCCGCAGGTCGCGATCGTCAGCGCGTACCCCGGTGCCACGCCCGAGGTCGTGTCGAACGACGTCTCGACGAAGATCGAGCAGGCGATCCAGGTCGTGCCGGACCTCGAGTCCACCAGCGCGACCTCGTCCACCGGACAGAGCGTGGTGTCGGCGTCGTTCCAGTACGGATCGAACCTGGCCAGCGCCGAGGACAAGATCCAGACCGCGGTCAACGCGCTGTCGCTGCCCGACTCGGTGCAGACGCAGATCGTCACCGGGTCCTTCGACGACCTGCCGGTGCTGCAGGTCGCGGTCTCGGCGTCCGGCAACCAGGAGCAGCTCGTCGACCGGCTGCAGGCCTCGGCGATCCCCGACCTCGAGAAGCTCGACGGCGTGCGGCAGGCGGACGTCTTCGGCAACCCGGGCCGTCGCGTCGTCATCACGCCCGACCAGGACGAGCTCGCCGCCCGGGGACTCACCCAGACGGCGATCTCGGACGCGCTCGACGACAACGGCACCCTGATCCCCGGCGGCACGATCACCGAGGACGGCTCGACGCTGTCCGTGCAGACGGGCGAGCGAATCGCCTCGCTCAAGGACATCCGCGCCCTGCCGCTGACGAGCTCGTCGAGTTCGTCGAGCTCGTCGGGTTCGGACGGGTCCGGGTCGGGCGCCGCTGGCGCCGACGGGACCGCATCGTCCGGTGACGGCACGGCTGCGGGTGCCACCGGTACGGGTGCGACCGCTGCTGCTCCCACCGGCGACGCTGCGACGGACACGTCCACGACCGCGGCCACGCCGACCGACACCACGCTGGGCGACGTCGCGAAGGTCGCCATCACCGAGTCGCCGCGCACCTCCATCAGCCGCGTGGACGGGCAGCAGGCGCTGACGATCTCGATCACGAAGACGCAGGAAGCGAACACCGTCGACGTCTCGAACACCGTGCGCGACGCCCTGCCCGGCATCGAGGACAAGATCGAGGGCAACCCCAGCTTCACCGTCGTCTTCGACCAGGCCCCCTACATCCAGCAGTCCATCGACTCCCTGGCCGAAGAGGGCCTGCTCGGACTCGCCTTCGCGGTGATCGTCATCCTGGTGTTCCTGCTGTCGTGGCGCTCCACGCTCGTCACCGCGATCTCCATCCCGACGTCGGTGCTGCTCGCCGCGATCGGCATGCGCGCCGCCGGGTACACGCTCAACATCATCACGCTGGCGGCCCTCACGATCGCGATCGGCCGCGTGGTCGACGACTCCATCGTCGTCATCGAGAACATCAAGCGGCACATGCAGCCGGGCGTCGACCGCGGCCAGGCCGTGCGGGACGCCGTGCGCGAGGTCGCCGGTGCGGTCACGGCCTCGACCCTGACCACCGTCGCGGTGTTCCTGCCGGTGGCCTTCGTCGCCGAACTCGTGGGGGAGTTGTTCCGGCCGTTCGCCGTGACGGTCACCCTGGCGCTCGTCGCGTCGCTGTTCGTCTCGCTCACCATCGTCCCGGTGCTGGCGTACTGGTGGCTGCGCCCGCCGAAGGCCAAGCCGGGCGACGCGACGACGGCAGCGGAAGCGCACACGGACGCGGAAGCGGCACCGTCGGCGATCGATGCCGAGCGCGAGCACGAGGGCGTCCGCTCGGAGGGTGCGCTCGCCTCCGCGGCGGATCTGCACGACGCCGGCCGGGTGGACCGTCTGCGCCGCGTCTACCTGCCGGTGCTCCGGTGGGTCGTCCGGAAGCCGGTCGTCGTCATCCTCCTCGCCGTGATCGTGCTCGGCGGAACGGTCGCCACGCTGCCGTTCGTCACCACGAACTACCTCGGCGACTCGGGGCAGAACACGTTCACGGTCACGCAGGACCTGAAGGCGGGTTCGAGCCTCGCCGTCCAGTCCGAGTCCGCACGCAAGGTCGAGCGGGCACTGCAGGACGTCGACGGCGTCGAGACCGTGCAGACCACCATCGGCACGAGCGGCCAGTCGATCCAGGCGGCGTTCGGCGGGGGTGGCAGCGCCTCGGTGCAGTACGCCGTGACGACCGACGCCGAGGCCGACCAGCCGACGATCCAGGCCGACGCCCGGAAGTCGATCGGGGCGATCGAGGACGTCGGCGAGGTCACCATCGCGTCCTCCGGCGGCGGGTTCGGTGGCAGCAGCGACATCGAGGTGGACGTCACCGCGCCGACCCAGTCGCAGCTCGAGACGGCGTCGCGCCAGGTGCTGAAGACCATGCAGTCGGTCCCGGACACCACGGGCGCCACGAGCAACCTGTCCGCCGCGGAACCGTTCCTCGCCGTCCGGGTCGACCGGCAGAAGGCCGCGTCGCTGGGCCTCACCGAGACCCAGGTGGGTGGCCTCGTCGCCGCCGCCGTCTCACCGCGGGACACCGGCAGCATCGAGATCGACGACGCGACGCTCGACGTCTACATCGCCGACCCCGAGCCGCCGACGACCATCGCCGCACTCCGTGCCCTCGACGTCCCGACGAGCACCGGCACCGTCCCGCTGTCCGACGTCGCCACGGTCGAGGAGTCCGAGGGGCCGACCACCGTCACCACGACGAACGCGGCCCGCACCGCCACGATCACCGTGACGCCCGACGCCACCAACCTCGGTGCCGCCGTGCAGTCCGTCACGACCGCCGTCGACGAGCTCGACCTGCCGAAGGGTGCGACCGCCTCCATCGGTGGCGTCGCCGCCAGTCAGTCGTCGGCGTTCTCGCAGCTCGGGCTCGCGGTGCTGGTCGCCGTGCTGATCGTCTACGTGATCATGGTCGCGACGTTCCGGAGCCTGCTCCAGCCGCTGCTGCTGCTCGTGTCGGTGCCGTTCGCGGCGACGGGCGCGATCCTGCTGCAGATCGCGTCCGGCGTCCCGATCGGCGTCGCGTCGCTGATCGGTCTGCTCATGCTCGTCGGCATCGTCGTGACGAACGCGATCGTGCTCATCGACCTCGTCAACCAGTACCGACGGCGCGGGTTGCGGGTGCGCGAGGCGTTGATCGAGGGCGCTACGCGACGCCTCCGTCCGATCCTGATGACGGCGATGGCGACGATCTTCGCGCTGCTGCCGATGGCGATCGGCCTGACCGGCAAGTCCGGGTTCATCTCGCAGCCGCTGGCACTGGTCGTGATCGGCGGCCTGGTGTCCTCGACACTGCTGACGCTCGTGGTGCTGCCGGCGCTGTACTTCGTGGTCGAGCGAGCCCGGGAGCGGCGGGCCGACCGGCGTGCGGCCGCGGCGGCCGCGGCGGACTAGCGGCGGTCCGGGCTAGCGGCGGTACTCGGCGTCGACGGCCGCGATGGCGGCGGTCGTGAGCGGCACGGGGAGCGTGGCCGGCACGACGGGCGCAGTGGCCCGGTGGTCAGCACGCTCCTCGCGCTCGACGGCCCGGAACCACGACACGAGCACGCAGGTGAGCGTGACCAGGAAGACGACCCCGGCGCCCTGCGCGAACACGGCCATCTGCCCGGTCGCGGCCGCGTACCCGCCGAAGGCCATGGTGGCGGCGAACGACAGCCCGAGCAGCAACTCCGCAGAGGTCTGCAGCGCGGAACGGTCCCAACGGGTCGCAGCGGCGCGGGCAGGGCGGGTCGAGGTGTCGGTCACCCCCGAAGTCTGCGGCGTGGCGCCGATCGGCAGTAGTCCCGACTCCGGGTGCCACCCACCCGGGGCACGCGGCGGTGTGCGTTGCAGCGAGCGCACCGGCGCCCCCTCCCGCCCGTGTCCCCGCGCTCGTTCCCGTTCCCGCGAAAGCGACACTTCCCCGCCGAACACCGGCGGCACAGAGACGCTTTCGCGGCACGGACGGCCGCTCGTCGGCGAGAAGTGTCACTTCAGCGGCACACAGCCATCCCGCGGTCGTACCTCCACCGGCCCGCGCGTCAGCCCAGCTGGGTCCGCAGGAACGTCGCCACGCGTCGGCTCATCGCCTCGTCGAGCTGGGCGATCGAGTGCGCCGTGCCCTCGACCTGCACGAACGTCACCGGCACGTCGTTCGACCGGAGCGTGGCCGCGAACTCCTGCGACTCCCACAGCGGGATGAACTCGTCCGTCGAGTGCCCGATGAAGAACGGTGCCGTGTCCGAGGTCACGTGGTACTCCGGCGACGCACGGGTGGCCGCCGGACACTTCGCGTAGGTCCGGCAGCCGAGGTAGAGCAGCTGCTTCCGCTGGAAGGACGCCGACACCCCGTCGGCCCGGGTCGAGCGTGACGTCAGGTTCGTGGGGCCGCTCAGGTCGACGACCGCACGGATCCGGTCGCCCTCGGCGTACGCGGCGGACTCGTGGTCGGTCACCGCGAGCATCGCCGCGAGGTTGCCGCCGGCGCTGCCGCCGAACACGCCCACGCGCTGGGAGTCGACGTCGTAGGTCTCGAGCGTCGCGGGACGGAACACGTAGTCGAGCGCGCGGCGCACGTCGTCGAGCCCGGCCGGGAACGGATCGGTGGGGGCGAGCCGGTAGTCCACGTTGAACGTCACGAAGCCCTCGGACGCCAGGTACTTGCACACCGACCGGTACGCCGCGGTCGCCTTGTCGCCGTGCGACCAGCTGCCACCGTGGATCATCAGCACCGCGGGCCGACCGGTGCTGGCTGCGGCCTCGGCAGGGTCGGCCGTCGGGGTGGCGGACGGCGTCGCCGTCGGGGTCGCGGTCGTCTCCGGGGCGCTGTCGGCCGGCAGGCAGACGTCGAGTCGCTGCAACGGGGCCGTGCCGTACGGCACGTCGGCGACCACGTCGATGCCGTGGTACTCCAGCGACAGCGGGTAGATGACGCTGTCCGCGGTGACCGTCGCGTTCTCGTCGCCGACGGGGTCCGTGCTGCAGGACGCGACCGCGCCGAGCGCCACGACCGCGGCGACGAGCGCGAGCACTGTGCGGCGGCCGGACTTCATCGGTTCCACGGTAGCCGCACCCGGAGCCGCCCACGTCACCCCAGCGGAGGAACCCAGCGGAGGACCCACGACAGTGCCAGGATGAGAGCAGGGGGCATCCGCCGCCCGGACCGCAGGAGGACCCGTGAGCCGTCGCAAGGCCTGGAACGCCGATCCCGAACCACTGCTCCGCGTCGAACCGGGCTTCCGCCTGGACCAGGTCGACCCGGACGCGACGCCGGGCTTCCCCGGCCGCAAGATCGACGGGCTCGAAGCGCTCGCCGCGGGGGCCTCCCGTCTCGCCGCCCTGCAGGAGCGGCTGTACGCGGCGTCGACCGCCGGCGACCAGCGCCGGGTGCTGCTGGTCCTGCAGGCGATGGACACCGCCGGCAAGGGCGGCATCGTCTCGCACGTCGTCGGTGCGGTCGACCCGAACGGCGTGCGCTACGCGGGCTTCAAGGCCCCGACGGCCGAGGAGCGCGAGCACGACTTCCTCTGGCGCATCGAGCGGCAGCTCCCGAGCGCCGGGCAGCTCGGCGTGTTCGACCGCTCGCACTACGAGGACGTCCTCATCCAGCGCATCCGGGCGTTCGCGGCGCCGGACGAGATCGAGCGACGCTACGGCGCGATCACCGAGTTCGAGGACGGTCTCACCGCCGAGGGCACCACGATCGTCAAGGTGATGCTGCACATCTCGAAGGACGAACAGCGCGAACGCCTCGGCGAGCGACTCGACCGGCCCGACAAGCACTGGAAGTTCAACCCGGCCGACATCGACGAGCGCCTGCTGTGGGATCGCTACCAGGACGCCTACCAGATCGTGTTCGACCGGACCTCGACCCCGCAGGCGCCCTGGTACGTCGTGCCGGCGAACCGCAAGTGGTACGCCCGCCTGGCGGTGCAGCAGCTCCTGCTCCGGGCCCTCGAGGACATGCAGCTCTCGTGGCCGAAGGCGGACTTCGACGTGGCCGAGCAACGACAGCGGCTCGCCGAGTCCTGACCGACGGGCAGGCCGGGAGGCCCGGGCCGGGTCCGTCTCGCGGCCGTCCGTCGACGACGGGGCTGGCATCAGAGCGCGGGGTCGCGTAGACTCGCTCGGTCGGCCTTCGACGCCGTGACATCGTGATCACGGGCTTTTTGTTGGGTGTGTGTTGCTCGAGGGCTGGAATCACGTCGAATCGCGACGGGATGAACCCCCTCTCCGCAAGCAGCCCCCGCCGATGTCGCTGTCGGGCGCTGCGGTTCGTTGCGCACCCGAGAAAGCAGACATGGCCCCGTACAACAAGGGCGCGGACAACCGCGCCTCCGACCGTCCCCGCCACCCGAACGGTACCCCCGCCGCACGCAGCAGCAAGCACCGCGGGTTCCGCGCCGCCGAGCCGACTGCGCCGCGCCAGAAGCAGCGCTGGGACGCCGAGGAGCGTCGCGGCCGCTCGGCGCAGGGCGAGCGCCCCGCGCGCCCGAACTGGGAGCCCCGTGACAGCGGCGGCCAGCGCCGCCCGGAGCGCGACGACCGCGGCGGTCGCGGCTTCAACCGTGACGACCGTGCTCCCCGTCGCTTCGATCGCGACGACCGTGCGCCCCGTCGTGACAACGACGACCGCCCCCGTCGTTTCGACCGCGATGACCGTGCGCCCCGTCGCTTCGACCGCGATGACCGTGCGCCCCGTCGGGACAACGACGACCGTCCCCGTCGTTCGTTCGACCGAGACGACCGCGCTCCGCGTTCGTTCAACCGCGATGACCGTGCCCCCCGTCGTGACAACGACGACCGTCCGCGTCGTTCCTTCGACCGTGACGACCGCGGGCCCCGTCGCTTCGACCGCGACGACCGTGCACCGCGCAGCTTCAACCGCGATGACCGTACGCCCCGTCGTGACAACGACGCTCCCTACTCGCACGGCCGTCCCGACGCTTCGCAGGCTCCGCGTCGCGCCGGTACCGGCGCGCAGGGGCCCAGCCCGCGTCGCAGCTTCGACCGCGACGACCGCGCTCCGCGCAAGTTCGACCGCGATGACCGCGCTCCGCGCAAGTTCGACCGTGACGACCGCGCTCCGCGCAAGTTCGACCGTGACGACCGCACGGACCGTGCCCCGCGCCGCTCGTTCGACGAGCCCGAGCGCGGCAAGTTCGTCCCCGCCGACGACGTCAAGCTCGCGAAGCTCCAGGCCGAGTCCACCGTGGCGTCCGACGTCGAGGGCGTGACCTTCGGCGACCTCGGCATCGGCGGCAACATCTCCCGCGCCCTGCAGGAGCTCGGTGCGAGCAGCCCGTTCCCGATCCAGGCGGCGACGATCCCCGACGTGATCGCCGGCAAGGACGTCCTCGGCCGTGGCCGCACGGGCTCCGGCAAGACCATCGCGTTCGGCGCCCCGCTCGTCGAGAAGCTCATGGAGCACGGCGGCGGCACGAAGCGCAAGATGGGCCGCGCTCCGCGTGCGCTCATCCTCGCGCCGACCCGTGAGCTCGCCCTGCAGATCGACCGCACGGTGCAGCCGATCGCCCGTTCGGTCGGGCTGTTCACGACGCAGATCTACGGCGGTGTCCCGTACGGCCGTCAGGAGGGCGCGCTCGAGCGCGGCGTCGACATCATCGTCGGCACCCCCGGTCGTGTGCAGGACCTCATGAACAAGGGGAAGCTCGACCTCAGCGAGGTCGTCATCTCCGTGCTCGACGAGGCCGACCACATGTGTGACCTCGGGTTCCTCGAGCCGGTGCAGGAGATCCTCTCCGCCACCGCCGAGGTCACCCCGCAGGGCAACCGTGCGCAGAAGCTGCTGTTCAGCGCGACGCTCGACACCCAGGTCGCGGCGCTCGTCGAGCAGTTCCTGCACGAGCCGAGCGTGCACGAGGTCGCGGGTGAGGACCAGGCGTCCTCGACCATCGACCACCGTGTCCTCGTGGTCGAGCAGCGCGAGAAGGACCGTGTCCTCGAGGAGCTCGTCGCCGGTGACGGCAAGACGATCGTCTTCGCCCGGACCCGCGCCTACGCCGAGCGTCTCGCCGACCAGTTCGAGGACGCCGGCATCCGTGCCACGTCGCTCCACGGCGACCTGAACCAGTCGCGCCGCACCCGCAACCTGCAGCTCCTGACGAGTGGCCGGGTGAACGTGCTCGTCGCCACCGACGTCGCCGCCCGTGGCATCCACGTCGACGACGTGTCGCTCGTCGTGCAGGCCGACGCCCCGGACGACTACAAGGCGTACATGCACCGTTCCGGCCGCACGGGTCGTGCGGGCAAGGAGGGCACCGTCGTGACGATCGTCCCGCGTGGCCGCATCCGCAAGATCGAGGGCATCCTCGAGCGTGCCGAGATCGCGGCGGACCTGGTGCAGGCCGCCCCCGGTGACGGCATCGTCAGCGAGCTCGCCGCGCGCTAGTAGCGACCCCGAGACGGACGGGAGGCCCGGTACCAGCTGGTACCGGGCCTCCCGTCCGTCACATGGTGAGCAGCAATGGTCGGGTCCCGGAGTCGGACCCGACCATTTCTGCTCACGAAGCGCGCCCGCGACCGCGCCCGCGCCCCCGCGTCAGCGGTTGAAGAACAGCAACCCGCGCACGAAGCCGGCCTGACCGGCGTGCTGCGTGCAGTCGTCGAGGATGCTCACGAGCCGGGCGCCGGCGGTGACGGGCGGGTCCCACGCGTCGTCGACCACGGGGTCGAGGTCGTCCGGACCGAGCGTGCCGAGGTACGCGACGGTGCGGTCGTGGACCGCGCGCAGGTACCCGGTGAGCAGCGCGGCAGAGGCGCGCACGCGACCGACGTCGTCGCGGGACATGCCGTAGCCCAGGGCCTCGGCCGGGAACGGCAGGCCGAACCGCTCGTACCAGCCGTCCGCGGTCCACACCTGCGCGGTGCCCGCCAGATCGGCGATCTGGACGTCCTGCCCGCGGGCGGTGTGCCACGCGAGCCACGCCAGGGTGTTCGCCCCGGCGGCGGGACGCGCTGCGAGCTGGTCCTCGGACAGGCCGTCGACGGCGCGTTCGACGGTCTCGGGCACGCGGGAGAACGCTTCGATCAGGACTTCGGACGGTGTCATGCGCACCACGCTACGCGCGCGCCGCGACACACGGGGTCACGCAGATCGTCAGGCGGAACGGGCCGCGGTCTCCGCACGCGAGTGGCGGTCCAGGGCGTCGCCGAGCCCGGTGAACGCTGCGGCGAGCCGGACCCGGTCGGCGGGGGCGACGACCTCGCGGAAGGCGTCCGAGTAGACGGCGCCGATCTGCCGGGCGACCTCGGCGCCCGAGGCGGTGAGGTGCAGCAGCACACTGCGACGGTCCTGCGGGTTCGGGCGGCGTTCGAGGTGCCCGCGCTGCTCGAGGCGGTCGACGAGCGAGGTCATGGCGCCGGTGGTGAGCTCGAGGTACTCGCCGGCCTGCTTCGGGGTGACCCCGTCGCCGTCGGCCGCTGCGAGGAAGAACACGAACCGGGTGTCCGTGGCGTTCAGCCCGCGCACGACGCTCTCGTGGTGCAGGACGCGGGCGTGCTGCGTCTGGAGCATGCGGAAGGCCGTGAGGAGCTGCGCCAGGTCCGTGTCCGCGTCCACGATGTCGGGCAGCGAGACGGTCGGTGACACGGGAGCGGGCGGCAGGGTGTCGGGCAGGACGGGCTGGGTGGTGTCCGTCATCGGCAGCTCTTCTCGGCAGGGGGTGGGATGACTCAGTCAACAAGTATCTCACTCGTCAAGACACCCCCAGCACGGGGGTAGTGCCTTCCCTTGTGAGTTGCTCGGCGGAAAAGTAGCTTGATCGTCGTAACAACCACCCCGGCTCCGACGCGACCAACCACCGCGACCACGGCGCCACCGTTTCCGGATCAGGAGCTCTTGCAATGTCTCGTGTCACCCCTCGCGCCGCCCGTCTCGCGGCCTGGATCGCCATCCCCGCCGCCCTCGTCGCCTCGGGTGTCGTCGTCTCGACCGCGTCCTACTCGGCGTTCTCGGCGACCACCGTCAACCCGACGAGCAACTGGACCGCCGGCAGCGTCGCACTCTCCGACGACGACAACAACACCGCACTCTTCACCGCGACCGCCCTGAAGCCCGGCTCGACCGGCGCGAACTGCATCACGGTCACCTCGACGGGCTCGCTGCCCTCGACCGTCAAGCTGTACGGCACCGCCGCCGCCACGACGAAGGACCTCGCGGCGAACATCAGCCTGACCGTCGAGCAGGGCACCGGCGGCGGCTTCGGCTCCTGCACCGGCTTCACGCCGCTCGCCACCGGCGGCACGATCACGGCTGCGAACACCACGCTGGCGTCCTTCGGGACAGCGGCGACGAACTTCGCCACCGGCGTCGGCTCGTGGGCCCCGACCGGCACCGCGTCCGAATCGCGCGTCTACCGCTTCTCCTACAAGGTCTCGGACACCGCCCCGAACACGGTCCAGGGCGGCACCGCGGCGCTCGGCTTCACCTGGGAAGCCCAGAACAGCTGACCCGGGGAGCACTCCCCACCCGGTGACCGGGGCTGAGCCCGAGCCAGCCCCGGCCGCCACCCCCGAGAACGCGCCCCCGGTCGAAGGCAGTCATGAGCAGCATCGCAGTGCACGGTGGTCCCACACCGCACGCCGTGCTCCGTGACGTCGTCGACTGGGGGCGCGTCGTCGTCGGCACGGTCGCACGCGGCGTGGTCGCCACCCTCCTCGGCCTCGCCCTCTGGGCGGCCGCGCCCGCGGTGATCGGTTGGCAGCCCACCACGGTGATGACCGGGTCCATGGAGCCGCGGCTCACGTCCGGTGACGTGGTCGTCTCGCGACCGGTCGCGTCCGGCGAGGTCCGGACGGGCAAGATCCTGCTCGCCGACGACCCCGACCAGTCCGGTCACCTGCGCATGCACCGGTACGTCGAGGACGGCCCGGGCGGCACCCTCGTCACGAAGGGCGACGCGAACCCGCAGCAGGACTCGACGCCGCTCGAGCGCTCGGCCGTGCACGGGGTCGCATTCCTGCGCATCCCGTTCGTCGGGGCGCCGGTCCTGTGGCTCCGACAGGGGGAGTGGACGAAGGTCGTCGTGCTCGCGCTCGGCTTGACGGCGCTGCTCGCGCTCTGCACGGTCGACGGGTCGCTCCGCCGCCTCACGGTGGTCGACGACGACGGCGACGACGCCGACGACGACGCCGGCTCGGACGGGGGCGACGACGCCCACGGGTCGGGTGGCGGCCCGTCGGACGGTGCCGGTGCCGGCCGGGAGGCGCGGGACGACGCCGCCACGCGCCTGGCGTCCGGCGCGACGACCGTCGTCACCCGTCGCTCACTGCGGGGGCACGAGCGTCGCGTCCAGCGGCTGCGCCGCTTCGGCGGCGCCGCGGCGGTCCTCGTCATCGCGGGCAGCGTCGGGGTGCTCCTGCCGGCGCAGGCGGTGGCCGTGCCGTGGTCGCGGACGACCGTGGACCCGGTGTCGAACTTCACGGCGGGCACGGCGACCGGTGTGCCCACGCTGACCTGCACCGCAGCGTCGTCGAACACCGTGACGATCGCCTGGACGTACACGGACCCGACGGTGCCGAACTCCTTCGACCTGGTGAACGGGACGACCCAGCTCGCCACCGCCACGACCGCCGGACAACGTTCGCTCGTCTACGGCGGTGCCGGCCTGCTCGACCTCGGCACGACGTACACGCTGAACCTCCGCACGAACCTCGGCAACGGGTGGACCGCCACCAGCACGCCGACCGTCAAGGTCAAGGTCGTGTCGGTCCTCGGTCTGGCCTCGGCGAGCTGCGTGCCCTGAGTTCTCCCCAGGCGGCGCGCGGCCGTCCGGCGATGTCCCCGGCCGGCGTTACCGTGTCCGCATGCGCATCCTGCACACCGGCGACTGGCACCTCGGCCGCACGCTGCTCGGTGCCGACCTCCTCGAGCACCAGGCGGCGTTCCTCGACTGGCTCGTCGACCTCGTGCAGGACCGCTCCGTCGATCTCGTCGTGATCGCCGGTGACGTGTACGACCGGGCGATCCCGCCGATCGACGCCGTCCGCATGCTGTCCCGCGTGCTCGAACGCCTGGCGCAGACGGCGACCGTGGTGCTCACGCCGGGCAACCACGACTCCGCCGCACGCCTGGGGTTCGGCGCCGGTGTGATGGGCCGCCGGGTGCGCATCCTCGCCGAACCCGCCCGGATCGCCGACCCGGTGCTCGTCGACGACGCCGACGGCCCGGTGGCGGTCTACGGCATCCCCTACCTGCACCCCGACCTGACCCGGTACGCACTGGCCGACGTGCCGGACGAACCCCTCGCACGGTCACACCACGCGGTCGTGCACGCCGCCACCGAACGGATCCGTTCCGACCTCTCACTGCGGGGGAGCACCCGCAGCGTCGTCGTCGCGCACGCCTTCGTCGGCGGGGCCGATCCGAGCGACAGCGAGCAGGACATCCGCGTCGGCGGTGTCGACCGGGTGGCCGAATCGGTCTTCGACGGCTTCGACTACGTCGCCCTCGGGCACCTGCACGGTCCGCAGCGGGTCGGCGACGGCGGCCGGATCCGGTACGCCGGCTCACCGCTGGCGTTCTCGTTCGGTGAGCGGCACCAGCAGAAGTCGGTGACCCTGGTCGAACTCGACGCCGGCGGCGCCGTCAGCACCGAGCTCGTGCCGGCTCCGGTGCCGCGGCGCCTGGTCGACGTCCGCGGCAGCATCGACGATGTCGAGTCCGGGGTCTTCCGAGCCGATGCCGATGCGTGGGTCCGGGTGGCCGTGACCGACACGGTGCACCCCGAGCGCATGTACGCCCGGGTCAAGGACCACTTCCCGCACGCGTTGGCGATCACGCACGAGCCCGCCGACCGTGGCCCGGCGACAGCCGCCCGCGCGGTCACGGCGACGTCCGACCCGGTCGAGGTCGCAGCCGACTTCGTGACCTTCGCCACCGGTGCCGCGCCCGACGACGACGAGCACGCCGTCCTGACCGAGGCGTACGAGGCCGCGGTGCTGGCGCTGCAGCGCGAGGGGGACCGCTGATGTACCTGCACCGACTCGAGCTCCGTGCCATCGGGCCCTACCCCGACCTGGTGTCCATCGACTTCGCAGCGCTCGCGGCCTCCGGGGTGTTCCTGCTCGAAGGGCCGACGGGTTCCGGCAAGTCGACCATCATCGACGCCGTGGTGTTCGCCCTGTACGGCGGGCTCGCCGGGTCCGACGCCAGCTCCGACCGCCTGCACAGCCAGCACGCCGACCCCGCCGTGGAGCCCTTCGTCGAGCTCGTCTTCGAGACCGGCGCCGGGACCTACCGGGTCCGCCGCACCCCGCAGTACGACCGACCGAAGCAGCGGGGGACCGGCACCGTCAAGCAGCAGGCGTCCGTGCAGCTGTTCCGCCTGGCGAACCCGTCCGACGTCGCCGGTGAACCCATGTCGTCGCGCATCCCCGAGGTCGGCGTCGAGATCGGCCGCATCATCGGGCTGGACCGCGCGCAGTTCCTGCAGACCGTGGTGCTGCCGCAGGGCGAGTTCGCACGGTTCCTGCGGTCCCCGGGTGAAGACCGCCGCAAGCTCCTGCAGTCGCTGTTCGGCACGCAGGTCTACGACCGCACCGCCGACGAACTCGCCGCGCGACGCCGCGCCGTGCAGGCCGAGGTCGACGGCGCCGACGACCGCGTCCGCGACGCCCTGAACCGCTTCGCCCAGGCCGCCGGTCTCGACGGCGCCGACGAGTCCGCCGTGCCGTCGACCGTCGCGTCGATCCGCGCGGCAGCCGACGCCGCTGCGGCCGTCCGTGCTGCGGCAGCCTCGGCAGCGACGACGGCAGCCGAGCACGAACAGGTGGTCACGGCGCGTGCGACCGCCCTCGGACGACGTGCGGGGCTCCTCGCGCGGCAGACCGCGCTCGACGTCGACGCCCCCGCCGTCGACGACGCCCGGGCGACCGTGGCCCTCGGCGAACGCGCCGCACGGGTCGCCGCCGTGGCCGACGGACTCGACGCCGCGGTCCTGCGGGCGGAGGAGACCACCGAGGCGGCCCGGGCGGTGCGCGATCGCCACGGGGTCACCGAGGCCCCCGACGTCGTCGTGGGCCGGCGCGATGCCCTGGCCGACGACCTGTCCGCGGTGCGCCACCTCGTCGCGGTCGAGGACGGCTCCGCTGCTCGACGGTCCGCCATCGCCGAGGCCGTCGCGACCGCCGAGCAGCTCGCCGGGCAGCTGGTCGACCGCGACGCCGCGCTCGACGCCCGACCTGCCGAACGGGCCCGCATCGTCGAGGCCGCGCGCACCGCGGCCCGGACCGCGGCCGACGCGGACGCCGCAGCGCACGAGGTCACCCGCATCCGGTCCCTCCGGGCCGAGCTGGTGGCGCGCGACCACGCGGCGCAGCGCGTCACCGCGGCCGAGCAGACCGTCACCGCGGCACGACGATCGGCGACCGAGGCCCTCGCCGCCGAGCGTGCGCTCCGTGAACGCCGGATCGCCGGGCTTGCCGGAGAACTCGGCGCAGCGCTCACCACCGGGGACCCCTGTCCGGTCTGCGGGTCGACGGAACACCCGTCGGTGGCCACCCCGCAGGACGACCACCCGACCACCGAAGCCGTCGACGCTGCGGGCGACGCCACCCGGCGTGCGGACCAGCGCCTCGCCGACGCCGCGTCGGACCTGGCGGTCGAACGCGCCGAGCACCAGCGGCTGGTCGACGTCGTCGGCACGGTCGACGCCGCAGCGCTCGATGCACTGACCGAGGCCGCCGACGCCCGGGTCCGGGCCGCGCACGACGCCGCCGCCCTCGTCCTGCAGCACGAGCGGCGCCGGGCGGAGCACGACACCGAGACCGGTCGGCTCCAGCGTGAGCGGAGCGACCTCGACGCTCGTCGCACCGTCCTCACCTCGACCGCGCAGGTCGACGCCGAGCGACTCGACACCGACCTCGGCACCGTGGCCGCGGCACACGAACGGCTCGGAGCGCTCGTCGACGACCGCCCCACGACCCTCCGGACGGCCGTCGAGCTGCTCGACGAGCGACTCGAGGCGTACCACGCGGTCGTGCAGGCCGACGAACGGGTGGCCGCCGCGACCCGTGCCCGCGACGACCGTCGTGCCGAGGTCGCCCGGGTCCTCGACGACCAGGGCTTCGCCGACGTCGCCGCAGCGCGGGCCGGACGGCTCGACCCCGGCGACACCGAACGGTTGCGGGCGCGGATCAGCGCGGCCGAGGCCGAGCGTGCCGTCGTGGTGGCCGGTCTCGCCGAGCCGTCCGTGGTGGCCGCGGCGGACGACTCCGCGGAACGTCTCGACCTCGACGGTGCCCGCGTCGCTCGTGAGCGCACCGCCGCCGAACTCGAGCAGGCCACCGGGGCGGCTGCCTCCGCCGCCGACCGGGCCGACGCGGTCGACCGGTGCGAGACCGAGGTGACCCGTGCGACCCGCGCCCGTGACGAGACGTCGGCGCGCAGCCGCGCCGTGGTCCGGCTCGCCGACATCGCGAACGGCGTCACCGCGGCGAACCCGACCGGCATCACCCTGGGTACCTACGTGCTCATGCGTCGGTTCGAGGACGTCGTCGCCGCGGCCAACGACCGACTCCGGGGGATGCTCGCGGGCCGGTTCACGCTCGAGACCTCGGACGAACGCGAGTCGGGATCGCGGGCACGCCGGACCGGACTGGCACTCGCCGTGCACGACCACACCACCGACACCGTGCGGGACCCCCGCAGCCTGTCCGGTGGCGAGACGTTCACGGTCTCGCTGTGCCTGGCGCTCGGCCTGGCCGACGTCGTGCAGGCCGAGGCCGGAGGGGTCTCGCTCGGCACGCTCTTCGTCGACGAGGGGTTCGGCACGCTCGACCCGGAGACCCTCGACGACGTCATCGGGCAGTTGTCCCGGTTGACCGCGGGCGGACGGCAGGTCGGCATCGTCAGCCACGTCGAGGAACTCAAGCAGCGGATCCCGGAGCGGATCGCCGTGCGGCGCACCGCTGCCGGCGGCTCGCACGTGACGACGACCGTCTGAGGCCGTCGGCCGTCACCGCCGTGGCTGACGGCTACGGGGTCGGCGTGGACTCCACGGTGCCGTCGGGCGGCGGCAGGATGTCCGCGGCGATCCACGGGAACACCCACTGGAACAGCACGAACACGATCGCCGCGAGCAGCACGAGCAGCTCGAGCACCTTCAGGACGGTGGGTCCGGGCAGCAGCCGCCAGACCAGGGGGAAGATCACTTGGCGGTCTCCGAGAGTTCCTTCGGGGTGCCCTCGGACGCGGGCATCCAGTAGTCGAGCTTCGCGTGCGTGACGAACCGTTCGGCCGCCGACCACATCGGGTGGCACGCGGTGAGGGTCAGCCAGCGGTCCGACGGCGAGGGGTCGACACCGGGCTTGTTCGGCACCGGCGCGATCGTCTCGATGTGGTCCGGTGTGACGATCTGACTGTCGGTGACCTTGTAGACGTACCAGACGTCGAACTTCGTCTTCGCGTCGGTGACCCGCACGACGACGGAGTCGCCCTTCTTGAGTTCGGCGATCTGGTTGAGCGGCTTGCCGTAGGTCACGCGGTGGCCGGCGACGGCGAAGTTGCCGGGGGCTCCGGGCATCGCGGTGTCCTGGTAGTGCCCGAGGCCGATCGTGTTCAGGACCTTCTCGCGGTCCGTGCCCTCGCCGATCGGACGGTTGTAGTCCTTGCCGAAGCGGGGGATCTGCATCGTGCCGAAGACGTCGGAGAGATCCGGCGGCTCCGCCAGCACGGGTGCGGTCCCACGGTGCTCGGTGCCGGCCTTGTCCGGGGTCTTCAGCTGGTCGAGCCCCTCGACGAGCTTCGACTGCTCGTTGACCGCCACGACGTCGGTCCACCATGCTGTCCACACCACGTACAGGCCGGTGCCGGCGCCCGCGATGATGAGCAGTTCGGCGATGAGCGAGACGATGGCCCCACCGACCGTCTGGCGCCTCCGGGGGGAGCGCCGCCCGGATCGTCTGCCGCTGTCCTCGTCCCGCGCGCTGCGGCGCGACGGGATGGTGTCGTGTGCGGTCACGGGGCTCCTGATCGGGTGGTCGGTCGGACAGGTCTATCAGATCACGACGACCGCCCGGTGACGACGTTCTCCACACCCCGTAACGTGGGGGGATGGAGTACCGGATCCGCCCGTTCCGCGCCGACGACACCGATGCGGTCGTCGCCCTCTGGAAATCGTGCGGTCTCGTCCGCCCGTGGAACGACCCGCGCCGCGACATCGCGCGCAAGGCCACGGTCCAGCCCGAGCTCTTCCTGGTGGCGGAGGGTGGGACCGGCGGGGTCGTCGCTGCGGGGATGGCCGGCTTCGACGGACACCGCGGCTGGGTGAACTACCTCGCCGTGCAGCCGGACCTGCAGGGCTCGGGCCTCGGCCGGACGCTGATGGCGGAGTTCGAGCGGCTCCTCACCGACCTCGGCTGCCCGAAGGTGAACCTGCAGATCCGGGCCGGGAACGAGCGGGTGCTCGGCTTCTACGAGTCCCTCGGCTACTCCGACGACCGCACGGTGTCGCTCGGCAAGCGGCTCATCCCCGACGTCTGAGCCGTCCCGTCACGCCAGGGTCAGCCCCACCGACGCGACGAACGCGAGCGCGATGCCGACCCACTGCGGCGAGGTCAGCCGCTCGCGCAACACCACGCCGGCCAGCACGACCGTGCCGATCGGGTAGAGCGCGTTGAGCACGCTCACGACGGGCAGTGTGCCCGGGTCGTCGCTCGCGTGCAGCGCTGCCTGGATGCACACGTTCGCCAGGGCGTCGAAGACGCCGCACCCCGCGACCGTCAGCAGCAGTCGCGGCGGCCACCAGCGTCCTGGAGGCACGGCAGACCCCGCGACGTCGACCGACGCTGCGGGGGCTGCCGCGCCTCCAGACCGCGCCCCGCGCCCGGCGCGCACCGTCACCACGAGCGCCGCTGCGCCCAGCAGCACCGTCTGCAGCACCCGCGCGACCACGAGTGGGTGGATGCCCGCGCCCAGCGGGGTCGCGTCGTACGCGAGCACGATGCCGCCGAACCCGCACCCGGCCACCGCTGCGGCGACGACCCCGCGCACGGTGGGGCGTGCACCCGAGGTGTCCCGCACCGCGGCCACCAGCATCACCGCGACGACGGCCACGACCACCGCGGCGATCGCCAGCGGTGACAGGACGGTCCCGCGGGCGACGGCCACCACGACCGGGACGACGGCCGCGAACACGGCGGTCAGGGGTGACAGCACGCTCATCGGGCCGATCGCCAGCGCGGCGTAGAGGAGCAGGACCCCGACCGCGCCGGACAGCCCCGCGACGGCGCCCCAGAGGGTGCTCGTCCACGACGGTGTCCCTCCGAGCACGGCCAGCCCGATCAGCAGCGGCACGATCCCGATCGCCGTGGCCACGGCGGCGACCGTCACCGGACGGACGCGCCGTGACGCGAGCCCGCCGAGGAAGTCGGCGAAGCCGTAGACGACGGCTCCGGACAGGCCGAACAGCACGGTGAGCACGGGTCCCATCCTGCCCGGCCCGGTAGCCTGCGTGGCGTGAGCGTTCCCTACCACCGCCTGCCCCGTGTCGACGCACGATGGAGGTGGTGGCGCCCGCTGGTCGCCCTCGCGTTCCTGGCGGGTTGGTACCTCGCGTCCCAGGTGCTCATCACCGTCGCCTACTTCATCCCGGTCGCTGCGGTCGGGGGTGAGTCCGGCCTCTACGACCTGCTCGAGGACCTGCAGCGCGGCGCACTCGACCCGACGGATCCGCTCATCCTGTCGCTGACCTTGGTGTCGCTGGTCATCCTGCTGCCCGGCGTCCTGCTGGCCGTCAAGGTCGCGCGCCTCGGGCCCGGTGCGATCCTGACGTCGACGCGCTTCCGGGTGCGGTGGGCGTGGACGGCGTGGTGCGTGCTGCCGACCCTGGTCATCGCGGCGGTCATGTTCGTGGTGCAGACCGGCCTCTTCTGGGACGGCGGGATGATCACGACCGACGGCGGCTTCGCGTGGAACCACGCCGCGATCGGTCAGTCGACGGTCTCCCTCGGCACCCTCACGCTCACGATCGTCCTCGTCGTGCTGCTCGTGCCGTTCCAGGGTGCGGCCGAGGAGTTCATCTTCCGCGGGTTCCTCATGCAGACGATCGCCTCGTGGATCCCGCGACGCACCGGCACGGTCATCGCCGTCGCGGTGTCGACCGTCGTCTTCGCGGTGCTGCACATCCCGAACGGCTACAACGTCTGGGGCATCCTCGACGTCGGTTCGTTCGGCCTGATCGCGGCGATCATCGTGCTCCGGACCGGGGGGCTCGAGGCCACCGTCCTGCAGCACGCCTTCAACAACATCATGATCTTCGTGCTGCAGGCGCCGGGCTGGTCGGGGATCGACCTGGCCTCCTCGGACGCCAACGGCACGCTCGGCGGCTGGCTCGTCACCCTCGGTACGTCGCTCGCGTTCTGGGGCATGGTCGAACTCCTGGCGTGGTGGCGGAAGCTCGACCGCACGTTCGCCGGACACCAGGCGCCGCGGTTCCGTGGCACGCCACCGGTCTGGGCGGGCGGCAAGCGCTGGTTCGGCCCGGCGGGCACGGGTTGGGCCGTCGCGCCAACCCGCGCCGGCGCCGTGGACACAGCCGCTGTGGACAGTGCCGTGGGTGTCGCCGGTCGCCCGTAGGCTCGTGGCATGAGCACCACGCCCGCGCCCGCCGCCGTGTCTGCTTCGCGAGCCGCAGCGCTCGACGTCCTGCACCGCGTGTGGGGCTACGACGACTTCCGCGGCGAGCAGGCGGCGATCATCGACCAGGTGGTCGCCGGCGGTGACGCCCTCGTGCTCATGCCCACCGGCGGCGGCAAGTCGCTCTGCTACCAGGTGCCCGCGCTGGTGCGCGACGGCGTCGGGGTCGTGGTGTCGCCGCTCATCGCCCTCATGCAGGACCAGGTCGACGCCCTCGCGGCGAACGGGGTCCGTGCCGCCTTCCTCAACTCCACGCAGGGGCCCGACGAACGGTCCCGGGTCGAGCGCGCGGTCGTCCAGGGCGAGGTCGACATGCTCTACCTCGCACCCGAGCGGCTCCGGCTCGAGTCCACCCGTGCGCTCCTCGACCGGGCGAGGGTCTCGCTGTTCGCCATCGACGAGGCCCACTGCGTCGCCCAGTGGGGCCACGACTTCCGGCCGGACTACCTCGAGCTGAGCATCCTGCACGAGCGCTGGCCGACCGTGCCCCGGATCGCCCTGACCGCCACGGCGACGCCGCAGACCCACCGCGAGATCTCGGCGCGGCTCGGCCTCGACGACGCCGCGCACTTCGTCGCCGACTTCGACCGCCCGAACATCCAGTACCGCATCGAACCGAAGACCGGTGCGCTGCAGCAGCTGCTCACCTTCATCCGCACCGAGCACAGCGGCGACTCGGGCATCGTCTACTGCCTGTCGCGCAAGTCGGTCGAGCGGACCGCCACCGCCCTGGCCGAACAGGGCATCCAGGCGCTGCCGTACCACGCGGGCCTCGACGCCCGGGTGCGTGCGCGCAACCAGTCGACCTTCCTGCGCGAGGACGGCATCGTCATGGTCGCGACGATCGCCTTCGGCATGGGCATCGACAAGCCCGACGTCCGCTTCGTGGCGCACCTCGACCTGCCGAAGTCGGTCGAGGGGTACTACCAGGAGACCGGTCGTGCCGGGCGCGACGGACTGCCCTCGACCGCGTGGCTAGCGTACGGCCTGAACGACGTCGTGCAGCAGCGACGGATGATCGACCAGTCCGAGGGTGATGCCGCACACCGTCGGCAGCTCAGCGCCCACCTCGACGCCATGCTGAGCCTGTGCGAGACGATCGAGTGCCGCCGGGTGCGACTGCTCGCGTACTTCGGGCAGGAGTCCACGGCCTGCGGCAACTGCGACACGTGCATCGCCCCGCCCGAGTCGTGGGACGGCACCGTTCCCGCGCAGAAGCTGTTGTCCACGGTCGTCCGCCTCGAGCGTGAGCGCGGCCAGCGGTACGGTGTCGCCCACCTCGTCGACATCCTGGTCGGCAAGCAGTCGCCCCGCGTCCAGGAGCTGCAGCACGAGTCGTTGGCGACCTTCGGCATCGGCTCCGACCTGTCCGACGGCGAGTGGCGCGCGGTGGCCCGGCAGTTGCTCGCGCAGGGCTACGCCGCGGTGTCCGGCGACGGCTTCGGCACGGTCGTCCTCAGCCCGACGAGCGCCGAGGTCCTGACCGGCAAGGTCCAGGTCCGGATGCGTCGTGACCCGGTGAAGGCACCGCGGGCGAGCCGGTCGTCCCGCCGGACCGTGGTCACCGACATGCCCCAGCAGGCGGTCGGACTGTTCGAGGCCCTCCGGGTCTGGCGTGCGGCCCAGGCGCGCGAGCAGGGCGTTCCGGCGTACGTCGTGTTCAACGACGCGACGCTCCGGGGCATCGCGGCGGTGCGTCCGGCCGACGTCGACCAGCTCGCCGAGATCTCCGGGGTCGGTGCCGCGAAGCTCGAGCGGTACGGCCGCGCGGTGCTCGACGTCGTTGCGTCCGAGGCCGTCTGACGCCACCGCGGAGCGTGCATGCCGCAACGGGCATGGAGCGCCGGCCGGCGTGATTACACTCGGGAGTCCGCCGTCACGACGAGGAGGCCCGGTGCCCGGTTCGACCAAGTTCGCCACCGTGCTGAGCCGCGCAGTGGTGACCCCGCTCGCGCGGATGCTCTGGCGACCGAAGATCATCGGACGCCGCAACGTGCCGAAGCGCGGACCGGTCATCCTCGCGAGCAACCACCGCTCCTTCATCGACTCCCCGGCGATCACGCTGATGGCCCCGCGCAAGGTCGCCTTCCTCGCGAAGCAGGAGTACTTCACCGGGACAGGGTTCCGCGGCGCGGTGTCCCGGGCGTTCTTCGGCGGCATCGGTGCGATCGGCGTCGAGCGCGGAGCCGGAGCGGCGGCGCAGCAAGCACTGGACCTCGGGCTCGCGCGCCTGGACGAGGGCGAGGCCTTCGCGATCTACCCGGAGGGCACCCGGTCCCTGGACGGCCGGATCTACAAGGGCCGCACGGGCGTCGCCTGGCTGGCCCTGACGAGCGGCGCCCCCGTGGTGCCCGTGGCGCTCACGGGTACGCAGGACGTGCAGCCCGTCGGCTCGAAGCTGCCGAAGCTCGCGAAGGTGACGATCGAGTTCGGCAAGCCGATCGACCTGTCGTCCTTCGGTGAGGCGTCGTCCGGACGCGCACGCCGGCACGCGACCGATGCGGTGATGGCGGCGATCCAGGAGCTCAGCGGGCAGGAGCCGGCGAACACCTACAACAACCCGCCCGCAACGATCGTCGAACGGGTCCTGCGTGTGCTCCAGCCGGACGACCCGACCGCGGCGGCCGTCGACCCCGACTGAGCCGGATCCATCCGGTCACTATTGCACATCTGAAATATCGATGGTTGAATGAGGGACGTGCCGCACGGCACGGTTCCCCGACGGGTCGCCCGACAACGGCCCGCGCCCCTCGATCCAGATCGGACGGTCAGCAGCATGTCCTCCACCCCGCTCTTCGACTCCATCGCCCAGCGGCACGACCAGCCCGAGTCGCCCGCCCCTGCCCAGACCCCGACTCCGGCTGCGGCACGAGCAGCTGCGGCCCCTGCGCCGACCTCGCCGATGACCGCGCCCGTCCGCGCCGGTGACTCGACCCTCGTGCCAGCGGCCCTCGTCGCCGCGATCGACGACATCACCGTCCGCGTCACCCCGTCCGTGGTCACCGAACTCCGCGTGCACCCCGAGCAGCTCGTCCTGGTCGAGACGGTCGCCGATGCCATCACCCGAGCGGTCGTCGACGCCGTCGCGACCGAACTCGACCGGATCGCCCGCGACGGCGTCGTCCGCGTCTGAGCCGGGCAGTCCCCGAGCGATGACGACGTCCCCCGACGGCCTCCCGCTGCGCCCGCGCGGTGCCGACCGGCGGGCCGCGAACCGCTCCACCACCCGCCGATCCGGACCGGCCGTGCGCCGCCGTGCTCGACACGACACGCGCCCGGACGCCCCCAGAGCCGCCGGGGTGACGGTGTCCCCTCCCGTCACCCCGGCTTCCACCTCCTTCTTCCGCAGTTCCGTCCGGCGTGCCCTGCCCGCGACCGCGACCGCCGCGGTGACGTGTCTCTTCGTCGCCGTGGCCGTCGGCTCGCCGCAGACCGCGATGGCCTCGACCCCCTCGCCACGCGGTCCCGCGCTCGACGTGCAGCAGTTCGTCGCCGACGGGTCCGCTCGGCCCGTCGTCGGCCGCGACGGCTTCACGGTCGGCCGTGTCGCCGCAGCCCGGGCGCGCACCGTCGTCGTCGGGTCGTCCGCCGCCGCGGCCCGCCCCACCGCCGGCACCGTGCCGGCCGCGGGTGGGTTCGGCACACGTTGGGTGACCGGCTGCTCCGCCTGCTCGACGAACCACCAGGGCATCGACTTCGCCGCCCCGATCGGCACCGCCGTCGTCGCTGCGATGCCCGGCCGTGTCGTCTCGGCCGGCGTCCTGGGCGGGTACGGCAACCAGGTGCTGCTGCAGCACGTCGACGGCACCCAGACCCGGTACGGCCACCTGTCGACGATCGGGGTCCGATCCGGTCAGGTCCTGTCGGCCGGCCAGCGCATCGGCGCCGTCGGCAACACGGGCGTCTCCACCGGTGCGCACCTGCACTTCGAGGTCATCGTCGACGGCGTCCCCGTCGATCCCGCCGCCTGGCTGCAGGCCCGCGGGCTCCTCTGAGGAGGCCGACGCGGGGCACCAACGGGGCACCGCCGGGGCGCGTACCGTCGAGACGGCCGGGGCAGCGCGCCGCGGCAGGACGGAGACGCACGTGCGAGTGACGGTGTTGGGGACCGGGGCGATGGGTGCCGGCGTGGCGGGGTCGCTGCTGCGCGAGGGTCACCAGGTCACGGTCTGGAACCGGAGTGCCGACAAGGCCGCTCCCCTCGGTGAACGTGGTGCGACGGTCGCCACGGATCCGAGCGCCGCCGTCGAGCACGCCGAGGTCGTCCTCTTGACGCTCTTCGACACCGACGCCGTGGTCGACGTGCTCGAACAGGCTGCCGGTGACGCGCCGACCGACGCCGTGTGGGTGCAGGCGTCCACGATCGGTGTCGACGGCACCGAGACCGTCGTGCAGCTGGCAGCGAAGTACGGCATCACCCTGGTCGAGGCGATGATGCTCGGCACCAAGGCACCGGCGGAGCAGGGGAAGCTCACCATGCTGGCGGCGGGCCCCGCTGCCGACGTCGACCGCGTCGTCCCCGTGCTCGACGCGATGGGTGCGAAGACCGTCCGCGCCGGCGAGCGGGTCGGCGACGGGACCGCGCTCAAGCTCGCGGCCAACGCCTGGATCGCGTCCATCACCGCGGCCACGGGGCAGTCGCTCGCCCTCGCAGCGGCGCTCGGGCTCGACCCGCAGCTGTTCCTCGACGCGATCGACGGCAGCGCGAGCGACTCGGCCTACGCGCACACCAAGGGTGCGTCGATCATCGCGGGGGAGTTCCCGGCGCAGTTCGCACTCGACGGTCTGCGGAAGGACATCGGGCTCATCGCCGATGCCGCGCGGGCGAACGGGGTGTCCACGACGCTCCTCGACGCCCTGGGGCGCGTCTACGCCGACGCCAGTGCGGCCGGCCACGGCGGCGACGACATCGCGGCGGTCGGCACCGCCTTCTGACGCGGCGTCAGTCGCGGCGGAAGAGCCGGCGGAGCCGCTTCGTGAGCCGGCCGACGGCCTCGTCGTTCATGGTGTTCGCCAGGTCGAAGGCCTCACGCGTCGGATCGGCCCCGCTCTGGATGCGCCGGAGTGCGGCGTCGGCGCGGGCCCGGGAGTCGAGTTCGGCGAACGGCATGTCGTCCTCGGGGTCGTGCGTGCCGCGAGGGTCCATGGGCAGCAGGCTACGCGCGACGAGCCGTGCGGCCCCCGGCGTCGATGTCGACGTCGTCGACCACGCGGACCATCTCGTCGAGGAAGTCCACCACCACCGCCATCTCGTCGGTCGGCAGGTGCTCGGTCACCTCGAGCGCACGGGCGTCGAGCTCCTCGATGACCCGCAGGGCGTGGCGCATCGAGGTCCCCGTCGCGGTGAGGATCACGCCGCGGCGGTCGATCGGGTCCTGGTGTCGCTCGACGTGGCCGCTCCGGACGAGTCGGTCGACGAGTGCCGAGGTCGATGCCGCCGTGATCTCGAGCCGTTCGGCCAGGTCCTTGGCGTTGACGGTCCGGCCGTCCTGCTCGGCGTCGATGAGGACCCGCAGCGCGAGCAGTGCGTTCTCGCCGATGCCCAGGGCCTCGCGGGCACGACGCTGCGCGGCGCTCTCGGCGGTGCGGTACCGGCGCAGGGCGTTCAGGACGTCGACGGCGGTGACCGGGGCGTCCTCGTACCAGAACCCCGCAGTGCTGGTCAGGACCTCGGACGTCATCCTGCAATGCTAGACGCTCTAGTTAGATTGTCTAGCGAGAGCCCCTGATCGCAGCCGAGACCCCGGTGCGGGCGCGGACATCGGACACCGCAACACCCGTGACGCGGTTCCGAAACACTCCCGCAACGCCCGCTCGTTAGGTTCTGGGGATGCAGGAGCAGCCGTGCTGAGCCGACTCGCGGGGAACGTCTTCCACGTGGGGAGCGCGGTCGAGCGCACCGACGTGGTCGCCCGCCTGCTCGACGTCTACGTCGCCCGCCGCGAACCCGGCACCGTCGAGGACGACCGGGCCGTCGCCGCCGAGCTCCGCGCGGTCGTGGGCACCGCCGGGCCGGCGAACGACACCGACCGGTCCGCGACGATCGACGCACTCGCGCTGGACCGGCACGAGCCGGCGTCCATCGCCGCCGCGGTCGCCGTCGCGCGTGACCACGCCCGTCGGGCTCGCGAGGTCGTCTCGAGCGAGCTCTGGGACTGCCTCGACGTGACCCGTTCGCGCATGCCGCGCAAGATCGCTCCGGGCCGGGCGCACGAGTTCCTCGGCTGGGCACGAGAACGCAGCGCCCTCGCCATCGGCGTGGTCGAGGGGGACGCCAGTCGCGACGAAGTCTGGGAGTTCTTCACCCTCGGCCGCTCCCTGACCCGGGTCGCCTCGACCGCCAGGCTGCTCGCGTCAGGGCTGCTCGAACCGGACTCGGTCACCTCGTGGACGGCGGCGCTCCGGGCGTGCGGCGCGGGCGAGGCCTTCCTGCGTGGCCGTGACCACCACCCGGTACCGGACGACGCCGCGGCGTTCCTGCTGCTCGACGAGCACAGTCCGCGGTCGCTCCGCTTCACGGTCCGGCGGGCCGCCGAGTGCCTGGCCGACGTGGCACCGTCCTGCGTGGCCGACGAGGTCGCGGCCTTCTCCGCCGCGCGCGACCGGCTCGAGGCCGTCCCCGCGGACTCGGTCCTCGGCGTCGTGGGCGACGCCGGCCACCGACTCGCGGCTGCCGCGGACCGCGTCGCGGCGGCGCTCGACGAGCGCGTCTTCGCGGCGACCCAACCCGCGCACTGATCGCGGCCATGGGCGGTACCGGCGACTGACGGGAGGCCCGTGGCGGTGTCGACCCGTGCCTCCCGTCCACCACGCGAAAGCGTCAGGAACCCGCGAACAGTTCGCGGAGATCTGTCGCTTTCGCGGACTGGATGCCGTCGCGTCGCGGAGATCTGTCGCTTTCGCGAAGTGGACGCGTCAGACGGCGCTGGAGCGGTCCGCGACCGCTTCTTCGCGCTCGAGCTCCTGGCGGAGCGCCGCGCGCGAGGCGCGCGTGCCCACCACCGGGATCGCGTGCGTGACCGCGAGGTGCAGGCGGGTGTCCGCGTCGTACCGGAGTCGCAGGCGCTGGAATCGGACGAGCCAGACGATCGCGATGGCGAGTGCGACGAAGCCGGACGCTGCGCCGACCGCGATGGCCCAGCGAGGACCCCACGCATCGGCGATGGCGCCGACGATCGGCGCGCCGATGGGGGTGCCGCCGGCGAAGATCGCCATGTAGAGCGCCATCACGCGGCCGCGCATCGCGGGTGTCGTGGTGGTCTGGACCAGGGCGTTCGCGGTGGTCATGAAGGTCAGTGCCGCGAGTCCGACGAAGACCAGGACGAACGCGAAGGTCCAGTACGTGGGTGCGAGGGCGGCGGCGGTGCAGGCGAGGCCGAAGCCGCCGGCGGCGAGGACCAGGGTGCGCATCCGCGGTCGGTCACGGCGCGCGGACATCAGGGCGCCGAACACCGACCCGATCGCCATCACCGAGTTGAGCAGGCCGAACTCGCCCGCGCCCTGGTGGAACTCGACGCGGGCCATCGTCGAGGTGAAGATCGGGAAGTTCACGCCGAACGTGCCGACCACGAAGATCATGCAGAGCACGACGATGATGTCCGGCCGGGTCCGCACGTACCGGAAGCCGGCGACGATCTGCCCCTTGCCGCGGCCGGCGTGCACGCGCTCGGCGAGCTGTGCGGGGTCGACGAACCGCAGGGCGATGAGGACCGCCAGGAACGATCCGGCGTTGATGACGAACACCCACCCCGACCCGATGGCGGCGATGAGCACACCGGCGACCGCGGGACCGATCAGGCGCGCGGCGTTGAACGAGGCGGAGTTGAGCGCGACGGCGTTCGCGACGTTCTCGCCCTGCACGACGTCGGAGACGAACGCCTGCCGGATCGGGGTGTCGAACGCGGCGACGATGCCGAGCGCGAGCGCGAAGCCGTACAACGCGAGCAGCGTCGCGGTGTGCGTGAGGACCATGACACCGAGTCCGAGCCCCAACAGGCCCATCAGCGCCTGCGTGAGCATGAGCATCTTGCGGCGGTCGAAGCGGTCGGCGGCGAGGCCGGTCAGGGGGAGGAGCAGCAACTGCGGGCCGAACTGCAACGCCATCGTGATGCCCACCGCGACGGCGTCGTTGTCGGAGAGCTGGGTCAGGACGATCCAGTCCTGGGCGGTGCGCTGCATCCAGGTGCCGACGTTCGACACCAGGGCACCGGCGAACCAGATGCGGTAGTTGCGTCCGGCGAGGGAGCGGAACATGGCGGTCACTGCTGGGCCAGCCTCCTCATGATCTCGGTGGCGTCGGCGAGGGTGGCGCGCTCGACGGGGGTGAGTGCGGCCAGTCGCGGGGTGAGCCAGCCGTCCCGGCGCCGACGGGTCTCCTCGACGAACGCGGCTCCGGCGGGGGTGGCGCAGAGGACGACCTTGCGGCGGTCGTCGTCGTGGCCGCCCTTCGAGACGAGGCCGCGCTCGACCAGGACCGCGATGGTCTTCGTCATCGAGGGCGGGGTGACGCCGTCCTGGCGGCTCAGGTCGGCCAGGGTCATCGCGCCGTCCCGGTGCAGGCGCGCGAGGGCGGCGAACTGGGCGTCGGTGACGGTTGTGTCGGCCTTCTGCGCGCGGAGCGTCCGGGACAGCCGGTTCACGGCGATGCGGAGGTCGGTGGCGTCGGTCACGGGTCGTTAGCCTAGCTCATTAGTTCAGTGAACGAACTGGTTTGCGGGTGTACCGTGGTTCTGGACAACAGGTGTTGTTCAGAGAGAAGGAATCATGTCCGAGTTCGAGGGCAAGGTCGCCATCGTCACCGGTGGTGGCAGCGGCATCGGCGAGTCCGTCGCGAAGGAGCTCGCCGCGGCGGGTGCCACGGTCGTCGTCACCGACATCAAACTCGACGCTGCCCAGCGGGTCGCGTCCGAGATCACGGAGGCCGGCGGGACCGCCAGCGCGTTCGAGGCCAACTCCGCCGTCGCTGCCGACAACGAGCGCATGGTCCAGTACGCCGTCGACACGTACGGCGCGCTGCACCTCGCCGTGAACAACGCCGGCATCGGCGCCGCCCCGCAGAAGATCGGCGAGTACGACATCGCCGCCTGGGACCGCGTCCGTGCGGTCGACCTCGACGGTGTCTTCTACGGCCTCCGCTACGAGCTGCCCGCGATGGTCGCCGCCGGCGGTGGCTCGATCGTGAACATGGCGTCGGTGCTCGGCACGGTCGGCATCGCGCAGAACGCCGCGTACGTCGCGTCGAAGCACGCCCTGGCCGGCCTGACCAAGGTCGCCGCGCTCGAGTACTCGGCGCAGGGCGTCCGCACCAACGCCGTCGGCCCGGGCTTCATCGACACCCCGCTGCTCCGCAACGCCATGACGCCCGAGGCCATCTCGGCGCTGGAAGAGGAGCACGCCACGAAGCGCCTCGGCACCGACAAGGAGGTCGCCGCGCTCGTGCTGTTCCTGCTGAGCGACAAGGCCTCGTTCATCACGGGCAGCTACCACCTGGTGGACGGCGGCTACTCCGCGCACTGACGTCGGTCGGCGTGGTCGTTCCGGGCGTACCTGGTCGTTCCGGGCGTACCTGGTCGGAAGTTTCGACCAGGTACGCCCGTTTCCGTTTCCCACCGCGGGCGCGATGGGAAGGAACGCGCTAGTGGAACTGGGGGATCGTGAGCCAGATGCCGGCGAGCACGGCGGCGACGCAGACCGCGAAGCACAGCACGGCACCCGCCAGTGCTGCCGGCGGCGTGTGCCCGGAGCGCGGGGTCTCCTCGGCGTACTGCGTGCGCTCGCCGCCGGTGTCGAGGGGCTGCCCCGTGCCGAGCAGCCGCAGGCCGAGCGTGTAGACCAGCACGATGCCCACCGCGGCGACGAACCCGACGCCCGCGACCGTGCCGATGCTGGCGAAGTCGATCTCCATGGTCGTTCCCCTCAGTTCTGCGCGCTGGCCGGCTGCGGCTCGGCCTGGTCGGTGGGTTCGGTCGATCCGGCGGCGACGTCGTCGTGCGAGATCGGCTTGCGCTTGGCGAGGACGTAGAAGGTCAGCCCGCCGGCCAGGGCGAGCACCGCCACCAGCACGAGGCCGATCACCGAGGTCGAGGCGAGCCAGGTCGCCAACCCGCCGACCACCGCGGCCGCCGGCAGCGTGATCACCCACGCGACGACGATGCGGCCGACGACCGACCAGTGCACGTCGGCGAGCTTCTTGCCGAGCCCCGACCCGATCACCGAGCCGCTCGTCACGTGCGTCGTCGACAGCGCGAAACCGAGGTGCGACGAGATGAGGATCGTCGCCGCCGAGCTCGTCTCGGCGGCGAAGCCCTGCGGCGACTGCACGTCGGAGATCTTCTTGCCGACCGTCTGCATGATGCGCCAGCCACCCATGTAGGTGCCGAGGCCGATCGCGAGTCCGCATGCCAGGATCACCCAGAGCGCCGGGCCGGTGCCACCGTCCTGGTAGTTCGCGGCGATGAGCGTGAGCGTGATGACGCCCATGGTCTTCTGCGCATCGTTCGTGCCGTGCGCCAGCGACACCAGCGACGCCGAGACGGTCTGCCCGTGCCGGAACCCGGTCGCCGCACCGTGCGTCGTCGCGTTCTTGGTGAGCGTGTACGCCAGGTACGTCGCCACCAGCGCGATCACCCCGGCTATCACAGGGGAGACCAGTGCCGGCAGCACGACCTTCGACACCACCGTCGCCCAGTCGACCGAGTTCAACCCGGCGCCGATGATCGATGCGCCGATCAGCCCGCCGAACAGCGCGTGCGTCGACGACGACGGCAGCCCGAGGTACCAGGTGGCGAGGTTCCAGAGGACCGCGCCCACCAGCCCGGCGAAGATCATCGTGGGGGAGATGTGGACGCCGTCCTGGCCCTCGCGGATGATGCCCTGCGAGACGGTCTTGGCGACCTCGGTGGAGAGGAACGCGCCGACCACGTTGAGGACGGCGGAGATGAGCACGGCGGTCCGGGGCTTGAGCGCCCCCGTGGCGACCGACGTGGCCATGGCGTTGGCGGTGTCGTGGAACCCGTTCGTGAAGTCGAACACGAGGGCCACCACGATCACGAGCACGACGATGACGAGGACGTCCATGCCGGGGACGGTAGGCCCGCCCCGAAGCCCCTGCGTGAACGCCGGATGAACAGGTCCGTGGGGGTGCCTGTCTGCGAGGATATTCACGTGCCCACCTTCTCCGCAGCGCGAGGCGACGCCTCGTTCACCGACGCCCACGGCGTCGAGATCGTCTACTCGACCTGGCGAGCGGCGCGCCCCAAGGGCATCGTGCAGATCGCGCACGGCGTCGGCGAGCACGGGCTGCGGTACGAGCCGTTGGCACAGGACCTCGTCCGCGCCGGGTACACCGTGCACGCGAACGACCACCGCGGGCACGGGCGCACCGGCCTCGGCCAGTGGGACGGCGACCACGCCAAGCTCGGACGGCTCGGACCCGGCGGACTGCGCGCCGCGATCGCTGCCGTCGAGCAGATGGGGGAGGTCGCCCGTGCCGACACCCCCGGCGTCCCGCTGGTGCTGCTCGGGCACTCGTGGGGCTCCCTCATGGCGCAGCGGATCGTGAACACCGCATCGGAGTCGTACGACGGCGTCGTGCTCTCCGCCACCGCGTACCGGCTGCCCGGGTGGATGAACAGCGGCGACCTCAACGCGCGGCACGCGGGCTCCGGGCCGACCAAGTACGAGTGGCTCACCCGCGACCGGAAGATCATCGATGCGATGTCGGTGGACCCGCTCGCCGTCGAGGCCGACGTCATCGGGCTGTTCGGCCTGTCCGACACCCTCCGGCTGCTCGGGGTGCCGCGTCGGGGGATCCCGCACGACCTGCCCATGCTGCTGCAGGTCGGGTCCGACGACGCCCTCGGCGGGCCGCGATCGGTCGAGCGGCTGGCGCAGGCCTACCGGCGTCGCGGCCGGCTGTCCGACGTCACGGTGCAGGTGTACGAGGGCGCGCGGCACGAGGTCTACAACGAGACGAACCGCGACGAGGTCGTGGGGGACCTGGTCGCATGGCTGGACCGGGTGACGGCGCGTCGTTGAGGCGACGGCCGGCGAGCGGACGGAACGCGGTGTGGGCGGGCGGCGGTGCTGATGACGACCGGAGTGACGTGGACGAGGTGACCGTCGCGGTCCTCGACCTGGCGTCGGTCGAGGCAGTCGAGCGGCGCGAGCCCGCGGGCAGGCAGTACGTGCGCCCCGCGTTCGCGGCCCAGACGCGCGGCGAGCAGACCGTCCTGGTCGCGTGGATCGACGGGGTGCCAGTCGGCTCGGGCGAGGTGACCGCTGATGCCCGGCCCGAGCTCCGGAACCTCCGCGTCGACGCGGACCGGAGAGGTCAGGGCGTCGGGACCCGCCTCATCGCGGCGGCCGAGGCGCTGGCCACCGACCGGGGCGTGCTGCGGATCGGAGTCGCGCTCGACAACCCCGACGCACGGCGGCTCTACCAACGGCAGGGGTACGCCCCCACTGGCGAGATCGAGGAGTACGAGTACACGTACGTCGACGACGACGACCAGCGGGTGACGGTCCGTGAGGCGTCCGAGTACCTCGAGAAGGACCTGCCCGCGCGGGCGTAGGCTCGACGCGTGCACGGTGAGTACAAGGTCCCAGGTGGAAAGCTCGTCGTCGTCGACCTCGAGGTCGTCGACGGGAACATCCGGGAGTTCCGGCTCGCCGGCGACTTCTTCCTCGAGCCGGACGACGCGCTGCCGCTCATCGACACGGCGGTCAACGGGCTGCCCGCGACGACCGACGCCGCCGGCATCGCCGCGGCCGTCCGTGCCGCGCTCCCCGCCGACGCGGTGCTGCTCGGCTTCACCCCCGAGTCCGTCGGGGTCGCCGTCCGTCGCGCGCTGTCCCGTGCGTCGTCGTGGCAGGACTACGACTGGCAGATCATCCACGAGGGCCCGATCAGCCCGAACGAGCACCTCGCGCTCGACCAGGTGCTGACCGAAGAGGTCGGCGCCGGACGCCGCGGTCCGACCCTGCGCATCTGGGAGTGGGACCAGCCCGCGGTCGTCATCGGGTCGTTCCAGTCGCTGAAGAACGAGGTCGACCCGGCCGGTGCCGAGAAGTACGGCGTCGAGGTCGTCCGGCGGATCTCCGGCGGTGGCGCGATGTTCATGGACGCCGGCGCGATCATCTCGTACTCGCTCTACGTCCCCGCCGACCTGGTACAGGGCATGACGTTCGCGGACTCCTACGCCTACCTGGACGAGTGGGTGATCGAGGCGCTGAAGTCCCTCGGCATCGACGCGTACTACCAGCCGCTCAACGACATCACCTCGGCCAAGGGCAAGATCGGCGGCGCCGCGCAGAAGCGACTCGGCACCGGATCCCTGCTCCACCACGCCACCATGAGCTACGACATGGACGGCGAGAAGATGGTCCAGGTCCTGCGGATCGGGCGCGAGAAGATGAGCGACAAGGGGACGACGTCGGCCGCGAAGCGGGTGGACCCGCTGCGCTCGCAGACCGGGCTGTCCCGCGCCGAGATCATCGACCGGCTGGTCGGCACGTTCACGAAGCTGTACGGGGCGACTCCCGGCGCGGTGACCGAAGCCGAGCGCGAGAAGGCGCAGGAGCTGGTGCGGACGAAGTTCGCGACGAAGGAGTGGCTCGAGCGGGTGCCCTGAGCGAGCTCGTGGTGGGCGGCCGGAGCAGAGGGGGGACGCTCCGGCCGCCGCTCGACCAGTGTGACGACCGACTCCATGAACCACACGTGCGGATCATGAGAATCCCCCGCGCGGCTGATGTCGTGGCCGGATCGTCCACGTAGCGTCGCTCGCGTGAACTGGTTGATCTTCCTGGGGGCGGTGGCCGCCGTGGCCGTCGTGGTGTGGATCGCCGATCGCGTGGGGTGGATCGACCTGTCGAACAAGTCCACGCGCAGCGGCGGATCCGGAGGCATCGGCGGGATGCTGGACGAGGTGTTCGCGCCGACCCGCCACGAGACGCAAGCCGAGTACGAACGGCAGTCGCGCCTCCCGAAGGAGGCACCGTCACCGGCGGACGACGACCACGACCTGCTCAGCGGCAGTGTGCTCATCAAGGTGCCGACGGTGCGGAGCGCCGGCCGGCACGAAGCCCGCGTCGGGACGCACGACCGGTCGTACTGACCGGTCGACGATCGCTCGCCGTGCGCGTCAGCGGGTGGTGAGCTCCTGGTAGTCCGGGTGCCGCTCGATCCACGCGTGCACGTAGCTGCACTGCGCGACGACCCGTCGTGACGAGCTCGCGCGCACGTCGTCGAGCGCGTGCCGCACGAGGATCGACGCGTGCCCGCCACCACGGTGCTCGGGATCGACCTCGGTGTGCACGAAGCGGATCTCGTCGCCGTCGATCTCGTACGCGGCGAGGCCGATGACCTCGCCGTCCTCGACCAGGGAGTACTGCTGCTTGTCGGTGTCGTTGCGGACCTCGGGTGCTGCCATGCGCCGAGGCTACGCCGCGAGCCCGAGTCGCCGCTGGCTGCGCCACAATGGTCCCGTGCACACGGGAGACGACCGAGGCCCGGACCGCGTCGTCCTCGGCGACGCCCTCGACGTGACCCCGGCGCTCGCCGACGGGTCGTTCACCGTCGTGTACCTCGACCCGCCGTTCAACACGGGGCGGTACCAGCGGCGGCATGCTTCGTCCGCGGTGCCGAGCGCCGACGGGCCGGTGATGGGGTTCCACGGACGGACCTACGAGCGGGTCCGCGGCGACCTGATGCGGTTCGACGACCGGTTCGAGGACTACTGGACGTTCCTCGAGCCACGGCTGCTCGAGGCCTGGCGACTCCTCACCACCGACGGCACCCTGTACCTGCACCTCGACTACCGCGAGTCGCACTACGCGAAGGTCCTGCTCGACGCGCTGTTCGGCCGCGAGTCGTTCCTCAACGAGATCGTCTGGGCCTACGACTACGGCGCCAAGTCCAAGTCGCGGTGGCCGACCAAGCACGACACGATCCTGGTCTACGTGAAGGACCCGTCGCAGTACTGGTTCGACTCGTCGGCGGTCGACCGCGAGCCCTACATGGCACCCGGGCTCGTCACGCCCGAGAAGCGGGAGCGCGGCAAGCTCCCCACCGACGTCTGGTGGCACACGATCGTGTCGCCGACCGGCAAGGAGAAGACGGGCTACCCGACGCAGAAGCCCGAGGGCGTGCTGCGGCGGATCGTGCAGGCGTCGTCGCGCGAGGGGGACTGGGTGCTCGACTTCTTCGCCGGCAGCGGGACGACCGGCGCGGTGGCGTCGGCGCTCGGGCGGCGGTACGTGCTGGTGGACGACAACCCGGCGGCGATCGACGTGATGCGGAAGCGCTTGCCGGGGGCGTCGTTCGAGGTCGCGGCGGTCTGACGCCGACGACGGGTTCCGGAACCGGAACGTCCGCCCCTCGTCGTCGATGGGTATGGTGGGGAGCCTCGGCCGTCGACGGACGGACGCGAGCATCACGGGGGCGATGTTGGGGACCATACCGTTCGACGAAGGCGCGGCGAACAGCCTGATCACGGCGGCGACGGCAGCGGACATCACGTTGCTGTTCGCGGCGTCCGCCCGTCGATCAGCCGCCGAGGACGCCGCAGCCGACTTCTCCGGCGCCTACGCGGACCGCTTCGCCGAAGCCGCGGTGGCCGAAGCCGGAGACCGTGTCCGCCTCGCCGGGGCGCTCGGTCGACTCGCCGACGCGGTGCAGGTCGTCATCGGTGAGGCCCAGCGAGAGCGCGAACGGCTGGCGAACGTCGACGCCTGGCAGGGACGCGAGACCGCGCGACAGCAGGCCGACGACGAACCGCTGGGGATCTTCGAGGTCAAACCCACACCGATGTTCGACCCGAAGCCCTCGGACGTCCCGATCCGACCCACACCGATCTCGGCGTCGTTCTCCGCGTCGGACCGCCCGCGAACTGCCGGCGGGTCGAGCATGGGCCGGAGTTCGGCGGACCCGGAGCGGCTCCGGACCTTCGTGGCGTCGGCGCGCGCCTCGGATCGCGGGTTCTCGGAGCGTGCGGAGCAGCTGCGGACGGCGTGGTCCGGCTTCACGACCGACTGTTCCTGGGCGGAGGTGTCCAGTTCGACGCTCCTCACGGGGTTCGACCGGTACCTGCAGGAGAACGCTTCCGATGCCGATTGGATCGAACGGATCGCGTCCGCGTTCGAACGCGCCGGCGGGAGCAACGGTCTCTCGAACACCGTCCTCGACTTCGCCGCGGCCGCGACGATCCCCCCGTCGTTCCGGACCCTGCTCACACCAGGGGCCACGCCGGCCGAGGTCGCGGCGACCTGGGCGGGTCTCGGCCTGACGAAGGGGGACGAGGCGGACCTCCAGGCGTTGCCGCTCGAGGTGCTCGCCATGCTCGGGAACCTCGAGGGGATCCCGTACTGGGCGCGGGACACCGCGAACCACGAGGTCCTCGACGACCGACTCGCACGGAAGAACCTCGATCCCGACGAGCGCGAAGCGCTGAAGAGCATCCGGGCCAGCTTGGGGGAGAACCGGTTCCTCATCTCCCTGACGGGAGACGTCCCGCCCCTGGCCGCCGTCTCGATCGGCGACCTGGACACCGCGACCAACGTCACCTGGGCCGTTCCCGGGATGGCATCCAGTACCAAGACGATGACGGGGTGGGTCCAGGCCGCACAGAACGTCGCGGACGAGCAGTTCAAGGTGGACGGCCCGGGAAACCGCGCGGTGATCGCCTGGATGGGCTACGACGCACCGCCAGCACCGCCCGACCTCGGCGTCTTCAACGAGGACGCGGCCGAGAGCGGCGGGGCGAACCTCGCGGCATCGATCCGTGGGCTCGACGCCGCTCGTGCGGGCGACATGCCCCGGACCAACGTCCTGGCGCACTCGTACGGCACCACGACGGCGTCGATCGGGCTCACGGCACCTGGCGTCCACGTCGACTCGTTCACGTCGATCGCTTCCGCCGGCATCCCGCAGACCATCCCGACGGCGGAGGACATCCAGGCCGACCACGTCTACGCGGGACAGGCGCAGGACACGATGGTCGGCATCCCCGGGCTGGGCGACCAGTACGCGTACATCGGCAGGGGCTTCAGCGTGCCCTACCGACTCGACCCGACGAGTTCCAGCTTCGGCGCGGAGACCTTCGGCGCGGACGGCACCGACGGCTTCGAGCCGGTGAAGGACCACGGCGTGCACACGGAGAGCGGCAACGGCTACCTCGACCCGGGAACCGAGTCGCTGCGGAACGTGGCGAAGACGACGACCGGGCACGGCGACCGAGTGACACCGGCAGGGTGACATGCTGGACACCCGACGACCGGACGGAGAACCGACACCGATGACCGCTCTGAAGCAGTGGATCGCAGTCACCGTGACCACGATCGCGATCGTCGGCGCAACCGCCGGCTGTTCTGGAGGACAGATGCAGAACCAACCGACCCAGGAGCCGGCGGATGCGAAGCGCAGCATCCAGCAGCTCGTCGACGACACGACCGACGCGCTCGGCGGGACGTGGCAGGTCGAGGAAGGGCCGCGGCTCGGCACGTGCGAGGACGAGCGCGGCGTCGGCGAGGGCGTGAACTACACGTACATCAAGTCCCGTGCCGACCGTGGCGACGTCGACCAGGGGATCCGAACGGTCGAGAAGCTGTGGGGCGAGCGCGGACTCGACACGAAGCGGTTCTCCGATGCCGACGGGTCCTACAGCGGTGTCGACGGCAAGGGGGACGGCGTGGCCAACATCGGTTTCCAGTCCTCCGACCTCGGCGGGGGCGACACGGTCAGCGGTACCTCGGCGTGCGCTGCCGGTGACTACGTCGAGATGCGCGAGCGAGAGCGCTCCTAGCGTCCGCTCCGTTCACGACGTTCCAAGGGTCGTACGACGCGTGGAACGTCGGAACGGGCGCGCATCACGAGCGCCGGCAGGCGTGCGGGCAGACCAGCCCGCCCGCGCACTACTCCGCCGAGTGCCGCCCGTGCGGGTGCTCCGCGTCGGCGTCCGGGTCCACTGCCGCGTGGGCGGCCCTGGTCCGGATCGCACCGGTCGTCGTCGGGGGCTCGTCGACCGGCGCAGCCGCCGAGTGCGCGCCGTGCGTCGTGGCGTCGGGCAGCGGAGCGCGGGTGTCATCCGTGGCGACGTCGTTCGGCAGCACATCGTCGGGCAGCACCGACACGTCGGACGAACCGGCAGCGCGAGCCGACCGGGGCTGGGCGGGCACGTCGGGCGAGGTCGGCACCGAGTCCGACGAGCCGACCGCGGCCGAACCCGATCCGGCACCGGCACCGGCACCGGCTGCCGCAGCGTCGGCGTCAGCGGTCCGTGCGGCGTCCGCCTGCTCCTGCAGTGCCGACGTCTTGCGCAGCGGCGGGACCCGGAAGAACCAGGTCAGCACGAACGCGAGCAGGATCACCGCGAGCCCGACGTAGTACACGCGGACGGCCGAGTCGCTGAACCCGACCAGGAACGGACGGGTGAGCCGCTTGTCCGCGCCGTTCAGGAACGAGGTGTCGCTCGTCGCCGCGGAACCGGACGAGCTCGCACTCGAGTCACCGCTTTTGAGCTGCTTGATGAGCGTCGGGGCGACCTCGTCGACGACGTTCTCGCGTTGCGCCTCGTCCGAGTAGTCCACCTGCAGCGTGCCGTCGACGACGGTCGCGTTCGCCTTGGCCGCAGCCGTCTCGAGGGCCTGCTGCTCGGCGGCCGGCTCGGCGTCGTCGACCTGCTGGGCGATGACGGTGTCGGCTGCGGCGGCGGGGAGCTTGCCCGCTGCGACCTGCTGCTGCACGGCGGCCGTGACCTGCTTCGTGACGGCGGCGTCGGCGGCTTCCTTCGCCTGCACGGCGCCCTTGTTCAGGCCGTCCTGCACGTTCTTCTGCACGGGATCGACGATCTTCGTCCAGATCTGGTCCATCACGCCCTTGTTCTCGGACGCGTTCGCCACCGACGGCGTGAGCGCGGCGTTCAACGCGCTCTTCAGGTCGGTCTCGTTCTGCATCGCCGCGGTGATGTTCGTCGGCATCAGGGTGAACAGGACCGACAGCAGCACGGCGGTGCCCATGGTGCCGCCGATCTGCCGGAAGAACGTCGCGGCGCTGGTCGCGACGCCGATGTCCCGCGGGGACACCGAGTTCTGCGCCGCCAGGGTCAGCGTCTGCATGAGCTGCCCGAGCCCGAGGCCGATGCCGAACATGCCGAGCATCAGGAACCAGAGGGGACGGTCGGCGGTCAGGAAGGTCAGGACCGTGAAGCCGAGCGCGGTGAAGGCCGTGCCGGTGATCGGGAAGACCTGGTAGTTGCCGGTCCGCGAGATGATCTGACCCGAGGCGATCGACGAGATCATCAGGCCGAGCACCATCGGGAGCATCGCGAACCCGGACTCGGTCGGGGTGACGCCCTTCACGATCTGCAGGTACAGCGGGATCGTCAGCATCGCGCCGAACATCCCGAAGCCGACGAGCACCGAGAGGATCGCGGACATCGAGAACACCCGCGAACCGAACAGCTTCATCGGGAGGATCGCTTCGCTGCCCATCGCCCGTTCGACGATGATGAACGCGATCAGCCCGGCAGCGCCGATGCCGTAGCAGGCGAAGGCGCCGGGGGAGCTCCATCCCCACTCGCGGCCCTGCTCGGCGATGAGCAGCAGCGGTACGAGGGTGACGATGACGAGCGTGGCGCCCCACCAGTCGATGCGGGGCTTGCCGCGGTCGCCGAACTTGGGGAGGTGCAGGAACGTCAGCACCATGAACAGTGCGATGACGCCGATCGGCACGTTGATCAGGAACACCCAGCGCCAACCGGAGATGAACAGCAGCTCGCTCGCGCCGGCGAAGACACCACCGACGAGCGGGCCGATCACCGACGAGATGCCGAAGACGGCCAGGAAGTAGCCCTGGTACTTCGCCCGCTCGCGGGGCGCGAGCATGTCGCCCATGATCGCCAGCGGCAGGGACATCAGACCACCGGCGCCGAGCCCCTGCAGCGCGCGGAACCCGGCGAGCATGAGCATCGAGGTCGAGAACGACGCCGCGAACGAGCCGAGGATGAAGATGCCGATCGCCGTGATGAACAGCGGCCGCCGACCGAAGATGTCGGAGAGCTTGCCGTAGATCGGCGTCGTCACGGTCGAGGCGATCAGGTACCCGGTGGTGACCCAGGCCTGCTGGTCGAGGCCGTGCAGGTCGTCACCGATGGTGCGGATCGCGGTGCCGACGATCGTCTGGTCGAGGGCTCCGAGGAACATGCCGGCCATCAGGCCGTAGATCACCAACAGGATCTGTCGGTGGTTCATCACGACGTTGGACGCCGTGGTGGGGGCCGCGGGTGCGGTCGCCGTCTGGGTCATGAGCAGGGTCTCCCGGTACCGATGCGCTGGCGAAACGATTTTTGCGCTGCCTGCAAAGTTACATCTGCCGCAAGTGGTCGGTCGCTCAGGAGCGGCTTCCTGTGTGGATCGGCAGTCACGGTACGCCGGGATCGCGGGCTCGGTGACGAACGCGGTCAGGGCCGGGAGGCCCGGCTCGGCCCCGTCAGACCGCTGCGGTCTCCACGACCCGGGTCACACCCCGTGCCGCCAGCGCCGCGGGCTCGGCTGCGGTCCGGCTCGTCACGACGGTCACGGCCTCGCCGGCGGCGCGCAGTCGGTGCCAGTGCTCGAACACCGGGCCGCCCGGCGCCAGGTCCGTCCGACGGAGCGGCAGGTCGGCCTCGTCGACGTCGACCACGACGGCACTCGTCCGCGGGGTCGGGGCCGGAGCGGAGCGCCGGGCATCGGCGACGACCTCGGCGTAGCGACGACCGAGCGGCTTCACGCGGTTGTCGACGTCGAGCAGGCCGAGCGAGTACTCCAGGTCCTTGAAGTCGCCGAGGTCGCGGGAGACGTCGTGTGAGCACCACCACGTGACCGCGTGCAGGCGCTCGGTGGTCAGGGCCGCGGCGACGGTGCGCTCGAGGAACTCCGGCATCTCGGACTCGGCGAGGTGCCGGTCGGGGGCCCCGACCTCCTGCAGCCAGACCGGTCGGTCGAGGTCGGTGGCGAAGGCGCGTGCCAGTTCGATCATCCACTCGGCGTGCCGCACGGACTCGTCGGAGAGTGCGCCGTACCGACCGGCCACGCCGTTGAAGATCCAGGAGTGCACCGTCGTGACGTCACCGAGTCGGCTGGCGTGCGCCGGCACGAACGGGTGGCCGTCGCGGTACCAGAGGTGGTCGTTCTCGGAGTGCGTGACGACGTGCCGCGGGTCCTTGTCGCGGGGCGCTCCGAGCAGGGACTCGAGCCAGTGCGTCACCTGCGCGGTGTCGGCCGGCATCGCGGCGGGGTTCGGCGGCTGGAACTGGTTGAGCTCGTTGCCCAGGGTCAGGCCGGTGAAGTTCGGGCGGTCGCGCACGGCGTCGTACACGGCGGCGACCAGGGCGGCCTGCGCGTCGATCGCCGGCTGGTCGGTGAACATGTTGCCGTCGTGCCAGTTCACGAGCCACGCCGGGATGAAGTCGAACCCGGACATGTGCCCCTGGACGACGTCGACGCTGGCGTCCAGCCCGAACTCGGCGGCGATGTCGACCACCAGTGCCACGTCGTCGAGGGCCCGTCGTCGGATGAGCGTGCGGTTCGGCTGCAGCGTCGGCCACAGCGGGAACAGCCGGACGTGGTCGAGGCCGAGGGCGGCGATCGCCTCGAGGTCACGGCGGATCGCGGACTCCTCCACCGACTGCCACTGGAACATCCAGTCGGTCGAGGGCACGTAGTTCACGCCGAAGCGCGTGGCGGTGGTCATCGGTCTCCTTCGGTCAGGGAGCGGTGGCGGCGGTGGCGGGCGCGGGGCCGGTCGAGCCGCGGACGTGCAGGGCGCGCCCGCCGACCTCGGCATCGTCGACCTCGTCGCCACGGACGAGGCGTTCGACCAGGGCCACCGCGGTGCGGGCGGACTCCTCGACGGGGGCGTCGAGGGCGGTCAGTGACGGACGCACGATCGACGAGACCCACGAGTCCTCCCATGCGACGACGGACAGGTCCTCGGGCACGCGGACGCCGAGCTCGGGGGCGTGTGCGATCACCTCTGCCGCGATCGCCTCGCCGTCCAGGACGATCGCGGTGGCGCGGTCGAGGCGGGCGAGCAGGTCCGCCACCGGGTCCTCGGCGTCGGCGCGCCACCCGAGCACGAGCGCGTCCACGCCCCGACGCGCGGCCGCGGCGGTGAAGCGGGCATCGCGGGCGCCGGTGTGGGCGAGCGCCGGGCCGTCCCCGACGCGGGCGATCCGACGGTGCCCGAGCGAACCGAGGTGGTCGAGCAGGGACTCGGTCGCGTCGGCGTCGCCCACGGTGACCGCCGGGACGGTGCTGCCGGGGATCGGCGCGCCGAGCATGACGGCCGGGGCCGCCAGGTGCTGCAGCATCGGGATGCGGGGGTCGTCGGTACGGACGTCGACGAGCAGGAAGCCGTCGACCCGCTGCTCGGTCCACCACTGGCGGTAGACGGCGGCTTCGTCGTCGGCCTGCACGAGGGTGACGGACAGTGACCACCCGATCGCGGCGAGGGGCTCGGTCAGGCCGGCGATCAGCCGCATCGTGAACGGGTCGCGCTGGAAGGTGTCGCGCGAGCGGGCGAGGACCAGCCCGAGGCTGTGCCCCGCGTTGCCGGAGAGCTTGCGGCTCGCCAGGTTCGGCCGCCAGTTCAGGTCGTCGGCGGCCTTGCGGATGCGGGCCGCGGTGGCGGCGGAGACGTTCGGTCGGCCGTTGAACACGTGCGAGACCGCCGAGGTCGAGACGCCGGCGCGCTTGGCGACCTGCGCGATGGTCACGCGGCGGCGGTCGACGGCTCCGGCGGTGGTGTCGCTCATGCCGTCGAGCGTAGAGGCTTGACCACCTCGTGTAAAGCGGTATACGTTGCTCGTCACCTGAAGTACACCGCTGTACCAAAACGCATCGCGACCGCTCCACCATCCACTGCCAGGGAGGCACCGTGACGGACGGCATCAGTAGGCGCACCCTCATCGGAGCCGGGCTCGGCGCCGGCATCCTCGCGCCGATCCTGGCCGGGTGCAGCGCGCTCACCCCGGCCTCGAGCGGCCCGGGCACGCTGAGCGTGCACACCCAGCTCAGCGGCGCGGTCGCCGGCGCGCAGACGTTCACGGACGTCGTCGCCGCCTACCGTCGTCGCACGGACCGCAAGGTCGCCCTGCTGTCGAACGGGTCCGACCTGCCGATCGTCTTCGAGACGAGCTCGCTCGCCGGCAAGGAGGCGGACGTCGCGATCGTGAACATGGTCGGGCGCACGTTGTCCTGGACGGGCGAGGACGCCACGATCGACGTCTCCCGGTACCTCGACGAGTGGGACCTGCGCGACAAGATCATCCCCGAGGCGCTCGAGGAGTGGACCGACGACCAGGGGCGACTCCGGGCGTTCCCGTTCACCCGGACGAACTGGCCGGTGTCGTACAACACGGCACTGCTCGAGGAAGCCGGCGTGAGCGAGATCCCGACGACCTCGGACGCGCTCATCGCCGCCGCCGACCGCCTGCGCTCCGCGGGCATCGGGCCGGTCACCGTCGGCGGGTCGGACTGGAGCGGACAGAAGCTCCTCATGCAGGTCATCCAGGGATTCGTGTCGCAGGACGAAGCGGCGGAGGTCTTCTCCACGGGCAGGATCTCGGAGAGCGCCGGTGCCGTCCGCGGCGTCGAGCACTTCGTCGAGCTCCGCGACGCCGGGGTCTTCGTCGACTCGGTGCAGGGCTTCACCTCGGACTCCGAACTGACGCAGTTCACCACCCGCAGGGCCGCCATCGTCCCCGCGATGTCCTCCGCCCTCGCGCTGGTGTCGAAGGAGCGCGCGAAGGAGGTCACCGTCGGCGGGTGGCCGGTGCCGTCGAAGGACGCCGCCATCGCGCACCCGAGCGTCATCAAGAGCTACAACGGCCACGGCATCTGGATCAGCGAGAACGGCCGGGCGAAGCTCGACCTCGTCAAGCCGTTCGTGCAGTACCTGTACTCGTCGGCGGTGACGAGCGAGTTCATCCTCGACTCCGGCCGGGACATGAGCCGGATCACCGACACCGTCAGCCGCGACTTCCCGCTCGTCGCCCAGGCGTCGAAGCTCACCGACGACCAGGTCACCCCGGTGATGCTGCCCGATCTGCTCGTGCCCGACTCGGCCTACGAGCCGATGATCCGCGCGACCAGCCTGGCCTACGGCTCGGGCACCTCGGCCGAGCGCATCATCGACCTCTTCGAGCGCGCCTACACGGCCGCCTGACCCACCCGACCCTGCGAGAAGGAGCTCCCCATGGCAGTGCTCGTCGAGGAACCACCCGTCCGGTCGGCGTCGAACCCGCCCGGGCCCGTCCGCCGCGGATCCCGCGCCGTCGGCACCGGTCGCGGCAGCTTCCCGACCTTCGCGATCCCGGCGCTCGTCTGGTACGGCCTGTTCATGATCGGGCCCGTCGTGGCCATGATCGTGATCGCCTTCCTGAGCTGGCCCGGCATGCTCGTCTCGCCGACCTTCGCGGGGCTCGACAACTTCCGGGTGCTCTTCTCCGACGAGACCTTCTGGGCCGCGGTCCGGAACAGCACGGTCCAGATCGTCGTCGGCCTGCCGATCATGATCGTGCTGGCGTTCCTGCTCGCCTTCCACGTCGTGCAGAAGCCCCGCGGTCACAAGGTGCTGCGCTACCTGCTCTTCATCCCGGCACTCATCTCGGCACCGGCCACGGCGATGATGTTCTACGCGATGCTGAACCCCGACGGCCTGGTCAACGGTGTGCTCGCGACCCTCGGCATCGGCGGCAAGGCCTGGCTGGCCGACCCCGCGACCGCCCTCGGAGCGCTCATCGTCGTCGACCTGTGGGCCGGCATCGGCTACTCGGCGGTGCTCATCGCGAGCCGGCTCGACGGCGTCGACACCGAGGTCGTGCAGGCCGCCCGCATGGACGGCGCGGGGTCGTGGCGGCTGGCGTGGGGCGTGTACTGGCCGATCGCGCGGGACTTCATCGGGGTCGTCGCGATGCTGCAGTTCCTGTCGATGCTCTTCAGCTCGGCGCAGAACGTGCTCCTGCTGACCCAGGGCGGCCCGGGCACCGCGACCACGACGCTGTCGTACCTCGTGTACCAGAAGGCCTTCGTCGACACCGACCTCGGCTACAGCCAGGCGGTCGGCGTCGTCCTGTTCGTGCTCGGACTCGCGGGGATGTTCGTGATCCGCCGCGTCCTGCGCAAGACCCACTGACCTCGACGTCCCTGACCGACAGACCCCGGGAGACCACCATGGCGAAGCCCACCGCCGGCATCCGGCTGCGAGACCGGATCGGCTCCATCACGAGCGGCACCGTGGCGTGGATCTACGCCGCCCTGCTGATCCTGCCCTTCTACTACTTCGTGGTGTCGTCGTTCAAGGACAACGACGGGATCTTCGAGTCCCCACTGGCGCTGCCGGCGTCGTGGGACCTGTCGAACTTCACCGAGGCGATCCGCCAGGCCTCGCTCGGACCGGCGATCGCGAACTCGGCGATCACGACGGTGGCGGCCCTGGTGCTGACGCTCGTGCTCGCACTGCCGGCGTCGTTCGCCCTCGCCCGGGCCACCGGTCGCGCGGGACGGATCGTCGAGGGGCTGTTCTCGCTCGGGTTCCTCATCCCGTCGTTCGCGGCGCTGTTCCCGACGTTCCTCCTCGCCGCGGGCATGGGGCTCTTCCACACCCGGACGTTCCTCGTGCTCCTGTTGCCCGCGACCGCGATGCCCCTGGCCGTCGTGATCCTGACCCAGTTCATGCGGACGATCCCGCGCGAGCTGGAGGAGGCCGCGTCGATGGACGGTGCCTCGGCGTGGCAGGTGATGCGCCAGGTGTACCTGCCGATCTGCATCCCGGGCATCGCCACCGTGCTGCTGCTGAACTTCCTGTCGTTCTGGAACGAGTACCTGTACGCCCTGGTGCTCATCGGGCCGGACACCGCGCAGCGGACGATCCAGGTGGCGCTCCCGACGCTGAAGGTCGACGCCGGCACCGACTACGGGATGCTCATGGCCGGCACGCTGTTCACGCTGCTGCCGGTGTACCTCGTCTACTCGATCCTGCAGCGCCAGATGCAGCGCGCCCTGGTGTCCGGAGCGATCAAGGGATGACCGAGCACCCGACCGAGCACCCGACCGGACACCAGACCGCGACCAGCCTCGACGTCCGCGCCCGCATCGGCCAGCTCAACCAGCGTCTGAAGGGCTGGGAGGCCGTCCGCTGGGTCGACGGCCGGCCGCGGATCACCGACGTCCTGCGCGCCGAGGTCGACCGGTGGGGTGGCATCGGCGCGGTCTACGGCGTGCTCCGTGCCGACCCCTGGTCCGGCGTGCACTGGGGCAACGGCATCCCGCCCGAACGCTCCGCCGAGGCCTACGCCGCCGTGCAGGACCACGTCGTCGCGCACAGCGACGGTGGTGTCCCCACGCTCTTCGTCGAGGAGGTCCCGCACGGGCTTCAGGCCCTCGGCGGCACGACGGTGCCGGTGAACCTCGCCCTCGGCGCCGCCATGGACGAGCAGCTCGTCGAGGAGCTGGCCGCCGCGGTCGCCGCCGAGGTCCGGGCCCGCGGCACCCACGTCGCCCTCGTCTCCGGGCTCGACGTCCTGCGCGACCCCCGGTGGGGCCGGAGCGAGGAGTGCTGGTCGGAGGACGCCGCGCTCGCCGCGATCATGGTCGCCGCCACCGTGCGCGGCATGCAGGGTGGTGGCCCCGGCCCCATCGACGACCGACACGTCGCGGTCGTCGCGAAGCACCTGGCGGGGCAGGGCGCCGGCATCGGCGGTCGCAACGGCTCCGGCGCGCCGATCGGTCGTCGCGAACTCGCCGAGGTGCACCTGCCGCCGGCGCTCGCCGCCGCACGCGAACACGTCGCCGGGTTCATGGCGGCCTACAACGACGTCGACGGGGTGCCGTGCTGCGGCAACCGCGACCTGCTCACGACCACGATCCGCGACGCGTGGGGCTGGGACGGGCTCGTCATGGCCGACGGGACCGCCGTCGACCGGCTGCGCGACGTCACCCCCGACCCGGCCTCGGCGGCTGCGCTCGCCCTGCGTGCCGGGGTCGACCTGAGCCTGTGGGACGAGGCGTACACGCACCTCGACACGGCGCTGGACCGCGGCTCGGTCAGCACCGAGGACCTCGACCGTGCGGTCGACCGCGTGCTCGCCCTCAAGCGCCGCGTCGGCCTGCTCGGCACACCGGAACCGGCACCGGCACACGTCCCGACACCGGGACCCGTGCCGCCCGCCGAGGCACTCGAGCGCACGACCACCGCCCTCGCCGAGCGTGCCGCCGGCCGCGCCGTGGTCGCCCTGGGCGGAGCGCTGCCCGCGATCGCGCCCGACGCCGTCGTCGCCGTGGTCGGCCCGAACGCCGACGACGTCGACGCGCTCCTCGGCGACTACGCACCGCCGAGGCCGCCCGTCGACCCGGGCGCGGCCACCGTCCGCTCCGCCCTGGAGGCCCGGCTCGGCCCCGCCCGGATCCGCACCGCCCGGGGCAGCGGGCTCCGACACCCCCTGCCGGGCCCCGATGGACTCCTCGCGGTCCGCACCGCGCTCCGCGGCGCCGACGTGGCGGTGGTCGTGCTCGGCGGCTCGAGCCGGCGTGCCTACGACGACGGCTTCGAGGACAACGGTGCCGTCAGCGGTCCGGCACCGGACACCACGAACGGCGAGGGGGTCGACCTGGCCTCGATCGCCGTGCCCGAGGCGCAGCTCGACGTGCTCCGCGCCGCCCGCGAGAGCGGTCTGCCGGTCGTCGCGGTCGTCGTCGACGGTCGACCGCGGGTCCTGACCGAGGTGCTCGCGCTGGCGGACGGCGTGCTGGTCGTGCCGTTCCCGGGGCCGTCCGGCGGTCGTGCCGTCGCGGACGTGCTGTTCGGCGCCCCGGCCGAGGGGCGGCTCCCCGCGACCTGGCCCGGCGCCGACGGCGTCCTGCCGGTGGCGCACGACGAGCGGCTCGAGACGGCACGCGGCTACGTCGACGTGACCAGCCGCTCGACCGTGACCGGTGCACCCGGGCCGGGCGACGGGGTGGACGTCCGTCTGGCGGAGGGGAGCGACGCGGTGACTGCCGTGCGCCTCCTGGCCGGCGGGACGGTGACGGTCCCGGTGACGGTGCGCAACAGGTCGGACGCGCCCCGTCGGGTGTCGGTGCCCCTGTGGGGGCGGCGGCGGGAACCCGGTGTCCGACCGCGGCGACGGCGACTGCTCGCCCTGGTGACGGTCGACGTGCCCGCTGGCGGGACCGTCGACACCGCGTACGCGCTCGGACTCGATGCGCTCGGCACGTGGGACGCTGGTCTCCGGCTCGGTGCGCGGCCGCTCGAACTCGACTGCTGGACGGACGACGTGCTCGATCCACCCGGGTCGACGCGGACCGTCCGCGTCACCGACGGACAGGAGTCAGTGCGATGGGTGTCGTGACGCGGACGCAGCTCGAGGAGATCACGCCGACGCTGGTGGCGGCCGCCGACCGGGTCCGCGCCGCGGTCGGCACCGAGGTCGGGGACCGGGTGGAACGCGCGCTCGTCCGGACGCTGCGGGACACGATCTCGCTCGACGACGACGGCGCCTTCGTCATCACGGGGGACATCCCGGCGATGTGGCTCCGCGACTCGACGACGCAGATGACGCCGTACCTGCGGTTCGCGGCGGACGACCCGGCGCTCGCGGACCTGCTCTGGGCGGTCGTGCGGCGGCAGTTCCGGCTGATCGAGCACGACCCGTACGCGAACTCGTTCAACCGCGAGCCGAACGGCGCGCACTACGACCCGGACGACCTGAACGCCGACCCGCTAGTGTGGGAGCAGAAGTACGAGGTGGACAGCCTGGCCTACCCGGTGACGTTCGCGCACGCGCTGTGGCGGGCGACCGGCTCCACGGCGGTACTCGACGAGCGGGCGCACCGGGTGTTCCGCACGATCGTGGCGCAGTGGCGCGCCGAGCAGGACCACGACGCCTCGGCGTACCGGTTCGTGCGCGACGGGGCGATCCCGACCGAGACCCTGGCGCGTGACGGCCGCGGTACCCCGGTCGCCGTGACGGGCATGACGTGGTGCGGGTTCCGCCCGTCGGACGACGCCTGCACGTACGGCTTCAACGTGCCCGCGAACCTGTTCGCCGCCGAGGCGTTGCTCGCCGTCGCTGCGATCGCCCGCGAGGTCTGGTCCGACACGGGGCTGGCGGACGACGCCGACGTGCTGCGCGCGAGCATCCTGGACGGCGTCCGGCAGCACGGCATCGTGGCCGGGCCGGCGGGTGCGGACGTCTACGCCTACGAGGTCGACGGCCTGGGCGGCGTGCTGCTCATGGACGACGCGAACACGCCGTCGCTGCTGTCGCTGCCCCTGTCGGCGCCGTCGGTGCTCGACGACGCGGTGTGGGCGGCGACGCGGGACTTCGTGCTGTCACCGGCGAACCCGTACTGGTTCAGCGGCACCGCGGCCTCCGGGGTCGGCAGCCCGCACACGTTGCCGCAGCGGGTGTGGCCGATCGCCCTGGCGGTCGAGGGCCTCGTGTCCGGGTCGCCGGCGCGCCGTCGGGAGCTGCTCGACGTGCTCGTGGCGACCGACGGCGGGACCGGCGACATGCACGAGTCGTTCGACGTCGAGGACCCGACGCGGTTCTCGCGCCCGTGGTTCTCGTGGGCGGACGCGATGTTCTGCGAACTGGCACTGGCGGCGGCCGAGGACTGATCCTCGGCCGCCGCCAGTGCGGGTCGCTCGGGTGGTCGGCTAGGCGCCGAGCGCGGCGTCCACGATCTCCTTGGCCTCGCGCTGCACCTGCTCCAGGTGCTCCTGCCCGACGAAGCTCTCGGCGTAGATCTTGTAGACGTCCTCGGTGCCGGACGGCCGTGCGGCGAACCACGCCTTGTCCGTCACGACCTTGACGCCGCCGACGGCAGCGTCGTTGCCGGGGGCCTTCGACAGCTTGGCCGTGATCGGGTCGCCGGCCAGGGTCTCCGCCGTGATGGCCTCGCCGTCGAGCTTCGACAGGCGGGCCTTCTGCTCCTTCGTGGCGGCGGCGTCGACGCGCTGGTAGACCGGGTCGCCGAAGCGCTCGGTCAGTTCGGTGTACAGCTGCGAGGGGGTCTTGCCGGTGACGGCGACGATCTCGGACGCCAGGAGCGCCAGGATGATGCCGTCCTTGTCGGTCGTCCACGCGGTGCCGTCGGTGCGCAGGAACGACGCTCCCGCGGACTCCTCGCCACCGAAGGCGACGGAACCGTCGATCAGGCCGGGCACGAACCACTTGAAGCCGACCGGGACCTCCCACAGGCGGCGGCCGAGCGACTCCGCGACGCGGTCGATGATGCTCGACGACACCAGGGTCTTGCCGATGGCGGCGTCGTCGCGCCAGGCCGGACGGTGTGCGTAGAGGTACTCGATCGCGACGGCGAGGTAGTGGTTCGGGTTCATCAGGCCGCCGTCGGGCGTGACGATGCCGTGCCGGTCGGAGTCGGCGTCGTTGCCGGTCAGGACGTCGAACTCGTCCTTGTGCGCCAGGACCGAGGCCATCGCCGACGGGCTCGAAGGGTCCATCCGGATCTTGCCGTCCCAGTCGAGCGTCATGAACGACCAGGTCGGGTCGACGTCCGGGTTCACGACGGTCAGGTCGAGGCCGTAGTGGTCGCGGATGAGGTTCCAGTAGGGGAGCGAGGCGCCACCGAGCGGGTCGGCGCCGATCTTCACCCCGGCACGCTTGATCGCGGCGATGTCGATGATGTTCTCGAGGTCGGCGACGTAGGTGTGCAGGAAGTCGTAGCGGTCGGGGGTGGCGTGCTCGGTGCGCTGCACCTCGGCGTTGCCGCCCTCGATGATCGCGTTCGCCCGGTTCGCGATCCAGCTCGTGGCGTCGCTGTCGGCCGGTCCGCCGTGCGGCGGGTTGTACTTGAAGCCGCCGTCGCGGGGCGGGTTGTGGCTCGGCGTGATGACGATGCCGTCCGCGGTGTCGGGGTTGCCGGCGCGGTTGTAGCGAATGATCGCGTGGCTCAGCGCGGGGGTCGGCACGTAGCCGTTGTCGCTGTCGGCCAGCACGTGCACGCCGTTGGCGGCGAGGACCTCGAGTGCGGTGCGCTCGGCGGGGCCGGACAGCGCGTGGGTGTCGCGCCCGATGAAGAGCGGGCCGTCGGTGCCCTGCGACTGCCGGTACTCGACGATCGCCTGCGTGATCGCGGCGATGTGGGTGTCGTTGAAGGCGGAGTCGAGCGAGGAGCCGCGGTGTCCGGAGGTCCCGAACACGACCTGCTGCTCGGCGACGGAGACATCGGGCACACGGTCGTAGTAGGCGGCGACGAGCGCGTCGATGTCGACGAGGTCGTCTGCGGTCGCGGGGGTGCCGGCGCGGTCGTTCATGGGTCCATCCTGGCATCGCGCACCCGGAGACGTCCGGCCGGCGCACAGCCCGGGCCGCAGAGCGCGGACCGGGCCGTGTCCGCCAGTGGGGGTCAGGCGGTGCGGAACGAGCCCGTCGCCGTCCGGAACGAGCCCGTGGCGGTGCGGGTCGACGCGGTCCAGGTGCCGGGACGCGACCGCTGCGTGTCGGTGAAGCGCCCGAGGCGCCCGGTGATCGGCGCGCCCGTGTAGGTGCCGACCGAGTCGGTGGCGCGGGTGCCCGTGAAGGTCCCGCGCTCGTCACGTCCGCCGAGCCCGGACACGAAGGTGCCGCCGAACGGGAAGGTGCTGTTCGTCATGGTGGTCTCCTCGATGTGGTGGCGGCATCGAGGATCGCCGGTCCGACGACCCTGACGCCGTCGGCTGGAGACACCACCGTACGTGACTGTCTTGCATCATGCAAAACAAGTGCACGAACGTGCGCGATCAGGCCAAGAGCTCGCAGAAGCTCCGGCCCGCGACCGTCCAGCTCTGCCGCGCCACGAGGCCCGCGTCCGCCGCGTGCCGGTGCAGCGCGTCGAGCCCGACCTCGGCCCAGGGGAACCCGGCGCTCTCGTGGCCGTCGGTGTCCACCACGCGGGCGGTGTACACGCGGTCGGCGAGGGGGTCGGGGTTCGTCTCGACGATGACCCGGCCGCCGGTGCGGACGATCTCGCCGCAGCGCTCCAGCAGCGCGGCGGGGTCGCCGCCGATGCCGATGTTGCCGTCGATGACCAGGGCGGTGTCCCAGTGCCCCTCGTCGGGGACGGCGTCGAACACCGACCCCTGGATCGCGGTGCCGCCGGATCGCTGGGCGATCGCCACGGCCTCGGCGGAGACGTCCACGCCGAGTGCGGGGATGCCGCGGTTGCGCGCGGCCACGAGCATCCGACCGGGGCCGCAGCCGATGTCGATCACGGGGCCGTCGGCGTCGTCGAGCAGCGAGCGGTCGACGCGGTCGGCCGCGGCGCTCCAGCGGCTGACGTCCATCGTCGTCACGACGTCGGGGCGGTCCGGGTCGGTCAGCCGGAGCCGTCCGTCCGAGCGCAGGGCCCTGGCGTACGGCTCGCCGCCGCCGGCGCCGAAGGAGACGGGTGCGTGCATGGTCATCTACAGACTCCCCACGGTCTCGGCACGGAGTGCCTGGGTGAAGCCGGACTCCGGCGCGATCTCGGCGACCCGCTCCGCGTCGGGCACGGTGTCCACGTCGAGCAGTTCGCCGAGGATGCCGACGTCGAGGCCGGCGTCGGTGAGGCGTGCGAGCTGGACCGCACCGGTGTCGTCCTGGGACATCGGGACGCCGCGCAGCAGGTCACCGGTCGGGTCGTGCAGGTAGAGCGACCAGAAGCCGCCGTCCTCGGCGGGGCCGAACCAGGCGCCGCGTTCCGGCTGGTCGAACACCGGGGCCAGGTCGTCGGCCGACACCTGCGGGGTGTCCATGCCGACGAGCAGCAACGGTCTGTCGATCGCGTCGAACAGGAAGCCGAGGCGCTCGTCGAGACCGCCGCCGGGCTGGTGGAGGACGTCGAAGCCGTCGGCCGACTCCGGCACGACGTCGCCGTCGAAGAACAGGACGCGGCGCTCGGCGGGCAGGGCGCGCACGGTCGACAGCGTGTCGGCGAGGCTCGCGGACGCGACACGGGCGGCACCCTCGGGGGAGAGCGCCGGGGTCAGCCGGGTCTTCACCTTGCCGGGCAGGCACTCCTTCGCGACCACGGCCACGGTGATGCCGGCGGTCATGCGCGCGTCCCCTCAGCCGAGGCGGTGACGGGTGCGGAGTCGGGCCGTGCCGCGGAACCGGTCGGGGCGGTGGAGCCGGCCACGTGACGGACGGACGCCGGTGCGACGACCCGGACACGGGCCTCCCGGCGGTACGCACGCAACAGGCGGGTCATGTCGCGGACCGCGTTGACCGTGCCGCGGAGCGTGCCGGTCACCTTGCTGTCGCCGATGCGCTGCGCGTAGCCGATGTCGGACTCGTCGACGCGCCAGCCGGCCGCGTGCGCGGCCAGGACCATCTCGAGCGGGTAGCCGCTGCGGCGGTCCTGCAGGTCGAGGGAGACGAGGTCCTCACGACGCATCACGCGCATCGGACCGAGGTCGCGCAGCCGGTAGCCGGTCGCACGGTGCATGAGGACGGCGAGGACGCGGTTCGCGAACCGGGCGTGCGGCGCCCAGGCGCCCTTGCCGGTCGGGACGCGCCGGCCCAGCGCCAGGTCGACGCGGCCGCTGGCGACGCGGTCGACGAGCGGCGGCAGTTCGGCGGGGTCCATCGACGCGTCGGCGTCGCAGAAGGCGACGAAGTCCGCGGTGGCCGCACGGACGCCGGCGGCGCAGGCGGAGCCGAAGCCCTTCACCGGTTCCGTGACGACGAGGGCGCCGTGGGCGCGCGCGACGTCGGCGGAGCCGTCGGTCGAGCCGTTGTCCACCACGATCGCGCGGTAGCCCTCCGGCAGGCGTGCGATCACCTTCGGCAGGGCATCGGCCTCGTCGAGGCACGGGAGGATGACGTCGACACTCATGTCCGTCATTCGGTGCCGTTCGTCAGAACGACGGGTCTGTCCTGTCATGCACTCGACGTAACACGACGACGCGCGGCGGGGTACAGGAAACCTGTACCCGCTGGTCAGTCAGCGCGCTGTTTCCGGGCGCGGTCCCCAGAACGGGGGACAGGCGTGCTTCGTGAGCAGAAATGGTCGGGTCGCGTCCGGCGACCCGACCATTCCTGCTCACGAAGTCGGGCTACCGGACGGCACTCCGGAGCGGAGCGGTCGCGAAGTCGCGCATGCCGGCCACGAAGTCGACCTCGGCGCGCCAGCCGAGCTCGGCGGCGATGCGGTCCGAACTCGCCGTGACGTGGCGGACGTCGCCCAGGCGGTACTCGCCCGTGACGACCGGCTGCGGGCCGTCGGGGCCGGCGATCGCCGCGGCCATGTCGCCGATCGTGTGCACGACGCCGGACCCGACGTTGTACGCGCGGAACGAGTCGGCGGGCAGGTCGGCGGTCGCGGCGATCGAGGCGGCGTTCGCCCCGGCGACGTCGTCGACGTGCACGAAGTCCCGGCGCTGGGCGCCGTCCTCGAACACGCGGGGCGCCTCGCCGCGGGCCAGCGCCGAGCGGAACAGTGAGGCGACACCGGCGTAGGGGGTGTTCGCGGGCATGCCGGGTCCGTACACGTTGTGGTAGCGGAGCGCGATCGCCCGGCCGCCCGTCGCGCGGGCCCAGCTCGAGGCCAGGTGCTCCTGTGCGACCTTCGTCTGCGCGTACACGTTGCGGGGGTCGAGCGCGGCGGACTCGTCGATCAGTCCGGGCAGCAGGGGGTGGCCGTCCGGGCCGATCGGGTCGAAGCGGCCGGCGTCGAGGTCCTCGCGGCGACGGGCCGGCGGCCGGACGGGCTCGCCGTCGGACGTCGTGTACGAACCCTCGCCGTAGACGACCATCGAACTCGCGACGACGAGCCGGCCGATGTCGTGCCGGTCCATGCCGGCGAGGACGTGAGCGGTCCCGGCGTCGTTCGACGAGACGTAGTCGGGGGCGTCCTGGAAGTCGACGCCGAGGCCGACCTTGGCGGCCTGGTGGCAGACGACGTCGACGTCGTCGAGCGCGGCGTCGAGCGAGACCCGGTCGCGGACGTCGCCGTGCACGAACGCGATGCCCTGCTGCTGGTGGGCTCGGACGACTTCGCCGGGATCGCCGTGGACGTCGTCGCGGAGGGAGTCGAGGACGCGGACCTCGTGGCCGTCGGCCAGGGCGCGGCGGACGATCGCGGAGCCGATGAATCCGGCGCCGCCGGTGACGAGGAGGCGGCTCATGCGGTGGGGCCCGTGGTGGGCTGGACCTGCGTGATGCTGGCGCCTGTAGGCTGGGCCTGCGTGATGCTGGCGCCTGTCGGCTGGGCCTGCATGATGCTGGCGCTCGCGCTGGTCGGGACGAGTTCACGCGGGGTGAAGTCGGCGGGGATCGCGGCGACGATCTGGCCGATGGCGCGGACGATCACCTCGTTGGCGCGGGCGAGGCGTTCCATGACGAGGGCGTGGGTGACCACGGCCCCGGCGTCGTCGACGTCGGCGCCGCTGGCTGCGGCTGCGGCCTCGTCCTCGGTCGGGGCCAGGCCGGCGTCGGCGTCGGTGACGAACGACAGGTTGACCGTGGCGATGCCGAGTTCGGCGGCGAGCGGGACCTCGGGCGTCATCGTCATGTTGATGGTGTGGCCGCCGGCCTGGCGGAGCCAGACGGACTCGGCGCGGGTCGAGAACCGCGGGCCCTGGATGACGACGCACGTGCCGGTCGGACGGAACGGCACGTCGAGTGCGGCGATCGCCTCGACGGCCGCGCGCCGCAGCGTGGGGTCGAAGGGGTCGGCGAACGACAGGTGCTGGACGTCGTCCTCGAAGAACGTGTCCGCACGGCCGAAGGTGCGGTCGATGAGCTGGTCGGTCACGACGAAGGTGCCGGGGGCGTAGTCGGGGTGCAGGCCACCGACGGCGCTCGAGGACACGATCGCCCGGACTCCCAGGGAGCGGAGCGCCCAGACGTTGGCGCGGTGGTTGATGCGGTGCGGGGCGACGGAGTGCGCACGACCGTGCCGGGTGAGGAAGGCGACCCGACGGCCGGACATCATGCCGATGCTGATCGGGCTCGACGTCGGGCCGAACGGCGTCGGCACGTCCAGTTCCTCGGCGGTGCCCTCCTCGAACAGCTGGTAGAGGCCGGAGCCCCCGATGACACCGATCGTCACGGCTTCGTCGTTCTCCACAGGTCCTCCGAAAGGTCGTCGGCGCGGTCTGCGCGCTGGATACGCTACTGACGCCGGCCCCGGACGAACCGGGAGCGGCGACACCATCCCTGTTCGGAGGCACCTGTGCGAACGATCGGTCAGCACCGCAACGACCTGGCGGCGTTGCTCGCGCCGGTGGTGGCGGGCCTCGGAGCTGCGTCGTGGCGGATCGACGACCTGGCCGTCGACGGCCGCGCCGGTCACGGGCACCGCGTACTCGCTGCGCCCGTCGCCTCGCCGGTCCCGTTGCCGCCGTTCGACAACAGCCAGATGGACGGGTTCGCGGTCCGGGTGGCCGATGCCGGGCAGGACGTTCAGGTCGTCGCACCGATCCCGGCCGGGGTCGTGCCCACGCCGCTCTCCGTCGGCACAGCGGCACCGATCATGACCGGTGCGCGGATCCCTGACGGCGCCGATGCGGTCTTCCCGGTGGAGGCCACGTCGCCGGGGTCCTTCCCGGCCGCGCTCGACCTGGGGCACGTCACGGTGCCCGCTGACCTCGTGCCGGGCACCTTCGTGCGAGCGACCGGCAGCGACCTGGCCATCGGTGCGTCCATCGCTCCGACTGGTGCGCCGATCACCCCGGCCCTGCTCGGCGCGCTCGCGTCCGCCGGAGTGTCCACCGTGCAGGTCCGGCGCCCGCTGCGGGTCCTCGTCGTGTCGACCGGGTCCGAACTGCAGGGCGCCGACGCCGACGCGGCGACGATCGGCGACGCGAACGGCATCGCACTGCGAGCGGCGCTCGCCGAGGTCGGGGCTTCGTCCCGCGCGGTCCGGGTCCCCGACGACGTCGACGCGTTCGTCACCGAGCTCGACGACGCCGTGGGGGAGTGGGCCGACCTCGTGCTCACCACCGGGGGGATCAGTGCGGGCGCGTACGAGGTCGTCCGGCAGGCACTCGAACCCCGCGGGCTCGCCGTCACCCCGGTCGCGATGCAGCCCGGCGGGCCGCAGGCGTTCGGCAGCGTGGTGCTCGCCGGTCGACCGGTGCCCGTGGTCTCGTTCCCGGGCAACCCCGTCTCCGCGCTCGTCTCGTTCGAGGTCTTTCTCCGTCCGGTGCTCGCGCCCCTCGTCGGACTGCCGGCCGACCGCCCCGTGCTGCACCTGCCCGCGGCCACGGCTGCGAAGTCACCGGGTGGCAAGCACCAGGTGCGACGCGGTCGGGTGGCCGACGGGGTCGTCCACTTCGTGGGTGGACCGAGTTCCCACCTGCTCGCGCACTACGCGGCCGCCACGCACCTCGTCCACGTCCCGGTGGGGGTCGACGCCGTCGAACCCGGTGACGTCCTGACCGTCTGGAGTCTCCGATGACCGATCCCGTCGACACGTCCGGCGTGTCTGATCCGTCCGACGCGGCCGATCCGTCCGACGCTGCCGAGCAGGCCGACCTGTCGCACGTGCGCGCTGACGGGTCCGCGCACATGGTCGACGTGTCCGCGAAGGACGTCACCGACCGCTCGGCGACCGCCACCGCCACGCTCGTCACCCGGCCCGACGTCGTGGCCCGCATCCTCGACGGCTCCCTGCCGAAGGGCGAGGTCATCGGGACCGCCCGCATCGCCGCGATCATGGCGGTGAAGAAGACGTCCGACCTCATCCCGCTCTGCCACCCGCTGCCCATCGCCGGCGTGCAGGTCGACATCACCGGTGCCGACGACCGAGTGCTGATCGAGGTCTCGGTGCGCACGACGTCGCGGACCGGCGTCGAGATGGAAGCGCTGACCGGCGCGAGCGTCGCCGCACTGACCGTGTACGACATGGTGAAGGCCGTCGACCGAGCGGCCTCGATCACGGACGTCCGGGTGCTCGAGAAGCACGGCGGGCGCTCCGGGGACTGGAGCAACCGATGACCTCGCAGCCGACCAGGGGCCGTGCCGCCGTCGTGGTGGTGTCCACGCAGGCCGCCGCCGACCCCGCACTCGACCGCACCGGGCCCGTCATCGCGGGGTGGCTGCGCGAGCGGGACTTCACCGTCGCCGAGCCCGTGATCGTCCCTGACGGCGGGGCCATCACCGAGACCGTGACCGCGGAGCTGCTCGCCGGAGCCCGGATCGTCATCACGACCGGGGGCACCGGCGTCACCCCGACCGACCGGACGCCCGAGGCCGTCGCGCCCCTCATCGACCTCGAGCTGCCGGGCATCCTCGAAGAGGTCCGTCGTCGGGGCCTCGCCGGAGCCGGTCCGACCGCACTGCTCAGCCGCGGCATCGCCGGCATCAGCACCGGTGGATCCCTGATCGTCACCCTGCCCGGGTCCCGCGGCGGCGTCGCGGACGGACTGGCCGTACTCGACGGGCTGGTCGAGCACGTGCTCGCGCAGGTGCACGGCGAGGGCCACGCGCCGCGGAGTGCGTCGTGACCGCCTCGTCGGCCCCGGCACCGGATGCGCGCGTCGTCCTCGCCGACGTCGTCGACCGGGGGATCACCGTCGACGAGGTCTCGGCCGTCGTCGCCACCGACCAGGACGGCGCCGTCGTCACCTTCGCCGGCGTCGTCCGCGACCACGACGGAGGCAAGGGCGTCACCGCGCTCGACTACGAACGACACCCCAGCGCCGGCGACGTCATCGCCGAGGTCGCCCGCACCGTCGCCGACGCCCACCCCGACGTCCGGATCGCCGTGCTGCACCGCGTCGGGTCGCTCGGCATCGGTGACGTCGCGCTCGCCGCAGCGGTGTCGTCGTCACACCGGGCGCAGGCGTTCGCCGCGTGCGGTGCCCTGGTCGACCTGGTGAAGGAGCGCGTGCCGATCTGGAAGCACCAGCGGTTCGCCGACGGGACGGACGAGTGGGTCGCCGCCCTGTGATGGATGCTCAGGTAGGGGTGGTTGGGTCGCACCGGTGACCGAGACGCAGACAGCTGCCGACCAGCGGTGGGCCGACGCGGAGACCCGGGCGCGGGCATTCCTCGCGCAGCCGCGGAATCACCGCGTCCTGCCCATCCGCGGGTTCGTGCTGGCTGTCGCCCTGACGTTGGCGCTCCTGGTCGTCATCAGCTTCACACTGTCCCCGGGCTCCGACGCACGGCTGACGCTCTCCGCCATCGGAGCCGGCATCGCGGTCCTCGTCTTCGTCGCAGAGGTCATCCGGGCCGTCCGGTTCCGACGCCGTGCGGGCCTCGCCGTCGTGCGTGTCCAGGTGCTCGCGTCGTTGCTGCAGCGCGAGCAGCGTGCGGTGTCCCGGGCAGCGACGGGCAAGACGGAGGCGCCGGCGGATCGACGGATCGTGGTCGACGCCGTCGCGACCGACCTGGCGAGCGGCGACGGTCTCCCGATGCTCGCCGGACAGCTGGTGGTCTGGACGGCGCTCGCCGTCTCAGGGGTGACCTTCTGGCCGCTCTACCTCGTCGGAGTCCTGGTCGCGGCTGTCCAGTTCGTGTGGACCACCCGCTCGGCAATGCTCGCCCAGCGGTACCTCGCTGCGTCACCGACATCGTGAGCACCGAGCGCGCCGACGCCGACCCTGTGCACCTTCGCAACCGCGACGCTCGTTCGGGGCATGGTGAGACTCCAAGCGGATCCATAGAATCGCGAACATGAGCGTCTTGCTGCCCGGGATCACCGTCATCCTGCTGGTGTTCGCCCTGATCGACATCCTGACGAAGAACGACGACCAGATCCGCGGCCTGCCGAAGATCGCGTGGGTGATCCTCGTGATCCTCGTCCCCGTCGTCGGCAGCATCGTCTGGTTCGCCATCGGCCACGACTGGGCACCGGGCGAACGGAACCACGGCCGCTACATCGAGCCCGCCCGCCACGAGGACCGGTACGCCACCCTCGGCGACGCCCGCAGTGCCCACGGCGCGAAGCGCGTGACCAGCACGGAGCAGGAGCTCGCCGAGCTCGAGCGCGAGATCGAGTACTGGGAGGCGCAGGCCCGCCTGAAGCGCGCGAAGGAAGCTGCGGGCGAAGGCGACGCCGCACCCGCGAGCTGACGTACCCGACCGCCGGAGCCGAACCGGCCTCGGGGAGCTGACCCGGGCCTCCCGGCTGACGCGCCGGCGCACCGTGCGCGGTCCGTCGACTGGTGCGAGGTTGCGCGCCCCGTGCGCCGCTACAACCTCGCACCGAGCGGGCAACCTCGCACCACTCGAACAAGCGAGCACCGTGCGCCCGGCCCCGCCCGGCCCCGCCCGGCCCCAGCCAAACACCCCAACCACCCACCCCGCACCGACCACCCCGCCACGCCGCCTACCCTTGACGCGTGGCACATCTCCTCGGCGCCGAGAACCTGCATCTCGAGTTCCCCACCAAGGTCGTCTTCGACAACGTCACCCTCGGCATCGACGAGGGGGACCGGATCGGCGTGGTCGGCCGCAACGGTGACGGCAAGTCGACCCTGCTCGCACTGCTGTCCCAGCGTCTCGAACCCGACGACGGCCGCGTCACGCACCGCCGCGGGCTGACGGTCGGCTACCTGGACCAGCGCGACATCCTCCCCGAGGGTGCGACCGTCGGCAGCACCGTCGTCGGTGACCTCGAGGAGCACGAGTGGGCCGGCGACCCGAAGATCCGCGACGTCATCGGCGGCCTGGTGTCGGACATCCCGTGGGACGTCAGCGTCGACGAGCTGTCCGGTGGCCAGCGACGCCGCGTCGCACTCGCCCGGCTGCTCGTCGGTGACTGGGACGTCCTGTTCCTCGACGAGCCCACGAACCACCTGGACGTCGAGGGCATCCAGTGGCTCGCCGAGCACATCAACCGTCGCTGGTCGTCGAACCAGGGCGGCATGGTTGTCGTGACGCACGACCGGTGGTTCCTCGACGCGGTGTCGACCGACACGTGGGAGGTCCACGACGGCGTCGTCGACCCGTTCGAGGGCGGCTACGCGGCGTACATCCTGCAGCGCGTCGAGCGCGACCGGCAGGCAGCCGCCAGCGAGCAGCGCCGCCAGAACCTGGCCCGCAAGGAGCTCGCGTGGCTGCGCCGCGGCGCACCGGCCCGGACGAGCAAGCCGAAGTTCCGCATCGATGCGGCGAACGCCCTGATCGACGACGTCCCGCCGATCCGCGACACGGTCGCGTTGGCGAAGACGGCGACCGCCCGCCTCGGCAAGGACGTCGTCGACCTGCTCGACGTCAGCGTCTCGTTCGACGGCACCCAGATCCTGGACCGCATCGAGTGGCGCATCGCACCGGGGGAGCGGACCGGCATCCTCGGCCCGAACGGTGCCGGCAAGTCGACGCTGCTCAACCTCGTCTCGGGCACGCTCGCGCCGACGAGCGGCCGGGTGAAGACCGGCAAGACCGTGCAGGTCGCGATCCTCGACCAGCAGCTCGCCGACCTGGCGCAGTTTGCGAACGACCGGGTGCGCGAGGTCGTCGCCCGCAAGAAGACGAGCTACGTCGCCGACGGCAAGGAGATGACGCCGGCACAGCTGCTCGAGCGCCTCGGCTTCACGGCCGAGCAGCTCTCCACGCCGGTCAAGGACCTGTCCGGTGGGCAGAAGCGCCGCCTGCAGCTCATGCTCATCCTGCTCGACGAGCCGAACGTGCTGATCCTCGACGAGCCCACCAACGACCTCGATACCGACATGCTCGCGGCCATGGAGGACCTGCTCGACACCTGGCCGGGCACGCTGCTGGTCGTCTCCCACGACCGGTACCTGCTCGAGCGCGTCACCGACCAGCAGTACGCCGTGCTCGGCGGGCACCTGCGACACCTGCCCGGCGGCGTCGACGAGTACATGCGGCTCCGTGCGGCCGGCACCGGTGGCGGGACCGCTTCTGCGGCTGCCGCCGCGTCTGCCGGGAGGCCCGACACCGCTGGTGGGACCGGCTCGGCCGGTGCCGTGGCCGAGTCCAGTGCACCGGCCGGTTCCGGCACGTCGGCTGCGGCCGCCTCGGGCTTGTCGGGCGCGGAGCGTCGGACGGCCGAGAAGGAGATGTCGGCGCTCGACCGCAAGATCGCGAAGGTCGGCGCGGACCGGAAGAAGCTGCTCGACCAGTTCGCGACCCACGACCAGTCGGACTACGCCGGGCTCGGGGAGCTGCAGGCGAAGCTCGCGGCGCACGAGGCCGAGATCGAACAGCTCGAGGAACGCTGGCTCGAGGTCGCGGAGCTGCTCGGGGTCTGAGCGGGTCTACTCCGCTGGCGTCGCGTCCTCGGGGGCGCCGCCGCCGGGGTTCGCGACGACCTCCCACACGTGCCCGTCCGGGTCCTGGAAGAAGCCGGACCACATGCCCCACGGCCGTGTGTACGGCGCCGCGAGCATCGTGGCGCCGGCGATCCGGGCCCGGTCGAGGAACGCCTCGGCGTCTGCCTGGCTGGTGCAGAAGTGCCCGATCGTGCTGCTCGGCGCCGTGGCGAGCTCCGCACCGGAGTCCTTCGCCATGTCGTCCCGCCCGTAGACGCTGACGATGAGGCCGTCGTCGAGGGTGAACATCGCCGTCGTCCCGCCCGCCTGGGTCTCCGTCGACGGGAACTCGGTGCCGATGACGCCGCTCCCGTCGATGCCGAGCAGTGCGCGGTAGAACTCCGCCGATCGTGCGACATCGGCGACGGCCAGGGTGATCGCGTGCATGGGCCGGAGGCTACGCCGGGTCTCCTCGGTCGGGCCGCTCAGTCGCCGAGGCCGAGGATCAGCCGTCGGAGCAGCCCGGCCAACTGGTCCTGCTCGGCGTCGGACACCCCGGACAGGATGTCCCGCTCCGCCGTCAACAGGTCCGCGATGGCGGCGTCGACCGCGACCCGGCCCTTCGTCGTCAGGGACACGAGGATGCCGCGGCCGTCCTTCGGGTCCGTCCGCCGACCGACCAGGCCCCGCGCCGTGAGCCGGTCAACACGGTTCGTCATGGTGCCGCTCGACACCAGGGTCTGCTGCAGCAGGGTCTTCGGGCTCAGCTCGTACGGCTCACCCGCCCGTCGCAGGGCGGACAGCACGTCGAACTCCCACGGCTCCATGTCACCCGCGTCGAACGCCGCTCGCCGGGCGCGGTCCAGGTGCCGCGCGAGCCGGTCCACGCGGGACAGCACCTCGAGCGGGCTGAAGTCGAGGTCGGCACGCTCACGACCCCACGCCGTGACGATCCGGTCGACCTCGTCCTGGTGCGGCATCCCTCCATCTTGGCCGAACCCGGGGCGGACGGCCAGCCTCGTCGGTCATGGGAGGATGGACGAGCACCCACGGGTGCGTTCCGCCTTGGTGTAATGGCAGCACGACGGCCTTTGGTGCCGTTAGGTCCGGGTTCGAATCCTGGAGGCGGAGCTGCGGGGTGATCCGAGTTTTCGGCGTTCGGTTTGAGACTTTTCGCGGCTGGGGGAGCTTGGTGCCGTGAAAACCGGATTGAGCACCCCGGGGACGAACTGCGAGACGTCGAATGCGACTGCACCCCTTGGCCCAAGGTGCTCTGTGCCAACGACAGCACCCCCTGCCCGACAAACGGGCAGGGGGTACCGCGGCCAGGGCGGCCGTCAGGAGGGTCGATGTTCAGTTCGGAGCGAGCAGTGCGCTACGCGATGAGTCTGAGTTGCTCTATCTCTGCAAGTCGGTTGAACGGGTTGCGACGATCGTGCTCTTCGACCGTGAGGCTTTCGAGGCCGGGCTCGAAGAGCGCGGCGCTCGAGCGGTTCATGCGGTTCATCCCACGGAGAGCGAGGCGGGCCTTGAGCCAGTCGATGATGCGGGAGATGTTGGCGCTCGCTGCTGCCATGGCGCCGGCCATCTCGACGATCCAGGGGCCACGCATGCGTCGCTTCATCGGAACCCCGAGCGCCTCGCGGTCCGCGTCCTTGAGACACGAATTGCCGTTCTCGACGTTGTTACGCTTGCCGAACCAGGCGCGCCACACATCGGACTTGTACTCGTACTCCTGACCGTACTTGAGGTGGTTCTGGTTCTTGTCGCCGTTCTTGTCGCTGAGAACCCCAGGGACTTTCACGGTCTTGCCCGGGATGACAACGTCGATCCAGGTGTCGGACTCTGCGTCGTAGACCTTCGGGTCGGTGAACTCCGGGTAGGAGTACTGGCGCGCGCCGGTGGCGTCGTAACCGCTACGGGGGATGAGCCGGTAGCGGGAGCGCTCCTTGCGGCGCTGACGGAGAAGCGCATGGGCTTCGTCTCGAAGTATGGAACGCTCGGCCTCGGGCTTGCTCGTGATGGTCTTGAGGTAGTCGAGGTAGGTCTTCTCGGCGTCGATGAGGGCGGCTGGCATGAACCGCAGGTGCCAGCTACCCGTGACCATGACCAGGTTGTGCCGGCCATCGGCGCTTGCGTAGAACGCTTGCTGACCGAGCTCTTCTTCCTCGTTCTTGTAGTCCATGACGACCTTGACGCCTGCTTGCGCGAGAGGGCGCTGCAAGTCCTCGGGCTTCGCTCCTGGGAAGTAGGCGCGGTCGCCGACAACGGTCTTGATGGGGTGACCGCGTTCGACGGCAGACTGGTAGAGGAACAAGCCGTGCCCTGTGAGAGCGCCAGGCTTGTGACCGCTGGTCGAGAGAAAGAGCAGGGGATAGCTCGCCTCAGTCTCGTTCGGGTCGCGGGTCATGACCGCGTACTCGAGCTCCCATCCGAACGCGTACTTATCGCCACCGTCATGGTCAGGGTCGTGGCTGCCCTGGCGGCCGTACCAACCGCAGTCGTAGTTCGTGGAGACCTTGTCGCCCGGCTTGATGTTTTTGGCACTCTTCTGCTTGCCCGAGACTTCCGCGAATGTGGCATCGATGGCAATCGCGCCCTTGAATCGCCGGCGAACTTCACGGTTGAGGAACTGGACAGATCCTTCGATCAGCTGGTTCGTGAGTTCGAGCATGCGGGCTGCGCGCTTCGCCATCTCCACCGGGTCGCGCAGCTCCGCAATGGCCGCCGCGCGTTCTGCGTCGGTCATAGTGTTGCGGCGAGGGCCGGGGTGTCGGTCGATGAGCTTCCGGAGCCGCTTGATTGCCTCCCAGATGCGGCGGTAGAGGGTGTCCTGGTGTGGGGTGAACTTCAGGATGCCGATTGCTTCACGCTGTGACGTCGTCAGGGACATCGCGACTTCCGTCATCTGCTGGATGCTGACGCTCCGCCGAGCTCGCATCGTGATGAACATCAGCATGAGCACGGAGGTCTCCGACATCAACGCCTTCCGGCCTCGGTCGGATGTCCGGTCTTCCGCTTTCCAGCGCTCGATGCGCGCTCGAATGCACGCTCTGTCGAACAGGCGGACGGTCTCGAACGTCGCCAGCTCAAGGGGGAAGGCCTGACCGATGCGGATGTATGTCGACATCTTCATGCCGAAGTCGTCCTGCATCCACCGTTCGGCGTCGTCGAAGTCGTGATGCTTCGGCTTCGGCGCGGTCATCGTGCGACCTCCGCACGGAGCTGACGACGGTAGGAAGCAGTGTCGGGCGCGGGAACGTGGGCGACGAGCTGGTCGAGGTGCTCGAACTTCGTGACACCGGCGGCGGTCATCAGGGCACGCATGTTGGTGCCGGCGATGAGGTGGGTGATGAGCCACGTGTTCCGCATGCGGGTGGTGACGGGGTCTGGCTCGTTGCCACGATCGGTGTCGTAGAGAAACGTGGTGAGCGTGCTGATGCCGTGCTTGACGCGCTTCGGGGATCCGAACACCCAGTGCTCCGGCTCGACCTCGGCGATGGAGTTGAGCAGGAGCGTTTCGAAGCGGGCCAGGAGCGGAACGGTCCGGGCTCCCGGGTTGACAGTGACGAGGACACCGCCGGCGTCAGCGAGGATGTCGCGGCGGCGGGTCTGGAGGAGCTCGTTCGCTTTGAGCCCCGCTCCAGTGCAGAGTGCGAGGACGACGCCGGCGCTGCGGCGCCGCGCCGCGGTCGACTGGCCCGTCGCCCAGCTCTCGAGGAGGTGCAGGTCTAGGTCGTCGTAGGGTGCTGCGGTGTTCTGCGGAGTCGTCGGTGCGAACTTCAGCGGCACCTCGCCGACGAGGACCTCGGACATGCGCATCAGAGAGGACCGGTATGTGCGACGCGTGGTGTCCGACCAGGTGACGTCGGTGCGGGTGATGTAGCGCCGGATGATGACGGGGTGGAACACGACGGCGGTCTTCGCCGGGTACCCGTTGACGTTAACGACCCAGTCGACGAACGGTGCCGCAATGACGATGAGTCGGTCGGCGGGCTGAGCAATGGACGCTGCCGCCTCGGCGACTGCGCTGACCACGAATTCCCGGACAACGTCCCATCGGTCCTCCGCGAACGTCGGAACGTACTTCACCGGTGTTCCTCCGCGCGTGAGGAACGACAGGAGGGCGCGCAGCATCGCGGTGATGTACTGACGCGGTGACCGGGGGATCTGGCTAGGCATGCCCGGCCTATGCAGGCGAAGTGGGATGAGCTGTGGGAACGCGTCCCAGATTTTGATCTCGCTGCCGTCCGATCCGCATGCCCGCGCGGATCTGCCGGGGTTGCCGCGCATGCGAACGGTCGCGTCACCCCGGGCGTGTCGCCGCTTGCCAGCGCATGCGGCGTCAGCGTCGGCGTCGTACGCGTGACGCTGGCCATGTGCATGCGATCCGGGCGGCTCTCTGCTTCGGGGACTCAGAAAACGTAGTGATCTTCGCGGCCGGATTGGTCCTGTTTGCGGACCCCGCTCGTCTGCGACCCGCGCGTCCTCCAAGATCACGCCCGTTCCGCGCATACCCCCTCCGAGGCCGACCGCCGGCCTCGGAGAGGACCACATGCCCACCCCGACCACGGCGCTCGCAGCGCTCCACGGCGAGTATGCCGACCACGCAGCGCAGCCAGCCCTGACGCTCACCCTCGACCAGCGGCGCGGCGTTGCGTTCTACCTGGCCGACACCGATGACGCCGTCGAGGTCGAACCTTTCGTGCGACGCTGGATCGACCGAGTGCACGACCTTGACGACTTCGTCGGCAGGCGCGGACGGATGCCCCGCGCCGACTCGACCCGTCCGCGCCCTGCCACCGCCGAGCAGAGCCTCGTCGACGCCCTCACCTACTTCCGGCAGGTCGGCGCTGCGGGTGGCTACTGCTCGTACCAGGTTCGACGACTTGAAGCGGTGCCGGGGTTCGCCTGGAACCCCCGGGACGCGCAGTGGTCCGCGATGCTCGCCGCGCACCAGCAGTTCTGGGCTGATCATCAGCGACCGCCGCGTCGTCGCGCGGCCGACCAGACGGAGGTGACGATCGGACGGTGGGTCGCCCAGCAACGAGCCCAGCACGCCCGCGGCCGCCTGCTGCCGGAACGCGAGCAGCAGCTCCGGGCGGCTCGGTTCCGTGTCCTCTGAAGGCGTTACCGAACTTCGCGGGCCTCGGCGAGGATCCGTCGACGGTGCTCGGAAGCGTTCATCGTCGGAATGTGCCGGAGGGACGTGACCAAGTGCTCGGGCTTGCGCAGTCCGCCGGCAGCCATGAGTTCGGCGGCGTGCGTGCCGGCAGCAAGGTGCGTGGTGATCCAGGTAGCGCGCATTCGCGTCGGGACTGGCTTCGGTTCGTTGCCGAAGTCGGTGTGGTTGATGAACGGTGTGACGAAGTTGTAGGTCGTTTTCTTGTTCGACCCGCCGAGTACCCATGCGTTGTCCGGCACGTCCGTGAGGGAGTCGATGAGGAGCTGCTCCCATCGTTCGAGCACGGGCACCAACCTCGGCGTTCCGCCCTGTACGTTGACGAGCGCTCCGTCACGGTCAACGTGCACGTCGCTGCGTCGAAGGTGCTGCATCTCCCACGGGTCCAGCCCAGCACCTGCACCTAGGGCAAGGACCGCGCCAGCACCTCGACGTCGCAGTGCCGTTGACTGCCCCCGCGCCCAGGACTCGAGCAGGTTCAGTTCGAGGTCGGTGTACGGGGCTGTGACGGACTGCCCGTTCAACGGCGCAAACTCGATCGGACCTTCGTGGGGGAGGACGACCTCCGAGATCCGGAGCAGGAAGGACCGGTAATCGCGGCGTGTCTTGTCCTTGAGGTTGAGGTCGTCGCGGGAGATGTACCGGCGGATCAGCACCGGGTGGAACACGTTGGCGACCTTCTGCATCCCGTTGACGTGCACGACCCAGTCGACGTATGGAGTCACCGCGACCATGAGCCGTTCAGCAAGGTACGCGCACGCGGGCGCGACGAGTGCGACAGCGTCCAGTACGAACGGCTCGATGCTGGCCCACCTGTCGGCGGGAACCGACTGGCTCCGATACTTCCGCATCGCGTGAAGGGGCTCCGGGCGAAGCTGCGCGACAAGAGTCCCCTTGTCTGCGTTCGAGCTTCTGGCCCCGAGCGTTGAGTCCCCGAGGCTGAGCGGCTCGCGTTCCCAACATTGGATGTGCGAGCAGTGCTCGACGGGACCTTGACGTGGGAACGGACGACCGAAGGCGGCGCCCATCGGTCGCCCCAGGGCGGTCGCGGACGCGACAGACTCCTGGTTCGGCATGACAAGGTGCTCGGTTGAACTCGGTGAGCGGAGCGCCGCTCGAACGGCGGCAGGGAGCGAAGGCATGCCACGGCTATGCCTGACGGCCTCACCCTGACGTAAGGAACGCCGAGAAGAAGATCGACCAGGTCTCGAGGGACGGGTGCTCGGCGCCTTTCCCGGCTGGTTCGGGCGTGCCGGCATAGCTCCAGGACTACGACTCCTGGAGGGCCCCTTGGACTACCGCACCGCCACCCGTGAAGAACGAGCCGCCGAGTTCATCGACTTCGCGACGAAGCTGCACAAAGGCCGATACGACTACGCGCACGTCGAACGCAGCTACGTCAACGGCGATACCAAGGTCACCATCATCTGCCCCGACCACGGGCCCTTCGAGCAAACCCCGCGCGAGCACCGCCGAGTCCGCGAAACGCCCTGGGGCCCGCAGCGTGGCCAGGGATGCCGGGACTGCAAGGGCTTCCGCAACGCCAACCAGGAGTTGCGCACGCAGCGTTTCATCCAATGTGCAACCAACCGGCACGGCGACAAGTACGACTACGCGAAGGTCGTCTTCATCGACCAGAAGACTTACGTCACGGTGATCTGCCCGCTCCATGGGGACTTCCAGGAACGCCCCGACAATCATGTGGCGGAGGGCTCGGTCGGCTGCAAAGACTGCCATCGCCTTGCCCGAAGGGCAGGCCGTTCGAAGACGAAGCGGAAGTAGGTCAACGGCGTGCATCCGACTTGTTGCACCACTGACGCGCTAGTCCGTTCTCGGCCGGAGCCACTTCCACCTTGAGTGAGCACGGGAGCTTCGTGGAGCTCAACACCATCACGGTGGCGTTCCACGGGATGTTCTCGCGGTTCGCCTGTGGCTGGGAACGCTTTGTGGCGTGATGTCGGTGTCCCAGCTAGATGGTCTCTCCGCCTCGGAGATGGTCCCTTCCAGTGAGACTGACCATCTGCAAGGCGGACGATGACCCGATGATCGGATCGACATCATGAGGTTCCTGCCCTACCTACCCGCGCCGGCGTCTGGGCCGTTCACTGGAGCACCCAGGACCTTCGCCCTCGGCCCCGAGCCTCGACGTCGACGTACCCCGAACCCCTGGGCGGATTTCGAAGCGTGGTGTGCACGGCGCGGGATCAGCTCGTTGCCCGCCTCGGGCCCGGTTGTTGCAAGTTATCTACTCGATCGGTCCCGGGAAATCGATGACTCAGGCGCACTCGCTCATTCGCCTGGTCGACTTCAAAGTTGGATCGGTGTCATCGATGCAAAACACGTGGAAGCAGACCTTCCGCGAGTAAGACTTGCTCCGCCGGTGCCGGCCGTTCTCTCCACCCTCATCCGGTACCGAGACCGCAAGGCGGAGTGTCAGTCCTTCCGGGCGGTGCGCGCGCTTGAAGCTGTGCTCGAGGCTATCGAGTTCTCTCTCAAGGGAGCAGAGAAGGACCGCGCCCGGGCGTTGCTTCTGATCGGAGCAGTCGGAGGATTGACGTACGCGAGCCTTGAGGCCCTACGAGTCGGCGATGTGCTTGCGGACCCCGGGGACGGCCTTCGAGTTTCGACTTCCTCCGCTGACACCATTTGGATCCCGGTGATCCGGCAGGCCGAATTGTGCCCCGCATGTGCTTTCGTCAGGTGGTGCGCCCACATTGCGCCTCGGAAAGAGTTGGTGGCGAATGCCGGGCAGTTCGGTCATGTCTGCTTAGTTGCCGCCATCTCGTCGCCGGCTGGGCTAGAGAAGTCCCCCTTGTTCCGTCGGTTAGGGACGAGACAGGTGGAGGCTCTCATGGTTCGGGATGTTGCGTCGATCCTCGACGAGGTGCTGCAACATTCCGGTCAGGGCCGGGGCGAGTTATACGGTCTTCGTGATGAGCTACTGATGGCTGACATCGTCTCCTCTTTGTAACCACCCCCGAACAGTCCGTCGTCGCACGCCCCCGCAGCACCATCACGGTGACGATTTGGGGGATGTTCTCGCGAACCGCGAACCGCGAACCGCGTGTCGTCCGCCAGCTAACTTGTCCGACTGCCACTTAACGTGTCTGAAATACGGATGTGGACACGATGTTTGGCAGTACGGACGGGCTACCTCGACGGCGGGTCAGCAAGACCTTCGTTCGCCGCTCGGAGTTCGTGCGCCTGCGTGCAGTGCCAAAGGTCTCGGACGACCAAGGTGCGACAGAGGTACGCCTCAGACCAGGGCGACTCGAGTCGGGCGCCTGCGATCGGGGTGACGTCGACGTCGGGGGTCGCGGCTAGTTTGTCCGCACTGCTAGTCAGCCCTGAGGGAGAACCAGATGACGCTCTACTACTTTGACTCGCACGGTCGCTGGATCGCCTTCCGGACGAGCGAGTCCGACATTCATTTGTGGAGCCCTGAAGCAGAGTGGCTCGGCTGGCTGGCGTGGGACAACGACGACGTCTGCGGAGTCGCGGCGATGAACTACCTCGGCACGCTCGTTGGAGACCGACTTCTGAAGAGGACGACTCCACCGTCGTACTACACCCCTTACACCCCCTACACGCCGTACACGCCGTACACGCCGTACACGCCCTACTCGCCTTACTCAAAGGCGGAAATGAGCATCCCGTCTGGGTATACGGACGTTGATCTCGGCTGACTCGCCCCCGAGGTCCCCTACCGGCCGCGCTTCGCGTTCGGGAGTGCGAGGGGCCAACAACCAGGTGCCGGCGCAGAGCGGAAAGGTGCCGAGTGCGGTGTTCAAGATCACCTCGAGCACGTCAGATTCGGTCGGTACGGCAAGCGGCACCGACGGCCGGGCCTTCGCTCACGTTAGGAGAGGTTCAAGCCGTCACGAGGCCAGTGCTCCCGGGGGTAATGATGCGGCGCTCACCGTGCTGACGATATCTCCCGGTGTGGGTAGCTTCGCTTGTCCCGTAGCTGACCTGCCACCGCCGGATCGCCCGGCGACGTGTCCTGATCAGTGCGGACGCACGCGCCTATCGGAAGACGTGACCCGTGTGAAGGATGTAGCGAAACTCGACCAAATAGGGGTCGGAGCGGACGCAGATTTCGGAACTGAGTTTCGCTACGAGACAGGCGGTTCTGAACGGCAGCTCACTGTGGGCAGCTTCGCTCCGTGTCGTCGGAATCGCTTCCTTCGGTGTCGGGACGTCGCGGGTGCGCGAGACGGCCCGCGTGACTTGGGGTTCGGGTGCATACTGGTGGTGTCTTCGGACCCGGTAGTGGGGCTTGCCGGACCCAACCTCGACAGTTGTCGACAACAGTCCCTATCTCAGCTGGGCGCGCTTCTGCGCGCCTGAGGTAGGGAGTGTCATGACAGCACCAATCGGTTCCGGACCGGTCGTCGTCGGCGTCCTGCCCGGCCTCGCTCCGGGGGTCATCGAGGTTGCGTCGTCTATCGCGCGGCGCTTCGGTACGACGCTGGTGTGCGTCAGCGTGGATGCATCGCTCTTCGATGCCGGTACGCGCTCGGACGGGTCGGTGATGGTGGAACCGATCGACCCTGACACCGCTGACACGACACCGCAGGGCTTGTCGGACAGTGACAAGGCGGCAGTACGTGCTGCCGCAACGACCTACGGCGTCGACGTCACGTTCGTCCCGGGTGTCGGGGATCCGAGCCGGGCACTGTCGCAGGTGGCCGAAGACCGCGACGCGGCGATGCTGGTCGTCGGGGCCAGGACGGGAGCGGGTCGAATCGCGGAGTTCTTCACGGGGTCGGTCGCGGTACGGCTGACCCATCAACAGCACCGTCCGGTGCTCGTGGTGCCGGTTGATCCGGTCGGGTTCGACGCCCCATTGCCCTGGGCCACCCCGTGACCGGCCAGCTTGTTCTGCTCCGCCACGGGCAGAGCACCGCAAACGCTGCCGGCACCTTCACCGGGTTGCGGGACGTCGCGCTGACCGAACGAGGTGTCGCCGAAGCGACCCGGGCAGGGTCGCTGCTGCTCCGCGCCGGCTTCAGTCCGGACCTCGTGCTCACGTCGACGCTCGAGCGGGCGTTCCACACGGCGGAGCTCGTCACCGACGTCGTCGGACGTGATGCGCCGATCGAGTCGACGTGGCGGTTGAACGAGCGGAACTACGGCGCCCTCACCGGCATGTCCAAGCAGAATGCGCAAGCGGCGTTGGGGGCGGAGCAGTTCTTCGCTGTTCGCCGGACCCGCACGGGTCGGCCGCCACGCATGTCGATCCGCGCGTGGCTGGCGCTCCGACGGACGCCGGCGCTTCGTGGACTGCCGTGGGCGGCAGTTCGTCGAACCGAAACACTCTCCGACGTCATCCGCCGGGTCCAACCCGTCCTGTCGGACCGCATCACCCCGGCACTCCGCGACGGGCAGACAGTGCTCGTCGTCGCGCACGGCAACTCGCTGCGGGCACTGTGTGCCTGCATGGACGGCCTGACTGACGGTGAGCTCGCGGACCTGAACCTCCCCACGGGCGAACCCCTGATCTACCGGTTCGACGGCGACGGTGGGTTCTGTCCGCGGGGTGGGGAGTACCTGCATCCGGCAGCACGAGCAGCAGCGGCAGCGGTCGCTGCGGAAGGTGGAACATGACCTCCCGAACGGACACGGACCTGCCCGATGGGCAGCTCCCGCCAGACCCGGACATTGACGCCAATGACCCGGAACGTATCGCCCGGCCAGTGCATCTGCGGTGGCGGTACCTCGGTGTCGTCGCACTCGGCGGCGCCATCGGTACCGCCGCACGCGACGGACTCAGCACCGCGTTCCCCGCTCAGCACGGAGTGTCCTGGGCGATCTTCTGGATCAACATCGCCGGCGCGCTCCTCCTCGGTGTGCTGCTGGAACACCTCGCGCATCGCGGACCTGACGAGGGTCGCCGCCGGACACTGCGCCTGCTTCTGGGAACCGGTGTCCTCGGCGGGTTCACCACCTACAGCACCCTCGCGACCAGCACCGCGGTGTTGTTCCTCACCGGCCGCGGGTTGGCCGGCACCGGGTACGGGCTCCTGACGGTCCTCGCCGGCGCGATCGCCACCGGTAGCGGCCTCGCGATCGCGGGCTTGGTCCGACCGAACGGAGCCACATCATGAGCGCCCTGGCCTTCCTCAGCGTCGCTGTCGCTGGCGGTGTCGGCGCGGCCGCACGGTTCTTCGTGGATGGTGCGATCAACCGGGGTCGGCAGTTCCGGCTCCCGGTCGGGACGCTGACGATCAACATCACCGGCTCGTTCCTGCTGGGCTTGATCACCGGCGCCGCCGGTCACCTCGGTGCTACCCCCGTCGCGGTGCTCGGAACAGGGCTCATGGGTGGCTACACCACGTTCAGCACCGCCAGCTTCGAGACCGTCCGCCTCGCACGCACCGGCCGCACCACCGCGGCTGCCGTGAACGGGCTCGGGATGCTCGTCGTCTCCGTCGCCGCAGCCGCCGGGGGCGTCACCCTCGGCACCCTCACTTGACCATCCGACTGGGAGAAGAACAGCTCATGCACTTCGACATCACGATCGAGATCCCCCGCGGCAGCGGCAACAAGTACGAGGTCGACCACACCACCGAACGGATCCGCCTGGACCGGGCGGTGTTCACCAGCATGGTGTTCCCGCAGGACTACGGCTCGATCGACGACACTCTCGGCGATGACGGCGACCCCCTCGACGCGCTCGTGCTGCTGCCCCGGCCCACGTTCCCCGGCGTCGTCATCGACGTCCGCCCGGTCGGGATGCTCCGCATGGTCGACGAGAACGGCGGCGATGACAAGATCCTCACCGTCCCCGCCGGAGACGTCCGCTTCGACCACGTCCAGGACATCACCGACGTCGCCGAGCCGGTCCTGGCGGAGATCGAGCACTTCTTCGCCCACTACAAGGAGATCGAGCACGGCAAGCACGTCACCACCAACGGGTGGGCGAACCGTGTCGACGCCGAAGCCATCATCCGCTCCGCACAGGAACGGTTCACCCCGCACCCCTGACCGGCACCCGCGCACCATCCAGTGCGCGCCCTGAACCGCCGTGGGGAGGCAACTGGCGCCCAGTGATCGCCAGGAGGTCGTCCCTCCGCCTCCCCGCGGCCCACACCCGCACGACCAACCCGAAAGGCGACAACCGCCATGAACGACTACATCAGCAACGTCCACCACACCATTCACCATCAGGGCGAGTACGTGACCCACACCAGCCGCCCCGTCACCATCAGCAGTCTGCACGGCTCCCGGATCCTCGACTCCCGCGGCTACCCAACGATCCAGGTGCGTCTCGAGCTCGAGGACGGCACCGTCGTCACCGGTGACGCCCCCGCAGGCGCATCCACTGGCGCGCATGAGGCCGTCGAGCTCCGCGACGGCGGCAGCAGCTACGGCGGCCGCGACGTGAGCCAGGCACTGCACCTCATCACGACGGACGTCGCACCGATGATCACCGGCCAGTCGTGGACCTCGATCGGGCAAGTCGACGCCGCCCTCGCCGCCCTCGACGGCACCCCGAATTACCGCCGGCTCGGCGCGAACAGTGTCGTCGCGACCTCGATCGCGATGGCACGCGCTCTCGCCGCCGCAGCGGAGCTGCCGCTCTGGCGGTGGATCGCAGACGTCACCGGCAGCACGCCCCGCCTGCCCGTCCCGCACTTCAACGTGCTCAACGGCGGAGCACACGCAGCGAACGCGCTCGACTTCCAGGAGTTCATGATCGCCCCGGTGAACGCCGAGACCATGACCGACGCGGTTCGGATCGGGTCGGACGTCTACCACGCACTGGCGGCACTGGTCCGGGAACGGTTCGGCAGTCTCGGTCTCGGTGACGAAGGCGGCTTCGCCCCATCGATCGCCGCGCCCGAGGAGGCCCTCGACCTCCTCGTCGCCGCGATCAGTGCCGCTGGCTACGAGCCCGGAGTCGACACCGTCGCGATCGCACTCGACCCGGCGGCGAACGAGTTCGCGCTCGGTGACGGTAGCTACCGGGTCGTGGACCGCCGGCTCGACCGCGCAGGCATGGTCGACTACTACCGCGGCCTCATCAGCCGGTATCCGATCCGGAGCATCGAAGACGGCTTCTCCGAAGATGACCACGGCGGCTGGAAGGCGATGTCGTTCGCGCTCGGCGACAAGCTCCAGATCGTCGGCGATGATCTCTACGTCACCGATCCGCAGCGCATCCGCGACGGCGGCAAGGACGGGCTCTCGAACGCGGCGCTCATCAAGCCGAACCAGATCGGCACCGTCTCCCAGACCCTCGACGCGATCGGCGTCGCACGCTCGCTCGGGATGCGGAGCATGGTGTCGCACCGGTCCGGGGAGACCAGCGACACGTTCATCGCGGACCTCGTCGTCGGCACCGGAACCGGACAGATCAAGTCCGGCGCATCCGCCCGCGGAGAACGCGTCGCGAAGTACAACCGGCTCACCGAGATCGCGGAGAACAATCCGGAGCTGTCCTACGGGCTGCGCTGACCCCGACCGGCCACCTCGTGGGCGACGCGCAGGAAAGCAGAACCAGCTGGCTGGGGCTCTCCCGACCAGATCGCCCGCAACGGCCGGGCAAGTGGCGGCCCAGAGAGCGGGACCCGCACCAGCGTCCCATCGTTGATGTCGGCGGCGACCGTGCGAAGGCTCATCACCGCCGGTGCAATTCCAGCCTGCGCGTTCGCCCGGATGATGCTCGTGGTCTCCAGCACCGCGGCCGGAACCGACATGTCCAAACCAGCTGCCCTGAGCCATGCGGCGAGGGTCGCGCGAGTCCCGGAACCTTCTTCTCGCAGGAGCAGAGCCGTCGCCGCCAGGACCTCCGCAGTGATCCCGGTCGACCGAGCCCAGGGATGGTCCGGCGCAACGACGACCGCGAGCTCATCGTCCGCGATCACCTGCGCGGACACACCGGCCGCCGTCACCGGGGTTTCCGTGAACCCGAGGTTCGCGCCACCCGACTGCACGAGGTCCGTCACCGATGCGGAGTTGCCCGCGATAAGACGCACCTCTACGTCTGGTTCACGGCGTCGGAATTCGAGCAGCCAGCCCGGCAGCAGCAGCTCCGCGATCGTCTGTGACGCTGCGACGACGAGCGAACCCGTGGGAGCCCGCAGCGCAGCCACTCCTGCCTCGAGGTGGCGAGACGCGTCGAGGACCGGTCCGGCCAGCCCGACGACCAGACGACCGGTCTCGGTCAGCACCGACCCCGTGGTCAAGCGGTGCACTAACAAGTGACCGACCATGCGCTCGGCGACCCGGATCCGAGCAGACACCGCCTGTTGCGTGACGCCGAGCGCTCCAGCGGCAGCGGAGAGGGAGCCGGTCTCGGCGACGCGCGCGAGCACGTCGAGTGTGTCGAGGTCGAGCGTTCGGTCCGTGAGTCGCCGTAGTGCCACAACCAACGATTGTGCCCCGCCAAGAGGTTCCCGGTACTACCAGAGGCAGGATTCGCGCAGGCTTGGCCCATGACAACGCTCCGCACTGATCCTGCACCCGCGAACGGTAGCCAGCTGCCCCAACGGCCGCAGACGGCGTTGTTCCGCGATCTGGAGCGGCCAGGCCTGATCGTGTCGAACCTCACACCGAACTGGTTCGCGTCGATCATGGGCACGGGGATCGTCGCCGTCGCAGCTGCGTCACTGCCGCTGCAGTTCCCCGGTCTGCGCATCGCGGCGACGCTCGTGTGGGCGATCGCCGCGGTGCTCCTCGTCGCCCTCACGGTCGCGACGGTGCTGCACTGGATCCGCTACCGGAGCACCGCAGCCGGGCACCACCTCAACCCGGTGATCTCGCACTTCTACGGCGCACCACCGATGGCGTTCCTCACCGTCGGCGCCGGGACGCTCCTGCTCGGCAAGGACTGGGTCGGCCTGCCCGCCGCCGTCACCATCGACTGGGTCCTGTGGACCATCGGCACCATCGGCGGACTGCTCACGGCAGTCCTGGTGCCGTACCTGGCGTTCACCCGCCACGAGAACAAGCCCGACTCCGCGTTCGGCGGTTGGCTGATGCCCATCGTCCCGCCGATGGTGTCCGCCTCCACCGGCGCCCTGCTGCTGCCGTACGCTCCCGCCGGACAGGCGCGGGAGACGCTGCTGTGGTCGTGCTACGGCTTCTTCGGGCTCAGTCTCGTGACGTCGCTGGTCGTGATCACGCTGATCTGGAACCGTCTCGCGCACCACAAGGTCGGGGCCGCCGGCATGGTGCCGACCCTGTGGATCGTGCTCGGACCCGTCGGACAGTCGATCACGGCGGTGAACCTCCTCGCCTCGAACGCACCCACCGTCGTCGATGCCTCCACCGCTCAAGCGCTCCTGGTAGTGGCGTTGGTGTACGGGTTCGCGATGCTCGGCTTCGCGCTGCTGTGGACCGTCATCGCCCTCGCCGTCACCGTCCGGACCGCCCGCGAACACCTGCCGTTCAGCCTGACCTGGTGGTCGTTCACGTTCCCCGTCGGCACCTGCGTCACCGGACTCAACGGGCTCGCCCTGCACTCAGGCCTGACCGTCGTTGCCGTCCTCGCCGTCATCTACTACGCCGGCCTCGTCGCCGCATGGATCACCGTCGCGATCCGCACCTTCCAGGGCTCCGTCATTCGTGGCACCCTGTTGGCACCGCCACACCCGGCATGAGCACCCCCGAGAAACTCGCTGACGTTCGATCGCTGAACGGTCTCGCGGAGACGTGGCGGACCGCGCCCAACGGCAGCCGACGGTTCGTCCCGAGCTTCGACCCACGATCCGGCGGCAGATCCAGCCGTGTCCTGGTCCTGATGCAGTCGCCCGGCCCCCAGACCATCGCCGCAGCGCACGCAGCTATCTGCAGCGAGGACAACCCGGGCCCGACCGCGGCCGCGTTCCGAGCAGCCCGAATCGAGTCCGGACTCGCACGCGGCGAGTACGTCCGCTGGAACCTCATCCCATGGGAACTGCCCGACCGCGTGCGACTCGCGGACATCGACGAGGGGCGGCATGCCCTCGCCACACTGCTCGCGGCCCTCCCCGCTCTCACCGCGATCGTCACGTACGGGGCCGTCGCCCTCGACGGCGTCATGCGACACCTCACCCTGGACGAGCAGCCCCGACTCCTTCCGGTCATCGCAGCACCACATCCGTCTCCCGCCAACGGCCGCCACCGCTCGGAACAACACTTCCGTTCCGTGCAAGCACTCCGGCTCGCCGCGCGAGCGCAACAGACGTAACGAATACGAAGGTATATGTGACAAGTTCAGAGCAGGGACCCGAGGTCGGAGCCGAGGGAGGGGTAGGTGGCGGTGGCGGATCTGAATTGCCGTGTCGTGAGCCCGAGTTTGATGGCGAGGCCGAAAGTGTTGATCAGTTCCGAGTAGCCGGGGCCGAGGAGGTGTGCGCCGAGGATTTGGTCGGTGCGGGTGTCGATAATGACCTTGGCCGCGGCAGTGGTTTCGGCCGCCCGGTAGGTGGAGTACCAGCCGCTGGTGTCGGTGAAGCGGATGGCGATGTCGTGGCTCGGGGCCGCTTCTTCTTCGAGGAGGCCGACGCGGTTGAGTTCCGGGATGGTGAATATGGTCGTGGGGACCCCGATGTAGTCAGGTGCCGTGGTGGTGCCCTTGAGCATGTTCGACGCGGCGACTTTCCCTTCGAACACGGCCACCGGGGTCAGGGGGCGCCCGGCCGTGTCGGCGGCGTCTCCGGCGGCGTACACGGCGGTGTTGGTGGTGCTTTGCAGGTGGCCAGCTACCGTGACCCCACGCGGACCGCTGGCGATGCCGGCAGCGTCCAGGCGCAGGCTCTCGACATTCGGGACGCGGCCGGCGCCGTGGACGACGAGGTCCGCATGGATGCGCTTTGCTATGCCGTCACTGTCGACGCCGATCTGCAGTCCGGTGGAAGTGGCGTCCACCGTGGAGACGCGGGTATCGCGCAGGATGCGGATGCCCGCCTGCTCGCTCCGTGACACCAGCAGCCCCACCAAGTCGGGATCGAATTCGCGCAGCGGCCGAGGACCGTGGTCGACGATCGTGCACTGCGCACCAGCTCGGGCGGCGATGTGGGCGAACTCAAACGAGATGAACCCGCCGCCAATGAACACGATCCGCTTGGGCAGTTCCTCCAGATCGAGGAACTGGGTGCTGTCGATCAGGTGCTCCGCCCCGGGGAACGTCAACGGCTTTGGTGTGGCGCCGGAGGCGATGAGGAACCTTTCCGCCTGATGGGTCGTGCCGTCGATGCTCAGGGTGTTCGGACCGGTGAACTCAGCGTGGCCGTGGAAGGTGGTGGCGCCGTTGCCGGTGAGCTCGTCTTCCATGCCCTTCGGTACCCCATCCGTGAAGCCGCGTTTTCTCTGCATCAAGGCTGCCCAGTCGACACTGAGGCCGTTTTCCTGAATACCGGTGCCGTTCATCAGTCGGGCGGCATCGATGACTTCCGCTCCGCGGCGGAGGATCTTCTTCGGGTCGCATCCGCGAAGAGCGCACGTGCCCCCGTAGGGCAGAGCATCGACGATGCCGACCCGCCACCCTTGTGCCGCGCACTTGTTAGCTGCGGACGTGCCGGCCATTCCGGCGCCGATGACCAGCAGGTCGAACACGTCGCTCATCGGGTGCCTGCTTCGATGTCCGCGATCGCATCCCGGAGTTGCTCTGTCGTCGGGGACCCGGCAAGGCCTTCGGGCGTCAGATACACCCGGCACGACAGGCCAGGAGGAGCGTCTGGTGCAGGGAACAGTGCTGCCCCGTCAGCCAGAAGAGTAGGAGACCCGCGGAAGTCGACCGATTCCGCTTCCTCCTGCGTTTCGATGCGGTGCCGCTTTACCGTGACCTCGGGTCGTTCCGCGGTGATCGCGGCGAGGCGCTCCGCGACCGTTCCCCGATTCGGGCATCCATCGAAATACTGCAACGTGATCTCCATACGCCGACCGTAAACGTTGCAGCGAGGTACAAGGTCAAGTGGTGTGATGGAAGCATGCGCATCGGAGACCTCGCTGCCGCCACCGGCGTCAGCACGCAAACCATCCGCTTCTACGAACGCGAGGGGCTGCTTCCGGTGCCGAGTCGAGGGAGCAACGGATACCGGGTCTACACGGATGAGGTCACTACACGGGTCGGGTTCATCCGTGCCGCTCAAGCAGCTGGGCTAACACTGTCTGACATCGCCGGCGTTCTCGCCCTCCGACAGGAAGGGCAGGCACCGTGCTCGCACGTGCTTTCGCTTCTCACCAGCAAGCTTGGAGCGGTCAGAGCCCGCCAACAGGAACTCGCTCGTCTCGAAACGGAACTCGTCGCCATGATCACAACGAGTTCGACCTTAGATCCGACCACATGCACGGAGCGCAGCGTCTGCGACATCATCCCGCAGTAACGTCATCTGCAACCGTGGAGAGACTCAGCGTCGAAGGCCTCAATGCCAATGGGAACCGGCCAAGTCACAACTGCAAGAGGGCTGGACTGCTGGCGACGGCGACGATGATCAGTGCACCGATCGTTACGGCGGTGACCGCTTGCAGCGGAACTGCGGCGGGGCGAGATCGGGGTTCCTCCGGTGCCTGGAAGGCCGTTGACACCCAGCGGAGTGCGTAGAACAGCGATGCGACTGAGACGGCTGCGGCGATGACCACCAGCCACGGCATCCCGCCCTGCCAGGTGGCCGTGAACACGGCGAGCTTGCCGACGAAGACGGCGGTTGGTGGTGTCCCGACAAGGCTCAGCAGGCCGACCAGGATGACACTGGTGATGACGGGATGTTCCCGTGCCGCTCCGCGCCAGGAGGGAATTGTCCTGCGGTCTGGGAGCGCGGCGATCGCGGCGAAGAGGGCCAGGTTGGTCACGGCGTAGAACACCAGGTACATGAGCAGGGCGGCGCGCGCCGACGGTTCGACACTGATCACAGCGACGGGCATCAGTAGGAACCCAACCTGGCCAACCGTGGACCAGCCGAGCAGCCGCGGGGCGCTGCGTTGCCAGAATGCCGCGAGGGTGCCGAGGATCATGCTTGCGGCGGCGAGCACACCGACCAGCAGCGACGCGTTCACGGTGCTCGGTATGACGTCGACGAGGCGCGCCAAGGCGATCAGAGCCCCGATCTTGGGGACGGTGGTGATGAACGCGGCGATGCCGAGCCCGGCGCCCTCTGCTGCATCCGGAACCCAGAAATGTCCGGGGACCGCTCCGGCTTTGAACAGCAGGCCGGCGAGGACACCGATGAATCCGAGCGCGATCGCCGTCACCGGCACGTGTGGCAGCGCCTGTTGAAGCTCGGGGTAGGTGCTGCCGCCGGCGACACCGACGAGGACGGCGATGCCGAAGAGCATCACGACGCCGAAGATCGCGCCCAGCAGGTACGTCTTCATTGTCGCCTCAGCCGCCCCCGGGGATCGGGACAGTCCGATCAACGCGTAGAGCGGCACGGTCGCTAGGAGGAACCCGGTGGCGACGATGAGCAGGTCGTTGGCGCCGGCGAGGACGACCGTGCCGAGTGCCGCCAGGAGCAGCAGCGACGCGGTCTCGCTCTCCCGAGCGGAACCTCGGGACTCCTGACGTCCGATGAGCATCACGACCGCGGTCGCCAACGGTACGAGGATCCTGATCGTCGTTGTCGCGTTGTCGAGTGCGTAGCTGTCACTGAAGACGGTCGATGGCCCCGTGCTCAGAGCAGCGGTGACGGCGCTGCCGCACGCCACGGCGATCGCGAACCAGGTCACGAGCACCTGCCTGCGTCGGGGCAGGAAGCTGCCGCCGAGGAGCGCGACGATCGCGCCGCCCATCATGATGATCTCCGGCAGGAGCGCGCCGTAGTTCATGTTCACGCGGGACCTCCGACCAGTGCGGCGAGCTGTCGGGCGGCGGGAGCGATGAGCTGCAGCAACGGTCCGGGTACCACACCAATCGCCAGGGAGAGCAGCAGGAGCGCCCCGACCGTCACGGTCTCCCGAGCGGTGACGTCGGTGAATCCGTCGGCGAGGTGTTCCGTGGGTCCGGTGAGCAGCTTCTGCACGGTGCGGAGGAACAGGGCTGCGGTGATGAGGATCCCTGGCAGCGCGATCGCGGCGATTGCTGTTGCACCGATGCTGCCGGCGAAGATCTGGAACTCGGCGATGAAGCCACTGAAGCCGGGGATCCCGAGTGACGCGAACGCGGCAATGGCGAAGAGTCCGGAGAACCGTGGGGCGGGCTTCGCGAGGCCGCTGTAGTCGCTGATCTCGTAGCTGCCCCGCCGGTCGTGGAGGACGCCCGCGAGGAGGAACAGCGCCCCGGTGATGAGTCCGTGCGACACCATCTGCACGGTCGCGCCGGTGATCGCCAGCTGTTGCGCCTGCGCAGAGGTTGCCCCGGTCATGCCCGCGGCGCCGACGGCGAGCACGACGTAGCCCATGTGGTTCACCGAGGTGTACGCGATCAACCGCTTCACGTTCGTCTGCGCGAGCGCGACGAGCGCTCCGTACAGCACGGACACGATGCCGACAATGACAATCACCCAGGACCAGGACCTCCACGCGTCCGGGAGCATCGGCATCGCGATGCGGAGGAACCCGTACGTGCCCATCTTCAGCAGGACACTCGCGAGGACGACAGAGCCAATGGCGGGTGCGTCGGTATGTGCCGGTGGCAGCCAGGAGTGGAATGGGACCGTGGGGGTTTTGACGGCGAAACCCACGACGAGCGCGGCGAGGACGGCGCCGGCGGCGAGGGGTGTGCCGGTGAAGCCGTTCCGGGTGAGCTCGACCATGTCGAAGGTGTGCGGTGCGGAGCCGAGGTAGAGGCAGATGAAGCCGAGCAGCAGCGCCAGGGATCCGAGGAATGTGTAGAGGAAGAACCGCAGCGCAGACCGCTGGTGGTCGCCGTGTCCCCACCCGGCGATCACGAAGTACATGCCGACGATGGACAGGTCGAAGAACACGAAGAACACGAGCAGGTCCTGCGCGGCGAACACCCCAAGACACGTGGTCTGGAGGGACAGGAAGAGTGCGGCCTGCGGGCGGGGCCGGTCGGTGTCCCGCATCGCCCAGAGCGCGCAGACGAGGAACACAACGTCGGTCAGGAGCAGCAACGGGGCGGAAAAACCGTCAACACCGAGGTGGTAGCTGGTGCCGACGCTCGGCATCCACTCCATCCGCTCCTCCCAGCGCAGCCCCGACGCGGTGGATCCGGGGATGGACGCGAGGACCCCGAGGACGAGCTCCACGATGCTCGTCATCAGCCACACCCACGCGGCTGCCCGTCCGGACATCGATCGCGTCAGGGCGAGGACCGCCGCGACGACAACGGGAAGGAACACGATCAGACTGAGCACGATCACCTCACGACCAAGAGCAGGACAGCTGCGGCAGCGACGGTCACGGTCGCGCCGATGTAGTAGTGGTGCACCTGGCCGGTCTGCGGTCGCCGAGCCAGTCGACCGAGGACCGCGACGGCGGAACCGATCCACCCCGTCACGGCGGCGGGGCCACGCTGATCAAGAGCGCGCGCGGCTCGGGCGGTCTGCTCGAGCGCACGGCCCGACCGATCGACTGCCGTGCCGTAGCGGTCGTCCAGACGCGCGAGCGCGGCGGCGAGTCGCAGTGTCGGCGTGGCGATGACGGCAACGGCTGCCCGCTCCAGCCCGAACCAGTGCATCCCACTGCGGACTGTGGGTGTGCGCCACAGAGTCAACAGGACCACGACCACCGCGATTGCCCCGGACGCCGCGAGCTCCGGCCACGACACCGACGTCCCGGAAAGCGGAGCGAGCATCGGATGCAACAGCGGTGTGCCGAGAAGCGCAAGTCCGGCTGCGGCAACGGCAAGCACCACCATCGGGACGACCGCGAGGCGTGGCACCCGCCGGGTGCCGCGCTCTTCGTCGTCCCAGGACGCTTCCGGTGTGCCGGCACGCCGCCACAGCAGCGCGATGATCCGGGCGGAGTAAGCCGCTGCAAGTGCCGCTCCGGCCAGGCCCGCCGCATACAACCAGGGTTCTTCCTCCAATGCTGCGGCGAGGACGACGTCCTTGGCGTACCAGAGCGACAACGGTGGCAGGCCGGCCAGCGACAACGCACCGACGGTCGCGAGGACGCCGACCGCGGGCCAGCGGGCGGCGACGCCGCGGAGACCGGTGAATTGTTTCGTCCCGGTGGCCGTCAGCCATGCGCCCGCGGTGAGGAACAGCAGCGCTTTCGTGGCGGCGTGTGCGACGAGCTGCGCGGTGCCGCCGCTGACCGAGCCGACGCCAGCGGTGAGGACGACGAACCCCAGCTGGGATGCCGTCGACGCGGCGAGGACCTGCTTCACGTCCCGCTGCGACAGTGCGATGACACCGAGGACGATCGCGGTCGTGACGCCCAGCCACGCCGCCGTCGGACCTGCCCAGCCGGTCACGTTCAGGAGCGGTTCGACGCGGAGGAGCAGGTACCCGCCCATGGCGACCATCGCTGCGGAGTGCAGCAGCGCACTCACCGCGCTCGGGCCCTCCATGGCGCGGGAGATCCAGAATGAGAACGGCAGCTGCGCGGCCTTCCCCAAGCCGGCAGCAAGCAGCCCCGCGGCCGCGACGTGCACCCAAGGGCCTGGCAGCGACTGCAGTGCGGTGAGTGACCAGGTGCCGCCGCCGGCGATGACTGCGCCGGCGACGAGGTACAGACCGAGGTCCCCGGCGCGGGTGACGGTGAACGCGGTGAATCCGCCGGCGACGCGGTTCCGGTCCTGCCAGCGGAACCCGATGAGGGCGTAGGAAGTGGCGCCCATCACCTCCCATGCGGCGAGCAGCAGGGGCAGGCCAGTCGCGGTCACGGTGACGACGACGGCGGCGAGGAAGAGCAGCATCAGCCCGTGGAATCGGGCCGCGGGACGGGTGCGGTCCGCGGTGGCGAACACGAGTACGAGGAATCCGATCCATGCCACGGTCGGCAGGACGACCGCGGCCAGTGCGTCGACACGGAGGTTCGGGCCGGGGGCCGCAAGCATCGCCGGCACCCCGCCGGTCACCTCCGCACGTGTGACGGCCGCGGTCGTGGCGGCAACGGCCATGACCGCGGCCGTGGCGAGGCTGACGGGGATGGCGACCCGTTCGGCCAGGCGTCCGGCCGTGGCCAGTGCTGTTCCGATGAGGGCGGGCAGGATGATGGCGGTGATCAGCGCGGCGGTCACTGGCTGAGGTCCGTTGCGGAGTCGGTCATGTCGGAGTTCCGGGAACGGTGCAGGATCGTGGCGACAGCGAAGCCCATTGCCATCTCGATTGTCATCGCCGCGATGATCACCAGCAGCAGCACTTGCCCGTCGACGGTGGGTGCGAGGTACCACCAGAACGCGGCGGCGGCGAGGATGACGGCGTTGATCATCACCTCGATGCCCATCATCACCATCACCACCACCTGCTGCGAGATCGCGCCGTACAGTCCGATGGCGAACAGCGCAGCAACGACGAGCAGAACGAGTTGCAGCGTCATCGTCCGACACCTCCCGGCTCCGGGTCAGCGGGGGCATTCTGGAGGTCGTCCCCGAGCCGGTCGTACCGGCCACGCGGGTTCGCCAGGACGAGGGCGGCGATGATCGTGGCGAACAGGATCGGGCTGATCGTCAGCATCACCAGCATCTTCGAGCCCATGATCGCCTCGCCAAGGGCACGGGTGGTGTCCGCCGCCGCGGTCCCGGCACGGGCTGGCCACGGGATGAGGAGCGCCGCTGCGGCGAGGCCGACGAACACGGCGGCCGCGATCACTGCCGCGGGGCGTTTGCTGTGGGTCATGTCCATCGGCATCAACGCCGGATTCATGCCCATATAGGAGACCATGAACACCGCCATCACGGCCATCTCCATCACCATCATCAGGATCGTGATGACCCCGATGAAGTCCAGGTGCAGCATCAGCACGGCGACACCGACGGCGATGAACGACACCGCCAGCGCGTACGTCGCTCGAGCCATCGAGTTCACCCGGAAAACTGCGGCCGCGGCGAGCACCGCGACGACCGCAGCGACCCAGAACATGATCGTCGCCATCATGGTCATCCCTTTCCCATCACGGTGAGCACCGACGTGATCAGCAGCTGCAGCAGGACCAACGGCAACACAAGGACCCAGCCCAGCTCCGCGAGCCGCTGCGGCCGGATCGCGGGCATCGCGTGTCCGAGCAGGAGGAACACGGCGAGCAGCGCACACGTCTTCAACAGCACCCATAGCGCCGGCGGAAGCAACGGACCGGCACCGCCGCCGAGGAACATCGGCACGGCGAATGCGGCGCCCGCGACGAGCAGACACCATCTGCCGGCGAGAACGAGCAGTCGGTCGACGCCGGAGAGTTCCCCGAGGATACCGCCGGCGATGTCTGTGCCGGCGGGAAGCGCGAACGGACCCCAGGCGGAGAACGCGGTGACGGAGGCGCAGTAGACGATGAACGCGACCGGCATTGTCAGGGCGAACCAGATCGGTTGCTGCGCGGCGACCACGTCGGTCAGCCGAAGGCTCTGCGCACCGATGGCGGGGGCGGTCAGGGCGAACATCAGCGGGATCTCGTACGCCAGGGCCTGCGCCAGGAATCGGTACCCGCCGATCAGGGGGTGCACGCTGTTGCCGCCCCAGCCAAGCAGCCACCACAAGGCCCAGAGGGAGACGTCGACGGCGTTGAACCACACCACGCCGACCGGGATGTCCAGTGGCACGATAGCGCCGACGGGAACGGCGAGAGCGGCGAGGAACGCGGCGATGACGAGCCCGGACCCGCCGATCCGCCACAGAAGGGAGTCCGCGCCGAGCACGGATCGACGTTGTTGGCGGAGGAGCCGGCCGGTTTCCCGGAACGGCGAGAGGACCCCAGCACGCACCGATGTCCCGCGGTCTCGTGCTGCTAGGGCGGCGTTGCCGCTGGCGGCCAGGATGGCGAGGACGAGGACGACGCCGGGCAGGACGAGTGCCCAGAGGGCGTTTCCGACATCAACCATGCTGATGCCGTGTCGTCGTGCCGGCTTCATCGGTGGTGTCCGTACGGGGGCTGGGATGCAGGGTGAGTGCGGCGACGACGAGGCGGGCGCTGCCGATGTCGCGTCCTTTAACCAGGGATGGGATCTCATCTACCGGCGTCGCCGGTTCCGGCTCGAACTGACGTCCGTTGAGTGCGGCGTCTGCGCGCTCGAGTCGAGTGAGGAGGACCGTGCGGACGTCGATGTCGGGTCGAACCTGGAGGCCGCGCAGGGACCAGCGGAGCATCACGGAGCGCTCGATCCGGCGGCGCAGCGGCCGAATGCGTTCCCGCGCCTGGTCCCGGCGGCCGGTCACGGCAAGATCCCGTACGCGGAGCGTCCGGGCTGCCACGGCATCCCATCCGGCGACGGCGAGTATCTGGGCGGCCTGGTCGAGCGCGGAGGCCGCACCGTTCTGTGGCTCCCCCCACTTGTGGTCGTCGACATCGATCACCGAGGCGGAGGCGTCGGTGATGGTGTCGCCGGTGAGCGTCACGTCCAGGATCACGCCAGCTGGCCAGACCGGCAGGATCGGACCGAGTCGCCGGTGCAGCACGTCCATCTCCAGCCCGTCCCGATCATCCGCCCCGTCGGCGAGTGGGTAGCCGCCCGGACCGCTCATCGACATGTGATCCATCGACATGTGGTCGTGACCGCCCATGGGCATGTCGTGTTCATGCATCGATTCGTCGGTGTCGTCCGGGTGCTCGTCGTTGGGATGTTCGTGGTCGGGGCCGTCCTCGGCGAGGTGCCGGCCATCGATCCCATCCTCGCGAGCGGCGGAGCGCTGTGCACGTCGGTCCGTGAGTGAGTCCTGCGCGGTCGTGAAGACGGTGCCGATTTCGTCGGGGCTGGTCAGTGCCGCCCGGTGCTTCGGGTAGGGCATCTGATCCCACACGCGGTCGATGACCGTCCGCATCTCTGGTCCGGGGGTTCCGCACACGAGCAGGACGTCGCTTTCGGCCGGGTGGGTGGCCAGGACATGACCGGCGGACGCAGCCGCTGCTTCCAGTGCAATCCGGGCTGCACCGTTGCCGGGCACCTCGACGAGGAGCACATGCAGCGGTCGGCGGCGATCCGTGGTCACACCCATCGGAACGCTCCTTCCCGCCAGGCCCAGACGACACCCGCCAGGAGAACCCCGAGGAAGACGAACATCTCGATGACCGCCTCTGCACCCATCTGCGCGACAACGACAGCCCACGGGTACATGAAGAGCATTTCCACGTCGAACGCGAGGAACACCAGCGTCATTGGGTACCAGCGGGTGTGGAAGCGCGAGAGCGCGTGTTCCTGGAGATCCCACCCGGACCCGAACGGCAGCACGTCTTTGCGAATCGGAGCGACCGCTGTCGCTCGAGACAGCAGCATCAGGGCGGCGATGCCGAGCAGTGCGACGCCGAGCACGATGCCGATGGTGATGTACCCGGACATTCGATCTCCTTCCCGAGCTGCTATACCCCGGAGGGGTAATGCGGGTGAGTGTAGGCGGGCGGCGGGCTCGGTGTCCGCCGGTCAGCGAGGCTGGAACGTGCGCAGGCGCAGGCTGTTGCTGACAACGAACACCGAGGAAAGGGCCATCGCGGCGCCGGCGATCATTGGGTTCAGCAGGCCGGCCATCGCGAGCGGGATCGCGGCGACGTTGTAGGCGAAGGCCCAGAACAGGTTCACCTTGATCGTGCCGAGGGTGCGGCGGGCGAGCGCGATCGCGTCCGCCGCGGCGCTCAGGTCCGCTCGGATGAGGGTGATGTCGGCGGCTTCCATGGCCGCGTCGGTGCCGCTACCCATCGCGATCCCGAGATCAGCGGCGGCGAGAGCGGCGGCGTCGTTGACGCCGTCGCCGATCATCGCCACGGACCGGCCCTGCTGCTGCAGCCGGGTGACGGTCCGGTACTTGTCTTCGGGTCGCACCTCGGCTTCGACGTCGTCGATGCCAACCTCCGCTGCGACGGTCCGGGCGACGTCTTCAGCGTCGCCGGTGAGCATGATCGTGCGCAGCCCCATGTCGTGCAGGCGACGGATCGCGTCCGGGCTGGTCGGCGCGATGGTGTCCGCGACGCTGATGACGCCGCGGGCTGCGCCGTCCCATGCGACAACGACCGCGGTCGCGCCGCCCTGTTCCGCGGTCCGGACCGCGTCCGTGACCGCTTCGGGGATGGTGATGGCCCACTGGTCGGTCAACCAGGCGGGTCGGCCGACGAGCACGAGGGTGTCGTCGACGACGGCTTGGACGCCGAGCCCGGCGGTGGACTGGAACGTGTCCGCGGTGGGGTGGTCGGTGGCGGCTGCGGTGATGGCGCGGGCGATGGGGTGTTCGGATCCTGCTTCCGCGGCGGCGGCGAGGGCGAGGACTCGGGTGTCGGTTTCCCCGCCGACGGCGGTGACCTGGTGGACGCTCATCTTGCCGGTGGTGACGGTGCCGGTCTTGTCGAGCACGACGGTGTCGATCCGGCGGGTGGCCTCGAGGACCTGGGGTCCGCGGATGAGGATCCCGAGCTGGGAGCCACGTCCGGTGCCGACGAGCAGCGCGGTCGGAGTTGCCAGCCCCAGGGCGCACGGGCAGGCGATCACCAGGGTCGCAACGGCGGCGGTGAACGCGGCTTGCACGTCGCCGGTGAGCAGCAGCCACCCGATGAGGGTCAGCACCGCCAGGCCCATGACGATCGGGACGAACACGGCGGAAACCCGGTCGGCGAGGCGCTGCACCTCGGCCTTGCCGGTCTGCGCGGACACGACGAGCCGGCCGATGCGGGCAAGCTCCGTGTCCTGGCCGACGCGGGTGGCTTCGACGATGAGTCGGCCGCCGACGTTCACGGTCGCGCCGGTGACGGTGTCGCCGGTGCCAACCTCGACGGGGACCGCTTCACCGGTCATCACGCTGGTGTCGATCGCGCTCGTGCCATCGGTGATGGTTCCGTCGGTGGCGATGCGTTCACCGGGACGGACCACGAACCGGTCCCCGACCTGCAGTGCTGCGGTCGGCACCTCAGTTTCGACACCGTCTCGGAGCACCCGGGCAGTCGGTGCACCCAAGGCGAGGAGCGCCTGCAGGGCGGCGCCGGAGCGGTCCTTCGCGCGGGCCTCGAAGTATCGGCCGGCGAGGAGGAACACCGTCACCGCGGCGGCGACTTCGAAGTACGGCTCCGGAGCCGCGCCCGGGTGTGGGAACCAGGAGAACGCCATCTGCATCCCGATGTGCCCGGCGCCGCCGAACACGAGCGCCCAGACGGACCACACGGTCGCGGCGGCGACGCCGACGCTGACGAGGGTGTCCATCGTCGCGGCCCCATGCCGGGCGTTGATCGCGGCAGCACGATGGAACGGCCACGCACCCCACACAGCGACCGGCAGCGCCAGCACCAGAACGGCCCACTGCCATCCCGGGAACTGCAGTACCGGGACCATCGACAGCGCCACCACCGGCACGGCGAGCACCGTGGACACGATCAGGCGCCGCCGCAGCGGCGCGAGCTCGTCGGTGTCCGCACCGGGCGGTTCGGGCAGGTGCGCACCGTACCCGGCCGCTTCAACGGTGCGGATCGCGTCGTCGACAGCGAGGTCCGCAGGCAACGTGACGGAGGCGCTTTCGGTGGCGTAGTTCACGCTCGCGGTCACGCCGGGCAGCTTGTTCAGCTTCCGCTCGATCCGGTTCGCGCACGACGCGCACGTCATCCCCTCGATCGTCAGCTCAACCGCCGGGGTGCTGGTCGTGGTCATGATGCGACCAACGTGTAGCCGGCCTCCTCCACAGCGGCGGAGACTTCCTCCTGCGGCAGGTCGCGAGTGCTGGTCACCCGAGCGGTGGAGACACCGCCAACGTTGAGGTCGATCGTCACGTCCGTGACGCCCGGCACGGCGACGAGTTCCTCGTTGACACTCATCACGCAGTGCCCGCACGTCATGCCCGTAATGCCGTACGTGTTCGTCAGCTGCTCGCTCATCGTGGTGATCCCTTCGTCGTCCAAATTCGTCAGGTACCCTAGGGGGGTACCGTAGCGAGTGTAACGCCGGTCGAGCGGATGTGTTCCCGATCCGCCGAACCGGCAACCGGAAAGAGGACGTGATGGCGACCAAGACTGATCGGCGAGAAGAGGCGCGGCGAAAAGCCGCTGATCGCAGAGCGGAGCAGCAGCGCAGCCGCACCCGCCGGTGGTGGCTACTGGGCGCCGCCGTGGTCATCGTCCTCGCCGCAGTCACCACGATCACGGTCACCGCCCTGACCCGCGGTAACGACACGGCGCCGACAGCGTCCGGGGTGACGGCGGCACCGCCGTGGCCGGCCCCCGCGGATGCGGCGGCGCGGGCAAAGGCTGCCGGGCTCGAGGTGGCGGGGATGGAAGGCGCGGCGCTGCACACCCATCAGCATCTGTCCGTATCGGTGGACGCGAAGCCGGTGGCGGTGCCGGCGAATATCGGCGTCGACGTGCAGCGGGGCGGCATGTCTGCACTCCACACCCACGACACCTCCGGCATCGTGCATGTCGAGTCCGCGAAGGTGCAGCCGTTCACCCTCGGACAGCTCTTCACCGAGTGGAACGTGACCCTGCGAGACGGGCAGGTCGGCGGGTACGTCGACGGGAGGAACGACCGGCACGTCGCCGTGTTCGTCAACGGCACCCGCACCACCACGCCGCTGCCGGATTTGGAACTGCAGGACCAGCAGGACATCGCGATCGTCATCACCCGTGGGTCCGGTACGCCGATCGCGCCGGCCCCGTTCGATTGGTCGACGGCGTCATGAGCGCCGCTACCGTAAACGGTGAACCCCGAGGAGCGTCCATGACCGACACCACCGCACCCGCAGCAGAGCACCACCACGGGTACATCACCGCGAAGGACGACTACCTCAAACGGTTGCGCCGCATCGAGGGGCAGGCCCGCGGCCTGCAGCGGATGGTCGATGAGGAGCAGTACTGCATCGACATCCTCACCCAGGTGTCCGCGATGACGAAGGCGCTGCAATCCGTCGCGCTCGGCCTGCTGGATGACCACCTCGCGCACTGCGTCACCGACGCCGTCGCCGAAGGCGGCGACGCTGCCGCGGTGAAGCTCAAGGAAGCTTCCGACGCGATCGCCCGCCTCGTGCGCGCCTAACCACCCCCTGCCCACCAGACGGGGCGGTTGTTCTCTCAGCGCTCGTCCTGCACCATAGAACCCGCACCCCGACCAGCCATCAGTACGGATCCGCATGCTCACCACCGCGAACACCACGCGCCGCCGCCTGCTGCTGCAGGCCACGGCGGTTCTGGCGTTGCTGCTGCTGGTCGGATTCACGGTCCTGATGCACAGCATGCTCGGCCACGCCACCACCGGCGATCACCCCATGACCGCCACGTCGAGCATGACGGCCGAGCACACCCACAGCGACGCCGCCGGACACGATGCCCACGCTGCCGCGCCGGCTGGCGCGGTGATGAGCGTGCTCAGTGATGCCGGCTGCGACGGCGGCCTGTGCGCGCTGATGTGCTCCCTGATGGGGATGGCGTGCGCGCTGACGATCGCCCTATTCGCGTGGGCGCTGCTGCGCACCCGGAACGGCGGGGTCCTCTACGTCCTCGCACGCCTCCTCGCCCTCGGGGACCGTGTCGCACGCCGCGTCGCGGCACCCAAGCCGCCATCACTGACGGCGCTGCAGATCATCCGTATCTGATCCATCCCCGGCGGGAGCGCTCCCTTCGGACGCTCCTGCATGCCCAGAACACGGGCAGGTATTCGCCTGCCCGGAACCCCTGACGCATTCACGGGAACGGATCCATGAACACCACCATCACGCGCACCCTCGCGGCCGCCGCCGCACTCACCATCGGCCTCACCCTCGCCGGCTGCTCCACCAACAACGCCGGCTCATCGGACAGCTCCTCCTCGTCGTCCTCGTCGGCGGCGTCGGCGCACAACGACCAGGACGTCATGTTCGCGCAACAGATGCTGCCGCACCACAAGCAGGCCGTTGAGATGAGCGACATGCTCCTCGCCAAGGGCTCCGACGTGGACGCTGACGTCGTCACCCTCGCCAAGCAGATCAAGGCGGAACAGGGGCCGGAGATCACGTCCCTGACCAGCTGGCTGAAGCAGTGGGGTGAGCCCACCGAAGCCTCCAGCATGTCCGGGATGGACCACTCCTCGATGTCGGGAATGATGTCCGACTCCGACATGGACGCCCTCGACAGCGCCTCCCCGGCGGACGCCGGGAAGCTGTTCCTGCAGCAGATGGTCGAACACCACACCAGCGCCGTCGACATGGCGGGGACCGAAGTCGACAAGGGCAAGAACACCGACGCGGTCGCGATGGCGAAGTCGATCGTGTCGAGCCAGACCGAGCAGATCAACCAGATGAAGGACATGCTCGCGTCGATGTGACCCCGGCCGTGGGTCGCGGCGGTGTCCCCCCTCCCCGCCGCGGCCCACGATCGGCCGCCCACTCTTTCCCTGCTTCGAGTTCCGCTCGACGTCCCACCCTTCGGCCGCAACCGGCCCATCGTTTCTTGGAGCCTTTCAGTGCCCCAGCAGCACCGTGCAAACGTCCCCACGCCCATGCCTACGCCCCTGACCCGGCGGGAAGCCCTCGCCGCTGAACGCGCGGCCGCGACCGCCCTTTCCAGCACCGCGGCCATCCCGCGGCCGCTCCCTGCACCCCCTCGGAGAGTGGCGGAGCCGCTGCGGACCATGCGTTCGCGTGCCCTTGCTGCGCTTCCGCTCACCGGGGCGGCGGCAGCCCTGGCTCTGTTCACTACCGCCGCGATTCCAGCCCAGGCCTCCACCGGACCAGCGACCGTGCTCCCCGGAGTCAACCCGGTCGCGACGGGGCAGAGTTTTACCGCCACGGGCGTCACCGTGTCCATCGACCGTGACGGTTACACCGTCACCAAGCCCACTCCGAAGCCGGTTATCACCACCAAGACCACCACGAGCAGCTCCAACACCGCCTCGACGACGGCCCCGAGCCCCGCACAGTCGGGTGCCATCGTGAATACCGGCGCCGGCGATATCCGCTGGCCGTTCCCGGGGCAGATCCGCATCAGCTCACCGTTCGGTGCCCGAACCGCGCCGTGCGCAGCATGCTCGTCGATGCACCAAGGCGCTGACATCACCCCCGGCGCCGGCACCCCCATCGGCGCAGTCGCCGCGGGGACGGTACGGGTCTCCGCGACGCACCCGGAGTACGGCCAGTACGTCATCATCGACCACCAGATCGACGGACAGACCATCTCCACCCTTTACGCCCATATGATCTACGGCTCGTCCCCACTCCGCGTCGGGCAGAGCGTCGCCGTCGGGCAACTCGTCGGCCTCGTCGGCAACACCGGCGCCAGCACCGGAGCGCACCTGCACCTGCAAGTCATGCTCGGTGGCAGCACCCCTGTCGACCCCATTGCATGGCTCAGGGCCAACGCGGGCCGGACGCTGTGACCATCACAGCACCCGTCGCCTTCACCAACACGTGCCTCATTCTGAACAGCTTCGGACAGGGTGTCCCCGCGTGTTCGCGTCGGCCGATTTCAGAGCGGAGTGCAGATTGATGAGACGTTGTGGGGCAACCGTCGCACTTGCGATCGCGCTCTCCGTCGTCCTCGCCGGATGCTCCTCAGGCAACGACTCCCTGTCGAAGCAGTACGGCAACGGGACCACGCAGAACTACATCTCCGGTGACGGTGCGGTGACCGAGGTCGCCGCCGACAAGCGCACCGACGCGGTCGACTTCTCCGCGACGACCTCCGACGGCGAGACGATCTCGGCCAAGGCCCTGCGCGGCAAGGTCGTCGTCCTGAACTTCTGGTACGCCAGCTGCCCGCCCTGCCGTGCCGAGGCGAAGTACCTCAACAAGGTGCATGCGGCGTACACCGACAAGAACGTCCAGTTCATCGGCGTCAACGTCCGGGACCAGAAGGCCACCGCCGCCGCGTTCGAGCGCACCTTCAAGGTCGACTACCCGACGGTGCTCGACGCGGACAAGGGCACCATGCAGCTCGCACTGTCCGGGCAGATCGCGCCGAACGCCGTCCCCGCGACGATCGTCCTCGACAGCAAGGGCCGGGTCGCCGCCCGCGTCCTCGGCGCCGTCGACGGCACGAGCATCCTCGACACCCTGGTCAGCGACGAGCTCAAGGCGTCCTGACCCCATGAGCGGCAACCCCTTCTCCGACGCGATCCTCAGCGGGCAGATGCTCGTCGCCCTCCCGGTGGCGCTGCTCGCGGGGCTCGTGTCGTTCCTGTCCCCGTGTGTGCTGCCCCTCGTGCCGGGCTACCTCGGCTACGTCGGCGGCGTCGCGGAGGGCGGGCAGCGCCGCGGCCGCGTGGTGCTCGGGGTGCTGCTGTTCATCCTCGGGTTCACGGCCGTGTTCGTGGCCTACACGACGGTCTTCGGCGCGCTCGGCTTCTGGCTCGTCCGCTGGCGCGACCTCATCACCCAGATCCTCGGCGTGGTGGTCATCGCGATGGGCCTCGTGTTCGTCGGCCGGTTCACGTTCCTGCAGCGCACCATCAAGCCCAGCTGGACCCCGGCCACCGGGCTCCTCGGCGCCCCCCTGCTCGGCATCGTGTTCGGCCTCGGCTGGACCCCGTGCCTCGGCCCGACCCTCGCCGCGATCAACCTGCTCAGCGTGCAGTCGGGCAGCGCCTGGCAGGGCATGTGGCTCGGGGTCGCGTACTGCCTCGGCCTCGGCATCCCGTTCGTGCTGGTCGCGCTCGGCGCCGGCTGGGCCACGGGAGCGATCCGTGCCGTGAAGCGCCACATGCGCACCGTCAACATCATCGGAGGAGCGATCCTGATCGTCATCGGTCTGCTCATGGTCACCGGAATCTGGTCGGCCGTCATGTCGAGCGTCGGGGCGGTGATCCAGAGCTATGTCCCGGCAGTCTGAGACCGACGACAGCCGGATCGAGAACGGCACCGCGTCCGACCCGATGCGGCCCTCCGACCACGTCGACGGTGCTGGACCGGCCGACGGCGGCGGCGGCGGCGAGGTCAACCAGCCGAAGCTCGGCCTGATCGGGTACGTCCGGTTCTTCTGGCGACAGCTCACGAGCATGCGGACGGCGCTCTTCCTCCTCATGCTGCTCGCCCTCGCGGCGATCCCCGGCTCCCTCGTGCCGCAGCGCACGGCGGACCCGAACGGCGTGGTGCAGTACAAGGCGGACCACCCGCAGCTCTTCCCGGTCCTCGACAAGCTGCAGGTCTTCGACACCTACACCTCGGTGTGGTTCTCCGCGATCTACCTGCTCCTCTTCGTGTCCCTGATCGGCTGCATCGTGCCCCGCACGAAGCACCACTGGCAGGCCCTCCGCACCCGTCCGCCGAAGACGCCCGCGCGCCTGACGCGTCTGGCGGGCTACCGCAGTGTCGCCGTGAACCCGGACACGGTCACCACCGCAGCGGGTGGGACGGACGCAGCCACGGGCCTCCCGTCCGTCGAGCACGCCGTGACGCGCGCGATGGCGATCCTGAAGCGCTCCGGCTACCGCGTCGAGCGGTTCGGCGACTCGGTGAGCGCGGAGCGCGGCTACCTGCGCGAGACCGGCAACCTGGTGTTCCACGCAGCCCTCGTCGGCGTGCTGCTCGCCGTCGGCGTCGGCGGCGGGTTCGGCTACACCGGACAGCGGCTCCTGGTGGAGGGCCAGACCTTCTCGAACGTGCTCGGTTCGTACGACTCGTTCAACCCGGGCCGCTGGTTCCAGCAGACCGACCTGAAGGGCTACAACCTGACGCTCGACAAGTTCGTCACGAAGTACGAGGAGCGGAACCTCGACGCCCTCGGCCAGGCCCTCGACTACTCCGCCACGGTGACCAGCAGGGAGAAGGGCGGCGAGGCGAAGACCAGCCGCCTCGGCGTCAACGACCCGCTCAGCGTCGGCGGCACGAACGTGTACCTGCTCGGCAACGGCTACGCCATGGGCGTGACGGTGCGCGACGGCAAGGGCGACGTGGCGTTCAAGGACGTCGTGCCGTTCCTGCCGGAGGACTCGAACTACACCTCGACCGGCGTCATCAAGGTGCCGGACGCCGTGCCGGACCAGCTCGGCATGGTCGGGTTCTTCTACCCGACGGCCTCGAAGCTGTCGACCGGCGCGTACACCAGCGCCTACCCGGACTCGCAGAACCCGCTCCTGACGCTGCAGGTCTACACCGGCGACCTCGGTCTCGACGACGGTGTGCCGCGGAGCGTGTACACGCTCGACACGTCGGGCCTCAAGCAGATCGCCGGTCGCCAGTCCGACGCGGCGAGCATCGAGCTGAAGCCCGGGCAGACGAAGACCCTGCCGAACGGTGCCGGGTCGATCACCTTCGACGGTGTGAAGCGGTACGTGTCGCTGGATATCAATCGTGACCCGTCACAGGTTCTCGTCGGCGCGTTCGCGATCCTGGCAATGCTGGGACTGCTGACCTCGCTGTTCGTCCCGCGTCGGCGTATCTGGATCAAGGCGCTTCGGCAAGCCGACTCCGAGAACGGTGAATACAACCTCGAGTATGCGGGCCTTGCCCGCGGCGAGGATCCGAACCTCCTGCGCGCTGTCGACGACATTGCTCGGCAACATTTCGCGCTCATCTCCAACAGGAGCTCAGAATGAACATGACCACAAACCTCGCGACCTACTCGGTCGTGCTGACGTACTCCGCGATGGCGGTCTACGTCGTCGCGTTCATCGCGTTCGCCCTCGACATGGCGAAGCGCTCCGGCGAGGTCGCCGCGGCCTCCTCGGGCGCCGGGGCACCGAAGGCCGCCGCCGAGCAGAAGACCGTCGCGACCGTCCAGGGCGGCACCGTCGTCCTGGAGCGCGTCGCGCAGTCCTCCGACGGCGACGGCTCGTCCCGCCGTGGCACCCGCTTCGAGCGGGTCGGCATGGCGATGACCGTCCTGGCGCTCGTGCTGCACGTCGGCTCGGTGGTCCTCCGCGGGATCGCGGCCGACCGTGTGCCGTGGGGGAACATGTTCGAGTTCTCCCTGACCGGCACGGCGCTGATCACCCTGATCTTCCTGCTCGTGCAGCTCTGGCAGAACCTCAAGTTCCTCGGCGTCTTCATCACCGGCCTGACGATCATCCTGCTCGGCATCGCCACCGTGAACTACTACGTGCCGGTCCGTCCGCTCGTGCCCGCGCTCGAGTCGTACTGGCTCGTCATCCACGTGTTCGTGGCCATCGCCGGCACCGGGTTCTTCGCCCTCGGCGCTGGGCTCGCGGTGGCGCAGCTGGTGGAGACCTACCACCAGGGCCGGACCACCTCGAACAAGATCCGGTTCATGGAGACGCTGCCCGACGCCGACCGGCTCGAGGTGCTCACCTACCGTGTACTCCTCGTCGGCTTCGTCCTCTGGACCTTCACGCTCATCGCCGGTGCGATCTGGGCCGAGCGGGCCTGGGGCCGCTACTGGGGCTGGGACACGAAAGAGGTCTGGACCTTCATCATCTGGGTCGTCTACGCCGGGTACATCCACGCGCGTGCGACCCGCGGCTGGCGCGGGGCACGGTCCTCGTGGCTGGCGCTCATCGGCTTCGCCGCGGTCATGTTCAACTTCTCCGTCGTGAACGTCTTCTTCAAAGGCCTGCACAGCTACTCGGGAATCTGAATATGCGCCGGATCAAACTGACTCTGTCATTTCTTGTGCAAAGGATCCCGCGCCTTCGCCGGAACGTCATCCTCACGGGAGCCGCCCTCACGCTGTTGCTCCCGCTCACGGCGCCAACGCCGGCTCGCGCGGCAGACTTTCCGACCTGGGATCAGGTGGAAGCCGCCCGCGGCAGCGAGCAGAGCAAGCAGGCGCAGATCAGCACGCTGAACGGGCTGATCGACCAGCTGCAGGAGAAAACGCAAGCGACCGACGACCGGGCTGACGCCGCCGGTCGGACCTACCAGTCGGCGCAGGATGACCTCGATCAAGCCACCGCAGCGCACGCGAAACTCGCCGCGAGCACGACTGCCGCGACAACGGAATCCGAAGAGCTCGGCAGCACCGTCGGGCAAGTCGCCGCGGCCCTCACCCGACCAGGCGGCAGCGGCCTCGGTGCCGGCGCGATCCTCGGACAGGACGACCCAGATGCGTTCCTGCAGGGGTTGAGCATGTCGAGCAAAATCGGCGAGCAGGTCGATGGCCTCTACGCCCGCGCGAGCACCGCGGCGAAAACCGCCGGCGCCCTCGCCGCCCAAGCCCGCGTCGCAAAGAACGCCCGCACGAAGCTCGCGGACGCCGCGCAAGACGCCCTCGATGCCGCCGTCGCCGCCAGCGAAGCCGCGGCAGCCGCGGAGGCGAGCGAGCGGGAGAACGTCAGCACGATGCGTGCCCAGCTGGCGACGCTGCGCGATGACCGGCTCAGCATCGAGCAGGGCTATGAAGCAGGCGTCCGCGCCCGCGCTGCGGCCGCCGCTGCCGCAGCGAAAGCCGACGCGGAAGCCCGCGCCCGCCAACAGGCAGCCGCCGCAGCCGCAGCCGCAGCCGCGTCGCGCCCTGCCGCGTCAGCGCCCGCACCGTCCGCCCCCGCTGCCGGCAGCACGCGTCCCAGCGGCAGCGGGACAGCGCCCGGGTGGACCCGACCAATCACCTCGTACACCTTCTACCAGGCGTACGGGTACCGCATCCACCCCGTCTACGGCGACTACCGCCTCCACGCCGGAGCCGACTTCAGCGCCCCCTGCGGCACCCCGCTCTACGCCACCGCCGCCGGCACCGTCACCTACGCCGGACCCTACGGCGGCTACGGCAACATCATCATCATCGACCACGGCGGCGGCATCACCAGCGCCTACGCCCACGTCTACGCCACCGGCATCTACGTCCGCACGGGGCAAACCGTCGCCGCCGGCACCAACATCGCCGGCGTCGGCAACGCCGGCGTCTCCACCGGATGCCACCTGCACTTCGAGATCCGCAACAACGGCGTCGCCACCGACCCGATGGCCTTCCTCGCCACACGAGGAGTCAGCTAAGCCCGAACCGGCCACCATGGCCCCCACACGTTCGACGTCAACCGACGCCGGCGAAACAGCAGTACCGACGGAAAGGATGACCCATGAGCACCACCACCGACATGCTCCGCACCTACCCGAAGGACCTCGGCAGCATCGACCAGGCAGCCCTCGCCGCCTGCGTCGACGCGTGTTTCGAATGCGCGCAAACCTGTACCGCGTGCGCCGACGCGTGCCTCGCCGAAGACATGGTCGCCGAGCTCACCAAGTGCATCCGCACCAACCTCGACTGCGCCGACATCTGCGCAACAACCGGCAACGTCCTCTCCCGCCACACCGGCTACGACGCCAACCTCACCCGCACGATCCTCGAGGCGTGCCTGGCCGCCTGCAAGGCGTGCGGGGACGAATGCGCACAGCACGCCGACATGCACGAGCACTGCAAGATCTGCGCCGACGCATGCCGCCGCTGCGAAGAAGCCTGCGCCGCGCTCCTCGCCAGCCTCTAACCGTCCAGACCAGCAGAAGGCCACCCTCACGTCAGGGTGGCCTTCGTGGGTGCTCGGTTGCCAACCAGCATCCCCGGCGAGTGCTCACACCATCGACACGAAGCGCGGCGAAAAGGGCGACATCGAGCAAAGCTGCTCACAGTCGCGCCGCTTGGACCAAGCGAAGTATTTCGGGGGCCGTGGAAATCGTGACTATCGGGCTGGCGTGGTGATGAGGCTGGCGAGGGTGTCGAGCGCGCCGGGAACGAGGGAGAAGTACGCCCAGGTGCCGCGCTTCTCGCGGTGCAGGATCCCGGCGTCGACGAGGACCTTGAGGTGGTGCGAGACGGTCGGCTGGGACAGGCCGAGCGGTTCCTGCAGGTCACACACGCATGCCTCGGACCCGTCGTGCGCTGCGACCATCGAGATCAGCCGCAAGCGGGCCGGGTCGGCGATCGCCTTCAGCGACTTCGCGAGGACCTCGGCGGATGCCTGGTCCATCGCCTCGGTCGTGACGGGCGAGCAGCACGCAGTGACGTCCTGAATGGGAAGCAGCTCGATCGTCATGACCTCATCCTCCCACGGACTTCGACACGCGTCTATATTTGCGCACATCGATATCGACGTGCTTCGATGTAGCTGCCGGCTCTCGGCTCCCGCTCGATCCGTGAAGGACCAGCCTGATGACTCACCTCCTCGCCGTCGGCGGCAGCGACGCCGGCATCGCCGCAGCACTCCGCGCCCGCGAACTCGACCCGACCACCGACGTGACGGTGGTGCTCGCCGACGAGTTCCCAAACTTCTCCATCTGCGGCATCCCGTACTGGGTGTCCGGCGACGTCGCCACGGAAGCGTCCCTCGCGCACCGCACCCGCACCGACCTCGAAGCTGCCGGCATGACCGTCCGCTCCTCCACCTGGGCCTCCGCCGTCGACGTCGACCGCTGCCGTCTCACCGTCACCGGCCCCGCCGGCGAGGAGGAGATCTCCTACGACGAGCTGCTGATCGGGACCGGTGCTGAGCCGGTGCGCCCCGCGGGGGTGCCGTTCGGTGAGCCGGGCATCCACCTGCTGCACTCCATGACTGACGCCGAGCAGGTCGTCGCAGCCCTCGAGCTGCTGCCGGCGGGGAGCCGGGTCGCGGTGGTCGGTGCCGGGTACATCGGCCTGGAGATGACCGAGGGCCTCGTCGCCCGTGGGTTCGACACGACGCTGATCCAGCGCGGTCCCGAAGTGCTCTCCACCCTCGACCCCGAACTCGGTTCCCTCGTCACCGCCGAGGTCCGCCGCCACGGCGCGACCGTGCTGACGGGGTCCACTGTCACCGGGATCACACCGGCAGACGGTGGACAGTGGCGCGTCGCCACCAGCTCGACCTCTGGCGACGCGGAGGGCACGTTCGCCCTCGTCGTGGTCTGCGTCGGCGTCCGTCCCGTCACGGGACTCGCCGTAGCCGCTGGAGCGCAGCTGGGCCAGGCTGGCGCGATCGTGGTCGACGCGTCCATGCGGACCGGGGTGCCGCACGTGTGGGCTGCCGGTGACTGCGTCGTGACGCACCACCGGCTTCTCGGCACGACGTGGCTGCCGCTCGGGACGACGGCGCACAAGCAGGGTCGCGTCGCCGGGGAGAACATGCTCGGCGGCTCGAAGACGTTCGCCGGTTCGGTGGGGACGCAGGTGGTGAAGGTGTTCGACCTCGTCGCCGCCCGCACCGGCCTCCGCCAGCACGAAACCAGCCCGCTCGAGGTGCCGCCGCTGACTCGGGTGACGGTGGCGGATGACCACAAGCGGTACTACCCGGGTGCCGTCCCGTTGACGATCAGCGTCACCGGCGACCAGGCCACCGGTCGGCTCCTCGGTGCGCAGATCGTCGGGCAGCGGACGGCGGAGATCAGCAAGCGCATCGACACGTTCGCCACCGCCCTCCACGCGGAACTCACCGTGGATGACGTGATCGATCTCGACCTCAGTTACACGCCGCCGCTCGGGTCCCCGTGGGACGCTGTGCAGGTCGCCGCGCAGGGCTGGGAGCGCGCCGCGGCCGCGAACCAGGCCGGGGTGACTGCCTGATGGTGATGGCTGTGGTCGCTGCGGTGATCTTCGTCGCGACGCTCGTGGTGGTGATCTGGCAGCCCAAGGGGTTCCCGATCGGCTACACCGCGCTCATCGGCGCCGTCATCGCCCTCGCCACCACCGTCGTCGGCCTCTCCGACATCCCGACCGTGGTCGGGATCGTGTGGAACGCGACACTGACGTTCGTCGCGGTGGTGCTGATCTCGTTGATCCTCGACGAGGCCGGGTTCTTCGAGTGGGCTGCCCTCCACGTCGCCCGGTGGGGCCGCGGCAACGGACGGCTGCTGTTCGTGCTGATCGTGGGCCTCGGCGCTGTCATCGCGGCGGTGTTCGCCAACGACGGGGCCGCGCTGATCCTCACCCCGATCGTCGTCGGCATGCTTCGGGCACTGAACATGCCGCAGAAGGCGGCGCTCGGGTTCATCCTCGCCACCGGGTTCATCGCCGACACCGGCAGCCTGCCGCTGGTGGTGTCGAACCTGGTCAACATCGTCTCCGCCGACTACTTCCACCTCGGCTTCGCCGAGTACGCGGCCGTCATGATCCCCGTCGGCATCGTCTCCGTCCTCGCATCCCTCGGCATGCTGCTGCTCTACTTCGGCAAGAGCATCCCGAAGCGGTACGACGTCCTCGCCCTCACCGGCCCCGCCGCCGCGATCACGGACCGGGCGACGTTCCGCGCCGGCTGGGTCGTCCTGGCGCTGCTGCTGGTCGGCTACTTCGCCGCCGACCCCCTCGGCGTCCCGCTCGCGGCCGTCGCCGGTGTCGGGGCGGTCGTCATCGTCGCCGTGGCGGCCCGGCAGCCCGCGTTCCTCTTCGCCCGGGCCGAGGCAGCGCCGGTCCTCGTCAGCACCCGCGGCACCGCCACCGTCACCGCCGGCGGCACCGAACCAAGTGCAGCGTCGGGGCGGGTGATTCCGGTGTGGAAGACGATCCGGGAGGCGCCGTGGCAGATCGTGCTGTTCTCCATCGGCATGTACCTCGTCGTCTACGGCCTCCAGAACCAGGGGCTCACCGACCACCTCGCGAAGCTGTTCGACGTGTTCGGTGACCACGGGGTCCTCGTCACCGCGCTCGGCGTCGGGTTCACCATCGCGATCCTCGCGTCACTGATGAACAACATGCCCACCGTCCTCATCGCCGCCCTCGCCATCAGCGGTGCCGGAGCGACCGGGCTGACGCACGACGTGATGGTCTACGCCAACGTCATCGGCTCCGACCTCGGCCCGAAGATCACCCCCATCGGATCCCTCGCGACGCTGTTGTGGTTGCACGTGCTGGAGAAGAAGGGCATCCACATCGGGTGGGGGCAGTACTTCCGCACCGGCATCGTCCTCACCATCCCCGTCCTCGCCATCACCCTCGCCGCCCTCGCCGGCTGGCTCACCCTCATCCACTGAACCCGAAAAGACACACACCCATGAGCAACAAGCCCACGATCCTGTTCGTCTGCGTCCACAACGCCGGACGCTCCCAGATGGCCGCCGGCTACGCCCAGGCCCTCGGCGGCGACCGCGTCGAGGTCATCTCCGCCGGCAGTGCGCCGAAGGACCAGATCAACCCGATCGCGATCCAGGCGATGGCCGAAGACGGCATCGACATCGCCGGCAACCAGCCGAAGATCCTCACCACCGACGCCGTCCGCGACTCCGACGCCGTCATCACCATGGGATGCGGCGACGCCTGCCCGATCTTCCCCGGGAAGCGGTACGAGGACTGGGAACTCACCGACCCCGCCGGCCGCGGCATCGAGGACGTCCGCCCCATCCGCGACGACATCAAGCACCGCGTCCAGACGCTCCTCGCCGAGCTGCTGCCCGCCGAAGCAACCGCGTAACGACCAGGAAGCCGCAGACCATGACGCTCACCCTCACCGTCCCACCCCGGACCGACGCGGACCGCCTCACCGGACTCCCCGTCGCGATCATTGGTGCCGGCCCCGTCGGCCTCGCTGCCGCCGCGCACCTCCTTGAGCGCGGCCTCGATGTCGTCGTCTACGAAGCTGGGCCGACCGTGGGGACGAGCGTTCGCGCTTGGGGGCACACGCGGCTGTTCTCCCCGTGGCAGTACGTCATCGACCCTGCCGCCCAGCGCCTCCTGGAAGCCACCGGCTGGGAAGCACCTCGAGCGGCGTCGTTGCCCACTGGCCACGACCTCGTCGACACGTACCTGGCACCCCTGGCAGCGACCCCGCAGCTCGCACCGGTGATCCAGTACGGCACCCGCGTGGAAGCGGTATCCCGGCAGGGCATGGACCGCACCCGCTCCACCGGCCGAGCCGACACCCCATTCCTGCTCCGCCTCCACACCGCCGACGGCGTCACTGACGTGACTGCGCGTGCGGTCGTCGACACCTCGGGCACCTACACGTCCCCGAACCCCCTCACTGCCGCCGGCCTCGCACCCGCCGCGGACCTCGGCGACCGGGTCGTCCACGCACTGCCTGACGTCCTCGGCGCCGACCGGGCCCGGTTCGCCGGTCGTCGGGTCCTCGTCGTCGGTGCCGGCCACTCCGCAGCGAACACGCTCATCAAGCTCGCCAGCCTCGCCAAGACCGCGCCGGGAACCGACGTGCTGTGGGCTGTCCGAAACGCCGGCACCGCCCGGCTCGGCGCCGACGCCGCCGACGGCCTCGCCGCCCGCGGGCAGCTCGGGTCCACCGTCCACGGGCTCGTCGAATCCGGTCAAGTGCAGCAGATCGCCTCGTACGAGATCGACGACGTCCAACCCGACGGCGACCAAGTCACCATCACCGGACGTCGCGCCGGCGAGCCCTTCGCGGTGACCGTCGATGTCATCGTGAACGCGACCGGGTTCCGGCCCGACCTCGACATGCTCCGCGAAATCCGGCTCGGCCTCGACGACATCGTCGAAGCACCCCGCGCCCTCGCACCACTGATCGACCCGAACCTGCACTCCTGCGGGTCCGTGCCCCCGCACGGCGTCGCGGAGCTTGCGCACCCGGAGCCGAACTTCTTCATCGCCGGGATGAAGTCCTACGGCCGAGCCCCCACGTTCCTGCTCCTCACCGGCTACGAGCAGGTCCGCTCCATCGCCGCCGAACTCGCCGGAGACCACACCGGAGCCCGACAGCTCGAACTCGTCCTCCCCGAAACGGGTGTCTGCTCCACCGACATCGGTGGCAGCTCCTGCTGCACCACCCCGGCCGCCACTGCCACTCCCGCAGCTGAGGACGCTGCCTGCTGCACTCCGCCTGACTCGGCTACCGGCAACACCTCGTGCTGCACCAACTGACCGAACCTGCGTCCATGACCACGAAGCCCACTGTCCTGTTCATCTGCAAGCACAACGCCGGCCGCTCCCAGCTCGGCGCAGCACTCCTCGAACTCGCCGCACCCGACCGGTACACGGCCACCTCCGCCGGCATCAGCCCAGCCGACGAGTTGAACCCCTCGATCGCCGCGACCGTGGACGAGCTCGGCCTCGACATCACCGGACGCATACCCCGGCGCGTGACGCCCGACCTACTCGAACAGGCGGACATCGTCGTCCTTATGAAGCCCGGCCTTGAGCTGCCTGCAGAACCACGCGGCACGGTCCTGGAGTGGTCGTTCCCTGACCCGACCTCCTGGTCGCCAGACGACGTGCGACCGATGCGGGACGCCGTCGCGGAACGCATCGAGCGAGAGCTCCTGCAGCCGTAGCAACCGGCCAACCCGACACGGAGCGAAGTCCGACTCACGACACGGAGCAAAGCTGCTCACACCATAGGTCATCCACGTTTGCAGACTGACGAGGTGCGGTGACGTTCACTCCGTCCCGACAGCCGGTCGTTGGCTGGGCACTTCGCTGACTCGGGGCGGTGAGCCGTTCCGTCCTACGTGGCGCCGGGCAGCTCCGTCGCACATAGGTGGTCCGCATCGAATCTCATTTCGGGTGCCCTATACGGGCGGGCCGCCAGCGTCAGTCCTCGCTCGTACGATCCGTCCCGTAGGTCGTCGTCGTTCGAATCGTTGGGTGCCGCCGCAGCCGTTCTCGCTTGAGGAAGAGGCGCGAGGCGAGGACGTGCGGGAGCTTGAGCAGCCGATGCCGGTGTACGCCTGGTTCCAGCTGCCGGACAGGCTTATTCGCCGAGATGATGCGGTCGCTCGAAGCATGACTCGTGATGCGGTCTGGGTGGAAGCGGGTCGCGGCGAGACGAAGCTGACGGCATGGGTGTTGCGGAGTGCGGTGCGGCATCGAGCCGAGGAGCGGTCGAGCTGATCCGCACTGTCAAACGCTGAATAGCGTGCAGCGACGTCCCACAAGTACTTGCCGCGCCTCGTCGGTGAGCAGGGAGGTCGAACCCTCCGAGGCGACGCTCCACGTGTTTCGCCCCGGTTCAACGACGGCGAAGGGTTGCGCGTCGGCGTAGATGGCGAGGACCGTTCTATCTGGCGCTGTGCGGCCGAGATCGAGAAGCAGCTCACCGCGCCAGGTGGGTACTCGGGCGGTGTAGCTGTATGGACCGTCGGGTGCGTTGTCGGGTAGATCGAACAAGCGGTCAGAGCCTGTCCCCACGAGCACCGCGTGGGCGGCGGAGCGTCCGAGGAGATCGGCGATGTCGAACAGTGCGTCGCTGACGAAGGGGGCGGTTTAGAAAGGCACTCCACCAGTGCGGACGTCCATGGTGCTCCGTGCGGAGGAGGACGAAGCGAGCGTTGTCGCGAGTCTCGCTGACCACGAGGACGCTACCGACGGTCATCTGTGCGAGGAGTTCTGCGGCGCCGGTCAGCGTGAGGGGCTTGGCTGCGGTCTCCGCGTTGAAGCGCGAGTTCTCAAGCGAGTTGTCAGTCACATGGGGAGCTATGCGGCGAAGTCCGATGCCCGTCAAGCGGCCCCTTACGGAGTGTGGCGGATCGCGTTCGCAGGGCGCCCCTGGTCAGGGGGATTCCCGTTTGACGGGTGGGTGGCCGCGGACGCCGGCGATGTTCGGCAGGTGAACGAAGAGCGAGATCCGGTCGGTTGGTGGTTCGCCGCGAACGCGGAACGCTGCCGCGCCGATGCGGTCAAGCTCTGGTGCGAACAGGCGTGCCTTGGCTGCGGAGATGTGGCCGACTTTTCGTGTGGCGTCCCAGACGGCGACGGCGTTGTTGTCATGTCGGTTCCGTGGTTCGCGCACGAGCCAGTACTCGTGCCCGCCGACGGAGTGGCGGTGCCGGTCCGGCACGTAGGCGAAGGTGCCCTTGACTCGGAACCGGGAAGCGGCCAGCGACGTGAGGTCCTCGGCGTCGCTGAAGTCGGGGTGACGCTCCCGACGTTCTTGTGCTGCCGCTTGCAGCGTTGCAGCGGGCGCCCCGGTCGCTACCTTCGGCTTCGCTGGCTGCGAGGTCGTGTCCGGCGGGGTGGATGAAAGCGGAGCCCGTTTCGATTGGTGCCGGAGCGCGCGGACGGCGAAGTACGCGATCACCAATGCGCATAGGACGACGAGCAAGGCGGCCACGGTCGAAGCGTATGGAGGCTTTCGACTCGGCTGCAATGCCCCACTCGAGGGCACGTCTCCCCGGTTGCCCCAATCGGCTACCCGTCGATCGGTGTCCGCAAGTGTTGATTCAACGCCACGTCGAGTTCCCGCGGCAGCCACAGGAACCCGGGCGCCTGATTCGGGACCTCGGGGAGCGCATGAAGTGCTGGAACGAGCTGAGCGATGGCGTCGTTGACCGTGACGACCTGCGCCTCGTATACGTCGGCCTGGTACCAGCGCGGCCCGACTCGGGTCCTGGCGCCACCGTCTGGTCGTGCGGTGACGGGCCAGCACGACCACCGCCACTGGTACCCGACTCTGGAGACATCGCCGCAGACGTACACGCGGTCTGCCCAGCCGAGGACTTCGAAGGTGTTGACGCTGCCGAACGTGCCGGCGTCGTCGAGGTCGAAGGTGCGCATGATCGCCGCCCACGGGTTCTGCGGGGTGCGTGCACGGATGATGTCCTTCGCCTGCGGCAGGTTGTTGAGCGGCTCCCACGCGGTGCGGGTGTCGTTGTCGCGGTACCAGAGCTCCTCCTCGGCGTTCGCGTCCGGGGCCAGCAGTAGGGAGGGCAGGAGCTCGGGGGCTCGTGACGCTGCCAGCGTGTTGTCGATTCTCATCTCGGTTTGGTGTTGGTCACGATGGAAGATTCCAGCGGAGGTCGTAGACAGTGTCGGCGAGGAACTGGAGCCGGTTGCGGATGTCGTGGAGGGCTTTGTTGTCGTCGTCGTTGCGGGTGTCGGCGCGGAGGAGTGTGTTGGCGGTGATGAAGTCGTCCGTGTGGTTGCTGTACCCGGCTGCTTTCGCGGTGGGGAAGATGGTGGGGTCGGCGGGGATGATGAGTTCGGTACCGGCGTAGTCGTGGTCTTCGGGTTCGAAGCCGAGTCCGGGCATGTCGATCTCGGCCGGGGCGTAGGCGACGAGGCGGAACGGCGGCGGAACGTGGTCGGGCCGGAACCGGGATGCGTCGCGTTCGGTTGCCCACCTGCCCGACATCAGGCAGCCCGCACCGATCAGAACTTCTGCTTGATGCTGAATCGGCAACGCTGACCGCCATCTCGCGCGGATTCCACCCACCCCGGGATAGCACGCGATCGAAAAGTCCACGAGGCCGCCGACCTGACGGGATTCCCATCCGATGCTGGTCCTGTGCACGCGTTTGCCAAGTCGTGCGAGTGCGTCATCCACCTGCCCCGGCATGAATCCTCCACGTTCGACAAGTTCGTCGAAGGTGGCCCCGTTCACGGCGAGCATCCGTGCCACAGCGAATGTGATGTAGATCGGGGCGGCGTCCTTCCACCGATCCCAGCTACCCAACCGCTGCTTCCCGTCCGCCCAAAGGCGCCGTCGCTCGACGTCAACGAGGAGGACGTTCGGGTTCTGTTCCGCGAGCGCGATCAGCGACGGTGACAGCACCCGCGGTACCAGCAGGATCAGTTCAGAGTCCTTCTGCTGTTCGGTGCGGGGGTTCTTCGTGGCGGTGTGGAGGCGGGCTCTGCGGCCGTCTACGAGGCGGAGCGTGTCGTGGGACTCGACGACCGCGTTCAGGCCGGCGAGTTTGAGGACAGCGAGCGCGTCGGTGAGGTCCGCGGTCTCGCCAAGCCCATACGGGAGCGTGATGTGCGGACGTCCCGCGTAGGCGTCGGCGACCCATTGCAGTGCGGGTCCCATCAGCGGCGCTCGTCCGGGGTGTCCGGGCGGATGAGCGCCATGAGCCAACTCGCTTCGGTGAGGAACGGCTCCCATCCGTCGCGGGTGTCACCGTGTGCTGGTTCGCAGCGGTAGCCGCCGTCGCTGTCGGTGCTGCTGACGAGGACCTGCCGGAGTTCGGTGTCGGGTGGGTCGCGGAAGTACATGTGTCCGTGGGTGCCGGCCATGTCGAACGCGACGGTGAGCAGGAACAGCTCCGGTCGGGTGGTCACCAGCGCCACCGCCGTCCGCGGAATAAGGCGATGACGGTGGCGAGTGGCCGGCCTTGCTGCATCCAGGCCAGCGGTGTCAGGGGCACGTCGTCGACGTTGAGGAACTGGCGGGGTGTGGTCATGAATTCGGTCATCGCCGCCGAGTCGAGGAGCCGCTGCGGGGCGGCCGCGAAGAGCACGTCAAGGCCCGGCAGCAGAGAGGATGGGTCGCCGAACTCGGGCAGGGCGGGCTTCACGATCTGCCAGTTGGGGATGCGTTCTTCGCCGTCGAGGTCGAAGCTGGTCAGCCGGTTCGACCCGAACAGTTCACCGACGTCGTCGATGCTGATCTGCAGCGCGGCGGCGGCTTCCGCTTCGGTGAGGGTCGTCTCCAGCAGGTGCCGGCGGATGCGGGCCTGGGTGGCCTGCCACCATTCCTCGGGCACGTCAGCGCCATCGGCAGGAGCGGTGCCGGGTGTGCCTGCGATTTGGCGGTCTTTGTCGGTGTAGGCCTGGAGCTGGTCGATGCTGATCTCACCCCGGGCGTACATCCACAACTGGGCTTGCCAGGGCATGTCGTCCGGGAACCCTTCGAGGTAGCCGGAGTGGATGACTTCACGGACCGCTTTCTCCCGCTTCGCGATCTCGGACGCTGGGATGAGGAGGGTTTGGACGATGCGGTTCGCCTCCCGTGTCGCGGGGACGGTCAGGTCGGTGAGACGACGCCGGTTCCGATCAACGAGCTCGTAACCGGGCTCCTTCTCACTGTGTTCAATCATGATCCGCGCCATCGACGCTTCCGGGTCATCGGTGTCCTCGAGGAGGACATGCCCCCAGAGGATCCGGTCGTTCGAGAGGTGCAGGGAAACCAGACGCATCATTTGGGTACCTCCAGAGAGTCGTGTACGAGCGGGACCGGTGGTCAGCTCGGCGGTGGGGTGGTTCGGGTTCGGCCGATGCGTTCCGGCTGCTCAGTGAGGATGAACCGCATCAGCCGGTCCGTTTCCGCCATCGCCGCATCCGACACGTCGCTCCCGGTCGGGTCGGTGGTGGTGAGGCGGAACCAGGGCTCCTCGTCCGCGTGGTCGATTAGGACCGTCGCCCACGGCCCGTCGGGATCGTTCGCGGCGGTGAAGATGGTGGCGCCGAAGAATCGGGTGTCGTCGAACGCCAACGTCAGGGACACCAGCTGCAGCCCCACCGGGCGGCTCTCCTTCGCTTCGCCGGTCATTGGACGTGCATCCAGCGGAGGTCGTAGGCGGTGTCGGCGCGGAAGTGCAGCAGCGACCGCAGCGCGTTCACCGCATCCGTGTGCGCGTCCGTGTACCCGTCCTGCCAGATCACGGACGCGGTGATGAACTCATCCGTGCAGCAGCCAAGGTTCGGCGGGGACAAGATCGTCGTGTCCTGTGGGATCAGGATCTTCACGGTTGCTTCGTCAGCACTGGCGGGCTCGTACCCGAGCGCTGCCATGTCGGGATGGGTGGCGAAGAACGCCGTCAACCGGTTCGGTGGAACCTTCGGCCACGACTGGTGCGCCGCCCACCGGTCCGACATCACCCCACCCAGCCCGATGAGTTCAACCGCCTGCTCGTCGAAGGTCGCATCTCGCTTCCAGCAGGTGCGGATCCCGCCAGGACCCGGATACGCCGCAAGGACCCAGTCCGCGAGAGCTGATCGGTCGTGGGCTTCCCAACCGATGGGCGTGTGGACCACGTGCTCGCCGAGCGTCAGCAGCGCCGCGCGAACATGCTCGACCGGCAGCCCGGTGCGCGCTGCGATCTCGTTGGTGCCACCGCCGTCGATAGTGATGGTGCGGGCGATGGCGAACACGTTCCGCCATCCTGGCGTCGCGTCCCGCTGCATCGATGAGCCGGACACCTGCCGGCCGTCCGCCCACACGCGTTGCCGTTTCCCATTCACCACCACCAAGTCCGGATACCGTCGAGCCAGGGACAACACACCTCCTTCCGACCCGCCAGGCAGGACGAGCAGATCCGCGTCGCGACTGTCCGGTGCGCCGTCAGTGATGGTGGTCGTCGGGTCCGGTGTCGACAGGAACCCGGTCCGCCCGTCCTCGAACCGGAGCCGGTCGAACGCCTCAACCTTTGCGGGCATGCCGGCGGCGCCGAGTGCGGTGAGGGTGTCGGTGATGTCGATCGTCCACCCGAGCCCGAACGGTAACGACAGAATCGTCTGCTCGTGTCGGATGTCCTGCACCCACTGCCGGTCAAGCATCGGCATCGGCATCGGCATCGGCACCGGCTTTCGGCGCTTCGGCGATGCGCTGCAAGCCCAGACCGGAGGCGTCGAGGATCGCGTCCTCACTTTCGGTCGTCGCGACCCACGACCCGATCAACGCGTTCGTCGCGACAAGCACGCCGATGCGGCTGCGCGCGTCGAGGACGACCTCGTCAACCTCGTGTTCGGAGCAGTCGCTGCTGAGTTCCGGCTTCGACGGATGCAGGGCCGGAAACTCGAGCTGCTGCACCGGGGCATGCCACTGCACGCCGACGCGGAGCACCCGACCGTCGTCGTCGTTGCGGTAGAACAGCGCCCCGAAGGGGTGACCGATGTCGAGGGTCAGGTCGGCGCCGTAGAGCGTCCACCCAGAAGCCGCGTACGTGTGGTCCCAGCGTTGAACGACAAGGGCGCCGACGCCCATCTTCAACCCCGGGATCAGCGCCTGCCCGTCGTGCACCTCGGCGTAGAGCTCCTGCATCCCCGCGGGCGGTTCGTCGCGGACGGAGGTGAACGGGATGTGGGCGAGACCGCGGATAGCGGTGAGCTGCTGCGCTGGAAGCTCCGCCCCCTCGCCTCCCTTCGGCCCCTGACCCGTTGTCGGGGTACTCGCACTGTCACGGCTCTTGGTCATGCCGATGTCTCCTCATCGTCGGCGTCGCCCGCGGTATGCGCGGAACCGGCCCCGGACCCGGTGCGTGGCATCGCCCTCGGCGCCGGGACAACGGTGGCGACCGGAACGCCAACACCAGCCGTGGCGACGACGTGGCCGTCATCACGTCGACGAACCACCGGACCGGATCGGTCGGACTCGCGGGTGCAGAAGTACGGCTGCGCCGCATCATCCGATGGTCGGTGGTCACTCGTGGCGAGCCGCTCGAGAACGTTCGTCATCGGGTTGGCTCCCATCGGGGGAACTGGCTCGTGGACGCTCATACCCGAACGCTAGGAGCGGCAACGGCGCACGTCAGCCCTTGCGCGTCGGTGGGGTCCACGGACAGGAAACCTTCCGCCGATCTGAGCGTCCGCCTGGCACGCACGAGCCCGTAATCGGGCTCCGGCGCCCCCATTTCGGGGCTGAATGCGGTCAGATACCGGCCGCTTCCGCCCTAAACCGACCGAAACGAGTCCCTGCAGGCCAAAACGGCACAGCTCGTGATCTTCAGCGAGCACAGAGCAGGAGTGGACGGAACAGCCTCCACACCAACCAAGAAAGAACCCCAATGCGCAACTACACCCAGCTCCCGGTCCACCCCCTCAACATCTGCACCCGCCTCGACCAGCACGACCACGCCTACACGTGGAACCAGCTCGAGCACGCCCGCTGGGCGACGCGTCTCGGCGCGCCGAGCACCCTCACCGGCACCTGGTGCTCCGAACGACTCCTCCGCCTGCGCGAGTACGCACTCGAGTGGGGCACGTCGCCCTTGTTGCCGGTCGCCGCCAACCAGGACAAGGCCGACAAGTTCAACGACTCCGAGTTCAAGAACGCGAACGCGATCACCGCGACCGCACTGCTCCGGTGGGACGACACGGCGCTGAACCCGTACCACGACGTCCTCGGCGAGAAGACGGAGCCGATGGACACCTTGCGGCCGCCCTACGAAGCCGTCACCGCTCCGATCCACTGCATCGGCTACAACCACGCATTCCGCCTGAACCCTGCACCCCACCACGTGCTCCGCTCCGGCTCCTCCGATGCCGACGTCGACCCGGGCTCCCTGGCGAACGCGACCACCACCGCCCTCCCTCCCACCCCGTCGTCACCCTCGACCACCCACGAGGCACCCAAGGCCCTCGCCGCGCCCGCCGTCCTCCCCGAGCGCAACGTCGACGCTGGCTGGTACGTCCGCGACGACTCCCAGCACCGGGCCGAGCAGTGGGTCGAGTGGGAGTTCGCCGTCTGGACCCGACACCGTCGAGACGCGGCGTAGGACGCGATTCCGCAACCACGCCTGTCCCGGTCACGGTCGCGCCCGGCTGGCCGTGAACGCCTGGCATAGAACCACTCGATGCAAGGACGGTGAACGGATCACCCGAGCATCAGCCCCACCTCCAAGCTCGCAACATGACACAAGGAAGTCCCCATGCAGAACACGAGCTCCACCTGAGCCCACCGCCAGAGCGAGGCCAGCCGGGGTCTCACGGTCTCGCTCAGTCAGGGCCTCGCCGACAAGCTTTGGCACACCGAATCCGCAACGTTGCTCACCGAGCAGCGCGACCGGTTCGAAGGCGACCCGACCCTGCCCGACCCCGCCAACGCCGTCTTCACGACAGGCATCATGCGGTGGTGCCGCACCGCGGCCGATGCCGTCCTGCTCCTGGCGTTCGAGCAGGCAGCCGGACACCACGTCACGATGCTCTGGGACCTCGCCCTCGAAGAGCACGTCATTCTCACCACCCGCAGTCAGGAGCCCGCCACGAGCTAAGAGCACTCAAGTCGACGGTCATCGAAGCGCCGCCCGCCCAGAACCGGGAGGGCGGCGCTGTCCCGTGTGAAGCTCTCCGCATCTGACAAATACGCGGATGCGCCGGCCAGCGACGCCAAGACCCCGCCGCAGGGCGAATCGACGCAGGCTTCGACTATGGACGTGACGCTCCTCGGCAGCTCCGACGAGACGATCCTCCGAACCTCAACTACGACTGCGGCTGGTACGCCCGCTCGGCACTCGGCACTCGGCACTCGGCATCGGGGGCCGGGGGATTGGTAGCGAGAGCTGGACCTTCCGCGACCAGGCGTAGGAGACATCGCGGCCCCCTCGTCACCGTCAGGGCCCGACACACGCCTGACCCCGACCTCCGAGCACGAAGGGATTCGGTACCGTAGTTGACGGACTTGAACCACGAGAGTCAGCGAGTAGCAGTGTCGTCATCAGAACCCAGCCGGCAGGACAGCGCAGACCCGCTACGGCTTCCGTTCGACCTCGGCGACGAAGACTGGTTTCCGGAGTTCGGAACGCCCCGGCAGCCCGCCGAGGTCAGCGAGACGGACCGTAGTTGGCTCGCCGCCCTCGATCGATTCATTGACAGCCACGGGCACGGAGCCGTTCCGAAGCGCTACGTCGACGAGGAGGGTCGCGAACTCGGTGCCTGGGTCGCGGAGGTCTTGCGAGCGTTTCAGCACGGCGAGTTTGACGTCGCCCTCGCCGAGGCTCTGAACCAGCGGCCGGGTTGGTCGCGGACCGCAGCCGATGTGCGCTGGGACGAGCGATTCCATGAACTCGAAACAGTCGCACGAGAGACCGGGACCGGGCTGATCAGTGCGGACTTCGTAACGCCATCAGGCGTGCGGCTGGGAAGCTGGGTGAGCAGGCAACTAAGCGCCGCAAAGCGGGGGAAGCTCGCGGGGCACCGCCGCCAACAGCTCGAGACCCTGCTCGGATGGCAGTGGCACGCCGCTGCGATCAGCAAGGTAGCCGTGGAGCGAATCTCAGAAATCCGGGACCACGTTCAGCGGCATGGACCCAACGCCACCCTGCCCCCACGCCTGCGCCGCTGGACGCAATCCCAAGACCGCTTGTACCAGAACGGCCGGCTCAGCTTCGAGCGGTTCGACGCTCTCGTCGAGGCGGGCTGGGGAGTGTGGCGATACCGCTAGTTCCTCCGTGAACGAGTTCAGTCAGGGGCAGGCCGCCTTTGAGCAAGCGGAGGCGTTCGACGATCATTGAAGCGCGAACCACTGCGCGTGTGCATAGCGAGCGTGGCGTTCTGTTCATTGCTGCAGGTCCCGACGCGCCGCGAGGAGCCGTTTCCCGACGGCGGCGGCCGATGAACTGGGGCAAGAGCGCGCCGCCACCAGCCCCTACATTGTTGAACATGACCAAGGCTTCCCGGGCTGAAGCGCCGCTCCGCCGCGTCGGTCTTCTTCCTCCCGATCATCACGTTCGGGATCTACGCAATCGTGTGGTGCGCGAAACCCGCGGCGAGGTGAACCAGGCCGGGGCCCGCATCAATTCAGAACCCAGCATTGACGAGTCCGACCGTCTCCGTTGACGACCTAGCCTCTTGACGGCAGCCGCAGGCGCCAGGTCTTGCGGACAATCAACACCCCAGGACCCAGCAGGCAAAGCGCCGTCCACCTTCGCGGGCGGCGCTTTGACGTGCCGGTCATGAGCTATGAGACCGCGCAAGCATCACGCTCGAACACCCCCGATCCGCGGGAGGGGCGGCACGTATGTCCCCAGTCTTGGTGCTACCCGTCGGTGCAGCGCTCTGCGACCCTAACTCACGTGAGTATGCCTGTTGGATGGTTCCCCGACCCGTCGGATCCCGGCCGTGAGATGCTCTGGGACGGCGAGAAATGGACCGGGCTGACGCGACCTCGGAATGAGGGGGCACCGGCAGCAGACCGCGAGGATTCGCACAGGCAGGAGCCCACCTTCACCCACAGCAGGAGGCCGGGTCCGCGCCGCCGCCGTCTTCTCCTCATTGGCATCATTGCCGCCGCGCTCGTTGTGCTGGGCGGTGGTGGTGCGACCGCAGCAGTCCTGCACAATCAGCAGGTCGCCGCTGCGGAGCAGAAGGCAGCGCAGAAGAAGGCCACGGCTGCACGCGAGCGGGCCGAACAGCGTCAAGCTGAGGAAGCGGCGCAGGAAGCCGCCGACGATGCCGAACGAACCGCTCGAACAGAGACAGTCACCGAAGTGGAGTCATCGGTGAAGAAGATGGCCGACGACAACGTGACGAAGGGGCTCCTCGACGGTCCCATCACCGGGGTGAGTTGCAACCCGGTCAGCGGTTCCACGGACGACCTGACCGACACCACGACGACCTTTGATTGCTTCGCCGCGAATAAAGACAACGGGGACGGCACTCAGTCCGGGTACTTCTTCAATGCGACCGTGAACTGGGACAGCGGCGAGTACACCTATGGCCTTGGGAAGTCCGGAGCCTGAACGCTCCGCTGCCGTCCACCGGCCGTCTGACCGAATGAGCGTTATCGGCTTGCCGCGGGCTCCTCGACCCGGCGGACCCACGGACGTCGAGATGTCGGCGGCCCAAAGTACGCTTGCGCGTGAGGGGGAAAATTGCTCACAACCCGCGAAATTGCTTCGCTCATTCTGCTCTTGGTTGCGCTCATCGCGCTGATTTCCTGGCCTGCGACGCGTAATCCTCTCCGAGAGGGATTTGGTTCGATTGCCCGGGCGCTGCATTGGAAGCTGGTAGTCAGTTTTCTTGCGCTCTTGTGCTGGATCGCGGTCTGCCTCCGCTTGGGCTCGCTCGTGACGTTGTGGGACCTGAGTCTGCTCAAGGACTCAATCATCATCACGCTCACCTTCGCCATCCCGATGATGTTCCGCGTACCGAAGGCGGAGACCGGCGGGGCTATCGTGCGCCGATTAGTGCTCGACGCGCTGGGCTTCGTGGCCCTTCTTGAATTTTACGTGAACGTCGAGCCGTTGCCGCTGGTCGGGGAGCTCCTGCTTCAGGTCGTAGCGACCGCTCTGGTCGTGCTCAACAGCATGGCTGCAACAAGGCGGGAATGGGCATCAGTGCGCAAGGTCACCGGCGGCCTGCTCTCGGTGATCGGCGTGGGTCTCATTTTCTGGACCACCGCCGCGATCATGTGGGACCGAGATGCGCTCGATTGGGTCGGCCTGCTTCGTTCCTTCCTCCTCGGTGTTTGGCTGCCGGCACTCCTGCTTCCTTTCTTTTATGTCGCTGCTTTCCTGATGGTGGCCGAGACGGTATTTGTGCGGTTGCGTCTATTCTCGAGTGAGACGCGGTCGCCAATCCGCGTGCGCATTGCCGTGTTCATGGGGCTGCGAATGAGCGTGAAGCTCGCTTCGCGGTTCATTGGGCGGTACAACCAGGTTGCGACGTCGCGCTCTTTCCGAGAGGCCTCGTATTTCATGCGCACATTTCGCCGTGAAGTTCACCAGCAGGACGAAGCGGAGCGTCAGCGGCTCGCGACGCTCGAAGCGAACACCGGGCTCACCGGTGTGGATACGAAAGGAGCGCAGCTCGACCGTCGAGAGTTTCACGAAACCAAGGAGCGTCTGCGGTGGGTCAGTGTCTGCGAGATGGGACGATATGAAAGAAACAACCATCGCTACTGGAGTGATGCGGATGGTCTGACGGACATCATTGTCGATGCGTCAAAGCACGGGCTTCCGGCGGAACACGGCATCACCGTGCAGACCGATTCAGATGCACAGCGGTGGCGAGCTTGGCGGGTTCTTCCGAGTGGATGGGTGCTCGCTATTGGTGGTGCAGGGTGGAGGAGCGAGTGGGTCTACGCAGGCCCCACTGCTCCAGGATCCTGGCCGGGGGGCGACGACCGGCATTGGGTAGACACCATGACGGCGCTCGAACTTCCGCCCGATTGGCGGCGATCGGACGCTCCGGTAGTGAGCGCGGTGCGGACGATCTGACGATTGTGCGCCTTGGAGCGAGTTTGGGTCGCTTCTGGATGTAGCGCTTACCGCGTTCGAACGTGAGGGGTGTTGAAGGAGGGGCAGGATGTGCATTCGTGACGAGCCGAGGGCACGCGGCGTGTCCTCAGTGAACCGAACTTGCAGCAGACGATTCCTCGGGCGGCAACCGCAAGGCGGCGCAACGGCCGTGCTAGGCATCTCGGTCCGCCGGAAGGGGCATGCCGTAAGCGCTTACGGATACGCTAGCTTCGATCAACTTGCCGAGGAGGGTCCGTGCGCGTCGCAAAGCTGCAGCTGAACGGTTTCAAGCGGTTTACCAACACTACGATTTCGGGTCTACCGGCGACCGCTCGACTGGTGGTCCTCGCTGGCCCAAATGGCGTAGGTAAATCCAGTCTTTTCGACGGATTCCGCACCTGGCAGACCGCGCACGGTGTGAGCTCGTCGGTCGGATGGGACGAGTCATACGGTCTTAAAGTGGGGACACCAGCAATTTCGTGGCCCAACCACATCCAGCTCGACTTTCACGAGGGTGAACCCACCGATACCATCACCAGTCAGCGGAGTATCTATATCCGGACCGCGTTCCGAAACGAGGCCGACTTCAACATCTCGACCTTCAGTCGATTGCCGAGTCCGTTGGCGGCGCCGCGGGTCGGTCGCCTTGTCGACGCGGACATAAGTGTGTCCGAGAACTATCAGCGCATGGTGATGCTTACGCTGGACAGTGTCTTCGACAGTGCCATCCCCGACAGTACAAGCAAGGGCGAGTTGCGTGACAGGCTCATCGGTGCGGTCTCGACTGCGCTCCGCCGGGTGTTTCCGGATCTGGAGCTGACCGGCGTCGGGGCCATCGGAGCTGGAGTCGAGCAGCAGGGATCGTTCTACTTCAAGAAGGGCGCTTCGGACGGGTTCCTGTATAAAAATCTGTCTGCCGGAGAGAAGGCTACGTTCGATCTCCTGCTCGACATCGTCGTCAAGCGTGAGTATTTTGACGACACGATCTGGTGCATCGATGAACCCGAAGTTCATTTGAACACCCGTGTACAAGCCACCTTGCTGCAGGTGATTCTGGAACTGCTGCCCGACAGCTGTCAGCTCTGGCTCGCCAGCCACAGCATCGGGTTTATGAAAGCAGCTTGGGACCTTGCGCAAGCGGACCCTTCAAAGGTCGTGTTTATCGACCTCGACGGACACAACTTCGATGATTCTGTTGTGGTCGAACCTGTTGCGGTAGACAGGGCGTTTTGGGCGCGCACCCTTGATGTCGCGCTCGGCGACTTGGCGACGCTCTTGGCTCCGAGTGAGGTTGTGCTCTGTGAAGGTCGCCCACCGAGCAACGAGCGGGATCTGACAGCAGAGTTCGATGCCGCCTGCTATCGCCGCATCTTTGCGACGACCCACCCACACGTCGACTTCGTCTCGGTTGGAAACTCGGCGGACGTTTCCAACGATCGGCTCGAGGTGGGTCGAGCAATCCAGACGATCACGACCGGCACAAAGGTCACCCGAGTGCGCGACCGCGACGACTTGAACTCCGACGAGGTGCAGCAGTTACAGCGGGACAACGTGCGAGTCCTCAGCAGGCGCCACATTGAAGCCTTCTTGCTCGATGATGAGGTGCTGCGCAAGCTCTGCGAGCAACTCGATAGTCCGGGTGCAATCGATGATGTCCTCGCAATCAAGCGTCGCGCAATCGCTGAGGCGCCGTCGCGCGGCATCGACGAAGACAACATGAAGAAGTTTGCTGGCGGCATCTACGTCGAGCTTCGCAAACGCTTGGCGATTCGGGGCGGCGGTAGTACGTGGCAAGCGTTCGCGAAGACGACGCTCGCGCCACTGATCACGCCCGAGCTTGCCGTCTTCGCCGAGCTCGAGCGCGACATCTTCGGAGACTGAGGCATCGCACCGCACCGCTGCGCCGCTGTTGGGCTGCATCGCGCGCCCAGGTCCTCAAAGCGCTCTCGAGGTGACCAGCAGCATCGCTGATTGGCGCGACAGCAAGCATCGTCGTGGTTTGGAGAGCCGGCTCGAGGGCGCCTGCCGCGCGACCCAAGCGGGGGTCTTCAAGACCTAGTGACTAGCGCCGCGTCCGCAGCGACGCCGGTGGCGACCGCCCTGGCCGCTAGTGCTAGCGCTCGCGGGACTCGGCGTTAGGTTGGCGCGCCCGCGCGCCCGCGCGCCCGCGCGTCCGCGCACCCGCGCACCCGCGCACCCGCAGTACGGTCGACGACGGCTGACCGCTAGGCGCGGTGGAACAGATTCCCGAAACCCGTGGAACGCCCGTCGTTACTGGGATCCGCGATCCGCGCCACCACTGGCATCCGCGAATAAGCCGAACACCTCGCTGCAGGGTGGGCGGGCAGGGTGATCCGAGTTTTCGACGTTCGGGTTGAGACTTTTCGCGGCTGCGGGAGCTTGGCGCTACACTCAACCCGCCTCGGAAGCCGAAGCCTGAACGATCCCTCGCCGCCTAGCGCCCCGACCTCGCCGCGAGCCGGCATCCGGTCGACAACGGGGCAATTACGCCCCTTGACGTGTCCCCAGGCACGGACTGGGAAGCCTGGTGGTCGTGCCAGGCTTGCGGACACTCATGGTCTTCACGCGTGAAGCGGCGCTCGCAAGGTACGGGGTGTCCCGCCTGCGCCAAGACCGTCGTCGTCCCCGGTGTCAACGACCTCGCCTCTCAGCGGCCCGAAATCGCCCAGGAATGGGACATCGTACGTAACGGCAGCGATACACCCGCGGGGGAGTTCGTCAGCGGTCACGCCCGGCGCAACTGGCGATGCAGTTCCTGCAACCATTCTTGGGCGACCACTGCCGCGAGTCGCACGCAAGGCAGCGGCTGCCCGAACTGCGCCGGGAAAGTGCTCGTACCTGGCGTCAATGACTTTGCCACCCGCTACCCCGCGCTCGCGGCGACCTGGCACCCAACCGACAACGACGTCCAACCCGACGACGTGTTTCCGCACGGCAATTGGAAATACTGGTGGCTGTGCGAGACCTGCGGTGAACGGTACGAAAAGAGGACCGCCCACCGCATCGCCGGCACAGCCTGCACTTCGTGCACCCGCGAGCAGGCTGCCGGCCACGACGCGACCATGCTCTGAGACCTCGACACCAATGAAGCTCCGATGCTTCAAGACGTACATGAAGAGCGAGGCCGTACCGCGTGCGGTGGCGGGGCCGGCTCCGACGTGCACTTAGCCGAGGAGGTCGAGAGGGGACCCGGCAGAGCGGCGTCGTACGTGTAGCTTCGGCAAGTCGTCGACCGCGTCGGGTTCAACAGCGACCACGCAGGCAGCCCAGAGGCCACGAAAGGTCAGGACTACGCGCCCGACGTCCCACGCGCTCCACCTTGGTCGATTGATGCAGACAGCAATCTGCAGACTGTCGAGGGGTGGATCAGGTTGTCGATTTCAAGGCCATCTAGTCGCCGGACGTTCAGGTTGTCGTTCGCGAGGGCGAGCCACTCGAGCGAGTAGATCGCTCGTTGCGTCGCCCGAGGTGGAGCCACTGCGGCTCGGGCAACTTCTCAGCGGCGATCATCGCGTAGACCCCGTCGGGTTGCACGCCGAGGAGGCGAGCGACCACGCGCGGGGAGAGGTGAGTTGCGCCGTCCCTCCTGCTGCTCCTCCCGGCTAATAGCTAGCAATTCCGGTTCCCTAGGGTGCAAGGCGCGCCCGCGCTGAACTGGATCAGAAGGTGATGGCGCTCTGCGGCGGTTCGACGGAATGGACGTTATTGGCCGAGCTAGCGGCACAAGTCGGGCGGGATGGAGACCCATCGTCCGGCAACGGCTGGCCACGCGCGCGCTTACTCAACGGCTGAAGCAGGCCTGGAGCCAGGGATCGCCCCTCACGGTTCACTGACCGAGCGCCTGTGTGTGACGCGAGGCTGCTCGCGTCTCGTTGGGAAATCACCAACGAGGGCGTATGTTGAGCAGCATGACCGCAGAGATTGGGCAGCGTGTTGCGGGCCTGCTCCCCGAGGGTCGCACCCAGAGAGAGGTTGCTGCCGACGTCGGCATGACGCCGGATGCCTTCTCGCGCGCGCTCCGGGGCGAGCGTGGCTTCGCCGCCATCGAGCTTGCGGAACTCGCGGACGTCCTCGGCGCTGACCTGCACTTCCTCATCACTGGCGCGCCCGACCCGAATCGGGTCGTCGCGTCTGCTCGACATTCGTTCGATCAGGAAACGCGTCAACATCACATCCCTGGCAAAGACGTCGACCTACCTCAACTCGAAGCTGTCCTCCTGGCCTATGAGCAGGTGCAGGGCGATCTGCCAAACTCTAACGTTCCTACCTCGCTGTCGGAGGCCCGAGCCGCACTCGGCGACGGCTTCATTCGGCCATTTGCCGATCGTCTCGATGCGTTGGGTATTGACGTCGTCCGGCTCGGCGACTTGACTTCGGCATACTCATTCTGGTTCGGGGACCGGGCCGTAATCGTCCTTAAGGCGACGGGAAACTGGTTTTGGGAAAACTGGTCTCTAGCGCACGAGCTCGGGCATTTGACCACCCAAGCAGACGATATCGAGCGAGGCCGAGGCATGGAGCGAACGTCGAACGAGCGGGACGCTAATGCATTCGCGGCCGAGCTGCTGCTTCCGGGGGAATGGATGCGCTCCGTCGATTGGGCAAGTGCTTCGGAGGCTCAAGTCGCGTCGTATGTATGGGATCGAGGGGTTTCCATCGACGCGCTTGCGAAGCGTGTCGCTGCGCTCCACCTGACAACGAGCAAGAATCTTGAGTTGTGGATGGGGCAGCCAACGCAGCGGCTCCTAAGGCGTCGCTGGACCGCGACGGAGCCGGGCGACCCGATAACGGCCCGCATGGATGCAGCCTCGACTCGCCGTTTCCCGCTGTCTCTACAGGACGCTCATCTTGCGAGGATTGCCGACGGGAAGGTGCGGAAGGACACGCTAGCCTGGATGCTGGGTGTCGACCCGACCGAGCTCGAGGTTGATGAGCCGTCGGACGAGACGACGCTCACCTCAGACGCGCTTTCGGATCTCCTCGGTCTCGGGGTTTGAGGAAACTCGCGCCTTGAACGTTTGGTTCTTCCCCGACAACACGGTGTTGATCAACTTCGCGTACCTGCACCGGATGGACCTGCTCGGTCGCCTCGTGAAAAAGCCTGCGTGGTGTGCAACCGTCGCTTATGAATGCTCCAGATCGTCGAGTGAACCTGACCTCGAGGACCTGGCAGCGGCGCCCGGTATCTTCGGCGAGCCGTTGTTCCCGGAAACGCAGGCAGAGCAGTCTCTGACGCAGATCTACCGGATGCAGCTATCGCGCCCGGGTGATGCTCCCACAAAAAATCTCGGCGAAGCGGAGACGCTAGCAATCATTCACAGTCGCCGAATGAAGGCAGTCTTTTTCACGGATGACGCCGGCCCGAGCGCGCTTCTCGCCGGTACGGAAGAAAGGCCGCCCCTCGTGCAGACTGCGAGCACGTGGGGACTTCTCCGGGCAGCCTTCAAGGCAGGGTTCGTCGACGCGGATACCCTGTGGTCATACGTCTCGTTGCTCCGATCGAAGCGTCGGCATGTACCTCCCGGCCGAGCCGCGGCAAGTCGCTCTGACTTCGATGCCTGGTTGCAGGGCTGAAGAAGCGTCATTCGCCGGCGGTGGCTGGTCTCCGCGACAGGATCGAACTTGCAGAAGGCGTCTTTTGCTCCGAAGGAGCTACTTTGCGTTACGAGGGCGCCTGACGTTTCGCCTCGCTCATTGCGGTCGCGGACAGAGCTCAGTTTTCTTTGAACCTGATTTCTAACTGAACGGATTCGGATAGGTCGGCGAAATCTGGAGGCTAATAGTTCGAGACCAGTCCACGTAGATCATCGGGTAGATCAAGCTGAAACAGGTCGAGAACAAGTCTGATGTTCCGAGCCGCGGCGCTGCGGAAATCCCGCAAGGAGTTGGCGAAAAGCGCTGGGTCGTTGGCGAAATCCACCCCATGGAGCCCGCCGAGACTGGCGAAGGCTGCGGCAGATCGGCGAATACTTTGGAATGCGTCGCGCAAGGGGCCATTTGGTACGAGCTCTAGCTTAAGAGTGATCTGCTTTCTTAGCTCGTTGGCGGAACGTACGCACAGGTCTTCGTCTTCTCGTACAAGGGTCCGTTCGGTGAGCATTCGCTTCTCAGCGAGGAGGTTCAAAAGGTTGATGGCCGCAACCCGGTACAGGTTTGTATAAGCTGCCTTGTCTGAATCGCTTACCCTCATAGCCCAGCCTCAACTCGTCTCTTGATGGCTTCGTCAATTTCTCGTTCAACCCTTCGATTGAACTCCGGAGTTCCGTTGCGCGGAGCCGCTTCACCGTCAGGTAACAGCGCGTCCGCCCGTGCGCCTATTGTCCTACGAAGGAACGGAAGGTCTTCCCGGTTGTTCGGGTCTCGTATGAGGGCCAGCACGAAGCCGCGTACGTGGCTTGTGCCTGTGGTTTGAAACTGGACGTACAACTCCCTCAGAAGCGTCAGTTCGAAACCTATGCGGCGTTCGTGTAAAGCCTCGGCCTTGGCGTTTTCCGCGACTCTGCGCGCGCCTGCCGCCTCGATAAATGCAATGACTAGTGCCAGTAGGGTGAGAAACCCCACGATGATGTTGACCCAAAGTCCCGCGACGCTCAGTTCGTGGTGAGTCATGGTGCAACACTAATCGAATCTCCCGGCCCTGCGGTGGCTCCCGTGCCATCCAGGAGAAGCCCGGCCCCGTAGTGCACGGGGGTGTGCTCCCCCTGCCGGTGTCGCCGGCTGCAAGGTCCGCCTCCGTGCACCATGATGAAGTTGTGAAGGACGATGACATGCTCCGCGATGCGGCGACGCTGCTGGATGGGGCGAGTGGCGACGTGTTGCCGACTGCATCTCTCAGCGCTGACCTCTTCGAGGCTTTCACTGAGCGGTTACTCGCGGCACACCGTCACGCTCTGCCATCAATGGGCCGACGCATCGACCGAGTGAACCGCTGGGGTCGTTCGGGCGATAAGCAAGACGGGATTGATCTCGCCGGCGCGTGGGATGACGGAACTACTGTTGCGTTCCAATGCAAGCGATGGGCGACGCTGTCGCCGTCGGCCGTGCGCACTATCGTCGACGAAACCGCCTACAACGCAGACGAATTCAAGTTGGTCTTCTCCGGCGTTGCGTCAGCCGCCGCACGCAAAGCCTTGAGTGAGTTCCCGGCCTGGGACTTGTGGGACGCACGGGACCTGCGCCAGCTACTCAGTGACCTTCCCCTTCACGTTCAGCGCGACGTGCTCGACGAGACGTGGTCCGCCAGCATCCGAAGGCGGATTCTCAAGGGCCTCCCGACGGACGCGTTCGTCGCCACCGCTGCGGTGCGTGCAAGTAGAGCACGCGACGGTCAACTTCTTGACGATAACGCACCCTTCGTCGGCATGGGATCGCGGCGACGAGAGTTGACGAACTTGCTTCAAGCTGGTCCGGAACTCGCTCCGATCATCGTCGTGCACGGACCTGGCGGAACCGGTAAAACACGTCTCATCATGGAAGCCGCGGAGGCCTTCGAGCGTCGGCGCCCGGAAATTCCCTTGCTGTGGCTTGGGCCGGGCGTACCTCTCGGCGTGGCCGCGCTTGGCGAGCTGCCCCTAGTCGCCTCCGTCATCGTCGTGGACGACGCTCACCTGCAGGCCGATGATCTGACCGCGTTGGTACGCCATGTCCTGGAGACACCTGGAGCAAGGCTGATCCTCGGATCCCGCGATTCCGCCGTGCCGGAGCTTCGTCGAAAGCTGATCCGCGCCGGCATCGTGAGCGGTGGGATCCGTGCCTTCCGGACTGGTCGCATCAGTGCGAAGGCAGCCCGACGACTCGTTACGGCGCTTACACAGGACCTCCCAGTCACATACGGATTCCGAGAAGCACTCGCTCGTGTTGCGGTAGATGTACCTGCCATCGCCGTACTGGCTGTCGGTATGGTCCGTGCGGGAACACTCACCGACCCGTTCCCGTTGGACGAGCAGTTGCGCGAAGCGGTGCTCGCGCGGTTCGGCGAGGAGACGTTGGATGACGTTCCCGGAGGGCCCCCGCAAGCCCCGCGGCGGCTCCTGTCGCTCATTGCCGCGCTCGGAACGATCGATACCGACGACGACGAGACGCAGGCGCGTCTCCTCCAGATCACCGGGTGGAGCGTCGCAGAGTACCTGTCAGTTTTTTCGGCGCTTGAGCTTCGTGGTCTAGTGATCGGCGCAGGAGGGAGGTTCAGGGTTACTACTGAGTTGCTCGGCGACCAGATTCTCGAGCATGAAGCAGTGATCTTCGGTCGCGATAGCCACCTTGTGTCCACGCTGTGGGAGCAGTTCGGTGACGGCGAGTATCGCACGCTCCTCGTGAACCTGGCGGCACTGGCTAGTCGACTGCATCGCCAGGGGGCGCCGCAAGTAATGAATGGAGTCTGGGTGGACGTTCGAAAGCGGGTCGCCAGCATGACCCTCTTTGAACTGACAATGTTCCTTTCGGATGCCGCGCCCGCTGCCCAGACGCAGCCGGCGGAGTTTGTGACCCTCCTCGACACCGTCTTAGGCAGGCTCGATAGCGCGCGCAATAAAATGGTGGATGAATCAGGGGCCTCTTGGTTCAGCAAGGACGGTCTTCGTCATCACCTTGCCTCTCTGTACGCTGACGCCGGAGCGACTGACTCAGACCTGGTTCCTCATGTGCTTGATGTTCTTTGGGAACTGAGCAAGCAGGACACGCGGCCGGAAAATCCGAACCCAGTGCATCCGCTTAGACTCATACGAGAACGGTTTGCTGACTTTGCGTCGAGCCCGGGCGGCCAAACGCTGTCGCAGGTCATCGATGCGGTCGAACGCTGGTCGGGGGATGAGCCGACCCCGATACCTCTGCTCACGTCGATCATGACTAAGCACGGAACCCGAATGGTGATGACTGACCATCGCACCGTGACTTTTCAGCCGTTCACTGTCTCTTCTGAGAAAACGAGATTTCTGAGAGAGCGAATTCGCAAGATCCTAGAACGCGATGCGAGGCACCCTCGGGAGAAAATCGAGTTGCTGAAGGTGGCGCTCGCTCCACCCCGACCGGGCTTCGGGGCTGAGGTCTCCGATGCAGGTGTTCTCGCATGGGAGGACGATGATCTAGCGACGGTAGCGACTCTGCGGCGTATCGCCACGGAGACAAGCAGCTCCGCGGCGAGGCGTCTCGTCCGTAATGCCGTCGACTGGCCCGCGACACATGCACTTTCGCCGGCGGTGCAAGCTGCGGCCCAATCCCTCACCGCTGAGCTCGATGCAAGGCCGGAAGATGACTTCGCGGACTTGCTGGTCAGTTCGACGCACATCACGGTCCATCAGCGCCTGGGACCAGACGCTTCCGGGGGTCGCGGCGTCGGCCGGTACAAACGGCTGGAGGCGCTCTTCGCTGATGTCGTTGACGAGGTCTGGCCCGACCAGTTCACAACCGCGGGGTTCTCTCACCTCGACACGCAAGTCCGCGAAGCCGCCCAGGTCGGCGGCCGGCAACTCTGGATGCTCATGCATTTGGCGACGGCACTGCTCGCGGCGCGGCCGCAGCTCGTCGCGCCCGTGACTGCAGCGATCATCGACAACGCTGCGGGGCCGCTCGACGACCTCTTGCCGATCCTGCTATCGGGTGTGTCCGATGCGCAACTGATGGACTTCACGCACGGGTACCCGACGCTTCGCCCTGGCGCCCGCCGAGCTTTCGGGATTGCGGCTACCAGCGAGAGATGGCGTTCGAACCGAACGGCGGCGAACGCGCTCCTCGCGGCGGGTCGCTACGACGAAGACCCGGTAGTCCGGCAGACGTTCCTAACCGCTTACGACAGTACGGCGACGCTGAGCGCAGTCAGGGACGAACTGATGGATCGCGCCGCGACACCACAAACGATCGAGTTCGTGCTCGACGACCTCGGGTTTGGGCTGCGTCACAATGAAGAGGATCCTGTCATCGGCTCAAGCGAGGTTCCGGTGCTGTTGGATTTTCTCGGGCTGTTGCCCAGCAATACATCGACGGTCCCGCACGTCCTCCGAGCCGTCGCACGAATCGATGTGGCGGCAGCTCTTACGTTCCTGAACGAGTCAGAGGCCCCGGACGTCCACATCGAGATGGATGAGGTACTCGATGGCGATGCTAGTGACGTTGCGGATTGGCTCCTCCGGCGCGCCGCGACAGCCGACGCGAGGCCAGTCAGCTGGACGAGCGCACGGGCCATCGGAGAACCGATGCCAGCGAGCGTCGCTGACATCCTTGTCGATCGGGTCTCCCAACTTGCACCCGAGGCGGTGGACCACCTAACTGAAGTTCTTGCAGCGTTCTCCGCCTGGGTGTCACATCATCCGACGCTCGCCGAGCGGGTCGTTGAGGGCGGCAGTGCCGATCTCGAAGCACGCGGACAACGTCTAGCCCTGATCCAGAACTCGGTGACCCCAACGAGCTGGTCCACTGGGTCCGGGGGGTCACCGGAGCTGAATCTCACGATCATCGCCGCGACGAAAGCCGCCGCCTCAACGCCCAGTGCCGAGCTCCGCGAACTCCTCGAGGCGGGCATCAGCCGCATGCAGGGCTGGCTACGTGATGCAGAGGAACGCGACGACGACGGCGAGGACGAGGACGAGGACAACTTTGATGATGATGACGAATCGACCGACTCCTCCATACGTTCACTGGAGTAGCTTCCTGGCCACACAGCAAGGAACATTCATCGACGCCGAGGTAGTTGTTTGGAAGGCGTACCCCGCACCGGTGTGATGCAAGTGACCGGAGCCGCGGGAGCATGACGTGGCGCTACGGTCGGAGCATTTCGGTCCTAGAGACGGGTAACCCGGGCCGACTTCATGAACGCGGGTGAGAAGCGTGGAACGGAATCCCAAAACCCGTGGGACGCCCGTCGGAACCGCGATCGGCGATCCGCGCGATCACTGGCATCCGCGAATAAGCCGAACACCTCGCCGACGGACGAGGCGGGCGGGGTGCTTCTTCGCGCAGCCCCGCCTCGCCGCACCCGGCTTCGTTCCTGGGCTACTCGAGCAGCCCCTCCTTGATCAGCCAGTCCTTCGCGGCGGCCTGGGCCTGGGCCTTCTCGCTGCCCTCGACACGGTTGCGCAGCGCGATGAGGTCATCGGTCGTCAGCTTCTCGGACAGCTTGTTCAACGTCGACGCGAGCTTCGCGCTGTAGATGTCCTTGTTCAGGAACGGCAGGATGTTCTGCGACGCGATCAGGTTCTCGGGGTCCTTCAGCACGAGCAGCTTCTTCGTCACCAGGTCGGGCGACGTCGTGTAGATGTCGGCCACCTGCACGGTGTCGTCGACGAGTGCCTTGACCGTGTCGGGCCCGCCGTAGTCCTCGATCGACTTGAACGTGACCTTGTCCACGCCGTACGTCGACTTCAGCCCGGGGATGCCGTACGGAAGGGTGCCGAACTGCGGGTTGGCGCCGAGCGAGAACGGCTCGATCTTGGAGAGGTCACCGATCGATGTGAGGCCGTTCTTCTCGGCCTCGGCCTGGGTCACGACGTAGGCGTCCTTGTCCTCGGCCGGAGACGGCTCGAGCACCTGGAAGTCCTTCGGGATCTCGGTCTTCAGCGCGGCGTCGACCTCCGCTGTCGTCTTCGCGGTCGCCTTGGTGTCGTAGAAGAACAGCAGGTTGCCGTTGTACTCAGGCATGAGGTTGATCGAACCGTCCTTGAGCGCGGGGATCGTGGTCTGCCGGGGGCCGAGGTTGAACTTGGTCGTGACGTCGAACCCGGCGTCCTTCAGGACGAGGGCGTACATGTTGCCCAGGATCTCGCTCTCCGGGAAGTTGAACGAGCCGACCACGATCGGCGTGCTGCCCGATCCGTCGTCTCCGCCCGATGCTGGCTTAGTGGGGTCCGAGGTGGAACAACCGGAGAGTGCCACGATCGCCCCGACCGCGATCACACCCGCGAGGATGCGTGTCCTGGTACCTGCTGTGAACATCAGTGGTCCCTTTCGTCGACGGAGAGTGCCGTCACCGCGCGGCGCCGGACTGGCAGCGCGCGGACGTGTGTGCGGCGGCGGCGGGTCTGCCCCTCGGGGCCGCGGCGAGTGAGGTGTTGTGCGAGGGCGAACAGGCCGTCGATCACGAGGGCGAGGACCGTCACGAGCAATGCACCACCGAGGATGAGGTCGTTGTCGTTCAGACTGATGCCCGTCGAGATGATCGCGCCGAGCCCGCCCAGCGAGATGTACGACGCGATCACGACGGTCGCGATGACCTGGAGGACCGACGCGCGGATCCCGCCGATGATCAGCGGCAGCGACAGCGGCACCTCGACCTTGAGCAGGATCTGCAACTCGGTCATCCCCACCGAGCGCGCGGCGTCCACCGTCTGCGGGTCCACGGACTCCACACCGGAGTACGCCCCGGCGAGGATCGAGGGGATCGCCAGGACGACGAACGCGATGATGGACGCGATGAAGGCGGTCTGCGTGAACGGCACGGTCATCCCGATGATGACGAAGAGGGTGCCGAGCAGGCCCAGCGTCGGCAGCGCGCGCATGGACCCGCTGAACGCGATGACGAAGCTGCGCCCGCGCCCGGTGTGACCGATGTACAGGCCCAGCGGCAAGGCGATCAGGGCGGCGATGGCGACCGAGATGAACGTGTACAGCAGGTGTTCGCCGATCCGGTCCTGGATCGGGAGCGGGGTCTGCAGGCCGGGGCGGTAGTTCGCCGGGTCGAGGAGCCAGGCGACCGCATGGAGGAAGAACTGCACGGTCAGGCCCCCCGTTCGATCGTCGCCAACGCGGCCCGACGGCGCGACCGACGCGACCGCACCTGGATCCGTCGCGACCACGGCATCAGGACGCGCCCGAGCGCCACCAGGACGGTGTCGAAGACCAGCGCGACGAAGAGACTCGCGGTCACGCCGACCAGGATCTCCTCGAGGAACTGACGCTGTCGCCCGTCCGTGAACAGGAAGCCGATGTTCGCGGAACCGACCAGGGCGCCGACCGAGACCAGGGCGACGGTGCTCGCCGAGACCACCCGCATCCCAGCGAGGAGGACGGGACCCGCCAACGGGAGCTCGACCGTCCAGAAACGCCCCCACGCGGAGTACCCCACTGAGGTGGCCGAGTCGACGACGTCCGCAGGGACGGCGGCGAACGCATCAGCTGCCAACCGCACCATGATGGCGACCGCGTACACCGACAGCCCGACGACGATGTTCACCGGATCCGTGATGCGGGTGCCGAGCAGGTAGGGCAGGATCACGAAGAGCGGCAGGGACGGGATCGTGTAGAGCAGACTGCCGCCGCCGACGATGACCGATCGGACGGCCTGCCACCGGTTCGCCACCCACCCCAACGGCACCGCCACGACGAACCCGAGGACGATGGGCACGGCCGCGAGACCCGCGTGGGTGACGGTGAGGCCCCAGACGAGACCGAAGTTCGCGATGATCCAGTTCAGGGCAGCATCCCAATCCTCGTCGGACGACCGTTCGCCTGAGCGTAGTCGCGCCGCACCGTCCTGACCGCGACGGATCGTCGCGCCGGCGTCCCCGCGCCGGAACCCCCGTCACTGGTGCAGGAAGTCCTGCCGCTCCTGCTCGACCACCGGCGCGAGCCGCACCCGGACCACCGGACCGGAGTCGACGCTGGTGACGCCCTCGAGTGCGACCACGAGCGCGTCGGGGCGCTGCTCCCAGGCGACCTCGCCGGCGTGGCCGAGGACCGCGACGGACCGGATGGTCCGACCGAGCAGGCCCGAGGCCGACCCGAACGCCCGGATGCTGGCGGACCCGTCGTCCGGGTCGGCCAGCAGCGTCGCGTAGACGGCATCGCCGGTGACGTCGTGGCGCGTGGTGAACCGGACGTCCTCGGCGGTGTACTCGACCGTGTCGGCGTCGACGAACGAACCCGCGGGACGAGTGGTCGGCCCCTCACCCGAGATCGTCCACGGCCGGGTGCCGTAGATCGCCTCGCCGTTCACCGCGAGCCACGAGCCGATGCCGCGCAGGATGCGGACCTCGTCCTCGGGCAGGGTGCCGTCGGCCTTCGGCCCGGTGTTGAGCAGCAGCACACCGTTCTTCGCGACCACGTCGACGAGTTCGGCGACCAGGTCACGCACGGTCTTGTAGTCGTGTCCCTCGATCCAGCTCCACGCGGTCTTGGCGATCGCGGTGTCGTTCTGCCAGACGGCCTCCGGTGTGCCGGCCATCGCTCCGCGCTCGATGTCGTACACGGCGCTGCCCGGCGCGAACGTCTCCCACTTGTAGTTGATGACGACCTCACGGCCCCACTCGGCGGCGCGGTTGTAGTAGTAGGCGGCGAGGGTGCGCACGTACGGCTGGAACGCGGGCTGCTCGATCCACCAGTCGAACCAGAGCACCTGCGGGCGGTACTTGTCGATGAGCTCGACGGTGCGGAGCAGCCAATCCTCCAGGAAGCGCTCGTTCGGGGCGGTCTCCTCGCGCTGCGCCGGCCCGTAGAAGTCGCTGAACCGCGGATCGAGCACGTCCGAGGGGGTCTTCGTGCCGCCGTTCATGAAGAACCAGTGCTCGGCCCGGTGGGACGACGCGCCACGGACCATCCACGCTTCGTCCGCGGCGACGAGGAGTTCGCCGAACACGTCACGCCCCGGCCCGAGCTGCGCTGCACTCCAGCGGGAGCGGTCGGTGTCGTACATCGCGAAGCCGTCGTGGTGCTCGGCGACCGGGACGACGAACTGTGCGCCGGCGTCGCGGAACACCCGCACCCATTCGGCGGCGTCGAAGTGCTCCATCGTGAACGAGGGGATGAAGTCCTTGTACCCGAACGCGTCCTGCGGCCCGTAGGTCTCGACGTGGTGCGCGAACTCGGGCGTCCCGGCGCGGTACATGTCGCGGGAGTACCACTCGTTCCGGAACGCGGGGACCGAGAAGACGCCCCAGTGGACGAAGATCCCGAACTTGGCGTCCTGGTACCAGAGCGGTGCGCGGTACCGCTGCAGCGACGCCCAGGTCGCGTCGTACGGGCCCGAGCGGACGACGGCGTCGACCGCGGCGAGGGCCGCGGTGTTGTCCGACACGTCGACGGGCTCGGGCAGGGTGGTCGGGTCCAGCGGGGTGAGCGGTTCGTGCACGACGTGCTCCGATCGGTTGCGGCGGCTCGGCGACGGCGATGTCGGGAGCATGAGACATCCTACGTCTGCGCGATCCGCCCGGGAGGGGTTCCCGGTCAGGGCATCCCCGCACGTGAACGGGCGGGGGAGCATCGAACCGTGACCGCTCCGACGACAGCCGACGTCCCGACCGATCGAGGCCCGCACCGAGCCGCGCGGCAGACACTCGTGCTCGCCGCGCTCGGGTTCTTCCTCATCACGCTCGACATCCTCATCGTGAACGTGGCCCTGACCACGATCGGTCGGGAGCTCGGCGGCAGCACCTCGGGGCAGCAGTGGGTGATCGACGCGTACACGTTGCTGTTCGCCTCGCTGCTGCTGTTCGCCGGCAACCTGTCCGAACGGATCGGGGCGAAGCGGGCGATCGGCTGGGGCATCGCGGGGTTCCTCGTGGCCTCCGTCGCCTGTGCCCTCGCCCCGACGCTCGGCGCGTTGATCGCCGCGCGAGCGGTCCAGGGCGCGGCTGCCGCGGTGATGCTGCCCGCGTCGATGGCGCTCATCCGCGAAGCCTTCCCCGAGGCCCGCGAGCGGGCGCACGCCCTCGGCATCTGGGCCGTCGGTGGCGCGGTCGCCGGAGCGGTGGGACCGATCCTCGGCGGCGCGCTGACGACGCTCGACTGGCGGTTGGTGTTCGCGATCAACCTGCCGGTGTGCGTCGTGATGCTCGTCCGGGTGGCCTCGTCGGCTCGGCGACCGGCGCGGTTCGACGCTGCCGGTCAGGTCCTCGCGCTGCTCGCGCTCGGAGGGCTCGTCTTCGGGCTCATCGAGGGCGCTGCGACGGGCTTCGGCCGCTGGTACGTGGTCGTCGCGTTGGTCGTCGCCGCTGCCGCGGTCGCCGGGTTCCTGCTGGTGCAGGCGCACGGTCGGAACCCGATGATGCCGCTCGACCTGTTCCGCTCCGGCGGGATGCGGATCGCCCTCGGTGTCGGGTTCGCGTTCATGGTCTGCAACTTCGGCAGCGTCTTCGTCCTGAGCCTCTACCTGCAGCATCACCTCGGCTTGTCACCACTGGCAGCAGGGTTGGTGTTCCTGCCGTCCGCGGCGTTCAGCATCGTCGGCAACGTGGTGTGCGGCACCCTCGTGAACCGGTTCGGCGCACGGGTCCCCGTCGTCGCCGGACTCAGCACGATGGTGCTCGGTCTCGTCGTGGTGATCGTGCTCGCACCCCTCGACTCGGTCGTCGCGGTCGCGGTCTGCACGATCCTGACCGGCGCGGGCGGGTCGGTCGCGATGCCGCCCGCGACGTCGGTCGTCCTCGCCAGCGTCCCCGCTGAGCGGTCGGGGACCGCGAGCGCGGTGTTCAACACCTTCCGGCAGGTCGGCGGGGCGGTGGCGATCGCGGTCTTCGGGGCGTTCCTGGCGGACCGGTCGCAGTTCGTGGTCGGGACGCAGACCAGCTTCGTGGTCGCCGCCGTGGTGCTCCTCGTCGCGGCGCTGGCAGCGATCCGCATCACGAGCGAGTGACCGCTGGCGACGGCACAGCGTCAGCTCCGGACGTCGGTCCCACGGTGCTCGGCGGAGTCCCGCTGCTCCGTCGCGGCCACGGACCCGAGCAGGCGGAGCGCGTCGGCCGTCGGTGAACCGGGTTCCGCGCTGTAGAGCAGGAGGCTGAGGCCCGGGTCGCTCATCAGCCGTGACCCCTCGAAGTGCAGGTCGAGGACGCCGACGACGGGGTGGACGAAGTGCTTCTCGCCCGTGGCGTGCCGACGGACGTCGTGCGCACCCCACTTCGCCCGGAACTCCGGGCTGCGCGTCGACAGCTCACCGATCAGGGCTTGCAGGTCCTCGTCGTGGGGGTCGTGGCCGGCCGCGGTGCGGAGGATCGCGACGCTCTGGTCGGCGGCGACGTCCCAGTCCGGGTGGAACGCGTCGGCCCAGTCCCGGTCCAGGAACGCGGCGCGGGCGAGGTTCGGCCGCTCCGACCTGCGGAACAGGTCCGCGTAGAGCGCCCGGCCGAGCGCGTTCGCACCGAGCAGGTCGAGTCGGTCGTTGCGGATGAACGCCGGCCCGCCGGTGAACGTGTCGAGCGTGTACTGGAGCCCGACGCGCAGGGTCTTCGGCGTCGCTGCGCGGCGCTGTCCACGGACCGGGGAGGCGTTCGCCGCCCGTGCGAGGTCGAACAGGTGGTCGCGCTCCGCGTCGTCGAGGAGCAGCGCGCCGGCGATGGCGTGCAGGACGCCGTCGGAGACGCCGGAGAGGCTGCCGCGCTCGAGCCGCGAGTAGTACTCCACGCTGACGTCGGCGAGCATCGCGACCTCACTGCGGCGCAGGCCGGCGACCCGCCGGTTGGGCCCGCCGGGCAGGCCGACCTGCTCCGGGCGGACCCGGGCACGGCGGCTGACGAGGAAGTCCTTGACGTCGTCGCGGTTCGTGGTCATGAGGCGACCCTACGAGTCCGCGCCGGGGCGCGGGGTGCACTGCCAGGACACCGGACGGGAGGCACGGTGCCAGCTGGCACCGCGCCTCCCGTCCGCCCTGTGGCGCGTCCACCGCGCCCCTGGCGTGGTCACGCGCGCGGACTGATCCGGACGGTCGCCGAGGTCGGTCCGTCCTGGAGCATCGGCGGGAGGTACGGACTGCCGGCGTACTTCGTCTCGTACGCGAGGTCGATCCGGCTGTTCAGGTCGGGGCCGATGGATTCGAACACCACCTCGTGTTCGGTCCCTGCGGCGCTGATCCTGCCGGCGCCCTGTTCGATCGCGGAGCGGTACCAGCGGGAGCGTTGCCCGTTGTAGGCGCGGACGTAGAGGTCGCCATCGACGACGACCGACCAGATCCAACCACCGTACGAGGGTGTGGACGGTCGAGGGATGCCCTCGTGGAGCACCTCTCGACGGTGCATCCCAGCCGTGTCCGGTGCGGTGTTCGCTCGTCAGCGACCCACGCGAGTGACCCACGGAACAGCGAAGGAAACACCGATGACGACGAACCAACCCACGAACGCCGAGCACGATGCGCTGCTCGGAGCATTCAGCACGACGGACCCGGAGTTCGTCGAACGCATCGGAGCGTTCACCTTCACGGAGACGGTCGCGGAGAACGCACTCGACGCGACCGATCGCCTGCAGTACCAGCTCGGCGCCCTGGTCGCCGTCGGTGCCGTCGAACCGTTCCGGGTGCTCCTCGACGCTGCGCTCGACGCCGGTGTGTCACCGATCGCCGTGAAGGAGGTCGTGTACCAGGCCGGCGCCTACGTCGGGATCGGCCGCAGCCTGGGGTTCCTGGCTGCGGTGAACGAGGTGCTGACCGCGCGCGGGACCGCACCGCGGCTCCGGTCGCAGGCGACCACGACCCCTGCGGACCGGACCGAGCGCGGCATCGCGACACAGCGGGAGATCGTCGGTGGTGACACGGTCGACGCCATGTACGCGAACGCCCCGAGCGATGCGGCGCGCTTCCAGCGGTTCCTGTCCGCGAACTGCTTCGGCGACTACTACACGCGGACCGGTCTCGACGTCCGGCAGCGAGAACTCCTGACGTTCGCGGTGCTCGTCGCACTCGGGGGAGCGGACGGCCAGGTCGCCGCGCACGTCACCGCCAACCAGAACGTCGGCAACACGCGCGCCGAGATGCTCGACGTGCTCACGGCGCTCCTGCCGTACATCGGCTACCCGCGCACCCTCAACGGCCTGGCCGCCGTCGAGAAGGGTGCGCCCGCGGTGGCCTGAGCCACAGCGGTGCCCCACTGGTGCACCCCGTGCTCGGCTCCGTTTCCCTAGGGTCGAACGTGACGCGGGAACGACCCCCGTCCAGAGGCGTCGTCCGTCGCCGCAGCCGCACACCACCGGAAGCAGGACACCGTGCACCACACCCGTCTCGGATCGACCGGACTCGTCGTGAGTCGTCTCGCCCTCGGCTGCATGAGCTACGGCGACCCCGCTCGGGGTCTGCACTCCTGGACCATCGACGAAGACTCCGCCCGCGGGTTCTTCCGGCAGGCGGTCGAGCTCGGCATCACCTTCTGGGACACCGCGAACGTCTACCAGCAGGGTTCGAGCGAGGAGTTCGTGGGGCGCGCGGTCCGCGAGTTCTCACGACGTGAGGACATCGTCCTCGCGACGAAGGTGTCGGGGAAGATGCACGACGGCCCCGGCGGTTCGGGCCTCTCGCGCGGGGCGATCCTCGAACAGGTCGACGCGTCGCTCTCCCGCCTCGGCACCGACTACATCGACCTGTACCAGATCCACCGGTTCGACCCGGAGACCCCGGTCGAGGAGACCATGGCGACGCTGCACGACCTGGTGCGGGCGGGCAAGGTCCGGTACCTCGGCGCCTCGTCGATGTGGGCCTGGCAGTTCGCGAAGATGCAGACCGCTGCGACGGTGAACGGGTGGACGCCGTTCGCGACGATGCAGGACCAGTACAACGCCCTCAAGCGTGAGGAAGAGCGGGAGATGATCCCGATGTGCGTCGACCAGGGCGTCGGCCTCGTTCCGTACTCCCCGAACGCGAAGGGGCGGCTCACCCGCCCACGCGGCGTCGAGACGGCCCGCTCGAGCGTGGACGAGGTCGCCAAGGCGTTCGACTCCGACGCCGACGGGCCCGTCATCGACGCGGTGCAGCGCATCGCCGAGGACCGGGGCGTCCCGATGGCCCAGGTCGCGCTCGCCTGGGTGCTGCGGAACCCGGTCGTCTCCGCACCCGTCGTCGGCGCCACAAAGCCGAACCACCTGGAGGACGCCGTCGCCGCGCTCGACATCGACCTCACCGAGGACGAGGTGGCCGCGATCGAAGCGCCCTACCAGCCGCAGGCACCGTTCTGGTGGTGAGCGCGACGCTCAGCGGACGCGTGTCCAGGTGCCGCTGAGCTGGATGAACTCCCCGCCGACCACGGAGCTGGCCATGCAGGTCCCGGCGTCGTAGTCCTCGATGTGGGTGACGTGGTCGCCCGCGTCGGCTTCCGTCCACCGGACCACGTAGAGCCCGTCCCGCACCTTCGTGGTCGTGTACGGCATCGTCTCGGTCCGTCCGGCGATGGCGCCCCCGGTGACGTGGAACGTGACCTGGGTGTCGGTGTCGAAGGTGATCTCGACGGTGAAGTGTCCGAGGGGGGTGTCCGGGCCGAGGTCGGCGAGCCAGGTCTGTCCGACGGCGGGGAGGGTTGCGGTGGTGTCCAAGAGGGGTTCCTTCGTGGGTCGTGTGGATCAGAATTCGAGGACGAGCCGGCCGCGGACGCCGCCCCGTTCGAGTCGTTCGTGGGCGGCGACAGCGTCGGCGGCGGGGACGACTCCGGCGACATCTGCCGTGAGCTCGCCCCGGTCGACGGATCGGGCGAGCCGCTCGATGGCGTCGTGCCGGAGGTTCGAGCGCATCACGTAGGACCCGAACACGCTGATGCCGCGGCCCGGGTCGACGTCGGTCGGCAGGTAGAACGCGACCTGCCCGCCGTCGCGAGCAGCGTCGACGACCTGGTCGGTCAGGACCGCCGGGTCCGCGACCGCGTCGGCACCGCGACCGTTCGTGGCGTCCCGGACCCCTGCGGTGAAGTCCGCCGCACGGTCGAGGACGACCGCCGCACCGAGACCGCGGACGCGCTCTGCGTCGGCGGGACGCGCATCGGCGATCACGGTGATGCCGCGCGCAGCGGCGAGTTGCACCAGGTACCCGCCGACGGCGCCGGTCGCACCGGTCACGGCGAGGGTCTGGCCGGGCTCCAGGGCGAGGTGTTCGAGGGTGATCTCCGCGGTGAGGGCGTTCGACAGGAACGCCGCGCCTCGGGCGAACGAGCCGTTCGACGGCATCCGGGTCACCGACAGGCTCGGCAGGACGATCCGTTCGGAGTAGCCACCGTGGCTCCCGTCCGGCACGACGAACCCGGTGACGGAGTCCCCGACGACCAGGTCGAACCCCTCGGGTTGCTCCGGGCCGATCTCGTCGACGACGCCGGCGACATCGGTGCCGGGGACGACGGGTTCGGCGATCGCACGGTCGTTGCCGGCGAACCCTCCGGACCGGATGATGGTGTCGACGGGGTTCACGGCAGCGGCGCGGACCCGGACACGGACCTCGCCCGGTCCCGCGTGCTGTTCCGGCAGCTGCACCTCGTGCAGCACATCGGGTGCTCCGTACTCGGTCAGACCGATCGCTCTCATGGTGGCTCCTTCGTGGTCGGGGACGCACCCGACGATGCCAGCCGGCGTCCGCGCTGTGGAGGGCACGGATCTCTCCCCCTCTCCGTCCGGTGGCAGACTGCCCGACGTGGCGATCGACGTGCGCGCAGCAGAGCTCGGTGACTTCCTGCGCGCTCGGCGTGCGGAACTCGACCCGGCGGCGTTCGGGATCCCTGCGGACGTGCGGCGACGTGTGCCGGGCCTCCGTCGGGAGGAAGTCGCCCAGGCCGCGTCGATCAGCGTCGAGTACTACACGCGCATCGAGCAGGGCCGCATCGCGGTGTCCGCTCCGGTGCTGGCAGACCTGGCCGACGTGATGCGTCTGACGAACGAGCACCGGGCGTACCTGACCGACCTCACCGGGAAGGCCGAGGCCGCTCCGCCACTGCCGAGCGTGCAGGCGGTGCAACCGGCGCTGCAACGCGCGCTGGACGACCTCGCGACGACACCCGCGTTCGTCCTCGGACGGTTGACGCGGATCATCGGCTGGAACCGGCTCGGTGCCGCGCTCATCACCGACTTCGGGGCGATCCCACCGGCGGACCGCGCCTTCATCCGGCTGTTGTTCGCGGACCCGGCGATGCGAGCCCTGTACGCCGACTGGGCAGAGGTCGTCGAGCTCGCGATCGCGCAGCTCCGGGGTGACAGCGCGCGGTACCCCGACGACGCCGAGCTCCGACGGGTCGTCGACGGGATGTCGACGGAGTTCCCGGAGTTCCGGGAGATCTGGGCTGCCCACGCCGTGGCCGGTCGTGGGACCGGGCGGAAGACCCTGCGTCACCCGGTCGTCGGTACGGTCGAGCTCGACTGGGAGATCCTGGCGTCGGCGATGGACCACGACCAGCTGATCGTGCTGTGGACGGCGGAACCGGGGTCGGCGTCCGAGGAACGGTTGCGCCAGCTCGCCGAGCGCACTCCGCACCGCTGACGCTGCCCAGGGCAGCCGACGGCCGCAGCGCCGTTCAGGCGCTCGCTGTCGCCCCGATGATCACGGCACCGAACACCCAGGCGTAGCGCGCCGGACACGGACGCGGAGCGCTGCCGCCGACCGACGCGGAGCGCTGCCGGTCAGACCGCGTGCAGCATCGCCATGCTCCGGTCCCACAGCTCGCGCGCCAGGTCGGCGTCCTCGGCCTGCGGGTTCGGTGCCGCCACCTTGCGCTTCACGTAGTACTCGCCGGTCGGGTAGTCACGGCCGGGGGTGTTGTCCGCCAGGTACACCAGCGTGTCGGCGCCCTTCTCCGGGGTCGTCAGGAACACGTGGCGCAGGGGCGTGTGGTACACGAGGTACATCGGCGAGGTCTTGTCGTTCGAGAACCCGGTGCTGATCGTGCCGGGGTGGAACGCCGTCGACGTCACACCGCGGTCGCGGTACCGACGGTCGAGCTCCTTGGTGAACAGGATCTGCTCGAGCTTCGAGTCACCGTAGGCCTTGGTGGCCCGGAAGTGCCGCTCGGCGTCGAGGTCGTCGATGTCGACCCGGCCGAAGAGCTTGTTCGCGACGCTCGAGGTGTTGATGACGGTTCCGCGGGACGCGATGAGCCGGTCCATCAGCAGCTCCGTGAGCAGGAACGGCGCCAGGTAGTTGACCTGGAACGTCAGCTCGTGGCCGTCGACGGTGACCTGGCGGCCCGCGCTGAAGATGCCGCCGGCGTTGTTGGCCAGCACGTCGATCCGGGGGCAGCGCTCGAGCAGGTCATCGGCGAGCCCCCGGACGGCGGACAGGTCCGAGAAGTCGGCCACGAAGTGGTCGACGCCGAGGTCGCGGGCGACCCGCTCGGTCTTGGCGGGGTTCCGACCGACCACGACGACCTCGTTGCCGCGGCGGACGAGCTCCCGCGCGGCGGCGACACCGATGCCGTCGCTCGCGCCGGTGATGACGATGGTCTTCGCGGCCATGGGTGCTCCTCGGGTCGAGGCGAGCGTGCGCTCGCCTCCGTCCGTCCTACAGGGTCGGCCCTGGACGGACCACGTGACGGACGGGAGGCACGTGGCGGGCCCGCCACGTGCCTCCCGTCCGCCGCCCGGTTGCCGCTCAGGCCGCGCCCGGCCCCGCCAGGTCGGCTGTCTGCACGACCACGCCGAGGGCGGGGAACACCGACCGGAACCGGGCGGCGTGGGCGTCGGGGTCCGGGTCGTTGGTGGCGTCCTCGACGAGGACGACGTCGTAGCCCAGGTCGTACGCTGCCCGCGCCGTGGACTCGACGCCGAAGGTCGTCGCCTGGCCGACCACGACCACCTCGGTGACGCCGTCGGCGCGGAGCCGCTCGTCGAGGCCGGTGCCGGCGAAGGCGCTCCACCCGCCGCGGGTGAGGTTGCCGTCGTCGTCGGCCCGTTCGAGCAGCAGGGAGCCGTAGGCGACCGGAGCCGGGCGGGGGCCGCCGCCGTACTGGGTGGCGCCTGCCGGGGTCGCGGCAGGGTCGTGGCGGATGAACACCACCGTGCCGCCGCCGCCACGGGTGGCGCGGGCGAGGGTCTCGACGTTGGCCACGACGGTCTCGACGGGGTGGGTGCGCTGGTACGGCGCGGTCCCGGCCTGCAGGTCGACGACGATCAGGGCGGTGTGTTCGGTGCGGGTGCGGGTCACCGGTCCAGGGTGCTCGATCGTCGGGCGCGGCGCGTACTGCGTCTGCGGTATCCCGGTCGGTCCGCCCGGAGTAGTCCGGCACTGCTGGGCCCGGCGAGGCTCGGAGCATGGCCAGTAGCGGAGTCCCTCGGACCGATCCCCACGCATCCGTCCTCGTCGTCGGCGCCTCGGCTGCCGGTGTCGCGACGGCCGAGGCGCTCCGCCGCCACGGGCACGTCGGCCGGCTGACACTGCTCGACGGCGAGACCGAGGACCCGTACGACCGGCCACCGCTGTCGAAGCAGTACCTGGCCGGGCAGATCGGCGCCGACGCCCTGGTGCTCCGCTCGACCGAGCAGCTCGCGGGCCTCGACGCCGAGTTCGTGCTCGGGGACCGCGCGGTCGCCCTCGACGTCGCGACCCGGACCGTGACCACGACGAGCGGCACCACCCGGGCCGCCGACCACGTCGTCATCGCCACCGGTGTCACGCCGCGTGCGATCCCGGGGGTCGGGCTCGACGGCGTGCACGTCCTCCGCACCCGGGCCGACGCGGACCGGCTCCGAGCGGGACTGCAGACGCTGCAGGGGCCGCTGCTGGTCCTCGGGAACGGCGTGCTCGGCAGCGAGGTGGCACAGACCGCCGCGTCCCTCGGCGTGGACGTCACGCTCGCGGGCAGCATCCGCGCGCCGATGTCCGGGCAGCTCGGCGGGTTCGGCTCGCAGTTCCTCGCAGCACAGCACGAGGCGGCCGGCGTCCGGTTGCTCGGCGGGGTCCGCGCCGCGCGGGTGCGCGGCCGGAACGGTCGCGCGGACACGGTGGAGTTCGTCGACGGCCCGAGCCGTGCGGCCGACGTCGTCGTCGTCGCCGTGGGGTCCCGCCCGACGACCGGGTGGCTCGAGGCGTCCGGCCTGGAGGTCACGGACGGCGTCGGCTGCGACGCGTTCGGAGCCGCTGCGCCCGGCGTCTGGGCCGTGGGCGACGTCGCCCGCTTCCACCACGTCGGCGCGGGGCGCCCGATGCGGCTCGAGAACCGCACGAACGCGACCGAGATGGCGCAGGTCGTCGCCGGCAACGTCCTCGGGCGCCGCGTGCCGTACACGCCGGTGCCGTACTTCTGGACGGACCAGCACGGCACCCGCGTGCAGGTCTTCGGGCAGATGACCCCGGCCGACCGGGTCACCGTCGTCGACGGGCACCCCGAGGACGGCCGGTTCGTCGCCGTGGCCGAACGCGCCGGTGAGGCGGTCGGGGCGCTCGGGTGGGGGATGCCGAAGCAGGCGCGGATCGCCAGCATGCGCCTGCGTCCCCGGTACGTGCCGGGAGCGGCGACTGCGGCGTCTCCCGCGCCTGCGGTGCCTGCCGCCGAGAGCCCGGCACCGGTCGGCTGACCGGTGCCGTCCGCTCCGGTCGCCTGACCGGGGCAGTCACCCGAACACGGAGGAGCAGACCATGACCGACCCACCGATCACCGCCGACCGACCGGACACGTTCCCGATGGACCGGCGGACCGCCGGGTGTCCCTTCGACCCGCCGCCGGCGGCCCGCGTGCTGCAGGAGGACGGCCCCGTCCACCGCGTGACGCTGGCCGACGGCCGCGAGCCGTGGCTCGTCACCCGCTACGACGAGGGCAAGCAGGTGCTGTCGAGCCTGTCCGTCAGCGCAGACGTGGCCAACCCGGGGTACCCCTCCGCCAGCGCCTCGGGCGGTGGCGGCGGGCTGTCCTTCATCCTGATGGACGACCCGGACCACGCCCGGCTGCGGCGGATGGTGACCGCGCCGTTCGCGATCAAACGCATCGAGGCGCTCCGCCCCGTGGTGCAGCGGATCACGGACGACCTGATCGACCAGCTGCTCGCCGGCCCGAACCCGGTCGACCTGGTCGAGGCGTTCGCGCTCCCGCTGCCGTCCCTGGTGATCTGCGCCCTGCTCGGCGTGCCGTACGAGGACCACGACCGGTTCCAGGCGCACTCGAAGACCATCATCCGCCGCACCACGACCGACGACGAACGGCAGCAGGCGTTCCGCGAGCTCGGTGCGTACCTGACGTCGCTGCTCCGCCGCAAGACGGCGGAACCCGGCGACGACCTGCTCACGGACATCGCCGCGCGGGTCACCGCCGGCGACATGACCGAGGGCGAGGCCGTGCAGATGGGGATCCTGCTGCTCATCGCCGGGCACGAGACGACCGCGAACATGATCGCCCTCGGCACGCTCGCCCTGCTCGAGCACCCGGACGAGCGCGACCGCCTGCTCGACGCCCCCGAACCGGCGCTGGTCGCCTCGGCGGTGGAGGAACTCCTGCGCTACCTGACCATCACGCACGACGGACGCAAGCGCGTGGCGACCGAGGACCTCGACGTCGCCGGCACCACGATCCGCGCCGGTGACGGGGTGATCGTCGCGACGGACCTGGCGAACCGGGACCCGGACGTCTACCCGGACCCGGACCGGCTCGACCTGACCCGCAACCCGCGGAACCACGTGGCGTTCGGGTTCGGCGTGCACCAGTGCCTGGGCCAGCCGCTCGCGCGGGTCGAACTGCAGGTCGTGTACCCGACGCTGTTCCGTCGGATCCCCACCCTCGCTCGCGCGGTCCCGCTCGACGAGGTCCCGTTCAAGCACGACGGCGCCGTCTACGGGGTGTACGAGCTCCCCGTCACCTGGTGCCCCGTCGACCACCACACCACCACGAGCGCGAGTTCGACCACCGGAGGGAACGAGTCATGAAGGTCATCCTCGAACAGGACAAGTGCGTCGCCAGCGGCCAGTGCGTCATGGCCGCGATGGACGTGTTCGACCAACGGGACGAGGACGGGATCGCCGTCCTGCTGACCGACGAGGTCGCCGACGACCAGGTCGAGGCGGTGCGTCACGCCGCGGCGGTCTGCCCGGCCCTGGCGATCCGTCTGGCGGACTGACCCGTCGGTTCCGGCACACACGACGGCCCGGTGGGGATCCCACCGGCCCGTCGTGTGTGCGCTGTGCGCGGGGCTCAGCCGCCGTCACGACCCGTCGGGTGGGTGCGTGCACGCGTCGATCGCGGCGTACTCCCGGCTGAGTGCGGCCTGGTTCCGCTCGGTGCGCCACGATCGAATGCCGGGCGCTGCGGCCACGGCGGCGATCCACACGCCGGCACCGACGAGGACCGGCACGAGCGTCGGGTCCCCGCCGAGGGCGAGCACACCGCCGAGCGCGACCGTCAGCACGGCGACCGCGGAACCGGCGATGGCGACGACACCGGCGAGCCGTGCGGGCTGCTGCTCGAGGGCGGCGATCCGGGCCAGTGCACGCTCGGCACGACGCTCGAGGATCGGTCGTGCCGGGTCTGGCCGGGTGCGCAGACGCTGGAGCAGCAGGGACGTCGTGCCGAGCCGTCCGCCCTGCACGGTCACCGTCCAGCCGAACTGCTCCAGGGTGTGCCGGTGGAGCGGCACGAACGCGGTCGGTGCGTACAGCACCCGGGTCTCCAGGTGGCGGGGGACCGGCGCGTGCAGGACAGCGCCGGCCCGGGCGATGGTGTTCGTCATCGGGGCTCGGGCCGCGCTCAGGCGGTCCGGCGGCGACTGGCCGCCTCGCACGCGCCGTAGACGACGTCGAACTGGCGGTCGACGGCCGGACGGATCCGCTTGGTGCGCGCCGCGCGGACGAGCTGGAAGGCCACCGGAGCGATCGCCCAGTTGACCAGCCCACCGGCCCCGACGAGGAACACCGTGACCGGGTCGAGCCCGCCGAGCAGGTCGGGGACCGCCACGGTGTCCTGCATGGCGAACACCGAAGCGGCCAGCAGGACGCTGCCGATCGCGCCGAGCGCGTACGCGACCACCGACGCCGCGGTCGTGCGGGAGCGTTCGAGGGCGTCGATCGTGGCCAGGGCGGTCTCGGCGTTCTGCTGGAGCTCGGTCAGTTCGACGGAGCGGACGGCACGGTCGCGGCGGAGGCCGAGGGTGCGCCGGCGGTTCAGTGCGCCCGTCCGGTCCGAGCCGTCGGACGTCCAGCCGAAGTTGCGGTAGGTGTCCGCGTAGAGGGCGTCCTTGCCCCGTGGGACCTCGACCGTGCAGTAGTCGTAGGTCATGGGGGCGGTGTTCGTCGTGGTCAGCGTCATGGCGGTTCCTCCGGTCGGTGCCGGATCGTTCCGGCCTGGTGTCGATCGTCCCGGGGACGGGCCGCGGGCAGGTCCCCGATCGGTGGTACCCCCGACTACTGCGTTCGCAGTAGCCGGACCGCTGACGCGCACGACAGGATGAGTGCATGCGGCGACTGCGAGCGATCTGGGGTTCGTGGCGTCCGGACGACCGCTGGGTGTTCCGCGGCACGGCTGCCGTCGTCCTGCTCGCGTGCGCGATCGAGTCTGGTCGGGTGATCGCTGCCGACGCCGGACCGGGGCCCGGCGTCGCGGTCGCCGCGACCGTGCTCGCCGTCGTCGCGGCGCCGTGGACACCGTGGTCGGCACTCGGCCTCGCCACGATCGCGCCGGTGCTCGGTGGCCTGTCTGGTTGGTCGCCGATCGTGACCTGGAGCTGCGCCGTGCTGCTGCTGTTCGCGGTTTCGTCGCGGGAGGGGCACCCGGTCCGCGCCGCTGCGATCATCGCCCCCGGTGTGGTCATCGGCACGCTCCTCGCGCCGGGAGAGGGCGGCGCGGTGCCGACCGCCCTCGGCGCCCTCATCTCCGTCGTCGCCGCGGCGGCCATCGGCTCGGGGCTGCGGGTGCAGCACCAGTACCGGGCGTCGTTGGAACAGCGCGCCGCCGACGCCGTCGCCACGCGGGAACTCGAGGCCGAACGCCGCGTGGCCGAGGAACGCGTCCGGATCGCGCGGGACCTGCACGACGTCATCGGGCACGAGATCGCGGTGGTCAGCATGCAGCTCGGGGTCGCCGAGGTCACCCTGCCCGCCGGGGCCGGCGATGCCCGGCGCGCGCTGGACGCCGCCCGGGACGGCGTGCGGAACGTCCTGACGGAGACGCAGCACGTCCTGACGGTGCTCCGTTCGGCGTCGGGCAGCGGCGCCGACCTCGACGACCCGACGGCACCTGCCCCCGGCATCGAGCAGCTCCCCGGACTCATCGCGTCGTACGAACGGATCGGCCTCGACGTCGATGCCCGACTGGACGACGTCGGCCCGGTCTCCGTGCCGATCGGTGTGACGGTCTACCGGGTGTTGCAGGAGTCGCTCACCAACGCCCACCGGCACGGCGAGGGCCGGACGACCGTCACCCTCGCCCGTGCCGGTGACGACCTGGTCCTCGAGGTCCGCAACCCCCGCCGGCGGACCCCGGCGAGCGACCCCGTCGCAGGCCGGACCGGTGGGCTCGGTCTGGTCGGCATGCGCGAGCGCGTCGCCGCCGTCGAGGGGTCCGTCCAGGCCGCGCCGGACGGCGTGCTGTTCGTCGTCCGCGTCCACCTGCCCACCGCGAACGGAGCACGATGACCACACGAGTGATCCTGGTCGACGACCAGGACATGATCCGACTGGGGCTCCGTGCGATCCTCGACCGCCAGGACGGCATCGAGGTCGTCGGCGAGGCCGGGGACGGGCTCGCCGCGGTGCAGACGGCGCTGTCGGTCCCGGCGGACGTCATCATGATGGACATCCGGATGCCGGGCATCGACGGGGTCGAGGCGACCCGACGGATCCGCGCCGAGCGCACCGCCGAGCAGGTGCGCATCGTCATTCTGACGACCTTCGACCAGGACGAACTCGTCTTCGCGGCGCTGCGTGCCGGGGCGAACGGGTTCCTCAGCAAGGCCGCGGGGCCCGCAGAGCTCGTCGCGGCGATCGAGGAGGTGGCAGCGGGCGGAGGGGCGCTGTCCGCGGCGGCCGCAGCGGCGCTCATCGGACAGGTCGCCCGCACGCCGGCGTCCTCCGTCGATCCGGAGATGACCCGGCGCTTCGAGGCCCTCACCGCTCGCGAGCGCGACGTCGTGGTGATGGTCAGCCGAGGTCAGGGCATCGACGCCATCAGCGCCGAGCTGTTCCTCTCACCGCTCACGGTCAAGACCCACGTGAACCGGGCCATGGCGAAGGTCGATGCCCGGGACCGCGCCCAGCTCGTCGCGTTCGCCTTCCAAGCCGGACTGGTCGACTGAGACGGCACCCGTCACCACCGGGAACCGCCGCAGCGCCATCGTGAGCCCGATCACCGCGGCCACACCGCCGAGGAACACCCCGCTCGCACCCGTGGACGCAGCAGCGTCCTCGGCGCTGCCCGCGAACGAGAGCAGTGCCGACTGGGTCAGCACGAGCAGGACCACCGCGGCGGCGACGTTCACGAGCTTCGTCGCCTCGACGAGTGGTTCCCCGTCCTTGCGCGCGGTCACCGCACCCCAGACCCCGATCCCCAGCTCCGCGAACGTCGCCGCCGCGATGACGATCGCCACCCACTGGTCGTAGTGCACGGGGTGCGCCCGCCCGACGAGCATCGGCACGCTGCACCCGACGAACACGACCGACATCGCGGTCACCGCACCCCCGATCCACCGGTGTCCGGCCTGCCGGAACCGCATCCGGTCGCCGTTCGCCGCATCGAACGCGAACGACAGCCGGTGCCGACGAACGGCCCAGACCTTCGCGGCCGCGACCCCGAGCGTGAAGACCACGGTCGCGGCGAGGAACAACGAGGGAGCCGCGCAGAACAGGACGACCTTCCACCCCGCCATCACGAGGCTGCTCGGCACCGACAGCACGGCGAGCACGAGCCCGCGCCGCGACCGGTCCTGCCACACGGCGACGGCGTACTGTACGGCGACCTTCCTCGTCACCGGCATCAGTCGAACGTGACGACGACCTTGTCGGCCGCGCCCGGGGTCGCTGCAACCCGGAGGGCCTCGAGCACGTCGCTCGCCGGGAAGACGTCGCTGACGATCTGCGCGTAGGCCTCGGGGTTCGCGATGATGTGCTCGGTGACGTCGAAGATCTCGGTCGGGTACCCCATTGCCGTCACGATCGTCGGTTCGACGGCCAACAGGTCACCGAAGTCGACGTCCACCGGCCGCTTGTGCACCGCAACGATGCCGATCGTCGCGCGGTGCTTCGCCAGTCGCAGTGCCGTCTGCACGGTGGCCGGCACCCCGGCGGCGTCGAGCCACACGTCGGTGCCGGCCTTGCCGCCGTGCCCGACGCCGTCACGTGCTTCGCCGTGCAGGGCGATCAGGCGCTCGTCGAGCGGCTCCTCGGCCGAGTTCACGACGGCATCGGCTCCGACGAGCAGGGCCTTCTCGAGCCGCGAGGCGATCACGTCGACGACGACCACGTGCCCGACGCCGAGCGCCTTGTAGCTGATCACGGCCCCCAGCCCGATCGGGCCGGCACCGAACACGACGACCGTGTCGCCCGGCTGCGGCGCGGTCCGGTTCACGGCGTGCAGGGCGACCGCCATCGGCTCGTTGAGCGCGGCCACCTGCCAGGGCAGGTCGTCCGGGACGATCGCGACGCTGGTGCCGAGCACGGCCTGCTCGACGAGCAGGAACTCGGAGAGCCCGCCCGTGGGGCCGCCGTTGCCGATGATCCCGCGTGGGTCGCCCATCGGGTTCACCACCACGTGGTCCCCGACGGAGATGCCCTCGACCGCGTCGCCGACGGCGGCCACCTCTCCGGCGACCTCGTGTCCGAGGGGCGTGTGCCCCTCACGCGGCGGGATGCCGCCGCGCGCGGCGTAGAAGGCGTCGGAGCCGCAGACCCCGCATGCCTTGACGGCGATCAGGACGTCGGCGGGGCCGACCTCGGGGACGAGCTCGTCGCGGATCTCGACGGATCCGGGGCCGGTGACGACGACGGTGCGCATGGTGCTCCTCACGTCACGAGCACGGGCGGCTCGGGACGGAACCATCTGACCAAGACGGCGACCTGCGCACGTACTGCGATCGCAGTAGCGCCGGGTCATCGGACGGGAGGCCCGTGGCGGGCCCGCCACGGGCCTCCCGTCGGCTGTCCGTCCCGTTCAGGGCACGCAGTCTGCTGCACGCGAGAGGATGGCGTGTGACCACCGCGACCAGCATCCTCGACGCGATCGTCCGGCACGTCGACGAGACCGGCTTCGGCGCTCACGGCCTGCAAGTCCGGACTGCCGACGACGACGTCGCCGAGCACCGCTGGACTCCCGACGTGCGTGAGGAGATCCACTCCGCGGCCAAGGGCGTCTGCGTGCTCGCCACCGGGATCGCCGCCGACGACGGCCTGGTCGACGTCGACGAGCCCATCGCCGACGCCCTGCCCGCGTTCGCGTTCGGAGATGGCGTCGAGCAGGTCACGCTCCGGCACCTGCTCACGATGACGAGCGGGATCGACATGCCCTGGTCGGCGACCGAGCTGACGGACTGGCCGGACCTGGCCGCCGAGTTCCTGCGGCGCCCCTCGCGGGGCCGTGTGTTCCAGTACGCGAACGTCAGCACCTACACCGCCATGCGCGTGCTCGAGACCCGCGTCGGCGACGTCGGCACGTTCGTGTCCCGACGCCTGTTCGACCCGCTCGGCATCGACGACGTCGAGTGGTCACGCTGCGCGAACGGGTACGTCGCCGCCGGTGAGGGCCTGGCACTCCGCACCGAGGAACTCGCGCGCCTCGGCAGGCTCATCCGTGACGGCGGCGTGGTCGACGGGCAGCGCATCGTCAGCGCCCGCTGGTGCGACGCGATGCACTCCGACTGGGTCGAGCGCGAGGGGACCGGGCCGGGGTACCACCGCTACGCGATGGCCGGGTGGGGCGGCCCGGGGCAGCTGTGGCGGCTGCACGGGGCGTACGGGCAGATGCTGCTGTTCGACGACCACCCCGACGGTGACACCGTGGTCACGATCACCGCCGACGACCACTTCGGCGCCGACGCCATGGCCGCGTTCGTCGCCGAGGAGCTCGTCCGGCAGCGGTAACTGACATCTCGTGGCTCCTCGCCGTGCGAGGATCGATCAGTGCAGGAACAGGTGCCCGTCGCGATCATCATCGCGGCCATGAGCGAAGAGGTCTCCGCCTTCGCCGACCTCTTCGGCGGAGTGCCGATCCTCGACGGCCCGGTCGGCGGCCACGACCCGCACCAGCTGCTCGACATGGGCGGCGCCACCGTCGCCGTCCGCCGCAGCGGCATCGGCTTCACGAACGCGACGGCCGCCGTCGCGCACGGCTTCCACGACTTCGGACCCGGCATCCCCGTGATCAGCGTCGGGACCGCCGGCGGCCTCATGCACGGCATCGCGATCGGGGACGTCGTCGTCGGCGATCGCTACGTCAACCTCAACGCGGACGCCACGGCGTTCGGCTACGCCCTGGGCCAGGTGCCCGGGATGCCGACCGGGTACGCACCGGACGCCCGACTGGTCGAGCTGGCGATGGCCGCCGACATCGCCTGGCCGCTGCGCTCGGCGACGATCGGCTCGAGCGAGGTCTTCGTCACCGAGGGACGCGCCCGGACGCTCCGCGGCGCCTTCCCCGACGTGGCCGCGGTCGACATGGAGTCGGCCGCCATCGCGCAGTTCGCGCACGTGCACGACATGCCGTTCGTGTCGGTCCGGTGCATCAGCGACCTGTGCGCGCCCGACGGCGCGGAGTTCCGCGAGCACCTGGACGGCGCCGCGGCGCGCGCCGCCCGCGTGGTCCACGACCTGGTGCGCGGCCTGCGTCCCTGAGACCCGGCCCGCCGTCGGACGGGAGGCGCGGTGCGGGCCCGCCACGTGCCTCCCGTCCGCCCCGTGCGCACGTCGAGAGCCGCGGTGCGCACGCATGTGCGCCAGCTGCGAGCGCATCCCGCGCACGGTGCGATGATGAGCGGCGGCCGTCGCCCGGACGGCCGGAGACGGAAGTGCCGAGCGTGACCGAGACCCGCTCCGAGACCCCGACGGAACCGTCGAAGCCGACGGACCACACCACCCCCACGACCGACACCACCGACGACGGTGGCCACGGCCCGCGCAAGGGCGTCGCCGTCCTCGCGCTCGCCGCACTCGGGGTGGTGTTCGGCGACATCGGCACGAGTCCGCTCTACGCACTGCGCACCGTGTTCACGATCGACGACGGCCTGGTCAAGGCCAACCAGGAAGACGTCTACGGCGTCATCTCGATGATGTTCTGGAGCATCACGATCATCGTCTCGATCAAGTACGTCCTGATCCTGATGCGCGCCGACAACGACGGCGAGGGCGGGGTGATGGCACTCGCCGCCCTGGCCCGCCGGCTCTACGCCAAGCGCCGCGGAGGTGCGGTGATCTTCCTGGTGATCGGCATCGTCGGCGTCTCGCTCTTCTACGGCGACTCCGTGATCACCCCAGCCGTGTCGGTGCTGTCCGCGGTCGAAGGGCTGGGCACCGCCGCACCGTCGGTCGGGCACCTGATCGTGCCGATCGCCGCCGTCATCCTGGTCGTGCTGTTCGCGGTGCAGCGCTTCGGTACCGGCAAGGTCGGCAACCTGTTCGGCCCGGTGATGCTGCTCTGGTTCGTGGTGATCGCCGCCGCCGGTGTCCCGCACATCCTGCAGCACCCCGGTGTCCTGCAGGGGCTCTCGCCGACGTGGGCGATCTCGTTCACCTTCGCGCACCCGTACATCACGTTCGTGGCGATGGGCGCGGTGGTGCTCGTCATCACCGGCGCCGAGGCGCTCTACGCCGACATGGGGCACTTCGGCCGCTCGCCGATCCTGCGGGCGTGGTTCTTCGTGGTGTTCCCGGCGCTCGTCCTGAACTACCTCGGGCAGGCGTCGCTCGTGCTGCGCGACCCGTCGGCGGCGAAGGACCCGTTCTTCCTGCTGTTCCCGGACGCGCTGCGACTGCCCGTGGTGGTGCTGGCGACGCTCGCGACCGTGATCGCCAGCCAGGCCGTCATCTCCGGGGCGTTCTCGCTCACCCGCCAGGCCGTCCAGCTCGGGCTGCTGCCGCCGCTGACGATCCGGCAGACCTCGCGGCGGGAGAGCGGCCAGATCTACCTGCCCGCGGTGAACCTGCTGCTGTTCATCGGCGTGCTCGCGATCATGCTGGCGTTCCGGTCGTCGGCGAACCTCGCCACGGCGTACGGGGTGTCCGTCACCGGCGCTCTCGTCGTCGACACGCTCCTGCTCCTGCTCGTCGTCCGCCCGCTGTGGAAGTGGACGACCTGGAAGCTCGTGGTCGCGGCGGTGGCCTTCGGCGGACTCGAGCTGACCTTCCTCGCCGGCAACCTGTCGAAGATCATCCACGGCGGCTGGGTGCCGCTCCTCATCGCCCTGGCCGTGATCACGGTCATGACGACGTGGCGCCGTGGCCGCGCACTGGTGCAGGAGGAACGGAAGGAGCGCGAAGGGTCGCTCGCCGACTTCATCGACCGCATCAACCACGAGCACATCCCGCGGGTGCCCGGGGTCGCGGTGTTCCCGCACCCGAACAAGGAGACCACCCCGCTGGCGCTCCGGGCCAACGTCGAGCACAACCACGTCCTGCATCGGACCGTCCTGATCGTCTCGGTGCTCACCGCCAACGTGCCCCACGTCTCGCACGCGAAGGCCTTCTTCCGCGACGACCTCGGCTACGAGGACGACGGCATCGACCACATCACGGTGAAGTTCGGGTTCTCGGACGACCAGGACCTGCCGAAGGCCCTGCACGCCGCCTGCCTGGCCGAGGTGCTCGACATCGATCCGGAGGAAGTGCTCCGGGCGTCGTACTTCATCTCCCGCGGCGCACTCCGCCCGGTGCCCGGCAACCGGGGGATGGTCGCCTGGCGGAAGAAGCTCTTCGTCGGCCTCGCCCACAACGCGGCCGACCCCGCAGCGCGCTTCGGGTTGCCGGCACAGCGCACCGTGACGATGGGCAGCGACGTCGAGATCTGACCGCGGATCCGCATCCGCGGAGCGCAGACCCCCGTTCGGGGGTGCTGGTCTTGTGCACCCGTTCAGGGTTACGCTCACGGGAACCACACTCGCGCTGTAGGCAGCATCACCAACTGCCGGACCAGCACCAGGATCAGGAGCACAGCCAATGAGGCTTGGAGCACTCGCGCGCGCCCAGAAAGAACCGGGGGCGCCCACTTCCACCCGATGGTCAGGTCGGACACAAGGGGTCGCGGTCGTCACCGTGGCGCTCCTCGGCGCCGGCGGCAGCATCCTCGCGGCAGCCCCTGCGATGGCTGCACCGGTCGCGTCGACCGCAGAGGGCCGCTTCATCAGCGGTTCCGCGCTCGGCCTGAACCTCGACGACATCCTCACGGTGACCCCGGCGGACGCCGTGAACACCGGTGGGGCCGCGGACACCGACGTCCACCCGCTCGACGTCACCGCGCTGAACGCGGTCAACGTGAACCTCGGTGGGGGTCTCAACCTGCTCGGGAACAACGGCATCCTCACCCTCGGCGCCGTCAACCAGTACGCCGCCGCCAACGCCGACGGCAGCTCCGTCGCCGCGTCCGGCGCGGTGACGAACACCGGTGGGATCGGCGTGGGCGGCCAGGACGGCGTCCCGCAGTCCAACGCCACGCTCGACCTGTCGGGCCTCATCGGCACCGACCTGGCGGGCGCACTCGCGAACGCCCAGCTCGAGGTCGGTGCCGTCTCGGCGACCGCTGCCCAGGCAGCCGGCCCGGACGGTGCACAGACGGGCGACTACGGCATCGCCGGACTCGACCTGTCGCTGACGAGCCCCGCGCTCGGCGCCACGGTGACCGACCTCCGCACCACGCTCGGCACGCTCCAGCCGACGGTCGACAACCTCGAGAACCTGCTCGCGGTGCTCGGTCCGCTCGTCGAGGTCGACGGCATCCCGAACCTGGTCACGGTGCTCGACTCGGCCACCGGTGACGTCACCAGCGCCGACGGCTCGATCACGGCGAACCTGCAGACCGGTGCGATCACGGTCGACGTCGCCGCGGTGCTGACGAACGCCGGACTGGACATCAACAACCTGCCGGCGAACACCGAGCTGCTGCCGTACATCACGGACGCGCTGACGACGCAGCTCCTGCCGGCGGTCACGACCGCGCTGCAGGGCGTCGTCACGCAGCTCACCGCCTCGTTGCAGGGCCTCTCGGTCACCGTGCTCGGCGTCCCCGTGCCGGTCGGCCAGGTCCTGCCCATCGTGAACCCGGTGCTGGCGCAGGTCGTCGCCCCGATCAACCAGGTCGTCGCCGGCCTGGGCGAGACGGTGGTCACACCGCTTGCCAACGCCCTGACGACCGTCGTGTCGCTGCAGGCCAACGTGCAGGAGACCAGCGCCGACGGCGTCTTCACGCAGCGTGCACTGCGCGTCGCACTCCTGCCGGCTGCCGGCACCGCCGTCGTCAACCTCGCCTCGGCGGCGGTCGGTCCGAACGCCGGTCCGCTCGCGGTCCCGACGATCACCACGCTCGACCCGGACAACGGCCCGGTGGCTGGTGGCACGGTCGTCACCGTGACGGGTACGGGCTTCACGGATGACGCCACGGTGTCGGTCGACGGTTCTGACCCGATCGAGGCGGACTCCGTCTCGGACGACGGCACCGAGCTGACGTTCACGACGCCGGCGCACGCCGTCGGCACGGTCGACGTCACGGTCACCACGCCTGCTGGCACGTCCGACCCGCTCGACTTCACGTACACCGACGACGCGGTCGCGGTCCCGACGATCACCACGCTCGACCCCGACAACGGTCCGGTGGCCGGTGGCACGGTCGTCACCGTGACGGGTACGGGCTTCACGGACGACGCCACGGTGTCGGTCGACGGTTCCGACCCGATCGAGGCGGACTCCGTCTCGGACGACGGCACCGAGCTGACGTTCACGACGCCGGCGCACGACGTCGGCACGGTCGACGTCACGGTCACCACGCCTGCTGGGACGTCCGACCCGCTCGACTTCACCTACACCGCGGCTCCCGCAGCCGTGCCGACGCTCACCGCGCTGGACCCCGACAACGGGCCGGTCGGTGGCGGCACGCTCGTCACCGTCACGGGCACCGGGTTCACCGACGACGCGACCGTCTCCGTCGACGGGTCCGACCCGATCGACCCGGAGTCGATCTCCGACGACGGCACCGAGCTCACGTTCACGACGCCGGCACACGTCGCCGGTCCCGTCGACGTGACGGTCACGACCGACGCGGGGACCTCGGACCCGCTGACGTACACCTACAACCCGGCACCCGCCGGGGCTCCGACGCTGACGGCGCTGGACCCCGACAACGGACCGGTCACCGGTGGCACGGTCGTCACGGTCTCCGGCACGGGCTTCACCGACGACGCGACGGTCTCGGTGGACGGCTCCGACCCGATCACGCCCGACAGCGTCTCGGACGACGGCACCGAGCTGACGTTCACGACGCCGGCGCACACCGCCGGTACGGTCCCCGTGACCGTCACCAACGGGTCCGGCACCTCGGCGCCGCTGCCGTACACCTACGACCCGGCCCCGGCCGCGGTCCCGACGCTCTCGGCGCTGGACCCGGACAACGGTCCGGCTGCGGGTGGCACGGTCGTGACCGTCACGGGCACCGGCTTCACCGACGACTCGACGGTCTCGGTGACGGCTCCGACCCGATCACGCCGGACAGCGTGTCGGCGGACGGCACGACGCTCACCTTCACGACGCCGGCGCACGCTGCCGGTGACGTCGAGGTCACGGTGACGACCGCGGGTGGCACGTCCGACCCGCTGGTCTACACCTACAACCCCGCGTCGACCACGACGACCCCGCCGCCCGTGATCACCTCGCCGGAGGACGGTGGCACCGTCACGACGCCCAATCCGCCGATCACCGGCACCGGCCAGCCGGGCGCGACCGTCACGGTCACCGACGGCACGGTCGTCGTCTGCACCGCGGTCGTCGCGGCCGACGGCACCTGGAAGTGCACCCCGATCGTCGGCTTCGGCCGGGAACGGTGACCATCACCGCCACCCAGACCGGCGCTGACGGCACCTCGGCGGCGTCCGACCGGTGACGTTCACCGTCCGTCTCGTAACCGCGGCAACGGTGGCGCCGACGGCACCGGCGGCACCGGCCCGAACGGGACGCTCGCCTACACGGGCAGCGACCCGGCTCCGGTGATCGCCTTCGCGATCCTGCTGATGCTCGCGGGCGCCGGGCTCACCATCGCCCGCCGCTTCCGTCGGGCCTAGTCCGCACCACCAGCAGCGCCCGTCGGGATCCGTCCCGGCGGGCGCTGCCGCGCGCGGGGTCCGCACGGTGCGGGGTTCGTCGGGTGGTGCGGGGTTGGCAGCGTGGTGCGTGTCTGCTGTGCTGCACGGTGCGTGGAACCGGGCACGGGGTCGCGTGGTCCGCACGGAGTGGACGGGAGGCGCGGTGCCAGCCCGCCACCCCTCCCTCGCAGGCTCGGTCGGCGCGGCCCGCGTGCCGCTGGCGCGTCACCGCTGAGCGGGACGCGCCCGTCCGCCGGTCGGCGCGATCAGCGCCCGAGCTGCTCCCGCAGGTACGGCGCGGTCCGGCTCGTGGTCGACGCGGCCACCTCGGCGGGCGTGCCGGTGGCGACCACGCGGCCGCCGTCTCGCCGCCGGACGGCCCATGTCGATGACGTGGTCGGCACTCGCGACGACGTCCATGGCGTGCTCGACCACGACGACGGTGTTGCCGGCGTCGGTGAGTCGTGCGAGCTGCGCGGTTAGCAGTTCGACGTCGGCGGGGTGCAGACCCGTCGTCGGTTCGTCGAGCAGGTAGAGCGTGTGCCCGGTGCGGGCGCGCTGCAGTTCGGTCGCGAGCTTGATGCGCTGGGCCTCACCGCCGGACAGCTCCGGGGCGGGTTGTCCGAGGCGCAGGTAGCCGAGCCCCACCTGGCGCAGGGCCTCGAGGCCGCGAGCTGCAGCGGGCAGCGACGCCAGGAAGGGTGCTGCCTGGTCGACGGTCATGCCGAGGACGTCCGCGATCGTCGCCCCGTCCCACCGCACCTCGAGCGTCTCGTCGTTGTAGCGCGCGCCGTGGCACTCCGGGCAGGGCGCCCAGCTGCCCGGCAGGAACAGCAACTCGACGGACACCGAGCCCTCGCCCTGGCACACCTCGCACCGGCCGCCGGCGACGTTGAACGAGAAGCGGCTGGCGGTCCAGCCGCGGGCCTTCGCGTCGTCGGTCGCGGCGAACGCGGCACGGACGGCGTCGAAGAGTCCGGTGTAGGTGGCGAGGTTCGAGCGCGGTGTGCGGCCGATCGGCTTCTGGTCGACCTGCACGACACGGTCGACGAGCGGGTGCGTGGTCGCCACACCGGGCAGGACGCCGCCGACGAGCGACGACTTGCCGGAGCCGCTGACGCCCGTGACCGCGGTCAGCACCCCGAGCGGCAGGTCGACGTCGAGTCCCTGCAGGTTGTGCAGCGTGAGGTCGCGCAGCTCGAGGGTCCCGATCGGCGTCCGGACGATGCGGTCCTCGTCGGCACGGTCGCCCGGGTGCAGGAAGCGTCGGGTGACCGACGCCTCGACGTCGGCGAGGCCGTCGACCGGCCCGCTGTACAGGACGCTGCCCCCGCCGGACCCGGCACCCGGGCCGACGTCGACGATCCAGTCCGCGCGTCGCACGATGCTCATGTCGTGCTCGACGACGAAGACGCTGTTGCCGCCGGCGCGCAGGTCGTCGAGGACCTCGACCAGCGATTCGGCGTCGGCGGGTGCAGGCCGGCGCTCGGCTCGTCGAGCACGTAGACGACGCCGAACAGCCCCGACCGCAGCTGCGTCGCGATGCGGAGGCGCTGCGTCTCACCGGGGGAGAGCGTCGGGGTGGCCCGGTCGAGTGCGAGGTAGCCGAGACCGAGCCCGACGAGCACCTCGACCCGGTTCAGCAGGTCACGGGAGATCGCGACGGCGACCTCGGTGTGCTCACCCGACGACGCGCGCGAGGTCGCGGCACCGGCGTCCGTGAGGGTCGCGATCGGGCGCAGGACGTCGGCCAGCGCGGAGAGGGGCAGACCGTTCAGGTCAGCGATCGAGTGGCCGCCGACCGTGACCGCGAGGGCCGCCCGCGTCAGGCCGGTGCCGCCGCAGAGACCGCACGGGCCGGACTCGACAAACTGCAGCACCTTGGTCCGCTGGGTCTCGCTCTGCGAGTCGGCGAGCGTGTGCAGCACGAACTGGGGTGCGCTCCAGAACCGCCCCTTGTACGGCTTCGCGACCCGGTCGCGCTTCGGGTGGACCTGGACGACCGGCTGCTCCTCGGTGAACAGCAACCAGTCACGGTCCTGACGGGAGAGCTCCCGCCACGGCACGTCGATATCGTAGCCGAGCGCCGCGGTGACGTCGCGCAGGTTCTTGCCCTGCCACGCCCCGGGCCACGCGGTGATCGCGCCGTCGCGGATGCTCAGCGACGGGTCGTGCACGGCCGAGGCCTCGGTGACCTCGTGGGCGATGCCGAGTCCGTGACACCGGGGGCATGCACCGGCGACGGTGTTCGGCGAGAACGAGTCCGACTCGAGCCGGTCGGCACCGGACGGGTAGGTGCCGGCCCGCGAGAACAGCATGCGCATCGAGTTCGACAGGGTCGTCAGGGTGCCGACGGTGGAGCGGCTGCTCGGGGCACCGCGGCGCTGCTGCAGGGCCACGGCCGGCGGCAGCCCGGTGATGGAGTCGACGTGCGGGGTCGACCCCTGCGCGATGAGGCGCCTGGCGTAGGGGGCGACGGACTCGAGGAACCGGCGCTGCGCCTCGGCGAACACCGTGCCGAACGCGAGCGAGGACTTGCCCGAGCCGGAGACGCCGGTGAAGGCGACGATCCGGTTGCGTGGGATGTCCACGTCGACGTCCTGCAGGTTGTGCTCACGGGCGCCGCGGACACGGATGAAGTCGTCGGGCCCCGGTTGGTCGTCGGTCACGGTCGATCGGGGGGTGGGCATCTGCTCGATGGTAGGCGGGTGCTGCTGGGTGCGACCGCCGGTGCACCACGGAAGGGCCGTCCCGGTTGTCCGGGGCGGCCCTTCGCGTGTGGTGCGGGGTGTTACTTGATCTGTGCGGTGATGGTGGCGGTGCCGACGAGGAGGCCGCGCTTGACGGCGTCGGTGCCGAAGGTCTTGTTCAGCAGGCCGGCGGCGTCTTCGGAGATGTGGACGGTGGTGCCGGTGAGGATGGCGTTGTCGCCCTCGAGCTGGAGGGGCTTGAGCGAGCCGCCCCAGAGCTCGAACAGGTACGCGTCGGACGCGGCGACCTTGCCGTTGACCAGGACGTCACCGTAGAGCTTGGAGGAGCCCGGGTTCACGACGAAGTTCTCGAGCGTGACGGTGGTGTCGCCGGCCTTGAGGGTGAGGCCGGAGTCGTCGTGGTTGAGCAGGCCCTGCACGTAGGGGCAGTAGTTGCCGTCCGGCGACCAGTACGTGACCGAGCCGGCGGTGATCGGGAACGACACGGATCCGTCGGCGAGGGTCGCGTCGCCGGAGACGCCGGGGGTGAGCTTCAGGGCGGTGAGGGCGTCGGTGAAGCCGGAGTCGAGCTTCACGGCGGTGGAGCCGCCGAGGACCTCGGGGACCGATGCGACGGGTGCGGGGATCTTCGACTCGGACGACGACGAGACCGTGTGGATCGAGGGGGTGGCGGCCTGGGCGGAGGAGATGCCGAACGCGGCACCGCCGAGGACGAGGGCGCCGGTCGTGGCGAGGGTGATGGAGGTCTTCAGGCTCTTGCGCATGGTGATCGTTTCCTTTGCTGAGGTGTCGCGCTCGGCGCGGCTGCTGTGTGCGCGCCGAACACACCCTGGTGCGGGTGGAGAACCAGCAATGTGCGGCTGGTGAGCGCTCCGGGTGGTTCCCGGTCTGTGCAGGTGATTCGGCGGCCTCGGCGAAACGGTTTGGACCGATCTGTCCTCGTTACCGGTCCGTGACCTTCGCCCGCTTCCGGACAGACCTCCGGTGCTCATGTACGTTCGCTGTGTGGCCGCTGGACGCGGCCGTTCACGAAGGGTTCCTCACATGGCAAACACGAACAGCCGTCCGACCAGCGTCACCGTGTCGTTCATCATCTGGCTGGTGGTGGTCCTGGCGAACATCGTGCAGGGCATCATCAGCCTCACGTCCGGCAGCTCTGCCGACGTCGCCGACAGCGTCGGCACCGCCCCGCTCGTCGGCGGAGCGATCTTCGCCTTCGTCCTCGCCGTGATCGAGCTCATCATCGTCTTCAAGATGCGCGACGGTCGCAACTGGGCCCGCATCGTGCTCACCGTGCTCGCGATCCTGCAGCTCATCGGTGTGGGCGTGGGCGCAGCGTCGGGTGGCAACGCCTTCGGGTGGATCGGTGCCGTCGCCGTGCTCGTCGCGACGATCCTGATGTACGTCGGTGGCGCGAACGGCTACTTCCGCCGTCGCTGACCGCGACTGCGTGACGCACGCCGGGCGCTGAACGCGACCGGCTGACGGACGGGAGGCCCGGTGCCAGCTGGCACCGGGCCTCCCGTCCGTCGTCTCCGTGCGTTCAGAACGCCTTGCCGGGATTCAGGGTGCCCGCCGGGTCCAGGGCGTCCTTCACGGAACGGTGCATCGCCAGGACCCGCTCGCCGAGCTCCTGTCGCAGGCCCGGCAACTTGAGCAGTCCGACGCCGTGCTCGCCCGTGACGGTGCCGCCGAGCGCCAGGCAGTCCGCGACGATCTGGTCGAACGCGTGCTTCGCGCGGGCCTTCGCCGCGTCGTCGCCCACGGGCGCGATGATCAGCGGGTGCAGGTTGCCGTCGCCGGCGTGCGCGATGTTCGCGATCGTGACGTCGTGCGCCGCAGCGGTCGCCTGGATCCGCCGGAGCATCTCGGGCACCGCGCTGCGCGGCACGCAGATGTCCTCGGTCAGCACCGGGCCGAGCCGCTCGAGCGCCGGGTACGCGAGCCGCCGCGCCTGGAACAGCCGGGCGATGTCGTCGGGGTCCGTGGCCCGCTCGACGTCGGTGCCGCCGGCCCGTGCGAAGACCGCGGCGACCTGGTCGGCGAGGTCGTCGCCCGCCGCACCCCGCTCGTCGACCCGTGCCAGCAGCAGGGTGTCGACGTCGGACGGCAGCCCCAGGTGCATCCAGTCGTCGACGGCTCGCAGGCAGGTCCGGTCGACGATCTCGAGCGCTGCGGGGATGATGCCGGCGCGTGAGATCGCCGCGACGGCGTCCCCGGCGGCGCTGAGCGAGGGGAAGTACCCGATCACGGCGCGCTCATCGCGGCCGGCCAGGGGGAGCAGCTTGACGGTCACCGACACGACGATGCCGAGCGTGCCCTCGGAGCCGACCATCAGGCCGGCCAGGTCGTAGCCGGCGACGCCCTTCGCCGTGCGGCGGCCGAGCTCGACCACGGAACCGTCGGCCAGCACGACGGTCATCCCGAGCACGTAGTCGCGGGTGACGCCGTACTTGACGCAGCAGATCCCGCCGGCGTTCGTCGCGACGTTGCCGCCGATCGTCGAGATGGCCGAGCTCGCCGGGTCCGGCGGGTACCAGAGCCCGTGCTCCGCGACCGCTGCACGCAGGGCGTCGTTGACCACACCTGGCTGGGCGACCGCGTACCGCTCGTCGGTGTTGACCTCGAGGACCGCGTCCATCCGCTCGAGCGACAGGACGACCGATCCGGCCATCGCGTTCGCCCCGCCGGACAGACCGGTCCCGGCGCCGCGCGGCACGACCCGGACCCCGGCCGCCGCCGCCCACTTGACGGTGGCGACGACGTCGTCGGTCCTGCGGGCGAGGACGACGGCGAGCGGCGCCGTGGAGTCCGCCCACTCGGCGTCGTCGTGGCGGTACCGCTCGAGCGACGCCGGGTCGCGGAGGACCTGGTCCACCCCCAGCAGGTCGTCGAGGGCGGCGGTGTCGACGTCGTGACTGACGGTCATCGGTTCGGGGGTCCTTCCGGGCGCTGCGGTGCGGCGCCGACGACGATACCGCGCTCAGTGGACGACCCGTGTCGCCTGCCAGGGGCGCCGGACGACCGTGAGGCACGCGGCGGATCCGTCGCGACCAGCAAGGAGGCTCCATGTACTTCCACGCACAGACCTGGATCAACGAGATCGCCGACGGCGAGCCCGACCCGGCAGCCGCGAACGCCCTGCAGGAAGGGCTCGGCGGGCAGTTCGGCGAGATGCGCACGATGATGCAGTACCTGTTCCAGGCGATGAACTTCCGCGGCCCGGCGGCGAAGCCGTACCGCGACCTCATCCAGGGGGTCGGCACCGAGGAGATCAGCCACGTCGAGCTCATCGGCACCACGATCTCCCGCCTGCTCGACGGCTCGCCCGAGTACACCGGCAAGCTCACCGACCCGCTCGACAAGCCCGGTGCGAAGGGTGCGACGCCGCTCAACATCGCACTCGACACGAGCAACATCCACCACTACCTGGTCGGTGCCCAGGGCGCCCTGCCGGTCGATGCGGCCGGCAACCCGTGGAGCGGCAGCTACGTCTACAACTCCGGCAACCTGCCGCTCGACCTGCTGTACAACCTGATGCTCGAGTCCACGGGTCGCCTGCAGAAGTGCCGGATCTACGAGATGACGGACAACCCCACCGCGCGCAGCACCATCGCGTACCTGATCGTCCGCGACCAGGCGCACGAGAACGCCTACGCGAAGGCCCTCGAGACCCTCGGCGTCGACTGGAAGACCCTGCTGCCGATCCCGAAGACGAACGCCGAGCGGTTCCCGGAGGTCAAGGAACTCGTCGACCTCGGGCTGCAGAGCAAGCAGTACAGCTTCGACCTCGACGGGGCGTCCGAGGCAGGCAAGATCTTCCGCGGGGCATCGCCGTCGAAGGACGGCACGGACCTCTCCGCGACCGAGCAGGCCCCGGTGGGAGCGCCGTCGTTCATCGCTCCGGAGCGCCTCGAGGAGTTCGCTCCCGGACTCGACGCCGACCTGCTGGCACTCATCCAGCAGACCGCCGAGCTGGAGCTCGACCAGGCGGAGACGCCGCTCTACGGGCCGGTCGCCTGAGCCCGCCGCCGCAGCTCGCGGATCAGTCGAGGCAGAACTCGTTGCCCTCGATGTCCTGCATCACGATGCAGGACTCGTTCACCTGATCCGCGAGCATGCGGCGGAACTGGGTCGCACCGAGTGCGACCAGGCGTGCGCTCTCGGCGTCGAGCGCGGCGAGGCGCTCCTCGCCGACCAGGCCGGTGCCGACCCGGACGTCCAGGTGCACGCGGTTCTTGACCGTCTTGCCCTCGGGCACCCGCTGGAAGAACAGGCGCGGGCCGGCACCGGTCGGGTCGACGCACGCGAAGGCGGAGTCCTGGTGCTCGGGCGGGAGCGAGGCGTTGAACGCCTGCCAGTCGTCGAACCCGGGCGGGGGAGCAGGGACCTCGTAGCCGAGGACCTCGCACCAGAACCGGGCGACCCGCTCCGGTTCGGCGCAGTCGAACGTCACCTGGACCTGTCGCACCGTTGCCATGCGCGTCAGGGTAATCCTGGCCCGCGGCACCGGTTCTGCAACGGACCACGAGTCGTTCGACGCGTGGACCGTCGGGACACTCGTGTTCCGGCTCGTGTCAGTGCGGTCCGATGACGAACTGCTCACGGACGACCATCACCGTCGCCGCGTCCACGCCGACACTCAGGTGGAGCGGCGGACGGTCGAGGACCAGTCCGAGCGCAGAGCGGACGCGAACGACTTCGGTCCTGGTGAGCCGCTCGGCCCCCCTGTCCCGCCGGGTGACGAGTGACGCGCGGATCGCCAGGTCGTTCAGGTGTCGGTCAGCACGTGCTCCTTCGCCGATGAGGAGCGCGGACGCTTTGGCGACCAGTGCTCCCTGCAGGCTCGGTCGGTTCACACGCCCCGTCCGTCCCGAGACCTCGACGTCGATCGTCTCCGATCGGTCGAGCGCCCCTTGCCCGCCCGGCGCCGCGATCGTCCGACCACCCGTCACACCGACCCGGTTGTCCGCTCGCTCGCCGAGGAAGCGTGGGATGAGGACGTCGATCTGGGCGTCGCCCTTCAGTCATCGGTGTTGCACGCCACGTGTCCCCTCGAGCACGGGCGGTGCTTCGCCGGCAGACTCGAACCCCAGCGCGCTGAGAACCGCGGTGAAGTCGTGGAGGACTCGCGGTTGTGCGCGGACGTCGAGCACGGCGTCAGCGTCTTGAGTGGGCCGGGGCGGGACAGTGCCTCGCTCCCAGCACAACGAATGCACCATCTGCCCGCCCACGAGTGCCCATCCACCCGGGTGGCGTTCGTGGACCTCGAACAGCGCGTGCCACGCTGCCGCCTGGGCCGATGTCATGGCCGGTGCGACGATCGTCACGACGCACGCTGGAGGAGTTCTGCGACCCGGGACCGTTCGCGGACTCCGTCGTGCCCCGCGAGGTCCACCAAGAGCAACCCGAGCGGAAGCGGCGACGGGGGTTTCTGCTCAGAGACGTGCAACAGGACGTTGGGCTGGTCGGACGGGCGCAGGAGGTAGTCGCGCCGGAGTGCATCGGCATCGCTCGCCGCGACACGAGCCTCGAGCTGCCCCGCCGCGGCGATCTCCGAGCGGGGATCGCTGAAGCCCGACTTCACCAGGCGTCCGTCGGCGGCGAGGTCCTCGAGGTCGGCATCGGCCACGCGGAGACGAAGCGCAGGAACCGGGCGGATCCAAGCTCCGAGGATGCGGTCCGGTTCGGCGCTCCGCACGAGTTCGTCCCGGTAGCGGCGAAGACGGACTCGCTCCGGCGCAGAGAGACCATCGATGGACTGACCGGAGAGCGAGGCCAGCAGGTTGCTGCGCATCCGCGCACCGAGCGGTCGACTCGCGGCAGGTCGATGCTCCGACGACTGGTCGACGAGCCACTGGCCGCCGACCCGGCGTGCTCGGATCGATCCCCCTTCGATCAGTGCCCGCACGCGTCGCGACGACAACCCGACGCGGACAGCGAACTCGGCGACACTCTCCTCAGCCATGTACACAAGTGTACCGATGGCGGAACAGAAGTGTAAGTCAGTGCTTCCCGCGAAGACGACCGATGCCGAGGACGATCGCCACGACGACCATGCCGAGGACGACGCCGGCGACCGCCGAGATCGCGGTGTCCACGGTCCACGTCACGACCGGGCCGGCGGCCTCGATCGCGTGCTCGATCGTGTGCAGCAGGTCGTACGGACCGTGCCAGAACGTCTCGGCGAGGTTCGCGATGACCAGGTGCCCGCCGACCCACAGCATGGCGACGGTGCCGATCACGCTGATGACCCGGAAGACCGTCGGCATGGCCCGAACGATCCGCGCTCCGGTGCGACGGGTGCGGCGGACCGAGTTCTTCATCATCTGCAGGCCGACGTCGTCGATCTTCACCAGCAGGGCCACTGCGCCGTAGACGACCGCGGTCATGACGAGCCCGATCACGATGAGGGCACCGAGTGTCGGCCAGAGCCCGAGGTCGGGGTCGAGACCGGCCAGGGCGATGAGCATGATCTCGGTGCTCAGGATGAGGTCGGTCCGGATGGCGCCGAACACGAGCTTCGGTTCGGTGACCGAGTCGGTGGAGCCTGCGCCGTGGTGGACACCGAACCACTCGGTGACCTTCTCCGCGCCCTCGAAGCAGAGGTACGTCCCGCCGATGAGCAGGAGGTACGGCAGCACCCAGGGAGCGAACGCGGTGAGCAGCAGCGCCAGCGGGATGATGATGATGAACTTGTTGAACAGGCTGCCGAGCGCGATGCGCCCGACGACCGGGAGCTCCCGGGCCGGCGCGAGCCCCTGCACGTACTGCGGGGTGACCGCGGCGTCGTCGATGACGACACCGGCGGTCTTCGCGCTCGCCTTCAGGGCCGCGGAGAGGATGTCGTCCACCACGGCGAGCAATCCGACTGACATGACTTCGTTCTCCGCTCGTCCGGGCCTGTGACGGTGCTCAGCGTACTGGGCGCGACCGACCCTGAACGCCACCGGGCCACCGTCCGTAGGCTGACGGCATGGCTGACTTCACCGCTGCCCAGGCCGCCGTCGTGCGGATCGAACGCGCCGAGGAAGGGCGTTGGGACCTCACGGTGATCAGCGACTCGGGCGTGAAGATGGGGCACGGGGTGTACCTGTTCGACGCCGCGCACGACGACGCCGAGGACGAGCAGGCCGCCGCACTCGACTTCGTGCGGGAGTACGGCTTCCGCTTCGAGCGCGACGCCGTGCAGGCCGACGGCCCGGACGCCTACTGGGCGCCGCTGCTGCCGTCCGACCAGCAGTAGTCGTCTACAGCGACGCGATCAACTGCTCGACGCGCGACCGGATGTCGTCGCGGATCGGCCGGACCTGCTCGATGGTGAGCCCTGCCGGGTCGTCGAGGTCCCAGTCCTCGTAGCGCTTGCCGGGGAACACCGGGCAGGCGTCACCGCAGCCCATGGTGATGACGACGTCCGACTCACGCACGGTTTCGGTCTCGAGCACCGCCGGTCGGGCGGCGGCGATGTCGATGCCCTGTTCGGCCATGGCCTGCACGGCGACGGCGTTCACCTGGTCGGCGGGTTCGCTGCCGGCGGAGAACACCCGGACGCGGTCGCCGGCGAGGTGCTGCAGCCACCCCGCGGCCATCTGGGAGCGTCCGGCGTTGTGGACGCAGACGAACAGGACGGCGGGGAGATCGGTCATGCGCCCATCATCCCAGCGACGGCGCCCATCACCCCAGTGCTGATGCCTCGAACCCGATGAGCCACGTGACGCCGAACGCGTCCCGCACGGTTCCGTCCCAGTCGCCCCACGGTCGCTGCTGCAGTGGGTCGACGACCGTGCCACCCTCGGCGAGTGCGTCGAACCAGTGCCGCAGTACGTCGGGTTCGTCGGCGCCGAGTAGCGAGAACAGCAATCCGGTCGACGCGAACGGCTCGTCGGTCTCGCTCGCGTCCGCGGCGAAGAGCTGGAGTCCGCCGGTGAGCTGCCCGTGGGCGACTGCGTCGGCGGGGCCGTCGGTCCGTGAGAAGTCGGCGTAGGTCGCAATCCGGACCTCGCCGCCGAAGACCCCTCGCCAGTGCTCGAGGGCCTGCCTGGCGGTGCCGGCGAACTGGAAGTACGGCGACGGTCCGGTGACGTTCATGCCCGGACGATACCGCCGGACGACGGCGCGCGTCCGCTCGTCAGGCGCTCGGGGCGATGCCGTCGAACGCGCGTCGCAGGATCGCGGCCGCGTCGGGGTCGTCGCCCGTGGCCCAGGTGGTGATCGCCACGTCGAAGCAACCGAGGGCCGCCTGCACGAGGACTCGTGCGTGCAGCTCGGCGTCGGGCCCGTGGAGCTGCTCGACGACGAGGGGCGTCAGGACGTCCGCCCAGGCCTGGTGCTTCTCGAGGTTCCGTGCGCGCAGTGACGCCGTGCTCGTCATCACGCGGACGGATCGTCGTCCGGTCTCGGGGTCGTCGGTGCTGCCGCGCTCGAGCATCTCGGCGAACGCCTCGCGCAGCGCGGGCCACACCGGCTGGGTCGTCGACCGAGACCGGAACGCCTCGGCGAGCGCGTCCCGGTGTCGCGCGGGGTCGCCGATGACGGCGTCCTCCTTCGCGGGGAAGTACCGGTGGAAGCTCCGCGCCGAGATCCCCACCTCGGCGGCGACCTGTTCCACGGTGACGTTCTCGAACCCGTCGGTGTCGAACCGCTCGAGTGCCACGGCGGCGATGCGCGCGCGGACGGCGTCGCGGGTGATGTCCCGCAGGCCGGTTCGCACGTCGCTCACGGGCCGATCGTACCGCGACGTCATCTTCGGTCCAAGTTGTCAGACTCTGACAATCGTGGCGTACATTGCCACTCGCATGACCACCACACGTCACGAAGGGACGGCACCATGCAGCAACGCACCCTCGGCCGACAGGGCCTCACCGTCAGCGCCATCGGCTACGGCGCCATGGGCACCACGTTCGCCTACGGACCCGGCGACGACACCGAGTCCGTCGCCGCGATCCGGCACGCACACGAACTCGGCGTCACGCACTTCGACACGGCCGAGCTGTACGGCTGGGGGACCGGCGAGCGGCTCCTCGGCGCGGCGCTCGCCCCGATCCGCGACGAGGTGACGATCGCCACGAAGTTCGGGTTCACCCCCGAGGCGTACGCACCGGACTCCCGACCGGAGCACATCCGCCAGGTGGTGGACGCGAGCCTGCAGAACCTCGGCACCGACTCGATCGACCTGCTCTACCAGCACGTCCACGACCCGGCCGTCCCGATCGAGGACGTCGTCGGCGTGATGCAGGAGTTCGTGCAGGCCGGCAAGGTCCGGTACCTCGGCCTGTCGAACACCGATGCCGACCAGATCCGCCGGGCGCATGCGGTCCACCCGATCTCGGCGTTCCAGACCGAGTACTCCGTCTTCTCGCGCGAGTCCGAGGCGCTCTTCCCCCTCGTCGACGAGCTCGGCATCGGCGTCGTCGCCTACTCGCCGCTGGCGCGCGGCTTCCTGAGCGGTGCCGTGCAGCCGGCGAGCGCGTACGCGGCCGACGACATCCGCCAGCAGCTCGAGTGGTGGGCGCCGGAGCACTTCGACGCGAACGTCGCCGTCGTCACCGCACTCACCGAGATCGCCGACGCGAAGGGCATCTCGCTCTCGCAGCTCGCGTTGGCCTGGGTCCTGGCGAAGCGCGCCGACCTGGTCCCGATCCCCGGATCGCGCAACCCCGGACGCGTCGCCGAGAACGTCGCAGCCGCCGGGGTGCGGCTCACTGACGACGAGGTGGCGCGCATCGACGCGCTGTCGCGCGACGTCCGTGGGAAGCGCGCGATGGGCTGAACCCGGCCGGGTGTCGGACTGGAGGCCCGTGGCACGCCCGCCACGGGCCTCCAGTCCGTCCGGTGGTCGTGTCCAGAGCGCGTCTCAGGCGAGCAGGGCGAGTGCGCGGTCCACGACGTCCTCCGGACGGCCGTCGCCGTGCAGCGCCCACCAGGTGAGGGCCGCGCTCGCCGCGGCCGCCAGGGCGTGCGCGCGCACCGACACCGCGAGGTCGTCGGGCGTCGCGCCGTCCCGCTCGGCCACGAACCGGACGATGTCGTCGGTCAGGGTCGTGACCGTGGCTGCGCCGACGTGTTCGAGTGAGGGGTTCGCGCGGATGACGCGGAGGCGGTGGCGGGTGACCTCCACGGCGTCGTCGGGGAAGGTCGCGCCGATCCGGTAGGCCGCGCGCAGGGCGACCGACGATGACTCCGTGGACGGCCGCTCCCGCAGTGCGTCACCGAACCGCGAGGCGAACTCGTCGAGCCCGCCCCAGACGAGTGCCGCCTTGTTCGGGAACAGCCGGAACAACGATCGACGGCTCACCCCGGCGGCCGTGGCGACGTCGTCCATCGAGACGGCGTCGAAGCCCTGCTCATCGAACAGGCGCAGCGCCACGAGGGACACCGCGTCGGGGTCGATCGTGCGGGGGCGTCCCGTCGGGCGGTCGCTCGTCGCCCGGTCGCTCGTCGAGCTCATGGAGTCCTTTCGGCACTGAGTGCTATAACCATCGTGGCGCAGCGAGCGCCTCTCAGTGAGGAGACGACATGACCGACACCACCGCCGGACGGTTCACCGGCAGGACCATCATCGTCACCGGGGCGGGCTCCGGCATCGGACGCGCCACGGCGACGCGCATCGCAAACGAGGGCGGGCGCGTGATCGCGACCGACGTCGTCGCCGAGCGGCTCGACGCCCTCCGCTCCGAACTCGACGGTTTCGACGTCGAGACCGTCGTCGGGGACGTCGCCGCGACCGAGACGATCGACGCACTCATCGCCGCCGCGGGCGATCGCATCGACGGACTGGCGAACGTCGCCGGCATCATGGACGCCTTCCTGCCGCCGAGCGAGGTCGACGACGCCACCTGGGACCGCGTCTTCAGCGTCAACGTCACCGGGCCGATGCGCCTCACCCGCGCCGTCCTGCCGCACATTATCGCCGCCGGTCGCGGCGCCGTCGTGAACGTCGCCTCCGAGGCCGCACTCCGTGCCTCGGCCGCGGGCGCCGCGTACACGGCGTCGAAGCACGCGATCGCCGGGTTCACCAAGAGCGTGGCGTTCTTCCACGGGCCGCAGGGCATCCGGGCCAACGCGGTCGCGCCGGGTGCGGTCGCGACGAACATCGAGGCGCCGATGCGCAGCGAGTACGCCGCCAGCCGAGTGGGCCCCATCATGCAGGTCGCGATCCCGCCGGTCGCCCAGCCCGAACAGCTCGCCGCGGCCATCACCTGGCTCCTCAGCGACGACTCCGCCAACGTGAACGGCGCCGTGCTGCCGAGTGACGGCGGGTGGTCGGTCGTCTGAGGAAAATGCTCAGATACGAGTAGAAATCTACTAGAAGTGGTAGATTTCTACTCGTATTCGATCGGAGGTTCCGATGCAGTTGCAAAGCCCCTTCGCGACGGTGACCACCTCCGTGGACGGCGATGTGCTCGCCGTGTTGGCACGAGCGCCAGGACCGATGACGATCTCGGACATCTGCAGCCTGGTGCCGGACCGGTCGTACGCCGGGGTCCGGAACAGTGCGGATCGGCTGGTCGAGCAGGGTGTCGTCGACGGGCACCGGACCGGACGGACGAAGTCGTTCAGCCTGAACCGGGAACACCTCGCCGCCGATGCGATCACCGCTCTGGCCGATCTCCGGCGCGCGCTCCTCGAACGACTCCGATCGGGCTGTCGATCGATCCCCCTCCGATACGCCGCGCTCTTCGGATCCGGCGCCCGTGGTGAGATGCGGCCGGACAGCGACCTCGATGTCTGCTTCATCGTCGAGCACGGCCGACGTGCGGAGGCCGAGGACCGGATCCACGCGTTGTGCCGTGCGGCCGGTCGGTGGACCGGGAACGCCGTGCGGCCGGTCCTCTTCGACGAGGACGAGATCGACGGCACCGACTCGCTCCTCGCATCGGTTGCCCGAGACGGTATTCCCATCGCAGGCGATGGTCGATGGCTGTCCCGGAAGCTCCGTACCCTGACTGGATGACCCCGCGAATCGGCACCACCGCACCGGGCGACGAGTCGTTCCGGAGGGGCCGGCTCGCCAAGGCGACGGAGTTCCTCGAAGCTGCAGAGGCCCTCCGCGCGCTCGGCGGTGACGCAGGGGTCTTCACTGCCGGATCGCAGTTCGCGAACGCCTTCGTCACGCAGTGCGTCCTCAGCGGCATCGCCGCGGCTGACGCGATCTGCGTCGCTCGGACCGGCGAGTACTCGCGATCGGGAGCACACGACGAAGCGCTACCCGTGCTGCGTGCGGCTGCTGGACAGTCGGTCGCGAAGCACCTCGAGGTGCTGTTGGCGGTGAAGACCAAAGCCGAGTACAACGCGCGGTCGGTCAGCGACAGCGACATCGTGCGCGCCGGGGAAGCGGCCGAGGCCCTCGAGGTGGCCGCGCGGTCGGTCTGACGCGCCGGTCGATCCGGAGCGGCTGGCCCGCCTACACTGCCGACATGACCGAGGTCCCCGTCGCGCGCTCCGAGTGGGGCCGGTTCGCCCCCGACTCCGTCGAACGCCGGATGCTCGAACACACCGGGGTCGCTCTCGGACTCGTCCTCCGCCCGCGCACGGTCGTCCTCGACCGCGCCCGGGTCGAGGTCGAGGGCATCGACGACGCCGACCGCGTGGTCGTGCAGCTCGTCGCGAACCAGGGCGCCTACAAGCCCGCCTGGCGCAACAAGGTGATGGCGGACCTGTTCAAGCTGCTGTGGCTGCGGCGGTCGGTCCCCGGGGTCGAGCGTGCCGTGCTCGTCGTCGCCGAGCCCGCAGCGAGGGCGCTCGCCGGGTGGGTCGCGGTCGCCGCCGAGGACCTCGGCGTCGAGGTGCTCGTCTGGGACGGCGAGACCGCCGCACCGTCACCGCGCTGAGCCGTCGCACGCGTTCACACGTTCGCAACACATGTGGTCCGACGCCGTAACACGGGCGCCCTAACCTCGTCACCAGCAGCGGATTTCCGCGTCGCAGACCACCCGAGCTCGCGACGCACGCTCTCCGCCATACGAGATCGAGCCTGCGTGCTCGCCGACGGTATGGAGGAACGGATGACCACATCAGCGGTCCGCGTGGACGCGGTGCGCAAGGTCTACGGCAGCGGCCCGAGCGCCATGGTCGCGCTCGACGACGCCCGGCTGACGATCGAGCCCGGCAAGTTCGTGTCGCTCATCGGCCCGAGCGGCTGCGGGAAGTCGACGCTGCTCCGGCTCGTGGCCGGGCTCGAGCCCGCCGACCGCGGTGACGTCCGGGTGCACGGGGTCACCCCGGCGCAGGCGTGCGCGGCGAAGCTCATCGGGCTCGTCCCCCAGACGCCGGCGCTGCTGCCCTGGCTCACGGTGTTGCAGAACGTCTCCCTCGCCGCCCGCGTGAACCCCGGCGCCGGCCGACGTCGTGCCGCCATCGACGACCTCGAGGAGCGCGGCACCGGTGCCGGTCCGGACATGCGTGAGCTCCTGCGCATGGCGGGCCTCGGCGAAGCGATGGACAAGCTCCCCGCGCAGCTGTCCGGCGGCATGCAGCAGCGCGCCGCGATCGTCCGGGCCTTCGGGCTGCGCCCCGACGTGCTGCTGATGGACGAGCCGTTCTCGGCACTCGACGAGTTCACCCGCGAGAGCCTGCAGGACCAGCTGCTCGACCTGTGGGACGAGCTGCGCACGACGGTCCTCTTCGTGACGCACTCGGTGTCCGAGGCCGTCCGGATGTCGGACACCGTCGTCGTGATGGCGCCGCGCCCCGGCCGGATCGTCGACGTCATCGACATCGACCTGCCCCGCCCGCGCAACCAGCGGCTGTTCGAGGAACAGCGGTTCCACGAGTACGAAGACCTCGTCCGGACCCGCCTGCACAGTGCCTGGCGCACGGCCGATGCGGCCTGAGGGAGACGGGACCATGAGCGCGACCACCACCTCCACGCCCGCCGCGACCGTCACCACTGCCGACGCCGAGCGGCGCACCAGCCGCAGATCCGTGCCCGGTTGGCTCCGACCGACCGTCTGGTTGCCCCTCGTCGTGATGCTCGCCGTCCTGGCGGTGCTCTGGCAGATCGGTGCGACGGCCATGCCGTACCTGCTGCCGCCGTTGCCCGCGGTGGGGGAGACCCTCGCCACGCAGCTGCCTTACTACCTGCAGAACGCCGGCATCACCCTGGCGGAGTCGCTCGTCGGCCTGGCCATCGGGTTCCTCGCCGCCTTCGTGCTCGCGGTGCTGACGAGTGAGCTGCCGATCGTCCGCCGTGCGGTCATGCCGATCGCCATCGTGCTGAACGTCACGCCCCTCGTCGCGATCGCTCCGGCCCTGGTCGTGGCGTTCGGGTTCGGGCCGCTGCCGAAGCTCGTCATCACGGCACTCATCTGCTTCTTCCCGATCCTGATCAACACCGCCGCGGGCCTGCGGTCCGTGCCGCAGCCCGTGCTGCAGGTGTACCGGACGATCGACGCGTCCCGGTTCGAGATGCTCGTGCACCTGCGGATCCCGAACGCCCTGCCGTTCGTGTTCGCAGCCCTGCGGATCGTGTTCCCGCTGTCGATCATCGGCGCGGTCGTCGCGGAGCTGTCCGCCTCGGGATCGACCGGGGGACTCGGCACCGTGATCAGCACGGCGTCGTCGATGAACCAGCTCGAGGTCGTCTACGCGGCGATCGCGATCCTCGCGGTGATGGGCGTGGTCCTGCTCGGACTCATCACCCTCGTGGAGCGACGCGTCCTGCACTGGCACCGCACCGCGAACGACTGACACGCGGTCCGCCGGCCGCACCACGCGGCCGCCCCGCGGCCCTGCCGCACCACCCGCCGGCGCGAGCCTGCCCGCGCGACGTCAGCCGCGCCTCCAGGCCGACGTCAGCCGCCCCACCGCCCCACCCGCACCTGCCCTGCACCACCCATCCCTTCCCACAGGAGTGACCATGCAGCACAGCACCACGCAGCACAGCACGCGCCGCACCACGCGCCGCACCACGGCCGCACTCGCGGCCCTCGCCACCGCCGTCGTCGCCCTCGCGCTCACCGGCTGCAGCACCGGCTCCAGCGCCGGCACCACCTCGTCCGAGGGCAGCGCGATCTCGGCCGAGCGGTGCAAGGAGAACAAGGCCGCCGGCACGATCACCTACCTGTCCGGCTACCAGTACCAGTCGTCGGCGTCGATCCTCGAGTACATCGCGGCGGACGAGCTCGGCTACTTCAAGGACCTCTGCCTCGACGTCACGCTGAAGCCCGGGTCCGGTGACACCGCACAGAACACGAAGCTCCTCGCGAGCGGCCAGGCCACCGTCTCCGCCGTCGCCGAGCAGGACCTCATCCAGGCCCGCGCGAACGGCATCGACATCACCGGGATCTCGTCGTACTCGAACGCCGGCCTCGACGTCCTGATGACGAACAAGGACATCACCAAGCTGCCGCAGCTCGACGGCCAGGTCGTCGGCCACAAGGGCTACGTCCCCGCGTCGGTCCGGGCGATGATGGAGAAGGCCGGTGTGGAGTGGGACTCCCTCACACTGGTGAAGGAGGGCTACGACCCGTCCGTCCTGCCCCGCAAGCAGAACGGCCTCGAGGCGCTGACCGGCTTCGTGTCGAACGAGCCGAACCTGCTCAAGGCCGCCGGTGACGACGTCACCGTCTGGCAGCCCGTCGACTACGACATCCCCTCGTCGATCGGCGCCATGGCCGTGAACCCGGCGTTCGCGAAGGCGCACCCGACCGCGGTCGAGGACGTCCTGCGCGCAGCCCTGCACGCCTACGACTTCTGCTCCGCGAGCGAGGCGAAGACGAAGCAGTGCGTCGGGTACGCCGCGAAGCTGTCCGGCGCCACCTACGACACGGCCCAGAACACCAAGATCTGGACGACCGAGACGAAGGTCATCGCGGACAACCCGACGCCGGACCAGCCGCTCGGCGGCATCGACCCGGAGAACGTGACGAAGCTCGTCGACATGCTGCACCAGTTCGACATCGTCAAGCGCTCCGTGACCGCCGACGACGCGAAGAGCTGGTTCACGAACGAGTACATCGACGCCATCACGAAGGACGGCGAGACCGTGTGGCCCGCACCGTGAGCCCCATCGTCACCGAGTGTTCCGCAACGACCAGAAAGGCGGCGTGAGATGCCCGCGAAGGAGTACGGGATCTTCCTCCCGATCGGCAACGGCGGGTGGATGCTCTCCACCACGGCACCCCACCCCGAGGCGACCTACGCCTGGAACAAGCGTGCGGCGCTGCACGCCGAGACGATCGGCCTGGACTTCGTGATGTCGATGGCGAAGTGGCGCGGCTTCGGCGGCTCCACGGACCACTGGGGCCGGTCCCTGGAGTCGATGACGATGATGGCCGGGATCGCCGAGGCCACCGAGCGGGTCAAGATCTGGGCGACGATGCACGCCAACGTCCACAACCCGGCGGTCGCCGCCAAGATGTACACGACGCTGCAGGACATCTCCGGCGGCCGGGCCGGCATGAACATCGTCAACGGCGCCTACGCGGCGGAGTTCGAGCAGTTCGGGATCTGGGACGCGGCCCTCAGCCACGCCGACCGGTACCGGATGACGGAGCTCTGGACCGAGGCGGTCACGCGCCTGTGGACCGAGGACAGCGTGACGATGCACACGCCGTACTTCGACCTCGACGCGTGCGAGTCCCGCCCCCACCCCGTGTCGCGCCCGACCATCATCAGTGCCGGCAAGTCCGAGGCGGCCAGGGCGTTCCAGGCGAAGCACGCCGACGGGGCCTTCCTGGCGGCGGACAGCCTCGACGAGATGCGCGAGTTGTCCCGCGACGTGCACGACCGCGCCGCCGCCGAGGGCCGCGAATGCCGCACGTACTCGATGCTCACGGTGGTCCAGGGCGAGACCGACGCCGCCGCCCAGCGGAAGGTGCGCGAGTGGGGTGCCGGCGTCGACCGACAGGCGCTGGCCTCGATGCGGGCGTCGTGGGGCGTCCCCGCCGAGCAGGCACGGGCGTGGGCGGACGGTGCCGCTGGCGAGGACGCGTTCCAGACCGCGTACGTCGCCGGGTCGGCCGAGACCGTCACCGAGCACATCGAGTACATCGTCGACCGGGGCGAGCTCGACGGCCTGATGCTGATCTTCCCCGAGTACGACCAGGACATGGTGCTGTTCGGTGAGACCGTCCTGCCCGCGCTCCGCCAGCACGACGCGGCGGTCGTCCGGTGACCGGGGGAGTCGACGTGGGTCGCGACCCACGGCTCGCGCAGTTGCTGGACCAGGGATCGCCGGCTGCCGGTTCGCCGCTTGGCGGTTCGCTGGCTGCCGGTTCGCTGGCTGCCGGTTCGCGTCCCGCGCTCGTCGTCGTCGACGTGCAGCGCGACTTCGGTGAGCCGGCGCGGATCGCGCCGTACGGACTCGACGACCGCGCGTCCGTCGCCGTGGACGCCGCCGTCACCCGCATCGGCTCGCTCGTCGACGAGGCCCGCGCGACGGGCGTCCCCGTGGTCTGGGTCGAACTCGGCAGCGACCCGGCCCGGCCGTGGCGTTCCAGCACGTGGCTGCGCGGGGGCGACCCGGACGGACCCATGCCGGACGACGAGCCCTGCCGGATCGGCACGGAGGGCGCCGAGTGGTACCGCACGGCGCCAGCGCCCGGTGAGACCCGCGTCGTGAAGCGCGGTTACAGCGGGTTCCTGGGCACCGACCTGGAGGCCCGGCTCACCTCCGCCGGGATCGGCTGGGTCACCGTCGTGGGACTCACGACCGAGTGCTGCGTCCTCGCCACCGCGCAGGACGCGATGCAGCTCGGCTGGCCCGTGGTGGTCCCGCAGGACGCCACCGCCGCGTACGACACCGACGTGCACGACGCCGCGCTCACCCTGATCGACCTGAACGTGGGCGTCGTGACCGACGCCGACGAGACGGTGGCGCTGTGGCGCGAGTCCGCCTCCGCGTCTGTGTCTGTGTCTGTGCCCGCGTCCGCGTCCGCGTCCGCTTCGCCGGTGGGTGCCCGATGAGCGGCATGCACCTGGCCTACGACCTGTCCTTCACCCACACCGAGGGGCGGTGGGCCGCGGCCGGCAGCTGGGTCGGCCAGGACTTCCCCGACGTCCGCATGTACATGGAGGTGGCCCGCACGGCCGAACGTGCCGGCGTCGACATGCTGTTCTTCGGCGACGGGTCCGGTGTGCCGAGCACGTGGCGCGGCAGCATCGACCCGGCCGTCGAGTGGGGCATCCAGTGGCCCCGGCAGGACATGTCGCCCGTGATCGCCGCGATGTCCACCGTCACCGAGCACATCGGGTTCGGGCTCACCTACTCGTCGACGTTCACGCACCCCTTCTCGGTCGCCCGGCTGCTCAACTCGCTCGACCACGTCACCGGCGGACGGATGGCGTTCAACGTCGTCGCCTCGTCGCGTGGTGCGGACGCAGCGAACTACGGGTCAGACCACCTCATCGACCACGACCTGCGGTACGAACGGATGGAGGAGTTCATCGGCGTCTGCCGTGCACTCTGGGACTCCGTCGCCCCCGACGCCATCGTCCGCGACCGCTCGACCGGACGGTTCGCCGACCCGGCCGGGGTGCACCCCATCGACCACGACGGTCGCTTCTTCAAGGTCCGTGGCCCGCTCGCGAGCGTCCCGAGCCCGCAGCGGCACCCCGTGGTGGTGCAGGCCGGCAACTCGCCGCGCGGCATCGCCGCCAGTGCGTCCTTCGCCGACCTGGTGTTCGGGTTCGGGTCGAGCGTCGCCGGACAGCTCCGGCACCGGAACGCGCTCGACGCAGCGCTCACCGACGCCGGCCGGGACCCGTCCGGCGTCGGGATCCTCTGGGCGACCCAGGTCATCGTCGGGGCCACCGACGCCGAGGCCGCCGCCCGCCGCGACTCGCTGCTGTCGTTCTGGAACCGCGAGGCCGTCGGCACCTTCATCTCGCACAACGCCGGCTACGACTTCTCCACGCTGCCGGAGACGTTCCGGCTCGGCGAGCTGCGCGACGAGATCGTCGCCGCGCAGGCGAGCCCGGCCGGCCTGGTCGGCAGCCTGGTCGCCGAGTTCGGCGAGGACCACACGATGGACCGCGACGACTTCTTCGAACACGGCTGGCGTGCCGCGACGGGCCTCGACCACATGCTGGTCGGCGACGCCGCGGGGGTCGCCGACGCCCTGCAGGAGAACTTCGCGGCCACCGGCGGACGCGGCGGCTACATGCTGTCCAGCCCGCTCGGCATGCCCACCGGGTTCGCCGACCTGAGCGAGCTCCTCGTGCCGGAACTGCGTGCCCGCGGTGCCCTGGCGCCGCGGTACCCGGGGTCGACGCTCCGCGAGAACCTGGCGGTGTGAGGTGACCCCGGCCCGTCGGTGGCTCGCGCTCGGCGGGCTCTGCCTCGGCTTCTTCATGCTGCTGCTCGACAGCACGATCGTGTCCGTCGCACTGCCGGACATCGGCAGCGACCTCGGCACCGACGCGTCCCTGTCGGTCTGGGTGAACAGCGCCTACCTGTTCGCGTTCGCGGTGCCGCTCCTCGTCGCCGGACGGCTCGGCGACCGCTTCGGCCACCGCCGCGTCTACCTGCTCGGGCTCGCGGTGTTCACCGTCGCGTCCGTCGGCTGCGCGTTCGCGCCGGGGATCGGTGCGCTCGTCGTCTGGCGCGCCGTGCAGGGCGTCGGCGCCGCGCTGCTCACGCCCCAGTGCCTGACCGTCATCCGTTCGTTGTTCGACCCGCCGCGGCTCGCCGTCGCGCTCGCCGTCTGGAGCGCCGGCGGTGGTGCCGCGACCGTCGCCGGCCCGATCGTCGGGGGCGTGCTCGTCGAGGCGTGGGGGTGGCCGTCGGTCTTCCTGGTGAACGTCCCCGTCGGCATCGTCACCGCCGTCGCCGTGCTCCGCTTCGTGCCGGTGTCCCGACGCATCGCGGTGCCGCTACCGGTGCTCGCCGTCGTCGGGGTGACCGCCGGGGTGTTCGCCGTGGTCGTCGGCGTGCAGGGGACCGGTGACGGAGTGCTCGCCGCACCCCTGCCGCGGGTCGGTCTGGTGGTCCTCGGCGCGCTCGTCGTCGCCGCGGTGCTCACCGTGCAGCGCCGAGCGGGCGACCGGGCACTCGTCCCGCTCGGGCTGTTCCGCGACCGCGGGTTCGTCACCGGCTCGTGGGGAGCGATGGCCGCGTCGTTCTGCGTCGGGTCTGCGCCGATCCCGCTCATGCTCGACCTGCAGGACGGACGCGGACTCGGTGCCGGCGCAGCCGCCCTGGTGCTCGTGCCGATGGGGATCGCCTGCCTGGCCGCCGCACCGTTCGTCGGCCGCACGACGAACACCGCCGGCCCGCGAGCGACGGCGACCATCGGTGCCGTCCTGCTCGTCGTCTCGGTGACGCTCACCGCCGTGCTCATCGGGACGTCGGCTCCGCTCTGGGCGGTCGCGGCGGCGTTCACCGGCTTCGGGGTCGCGAACGCGTTCGTCTGGTCCCCGTTCTCGCTCGCGGCGGTGCTCGGGGCCGGCCCGGCGACCATCGGTGCGGCGTCGAGCACGTTCAACACCGTGAAGCAGCTCGGTGCCGTCCTGGGCAGCACCGTCACCGCCGTGCTGCTCGCGGTGTCGACCGACGCGGTCGCCCTCGGCGCCCTGGCGCTGGCGGCACTCGGGGCGCTCGTGGCGGCGGTCTCCCTGCCGAGACGGGCGCCGGCGGTCCTCACCGGCGCGGTCGTGCACGGCGCCGGCGTCGGCCACGGGCTCGGGTTCCCGACCGCCAACCTGCTGCCCGACGACGGCCGTACGGTGCCGTCGGACGGCGTCTACGTCGGGTGGCTGACCGCACCGACGTGGCCGGGGACGCGCGAGGCCCTCGTGTCGATCGGCAGCAACAGCACCTTCGCCGACCGGCCGCGCACCGTCGAGATCCACGTGCTCGACTTCGACGGCGACCTGTACGGCACCCCCGTCGAGCTCACCGTCGGCCGTCGGCTCCGTCGGCAGCGCACGTTCCCCGGGCCCGACGCCCTCGTCGCCGCGATGCGTGCGGACGAACGACGTGCCCGCTCCCTGCTCGCCCGCTCCTGAACGAAGGAACCCCCATGCAGCACGAGTTCGTCGGCGACCCGCTCGACATCCGCGAGGCGATCGCCGAGATCCCCTCGGTCGTGGCGGCCATCGCCGCCCGGGTGGCGGGCGCGCCGGTCGTCATGGTGGCCACCTCGTTCACCGTCGGGGTCTCCTACGACCCGCCGCTCGCGACGATCGCCGTGCAGCACTCGTCGACGACCTGGCCCGACCTGGCGGCGGCGCCGGTGCTCGGCATCTCGGTCCTCGCCGAGGGGCACGCCGAGCAGACCCGGCAGCTGGCCTCCCGCGACCGGGCGCAGCGACTGGTCGGTGTGCCGCACGTCGACACCGGGTCGGGGGCCGTGCTGCTCGACGGTGCGCACTCGTGGTTGGAGTGCTCGGTCGAGGCCGTCCACCGTGCCGGCGACCACGACATCGTGGTGCTGCGGGTGCTCCGCTTCGCCCGCGACGCCGCGAACGCCGCGCTCGTCTGGCACCGCCCCGCTCGGCGGCTCAGCCCGCGGTGATCGCGGCCACCGCCTGCACGACGACCGCGCGGCGGCGGGCAGCCGAGGCGCTGGCCGTGAGCCGGGCGTACTCGGGGGTCGCGCCGCTCCAGAGCGCAGCCGTGTGGATCACGAGGCCGAGCAGTTCGGCCGCGTCGAACGCGGTCGAGAGCAGGCCGTCGCGCTGTGCACCCTCGATCGCCTGGAGCTTCGCCGTGTTGCTCCGAACGACCGCGTCGATCGGGTGCTGCGTGTCGCCGCGCTCGAGTCGGTACCACGTCGCGAGCCGTTGGACCCAGGGCCGCCGGACGTAGGAGTCGTGCAACCGTCCGGCGTACTCGGGGAGGTCCGCCGGATCGATCGTCACCTCGTCCAGCGTCTCGGCGACCATGGCGTCGAAGACCGCGTCGAACAGGCCGTCCTTGCTGGTGAAGTAGTGGTAGATCTGCGCCTTGTTGCTCGCGGCGGCGGCCGCTATCCGATCGACGCGGGCCCCCGCGATCCCGACCGCAGCGAATTCGTCGCGCGCGGCGAGCAGGAGTCTCGCGCGAGTGGCGTCGGCATCTCGTGGCATCGGCACGCTCGCCATCGTATCAACCGGGTGGTTGACAAATGCGAGCGGATGGCGTTCCATGACTTCTATCAACCAACCAGTCAGTTAGGAACCATCGTGTCCGTCTTCCTCGTCACCGGCGCCTCCCGCGGCCTCGGTCGATCCATCGTCCGCGCCGCGCTCGACGCCGGCCACGACGTCGTCGCCGGCGTCCGTGACCCACGTGCACTCGACGACCTGGTCGTCCCAGAGGGCGGGACCCTCGTCAGCGTCCCCTTGGACGTCACGGATCCGGCCGCAGCACGTGCGGCCGTCCGTACCGCCGTCGATCGCTTCGGGCGACTCGACGTCCTCGTGAACAACGCCGGGTACGCCAACCTCGCGAGCATCGAGGACGTCGAGCCGGCAGACTTCCGTGCGCAGGTCGAGACGAACCTGTTCGGCGTCGTGGCCCTGACGCAGGCCGCCCTGCCGGTGATGCGCACGCAGGGCTCCGGGCACATCGTGCAGGTCTCCTCGGTCGGTGGTCGCATGGCCACGCCGGGCCTCGGCGCCTACCAGACGGCGAAGTGGGCGGTGGGTGGCTTCTCGTCCGTGCTCGCGAAGGAGGTCGAACCCCTCGGCGTCCGCGTGACCGTCCTCGAGCCCGGCGGGATGCGGACGGACTGGGCCGGTTCGTCGATGCAGGTGGCCCCGGTCCGGCCCGAGTACCGGTCGACCGTCGGCGCGTCGGCCCGCCTGCACGGGGGGACAGCCATCGGTGCCAGCGACCCGGACCTCGTCGCGGAGCTCGTGCTGCGGGTCGTCGAGATGGACCAGCCGCCGCTCCGGTTGTTGGTCGGGCCGGATGCGTTCCAGCACGGCACCGCGGCGGGTCGAGAGCTGCTCGCGCGCGACGAGGAATCCGAGGCGCTCAGTCGCTCCACCGCGGCCGCCGACGTCACCCCCGAGCAGCTCGATCCGCTCGCCCACTCCTGAGCCGGCGGTCCCGCGGCGCGGCGTTCCTTCCCAGAACGCGTGCGATCGAAAGCGGAACCGGGCGTACCTGGACAGAAGTTCTGACCAGGTACGCCCGAAACGACCGAGTACGCGGAACGGCCCGGCGCGAGAGCTTCAGGCGGCCAGCGCCGCCATCTCGCGCACCACGGCCCGGAGTCGCGCGGCGAGCTCGTCGTTGCTCCGCACGGAGTCGCGGTGGGCAGCCTCGCTGAGCGCCGACATCACGAGCGTCACGGCCGTGCGTGCGGTCTGCTCGTCGGTGCGGGTGCCGACGACGCTGAGCAGCGACTGGCGTGACTCGGCCATCCACTGCATCACCATCGACGACATCTCGGGCCGGAGCACGAGCAGTTCCTTCATCCGCCGGCGGTCCTGGGAGAGCGGAACGGTCGCCGCGACCAGGGAGCACAGGTCGTCGACCAGGCCGCCCTGAGCCTCGGCGAACCACACCGCGGAGTGCTCCGGGACCTCGACCGAGTCGAGGCCGAGTGCGGCGTGCGCCTTCGACGAGAAGTAGTTGAAGAACGTGCGCGGGGAGACGTCGGCGTCGGCGCAGATCTGCTCGACCGTGACGCCGTCGAGTCCGTGCGCCGACACCAGGGTCAGCGCTGCGTCGTGCAACGCCTGGCGGGTCTGCTGCTTCTTCCGTTCACGCAGCGTGCACGGCTCCGTTGCCGTTGCCGCTGCCGGGGTGGTGATCACGGGGACTCCTGGTGTGGTCTGGGTGGTGGGAGGGGCGCCCGCCCGGAAAGGGGGCACGGACGGACGCCCCGGTCGGTCACCGACGGGTCGTCGGCGTGGTTCCGGTCGAGCCCGAGCCGGTGGGCACCGAGCCGGTCGGCACGGAGCCGGTCATCGGCCCGGTGAACGAGCCAGCGTCGGCCGCGGCAGCACCGGCCTCGGCCTCGAGCTGGGCCTCGGCGGACAGGTCGGCGCGCTCCTGCAGCGCGGAACGCTGGCGCAGCGGCGGCACCCGGAAGAACCAGGTGAGCACGAACGCGAGCAGGATCACGCCGAGGCCGACCCAGTAGATCGTCACGGACGAGGCGTTGAAGCCCGCCATGAACGGCCGGGTCAGGCGGCTGTCGGCACCGGTCAGGAACGAGGTGTCGTTCGTGCTGGTGGCGCTGTCGCTCGTGGTGTTGCCGTCGTCGATCTTCTTCGCGAGCTCCGGGGTGAGCTCGTCGACCCAGTAGGAGCGCTGCGAGGCGTTCGACCAGTCGACGGACACGGTGCCGTCCTGCACGCTGGCGTGTGCCTGGTCGGCGACCTGCTCGAGCGCGGACCGCTCGGCCGCCGGCGTCGCCGCGGCGACCTGCTGGTCGATGACGGACTGGGCCGAGGCGGCGGGGACCGCACCGGCGGCGACCTGCTGCTGCACGGCTGCCGTGACCTGCTCGGTGACCGCGGCGTCGGCGGCCTGCGTCGCCTTCGCGGAGGCAGCGTCGAGCTGCGACTGCACGGTCTTCGTCAGCGGGGTGACGACGGGCGTCCAGATCTTGTCCATGGCGCCCTGGTTCGCCTTCGCGCTGGCGACGGTCGGGTTGAGCGCGGCGTCGAGTGCCGGACCGAGGTCCTTCTCGTTCGCGGTCGCGGTCAGGATGTTCGCCGGCATCACCGAGAACAGGATGGACAGCAGGACCGCGGTGCCGAGCGTTCCGCCGATCTGGCGGAAGAACGTGGCGGACGACGTGGCGACGCCCATGTCACGGGCTTCCACCGAGCCCTGCGACGCCAGGGTGAGCGACTGCATGACCGAGCCGAGGCCGAGGCCGATGAGGAACATGCCGATCATCAGGAACCAGAGCGGCTTGTCGATCGACATGAAGGTCAGGACGACGTAGCCGGCGGACACGAGCGCGGTGCCGATGACCGGGAAGATCCGGTAGCGGCCGACGCGGGCGACGATCTGACCCGAGGTGATCGAGGCGATCATCAGACCACCGACGAGCGGCAGGGTGGCGAAGCCGGACTCGGTCGGGGTGAGCCCGACGACGATCTGCAGGTACAGCGGGATGGTGAGCATCGCGCCGAACATCGCGAAGCCGACCAGGAACCCGATGACGGTCGCCATCGAGAACGTGCCCGAGCGGAACAGCTTGAGCGGGATGATCGCCGCGTCGCCCATCTTCGACTCGATGAGCAGCAGCCCGATCAGGCCGACGACACCGACGACGTAGCAGGCGATGGCGGCGGGGGAGCCCCAGCCCCAGATGCGGCCCTGTTCGGCGACGAGCAGGAGCGGCACGAGGGTGACGATGACGGCGGTCGCGCCCCACCAGTCGACCTTGGGCTTCGCGTCGTCGGCACTGTGCACCTTCGGCAGGTGCAGGAAGACGATGACCATGAGGAGCGCCGCGACGCCGATCGGCACGTTGATCAGCAGGACCCAGCGCCACCCGGTGATCCAGAGGATCTCGGAGGAACCGGCGAGCAGGCCGCCGATGAGCGGGCCGATGACCGACGAGATGCCGAACACGGCGAGGAAGTAGCCCTGGTACTTGGCACGTTCGCGCGGGGCGAGGATGTCGCCCATGATCGCCAGCGGCAGCGACATCAGCGCACCGGCTCCGATGCCCTGCACGGCACGGAAGGCCGCGAGCATGAGCATCGAGGTGGACATCGACGACAGGACGGCGCCGAGGATGAACACGACGATGCCGAAGATGTAGAGCGGTCGGCGGCCGAAGATGTCGGAGAGCTTGCCGTAGATCGGCGTCGCGATCGTCGAGGTGATGAGGTAGGCGGTCGTGACCCAGGCCTGCTGGTCGAGGCCGTGCAGGTCGTCGCCGATGGTGCGGATCGCCGTGCCGAACACCGTCTGGCCGAGGGACGACAGGAACATGCCCGCCATCAGGCCGTAGATCACGAGGAGGATCTGTCGGTGGGTCATCAGGGGCTGCTGGCCGGTACCGCCGGAGGCTGCTGGGGCCTCGGCGCTGTGCCGACCGTGCTGCACCTGGACGGGTGCGGTGGCGGTCATCGAACTCCTTTTTCGTGCTGTGTAACTTTGCAGACCGCGCAACGATACATCTGTTGCTTCCGACAAGCAACTAAATGTGGCCGCTAGGCTGAGCGCATGTCCGACGACCGGCACGCTGCCGAGCGACTCCTGCGATCCCAGCTCGACCGGCTGTGGGTCCGACAGACCCTGCGCTCCTCGCTCATCGAGTCCAGCGGGGGACTCGACCCGACGGCACGCGTGATCCTGCGGGCCGTCGCCGGTCACGGACCCGTCCGGGCGACCGCCATCGCGGACGCGACGGGCCTGTCCCGCCCGGTGATCAGCCGCCGGGTCGCGTCGCTGATCGACGCCGAGCACCTGGTCGGATCGCCGGACCCCGCCGACGGCCGCGCCACCCTCGTGTCCCTCGCACCCGCGGGCAAGCGACTGCTCGACCAGCTCGACGCGGCCGGCGCCGAGGTCTTCGACGACCTGACCGAGGAGTTCGCCTCGGACGAGCTGCGCTCGCTCGCCGAGATGCTCACGCGGCTGAACGACCGGGCCGACGCGGTCCTCGGGATCGGCACCACACGTCCGTGACGTGACCGTGACGGGACCGGGAGGCACGGGTCGGGCCCGCCCCGCGCCTCCCGTCCGCCTGCCCTCCGGTCACTGCGGTGCGTGCATTCGAGATACCGTTGGTGTATGAGCACGGACACCGCCACCACCACCGAGACCACCGACGAGGGGCCCGTGGTGACCTTCGCCGATCTCGGCCTGAGCGACGCTGTGCTCAAGGCCGTCAAGGACATCGGGTACGAGACCCCTTCCGCCATCCAGGAAGCCACCATCCCCACGCTGCTCGCCGGCCGCGACGTCGTCGGCCTGGCGCAGACCGGTACCGGCAAGACCGCGGCGTTCGCGCTGCCGATCCTGTCCCGCATGGACTCGGGCAGCAAGAAGCCCCAGGCGCTCGTGCTGTCGCCGACGCGTGAGCTCGCCCTGCAGGTGTGCGAGGCGTTCGAGCAGTTCGCGTCCCACATGAAGAACGTCCACGTCCTGCCCGTCTACGGCGGCCAGGCGTACGGCGTGCAGCTCTCCGCCCTGCGCCGTGGCGTCGACGTCATCGTCGGCACCCCCGGTCGCATCATGGACCACCTGGCGAAGGGCACGCTCGACCTGTCCGAGCTGAAGTACCTCGTGCTCGACGAGGCCGACGAGATGCTCAAGATGGGCTTCGCCGAGGACGTCGAGACGATCCTCGCCGACACCCCCGACGACAAGCAGGTCGCGCTCTTCTCGGCGACGATGCCCGCGCAGATCCGCCGCATCTCGCAGCAGTACCTGACGGACCCGGCCGAGATCACCGTCAAGACCAAGACGAAGACCGCCGCGAACATCACGCAGCGCTACCTGATGGTCTCCTACCCGCAGAAGGTCGACGCGCTCACCCGCATCCTCGAGGTCGAGGACTTCGAGGGCATGATCATCTTCGTCCGCACCAAGAGCGAGACCGAGACCCTGGCCGAGAAGCTCCGCGCCCGTGGGTACGCCGCCGCCGCCATCAGCGGTGACGTCGCCCAGGCCCAGCGCGAGCGGACCGTCAACCAGCTGAAGTCCGGCAAGCTCGACATCCTGGTCGCCACCGACGTCGCCGCCCGTGGCCTCGACGTCGACCGCATCACCCACGTCGTGAACTACGACATCCCGGTCGACATCGAGTCCTACGTGCACCGCATCGGCCGCACCGGTCGCGCCGGCCGCTCGGGTGACTCGATCAGCTTCGTCACCCCCCGCGAGCGTCGCCTGCTCTCCGCGATCGAGCGCCACACGAAGCAGCCGCTCACGCAGATGCAGCTGCCGACCATCGACGACGTCAACGAGACGCGCCTGACCCGCTTCGACGACGCGATCACCGCGGCGCTCGAGGACCAGGGCCGCATCGCCGCCTTCCGCGACGTCATCGCCCACTACGTCGAGCACCACGACGTCCCCTCGGACGACGTCGCCGCCGCCCTCGCCGTCGTGGCGCAGGGCGACTCGCCGCTGCTCCTGACCGCAGCCGACGACGCCCTCCGCACGCAGATGGACCGCGACGCCCGCCGTGGCGAGCGCGACGACCGTGGCGGACGCGACGACCGTGCCCCGCGCAGCGACCGTGGCGGTGACCGCGACCGCGGCCCCCGTCGTTCGCAGCCCAGGACGGCCTACCGCATCGAGGTCGGTCGTCGGCACCGCGTCGAGCCGCGTCAGATCGTCGGTGCGCTCGCGAACGAGGGCGGCCTGCGCCGCGACGACTTCGGCGCGATCCGCATCCAGCCGGACTTCTCCATCGTCGAGCTGCCGGCCGACATGGACGGTGGCGTGCTCGACCGTCTGACCGACACCCGGATCAGCGGCAAGCTCATCGAGATCAAGCCCGACCGCCGTGGTGGTGGCGGTGGGGCCCGTCGCTACGAGGACCGCGACCGCGCCCCGCGTGGCGACCGCGACGACCGTCCGGAGCGCAAGCCCCGCTACTGACGCGAGCCGCGTCCTGGACGCGACCCCATCCTGACGGGAGGCACGGTGCCGGCTGGCACCGTGCCTCCCGTCCGTCGTCCGGTCGCGCCTCGTGCCGTGGGTCGCCCCGGACGGCGGCCGTTGCGTCACCACGCTTGCGGTGCGGGGAACCGCACATCACGCCCGGATCGGTTCCCCTGGTGCCCTGGCGGTGCTGTGATACCTGCAGCCGTGACGCAGGGAGCCGCGGGGAAGGCAGGGGAACGAACGTGTACCGAGCACTCATCACCGTCGCCGCAGCGGCGGCGCTCGTCATCGGGGGAGTGGCGCCGGCGACGGCTGCCCCCTCGTCCTCGGCGCCGGGCGCGCCGACCGCCGTCCGGGTCACCGGAGCCGGCGACAGCGCGACCGTGACCTGGGGTCCCCCGAAGTCCGGCGCGAAGGTCACCGGCTGGAAGGTCACGATCTCCCCCGCGCAGCACCAGCCCGACCAGGGTGTCGACCGGCTGCCGGCGAAGGCGCGGTCCGACCGCTTCGGCGACCTGACGCCGAAGACGACCTACCGCTTCTCGGTGCGCGCGATCGGCGCGAAGAAGACCGGCCGCACGACCCTCGTCCGCTACACCACGCCGTCCGTGGTCGACACGACGCAGTCGCTGTTCGCCCTCGACGCGTCCGGTAACGTCGTGCGGTTCGCCGAGGACGGTTCCGGCACCGGGAAGGTCGTCGCCGCGAAGGGGACGGGCTTCGCCGCGGACGACGTCGGTGACGTGTTCACCCCCTCGGCGGACCTGACCTCGATCCTGTTCCACCCCGCCGACGGCAGTGCCACGCGGACGCTGGCGACCGGGCTGCACCTGACCCCCGACCTGCGCTCCGACGTCGCCGGCAACCTGTACTGGATCGACTCGGCGACGGGTGCGGTGCAGAAGCTCCCCGTCGGCAGTTCCACCGCGACGACCGTGCTCGACCTGACTGCCACGGGCAGCGGCCAGCGGTTCTGGACCGTCACTCCCGACGGCAAGGTCGTCGCCGTCGGCGGTTCGCAGTTCTCCCCGATCGTCGTGGGCACCGGCATGACCGCACGGGCGATCACCCTCCCCGGCAGCTCCGGCGTCGGGTACCCCGCAGCGGTCCTCGCCGACTCGCACGGCAACGTGTACGTCGACATCCGTTCTCCCGGTGCCGCCGGTTCGTGGGCCTGGTACCAGCTGAAGCCGGGCGCTACGGCCCTGACGCGGATCGAGCCCCGGCTGGCGTTCGAGTACGCGGCCACCAACGCCGACGGGTTCTCGCTGCTGCAGTCCGCCGAGTGGTGCAGCGCCCCCGCCGAGTACCCGACCAGCCCGACCGGCTGCAAGGTCGACCGCACGATCCCGGACAAGCTCGTGGTCGGCACCGGTGGGGAGTCCACCGTGGCGGTCTCCGGCATCACGGCGGGGTCGCGCGGGCCGAACACGGGCGCCGCCTCCGACGACGGCGACGTCTTCGTCAACGTCGACAGCGGAGCTTCGGCCGGGCTCTGGCGCGTGCCGGCCTCCGGCGGGGCTGCCCAGCAGCTGTCGTCGGCGCAGTACTCGCGGCTGCTGGTGATCTGACCGGCAGACCGAGGCAGGACGGGGTGGGACGCAACGGCGCGTCCCACCCCGTCCTGTGTCCGGGTGCGGGGTGCCGGGTGCGGGCGCGTGCCCGAGGTTCCGAAATATTGGAGTGTCGGCGCTCCCTCAGCCGGTCTGTGGAACCTCGGCGGCACACCGGCGGCGTGTTGTGGAACCTCAGCGGCACCCGGCACCCGGCACCCGGCACCCGGCACCCGGCACCCGGCACCCGGCACCCGGCACCAGCGAGACCGCCCACCGCCGCCACCCCCACAACCCCTCACGACACCCCGGCGACGGTCCGGCGGCACACCTCGTCCCACGGGGTCGGCTCGATGCCGAACCACGTGCGGCTCTCGGCGTCGTCGACCACGTACGGCGCCGTCCACTGGTAGGTCATGTCGGCGAGCTCCCGCATCATCGGCGACACGAGCCCGAGGGCACGGATCGCGGCGGCGGGCACCCGTCGGACGGGCACGGGCGGTTTGCCGGCGGCGGCCAGCACGTCGGTCAGCGCCTGCCGCTGGGTACGAGGAGCGTTGCTCGGCACCATCCACGTGCGGCCGTGCGCGCGCTCGTCCGACGCTGCCGCCACCAGGGTCCTGGCGACGTCGAGCACGTCCGTGAACGTGTGCGGCAGGTCGGTCCTGCCGATCATCGTCACGGCCTTCCCCTGCAATGCGGCCGGCAGCACCCGCGTGACGTGCCCGTTCGCCCCGATGCCCGGCCCGACGTAGTCCGAGGCCCGGACCTCGACGGCGCGGACGCGTCCAGCGCGGTGCGCCGCCAGGGCGTCCGCCCACAGCCGGGCGCGGAGGATCCCCTTGTGGTCGGTGGCGGCGTCCGGGGTGTCGGGTCGCATCGGCCCGTCGACCGGACCGTACGGGTACAGGTTGCCGGTGATCGCGTACACGGCGCCGGTGCGTTCGGCAGCGCTGAGCATCGACGCGGCGAGCGGCGGCCAGGTGCGTTCCCACTGCGTGTAGTCGCCGGGGTTCGCGCAGTTGTAGAGCACGGCGGCGCCGTCGGCCGTCCGGGTGAGCGCCTCGGCGTCGGAGGCGTCGAGTGCGACGTGCCCGACTCCCGACAGGCCGGTGTCGCGACCCGAGCGGGTGACGACCGTGACGCGCTCACCGCGTTCGGCGAGCAGCGTGGCGACGTGGCGGCCCGCCGGGCCGGCGCCGATGACGAGGTGGTGGTGCGACATGGTCCCTGCTTCCGTTCGGTCAGCGAGAGCGGTGCTCTCGCCACCAGGATGCGCGCTGGAGCACGAAAGAGCAAGAGCACTGCTCTCATTTGTGTGCAGTGCTCTCGTGTGGCAGGGTGACCGGATGGCACCGACAGCACGCGAGCTCGCCCGGCAGACGGTCCGGGCGGACATCCTCGCCGCCGCGCGCACCCGCCTCACCGACGAGGGCCCCGCGGCGCTCAGCCTCCGAGCCGTCGCCCGCGACGTCGGCATGGTCTCGTCGGCGGTGTACCGCTACTTCCCGAGCCGCGACGACCTGCTGACGGCGCTGCTCATCGTCGACTACGACGAACTCGGCGCAGCGGTCGAGGCTGCCGACGCCGCGGCCGGGCCGTTGCCGGGCGCCCGCTGGGTCGCCGCGTGCCGTGCGATCCGGGCGTGGTCCGTCGCACACCCGGGGGACTTCGCGCTGCTGTTCGGGTCGCCTGTGCCGGGTTACGCCGCGCCCCGCGAGACGGTCGCGCCCGCCGCGCGGACGACGCTCGCGCTGGTACGGGTGGTCGCCGATGCGGTCGCGTCCGACGGTCCCGTCGGGTCGTCTCCGGGAGCGGACGGGAGGCCCGGGTCACCCACCGCGCCCACGGCGGCTCCCGGGGCGGCCGGCCCCGCAGTCGCGGACGCCCCGGCCACCCTGCGATCGTTCGGCGTCACGCTGCCCGACGAGGTCCTCGTCCGCACCCTGATGGCGTGGTCGACGGTGTTCGGCACGATCTCGTTCGAGCTCTTCGGCCACTTCGTGGGCTCCGTCTCCGACGGCGCCGCGTACTTCGACCAGGTGATCGCGCGCCTCGCCGACGACCTGGGGTTCGCCGCCGCGTTCTGACCTGCACGGTGGGTGGACCCCGGCCGTTGTCCACGACTCGCAGTCCGGGCCTGACAGAGGGCCGGTCGCTGCGGTAGACAGGTCCCTACGCCGAGGTCGTGCCCGACGACCGGAGCGGACGGCCGGCACGACGACCCCTGGGTCTGCGTCCGGACGAGACCACACCCGGGCGCGCTGCGGCCGGGGTCCGCGGATCAGGAGGCACCCTTGCGACGCAGCACGGTCGGCGACCCCGCAGCCGGAGCGACCCGGTGACGGCGCTCGACGTCAGCCGGCAGGACCGCCGCCGGCTCAGCACCGGCACGGCCCGCCGACGGCTCGTCACGGTGCGCACCGTCGCGCTCCTGGCCTCGATCGCCGGGGTGAACTACGTCGTCTGGCGCTGGGCCGCCTCGGTGAACTGGCACTCCTGGTGGATCGCCGTGCCGCTCATCCTCGCCGAGACCTACAGCGTCATCGACTCGCTCCTGTTCGCCTTCGGGGCGTGGCGGCTGCGCGAGCGCGGGGAACCCCCGACGAAGCCGTCATCGGACGTCACCGTCGACGTCTTCATCACCACGTACAACGAGCCCGTCGAGATGGTCGTGCGCACGGCCCGGGCGGCGAAGGCGATCACGCACCCGCACGCGACCTGGATCCTCGACGACGGCAACCGCCCCGAGATGCGCGCGGCCGCCGAGTCGCTCGGCATCGGCGTCGTCACTCGTGGTGCCGACTGGATCGACCGGCCCCGGCACGCCAAGGCCGGCAACCTCAACAACGCCCTGCTCGCGACCCAGGGCGAGTTCCTGCTGATCCTCGACGCCGACCAGGTGCCGGAGCCGGAGATCCTCGACCGCACGCTCGGCTACTTCAAGGACCCGCGGATGGCACTCGTGCAGACGCCGCAGTGGTTCGAGAACGTCCCCGAACAGGACCTGCTCGGCAGCCAGGCGCCGCTGTTCTACGGACCGATCCAGCAGTCGAAGGACGGCTGGAACGCCGCGTTCTTCTGCGGGTCGAACGCGATCCTGCGGCGCGAGGCCCTGATGCAGCTCGGCATCTCCCGCTACGTGGTCGAGGTCGAGGCGTCGGTGCAGCGCACGATCACGACGGCACGGAAGCTGCTGGCCCGCGCCCGCGAGACCGAGACGGACCCGCGGGTGCTCGGAGCCCTGGACGAGGCCGAGGCCGTCGTCGACCGTGCCCGCGACCAGGTCCGGGCCGGCGAACCGCTCGGCGACGTCACCTACGCGTTCCAGCGCGGGATCGACGCGATCGCCTTCCGGTTCGCCGCCGCCGACCTCGAGTCGGTGCGGAACGACCTGCAGGAACTCGCGGCGATGTCGACCGACGCGAACACCTTCGCCGGTCTCGACGACGCTGCGCTCGACGTGCTCGGCCGCCGCGACGCATCGCCCGTGGCCGCCATCGAGTCGATCGCCGTCCTCGCTCGGGCACTCGACGTCAACCGTGACGACGAGGCGCAGCCGATCATGCCGCTGGCCACGATCTCGGTGACCGAGGACATGGCCACCGCCATGCGGCTGCACGGGCTCGGCTGGAAGTCGGCGTACCACGACGAGATCCTGGCGAAGGGCCTGGCGCCCGAGGACCTGCCGACCATGCTCGTGCAGCGGCTCCGCTGGGCGCAGGGCACCATGCAGGTGTTCTTCCGCGAGAACCCGCTGGTGCAGAAGGGGCTGTCCTGGGGGCAGCGCCTCATGTACTTCTCCACGATGTGGAGCTACCTGTCCGGGTTCGCGGCGATCGTCTACATCGCGGCGCCGGTGCTGTGCCTGTCGTTCGGCGTCGTGCCGGTGCAGGCGTACAGCGTCGACTTCTTCGCCCGGCTGATCCCGTTCCTCGTGCTCAACCAGCTGTTGTTCTGGGTGGTCGCCGCGGGCAGACCGACCTGGCGTGGGCAGCAGTACTCGCTCGCGCTGTTCCCGGTGTGGATCGAGGCGGTGACGAGTGCGTTCGAGAACGTGTTCCGCGGCAAGCCGCTCGGGTTCCGGGTGACGCCGAAGGTGCGCGACGAGACCGAGCAGAAGCCACGGTGGGACCTCGTCAAGCCGCAGCTCTTCGCGATGGGTGCCCTGGTCGCCGCACTCGTCATGATCGGCATCCGGTACCTGACCGGGCAGGCGTCGGGCATCGCGCCGCTGGTCAACACCGCGTGGGTCGTCTTCGACCTGTTCATCTTCAGCATCGTGATCCGGGCCGTCCGCTACCGCGGCCCGGGTACGGCAGCCCAGTCAGAGCACGAGTCGACCACCGCCGGAGGACCACTGTGAGCGCCGAGACCACCTTCGACGTCGCCGCGACGCCCGTGTCGCTCGACGAGGTCCAGGACCGCTTCGCGACGTGGTGGGACGGACTCGGCATCGACGACGCCCGGCTCCGGTTCGCGCTGGAGACCGCCCTGGCCGAGGTCGCTGCCAACATCGTCGAGCACACCACGCGCGCCGACCAGGAGACCGGTCGGCGGTACACCGTGCGGCTCGAGTCGACGGATCGCGCCCTCACCGCGGAGCTCACCGACAACGGCCTGCCCGTGGACATCGACCTGAGCGCCGTGACGATGGCCGACGTCGAACAGGAGAGCGGACGCGGCCTGGCACTCGCGATCGCCGCCCTCGACCGCCTGGAGCACCGACACGAGCACGGGCACAACGTCTGGACCCTGGTGTGCGAACGGTGAGGCTGCTGGCGGCCCGGGTGGTCGCCGTCCTCGTCACGATCGCGACGCTCCTGCTCTGCGGTGCACTGCCGGCGTCCGCGGTGACGGTGCACACGGCCGCGGCGACGGCGCCGGCGAGCGGGACGGCCTGGTTCGGTCCGGACCTCGACTGGGGCGACGACTCCCCGGCGGGGTACGAGGGACGACTCGGTGCGACGCCGTCCATGTACGGGGTGGAGATCGACTACCCGCTCGACCGCTCGGCCCGGCGGGAGCTCCTCCGCGCGACGCGTGCCGCGGCGACACAGGGCGCGGTCCTCGTCGTCAGCCTCGAGCCCGGGCAGTCGCTCCGGTCACTCGACGCCGCCGACGCCCGGGCCGTCAACACCGTGCTCCAGGAGGTCCACGACCAGTACGACACCCAGGTGCTCGTGCGGTTCGCGCCCCAGATGAACGGCACGTGGGTGCGCTGGGGGCAGCAGCCGACGCAGTTCGTGCAGGCGTTCCGGACACTCGCGACCGCGGTGCACGGCGGCGACTCCGACGCGCTCATGGTCTGGTCGCCGTCGTACGGTGCCGGGTACCCGTTCGGCGAGTCCGCCGGGCGCCTGGACGACCTGTCCGCGACCGACGTCGCGAAGCTCGACACCGACGGCGACGGCGCGCTGACCGCGGCCGACGACCCCTACGAGCCGTACTGGCCGGGCGACGCGTCGGTCGACTGGGTCGGGCTGTCGATGTACTCCTTCGGCAAGGGGAAGTCGACGGCAGCAGCCGGCCGCGACGTGCCCCTCACCCGCAACGACGTGCCGGAGCCCGGTGAGGTCGAGTCCCGGTTCGACGAGACCTGGGGCTACGACCAGCAGCAGGCCGACAGCTTCTACGACCGGTTCGCGGTCGACGGCGACCGGTCGATGCTGCTCGACACCGGTGCGCTGTACGACCACACCCGCCGGGGCGACGCGGAGCTGCTGGTCAAGCAGGGCTGGTGGCGGCAGGTGATCGCGTCGGTCCAGGACCGCCCGTTGATCCGGGGCGTGACCTTCGTCGAGACGAACCGTCGCGAGCCCGAGGCCGGCAACCGTGTCGCCGACTGGCGCGACACCGCCGTCCCCGGCATCGCCGGTTCGTTCCGCACCGATCTCGAGCGCAGCGACCACTTCGCCTTCGGGCCGGTCACCGACCGCGTCACCACGCAGCAGGGCAACGCCGCGACCGACCAGCAGTACGACACCGGCGGCGACCAGATGGCGTGGATCGTCTGGCTCGCCGTGGGCCTGGCGGTGGTGTTCCTGCTGAGCGGCCTGTTCGGCCGGTTGCTGCCGGGGTGGCGGTACCCCGACGACGGCAAGCCCGGGCGCGACCTGCGGCTCGACCTGTTCCGCGGGTTCATCATCCTGGCGGTGGTGATCACCCACATCGAGATCGGCGGACCGTACTCGTACCTCACCCTGCACGCGGTGGGTGCGATCACCGGTGCCGAGATGTTCGTGTTCCTGTCCGGCATGGTCCTCGGCATGACCTACCCGTTCGCCATCAAGAAGTTCGGCGAGTGGGCGGCCGCGATCGGGGCGTGGAAGCGTGCCCGCAAGCAGTACCTGGTCACGCTCGTGGTGATCGCGGTGGTCTTCGCGCTGAGCTTCGTCCCGTTCCTGAACACCGACGCGATCACGACGTTCACCGACCGGGGCACCGGCACCGGCGGCGTCGGTGCCGAGGGCCGGGTCTACGACCTGTACCCGAACGCCATGCAGCTGCTCGGCTACCCGCCGCCGTGGTACGCCATCCGGCAGTTCCTGCTGCTCGAGATGGGCCCCTGGCCGTTCAACATCATGGGCCTGTTCGTGGTGCTGAGCCTGTTCATCCCGCCGCTGCTCTGGCTGATCCGCCGCGGCTTCTGGTGGGTGGTGCTCGTCGTGAGCTGGGCGCTGTACGTGTTCCAGGCGCTCCACCCGGAGTTCCGCCCGCTGAACTCGCAGTTCGAGGCGGTGTTCCCGCTGCTCACCTGGCAGGTCGTGTTCACCCACGGACTCGTGCTCGGGTACTACCGACGGCAGATCATCGGTGCGCTCACCGGGCGGCTCGGCAAGGTCCTGGTCGGCATCGGTGTCGGCGGCTACGCGGCGTTCCTGGTGTACGTCTGGGCGGCGAACCACGCCGGGTTCACACCGGTCCCGTTCCCGGCGTCGATGTACGAGGACCTGTACAACACGGCGTACCAGCGGGTGGACCTGCAGTGGGGCCGACTGGTCGACATCGCGTTCTTCGCGATCGTGTCGTACGCGATCCTGACGGTGTTCTGGAAGCCGATCTCGGCGGCGATCGGGTGGCTCTGGATCCCGATCGGGCAGGCGAGCCTCTACGTCTTCGTGTGGCAGGTGTTCTTCGCGCTGGCGATCGCGTCGATCCCGGGTGTGCCGTGGGGCGACTTCTGGATCGGCTTCGTGGTGCACTCGGCGTTGATCCTGCTGGCCTGGTACATGGTCCGCAAGAAGTTCCTGTTCTCGGTGATCCCGCGCTGACGCGCTGTGGGTTCAGTGCGGGACGACCGGGTGGTCCTGGTCGTGACCGTCCCACAGGTCGCCGCACTCGACGGGCTCCGCGCCCGACGACGCGAGCCACGGGCCGGCGCCGTGCGCGGGGTCGCGGGACAGCGCGGCGACCAGCGCGGCACGGTGCTCCGAGCCGACGACCACCGGGTGTCCCGGTACGCCGCGGTGGACCGCGCGGCGGAGGGCCGTCGGGTGGTCGCCGTCGCCGATCACCCGCCGGACGGCCGTCGCGGGGAGGCCGGGCAGGTCGACGAGGGAGACGCACGCCGTCGCCGGACCGGTGACGGCCGCGAGCCCGACGGCGAGCGACGCGCCCGGCCCCGCTGCCCAGTCGTCCGCGACGACGACGGTGACCCCGTCCACTGCGGGCACGAGGGCCCGCGCCCGGTCGGCTGCGGCGCCGAGGACGACGACGACCCGGTCGCAGCCGCCGAGGAAGAGCGCGTCGACGCCGAGGTGCAGCCACGGGGTGCCGTCCGGCTCGGCGACCAGCGCCTTCGGCCGCCCCATCCGCGTCCCCGCACCCGCGGCGAGCAGCACGCCCACCACGTCGGTCACACGAACGCCGGCACCGACGTCCACGCGGCAGGGGCCTCGGCGACGCCGTCGCGCACGACGGTGCCGGAGATCAGGCCGTAGGGCCGGTCGGCGGCGAAGAACACCTCGCCGGGGTTGTCCAGGCCGAACGGTGCGAGGTCGACCAGGAAGTGGTGCTTGTTCGGCATCGAGAACCGCACCTCGGCGATCTCCGGGAACGCCTCGATCGCCGAGCGGCCCATCGCGAACAGGGTCTGCTGCAGCGCCAGGGAGTGCAGCTCGGCGAACGTCGCGAGCATGCGGTCGAGGACACCGGCGTACACGGCGTCGTAGTCGATGCCCGCCGCCACCGCCTCGGGCGTGTACCGCCAGCGGGCCGTCACCGAGGTCGCGAGGATCCGGTCGTCGGTCTCCGCGAGCGTCGTGTACCCGTCACGCGGGAACCCGTGGAACTCGCTGCCCGTCGACTTCAGGACCGTCAGGTCGGTGACCCCGGCGAGCACGTGCACGTCGTCGCCGTCGACCTGCACCACGGCCGTGCGGGTGCCGCGGCCTGCCCGGACGAACGAGTGGTCGTGCTCCCGGCCGTCGACGACGATCCGCTCCCACGTGTGCTGCTCGGCGGACAGGGTGGAGCCGTCGTACCAGTCGAAGGCGGTGCTGAAGTGCCGGCCGAGTCGCAGCAGGAACTCCTCCGGCGTCCCCACCCCGTGCTCCTTCGCGAAGGCGTAGACGGTGTTCTTCTGCGTGTCCGTCGCGACGACCTTCGCGTTGTCGCCCTCGGTGTACGAGTCGGCGAGCGCCGCGCCGCGCAACTGCGTCGTGACGGTCAGGTCCTCGATCTCGTGCCGGTCGGTGTCGCGCGTCACCCGGACGAGCCGGACCTCGGCCTTGCCGTACTGGTTCGCACCGAGGCGGACGGTCGTGGTGGTGGGGACTGGCTGGACGTCGGTGATCTCCATGGAGGCGACGATGACATCCGCGTGTTTCGGCGGTGGGTCGAACACGTCACGACCTCCGCCAGCGGCCACGGCCCGGTCGTGACGCAGCCGTCGAACGCCCGTAACCACACGGAAACACCCGTTCCATAGCGTTGCCGCCACGACGCACCCGATCGAGGAGGGCCCCGTGGCGCACACATCCGCACCCCGGCGGTCCTCGGCGTGGAACCGCGGGATGATCGCGCACGGACGACGGTCCGACGGCGCCACCGACACCCGTTCCCCCATCCCGATCGGACCCTGCAATGGACCTCGTCTCCGTCCGCACCGTGCGGACACCGTCGCACCGCGACGACCTCTCCTTCGGTCCCGGTGAGCATCCCCTCGCCGGCGGCACCTGGCTGTACTCGGAGGAGCAGCCGGGTCTGACCGGGCTCGTCGACCTCACGGCACTGGGGTGGCGCGACACCGAGCGCAGCGCCGGAGGGCTCCGGATCGCCGCGACGTGCACGATCGCGTCGCTGCTGCGTGTGGCGCCCGAGGACGACTGGCGTGCCTGGCCGCTCGTCGACCGGTGCGCCAACGCGTTGCTGGCATCGTTCAAGGTGTGGAACCAGGCGACGGTCGGCGGCAACGTCGCGGTCGCCCTGCCGGCGGGGGCGATCACCGCGCTGCTCGTGACGCTCGACGCGATCGCGGAGGTCTGGACCCCGGACGGCGGGGAGCGCCGGGTCCCGGTGGCGGACCTGGTCACCGGGCCGCGGACGACCGACCTCGCGCCGGGTGAGGTCATCCGGGCGTTCGACGTGCCACGAGCGGCCCTCGTGGCGCGCACCGGGTTCCGCCGGGTGTCCCTCAGCCCGCACGGCCGGACCGGCGCGCTGGTCACGGCGCGGTGGTCGGCGTCGGGATTCGTCCTCGTCGTGACCGGGGCGACCCCGCGGCCGCTCGTGCTCCGTCACCCAGGGGTCCCGACCGCCGCGGAGGTCGATGCGCGGCTGGCGGCCCACGACGCCTGGTACGACGACCCGCACGGTTCCCCCGACTGGCGGCGCGCGGTGACCCGGCGGTTCGCGGCGGAGCTCGTCGCCGAGGCGCTCGGGACGACGGGCGGTGCGGCATGAGGTTCGAGGTCGACGGCGCGACGGTGGACGCCGAACCGCAGCCCGGTCAGGTCCTCCGCACCCTGCTCCGCGAGCACGGGGTGACGTCCGTGAAGAAGGGCTGCGACGCGGGCGACTGCGGTGCGTGCTCGGTGCTCGTCGACGGTGTGCCGGTCCACTCCTGCATCACGCCGGCGCACCGGATGGCGGGTCGTGCCGTCACCACGGCGGCCGGGCTCGGCACTCCGGAGGACCCGCACCCCGTGCAGCGCGCGTTCGCCGAGGCACCGGGCTTCCAGTGCGGCTTCTGCACCGCCGGGTACGTCGTCACGGCGTCCACGCTCGACGAGGACGCCCTGGCCGACCGGCACCGTGCGTTGAAGGGCAACCTCTGCCGGTGCACCGGGTACCGGGCGATCGAAGACGCCCTGGACGGGGTCGCGAACACGGCCTGCGCGGCGGCCGGTCAGGCGATCGGCACGTCGGTCGCCGCCCCGGCCGCGATGGCGATCGTGACCGGACGCGAGGAGTACACGCTCGACGTGCGGCGGACGGAGGGGCTGCTGCACCTCGCGGTCCTCGGCAGCCCGCACCCGCACGCCCGCATCGTGTCGATCGACACGACGGAGGCCGAAGCCCTCCCGGGTGTGCACGCCGTCCTCACCCACCACGACGACCCCGGCGTGCTGTTCTCCACGGGTCGGCACGAGTCCCGCCTGGACGACCCGGACGACACCCGGGTGCTCGACCGGGTGCTCCGTTTCCGTGGGCAGCGCGTGGCCGCCGTCGTCGCCGACAGCGTCCGGGTCGCCGAGCAGGCCTGCGCCCTCGTGCGGGTGCGCTACGAGGTGCTGCCGAGCGTGCACGACCCGGACGCGGCCCGTGCCGTCGGCGCTCCGCTCCTGCACGCCGACAAGACGACGGAGGAGCACCGGATCGCCGAGCCGGGCCGCAACGTGGTCGCCGCCCTGCACGGCGAGACGGGCGACGTCGACGGGGCCCTGGCGACGGCCGCGGCCACCGTCGAGGGCACCTGGACGACGGGCCGCGTCTCGCACGCCGCGCTCGAGACCCACGCGACCCGCGGGTCCGTCGACCGGGACGGGCGGCTCGTGCTCCGGACCGCGACGCAGGTCCCGTTCCTGGTGCGGGACGAGATCGCGCACGTGTTCGGCCTCGACCCGAGCCGTGTCCGCGTGGTCGCGAAGCGCGTCGGCGGTGGGTTCGGCGGGAAGCAGGAGTTGCTGACCGAGGACCTGGTCACCCTCGCGGTGCTGCGGACCGGTCGCGCGGTGCAGTACGAGTTCAGCCGGCGTGACGAGTTCACGATCGCCCCGACCCGGCACCCGATGCGCGTGCGGGTCCGGCTCGGTGCCGACGCCGCGGGACACCTGACGGCACTGCACGTCGACCAGACCATGGACACCGGCGCGTACGGCAACCACGGGATCGGGGTCATGTTCCACTCCGTCAGCGAGTCCGTCGCCGTCTACCGGTGCCCGTCGAAGCGCGTGGACGCGGAGTCCGTGTACACGAACAACCTGCCGTCCGGGGCGTTCCGCGGGTACGGGCTCGGCCAGGTCGTGTTCGCGATCGAGTCCGCCATGGACGAGCTCGCCCGGGAGCTCGGCATCGACCCGCTCGACCTGCGGCGGCGGAACGTCGTGGTCCCCGGAGACCCCCTCGTGGTCACGGACCCGGACGAGCAGGACGACCTGCGCTGGGAGGGCAGCTACGGACTCGACCAGTGCATCGACCTGGTGGAGGACGCCCTCCGCGCGCCGGTACCCGAGGTCCCACGCATGGACGGGCCGCCGCTGGACGACTCCGGGGACTGGGCGTTCGGCACCGGGGTCGCCCTCGCGGCGATCGCCACGATGCCGCCGCGCGGGCACCACGCGCACGTGTCGGTCGAGGCCACCACTGAGGGCCGGTACCGCATCGGCGTCGGCACGGCCGAGTTCGGCAACGGGACCACGACGGTGCACACGCAGCTCGTCGCCACCGCCCTCGGCACCACCACGGACCGGGTCGACGTGCACCAGTCGGACACCGACGCGGCGCGGCACGACACGGGGGCGTTCGGGTCCGCGGGGGTCGTCGTCGCCGGCAAGGCGCTGTACGCCGCGGCGCAGGCACTGCGGGAGGACATGACCGGGCGCGCCCTCGGGATCGTCGCCGCCCGGACACCTCGGACCGCGTCGGGGCCGCTCGGGCCGGCGGTCTCGGTCGGGCCGGACGGCGTCCGCGTCGGGGAGGAGCTCGTCGGGCACGCCGAGTTGCTCGCCGACGGCCCGCTCGTCGCGCACGGCAGCCACGACGGCACGCCACGGTCGCTCGCGTTCACCGTGCACGGCGCCCGGGTGGCGGTGCACCGGCCGACGGGCGAGGTCCGCGTGCTGCACAGCGTGCAGGCGGTGGACGCCGGCACCGTCCTGAACCCGGAGCAGCTCCGCGGCCAGGTGGAGGGCGGCGCCGCGCAGGCGATCGGCTCGGCGCTGTACGAGGAGGTCGTGCTGGACGAAACCGGTCGGGTGACGACCGACGCGTTCCGGGCGTACCGGGTGCCGAAGATCTCCGACGTGCCCCGCACCGAGGTGCGCTTCGCCGACACGCACGACCCGCTCGGCCCCCTCGGCGCGAAGTCGATGAGCGAGGCGCCGTACAACCCGGTCGCGCCCGCCGTCGCGAACGCGGTGCGCGACGCCGTCGGCGTGCGCCCCCACCGGTTGCCGATGACGCGCGACCGGGTCTGGGCGATGCTCCAGGACGCGACCGACGCCGGGGGTGCGTGATGTTCGAACTGGCACCGCGCCTCCTGGCCGCCCTCGACGCGGGGGACCCCGTGGTCGTCGCGACGGCCGTCGCGATGACGGGCAGCGCGCCGACCGGCGTCGGTTCGTCGATGGCCGTCCTGCCCGGCGGTCAGGTCGTCGGCACGATCTCCGGCGGGTGCGTCGAGGGGGCGCTGTTCGAGACGGCGGAACAGGTCCTCGAGACCGGCGAGGCGGTGCTCGAACGCTTCGGGTTCGACGACGACCCGGACGACGTCGACGCGATGTGGGCACCGGCGCTCCGCTGCGGTGGTCGCGTCGAGATCCTGGTCCGTCGCGTCCGACCCGACGACGCCGACGTCGTGGACGCGCTCCGGCGCGCGGCGTCCGGGGTGCCGACGTCGCTCGGCCTCTCGCTCGACCCGTCGACGCTCGGCGCGGTCGTGCACGTCCCCGACGGCTGCGGCGGCCGGCTCTTCGTGGAGCGCGCCGACGTCCGGCCGCGGTGCATCGTGGTGGGCGCGGTCGAGTTCGCCGTGGCCCTCACGAACGCGGCCGCGGTGCTCGGCTACGCCGTGACGGTCGTCGACCCGCGGCCGGTGTTCCTGACCGACGAGCGCTTCCCGGCCGCCGACGAACGCATCGTGGGCTGGCCGACGCGTGTGGTCGAGGCGTTGCCGGTGGACGCGACCACCGCCGTCGTGGTGCTCTCGCACGACGACCGGTTCGACGCCGCCGTGGTCGACTCGGCGCTCCGACGTGGTGCCGGGTACGTCGGGGCGATGGGCTCCCGCACGACGTACGCACGCCGGATGGCGGAGCTGCGCGCGCTCGGGACACCGGACACCGACCGGCTGCGGTCCCCGATCGGGCTCGACATCGGTGCGACGACGCCGGCCGAGATGGCGGTCGCGATCATGGCCGAGGTGATCGCGGTCCGGACCGGCGCCGGCGGTGGTGCGCTCGTCGACGGTGCCGGTCCCATCCACCGCCGGGCGGTGTCCACGAGCTGAGCCGGCGGCGCACGATCCGGTCAGACGACGGCGGGCGTCCGGGCCAACCGCTCGGCCAGTCGCGCCGCGATCTCCCGCTCGTCCGCCGCGACGAGCTGCCCGTCGCGGACCACCACGCGTCCACCCACGACGACGTGTCGGGGCCGCCGCCCGGGAGCGGCCCAGAGCAGTCCCGCGACGGGGTCGGCGACGCCCGCGTCCGCCACCCCGGAGACGTCCCACACGCACAGGTCGCCCGCGCTCCCGTCGCCGAGGTGCCCGAGCTCCGGGCGACCGAGCCCCGTGGCGGAACCCTCCGTCGCCGTGCCGAGCACCTGCCGCGCCGGCAGCTGCGGCCCGACGAATGCCGACACCTGCATGGCCAGCCGGGCGTCCGCGAGCAGGTGTCCGGCGTCGTTGCTGCCGCCGCCGCTCGTGCCGAGGCCGACCGGGACCCCCGCGGCGGCGAGCCGTGCGACGGGAGCGATGCCCCACCCCATCGGCACGTCGCACCCGGGGGCGTGCGTGGCGGTGACGCCTGCTGCCGCGAGCCGGGCGATCTCGTCGTCGGTGACGTCGCAGAGGTGCGCGATCGTGACGTCCGGTGCGAGCCACCCCCACTCCTCGAGCAGGTCGAGCGGACGACGGCCGTAGCGATCGAGCGCGATCGCGGTGTCGACCTGTTCGTTGGCCTGGGTCCGCCGGCGGAGTCCGTGCCGCGCCGCCACCTCACCGAGCGCCCGGAAGGTCGCCTCGCCGTCGGAGTGCACGCCCGCCGGACCGACGGCGACCTGGAGCCCACCGTCCGGGTCCACGCCGCCGACGGCGTCGTCGTGCAGCAGCCGCGACGCGATCGCGTCCGCCGATGCCGCCGCGCGGTCCGGGTCGTCCCGCGCCGAGCCGCGGACGAAGACGAGTCGCCCGCCGAGCCCGCGGACCGCGTCCACGGTGGCCGCGGCGAGCGCGACGGTGTCGTCCGTGGTCGCCGCGGCGGGCCAGTTCAGGTGGTGGTCGGCGATCGTCGTGACGCCGGACAGGAGGCCCTCCGCGGCTCCGGCGGACGCCGCCAGTGCGTACAGCTCGGGATCGTGCCCCACCCGTCCGTACGCCGCGGCCATGGTCGGGAGCCAGTCCGCCATCGGCACGCCGCGGGTCCCGGGCAGGGTGCGGAACGCGGTCTGGAGGAGGTGGTGGTGCGCGTTGACGAGGCCGGCCGTGACGACGCACCCGGATGCGTCGAGGGTGGTGGCGAGGTGGCTGCCGTCGTCGACGACGACGTCGCCCTCCCGTTCGGTCCGGGGGTCGACGAGGACGCGGAGGGCACCGGTGACGGTCAGCATGGTGGTGTTTCTAGCAGTCCCCTGTTTCCGGCCCGTGACCGGGCGGAAACACCCGGGGAACACGCGGACCGTAGGTTCGCCCCATGACGCAGACCCTGATCCGCGCCGGCTGGGTGCTCACCGCAGCACCCGACGGTGCCGCCACGCCCGCCGCGATCCGCGACGGAGCCGTCCTCCTCGACGGCGACCGGATCGCCGCGGTCGGCACGTACGCCGACCTCGCGGCGGCCCACCCGGACGCGCCGGTGCGCGGCGGTGCGTACGACGTCGTCACGCCCGGCTTCGTGAACACCCACGGCCACTTCAGCGAGGGGCTCATCACCGGGATCGGTTCGCAGTACACGCTGTGGGAGTGGCTCACGGCGTTGATCGGGCGCGTCAACCCGGTGATGACCCGGGACAAGGCCCACGCGGGCACGGTGCTGCAGGGCATCCAGCTGCTCCGGAGCGGGGTGACGACGGCGAACGACATGTTCTGCGCCGACCCGGTGCCGGACGAACCGGCGACGCCCGGTGTGGTGCAGGCGCTCGAGGAACTCGGGCTGCGCGGGGTCGTGTCGTTCGGTTCCGGCGACGTCGACCGCGACTTCGGCGCGACGCCCATCCTGGAGGAGTTCGAGGCCCTGCGCGAGGCCGCTGCCGCCAGCCGGTACAGCACGTTCCGGGTCGGCGTCTCGTCGATCGGGCGGTACACGGACGACACCTGGCAGGAGCACGTCGACTACGCGGTCGCCGGCGGCCACGGCGTGCACGTGCACTTCCACGAGGTGCGCGAGGAGGTCACCGCGGCCCGGCAGCGCACCGGACGGACGGCCATCGGGCACGCCGAGGCGACGGGCATGTTCCAGGTCCCGGTGATCGCCGCACACAGCGTCTGGGTGGACCGCGAGGACCGGGAACGGTACGCGGCCAACGGCGTCGGCGTGGCCCACAACCCGGTCGCGAACGGGATCCTCGCCAGCGGCATCGCCCCGATCGCGGAACTCCGTGCGCTGGGGGTCCCGGTGGGCATCGGGGTCGACGGCCCGGCGTCGAACGACTCCCAGGACTTCCTGCAGGCGATGAAGACCGCCGCGCTGCTCGCCCGGGTGCGGGACCTGCAGGCCACCGCGATGAGCGCCCGCGAGGCCTTCGAGATGGGCACGATCGGCGGTGCCCGTGCCCTGCGCATGGAGGACGAGATCGGCTCGCTGGAGCCGGGCAAGCGCGCGGACCTGGTCGTCCTCGACGGCGACTCCCCGACCCTCGCCAACGTCCACGACCCCTACCAGGCGGTGGTCTTCGTCGCCGGCAGTCGCGAGGTCCGCGACGTCTGGGTGGACGGGGAGCTGAGCGTCGCGGACGGCGACGTCACCCGGGTGGACGTGCGTGAGGCGGTCGAACGGGCGCGTCCGCTCGCTCGGCAGCTCGTGGCCGAAGCGGGGCTGGAGCGCCTGTCCGCGCTCACCGGCGGCACACTCGACGGCACGGAGCGTCCGTAGTCCGTCCGGTCAGAGTTCCAGCACCAGTCGCGGGCAGCCGCGCCGGGCGCGGGACACGCAGACCATCATGGTGCGGTCGTCGGCCTGCTCCTCCGGGCTGAGCACGGTGTCCCGGTGCTCGACCGCGCCCTCGAGCACGGGGGTCTCGCAGGTGCCGCACGTGCCCTCCCGGCAGGACGAGAGCACGAAGGCACCGGCGTCCTCCGCGACCTCGAGCAGGGTCCGGTCGGCGGGGACCGTCACGGTGACGCCGGTGACCGTGAGCTCGACCTCGAAGGCCTCGCCGGGGGCGTCGACGTCCGCGGCGGGCTCGAAGCGCTCGACGCGGACGCTGCCCGCCGGCCAGTGCGCGGCAGCGGCCTCGACCGCGTCCATGAGCCCGCGCGGCCCGCAGCAGTACACGACCGCGTCGCGCGGTGCGGCGAGGAGCGCGTCGACGTCGAGCCGGACGCCCTCGTCGGCCGCGGCCACGACGACCCGGTCGGGGTGCGCGGCGACGAGCTCGTGCACGAACGCCATGCGGTCGCGGGACCGCCCCGCGTAGTGGAGCTCCCACGGGGTTCCGGCGCGTTCGGCGGCGGCGATCATCGACCGGATCGGCGTGATCCCGATGCCCCCGGCGACGAAGACCGCGGGGCGTGCCGGGTCGTGGCCGAAGTGGTTCCGCGGTCCGGCCACCGTGACCTCGTCGCCGACCGCCAGGCCCTCGTGCACGGCGACCGATCCGCCGCGGCCGTCCGGCTCGCGGAGCACGGCGATGCGCCAGTGCCCGTCGACCGTCGTCGTGACGAGCGAGTACTGCCGCTCGGTCCCGGGGGAGACCTCGAGGTCGACGTGCGCTCCGGGTTCCCAGTCCGGCAACGCCGGACCGTCGACCGGGGCCAGGTCGAGGGCGACGACGTCCGTGGCGACCTCGTGGCGGGCGGCGACGCGCACCCGCCGCCGCTCCGGCACGGCGCTCACGCGATCGCTCCGGCGCGCGGGGTCTCCTTGACCACGATCATGTGGAAGCGGGTGCCGTCCGCGCTGCACCACCGGTGGCCGGTGCCGCCGCGGTAGTACGCCGAGTCGCCGGGTCCGAGGTCGAGTGGCTCCTGTCCGCGGAGGTCGAGGTGCACGCGGCCGGCGAGCACGGTGAGGAACTCGTCCTCGTGGTGCTCGAAGTACTCGCCGAGGTCCGTGTTGTCGCCGACCCACTCCAGCGGCTCGAACGCGTGCGGGCCCGCGTGCACGAGCAGCCGGGCCTCGCCGCTCGAGAACGGTCCGCGGGCGCCCTCGCCGGCACGGATCACCTCGGGCAGGCGGACGTCGTGCCCCGGTCGCTCGGGGGCACCGGCGGCGAGCAGTTCGACCTGGGTCGCCCCGAGCGCCGTGGCGATCTTCTCGAGGGACACCATGCTGGCGCGGGAATGCCCGCGCTCGACCTGGCTGAGGAACGGGTGCGACAGACCGGTCAGCTCGGCGACCTGGACGAGCGTCAGTCGTGCGGCGCGTCGGCGGGCACGGATGTGCGCACCGATCCGCTGGGTCTGATCGTCGACGACGCGCTCGGTCTCGGTGGTGGTGCCGGTGCTCACGCGGACTCCTCTCGTCCTCGGTTGGGCCATCCCGACCGGTCGGACGGAACGCTCGTTCCCGCTCCCGGTGACGTCGGGTCGGGCGTCACACACGGCAACCGCCTCGAAACGAGAGGGAAACACCGCAGCCCTAGCATCGGAGATGTTGATGCGATCAACATTCTCACACATGATCGAGAGGCTCCGGATGGACTCGTCAGTGCCCCGCCCGATCGCCCTCCTGCGCTCCGCGCTGCTGCCGGACGGCCGCTCGGTCGACGTCGCGATCGACGGCGCGACCGTCTCGACCGTGGCACCGGCCGGCACCCTCGCGGCACCGGCGGAGGAGACGATCGACCTCGGCGGCCGGCTGCTCCTGACCGCACCGGCAGAACCGCACGCCCACCTCGACAAGGCCCTCAGCGCCGACGCCATCCGGCCGCCGCTCGGGGACCTCGGCGCCGCGATCGCCTCGTGGACCGCGCACGCGACGACCATGACCGTCGAGGACATCGCCGACCGTGCCCGGACCGCCGCCCTCACGCTGCTCGCCGCCGGCACCACGGCCGTCCGGAGCCACGTCGACGTGCTCAGCGGCCGGCACAGCGCGGCCGACCGGCCCGCCACCACGGAGCAGGCCCTGCGCGGCGCCCGTGCCCTCGTGCAGGTCCGCGACGAACTCGCCAGCCTGATGGACATCGAGCTCGTCGCCCTCGCCGGCCCGCTCGCCCCCGACGAGCACGTCGAGGCGGTGCTCGACCTCGGCGTGGACCTGGTCGGCGGCGCACCGCACCTCGCCGAGGACCCCCTCGCCGACGTCGACCGACTCCTCGCCATCGCCCGCCGACGGGGCATCGGGGTCGACCTGCACGCCGACGAGAGCCTCGACGGTCCGGTGACCCTCGACCACTACGCCCGGGCGTCCCGCTCGCTGCGGCGGGACCGGCAGTACTCCGCCGGGCACTGCGTCCGGCTCGGCACCCTGGGGCCGGAGCGACTCGCCGAGGTCGTCGCCGACGTGGCCGCAGCCGACCTCGGGGTGATCACGCTCCCGATCACGAACCTGTACCTGCAGGGCTGGCAGCACCCGGTCGCCACGCCGCGGGGACTGACCGCCATCCACGCGCTCCTCGACGCCGGCGTCCGCGTCGCCGCCGGCGCGGACAACGTCCGCGACCCCTTCAACCCGGTCGGCCGGAGCGATGCCTTCGAGACCGCATCGCTGCTCGTCTCCGCCGGCCACGTCACGCCCGACCAGGCGTACGCGATGGTGAGCGACACCGCCCGGAGCGTGATGGGCCTCCCGGCCGCCGGTCCCGTCCCCGGGCGGCGCGCCGACCTGCTCGCCGTGGCCGCGACGAGCGTCACCGACGCCGTCGCGAACGCCCCCGCCGACCGCATCGTCCTGTCCCGCGGGCGACTCGTCGCCCGCACCGAGGTGCGACGGATCGTCGCCGCACCGGCCGCGGCCGCCGTCCCCGCCTGACCCCACCGCCCGCCCGCACCGAGAACCCGAGGTGATCGTGACCACCACCGCCCCGCCACCCGTCGCCACGACGGACACGCTGCTCGACTTCCGCAACGTCGAGATGACCTTCCCGAACGGCACCATCGCCCTGCAGGGCGTCGACCTCACCGTGGACCGTGGTCAGTTCGTCTCGGTCGTCGGCCCGTCCGGCTGCGGCAAGTCCACGCTGCTCCGCATCGCCTCCGGCCTCGAGACCGCGTCGGACGGGTCGGCCGGTGTCGCGGCCGACCGCATCGGCTACGTCTTCCAGGACGCCACGCTCCTGCCCTGGCGCACCGTGCAGGGCAACGTCGAACTGCTCGCCGAGCTCGGACACGTGTCGAAGGCCGAGCGGGCCGCCAAGGCCGCCCACGCCATCGACCTCGTCGGCCTGAACGGCTTCGAGACGAACCTGCCGAAGCAGCTGTCCGGCGGCATGCGGATGCGGGTCTCGCTCGCCCGATCGCTCACCCTCGACCCGGAGCTCTTCCTGTTCGACGAGCCGTTCGGCGCCCTCGACGAGATCACCCGCGAACGCCTCAACGACGAGCTGCTCCGGCTGTTCGTCGAACAGCAGTTCGCCGGACTCTTCATCACGCACTCCGTGTCCGAGGCCGTGTACCTCTCCACCGAGGTGATCGTGATGTCCGGACGCCCCGGCAGCATCGTCGGCCGGTTCGACGTGCCGTTCCCGATGCCCCGCGACCCCGACATCCGCTTCACACCCGAGTTCGCCGAACTGGTCGGCGAGGTCTCGCACGCGCTCCGGGAAGGACACCGCTGATGGTCACCCTGCAGGAGGCCGCCGAGACCCGCGCGGTCCGGGCCGCCGCCCGTCGTGCCGCTCCTCGGGCTCGCCGCGGCATCGCCTGGTGGCAGCCCGTCGTCGTCCTCGCCGTGCTCGTCGGCATCTGGTACGCGGCAGCCGCGTACTACGACCACGTCCGCGGCCTGGCCTTCCTCGTGCCGTACCCGCACCTCGTGGCGAAGGCGATCGTCGCGCCGACCCTGCCGGACGGGTCGCCGTCCACGTTCGGCTCCGACCTCTGGTCCGCCCTCGGACGCACCACCGTCGTCTCGCTCACCGGCCTCGGCTTCGCGATCGTGATCGGCGTCGTCTGGGCGATGGCGATGGCGCAGGCGAAGTGGCTCGAGAACTCGCTCTACCCGTACGCCGTGGTGCTGCAGTGCGTCCCGATCCTCGCCCTCGTGCCGCTCATCGGCGCCCTGTTCGGCTACGAGTTCGTCAGCCGCGTGATCGTCACCGTGATGATCGCGCTGTTCCCGATGGTGTCGAACACGCTGTTCGGGCTGCAGTCCGCCGACCGCGCGCAGCGTGAGCTGTTCCAGCTGCAGCGCGCCGGCCGGTTCGCCCAGCTCGTCAAGCTGCAGTTCCCCGCCGCGCTGCCGTCGATCTTCGTCGGCCTGCGCACCTCCGCCGGGCTGAGCGTCATCGGGGCGATCGTCGGCGACCAGTTCTTCCAGCGCGGCAACCCCGGTCTCGGCGTCCTCATCCAGGTGACCGCATCGCGCCTGATGGGCCCCGAGCTGTACGCGACCATCCTGATCGCCTCGCTCTACGGCGTCGCCGTCTTCCTCGTGTTCGGCCTGGTCGGCCGGCTGGCCGTCGGCCGCTGGCACGACTTCAGCTGACCCGCCCCGACGAACCACACCACCCCTTCCCACCGAAGCACCACGAGACCCGCACCACGAACGGAGCCTCCATGCGCACCACCTCCCGCCTCGGCGTCGCCACCGCTGCCCTCGCCGCCACCGCCATCGCCCTCACCGGCTGTGCGGCGGGGTCGTCCGGCAGCACCGGGACGACCGCCGCGACCTCGTCGACCGCCTCCGGGCCGAAGGTCGACCTCTCCGGCACGTGCCCCGCGACCGTCGTCGTCCAGACCGACTGGAACCCCGAGGGCGAGCACGGCCACCTCTACCAGATGCTCGGCCCGGACCCGGTGATCGACTCCTCCGGCAAGACCGTCACCGGCGACCTCTACGCCAACGGCAAGAGCACCGGCGTCAAGCTCGAGATCCGTGCCGGCGGCCCGGCGATCGGGTACACCAAGGTCGCGTCGCAGATGTACCAGGACAAGGACATCACCCTCGGGTACATGTCCACGGACGAGCAGGTGCAGTTCTCCGGCAAGCTGCCCACCACGGCGGTGTTCGCCGAGAACGACCAGTCCCCGATGTCGATCATGTGGGACCCGAAGACGTACCCGGAGGTCGACAGCATCAAGAGTCTCGGCACGGCCCTCGAGAAGGACGGCGGCGTCGTCCGCTACTTCAGCGGTGCCGCGTACATGACCTACCTCGAGCAGTCCGGCATCCTGCCGAAGAAGGTCCTCGACGGCAGCTACGACGGCACCCCGTCGAAGTTCGTGTCCGCGGGCGGCAAGGACGCGCAGCAGGGCTTCGCGACCGCCGAGCCGTACATCTACCAGAACCAGGTCGCGGCCTGGGGCAAGAAGGTCGACTACGCGCTCGTCTCGAGCACGGGATGGAACCCCTACCCCGAGGCGATGTCGGTCCGCACCGGTGACCTGGAGAAGCTCGAGCCGTGCCTGCAGAAGCTCGTGCCGGTCATGCAGCAGGCCGACGTGGACTACCTCAAGTCCCCGGGGGCCACGAACGACCTCATCACGAAGCTCGTGCAGCAGTACAACAACGGCTGGACGTACGACTCGAAGGTCGGCGCGTTCGCCGCGGCCCAGATGGTGGAGCTCGGCCTCGCGAAGGACACCGACGGCTACATCGGGTCGATGGACGAGCAGCGCATGGAGGACTTCATCGCGAAGGCGACGCCCGTCTTCGCCGACACCGGTGACGTCAAGAGCGGCCTGAAGCCCTCCGACCTGTACACGAACGAGTTCCTCGACAAGTCCATCGGTCTGGGTTCCTGACACCGGTCGGCTCCCGTCGAACGGGAGCCGGCCAACAAGCGGACGGGAGGCGCGGTGCCACGCCGCCCCGCGCCTCTCCCCACCGGCACGGCCGGTCCGCCGCTGGCGCGTCGCACCGGAACCGGCGGCGTGGGCCCAGTCCGTCGTCCCCGCACCACCCACCCACCAGGAGTGAGCATGACCACCGTCACCCCCACCTCCGTCGAGGCGCTGCGCGCCGAGCTCGTCGCACTGCTCGGCGAGCGCGGCGTGAGCGCCGACGAGCGCACGCGGGCCCGCGCCTCCGTCGACGAGGCCACCATGAGTCCCATCCTCAGCGAGCAGCTGCCCCTCGGCCTCGCCGACCTCGTCGCGTCGCCGGCCAGCGCCGACGACATCGCCGCCACCCTGCAGGCCGCGGTCCGGCACGGCGTCCCCGTCACCACCCGCGGGAAGGGCACCGGCAACTACGGCCAGGGCATCCCACTGCACGGCGGCCTGGTCCTCGACACGTCGCGGGCACGCGCCGTCGTCGAGGTCGGCGACGGCTGGATCACCGCCGAGGCCGGCGCGTCCATGGTCGCCCTGGAGCAGGCGGCCGCCGCCACGGGCCAGCAGCTCTGGATGTACCCGTCCACCGCGCAGTCGACCATCGGCGGCTTCCTGTCCGGCGGTTCCGGCGGCACCGGGTCGATCGCGCACGGGTCGAACTGGCAGGGCTTCGTCACGGCGCTCGACGTCGCGCTCCCCGGCGCCGACGAACTGCTGCACGTCGAGGGCGACGAGGCGCAGCCGTTCGTGCACACCTACGGCACCGCGGGCGTCATCGCCCGCGCCACCGTCCGGCTCGAGCCGCTGCAGGAGTGGCGTGCCGTCTACGCGGCGTTCCCCACCTTCGAGGACGCGCTCGTCGCCGTCCGCACGCTGCGCGGACTCGACCCGGTGCCGCGGCTCGTGAGCGCCGACCGCGCCGAGATCGCCGCGACGCTGCCGTCCGACCTGGCCGTCCCCGACGACCGTGCGAGCCTGCGAGCGATCATCGACGACGTCGTGCTCGACGAGGCCAGGGCGCGCATCGAAGCCGCCGGCGGTGCGGTGCTGGACGTCCGCGAGGGGCTGCAGCAGACCACGAAGGTGTCGATGCTGTCGTACAACCACCCGATCTGGTGGCTGAAGCGGAACACGAGCGACACCGAGTACTTCCACGTCGAGGTCGGCGGTGAGGCGCTCATCGACCGGATCGCCGAGGTCGAGGCCGTCTACCCCGGCGGCATGCTCCACATCGAGGCCGCGCACGTCGGACCGATCGGGATGCTCACCGCGCCGTACACCGGTGCCGAGGACGTCTACGCCGGCTACCCGGTGCTCCGCGAACTCGGCGTCCGGGTGCACAGCCCGCACCAGTACTACGTCGACCACGGCGTCGAGGAGCTCGTGGCGCTGAAGCAGCGCACCGATCCCGCGGGCCTGCTCAACCCCGGGCACGTCATCGACCCGTCGCTCGTGGTCAGCGGTGGCTCCACCGCGTCCGCGCAGCCCGTCGTCCCGGGGTTCGGCAAGTGAGCGCCGGGGTCGGCACGGTCCGCTCGCGTCGGCTCGCGGAACTGTCCGGTCCGGCCGTCGCTGCGGGCTTCGGGCCGGACACGATCGTCGTGCAGCCCACCGGAGCCGTCGAGCACCACGGCCCGCACCTGCCGCTCCTGACCGACCACCTGCTCGCCGAGCACATCGGCGGGGCGGCGGTCGAGCAGGCCGCCGCCGAGGGGCTGGACGTCTGGCAGCTCCCGACGCTGTCGTTCACGAAGTCCGACGAGCACAGCTGGGCGCCCGGCACGGTGTGGCTCGACAGCGACACGATGTTCGACACGGCCGTGCAGATCGGCCGCGCGGTCGCCCTCACCGGTGCCGGCACCCTGGTGTTCGCCAACGGGCACGGCGGCAACGTCGCCCTGCTGCAGGTCGCCCTGCGTGAGATCCGGAAGCGCTACGGGTTGAAGACCTTCCTCATGCCGACCCTTGCCCGTGTCCCCGGACCGGACGGCGAGGACGCGGACGAGCTCGGGCTGGGGATCCACGGCGGCGCGGCGGAGACGTCGATGATCCTGCACCTGCGCCCCGACCTGGTCGACATGTCGCTCGCGGAACGCTGGGTGCCGGAGCACATCGCCGGCTTCGAGAAGATCGCGTTCAACGGCGGACCGGTGTCGTTCGGGTGGTTGTCCGACGACTTCGGGACTCCCGGGGTCGTCGGCGATGCCAGCCGGGCGACGGCGTCGTACGGTGCCGTCCTGTGGGAGCACTCCGTCGCCGAGGCCGTGACATCGCTGCACGAGATCGCACGGTTCGACCCGGCGGTGAGCCGTCCGGCGGTGGCCCGCCCCGCCGACGCTGCGGTCTCGTGACCGTGCCGCGCGAGGCGGGCGTGTCCGACCCGGGCACGCCCGCCCCGGCGTCCGCCGCCGTCGACGATGCGCCCGTGCCGACGGACCCGTTGGCCCTCGCGGCGTCGTGGCTCCCCGCCGCGGCCGACGCCCCGGGTCCGACCATGACCCTCTCCACCGTCGGGCTCGACGGCTACCCCGACGCCCGGACGGTCCTGCTCTCCCTGTTCGACGGGGAGCGCCTGCACTTCCACACCGACTCGCGCAGCCGGAAGGCCGCCGAACTCGCGGCGGTACCCCGTGCCGCGGTGACCCTGCACTGGCCGGAGGCCGCCCGACAGCTCGTCGTGGTCGGCGACGTGGCGCCCGTCTCCGACCAGGAGGCGCGTTCGGCCTACGCGGCCAGGACGCCGTACCTGCAGGCCCTGGCGTGGGTCAACGACCACGCCTCCGCTGCGGACACGCCGGCCCGGCGCCGGGAGGCCTGGGCGGCGTTCGGTCGCGAACGGGCCGGTACGGACCTCGGGCCGCCGAGCACGTGGGCGGGGTTCGCCCTCACACCGGTGCGGATGGTGTTCTGGCGCGGGGCGACGGACGCGGCGAGCAACCGGCTCGCCTACCACCGGCGCGCAGGCGGGTCGTGGTCGTGGGAGTCCTGGCCGGGGTGACCGCGCGCCGGGGCGGCTCGGTCCGGAGCAGACGCGCGGGAGGCGCGGCGCGGGTCCGACCCGCACCGCGCCTCCGATGCTGCCCGCGCACTCCGTCCGCGTCAGCGGACCGCGACCACCAGCGGCTGCGGGTCCACCGGGTCCGGCGGCACCGGCAGGGAGCCACGGATCTGGTTCTGCGCCTGGCACTGGCTCGTGCAGTTGGTGGCACCCTGCGACAGCTCGACGGCGTCCTCGCCGAGCACGCCTCCGAGCCGACCACCGGGCTGGACGGTCCACGTGGTGGTCGTCGCGGTCTGCGACGTCTTCGTGGCGACCTGCGGGCTGTCCTTGCCGAGGAGCATCTGGTGCGAACCACTGCCGGACGCCACGGCCGCCACGCCGTCGCCGAAGTTGATCTTGCCCGTGTACGGGTTCGTGAAGTAGAAGAGTCCCGCACCGAGCGTGTGCGTGAACGTCACCGGGCCGGCGAACTCGGTCTCCATCTGGAAGACGCCGCCCTGGGCGCCGTCCTTCGCCTGGACCTTGAGCTTGCCGGCGCCGGTGGCGAAGATCGCCACGAGGGTGTCGTCCTTGACCTCGAGCGAGGACAGCTTCGTGCTGGCGAGCTGCGCGGCGGTGAGCGAGGGGACCTTCGACGCGAACACGACGGTGGGCTTCGTCACCATCCGCTGCGTGTCGGGCGCGCCAGTGAGCGTGTAGTCGTACACGCCGAGGTCGGCGATGCGGATGTCGAACCCGTTGTGCTTGCCGCGGACCGCGATGGTGCCCGAGACGGCGACGTCCTTGAGCTTGAAGTCCTTGCCCACTGCGGGGTTCGTCGTGGTCCCGTTCACCGTGACGGCGTAGTCGCCACCGGTCGAGGTCTTGCCGGACGCGTTCGCGGGGGAGACCCCGACGAGGGCGGCTGCGGCCACGGCGCCGAGGGAGACCGCGGCGGCGATGCCGGTGAGTCGGCGGCGGGAACGCCGGGTGGTGGTGGATGCCGTGTGCATGGATGCCTCCTGGGGAGGGGCCGGGGTGGCCCGTACACGTCGATCGTCGCCGGACCCGGTCGACGGCACCATCGGACCTTGGTACTAGTACCCGGTCACCAGCCGTGGTCGCGGGCCCAGAGTGCGGCGCTCGTCCGGTCGGCGACCCCGATCCGCCGGAACAACGAACCGACGTGCACCTTCACGGTCCGTTCGGCGATCCCGAGCTCGGTGGCGATCTGCCGGTTCGACAGTCCGCGAGCGAGCCGCACCAGGACGTCACGCTCGCGCGGGGGCAGGTCCGGAGCCGGGTCGGCGGGCGCGGCCCCGGGCAGGAGCGCACGGGCCACCCGCGGGTCGATGGGGGTCTCGTCCCGGCCAGCGGCGCGGACCGCGGCAACGACCTCGTCGGGGGAGGCGTCCTTGAGCAGGTAGCCGGTCGCTCCCGCGGCGAGTGCGGCTCGGACGCGGTGGTCGTCGGAGAACGTCGTGAGGACGAGCACCCGGACATCGGGCAGCAGGGCGCGCACCTGCCGGGTGGCCTCGACCCCGCCGGCGCCCGGCATCGACAGGTCCATCACCACGACGTCGGGTCGGAGCCCGGGGGCGAGCGCCACGGCGTCCTCGCCCGTCGAGGCCTCGCCGACGACCGCGCAGTCGGCGGTCGTCGCGAGGACGGCGCGCAGGCCGCCCCGGACGAGGGCGTGGTCGTCGACCAGGAGCACCCTCACCGCAGGTCCTCGGTGTCCGCGGGGACCTCGAGCTCCCAGGTGGTGCCGGTGCCGGACCCGGTGCGGAGGCGCAGGGACCCGCCGGTGTCCTCGGCGACCTCGCGCAGCAGCGTCGTCCCGAGGTGCCCGGCGCGGATCGAGCCGACGACGATCGCCGGGTCGAACCCGGTGCCGTCGTCGACCACGACCACCCGCACGACGGCTCCGGACCGGTCCACCGTGACCTCGACGCGGTTCGCTCCGGCGTGCTTGACGGTGTTCCAGACGGCCTCGCGGACGAACCGCACGACCGCGAGGAGCGCCGCCGGCGAGGCGTCGACGACGTCGGGGGAGCGGATAACCGTGGTCAGTCCGGCGGCGCGAGCCCGTGCGCAGGCGTCCTCGAGCGCGGGACCGAGTCCGTCGGGCGTCGGGGCCGTTGGACGGATCGTCGACATCGACGTCCGGAGCGAGGACACCGCCGACCGGAGCACGACCGCGGCGTCGCGCGTGGCGGGGTCGGCGCCCAGCGACAGGGCGAGGCCGGCGACGTCCTGCACCGGGCCGTCGTGCAGTTCCGCGGCCATCCGGCGACGTTCGGCGGCCTCGGCGTCGAGCGCGCGCCCGAGCAGCCGTTCGCGCAGCCGCTGGCCGGAACGGATGCGGACGAGCAGCCAGAGCAGCAACGGGACGAGCAGTGCGAGCACGACGGCGACGACGCCGAACGCCAGGGCGGCGAACGACCCCCGCAGGTCCGCAGCTCGGGCGAGCACGTCGTCGTAGGGCTGGTACGCCTCGAACAGCAGCGCTTCCCCCGAGGGCGTGTGCACCGCCTGGTACGCCTCGAGCAGCGGCCCGTGTCCGCGTTCGTAGCGGTTCTCGGGCTCGTCGAGGTCGGACACCTCGGCGTCCGACCGGTCGGACTCCAGTGCCTCGAGGTCCTCGGCGGACAGCGGGAACCGCTCGCCGACCAGCCGCCGTTCATCGGACCACAGGACGGTCCCGTCCGCCGCCCAGAGCTTCATGCGCACGGCCGATCCGGCCCGGAGCTCGCCGGCGACCGCGTCGTCCAGTCGAGTTCGGGCGGCGGCGTGATCGGCGTCGTTCGCGGCCGGGTCGGCGATCACGTCGAGCAGCGCCGGTTCGACCACGACCCGTGCCAACGCCGCGGTGTCGGTGGTCGCGTCGCGGACGGCGAACGACTCGGCGATGCGCTGGGAGACGAGTGCCCCGGCGGTCGCGACGGCGGCGCCGCCGACCACGGCGGCGAGCACGACCCCGACGAGGACGCGCCCCCACGGAGTCCGCCCCGTCCGTCGCCGCGGGTCGGCGGCCACCACCACGACCGGCTGCGCGGTCGTGCCACTGTCCGACGACCGTTGTCCGTGCACAGGGACACCGTAACCGGCGCGCCCTGGTCGTGGGGGAAGGCGGACGGGAGGCCCGTGGCGGCGTCGCCACGGGCCTCCCGTCCGTCCTTTGGTCGCGTCCACTGCCCGCACCGCCCCCGGTGGGAGCGGTCGCGGTCCCGCGACGCGCCGCTCACGTCCGCCGAGGTTCCGATCGGGAGTCTGACGGACGCCGACATGCCGAGATTTCGGAACCTCGGGGGAACACGTGCGGGCGAGCCGTGCGGGTGTGCCGTGCGCCCTACGACGCGGGGACGGACGCGCGCAGGGCCTCGCGCACCGAGCTCCACGCCGCCAGGCGGTCGCGGACGGCGTCGTGCCGCTCGGCGGCGAGTGCCTCGGTGTGCGCGCGCTCGAGCACCTCGTCGATGACGATGCGCTGCCCGGTCCGGGTCGAGGCGATCGCCGCCTCGACCATGGCGAGGCTCATGACGTTGCCGTGCACCTCGCCGTCCGGGGTCTCGCCGGAGCGCACGGCGTGCACGAACGACGTGAGCGCACCGGCGATCTCGTACCCGACGCTCGGTGCGGGCGACGGTGCGCCAGCGGTGCCGTCGAGGTCGCTGGACGGGTCGTGGTCGCCGTCCCACAGCGCGGTGCCGGCGGCGCCGGAGGCCCGCCAGTCGCCGTTCCACGAGGTCTCGGCACCCGGCGCGCACCACGAGCCGTCGTACACGTAGCGGACGTCGTCCTCGAAGGCGAAGACCGCCGCAGCGGCCGCGTCGCCGCGGTACCAGGACCACGACGGGTTCCAGGACTCGCAGTACACCGACACCGGGTCCCGTTCGAGCACGTAGCGGGCGGAGTCGAACGCGTGGATCGCCATGTCGAGCAGCAGGACGTCGTCCATCTGCTCGCGGAAGCCGCCGAAGTGCGGGGCCTTGGCGAACCGGGTGCTCAGGCCGCCGATCGCTCCCAGGCCGCGAACGTGCTGTCGGAACGCGACGAGCTGGTCGTTGTAGCGGCGCGACTGCGACACCATGAACAGCTTGCCGGTGGCCTCGGCCGCCGCGGCGAGCGAGAGTGCCTCGGCGACGGTCTGCGCTGCCGGCTTCTCGCCGAGCACGGGGAGTCCGGCGTGCAGCGCCTGCAGCGTGACCGGGTGGTGCGCGACCGGGACGGTGATGTCGAGCACCGCCTGCGCGCCGGTCTCCGCCGCGAGCGCGGTCAGGTCGGTGCCGACGGGGATCGACGGGTCGCCGGCGTGCGCGGCCCCGGCCCGGGCGACGTCGAGGTCGAGGTCGACGATGCCGACCAGCTCGACGTCGGGGTCGGCCGCGACGGTACCGAGCCATGCTCGGCCCATGCCCCCGGCCCCGACCTGCAGGACGCGCAGCGCGGTCACGCCTGCGCCCCGGCGTGGTCGGACGCGTCGGCGTCGGCTGCGTGCTCGTCCACGGGCGCGTCGTCGAACGGGCCGCGGTAGTGCTGGCCGTCGAAGTACTCGCCAAGGTCGTAGCGGCGCAGCGTCGGGATCTCCCGCTCACGCTCCGGCCGCGCCCACTCGGTGGCGTTCGCGATCACGCGTCGGACGTCCTTGTGGTGGTACACGGGGAAGTCCTGGTCGCCCGGGGAGAAGTAGAAGATCTTCCCGAGGCCGCGGCGGTACGTCATGCCGCTCCGGAACACCTCGCCGCCGGTGAAGCCCGAGATGAAGACGAGCTCGTCGGGGGTCGGCACGTCGAAGTACTCGCCGTACATCTCCTGCTCGGGGATGACGATCGGGTTCGGGACACCGCGGGTGATCGGGTGCTGCGGGTTGACGGTCCAGACGAGTTCCTGGTCGTGCTCGCTCCGCCACCGCAGGGTGCAGGTCGTGCCCATCAGCTTGCCGAAGATCTTCGACCAGTGGCCGGAGTGCAGGACGACCAGGCCCATGCCGGACAGCACGTGCTTGTGCACCCGGTCGACCACGGCGTCGTCGACGTCCTGGTGCGCGGCGTGCCCCCACCAGGTCAGGACGTCCGTCGCGGCCAGGACCTCGTCGGTCAGGCCGTGCTCGGGCTCCTGCATGGTGGCGGTCCGGACGACGGCGTCGGGGAGGTTCTCGCGGATGCCGTCGGCGATCGCGCCGTGCATGCCGTCGGGGTAGCGCTCGGCGACGTGCTGCTCGACCTGTTCGTGGACGTTCTCGCCCCAGACGGTGATGCGCAGCGGGGTGGTGGTCATGGTGTGCCTTTCTGGCTGGGATGCGTGGTGGCGTCGGTCCGGGGCCGTCACTTGACGGCACCGCCGAGGGCACCAGCGGAGATGTACTTCTGCGCGAAGATCAGCAGGACGGCAGCGGGCAGGGACGCCAGCACCGAGGTGGCCATGACGGGCCCCCAGTCGGTGACGTTCGACCCGATGTAGTTGTAGATGCCGAGCGTGATCGGTCGCACCGCGGTCGTCGACGTCAGGGTCAGTGCGATGAGGAAGTCGCCCCACGCGCCGAGGAACGTGAAGAGCGCGGCGGTGACGATCGCGTTCCGGCTGATCGGGACCACGATCGAGACGAACGCCCGGAAGTCGCTGGCGCCGTCGACCAGGGCCGCCTCGACCAGGCTCGGTGGGATCGACTCCATGAAGGCCCGCATCAGCAGGATGGCGAAGGGCACCTGGACCGCACTGTCGGCCAGGATCAGCCCGACGTAGCTGTTGAGCAGCCCGATGTTGTTGAACAGTGTGTACAGCGCATTCGCGATGACGATCGCCGGGATCATCTGGGTGATGAGCAGCACGAGCAGGAACACCCGGCCGCCGCGCATCCGGAACCGTGCGAGCCCGTAGGCGGCGGGCGTCGCGATGGCCAGCGTCAGCAGGACGGTGCCGAGACCGATGATCATGCTCGACAGGAAGTTCTGACCCTGCTGGGCGAACGCCGCCTCGTAGCCGGCGAAGGTCGGGGAGAACGGGAACCACGTCGCCGTGGCGGCCCCGGACGTCGCCTGGAGGCTCGTGTTGACCATCCAGTAGACGGGGAACACCATGATCGCCAGGAACACGCAGCCGAGGATCGTGAACGGGAGGCCCTTGACGGAGCCGCGCGGCCGGGGTGCCCGGGCGCTCCGTTTGGTGGTGATCGCGCGGGTGGCGGTGACGGTCTGGTTCGCGAGTCCGACGCTCATTCGTCGACCGCCTTCCGGGAGATCGCGATGTAGACCATCGCGAAGACGAACGAGACGACGATGAGCACGTTGCTGACCGCGGCTCCGATGCCGAACTGGAAGTTGATGAACGACTGGTGGTACGCGTTCGTGGCGAGGGTCTGGGTCGAGTTCGCCGGCCCGCCGCCGGTCAGGCCGAGGATGATGTCCACGACCTTCAACGTGTAGACGACCCCGAGCACGACGACGACGCTGACCACCGACCGGATGCTCGGCCAGGTGATGTACCAGAACGCCTTGAACCCGGTGGCACCGTCGAGCGAGCCGGCCTCGTACAGCTCCGGCGGGACGGACTGCAGACCGCTGTACAGGATCGTCGTGTTGAACGGGATGCCGAGCCAGACGTTGACGCCGATCACGGCGATGAGCGCGAGGCTCGGGCTGACCAGCCACGGCACCGGGGCGATGCCCACCACACCGAGGAGCTGGTTGAGCGCGCCGCTGTCCTGGTCGAGCAGCCACTTCCACACCGCGCTCGACGCGATGAGCGGCAGGAGCCAGGGCAGGAGCAGGAGTCCCCGCAGGAAGCCGGACAGCGGGAAGTGCCGGCGGAAGAACAGCGCGAGGCTCAGCCCGATGACGAACTGCAGGACGATCGAGCCCGCCGTGAACAGGGCGGTGTTCACGAGGCTCGTCGTGAAGACCGAGCTCTGGAACACCGAGATGTAGTTGGCGAGTCCCACCCACGGGGCCTCGCCGGTGAAGAAGGTCGCCGTCGTGTAGTCCTGGAAGGACATGACGACGTTCTTCACCACCGGGTAGCCGAAGAAGACGGCCACGAAGACCGCCGCTGGCACCACGAAGAGCCATCGGGTCACGCCGGATCGGAACCGGGCTCGTCGCTGCCCGGGTCGGGGTGTCGTCACGGACGGGATCGTCCGTGGTCGTGTCTGTGTCGAGGCGCTCACGCCGGGGTCCTTTCCTCACGCGGCGGGAGCCGACCGGGTCGGCCGGCTCCCCACTGCTCGTGCGACTGACTACTGCTCCTGCGACTGCGCCTGCTTGAGCGCTGCCTCGGGGCTGGCCTTGCCGGTGAGGGCGAGCTGGACGGCGGTGTAGATCTTCGTGGCGGCCTTGGGCCAGTCGGGTCCGAGCTCACCGGTGCGGGCGCGGGCGGTCTGCACCGTGGTCACGAAGGACGCGACCTGCGGGTGGTCCTTCGCCCAGGCGGCGCCGGCCTCGAGGTTCGTCGGCACGTTGCCGCTCACCTCGGACAGGGTCTTCTGCATCTTCTGCGTGTGGAGGCAGCCGACGAACTTGCCGGCGAGCTGCATCTTGTCCTTGTCGCCGGTCTGCGGGACGGTGAACGCCTCGCCGCCGAGCGGTGCGACCGTGGCCTCGCCCGTGCGCGTCGGGATCGGCACGCTGTCGAACTCGAGGCCCTTCTTCTCGTTGAGTGCCGGCAGCTGCCACGGGCCGTTGATCATCATCGCGGCCTTGCCGGCCAGGAACTGGTTGTTGACGTCCGCCTGCGCCCAGTTGATCGAGCTCTTGGACATCGAGCCGTCGTCCTGCAGGTCCTCGACGAGCTGCAGGGCCTGGGTGGCCTCCGGCGTGGCGATGTCCTTCTCGTCGCCGCCGTTCGACCAGAAGAACGGCAGGAACTGCCAGGTGCCCTCGTACGTGTTGATGTTGCTCATCGCGAAGCCGTAGGTGGACCCGCTCGTGAGCTTCTTCGCGGCGGCCTTGAGCTCGTCCCACGTCTTGGGCGGCTCGACGCCGGCGTCCGCCAGCAGCTTCTTGTTGTAGTAGAGCGCGATGGAGTTCGTGTTCGACTGCAGGCCGTAGAGCTTGCCCTTGTAGGTGCTCGCCGCCTTGACGCCGGGGACGTCGCCCTCGGCGCTCAGGTCGTAGTCGCTGAGGTCGGAGAGGGCACCCGAGGACGCGATCTGCTGCACGTCGGGGTTGTCGAGCATGAGGACGTCGGGCAGCGTCTTCGAGGATGCCTGCTGCAGCACCTTCGAGATCAGGCCGGCGCCGGCGACGTGGTTGATCGTGACCGTCGCGCCGACCTCCTTCGCGCACTGCTTGTAGACCGGGTTGTAGTTCGCGTCGTAGTAGTCCTCGATCGTCAGGGCCTTGCTGCCGCCCGACGAGGCCGATCCGGAACCGGAGCAGCCGGTGAGGACCAGGGGGATCGTGGCGACGACGGCGACCGCGCCGACGAGGGCGCGCGTCCGGCGCGACGGGGAAGTGAACTTGTGCTTCATTGCAGAGCTCTTCTCTTGACGGATGCTGGGGCAGGCACGCATCGACGAGGCCGCTGACGTCATCGTCGCTGTGCTCCTGGGGCGAGAAGCTAACAGATAAGCGCTTCACCTGTAAAGCGCTTTTCTGACTTCCCGCGCGCTAGGATCGGCGGCATGGCCACGATGCAGCAGGTCGCCGATCGGGCGGGGGTCTCGATCGCCACCGTGTCCTTCGTGGTGAACGGGACGAAGTACGTGACCCCCGGCACGACCGCGCGGGTGAAGACTGCGATGCGCGAGCTGAAGTTCCGCGGCAACGTCGTCGCCCGTGCGCTCGCGAGCCGTCGGACCCGGATCATCGCGCTGCTGTTCCCGACCACCGGCAACCGCTTCAGCCCGACCACCTCGCAGTTCTTCATGAGTGCGGCGGAGCGTGCGTCCGAGCGGGGGTACCACCTCGTGCTCTGGCCGGTGGACCCCGCCGGCGACGACCTCGACGACCTCGTCTCCGGCGGCCTCGTGGACGGCGTCATCCTGATGGAGGTGCGGATGGACGACCCCCGCGTCGCGGTCCTCACCGACCTCGGCGTGCCGTTCACCCTGATCGGTCGGACCCGCGACAGCAGCGGTCTGCCCTTCGTCGACATCGACTTCGAGACGACCATCGAGGACAGCCTCGACCACCTCGAGGCACTCGGACACCGACGGTTCGGGCTCGTGCTCGAGGACCTCGACGGCACCCCGATGGCCGGCTACGCACCGCACCTGCGCGTCGAGTCGACGTTCCGGCGCGCCGTCGTCGAGCGCGGCCTGGCCGGAGCGGTCGTCACGGCGGGGCCGGGCAGCGACGGCGGGCGGCAGGCCACGAGCGACCTGCTCGCGGCCGACCCCGACGTCACCGCGGTCCTCGTGATGAAGGACGACTCCACGGCCGGTGTGCTGGTCGGGCTGTACACCGCCGGACGGCGGGTCCCCGAGGACGTCTCCGTCCTGAGCATCGCGTCGTCCGAGGCGAACGCCGACCAGCACTACCCGCGGTTGTCCACGATGGTCGCCCCCGGTCAGGAGCTCGGGATCCGAGCCGCCGACGCCCTGATCGAGCAGCTCGACGGCACGTCCGACGACCTGCCGCACTTCCTGCTGCCGTGCACGCTCCGGTCCGCGGAGTCCACGGCTCCCGCCCCCGCCTGACCCCCCCCCGCCGGCGCCCGCCGGCGCCCGCCGGCCCCATCCGCGAAAGCGACAGATCTCCGCGAACGGTTCGCGGCACACTGTCGCTCTCGCAGCACCGATGGGGGCACCTGCGCGCTTTCTGTCGCTTTCGCGACCACCTGCCGGACTGGAGGCGCGGGTCGACCCCGCCACGGGCCTCCAGGCCGCCGCCCCGCGGCCCCACATCGCCACCCGCGAAAGCGACATATCCCTGCGGACGTTCCGCGGCAGGGTGTCGCTTTCGCGGCAGCGCCAGCGCCAGCGCCAGCGGCAGCGGCCCCGCCCCGCCCGCCCCCACCCACCGGGCGCTCAGGGTCCGTTGGTTGTGTGGTTGCACAGGTTCGCAGCACCACACGTCGAGGAGGACGGATGGCCATCGACCGCAGGATGTTCCTGCTCGGGGGAGCGGGGGTGCTGCTCCTCGCGGGTTGCTCCACGCGCCCCGAGCGCACGCTGGTCCAGGACTGGCCGACCGACCCGCCCGAGGGTGCGGCGACGATCAGCTGGTGGGCCGGCCAGGTCGCCTCGAAGGACGGCGGTGACCTGCGCCGGCGGCTCATCGCCGAGTTCCAGAAGGAGCACCCGAACATCCGCGTCCGGATCGTCAGTGCCCCGAGCGACACCGACACCAACCGGACGAGCCTGACGACCCAGATCGCGGCGGGCAGCAGCACGCCGGACGTCTACCTCGGCGACGTCGCGTGGCCCGGGCAGTTCGCGAAGAACAAGCTCGCCACCCCGGTGAACGAGCTCGTGGGGGCGGACTTCTTCGACCAGTTCCCCGAGGGGCTGCGGCAGGCGGCGAGCGTCGACGGGACGTACTACATGTTCCCGCTCTACATCGACGAGTCGTTCTTCCTGTACCGCAAGGACCTGCTCGCCAAGCACTCCCTGCAGGTCCCGGGGTCGTGGGAGGAGGTCCGCGAGACCGCCGCGAAGCTCGTCGACACCGGCGACGTCAGCTACGGGTTCGCGTTCCAGGGCGACGTCTACGAGGGGCTGACCTGCAACGTCACCGAGTTCGTCGCGGACGCCGGGGGCTCGCTGCTCAACGACGACCTGACCAAACCCGAGACCACGAGCTCCGAGACCAAGCGCGCGTTCGAGTTCATGCGCTCCCTCGTGACGTCGGGTGCGTCACCCCGGGCCGCGCTGACGTACCAGGAGCAGGACACGAACGACGCCTTCTCGGGCGGCCGCGCGGCGTTCCTGCGCAACTGGTCGTACGCGTGGGGGATCGCGAACGGACCGGACAGCCAGGTCGCGGGCAAGGTCGGGCTCGCCGCCCGTCCCACCTTCGACGGGCAGGACGAGCACCACTCGACGATCGGCGGGTGGGGGAACTACATCAACCCGCACACCCAGGAGCCCGCGGCGGCACTGACCTTCGCGCGTTGGATGTCGAGCGAGACGGCGCAGCAGTTCCTGACGCGTGAGGGCGGCGTCCTGCCGGCGCGCAGCGCATCGCTCGTCAGCGAGGACGCGAAGCGCCAGGAGCGTCCCACCTACGACACCGCGGCCGGCATCACGCTCGTGCCCCGTCCGACGTCGACGGCGTACTACCCGAAGGTCTCGCAGGGCGTGTACCAGAACGGCAACAGCATCCTCGGCGGCCAGGCGTCCGTCGACGGCGGTACGAGCACGATGGCCTCCGCCATCGCGCTCGCCCTGCAGGGTGAGGCGCTGTGAGCGCCGGCACGGCCACGCGGTCGGACGAGCGGCCGGGAGGCACGGCTCGCCTCGACCCGCCGCCCCGCCTGAGCGGACGGTCGCGGCTCGACCGCATCCGCGCGCGCGGTGCGTGGGGATTCGCTGCCCCGGCGCTCCTGGTCGTCGCGGCGGTGACGATCTTCCCGGTGGTCTACTCGATCGTCCTGAGCTTCGCGGACGTCGAGGTCGGCTACGAGGGGTTCACGATCCAGTCGTTCGGGCTGGGCAACTACGCGGCCCTGCTGCAGAGCGCCGACTGGTACCGGGCCCTCGGGTTCACGGTGCTCTACACGGTCGTGACCGTCTCGGTGGAGCTCGTGCTCGGCATGCTCGTCGCCCTGGTGCTCGAGCGGCTCGGGGCCACCCGCGGGTGGATGCTCGCGCTGATGCTGATCCCGTGGTCGCTCGTCACCATCGTGAACGCGCAGCTGTGGAAGTACGTCTACGACAGCACCTACGGCGTCGCGACATGGTTCTTCGGCTTGTTCGGGGACGCCCCGGTGATCCTCGGCGAACCCGTCCCGGCGATCACGGGCCTGATGGTCGCGGACATCTGGAAGACGACGCCCTTCGTGGCGATCATCCTGCTCGCCGGGCTCGTGCAGATCTCGGAGGACCACTACGAGGCCGCCGAGCTCGACGGCGCCAGCACCTGGCAGACGTTCTGGCGGGTGGTGCTGCCGCAGCTCACCCCGACGCTGACGATCGCGGTGCTGTTCCGCATCCTGCAGGCCTTCGGGGTGTTCGACCTGCCGTTCGTGCTGACGAACGGCGGGCCGGGCACCGCCACCCAGTCGCTCGCGATCATGGGCTACAAGGTCCTGTTCCAGGACATCAACATCGGCCCGGGCGCGGCGATCGCGACGTCCACCGCGATCATCGTCGCGGCCGGGTGTCTGCTGTTCCTCCGGGCGTTCCGGAACCAGGCGAAGGGAGGGGAAGCCTGATGCCCCGTCAACGTGTGCGCAAGGGCTGGCGGAAGTGGGTCAACACCGTCAACGTCAGCGGTGTCGTCATCGCGGTGCTCACGGCGCTGCCGCTGTACTGGCTCGTGTCGACGTCGCTCAAGCCGGCGTCGGAGATCGGGCAGTCGCCGCCCACCGTGTTCCCGCGGTCGATCACGTTCGACAACTTCGTCGTGGCCTTCCGCGACAACGCGCTCGGGCAGTACATGGTCAACAGCGTCATCGTCTCGGTGTCGACCACGGTGATCGTGCTCGCGCTGGCGTTCCTGGCGGGCTACGCGCTGGCCGGCCGGTTCATCCGCGGGCGCACGGCGATCATGACGTCGCTGCTCATGCTCTCGGTGTTCCCGGCGATCGCGGTGCTGACGCCGCTGTACCTGCTCGAGCGCAACCTCGGACTGCTCAACTCGTACCCGGGGCTGATCGTGCCGTACGTCGCGTTCAACCTGCCGTTCGCCATCTGGATCATGCGGAACTACCTGGTCGGGATCCCCTCGACGATCGAGGAGGCGTCCGAGATCGACGGAGCGGGAGCCTGGCGAACCGTGCTCAGCGTGATCCTGCCGATGGCGAAGCCGGGGCTGTTCACGGTCGGTGTCTTCACGTTCACGGCGTCGTGGAGCGAGTTCCTGATGGCGCTGACGTTCAACAGCGAGAACTCGTTCCGGACGATCCCGGTCGGCATCGCGTTGTTCGGCACGCAGTTCACGGTGCCCTTCGCGCAGATCTTCGCGGCGAGCGTCGCGGCCACGGTGCCGATCGTGATCCTGGTGCTGGTGTTCCGCCGCTCGATCGTGTCGGGGCTCACCTCCGGCGCCGTCAAGGGGTGACGTGGCCATTGATTCCTGAGGGATAGTCCGTCAGGATCGGAGCAGACGTCGATGGCGACGGCCGGGACCAACCACCCCGACCGTGGCCGCCACCGATCGGCGTCACGGATCAGGAGACACGTCATGGCTGACAGCACCGCGCCCCCACGCGCCCGGAACCACGGCCGTCGCGCCGCGGACGACACCGCTCGCCGCTCCCGGCGCCGCAACCGGGTCCTCGCGCTCGCGGCCGGTGGCATCCTCGTCATCGGCGGAGCCGGGTACACGCTCGCGTCGTGGACGGACACCGAGTGGGTGTTCGGCGGCGACGGGTCGGGCGGACCCGGCGTCGGCACGTCCGGGTTCCAGGTCGAGCAGAACGTGACGGCACCGTTCGCCGCGGCGGGGTTCACCTCGGACGAGACGAACCCGGGGCAGGCCCTCCGGTTCACGGTCGATGCGCTGGCCCTCTCGCCGGGCACGGCGACCTACGCACCCGTCGCCCTGCGCACCACCGCCGACTCGATCGCCGGGGACCTCGTGCTCCGGGCAGCGGTCCCCGCGGCGGGCGTCGCGGTCACCGACGCCGACGACGTCCTGTGGAACGCCCTGCAGGTCCGGGTCGCCGCGATCACGGACACCACCGCCGTGTGCGACGCCACAGCGTTCGACGTGCCCTGGACGAGCGTCGCGTCCGGGCCGCTCGGCACGGCTGCCGCGACGGTCGCGCGGCCCCTCGCCGCAGCCGGCGGGTCGACGCAGGTGTACTGCTTCGAGGTCTCGCTGCCGGAGTCACCGACGCTGCCCGCGGGCACCACGGTCGACGCGCTCCAGGGGCGGACGGTCGCGCCCGCGTGGCAGTTCGCCGCCGAGTCCGACTGAGCGCGGCCGTGCGCGGATCCACCGCGCCGACGTCCTCCGACGAGGGCACGGCGCCGCCCCGTCGTCCCGCCGACCGCGTCCGGACCGTCGTCCTGACGGTCGCCGGCGCGGTCGGGCTCACGTGCGTGCTCGCCTGGGCGGCCGTGGCGATCACCGGGCTGTCGTTCGTCGTCGTCACCACCGGGTCGATGGCCCCGACGATCCCCGCCGGCGGGCTCGCCATCACGCACCGCGTGCCCGCGGCCGAGGTCGCCGACGGGGACGTCGTCACGGTGCCGCGCGCGGGGTCGAGCCTGCCGGTCACGCACCGGGTCGTGGCGGTGGACCGGGTCCCGGGCGACTCGGCCGCACGCTCGTTGACCCTGCGGGGCGACGACAACGCGTCCGACGACCGTGACCCGTACGTCGTCCGGCACGTCGGCCTCGTGCTGGCGCACGCTCCCGGCCTGGGATCGGCGCTCGTCGTGGTCACGAGCGCCCCGGCACGCGGGCTGGCGGTCGCGGTCGTCGGCGTGCTCGTCGTGTGGGCGTTCTGGCCGGCCCGTCGGGAGGACTCGTGAACCGCGCCCGCGCCCTCGTCGCGGCCGTCGCCGCCGTGCTCGTCGGTGCGGCGGGCATCGGCACGACCGCGGTGGCGGTCGCGTCGACGGACTGGAGGCCCGTGGCCGAGACCGGTACGCCGGGTCGGTTGGTGCTGCACACCGGTCCGGAGCCCCTCGTGCTGCCCGGGGCGGGGGACCGCGGGGACGTCACGTGGCAGGTGCGGACCCGCGTCGACGAACCCGGTCCGGTCACCCTCGACCTGCGGCTCCTGGGACGGGGCGGCCTGCCGGGCGGTACGGACGGGGTCCTCGTGTCGGTGGAGACGTGCGACCAGCCGTGGCGCGACCCGTCCGGTGCCCCCGCGTGCGGCGGACAGGAGGCAGCGCTCGTCGACGCCGTCACCGCCTCCGACTGGGCGGCGACCGCACCGTCCGTCCGTGTGCCCGACCCGGACGGCGACGGCGAGGCGTACCTGCTCGTCCGGCTGACGCTCGGCGACGCCGCCACCACGGTGCCCAGGACCGCGGAGCTGGGCGTCGGCGTGACCGCCCGCGGCGACGACCCGGCCGTGTCGGGGCGCCCCGCTCGCGGCGACGGCGATGAAGCCGGTGGTGTCGGTCCGGTCGTCCTCGCGATGACGGGCGGCGGGTTCGCGGGACCGGTGCTCGTCGCGGTCGCGGCCGTCCTCGCCGGCGTCGCGCTCCGACTCCGACGTCCCCGGAGCCGGTCGTGACCCGGCGCCCCCTGCACCTGCGTCGCGGCCGGCTCGCGGTCGTCACGGGCATCGTCGTCGCGGCCGCACTCGTCACGCCCACAGCCGTCCCGAGCACCGCGTCGTGGACGGACCGTGCGTGGGCGAACGGGGCCGTCGGGACCTCGTCGTTCGACTGCGGCACCGACGCGGACTACACGTCGACGGCCTCGAGCCGGTTCCTGGGCGGGAGCATCGCCGGCGTCGACCTCGACGACGTCGCGACGGTGCGCGGGGTCGACGTCGCGAAGACCGGGGCGGCGCCGGCGTCCGTCGAGCCCGCCACCGCGCCCGAGCTCGGCACGGGCGGCCGCCCCTTCACGCAGGCGTTCGGCAACCCGCTCGACGTCGGCCTGCTCGGGGACGTGGCGGGCATCGACCTCACCGGCCTCGGCCTCGGGCTGCCAGCGGGTTCGGCCGGCGCGGTGAACCAGGTCGCGACGGCGTCGGGAACGGGTGAGGCCGTGGCGGCGTCGGGCCTGGTCGCGGACTCCGGCGGCGTGCTCGTCACGCCGTCGACCCCGTCCGGTGACCTCCCCGATCCGGCGTCCGTCACGCTCAGCCGCGCGCTGCCGGGCATCGCGGACGTCACCGACGTCGGGCTCGACGTCGGCGCGGTCGGTGCGAGCGCACAGCTCGCCGGGTGCGACGCCATCAGCGACGAGGTGTGGGGCGGGGTCGTCCAGCGCACGCTCGCGACGAACCTGCGGACCGCGGTCGAGCGGGCCGCCGCCGACAACGGTCCCGCCGGACTCGAGCGGGACTACGGGATCGCGAGCCTGGACCTCCGTGTGGACAGCCCGCTCGTCGGCGCACTGGTCACGGCGGTGGACGACACCGTGGTGCAGCTCGACGCCGCCGTCGACGCGCTCGGTGGGAAGGACGGGGTGCTCGCCCGGACGATCAACCAGAGCGTGCTCGGCGTCCTCGGCGGGCTGACCGGCAGCCTCGGGCTCGGCACCATCGGCGGCACGGTCGAGATCACCGGGCCGGACCTGGCGGACGCGGTCGCGCCGCTGCTCGCCGAACCCGTGCAGGACGCCGGCGGCACGCTGTCGCTCGACCTGTCGAAGGGGTCCGTGCGGGTGGACCTCGCGCACCTGCTCGGTGACGACGCGCACGGTCTCAACGACCTGCCGCCCAACCACGAGGTGGTGCTCGACGCGGTCACCCTCGGCGCGCTGGCGGACCGGCTCGGGCAGGTGGTGGATGCCTGGGCGGCGAAGATCACGACCGCGCTGACGACCGCACTCGGGTCCCTGCACGTCCGGATCGCCCTCGCGGCCGACCTCAGCGCACCGCTCGCGCTCGGCATCCGTGTGAAGATCGCGACGCTGTCGATCGGCGTCGACACCGGCGTCGCGGCGCTCATGTCGGGGCAGACGAAGCTCTCGGTCGGGGTCGCGCTGCTCGGACTCGACCTGGGCGGACTGCTCGGCGTGGTCACCGGCCTCGCCACCTCGCTCGTGAACCCGTTGACCCAGGCGGTGGTGGGGACGCTCACGACCCGGTTGTTCGCGCTCGTGGGGACGCTCGGCACGACGCTCACGACGACGATCGGCGGTCCGGTCGTCCGGGCACTCGGGACGGTCCTTGCACGCCTGCCCGGGGTGCTCGCCCTCCGTGTCAACGTGCAGCAGGACCTCGACGCGGCCGTGCCCCCGGCCGGCCGCGCGACGACCGGGCGGTACACGCAGACCGCGCTCCGCCTGTCGATCGCGGATGCCCTGGTGCCGGGCGGGCTGGCCCGGATCGACCTGGCCAGTGCCGTCGTGGGGCCGAACTCGGTGTCGCTCCTCGGGCCCGTCAGCGCCCGAGATAGGTAGCATCGTTACCTAACTGCGCATGGTGGACAATCGCCCGGACCGGATGCTGACCGCCCGTACCCTGCCCTCAGGGGCTCGGGGCGCCGAGGTCGACGGCCGCGATGATGCGGTCGACGATCCGGACGAACCGGACCCTGTCCCGTTCCGAGAAGGAGGCCAACAGCTCGTGCAGGTGCTTGTTCGTGCCGTCCATGGCGACCGAGTAGTCGCGCCTGGCGGTCTCGGTCAGCTCGATGTGGCGACTCCGTCCGTCGGCCGGGTTCGGCACGCGACTGAGGTGCCCGCTCTGCTCGAGTCGGTCCACCATGCCGGTCACCGCCGGCCCGGTCAGGCCGAGGTGCTTCGCGAGGTCCTTGACGCGGACGGTCCGGTCGGCCTCTTCGGCACGGGACACGAACTGCAGCACGGTCAGGTCGCTGCCCGAGACGCCGAGCTGGTCGCGCAGTCGCGTGCGCAGTGCGGACACCGCGGCTTCGAGGCGGGTCAGCGCCGCGACGAGGTCGAGATCGCTCACGGGAGCGCCCCCTTCGCACGGATCGGGTCCGCGCCACCATACGCCGCACTCACCGGATCAGCGTATCCACATAACGAGTCCCGCTGCCAGGTCCGGGTGGCGACTCCGGCGACGGTGCGCCGTGGCTGACCTGTCCCAGGCGCCGCTCGCCAGCGGGCGTGCGAGCGAGTCGGTCCGCTTCGAGGTGTCCGGAACGGAGCCGGAGTCCGCGGCGCGCGACCTGGCCACGGTGCACGGCGCCGAGCAGTGGTCCGCCCAACGGACCGGCGACGAGTTCCTCTACCGCTACACCGCGGTCGGCGACACCGAGGTCAGCATCCGCCGGTCCCGGATGCGCGGGGTCCTGCGCGGTGCGATGCCGATCAGCACCGACTACATCGTCGCCTGGATGACCAGCGGCAGCGCTCACCTCGACGTCGGCGGGCAGCGGGTCGACCTGCGCCGGAACGTGCCGACGCTGCTGCCCTGCGACACCGCGTTCGTCTTCGCCGCCGAGGACCACGACCAGCGCCTGGTGCACCTCGACCGGGAGCTCGTGCACCGGTTCGCCGGCGAACGGCTCGGGCTGGGGGACCGACCGTTGCGGTTCGACCACACGCGCGAACCGGACAGTGCCGCGTTCGGTCGGTGGCAGGGTGCCCTCGTGTCGCTGTCCCGCGCGCTCCGGGTGGCCGGGCCGGACTCGGACACCTGGTCCGAGGCGAAGGCGCTCGCGATCGCCGCGTTCCTCGAGACCTTCCCGCCGCAGCTCGACGACCTGCCGACGGAGCTGGCCCTGCCGCGGAACGCCCGACTGCGCGCCGCCGTCGAGTACGTGCACGCGCACGCGTCCGAGACGGTGACCATCGCCGACCTCGCCGCGGTGGCCGGCCTGAGCGTGCGGTCCGTGCAGGAGTCGTTCCGTCGGGTGTTCGACGTGTCGCCGCTGACGTACCTGCGGGACGTCCGCCTCGACCGCGTGCGCAGCGAGCTCCTCGAGCTCGACCCGCAGGCCGGGGTCATCGGCGACGTGGCCCGACGCTGGGGGTTCGCCCATCTCGGCCGGTTCTCGGCGTCGTACGCGGCACGCTTCGGCGAGTACCCGAAGCAGACCCTGCGCCGCTGACCCGGGGTCAGCCCCGCGGTGCCGGACCGGTGCTGGAGCGCACCCGCAGCGTGGTCGACAGGCGGACGTGGTCCGACGCGGCCTCGCCACGGAGCATCGTGAGCAGCATGTCGACCGCGCGGGAGCCGAGCTCGGCCAACGGTTGCGACACGGTCGTGAGCGGTGGGGTCGTGATCGAGGCCTGAGGGACGTCGTCGAACCCGACCACGGACAGGTCCTCGGGGACCCGCAGGTCGAGCTCCGCCGCGGCCCGCAGCACGCCGAACGCCGACGAGTCGTTCGCGGCGAACACCGCGGTCGGGCGGTCGTCCATCGCGAGCAGGTCGCGTGCGACGGCGGCTGATTGCTCCTCCTGGTAGTCGCCGTCGCGGACGAGTCGCTCGTCGATCGTCAGCCCGGCGGCGGTCAGGGCGGAGCGGTACCCGGCCTCGCGCAGCTGGGCGGAGGCCAGGTCGGCGCGACCCCGCAGGTGCGCGATCCGGGTGTGCCCGAGCGCGAGCAGGTGCTCGACGGCCTGCACCGCCCCGCCCTCGTTGTCGGCGTCGACCGTCGCGTGGCCCTCGGGGCCGGTGTGCGGGTCGATCGCGACGACCGGGATCGACGAGCTCGACAGCGCCGTGGTCGGGGTGACGACGATGGCTCCGTCGATGAGGGTGCCGGACAGGCGGGACAACGACCGGCGTTCCCACCCGGGGCGGTCGGCGCCCGTCATCAGGCCGGCGTAGGCGAGCAGCTCGTAGCCGGTGCCGGTCGTCGCACTCGAGATGCCGCGCAGGAGCTCGGTCGAGAACGGCTCGAACTCGGGCACCAGGATCCCGACGACCCCGGTGCGGGAGCTCCGGAGACTCCGGGCGACCAGGGACGTCTCGTAGCCGAGGTCCGCGACGACCTGCTGCACGCGGATCATGGTGGCCGCGGCGACCCCGTCACGTTGGTTGATGACCTTCGACACGGTGGGGATCGAGACCCCCGCGACCCGTGCGACGTCGCCGATCGTCACCCGGCCGGCACCGGGACGCGCGCCGAGAGCCGAGTCCATGTGCTCACCGTACCGCTGAAGTGGGCGCCGAAACGGCTTAGAAAACGTTATCGATATCGATTGACAAGCGGCAGGAGCACCTGGCACGCTCTCCGCAGCGGCAGTGGATGTCGCTGCATGTCAACGACGACACGAGGAGTTCCACGATGACGAGGAAGATCCGTGCCGCGGCAGCCATCGCGCTGATCGGGGCGACAGCACTGGTGGCCACCGGCTGCTCGGCAGGCGGCAACGCGGCCGACGACGGCACCGGCAAGGTCACGATGACCTTCTGGCACAACTCCACCACCGGACCGGGCAAGGCCTACTGGGCCTCGACGGTCAAGGCGTTCGAGGACAAGTACCCGAACGTCACCATCAAGACGCAGGCGATCCAGAACGAGGACCTGGACGGCAAGCTGCAGACCGCGCTCAACTCGGGCGACGGGCCGGACGTCTTCCTGCAGCGCGGTGGCGGCAAGATGGACGCGATGATCGCCGCCGGGCAGCTCATGGACATCTCCGACTCCATCAGCGCCGACGCGAAGAAGTCGATCAGCGCCGGGACCTTCGCGGGCTACGAGAAGGACGGCGCCACCTACGCCATGCCCGGCGCCGTGCTCCCCGAGGGCATCTGGTACTCGAAGGACCTGTTCAAGGAAGCCGGCATCGAGGGCACGCCCACGACCATGGACGAGCTGAACGACGCGATCACGAAGCTCAAGGCCAAGGACATCGACCCGGTCGCCGTCGGCGCGAAGGACGCCTGGCCCGCCGCGCACTGGTACTACAACTTCGCGCTGCGCGAGTGCAGCCAGAAGACGCTCGAGGGCGCGGCGAAGTCGCTGAAGTTCGACAACGCCTGCTGGACGAAGGCCGGCGAGCAGCTCGAGGACTTCACCGCGACCAAGCCGTTCAACGACGGCTTCCTGACGACCGCCGCGCAGCAGGGCGCCGGCAGCTCCGCCGGTCTGCTGGCCAACCACAAGGCCGCCATGGAGCTCATGGGCGCATGGGACCCGGGCGTGATCAGCTCGCTCACGCCGGACGGCAAGCCGCTGGCCGACCTCGGCTGGTTCCCGTTCCCGACCATCGACGGTGGCAAGGGCGACCCGAAGTCGATGATGGGTGGCGTCGACGGCAACTCCTGCTCGGCGAAGGCCCCGAAGAAGGCCTGCACGGACTTCCTGAACTTCATCGTGCAGAAGGACAACCAGGAGGCCTACTACACGGCGTTCCAGGCCATCCCGGTCAACCAGGAGGCCCAGGCGGTCGTCGACGCGGACTACCTCAAGTCGGCCCTCGCCGCCTACCAGGAAGCCCCGTTCGTGTCGCAGTACCTGGACACCCTGTACGGCCAGAACGTCGGCAACGCGCTGAACACCAGCGTCGTCGACCTGCTCGCCGGCAAGGGGAGCGCGAAGGACATCGTGGAGACCACCAACCAGGCTGCGGCCAAGGGCTGACCATGACCCTCGACACCTCGCTCGGCACGACCCCGACCACCGGGTCGGACACGGCCGCGGGGACGTCCCCGGCGGGGAGCGGTACGCCGCTCCCCGCCGGACGGCGGTCCACGCGCCGCATCGCGGACTGGCGGAAGCGCGTCGAGATCGCGGTGCTCGCCGGCCCCGCGGTCATCGTCTTCGTCACCTTCGTGATCCTGCCCGTGGTGCTGGCCGCCTACTACGGGTTCTTCAAGTGGCAGGGCTACGGCCCGCCCACCGACTTCGTGGGGCTGCAGAACTACCTGATCATCTTCCAGGACAAGGCGTTCCACGCGGTCCTGATGCACAACGGCTTCATCGTCGTGCTGTCGCTGGTGCTGCAGGGGCCGATCGCCATCGTGCTCGCGCTGCTGCTGAACCAGAAGATGCACGGTCGCGGGCTCGTCCGCGTGCTCGTGTTCGTGCCGTACGTCATCTCCGAGGTGATCGTCGGCACCGGCTGGAGCCTGATGCTGCAGTCGAACGGTGCGGTGAACGACCTGCTGCAGGGCATGGGGCTCGGCGGGCTGCGGGCGGACTGGCTGTCCAACCCGGACATCGCCATCTGGACGCTGCTCGTGATCATCTCGTGGAAGTACATCGGCTTCGCGGTGATCCTGTTCCTGGCCGGCCTGCAGAGCATCCCCGAGGAACTCTTCGAGGCGGCGGCCATCGACGGCGCCGGCTACTGGCAGATCCAGCGGCGGATCACCCTGCCGCTGCTCGGCCCGACCATCCGGATCTGGGCGTTCCTGTCGATCATCGGCTCACTGCAGCTGTTCGACCTCGTCTACATCATCTGGGGGCAGTACATCTCGTCGACCGCCGGCACCTCGACGATGGCGACGTACATGGTCGCCAACGGCCGCACGTCGGGCAACTTCGGCTTCGGCAGCGCCGTGGCCGTGGTCATGTTCGTGATCTCGCTCGCCGTCGCCCTGATCTACCAGCGCTTCGTGCTCCGCCGCGACACCGCGGGTGCACTCACCGAGAGGAAGAACTGATGGCCACCACGAGCATCGTCGCCCCCGGGCGGCGGGCCACGCGGGAGCGGCGGTCCAGTGCCGCCATCGGCCGTGCGAACCCGCTCACCTACCTGGTGGCGATCCTGTTCGTCGCCGCGAACCTCGCCCCGGTGCTGTACATCGTGCTGGGCGGCTTCCGGACGAACTCGCAGATCACCACGAGCCCCGCCGGGCTGCCGGCACCGTTCGAGCTGGGCAACTACGGCTCGGTGCTGTCCAGCGGCATCTTCTGGCAGCAGCTCGCCAACTCGACGATCAGCGCCGTGACGACCACCGCGGGCGTCGTCGTGCTCGGCCTCATGGTGAGCTTCGTGCTCGCCCGCTACCGGTTCGCCGGACGCGGTGCGCTGTACGCGCTGTTCGCCGCCGGCCTGATGTTCCCGATCACCGTCGCGATCACGCCGCTGTACCTGCTCGTGAAGGACCTCGGTCTGACGAACAGCCTGGCCGGCGTGATCCTGCCGCAGATCGCCTTCGCCCTGCCGACGACGGTCATCATCCTGGTGCCGTTCCTGCGGGCGATCCCGGACGAGCTCGAAGAGGCGGCGTCGATCGACGGCGCCAGCCGCCTCGGGTTCTTCTTCCGCATGGTCGTGCCGCTGTCGCTGCCGGGCGTCGTCACGGTCGGCATCCTGGCGTTCATCGCGAGCTGGAACAGCTACATCCTGCCGCTGTTCATCCTGAACAACGAGGGGAGCTACACGCTGCCGCTCGGCGTGCAGGCGTTCTCGTCGCAGTACTCGGTCGACACGGCCAAGGTGCTGGCGTTCACGTCGATGTCGATGATCCCGGCACTGGTGTTCTTCACCATCTTCCAACGCCGCATCGTCGGCGGGCTGACCGGGGCGGTGAAGGGGTGACGACGACGGACGCGACCCAGCCCACCGGGAGCCAGCCGCGCCTCCAGGACGACCACGGTGCGACCGACGCTGCCGGACCCGACCGCGCGACCACCCTGCTGGCCACCATGACCCTCGACGAGAAGGCGGCGCAGCTCGTCGGCTACTGGCTCGACCAGGACGGCGTCGTCGCACCCATGCAGGGTGAGATGGCGGCGGCCGCCGACGGCCGCACGCTGGCGGACATCACCCGCGACGGCATCGGCCAGTTCACCCGTGTCTACGGCACCCGACCGGTCGAACCCGACGACCGCGCTGCGTGGCTGTGGGCGGAACAGCGGCGACTCACGCGCGAGACCCGACTCGGGATCCCCGCGCTCGTGCACGAGGAGTGCCTGACCGGACTGGCCGCCTGGAAGGCCGCGACGTTCCCCACCCCGCTGGCCTGGGGCGCGGCCTTCGACCCGGACCTGGTCGAGCAGGTCGGCGCCGCCATCGGCGCGTCGATGCGGCAGCTCGGCGTCCACCAGGGACTCGCGCCGGTCCTCGACGTGGTCCGCGACCCGCGCTGGGGTCGGGTCGACGAGTGCATCGGCGAGGACCCGTACCTGGTCGGCACCGTGGGGACCGCCTACGTGCGGGGCCTGCAGTCGGCCGGCGTCGACGCGACGCTCAAGCACTTCCTCGGGTACTCGGCGTCACAGGCAGGGCGGAACCACGCGCCCGTGCACGCCGGACCCCGCGAGGTCGCCGACGTGTACCTGCCGCCGTTCGTGATGGCGCTGCGCGACGGTGGCGCCCGGAGCGTCATGAACTCGTACGCCGAGATCGACGGCGTCCCCGTCGCGGCGAACGGCGAACTGCTGACCGGCCTGCTGCGTGACGAGCTCGGGTTCGACGGCACCGTCGTCGCGGACTACTTCTCGGTCGCGTTCCTCGAGGTCATGCACGGCATCGCCGCCGATCGTGGCGAGGCTGCGGCGCTGGCACTCGAGGCCGGCATCGACGTCGAGCTGCCGACGGGTGACGCGTACCTGGCGCCGCTCGTCGAGCGGGTCCGGTCCGGACTGCTCGACGAGGCAATGGTCGACCGCGCCGTCCTGCGGGTGCTGCGGCAGAAGGAGCGCCTGGGCCTGCTCGACCCGCAGGCGTTCGAGGACGAACCGCCGACCGAGATCGACCTGGACACCCCGCTGCACCGGTTGCTGGCGAAGCAGTTGGCGGCGCGGTCGCTGGTGCTGTTGTCGAACGACTCGCGCGGCACCGCCGCGCCGGTCCTGCCGCTGCGCGCCGCTGCGTCCGTCGCCGTCATCGGCCCGAACGCCGACCGCGCCGAGGCACTGCAGGGCTGCTACTCCTTCGCGAACCACGTGCTCGCCTCGCACCCCGACCTGCCGCTCGGCTTCGCCATCCCGACCCTGCGCGAGGCGATGGTCGACGCCCTCGGCGACGACGCCGTGCGCTTCGCCGCGGGCTGCGCCGTCACCGGGTCCGACCGTGCCGGGTTCGAGGACGCCGTCGCCGTGGCCGCCGCGTCCGACGTCGCGGTCGTCGTCGTCGGCGACCAGGCCGGACTGTTCGGCCGCGGCACGGTCGGCGAGGGGAACGACACCGAGTCGCTCGACCTGCCCGGCGTGCAGCGCGAGCTCGTCGAGGCGGTCGTCGCCACCGGCACCCCCACCGTGATGGTGCTGCTGACCGGGCGGCCGTACGCGATCGGGTGGGCGCTCGACGGCGACGGCGTCGCCGGAGCCGGTCACGGTGCCGGCGGCTCGCTGCGTCCCGCCGCCGTCGTGCAGGCCTTCTTCCCCGGCGAGGAGGGCGGCACCGCCATCGCCGACCTGCTCACCGGCGCCGCCTCGCCGTCCGGCCGCCTGCCCGTCTCGCTCCCGCGGGCCGCCGGCGCGCAGCCGTACACGTACCTGCACCCGCGGCTCGGCGGCCCGTCCGACGTCACCGCCGCCGACTCGACCCCGGTCCGTCCGTTCGGCTTCGGCCTCGGCTGGACGACGTTCGCGTACGACGACCTGGTCGTCGACGCGTCGGTTCCCACCGACGGGCTGTTCGACGCCTCGGTGACGGTCCGGAACACGGGCGCACACGCGGGCGAGGACGTCGTCCAGCTCTACGGCCACGACGTGCACGGCAGCGTCACCCGACCCGAGGTCCAGCTGCTCGGCTACGCGCGCGTCGCGCTCGCCGCGGGGGAGTCCACGCGGGTCCGCTTCCGGGTGCCCGTCCAGCGGTTCGCGTTCACCGACCGGCGGATGCGCAGGGTCGTCGAACCCGGGGACGTGCAGGTCTGGGTCGCGTCCCACGCGGCGGCGTCACGACCGGGAGGCCCGGTGCCAGCAGGCGGGATCGTTGCGTCCGGTGACGGGCCGGTCCGACACCCCGTCCCCGGCTCCGCCACGGAGCGCGCGACGGTCGCGGTGACCGGGCCGGTGCACGAGGTCACGCTCGACGACCCACGCGTCGTGGAGTGGTCGGTGGGCTGAGGCGACTCCGTGCCACCTCACCGCAGGTCGACGTCGTACGACACCATGGTCGTCGTACGACGTCGACCATGTCGTACCGGTCTCGATCCCCGAGACATCGACACCGCCCGCGCACCGATCGCCGCGGGCTGAGCAGGAGACGACGATGTCCGACCTCATCACCACCCTCGAACAGCAGGAGCGCGACTTCGTGCTCGATGGCTTCACCCACGACGACGCCTGGGAGCTGGGCTCCCTGATCCGCGGCATCGCCCACGAGGCCGGCCACGCCGTCGGCATCGACATCCGGCGTCCTGGCCTCGGGCTGTTCCGCGCGGCGACCCCGGGCATCACCCCGGACCAGCACGTCTGGATCGACCGCAAGGCCGCGGTCGTGCTCCGGATGGAGCAGTCGAGTGCTCTCGTCGATGCCCGGTTGTCCGCCGCCGGGGTCGATCCCGCCGCGATCGGGTGGCTCGGCGCGGAGTACGCCGTGACGGGAGGGTCGTTCCCGATCCGGGTTCGCGGCGCCGGGGTGGTCGCGGCCGTGACGGCCTCCGGCCTGTCCTCGATGGAGGACCACGACCTGGTCGTCGCCGGCCTGCGCGCGTTCATCGCCTCGCGTTCCTGACGCGACCAGATGCGGACGGGAGGCCCGGTGCCAGCTGGCACCGGGCCTCCCGTCCGTCATCCGGTCCCGTCCGCGATCCGCGAGGTTCCAGGACTCGCCGCTCACGTTCCCCGAGGTTCCGCGGACGGCCCCAGCGCGCCCCGAGATGCGACGATTTCGGAACCCGGGGACGCCGGTGGACGGACGTGACGGCGGAATCGTCCCCGCGTGATCAGGCGGGGTAGTCGACGAAGGCGAAGGCAGACCCGTCGGGAGCCCACCCGTTGACGTTGAGGGTGCCCTGCCCGCCGTCGAGCTCGACGATGGTCTCGGCGGCCTGCCAGGCCTCGGGGCCCCAGTCGCCCACGGGCCCGTCGCCGGTGACGAGGCGCAGACGGACCCGCCTGTCCGCCGGGTGCCCCTCGGTGCCGGGCGGGAACGACAGGTAGACGGCGGCGTCGTCGGTCGGGGCGGGGTGCGGGAACCAGTTGACGTGCTCGTCGACGGTGAGCTGCTCGATCCCGGTGCCGTCCGGTCGGACCCGAGCGATCTGCGCGTGTCCCGGCGTCGCTTCGAACTGCTCGGTGTTGAACAGGATCCACGCACCGTCCGGGGTCCACTCCGGGCCGTCGGCGGAGGCGGGCTCGGTCGTCACGGCCCGGTCCGCGGTCCCGTCGACGCCCATCACCCGGATCGTGCCCGAGGACCACACATCCTCGCCGGAGGGGTCGAGCCGGACGTACGCGAGTTCGGAGCCGTCGGGGCTGACACCGTGCAGGAAGTGCATGCCGCCGTCGTCCGCGGTGACCCGCGTCGCTGGGCCCCCGGCGAGCGGGGCGCTCCAGATGTGGAAGTCATTCGCGCTGACGTGCACGGTGACGCCGTCGGGGTCGAGCACGTGGTCGTTGTTGAGCGGTGGCACACCCGTGATGCCGACGGGCTCCGGTGGATCGGTACCGTCGGCCGGCATCGTCCAGAGGACACCGTCGGCGTTGAGGACGAGCCGGCCGTCGGCGGTCCAGTTCGGCGCTTCGTACAGTCGCGCGGCGGACTCGTGCACGGTGGTCACGCTGCGGTCGGCTCGGCGCCAGATCCGGATCCGGCAGGTCTGGCCCGGTGCGAGCACGCGACCCGGGGCTTCGTCGTCGAAGGACATGGGCACACTGTTCCACAGGGGGCGTCGGCTCGCGACGGCGCGACCGGGTGGCGGTCGTCGTCCGCCCCCCGCGTTGGGGATGATGACGCGTCTTCGGGACCCGTAGGCTGATCGGGTTCGTACCCGAGACGAAAGCTCACGTTGCCGCACCCCCAGCGCCCCTCCCGCCTGCCGTTCATCGCCGCCACCGCCTCGGTCGTCGTCGTCGCCGGTGTCCTGCTCGCCGCGATCCCGAACACCGCGACCGCCGTGGAGTCGCCGATCGCGACCCCGACGGCCACGCCGACGACGTCGGCTCCGGTCGAGACGCCTGCGCCCGCGGTGCCGACCGCGACGCCCGCGCCCGCGGTGCCGACCGCGACGCCGAAGCCCACGGCGACGCCGAAGCCGACGCCGTCGACGATCTCGGTCACCTACGCCGGAGACTCGCTGACCGCGATGGACGGCTCGTGGATGCGGCAGCTGAACGACAAGACGCTCACGAACATCGGCGGAACCGCGATCGGTGGCGCCACCGTCCCACGGATCCTGACGAACGTCTCGGCACGGGACGCCGACGTACTCGTCGTCATGGCCGGCACGAACGACATCCGCTACGCCCGCAGCAGCACGACGATCACGCAGAACATCGGCAAGGTGGTCCACAAGGTCGGGGCTCGGCACGTCGTCATCGCGGCGATCGCTCCGTCGAACGTCACGAAGTACGGCAAGAAGCACATCGACCGTCGCAAGCAGGGCGAGATCCTCAACCGAGACCTGCAGAACTACGCGCTCACCAACGGCTACCTGTTCGTCGATCCGTGGGCGGCGGACCGGCAGCTGAACGGTGGATGGCCGTCGAACCGCACGATCGACGGCACCCATCCGACCGTCGCGATGTCGAAGAAGGTCTCGGTCCGGATGCAGCAGGCCATCCACATCGCCGTCGAGGGCGCGAAGGGCTGAGTCGAGGGTCGGTTCAGCCGGCCCGCGCCACGCGCCGACGTGCCCACTGCACGGAGACGGCAGCGAGTACCCCGCCGACCACGGCGCCGATGGTGTTCGTGATCCAGTCACTCGTGTCGCACGCCCGACCGATCACGGGGACGACCGCCTGGACGACCTCGACGAGGGCGGAGAACGCGCTGGCGCCGACCGCCGCGAGGACCGGGCGCCGCCACCGCACCCCGGCCAGGAACGCGACCGGCACGAACAACAGCACGTTGGCCGTCGACTCGACCGCGGTCGGTGCCAGGTACGGCAGCCCGGCGGCGCAGGTGACGGCGGACCGGGGAGCGCCGTCGGGCGACAGGGTGAGCGCGAGCGTCACGACCACGGCGAGGCCGAACAGCACGGCGGTGAGCCGCGGCAAGCGCGCCAGCCAGACGCCCACGACGGGCGCGACGACGATGACCGCGATCAGCACGCCGAACGCGAGCCACGGGACGTCGATGAGCAGGGTCGAGAGCATGGATCTCCGGACGGGAGGCGCGGTGCCAGCTGGCACCGGGCCTCCAGCCACTCAGGGGTGTCGGATCAGAGCGCGGCGCGACGACGGCGCACCGCGCGTGCGCCGAGCAGGCCGGCGCCGACCAGGACGAGGCCGGCCGCCCACGGCAGGGCGCCGACGGCGTCCGAGCCGGTGTAGGCGAGCTGCCCCGTGGTCGGGGTCGCGCCCGCGACCGCGACGGTCGGCACCGTCGGTGCGGTGGGGCGCACGTCGACCGGGAACGAGGTGCTCTGCAGCCCCTCGCCGCCGACGGTCAGGGTGTGCGTCGAGGCGTGCGGGAACGTGACGCCGACAGCGCTCTCGGCGTCGAACTCGGTGTAGGGCGCGATCACGTCACTGGCGACGTCCGACGTGACGATCGGCGTCCAGACGGGGTTGCCGTCCTCGTCGGCGAAGTCGATCGGGTTCCCGAAACGGTCGACCAGGTTGCCGGAGACGACGAGCGTTCCGCCCTGCGCGACCGTCGGACGTCCACCGTCCACGACGTCGAGACCCCCGAAGGAGCCGTCCTCGTCGGTGGTGAGCTTCACGGTCAGGACGGTGCCGTCCGTGCCGATGATCCACATCGTCTTCTTCGGCGCGTCGATCGACGCCGCGTCGAGGGTGAAGACCTGGACGCCGAACGCAGCGGCCGGGTCGACGGTCAGCTCGACGTACTGCGTGACCGACTCGGTGCCGCTCGTGGCCGTGACCGCGAACTCGTACCAGGACGCCGTCGTCGCGGTACCGCTCAGCTCCCCGGTGGCGGCGTCGAAGGTGATGCCGTCGGGCAGCTGGATCTCCGGGCCGAACTCCTCGTCCGTGTCGTCCGGTTGGAAGCCGAACCCGATCGTCCAGCCGGGGCCGCTGGAGCTGCCCGCGTCGAGTGCCGCTGCCTGCGACTTCGTCATGACGACGTCGCCGTCATCGTCGCCGGAGTACCAGGCGAGCTCGTACGTCGGGGTGGGGGAGCCCTGCGCCCGGAAGGTGTACGAGAACGGCTCGCCGGCGGTGGCCTGCAGGGGGAGGTCGTCGTCCTGCTCCGTGCCCGCGGTGACCGGCTCGCCCGCGGCGTCGACGAAGACCGGGTCCTGGGTGACGGCGGTCGAGGTCGCGGACACGGTCGCCGTCGATCCGTCCGACAGGGCGCCGGTGACCTGGACCGTCAGCTGCTCCCCGGCCTGAGCGGCGTCGATCGTGTACGAGCCGCTCGTCGCCAGCACGGCGGTGGAACCGACCTCGGTCCAGACGTACCGGAACGCGCCGTCCTCGTCGAAACCGGTGGGGACGGCGGTGACCACGGCACCGACCTCCGTGTCACCGGTGATGGTGACGGCGGGGGCGACGGCCTGCTGCGCGGTCGGTGCGTCCGTCGGGGTGGGCGTCGGGACGGTGGGGGTCGGAGCGGCCGGGAGCGCCTCGTCGACCGCTGGTGCGGTCGGCTCGGGAGTTGCTTCGGTCTCGGCGGCCGGTGCGGTCGCGGCCGAACTCGGTGCCGGGGCGTCGGTCGTCGGTCCGGCCGCTTCGTCCGCGGTCGGAGCCGGGGTGTCGGTCGCGGCGGGAGCGGACGTCGCGGTCGACGCCGTCGGATCGGTCGCCGGCTCGGCGTGGGCGGCCGTCGCGGTGACGAGGCCGAGGCCGGTCGTCAGCGCGACGAGGGCTGCGGTGGTGCCGACGGCGCAGGCGCGTCGGACGGTGGAGGCGCTGTGGCGCACGGGTCCCCCTGGATCGTGTCCGGTCGGGTGCCGGATCGTGTGGATCAGCCGAGAAAGCTCAGGCGTCTTCGGATCGTAGGGCCAGTGACCGCTTCAGACCGACGGAGCGTCCGAATCGTGACCATGACTGGGGGCGGTCGTCGCGCGGAACCCCCGGTCGAGGAACGCGATGATCCACCCGAAGCTCGCGTCGACGTCAGTGCGCATCTGGAACCCACCGGATGTCTCGATGGTCGCGAAGCCGTGCAGGACACTGCGCAGCAACCGGAGCGCGTGCACCTCGTCGGCGGGGTCGAGTCCGTAGCCGCGCAGCGCCGCTCCGAAGGAGGCGAGGGTGCGCTCCAGGGCAACGGCCAACGGGTCGTCCGGACCGGTGGGACGGATCCCGACCGTCGCCTCGTACCGGCCGGGGTGCCGCTGCACGTACCGGCGGACGGTCTGCGCCGCGGCCTCGACGGCGTCACGGCCGGCGAGCCCCTGCATGGCGTCGCGCAGGTCGTCGCCGAGTTCGTTCGCAGCGAGGACGGCGATCCGGCGGGTCAGGTCGGTGAGCCCGTCAACGTGCTTGTACAGCGACGGCGACTTCACGCCGAGTCGTTCGGCGACGACGCTCATGCTCAGCCGCGCGAGTCCGATCTCGTCGGCGAGTTCGGCAGCCGCGGTGGTGACGGCGGCGGGGTCGAGCCCGGCCCTAGCCACGGTGGCCACCGACGGGCGCGAAGGTGCGGCCGAGGAACGGGATCACGAGCGCGAGGACCTCGGTCGGGGTCTCCGTGTGCGGGTAGTGGCCCGCGCCGTCGATGACGGCCAGCTCGCCGAGTCCGTCGGGCAGGTCGGCCAGGACCCGCTCGCCCTCGGCGCGGGGGAGGGCCCAGTCCGGGTCGGCACTGCCCTCGATCACCAGGACTTGGCAGCGGATGTCCGGCAGTCGGGCGCCGGCGTCGGCGGGTGAGGTCTTCGTCATCGCGCGGAGGACCGCCATCCGCTCCGGCTGGCGCAACGTCGACTCGATGCGTGCGCGCTCCTCGGTCCAGTCGACCGGCTTCGTCGGCACGGCGATGTCCAGGTAGGCGAGCCAGCCGGCGAGGCTGCCGGTCGCCATCACCTTGGCGAGCTGGAACGTGCCCGTGCGGTGTCGGCGGTTCCGCAGCAGGCCGCCGAGGTCGAGGGCCTGCTTGCGGGTGAACGGCGCCAGCTCGACGATGCCGGCGACGACGTCAGGGGCGTCGGCAGCGGCGATGGTGGCCGCTCCGCCGCTGATCGACTGCCCGACGATGACCGCGGGGCCGCCGAGGTGCCGGACGACGGCGACCAGGTCGCGAGCGATGTCGGCGCGCTGGTACGACGTCCAGTCGGTGCTCGAGTCGCCGCACCCGCGGATGTCGACGTTCGCCACCCGGTAGCCGGCGGCGACGAGCTCGGGGACGATGAACCGGTAGGCGTGCCGGCTGTCGCCCATGCCGTGTGCGAGGACGACGAGCGGGCCGTCGCCGCTGACGTCGTACGCGATGGTGCCTTCGTCGGTACGCAGGTGTTCGAGCATGACTGCCTCCATGGCTAAGTGTGTTAGCTATAAGCTAAGACCATTAGCCGACCGAGTCAACCCCCGAGGGTGTCGGAGAGGTCCAGGGACCAGACGGCCACCCCGGTCAGACCGAGTCGCTCGGCGAGGGCCACGCGCTCACGCAGCGACCGCGCGTCCGACCACCACAGCACCTCGCCGCTGGGCAGGGTGGCGGTCCACTCGCCGACCGTGGTGTTCCACGTCGGGGTGACGTGGGCCTTCCGGACACGGCGACGGGCCTGGTCGTCGGACAGCTGCCCCGCCGGCCGCGGCCCCTTCCAGTGGTAGCCGTACCCGGCGACGCCGAGCACGATCTGGTCGGCGGGCGCGAGGGCGGCGAGAGCCCTGGCCGACTTCGACGCCCAGCGCAGCGACCCGACCGGGCCCGGAGCGTTCGGCTCCCACGGACCGTGCTGGTCGTAGGCCATCAGGGTGAGGTGGTCCAGCGGGGCGCTGAGTGCCCGGACGTCGTACCCCATGCGTGCGTAGCCGGCCGCGGTCGTCGACGCGGACAGGGCGATGTCGAGCCGCACGTCGTCACCGACCGCCGCGCGGAGCTCCCGCGCGAACGCCGTCAACCCGGGCCGGTCCGCCGCGGTCAACGCCTCGAGGTCGATCATGATCGAGTCCCACCCACCGGAACGCACGTCGGTGACGAGTGCGCGGACGACGTGGGACCGGTTGGCGGGGGACCGGAGCATCCGGCGCGCGATCGGTTCGCTGAAGTCGCCGTCGGCGTAGTTGCTGACGAGCAGCTGCGCCTCGAGACCGCGGGCGTGCGCGCGGTTGCGCTGCGTCCTGGCTTCGCGGGACGGCGTCGTGACACGCGTGCCGGTCCGGCTCAGCAGCAGGCCGTCGACGCCGACGACGTCCATCGCCGAGGCGTTCGTGTCGATCAGCGCGGGGTCGGCGCCCTCCGGCTGGAAGCCGGTCACGTCGAACCAGTCGGGCGTACTGGACCGCGCGTTCGCCGGGCCTGCGCAGCCGGTCAGGACGAGCCCCGCTGTCAGGACGGTGGCGATGAGGACGGAACGCGGGCTGGTGATCACGTGCCGAGTGTGTCAGGCCGGTGCGGCCGCCGCGTCCACCGGTGCGCTGAACCGGTCGACCAGGGTCCGCTTCAGGACCTTGCCGCTCGGCCCGAGGGGCAGGGCGTCGACCACGTGCACGACGCGCGGGAACTTGTACGCCGCGATCTCGTCCGACACGAAGCGGACGAGCTCGTCGGCGCTGACGGTCGCGCCGGCGCGGAGCACCACGGCGGCCTCGATCTCCTGGCCGTGCAGTTCGTGCGGCACGCCGAAGACCGCCGCCATGGTGACGTCCGGGTGCGTCGCCAGTACCTCTTCGACCTGCCGCGGGTACACGTTGTAGCCGTTGCGGATGATCATGTCCTTCGTGCGGTCGACGATCGTCAGGTACCCGTCGTCGTCCTTCGTGCCCAGGTCGCCGGTGCGGAACCAGCCGTCGACGATCGCCGCGTCGGTGTCCGCCGGACGGTCCAGGTACCCGTTCATCAGGTTGTGCCCGCGGATGACGAGCTCGCCGATCTCGCCGTGCGGCAGCAGCACGATCGCGTCGGGCGTGGCGGGGTCGGCGATCTCGACGTCCACACCCCAGACCGGTGTGCCGATCGTGCCGGGGCGCGGCGCGGTGCCGACGTGGTTGAAGGTCGCGACGGGCGAGGTCTCGGTGAGGCCGTAGCCCTCGTGGATCGGCGCGTCGAACACGGACTGGAACCGTTCGAGCACGGCCAACGGCAACGAGGCGCCGCCCGAGATCGCGTAGCGCAGGGTCGGGCGGGCATCGTTGCGGGTCGCGGCGTCGAGCAGCGCCATGTACATCGTCGGCACGCCCATGAAGATCTCGCAGCCGTGCTCGACCATCGCCGACAACGCGGCGTCGCCGTCGAACTTCGGGAGCATCACGATGGTGGCGCCGGTGCGGAACCCGGTGTTCATCGTGCAGGTCTGACCGAAGGTGTGGAACAGCGGGAGCGCGCCGAGCAGGACGTCCCCGCGGTGCATGTCGAAGGTGCTCATCAGGTTCGTGTTGACCTGTTCGAGCAGGGCGAAGTGGGACCCCTCGGCGCCCTTGGGCTTGCCGGTGGTCCCGCTCGTGTACAGGATCGTCGCCGTGTCGAAGGGGTCGCGGGGGACGTAGGTGTCGAGGGGCTCGGCCGCCGCGGCGAGGGCCTCGAGGCGGTCCGGGCCGTCGTGGTCGTCGTGGTCGGCCGGTGCGAGGACGGTGACGACGTCGACGCCGGCGAGCTCGGCCCCGGCCGCACCTTCGGCGAGCAGCGGAGCGGCGCAGACGAGCAGCATCGCGCCGCTGTCCTGCAGCAGGTACTCGATCTCGCGCCGCTTGAGCAGCGCGTGCACGGGGACCACGACGGCCCCGAGTGCGAGCGTGGCGTAGTAGACGCGGGCGAAGTCGGCGACGTTCGGCACGAGCATCGCCACGCGTGATCCCTCGGTGACCCCGCGGGCGCGGAGCGCTCCGGCGTAGGCGAGGGTCTCCGACCAGAGCTCGGCGTAGGTGGTGCGGTGGTCGCCGACGATCACGGCGACGTCGTCCGGGTACCGCGCGGCGGACTCGGCCAGGATCGCGGCGACCGATGCGGTGGCCCGGGTCGGTCGTGTGGCGCCGTGGTGAGCGGCGGCGGTGGGGGTGGTGCGCGTCATTCCGGTCTCCGTCTTCGGTGACGAGTGGTTCCCCGGATCATACGTGCGGTCAGAACGCCGTGCGCTCCTCGAACACCGACATGAGCATGGCCGCACCGAGCCGCGCACTCCGGGCGGGCTTCGCCGAGCCCTGCACGGCTGATTCGACCCGAGCGCCCTCGACCAGCAACGACAGGGTCTCGGCGATGTGCGCCGGCATGTCCGCCCGGGTGCAGAGCAGCGTGAGGTGGCTCTCGACGTCGCGGAAGTGCTCGGCGGCGAGCGCGGCGATCTCCGGGTCCTGCCGGCCGAGTTCGGCGTGTCCGTTGATGAACGCGCAGCCCCGCCAGCCCTCGTCGGCGAAGCACTCCTCCAGGTAGCTGAAGATGCCGAGGATCTCGTCGCGGGGATCCGCCGAGGTCGTGGCGATGTGGTCCAGGGCTCGACGCCAGGCGCCGTGCCAGCGTCGCAGCACCGCGACGACGAGGGCCTGCTTGCTCGGGTAGGCGGACGTCAGCTCGTCCACGCTCATGCCCGCGTGGGCGGCGACGTCCTCGAAGCGGACCGGGATCACGCCGTGCGCCGTGAACAGGTCGTCGGCGGCCTTGGAAGCGGTGCGCTGTGCGGGCGTCTCGGCGACCGGGGGCGTGAGTGTGAGGAGCGTCATGCTTCGAGACGTTCCTGTTCTGCGAAGAGCGCTGTCATGTCGATGGCCTGGGTGCGGACGTCCTCGACCGCGGAGCCGTCGCGGTTCACGCGGAGAGCCCGAGCACGGCGGCGGCGGAAGCGAGGGCGCTCACGGAGACGATGCCGGTGCTGACCGCGGCGATCTGCAGCATGCGCTGACGCTGGAGGTCCCGGAGCTCCGTGAAGGTCCCGCGGTGGCGGTCCTGTCGGCTCGTCATCGAGACCGACTCGAAGGCCTGCCTCGGTGCGCTGATCGGGTGGACCGGGATTGCGGTCAGGGCGGTCATGTCGTCCTCGTGTTCTCCTGAGCGGCCCGTTGCCACCGGATGAATCGACCGTAGGAGGAGCGGGACCTGCGGTGTGCGCCAGGACCGAGGAGTCGGCGGATCGCGGATGTCGGACGCAGCCCGTCGGTCGGAATCCGGACATCGCCGCACCGGATCCAGCATCCGTTCCACGCGCTGGAGGCCGTCGGGAGCGCTTCTCGGACAGCGGTGCGGACGGCTGGCCCCCGGTCCGTCACACTGCACTCGGTGAACCGATGACAGATGAACGAGCGCGCGTGCAGGACGACGTCCGGTCCGCTGACGTCGACGAAGCACGCGACTTCCTGGTCGGGGCGTACGACGCCTCCGAGTGGCGCGCCGAGACCACTGCGCAGCCCTTCACGTTCCGGTACTCGGCGGTCGGCGACACCACGATGACGTTGCGCGCGATCCGGTTCGACGGGCACCTCGACGGCGTGATGACCCCGTCGGACGACTTCGTGGTGCAGTGGATCACCCGCGGCACCGGCTTCATCGGCGAGGGCGACGACCGCCTCGTCAGCGCCCCGGGCCGACCACAGCTGTGGCCGCAGGACGGCGCCGCGTTCACCTACCAGGACTACGACCAGCGGCTCGTCCAGATCAACCGGGCTTCGCTCGAGGAGGTCGCCGGCGAACGCGGTGCGGCCTCGGGCGCGGTGCAACTCGACCACACCGTGCAGCCCGACGACCGCGCGGTGACGATGTGGCGGAACACGGTCAAGCTCATCTCGCACACCGTGCTCGACCGGCAGGTCTCGCCGCTCCTGCAGGCGGAGATGGGCCGGCTGGGAGCGCTGGCCCTGCTCGAGCTCTACCCGGTCGTCTCGGCCACCCTGCCGGACGAGCTCCTGCTCCCGCGCAACGCGCACATCCGCCGGGCCGTCGAGTACGTGCACGAGCACGCGCACCTGCCGATCACGAGCACCGACCTGGCCGAGGTCGCCTCCCTGAGTCTGCGTGCACTGCAGCAGGCGTTCCAGCGGCAGCTCGGCGTCAGCCCGAACGGCTACCTGCGCGGGGTCCGTCTCGACCGGGTGCGCGACGAGCTCCTGCATGCCGACCCGGCGGCGACGAGCATCGCCGAGGTGGCCCGGCAGTGGGGGTTCGCCCACGCCGGCCGGTTCTCGGCCGCGTACCTCGACCGGCACGGCGAGTACCCCCGGGACACGATGCGGCGGGCGTGACACCCCGACGACCATGATGGGTGCGTGCTCGACGACGACACCCACCGCCACCGACTGGACGCGGTCCTGCGCGCCGTCGGGAGCTCGGCCGGCCAGACCGAACGGCTGCCGGGCGGATCCGTGAACCACACGTACCGCGTGCGCCGAGCGGTCGGTGCCGACGTCGTCGTGCGGTTCCCCGTCGATCCACTGCGCTCGGACGAGTTCCCCGTCGAGGCGTGGGCCGCGCGGGCAGCTGCGGCAGCGGGCATCTCGGTCGCTCGTCCCCTCGACCACGGCGTCCAGGACGGCGTCCCCTTCATCGTGTCCGACTACGTCGCACCCGACCCGCGGCCGATCGATCGCCCCTGGACGTGGCTCGGGTCGTCCGCGCGGACCGTCGCCTCGATCGACCTGGGGGAGGCGCCGTCGTCGCTGTACACCCGGTTCGGCACCGACCTGGCCCAGGCGTGGTCGGCGCACCTGGCCTACAACATCGCGGCGCTCGTCGCGGACGATCCACTTCGCCACGACGGCGCCTACGCCGCGGCCGGCGCGCTCCGGAGGCACGTCGAACGGCTGGCCGCGGAGCGCTTCGCGTTCGGACTCGCGCACGGCGACCTGGCTCCGCGGAACCTGATCGCACGGGGACCGGATCGTGCGCCCGTGCTCATCGACTGGGGTGCTGCCGAGACCGGCCCGTCACCGTGGACCGACGCTCGTCGGGTGTTCGAGTGGGCGTTCGTCGACGGGACGATCTCGCGGGCCGAGTACGACGAGTTCACCGCTGCCGCCGGGCTGGCCACCCCGGCTGGCCACGCGACGCTGGCGTCGCTCACGGCGCTGCACCTCGTCGACGTGACCCGGTGGGCGAGAGACCGACGGCCGGACCTGTACGCCGAGTACGTCGGCCGGTGCCGGGTCGGTCTCGAGCGCATCGAGCGCGTGTCGAGCGAGTGAGCGGCAGGCGAGCGCGGCGGCCCGGGAGCGGCGAACGGTCGCGGGAGGCGTGTCCGCGCCGGAAGCACGGAGCTGCCGTCACGCCCGCGCGCGCAGGAACGCCACCTGCCGCTCCCACTGCCGGAAGCCGCCGCCCTCGTGCCCGTTGTACGGGTACACCTCGATCCAGCGGTCGGCCGGTCCGAGCGCGTCAGCCGATCCGAGCGCGTCGGCCGGTCCGAGCGCGTTGAAGGCGGCGAAGGTGGTGCGCGGCGGGACGACGTCGTCCATCAGGGCCACGGAGAACAGCGCCGGTGCGGTGATGCCGGCGGCGTGGTTCACCCCGTCGAAGTACGCCGCGGTGTCCCACACGGTCTCGGCTGCGTCGCGGTGCACGGACAGGTAGGTCGCGAGTTCCAGGTACGGGCCGCCGACGGCGACGTCCGTGCCGCCCTCCCAGTCGCACAGGAACGCGACGTCGGGCAGCACCGCGGTGATCGGTCCGACGTGGGCCTCGACCAGTGCGGCGGCGGCGATGGCGATGCCGCCGCCCTGGCTGCCGCCGGTCAGGGCGATGCGTGCCGGGTCGACACCGGGCAGCGTCCGCACGGCGTCGACCAGGCGGACGGCGTCGGTGTACACGCGGCGGTAGTAGTGGTCGGCGGGGGAGCCGATGCCGCTCGTCATCCACCCGCTCGCGTGCGGTCCGGAGCCGTGCGGGTCGGGGGTGTCGCCGCCGGCCCACCCGCTGCCCTGGCCGCGGGTGTCCATGACGACGTGCACGTACCCGGCGAGGGCCCAGTGCACCCGTTCGCCGGGGCGCCCGCGGCCGCCGCCGTAGCCGAGGAACTCGACGACGACGGGCAGCGCGGTGTCACGACCGGCGAGCGGACGGGAGACCCAGGCGCGCACCGGGTCGCCGGCGAAGCCCGGGAACGTCAGGTCCTCGACGACGAGACCGGTCACCGGGGTGTCGGCCGGAGCGAGGACGGGAGCCGTCCCTGCTCCGGCCGCCCGGGCCGCGGTGATCGTGTCCGCCCAGAACGCGTCGAAGTCTGCCGGTTGCCGGACCGCGGGGCGGTACCGACGGAGTTCGTCGAGCGGGAGGTCGGTGCGTGCCATGGGTCTCCTCGGTCAGCGCGTCGCGGCGCGGTACTGCTCGAGCACCTCGGGGTGCGGGTCCGCCGGCACGGTCGTCGTCGCGGTGTCCCACGACGGCAGCGTGCCGGTCAGCACCCATGCTGCCTGCCGCGCGGCCCCGGACGCCACGTACTCGCCGGGTTCCGGGATCAGCACGTCCCGCCCGAACACCTGCGCGGCGACGGTCCGGACGGCTTCGTTCCGGGCCGCGCCGCCGATGAGCAGCAGTCGCGAGACGGTCACGCCGGTGCCCTCGACCGCGGCGAGCCCGTCGGCCAGGGCGCACAGCATGCCCTCCACCGCGGCGCGCGCCAGGTGCGGTCGGTCCGTCGTGCCCGGGGTCATCCCGAGCAGCGAGGCGGTCGCGTCCGGCCGGTTGGGCGTGCGCTCGCCGACGAAGTACGGCACCAGGACCAGGCCGTCGGCCCCGGCGGGCGCCTGCAGCGCCAGCTCGCCGAGCGCGTCGTGGTCGACGCCGAGCAGGCCGCCGATCACCTCGAGCACGCGGGCCGCGTTGAGCGTCGTGACGATCGGGAGGCGCGACCCGGTTCCGTCGGCGAAGCCCGCCACGGTCCCGCTCGGGTCCAGGACGTCGGTACCGGTGACACCGAAGACCGTTCCGCTGGTCCCCAGGGACACCGCGACGTCGCCCGGGCCGAGCCCGAGGCCGAGTGCCGCACCGGCGTTGTCGCCGAGTCCCGCGCCGACGAGCAGGCCGGCCGGTGCGGCCCGGCCGCTCGGAAGAGTCACGTCGACGGTGAGCGTCCCCATCGCCTCGTCGTGCGCCACGACGCGCGGCACGACGACGGTGTCCTCGGCCGGCTCCGACCCGGCGACGCGCATCGGGCGGCCGAGCGCCAGTTCGAACAGCTCCGGGTCGTACTCCCGGCGCACCGGGTCCCAGTAGGCCGTGCCGCTGGCGTCCGAGGCGTCGGTCGCCAGGGCGTCCAGGTCCGGCCCGAGCGGACTCTCGTCGGCCGGGCCGTACCCGCGCAGCCGCCACGACAACCAGTCGTGGGGGAGCGCGACGGCCGCGACGCGGCCGGCGTTGTCCGGCTCGGCGTCGCGGAGCCACCGCAGCTTGGTACCGGTGAACGACGCGACCGGCACCAGACCCGTCCGGGTGACCCACGCCTCCCGTCCGAGCTCGTCGACCATCTGCGCGGCTGCATCCGCACTGCGCACGTCGTTCCAGAGCAGGGCGTCGCGGACCACGCGACCGTCGGCGTCGAGCGCGACCATGCCGTGCTGCTGCCCGGCGATCGCGACCGCACCGACGTCGGCGAGCCCACCGGCGTCCGCGATCGCGGCGCCGAGGGCGTCCCACCAGTGGCGGGGGTCGACGGACGTGCCGTCCGGGTGGGACGCACGCCCCTCACGGACGACGGCGCCCGTCGCGGCGTCGCGGACGGTGACCTTGCAGGACTGGGTCGACGAGTCGACGCCGGCGACGAGCTGTGTCATCCCCGCAGCCCGTCAGCGCGCGCCGAGCAGGTGCTCGATTGCGAGCTGCTGCAGCCGGACGAAGCCGAAGCCCTTGCCGCCGAAGTACGCGTCGGCGTCGAAGTCCTCGTACGCCGAGCGGTCGGACAGGAAGGCGTCGTACGACTCGCCGGCGTTCAGGGTCGGCGTGCTGAGCTCTCCGACCTTCGAGGCCTCGAGTGCGGCCTGCACCTCGGGGTCGGCACGGAAGGCCTGCGCGCGCTCCTTGAGGAGCAGGTACATGCGCATGTTCGCGGCGGCCGAGTCCCAGACGCCCGAGATGTCCTCGGTGCGGCTCGGCTTGTAGTCGAAGTGGCGCGGGCCGTCGTACGCCTGGCCGCCCTGCGGCGAACCGTGCTCGAGCAGGTCGACGAGCGAGAACGCGTTCTGCAGGTCGCCGTGTCCGAACACCAGGTCCTGGTCGTACTTGATGCCGCGCTGGCCGTTCAGGTCGATGTGGAAGAGCTTGCCCTGGTAGAGCGCCTGGGCGATGCCGGCCGTGAAGTTCAGGCCCGCCATCTGCTCGTGACCGACCTCCGGGTTGATGCCGAACAGCTCCGGGCGCTCGAGGGTCTCGGTGAACGCGATCGCGTGGCCGAGGGTCGGCAGCAGGATGTCGCCGCGGGGCTCGTTCGGCTTCGGCTCGATGGCGAAGCGGATGCCGTAGCCCTTGTCGGTGACGTAGTCGGCGAGCAGGTTGACGGCCTCGCGGTACCGCTCGAGCGCGGCCTGCACGTCCTTCGCGCTGTCGTACTCGGAGCCTTCGCGGCCGCCCCACATCACGAACGTCGACGCACCGAGCTCGGCGGCGAGGTCGATGTTGCGCAGGACCTTGCGGAGTGCGAACCGGCGGACCTGCCGGTCGTTCGAGGTGAAGCCGCCGTCCTTGAACACGGGGGCGGAGAACAGGTTCGTCGTCACCATCGGCACGATGAGGCCGGTGGCGTCGAGCGCACCCTTGAGGCGGTCGATCTGCGTCTGCCGCTCGGCGTCGGTCGAACCGAACGCGAACAGGTCGTCGTCGTGGAAGGTCAGGCCGTAGGCGCCGAGCTCGTCGAGCTTCTCGACCGCCTCGACCACGTCGAGGGCCGGACGGGTGGGCCCGCCGAAGGGGTCGGAGCCGTTGTAGCCGATGGTCCAGAGACCGAAGGAGAACTTGTCTGCACGGGTGGGCGTCGTTGCCATGGTGGTCACCGTTCGTCGTCGAAACAAAATGTTGCCGCGCCCAACATAAGCGGTAGTGTTGGCTGTGGCAAGGACGTGATCGCAAAGGAGCGAGCGGATGGCACAGGAACGACTGCGGATCGCCATGGTGGGACACGGCTTCATGGGGGCCGCGCACTCACAGGCATGGCGGACCGCCCCCAGGTTCTTCGACCTCGGGGTCGAACCCGAGATGGCGGTGATCGTCGGGCGCGACCCGGAACGCACCGAGAGCGCCCGTGCGCAGTACGGCTGGCAGTCGGCGTCGACCGACTGGCGTGCCGTCGTGGCCGACCCCGACATCGACGTCGTCGACATCGTGTCGCCCGGTTCGTCGCACGTCGAGATCGCGATCGCCGCGCTCGAGGCCGGCAAGCACGTCCTGTGCGAGAAGCCGCTCGCCAACACCGTCGAACAGGCCGAGGCGATGACCGCCGCAGCCGCTGCCGCCCGGTCGCACGGGGTCCGTGCCATGGTCGGGTTCAGCTACCGCCGTGTGCCGGCCATCGCGTTCGCCCGACAGCTCGTGCAGGACGGCCGGATCGGCACCGTGCGCCAGGTCCGCGCGCTCTACCTGCAGGACTGGCTCGCCGACGAGGACGGCCCGATGACCTGGCGGCTCGACAAGGAGCAGGCCGGCTCCGGTGCGCTCGGCGACATCGGCGCGCACGCGATCGACCTCGTCGAGCACGTCACCGGTGCGTCGCTCGCCACCGTGTCCGGCACCCTCGAGACCTTCGTGACCGAACGTCCGCTGATGGCCGAGGGGGTCGGGCTCTCCGGCACCGCGTCGAGCGAGCGCGGACAGGTCACCGTCGACGACGCCGCGTTCTTCACCGCCCGACTCGGAGGCGGCGCGGCCGACGGAGCCATCGGCACGTTCGAGGCCACGCGCTACGCCACCGGCCGGAAGAACGGCCTGACGCTCGAGATCAGCGGGTCCGAGGGCGCGATCCAGTTCGACCTGGAGTCCATGAACGAACTGCGGTTGTACGAGTCGTCGGCCCCCGCGGGGGAGCAGGGCTTCCGCCGGATCCTGGTCACCGAACCCGAGCACCCCTACATGGCGGCGTGGTGGCCCACCGGACACCTCATCGGCTACGAGCACACCTTCAGCCACCAGGTGAAGGACTTCGTCGAGGCGATCGTGTCCGGCACCGACCCGTCGCCCTCGTTCGAGGACGGCCTGCACGTGCAGCGCGTGCTCGACGCCGTCGAACGCAGCGCCGCCGACGGCAGCAGCTGGACGGCGACCTCGTGACCGCCGCCGACGGCACCCGCCTGGCCCTGGTCGTCCGCGGGGGATGGGACGGCCACCAGCCCGTCGAGACCACCGACCTGTTCGTCCCGTTCCTGCGCGAGAACGGGTTCGCGGTCCGGGTGTCGGACTCGACGGCCGTCTACGCAGACGCCGCCGTCATGGACGAGGTCGACCTGATCGTGCAGATCGTCACCATGTCGACCATCGCCGACGACGAGTTCGCCGGGCTGCAGCGCGCGGTCCTGGGCGGCGCCGGACTGGCCGGCTGGCACGGCGGCATCGCGGACGCGTTCCGGAACACCGCCGACTACCTGCACATGGTCGGCGGACAGTTCGCCCACCACGCCGGCAAGCACCCCGACGAGCGCGTCGGTGAACAGTCCGACAACTACATCCCGTACACGGTGCACCTCACCGACCTCGGCCGGTCGCACCCGATCACGCAGGGCATCGAGGACTTCGACCTCGTCACCGAGCAGTACTGGGTGCTGTCCGACGAGTACAACGACGTCCTCGCGACCACCACCCAGGACGCGCGCGACTTCGACGCCTGGAACCGACCGGTCACCGCACCGGCGATCTGGACACGGCAGTGGGGCGAGGGCCGCGTGTTCGTCTCGGCGCCCGGACACCGCCTCGAGGTCGTCGAGTCGCAGCCACTCCGCACCATCATCGAACGGGGACTCCTGTGGGCAGCACGATGAACGAACGAGCACTGCGGGTCGGCGTCGTCGGGGTCGGCGTGATCAGCCAGCAGTACTTCGAGCACTTCCCGGCGCTGCCCGGGCTGTCGCTCGTGGCGGTCGCCGACCTCGACGTCGACCGGGCGCAGACGGTCGGCGCCGCACAGGGCGTGCGCGGCACGAGCGTCGACGAGCTGCTCGCAGCCGACGACGTCGACGTCGTGCTCAACCTCACGATCCCCGCCGCCCACGCCGACGTCGCGACCCGGGCGCTCGCCGCCGGCAAGCACGTCTACGGCGAGAAGCCCCTGGCGATGTCCACGGCCGAGGCCGAACCGGTGCTCGATGCCGCCCGGGCCGCGGGCCTCCGGGTCGGCAGTGCCCCGGACACCGTGCTCGGCACCGGCATCCAGACCGCTCGGGCCGCCCTCGACGACGGGCTGATCGGCACCCCGGTCGGCGCGGCCGTCGCCTGGAGCGCCCCCGGCCACGAGCTCTGGCACCCGGCACCCGCGTTCTACTACCAGCCCGGTGGCGGACCGCTGCTCGACATGGGCCCCTACTACCTGACCAGCCTCGTCACGTTCTTCGGGCCGGTCGTCCGGGTGAGCGGCAGCGCCACGCGTTCCACTCGCGAGCGGACGATCGCGACCGGCCCGAACGCCGGCACGTCGATCCCGGTCGACATCGACACACACGTGGTCGCGATCCTCGAACACGAGAACGGTGTGGTCTCGACCGTCACCGTCTCGTTCGAGGTCTGGGCCACCCGCGCGCCGCTCTTCGAGGTGTACGGCACGGCCGGCACCCTCGGCGTCCCGGATCCCAACCGGTTCTCGGACCCGGTGTCGATCGCCACCGCGGACGACCGCGCGTGGCGCGAGCTGCCCGTCGCCGCCGGGTACGCCGACGCCGGTCGCGGCTACGGCCTCGCCGACATGGCCCACGCGATCGCGACGGACCGGCCGCACCGAGCCTCCGGCGACCTCGCGTTCCACGTGCTCGAGGTCATGGAGGCCGTCTCGGCCGCCGCCCGCGACCACACGGTCGTCGACGTGCACTCGCGCGTCGACCGACCCGCCACCGTCCCCGCCGGGTCCACCCCCGGATCCTGGTGACGGACCCCGACCACCGCACGGAAGGACGACGACGATGACGACGACGGACGCGAGCGACCAGACGGAGCCGACCCGGGCCTCCCGGCCGGTCACGCTGTTCACCGGACAGTGGGCCGACCTGCCCTTCGAGGAGGTCGCCCGGCTCGCCGGCGACTGGGGGTACGACGGACTCGAGATCGCCTGCTGGGGCGACCACCTGGACGTCCGGCGCGCCGCGACGGACCCCTCGTACGTCGCCGACCGCAGGGCGATCCTGGAACGCAACGGACTGCAGGTGTGGACCATCGCGAACCACCTGGTCGGCCAGGCCGTGTGCGACGACCCCATCGACCAGCGGCACGAGGACATCCTGCCGCCGCACGTCTGGGGCGACGGCGACCCCGAGGGCGTCCGGCAGCGCGCGGCCGAGGAACTGCAGTGGACCGCCCGTGCCGCTGCGGCACTCGGGGTGGACACCGTCACCGGGTTCTCCGGCTCGTCGATCTGGAAGACCGTCGCCGGGTTCCCACCCGTGCCCCCGTCCATGATCGACGCCGGGTACCAGGACTTCCACGACCGCTGGTCGCCGATCATCGACGTCTTCGAAGAGGTCGGGGTCCGCTTCGCGCTCGAGGTGCACCCGTCCGAGATCGCCTACGACTACTGGACCGCTCGTCGCACGCTGGAGCTCTTCGCGGACCGGCCGGCGTTCGGCTTCAACTTCGACCCGTCCCACTTCGTCTGGCAGGACCTCGACCCCGCCGCGTTCCTGCTCGACTTCGCCGACCGCGTCTACCACGTGCACTGCAAGGAGTCGGTGAAGCAGCTCGACGGACGCAACGGCCGGCTCGGGTCGCACCTGCCGTGGGGCGACCCCCGACGCGGGTGGGACTTCGTCACCGCCGGACACGGTGACGTGCCGTGGGAGCGGGTGTTCCGCGTGCTGAACCACATCGGCTACACCGGACCCACCAGCGTCGAGTGGGAGGACGCCGGCATGGACCGGCTCGTCGGCGGCCCGGAGGCGCTGGCGTTCGTCCGGCAGCTCGGCACGATCGCGCCGCCGTCGGCCGCGTTCGACGCCGCGTTCTCGCGGTCGCGGGCGTGAGCGTGCGCGGGGTCGTTCCGGGCGTACCTGGTGATCTCGGGCGTACCTGGTCGTTTGTTCCGACCAGGTATGCCCGATCCCGCTTCCCATCGCGGACGTCCTGGGAAATTCTGTGACGGAACACGACCGCACGACGGGCCCGGCACACACCCCGGCGCCGAGCAACGCCGCGCGCATCCTCCGCCTGGTGCACGAGGACGGCCCGATCGCACGCGCCGAGATCACCCGCCGCACCGGGTTGAACCGGTCCACGACCCTCGCACTCGTCGGTGAGCTGGTCGAGCTCGGGCTGGTGCACGAAGGCCCACCGCCCGCCGGGTCGGCTGGATCCGGGGTCGGTCGCCCGAGCCCGATCGTGCGGGCTTCGGCAGACGTGGTGGCCGCTGCCGTCACGGTCGAGATCGACGCCGTCGAGGTGGCCCTCGTCGGGCTCGACGGCACCGTCCGGCGGCGGCAGGTCGAGGCGCAGGTCCGCCCACCCTCCGCTGCCGAGGCCGTCGACGTCGTCGCCCGGCTCCTCGATCAGGTCCGAGTGACCGGCGCCGAGACCACCGGCGCCGAGACCACCGGCGCCGAGACCACCGCTCCAGGCACCGGGCCCGCGCCCGCCCCGGGGCGGCTGCGGCTCGTCGGGGTGGGCGTCGCCGTCCCCGGGACGGTCCGCGCCGAGGACGGCAGCGTCCAGTACGCGCCGCACCTCGGCTGGCACGACGAACCATTCGCAGCTCCGCTCGCCGACCGCACGGGACTGCCGGTCCGTGCCGCCAACGACGCGAACCTCGGGGCATGGGCCGAACGCCTCGCCGGCAGCGGGCGGGGCGTCGACGACCTCGTGTACCTCAACGGCGGCGCGAGCGGCATCGGTGGCGGGGTCATCTCGGGCGGACGGCCGCTCAGCGGCGCCGACGGGTACGCCGGCGAGCTCGGCCACACGTTCGTCGCGGCGAACGGCATCCGCTGCCACTGCGGAGCCGTCGGGTGCCTCGAGACGGAGGCCTCGCGTGACGCCCTCACCACCGTCGCCGGGACGGCCCCCGACGACCTCGCCGCATTGGCCGGAGCGCTCGCCGCCGACGACCCCGCGACCGAACGCGTCGTGGACCGGCAGGTCGATGCCCTCGCCACCGCGCTCCGCAACGCGATCCACACCGTCAACCCCGAGGTCGTCGTGCTCGGCGGGTTCCTCGGAGTGCTGCTCGACCACGTCGGCGACCGGATCGTCACCGCCGTCCGTGCGCAGTCGATGGCGGGCACGGCCGATCGGCTGCGCATCGTCCCGGCTGCACTGGGCAGGGACGTCCTCGTGCACGGAGCCGCCGAGATCGGCTTCCGCGACCTGCTCCACGACCCGGGCACCGTGACCACCGCGGTTGCCACCACCACCCCCACGTCCGACCGCGACGACGCGGCCGAGGAAGCGAGAACCCCATGACCTCCATCCAGCGCCAGCGCACCAGCGTGCTGCTCGGCACCCAGGACCTGACCGTCGAGGACCGCCCCGTCCCCGCGGTCGAGCCCGGCGACGTCCTCGTCCGGGTCGCCGCGGTCGGGGTGTGCGGCTCCGACGTGCACTACTACCGGCACGGCCGCATCGGGGACTTCGTCGTCGAGGAGCCCCTCGTCCTCGGGCACGAGCTGTCCGGCACGATCACCGCCGTCGGCGAGGGCGTCGACCCCGCTCGCGTCGGGGAGCGCGTCGCCGTCGAACCCCAGCGTCCGTGCCACCGGTGCGCGCAGTGCCTCGCCGGCCGCTACAACCTCTGCCCGCACATGCGCTTCTACGCGACGCCCCCGGTCGACGGGGCCTTCGCCGAGTTCGTCACCATCGAGGCCGAGTTCGCGCACGTCCTGCCCGACTCCGTCTCGTTCGAGGCCGGCGCCCTGCTCGAACCCCTGTCGGTCGGCATCGCCGCGGTCCGGAAGGCCAGCATCGTCCCCGGCTCCTCGGTGCTGATCGCGGGTGCCGGTCCGATCGGGATCATCTGCGCACAGGCAGCGCGGGCGTTCGGTGCGACCCGGATCGTCGTCAGCGACCTCGTCCCCGAGCGCCGGGAGCGTGCGCTGCAGTACGGCGCCACCGAGGTCGTCGACCCGACCACGGTGTCCGTCGTGTCCGACATCGCTCCGGTCGACGCCTTCATCGACGCCAGCGGTGCGCCCCGCGCCGTGTCCGACGGCATCAAGGCCGTCGGGCCGGCCGGCACTGCGGTGCTCGTGGGGCTCGGCAACTCCGAGATGACGCTGCCGGTCGAACACATCCAGAACCTCGAGGTCACCGTCACCGGGATCTTCCGCTACACCGGCACGTGGCCGGTCGCGATCGGCCTGGTCGCGTCCGGGCAGGTCGACCTGGACTCGCTCGTCACCGGTCGGTTCGGGCTCGACGAGGTCCGCGAAGCCCTCGAGAGCGACACCGACCCGGAGTCCCTCAAGTCCGTCGTCTACCCCGGCGGCGTGCCCGCCTGACGCGCGCACGGTGCGGCTTTCGCCGGCCCGGGCAGCGTTGCGCGTCTGGTGCGGCGTTGTAGCCGGGCACGGTGCGTGGAAGCTCGCACCGGGTGACGACGCACGCACGGTGCCCGGCCCGTCGGACGGTGCGGTGTCGGCCGTCTGGTGCGGCGTTGTAGCCGGGCACAGTGCGTGGAAGCGCGCACGGGGTGACGGCGTGCGCACGGTGCGGACGGGAGGCGCGTGGCCAGGCCGCGACGGGCCTCCCGTCCGGCACGTGACCCGGAACGGGGCCACCGCCGCGTCACCGGGACGCGCTACGGTTCGCGCATGACCGCTTCACCGGCCGCCGTCGTGCCGCAGCGCACCGACCGGCGCGCGCTCGTCTCCTGGGCGCTCTGGGACTGGGGTTCCGCCGCGTTCAACGCGGTCGTCACCACCTTCGTGTTCAGCACGTACCTGGCGAGCCGGGCGTTCGTCGACCCGGCGCGGGTGGCCGACACCTCCGCCACCGGCAAGGCCTTCGTGGAGCGCGAGCTCGCCCACAACGCCGCCGTGGTCTCCACGGCGCTGACGATCGCCGGCATCGTCGTCGCGCTCGTCGCCCCGGCGATCGGGCGTCTGGCGGACTCGTCCGGGCACCGGCGCCGGTCCGTCCTCATCGCCACGATCGGCATCGTCCTGTCCATCGGCGGCATGGTGTTCGTCGCGCCGAGCCAGCCGTACCTGGTGCTCGGCGCCGCGTTGCTCGGCATCGGCACGGTCGCGTACGAGATCGCGAGCGTCGGCTACAACGCCATGATCGGGCAGATCGCGTCGGGGGAACGGACCGGACGGGTCTCCGCGATCGGGTGGGCCGCCGGCTACTTCGGCGGCATCGTGCTGCTCGTGGTGCTGCTCGTCCTCTGCATCCAGGACTTCCGGGGCGACGGTGTCGTCGGCGGGCTCCTGCAGCTGCCCGCAACCGTCGCGACCGGGCAGTGGGACGTCCGCGTCGCGATCGGCATCGCCGCCGTGTGGCTCGCGGTCAGCTCGATCCCGCTCTTCATCGTGGTGCCAGAGGCCGCGCCCGATCCGCGCGGGACCGGTGGCGTGCTCGGCGCCTACCGCGACCTGGGGCGTGACATCGCCCGGCTCTGGCGCGAACGGCGCAACGTACTCGCGTTCCTGCTCGCCAGCGCGGTCTTCCGCGACGGTGTCGGCGCGGTCTTCACGTTCGGCGGCATCATCGCGGCCCAGGTGTTCGGCTTCAGCGCATCGCAGGTCATCGTGTTCGCCATCGCCGCGAACGTCGTCGCGGGCGTCGCCACCTTCGTGTCCGGACGGCTCGACGACCGGTTCGGCTCGCGTGCGCTCATCATGGTGTCGCTGATCGGCCTCGCCGCCTGCGGACTCGGCGTGCTCGCCGCGGGCACGCGAACCGAGTGGTTCTGGGTGCTCGGGCTCACCCTGGCGCTCTTCGTCGGACCCGTGCAGTCGTCGTCGCGGGCGTACCTGGCGCGGCTGGCGACCCCCGGCCGCGAGGGCGAGCTCTTCGGCCTCTACGCCACCACCGGCCGGGCGGCGTCGTTCCTGGCGCCGGCGCTGTTCGGCGTCGCCGTGACGATCGGCGGCTCGACGCGCTTCGGCATCCTCGGGATCGTGGTGGTGCTCGTCGCGGGGCTGGTGCTCATGGCGTTCGTGAAGCCCGAGCCCCGGACGCTGCGCGCGTAGGTGGGTTGGGCTGGGCTGGGCGTTCCGGGCGTCGCTGGTGTATTCGGGCGTACCTGGTCAGTTCTTTCGACCCGGTACGCCCGTTTCCGTTTTCCATCGCGGCCGTTCTGGGAAGGAACGTCGGCTCGGCTCGGGTCGGCTCGCGTTCGGGGCGGCCAGGAGGCTCGGTGCCTCTCCCTGCACCGGTGCGGCCAGGAGGCTCGGTGCCTCTCCCCGCACCGCTGCGGTTGTGCGCATCGTTGTGCACAGCGCCGCGGTTCCGCCGGACTCCGCAGCGCGGGTGCGCCAGGATGGACCCATGACCGACCAGCGCATCGCCGTCGTCGTCCTCGCCGCCGGGCAGGGCACGCGCATGAAGTCGTCCACCCCCAAGGTGCTGCACCGGCTCGCCGGGCTCCCGCTCATCGCCCACGTCCTGCGGACGGCGTCGTCCCTCGGGCCGGAACACGTCGCGGTGGTCGTCCGGCACGAGCGTGACCTCGTCGCGGCGGAGATCACCGAGCGCGCGCCCGACGCCATCGTCGTCGACCAGGACGACGTCCCCGGTACCGGTCGCGCGGTCGAGGTCGCCGTCCAGGCGCTCCCCGCCGACTTCGACGGTGCCGTCGTGGTGCTCTCCGGCGACGTCCCGTTGCTCGACGCGGCGTCGCTCCGCCTGCTCGTCGACGCGCACGCCCGTGGCGGCAACGGGGCGACCTTCGTCAGTGCGATCGCCCCGGACCCGACCGGCCTCGGACGGATCGTGCGTGACGCCGACGGCGCGTTCATCGGGGTCGTCGAGCACAAGGACGCGACGGCCGAACAGCTGGCCATCGCCGAGGCGAACGCGGGCATCTACGCGTTCGACGTGACGCACCTCCGCGCGGTCCTGCCGTCGCTCACCACGGCGAACGCGCAGGGCGAGAAGTACATCACCGACGCCCCCGCGCTGATCAGCGACCGAGGTGGGCGCATCGACGTGGTCACCCTGACGGACTCGTGGCTCGTCGCCGGCATCAACGACCGCGCGCAGCTCTCCGATGCCGCACGCGAGCTCAACGCCCGCATCGTCCGCCGGCACCAGCTCGCCGGCGTCACCGTGCAGGACCCGGCGACCACCTGGATCGACCTCGACGTCTCGATCGAGGCGGACGCCGAGATCCTGCCCGGCACCCAGCTCCTCGGTGCGACCGCGATCGCCGCCGGTGCCGTGGTCGGGCCGGACACCACGCTGCGCGACACCGAGGTCGGTGCCGGGGCGACGGTGAACCGGGTCGACGCCACCCTCGCGGTCATCGGCGACGGCGCCTCGGTGGGGCCGTTCGCGTACCTGCGTCCGGGCACGATCCTCGGCGACCAGGGCAAGATCGGCACCTTCGTGGAGACGAAGAACGCGAAGATCGGCCGTGGCAGCAAGGTCCCGCACCTGTCCTACATCGGCGACGCCGAGGTGGGCGAGGACTCGAACATCGGCGCGAACACGATCACCGCGAACTACGACGGCGTGCACAAGCACCGCACCGAGGTCGGCTCGAACGTCCGCACCGGCTCGCACAACGTCTTCGTCGCCCCGGTTAGGATTGGTGACGGCGCGTACACGGGTGCCGGAACGACGGTCCGCAAGGACGTCCCGGCCGGATCGCTCGCGATCAGCTACGCCCCACAGCGCAACACCGACGGATGGGTCGAGGAACACCGACCCGGCACACCGGCGGCCGAGGCTGCTCGGCACGCGAACGGCGAATAGATCCTGGCGACCACCGGTCGTCGACATCGACCCCACACGGGTCAGGGAGTGAGCACCGCACTTGTCCGGAATCAAGACAACCGGCCAGAAACGACTCGTCCTCGTCTCGGGGCGAGCACACCCGGCGCTCTCCGCCGAGATCGCAGAGGAACTCGGCGTCGACCTGGTCCCCACCGACGCCCGGACCTTCGCGAACGGTGAGCTGTACGTCCGGTTCGACGAGTCGGTCCGCGGATGCGACGCGTTCGTCATCCAGTCGCACACGGCACCGATCAACGAGTGGCTCATGGAGCAGCTCATCATCGTCGACGCGCTGAAGCGGGCCTCGGCCAAGCGCATCACCGTCGTCGCGCCCTTCTACCCGTACGCCCGTCAGGACAAGAAGGGCCGCGGTCGCGAGCCGATCTCGGCCCGCCTCGTCGCCGACCTGTTCAAGGCCGCCGGCGCGCACCGGATCATGAGCGTCGACCTGCACGCCGCCCAGATCCAGGGCTTCTTCGACGGCCCGGTGGACCACCTCTTCGCCATGCCGGTGCTGCTCGAGCACTTCAAGGAGATCCTCGACCCGTCGATCCTGACGGTCGTGTCCCCGGACATGGGCCGCGTCCGCGTCGCCGACATCTGGTCCGAGAAGCTCGGTGCGCCCCTCGCCATCATCCACAAGCGCCGCGACCCGCTGGTCCCGAACCAGGTCACGGTGCACGAGATCGTCGGCGACGTCTCCGGCCGCTGGTGCCTGCTCGTCGACGACCTGATCGACACCGGGCGCACGATCGCCAAGGCTGCCGAGGCGCTGAAGGAGGCCGGCGCGATCGGCGTCGTCGTCGCCGCGACGCACGCCGTGTTCTCCGACCCGGCCACCGAGCTGCTGCAGAGCGAGTTCATCGACCGCGTCGTCGTGACCGACACCCTGCCGGTGCCGGTCGAGAAGCGCTGGGACCGTCTCGAGATCCTGCCGATCGCCCCGCTCCTGGCCCGCGCCATCCACGAGGTCTTCGACGACGGTTCCGTCACGTCGATGTTCGACGGCGCCGCTTGACCCATCCCGCGCGTGACGCCCTCGCGGCCCGACTCCGGGCCGCGGGGAGCGTCTTCGCCGAGGACGAAGCCGACCTGCTGCTCGAGTCCGGAGCCGGCGAGCCCGTCCGGCTGCGCTCGCTCGTCCAGCGCCGGCTGGCCGGTGAGCCGCTCGAGTACGTGCTCGGGTGGGCCGCCTTCGACGGACACTGCATCCGGGTGACCCCCGGGGTCTTCGTGCCGCGTGCCCGCACGGCCGTCGTCGTCGAGCAGGCCGCGCGTCGGCTGCAGCGCTACGACCGCGTGGTCGATCTGTGCTGCGGCGCCGGCGCGATCTCGGTGGCGTTGTTCGGCCGGGTCGGCGCACTCGACCTCGTGGCCACGGACATCGACCCGGACGCCGTCGACGTCGCGGCCGAGAACATCGGCGACCGTGGGATCGTCGTCGCCGGTGACCTGTTCGCGCCGCTGCCGGATCGGTTCCGTGGCGCAGTCGACGTCGTCGCGGTGAACGCCCCCTACGTCCCGACGGCATCGATCGCGATGATGCCGGTCGAGGCGCGGGAGCACGAGCACCGTGTCGCGCTCGACGGTGGGGCGGACGGCCTGGACCTGCACCGGCGGATCGCCGCGGGAGCGAGGGAGTGGTTGCGCCCCGGTGGTTCGGTCGTGATCGAGGTGTCCGTGGCGCAGACAGATGCGTCGGTCGCGGCGTTCGTGGCCGCAGGGTTCACGGCCGTGGTCGAGCGGGACGACGAGGTCGACGGCACCTGCGTCGTCGCGACGCTCCCCGCCTGACCCAACGAGCGATCCGCGCTGCCGGCTCGCTCGCTCAGGGGCCGCGACACGCCGCTCAGGTTCGCCGAGGTCGCACAGATGGCCGTTCGAACGCTCGACATGCCGAGATTTCGGAACCTCGACAACACGCAGACGGCGGGTCGCACGCCCCCGCCCGACCTACTTCGCGTCCACCGTCACCGTGGCCCACCCCGTCGCACCGTTCGGCGCTGGTGGCCGCTCGACGCTCGTCTGGACCTCGCCGTCGGCGCTCACCGCGCGGACCTCGATCCGGTGCGACCCCGCGGTCGGTGTCCACCGCAGCAGCCACTGGCGCCAGGTGTCCGCCGACACCGACTCGGCGAGCTCCGCCTGCTGCCACGCTCCTGAACCGACGCGGACCTGCACGGCCTTCACCCCGGTGTGCGGCTGCCAGGCGACCCCCGCGATGGCGACCTGCTCGCCGACCGTGACGGTCGTCCCGTTCCGCGGGGTGTCGATGCGGGACTCGAGCTTCACGGGCCCGCGTTCCGACCAGCCGCGCGGCGTCCAGTAGCCCTGCGCGTCGGCGAAGCGCGTGACCTCCATCTCGGTGACCCACTTCGTCGCCGACACGTAGCCGAACAGCCCGGGCACGACCATCCGCGCGGGGAACCCGTGCTCGGTCGGCAGTGGTTCCCCGTTCATCCCGATGGCGAGCAGAGCATCCGTGCCCTCGTCCTGCAGCACGTCGAGCGGCGTCCCGGCGGTGAACCCGTCGATGCTGCGGGACAGCACCATGTCAGCGTCCCCGGTCGGCTTCGCGCGGGCCAGGAGCTCCCGGATCGGGTACCCGAGCCAGAGCGCGTTGCCGATCAGGTCACCACCGACCTCGTTCGACACGCAGCTCAGGGTGGCCATGTGCTCTTCGAGCGGCAGTGCCAGCAGTTCGTCCCACGTCAGCGTCACCTCGTGCTCGACGGCGCCGTGGATGCGCAGGCTCCAGTCGGCCGGGTCGATCGAGGGGACGCGCAGCGCGGTGTCGATCCGGTAGAAGTCGGCGTTCGGCGTGACGTACGGCGTGATCCCGTCGACGTCGAGCGAGGCACCGCCCGGCACCGCCGGTGCGGGCGTCGCCGCCGCGGGCAGGCGGACGGCTCGTCGAGCAGCGGCGACCGCCTGCATCGCGGACGACCCCACCCTGGAGGCAGTGCCCACCACGACCGCCACCGCTGCGGTCGCGACGCCCCAGACCAGGAACGCGCGGCGCTCGGCCGAGGCAGGTCGCGGTGACGCCGACGGGACGGCTGCGGCGGCCTCCCAGCGCCGGAGCCGACGCAGCAGCAGCCGCAGGGTGATCACGGCGGCGGCGACGCCGAAGACGGTCGGGGCGCCGTCGAACGTGCCGCTGCCGGAACGGGTGCTGACCGCGATCAACGCGAGCACCCCGCCGACGGCGAAGACGAGTGCTCCGAAGGGCGGACGAGCGCGCTCGAGGGCCCCGGCGCCGGCGCTGATCGCGGCGACCAGGACGGTCATGAGCACGAAGAGCGCGACCTTGTCGCCGGTGCCGAACAGGGCGACCATCAGGTTCTTGGCGCCCGCGGGGGCGAGGTCGATCACGGCCGACCCGACGGCCACCAGCGGGCTGCCGGCACCACCGAGGAGCAGCGCGCCGAACTCGGCGATCCCGAGGAAGGCCGCGGCAGCCACGAGACCGACGGCCGCAGCGAGGACCGCGGGCCGGCGCAGCGGGACACCGGCCGTGTGCTGGTCCGTCGATGGGTCGCCCGGCGTCGGGACGTCCGTGGTGCGTTCGGTGGTCACCGCCCGAGCGTAGGTCGCCCGCCCGCTCGTGGCCTGTGCGTGCGGTTCCCCGGGCGTTCACCGACCCCGGCCAGCACCTGCCGATCGGGCCGTGCGAGGATCGGGGTGTGCCGAGGCGTCCAGATCCCGTTCCGCGCCCCGGTCGCGCCCGCCGCCCCGAGCGCACGCCGATGTCGGCCGCGCAGCGGCTGTCCACGTTGCGGTGGGTGATCGTCGGCATCTGGGCGGCGCTCGTCACCGCACGGGTCGTCGTCGTCTCCACGGCGCCCGAGGTCGATCTGTCGTGGTTCGGGATCGTCGAGTTCGGCGCGATCGCGCTGGGCGTCACGGTCATCGTGGTCGCGGTCGTCCGCGCCGCTGCGGTGCGACGCCGACACGCCGACGAGGCCCTCGCTCTCGCAATCCGCCGCATCGACCCCACTGTCTGGCTCGTTCCGGCGGCTCCGACGACCGAACTGCGTGACGCGATCGCCGAGGTCCGGCCGGAGGCGAGCCTCGGACCACGGGTGACCTGGGCGTTCGGGGCGACCGAGGCGTCGCTGTGGGAACTCGAGGACCGCAAGGCCACACGGTTGCTCGTGATCCGGTGGAGCCGGGTCGTGCACGTCGGGATCGAGGACGTCCACGGAGACGGCGACCGCGCCGACGGTCGACGGGCGTGCGCGGTCGCGATCCACTACGTCCGGCCGGACGACACCCCCGCGGTCGCGACCTTCTTCGTGCGGACCGCTCCCGGCGCCCGTCGACTGCTCGGCCGCGGGCCGCGGTTGGACCGGCTCGTCGCCGACCTCGCGCGCGAGCGCATCGTCGCCTGAATCGAGCCGATCGCGGTCGGACGTGGGAAGGGCCCCGCCGATCGGCGGGGCCCTTCGAGGGTGCGGTCGTGCCGCGGTCTAGTGGGTGGACGGTTCCTGGTCGACCTCACGGCGGTCGTCGTCGGACCACAGCGTGTGGAAGGTGCCGTCCTTGTCGATGCGCTGGTACGTGTGCGCCCCGAAGAAGTCGCGCTGCCCCTGGATCAGCGAGGCGGGCAGCCGCTCGGACGCGAGCGAGTCGAAGTACGACAGCGCTGACGAGAAGCCCGGAGCGGGAATCCCCGACGCGGCGGCGATCCCGACGATGCGACGCCAGGCGGCTTCGCCCTCCTGCACGGCGTTGGCGAAGTACGGGTCCACCAGCAGCGACTCGAGCTCCGGGTTCTTGTCGTACGCCTCGACGATCCGGTTGAGGAACTGCGCGCGGATGATGCAGCCACCGCGCCAGATCTTCGCCACGTTGCCGAGGTTGATGTCCCAGCCGTACTCCTTGGCCCCGGCGATGATCAGGTCGAAGCCCTGCGCGTAGGCGACGACCTTGGAGGCGTAGAGCGCCGCACGGACGTCGTCCTCGAAGCCGTCGGGGACCTCGGCGATGTCGGGCCGGTCCGGGAACGCCTGCTGCACGGCGGCACGCTGCGACGGCTTCGACGACACCGCGCGGGCGAACACCGCTTCGCCGATGCCGGAGACCGGGATGCCGAGACCGACCGCGTTCTGCACGGTCCACACGCCGGTGCCCTTGGAGCCCGCTTCGTCGCGGATGACGTCGACGAGGGGCTTGCCCGAGTCGGCGTCGCGCTGCTTCAGGACCTCGACCGTGATCTCGATGAGGTAGGACTCGAGGTCGCCGCCGTTCCACTCCTGGAACACCTTGACCAGGTCCTCGACGGAGAGCCCCCCGACGCGGCGGAGCAGGTCGTAGGACTCGGCGATGAGCTGCATGTCGGCGTACTCGATGCCGTTGTGCACCATCTTCACGAAGTGCCCGGCGCCGTCGGTGCCGATGTGGGTCACGCAGGGCTCGCCCTCGGCGACCGCCGCGATCGACTTCAGGATCGGCCCGAGGGTCTCCCAGGCTTCCTTCGAGCCGCCGGGCATGATCGACGGACCCTTGAGCGCGCCCTCTTCACCACCGGAGATGCCCGTGCCGACGAAGTTGAGACCCTTCTCGCGCAGGTCGTGCTCACGCCGGATCGTGTCGTGGAAGTTGGCGTTGCCGCCGTCGACGATGATGTCGCCTTCCTCGAACTTCTCGGCGAGCTGCGAGATCACCGCGTCGGTGCCCTTGCCGGCCTGCACCATGATGATCGCCGTGCGCGGCTTCGAGAGCGAGGCCACGAAGCCGTCGATGTCCTCGGACGCGATGAAGCCGGCATCGCCGTGCTCCTTGATGAGTTCTTCGGTGCGGGCGTAGGTGCGGTTGTACACCGCGACCGTGTTGCCCTCACGCGACGCGAGGTTGCGTGCGAGGTTCGATCCCATGACGGCGAGGCCGATGACCCCGATGTTCGCCTGACCAGTGCTGTCTGCCACGTCGTCTCCTTCGTCCGGACGTGAGACCAACCTACGGTCGGCGCCCTGGGACCGCACGGGTGTTACGGCAACTGGGGACCACTGTTCACCCCGTCAATACTGTGGAGGGATGACCGACACCGCTGTCCTCCCACCCGTCCTCGTCATGGGCGTCTCCGGTTCCGGCAAGTCCACGATCGGGCAGGCGCTCGCCGACGCGCTCGCCGATCAGGGCCAACCGACCGTGTTCGTCGACGCCGACGACCTGCACCCGGCCGCGAACAAGGAGAAGATGCGGCAGGGCATCCCGTTGACCGACGACGACCGCTGGCCCTGGCTCGACGCCTGCGCCGCGAAGATCGCGGCCGTCGAGGCGTCCGGGAGCCGCTGCGTCATGGCCAACTCGGCCCTCAAGCGCGTCTACCGCGATCGGCTCCGGCAGTCGGCGCCCGGCCTCGTCATCGCGTTCCTGGACGGCTCGCACGACCTCATCGCCGAGCGGCAGGCGCACCGGCAGCACGAGTACATGCCGTCGTCGCTGCTCGACTCCCAGTTCGCGACGCTCGAACGGCCGCAGCCCGACGAGGCCGCCGTCGACGTCTCCATCGATGGTTCGGTCGACGCCACGGTGCGGGACATCGTGGCTGCGCTCGTCGTCACCTCCGCCTGAGCTGCCCCAGCACGGAACCGCCCACCTCGCGCCGGGCGACGAACCTCGCACCGTGCAGACGGCTTCGCGGGACACCCCGGCTGGGAGGCACGGGCGGCGGGATCCGTCAGCGGCGCACCGCGCTGATCGCCCCGTGCGGTCGGTGCTCCGGTGCCGTCCGGGTGTGGACGTCCACCACGTCGAAGCCCGCTTCGTCCAGCCGCGCTGCCAGGGACACGACCGGCCAGCGGTACGCGGTGACGACCGCGTGGTCGAAGGCCTCGACCGCGGGGCCCTCGAAGAACCCGAGCAGGAGCCCACCGCCGGGGGCGAGCACCCGCCGGAACTCGTCCAGTGGCACGCCGACCCGCGAGGGTTCGTGGTGGATCACCGAGTACCAGGCGAGGACTCCGCCGACGCTGCCGTCCGCGAGCGGCAGCGCATCGAGCGATCCGTCCCGGAAGTCGACAGAGGCAGTGTGCGTCCGTCGTCCGTGCTCGACGAACTCCGGCACGGCGTCGATCCCGATGACCCGGTGCCCGTTCCGAGCCAGGTGCGCCGTCCAGTGACCGGGGCCGCACCCGGCGTCGACCAGCAGACCTCGGCGACCCGCTGCCCAGGCGTCGACGAGCGCGCGGTCGTCGGGGTGGACGGCGTCCATCGACCCGAGCGCTGCCGCGTACTCCTCAGCGCGAGCGCTGTAGGCAGCCGTCACCCGCTCCGTCATGCGCCCGACCGTACCGCCTCGGCTGCCTCACCTCGCACCACGCGGCAGCACCCGCGCCGCCCCTACAGCTTGAACGTGGCCTTCGGGATGTCGGACACGATGCGCCCCGCCGTGCGGACCGCGTCCTCCTCGGAGATCTCGTGCGTCACGACGAGCGACGCCAGGTACGCCGCATCCGCCCGCCGCGCCATGTCGTGCCGCGCGGGGATGGAGCAGTACGCCCGCGTGTCGTCGATGAAGCCCGAGGTCTTCGTGAACGACGCCGAGTCGGTGATCGCGGAACGGTACCGCCCGATCGCCGCCGGGGTGTCGATGAACCACCACGGTGCACCGGCGTACACGGCGGGGTAGAAGCCGGCGAGCGGACCGATCTCGCGCGAGAACACGGTCTCGTCGACGGTGAACAGCACGAGGTGGAAGCCCGGGGCGGTCCCGAAGGCCTCGAGCAACGGCCGCAGGGGCGTGGTGAACGAGCCGACTGCGGGCAGGTCGTGACCGGTGTCCGGTCCGAACCGCTCGAGCGTCGGCGTGTGGTGGTTCCGGATCACGCCGGGGTGCAGCTGCATGACGAGGCCGTCCTCGACGCTCATCTCGGCCCAGCGGTAGAGCATGTCGTGCCGGTACGCCGTCGCCTCGGCCTCGGTGAGCGACGACGGGTCGCCCAGTGCAGCCGTGTGGATGCGTTCCCGCTCGGCGGACGACAGGGGAGCGGAGCCTGCGTCGAGCACCCCCGTGTCCGTGGCGGTCGCGCCGTGCTCGATGAAGTACTGGCGACGTGCGCGCAGTGCTGCCAACAGCCCTGCGTGGGTGCCGGTGTCGATGCCGGCGGCCTGTCCGACGGCATCGACCACGGGCCTCCAGTCCGGCCGGGTGGGGTCGAACACGGCGTCCGCGCGGAACGTGGGGACCACCCGGCCGGTGAACGCGGGGTCGGCGGCGAGCTGCGCATGCGCAGCGAGGTCGTCGGCTGGGCCGTCGGTGGTGGCGAGGACCTCGATGCCGAAGGTGTCGAACAGGGCGCGCGGGCGGAACGCGGGCGACGCCAGCAGGGCGGCGATGCGGTCGTACTGCGCGTCGGCGTTCGCCGCTGACGGCTGCTCCGTCAGCCCGAAGACGTCGTGCAGCTCGGTCTCGAACCAGTAGCGCACGGGGGTGCCGAGGAAGTCGTCCCAGTGGTCCGCCAGGTTCCGCCAGACGGCACGGCCGTCCGGTTCGAGAGGCACGGTGCCGGTCGCGGACAGGTCGGTGCGTCCCAGCGCGGCCAGGTCCACCCCGTTCGCGTGCAGCAACCGGAGCACGTAGTGGTCGGGCGTGATGAGCAGCGACGCCGGGTCGCTGAACGGCTGGTCCGCGGCGATGAGCGCCGCGTCGACGTGGCCGTGGGGAGAGATGATCGGCGCGTCCTTGACCGTGTCGTAGACGGTCCGTGCCACCCGGCGTGCACCGGGGTCGGCGGGGAGCAGCCGGTCGGGGTGCGGGGCGAGACGGGTGGCGGTGTTGGTCTGGGTCATCATCGACTCCTTCGGGGACGGCGGGGACGGCGGGGACGGCGGGTGCTGCGGGCGAGCGCCGGCGTCAGGCGGGCGCGGGACCCGTCGACTCCCGGACGGTCAGGTGCGTGGGCAGCGCGACGGCGCCGGTCATGTGCTCACCGGGCAGCTCGTCGGCGGGGATCGCGCCGAGGCGGCCGAGCAGCATCCGGATCGCGACCCGGCCGGCGCGTTCGATGGGCGAGGTCATCGTGGTGAGCGGCGGGTTGCAGAAGTCGGCGCCGAAGATGTCGTCGCAGCCGACGATGCTCATGTCCTCGGGGACGCGGACGCCCCGTTCCCGCAGCCGCGCGAGCATCCCGATGGCGATCAGGTCGTTGAAGGCGATGCAGGCGGTGGCCCCGGCGTGCACGGCGGCGTCGGCGGCAGCTGCTCCGGAGTCGACGAAGGGCGCGTGCGGCCCGATGCGTGCGACGCGGACGCCGAGGCGCTTCGAGACGCGGACGAGCGCCTTCCACCGGCGTTCGTTCGACCACGAGCTGTCCGGACCGGCGACGTAGAGGACGTCGCGGTGGCCGAGGGAGACGAGGTGCTGCACCGCCTGCTCGACGCCGCCGGGGGTGTCGATGAGCACCGAGGGCACCCCGGCGGGGCGACGGTTCACGACGACGAGCGGGATGCGCTCGGCGAACCGGGCGATCTGCGCGTCGGACAGGCGGGACGCGGTGAGGACGACGCCGTCGGCCTTCGCGCCGATCGCGCTCAGGGTGGCGAGTTCGGCGTCGGCGGACTCCTCGGTGTCGACGAGCAACTGCGTCCAGCCGGCACCGGCGAGCTGGTGCTGCGTGCCGCGGATGACGTCGAAGTAGAACGGGTTCGTGATGTCGGAGACGAGCACGGCCACGGCGCGGGTGCGACCGGAGGTCAGGGCGCGTGCCTGCGAGTTGGCGACGTAGCCGAGTTCGCGGGCCGCCCGCTGGATGCGTTCCTGCGTGCTGTGGTTCACGCGGTCGGGGAGCGAGAGTGCGCGGGACACGGTCGACGGTGCCACGCCGGTCGCGTCGGCGATGTCCCGGATGGTCACGCGTCGGGCGGCGCTGAAACCTGCGCCGGAGGCGTCGCCGACGTCCGTGTCTGTGCTGCTCACGAGGCCGAACGTATTCGCGTCTGGCAACAAGTGGCAACCGGTTGCCGGATGTTGCCAACGGCGGAACAGTGGTGCCACCGGGCAGCGCCGCCCGGAGGAGGTCTCGAGGAGGAAACCCCCGGATGAACAGGACACGGCTCAAGCCCCGCACCCTCGTCGGTGCCGTCGCGGTGATCGCCCTCACCGCTCTCTCCCTGCAGGGCTGCGCCGTCGTGAACGGCAGCGGCGACGACCCGAACACCCTCCGCGTGATGATGGGCGCGGACACCACGTACCCAAAGGAGCGCAAGCAGTGGCAGCAGGACACCGCTGCCGAGTTCAAGCGCACCACCGGCGCGGACATCCAGTGGGAGACCTACTCGTCCGCGCAGGAGGAACTGACCGCGATCCAGACCAGCGTCATCTCCGGTCAGGGCCCCGACGTCTACGCCATCGGCACCACGTTCACCCCGACCGCCTACGCCACCGGCGCCTTCGTCGAGATGGGGTCGAAGGAGTGGAAGGCCATCGGCGGCAAGGACCAGTTCGACCCGGCCTCGTTCGGCATCTCGGGCCCGAGCGACTCGCAGCAGATCGGGATCCCCTTCGCCAGCCGCCCGTTCGTCATGGCCGTCAACAAGGACCTGCTCGCGAAGGCCGGCATCACCGACATGCCGACCACGTGGGACGAACTCACCGAGGACGCGAAGGCCACGACCGGTGACGGCCGCCACGGCATGGCGATCGCCTACGCCGACGGTTTCGACCCGTGGAAGTTCGTGTGGGGCATGGCGCAGAACGCCGGCAACACCATCGTCGACGGCTCGAAGGCCGAGATCGACAGCGACGCCGTCGCGAACGCGTACCGGACCTACTTCGACTGGGTCACGAAGGACGGCGTCGTCGACAAGGCCGCGATCGGCTGGAACAACGCGCAGGCCCTCGCGCAGTTCACCGAGGGCAAGGCCGCGTTCTTCCCGATGACGACCACCACCGCGATCAACTCCTTCACGGACACGAAGGTCGACGGGAAGTACGAGTTCGCCCTGCTCCCCACCGTCCCACCGGGCGCGAGCGAACGCACCGCCGACGGCATCGAGGCCGCGAGCATCCTGTCCGGCGACAACTGGGTCGTGGCCGACTACGGCACGAAGCAGGACCTCTCGTTCGACTTCGTCAAGCAGCTCAGCGCCCCGAAGGCCCAGCTCGAGTACTACGACCTGTTCGGCAACCTGCCGACGAACGCCGACGCCGCCGCACAGCTCGCGGCCGACAACCCACAGCTCAAGCCGATCATCGACGCCGGCCGCCTGTCGAAGCCCACCGCGTTCACCGGCGCCTGGTCCGACATCCAGCTCGCCCTGGTCGACGTCGTCGTGCAGTCGATCCCGTCACTCAAGGGCGGCGAGGTCACCGACGACCAGCTCCGTGCGCGACTCGAAGCAGCGCAACGCGACGCCCAGTCCACCCTCGACCGTCAGAAGAACGGAGGTCTGTGATGACCAGCACGCAGACCCGGCCCCGCACCGACGCGGCGCCGCCGCGGCCCGTGCGCCCGGCCGGCAAGACGCCCCTGTACAAGAAGGAGCGTCCGCTCTGGATGCTCATCCCCGGCGGCGTCCTCATGCTCGCCGTCATCGTGGTGCCGCTCCTGGTGGGCTTCTTCATCGCGATGCTCGACCTGGACCAGTACACGCTGCGGCAGTGGTTCAGCGCCCCCTTCGTCGGCTTCGCGAACTTCACCGAGGCCTTCACGAACTCACCCCTGCTCCACTCGATCTGGATCTCGGTGTCGCTGTCCGTGCTCGTCACGGCGGTCACCGTCCCGATCGGTGTCGCGGCCGCGATCTCGACGCAGAACCGGTTCCCGGGGCGCGGCCTCGTCCGGTCGATCTACCTGATCCCCTACGTGCTGCCCGCGTTCGTCGTCGGCACGTTCTTCCGCACGATGCTGCAGCCGCAGGGCGTCGTGAACTCGATCCTGCACACCGACGTGCTCTGGTTGAACGGCTCCGCGTCGTACTGGGCGCTCGCCGGCGTGATGATCTGGACGAGCTGGCCGTTCGTCTACCTGCTGTCGCTGGCCGGACTGCAGGCGGTGGACAACGAGGTGCACGAGGCCGCCGCGCTCGACGGGGTGACCTGGTGGGCGAAGCTCCGCTACATCATCTTCCCGTACCTGCGCGGGCCGCTCAGCCTTGCGGTGATCATCTCGATCCTGCACAACATCAACAACTTCACGCTGCCGTTCGTGCTGTTCGGCATCCCGCTGCCGTCGAGCGTCGAGGTCATGCCCGTCCTGACGTACATCGCGAGCTTCCAGTCGTTCCGCTTCGGCCTGTCCGCGGCCATGGCGATCTGCTCGCTCGTGATCGTCGCCATCCCGCTGTTCGTCTACCTGCGGGCCGTGAAGCTCGACACCGGTGACGACGCCGGCCCCAACCGGAAGCAGCGTCGCGCCGACCGCGCGACGCTCGCCGCCGCCCCGACCGCCGCCGACATCGACGGAGCACGCGCATGACCACCCCGAGCACGTCCTTCAGCACCCGCACCCGCCCCACCGCGACGCTCACCGAGAGCATCACGACCAGCAGCGGCGGGAGACGGAGCAAGCGTCCGTACGACACCGACGTCACCCGGCTCCTGCCCCGCTGGCTGCTCATCGTGGTGATCGCCGTCATCATCGCGTTCATCGCCGTCCCGGTCCTGTACATCCTGTTCGGATCGGTGAACTCGGACGTCGCGGTCGCCCGTGGCGAGTACTTCCCGTCCGAGTTCACGCTGTCGAACTACGTCGAGATCTGGTCGACGGTCGCCCTCGGCGAGGGGCTGGTCAACTCGATGCTCACCGCCGGCGCGGTCGCCATCGCGAGTGCCGCGCTCGCCGTGTCCACCGCCTACGTGCTGGTGCGGTTCCGGTTCCTCGGGCGCCTGACCATCCTGCGCGGGCTCCTCGCCCTGCAGTCGATCCCCGGCACGCTCCTGCTCCTGCCCGTGTTCGTCGTCTTCTCGAACATCGCCAGCGCCACGGGCGTACAGATCATCGGCACCCGCTGGGGCCTGTTCGTCACCTACCTGACGTTCGCCCTGCCGTTCTCGACCTGGGTGATGGTCACCTACCTGCGTGGCCTGCCGAAGGAACTCGAGGAAGCGGCGCGCATCGACGGCGCCTCGAGCACCAAGATCCTGACGAAGATCGTCCTGCCGCTGTCGTGGCCCGGCATCGTCGTCTCCGCGATCTTCGCCTTCCTGCTCGGCTGGAACGACGTCCTGTTCTCCACGATCATGACGACCCCGAACACCCGGACGGTGGCCGTGGTCCTGCAGGTGCTCGGCACCACGCAGGAGGGCGGCGCGGTCCCGATCTACGGCCAGATGATGGCCGCCTCGATCGTCTGCGCGGTGCCGGTCGTCGCCCTGTACCTCATCTTCCAGCGCTACCTGGTGGGCGGTTTGACGGCCGGTTCCGTCAAGTGAGCGCGGCAGTCACCGCAACCCAGAACCGGACTGGAGGCCCGTGGCGGCCCCGCCACGTGCCTCCCGTCCGACACGAAAGGACACCATGACCGACCAGCCCACGTGGGAACTCTCCGGTTTCGGCGACGAGATCGACGCGGACCCCGTCGTCCAGGTCGCGGTCCTGCAGGCGCTCGGCGCGAGCGCCATCGAGGTCCGCAGCGCCTGGGGCGTGAACGTCGTCGACCTCGACGAGGACCAGCTCGCCGGACTGCACCGCCTGCTCGAGGAGCGCGGACAGACCGTGTCCGCCATCGCCTCACCGATCGGCAAGGTCTCCGTCGACGAGCCCGTCGAGCACGAGGTCGGACGGCTCGGCCGCGCGATCGCCGCCGCGCACGCCCTCGGCACCACGAACATCCGGATCTTCTCGTTCTACTTCGAAGGCCGGCAGCCCGAGGACGTCCGCGACGACGTCCTCGTCCGGATGCGCGCCCTGGCCGACCTCGCCGAGCGCGAGGGCGTGACCCTGCTGCACGAGAACGAGAAGGACATCTACGGCGACGTCCCCGCGCGCGTGCTCGACCTCGTCGAGAGCGTCGGGTCCCCGGCACTCCGCCTGGCCTGGGACAACGCGAACTACGTGCAGTGCGGCGTCAAGCCGTTCACCGACGGGTGGGCGCAGCTCGCGCCCTACGTCGACTACCTGCAGGTCAAGGACGCGCTCGCCGCCGACTCGTCGGTGGTCCCCGCCGGCGAGGGCGACGGCGAGCTGCTCCAGACCCTCACCGCGCTGCGCGACGCCGGGTACTCCGGCTACGCCTCGCTCGAGCCGCACCTCAGCGACTTCACCTCCCTCGGCGGGTTCTCCGGCCCCGCGGCCTTCGGTCGCGCCGGTCGTGCCCTCCGCACCCTCACCGACCAGATCGGAGTCACCCTGCGATGACCACCCCACTGAAGTTGGCAGTCGTCGGCGCCGGCGTCATCGGACGCCACCACGCCAAGGTCGCCGTCCACCACCCGGACCTGCAGGTCGTCGCCCTCGTCGACGCGATCCCCGCGGCCGCCACGAGCGCCGCCGACGAGATCGAGGCGATGGGCGTCACCCGCCCCATCACGACGTCCATCATCGAGGAGGCGATCGAGCAGACCGACATCGACGTCGTCGCGATCTGCTCGCCGTCCGGCATGCACGTGCAGCTCGCCGAGGCCGCCCTGGCCGCCGGCAAGCACGTCGTCATCGAGAAGCCCCTCGACACCACGATGCCCCGCGCCCGGCAGATCGCCGCGCTCGCCGCGGCGGCCCGCGACCGTGGCCTGGTCACGAGCGTCATCAGCCAGCACCGGTTCGACCCGGCCTCGGCCGCCGTCGCCTCGGCCGCCCACGACGGCGGGTTCGGCACCGTGACCTCGGGCCTGGCGAGCGTGGCCTGGTACCGGTCGCAGGGCTACTACGACTCCGGCGACTGGCGCGGCACCTGGGCGCTCGACGGCGGCGGCGCGGTCATGAACCAGGGCGTGCACACCGTCGACCTGCTCGTCTGGGCGCTCGGCCGTCCGGTCGAGATCTCGGCGCAGACCGGGCTGCTCGCGCACGACCGCATCGAGGTCGAGGACACCGCCGTCGCCACCGTCCGGTTCGCCGGCGGCGCGCTCGGCGTCATCCACTGCACGACCGCCGCGTACCCGGGGCTCTCCGCCCGCTACGCCGTGTACGGCACCCACGGGTCCGCGATCGTCGACGACGACCGCCTGGCCTACTTCCACATCGCACCCGACGCCGCCACCCTCGAGTCCGCGTCGACCACCGCGAACGCGTCGGCGGTCGCGGGCGCCGTCGACCAGAAGGACGACGTCGTCCCGCCGGAGCACGTCGTCGGCGGCCCCGCCGAGCCCGACCACTTCGCCGCCGGCCACGGTCGGCAGTACACCGACATCGTCGCCGCGATCCGCGAGGGCCGCGAGCCCGGCGTGACCGTCGACGCGGCCCTCGTGTCGCTCGCCACCGTCCGCGGGCTCTACGTCAGCGCGACGCTCGGGCAGCCCGTCCGGATCGACGACGTGATCAACGGGAAGTACGACGACGTGGTGCCCGTGGTGGGCGCTGCAGCAACGTCCGACACCGCGACCGAAGGAGCCACCCGATGAAGTTCTCCGTGTTCACCGCGTCCACCCCCGACTGGACCCCGTCGCAGGCCGCTTCGACGCTGGCCGACCAGGGCTGGGACGGCGTCGAGTGGCGCATCGTCGACGACCGCCCCGCGGACGGCACCGTCGTGCCCGCCGGTCGCTCGTTCTGGGCCGGCAACGCCTCGACGTGGCAGTTCACCGGCATCCAGGACCAGGTCGGCGAGATCGCCCGGATCACCGACGCCGCCGGCCTCGAGTACTCGGGCATCGGCGGGTACCAGCAGGCGTCGGACCACGAGGGCGTCGAGACGATGCTCCGCGTCACGAGCGAGCTCGGCGCCCGGCAGGTGCGGGTCTCGATGCCGGTGTACCGGCAGGAGAAGGAACGCACCGGCGAGACGTACGGGCAGATCTTCGACCGCACCCGCGCCGACCTCGAGTGGGCGGTGACCCGGGCGACCGAGCTCGGCGTCAAGGCGCTCGTCGAGCTCCACCACATGACCATCACCCCCTCGGCCTCGGCGGCGCTGCGACTCGTCGACGGCCTCGACCCGGAGCACGTCGGGGTCATCCACGACCTCGGCAACCTGGTCATCGAGGGGTACGAGGACCACCTCGCCGCCTTCGAGCTCCTCGGCCCCTACCTCGCCCACGCCCACGTGAAGAACGCACGCTGGGTCGACACCGGCGACACCCGGGCCGACGGCAGCACGATCTGGCAGCACGAGTGGGCACCGTTGCGCACCGGCCAGGCGTCCGTCTCCGAGTACCTCGAAGCCCTCCGCCAAGTCGGCTACGACGGCTGGGTCACCATCGAGGACTTCTCCACCGACCTGCCGCTCGAGGCCCGCACCGCCGACAACCTGGCGTACCTGCGGTCCCTCGTACCGGTGTCGGCATGACCGACCGCCGACCGGGCATCGTCCACCTGGGGGTGGGTGCGTTCGCGCGCGCCCACCTCGCCTGGTACACGGCCCACACCACGGGGGAGCCGTGGGGCATCACCGCCTTCACCGGCCGCTCGCCCGCGGCGGCCGACGCGTTGGCCGCGCAGGACTGCCGGTACACGCTGGTCACCCGCGCCGCGTCCGGCGACGACGCCGAGGTGGTCGACACGATCGTGGCCGCCCACCCGGGCAGCGACGACACGGCCTGGAGGCACGTGGTCGCGTCGCCGGCGACGACCATCGTCACGCTGACGGTCACCGAGCAGGGCTACCGGTCCGGGTCCGACGTCCCGGCCCGGTTGGTCGCGGGGCTCGACGCCCGTCGGACGGCCGGCGGCGGGCGCATCGCGCTGGTCAGCCTCGACAACCTGACGCACAACGGCGCGGTGCTGCGCGAAGCCGTGCTGGGTGCCACCACGGACCCCGACCTGCGCGCGTGGATCGAGGCGAACGTCGCGTTCCCGTCGTCGATGGTGGACCGGATCACTCCCGCGACCACCGACGCCGACGTCGCGGGCCTCGCCGCCCTGCCGGGAGCGCTCGCCGGGGACCGGGTGCCGGTGGTCACCGAGCCGTTCGCGGAGTGGGTGCTCGAGGACCACTTCGACGGCATCGACCGGCCCGCGTGGGAGACCGCCGGCGTGCGCATCGTCGACGACGTCACCCCGTACGAGCAGCGGAAGCTCTGGCTGCTGAACGGCTCGCACTCGCTGCTCGCGTACCTCGGGCTCCAGCGCGGGCACGAGACCGTCGCCGCGGCGATGGACGACCCGGTGTGCCGGGCCGCCGTCGAGCAGCTGTGGGACGAGGCCGCCCGCGAACTGCCGCTGCCCGCCGACGAGGTCGCCGCCGCCCGCGCCGCCCTGGTGGACCGGTTCGCGAACCCCCGCATCCGGCACACCCTGCGGCAGATCGCCTCCGGCGGGTCGCAGAAGCTGCCCGTCCGGGTCGTCGACGTCGTGCGGCACCGGCTCGAGCGCGACCCGTCCGCGGGCATCGGGCCCGGCGCCGCGACGGCGATCGCAGCGTGGTGGCTCCACGTCACGACGCAGCCGGACCTCGTGGACGACGACGGAGCCCCCGGGGCAGACTCGGACGTGCACGACGTGCTGCGCGGCATCGCCCCCGACCTCGACACCACCGCCGTGGTCGACGCGATCACCGCGGCGGCCGACGACATCCGGGCGGCGAGCACCGCCGCACGCACCACCAGCAGCACCGACGAAGGAGTCCACGCATGACCGACACCACCACGAACCCCGCGGCCCCGGTGCCGGGCGCCGCCGACACCGGCGCGGCGACCGGGCAGACCTCCGGGCGTCCGGACACGTGGGCGTCGGCCGACCGCGGCCAGCTCATCGAGCGCGCCGAGGTCATCGTCACCAGCCCGAACCGGAACTTCGTGACGCTGAAGATCACGACCGCCGACGGCGTCACCGGCCTCGGCGACGCGACGTTGAACGGCCGCGAGCTCGGCGTCGCCGCCTACCTGTCCGAGCACGTCGTGCCGCTGCTGATCGGCCGCGACGCCAGCCGCATCGAGGACGCCTGGCAGTTCCTCTACCGCTCGTCGTACTGGCGCCGCGGCCCCGTCACGATGGCCGCCATCGCATCCGTCGACATGGCGCTCTGGGACATCAAGGCCAAGGTCGCCGGCATGCCGCTGTACCAGCTGCTCGGCGGGGCCTCGCGCACCGGGCTGATGGCGTACGGGCACGCCTCGGGCAAGGAACTCCCCGAACTGTTCGACTCGATCCGCGAACACCAGGAGGAGGGCTACCGCTCGATCCGCGTGCAGACCGGCGTCCCGGGCCTCGAGAGCATCTACGGCATCGCGTCGAACAAGACCACCGAGGGCAACGAGGGCGTCCGGTACGACTTCGAGCCGGCGCAGCGCGGCGCCTTCCCCGCCATGGAGGACTGGGACACCCGCGCCTACCTGCGCCACGTGCCCACCGTGTTCGAAGCCGTGCGCAACGAGTTCGGACCCGAACTGCCGCTGCTGCACGACGGCCACCACCGGATGACCCCGCTGCAGGCCGCGAAGCTCGGCAAGTCCCTCGAGCCGTACGACCTGTTCTGGCTCGAGGACTGCACCCCGGCCGAGAACCAGGAAGCCCTGAAGCTCGTCCGGCAGCACACCACCACACCGCTCGCGATCGGCGAGGTCTTCAACACCATCTGGGACTTCAAGGACATCATCCGCGACCAGCTCATCGACTACGTCCGCGGGGCCGTCACGCACATGGGTGGCATCTCCCCGCTCCGGAAGACGATGGACTACGCCGCGATGTACCAGATCAAGTCCGGGTTCCACGGGCCGACCGACATCTCGCCCGTCGGCCTCGCCGCGCAGATGCACCTCGGGATGGCGATCCACAACTTCGGCATCCAGGAGTACATGCAGCACGGGCCGCAGACGAACCAGGTGTTCCAGCAGACCTTCACCTTCACGGACGGCTACCTGCACCCCGGTGACGAGCCCGGCCTCGGGGTCAGCCTCGACGTCGACGAGGCCGGCAAGTACCCGTACGAGCAGGCCTACCTGCCGTTCAACCGCCTGGCCGACGGCACCGTCCACGACTGGTAGCGGGCAAGCTGGGGGCATGGAGTTCGCGGACGTCGCCAGGGAGCTGCTGCTCGTCGCGCCGGGGGACTTCGTCGCCGAGCGCACGGCCCGCCAGCGTGCGGTGCGGAAGGACGACCGCGACCTGGCGGCGGCGATCGGGAAGCTCCGGAAGCCCGCACCGGCAGCGTGGGTCGTGGACCTGCTCGCGCACGACGGCGCCCTCGACGACGCGGTCGACCTCGGGCCAGCCCTCCGCAAGGCCCAGGCCGACGCCGACCCCGGTGAGATCCGGACGCTCCGACAGCAACGCTCCGAGGTGATCGAGGCCCTGGCGCAGGCCGGGGCCGACCTCGCCTCGGACGCCGGACACCCCGCGACGTCGGCCGTGCTCGACCAGGTGCGCGCGACGATCGAGGCCGCGATGGCCGACCCGCACGCCGGAGCCGCCGTGCGCTCGGGGCTGCTCGTGACGCCGTTGGAGAGCGTGGGGTTCGACGCGGTCGACCTGGACGGGGCGCTCGCGGACCCGGACGCGGTGCCGGACGCCTGGTCCGGCAGCGATGCCCCGCCCATCCCGATCACCCGGGCGAGGGGCGCGCGGAAGGCGAGCCGTGCCTCCCGGTCGACGGAGACCGCACCACCGGACCGACCGGAGCCGGACGCCGAGCCGGAGCCGGAGCGTGACCCGGCCGCCGACCGGAAGGCCGCGCGCCAGGCGGAGACCGCCGCCCGGAGCGAGTCGCGGGACGCCGATGCGGCGCTCGACGCCGCGGAGGCGGACCTCGAGGCGGCCGAGGAACGCCGGGCCGACCTGCAGCGCGAACTCGACCGGGCGGCCGCGGAGACCGAGGCCCTCGAACGTGCTCGTGACGCCGCCGAGGCCGCGAGCAACGACGCCCGCGAGCTGCTGGCGGCCGCGCAGGAGCACCGGCGCAGCCTCGGTCGCTGACTCCAGTACGCCGGGAACGCCCTCCGCGCTCGCTCCGCTGCCCGGATCGTTACACAACAGTTGTCGTTCTTGACGGGGAGCGTTGGAGCGGTCTAATCTCGGGCACCATGCTTCGGGCCGGCGATGGTCCGTCGGGAGCCGCCTCCGCATCAGCACGGGGCGCCCCGGGTACAGGACTCGCATCATCGCCGACGCCCCGATCGCCCGCAGCCACTGCGCGGGTGGTCGGGAGCGTGGCGCGCGGCGCACCCCGGAGACATGCCGCGATGCCGGGTCGAGCACTCCGGGGCCCCTCCAGGAGAGACGACACATGTCGGAACCCCGCACCGAACGCACCACGACCCTGACTCCGCCGAACGGCGTCGCGACCGCACCACCTGGCTCCACGCCACCGGCACACGCCGTCGGGCGCGAGGGCCTCATCGCCCGCCTCGGCATCCCGCACCCACTGCGGTGGGGCTTCCTCGGCGTCCTCGTCTTCATGACGGGCGACGGCATCGAGTCGAACTTCATCGCGCCGCACATCGCCGCGGCGCTCGGCTCCGGCGGCACGGACAGTGCAGCGATGGTCATCGGCATCTACGGCGTCGCCGTCCTGGTGGCCTCGTACTTCGCCGGTGTGCTCTCCGAGCTGTGGGGGCCCCGCCGCGTCATGACGATCGGCGCCGTCCTGTGGGTGGTGTTCCAGGTCGCGTTCCTCGCGGCACTGCCCACCGGGTCGGTCGGTCTCATCGCCCTGACGTACTTCCTGCGCGGACTCGGGTTCCCGCTGTTCGCCTTCTCGTTCCTCTGCTGGGTGAACCACACCGTCGCACGTGAGCGGAACGCCACCGCCGTCGGCTGGTTCTACGTCGTCTTCACCGGTGGCCTGCCGACGCTCGGCTCGCTCATCGCGATCGGCAGCATCCCCGCGTTCGGCGGCGGCCACACGGGGGAGACGTGGTCGATGGCCCTGTCGCTCGTGCTGGTCGTGGCCGGCTGGGTGATCGTCCGGTTCGGTGTCCACGAGCAGACCGGACTCGGCCGCATCGCCCCGCGCTCGCACTCCGCCGCACGGGTCATCGCCAGCGGCATCGAGGTCTGCATCACGCGCCCGAAGGTCCTGCTCACCGTCCTGATCCGGCTCGTGAACACGGCGCCCGAGTTCGGCATGTTCGTGATCATGCCGGCGATCATCGGCACCGAGCTCGGGTGGGGGCAGTCGAAGTGGCTGACGATGACGGTGATCGTCTACGCCGGCAACATCCTGTTCAACGCCTTCTTCGGCGCCCTCGGCGACCGCATCGGCTGGATCCGCACCGTCAAGTGGTTCGGCATCGGCGCCTCGGCCATCGGGCTGCTGGCCTGGTGGTACGTCCCGCACCTGGTGCCCGCCGGTTCCGAGTGGGGCTTCTGGCTCGCGACCGCCGCGGGGACGGTCTTCGGCATCATGCTCGCCGGGTTCACGCCGATGGGTGCGATCGTCCCCGCCTTCGCCGGCGAGGAGCGCCGCGGCGCCGCGATGGCCATGTACGCGACGGCGGCCGGTGGTGCGACCTTCCTCGGCAACGCCGTGGTCAGCGCCGTCCTGCCGTGGGGCGGGCCCGGTGGGGTGGTCTGGACGTTCGTCGGCCTCTACGTCCTCGCCTTCGTGGTGCTCTCGTTCCTCAGAGTGCCGAAGGAAGCGGTGGCCGCCGGGCACTGAGGCACGACACGCCCGGCGGGTGCTGGTAGAGTCGGTGATTGACTTCGGCGAGGGCCGCGACAGCGGCCGTGATCGACGCGGTGGGAGACCCGGCCCAGCAGGGAACGTTCCTCACGCGTGCACGCGTTCGAGTTGCAACACCACAGACCCCCACGATGCCGGACCGCCGGTGTCGACCCCCGAGACCAGGAGGCACCATGGCCGACTACACGAAGCTCGCAGCGGACGTCCGCACCAAGTTCGGCAAGGGTGCAGCGCGCAAGCTCCGCGCCGCCGACAAGATCCCCGCGGTCGTCTACGGCCACGGCACCGAGCCGAAGCACATCTCGCTGCCCGGTCACGAGACCATGCTGCTCGTCCGTACCGCCAACGCGGTCGTCGACCTCGACATCGAGGGTGCGGCCCAGCTCGCCCTCGTCAAGGACGTCCAGCGTGACCCGGTGCGCCAGATCATCGAGCACATCGACCTCGTGGTCCTGCGCCGCGGCGAGAAGGTCACGGTCGACGTGCCCGTCGTCATCGAGGGCGAGTCCTTCTCCGGCACGATCCACGTGCAGGACCTGAACACCGTCTCCCTCCTGGTCCTCGCGACCGACATCCCGGAGCACGTCGTCGTCGACGTCGAGGGCCTCGAGGACGGCAAGCAGATCGTCGCGTCCGAGCTGACCCTCCCCGAGGGTGCCGAGCTCGAGACCGACCCCGAGGCACTCGTCGTGCAGATCGTCACCCCGCGTGGCACCGCCGACGACGACGCTGCGGACGAGGCCTCGGCCGAGGCCGGCGCCGAAGCCGGTGCCGAGGGCGGCTCCGAGCCCGTCTCCGAGTAACACCCCTTCGAAGGCATCTGGTCGACGCTGTGGCGGATCGAACACTGGTCGTGGTCGGACTCGGGAACCCCGGGCCCGACTACGCCGGTAACCGCCACAACGTCGGCCAGATGGTCCTCGACGAACTCGCGTCCCGCATGGGCGCGACGTTCAAGAAGCACAAGACGCCGAACCAGGTCGCCGAAGGGCGCCTGGTGCCCGGCGGCCCGCGGTTCGTGCTGGCGAAGCCCGGCTCGTTCATGAACACGTCGGGCGGCCCGGTGTCCTCGGTGCTCGGGTTCTACAGCGCCACCCCGGCCGACCTGGTCGTCGTGCACGACGAGCTCGACCTGCCGTTCGACACCGTCCGGCTCAAGGGCAGCGGTGGGCACGGCGGCCACAACGGCCTCCGCGACATCATCAAGGCGACCGGTACGAACGAGTTCTCGCGCGTGCGGGTCGGCATCGGTCGCCCGCCCGGCCGTCAGGACCCGGCCGACTACGTGCTGCGTGACTTCTCCGCAGCCGAGAAGAAGTCGCTGCCGATCCTGCTGGCCGACGCCGCGGACGCGGTCGAGGCGATCGCCGAGCTCGGGCTCGTCGCCGCGCAGCAGCGCGTGCACGCGCCGTCCTGACGGCACCGGCCGATCCGGCCGTGTTCGCCCGTCGCGCACGACGCGGGCGGTGTCGGTGGGGGCCGGTACCATCTCCTGAGTGACGATCTCGGGCATCATCCCTGCGCTCTCGCGCGCCTCCGCGTTCGATCGCGTGCTCCGTGCCGCGCCTCGTGACGCCGACTTCTCGGTCGTCGACGGCCTGCGGGTCCCGCTGCTCGGGGCGCTGGTAGCCGAACGGAACGGCCCGCAGTGCGTGCTCGTCATCACGGCGACCGGGCGTGAGGCCGAAGCCGTCCGCGACGCCCTCGGCAGTTACGTCCCCGACGCCGACGTCCTCGAGTTCCCGGCGTGGGAGACCCTGCCGCACGAGCGCCTCAGCCCGAGTGCGCAGACCGTCGGCACCCGGATCGCGACCCTGCGCCGACTCGCGTCGTGGTCCGCCGCCGACGTCGCCGACCGCCGCACCACCATCGTCGTGGCGAGCGTCCGTGCCGCCCTGCAGCCGATCGCGGCCAACCTGACCTCGCTCGCACCCGTCCTGCTCCGGACCGACTCGCGCGGCAACGACCTGGCCGCGATCGCCGCGAAGCTCGTCGACATGGCGTACGCCCGCGTCGACCTCGTCACCCGGCGCGGTGAGTTCGCCGTGCGCGGCGGCATCCTCGACGTCTTCCCGCCCACGGCCGACCACCCGGTCCGCGTCGACTTCTTCGGCGACGAGATCGAGGCGATCAAGGCGTTCTCGGTCGCCGACCAGCGCACCACCGAGGACGACCTCGGCTCGGTCGAGCTCACCGCCTCGCGCGAACTCCTGCTCAGCGACGACGTCCGGCAGCGGGCGCGCGAGATGCTCCACGAGTTCCCCAACCTGTCGCAGATGTTGGCGAAGATCGCCGAGGGGATCCCGGTCGAGGGCATGGAGTCCCTCGCCCCGGCGCTCGTGCAGGACCTCGTGCCGATGACCTCGTACCTGCCCGAGACCGCCACCATCGCGGTGTTCTCGCCCGAGCGGGTGAACGGCCGCGCCAACAGCCTGGCCGAGACGAACACCGAGTTCCTGCAGGCCGCCTGGAGCGCCGCGGTCGCCGGGGCGCAGGCACCCATCGACCTCGACGCCGGCAACTTCCTGACGGTGCAGCAGCTCAAGAACACCCGTGGGCAGCGCACCTGGTGGACGGTGTCGCCGTTCGACTCCGGGCTCGACGAAGGCGACACCGCGCGCGTGCTGACCGACGCCGAGGCGGCAGCCGAGGCGGGGGAGTACATCCGCGTCCGCGCCGAGGCGGTGCCGAGCTTCGCGGGCAGTGCCGACGGCGCGATCGCGCACGTCAAGGCGCTCACCGATGACGGGTGGGCGGTCGTGGTGACCGCCCAGGGCCAGGGGCTGGTCGAACGGGCGGTGCAGGTCCTCGCCGACGCCGGGGTCGCAGCCCGTGCCGAAGCCCTGCCCGCGCCTCCCGAGCCGGGTGTCGCCATCGTCACGACCGCCACCGTCGAGCACGGCTTCGCCATCCCGGATCCGCGCATCGTGGTCCTCAGCGAGGCGGAGTTCTACGGTCGGAGCGTCCAGCAGGGCGCGCGCACCGTCAAGAAGCTGGCGAGCCGCCGCAAGAACGTGGTCGACCCGCTGCAGCTCAAGCCGGGCGACGTGGTCGTGCACGCGACGCACGGCATCGGCAAGTTCGTCGAGCTCGTCAGCCGCGAGGTCTCCAGCGGCGGCCGCAACGCGGTGAAGACGCAGCGCGAGTACCTCGTGCTCGAGTACGCGCCGTCGAAGCGGAACTACCCGGGCGACAAGCTCTTCGTGCCGACCGACCAGCTCGACCAGCTGTCGCGGTACGTCGGCGGCGAGTCCCCGAGCCTGTCGAAGATGGGCGGCTCGGACTGGTCCGCCGCCAAGTCGAAGGCCCGCAAGGCCGTCCGTGACATCGCGGTCGACCTGGTCAAGCTGTACTCGGCGCGGATGGCGTCGAAGGGGCACGCGTTCGGGCCGGACACCCCGTGGCAGCGCGAGCTGGAAGAGGCGTTCCCGTTCGCCGAGACCGCCGACCAGCTCACCACCATCGACGAGATCAAGCGGGACATGGAGCGGCCGATCCCGATGGACCGCCTGCTGTCCGGCGACGTCGGCTACGGCAAGACCGAGGTCGCGATCCGCGCCGCGTTCAAGGCGGTGCAGGACGGCAAGCAGGTCGTCATGCTCGTGCCGACGACGCTGCTCGTCCGCCAGCACATGGAGACGTTCCAGGAGCGCTTCGCCGGGTTCCCCGTGCACCTGCGCGCCCTGAGCCGGTTCCAGTCCGAGAAGGAGTCCAAGGAGACCATCGCCGGGCTCGCCGACGGGACCGTCGACATCGTCATCGCGACCCACCGGATCCTGTCGCAGGGCATCACCTTCAAGGACGTCGGCCTCGTCATCATCGACGAGGAACAGCGGTTCGGCGTCGAGCACAAGGACCAGCTCAAGAAGTTCAAGACGAACGTCGACGTCCTGGCGATGTCGGCGACCCCGATCCCGCGGTCGCTCGAGATGGCCGTCACCGGCATCCGCGAGATGTCGACCCTGGCCACCCCACCAGAGGACCGCCACCCCATCCTGACCTTCGTCGGGCCGCAGTCCGACCTGCAGGTGGCCGCCGCGATCCGCCGCGAACTCCTGCGCGAGGGCCAGGTGTTCTACGTGCACAACCGCGTGAAGGACATCCAGGGCGTCGCCGCGCACCTGGCCGAGATCGTGCCGGACGCCCGCATCGCCGTGGCGCACGGGCAGATGTCCGAGAGCACCCTCGAGCAGGTCATGGTCGACTTCTGGGAGCGTCGGTTCGACGTCCTCGTGTCGACGACGATCATCGAGACCGGGCTCGACATCGCGAACGCGAACACGCTCATCATCGACAAGGCCGACAAGTACGGGCTGTCCCAGCTCCACCAGCTGCGCGGTCGTGTCGGCCGTGGGCGGGAGCGCGGGTACGCGTACTTCCTGTACGACTCCGAGAAGCCCCTGTCCGAGACCGCGCAGGACCGCCTCGAGACGATCGCGGCGAACAACGAGCTCGGCGCGGGCATGCAGGTCGCCATGAAGGACCTCGAGATCCGTGGTGCCGGCAACCTGCTCGGTGGCGAGCAGTCCGGGCACATCGCGGGCGTCGGGTTCGACCTGTACCTCCGGATGATCGGCGAGGCGGTCTCGCAGTTCCGCGGCGACGTGGCCGAGGGGCAGACCGAGCTGCGGCTCGAGATCCCGGTCGACGCGCACATCCCCGAGGACTACGTCGAGTCCGAGCGGCTCCGGCTCGAGGCTTACCAGAAGCTGTCCGCGGCCTCGGCCCCGACGGCGCAGCAGGACGCCATCGACATGGTGCTCGACGAGCTCACCGACCGGTACGGGCAGCCACCGCAGGCCGTGCAGACGCTGGTCGAGGTCTCCCGGCTCCGTCGCATGGCGCAGCAGGTCGGCCTGTCCGACGTGGTCGTCATGGGGTCGAACCTGCGCGTCGCGGGCAAGGAGCTCGCCGACTCGTCGCAGGTGCGGCTCAAGCGGATGTTCGCGGGCGCGAAGTGGTTCCCGCAGCAGAACGCGGCGAGCATCCCGATGCCGCGGCCGCACGACCAGGCGCTGCCGGACGACGCCCTGATCCGGTGGGTCGAGAGCATCCTGACCGCGGTCTACGGCGCGACGACGCCGGCGGAGGCGCCGGCCGCGTAAGGGGCGGCGATCTTCGACCCGGAACGACGTTCTCGATGTCTTACGACAACGAGAACGTCGTTCCGGGTCGAACCGCGCCAGGGCCCGCGGCCCGCTACTCGGTGTCCTCGGCCTCGGACAGCTCGCGGCGCGCACGGTACGCCCGCGCCCGCAGCGTGACGACGACCGCCGACGCGACGATGGCGATGCCGGACCCGACGAGCACGGCGAGGACGCCCTCGTCGAGGACCTCCTCGTTGCGGGCGAACGCCAGCTCGTTCATGAGCAGGGAGACCGTGAACCCGATCCCGCCGAGCACCCCGACGGTGATGATCGAGAAGAACGACAACGAGGACCGCCCCGGTGACCGGAAGAGCCGCGTGGCGACGACGCCGAACAGCGTGATGCCGATGACCTTGCCGACCGGCAGCGCGATGACGACCGCCCAGAACGTGGGGGAGAGCTCGCTGATGCCGACCGAGGGGATGACGACCGCGGCCGAGACGAACGCGAACACCGGCAGCACGATCGCGTTCGACCACGGCTCGACGTGCTCGTGCAGGGTGTGGCCCGGTCGGCGGGGCAGCACGAGGCCGAGCGCGACGCCGGCGATGGTGGCGTGCACGCCGGAGTGGTAGACGAGCCACCAGGTGACGAGTCCGACCAGGACCATCGCCACGATCAGGAGTGTCTGGCCACTGCGCCCCGGTCGGAGCATCCGGCCGAGCACCCAGAACACGGCCAGTGCGACGACCGCACCGCCGAGGGCCGCGAAGTCGGTGTCGTGCGCGAACACGACGGCGATGATGATGATCGCGATGAGGTCGTCGAGCACCGCGAGTGCGAGCAGGAACACGCGGATGCCGCTCGGCAGCCCACGACCGAACATCGCCAGGACACCGAGGGCGAACGCGATGTCCGTCGCCGTCGGGATCGGCCAGCCGTGCGTGTACGGGGTACCCGCGGTCACCAGCAGGAACACCCCGGCCGGGACGAGCACGCCGCCGACCGCCGCGATGGCCGGCACGATCGCGGTCTTCGGGTTCGACAGCTCACCGTCGACGAGCTCCTGCTTCAGCTCGATCGCGACGAGCAGGAAGAAGACCGCGAGCAGGCCGTCGCTGACCCAGTGCGCGATCGACAGGTCGAGGCCGACGGCGCCCAGCGGCGGGTGCGCGTCGAGCAGGCGTTCGAGGCCGGGGCCGACGGGCGAGTTCGCGACGACCAGGCCGAGCACGGCGGCGGTCAGGAGCGCGATGGCGCTGAAGCGGGGGGAGCGGACGAGGGACGACATGGATCTCCGTCTCGAGGGGTCGGGTGAGTGTCCGTCGACCAGACTTCCCGACACACCACGACCAGCATACGTGGGTGAGACGATGGCGCGATGACCGCCGTACCGGACCTCGTCACCGTCGTCGACCGCCTGCTCGCCGAGGACGGGGGCTGCGTCTGGAACCGTGCGCAGACCCACGCCACGCTCGCGCGGTACGCGGTCGAGGAGTCCTACGAACTGGTCGACGCCATCGACGACGGCGACCCCGACGACGTCCGCGAGGAGCTCGGCGACGTCCTGTACCAGGTCGTCCTGCACGCCGGGATCGCCGAACGCGCGGGGGAGTTCACCCTCGAGGACGTCGCCGCCGGGGTCCGCGACAAGATGGTCCGTCGGCACCCGCACGTGTTCGGCGACGAGACCGCGGACACCGTCGACGACGTCGTCCGGGTGTGGCGCGCGGCGAAGGCGGCCGAGAAGTCGGCCCGGAGGAGTGTGCTGGACGGGGTCCCGCGCGCGATGCCGCCGCTGGAACGGGCCGTCAAGCTGCTGGAGCGCCTGGACGAGCACGGTGCGGCCGACGCGGCCGTCGCGTCCGTCGTGGCCGCCGACCGGGAGGCCCGTGACCCGTCCGCCAAGGCCGCTGCGGCATCCGGAACGGAGACCGCTCGGGCATCGGTCGGGTCCCCGGCGCCGGCCGACGGTGCGGGGGTCGTGGACCCCACGTGGGGGATCGCGATGCTCGAGGAGGTCGCGAGGGCGGTGCGCGACGGCATCGACCCGGTCGCGAGTCTCCGAGCCGCGGTCGCTGCGCTCGAGGACGCCGGCCGGGCCGCGGAGTGAGGGTGCGGGGAGCCGCAGCGTGCGTGCGCGGGAGCCGCAGCGTGCGTGCACCCGAAAAGAGAAGGGCGCCCTCCTAACCCGAAAAAGGAGGGCGCCCGTGAGCGGGTGGGCACACCCCCAGGGAGAGATGTGCACGCAGAACCCGCTCGAGTCGCGGGGCACACTGCAGCACGGTGCCCACGCGATCGGTCCGGAGAGTGGATCAGGCACGCTCCGAACCGAGGTACTGAATGCAGTATGCCAGTAGAACGCATGCCGCGCAACCCGGTGATGCGCATCTGCCAGACTTGACGCCATGGCGACGACCGTGACGGCACCCCGTGGCATGCGTGACTTCCTCCCCGCGGACAAGGCCCGACGCGAGCACGTGCTCGGTGTCGTCCGCGACGTCTACTCCCGGCACGGGTTCGACGAGATCGAGACCCCGGTGGTCGAGGACGCCGCGCGCCTGCACTCCGGGCTCGGCGGTGACAACGAGAAGCTGGCGTTCGCGGTCATGAAGCGCGGGCTCAGCACCGAGGACCTGCAGACGGCCCAGGCCCCGCTCGACCTCGCCGACCTCGGTCTCCGCTTCGACCTGACCGTGCCGCTCGCCCGGTTCTACGCCTCGCACCGTGCCGAGCTGCCGTCGGTGTTCCGATCGGTGCAGATCGCGCCGGTCTGGCGCGCCGAGCGCCCGCAGAAGGGGCGCTACCGCCAGTTCGTCCAGTGCGACATCGACATCCTCGGGGAGCCCGGGCAGCTGGCCGAGATCGAGCTCATCCGCGCCACGACCGCCGCCCTCGACGCACTCGGCGTGACCGGCACCACGATCCGCATCAACGACCGGCGGATCCTGCTGACCCTGCTGGCGTCGTGGGGCATCGCCGACCCGGCGGCCGCCGACCGCGCGCTCATCACGATCGACAAGCTCGACAAGATCGGCCCGGACGGCGTCGCCGCCGAACTCCGCAGCACCGTCGGGCAGGAGCTGCCGGGGCTCGAGGACACGATCCGCGCGCTCGAGGCCGCGGACTGGACCTCGGTCGAGGGCGCCGCGTGGCTCGACGCCGAGGCGTTCGCCGACCTGTTGCGCCTGCGCGAGGCCCTGCCCGGGGTCGACCTCCGCTTCGACCCGACGCTCGTGCGCGGGATGGGCTACTACACCGGCACGATCTTCGAGGTCGCGCACCCCGACTTCGGCTACAGCCTGGGCGGTGGCGGTCGGTACGACGGCATGATCGGCCGCTTCCTCGGCCAGGACGTCCCCGCGGTCGGCTTCTCGCTGGGCTTCGAGCGCCTGGTCGACCTCGTGACACTCCCGGAGTCCGCGGAGTCCGACGCCGTGGTGCTCGTCTACGACAAGGACGTCGACCCCGTCCGGCTCGCGGCCCTGAAGACCGAGGCGCTCGGGTCGCACCGACGCGTACGGCTCGAACGGCGCACCAAGAACACGAAGAACCTGCTCGCCGGTCTGGCCGCACAGGGGTTCTCCGCCTTCGCCACCGTCGGCGCCGACACGACGTCGCTCGAGGGCGTGGAGTTCCGCCCGCTCGACTGAGTCGTCCACACCGGGCGTCACGGTCCACGTCGTGTTCACCTCGGCTCGCTAGGATCGGTCCCGCAAACACCACAACCAATGTGTAGGGAGTACCCCGTGGCCCTGATCGATGCCGTAGGCGCACGCGAAGTCCTCGATTCCCGAGGCAACCCGACGGTCGAGGTCGAGGTCCTCCTCGACGACGGCGTCGTGTCCCGCGCGCTCGTCCCCTCCGGTGCCTCCACCGGTGCGTTCGAGGCGTACGAACTCCGCGACGGCGATGCCTCGCGCTACGGCGGCAAGGGCGTGCTCAAGGCCGTCGACGCCGTCCTCGACGAGATCGGCCCGGCGCTCGAGGGCTTCGACGCCACCGACCAGCGCCTCGTCGACGCCGCGCTCATCGAGCTCGACGGAACCGAGAACAAGTCCCGCCTCGGCGCGAACTCGATCCTCGGTGCCTCGCTCGCCGTGGCCCGTGCCGCTGCCGACTCGGCCGACCTGCCGCTGTTCCGCTACCTCGGCGGCCCGAACGCGCACACGCTGCCCGTCCCGCTGATGAACGTCGTCAACGGTGGTGCCCACGCGGACACCAACGTCGACATCCAGGAGTTCTTCCTCGTGCCCTACGGCGCCGAGTCGTTCTCCGAGGCGCTCCGGTGGGGCGTCGAGACCTACCACGCCCTCAAGGGCGAGCTGAAGAAGCAGGGCCTCGCGACCGGCCTCGGCGACGAGGGCGGCTTCGCGCCGGAGCTCGCATCGAACCGTGCAGCGCTCGACTTCCTGCTGACCGCGATCGAGAAGGCCGGCTACACCCCGGGCAAGGACATCGCCGTCGGCCTCGACGTCGCGTCCACCGAGTTCTTCCACGACGGCAAGTACTCGTTCGAGGGCAAGCAGCTCTCGAGCCAGGAGTTCACCGCGTACTTCGCCGACCTCGTCGCGAACTACCCGCTCGTCACCATCGAGGACCCGCTGGCCGAGGACGACTGGGAGGGCTGGTCGCACCTGACCGCCGAGCTCGGCGACAAGGTCCAGATCGTCGGCGACGACCTGTTCGTCACCAACCCGAAGCGTCTGCAGCGGGGCATCGACGGGAAGGCCGCGAACTCGATCCTGGTGAAGGTCAACCAGATCGGCACGCTCACCGAGACCCTCGACGCGGTGTCGCTCGCGCACCGCCACGGCCTCACCTCGATCCTGTCGCACCGCTCGGGTGAGACCGAGGACACCACGATCGCGGACATCGCGGTCGCGGTCGACGGTGGTCAGATCAAGACCGGCGCACCGGCCCGTTCGGACCGCGTCGCCAAGTACAACCAGCTCCTCCGCATCGAGGAAGAGCTCGGCGACGCCGCGGTGTACGCCGGTCGCTCGGCCTTCCCGCGCGCCGCGTCGCTGTAGCCAGCCGCTCAGCAGTCCCTGCACCACCGAGACGCCGTCCTCCTCCGAGAGGACGGCGTCTCGTCGTGTGTGGACGTCGGCGAGACGCTGAGAGGGCGCCGAACGGCCGCGTGCCGAGCGCGCCCACCACGTCGGTCGGGTTATCGTCGGACCGTGCCCAACCAGAAGCCCCGCGTCCGCCGCGTCCCCGTGGCGATGCCCGACGGCAGCACGTCGGCGCAGCCCTGGTACCGCTCGATCCACTTCTCCGGCTTCAGCCTGCTCATGCTCGCGATCATCGTGCTCTTCGTCGTGGTGCTCGCGCCGTCGCTCCGCACGCTCATCCAGCAGCAGGAGCAGATCGCCCAGCAGCAGCGCGAGGTGGCGAGCCAGAAGGCCGACGTCACGCAGAAGAAGAAGGACGTCGCCCGCTGGGACGACCCCGCCTACATCGAAGCGCAGGCACGCGACCGCCTGCTCTACGTGTACCCGGGCGAGGAGAGCTACCTCGTGATGGGCGCCGAGAACCGCACGACCGAGACCGTGCCGACGACGGATTCCGGCACGCCGGTCAGCACCAAGGTCCAGACGCCGAAGGTGGACTGGGTGCAGGCGATGCTCTCCTCGGTGCTGCAGTCCGGGCTCACCGACGAGACCGCGGCCGACCTCGTGGCCCCGGACGTCTCGGGCACCGGCGAGAGCAAGTAGCGCCGAGCGCCCGGCACCCGTCCGGCACGACGGTGCGCGGGGCACCGGGTCTCCGGTAGGCTCACGTTCCCGTGACGACCCCTCCCTTCGACCCGCCCTCCGACCGCGACGTCCAGGTCGTGTCGGCGCAGCTCGGCCGACCGGCACGCGACGTCATCGGGATCGCGGCACGGTGCGTCTGTGGCAACCCCACGGTCGTCTCCACGAAGCCCCGACTGTCGAACGGCACCCCGTTCCCGACGTTCTACTACCTGTGCCACCCCGCGGCCACCGCCGCGGTCAGCACCCTCGAGGCCAATCAGGTGATGCCGGAGCTGGCAGCACTGCTCGAGGACGACACCACTGCGGCCGCGTACCTCGCGGCCCACGAGTCCTACCTGGCCGATCGCGAGTCGATCGAGCACGTCGACGAGATCGTCGGCATCAGCGCCGGTGGCATGCCCACCCGTGTGAAGTGCCTGCACGCCCTCGTCGGTCACGCCCTCGCCGCCGGACCCGGCGTCAACCCCATCGGCGACCTCGCGCTCGAGCGCGCGGACTGGTCGCCCTCCCGGTGTGAGTGCCGGGCGTATGATGACGGTGCAGACGCTGGAGTCGGGGCGGGTGGCGGCGAAGTCTGACTCGACTCCGAAACCCCCATCCAAGGAGATCATCCCCCGTGCCCAAGATCCTCGTCGTCGGCGGCGGTTACGCCGGTTTCTACACCGCATGGAAGCTCGAGAAGCACCTTCGCCAGGGCGAAGCCGAGGTCGTCATGGTGGACCCGCTGCCGTACATGACGTACCAGCCGTTCCTGCCCGAGGTCGCCGCCGGTTCGATCGAGCCGCGTCACGCGGTCGTCTCGCACCGCCGTCACCTCAAGAACACCCGCGTCGTCACCGCGAAGGTCACCAAGGTCGACCACGCGACGAAGACCGCCACGATCACCCCGGCCGAGGGCGAGGCGTGGGAGGAGTCCTACGACCAGATCGTCATGACCGCCGGTGCGGTGTCCCGCACGTTCCCGATCCCGGGTGTCGCGGACGAGGCCATCGGCCTCAAGACGATCGAGGAAGCCGCGGCGATCCGCGACAAGATCCTCACGAACTTCCACAAGGCGGCGAACCTGCCGGCCGGTCCCGAGCGTGACCGCCTGCTGACCGTCGTCGTCGTCGGTGGTGGCTTCGCCGGCATCGAGGTCTTCGCCGAGCTCCGCTCCTTCGTCACCGACCTGCTGAAGAGCTACCCGCAGCTGTCCTTCGACGAGACCCGCTTCCACCTGGTCGAGGCGATGGGCCGCATCATGCCCGAGGTCTCGCTCGAGACCTCGCACTGGGTGCTCAAGAACCTGGCGCAGCGCGGTGCGAACGTGCACCTCGAGACCCAGCTGGCCTCGGCCGTCGGTGGCGTCTGCGAGCTCAAGACGAGTGACGGCGCCATCGAGAAGATCGAGTCCGACCTCATCATCTGGACCGCCGGTGTCATGGCGAACCCGATGGTCAAGGGCACCGACTTCCCGCTCGAGCAGCGCGGACGCATCCGCGTGCAGCCCGACCTGCGCGTCGTCGACGACAACGGCGTGATCGCGGACGCATGGGCCTGCGGTGACGTCGCGGCCGTGCCGGACCTCACCGGTGGTGGCGTCGGCGGCTTCTGCGTGCCGAACGCCCAGCACGCCGTCCGTCAGGCGAAGCAGCTCGCGAAGAACCTGGTCGCGACCATCCGTGGCGAGGCCACGACCGACTACAAGCACGAGAACCTCGGCGCCGTCGCGGGTCTCGGTCTCGGCATCGGAGTGTTCCAGTCCGGCAAGTTCGCCATGAAGGGCTTCCTGGCGTGGGGCGCGCACCGCGGCTACCACGGCATGGCGATGCCGTCGTGGGAGCGCAAGTGGCGCGTCATCGGCGACTGGGTCGGTGGCTTCTTCCTCGGTCGCGACATCGCGTCGCTCGACGACCGTGAGACCCCGCGCGCTGCGTTCGAGGCGTTCGCGTCCCGTCCGAAGCCCGCCGCCGAGGCACCCGCTGCCCCGGTCGAGGCCGCGAAGCCCACGACCGCTCCGGAGGAGGGCAAGCCCGCCGGTGCCGCCGGCCCGGCGTACGGCGAGCCCGCCGAGGACGTCTCGAACGAGGCCGAGCCCGTGAAGGCCCCGGCCGACGCCAAGTAGTCCCGGCAACAGCACGCCAGAGGCGGTCACCCTTCGGGGTGGCCGCCTCTCGTCGTCGAGGGCATCGGTAGGCTGTTGCGGCCCGCCCCCGTGGCCCAATCGGTAGAGGCACGCGACTTAAAATCGCTGAGTTGTGGGTTCGAGTCCCACCGGGGGTACCACGCGACTCGCCCAGCGCGTCGCTGCCAGTACGATCGCCTGCGTGGTCGGACTCGGAAGCGCACTCGCGAACCTGCAGAACGCCCTCCGTCGGCCCGAGGCCCACGTCGAGGTCGTCGACGGCGAGACCGTCCCCGTCGGCATGCTCCTCGGTACGCTGGGTGCGCTGCTGCTCGATGCGGGCAGCTCCGTCACCGACGTCCGCTCGGCGCTCGAGAAGGCCCGCGACGCCGCCGGCGTCGGACCGACCCTGGCGATCGGGGTCCTGCCCGCGCTCGTGATGGTGAGCGAGGTCTCGACCGGTGCGGCGACCATCGTGAACGCCGAGGGCGTCGAGCTGTCGTCGCGGCAGGCCGCACGCGCGAACCGGGTCGTGCTCGGGCTGGAGAGCGGTTCCATCGCCCTCGCCGAGATCCCCGCGCGGGTCCGGGCCATCCGCGCAGGTACCGTCCCGCCGCCCGCACTGCCCTGGATCCTCGGCAACGCGCTGACCTCCGCCGGGCTCGCCGTCGTCTTCCGGTGCCCGTGGTGGGCGATCCTGCTCGCGCTCCTGGTCGGTGCGCTCGTCGGCGTCATCGGCCTGCTGCTCCGCCGGTTCCGCGAGGCCGTGGCGATCATCCCGTTCCTGGCCGCCTTCGCGTCGACCGCCATCGTCGGGCTCGTCGCCGCCACCACCGGGTTCGAGCAGGTCCCGCTCTTCGCCGTGTGTGCGCCGGTGGCGGTCTTCGTCCCCGGCGCCCTCATCACCAACGCGCTGCTCGAGCTCACCGCGGCCGACATCGTCACCGGGTCCTCGCGGCTCGTCCAGGGGCTCATCATGCTCGGGTTCATGGCCGCGGGCATCGCCTCGGGCAGCGCACTGACCGGGCTGCACGTCGACCCGTCCTCGGCGGCGCTCGTCGGCGAGGTCGCCGGCGTCGGCACGGACCTGGCGGGGTGGGAGTCCGTCCCGTCCTACTGGGTGTCGTGGGTCGCCGTGGTGGTCCTGGCGGTCGGACTCGGCCTGGTGTTCCGGTCGGGCTGGCGGCTGACGCTCGTCTCGGTGGCGGTCATGGTCACCGCCTACGCCCTGGTGAGCGGGACGACGCCGGTGTGGGGGAGCGTCGTCGCGACGGGGGCGACGGCCGCTCTGCTGTTCGTCGCGACGCGGTTGCTCGAGCGGCTCGTGCCGGCGATCCCCGCGACGGTGTCGTTCTTCCCGGCGTTCCTGCTGCTCGTGCCGGGGACGGTCGGCCTGGTGGCGGTGGCGACGTTCGACCCCGAGTCCCTCGCGACACCCCTGGCGACCTTCGTCAGCCTGTGCATCGGGACCAAGATCGGCGGGCTGCTGCCGGGCCTGTTCGCCCGGAACGCGCCGAGCCGCGGGGTGGACGCGACCGCCTGACGGCCTGGAGGCGCGGGGCGGGGCCGCCACGGGCCTCCCGTCCGACGCCGCGCACCTGCAGAGCCCGCTACGGCTCGATCAGCCGGCCCGCCGCCTGGTCCTCCGCTGCCGTCGCCTTCGCGAGGTAGTGCACCTTCTTGCCCGTGGCGTTGTACGGCAGCTCGTCGACGAACCGGTACCGCCGCGGCCGCTTGTAGCGGGCGAGCCCGGGGTGCGAGCCCGTCCACTCCTCGAGTTCGGCAGCGGCGGCGTCGTCGTCGTCCGGAAGTCGTCCCGCGGCACGGACCACGTACGCCGTGACGACCTCGCCCCAGCGGTCGTCCGGGATCCCGACGACGATCGAGTCGGCGACGCCCGGGTGCTCCTGCAGCGCGGCCTCGACCTGCACTGGGTGCACGTTCTCGCCGCCGGAGATGATCATGTCGTCCTTGCGGCCGACGATCGTCACCCGTTCGTGCTCGTCCCACGTCGCGAGGTCTCCGGGGTAGAACCAGCCGTTCGCGAACTTCTCGGCCTCGAGCCCCGGGTTGCGGTACGAGTAGCCGGACTTGACGGTCCGGACCGCGAACTCGCCGATCTCGGATCCGTCCTTCGGCACGGTGTCGGTCGGGTCGGCCAGGCGGTCCTCGTAGACCCGCACCACGGCGACGTCGTCGTCCGTCGACGCACGTCCGGTGGAACCGGCGCCGTCGGGGAAGTCCTCGGGACGCAGGAACGTGTTCCAGAAGGTCTCGGTCGTGCCGTACCCGTTGAAGATCCGCGGGGACAGGAGCTCCTGGTAGCGGAGTGCGGCGGCGCGGTCGAGCGGTGCGCCCATCGTGACGATGCCGTGCAACGACGACAGGTCGCGGGGACGCGCCTCCTGCGCGTCCGCGAGCTGCACCAGGTTCGGGGGTGCGCCGATCAGGAACGTCAGCCGCTCGGACTCGACCAGGTCGAGCACCCGCTCGGCGTCGAAGTGGCGCAGGGTCGTGAGCTCGGCACCGACGTAGAACACCGGGTTCGGGCCGCCCGAGTACAGGCCGCCCCGGTGGAACAGCGGCGACATGTTGAGGGTCTTGTCGAACGGGCTGAGCGGGAAGTGCATCACGACGTCGTGGGCGCTGAGCACCTCGACCAGGCTCGGCAGGGGCACCGGCTTCGGTCGTCCCGTGGTGCCGGAGGTGTAGAGCCGAGTGGTCTCGTCGTAGGCGCTGCGGGGCTCGGTGGCCGAGAGCTCGGCGGGTGTGACCGGGTCGGCGGCGAGGAGGGCGGTGAACGCGACGCGCGCACCGCGTGCGGGCTGGTCGTCGTGCGCGTCGTGCGTGTGTTGGTCGTCGCGTGCGGCCTGGTCGTCGCCACCGACGACGACCAGGTGGTCGGGACGGTGCGGCGAGGTCTCGAGCGCGCGGGCGATCTCGGCGGTGCGGCTGGCGTCGTGCACCAGCACCACCGGTGCGGAGTCCTCGATGATGAAGGCGACCTCGTCCGGCGCGAGCCGGAAGTTCGTGGGGGAGAACACCGCACCGATGCGGTGGCACGCCAGGTAGAGCATCGCGAACTCGGGGGAGTTGAACAGTTCGACCATCACGACCGAACCGCGGCCGGCGCCGTGCCGGACGAGCCACCCGCCGATGCGGTCGACGGCGTCGCCGAGCTCCGCGTACGTCCACGACCGACCCGTGTCCGGCTCGCGCAGCGCAGGGCGGCCCGCGAAGCGGTGGGTGTTCCGCGCGAAGCCGTTCGCGTACGTGAAGCTGCCCTCGAACACCTCACGGAAGCGCGTCGGGTCGTAGTCGGATCGGGTCTCGGTCATCATCGCTCCCTGGGGCGGTCGAGCGGCGCGTCACGCACCGTTCGTCACTGTATCCGCCGCGCGGGGACGGCGGACGGGAGGCCCGGTGCGGGTCAGGCGCGCGCGTCCGGTCGCGTGGTGCGCGCCCAGAACCAGGCCCCGATCGCGCCCGCCACGCAGGCCGCGCCGACCGCGCCGAGCAGCACCGGCGACACGTGCGTCCCCGTCGGGCCCGAGTAGACCGCGGCGGTGAGCGCGACCGCGACGACGGCCAGCGCGACGTACCGTCCGCGCGAGGCCGCGAGGAGCGCGCTGCCGGCGGACCCGGCGAACGGCAGCAGCGTCGCGATGACGGCTCCGACCCCGCCCACGCACAGGGTGATGGCGAACTCCGACGTCAGCGCGTGCCAGAAGCCCCCACCGGCGGTCAGGCTGTGCAGCACCCAGCCGGAGGCCGCGAGTGCGAGCAGGGCGACCGTCCGCCAGGTCGCGCTCCGGGCACCCGCGGCGATCGCCGAGCCGAGGCGCAGCGCGCCGGTGTCCAGGTCGGGGCGACCCGACGGCACGAGCACCACCCCGACGATCAGGGCGGGGGAGAGGTCGGCGGCCCGCGTGATGCCGCACGCGATCAGCGCCGCGAGCACCAGCCACGGGGACACCCGGAAGCCCACAGCGCGGTGGTCGGGTCCGGCCGCCCACCGGGTCACGAGCACCACGGCGGCGGTGAGCACCGTGGTCCCGAGCAGCACGGCGATCGCGAGGCGGACGTAGCGGGCCTCGAGCGAGACGCCCACGCCCAGCAGCGTGCAGAGGGCGGCCACGGTCACCGCGATCGTGATCGACACCCACGTCGGCAGGACGTCGTCCGTTCCCGAGCGGTCCGAACGCGAGCGGTTCCGCCCGAGCAGGCCGGCGAAGGGCGACCGGATGCGACCGCGGGCCGCCGCGGCGACGAGGGCGAGGGGTGCAGCGATGAGCAGGAGGAAGCCCGCGGCGACGGCCGTGGCGATGAGCACGGTCCGCCACGAGAACGCGGCCTGGATCGTCGGCACGGTGCGGTCGTAGGCGGTGGCTGCGGTCCAGTCGCCCGCGGGGCCGGACCAGTCGGTGTGGCCGCCGCCGGGGCCCGCCGCTCCGGGGGCGCTGGTGCCGCTCGTCGTGGTGCCGTCGCCGGGTCCGGCCGCCGATCCGGACCCACCGCTGCCGTCGGATCCGCCGCTGCCGTCGTCGCCGCCGCCGCCGTTCCCGTTCGTGCCGGTGCCGGTCCCGGTCCCGTTTCCGTTCTCGTGCCCGCCAGGGGTGCCGGTGTCACCGGGGTCCTGGCCGTCGCCGGGCGTGGTCGTGGTGCCGGTGCCTGTGCCGTTCGTGGGTGCGTCCCCGTCGGTGCCGGGCGTCCCGGTGGGGGTGCCCGACGTCGACCACACTGAGACCCGCACGGCAGTGGACGACCGCGAGTAGTTGCCCGCGGCGTCGTGTTGCGTCGCGGTGAGGTCGTGACCGCCGGAACGGAGCTGCGACCCGGCGGTCGAACAGGACCAGGACCCGTTCGCAGCCACCGCGGCCCGGCAGACCGGTGCTCGGTCGACGTACACGGTCACGTCGGCGCCGGGCTCGCCGGTGCCGCGGACGAGCGTGGCACGCGAACCGACGCGGTCGCCGTCGCCGGGCGCCGTGATCCGCGGAACCGACGGCGCGGTGCGATCGACGGTGACCCGCACCGGGGCCGAGGACGCACTGCGCAGGTCGGAGCGGTAGCCGTGCGCCGTGCTCGCGGTCTGCGACGCGGTGACCGTGACGGTGGCGTCGGACCGCAGGGCGAGCGAGGCCACCCACCGACCGTCCGGTCCGACCGGGGCGCTCTGCTGCGACGACGACCCGGAGACCGACAGGAGCACGGTGGACCCGGGGTAGCCGGTGCCCGACAGTGCGCCGCTGGTCGGGTGGTCGGACGCGACGGTCGGCGGCACGATGACGTCGGACGCCGGAGCGCTCGCGGACGGCTGGGTCGGGATCGTGACGTCACGCACCGTGAAGACCTGCTGGGGGCCCGACCGCACCGTGCCCAGGCAGGCCCACGACCCGTTCGCCTGCACCTGCGCGGAGCACCCGGCCGACCCGGTGGACGCCGGGCCGGTGACGCGGACCACGTGCGCCGGGGTGCCGGTGCCGTGGAACCGGGCGGTGCTGCTCGTGACGTCCCCCGGGTCGGCGATGGTCGGGGCGACGGGTGGTCGCCCGGTGGACGCGGGCGGGGGCGTCGGGGTGCCCGGGCGGCCGCTGCTCGGCGGGCCCACGAGCTCGCCCGGCTGCGGGGTCGCGGTGGTCGCGGCGCTGGTGCGCTCGGTGTCCGCGGCGCCGGCGACGGCGAACGCGGGGGCGGCTGCCGCTGCCAACAGCGCCGCGGCGAGGACCGCCGTGGCCGAGGCGAGTGCGACGAACCGGGTACGACGACGAGGGCCGTCGCCCCCGACGGCCCGGTCGTCCACGTTGTCCCCGCGCGTGCTCACCGAGTCCATCCCACGTGATGGGGGCCGCCGGGTCAATACACCTCGCGGATGATGTCGGGCATCCGGCCCGGATCGTCCGTCAGTCCGAATGCCCGGTGTGCATGACTCGGGAATCGCCCGTGAACCACGGCGGTCGACGGGAGCACCGCGCACGCGTCGGTAGACTTCACGACGGCCGTTCAGGCCACGCAGCACCGCGGATCCGAACGCGAGAAGGAGCACCCCCACATGGACACCGGACTCGTCACGACGCTGATCGTCGTCGGAGTGGTGGTGGTGATCCTGGTCATCATCGGGATCTACCTCTGGGTGACGTACAACTCCCTCGTCACGCTCAAGGTCCGGGTGGACGAGGCCTGGAGCGACATCTCGGTGCAGCTGAAGCGGCGTGCCGACCTCATCCCGACCATCGTCGACACGGTCAAGGGGTACGCCACCCACGAGAAGGCCGTCTTCGACGACGTCACCAAGGCGCGCTCGGAGACCCTCACGGCCGGAGACGCCGGGACGGCCTCCGCGGCCGAGGGGCACATGCAGAAGGCGCTGAAGAGCGTGTTCGCGGTCGCCGAGGGGTACCCGCAGCTGCAGTCGAGCCAGAACTTCCTGCAGCTGCAGACCGAGCTCGTCGACACCGAGGACAAGATCCAGTCCGCCCGGCGCTTCTACAACGGCGGCGTGCGCGAGCTGAACACGAAGATCCGGGTCTTCCCGAACTCCACGTTCGCCAAGCGGCGGGGCTTCGCCGAGGCGACGTTCTTCGAGACCGCCGAGCCGGCAGCGATCGCCGAGCCGCCGCGCGTCCAGTTCTGACCCCAGTCCCGCAGCTGCCGTGTACAGCGCCATCGCGCGGAACAAGCGCAACACCGTCGTCATCGTCCTGGTCTTCCTGCTGATCATCGGCGCGCTCGGGTTCCTGGGCGGCTACCTGGCCGGGAACGTCTCGATCGGCGTCATCGTCCTCGCGGTCGCCCTGGGCTACGCGGTGCTGCAGTACTTCTTCGCCGCTCGGCAGGCGACCGCCATCGCCGGCGGCATCGAGATCGACCGCACCTCCGAACCGCGGCTCTGGCGGACGGTCGAGAACCTGGCGATCTCGACCGGCATGCCGATGCCCCGGGTCTACGTCATCCAGGACCCGTCGCCGAACGCCTTCGCCACCGGGCGCGATCCCGAGCACGCCGTCGTGGCCGCGACGACCGGGCTGCTGCAGATCATGGACGACCAGGAGCTGCAGGGCGTGATGGCCCACGAGCTCGGCCACGTCAGGAACTACGACATCCGGGTCTCGACGATGGTGTTCGGGCTGGTGGTGGCCGTCGGCCTGATCGCCGACGTGCTCCTGCGCATCTCGATCTTCAGCGGCCTGTCCGGCGGCCGGAACCGCAACTCCGACAACGGTGGCGGCGCGAACCCCGTGCTGCTCATCGCCGGCATCGTGGCCGTCGTCGTCGCGCCGATCGCCGCAGCGGGTGTGCAGGCCGCCGTGTCCCGGCAGCGCGAGTACCTCGCCGACGCCACCGGTGCGATGACGACCCGCCATCCAGAAGGTCTCGCACGGGCGCTCGAGAAGCTCGGCGCGTACGGTCGCCCGATGCAGACGCAGAACTCGTCGATGGCCCACCTGTGGATCGCCGACCCGATGCGCCCCGGTGTGATGGACCGGCTGTTCTCCACACACCCGCCGCTGCCGGACCGCATCGCGCGGTTGCGGGCGAACGCCGACCGCTTCTGACGCCGGTCAGGCCTCCGCTGCGTCGAGTTGCTCGGCGGGTTCCGGAGGATCGGCGTCGTCCACGGCCTCGTGGGGGACCAGCGAGAGGCCGAGCGCGCCGGCGACGGCCGCCGCGGCCGTGCCCCGATCGGTGACCTCGATGGCGTCGAGTCCCTGCCACGCGGCGGTGCGTCGGAGGGTCTCGGCCAGCCGCTCGGCATCGAGGTGCTCGCCGGGTTCCTGCCACGCGGTCCGGACCCGAAGCACGCCCCGCTGCCGGTCGCTCTTCAGGTCGACCCGGCCGACGAGCCGGTCGTCCTGCAGCACGGGGAGCACGTAGTACCCGAAGACCCGCTTCGGCGCCGGGGTGTAGATCTCGATCCGGTAGTGGAACCCGTACATGCGCTCCGCCCGGCGGCGGAACCACACGACCGGGTCGAACGGGCTGAGCACGGCGTCGGCGGTGAGCTGTCGGGGCACCCGGGCGTCGGGGTGGAGCCAGGCCCGCTCGCCCCAGCCCTCGACCCGCACGGGCTGGAGCTCGCCGGCGGCGGTCAGCTCCGCGATGGCGGCCGCGGTGTCGTCCGACCGCAGCCGGTAGTAGTCGGCGATGTCCGCGCGGGTGCCGACGCCGAGGGCGCGGGTGGCGTGCCGCACGAGGTCGAGGACGGCGTGGGCGCGCGGTGGCGCCGTCTCGAGGAAGCCGGCCGGCAGGACCTGCTCGGGCAGGGCGTACACGCGCTCGAACCCCGACCGCCCGGCGCTCACGGTCTCGCCCCAGCGGAACATCTGCTCGAGCCCGGTCTTCACGTCGCTCCAGCCCCACCACGGTCCACGGCGCACGTTCGACTCGTGCTCGACCGCGCTGGCACGCATCGGCCCCTCGGCACGCAGCAGCGCGTGCAGCTCGCGTCGGACCGCGGCGGTGCGGGTGACGCCGTCGATCCGGGTCGGGCCGGCGTCGCGCTGCCGCAGGGCGTCCATCCGCCAGCGGAACAGCCGCAGGTCGTCGCGCGGGATGAGGGCGGCCTCGTGCGCCCAGTACTCGGTGTACGGGCCGGACCGACCGAGGGTCAGCCGGTCGAGCGTGGACCGGTCGTACGCCCCCAGGCGTGCGAAGAGCGGCAGGTAGTGGCTGCGTTCGAACACGTTCACGGAGTCGATCTGCAGCAGCCCGAGGCGGGCGAAGGCGGCGTTCACCGCGCGCGTCGAGACGTCCGTCGCCGGCGGCCGACCGAACCCCTGCGCGGCGAGGGCGACGCGGCGGGCTTCGGCGGCGGAGAGCGAGGACCTGACCATGCGCCGACGCTACCGAACCCTGCCGACAGCACGGCGTCGGAACGTATGCCGTATCTGGAACGCGACGCCGAGCGCATCGCTAGGATCGGCCCATGGCCTGGGGCAAGAAGACACCGCACACCGATCCCGTCGTCGTCGATGACGCGGTGCCGCCCGGCATGCGGATCGCCGGTGCGTGGTCGTGGCGCATCCTCGTCGTGGTGGGCGTCGTCGCGGTGGTCATCTACCTGGTGACGCTCTTCAGCGAGATCCTCATCCCGTTCCTCATCGGCATCGTGGTCGCCGCGCTCCTGGTCCCGCTGTCGAACTGGATGCAGCGACACCACGTGCCGAAGTGGGTCGCCGTCATCGTCAGCCTGGTCGGGGGACTCGCCGCCGTCGGGGCGCTCATCTGGCTCGTCGTCGACCAGATCGCCGCCGCGTACCCGTCGCTCCGCGACCGCACGCTGTCGCAGTACGACAACATCCGCGACTTCGTGCTCGGGTCCGGGCTCGGCATCAGCCAGAAGGACCTGAACTCCTACCTCAACCAGGCGACCGACTGGCTGCAGAGCAACTCCGGCTCGATCCTGTCCGGGGTGGCCAGCGCCGGGTCGTCGCTGACGCACATCCTCACCGGGTTGTTCATCGTCATCTTCACGGTGATCTTCCTGCTCATCGACGGCAAGAACGTCTGGCGCTGGACGGTCCGGCTCTTCCCGAAGAACGCCCGCAGCGCGATCGACGGCGCGGGTGTCGCGGGGTGGACGACGCTGACGAGCTTCATCCGGGTGCAGATCTTCGTCGCGTTCGTCGACGCCGTCGGCATCGGCATCGGCGCCGCGATCCTGCAGCTGCCGCTCGTCGTGCCGATCGCCGTGTTCGTCTTCCTCGGGTCGTTCATCCCGGTCGTCGGTGCGATCGTCACCGGGTTCCTGGCGGTCTTCGTCGCCCTGGTGTTCAACGGCTGGGTGGCCGCGGTCTGGATGCTCGTCGTCATCCTCATCGTGCAGCAGGTCGAGGGGCACATCCTGCAGCCGCTCGTCATGGGCAGCGCCGTCAAGGTGCACCCGCTCGCCGTCGTCCTCGGGGTCACCGCGGCCTCGGGCCTGGCGGGCATCGCGGGCGCGTTCTTCGCCGTCCCGCTCATCGCGACCGTGAACTCGATGGTCACGACGATCTCGAGCGGCCGCTGGAAGACGATGGACTCCGACCACGTGCGCGAGGCCAAGCAGGAGGCGCACGACGAGAACGTCCGGACCAAGCGCCGGCGCAAGATCCTCAAGCTGCGGGAGCGCCGTGGCGACGTCCCGAAGCCCGGCACCGACGAGCAGCCGACCGCGGTCAAGGGAACGGCGGGCTGACGCTGCACGATCCCTCGTGTCACGGGTTCGCCGCAGACGCCCGGAACGACGATGATGGGGGAGTGACCGACACCAGCGCCTCCCAGCACACGCTCGCCGCGATCCCCACCCTGGCGGACATCGAGACGGCACGGGAGACCATCTCGGGCGTCGCGCGCGTCACCCCGATGGAGACCTCGCAGTTCCTGGCCGAACTGCTCGGGTCGCCCGTGCACCTGAAGTGCGAGAACCTGCAGCGCACCGGTGCGTACAAGGTCCGCGGCGCGTACAACCGCCTGTCGACCCTGTCCGCGGAACAGCGCGCCAAGGGCGTCGTCGCCGCCAGCGCCGGCAACCACGCCCAGGGCGTCGCCCTCGCCGCACGCGAGCTCGGCATCCCGGCGACGATCTTCACCCCGGTCGGCGTCGCGCTGCCGAAGCTGCAGGCCACGCGCCACTACGGTGCCGAGGTCGTGCTGCGCGGCCACTCGGTGGAGGAAGCGCTGAGCGCCGCCAAGGACTTCGCCGCGCACACCGGAGCGGTCTTCATCCCGCCGTTCGACCACCCGGCCGTCATCGCCGGTCAGGGCACCCTCGGTCTCGAGATCATCGACCAGGTGCCCGACGTCGACACCGTCGTCGTGCCGATCGGCGGTGGCGGTGTGATCTCCGGCATCGCCCTCGCGGTCAAGGGCATGGCCGAGCGGCTCGGGCGCCCGATCAAGGTCATCGGAGTGCAAGCCGAGAACGCCGCCGCCTACCCATCGTCGATCCGCGCCGGCGAACCCGTCACCATCACGACGAAGCCGACCATCTCCGACGGCATCGCGGTCGCCCGCCCCGGTGACCTGAACTTCCCGATCATCCGCGACCTGGTCGACGACATCGTCACGGTCTCCGACGACGACACCGCCCGAGCCCTGCTCGTGCTGCTCGAGCGCGCCAAGCTCGTGGTCGAGGCCGCCGGCGCCGTCGGCGTCGCCGCCATCATGTCGGGTGCCGTCCGCGACACCGGGCGCACCGTCGTGCTGCTGAGCGGCGGCAACATCGACCCGCTCATGATGGAGCGCGTGATCACCCGCGGTCTGGTCGCCGCATCACGGTACATCGGCATCCGCATCATGCTGCCGGACCGCCCGGGCCAGCTCGCCCGGGTCGCGCAGGTGATCTCGGACGCCGGTGCGAACGTGGTCGAGGTCCTGCACACCCGCCACGGACAGGGCCTGGTCATCAACGAGGTCGCCCTCGACCTGTCGATCGAGGCCCGCGGCCCCGAACACGCGCAGGAGGTCATCCAGCGCCTCCACGAGGTCGGCTTCCGCCCCGAGCTCCTCGAGCACTAGCCCCGCGCCGACGGGCGGTGCGACAACGTCGACGTCGTGCGACATCGAGGACGTCGTTCCTGCGCGCGTGCAACTGTTGCGGCCGCTGGGGAGCGACAGCCTCGCTGTCGTACGACGTCGGTGGTGTCGTTCCGAGTCGGCGCGGGCCGTGGACGCGACCGGCGGACAGACGGGAGGCCCGTGGCGGTGTCGCCACGGGCCTCCCGTCTGCAGAGGGCCGGGCCTACGGCTCGTAGCGCTCGATCTTGACGACCTCGACCGCGATCTCCTTGCCGTTCGGCGCCGTGTAGGTGGCCTTGTCGCCGGCCTTCAGGCCGACGATCGCAGCGCCGACGGGGCTGACCGGGCTGTAGACCGTCAGGTCGGAGCCCTCGGCGACGATCTCGCGGCTGCCGACCAGGAAGGTCGACTCGTCGCCCGCGATGACGGCGGTGACGACCGTGCCGGGCTCGACCGTGCCGTCGAAGACGGCTTCGCTGACGGTGGCGTGCTTGAGGAGGTTCGTGAGGACGCGGATGCGCGCCTCGATCTTGCCCTGCTCGTCCTTGGCGGCGTGGTAGCCGCCGTTCTCCTTGAGGTCGCCCTCTTCGCGAGCGGCCTCGATGCGGCGCGCGATCTCGGCACGGCCCTCGCCGCTCAGCTCGTCGAGCTCCGCCTGGAGACGGTCGTGCGCCTCCTGGGTCAGCCAGGTGACCTGCGTGTCGTTGCTCATCTTCTGTCCCTTCGACCATGAAAAAACGAGACCGGCCGAGTGGTCGGTCTCGAGAGGCGAATCAGGTCAGTCTAGGGAATCCAGCAGTCGTGGATCAAGCCGGTGACGCCACGGGTCGTCGTCGTCACCTCGGTGCTGATGCTGCGCGTGCGCTGCTCGGACGGGGCGAGGGTGATCTCCTTCCAGCCCACGATCGAGTAGCTCTTGTCGAGGACCTGGACGGCGCACTTCGCGCGGACCCCCGGGTCGACGGAGACCTGCGAGTGCACGACCGTGCTGTGCTGGGAGAGGACCTCGTACCCCACGACGTCGTCGGTCAGGCCGCGGTCGGACTGGTCCAGACCCGCCCAGATCACCCAGGCGGCGAAGACCACGACGACGGCGATCGCGGCGGTGATCGCGACGGCCTTGCTGCGGCGCGCGCGGGCCGGGGTGCGGCCGTAGCGGTCGTCGAGGGTGGCGGCGTGGTGCTGTTCGGACAGTTCGGGGCTCCCGGGGTGATTATCCTGATCCCAGGGTAGTTCACGCGTCGCTGTGCACTTCCCGTTCCCGCTCGCCCACGCTCACCACACGTGAGGAAGTCCTGTGCCGTACCGCTTGCTGGCCGTCCACGCCCACCCCGACGACGAGTCGAGCAAGGGGGCGGCGACCGCGGCGAAGTACGTGGCCGAGGGGCACGAGGTGCTCGTCGTGTCCTGTACGGGCGGTGAGGCCGGCGACATCCTGAACGACCAGCTCGGTGAGCCGGCGACCAGCCGTGCGCACCGCGACATGGCCGGGTACCGCCGCACCGAGATGGCCGCCGCGCAGGCAGCCCTCGGCATCGACCACCTGTGGCTCGGCTACCACGACTCCGGTCTGCCCGACGCCGACAAGGGTGAGACCGTCCGACCCGGCACCTTCTCGACCGTGCCGCTCGAGTACAGCACCGAGGCGCTCGTCCGGGTCATCCGACGCTTCCGCCCGCACGTGCTCGTCACCTACGACGAGAACGGCGGCTACCCGCACCCCGACCACATCCGCACGCACGAGGTGTCCGTCGCCGCCTGGACCGCCGCGGCGGACCCCGCTGCGTACCCCGGCGCCGGCGAACCGTGGTCGATCGCGAAGCTCTACTACGAGCGCACGATGAACCCGCGACGCTTCAGCACCATCTTCGAGGCGCTGCAGGAGCGCGACCCGGACAGCCCCGCGATCGAACAGCTGCGCGAGTGGGTCGAGCGGTTCGCCGACCGACCCGACCTCGCCACCACGCACGTCGACGTGCACGAGTACTTCGACCACCGCGACGCCGCGCTCCGTGCCCACGCCAGCCAGGTGGCGCCGGACAGCGCGTTCTTCTACTGGCCGAACGACCTCCTGGCCACGGTGTGGCCGACCGAGGACTACCAGCTCGTGGAGGCCCGCGTGCCGACCGAGCTCCCGGAGACCGACCTGTTCGCCGGGATCCCAGCCGACAAGGAACCGACCCCGTGAGCTCCATCGCGGCGGCACTCGCCGCCACCCCCAGTCCCAGCCCCAGCGTCGTGCCGGACGTGAACGTCACCCCGGGTGTCGTCGGCTTCATCGCCATCGCGCTCGTGGCCGTCGCGACGATCGTCCTGGTCGTCGACATGACCCGACGCATCCGGCGGACGCGCTACCGGTCGGAGATCCGCGAGCGTCTCGAGGCGGAAGCGAACGGCACCGCGGTCGACGGTCCGGCGACGGACGAGTCGGAGCGGCGTGCGGCCGAGGACGGCCGCGCCGACGTCGGGGACGACACCGAGCGCGGTTGACGCGCTAGCGCACCCGCCGGAACCGGGCGTTCCTGGTCGAATCGGGCGTACCTGGTCGGAAGTTCCGGGTGAGTACGCCCGGAACGATCAGGCATCGCACCCGTTCTGGGAAGGAACGTGCGACGGACGGTCAGCGCACCGGGTCCAGGGCGACGATGAGCACGCCGACCCACTGCGCGCCGAAGGCCACCACCGTCAGGGCGTGGAACACCTCGTGGAAGCCGAACTGGGTGGGGACCGGGTTCGGCCGCTTGAAGCCGTAGACGAGCGCCCCGATGATGTAGGCGACGCCACCGGACAGCACGAGCACCGTCATCGGCACGCTCGCCGCGAAGAACTGCGGCAGCAGCCCGAGCGCCGCGCACCCGAGCACCAGGTAGATCGGCACGTACAGCCACCGCGGCGCGTTGATCCAGAGCACCCGGAAGGCGATCCCGAGCGCCGCCCCGGACCACATCACCCAGAGCACGACCACCATCAGGGTGTGCGGCAGGGCGCAGATCGCGATCGGCGTGTAGGTGCCGGCGATGAGCAGCAGGATGTTCGTGTGGTCGATGCGCTTGAGCACCGCCTTGACGGTCGGCCCCCACGGGAACCGGTGGTACGTCGCGGAGACCCCGAACATGGCCAGCGACGTCGCCATGAACACCGCACTGCCGACCTTCGCCGCGGTGCTGTCGGCGAGGGCGATGAGGACGATGCCCATCGCGACGGCGAACGGGAACGCTCCGAGGTGGATCCAGCCGCGCCAGGCGGGGCGGGTGTCCTCCGTGGTCGTCGCGGCTTCTTCGGTGAACGGGACGTGGGGGAGGGTGGCGGTCTCGTGCTCGTCCTGCATGGTGCGACTGTAAGCCCCGCGCCCGAACGGATGCCACGAGTTCCGGGGGAGCCGCACTCGGGACGCTCCGACCGACGGTGCACTACGCTCGGTGCGTGACCGGCAGGGTGGGATGGGCAGGACGAGGGATCCTCTACCGCGCCTACCAGAGCCGCATCCGCCGCCAGATCGAGGGCAGCGCGAAGCCCAAGCACGTCGCCATGATCGTCGACGGCAACCGTCGGTGGGCGAAGCAGCTCGGGCTCGAGTCCGCCGCACACGGCCACCGCGCCGGCGCCGCGAAGATCCCCGAGTTCCTGACCTGGTGCGACGAGCTCGGCATCGAGGTCGTGACGCTGTACCTGCTCTCCGCCGACAACCTGACCGGGCGTGCCGGAGCGGAACTCAGCGAGCTCGTCGGGATCATCGGCGACCTGGCCGGGGTCCTGGCCGACACCACGGACTGGCGCGTCCAGCACGTCGGGTCGAACGAAGGCCTGCCCGACTCGCTCGTGTCCGCGCTCGCCCAGGCCGAGGAGCGCACCGCCGGCCGCACCGGCCTCCACATCAACCTGGCCGTCGGGTACGGCGGACGCCGTGAGATCGCCGACGCCATGCGGAGCATCGTGGAATCGCACGGCGCGGGCGGCGGCACGATCGACACCCTGGCCGAGGTCCTGACCCCCGAGCTCATCGGCGACCACCTGTACACCCAGGGCCAGCCCGACCCCGACCTGGTGATCCGGACCTCGGGCGAGCAGCGGTTGTCCGACTTCATGCTGTGGCAGAGCGCACACAGCGAGTTCTACTTCGTCGAGGCGCTCTACCCCGACCTGCGCGAGGTCGACTTCCTGCGCGCCGTCCGCGACTTCGGCCTCCGCTCGCGACGCTTCGGCGGCTGACCGACGGACGTCGCCCAAGCTGCTGACGCGCTGGCCACGTCCCGCGTCGGTTCGGCCCCGGCAGCCCCGTCCCAGTAGGCTCACAGGGTTCCACCCCGTGAAAGGTGCACCACCTGTGAACATCGACGAGTACGCCGCCGGCTTCTCCGAAGACCCCGGCTACCTCGACCACGCCGCGTTCGGCCCCGTGCAGACCGCCGTGCTCGAGGAGCAGCGCGTGCTCGGCACGATCCAGGAGCACATGCGCTTCGGCGCCATGGAGACGCTCGACGAGCAGGACGCCCGCGTCCGCACCGTCGCCGCCCGGCTGGTCGGTCGCCGCGAGGACCAGGTCGTCTCGCAGACCGCCACCACCCCCGGCCTGCTGCACACCGCCTTCGGCCTGACCGGCGGGGTGTTGGTGTCGGCGGACGAGTACCCGTCGCTGCCGCTCGCGCTGGCGAGCGCCGCATCGGCGACCGGCGGCCGGGTCCAGCCCGTCGTCATCGAGTCCGGTGTCGGGTGGATGACCCCGTCGCTCATCCAGGAGCGCCTGACCGACGACGTGACGGCCGTGGCGGTCTCGTTGGTCGACTGGCGCACCGGCTACCTGGCCGACCTCGCCGGCATCCGCGAGGTCATCGGCGACCGCCTGCTGATCCTCGACGCGATCCAGGGCTTCGGAGTCGTCGACGCCCCGTACGAGATCGCGGACGTCGTCGCGACGGGCGGCCAGAAGTGGCTGCACGCCGGCTGGGGCACGGGCTTCACCGCGTTCAGCGACCGCGCCCTGAACCGCCTGCGTCCGGCGCTGTCCGGTCCGCACGGCACCACCGGCTGGCCCGTCGACGTCCCCGCCGTGCGCCCCGGTGCAGCCGGGTACCAGATGACCCGCATCGACCCGATCGCGCAGGCCCGCCTGGCGGTGTCGCTGGACCGGCTGACCGCCGTCGGTGTCGCCGCCGTGCAGGAGCGCGTCACCGAGCGCGTCGAGCGCGTGTTCGCGATCGCGGACGAGTTCGGGCTCGAGGTCGAGTCCAGTCGCGACCCGCGCGAGCGCGCCGGCATCGTCGTGCTACGGCCGGCCGAGGGGCGCCTGACGGCGCTGTCCGCCGCGCTGCACAACCACGGTGTCACGGCGACCACGCGGCTCGGCGTCGCGCGGGTGTCGGTGTTCGCGTCGACCACCGACGAGACGCTCGACATGTTCCGGGACGCCTGCGTCTCGTACGCCACGCTGCAGTAGCAGAGTTCCGCCAGAGCGACAGATCTCCGCGAACGGTTCGCGGAGATCTGTCGCTTTCGCGGGTGTGGACGTGCAGAACGCCGCGTTGTTCACGTGACCGTAACGCCGGGGACCGCGTGTCGCTGGCGGGGTGTCGGAGGCCGGACGTACGTTGTCCCCATCGGGCACCGCGCCCGATCGAAGCGGCCACAGTCGGTGCTTCGGGACCCGCTCCACGGCCGCGTTCGAGGACATGGACCGGGCTGCTCGCGGCCCGGGGATGGAGTGGTCGTGACCTCTCAGAACGTCTCTCGCGGAACCCAGCACCAGCCCACCGCGAACTCGTCCACGTCGGTCGCCCAGCGCACGTACGTGCTCGACACATCGGTGCTCCTCAGCGATCCGCGGGCGTTGTTCCGCTTCGCCGAGCACGCGGTGGTCCTGCCCGTGGTGGTCGTCAGCGAACTCGAGTCGAAGCGGAACGACCCGGAGATCGGGTACTTCGCACGGCAGGCCCTGCGGCTGCTCGACGAGATGCGCATCGAACACGAACGGCTCGACTTCCCGATCGCGCTCGGTGACGGCGGTTCGTTCCGCGTCGAGCTGAACCACTCCAACCAGTCCGTCCTGCCGTCCGGGCTGCAGCTCGGCGACAACGACTCCCGCATCCTCGCCGTCGCCTCGAACCTGCAGAACGACGGGCTCGACGTCGTCGTCGTCTCGAAGGACCTGCCCCTGCGCGTCAAGGCATCCTCGATCGGCATGGCGGCGGAGGAGTACCGCGCCGAGCTCGCGGTGGACTCCGGCTACACCGGCATCGCCGACCTGCAGGTGTCCGGCGAGCAGATGGCCGACCTGTACGAGAAGGAGGAGATCCGCTCCGTCCAGCTCGACGGCGTGCCGGTCAACACCGGCGTCGTCATCCACTCCGAGCGCGGGTCGGCCCTCGGCCGCGTGCACGCGGCCGGTTCCGTGGCGCTGGTGCGCGGCGACCGCGAGGTGTTCGGGCTGCGCGGCCGGTCCGCCGAGCAGCGGCTCGCGATCGACGCGCTGCTCGACTCCGAGATCGGCATCGTGTCCCTGGGCGGCAGTGCGGGCACCGGCAAGTCGGCGCTGGCCCTGTGCGCCGGGCTCGAAGCGGTGCTCGAACGGCAGCAGCACAAGAAGATCATGGTGTTCCGGCCGCTGTACGCCGTTGGTGGTCAGGACCTCGGCTTCCTGCCCGGTGACGCCGGCGAGAAGATGAACCCGTGGGCGCAGGCGGTCTACGACACCCTCGGTTCGGTGGTGTCCGACAACGTGCTCGACGAGGTCGTCGAACGCGGGCTGATCGAGGTGCTGCCGCTCACGCACATCCGCGGTCGGTCCCTGCACGACGCGTTCGTGATCGTCGACGAGGCCCAGTCGCTCGAACGGAACGTCCTGCTGACGATGCTCTCCCGCATCGGGCAGAACTCCCGCGTGGTGCTCACCCACGACGTCGCGCAGCGCGACAACCTGCGGGTCGGCCGCCACGACGGCATCGCGAGCGTCATCGAGCGGCTCAAGGGCCACCCCCTGTTCGCCCACGTCACGCTGACCCGGTCGGAGCGGTCCGCGATCGCCGCCCTCGTGACGGACCTGCTGGACTCGCCCGACCTGGTGTAGCGCCCGGCAAACCCCTCGTGAAAGCGACAGATCTCCGCGGACGGTTCGCGGAGATCTGTCGCTTCGGCGGAGGGGTCAGCGCGGAGGGGTCAGCGCGGAGGCGTCAGCGCTGAGGCGGAGGGGTCAGTTCGGGTGGGTCATGGACAGGACGTCCAGTGCCGCGTCGAGCTGCTCCTCGGTGACCTCGCCACGCTCGACGTGGCCGAGCGCCACGACCGCCTGCCGGACGGTGATGCCCTCGGCGACGGCGTACTTTGCCACCTTCGCGGCGGCCTCGTAGCCGATGACCCGGTTGAGCGGGGTGACGATGGACGGCGAGGACTCGGCGAAGGCCCGGGCACGCTCGAGGTTCGCCTGCAGGCCGTCGATGGTCTTGTCGGCCAGCACCCGCGAGCTGTTCGCCAGCAGTCGGATCGACTCGAGCAGGGCCGTACCCATCACGGGGATCGCGACGTTGAGCTCGAACGAACCGGACGCACCCGCCCAGGCGATGGTGGCGTCGTTGCCGATGACCCGAGCGCCGACCATCAGGGTCGCCTCGGGGATGACCGGGTTGACCTTGCCGGGCATGATCGACGAGCCCGGCTGCAGGTCGGGGATGTGGAGTTCGCCGAGCCCCGTGTTCGGGCCGGAGCCCATCCAGCGCAGGTCGTTGTTGATCTTCGTCAGGCTGACCGCGAGCACCTTGAGCGCCCCGGAGGCCTCGACCAGGGCATCGCGCGCACCCTGGGCCTCGAAGTGGTCGACGGCCTCGGTGATCGGTAGGTCGGTGTCCGCCGCGAGCTGGGCGATGACCCGCTGCGGGAAGCCCTTCGGGGTGTTGATGCCGGTGCCGACGGCGGTGCCGCCGAGCGGGACCTCGGCGACGCGGGGCAGCGTCGCGGTCACCCGCTCGATGCCCAGGCGGATCTGGCGCGCGTAGCCGCCGAACTCCTGCCCGAGGGTGACCGGGGTGGCGTCCATCAGGTGCGTGCGGCCCGACTTCACGGCGTCGGCCCACAGCGTCGCCTTGGCCTCGAGCGATTCGGCGAGGTGCTCGAGCGACGGCACGAGCGTGCGGAGCAGGGCCTCGGTCACGGCGACGTGCACCGAGGTCGGGAACACGTCGTTCGAAGACTGCGAGGCGTTGACGTGGTCGTTCGGGTGCACCGCGGTGCCGCCGATCTCCGACGCCAGGGTTGCCAGGACCTCGTTCATGTTCATGTTCGACGACGTGCCGCTGCCGGTCTGGTAGACGTCGACGGGGAACTGGTCGTGGTGCTGCCCACCGATGACCAGGTCCGCCGCGCCAGCGATGGCGTCGGCGACAGCGGGCTCGACGATGCCGAGTTCGCCGTTGACGAGCGCCGCCGCGCGCTTGATGCGTGCGAGCGCGATGATCTGCGCCGACTCGAGCCCGGTGCCCGAGATGGGGAAGTTCTCGACCGCACGCTGGGTCTGGGCGCGGTACAGGGCCGACTTCGGCACCCGCACCTCGCCCATGGTGTCGTGCTCGATGCGGAACTCGGTCTCGGTGGTGTCGGTCACGTCGTCGTGGTCCTTCCTGGGGTGCTCGCCGGACGCGGTCGCGTCGGGGGACTGCGCCGGCGCACGAGGTCTCCGTGGGTCACGGAACCGGCGCCGGGCGTCGCGTTCGACTGTACCGGTGCGTCGGGTGTGGGGACGTGCGGGTGCGGCGCCGAGGGGGCGTCAGGCGTTGCCGACGACCGTGTCGATGGTGACCTCGCCCGTGCCGAGGTCGTAGGTCGCGCCGACCACGGCCAGCCGGCCCTCGGCGATCGCGTCGGAGACCGCACCGGAGCGCTCGAGCACCTGGCGCAGCGTGGCTTCGAGGTGGGCGGCGCCGATCGCCTCCTGCGGGAGCTCGGCGTCGGTGGCGCGGACCTTCTCGACGCTGGGGGCGATCGCGTCCACCAGGGCCTGCAGGTGCGGCGCGGGGACCGGCTCACCCGAGCGGGCGGCGGCGACGGCACCGCACCGGGTGTGGCGCAGGACGACGACGAGCGGGGTGCCGAGCGCGACGACCGCGAACTCGATCGAGCCGAGCACGACGTCGTCGACGATCTGCCCGGCGTTGCGGATGGCGAAGAGGTCGCCGATGCCCGCGTCGAACACGTGCTCGAACGGCACGCGTGAGTCGGAGCAGCCGAGGACGGTCGCGAACGGCGACTGCGAGCCCTGGAGCTCGGTGCGACGGTCGGGGTCCGTGCGGCCCATGCGGCGCTTGTCGGCGGCGAAGCGGGCGTTGCCGTCGACGAGCAGGCGCAGGGCGTCGGACGGGGTGGAGGCGGCGCGGTCGGGCATGGGGCTCCTCGGATCGGGTCGGGCGGTGTCGGGTTGCGGGGGTGTCCGGCGGTGCGGCGTCCGGCGGTCGTTACCGGGCGAACTGCTCGGCGACGGCCTTGGCCACGGTGCGGTACGACGAGTCGTCGGCGGTGCCGGAGAGCACGACGGTGTTCGCGCTGAACGTCGACACGAGCGAGTACGCGTGGTTGCCGGCGTCGGAGCCTTCGTCCCGTCGGTCGTAGACGGTCCACTTCGTGCCGTCGATCACGCGGGTGCCGGTGGACGGGCGCTGGTCGAGCTGGTTCGACACCCACGAGCCGTTGGCGTCGATGCCCTGCTGCAGGCTGAGGTACTGCTTGTCCGGCGTCACGAACCCGACGGTCCAGACGTCGACGTCGTCCGAGGCCTTGTCGGAGAAGTCGGCGCGGTTCGACGTGAAGCCGCTCGGCAGGTCCGGGGCGGCCAGGGTGATGTCCCCGACGTGGGCGTCGGCTGCGATCTGCTGGTAGTCGACGGTGCGGTCGACCGTGGTGTCCGGCCGCACGACCACGGCGACGAGGAACAGGACGATGCCGAGCGACGCGATGAGCGCGATCACGAGGTTGAAGGCAGTCTGGTGCTGGCGGCGAGCGGTCCGTGCGGCGTCCTTGCGCGCCCAGGTCTCCTCCGCCGTCTCGGGGCGACCGAGCTCGGCGACGATCGGACGACCGTTCGCGTCGGTCATCGGGCGGAGCCGTCCTCGGCGCTGCTGGCCGCGCGCGCCGCGTCGAGCCGTGCACGGGCGCCCACGAGCCACTCTTCGCAGCGCGCGGCGAGGGCCTCGCCGCGCTCCCAGAGCGACAGCGAGCGCTCGAGGGTCGCGGAGCCCTGTTCGAGCTCGCTCACGACGCGCACGAGTTCGTCGCGGGCGGCTTCGTAGCTCAGCGACTGGACGTCGGTCTGCTCGGGTTCCTGCTGGGATGGCACGACCCGATCCTACCGAGCGTCCACCGACGCACGGTCCCGCCCGCTGCGCCTGGGGAGAACACCGGCCGGTAGGGTCGCGCCATGGTTGATCTCCCCGAGGGCGTGGACTGGTACCCGGCACCGGAAGCAGGATCCGGAGCGGAGCGCGGCGGACGGGCAGGCCGCCCCGCGCTCGCGGTCGTCCTGCCCGGTGGCGGGTACGGCATGCACGCTCCGCACGAGGGGGAGGGGTACGCCCGCTGGCTCAACGGGATCGGCATCGACGCGGTCGTGTTCGCGTACCCGCTCGCCCCGCACCGTCACCCGGACGCCGTGGTGGCGACCCGCGCGCTCGTCCGCGACCTGCGTGCCGGACGCTGGGCGGGCCTCCCGTCCGATCCGCGGATCGTCGTGATCGGGTCGTCGGCGGGCGGGCACCTGGCGGCCCTCGTGTCGAACGCACCGACGCCGGCGGAGCGCGCCGTGTCGGACGTCGACGACCGACCCGACCTGACGGTGCTCTGCTACCCGGTGACGTCGATGACGGACCACCCGCACGTCGGCAGCACCGACAACCTGCTCGGACCGGGCGCGAGCGTCCGCGAGCGGTCCGCGGTGGACGCGGACCTGCTCGTCGACGACCGGACCCCGCCGACGTTCCTGTGGCACACGGCCGAGGACGAGCACGTGCCCGTGACGCACTCGCTGTCCTACGCACACGCGCTGGCGCGACGCGGGGTGCCCTTCGAGCTGCACGTGTTCGAGCGCGGTGTGCACGGCATCGGGCTGGCCGAAGGGCTCGGGCCGGCCGAGGCGTGGAGCACGCTGGCGACGACCTGGCTGCGCGACCGCGGGTGGTGAGCAGACCGTCGGTGACCCCGACGCGTCAGGCGGCCGACCCCGACCCCGACCCCGAGCCGTCCGGACCCGGCCCGTCCGGCTCGAGCGTCCCGGTCGCCGTCCCCGCGCCGAGCGTGACGTGCACCGGCGTCTGCCCGGACAGGTCGTCGGACGACCGCACCACGCCGCCGTCGGCCCGCTGCACGATCGCGTAGCCACGACGCAGGGTGTCCCGCGGCGAGAGCGCCCGGAGCCTGGCGGTCAGGTGCCCGACCTCGGAGTGTCCCCGCTCGAGCCGGCGGTCGAGCAGTTCCCGCGACCGGGAGAGGTCGCGGGCGACTTCCTCCGCACGGGTGTCGACGAGCCACGCGGTGGACGCGAGCGCGGGCCGCGAGCGGAGTGCCGCGATCCGGTCGGCCTCGACCGCGAGGGTCTGCGACAACCGCAGGCCGATGCGGGCGCGGGCCTGCCGGACGTTCGCGAGCTCTTCCGCGACGTCCGGCACGACGCGCTTGGCGGCGTCGGTCGGGGTGGAGGCTCGGAGGTCCGCGACCTCGTCGAGGATCGGACGGTCGGCCTCGTGCCCGATGGCCGACACGATCGGGGTGCTCGCCGCTGCTGCTGCGCGGACGAGCCCTTCGTCGCTGAAGCCGAGCAGGTTCTGGAAGTCGCCGCCGCCGCGGGCGATGATGATGACGTCCACCGTCGGGTCGGCGTCGAGCTCGAGGATCGCCGCCGTGACCTCGCCGACGGTGCGCTCACCCTGCACCGCGGTGTGGACGGTGCGGAACTCGACCTGCGGCCACCGGAGCTGCGCGTTGCGTTTGACGTCCTTCTCGGCGTCGGAGTCCTTGCCCGTGATCAGGCCGATGCGGTGCGGCAGGAACGGCAGGCGCTTCTTGCGTGCGGGGTCGAACAGGCCCTCTTCGCCCAGGGTGCGGCGCAGGCGTTCGAGTCGTTCGAGCAGGTCACCGAGGCCGACGTGCTTCATCTCGACGACCTGCATGGTCAGCGAGCCGCCCTTGACCCAGTAGTTCGGCTTGACGGCCGCGACGACCCGGTCGCCCTGCTTGATGTCCGCCGGCACCCGGGAGCGCACGCTCGACCAGATCGAGAACGACACCGTGGCGTCGACCTCGACGTCCTTGAGCTTGCCGTACACGTTGCCGCCGGCGACGTTCCACTGCGTGATCTCGCCCTCGATCCACGCGGTACCGAGCCGGTCGATCCAGTCGCGGAGCTTCGCGCCCAGGAGTGCGACCGGCCACGGGTTGTCGGCCGTCGGCGGGCCTTGTTCGATCGCCATGTCGCTCCTTCTCGTGCGGGACGTCCATCGTGCCCGACACCGGTGACAGCGGGCGAGCGGCGGGATCTCCACGGATGGTGCCCGCGCCCAGGTCGCGCGCGTCCCGCTCACCTATCATCGGGGACGTGACGATCACCAACGGCCACACGGTCCCGCTCGCCCCGCCGCGTGTGCACGCGGCGCGTGGGCGCCTGCGGGACGAGCCGGTCGCCGGTCCGAAGAAGGTGCTGCTCGCAGCCCCGCGCGGGTACTGCGCCGGGGTCGACCGGGCGGTCGTGGCGGTCGAGAAGGCGCTCGAGCAGTACGGCGAGCCCGTCTACGTCCGCAAGCAGATCGTCCACAACGTCCACGTCGTGTCGACCCTCGAGCAGCGCGGGGCGGTGTTCGTCGACGACGTCGCCGAGGTCCCGCGCGGGTCACACGTCGTCTTCAGCGCCCACGGCGTCTCACCGGCCGTCGTGGCAGGGGCTGCCGAACGCGACCTGCACGCCATCGACGCCACCTGCCCCCTGGTCACCAAGGTCCACCGCGAGGCCACCCGCTTCGCCAAGGCCGAGCGCACCATCATCCTGATCGGGCACACCGGCCACGAAGAGGTCGAGGGCACCATGGGCCACGCCCCCGACCGCACGATCCTGGTCAACGGACCGGACGACGTCGCTGCGCTCGACGTCCCCGACCCCGACAACCTGGTCTGGCTGTCGCAGACCACGCTGAGCGTCGACGAGACGATGGAGACCGTCCGCCTGCTGCGCGAGAAGTACCCCACGATCGCGAACCCGCCGTCGGACGACATCTGCTACGCCACCCAGAACCGCCAGGTCGCGATCAAGAAGGTCGCACCGGGCACCGACCTGGTGATCGTGGTCGGCTCCGCCAACTCGTCGAACAGCGTCCGCCTGGTCGAGGTCGCGTTGGAGCACGGCGCGAAGGCCGCGCACCGCGTCGACTACGCGGAGGAGATCCGCCAGGAGTGGCTGGACGGCGTCGCCACCGTCGGCGTCACCAGCGGCGCCTCGGTCCCCGAAGAGCTCGTCGCCGAAGTCCTCGAACAGCTCGCCGACGCCGGGTACGGCGCCGTGGAAGAAGTCGTGACCGCACACGAAGACCTGATGTTCTCGCTCCCCAAGGAGCTCCGCACCGACGCGTCGGGCAACCCGACGCGCGCGCTCGGCGGGCGTCGGGCATGAGCGGCGCGGACGGCTGGGGCTCGGTGCCGCGACGCGAGCCGGGTCACGTCGACGACACGGCGGCAGCCGGCCAGGAGGCCCGGGGCACGTCCCCGACGACGGCCGACGGTGCCACGAGCGGCCGGGTCCACGGCCGACCCGCCCCCGCCTACGGCGAGTACGCGCCCGAGGGGTGGGTCAACCCGGTCCTGGTCGAACGGGAACGACAGGAGCGCGAGCAGCAGGAGCGCGACCGCCGCCAGCAGGCAGCGAGCCAGGCCGGGCGGGACGGCGCGACCGCGTACCGGTCCGGTGCCGGCGCGCCGACCGGCACCGTGCCTCCGGGCCGACCCGGCGCAGTCGACGACCCTACCCCGGGCGGGCCGCAGCGTTCGGTGGCGACGAGTCGGTTCGGCCGCACCCCCGCCGACTTCGTCCTGACGGTCGGGCTGCTCGCCTTCGGGCTCATCTCCGTCGTGCAGTCGCTCGCCGTGACCAACGTCGCTTCGACGGTCCGGCGGACCCTCGAGACGCAGTACACGGCGCTGAACGACCCGAGCGCGCTGAGCGGTGCCGCCGTCATCGGCGCGATCACGAACGTCGTGGTGTTCGCGCTCGTGGCGTGGTGGTCGATCCGCCGGCTCCGGGCACGGAAGCGCACGTTCTGGGTGCCGATCGTCGGCGCGGTCGTCGCCACGTTCGTGAGCACCATCGCGTTCGTCGTCGTGGTGTTCCAGGACCCGCAGTTCGTCGAGTTCATGATGCGCCAGACCGGCGCCTGACCGCAGCCAGACGGGTTCAGCCAACCGGGGCTCAGCCGGCCAGGAACGCCGCGACGGCGCCGTGCAGTGACGCCAGGTCCTCGACGTGCACGAGCTCGCGGATCGAGTGCATCGACAGCAGCCCGACGCCGATGTCGATCGTCGGGATCCCGAGCCGGGTCGCCGCGATCGGACCGATGGTCGAGCCGCCGGGGATCGTGTTCACGTTGACGAACGGCTGCCACGGCACCCCGGCCGTGTCGCACGCGGCGGCCCAGACGGCCTCGCCCTTCGCCTCGGTCATGTAGCGCTGGTTCGCGCTGATCTTCAGCAGCGGGCCGGCACCGGGGCGTGGACGGTTCGTCGGGTCGTGCTTCTCCGGCTGGTTCGGGTGCACCAGGTGGCCGGCGTCGCTCGACAGCAACCACGAGGCGCGGAACGCCCGGGCGGCCTCGGAGCGGGTGGCACCGAGGCCCTCCTGCACGCGGCCGAGGACGTCCTCGAGGAACGGACCACCGGCACCGGACGGGGTCGAGGAACCGATCTCCTCGTGGTCGAACGCGGCGAACACGGGGATGTGGTCGCCGTCGACCGGGGCGTCCACGATGCCGCGGAGTCCGGCGTGCACGCTCGTCAGGTTGTCCATCCGGCCCGAGGCCAGGAACTCGCGCTCGATGCCGATGCGGGTGGGGGCTTGGGCGTCGGCGAGGAAGAGGTCCCACGACACGGCATCGTCACCGAGACGGGCGCGCAGCCACTCCACGACCGAGGTCCCACCGGCGTCGCCGTCGACCCCGACGATCGGCAGCGTGTGGCGCTGGCGATCGATCTCCTTGCCGTCGTTCACCCCGCGGTCGAGGTGGATGGCGAGGTTCGGGATGCGGGCGACGGCGTCGGTGCTGACGAGTCGGACGCTGCCGTCGGCATCGACGACCCGGCCGGCGATGCGGAGGTCGCGGTCGAACCAGGTGGACAGGAGTGCGCCGCCGTAGACCTCCACGTTGAGCTGCTCCCAGCCCCCGGTGCGGACGCCGGGGTTCGGCTTCACGCGGAAGCCGGGGGAGTCGGTGTGGGCGCCGAGGATCCGGAACGGGGTCGTCGCCGACCCACCCTCCGGCAGTCGCCACGCGATCACCGCACCGTCGCGGACAACCACGTACGCGCCGGGTTCGGTCGGCCAGGCGTCGAGCTCGGACAGCTCGGTGAACCCGGCTGCGACGAGGCGGTCACGGGAGGCCGCTGCCGCGTGGAACGCGGTGGGCGACTCGGTGACGAACTGGGCGAACTCGGAGGCGATGGCGTCGACGGTCACCCGCCCATCGTGGCACGGCGGTGGAGTCGACCGGACGCAGAACGGGGCACGTCCGTCGGACGCGCCCCGTTCCTCCCGGCCGGTGGACCCGACCGGACGGACCTGCTCAGCCCTTGGTGTGACCGGCGGAGCCGAGCACCTTCGCGGCCTCGCCCACGCGAGCCGCCATGGCGGACTCGGCGACCTTGCCCCAGGCGCGGGGGTCGTACTGCTTCTTGTTGCCGACCTCGCCGTCGATCTTCAGGACGCCCTCGTAGTTCCGGAACATCGAGTCGGCGATCGAGCGCGTGAACGCGTACTGCGTGTCCGTGTCGATGTTCATCTTGATGACGCCGTTGCGGACGGCCTCGTGGATCTCGTCGTCGGTCGAGCCGGAGCCGCCGTGGAAGACGAGGTCGAGGGGGTTCTCGCCGGTGCCGTGCTTCGCCGCGACCGAGGCCTGGATCTCGCCGAGGAGCTCGGGGCGGAGCTTGACGTTGCCCGGCTTGTAGACGCCGTGCACGTTGCCGAAGGTGAGCGCGGCGATCCAGCGCCCCTTGTCGCCCAGGCCGAGTGCGTCGACGACCTTCTCGACGTCGTTCGGGGTCGTGTACAGGGCGTCGTTCGTGCCCTCGTGCTCGACGCCGTCCTCTTCGCCGCCGACGACGCCGATCTCGACCTCGAGGATCGCGTTGATGTTCCGCGTCTTCTCGATCATCGTCTTCGCGATCTCGATGTTCTCGTCGAGCGGCACGGCCGAGCCGTCCCACATGTGCGACTGGAAGATCGGGTTGCGCCCCTGCCGGACCTCTTCCTCGCTCGCCGCGATGAGCGGCAGGACGAAGCCGTCGAGGGCGTCCTTCGGGCAGTGGTCGGTGTGCAGCGCGACCGTGATGTCGTAGTTCTTCGCGACCTCGTGGGCGAACTTCGCCATCGCGAGGGCACCCGCTGCGCGGTTCTTGATGGTGTGGCCGGCGAAGTAGTCGGCACCGCCCGTCGTCACCTGGAGGATGCCGTCCGAGCCGGACTCCTGCAGGCCCTGGAGGACCGCGTTGATGGTCTGCGACGAGGACACGTTGACCGCGGGGTACGCGAACTTGCCCGCCTTCGCGCGTTCGATCATCTCGGCGTACTGTTCCGGCGTTGCGATGGGCACGTGGATCTCCTTCGACTTCGGTGATGTCCCCGCCGATCGTAGTCAGCCGGACTGGAGTGTGACTCGACGGCGGTCGGTAAGCTCGGGTCGTGACTCCCTCTCCGGAAACCGGCTCCCTGTTCCTCCAGCCCGACCGCAACCTGGCCCTCGAGCTCGTGCGTGCGACGGAGGCCGCCGCGATCCGTGCGCAGCCGTGGGTCGGGCGCGGCGAGAAGAACCTCGCTGACGGCGCCGCGGTCGACGCGATGCGCAAGTTCCTCGGCACGGTGAACTTCGACGGTGTCGTCGTCATCGGTGAGGGCGAGAAGGACAACGCCCCGATGCTCTACAACGGCGAGCACGTCGGCAACGGTCACGGCCCGGCCTGCGACATCGCGGTCGACCCGATCGACGGCACCTCGCTCACCGCCGCCGGCCGCCAGAACGCCATCTCCGTCATGGCCGTCTCGGACCGCGGTTCGATGTACGACCCCTCCGCCGTCTTCTACATGGACAAGATCGCCGCCGGCCCCGAGGGTCGCGGGGTCCTGGACCTCGAGAAGCCGATCGGCGACAACATCCGCGCGCTGGCGAAGGCCAAGGGCAAGGACCTCGAGGACATGGTCGTCGCCGTGCTCGACCGTCCCCGCCACGACGAGCTCATCCGCGCGATCCGCGCGACCGGTGCCGGCACGCGACTGCTGCTCGACGGCGACGTCGCCGGTGGCATCGCCGCCGCCCTGCCCGGCTCGACCATCGACATGTGCGTCGGCGTCGGCGGCACCCCCGAGGGCATCATCACGGCGTGCGCGATCAAGGCGCTCGGCGGCGTGATCCTCGGCAAGCTCCAGCCGAAGGACGACGAGGAGCGCGAGCGCGCCATTGCCGCCGGCCACGACCTGGACAAGGTCCTCGACCAGGACGACCTGGTCACGGGTGACAACACGTTCTTCGTCGCCACCGGCGTCACCGACGGCGTCCTGGTCGACGGTGTCCGTCGCTCGCGCGGTGTCATCCACACCGACTCGCTCGTGCTCCGCTCGCGCTCGAACACGATCCGCCGCATCCAGGCGGACCACCGTGCGGAGAAGTGGTTCTAGGCCGGACGCTCGTCTGCCGCTTCGGGGCGTCGCCGGTCTTCCGGCGGCGCCCCGTTGCATAGGCTCGATGCATGACTGGCACCACGGCACGGATCGTCGGACTGGACACCGCGGGCATCCGCACCCTGCGTGCGCAAGCGGACGGCACGACCGGCCGCCTGCCGCACGTCGTGCCGGTGGCGCCTGACCTCGGGGTGATCCTCGCCGACGACGACGGCTCGATCCTCACCGCGCCGGCGCTCGCCGAGATGGGGTGGACGGACGAGGACGTGCTGCGTGCGGCAGTCGCCGCCGCGCAGGAGCAGGCCGGCGGTGACGTCGCGGTGATCCAGCCCGGCACGATCGTCATCCAGGACGCCGACCTCGCCGTGGTGCTCGTGCTCGCGCCCCAGGCGTTCCAGGGCATCGAGTTCCGCGGCAGCGCAGTGGTCTTCCCGGTTGCGCCGACGACGTTCATCGTCACCGGCGACCAGGACGAGGACGGGCTCCAGGTCGCGGCCGGTGTCGCCCAGCAGATCCTGGCCGACGACGAGGGCGAGGTCCTGAGTGGACCGCCCATGGTGCTGCGCGGTGACGGGTGGGTCCGGTTCGAGCACCCGTCACTCGACGGCGAGCTCCGGACGATCCGCGCGCTCTGGACGGCGACCGCCGCGAACCTGCAGCAGGACGCCTTGCAGGAGTCGTTCGACCGGCGGGGCGAGAGCGTCCACGTCGGTGCGGTCTCGGTCGCCCGGCTCGCCGAGGACGACCCGGCCTTCTCGTACTCGTCGTGGACCCAGGACGTCGAGACGATCGTTGCCGCGGTCGACACCGTGGTGCTCGTCACACTCGACGGCCAGACGCAGCCCGTGCCCTTCGGTCGGCTCCGGGAGTTGGCGACCGACCTGATCGACGAGCTCGACGTCCGCCCCGCCCGGTACCGGCTCCGAGGGTTCCCCGAGCTCGATGCCATCCGCGCAGCCCTCTGACGCCGCAGCTCCGTCGGCGGCACGCGTCCCCGTCGCTGCCCCACGCGGGGGCTTCGTGGTGGCGCATACCGCGTCGAGAAAGGCTCCTTCAGCGCGGAGCAACTTGCTCGGTACGAAAAGGCTGCTCGACGCGAGAAGGCGCTTGCTCATGTTCCGTGGCGGGGCCGGATGGAGGCTGGCAACAGGTTCAATGCCGAGCGCTCGCCCGTGTACTCCGCCAATGAAGTACACATCGAACAGGCTGGGAAGAACTCGTACCTCCGGGTGGACTCGTACGAACACGGTGATGTCATCGTTTCCAGGAAGAGCACTCAGCTCGCTTCCGTGTCGGAGGGTGCGGGTGAGAGCTACGTCAATGAATTCGTCGGCAAGTACCAAGCTGGCCAAGCGGTCATCGCAGGCACACCGCACAACGTCTCACAGCTGGGCCCCGGCGTCGTCGGTTCGCCGCTCAGCGGCGACATGATCCTCGAGGTTCCGGTTCAGCATCTGGCTGTGCCTCCCGCGATCAGCAATGCGGCGACCGACTCCGGCATCCTGATCAGGGATCCTGCGGGCCACGTTTACAATGACCTACCAGGCGGCCCGACACCGGTGGCGTTCTCGCTGGATGCCCCCGTTCAACGAGGCGTCGCTGTGAGTGCCGGCATCGTGACTGCGCCCGGAGACTTCATCGCAGCCGGGAGTGATTGATGTTCAAATTTGGTCGAGCCGAGAACTCGAGGACCGTCGAAGAGCCCGTGATCGAGCACGGATACCTTTACATGCAGAAGTGGAATCACTTCACCCGAACACCGGATCCGAGAGGGTTCCTGAGCGAGCAACAGTGTCGCGGGCGTTGGGACGAGCATCAGGCCGACCAGATCGACTGGTTCACTGTGGTCCCCGCCGAACCGAGCGTGGGCAGCTTCGTCAGGCGGGACGATGGCGGCTTTGCAATCGATCCCGCATCTGCCGTGCCGTCTTGGACCATGGAGGTCACGCCTCGGGGCGGTATCGCCGTCGACGGAACAGCTTTCCAAGTGTTCGTTTGGGACGAAGACAATCGCAATGTGACCATTGGTACGTATTCGAATCGGTGGGGCGGGCGGCTGTTCCTCAGTGAAGTGATCTACAAGATCTTCCCCGACCCCGATGACTTCAGGCCGAAGGAACGTGCGCTGGCCAACAAGCCCCTGTTCTCCAATCGATTGCACCTGTCTCCGAACGGTGACGGGCAGCTCACGCGGATCGATCACTTCAAGCAGACAAAAGACTTGGAGCAGTTCCACGGAGTCGACGTCGAACCGAACTGGGCGGACACGCCAGAATTTGGTGATTGGGAATCGTTGTCCAAGAAGGTCCTCGAGGGCAACCCCCTCGTCTGATCGATCAGCTGACCCGGCGAAACCACCCATGGTCTTCCTGTGGCGAAGGGCAACCTGATGGCCAGACGAGACGTCGAGATCAGCAAAGCCATGTCGCACGCACTCCGGCATGAACCGAAGGCGTATGCACTCAACCTCTCTGACGACGGGAGCGTGCCGCTCACTGACCTGGCTGGTGCGTTGGAGGCAACAGGCCTGGAGGTCGACTCCGAGGACCTGCGTCGTGTGGTCGCCCAATCCGACAAGCAGCGCTTCGCCCTAGTCGGCGACCGGATTCGCGCGCAGTGCGGGTATTCCGCCGGAGCGCATCGTCACGTCGTTGATCACGCCTCAGCCGGTGTTGTGGCATGCAACCTCTCAGGAAGTGGTTGCTGCGATCTTGCGCGAAGGCCTTCTGCCGATGGGGCGACAGTATGCGCACCTGACAACTGATCGAGACCTGGCGATGCAGGCGGGGCGCCGGAAGGCCCCGCGCCCCGTTCTGTTGCGGATCGATGCAGAACGCGCCCATCGTGACGGTGTGGAATTCTGGCAGGGCCATGACGTCGTCACGCTTGCGTTGCGCGTACCGCCTCGGTACATCACCGAGGTCTCGGGTCACAGGGCAACATCATGATGGCGCTGTTCAGGAAATGGCCGCGTCGGCACGACCCTTCCAACGCGTCATCCGAAGGCGATCAGGGGCCGACGGACGCGTCGGATCGGCTGCATGACGCCGAGCAGTACGCGCCACAGGGCTTCCGCTACCCGGAACGTCTCCTTGCGACACTTGCCATGACCGAGCTTCCCGTCATCGATCCGTGGATGTGGACCTCGGACCACCAAGGACAGTCGAAGTTCTGGGCAGAGATCGTTGCGAAGCAGTTTCCGGACCGAGTTCTCGTCCCGTTCGCTAAACACGGCGGCTCGGATGACGTGTTCTGTTTCGACGGGAGTGACCACGGCGGGGATCCTGCCGTGCTCGTCATCCACACCTTCACCCAGTCAGGTTGGGAGGACAGGGGACATTGGCCGTCGTTCGACGCCTGGTGGGAAGAGATGGAGCGGCAGCACGCGGACTGGCTCGCCGAGGAATCCGCCGACGAGACGTGACCCACGAGGGGCCGGTCAGTCCTCGTCGACGGCGCCGACAAGCTCCGGCGCCGTGAGCAACCGCGGCTCGTCCTCGATCGACGCCGGGTCCGCGATGACCTTCGACTCGTCGAGCAGCGACAACCGCCGTGCACTCGGCAGCACCTGCCGCTCGAGCGACCCCACGAACCGGTTGTAGTCGACGACGGAGCCCCGGATCGAACGACCGAGCTTGTCGACGTGCCCCGCCATCGTGGACAGTCGGCCGTAGAGCTCGCGTGAGACCTTGAAGAGTTCGTGTGCCTCTTGCGAGACGACGTCCTGCTGCCACGAGAACGCCACGGTCTTCAGCACGGACCACAGGGTCACGGGTGAGGCGAGGGCGATGCGCTTGCGGAAGGCGTGGTCGAGCAGCCCGGGGTCGGCGGCGAGGGCGCTCGAGATGAGCGACTCGGACGGGATGAAGGCGACGGTGAGCTCGGGGGAGGCGTCGTACCCGGTCCAGTACTCGCGTGCGGCAAGGGCGTCGACGTGCGCTCGGAGCGCCTTGACGTGCTGTCCGATGAGGGCGTCGCGCCGAGCCCCCTCGGCTCCGGTGGCGGTCGCCGGGATCTCGGCGGCCTGCAGGTAGGCGCTGAACGGCACCTTTGCGTCGACGGCGATGGTCTTGCCGCCGGGCAGGTGCACGACCATGTCGGGTCGGGCGGTGCCGGCCGAGGTGGTGACCGACGACTGCACGTCGAAGTCGACCCGCTCGAGCAACCCGGCGGCCTCGACCACGTTGCGCAGCTGCGTCTCGCCCCACACCCCGCGGGTGCTGTTCGAGGACAGGGCGCTGGCCAGGGTGTCGGCCGTGGCACGCAGGCGTTCCTCGGACTCGGCGGCCGACCGCAGCTGCGCCGACAGGGCGCCGTACTGCTCGCTGCGGGACTGCTCGAGCTCGGCGATCTTCGTGCGCATCACGTCGAGGGTCTGGGCAACGGGGCTGAGCGCGGACAGCACCTTCGACTCGTTCTGGTTCCGGGCCGAGTCGGCGCCGTGCATCCGCTGCACGAGGTGCTCGAGCTCGGCGGCACGACGTTCGAGGGAGTCGACCTGTCGGCGGTACTGGGCGTCCTGTGCGTCGAGACGCTCCTCGGCGTCGCGGCGGACCTCGTCGAGCCGCGTGCGGAGTGCCTCGGCGCTCGCGCGCGCCGCCGCGGCGTCGACGCCGGCGCGCGACCGCGCGAGCGACCAGGCGACGACCGCACCGACGGCGATGCCGATCACGAGACCGATGACCAGGGCGAGGATCTGCATGACGTGACCCTGGCAGAACCCACCGACACCGGGCCTCCCGGCCCACCGACACCGGGCCTCCCGGCACACCGACGCGACCACCGGGCCGGCGGAACCGGTCCCGGGAAACCATGTCATGACATTAGGGCAAACACGGTGTACAGTCGTGATCGTCCGCCGATGAAGCCGCACGGAAGGTCCACCACGTCGCATGACGAACCACGCTCCCCACGCCTACGACGTGATCACGATGGGACGCGTCAGCGTCGACATCTACCCGCAGCAGACCGGCCCGCTCGAAGACGTCACGACGTTCTCGAAGTCCGTCGGCGGCAGCGCGACCAACGTCGCCATCGCCGCAGCGCGCCACGGTGCCGATGCCGCGGTCATCACCCGGACGGGCAACGACCCGTTCGGCCGGTACATCGCCCGCACCCTGCCGGAGTTCGGCGTCGCGAACGCCTTCGTCGAGACGGTCGAGGGGCTGAACACCCCCGTCGCGTTCTGCGAGATCTTCCCGCCGGACGACTTCCCGCTGTACTTCTACCGGGCACCGAAGGCGCCGGACCTGATGATCACGGCGAAGTCGCTGCCGCTGCACGAGATCGAGCGGGCGAAGATCTTCTGGACGACGGTGACCGGCCTGAGCGAAGAGCCGAGCCGCCAGGCGCACCACGTCGCGTACGAAGCGCGTTCCGCCGCGCAGAACAGCACGAAGACCCACACCGTGTTGGACCTGGACTACCGCTCGATGTTCTGGTCGAGTCCCGAGGCCGCGACGCGCGAGGTCGCCGTCGCCCTCGAACACGCCACGGTCGCCGTCGGCAACCGCGAGGAGTGCGAGGTCGCCGTCGGTGAGACCGACCCGGTCCGCGCCGCCGACGCCCTGCTCGAGCGCGGGGTCGAGATCGCCATCGTCAAGCAGGGCCCCAAGGGCGTGCTGGCGAAGACCCGCGACGAGTTCGTCGAGTTCCGCCCGCACCACATCGACGTCGTCAACGGCCTCGGCTCGGGCGACGGCTTCGGCGGCGCGCTGACCCACGGCCTGCTGCAGGGCTGGGGCCTCGAGCGGATCCTCGCGTTCTGCAACGCCGCCGGCGCCATCGTCGCGACGCGGTTCGAGTGCTCGACGGCGATGCCCACGAGCGACGAGATCGAGGCGTTCATCGCCAGCAACCCCGCTGACGGCACCAACCACACGAGCACCGAGGAGAAGACCCATGCCTGAGATCAGCCCCGCTGACTTCCAGCGCCTCCGGGACATCCGCGCCGGACAGCCCGAACTGGTGCGGTCCGTGCTCGACGCTCGGCACAAGCGCTCGCTGCTCGCCGACGACGGCAAGCTCTTCATCGTCGCCGCGGACCACCCGGCACGCGGTGCCCTGGCGGTCCGGAACGACGAGTCCGCGATGGCCGACCGCTACGACCTGCTCGAGCGGCTCGTCACGGCGCTCGGCCGCCCCGGCGTCGACGGGGTGCTCGGCACGCCCGACATCCTCGAGGACCTGGCACTGCTCGGCGCCCTCGACGGCAAGGTCGTCGTCGGGTCGATGAACCGCGGCGGACTGCGCGGGGCGACGTTCGAGATGGACGACCGCTACACGGCGTACTCGGCACAGGCCATCAAGGACTCCGGGCTCGACTTCGCGAAGCTGCTGGTTCGCATCGCCCTGGAGGACTCGGGCACGGCACCGACGCTCGAGGCCACGGCCCGTGCGGTCAGCGAGGCCGCCGCACTCCAGCTGCCGATCATGCTCGAGCCGTTCATGTCCGCGTGGCAGGACGGCCGGGTGGTGAACGACCTGACCGCCGACGCCGTCATCACCTCGATGGCGATCGCCGCGGGCCTGGGGGAGTCCAGCGCCTACAGCTGGCTGAAGATCCCGGTCGTCGACGACATGGAGCGGGTGATGGCGGCGACGACGCTGCCGACGCTCCTGCTCGGGGGCGATCCGTCGAGCAAGCCGCTCGAGACCTACGCCAAGTGGGCCGACGCCCTCGCGCTCCCCGGCGTGCGCGGCCTGGTCGTCGGCCGCACCCTGCTCTACCCGCCGGACGGCGACGTCGCCACCGCGGTCGACGTGGCCGCGGGTCTCGTCCACACCGGCAGCGCCGGCGCCACGCACGCAGCAACCACCACACTCGAAGGAAGCAACGCATGACCACCACGGAGACCGCCACCACCACCGTCGGCCACTGGATCGGCGGCAAGCACGTCGAGTCCGCGTCGGGCAACAGCGCCCCCGTGTACGACCCGGCACTGGGCATCGCGACGAAGCAGGTCGCCCTGGCGAACGAGGACGAGATCCAGGCCGCCATCGCGAGCGCCAAAGCGGCGTTCCCGGCGTGGAGCAACCTGTCGCTCACCAAGCGCCAGCAGATCCTGTTCTCGTTCCGCGAGATCCTGAACCGCGACAAGGGCGAGCTCGCCGAGATCATCACGAGCGAGCACGGCAAGGTCATCGACGACGCCCTGGGCGAGATCGCCCGTGGGCAGGAGGTCGTGGAGCTCGCCACGAACATCCCGAGCCTGATGAAGGGCGAGTTCTCCGACCAGGTCTCGACCGGCATCGACGTCTACTCGATCCGGCAGCCGCTCGGTGTCGTGGGCATCATCAGCCCGTTCAACTTCCCGGCGATGGTGCCGCTGTGGTTCCTGCCGATCGCGATCGCCGCGGGCAACACCGTCGTGCTGAAGCCGTCCGAGAAGGACCCGAGCGCCGCCATCTGGCTCGCCGAGAAGTTCACCGAGGCCGGTCTGCCCGACGGCGTCTTCAACGTGCTCAACGGCGACAAGCTCTCCGTCGACGGGCTGCTGGCCAGCCCGGACGTTGAGTCGATCTCGTTCGTCGGTTCCACGCCGATCGCGCAGTACGTCTACGAGACCGGCACGAAGCACGGCAAGCGCGTGCAGGCCCTCGGCGGCGCGAAGAACCACATGCTCGTGCTGCCGGACGCCGACCTCGACCTGGTCGCGGACAACGCCATCAACGCGGGCTTCGGATCTGCCGGTGAGCGCTGCATGGCGATCTCGGTCGTCGTCGCCGTCGAGCCGGTGGCCGACGAGCTCATCCAGAAGATCACGGACCGCGCGGCGACCCTGCGCATCGGCGACGGTCGTCGCGGGTGCGACATGGGCCCGCTCGTCACGAAGCAGCACCGTGACAAGGTCGCCTCGTACATCGAGGTCGCAGAGCAGGACGGTGCGGTGGTTGTGGTGGACGGCCGCACCGTCCGACCCGACGGCGACGAGAACGGCTTCTGGCTGGGCCCGACGCTGATCGACCAGGTCCCCACCACGAGCCGCGTCTACACCGAGGAGATCTTCGGTCCTGTGCTCAGCGTCGTCCGCGTCGCCACGTACGAAGAGGGCCTCGAGCTCATCAACTCGGGTGCGTACGGCAACGGGACCGCCATCTTCACCAACGACGGCGGCGCCGCGCGTCGCTTCCAGCGCGACGTGCAGGTCGGCATGATCGGCATCAACGTCCCGATCCCCGTGCCGGTCGCGTACTACTCGTTCGGCGGCTGGAAGAACTCGCTGTTCGGTGACCACAAGGCGTACGGCGCCGACGGCGTGAGCTTCTTCACCCGCCAGAAGGCGATCACGAGCCGTTGGCTCGACCCGTCGCACGGCGGCATCAACCTCGGCTTCCCGTCGAACAACTGAGCCGCAGCATGGCGAACGAACAGCACGAGCACGACCAGTGGTTCATCCCGGCGGGCTCCCGGCCCGAGGCGGGCTGGACCGACGTCGTCGACGGTCGCATCGCAGGATGGACGCACACCGGGCTCCGGACCGGCACCCTGACGGACAGCGACCCGACCGGCACACGCGAGCTGCGCCTCCCGGCCGTCGCCGTGGAGCGCATCGTCGTGCCGCTCGCGGGGGCGTTCCACGTGACCTACGCGGGCGCCGCCGGTGACGGCGAGCAGGCCCTGCAGGGGCGCGCGAGCGTGTTCGAGGGTCCCACCGACGTCCTGTACCTAGGGTCCGGCTCAGCGGCGACGATCACCGGCAGCGGCCGGTTCGCGGTCGCCGAGGCGCCCACCGACACCGTCAAGCCGACCACGTACGTGGCCCGGCAGGACGTGCCGGTCGAGCTCCGCGGTGCCGGGCAGTCCAGCCGGCAGGTGCACAACTTCGGCACCCCGGCCGCGCTCGACGCCGTGAAGTTCATCGTGTGCGAGGTGATCACGCCGGCCGGCAACTGGTCGTCGTACCCGCCGCACAAGCACGACACGAACGTGCCCGGCGAGGAGTCGAACCTCGAGGAGATCTACTACTACGAGTCCGCGGTCGCACGCGGCCTCTCCGCTCCGGCCACCGCCGATCCGTTCGCGCTGCACCGGACCTACGCCTCGGACGACCGTCCGATCGACGAGTTCCGCGAAGTCCGCACCGGCGACGTCGCGCTCGTCCCGCACGGGTGGCACGGCCCCGCCGTCGCCGCTCCGGGCTACGACATGTACTACCTCAACGTGATGGCCGGGCCCGACCCGGAGCGCGTCTGGAACATCACCGACGACCCGGCGCACGGCTGGGTCCGCCAGGCATGGGCGAGCGAGCAGCTCGACCCGCGCCTGCCCTACGAAAGGAAGCAGGCGTGACCACCACCACGCGCCGGATGACCGTCGGCCAGGCACTCGTCGAGTTCCTGGCCAACCAGTGGACCGTCGACGGCGACGTCCGCGAACGCACCATCCCGGGGATCTTCGGCATCTTCGGGCACGGCAACGTCGCCGGCGTCGGACAGGCCATCAAGCAGCTCCACGTCGAGCAGCCCGGACTGCTGCCGTACCACCAGGCCCGCAACGAGCAGGCGATGGTGCACGAGGCCGTCGGGTTCGCCCGCATGCACCGCCGCCGTGCGACCTTCGCCGCGACGGCGTCGGTCGGTCCGGGTGCCGCGAACATGCTCACCGCCGCCGCGCTCGCGACGACGAACCGCCTGCCCGCACTGCTGCTGCCGTCGGACACGTTCGCCACGCGGACCACCGACCCGGTGCTCCAGCAGATCGAACTGCCGCACGACACCTCCCTGCAGGTGACCGACGCGTTCCGTCCGCTGTCGCGCTACTTCGACCGTGTCGAGCGGCCCGAGCAGCTGTTCTCGATCGCCCTCGCGGCGATGCGGGTGCTGACCGACCCGGCGGAGACCGGTGCCGTGACGATCGCCCTGCCGGAGGACGTGCAGGCCGAGGAGTTCGACGTCCCCGTCGCGTTCCTGCAGCCGCGCGAGTGGCACATCCGCCGTCCGCTGCCCGAGCACGGGCCGCTGGCGCGTGCGGTCGCCGCGATCCGGGCGGCGAAGCGCCCCGTCATCGTCGCGGGCGGTGGCGTGCTGTACTCCGGCGCGGAGCACGAGCTCGCCGCCTTCGTCGAAGCGACCGGCATCCCGGTCGGCACCTCGCAGGCCGGCGGCGGATCGCTCGTCTGGGACCACCCGCAGTCCCTCGGTGGCATCGGCGCGACCGGCACGGCCGCCGCGAACGCGGTCGCCGCGCAGGCGGACGTCGTGATCGGGATCGGGACGCGCTACAGCGACTTCACGACCGCGTCGCGGACCGCGTTCCAGAACCCGGACGTCACGTTCGTGAACGTCAACGTGGCCGCGTTCGACGCCTACAAGCACGGTTCGCAGCTGCCGCTGATCGCGGATGCCCGGGAGGCCCTGGTCGCGTTGACCGCGGCACTCACGTCGACCGGGTCGTCACCCGCAGAGCCCGCGTACGTCGTCGACGCCGCCTACGCTGCGGAGATCGCCTCGCTGAAGGCCGCGTGGGACGCAGCCGTCGACGGCGCGTTCGCGCCGTCCGGCGCGGACCTGCCCGGCCAGCCGGAGATCATCGGCGCCGTGCAGTCGGTGTCCGACCCCCGCGACGTCGTCATCCAGGCGGCCGGCTCGCTGCCCGGCGACCTGCACAAGCTCTGGCGCGTGCGGGACGCCCTCGGCTACCACGTCGAGTACGCGTTCTCGTGCATGGGCTACGAGATCGCCGGCGGCATCGGCGTCCGTCGTGGCGCCCCGGACCGCGACGCGATCGTCATGGTCGGCGACGGCAGCTACCTCATGCTGCACACCGAGCTCGTCACCGCCGTGGCCGAGGGCATCAAGATCATCGTCGTGCTCATCCAGAACCACGGGTACGCGTCGATCGGGCACCTGTCCGAGACCGTCGGGTCCGAGCGCTACGGCACGAAGTACCGCTACCTGGACGAGACGCAGTCGTTCGACAACGGCGACCCGCTGCCCGTCGACCTCGCGGCGAACGCGCGGTCGTACGGCGTCGACGTGATCGAGGTCCAGCCCGGCCCGGACAGCATCGAGGACCTCAAGGCCGCGGTGCGTCAGGCGAAGGCGAACGACCACACCACCCTCGTGCACATCAACTCGGACCCGCTGGTCTACGCCCCCGAGGGCGACGGCTGGTGGGACGTGCCGGTCGCGCAGACCTCGACGCTGTCGAGCACGCAGACCGCCCGCGCCGAGTACGAGCAGCAGGTCGCCGCCCAGCGCCCGCTGCTCGGCTGAGCACCACCGTCCACCACACGCACCACACCCAGAGAGCAGACGACGACGTCATGACCGACACCGCCACCGCAACCGACGCCATCCGGATCGGCACCGCCCCCGACTCGTGGGGCGTCTGGTTCCCCGACGACCCGAACCAGGTGCCGTGGAAGCGCTTCCTCGACGAGGCGGCCGCCGCCGGGTACGAGTGGATCGAGCTCGGACCGTACGGCTACCTGCCGACCGACCCCTCGCAGCTGTCCGACGAGCTCGAGTCGCGCGGGCTGAAGCTCTCCGCCGGCACCGTGTTCACCGGGTTCCACAAGGGCGAGGACCAGTTCCAGCGCGCCTGGGACCAGGCCGTGGCGGTCGCGGGTCTGGCGGCCAAGCTCGGCGCCCAGCACCTCGTGACGATCCCGGACCTGTGGCGTTCGGACGCCACGGAAGAGGTGCTCGAGTCGCGCACCCTGACCGACGAGCAGTGGGACCGCCTCGGCAAGGGGCACGACCAGCTCGGCAAGGCGCTGCTCGAGGAGTACGGCGTCCACCAGCAGTTCCACACGCACGCCGACAGCCACGTCGGCACCTACAAGGAGACCGTGCGGTTCCTCGAGGTGACGAACCCGGAGTACACGAACCTCTGCCTCGACACCGGCCACTTCGCGTACTACGGCGGCGACAACCTCAAGCTCATCGCCGCGCACCCGGAGCGCATCGGGTACCTGCACCTCAAGCAGGTCGACACCGACCTGCTGTTCGACGTGCTGAAGAACGACGTGCCGTTCGCCACCGCCGTGTCGCAGGGCATCATGACCGAGCCGCCGCACGGTACCCCGGAACTCGCCCCGATCATCGAGGCCGTCGCGAAGATCAACCCGGACGTCTTCGGCATCGTCGAGCAGGACATGTACGGCTGCTCGGTCGACGCCCCCGGCCCGATCGCCGAGCGCACGTTCCAGCACATCTTCGGTTCCACGTCCGCCGCCCGCGTGTCCTGACCGGCCACCAACAGCCGTCCACGCAGCGTCATCTACCCCAGGAGCACCGCCATGAGCACCACTGACAACCTCCGCGTCGCCGTCGTCGGCGCGGGCGCCATGGGCAGCGACCACATCCGTCGCATCACCTCGACCATCGCCGGCGCCGACGTCGTCGCCATCGTCGACCCCGACAGCGGCCGCGCGACCGCCGCCGCGGCGAAGGCGCCCGGCGCGATCACCGCGGCGTCGTTCGAGGAAGCACTCGACGCCACCGCGATCGACGCCGTCATCGTCGCGACGCCGGGCTTCCTGCACGAGCCGGTCCTGGTGCCGGCGCTCGAGCGCGGCCTGGCCGTCCTGTGCGAGAAGCCGCTCACCACGTCGGCCGAGGACTCCCTGCGGATCGTCGAGCTCGAGCAGCAGCACGCCGACCGCCCGAAGATCCAGGTCGGCTTCATGCGCCGCTTCGACAAGGGGTACCAGGAGCTGCGTGCCCTGCGGGAGTCCGGTGCCAACGGCGCCCTGCTCGCGCTGCACCACGCGCACCGCAACCCGACCACACCGCCGAACTTCAGCGAGTCGATGCTCATCCACGACTCGGTGATCCACGAGATCGACATCATCCCGTTCATCACGGGCGAGGCGATCACGAGCGTCGAGGTCAAGAAGCCCCGCAAGAACTCGCTCGCGCCGGCCGACCTGCCCGAGCCGCAGTTCGTGCTGTTCACCACCGAGTCCGGCACCATGGCGATCGTCGAGATCAACGTGAACGCCCAGTTCGGCTACCAGGTCACCACCGACGCGGTGTTCGAGTCCGGGGTCGCCTACATCGGCCGTGAGACCTCGTTGAACCTCGTGTCGCAGGGCGTCTCCGGCCAGGGCGTCACCCCGTCGTTCGTCGAGCGCTTCGGTGCCGCCTACGACGAAGAGGTGCAGCGCTGGGTCGACGCCGCACGGGCCGGTGGGATCGACGGGCCGAGCGCCTGGGACGGGTACACGGCGTCGGTCGTCGCCGAGGTCGCCGTGCGTGCGCAGCAGTCCGGTGCGCTCGAACCGATCACGTACGCGACCGCGAAGCCCGCCTTCTACGAGACGGCCTGATCGATGCCGAAGATCGCACTCGACCCCACGCCGTACCACCACGACCTGTCGCTGCTGGAGTTCCCGCAGAAGGTCGCCGACCTCGGCTACGAGTACCTGCAGCTCACCCCGCACAAGGACTTCATCCCCTTCTACCGGCACCCGACGGCCGACGACGACCTCGTCGACGCGTTCGCCGCGGCGTGCACGACGGCCGGGGTGCAGGTCGCATCGGTCCTGCCCGTCCTGCGCTGGGCCGGTCCGGACAAGGAGGCCCGCGAGGCCGCCGTCAAGAAGTGGAAGCGGGTCATCGAGATCACGAAGCGCCTCGGCGTGGACACGATCAACACGGAGTTCTCCGGCCGCCCCGAGCGCGCCGAGGAGTCCGAGGACCAGTTCCACTGGGCGATGGAGGAACTGCTGCCGATCATCGAGGACTCCGGCATCCGGGTCCTGATCGACCCGCACCCCGACGACTTCGTCGAGGACGGGCTCGAGGCACTCCGGGTGATCCGTGGCCTGAACTCGAAGAGCATCGGCTTCGTCTACGTCGCCTGCCACACGTTCCACTACGGCGGCAACATGGACGAGATCATCGACGCCGCGGGCGACTCCCTGCAGCTCGTGCATGTCGCCGACGCCTACGACCACCACCGGTCGCACGGGCTGCGCTACATCACGAACCCGCCCGGCAACCCGGTCCGGGTGCACCAGCACCTGCCGGTTGGGCAGGCGGACGTCGACTTCGACGCCTTCTGGGCCGCCCTCGACCGGGTCGGCTTCACGGCGCGCGAGGACACCGTGGCGGTGTCGAGCGTCTTCGCGGAGGACGAGAACGCCGACCAGGTCTCGCGCTTCCAGCTCGACACGATCAAGAAGGGACTCACACGATGACCGACACCCTCGAGACCACGACGCCCACCGGCGCCGACACCCGACCCGTCACGCTGCAGGCCGCGTCGCAGACCGTGACGGCCCTGTGGAACGACTCCGCCGACCCGCGCGAGCTGTCGACCGCGATCCACGAGTACGGCGCCGTCGGGGCGACCTGCAACCCGGTGATCGCGTACACGTGCATCAAGCAGGACCCGGAGACCTGGGTGCCGCGCATCCGCGAGATCGCCGCCGAGCACCCGACGGCGGGGGAGTCCTGGATCGGTTGGAAGGCCGTCGAGGAGCTCTCCATCGCCGCGGCCGAGCAGCTGCTGCCCGCGTTCGAGGCGTCCGGCGGCCGCAACGGTCGCCTGTCGATGCAGACCGACCCGCGGTTCCACCGCGACGCCGACGCCCTGGTCGAGCAGGCCGTGCGGTTCTCGCAGCTCGCCCCGAACATCATCGTGAAGATCCCCGCCACCAAGGTCGGCATCGCCGCGATCGAGGAGGCCGCGTACCGCGGTGTCTCGATCAACGCGACCGTGTCCTTCACGGTGCCGCAGGTCGTGGCCGTCGGCGAGGCCATCGAGCGCGCGCTCGACCGTCGTGCCGCCGACGGGCTGCCCGACCAGGAGTTCGGCCACGTCGTCACGCTGATGGCCGGCCGGTTCGACGACTGGCTGAAGACCGTCGTCAAGCGCGACCACGTCCTGGTCGACCCCGGCATCCTCGAGTGGGCCGGCGTCGCCGCGGTGAAGAACGCCTACGGCGTGTTCCAGGAGCGTGGTTTCCGGTCGCGCGTGCTCGTCGCCGCCTTCCGCAACGCGCTGCAGTGGTCGGAGTTCCAGGGCGGCGACCTCGTCGTCTCCCCGCCGTTCCAGTGGTCGAAGGACATCAACGCGAACGCGTTCCCGTTCCGTCCGGACGCCATCCACGACGAGGTGCCGGCCGACGTCATCGCGGCCCTGCGCGCCGCGACCCCTGAGTTCGCGCGCGGCTACGACGTCGACGGCATGACGATCGACGAGTTCGACCGGTTCGGTGCCACGGTGACGACCCTGCGCCAGTTCCTCGACGCCGACGCGCAGCTCGACGCCCTGGTCCGCGACATCATCGTCCCCGCCGCATGACGTCGACGGACGCAGCCGTGCCGGACACCATCGGCGTCGGCCTCATCTCGGTCGGCTGGATGGGGCGGCTGCACTCGCGGGCCTACCGCGCCCTGCCGGACCACTTCCCCGAGCTCGGCGTGCACCCCCGGCTCGTCGTCGCCGCGGACCCGATCGAGGCCGCTCGCGACCAGGCCGTCACCCGCCTGGGCTACGAGCGGGCCGTCGCCGACTACCACGAGGTCCTCGCCGACCCGGCCGTCGACGTCGTCTCGATCTGCTCGCCGAACTTCCTGCACCGCGAGATGGCGGTCGCTGCTGCCGAAGCGGGCAAGCCGTTCTGGATCGAGAAGCCGATGGGCCGCTACGCCAGCGACTCACGCGAGATCCACGAGGCCGTGCAGCGCGCAGGCGTCATCACGAGCGTCGGGTTCAACTACCGGCACGCTCCGGCGATCGAGCGGGCGCGCGAACTCGTCCGCAGCGGCCGCCTCGGTCGGATCACGAACGTGCGGGGTTCGTTGCTCGCCGACTACTCGTCCGACCCCGCGGCGCCGCTGACCTGGCGCTTCGAGCGGGAGCGTGCCGGTTCGGGGGTCCTCGGCGACCTGCTCTCGCACGGCCTCGACCTGGCGCAGTACGTCGTCGGTCGGATCGCGAGTGTGAGCGCCCTCGCCGAGACCTTCATCCAGGAGCGCCCGAAGCCGGCCGCGGGCATCGTCGACCGGAGCGCCGCTGCCACCGGTGCGCTCGGCCGCGTCGAGAACGAGGACTACGCCGCCCTGCTCTTCCGCTTCGAGGACGGCGCCGTCGGCACCATGGACTCGAGCCGTGTCATGCGGGGACCGCACGCCGAGTACACGCTCGAGATCTACGGCACCAAGGGTTCGGTGCGGTGGGACTTCCAGCGGCTCAACGAGCTCGAGGTGTACCTCGACGGCCAAGAGGTCGACGGCTACGCCACGCACTACGTCGCCGCGGGTGACGGTGAGTTCGCGCGCTTCCAGCCCGGCGCCGGCACGGCCATGGGCTACGACGACCTGAAGACGATCGAGGCCGCCCAGTTCATCGCGAGCGTCCGTCGCGGGGAGCAGCTCGCCCCGTCCGTCGCCGACGGACTGGCCGCAGCGTCCATCGTCGAGGCGGCGGAGGCGTCCCTCGCCGACGGTGCGTGGCACGACGTCGCGCGCGTCGACGGACCGCTCACGTACGCGGCGGCGACCCCCGTGCTCTAGACGGTCGCGGACGACGGACGGGAGGCGCGGTGCCAGCTGGCACCGCGCCTCCCGTCCGTCTGTCGCTGGGTCCAAATCCATGTTAGTTTGTCAGGACAAAGTCCCGAACAGCAGGAGGCACCATGCCGCTCGTCCGTATCGACCTCGCCACCGGCCGCACGCCGCAGGCGGTGCGCGCCATCGCCGACGCCATCCACCAGGCCATCGTCGACGTGTACGCGATCCCCGTGCGCGACCGGTTCCAGGTGATCACCGAGCACCCGGCGCAGCAGATCATCGCCGAGGACGCCGGCCTGGGGTTCGAGCGCACCGAGGGTGTCATCGTCATCCAGGTCTTCACGCAGCGCGGGCGCACCGACGAGGCGAAGACGACGCTGTACGCGGCCATCCACGACGCCCTGGCGGCGATCGGCGTCGCGTCCGAGGACGTCTTCATCGGCTACGTCGAAAACGGTCCGCAGGACTGGTCGTTCGGCTTCGGACGAGCGCAGTACGTGACGGGCGAGCTCGGCGTGCCCTCGCTCGCCTGAGCGGGGTCCGTCCGGCCCGCGCGCCCGCCGAGGTTCCGCCGAGGTTCCGAAATCTCGGCATTTCGAGGCGTTCAGCGGCCATCCGTGGAACCTCGGCGTCACGCGTGCGGCGGTTCGTGGAACCTCGACGTCACGCGGTCAGCGCGAACCGCCTACTTGTCGACGAGGGTGACCTCGAACGAGTAGCGGTCGGGGCGGTAGCAGTGCACGCCGTACTCGACCGCGCGGCCCGAGGCGTCGTACGCGGTGCGGCTCATCGTCAGGACGGGGTCGCCGTCCTCGATCTCGAGCAGACCGGCCTCTTCGTCGGTGACCGCGCGGGCACCGATCCGCTGCTTCGCCACCCGCATCGTCACACCGCGACCGCGGAGCAGTTGGTACAGCCCGTGGTCCTGCAGGTCCTGGTCGGTGATCTCGAGGAACTCCGGCGGCAGGTAGTTCTCGAGGATCGCCATCGGGACGTCCTCGGCGAACCGCACGCGTCGGATGTGCGCCACGGTCGTGCCGGGCTCGACGCTCAGCGCGGCTGCGACGTCGTCCGGAGCCGGCACGTCGTTGCGCTCGAGGAGCTTCGTCGCCGGGGCCTGTGACCCCTGCGCCAGGTCGTCGTACAGGCTCGTGAGCTCGACCTTGCGGGTCACCGGGCCGTGCACGACCTGCGTGCCGATGCCGCGGCGGCGGACGAGCAGCCCCTTGTCGACGAGGTCCTGGATCGCCCGACGGATCGTCGGGCGGGACAGCCCGAGTCGCTCACCGAGCGCGATCTCGTTCTCGAGACGGGCGCCGGGTGGCATCACGCCGGAGCGGATCGACTCCTCGATGCGCGAGGCCACCTGGAAGTAGAGGGGCATGGGACCCGACCGGTCCAGGTCCATGAACAGGTCGGACGGCAGCTGGCCTTCGTTGGTCATCGCGGTCCTTCACACGTGCTGGGTGCCGGCGTCGGTGCCGACGGCAATGTCGTGACAATACCACCGGGGTATCGGCGCCCCGAGCACCGGACAACGGGTGTCGGCTCGAGACCGTCCCACGCTCGCGTTGGGCTCAGTCGGCGAAGACCATCGGGCGGTTCGACAGCCGCGGCTGCGGCGTCGACGACTTCGGCTTCTCGGCGCGGGCCCGGACCGGGGCGATCGTCACGCGGGTCGCGGCACCCAGGGCCTCGACCGTGTCGGTGCCGTGATGGCCGGCAGCGTGGATGACGATCGCTGCACACGCCTCGGCATCGGCGGCGGCGTCGTGGTGCTGGAACCCCTCGAACCCGGCGGCCATCGCAGCGACCGGCAGCCGGTAGGAGTCGAGTGTGTAGGTCTTGCGGGCGACCGCGAGCGAGCACATCGAGTGGTGTTCGGCGAGGTCGATGCCGGTCGCGGAACACCCACCGGCGATGACGCCCATGTCGAACCGGGCGTTGTGCGCCACCAGGACGTCACCCTCGGCGAAGGCGACGAGGTCGGGGTACTGCTGCTCCCACGTCTTCGCCCGGACGACGTCCTCGGCGACGATCCCGTGGATCCGGGTGTTCCACTCGAGGAACGCGTCGTGTCCGAGGGGCGGGCGGATGAACCACGACGCCCGGTCGACGACCCGGCCCGCGCGGACCTTGACGAGTCCGACGGAGCACGCACTGGCGGGCGAGCTGTTCGCGGTCTCGAAGTCGATCGCGGTGAAGTTCAACGGCACGGTTCCGATCGTCGCACGGGGCGCCGACATCGCCGGAAGCCGCCTCGGCGTTGCGGCCGGACGCTCAGCGGCGGCGTGCCGACCGGGAACCGCTGCGCCGACGTCGTGCCGTCGCGCGCCAGGTCGCCGTCCGACGCGCACGTTCGCGCTTCCAGTACGGCGCGAGCAGCGTGCCCACCATCTCGAACGCCACCGCGACGCCGTCCAGTCGCCAGCGCAGCGGCAGGCTCTGGACGTGTTCGGTGAGTCCGACGGTCAGGTCGCCGGTGACGACCGGGAACCCAGAGTCGCGGGGGAGGGGGATCCCGCGGAACCGGTCCTCCTCGGCGTAGTCGATCGTGTCGTCCTCGGGGTCGTAGACGACCAGGACGTCTGCCTCGAGCTCGGCCATCGCGTCGTGCAGCTGCTCGAGCTCAGCACGAGAGGCCTGCTCGAGGGCGGCGAGTGTCTCCGGTGCGAAGCGCTGCCGCAGCCCCGGCGCTCCCATGCCCACCGAGTGCACACCGCGCTCGTCGCGTTCGAACCACATCGACGTCCTCCTGTTCCGTCGCCCGGTCCGGACGACGGGGACCACGCTGCCAGAAGCCGTCGTGGCGCGTTCCGCGCGGTAGCGTGCGCCCATGGGGAACGACGGAGACGGTTGGCCGCTCGTGCTGGTGCTCGCCGGGGCCGGCTACGGGCAGCAGGCGCCGTTGCTGTGGTGGTCACAGGCCATCGCGTCGGCGGCCGGATGCGAGGTCGTGGCACCGGCCTGGATCATCGACGACGACGCCGGGGCCGACCCGGTCGCGTTCGTCGAGGCCGCGATCGAGGCTGCGCTGGGCGATCGCCTGCCCGACCGGTCATCGCGAAGTCGTTCGGGTGCTTCGCCCTGCCGTGGGCGATCCGGAACGACGTCCCCGGGGTCTGGCTCACGCCGGTCCTCACGCACGACGACGTGGCCACGGCGCTCGCCGCCGCCACCGACGCGCATGACGCGATCGGGGGTGGAGACGACACCATGTGGCGGCCCGAGCGGGTCTCGGGGACTGCTGCGCGCCTCCAGACCGTCGACCGTGCCGACCACTCGCTGCAGGTGGCCGCCGACTGGCGGCGCTCGCAGCGGCTGCAGGCCGACGTCTTCGACGTCGTCGAGCGTCGCGTGGTCGCCCTGGCCTCCCAGCAGCAGCCGGACTAGGTTCACGCCATGGGGGAACCGCGGGACATGGACGAGCTGCTGGCGCAGGCGGAGCGCGTCGACGCAGCACCGCACACCACGCGGCGTGCCGTCGGGTTGGCCACCGCGCTCGTCGCAGCCGGCGCCGCCGCCGCGATCGTGGCCACCGGATCGGCCCGCGGCATCCTCGCCGCGATCCTGTGGCTGATCACGCTGGGCGGGTCGCCACCGCTGTCCTGACGCACGGACTGGAGGCCTGGGTCGGCTCCGGCGCGCCGCCGCCGGTAGGCTCTTCTTCCGTGGCTCTCACCATCGGAATCGTCGGTCTCCCGAACGTCGGCAAGTCGACCCTGTTCAACGCCCTGACCAAGAACCAGGTCCTCGCCGCGAACTACCCGTTCGCGACGATCGAGCCGAACGTCGGGGTGGTGAACCTGCCCGACTCGCGGCTCGACCAGCTCGCTGAGCTCTTCCACTCGGAGAAGACCGTGCCCGCGCCGGTGTCGTTCGTCGACATCGCCGGCATCGTCAAGGGTGCGAGTGAGGGCGAAGGCCTGGGCAACAAGTTCCTCGCCAACATCCGCGAGGCCGACGCCATCGCGCAGGTCGTCCGTGGCTTCACCGACGACGACGTCGTGCACGTGGCGAACAAGGTGTCCCCGAAGGACGACCTCGAGGTCATCAACACCGAGCTGATCCTCGCCGACATGGAGACCATCGACAAGGCGCTCCCGCGGTACGAGAAGACCGTGAAGCTCAAGCAGGCCGAGCCGATCGTGCTCGAGACCGCTCGCGAGGCCCGTGCCGCGCTCGAGCAGGGGACCCTGCTGTCCGCGACGAAGATCGACCTCGCGCCGATCGCCGAGCTCGGACTCCTGTCCGCCAAGCCCTTCATCTTCGTGTTCAACGTCGACGAGGCGATCCTGACCGACGACGCCCGCAAGGCCGAGCTGGCCGCGCTCGTCGCCCCCGCCCAGGCCGTCTTCCTCGACGCACAGGTCGAGTCGGAGCTCATCGACCTCGACCCGGCCGACGCCGCCGAGCTGCTCGAGTCCACCGGACAGACCGAGTCCGGGCTCGACCAGCTTGCCCGCATCGGCTTCGACACCCTCGGGCTGCAGACCTACCTGACGGCCGGTCCGAAGGAAGCCCGCGCGTGGACGATCGGCAAGGGGTGGAAGGCACCCCAGGCTGCCGGCGTCATCCACACCGACTTCGAGAAGGGCTTCATCAAGGCCGAGGTCATCTCGTTCGACGACCTGGTCGAGACCGGCTCCATCGCCGAGGCCCGCGCTGCCGGCAAGGCCCGGATCGAGGGCAAGGACTACGTCATGCAGGACGGCGACGTGGTGGAGTTCCGCTTCAACAACTAGGGGCAGCAGGAGGGGCAGGAATGCACGGGGGAACGATGACGTGGGTGGACGTGGTGTCAGCGGTGGCCACTGCGGTAGCAGCGCTGCTCTCCATTGCTGCCTTGGCCGTGACCATCTACGTCGCGCGAATTGCCAGTCGGCAGGCTCGGGAGCTTGCAAACGACCAGGCGCGTCGTGAGGCGAGCATGTTCATCTCGGCCTGGAAGCAGGACGTCCTGGCACACGGGAAAGCAGCGCTCGTTGCTGCGCGGAGCATTGAGGCGTTGACGAGTCCGAGATTGGCCGAACTGCTCTCGGACCAGTCAGTCAACGAAGCTGACACCGGGGCGCTTCGAGGCGAGGTCCGGCACTTGCTCGCGCAGTTGGAGACTGAGGTCGCGCTCTTGCGCGCGATCGACACCACCATCAGCGACGAGCACCAGTTGCCGGTAGGGAGTCTCGCCAACCTCCTCAACGAGGCTGCCTGGATGGACACGGACGCCACCCATCTGGCGATCCTCGCTTTCGATCAGGAACTTGACCCAGAAGACGTCGCGGACCACAGAACGACCGTGGACGCTCTGATGAACGGATCGTTCGTCAACCTCAATCCGCGGCTCCTCGCAGAGTGCGCCGGCTACGCACCGGACGACGTTCCGACCTACTCGCAGCCGGGGTCGCCCTGGCCGCTGGTCTACGAGAAGCGTGAGTCACTGCTCATGGAAAGCTCGACGCTCAAAGGATCGTGGAAACCCGAGTCGCTCGCGGACGCAGCGGCGAGGTCATTGACCTTCAGTACCGACCGATTCGAGGACGCGCTCGTGGCGCTCCTCCGCGCCCTCGGTACACAGGATGAACCGAGCGCGTCGAAGCAACCCACACGCTCGCTTCGGCTCGTCTGAGCGCCCGAGGAGGCCCCCATGTCGTACGTCGTCGACTTCGTGAACGTGTCCACGGTGGGTCTGGAGTCCTCGCCGGTCGCCGACGCACTCGCCGGGCTCCGGGCCAACGAGGCGCGGTACTTCGCGAACAAGTACGACCACGTGTTCACCACGCACGCCGCGGCTGATGTGCCGGATCTGGTCGCCTACGTGCGACGGGTGCTCGAGGAGGAGCGCGGGCTGGTCATCGCGTCACCACCGCTCGAGGCCACGGAAGCGCTCGTCGACGGCGTGCGCTGGACGTACGTGTTCTACGAGTCCGGCCTGGCGATCAACGTCCTGTACACGCTCGAGCCGGGCGGCAAGCGCGCCGTCGGCTTCAAGCTGTCCGACGGCATGGACGTGCCCGAGGAACTCGCCGACAAGTTCAAGTTCGCGCGGCAGAAGTCGAAGCTCGCCGGCACGATCCGCGGCTCGTTCTTCGTGGTGAAGGGCGAGTACTGACGTCGCGAAGCCCCCATGTATGCAAAATGTTTGGTACGGCAGGCAACGCTGATCGACTCTGGTCACCACGAACCGGTGATGAAGGGCAGGGCATGGGCTATGACGGCGACTCTGGTGAAGACTGCGGTGATGCACGGCCTGTACGTCGGGTTCACGGGGGACAGCTCCCGAGCGCGGGCGATGCGGGAGCTGTTGAACGAGAAGCGGGCGTCAGCGGCACGGCGAACGGCAGCCGAGGAGAGGCGGACGCCAACGTCCTCAACATCGCTGCAACGGAGATGTTCAGTGGACCGGTAGCGTCTCCGCGCGTCCTGGCCGAGTACGAGCGGCTCGTTCCGGGAGCGGCCGAGCGGATGATCGGCTGCCACCTCCGCTCCGAAGCGGTCGCTGCTGACGCCGTCGAGCGTCTGAGCAGAGCGGAGGCAGTCGCCGTCCTGACGGGTGTCATCGGTGCGCAGGTACTCACCGTCGGAGCGCTCATCGCGGGAGCGATTCTCATCTCGGCCGGTCACACGGTCGGGGCGTTCGCTGCGATCGTGCCGGGGGTACTCGGGGCGGCGTCACAGGTCGTGGCTGCGGCCCGTCGAGGTGCGTGACCGTCGCACGGACGGCCCCACGCACGACGAAGCGCCGCCGGGTAGCCCGGCGGCGCTTCGCGTTCGTCCTGGTGGAGCCTAGGCCGCGAGGGCCATCTCGCCCGCCTGCACGGACTGTGCCTGCAGCAGGGTGCGGCTGGCCTCGCCCGCCCAGGAGCGGCCCGGGACGGTCCAGCCGGCCTCGCCGACGGCGTCCAGACGGGTGCCGCGGGTGACGAAGGTCTGCAGGTCGTCGGCCGCGATGCGGACGAGGTACTCGCGCTGCGAGCGGTCGTCACGCACGGGGAACTCGGCGATGCGGTCGGGAGTGATCGTCGGGGCCGCGAGTGCGGTCCCGAACACGGTGATTCGTTCGTTGCTGGTCATGGTGCTGTACTTCCTGGTCATTCGGCGCCAGGGCGACTCGGTGTCGGCGGACGTCTCAGTCCGGCACGACGCATCGAGTGCGGGGCGCGCACGTCGAGTTTCAACGTGCTGCTGATCCGTTCGGATCGAGCGGTGGTCTCGCTTGGAATGCGACTCGGGTGAGTCGGTGTCGAGACGTTGGTGTGCGCGAGTCAGATGGGTTCGCGGCAGTGCACCAACCAAGAACTATACGCACTCGAAGCGAAGAAGTCCAGAGACGGCCGGAAAGACGGTTCAGGACACCAGGAACGCGTCCCAACGGGCGCCACCGGCAGCCACGTTCCCGGAGCCGTCGAGTCGTGCAGCGGCGGAGGCCGGCTTGCGCGAAGCCTGCGCGTGGATGAGCTCGTCGAACGAGCCGGAGAATCCGAGGCGGGGCAGTGCGGTGGCGACGGCGTGCAGGTCGTCGGTGGACCACCGGGAGAACCCGGCACCGGAGACGTCGAGCGAGGTGGCGACCTCGAGCAGGTGCCCCTCCACGTCCATTGCGGGGTCGACGGAGGTCCACATGTGCCGCTCGATGACCTCGCCGACGCGTCGCGCGCGGGCTGCGTCCCACCCGGCGCCGAGGGCGAAGACGGAGCCCACGGCGCCGCCGGCGTCTTCGAACGGCACGGCGTGGGCGTCGAACGACGGTGTCACGCCGAGGTCGTGCAGCATCGTGGCGACGAAGAGCAGCTCGCGGTCGGGCTCGAGGTCGACGGTCGGGGCGAGCAGGACCGCCGACGCCCACGAGCGCAGGCAGTGGTTCACCAGCGCGGGGGAGGACCAGGTGCGGACGACGTCCAACGCCCGTGCGGCGACGGGGGAGGGCGGGGTGAGCAGGGCTTCGACGTCGAGCGACATGGCACGACAGTAGCGGTGCGGCGGAGCCGTAACGGCGCGGAAACGTGCCGGGCCCGAGCCGGAAACAGCGCACCGTTAGCTTTCGGATCACTGAGTACCCGCTCAGCACCCGACCTCCTCCCGAAGGACCTGCACCCATGCAGCACCGCCTCCGGCTGCGCCCCCGCGCGACGATCGTGTCCTCGACACTCGTCGCCGCCGGGGCGATCGGCCTCGCCGCCCTGACCGCCGCACCGGCACAGGCAGCACCGACCGCGACGACCGCGATCATCGACGCCCCCACCACCGCGACCGTCGGCACCGCGTTCGACGTCGACCTCACGATCCCGGCGACGACCGACGTCTACGCGTTCGAGATCACGCTCGACGCCGACGCGGACTCCGTGGCGTACGTCGACGACAGCGTCACCGGTCCCGACGGCGGCTTCGACAGCGTCGAGCAGGACGGCGACGCCCTGACGGTCGTGCACACCCGCCTCGGGACGTCCCCGGCGCTCAGTGGCGACCTCGCGGCGTCGATCGGCCTGACGCCGACCGCAGCGGGCAGCGTCGACCTGGCGGTCACGAGCATCACGCTCGTCGGCGCCGACGGCACCTCGACGACGCTCACCGACCCAGCGAGCACCTCGATCTCGATCGCTGCAGCGGCGACGGCGACCCCGACGCCCACCCCGACGGCCACGCCGACCCCGGGCGCCACCGCCACGGCCGACCCGGGCGCCGGCGCGGGCGACCTCGACCCGACGGCCACGGCCGGCCCGAGCGACCCGTCCGACCCGACCAGCGGCGCGACCGCCGTGGCCGCAGCGGGTGGCGACCGTCCGACCGGTGGCGAACTCGCCTGGACCGGCGCCGACGTCGCCCCGTGGATCGCCGCGTCCCTGGCCCTCCTCGCCGCCGGCGGGACCCTGATCACCCTGCGTGCGCGCCGCGCCCGCCGCGAGCGCACCGGAGCAGCCGAATGACCGCCACCAAGCCGGACGCCAGCAAGCAGGCGACCACCAAGCCGGACGCCAGCAAGCAGGCGATCACCAAGCCGGCCGCCCGCACGAAGCACGCCCGGAAGCGCTCGGCCGTCGCTGGCGCCTCGCTCATCGCCCTCGTCGGCACCGTCCTCGCCGCGACCCCGGCGATCACGGCAGCAGCGGCTCCGGCACCCGTGGACGCCAGCCCCGCCGCGATGCTCGCGCCGTACTACACGGACCTCGACCTGACCGGCGACGACCAGGTCACGAAGTCCGACCTCGCGGTGCTCACCGACCACCTCGGCGCGACGACCGCGAGTACCGACTGGGCGACCGTCAGCGCCGCGGACACCGACGCCGACGGCACGATCACCGTCGCGGACCTCGCGGCGCTGTCCCAGCGGATGATCTACGACGACGGCCCGTTCACGCTCGTGGAGGCGTCCACCATCGACATGCAGGCCGCGATGAACGCCGGGGTCACCACCTCGGTCGCCATCACGCAGGACTACCTCGACCGCATCGCCGCGTACGACCGCACGAAGGTCGACTCCGCGTCGACCGGCCGCGCGCTCAACTCGATCGTCACGACGAACGCCGAGGCCCTCGCTGCAGCGAAGACGGCGGACGCCGAGCGTGCCGAGCACGGCATGACGAGCATGCTGCTGGGCGTACCGATCGCCGTGAAGGACAACTACGACACCAAGGACATGCCGACCACCGGCGGCTGCGGCTGCTGGGACGACAACCAGACCGACACCGACGCCACGATGGTCGCCGGCCTGCGTGGTGCCGGTGCGGTGATCCTCGCCAAGGCCAGCCTCGACGAGTTCGCCTACGGCTTCGTGTCGGAGTTCTCGTCGAACCAGCCCGCCGGTTCGTCGTTGCTGGTCGCCAGCCCGTACAACACGGCGCAGACCGCCGGTGGCTCCAGCGGTGGTACCGGTGCGGCGATCGCGGCGAACCTCGCCGGCATCGGGTTCGGCACCGACACGGGCGGCTCGATCCGCATCCCGTCGACGTACAACCAGCTCGTCGGTATCCGCCCGACGGTCGGCCTGGCCAGCCGCGACGGCATCATCCCGCTCGCGCTGTCGCAGGACACCGGTGGGCCCATCGCCCGGTCGGTGACCGACGCGGCCGTCGCGCTCGACGCCGTCACCGGTGTGGACGCCGCCGACCCCGTCACGAGCGCACAGTCCGGCAGAGTGCCCACCTCGTACACGTCGTCGCTCGACGCGGACTCGCTCGAGGGTGCCCGCATCGGCTACGTCACGAGCATGGTCGGCACGAACGCCACGGCCAAGCGGCTGTTCGACGCGTCCGTCGCGAAGCTCGAGGCGGCCGGCGCGACCGTCGTCCCGATCACCGCGACGACGGCGTTCAACCGGGTCCTGTCCGAGGGCAGCGGCAGCACGAACGAGTTCAAGCACGACCTGGACGAGTACGTCGCGAAGCACCTCGACCCCGACGTGACCGCCCGGTCGCTGCAGGGCATCCTGGCCTCGGGCGAGTACGTGCCGAGCCGCAAGTCGACCTACGAGTCCCGCGACCTGATCACCGACGCGCAGTACCAGGCGTGGGCCGGGCCGACGGGTTCGCACACGACGCAGCTCGCCACCGGCAAGCAGCTCGTCACGCAGATGCTCGACGACCAGGACCTCGACTCGCTGATCTACCCGTCGGGCACGCCGTACGGCACGCAGTCGACGAACATGCGTCTGAGCCCGAACACCGGCATGCCGGCGATCACCGTCCCGATGGGGCAGGCGACCGTGGCCGACGGCACGATCACCGGCGCCGGCGTGAACCTCGAGTTCCTCGGCCGCTCGTTCGACGAGAGCACGTTGATCGGCCTCGGCTACGCCTTCGAGCAGGAGACGACGGCGCGCACCACGCCCGCGCTGTACCCGGCGCTCGGCTGAGCCGAGCGGGTCGCGTGACGCGACCAGAGAGATGACGGGAGGCCCGGTGCCAGCTGGCACCGGGCCTCCCGTCCGTCTGCTTCGTCAGTTCAGGGTCGGGGTGTCCTCCGGCACGACGCCGTCGCCGTACAGGTCGGTCGCCAGGTCGCGGAGCGCGCGCAGCGCGACGCGCTGCGTGAGCGGACCGTAGGAGATGCGGGCGACGCCGAGTGCTTCGTACTCGGCGGCGGGCAGGGCACCCGGCAGACCGATGACCGACAGCTTGCCGCGGCCGAGGCCGTCGACGAGCTGCTCCACGACGCCACGGTCGATCGCGCCGGGCACGAAGACGAGTGCCGCGCCGTTGTCGAGGAACGCCTTGCCGCGTGCGACGGCGTCCGCGATGCTCTCGTCGATCGGACGGTCGCCGCCGCGGGCGATCGCGTCGGTGCGGGCGTTCAGCTGGAAGTCGACGCCCTCGGCCTGGGCAGCGGCGGTGATCGCGGCGACCCGGGCGACGGCCTCGTCGAAGGGGCGCAGGCGGTCCTCGACGTTGGCGCCGACGATGCCGGAGCCGATCGCGCGCCGGATGGTCTCGGCGGGGTCCTCGTACCCGTCGTCGAGGTCCGCGGTGACCGGCAGGTCGGTCGCGGCGGCCACGATCGCGGCGCCCGACAGTGCGAGGTCGAGGGGCATCCCGCCGTCCTCGTACCCGTACGACGCGGCGATCGAGTGTCCGGCGGTCGCGATCGCCTTCGTGCCGGGCAGGTCGCTGACGACCTTCGCGGTGATCGCGTCCCACACGTTCACGACGCGGAGGATCTCCGGGGCTTCGTGCAGCTGCTTGAGGGTGGTGGCCTTGTCGGCGGTGCTCGTGCTCATGGGACCGACAGTAGGCGGGGCGACGCCCCGCGTCCCAGGGTGCGCGGAAGACGACGCTCGATGACGGGCGGGCTCGCGCCGGGCCTCCCGGTCGGTGCATGCTGGGACGCATGGCGAGCGACGAGCAGGACCCGGTCGGCACGCTCCGCGGGGTCCGGACGAGCATCAAGTGGACGCGGTACGCGCCCGACGTGCTGCCGCTGTTCGTCGCCGAGATGGACCACGACGTCGCGCCGGAGATCCGGCAGGCCCTGATCGAACGCGTGTCGCAGTCGGACCTCGGGTACCTCGACGGACCCGGGCCGCTCGCGCCCGCGTTCGCGCAGTTCGCGCTCGACCGCTGGGGCTGGGAGATCGACCCGTCCCGGATCCACCTGGCCACCGACGTCAGCGTCGGCATCGTCGAGTCGCTGCGACTCGCGCTGCCCGACGGCGGCCGCGTCGCGATCACGCCGCCGGTGTACCCGCCGTTCTTCGAACTCGTCGACGAGGCCCGATGTCAGGTGGAAGAGGTCCCGCTGCTCGAGCAGTGGGGGCAGTACCGGCTCGACCTCGAAGGGCTCGAGCGGGCGTTCGCCAGCGGGGTCGGCGTCTTCCTGCTCTGCAACCCGCACAACCCCGTCGGACTCGTGCACGACCGCGCCGACCTGCTCGCGATCGCCGAACTCGCCGCGAAGTACGACGTGCTCGTCATCAGCGACGAGATCCACGCCCCGCTGACCCACCCGGGCGTGCAGTTCACCCCGTTCGCAGCCGTCGCCGAGCCCGTCGGAGCCCGCAGCGTCTGTGTGACCTCGGCGAGCAAGGGGTGGAACCTCGCGGGCGTGAAGTGCTCGATCATCGTCGCCGGTGACGACCGCACCGCCGCTCTCCTCGACACCCTGTGGGAGGAGGTCGCCTGCCGCACGAGCATCCTCGGGCTGCACGCGAACCTGGCGGCGTTCACCGTCGGGACCACCTGGCTCGACGAGGTGGTGTCACGGATCGTGGCCAACGACCGACTGCTCGCGAAGCTCCTCGCCGAGCACCTGCCCGGTGTGGTCTACACACGGCCGCGCGCCGGGTACCTGGCGTGGCTCGACTTCCGCGGGATCGGGCTCGGTGACGACCCGGCCGTACCACTGCGTGAGAACGCCTACGTCGCCCTGAACTCCGGGCTCGGGTTCGGGAGCGAGGGGCGTGGGTTCGTGCGCCTCAACCTGGCGTGCTCACCGGAGACGTTGCGCGAGGCCGTGTTCCGCATCGCCTCGGCGTACCCGTCGAGTGCGCAGGAGGGGCTGGTCTGGCACGTCGCGTGAGCGCGTGACGGTGGTGCATCCAGGAGGCCCGGGTCGACTCAGACGGGTCGGCGCGCCTCGATGAGTCGGGCACCCACCAGATCACCTTGCGGAGCAGGTAGACGACCGCGGCGACGTCGTGGATCTCGATCCGGGTCCGCGCGGTCCGCAGCTCGACGATCTCGAGTCCGGCGGCACGTGCTGCGTCGGCTTCGTCGTCGTGGTGCCGGCCGCGCCGCTCGACGGGCTTCGGGCCGAGGAAGAACTCGATCAGCTCGAAGACGCTCGCGGGTCCGACGTGCTGGGCGAAGTACGTGCCCCCGGGAGCGAGGACCCGTGCGAGCTCGTCCCAGTGGATCGCGGCCGGGTGTCGGCTCGTCACGAGGTCGAACGCGCCGTCGGCGAAGGGCAGCGGCGGCTCGTCGGGGTCGGCGACGACGACCACGCCGCGCGGGTGCACGAGTCGTGTGGCGGTGGCGACGTTCGGCGCCCAGGACTCCGTCGCCACCGCGGTGGCTGGGAACGCGGGCGCTTCGGCGAGGACCTCGCCACCGCCGGTCTGCACGTCGAGGCTGGCGGTGCCGGGGACCCCGGCGAGGCGACCGAGTCGCTCGCCGAGCATCTTCGCGTAGCCCCACGGCGGGCGTTCCTCGGTGGCGCGGCCGTCGAGCCACGAGAAGTCCCAGCCGGTGACGTCGGCGGCTTCGCCGATCGCGATCAGGTCGTCGAACGTGGTGGTGCTCATGCGGTCCATGGTGGCGTCTCCCCGGCGCGAATGCGACCGGCCGTTCCTCCACAATTCGCCCCGGCTGGAGCCTGTCCACAGATCACGTCGCTACTCCTGAACCGCAGCCCGCGGGTCGCCACAGTCGGGACATGCAGCGCTACGAGCCGGTTCTGTCCAACCGCGATAGGCAAGTTTGCCTAGTAGTGGTTGGCCAACTACGGTGAAGCGCACGGAGTTGCTCCGCAGGCTCGCTCGGAAGGCTGACGAGAACGGTGTCGAATTCGTGTTCCACCGGCATGGCGGGAAGCACGACCTGTTCCGCTTCGGTCGGAACACGATCGTCGTTCCGAGGCACCGAGAGGTGGAGGAGATGACGGTGCGCGGCATTCTCTGTGACTGCGACCGACAAGGAGATGGGCGACGATGAGCCGACACACGGTGCGCGCAGAGCGCGGCAAGAAGTACTGGGTGATCTGGATCGACGGAGTCGTCCGGACGCAGGCAAAGCGCGAGCGTGAGATCGAGCTCATGGCCCGCGACTGGCTCTCGCTGATGAACGACGACCGCGATCCGGAGTCGTTCGAGCTCGTCGTCGAGGTGGCGATGCCCCAAGCGGCGCAGGCACACCTGGACCGTGCGGTGGCGCTCCGCGAGGAATCCGAGCGAGCGCGCATCGAAGCGGCGAAGGAGACGGCCGCTGCGGCGCTGGTCCTGCACGAGTCCGGACTCACGGTGCGTGAGATCGGGCCGCTGCTCCACGTGTCGCACCAGCGAGCACAGCAGTTGGTCGCCGCCGCTCGCTGACCGGGTCAGTCGATGTACTGGTTGCGCCCGACCACACGGATCTGCAGGTCGTCGGTGCGGTCCATCGCCAGAACCTCGCGTGCGACGAAGCCGACGGCTGGCCAGCGGTCGACCTCGGTGACCATGAAGCCGTCGATGAACACCTGCCACGCGCCGCGCTCGCGGACCGCCTGCACTTCGAACGTCGCCATGCCGCGAGCGTACCGAAACCGGGCCGCTGTCAGCGCAGCTCGAGCGTCATGTGCACGTCGGCGCGGACGTAGGGGCTCGGCACGAGCTCGTCAGCGCGCAGGTGCCGGAAGCCGAACGCCTCGTACAGGTGCACGGCGCTGGCCAACTGCGCGTTGCTCTCGAGGTCGATCCGCTGCGCGCCGAGCTCCCGGGCGCGGTCGAGTGCAGCGGCGATGAGCTTCCGACCGGTGCCGTGCCCCTGATGACCGGGCCCGACGGCCATCTTCACGAGCTCGAACACCCCCGGGGTCGTCGGCACGATGCCGATGCACCCGATCACCTGGTCGTCGAGCCGCGCGACGAAGACGGCCCCGCCGGGCTCGACGACGTGACCGACGGGGTCGCCGAGGAACTTGCGGTCCTCGTCCTCGAGCGCGAAGAACTGCGTGATCCAGGCCTCGTTGAGGACGCGGAACGCCTCGGCGTCGGCGGGGGTGGCGAGGTCGGCGATGGTGACGGTGGAGGTCGCTTCGGGCATGGCTCCATCCTGCGATCCGGATGGGGTCACGTCCAATACTCGTTCGCGTTGATCGATACGCTGCATGCATGGATCGGGAACCGGACGTCGACCTCCGCCAGCTCCGTGCGTTCCTCGCAGTGGCCGACGAACTGCACTTCGGCCGCGCTGCCGAGCGCCTTCGCATCGCGCAGCCCGCGCTGTCCCAGCAGATCCGCCGCACCGAACGCGAACTCGGCGTCGACCTGTTCGTCCGCACGAGCCGCAGCGTCGCCCTCACGGCCGCCGGCCAAGCGCTGCAGGGACGCGCGCGGTCGTTGCTCGGGCAGGTACGCCGCGACCTGGACGAGACGGTCCGGGTCGGTCAGGGCGAGGCCGGCCGGCTCGACGTCGGGTTCGTCGTCTCGGCGCTGCCCCTCGGTCCGATCGAGCGGGTGCAGGCGTTCCGTGAGCGCTACCCCCTGGTCCGTGTGGACCTGACCGAGGGCTACTCGTCGACGCTCCTCGCCCGGATCGTGCGGGGCGAGCTCGACCTGGCCGTCGTGCGCGACCCGGATCCGGACCCCGCCGTGCGGCTGCTGCCGTTCCGGACCGAGGCGTTCGTCGCGGCGGTCCCACGCGGACACCGGCTCGCCGATCGTCGAGCCATCCGCGGCACCGAGCTCGTGGACGAGCCGTTCGTGTTCTTCCCCGCCGTGGCCGGTTCGCTCGCGACCGAGCGCAACCTCGCACCGGTCACGGCCGGCGGTCGACGACCCGTGGTCGTTCAGGAGGCCACGACCTGGGCCACCGTCCTGCACCTGGTTGGTGCGGGACTCGGCGTGACCGTCGCTCCGGAGAGCGCCGCGCTCGCCGCACCGGACACCGTCGTGCTGTTGCCGCTGACCGACAGCGATCACCGCAGCGAGTTGTCGTGGGCGATGCGCGCCGACGACGACCGCGAGATCCTGCGGAACTTCGTCGAAGCCGACTGAGCGACGCCGACTGAGCGACGCCCGGCGGGAAGCGCTCCGCTCAGCCGAGCGCGAGCACGGGTGCCCGGTGGTCGCCGAGCTCGTCGACGTGCCACGGCCGTGCACCCCGCAGGGTCAGCCCGAGCTGCACGAGCACGAACCCGACGTGGGGTTCGACGTCCGGGTCCCACGGCCCCTCGACCCCGAGGCCGAACGCACCGAGCTCGTCGTCGGCCTCGTCGCGAAGGGTCAACCGCCAGCGTCCGTCGCCGAGCTCCTCGACGACGGCCCAGCGGGCGGTGCCGAAGCGGCTCACGCCGACTTCATGATGTCCGCGGTGAAGTTCTGCACGCGCTGCAGCAGCGAGGCGCCGCGCATCGCGATGGTCGCCGGCGGGTTGAGGTGCGGGGGCGCGGTGCGGATGAGCATCGAGCACCCGAGGTCCTCGCAGATGTAGGTGCCGATGGTGTTGCCGTTGCGCCCGGCCTCGCCCGCACGGGGCGCCGAGAACAGCCGCACCTGCGTCGCCGGCTGCGGGGAGTGGCAGAACGAGCACATCGCGGCGATGCCGGCGCGGAGGGAGCCGCCCGCGGACCGGACGATGATGCCCACGGGGCGGTCGTCGATCCAGGACACGATGTACCCGCGGCGGGCGGCCTGCGGGTCGCGCCAGCCCAGGAACTCGCGCTCGTCCCAGAGCATCTCGTGCAGGCCGGGGATCGGCAGCTGCTCGAGCTCGTCGGGGGTGGCGTTGACGAACGAGGATCGGATGTCGGCTTCGGTCAGTGGCTTCACGGTCCGATCACCATATGCCTCGCCTCCGACACGTGCTCGCTCAGGAGAGACGGGAGGCCCGGATCGCCCCGAGCGCGCTGCTCTCGTCCGCCACCAGGACGGCCCGGCGCAGGGCGTCGCGTCCGACGCGTCGGGCCGCGGCGTCGTCGGCGGCGAACTCCACGAGGACGCGCGTCGAGCGCGCCATGGCGCGCGCACCGGGCACCCACGGGACCGCACGCTCGATCGATTCGGCGACCGCGACGGCCGCCGCGTGGTGCTGGGTCAGGTGGGCACGTTCGTGGGCGACCACGGCATCCAGTTCGTCCGTCCGCAACCGGTCTGCCAAGCCGGTGCTGACCAGCACACCGCCGCTCCGTCCGGGCACCGCGCAGGCCAGGGCGTGGTCCGCGTCGACGACGGCCACCGGGGTGCCGTCGATCTCGCGGTGCGGCGCGACGCCGGAGCGCATGGCCTGGCGGACGGCCTCGTGCTCGGGCCCGGGGCGGACGCGGACGGCGACCACGAACGCGATGACCGCGAGCAGTGCGACGCCGACGTTGAAGCCGTGGGTGGGAGAACCGTCGCCGCCCAGGAGGTCGGTGAGCGGGCGGTCGGCGAGCACGACGAGGGCGATGCCGGCGACGAACCCGACGACGCCGAGCAGCACCGCGAGCGACCAGCACACCAAGGCGGTGCGCGGGCGGTCGATGGTCCAGGCGGCCCGGGTCAGCACCCTTGGGGCGAACACGACCACCAGCAGGGCGAGGACGATGAGCGCGATGCCGGCGACGACCACGGAGCGACCCCGGTCAGGAACGTGCGCGGGCGTCGAGGGCGCGGCGCAGGGCCTCGAGGTCGTCGGAGGCGAGCGAGCCGGTGAACTGCAGCAGTGCTGCTTCACGGTCGGCCGAGGCGGCGAGCGCACTCGACATGAGGGACGCGGTCTGCTCGTCGCGACTGTGCACGGCGCGGAAGCTCAGCGGGGCGTCGTCGTGCTCCTGCCGCTCCACCTGCCCCTTGCGGCCGAGACGGTCGAGGACGGTGAGCACCGTGGTCAGTGCCGGACGGGGCTCCGGGAAGGCGTCGAGCACCTGGCGGGCGGTCAGGCCGTCGGTCACGGAGCGGAGCGCGTCGAGCACCGCTTGCTCGAGCTGCCCCCTGGGGCGTGATCGCTGTCCGGCCATCCCCGCATTCTACGAGATGTCGAAGGCCGGCACGCGACACACGTTCGTAACGCGGTCTCGGTATGCTCGGCGCGGACAACTGAACACACCGGCCGCTCATCCGTCGCGGGAGACGCCGTGCAGTGCCAACGGGTACATCGTGCCCATGGGCACATCGTGCCCTCGGGCGCACGCACGGCACCGAAGGAGCAATCCCCCCGTCAATCTCTCAGGTCCCACACCGCAGCGGACAGGCCACTCTGAAAAGCAGACGCTCAGTCGTCTCGCCCACGGTGAAAGCCGCCGGACCTCACGGGCCGCGGTGAAACTCTCAGGCCCATGACAGAGGGGGAGTTCCACCCGGCGATCGTCGCCGGGTCCTGCTGATGCCAGGAGAACTCCGCCATGAGTCCGACGCCACTGCGTTCGTCCCCGCTCGAACCCGCGCACGAAGCCGCCGGTGCGACCTTCACCGACTTCGCCGGGTACCGCATGCCCGTGCGCTACTCGTCCGACCTCGCCGAGCACCACGCCGTCCGACAGTCGGCCGGGGTCTTCGACCTGTCGCACATGGCCGAGATCGGGGTGACCGGTCCGGACGCGGTCGCCTTCCTCGACCACGCGCTCGCCGGTTCCTTCGGCGCGATGCCGCTCGGCCGCGCGAAGTACTCCCTGCTGCTCGCCGAGGACGGCGGGATCCTCGACGACCTCGTCGTGTACCGCACCGACGACGACGTGTTCCTCGTCGTCGCGAACGCCTCGAACCGCGAGGTCGCCGTCGCCGCGCTGTCCGAGCGCACCGACGGCTTCGACGTCGCGGTGTCGGACGACTCGGACAGCACCGCACTCGTCGCGATCCAGGGCCCAGCGGCAGCCGGCACGCTCGACGCCCTCGTCGTCGCCGACCGCCTGCAGCCGGAGAGCCCCCTCGACGACCTCGGCTACTACCGCGCCCTGCACGCCGTGTTCGACGGCTCCGAGGTGCTCGTCGCCCGCACCGGGTACACCGGCGAGGACGGCTTCGAGCTGTACTGCGCCCCCGAGGTCGCCCCGGCGATCTGGGACGCGCTGCTCGAGGCCGGCGCCGACCGCGGTGTCGTCCCCGCCGGACTCGCTGCACGCGACACCCTGCGGCTCGAGGCCGGCATGCCGCTGTACGGGCACGAGCTCAGCACCGACGTGCGCCCCGCCCAGGCCGGACTCGGCCGCGTGGTCGCGAAGACCGGCGACTTCGTCGGCGCGGCCGGTGTCGCGCCGACGGACGACGCCCGCGTGCTCGTCGGGCTCGTCACCGAGGGGCGCCGCGCCCCGCGTGCCGGCTACGACGTCGTGCACGACGGCACGGTCGTCGGCACCGTCACCTCGGGTGCTCTCTCGCCGACGCTCGGCCACCCGGTCGCGATGGCCTTCGTGGACCCGGCGCTCGCCGCCGAGGGACAACTCCTGCACATCGACGTCCGCGGAACGGCCATCCCCAGCACCGTCACCGCGTTCCCCTTCTACCGCCGCGCCTCGAAAGGCTGATGTCATGACCGACCAGACCGCACTCCAGTACACGGCCGACCACGAGTGGCTCCTCGTCGAGGGCGACACCGTCACCGTCGGCATCACCGACCACGCCGCCGAGCAGCTCGGTGACGTCGTCTACGTCGAACTCCCCGCCGTCGGCACCGCCACCACCGCCGGCGCGCAGATCGGCGAGATCGAGTCCACCAAGAGCGTCGGCGAGCTCTTCGCGCCGATCGAGGGCGAGGTCATCGCGGTCAACGACGCCGTGGTCGACGCCCCCGACACCGTCAACCAGGACCCGTTCGGCACGGGTTGGCTCGTGAAGATCAAGGTCGAGGGCACCTCGTTCCCCGAGGACCTGATGGACCACGACGCGTACCGGGCGTCCATCGCATGACCGGCACCGACGACCAGCAGGTGTTCCAGAACCTGCAGACCTCCTTCGCCGACCGCCACATCGGCACCACCCCGGCCGACCAGCAGACCATGCTCGACACCGTCGGTCAGACGTCGCTCGACGCCCTGGTCCGCGCCGCGATCCCCGAGTCGATCCACGCGGCACCCGTCACCGACTCGGTGATCCCCGCCGCCGTCGGTGAGACCGAGGCGCTCGCCGAACTGCGGGCGAAGGCCGGACGCAACACCGTCCGCCGCGCCATGATCGGCCTCGGCTACCACGGCACCCACACGCCCGCGGTGATCCAGCGGAACGTGCTCGAGAACCCGAGCTGGTACACGGCCTACACGCCGTACCAGCCGGAGATCTCCCAGGGCCGGCTCGAAGCGCTCATCAACTTCCAGACGATGGTCTCCGACCTGACGGGCATGGCCACCGCCGGTGCCTCGATGCTCGACGAGGGCACCGCCGTGGTCGAGGGAATGCTCCTCGCCCGCCGCGCGTCCAAGGTGAAGGGCGACGCGTTCCTCGTCGACGACGACCTGCTGCCGCAGACCCGCGCGCTGCTCGACCACCGCGCGGACGCCGTCGGCATCACGCTGCGTGCGTTCGACCCCATCGCCGGACCGACCGACGAGCAGCTCGACGGCGCCTTCGGCGTGATCGTGCAGTACCCCGGTGCCTCCGGCCGGATCGTCGACCCGTCGTCGATCATCGAGCGCGTCCACGCCGGGGGCGGCATCGCCGTCGTCGCGGCCGACCTGCTCGCCATGACCCTGCTCGCCAGCCCCGGCGACCTCGGCGCCGACGTCGCCGTGGGGACGAGCCAGCGCTTCGGTGTCCCGCTCGGCTTCGGCGGCCCGCACGCCGGGTACCTCGCCGTCCGCGCCGGACTCGAGCGCCAACTGCCCGGTCGCCTGGTCGGGGTGTCCTTCGACGCCGACGGTGCGATGGCCTACCGCCTCAGCCTGCAGACCCGCGAGCAGCACATCCGCCGCGAGAAGGCGACGAGCAACATCTGCACCGCGCAGGTCCTGCTCGCCGTCATGGCCTCGATGTACGCCGTGTACCACGGACCCGAGGGGCTGCGGTTCATCGCGAACCGGGTCGCCCGGACGACGTCGGCGCTCGCCGCGGTCGCCCGTGACGCCGGCCTCCAGGTGGTGCACGACGCGTTCTTCGACACGCTCACCCTGCGGGCCACCGGTCGCGCCGGGGCGGTCGTCGCCGCAGCGCAGGACGCGGACTTCCTGCTGCACCAGGTGGACGAGGACGTGTTCCAGCTCTCCGTCGACGAGACGACCACGCCCGACGACGTCGCCCGACTGGCGGGCGTGTTCGGGGCCGTGGACGTGACCGTCCCCGCGACCGAGGCTGCCGTGCGTGATGCGGCCACGGGCCTCCCGGCCGGGCTGCAGCGCGAGAGCGAGTACCTGACGCACCCCGTGTTCAGCGCACACCGCAGCGAGACCCGCATGATGCGGTACCTGAAGCACCTGGCGGACAAGGACTACGCGCTCGACCGCGGCATGATCCCGCTCGGCAGCTGCACGATGAAGCTCAACGCGGCGACCGAGATGGCGGCCGTGACGTGGCCGGAGTTCGCGAACATCCACCCGTTCGCGCCGCGCGGTGACGTCGAGGGCTACCTCGACATGATCGGTGACCTGGAGTCCTGGCTGGCCGAGGTCACCGGGTACGACACCGTGTCCCTGCAGCCGAACGCGGGCAGCCAGGGCGAACTCGCCGGGCTCCTCGCGATCCGCGGGTACCACCAGGCCAACGGCGACGCCGAGCGCACCGTCTGCCTGATCCCGTCGAGCGCGCACGGCACGAACGCCGCGTCGGCGGTCCTCGCCGGCATGAAGGTCGTCGTGGTCGCGTGCGACGAGAACGGCAACGTCGACCTCGCCGACCTCCGCGCGAAGACGGAACAGCACGCCGACACCCTCGCGGCGCTGATGATCACGTACCCGTCGACCCACGGCGTGTACGAGCACGACATCCGGGAGATCTGCGACGCCGTGCACGACGCCGGCGGCCAGGTCTACGTCGACGGCGCGAACCTCAACGCGCTGCTCGGCCACGCCCGCTTCGGCGACTTCGGCGGCGACGTCTCGCACCTCAACCTGCACAAGACCTTCTGCATCCCGCACGGCGGCGGCGGACCGGGTGTCGGTCCGGTGGCGGCGAAGGCGCACCTCGCGCCCTACCTGCCGGGGCACCCGTTCGCGCAGCAGGCCGACCGCCGGCCCGGCTCGACCGCGGCCGACGCCGACGGCCGACTGGCGCACGCCGGTGGCCCGGTCAGCGCGGCACCGTACGGCAGCCCGAGCATCCTGCCCATCACCTGGACCTACGTCCGGATGATGGGGCTCGAGGGCCTCACCCGTGCGACCGAAGCCGCCGTGCTCGGGGCGAACTACATCGCGGCACGACTGCGCGACGCGTTCCCGGTGCTCTACACGGGCGACGACGGGCTCGTGGCGCACGAGTGCATCCTCGACCTGCGGCCCCTGCGCGACACCACCGGCATCACCGTGGACGACGTCGCGAAGCGTCTGGTCGACTACGGCTTCCACGCCCCGACCATGTCGTTCCCGGTCGCCGGCACCCTGATGGTGGAGCCGACGGAGAGCGAGGACCTGGCCGAGCTCGACCGCTTCGTCGACGCCATGCTCGCGATCCGGGCCGAGGCCGCGGCGGTCGAGCGCGGGGAGTGGCCGGCGGACGACAACCCGCTCGTGCACGCCCCGCACACGGCGTCGTCGGTGATCTCGGGGGAGTGGGCGCACGCCTACACCCGCGAGCAGGCCGTCTACCCGCTGCCCGGCATCAGCGGCCGCAAGTACTGGCCGCCGGTCCGCCGGATCGACCAGGCGTACGGCGACCGCAACCTGGTGTGCGCCTGCCCGCCGGTGGAGGCGTTCGCGTAGCGACCTGCGTCCTCGACGCACCACCGAGACGACGGGAGGCCCGTGGCGGATCCGCCACGGGCCTCCCGTCATCCCTCGGTCAGGTCACGCGACCGGTGTGACGGGCAGGTGCTCCGCCCACCACGCGAGGACGTGCTCGAACCGCTGCACGCGGTGCCACGGCGAGCCGGAGCGGGAGAGCTCGTGGCCCTCGCCCGGGAACACGAGGAACGACGCGTCGACCCCGGCGCGGCGGAGCGCGACGAACTGGCGCTGCCCCTGCTCGATCGGGCAGCGCCAGTCCGCTTCCGAGTGCGCGACCATGAACGGCATCGTGACCTGCGCGGCGTACGTCAGCGGGCTCCGGCGACGCTGCTCCTCGGGGTCGGCGCCGACGTAGGCGTCGGCGAAGTACCAGCCGATGTCGGAACTGCCCGCGAACGAGTCCCACGCGTTCACGGCGCGTTCGCTCCACGCGGCGACGAACCGGTCACCGTGGTGGGCGGCGACCCAGCTCGTCATGAACCCGCCGTACGAGCCGCCCATGATGCCGACGCGGTCCGCGTCGAGGTCGGGGCGCTCGAGCGCCGCGTCGAGCAGGGCGAGCACGTCGTCGACGTCGACGGTGCCCATCGCACCGATGACCGCGCGGCCGTGGTCGAGGCCGTAGCCGGCAGACCCGCGCGGGTTGCCGAGGACGACGGCGTACCCGGCACTGGCGTACACCTGCGCCTCGTCGAAGAAGGCCCAGGTGTCCTGGCCGAACGGTCCGCCGTGCACCACCCGGAGGACGGGGTGCGGGCCGTCGCCCTCGGGCAGGACGACCCAGCCGTGCACCGGGGTGCCGTCGGCAGCGGTGCCGGTGAGCTCCTCGATGCGGCGGACACCGGGGGCGGACGCCTCCGTCCGGAGCGGAGCCGCGTAGTCGGTGAGGATCGTCGGCAACGCATCGTCGGATGCCGTGAGGTCGACCACGTGCACCTCGCCGGGCGAGTCCGTCGTGGCCGCCGTGGCGACCAGGACGTCCCCGTCGACGTCGAAGCCCGAGACGACCAGACGGCCCCCGAGGACGACCCCGAGCTCGTCGAGCCGGAGCGGCGCCGTCGTTCCGGCGGGGACACGACGCACGGTGACGGTCCCGCGGTCGAGCACCGCGACGAGGACGTCTCCGCGGTGGAGCACCGGCGTTCCGGTGACGTCGACCGTTGCCCGTGCGGTCAGTCGGATCGGATCGGAGCCGTGCGCCGCGACCCAGAGGCCCTCGGGTTCGGCGACCAGGCGGCCGTCGAGGTGCGACGCCCCGATGTAGTACACGGTGCCGTCCGGGGCCGTCGCGATCGCGCTGACGGAGCCCTCGGTCCGGATCGCGAGCGTCATCGTGCCGTCGGACGCGTCGACGCGGTACAGGTCGTCGTCGTGGGTCTCGCGTGCACCGAGGTCACGCGGGGCCACGACGAGGAGCGCGCCGCCGTCGGGGTACCAGGCCGGAGCGGAGACCGAGCACGGCGCACTCGTCAGCGGGGCGTCCACCGGCGCCGCGGCGGGGTCGGTGACGTCGACGACCACGATCTGCTGCAGCTTGTCGAGCAGGTACCCAGTGCCGTCGACGTGGAAGTCGAGCCGGGAGACGAGCCGGGGTGCCTCGGCGTTCGGTGCCGGACGACGGTCGGCACCGGGGACCGTCGAGCCGTAGCGGCCCGGTTCGGGGAAGCGTGCGGTGACCGCGACCCGCGTCGAGTCGGGCGACCAGACCGGGGTGCCGGCGCCGAGCGGCAGGGCGGTGACGATGCGGGCCTCGCCGCCGTGCACCGGTGCCACGGCGAGCTGCGGGTGCGCGACCCCGTGGTCGTCCTCGACCGACCGGAGGAACGCGAGCGCGCGCCCGTCCGGGGACAGGACCGGTGACGAGTCGCGGTCGCCGGAGGTCCAGCGGACCGCGCCCGCAGCGGTCACGCGCTCGATGGTGCTGCGGGAGGCATCCTGCTCGAGGTCCGGACGGGAGACCGCGACGAAGGCCGCTCCGGTGCTCCCGGGATCACCGCTCACGGTGGGGGAGGAGGGGACGTGGAGATGGGGGATGTCGTTCGCGAGCACGTGTTCACGGTACGGCTGGTGGAGGGTGGATGCCCGGGTCCTGAGGGGGACTCGGGACAGGTGTTCCTTGCACAGAACTGTGTCGCAGTGCAACGAATTTCATGCAGATGCAACAAAAGCGCGAGGGCGTTCAGCGAGCGCGCGAATCTTGCATCCTCTCGCAAGGATCGTGCAAGTTGGTTACCGGCTTGTAACCGTTCGCTCCAGGGTTTGGAGGCTGCTGTCCACCTTGCCTACAGTGCAGATGTCAAACGCGCCCGGGCGACACCGCTGTGCCCTGCGCGTCCCATGCACCAGGAGGAACCTTGATCAAGAAGCGCGCCGGGCTTTCCGCCCTCGCCGTGCTCGGGGCCACAGCACTCGCCCTGACCGCCTGCTCCAGCAACAGCTCCGACGGGGGTGGCTCGGGCTCGGCGAACGCGTCCGGGATCGTCACCACCAACGGCAGCGAACCCCAGAACCCGCTGATCCCGTCGAACACCACCGAGACCGGTGGCGGCAAGATCATCGACTCGCTCTTCGAAGGCCTCGTCTCGTACGACGCCGACGGCAAGCCGGTCAACGAGGTCGCCAAGAGCATCGACACCGATGACTCGAAGACGTTCGACATCACGCTGAACACCAACTACACCTTCACGAACGGCGAGAAGGTCACGGCGGAGTCGTTCACCAAGGCGTGGAACTGGGCAGCCCAGAAGTCGAACGCCCAGGGCGCCAGCTACTTCTTCGAGAACATCGAGGGCTACAACGCCGACAAGGACTCGGAGCTCACGGGCCTCAAGGTCGTCGACGACGACGAGTTCACCGTCACGCTGAAGTCGGCCCAGTCGGACTTCCCGCTGTCGCTCGGCTACTCGGCCTTCGTGCCGCTGCCGTCCTCGTTCTACGACGACACCAAGGCGTTCGGTGAGAACCCGATCGGCAACGGTCCGTACAAGCTCGACGGCAAGAAGGCCTGGACGCACAACCAGTCCATCAAGCTCGTCACCAACAAGGACTACGAGGGCAAGCGCAAGCCGAAGAACGGTGGTCTGACGATCACGTTCTACGCCTCGCAGGACACCGCGTACTCCGACGCGCAGGGCGGCAACCTCGACGTCCTCGACGCCGTGCCGGACAGCGCCTTCAAGACCTACAAGTCCGACTTCCCGGACTCGAACGTCAACCAGCCGGCCGCCATCTTCCAGGCGATCTACCTGCCGTACTACCTCGACCACTGGAAGGGCGAGGAAGGCACGCTGCGTCGTGAGGCCGTCTCGATGGCCATCAACCGCAAGCAGATCACCGACAAGATCTTCGACGGCACGCGCACCCCGGCGAAGGACTTCACGTCGCCGGTCATCGCGGGCTGGAACGACGACCTCGACGGCTCCGACGTCCTGGACTACAACGAGTCCGAGGCCAAGAAGCTCTGGGCCGAGGCCGACAAGATCTCGAAGTACGACGACACCCTCACCATCACGTACAACGCCGACGGTGGGCACGAGGCGTGGGTGACCGCGGTCACGAACTCGATCTCGAACACGCTCGGCATCAAGGCCGAGGGCAACGCGATCCCGACGTTCCAGGAAGCCCTGGACCTCCAGACGAACGACAAGCTCACGGGCGGCAGCCGCACCGGTTGGCAGGCCGACTACCCGTCGCTGTACAACTTCCTCGGCCCGACCATGGGTGAGGGCTCGTCGAACAACTACTCGCGGTACGACTCCAAGGAGTACAACGAGCTGCTCGCCGAGGGCCGTTCGGCCGCCACGGTCGAAGAGGGCAACAAGGCCTTCGACCAGGCCCAGGAGCTCCTGTTCAAGGACCTCCCGGAGATCCCGCTCTGGTACTCGAACGTCACCGGTGTCTGGAACGCGGACAACGTGTCCAACGTGAAGTTCGGTTGGAACTCGGTGCCGCTGTACTACGACATCGAGGTCAAGAACTGATCTAGGTCTCCCAGAGACCAAAGCGCGAGCAGGTATCCTGCCTCGCGACCACCGGACGGGGGTTCGGGGACCGCACAGGTCCCCGAACCCCCGTACCTCGGCGGCAACACCTTCCCCCACCACATCGGGCGCCGCCGCCCGTGCCGGACATCCGTGCCGACCCTCGGAACGTCCACCCCTCACCACAATGAACCTGATCGACATCGCTCCGGACCGGGCAGGGATCTGATGCTCTGGTACCTCGGCAAGCGCCTCCTGCAACTCATCCCCGTGTTCTTCGGGGCCACGTTCCTCATCTACTTCATGGTGTTCTCGCTGCCCGGCGACCCCATCGCAGCACTGTTCGGCGACCGCCAGCCGTCGCCGCAGGTCATCGAGACCCTGCGCCAGCAGTACAACCTGGACAAGCCGTTCATCGTCCAGTACCTGCTCTGGATCGGCGGCGTGTTCCGCGGCGACCTCGGCGTGACCTACTCGGGCCTGCCGGTCAGCCAGCAGCTCGCCTCGGCGTTCCCGATCACCGCGCGCCTGGCGATCCTCGCGCTCGTGTTCGAGGCCGTCGCCGGCATCGTCGTCGGCGTCATCGCGGGTCTGCGCAAGGGCAAGCTGTTCGACGCCACCGCGCTCGTCGTGTCGCTCCTGCTCATCTCGGTGCCGACCTTCGTCGTCGGGTTCGTGCTGCAGTACGTGTTCGGCATCAAGCTCGGGTTGTTCCGGGTCACGGTGTCCGGACAAGCGCCGTGGGACGAGCTCGTCCTGCCGGCGATCGTGCTCGCGTCGGTGTCCTTCGCCTACATCGTGCGGCTCACCCGCGCGAGCGTGGCCGAGAACACCACGGCGGACTTCGTGCGCACCGCGACCGCGAAGGGCCTGCCCCGTCGTCGTGTCGTCGGCGTGCACATCTTCCGGAACTCGCTCATCCCCGTGGTGACCTACCTGGGTGTCGACATCGGCAACCTGATGGTCGGCGCGATCGTGACCGAGGGCATCTTCAACATCAACGGTGTCGGCGGCACGGTGTTCCGCGCCGTCAAGCTCGGCGAGGGCCCGACGGTGGTCTCCTTCGTCGCCGTGATGGTCATCATCTTCATGCTCGCCAACCTCCTGGTGGACCTGCTCTACGCCGTCCTGGACCCGAGGATCCGCTATGCCAAGTAACGCCGCACCCCGCTCGGCGACGCACTTCGTCGCCCCGCTCGAGGAAACGCCCCTGCAGGCGATCGACCAGGTCAACGAGGACGAGAAGACCCGTTCCCTCTGGACCGACGCCTGGGAGTCCATGCGGACCCGCCCGACGTTCTGGATCTCCTCGATCCTGATCCTGCTGATCATCGTCGTCGCGGTCTTCCCGGGCCTCTTCGCCCACGTCGACCCGCGTGCGTCGAACCTCGACAACAGCGACGGCGGACCCGAGGCCGGGCACATCCTCGGCTTCACGCGTCAGGGCTCCGACGTCTACGCCCGCGTGATCTGGGGTGCCCAGAACTCGCTCATCGTCGGCATCGTCGCGACGGTCCTGGTGTCGCTCGTCGGCATCGTGATCGGCGCGCTGGCCGGCTTCTACGGCGGCTGGCTCGACACGATCGTGTCCCGCATCGGTGACATCTTCTTCTCGATCCCCACCGTGCTCGGTGCGATCGTGATCATGTCGGTCATCCCCGCGCGGAACGCGATCACCGTCGCGCTCGTGCTCGCGGCGTTCGCATGGCCGCAGATCGCCCGCATCATGCGTGGCGCCGTGCTGAGCGCCAAGCAGGCCGACTACGTCATGGCGTCGGCGGCCCTCGGCGTCAGCCGGTTCAAGACGCTCGTGCGCCACGTCATCCCGAACTCGCTGGCCCCGGTCATCGTGGTCGCGACCGTGTCGCTCGGCACGTTCATCGTGGCGGAGGCGACCCTGTCGTTCCTCGGCATCGGACTGCCGCCGTCGGCCCTCAGCTGGGGTCTCGACATCGGAACGGCGCAGACGTCGATCCGCACCAACCCGTCGACGATCTTCTGGCCGTCGGCCGCGCTGTCCATCACCGTGCTCGCGTTCCTGCTCCTCGGTGACGTGGTGCGCGACGCGCTCGACCCGAAGGCGAGGGCCCGCCGATGAGCGAGACGCTGACCAACCCCACCGGCCGACGCACCAACGCCGGCGGTGCCCCGCTGCTCGAGATCCGCGACCTGCAGGTCGGGTTCAAGACGCAGTCCGGTCTCGTGCAGGCCGTGCGGAGCGTGGACCTCACCCTCGAGCAGGGCGAGCGTCTCGCGATCGTCGGCGAGTCGGGCTCCGGCAAGTCGACGAGCGCCCAGGCGATCATCAAGCTGCTGCCCGGCACCGGCCAGGTCACCGGCGGGTCGATCAAGTTCAACGGGCGTGAGCTCGTCGGGCTGAGTGACAAGGAGATGTCCGAGATCCGCGGGAAGGAGATCGGCTACGTCCCGCAGGACCCGATGTCGAACCTCAACCCGCTGTGGTCGATCGGCTTCCAGGTCGAGGAGGCGATCCGTGCGAACGGCATGGCCACCGGCAAGAAGGCCGTCCGCGACCGTGCGATCGAGGTCCTGAAGGAGGCGGGCCTCGGCGACGCCTCGAACCGTCTCAAGCAGTACCCGCACGAGTTCTCCGGCGGCATGCGGCAGCGCGTGCTCATCGGCATCGGTCTGTCGAGCCGCCCACAGCTGCTCATCGCGGACGAGCCGACGAGTGCGCTCGACGTCACCGTCCAGCGGGTCATCCTCGACCACCTCGAGAGCCTGACCCGCGACTTCGGCACCTCGGTGCTGTTCATCACGCACGACCTCGGCCTCGCCGCCGAGCGGGCCGAGAAGCTCGTCGTGATGTACAAGGGCCAGGTCGTCGAGGCCGGTCCCTCCAAGGAGATCCTGGCGAACCCGCAGCACCCGTACACGCAGCGCCTCGTCGCCGCGGCGCCCTCGCTCGCGAGCCGCCGCATCCAGTCGAAGGTGCAGCACGAGCGGGTCGAGATCGCCGACGCCGGCAGCGACGACGCCGAGCTCATCGCCCGGGCGCAGGAGCGCGAGCACCGCCCCGCCGAGGACCTCATCGTGGTGAAGAACCTCGAGAAGGTCTACAAGCTGCGTGGCAAGAGCCTCGCCACCCGCGAGCTCAAGGCCGTCGACGACGTGTCCTTCGCGATCCCGAAGGGCACCACCACGGCGCTCGTCGGCGAGTCCGGTTCGGGCAAGTCGACCGTCGCCAAGCTGGTGCTGCAGCTCGAGAGCATCACGAGCGGCACCGTGCAGTTCGACGGCATCGACATCGGCGCGCTGAAGGGCAAGGACCTCTTCGACTTCCGCCGCCGCGTGCAGCCGGTGTTCCAGGACCCGTACGGCTCCCTGGACCCGATGTACAACGTCGGGAACACGATCGCCGAGCCGCTCTCCACGCACAAGGTGGGCGACAAGGCATCGCGTCGGGCCCGCGTGCTCGAGCTGCTCGACCAGGTCGCGCTGCCGAAGTCGATGGTCAACCGCTACCCGAACGAGCTCTCCGGTGGGCAGCGGCAGCGCATCGCCGTCGCCCGCGCGCTCGCGCTCAAGCCGGAGGTCATCGTCCTCGACGAGGCCGTCTCCGCGCTCGACGTGCTCGTGCAGGGGCAGATCCTCGACCTGCTGACGGAGCTGCAGACCGAACTCGGCCTGACGTACCTGTTCATCACGCACGACCTCGCGGTCGTCCGCTTGGTCGCGGACAACGTGTGCGTCATGCGCCAGGGCAAGATCGTCGAGAAGGCGACGACCGACGAGGTCTTCGCCGCCCCGAAGGAGCAGTACACGAAGGACCTCCTGGCCGCCATCCCCGGCGCCGGGTTCGAGTTCGGACGCTGATCCTGCTGGACACCACGAACGAGGCCGGGCGTCCCGTCGTCCTCCGCGCTGGTCGCGGAGGCGCCGTGGCGGCCGGCCTCGTCGCCGTCCTGGGCCTCTTCCTGCTGGTCGACGCGGCGGTACGCGGCAGCTGGATCGTCGTGCTCGACGCCGTCGGTCCGATCGCCGTGCTGGTCTGGGTCCTGTGGGTGCTCACCTACCGACCGTGCATCCGCATCGACGACACGGCCGTCACCGTCGTCAACCCGCTCCGCCGCACGGTGGTGCCGTGGCACGCGGTCGCGGACGTCACGCTCCGCTGGCAGATCGTCATCGAGACGGTCGCCGGCCGTCGCCTGCAGTGCTGGGGCGGCCCGTCACTGCCCCGGCCGAAACCGGCCCGGCGCGGTGAGCGTGCGGTGCTGCGCCAGCCGGACGAGATGGTCGTGCTGCTCGACCGCTGGGCGGAGCGGCGTGAGGTCGCCGCGGACAGCGACGTCGTGCGTGGCTGGGACCGCCCCGCCGTGGTCGTCGGGGCGGTCGCCCTGGCGCTCCTCGTGGTCTCGCTGCTCAGCCTGTGGCTGGGGGCCTGACGCGGCTCGCGATCGCGACCACAGACGGACGGGAGGCCCGTTGCCAGCTGGCAACGTCCCTCCCGGCACGGCCGTCGCCCCGCTGGCGCGGTGCGCCGGTACCGGCGGAATGGGCCCACCTCCCGTCCGTCTGCTGGTCACGTCCACCACGTGACCAGCGTCGTCAGACGACCGCGCCCACCCGCTCGGTGAGCAGGTGCTCCTGGTCGGTCTGGATGCAGGCGACGCCGCGGCCGTGCACGTCCTGCAGGCGCGGGTCCACCGTGCGGCACTGCTCCTGCCGGCCCTCGTCGAGCAGCTGGTAGAGCGGGCAGCGGGTGCGGAACCGGCAGCCGTCGATGCGCTCGGTGGGGGAGGGCAGGTCGCCGTCGAGCAGGATCCGACCGCGGGCGGCCTCGGCGGACGGGTCCGGCACCGGCACGGCCGACAGCAGGGCCCGCGTGTAGGGGTGCTGTGGGTCGGAGAACACCTTGTCGCCGTCGCCGTACTCGACGATGCGCCCGAGGTACATGACCGCCACGTCGTCGGCGATGTGCCGGACGACGGACAGGTCGTGCGCGACGAACAGGTACGACAGGCCGAGGCGGTGCTTCAGGTCCTCGAGCAGGTTGATGACACCCGCCTGCACCGAGACGTCGAGCGCGGACACCGGCTCGTCGAGCACCAGGATCTTCGGCTCCACGATGAGCGCGCGGGCGATGCCGATGCGCTGCCGCTGGCCACCGGAGAACTCGTGCGGGTACCGGTCGATGTAGCTCGGCTCGAGCCCGACGAGTTCGAGGACCTCGCGGACCCGTCGCCGGATCTCGTCCTTCGCGACGCCGTGCACCGTCAGCGGCTCACCGATCACCGAACCGATGTCGAGCCGGGGGTCGATCGACGCCATCGGGTCCTGGAACACGACCTGGATGTCGCGGCGGATCGCCAGGCGGTCCTTCGTCGACAGCGACGCGGTGTCGACGCCGTTCACCCGGATGGTGCCCTGCTGGGCGCCGGCGAGCTCGAGGATCTCCATGATCGTGGTGGTCTTGCCGCAGCCGGACTCGCCGACCAGCCCGAGCACCTGCCCGCGCTTGAGCGTCAACGAGATGCCGTCGACCGCGTGCACCTCGCCGATCTGCCGACGGAAGAGCGCGCCCTTGGTGAGCGGGAACGTCTTGACGACGTCGGTGAGCTCGAGGACGACGTCGTCGCCGTGGTCGATCGTCGCCTCGGGGACGTCGTCGGGCCGGGGGAAGATCTCCGACCGTTCGAGGGTGCCGGCGGCGATCTCGTCGCGACGGATGCACGCGGCGGTGTGGTCGTCGAGCAGCGTGCCGTTGCCGATCGTCGGGACGGTCCCGGTCAGGACCGGGTTGTCGCCGCTCTGCGGGACGGTCGGCTCGACCAGCGCGGGCTCGCCGTCGCGGCAGGCGTCGATGACCGCCGGGCAGCGGTCGGCGAACGGGCAGCCGGTCGGCTTCTGCGTGAGCAGGGGCGGGCGGCCCTCGAGCGGGACGAGCCGTTCGGTGCGGGCCGCGGTCATGTTCGGCATCGACCGGAGGAGCCCGATCGTGTACGGCATGACCGGCTCGCGGAAGAGGGGCTCGACCGGTGCCGTCTCGACGATGCGACCCGCGTACATCACGGCGACGCGGTCCGCGTTGCCGGCGACGACACCGAGGTCGTGCGTGATGAGGACCACGGCGGCGCCGGTCATGTCCTTCGCGGTCTGCAGCACGTCCAGGATCTGCGCCTGGATCGTGACGTCGAGCGCGGTGGTCGGCTCGTCGGCGATGATCAGCTTCGGGTCGTTCGCGATGGCGATGGCGATCATCGCGCGCTGCCGCATGCCGCCGGAGAACTCGTGCGGGAACGCGTCGAGGCGCCGCGCGGGGTTCGGGATGCCGACGACGCGCAGCAGCTCCTCGGCGCGGGTGCGGGCGGCGTGCTGGGTGAGGGAGCGGTCGTGCAGTCGCAGCCCCTCGATGATCTGCTGGCCGATCGTGTACACGGGCGTCAAGGCGGACAGCGGGTCCTGGAACACCATCGCGATGTCGCCGCCGCGCAGGCGGGACATCTCGCGGTCGTTCTTGCCCAAGAGCTCTTGGCCGTCGAAGCGGATGCTGCCCTCGACGTGGGCGGACGACGGGAGCAGACCCATCACGGCCATCGAGGACACCGACTTGCCGGAGCCCGACTCGCCGACGATCCCGAGGAACTCGCCGGGGGCCACCGTGTAGTCGACCCCGCGGACGGCGTAGACGGGCTTGGTCTTCGGGTTGAACGTGACCGACAGGTCGGACACGGTCAGCAGCGGCTCAGTCACGGTTGGCTCCGGAGGTGGGGTCGATGGCGTCGCGCAGCGCGTCGCCGAGCAGGCTGGTCGAGAGCACGGTCGCGACGAGGGTCGCGGCGGGCAGGACGAACAGCCACGGGCGGGTGACGGCGGACTGGCTGCCGGCGGCGAGCAGGGTGCCGAGCGAGACGTCGGGGATCTGGATGCCGAAGCCGAAGAAGCTCAGCGAGCTCTCCGCCAGGATCGCGGCCCCGACGCCGAGCGTCGCGTCGATGATGAGCAGGGACGCCACGTTCGGCAGGATGTGCCGTCGGATGATCGTGAACGCCGGCACGCCCATGAACCGGGCGGCCTTGACGTAGTCGCGTTCGCGCAGGGACATCGTCTGCCCGCGGATGACCCGGGCCATGACCATCCAGCTGAACACCGCGAGGCCCACGATGAGCGCCACCCACGTCAGGTTCTTGAACACCGGGCTGAGGAGGACGAGCGCGTAGAACGACGGGATCACGAGCAGCAGGTCGATGACCCACACGAGCACGCGGTCGACCGTGCCGCCGAAGTAGCCGGCGATCGCACCCACGATGCCGGCGATCAGCGTCGCGGCCGGACCGGCGATGAGGCCGATGAGCAGCGACTTCTGCAGGCCGACGAGCGTCTGCGCGTAGATGTCCTGGCCGATGTCATTCGTGCCGAACCAGTGCGCGGCGCTCGGCGGCATGCCGAACGCCAGACCGTCGGAGTCGACGGCGTTCCAGTGGTACAGGTGCGGGCCGACGAAGGCCCACAGCAGGATGAGCAGCAGCGCGCCACCGCCGATGCGGGCGCGCCAGGTGCCGAACACCTTGCGCCAGAGCGGCGTGCGGCCGCCCTTGACCTCGATGACGTGCGCCGGGACACCGGCGTTGCCGTCACCGGGGTCACCGGCGGTGGTCGTGGTTGTCGGGTCGAGAACAGACACGGGTCACACCCTCACTCGCGGGTCGAGCGCGGCGTAGAGCAGGTCCGCGAGGGTTCCTGCGATGAGCACGAGGATCGCCGTGAAGAGGATCGTGCCCGATGCCGCGTTGATGTCGTTGTTGGTGATGCCCTGGACGAAGTACTCGCCCATGCCGTGCCAGCTGAAGACCAGCTCGGTGATGCTCGCGCCGGTCAGGATCAGCCCGAACGAGTACGCGAAGAACGTCGACATCGGGATGAGGGCGACGCGGACGCCGTGGCGCATGATGGCCGATCCGCGCGTCCGGCCCTTCGAGCGCGCGGTGCGGATGAAGTCGTTCGACAGCACGTCGAGCATCGCGGAGCGCTGGTACCGCGAGTACGTGGCGACGGCGCCGATGGTCAGCGAGATCGTGGGTAACAGCAGGTGGATCAGCCGGTCGCCGAGCACCGGGAAGAACCCGTTCACGCCCGGCGTGTACTCACCCGTGAACCGGATCACCTGGGTGCCGAGGCCCTGGTTCATCGCGGTCGCCAGGATCATCAGGACGACGGCGATGACGAAGGTCGGGGTGGCGAGCACCGCGAACGACAGGTACGTCGAGACCTGGTCCGACGTGCGGTACTGGCGGACGGCGTTCCACACGCCGAGCAGCACACCGAGGATCGCGCCGAGCAGGGTGCCGATGACCAGCAAGCGCAGGCTCGTGCCGGAGCGGGCGACGATGTCGGCCGTGACCTCGGTGCCGCGCGTGCTCATGCCGAGCGACCCGTGCGTGACGAGGTTCGACCACCAGGTCCACGTCCGGACGATCAGCGGGGTGTCCGGATCCGCGCCGAGCTTCCGCAGGGACGCGTCGATCGTGCCCTGCGGTACGGCCGGGTTGCGGCCCAGGAACCGGGCAGCCGGGTTCAGCGTGGTGCTGGCGAGGATGTAACCGAGGGTCGTCGCCACGATCGTCAGGACGATGTAGTTGACGATCCGCTTTGCGATGAAGGCAAGCATGTACTGGGACCTCGTGGGGTGCGGCCATCCGTCCGGACGGCGTTGTCGGTGGCGACAGGTTAGCCGTTCGCGGCGGGCGGGTGGGACATCGGAAGTGACGCTATGCAACATTCGTTACGAGCATGTTTCGATTCCCCACATCAACCCTTGTGGTGCCTTCGGATGTGACTAGGGTTCTCAACCAACAGGCGTGGCGGCGGGGGTCGTCGCGTTCCAGCGCGAAGAGCGCGAACCACAACGAAAGGGAATCCTCGCCATGCGAAAGAGGATCAAGGGCATCGCCGTGCTGGCCACCGCTGCGGCTGCGGCCGTCGTGCTGGCCGGCTGCTCCGGCGGTGGACAGGCGGGCAACAGCAGCTCCGCAGTCGCCGAGTCGTCGCTGAAGTCGACCGGCTGGACCGTCGCGGACCGCGCGGACGTCAAGGACGGCGGGTCGATCACCCTGCCGATCGACACCTCACCGGCGAACTTCCAGATCAACAACCTCGACTCCGGGACCGTCGACGACCAGGCGATCTCCGGGACCTACCTGCCGAGCTTCATCCAGTTCAAGGAGAACGGTGAGTGGGAGGCGAACAAGGACTTCGCGACCTCGGTCGAGCTGACCAAGGACTCGCCCCAGACCGTCGAGATCAAGATCAACCCGAAGGCCGTGTGGTCCGACGGCACCCCGATCAGCGCGAAGGACGTCATCGCCAACTGGAAGGCGCTGAACGGCACGAACAAGGCCTTCGCGCCCCTCGCCACCAACGTGTGGGAGGACGTCGACTCGGTCAAGCAGGGCTCGGACGAGCGCGACGTCATCATGACGTTCTCGAAGACGAACGCCGACTGGGCGAGCGTCCTCGGCTCCATCTACCCGTACTGGGCCGTCGACACCCCCGAGCACTTCAACACGGCCTGGGCCAAGGGTCCGTACGCCGCTGACGGCAAGACCTACGTCTCCGGTGGCCCGTACATCGTGAAGTCCTTCGACGCCAACGGCGGCGTCCTCACCTTCGAGAAGAACCCGAAGTGGTGGGGCGACGAGGGCAAGCTCGACACCATCGTCTTCAAGACGGTCTCGCGTGACGGTGTCGCGCAGGCGTACGGCAACAAGGAACTCGACGCGTTCAACCTGAACGGCAGCGCCGACAACCTCAAGACGGCGAACTCTCGTTCGGACTCGAAGATCGAGCGCTCGCTCGGCACCACGCAGCGGCAGATCACGCTGAACGGCACCTCCGACGTCTTCAAGGACCAGGACGTGCGCCAGGCGTTCGCGCAGGCCATCAACCGCAAGGTCCTCGCCCAGGCGATCCTGTCGCCGGTGAAGAGCCCGGGTGACGTGCTCAACAACCTGACGTACCTGCCCGGCCAGGAGGGCTACCAGGACGACGTGTCGAGCGTCTACGGCTACAGCACCGACAAGGCGAAGTCGAAGCTCGAGGACGCCGGCTGGAAGGTCGGTTCGGACGGCTACGCGACCAAGGGCGGCAAGGAACTCGACGTCCGCTTCGTGATCCCGTCGGACAACCCGAACTCGGCGAACGTCGCGCAGCTCGTGCAGCAGCAGACGAAGCTCGCCGGCTTCAAGGTCACGATCGACACCGTGCCCTCGGACGACTTCTTCACGAAGTACATCACCACCGACGGCCGTGACTTCGACGCCACGTACTTCGCGTGGCAGGGCACGCCGTTCCCGATCTCGTCGCTCAAGTCGATCTACTACCCCGCCGACGCCGGCCAGAACTACACCGGTGTGACGGACGACTCGCTCGGCGCGGCATGGGACAAGGCGAACGCCGAGCTCGACCCCGATGCCCGCATCAAGGACGCGCAGGCGATCGACAAGAAGATCGTCGCCGTCGCCGGCACCATCCCGCTGTTCGCCGAGCCGTACGCCTGGGGTGTCCGCAAGGACCTCGTGAACTACGGGCCCGCGCAGTTCCAGCAGTACTCAGTCAAGTGGCAGGACGTGGGCTACACCAAGTAGTCCCGCGGTCGCACGACCCGCAACGACACCCCCGACGTCGCACGACGTCGGGGGTGTCGTTCTGCGTCGGCGGGGGAGTGGACGTCGGGATCTACAGCCGGGCCGCCGCGAGCGACGCCGCGATCCCGAGCACGACGAACGCCAGGATCGTCCACCCGTGCACCCGGTGGGTGATCGGCGCCGCGACGACGGTCGCCGGAGGCGGGCCGTCCTGCGGTGCCGGTGCGGGCACGAGGGCCAGCACCAGCGCGGCCGCAGCGTCGACGTCGAGGTGATCCGGGCCTCCCGGTCGGCCCTGGACCTGCGCGGTGAGCCGCGCGGTCGGGCGGGTCGCGATCCACACGCGGCGGACGCCCTCGCTCGAGACGACCTCGATGCCGTACTTGGTGCGCACCTCGGTGACGCGCGACCACGTGTAGGTGCTGGTGCGGCGGACGTCCACGATCCGCAGGTGCTCGGGCGTCAGCTCGATGCGCGGACGCCAGAGCGCGGCCCACGCCACGAACGCGATGCAGATGCTCGGGACCGGCACGAGCCAGGGGTTGCTGCCACCGAGCAGCGCCAGGGGGACGAGCGCCACCGCGACCACCCAGAGGACGAGGGCGAGGCGGCGAAGACCCGGGGCGACGATGGTGGTGTGCACCGGACGAGGTTACGAGATGCCTCCCCGGGAACGCCCGGGGAGCGGGTGTGACACACCAGCGCGTATCTCCGGACGACCCGATTCCCCGGGGAGGCAGATCCTGTTCGGACCTCTCGTGCGGACAATGGTCGTCGCCCCCAGTTCGGGTGTCAATACCCCATGGCGACGGATTCGGGAAACCCCCACGCCGGGAACGGCGTCAGTCGCGGGATCCGGTCACGAGACGAGCAGTTCGATCTGTTCGCGGATCGTCTCGGCCTTCGGGAACCGGAGGCCGACCAGGCCGACGTGCCGCCAGCGCACGACCCCGTCCGGGCCGATCACGAACACCGACCGGCGCAGTCCGATCCCCGGCGCACGCACGCCGTAGTCGCGGATCACCGAGCCGGCGGTGTCGCTCAGCAGGGGGAACGTGAGCGAGGAACCGCGCGCGAACGTCTCGTGCGAGTCGAGGGCCTGCGGGCTGATGCCCCACACCACGGCGCCGAGGTCGTCGAACTCGTCGAGCTCGGCCTGGTAGCTGCAGAGCTGCGCGGTGCACACGGCCGTCGCGTCGCCGGGGTAGAAGGCGAGCACCACGGTCCGGCCGATCTCCGACGACAGGTCGTACTCGTCGTCGGTCCGTACCCCGTCGCGGACGATCATGCCCGGCAGGGTGAACGTCGGCGCGGACTCGCCGACCTCGGGGATGCTCATGTGCTCACGGTAGGGGTGTGTCTAGGAGAACAGCTGGGGGAACGCGTTCGCGACCCAGGGGTAGCCGATGAACACCGCGGCGTCGAGCAGGCAGTGCGTGACGATCAGGGGCATCAGTCGGCCCCACTTCGTGTAGATCCAGCCGAACACGATGCCCATCACGGCGTTGCCGACGAACGCGCCGAAGCCCTGGTACAGGTGGTAGCTGCCGCGCAGCAGTGCCGTCGACAGGATCACCTGCCACCGGCCCCACCCGAGGTCACCGAGCCGGGCGGAGAGGTACCCGATCACGATCACCTCTTCCTGCAGGCCGGAGCGGATCGCCGACAGCAGCAGGACCGGCACCGTCCACCAGTAGGAGTTCAGGGCGGCCGGGTCGACGTCCACCGTGATGCCGAGGGCGCGCCCGGCGAAGTAGAGGGCGAGCCCCGGGATCCCGATGCAGAGTGCGATGAGCGCCGGGCCGCCCAGGTCGGGCTTCACGCGGAAGCGGTCGATGCCGAGCCGGGCCAGGTGCGGGCGCGAGGTGCTCCACAGCAGGAAGCAGACGAGCGCGACCGGCGCCAGGTCCACCGCGATGCCGAGCAACTGCCGGGCCAGGTCGACGTACTGCACCGTCGTCGACGACGTGTTGAGCGCCGTCGACTGCTCACCGAGCGGGGTCGTCTGCGACAGGTCGTCGATGATCTGCAGGATCGAGTACAGCGCGCTGGCACCGAGCGACAGGAGCAGCACGATCGCGATCTCGACCCACGTTCGCCGTCGGCTCATGCGGAGTACTCCTGTCGGTTGCGAACTACCGGTAGACTGGCGTGTCGGGCGTTCTGCCCACGGGTGCGGTGCTGTCAAATCACTGGCCCGACACTCTCCCAGAAATTGAAGGATGTCCTGTATGGCGCTCGCCACCCGGTCCGACCTGCGCAACGTCGCCATCGTGGCACACGTCGACCACGGCAAGACCACCCTCGTCGACGCGATGCTCACGCAGACCAACTCGTTCGACGCCCACTTCGAGGGCGAAGACCGCATGATGGACTCGAACGACCTCGAGCGCGAGAAGGGCATCACGATCCTCGCGAAGAACACGTCGGTGCTCTACAACGGCAAGCACGCGACCGAGTTCGGCGCGGACGGCCCCATCACCATCAACGTGATCGACACCCCGGGTCACGCCGACTTCGGTGGCGAGGTCGAGCGCGGCCTGTCCATGGTCGACGGCGTCGTGCTGCTGGTCGACGCGTCCGAGGGCCCGCTGCCCCAGACGCGCTTCGTGCTCCGCAAGGCGCTCGCCGCCAAGCTCCCGGTGATCCTGCTCGTCAACAAGACGGACCGCCCCGACTCCCGCATCGACGAGGTCGTCTCCGAGTCGCAGGACCTGCTCCTCGGCCTGGCGTCCGACCTGTCGGACGAGGTCGACGACCTCGACCTCGACGCAATCCTCGACGTCCCCGTGGTCTACGCCTCGGGCCGTGCCGGTGCCGCGTCGCGCAACAAGCCGGCCGACGGTTCGCTGCCCGACAACGACGACCTCGAGCCGCTGTTCGAGGCGATCCTGCAGCACGTCCCCGCGCCGAAGTACGACGACCAGCACCCGCTGCAGGCCCACGTCACCAACCTCGACGCGTCGCCGTTCCTCGGTCGCCTCGCGCTGCTGCGCATCTTCCACGGCACGATGAAGAAGGGCCAGACGGTCGCGTGGGTCAAGCACGACGGCACCGTCGCGAACGCCCGCATCACCGAGCTCCTCATCACCAAGGCGCTCGAGCGCTACCCGGCCGAGTCGGCGGGCCCCGGTGACATCGTCGCCGTCGCCGGCTTCGACACGATCACCATCGGTGAGACGCTGACCGACCCCGAGGACGTCCGTCCGCTGCCGACCATCACGGTCGACGACCCGGCGATCTCGATGACGATCGGCACGAACACCAGCCCGCTCGTCGGCAAGGTCAAGGGCCACAAGCTGACCGCCCGCATGGTCAAGGAGCGCCTCGACCGCGAGCTCATCGGCAACGTCTCGCTCAAGGTCCTCGACATCGGTCGCCCCGATGCCTGGGAGGTCCAGGGCCGTGGTGAGCTCGCGCTCGCCATCCTGGTCGAGCAGATGCGTCGTGAGGGCTTCGAGCTCACCGTCGGCAAGCCGCAGGTCGTCACGAAGCGTGACGAGAACGGCAAGCTGCAGGAGCCGTACGAGCACATGACGATCGACACGCCGGAGGAGTACCTCGGCGCGATCACGCAGCTCATGGCGGCGCGCAAGGGCCGCATGGAGAACATGACGAACCACGGCACTGGCTGGGTGCGCATGGAGTTCATCGTCCCGTCGCGTGGCCTGATCGGCTTCCGCACGTCGTTCCTGACCGAGACCCGCGGTACCGGCATCGCCAACGCGATCTCGCACGGCTACGACGAGTGGGCCGGCCCGATCCAGACCCGCATCAACGGCTCGATCGTGTCCGACCGCTCGGGTGTCGTCACGCCGTTCGCCATCACGAACCTGCAGGAGCGGATGACGTTCTTCGTCAACCCCACCGAAGAGGTCTACGAGGGCATGGTCATCGGCGAGAACTCGCGCGCCGACGACATGGACGTCAACATCACGAAGGAGAAGAAGCTCACGAACATGCGTTCGGCGAACGCCGACTCCTTCGAGTCGATGACGCCGTCGCGCCAGCTCTCCCTCGAGGAGTGCCTGGAGTTCGCGCGCGAGGACGAGTGCGTCGAGGTCACCCCGGCCGTCGTCCGCATCCGCAAGGTCGAGCTCGACGCGCAGGCCCGCCAGCGCTCGTACGCCCGCCTGAAGCGTCAGGACGCGTAAGCAGCAAGCGACGCGTCGCGTCAGCAAGAGCACGACCTGAGGAGGTCGGGGGTTACGGTGGATGCCGTGACTCTCGACCTCCTCTCGCTGTACCAGGACCTGCACGCCCACCCCGAGCTCGGTTTCCAGGAGCACCGCACCGCGGGCATCGTGGCCGACCGGCTCGCCGAGATCGGTGGCATCGAGGTGACCACCGGCGTCGGCGGTACCGGGGTCGTCGGCGTGCTGGCGAACGGCGAGGGCCCGGTGGTGTGGCTCCGCGCCGACATGGACGGCCTGCCGGTCCAGGAGCGCACGGGTCTGCCCTACGTCAGCCAGCACCGCGGTACCGACGAGGACGGCAACGACGTCCCGACGATGCACGCCTGCGGCCACGACATCCACGTCACCTGGCTGCTCGGCACGCTCGAGCGCCTGGCGGCGACCACGGACGACTGGCACGGCACGGTCGTGGCGGTCTTCCAGCCGGCGGAGGAGGTCATCTCCGGCGCCCGCGCGATGGTCGAGGACGGCTTGGTCGACCGGTTCCCGAAGCCCGACGTGGTGCTCGGTCAGCACTCCGCTCCGGCGCCCGTCGGCATCGTCGCGATCGGCTCCGGTCCGGTGATGGCGTCGAGCGACCGACTGACGGTCACGTTCAACGGCCGCGGGGCCCACGGTTCCGCACCGCAGGCGTCCCTCGACCCGGTCGTCACCGCCGCGTCCGCCGTCGTCCGGCTGCAGACCGTCGTGTCGCGCGAGGTCTCGCCGAGCGACGCCGGGGTCGTCACCGTCGGCAGCTTCCACGCCGGCACCCGCGCCAACATCATCCCCGACCAGGCCGTCATCGAGATCTCGACGCGTGCCCGCAACGAGGAGACCCGCGCTCGGATCATCGCGTCGATCGAGCGGATCGTCCGGGCGGAGAGCGACGCTGGTGGCCTGCCCGAGCCGACGATCGTGCGGTCGCCGGGTGCCGAGGTGACGGTGAACGACGCCGAGTCCGCCGCTCGGGTGTTCGCGGCCGTGAGCGCTGCCGTGCCGGGAGCGCGCGAGCTCGAGATCGGCCTGGCGATGGCGTCGGAGGACGTCGGTCAGCTCGCGACGGCGGCGGGCGTCCCGCTCGTGTACTGGTTCACGGGCATCACCGACCCGGAGCTGTTCCGCCGTGGCGAGGACATCCCGAGCAACCACTCGCCGTTCTACGCCCCGCAGGCCGAGACCGCGATCCCGGTGGGCGTCGACGCACTGGTCGCCGCGACGCGCGCCTACGTCGCCTGACGCTTCCTTCCCATTGCGCGGGCAGTAGGAAGCGGGAACGGGCGTACCTGGTCGAAACGAAGGACCAGGTACGCCCGTTCCGGCCAAGTACGCGCGAAGGGCGGACGGGAGGCACGGGGCGGCCCCGCCGCGCGGGTGACCGTCCCGGGGACAGGACGTTCACAGCCAACTCGCGCCGTGCCTCCCGGCTCACCCGTTACCGTCGGCGCATGCGTTCCCTCCGTACCCCGCTGATCGCCGCCGTCGCCGCCGGCATCGCCCTGGCCGGACTCACCGGTTGCTCGTCCGACGCCGTCGAGCAGGCGACGGACCTCGGGTCCTCGGTCGCCTCGACGGTCGCGGACGGCGTCGCCGGCATCGACGGCAAGGCGATCCAGGACGGCATGTCCTCGGTCGCGGGCGGCATCGACGGCGCGCTCGACACCGCGCTCAAGGGCGCGAACGTGACCTCCGACGGCAAGGTGCCCGACGGCTTCCCGTCGTCCGACGTGCCGCTCGTCGACGGCACGGTGCTCGGCGGGGGAGCGGGCCCGAACGGCTCCGGGTGGGTCGTACAGGTGCGTGCAGGGTCGGTCGACGACTTCACCGCCGCTGCCCAGCAGCTCGCCGACGCCGGGTACACCGAGTCGGCGAAGCGCGCCGACTCGTCGAGTGCGTTCGGGATGTTCCGCAGCGACGGGTACCGCGTCGTGCTCACGTTCTCGGACGGCGACGACGGCGTCACCGCGACCTACATCGTCACGGCCCGCTAGTCCCGTACCCTTGGGGGCGATGTCGAAGGCCTCCGTCACGCGCCCCGAGCGCGTCCTGTTCGTGCACGCCCACCCCGACGACGAGACCCTGTCGTCCGGTGGGACGATCGCCACCCTGCTCGAGCTCGGCGCCGAGGTCACCGTGTTGACGGCGACCCGTGGTGAGCGCGGCGAGATGCTCACCGAGCGGCTCGCGCCCCTCGCCGGTGACGCGCAGCGCGTCGCCGCGCACCGCGAGACCGAGATCGACGCGGCGCTCGCGGCCCTCGGCGGCCCCGTGCACCTGTGGCTCGGCGGCCAGGGGGCGCGTCCGACCGACCTGCCGGAACGCCGGTACGTCGACTCCGGCATGCAGTGGGGACCGGACGGCCGGGCGACCGCCGCCGACGACGCCCCCGCCGACTCGCTGACCGCCGCCGACCTCGGCGAGGTCGTCGACGACGTCCGTGCCGCGATCCGCTCCACGGGGGCGGACGCGGTCGTGAGCTACGCCGACGACGGCGGGTACGGACACCCCGACCACGTGCGCGTGCACCACGCGGCCCGGTACGCGGCCCGGGCGGAAGAGGTCGCGTTCTCGATGATCGTCGCCCCGGACGACGGAGACGCCGACGTCACCGTCGACGTCCTGCCGGTGCGGGCGAAGGTACGCGCCGCCGTCGAGCAGTACCGCTCGCAGGTGACGGTCGACCCGGTGGACCCCGCCGACCCGACGGCGCTGTCGTGGGTCATGCCGCACGGCGTCCGCCAGCACGCCCCCGCGGTCGAGGCCTTCCGGCACGACGCCGACCCGCAGCCCCCGGCACCGCAGACCTACGCCGAGATGTCCGGCCAGGGCAAGGTCGCGGCGGTCGCCGTCGCACTCGTGCTCGGGCTCGTCACCGGGGGGCTCGGCACGGTGACGCACCAGCAGACCATCGGTGCCGCCGCGTTCCCGATCGGCATGGTGATCACCACGCTGCTCGTGGTCGGGCTCACGGTGGGCATCCGGCTGCTGTACCGGTCGCGGGCCATGGTCGCCGCGATCGGCATCGGCATCCTCGTCGCCACGCAGGTGCTCGTCTCGGTCGGTGGGCAGGGCTCGCCGCTCGTGCTGGCGAACGCCGCCGGGTACGTCTGGACGTTCGCACCCGCCGTCATCGCCGCCCTGGTGCTCGCGTGGCCGGACCTGTCGGGGCTGCGGTCCCGGACGGCCCCGGGCTGCGAGTAGACTCGAACCCGCTCGTCGAAGGGAGCACCCGAACCGTGACCTACGTGATCGCCCAGCCCTGTGTCGACGTCAAGGACCGCGCCTGCATCGACGAATGCCCCGTCGACTGCATCTACGAGGGCGACCGGTCGCTGTACATCCACCCCGACGAGTGCGTCGACTGTGGTGCGTGCGAGCCGGTCTGCCCGGTCGAGGCCATCTACTACGAGGACGACCTGCCCGACGAGTGGGCCGACTACTACAAGGCCAACGTCGAGTTCTTCCAAGAGGTCGGCTCGCCCGGTGGTGCCGCGAAGGTCGGTGTGATCCACAAGGACCACCCGGTCGTCATGGCCGAACCGCCCCGCGGCTGAGCCGGACACGCACGTGGCGCTCGACCTGCCCGACTTCCCCTGGGACCAGCTCGTCCCGTTCAAGCAACGTGCGGCGGAGTACGAGGGCGGCATCGTCGACCTGAGCGTCGGTTCGCCCGTCGACCCGACGCCCGAGGTCGTCCGACGGGCACTCGCCGACGCCACCGACGCGCACGCCTACCCGCAGGTCGCCGGTACCCCGGCCCTGCGGCAGGCCATCGCCGACTGGTACGGCCGCCGGCACGGGGTGACCCTGACCGAGGCGCACACGCTGCCGACGATCGGCTCGAAGGAGTTCATCGCCGGTCTGGCGCTCTGGCTCGGCATCGGCACCGGCGACACCGTGGTGTTCCCGGCGGCCGCCTACCCGACCTACGAACTCGGGGCCGCCCTGGTCGGCGCGGACGCGCTCGCCTCGGACGACCCGGCGGCGTGGCCGGCGACGACGAAGCTGGTATGGCTGAACTCGCCCGGCAACCCCGACGGCCGCGTGCTCTCGATCGACGACCTGCGCGTCGCGGTCGCCCGGGCCCGCGAGCTCGGCGCCGTGATCGTCGGCGACGAGTGCTACGCCGAGCTCGGATGGGACCCGGAGTACGCGACCACCCCGACCCCGACGATCCTCGACCCCCGTGTCGTCGGCGACTCGGTCGACGGCGTGCTCAGCGTGTACTCGCTGTCGAAGCAGTCGAACCTGGCCGGGTACCGCGCGGCCTTCGTCGCCGGTGACGCCGAGATCCTGGCCGACGTGCTCGCCGTCCGGAAGCACGCCGGGCTCATGCCGCCCCTGCCCGTGCAGGAAGCCATGGTCGTGGCGCTCGCGGACCAGACCCACGTGCAGCAGCAGAAGGCCCGCTACCGTGCGCGCCGGAACATGCTCCGACGGGCACTCGAGGGCGCCGGCTTCCGCATCGACCACAGCGAGGCCGGGCTGTACCTGTGGGCGACCCGGGGCGAACCCGCGCTCGACACCGTGTCGTGGTTGGCCGACCGCGGGATCCTCGTCGCGCCGGGCACGTTCTACGGTGTGGCCGGGGGAGAGCACGTCCGGGTGGCCCTGACGGCGACCGACGAGCGCATCGCAGCTGCGGCACAGCGGCTCGCCAGCAGCCGACGGCTCGGCACCGCCCAGCCCGGAGCGCAATCGGTGGTTCCCACCAAGTCGTGACCTCCGAGGTGTGCACGAGCGACAGACGCCGCGATTAGGCTGTCATCGTGACTGACACTGCCAACGACGCTCAGAAGACGGCCACACCGCCCACGACGCCCGTGCCCGTGAGTCCCGCCGCCGAACAGACGGGCGAGACCGCGACGCTGACGTACCCGGGCGGCAGCGCGGAGTTCCCGATCCTGCCGAGCGTCGACGGCGCGTCCACGATGGACATCTCGACGTTCAAGAAGCAGACCGGCATGAACACGCTCGACTACGGGTTCGTGAACACCGGGTCCACCAAGAGCGCCATCACCTACATCGACGGCGACCAGGGGATCCTTCGGTACCGCGGCTACCCGATCGACCAGGTCGCGTCGAACTGCACGTTCCTCGAGGTCGCGTGGCTCCTGATCTACGGCGAGCTGCCCAGCGAGTCCGAGCTCGCCGACTTCGACGCCCGCATCCGTCGTCACACCCTGCTGCACGAGGACCTCCGTCGCCTGTTCGACGCCCTCCCGCACTCGGCGCACCCGATGTCCGTGCTGTCCAGCGCCGTCAGCGCCCTGTCGACGTACTACGAGGACGACATGGACGTCGACGACCCGGAGAAGGTCGAGCTGCAGACCGTGCGGCTGCTCGCGAAGCTGCCGGTGATCGCCGCCTACGCGCACAAGAAGTCCATCGGCCAGGCGTTCCTATACCCGGACAACGGCCTGTCGTTCGTCGACAACTTCCTGCGCCTGAACTTCGGCACCATGGCCGAGACGTACCAGCCGAACCCGGTGCTGTCGAAGGCCCTCGACCGGCTCCTCATCCTGCACGAGGACCACGAGCAGAACGCCTCCACGGCGACGGTGCGCATGGTCGGCTCGACGAAGGCGAACATGTTCGCGTCGATCTCCGCCGGCATCAACGCCCTGTACGGCCCGCTGCACGGCGGCGCGAACGAGGCCGTGCTCGAGATGCTGCAGCAGATCAAGGACTCCGGCGAGCCCGTGCAGCGCTTCGTCGAGCGGGTGAAGAACAAGGAGCGCGGCGTGAAGCTCATGGGCTTCGGACACCGCGTGTACAAGAACTACGACCCCCGCGCGAAGCTCGTCAAGGAGTCGGCGGACGAGGTCCTCGAGTCCCTCGGCGTGCAGGACGACCTGCTCGACATCGCGAAGGAGCTCGAGCAGATCGCGCTGAGCGACCAGTACTTCATCGACCGCAAGCTCTACCCGAACGTCGACTTCTACACCGGCATCATCTACAAGGCGATGGGCTTCCCGCCGCGCATGTTCACGGTGCTGTTCGCGATCGGCCGCCTGCCCGGCTGGATCGCGCAGTGGCGCGAGCTGAACAACGACCCGCTCAACAAGATCGGTCGCCCGCAGCAGCTCTACGTGGGTGCCCCGAAGCGGGACCTCCCCGCGCGCTGACGCACTCGGTGACGGACAGGAGGCACGGTGCCAGCTGGCACCGTGCCTCACTTTCGCCACGGGGGCACGCTGAGCCCGTCGCCTCCTCGCGGACGCCTCGGGCTCAGGGCCGCTTGCGGTGGCGGCGAATCGCGGTCCCGGTGAGCAGGATGGCCGCGAAGAGCGCGACAGCACCCAGAGCGTTGCTCGTCCACAGTCCGGCCGTCGCCGGCGACGTCGTGATGACGACGCCGAAGGCGACCAAGCAGATGCTGACGACGATCGCGACGAGTACGCGCATCAATTCGCTCCGATCTGTTCTGGTCTCACACACAACGAGGGTTCCGTGAACCGTTGAAGGGGTAGACGCGGAGCGACTTCGATCCGCACCGAATGCCGTTGGTGGTCACCGCCCACGTCGCGGCGGCGATGATCGCTCCAGCCACCACGCAGAAGGTCCCCGCGCTGATCGCGCAGACGGCCGCGCCGAGGGCCCAGCCTGCACCGCTGATGATGGCGGATTGATCAGTCGCATTGAAGGAGACGTAGGTTCCGTACTTGTCGCTGCCCGCACCGAGACGAGCTCGGGGATCGCTCTGCACGAGGTCGAACGAGAAGCCGTCTCCGAGCTCGACGGTCGTCGTTCGCTCGCCGTCGCTTCCGACGCGCTCGTCGGTGACGTACCCGCCTGCGCGGGCTTCGGCAACGGCGACATCGAGCTGCTCTGACGTGATGTTCGCCAGCGGTTGCGACATCGCGGTCGCGGTCGGGCCGCTCAGTGCTGAGCGGCCCTCTGCGTGAGCAGACGGAGCGATGAGCAAGCTCGACGCAATGATGGCGACAGCTGATCCGATCGCCGTACCGGTGGTGCGAAGTGACATCTTCTTCCCCTTGATCTCGAGGCGTCGCTACAGTGCGGCGCCGATTTCACCGTAGGAGAGTTGATGTTTGACGCGCAAGAGGCTACATATCAGCCAATCGCTCCCGTGGTGGAGCTCAGCTACGCGTGCAGCGCGGTGTTGAGCTGGATGCCCTCGCCCGCGCGCTGCAGGGCCTCGACCGCACCGGACAGGCTGTTGCGGCGGAACAGGACGTTCGGGGCGCCGGAGAGCTCCGCCGCCTTGACGGTCTTCGGCGTGCCGTCCGGGTTCGGGGCGGCGCCGACCAGGACGACCTTCGTGCCGGCCGTGACGTACAGGCCGGCCTCGATCACGGAGTCGTCGCCGAGCGAGATGCCGAGGCCCGCGTTCGCGCCGAGCAGTGCGCGGTCGCCGAGGGAGACCCGGTGCGTGCCACCGCCGGAGAGCGTGCCCATGATGGACGCCCCGCCGCCGATGTCGGTGCCGTGTCCGACGACGACGCCCTGCGAGACACGGCCCTCGATCATGGCGTCGCCGAGGGTGCCGGCGTTGAAGTTCACGAAGCCCTCGTGCATGACGGTCGTGCCCGGCGCCAGGTGCGCGCCGAGGCGGACGCGGCTGGCGTCGCCGATGCGGACGCGGTCGGGCACGACGTAGTCCAGCAGGCGGGGGAACTTGTCGATGGCGTGCACGGCGATGCCCGCGCGCTGCAGCGACGGGCGCAGTCGGGTCAGGGTCTCCGGGTGCACCGGTCCGGCGTTCGTCCACGCGACGATCGGCAGGTACCCGAAGATCCCGTCGAGGTTGATGGTGTTCGGACGCACGTGCAGGTGGCTGAGCAGGTGCAGGCGCAGGTACGCGTCCTCGGTGCTGGTCGGTGCGGCGTCGATGGTGACCTCGGTGGTGACGGCCTCGATCCGGACCTCGCGGCGGGGGTCGTCGCCCACGTGCGCCTGCAGCTCGGCGGGGAATTCCGCGTCGGTCGGTAGCGCGCCGAGGTGCGTCTCCGGGTACCAGGTGTCGAGCGTCGTGCCGTCGGCGGCGATCGTCGCGAGGCCGTGGCCCCAGGCGTGCGTCGGGCGGTCGGCGGCGGTCGGGTCGGTGGCAGCGGTCGTGTCGGTCACCGCACCAGGGTACCGACGCCCTGGACGGGAGCACCGGACCGACCGGACGGACGCTGCGGACCGGCACCGTGCCTCCCGGACCGCCGTGCCGTCGGCCAGCGCGACGCAAGCGGCGGCCGATAAGGTGACCGCATGCCGGAGCAGCTCGACCTCACCGCCTCGTCCATCGACATCACCCGTGCCATCTGCGACATCGAATCGGTGTCGGGGAACGAGCAGGCCCTCGCCGACGCGATCGAGGCGGTGCTCACGCCGCTGTCGCACCTCGAGGTGATCCGCGACGGTGACGCGATCGTGGCACGCACGAACCTCGGGCGCGACCGCCGTGTCGTGATCGCCGGACACATCGACACCGTGCCGCTCAACGACAACCTGCCGACCGAGTTCCGCACCGCCGAGGACGGCACCGAGATCCTCTGGGGTCGCGGCACCGTGGACATGAAGGCCGGCTGCGCGGTCCAGCTCAAGCTCGCGTACGACCTGGTTGCGCCCTCCGTCGACGTCACGTGGGTCTGGTACGACCACGAGGAGGTCAGCGACCTGCTGAACGGCCTCGGTCGTCTGGCCCGGACCCGTCCGGAGCTGCTGGCCGCCGACTTCGCCATCCTGGGGGAGCCGTCCGGCGCGCAGATCGAGGGTGGCTGCAACGGCAACCTCCGCGCCGAGATCCGCACGTTCGGCAAGCGTTCGCACAGCGCCCGCAGCTGGATCGGCGACAACGCGATCCACAAGACGGCACCGATCCTGGCGACCCTGGCCGCCTACGAGCCCCGCACCGTCACGGTCGACGGGCTCGAGTACCGCGAGGGCCTGAACGCCGTCGGCATCAGCGGCGGCATCGCGGGCAACATCATCCCGGACGAAGCGATGGTGCACGTGAACTACCGCTTCGCGCCCTCGCGCTCCGCCGACGAGGCCGTTGCCCACATCCGCGAACTCTTCGACGGGTACGAGGTCACGATCGTCGACCTGGCCGCCGGGGCCCGACCGGGCCTCGACGCCCCGCTCGCACAGGACTTCGTGGCCGCGGTCGGTGGCCCGGAGCCCCGTCCGAAGTACGGCTGGACCGACGTCGCGCGGTTCTCGGCGCTCGGGGTGCCCGCGGTCAACTACGGCCCGGGTGAACCCGTCTTCGCCCACCACGACGACGAGCAGGTCCCGGTCGCGCAGATCACCGCGGTCGAGGCCGGCCTCCGTCGGTGGCTGACGGCCTGACGACGGCCGGGGTCTCCCGGCCGACCCCTGCGCGCACCCGCTGGCGCGCCCGGTACCGGGTCGTGCCGTGGTGGGTCCGCATCACGGTCGTCTACGTGCTCGCCCGGTTCGTCACCGGACTGATGATGCAGGCGTTCGCGAGCGTGCAGGCGGCGAACTCGTTCACCGTCCAGCGCCCGGGGTACCTGTCGTTCGCGTCCGTCTGGGACGGCGCCTGGTACCGCGTGATCGCGACCGGTGGCTACCCGTCGACCCTGCCGGTGGACGCCGCGGGGCACGTGACCGAGAACGCGTGGGCGTTCATGCCGGCGTACCCGTTCCTGGTGCGCGGCCTCATGCTGCTGACCGGAGCGTCGTTCGAACTCGTCGCGGTGTCGGTGTCGTTGCTCGCCGGACTCGGCGCTGCGCTCGTGTTCCGCCGCCTGATGGGGCGCTTCCTCGACCCGGCACGGGCGACCTTCGCCACCGTGCTGTTCTGCGTCGCGCCCGTGTCGGCGATGTTCCAGGTCGCGTACGCCGAGTCGATGGGGCTGTTCCTGTTGCTCGTCGCGCTCCTGCTCATGGTCGGCCGGCGGTGGTGGACGATGCTGCCCGCCGTGCTGCTGCTCGGCATGACCCGGCCGACCGGGCTCGCCTTCTCGTTGCTCGTCGTCCTGTTCGTCGGCGCATGGGCGATCCGGCCCGCGTGGGTGCGGTCGTCGGAGCCGCTCACCCTGCGCCGCCTCGTGCCGCCCGCCGTGGTCGCGGTGGTGTCCGGGTTGGTGGGCCTGGCGTGGCCGGCGATCGCCTGGGCCGTCACGGGGGTCCCGAAGGCGTACACCGACACCGAGCTCGCCTGGCGGTCGTCGTACGTCGGGTGGCAGGAGCTCGTCCCGTTCGCGCCGTGGATCCAGGGCTTCGGCTGGTGGTTCCACCAGCCGGCCGGCGGGATCCTGCTGGCCGTCGTGGTCGTCGGCTTCGCGGCGTTCGTCTGCATGCCCGCGGCACGTCGGATCGGGATCGAGCTGCGGCTCTGGGGCATCGCCTACGTCGTGTACCTGCTCGCCGTGTTCTTCCCGCAGTCGAGCACGTGGCGGATCCTGGTGCCGATCGCGCCGCTGCTCGGCATCGTGGCGCTGCCGCGGTCACGCGTGTACCGGGTGGCCGTCGTGGTGGCGTTCGTCGGGCTGCAGTGGGTCTGGCTGTACTCCTGCTGGTGGATCGACGGCTACGACTGGACCCCGCCGTGATCGGCGCGGCGCTCCCGGGCCTGGGCGCGGGCCAGGAGTCGTGCAGCGGGGCCGCTCCGCTCGCGCTTCGGCACCGTCGCTGACATCGGTTCCGGGTCACCCGGCCGCCAGTTCGCCGCCGCCACGACCATCGCGTTGACGGTGGCGATGAACGGCACGGCGAAGAACGCGCCGACGACCCCGGCGATCGTCGTGCCCGCGGTCACCCCGAGGACGACCCCGAGCGGGTGCACCTTCACGGCGGTACCGGTCAGGAACGGGTGCAGCACGTGGCTCTCGAGCTGCTGCACCACGACCACGATCCCGAGCATCACGAGCGCCGGCACCCACCCGTTGAACACCAGGGCGATGAGCACCGCGACCGCACCGGCGACGATCGCGCCGACGACGGGGACGAACGCACCGAAGAACACGACGACGCCGATCGGGATCGCCAGGGGGATCTGCAGGGCGAGCGCGCCGATGGTCACGCCGAGGGCGTCGGTGACGGCGACCACCAGCTGGACACGGATGAAGCTCGTCAGGGTCTTCCATCCGGCATGCCCGGCGACGTCGATGCGCGCGCGGGCACGGCGCGGGAAGAGCCGAACGACCCAGCCCCAGATGCGCGGACCGTCGATGAGCACGAACAGCGTCGTGAACACGATGATGAACAGCCCCTCGAGCACGTGCACGGCGCCGGTGCCGGCGGCCTGGAACCCGGACAGGATCGTCGAGGCGTGCGCCTGCAGGTAGTCGAAGCCGTTCGACACCCATCCGTCGACGTCCTTCGCCGTGATCCCGAACGGCTCACTGTCGAGCAGGGTCCGAAGCGACTGCACGCTGTGGTGGAGTCGGCGTTCGAGGGACGGCAGGTCGGACCGCACCTGCTCGGTGACGAGCAGCGCGAGCCCGCCGAGTGCCAGCACCAGGGCCACGAGGCTCGACAGCACCGCCGTCCACTTCGGCCACCGGTGCCGCTGCAGGAACGACGACATCGGCATGAGCAGCGCGCAGACCAGCAGCGCGATGAGGAACGGCACCACGATGTCCTGCAGCAGCACGACCAGGGCCACGAGGACCGCGAGCCCGGCACCCACGACGAGGATGCGCCAGGTGAACGCCGCGCCGATCCGCAGGCCGGCGGGCACGGCGTCGTCGGACCGCGCGGTCCGCTCGGGTCGTCCGCTGGGGGACTGACGGCGCGTGGAGCGGATGTTCGGCATCCGCCAAGGTTACGAACGCAACCCGCGAAGATCCGCCGATCCGACACCCCCAACCTGGGCGGTTTCGCAGTTGCCCCATCAATACGAGATAATGAGCGGGCATGTACTGCACGAAAGGGGACATCTGATGGCAGCCATGAAGCCGAGGACCGGTGACGGGCCGATGGAGGCTGTTAAGGAGGGTCGACTCATCATCGTGCGGGTTCCGCTCGAAGGAGGAGGCCGCCTGGTCGTCTCGGTCAACGATGCCGAGGCCAAGGAACTCCATGACGCACTCGCTGAGGTCGTCTCGGCCTAGTAGTCGAAAGCACCAGTACGACGGGCCCGGAGCGTGTACGCGCCGGGCCCGTCGTCTGCGTCCGGCAGGATGGCCTCGTGTCGAGGACCCACATGCCGATCCGCCGCGTCGAGGAGTACCGCGACCCGGACCCGATGCCGCGCGACGTCTGGCCGGCGACGCTGCCCCCGGTGCGGCAGCTGCTCGACGAGGGGCTCGACCTCGACCCCGTGACGGTGTTCGTCGGCGACAACGGTGTCGGCAAGTCGACCCTGATCGAGGCCATCGCGCTCCGTTTCGGGATGTCCCCGGAGGGCGGCTCCACCCTGGCGAACCACTCGACTCGCCCGTCCGAGTCGGACCTGTGGGAGCACATCGTCCTCCGCCGTGACTTCGGTGCGCCCCGCGGCGGCTTCTTCCTGCGCGCCGAGACCATGCACGGCTTCTTCACGTACCTCGAGGACCACCCGAACCACTCCCGCCCGGAGCCGGTGTTCCACGAACGCAGCCACGGGGAGGCGTTCCTCGACTTCGTCATCGACCGCGCGCAGTGGCCGGGGCTCTGGATCCTCGACGAGCCCGAGTCGGCCTTGTCCTTCTCCGGGTGCCTGACGCTCATCGCGCTGCTGCGGTCGATCGTCGACAGCGGGGTCGGACAGGTCGTGCTCTCGACGCACTCGCCGGTGCTGGCGGCGTTCCCGGGCGCGACGATCCACGAGGTCGGCGAGTGGGGGTTCCGGCGCACCGAGTGGGAGGACCTCGACCTGGTGCGCAACCAGCGCTCGTTCCTCGAATCACCCGAGCGGTACCTCCGGCACCTCGAGTGACCGACGGTCAGGGTGACGCAGCGTGCGCTACGCGGTGACCTTCGTCAGCTGCAGCAGACCGTCGCCCGCCGGCGAGAGCGCACTCCGCACCGCGCCCGACGTCGACACCTCGGTGAGCAGCAGCCGGAAGTCAGTGGTCGCCCGGTCCCGCTTGACGGGATCGGCCACGCGCCCGCGCCACAGCGCGTGCGGCACCAGGACGGTCCCGCCGAGGCGCGCGAGCCGCAGTCCGTGTTCGACGTACTCGATGACGTGCTCGGGGTCGGCGTCGACCAGGACGACGTCGTACGACGCCTCGTTCATCCGGGGGAGCACCTGGTTCGCGCGGCCCGGGATGAGCCGGATCCGGGCGGGGGCGGTGCCGGCGCTGATGTAGGCGTCACGGGCGAACTGCTGGTGGTCGACCTCGACGTCGATCGTGGTCAGGGTCGCGTCCGGCGCGCCGCCGAGCAGGTACAGCCCGGAGACTCCCAGGCCCGTCCCGATCTCGATGATGCTCGTGGCTCGGGACGCTGCGGCGATGACGCCGATCTGCGCGCCGATCGCGGGCGAGATCGCCTCGACACCGAGCTCCAGGGAGTGCTCACGAGCGCGGGCGATCGCCTCGGACTCCGAGACGATGTCCTCGGCGAACTTCCAGTTCGACTCTTTCTCTGACACGCACACTCCGTTCGGATGACAACTCTAGGGGTGCATCCGAGCCGCACGGGTTAGGCTCGCTCACGTGAACATCCCGCTCGACAAGATCCTGATCATCGGGATCATTGCCGTGCTCTTGCTCGGGCCCCAGCGCCTGCCGATGTACGCCCAGAAACTGGCCGAGTTCGTGAAGGCCGTCCGCCGGTTCGCCGACACCGCGAAGGAGCGGATGCGCGACGAGATGGGCCCCGAGTTCGACGACATCGAGTGGCAGAAGCTCGACCCGCGACAGTACGACCCCCGCCGGATCATCCGCGATGCACTCCTCGACTCCGGCGGCGCCAGCAGCGCCGCAGCGGTCCAGACCGCGCAGGTGACCGCGTCCAAGGTGCGCGCGACGGCTCCCGTCGTGCCACTGGCCGTGGGGGAAGCGCCACCCTTCGACGCGGAAGCGACCTGACGCCCGTCACGTGACGACACGGCGGACGGGAGGCCCGGTGCCAGCTGGCACCGGGCCTCCCGTCTTCCTGTGGTGCTGACCACCGCCAGTCAGCTACCGCAGGTCGGCGAGGAACCGGTCCGTCCAGGCGAGCGCCGGTGCGCTCGGGACGGAGCTGCAGGTCGGCGATGCCGTGGTCGAGGCGCAGGGCGTGTCCCGGTCGAGCGACCAGGAGTGGATCCCGGCGAGGCCGTTCGCCTTCGCGTAGGCGGACAGGGTGTCGACGTCGGCGAGGGTGAAGACCTCGTCGGTGGTGTCGTTGACGCCGATCATCGGGGTGACCTCGATCTTCGACGACGCGATGCCGTACGTGTGCTGCAGGTTCGTGACGGCCTGGATCGCCGACTTGCCCATCTGACAGGTGGAGCCGGAGAGCACGCAGTTCGCGGCGGTCGCGCGGCCGAAGTCCATCGTCATGAGGTTGATCGTGTAGTTCGTCAGGGTCGACGCCTTGATCGCCTTCACGGTGGCGTCGCCGGTGCTGTTCAGCCCGCCGTACGAGCCGTCGCTGGCGGCCAGGGTCGCGAGCGTGAACGAGAAGCGCATGCCCGGGTACTTCGCCTGGGCGAGGGCAGCGGCGCTCACCAGGTTCTGGACGTCCGAGGCGGACTGGCCGCTCTCGATGTCGAAGTCGACGCCGATCATGTGCGGGGTGGCGTACCGGGCGATGAAGCTCTGCAGTGCCGCGCCCGAACACTTGAAGGAGCCGGCTGCGCCACCCGTGCTCACGATGTAGTCCACGCCGGCGGCGTCGAGCTTCGGGATGTTGGCGTTCGCGAAGGCATCCGCCGCGACACCGCCCCAGTTCTCGCTGCCGCACGTGCCGGTCGCGAAGGCGAGGGTGATGGCCTTGAGGCCGGGCTCGCGGGTGGACACGAGGCTGTTGCTCGACCCGACGACCGGGATGCGGGTGCCGGTGACGGCGGTGTTCATGACGTTCGTGTTCCAGTCGAGGTTCACGGTGATGTCCTTGTACGGGCTGAACACCAGTCCCTTGGCGGTGCCGCCGCTCCCGCCCGTGCCCGGTGTCGTCGTCCCCCCACCGGGCGGCGTGGTGCCGCCGCCGGAACCGGTGCAGGCCCCGGCGGAGGCCCACGGCTGGCCGCTGCCCGTCGCCCCCGAGTGGGTCGCCGGGTCGTCGCCCTGCGTCCACCAGTTCGCGGTGTAGTTCGTTCCGTTCTCGCTGACGGTGGCTCCGCCGTTGTAGGCGGTGCCGGCGCTCCAGGTGGTCGCGCAGGTCGTCGCGGCGAGGGCTGGCGCTGCTGCAAGCGAGCCTCCGGCGACGATGACGGCGGCGATGGTGGCCACGAGGCCCGATCGCACGCGGGTGTTCTGGTTCACACGGTTCTCCTGTCCTCGGCCGGACGTCCTCGTCCGACGGGTGGAGCCCTGACGGTCACATTCCGCAAGGGCATTGTGCAATGCCCTTGCATAATGCTCCGGGGTGGAACGACCTGTCCATGAACGAACGTACAGGCGTGCGTCAGGTGGACGGGCGATGCCCGAGTCGTCAGTCGCGGGTGGCGACGATCGTGTAGGTCAGCGGGATCCGGTCACGATCGACGTCCGGCCACGCCCACGAACCGTCGCCGGTGTCCTCCATGCGGGGACTGAAGCGCCAGGGCAGGGTGCGCCCTTCATCCAGGCGCCGGAGTCGGAGACCGGCGCCGAGCAGGGCGTTCACGATCTCGGACAGCGGGTGCGGCCACTCGAACGTCCGGGTGTTCGCGACGGTGCCGTCGCCGGCGTAGGTCCCGGCGTCGTCCCACTGCTGCGCGGTGCCGTCCGGGAAGTACCGGTACCGGGTGACGAGTTCGTCGGCGGTCTCGTCGAGGGCGTAAAGCGCGGGGTGGCCGTCGCGGATGAAGAACACCCCGCCCGGGCGCAGCAGGCCGGCGACCTGGGCGGCCCAGCGGTCGAGGTCGGGGAGCCAGGTGATCGTCCCGATGCTCGTGTAGACGACGTCGAAGTCGCCGGTGACCGCGGCACGGGCGTCGAGCACGTCGGTCTCCACCCAGGTGATGTCGAGGCCGAGCCGCGTCGCGAGGCCGGCAGCGGACGCGAGTGCCGCGGGGGAGAAGTCGACCCCGGTGAGCCGGGCGCCCTCTCGGGCGAGCGACACGGTGTCGGTACCGATGTGGCACTGCAGGTGGCAGACGTCCAGGCCGGCGAGCGATCCGTTCGGCAGCCAGGGTGTCAGCGCCGGCAGGTCGTCGCGCACGACGTCGGAGCGGCGCGTCGGGTCGGACAGCTCGTCGATCGCGTAGGCACCCTCGTGGATGGGGACCCGGTCGTCCCAGTTCGCCCGGTTCGTGTCGCGGGCGCGGTCCCAGTCGACGCTGACGTGATCCATGCTCATGGCAACGAGCCTAGGACAGCGACAGGCCGAGCTTCCGTCCGGCCAGGCCGCGCCCCATGGTCGTGATGCCGTCGGCGATCGCGGCGAGTGCGACGGCCGCGGGGTCCTCCGGCACGCCGAGCACCACGGGCAGGCCGCTGTCCCCGCCCTCGCGGAGCGGCACGGAGAGCGGCACGCTGCCGAGCACCGGGACGGGGGCGTCCTGGCCACGGGACAGCCGGGCCGCGGTCTCGGCGCCGCCGCCCTCGCCGAACAGGTGCAGGACCGAGCCGTCGGGCTGCACGAGCCCGGCCATGTTCTCGATGACCCCGATCACCCGCTGGCCCGTTTGCCGAGCGACGATCCCGCTGCGCTCGGCGACGTCGGCTGCGGCGGCCTGGGGAGTCGTGACGACGAGGACCTCGGCGTGCGGGAGCAGCTGGCCGACCGAGATCGCGACGTCGCCGGTGCCGGGCGGCAGGTCGAGCAGCAGGACGTCCAGGTCACCGAAGAACACGTCGGTCAGGAACTGGTTCACGGTGCGGTGCAGCATCGGGCCGCGCCAGGACACCGCGGTGGAGGCGTCGTCGACGAACATGCCGATCGACACGACCTTCACGTCGTGGGCGACGGGCGGCAGGATCATGCTGTCCACGCGGGTCGGACGCGGCGCGACACCGTGCTCGTCGGTGAGCCCCATCAGCCCGGGGATGCTGAAGCCGTGCACGTCGACGTCGACGATCCCGACCCGCAGGCCCCGTCGGGCGAGCGCGACGGCGAGGTTGGCGGTGACCGTCGACTTGCCGACACCGCCCTTGCCGCTCGTCACGGCGATGACCCGGGTGAGCGAGTCCGCCGTGAACTGGATGCCGTTCGGCCGGCCGGCGCGCAGGCGCTCGGTGAGCGCGGCACGCGTCGCGGGGGCCATCACCGAGACGTCGACCTCGACCGACGACACCCCGTCCACGGAACCGGCGGCGACGCGCACGTCGCGCTCGATGGTGTCGGCGGCGGGGCACCCCACGATCGTGAGCTGCAGGTCGACGCGCACCGCGCCTCCCGGCTGCACGTCCACCCCGCGGATCATGTCGAGCTCCGTGACGGGCCGACGGATCTCGGGGTCGATCACGCGGCCGAGCGCAGCGAGGACCGCCGTGCCCAGCTGCTCGTCGGCGGGAGCCGCGTCAGCCACGGGTGGAGCTGCCGGGCTCGTTCGCGTAGCCGGCGTCGTCGGCGTCGCGCCGGTCGAGTTCCTCGAGCAGGGATCGCAACTCGGCACGGATGAAGTCCTTCGACGCCATGTCGCGCATCGCCAGCCGGAGCGCCACCACCTCGCGCGCCAGGTACTCGGTGTCCGCCAGGTTCCGCTCGGCGCGCTGCCGGTCCTGCTCGAACTGCACGCGGTCGCGGTCGTCCTGCCGGTTCTGCGCGAGCAGGATGAGCGGCGCGGCGTACGAGGCCTGGAGCGACAGCACCAGGGTCAGCGCGGTGAAGCCGATCGCCGCCGAGTCGAACTGCCACGGCTTGGGCGCGAGGGTGTTGTAGCCCATCCAGACCACGCAGAACAGGGTGAGGCCGATGAGGAACCACGGCGTGCCCATGCCACGTGCGATGCCCTCGGTCGCGCGACCGAACGTGTCGCCGCGTCCGCCGCGGCGCCGGGTCGGGAGCACGCGCGTGCGCATGCCCTTGGGGGAGTCGAGGCGGACGTCGGAGCGCTCGCGATCGCGACGGTTCTCATCCGTTCGGGCCACGGGTGGTCCTCCTTCCCGTCGTCACGGGTGTCTTGCGCGGGCGTTGGCGTGGAAGCGGTGAGGGTTCCCCCTCGCCCTGACTTCGCCAGTCGTCCGGCAGGACGTGGTCGAGGACATCGTCGATCGTCACCACCCCGACGAGGCGGTGGGCGTCGTCGACCACGGGGACGGACAGCAGGTTGTAGGTCGCCATCACACGGGTGACCTCGGCGGCGCTCGCGTCGACCCGGACCGGTTCGGTCTGCTGGTCGATGAGCGTGCCGAGCCGTTCGTTCGGCGGGTAGCGGAGCATGCGCTGGAAGTGCACCAGCCCGAGGAACCGGCCGGTCGGCGGCTCGTACGGCGGCAGCGTGACGCACACCGCGGCACCGAGCACCGGGGCGAGGTCGTGGCGGCGGACGAGCGCGAGCCCCTCGGCGACGGTCGCGTCGGCGGAGACGATGACGGGCTCGGTGGTCATCAGACCACCGGCGGTGTCCGGCTCGTACTCCAGGAGCATGCGGACGTCCTGCGCCTCCTCCGGCTCCATGAGCTGCAGGAGCGCCTCGCTCCGTTCGTCGGAGAACTGCGCGAGCACGTCGGCGGCGTCGTCGGGCTGCATCTGGTCGAGCACGTCCGCCGCGCGGGCGTCCTCGAGCCGCGACAGGATCTCGACGCGCTCCTGGTCGGGCATCTCCTCGAGCACGTCGGCGAGCCGGTCGTCCGGGAGTTCCTCGGCGACCTCGAACCGGCGTTCCTCCGGCAGGTCGAGGAGGGTGCTCGCCAGGTCGGCGGGCACGAGGTCGGAGTACGCGGCGATGACGTGCTCGGCGGACTGGGCCTCGCCGGGGAGCTCGTCCTCGGTGACCTCGTTCCACGTCGCGAACGTCGTCGGGCCCTTGCCGAACGGCGACGGCGTGGTCTTCGGCTTGCGGAGGAAGAGCTGCGCGACCTCCCAGTCGCCCTGCCCGCGGTCCTCGATCGCGACGTCCTCGATGGTGGCGCGGATCCGCTGGCTCTTGATGAGCACCTTGCGGCCGAGCATCTCGGCGATCACCCGGACCTCGCCGCCGCGCTGCTCGAAGCGGCGCATGTTGACGAGCCCGGTGGTGATCACCTGGCCGGCACCGATCGAGGTGATGCGCCCGACGCTGACGAAGATGCGGCGCTTGCCCGGCACCTCGACGATCAACCCCACGACGTGCGGGGGATCGGCCCGGCGGTAGACCACCAGGACGTCCCGGACCTTGCCCACGCGGTCGCCCGCGGGGTCGAAGACGGAGCACCCGGCGAGGCGGGCGACGAAGACCTTCGTGGCGCTCACCCGACCCAGCGTAGTCGGTGTGCGTGGTGGCGCTTCCCCGGCGGTGCACGTGCGATCGCAAGGTGTGCGGTGAATGATGGCTGTGTGAGCAATCAGAGTCCCTTCGCCGGCAGGACCGCCCAGGCCTTCCCGACGTTGCCCAAGGGCGACGTCCTCGGCACGTACGACAGCTACCCCGACGCCCAGCGCGTCGTGGCGAAGCTCGCCGACGCCGACTTCCCGGTCAACCAGCTCTCGATCGTGGGCAACGACCTGAAGACCGTCGAGCGTGTCACCGGCAAGATGACCTACGGCCGCGCGGCGATCGCCGGAGCGCTGTCCGGGCTCTGGCTCGGCATCTTCTTCGGCATCGTGCTCACCCTGTTCTCGCCGAGTGCCGGCGGCCTGATCCTCGCCGCAGCGATCATCGGCGCCGCGTTCGGCATGCTCTACGGCATCGTCTCGTTCGCGATCACGAAGCGGCAGCGGGACTTCACGAGCGTCCACCAGGTGCTGGCCACGAACTACCAGATCGTCGTCAACCCGCAGCTGACCGGCCAGGCGCAGCGGATCCTCGGCGAGCACGGCGCGACGCCGTCCACGCACTGGAACGAGCAGCCCCAGCAGGGCGCTCCCGGTGCGCCCGTGCAGGGACAGCAGCCGTGGCGTCCCGCCCCGCCGCAGCAGTCGCCGTACGGCGGACACGCCACGCCCCACCAGCAGCCGGGAGGCCCGCATCAGCCCGGCACGTCGGCCCCCGGCGGGCAGCCGGATGCGCCCACCGCCCCGCCGCGGTACGGCACGAACGACGGGCCCCGGTACGGGGAGAACGCAGACCCGGCAGCTGCCGCTCCCGCCGACCGACCCACCTCGGGCGGGCCGGCGATCCCCGAGCGTCGTCCGCAGGACCCGCCGCAGTACGGCGAGCGGGTGCCCGGTGCGACGCCGCCGGCACCGTCGTCCCCGTCGTCCTCGAAGGGCGACGAGCGCGCCTGACCCCTGCGACCTCCGGGTCTGCCGGCTGGGTCCTACAAGACCTTCGAGTAGCAGATCGACAGCGGGGCACCGACGTACGGGCCGAAGTTGGCGATGCGCGTGAAGCCCTCGCGCTCGTAGAACCCGACGGCGCGCTTCTGCTCGTTCCCCGTCTCGAGCACGAGCGCGGGTGACCCGAGGTCGAGCGCGGCCTCTTCGAGCCGGCGCAGCAGCGCGGCTGCCACGCCGGAGCCGCGGGACTCCGGCCGGACGTACATCCGCTTGATCTCGGTGATGCCGTCGGCGACGACCCGGAGACCGCCGCACGCCAGGGGGGTGCCCGCCTCGTCGCGCGCCACGAAGAACACCGCGATGGAGTCGGCCGTCGGCTTCTCGCCGGGTTCGGTGTCGCCCCCGTAGGCGCGGTCGATCTCCAGACGCTGCGCGGCACGGAGTCGTTGCGCGTCCGGGGAGTCGAAGTGCTCGACCTCGATCGAGAACTGCGGCGTGCGGGCGTCGGTGGAGGCGTCGGGCGTCGTCACCCGCTCAGGCTAGCGGCCGGAGCGGGCGATCCACCCCTCCACTTCCGAGGGGGTCCTGGGGATGCCGACCGACAGGTTCTCGGCGCCGTCCTCGGTGACCAGGATGTCGTCCTCGATCCGGACGCCGATGCCGCGGAACTCCTCGGGCACGGTCAGGTCGTCCTGCTGGAAGTACAGGCCGGGCTCGATCGTGAACACCATGCCGGGCTGCACGACGCCGTCGATGTACATCTCGCGACGGGCCTTCGCGCAGTCGTGCACGTCGAGGCCGAGGTGGTGGCTCGTGCCGTGCACCATGTAGCGGCGGTGGAACTGGTTGTCCGGCTCGAGGGATGCTGCTGCCGAGACCGGCAGGAAGCCCCACTCGGCGGTCTTGCGGGCGATGACCTCCATCGCGGTGGCGTGCACCTGGCGGAACGTGATGCCCGGCTTGACGATCGCGAACGCGGCGTCCGCCGCCTCGAGCACGGCGTCGTAGACCATGCGCTGGACGGGGGAGAACGTGCCGCTGACCGGCAGGGTGCGGGTGATGTCGGCCGTGTAGAACGAGTCGACCTCGACCCCGGCGTCGATGAGGATCAGGTCACCCGGCTGGACGGCACCGTCGTTCCGGGTCCAGTGCAGGATGCAGGCGTGGTGGCCCGAGGCGGCGATGGTGTCGTAGCCGACCGTGTTGCCGTCGGCGCGGGCCCGGCGGTTGAAGGTGCCCTCGACGATGCGTTCACCGCGAGGATGCGCGAGGACGGCGTCGAAGTCGGCGATGACGTCGTCGAAGCCGTGCTTCGTGGCGTCGACGGCCTTGCGGAGCTCGTTAATCTCGTACGCGTCCTTCACCAGGCGCTGCTCGGACAGGTCACGGGCGAGGACGTCGTCGGTGGCCGGTGCGTCGTCGGTCTCCGGCGCGCCGCCGACGGCGCTGCCGAGTCGTGCGTCGAGGGTGCGGGTCAGGTCGTCGTCGGCCTCGCGCACCAGCAGCGCCGAGGCGTCGAGCCCGTCGGCGACGGCCGGGAAGGCACCGAGGTCGGCCGTGGCCAGCCCGAGGTCGGCGGCGACGGCGTCGAGCGAGGGACGCGGGCCGACCCAGAACTCGCCGATCTCCGGGTTCGCGTAGAACTCTTCCGAATCACGACCGGCCGTGGCGCGGAAGTAGAGCGTGGCGTCGTGCCCGGAGCCGTTCGGCGTCATCACGAGGACGGAACCGACGACCGTGTCGGTGCCCCACCCGGTCAGGTGGGCGAACGTGGAGTGCGGGCGGAACGGGTAGTCGCAGTCGTTCGAGCGGACCTTGGCCTGGCCGGCGGGGACCACGATCGTGCGGCCCGGGTGCAGCTCGGAGATGCGCGCACGACGCTCGGCGGCGAAGGCGGCCTGCTCGCGGGGCGCGGGGATCGTCTGCTCGCGGTCGGCCCACTGGGACCCGATGAAGTCCTTGAAGGTCGAGGACCCTGGGGTCGTGGAACGGTTGCTCGTCGCGCGGGGAGTCGTGTCGGCCATGGCTCCATCATCGCACCGCGCTGCCCCGGCGTCCTCTGCGGCCCCGCACCTGTGGATAGCATTGTCGACGTGCCCGACCCGTTCATCGACCTGCACGCGCACTCGAGTGTCTCCGACGGCACCGAGCGACCCGCGGAGCTCGTCCGAGCGGCCGCGGCCGCCGGCCTGGACGCCGTCGCGCTGACCGACCACGACACGACCGCCGGCTGGGCCGATGCATCGGAGTCCGCACGTGCGCTGCCGTTGACGCTCCTGCCGGGTCTCGAGCTGAGCACGCGCATCGGCTTCCGCAGCGTGCACGTCCTCGGCTACCTCGTCGATCCCCAGGACCCCGGCCTGGTCGAGGAGACCGACCGCATCCGCGACGGCCGCCTCTCGCGTGCACACCGCATGGTCGACCGCATCGGTGCGGACCACCCGATCACCTGGGCCGACGTGCTGGCGCAGGCGAGTCCCGGGGCCACCATCGGCCGCCCGCACATCGCCGACGCGCTCGTCGCCCGGGGCCTCGAGTCCGACCGGAGCGCGGCGTTCCGCGGCATCCTGCACCCGGCGTCCGGCTACTACGAACCGCACGAGGCGCCGTCGCCCCTGCGCGGTGTCGAACTCATCCGACAGGCCGGCGGCGTGCCGGTCATCGCGCACCCGGCGGCGTCGTCGCGGGGGATCGTCATCGACGAGCCGATGCTCCGCGACCTCGTCGACGCCGGGCTCGGCGGGCTCGAGGTCGACCACCGCGAGAACCTCGCGCACGGCAAGCGCACCCTGCTCGACTGGGCGTCGCGCTACGGCCTGTTCGTCACCGGCTCGAGCGACTACCACGGCACCGGCAAGCCGAACCGGCTCGGCGAGCACCGCACCGCTCGGGCCGCGTTCGACACGATCCTGTCCGAGGCCACCGGCAGCGCACCCGTGGTCGGCCCCGGCTCACGCCTGTCCTGACGCAGTCCTGACCCGTCGCGCTGTCTCACCGAAGCGACAGATCTCGCACGGCGCGGCCTGACCGATCCGCGAAAGCGACAGATTCCCGCCGACAGTTCGCGGCGATCTGTCGCTTTCGCGGGCGCGGTCGGCGGGTGGAGACGACGAAGGGCCCGTCGCGTCAGCGACGGACCCTTCGGTCTGGAGGCGCTACTCGCCGTCCGACGAACCCTGCGGTGCCGAGGCGGTCGCCGAGGCATCGCCGGTGCCGGCACCGCGACGGCGGCGACGGCGGCGACGCTTCGCGGCGCCGTCTGTGGTCCCACCCTCGGTGGCCGACGTGTCGTCGGTGGGCGCGGAGGTCGGAGCCGTGGACTCGGAGGCAGAGGCCTGCGAGGCGGGCTGCTCCGCGCCTCCTGAGCGGGTGCGGCTGCGCGACCGCGAACGCGAGGCGTCACGCGGACCGGAGGCCGGACGGTCGCTGCTGCGCTTCTCGGCAGGGGCACCCGCCGACGCTGCGTGCGACGAGGCACCGGGCAGACGGCCCTTGGTGCCCTTCGGGATGTCGAGCTCCTCGAACAGGTGCGGCGACGACGAGTAGGTCTCGACGGGCTCGGGGATGCCGAACTCGAGGGCCTTGTCGATCAGCGTCCACTTGTGCAGGTCGTCCCAGTCGACGAACGTGACCGCGATGCCGGTCTTGCCCGCACGACCGGTGCGGCCGGCGCGGTGCAGGTACGTGTCCGGGTCGTCCGGGATCGTGTGGTTGATGACGTGCGTGACGTCGTCCACGTCGATGCCGCGGGCGGCGACGTCGGTGGCGATGAGCACGTCGCGCTTGCCGGCCTTGAAGGCGGCCATCGCGCGCTCGCGCTGCTCCTGGTTGAGGTCGCCGTGCACTGCTGCGGCGTTGAACCCGCGGTCCTTGAGCTCCTCGACGAGCTTCGCCGCCGCACGCTTGGTGCGGGTGAAGATCACGGTCTTGCCGCGGCCCTCGGCCTGGAGGATGCGGGCGATGACCTCGTCCTTGTCCAGGGAGTGCGCGCGGTAGATGAGGTGCTTGATGTTGGCCTGCATGAGGCCCTCGTCCGGGTCGGTCGCCCGGATGTGCACCGGACGGCTCATGAACCGGCGGGCGAGGGCGACGATCGGCGCGGGCATCGTCGCCGAGAACAGCATCGTGTGCCGCACCTCGGGGATGGCCTGGAAGATGCGCTCGATGTCCGACAGGAAGCCCAGGTCGAGCATGCGGTCGGCCTCGTCGAGGACGACTTCCTGCACGTGGGACAGGTCGAGGAGTCGCTGGCGCTGCAGGTCGATGAGTCGCCCGGGCGTGCCGACGACGATCTGGGCGCCCGCCTTGAGCTGCTCGATCTGACCCTCGTACGCCTTGCCGCCGTAGATCGCCGCGATGGTCGTCGGGCGGTTCGAGGTGGCGACCTCGAGGTCCTCGGTCACCTGGACCGCGAGCTCGCGGGTCGGGACGACGACGAGTGCCTTGACGCCGGGTGCCGGGTCGGCTCCGAGGCGCTGGATGAGGGGGAGGCCGAACCCGAAGGTCTTGCCGGTACCGGTCTTGGCCTGGCCGATGATGTCCTGGCCGGTGAGGGCGAGCGGGATCGTCTGCTGCTGGATCGGGAAGGGCTCGAGGATGCCCTTGCCCGCGAGCGCGTCGACGATGTCCTGCTCGATGGAGAGGTCTGCGAAAGTCAAAGAATCACCTTAGTTCTGGTGGAAGTCCCGGCCAGTCTACCGATGGGCGGGTGGAGCGGGGCGCGAGGCGGTTCCCGCTATGCTCTCCGGGTGGTGTCGTGGTGGAACCGGAAGCGCGCGGCGCAGCTCGCAGCAGCGTGGCTCGCGTCGCGGAACCCGCGAGGCGCAGCCCAGGTCAAGCGCCTGGCGCTCGACGACGTCACCCCCGAGCTGGACGTGTACCTCGGCCAGGCCGCGTACCTGCAGCTCTCCGTCTACGAGACGATGGGTCGCGCCGGTGCCTCGGCGCCGACGCTGTCCGGTCGCCTGGTGACCGGCGTGCTCGCGACGACGGCCCTCGACCGGCACCGCACCATCGTCGCCGAGATCGAGCGCAACGGTTCGGACCCGGCGGCACTGATGGCGCCGCACCGCGAGGCGATCGACCGGTTCCTCGAACGCACGAGCGGTGCCGACTGGTACGAGTCGATGCTGACCGGCTACGTCACGGCCGGCATCCTGAACGACCTGTTCGGCAACCTGCTGCGCTCGCTGCCGAACGACGTGCGGCAACGGCTGCGCTCCGTGTTCGACGCGCGTGAGGAACCCGCGGTCGTCGAGGAACTGACCGCCCGGATCGAGGACGACCCCGAGGTCGGTTCGCGCCTGGCGATGTGGGGCCGACGGCTCGTCGGGGACACCCTGCTGGTGGCGCGGTCGGCCCTGGCGTCGCACGCGCGTGAGGACCAGGAGCGGCTGGAGCCGGTCTGGACGGAGCTCATCGCCGCGCACACACGCCGGATGGACGCGCTCGGCCTGACGGCCTAGACCCCGCGGGCCTTGAGTCGTTCGTAGTACTCGACGTCGCTCTTGTCACGGCGCGTCCCGAGCAGCCACTCGACGACGAGGGCGACGACGCCCGCACCGACCAGGGCCACCACCCAGATCCAGGTGGCGTCGTACTGCCAGCCGGCCCAGGTCAGTGCCTCCCACAGGACGGCAGCGGCGATGCCGCCCACGGCGGGCCCGATCAGGACGCCACGACTAGCGCGCCACGGCAGGACCACGTGCGCGATCCCGCCGATGATCAGGCCGCCGAGGACGGCGAAGAGCAGTTCCACGTCGTCAGGCGACGAAGCCGATGCGGCGTGCCTCTTCCGCGCCGACCTCGACGTACGCCAGGGCGGCGACCGGCACGATGAAGCGGCGGCCCTTCTCGTCCTGGAGCGACAGGTGCGTCGCCTTCGACGCGAGGGCCTCCGACACGGCCTTCTCGATCTCGTCGGCGGTCTGGGCGGTCTCGAACGCGATCTCGCGCGGGCTGTTGATGATGCCGATCTTGATGTCCACGAGCACAGCGTATCCGAGCCGTCCCGGAGGACATCGGACGTTCGCCGCGGGCGCACTCGACGGCCGGGGTGCACGCCGCGCCCGCGCCCGACCGGGTGGTGTCGGCGGTCGTGGGTACCGTACGAGCGTGCCGCAGACCACGCTGACGCCAGCTCCCGCAGACGCCGGCGTCGCACGTGCCCTGGTCGACGACCCGTCCCAGGCGGCCGTGCTCGCGTTGCCGGACGGTCGACACGCGGCGGTCATCGGGGCGCCCGGCACGGGCAAGACGACGACGCTCGCCCGGCTCGTCGCCGACCGGTTGCACCGACCGGACGCGATCAGTCCCGACGGGCACGCCACGGTGCTCGCGCTGACCTCGGCGCGGACCGCTGCCACCGCGCTGCGTGACCGACTCGCGGCCGCCGTCGACCGCGTCGTGCCGGGTGCGCTCGCCCGGACCGTGAACTCGCTGGCCTTCCAGATCGTCGCGCACGCCGCCGCCGTCCAGGGGCAGGAGGCGCCGACGCTGCTCACCGGTGGTGAGCAGGACCGCATCATCGCCGACCTGCTCGCCGGCCACGAGCTCGACCGTACCGGTCCGGACTGGCCCGAGCCGATCACCGCGGTGGTGCGCGAGCGCGCCGGGTTCCGGACCGCGCTGCGCGACGTCATGATGCGTGCGGTGGCGGCGGGTGTCGAACCCGAGGACATGCGCGAGCTCGCCGACGAGGGCGGTCGACCCGAGTGGCGGGCCGTCGGCGACTTCGTCGACGAGTACCGGGCGTCGGTCACGGCGTTCCGTGCGACCAGCCTCGACTCCGGTGAGCTCGTCGCGTTCGCCACCGCCGCCGTGCTGCGGGGGGAGCTGCCGGCGAGCATCGCGGCCCTCGGGCTGATCGTGGTCGACGACACCCAGGAACTCGTCGAGGGCGAGGTGGCGCTGCTCGGCGCGCTCGCCCGGTCCGGCGTGCAGGTCGTCGCGTTCGGTGACCCGGACATCGCCGCCTCGGCGTTCCGCGGCGCCGAACCGGACGTGCTCGGTCGCCTGGCGGTCCGACTCGGCGTGGACCGGGTCGACGAACTCGTCCTGGGCACCGTGCACCGGTACCCCGCGCCGATCCGGTCGCTGGTCTCGGGGATCACGGGGCGCATCGGCACGGCGGCGGCCGGTCGGCAGCGCGCGGCGACGGCGAGCGACGAGGACGCCCGAGCCGACGCCGTCGTGCACCTCGAGGCCGCGAGCCGGTCGGCGCTGCTCGTCGCCATCGCCCGACGGCTCCGCGCGCACCGCCTGCTCGACGGTGTGCCGTGGCACCGGATGGCGGTCGTCACCCGCAGCGGCGCCGCCATCCCCGAGCTCGTGCGTGCCCTGTCGGTGGCCGAGGTCCCGGCGACCGCCGGCGCCGCGCCCGTCCGTCCGCGTGACGACTCGGCAGCGCGCGCGCTGCTCGACGCCGCAGCGGTCGCCCTCGGGGTGCTGCCGCTCGACGCCGCCCTGGCCACGGCGTTCGCCACCGGCCCGCTCGGTGGCCTCGACACCCTGGCGATGCGCCGGCTCCGACTCGCCCTGCGGCGCGAGGAACTCGCCGGGGACGGCACCCGCACCGCCGACGAGCTCCTGATCGACGCGCTCGGCGCCCCGGAACGTCTGGCCACCCTCGACGCCGGCTTCGCCAGGCGGGCGACCCGACTCGCGCGCAGCCTGGTGCAGGCGCACGCCGACGCCGAGGCCGGGTCGAGCATCGAGGAGATCCTCTGGGGGCTCTGGGAGCGCAGCGGCCTCGCGAAGTCGTGGGGTGGGCAGTCCGCGGCCGGCGGGGTCGGAGCGGGCGAGGCGGACCGGCACCTCGACGCCGTCGTCGGCCTGTTCACCGCCGCCAAGCGGTTCGTCGAACGCACCCCGGACGCTCCGGCCCGGGTGTTCGTCGACGACCTGCTCGGCGCCGACCTGCCCGAGGACTCCATCGGCCCCGACCGCACGGCCGGTCGCGTCCGGGTGCTCACCCCCTCGGCGACGATCGGCCTCGAGTGCGACGTCGTCGTGGTGCTCGGCCTGCAGGACGGCGTGTGGCCGAACACCCGGGTGCGCGGCAGCCTGCTCGACCCCGACGGGCTGGTCCGCGCGGCATCGGGCGTCGAGCGCTCGCCGATCGACGATCGGGCTGCGGTCGTCGCCGACGAACTCCGCCTGTTCGCCCGTGCCGTCTCCCGCGCCACCACACAGGTCGTGATCGGCACCGTCGCCAACGACGACGAGTCCCCGTCGCCGTTCGTCCGGCTGGTGCCGGTGCCGCCGGACCGGCAGCCGACCGTGCACCCACTGTCCCTGCGGGGGCTGGCCGGCTCACTGCGCCGACGGGTGGTGCTGTCCGGCGACCACGAGGCCGCCTCGGCACTGGCCCGCCTCGCCGAGGCCGAGGTCCCCGGCGCCGCACCGGACGACTGGTACGGCCTCGCCGAACCGACCACCGACGAGCCCCTGGTCGACCTCGACGCCGATCCGGCCCCCGAGGTCGAGGGCGGCGAACCCGTCGCGCCGACCGTGTCCGTCTCGCCGTCGCGCATCGGCACGTTCGAGGAGTGCCCCGTGCACTGGTTCGTGCAGACCTTCGGCGGCGGCGCACCGAGCCCGGCCATGGGGATCGGCACGATCGTGCACGAGGCCATGGAGCACGCGACCGAGATCGACGTCGAGTCGCTGTGGGAGCGGGTCGAGGCCCGGTGGGACGAACTGACCTTCGAGTCGCCGTGGGTCGCCGACCGTGAACGCGCGCGCACCCGGCGGATGATCGAGGGACTCAGCGACTACCTGCGGACCTTCGCCGGGGCCGGCCGCCGACTGCTCGGCGCCGAGACCTCGTTCGCCCTGGTCACCGGCCCCGCCCGGATGCGCGGCAGCATCGACCGCATCGAGGTCGACCCCGAGGGCCGCGTCAGCGTGGTGGACCTGAAGACCGGCCGGTCGATGCCGAGCGAGAAGAGCGACATGCCGGAGCACCCGCAGCTCGGCGCCTACCAACTGGCGGTCGAGGACGGCGCGGTCGAGGGGGTGCCGGCCGGCTCGGTGATGACGGACGCCCGACTGGTGTTCGTGCAGAACCCGCGCGGTGGGCACGCCTACTCGGAGCGGACCCAGCACGCATTCGACGCCGAGGCGCGCGACGCCTACCGGGAGCGCCTGCACGGGGTCGCGCGCGGCATGGCCGGGCGCACGTTCCTGGCGAACGTGGACGACCACTGCGAGAAGGCCCGGACCGGCGTCGAGTGCCGCATCCACGTGGTCGCGGAGGTGACCTGGTGACCGACACGACCGACACGACCGACACGACCGACGTGACCGACACGGCAGGGACTCTCGCGCCCGCGATCCGGCACGGCGCCGACGCCATCGCCGACGCCCTCGGCCGTCCCCGCCCGACCGCGCAGCAGCGCGCCGTCATCGAGTCCCCGCTCGCCCCCGCCCTGGTCGTCGCCGGCGCCGGCAGCGGCAAGACCGAGACGATGGCGTCGCGCGTGGTCTGGCTCCTGGCGAACGGCCTCGTCCGCCCCGACGAGGTCCTCGGCCTGACGTTCACCCGCAAGGCCGCCGGCGAGCTCTCGGTCCGCATCAACGACCGCATCCGTGCGCTCGAGGACGTCGGCCTGATCACCCCGGGCGACGCCTTCGAAGCGCCGACGGTGTCGACCTACAACGCGTTCGCGAACGCCGTCTTCCGCGAGAACGCCCTGCTCGTCGGCCGCGACGGCGAGTCCCAGGTCCTGACCGAGCCCTCCGCCTGGCAGCTGGCCCGCCGCGTCGTGGTGGCCGCGCGTGACGACCGGCTGGCCGGACTCGACCGCGACGTCGACACCCTCACCGCGGCCGTGGTGGCGCTCGCCGGTGCGACGTCCGAGCACCTCGTCGAACCCGAGGACCTCCGTCGTTTCGCCGTCGAGTTCTCCGACCTGCTCGAGTTGCCCGGCAACCGGGGCAAGCCGTACAAGGCGATCACCGACGCCGTCGCCGCGATCGGTGCACTGGAACCCCTCGCCGACCTGGTCGCGGAGTTCCGGCGGCAGAAGGTCGACCGGGGCTTCGTCGAGTTCTCCGACCAGATCGCGCTGGCGCTCGCCGCGGCCGAGTCCGCGCCGCGCGTGGTCACGGACCTGCGGCAGCGGTTCGGCGTCGTGCTGCTCGACGAGTACCAGGACACCTCGGTGGTGCAGACCCGGTTCCTCGCCCGGCTGTTCCGCGGGCACTCGGTGATGGCAGTGGGCGATCCGCACCAGTCGATCTACGGGTTCCGCGGTGCGAGCGCCGCGAACCTCGCCCGCTTCCCACGCGACTTCGGGGGGACCGAGCCGGACGCGGCGCGGCCCGTCACGTTCGCGCTGTCGACGAGCTGGCGGAACCCCGTCGACGTCCTCGCGGGGGCGAACGCGATCGTGGCGCCGCTGTCCGAAGCGTCCGAGGTCGACGTCGAGCGCCTGTCACCGCGACCCGGCGCCGACACCGGGACGGTCCGTGCGGTGTTCCCGGAGACCCTGCCGGAAGAGGCCGACGAGGTCGCCGCGTGGTTCCAGGAGCACCGGAAGCGGAACCCGACCGGGTCGATGGCCCTGCTGCTCCGTGCCCGCAAGGACCTGGCGTCGTTCACCGCTGCACTCGGTGCGCGCGCGGTACCCTTCCACGTGCTCGGGACCGGCGGCCTGCTGCAGCGCCCCGAGATCGTGGACCTCGTCGCCTGCCTGCGGGTGCTGCACGACCCGGCCGCCGGCAACGACCTCATCCGGTTGCTCGCGGGCGCCCGGTGGCGGGTGGGCGCGGCGGACGTCGTCGCCCTGCACCACCTCGCGCGCTGGCTGTTCCAGCGCGACCACACCCAGCAGCGCCTCGACGACGAACTGACGGCGGCCTTCCGCGCCTCGGTCGCTGCGGGGGAGCACGGCTCGATCGTCGACGCCCTGGACTTCGTGGCGACGGCGCCGGACGACCACGGTGCGCTCGAGGGCATCACGCCCGCCGGTCGCAGCCGGATGCGGTCGCTCGGCGCGCAGCTCGCGATGCTGCGCTCGCGGGCCGGCAGCGACCTGGTCGACTTCGTGACACTCGTGGTGCAGGAGATGCGGCTCGACATCGAGGTCGCGGCGCACGAGCAGGGCAGCGGGGCGTACCTCGACGCCTTCATCGACGAACTCGCCGGGTTCGTGTCCACCGACGACCGCGCCGACCTCGGGTCCTTCCTGGGGTGGATCGACGCCGCGGCCCGTCGTGACGACATGGGCCCGCGCTCCGAGGAACCCGAAGCGGGCACGGTCCAGATCCTGACGATCCACGGATCGAAGGGCCTCGAGTGGGACGCCGTCGCGGTGCCGCGCATGGTCGAGGGCGGGCTGCCCGCACGGCCGCAGGAAGGTTCATCCGGGTGGCTCGGCTTCGGCCGTCTGCCGTACGAGTTCCGGGGGGACGGCGCCGAGCTGCCGAACCTGGCGTGGCGCGGGCAGGAGACCCAGAAGGACGTCACGACCGCGATCGACGCCTTCAAGGAGCAGGTGAAGGCCCGCAACGAGGACGAGGAACGCCGACTCACGTACGTCGCGCTGACGCGTGCCCGCCACGACCTGCTCGTGTCCGGCTCGTTCTGGGCCGGCGGCGTGCGCCCCACGGAGCCGAGCCGGTACCTGCACGACCTGGTCGAGGCCGGGGTCGTCGACGACACCGCCATCCCGGAGACCACCGTGCACGACGAGAACCCCCTCGGCGAGGACGGTGCGACGCAGCTCTGGCCGCACGTGCCGTTCGGCCAGCGGGCGCCCCGGGTGCTCGCGGCGGCCGAGCGGGTGCGGAACGCCAACCCCGGCGCCTCCGGCCGGTACGCCGCCGACATCGACCTGCTGCTCGCCGAACGACGCGCGACCCGGAACGCGAAGCACGCGGTCGTGGTCCCGCACCGTGTGCCGGCCTCCGGCTTCAAGGACTACCTGACCGAGCCGGACAAGGTGGCCGAGCGCCTGCGTCGGCCGATGCCGGAGCGTCCGTACCGCGCGACACGGCTCGGCACGCTGTTCCACCAGTGGGTCGAGCAACGCGCCCGGACGGGCGGGTCGCTCGAGACCCTCGACGTGTGGGGCGACGAGCTCGACCTCGACGCCGACGACCTGGTGGACGCCTCGCCCGACGCCGTGGTCACGGACGACGACGCCCGACGGCTGGCCGACTTCCAGGCGACCTTCGCGCGCTCCCGGTGGGCCGGTCGCACGCCGGTGGAGGTCGAGCGGGAGATCCACATCCCGTTCCTGGGGCACAGCGTCGTCTGCAAGCTCGACGCCGTCTACGAGATCGACGGGCGGGCCGAGGTCGTGGACTGGAAGACGGGCAAGGCGCCGTCCGGTGCCGACGACCTGGCCCGCCGGACCCTGCAGCTCGCCCTGTACCGGGTGGCGTACGCCGAGTTCACCGGACGGCCGCTCGACCAGGTCGACGCGGTGTTCTACTTCGTCGCGGACGACCTCGAGGTGCGTCCGACCGAGCTGCTGGACCGCGCCGGACTCGAGCGGGCCTGGACGGCCGCGATCAGCTGACCGGCGGACGCGACCGCTCGGCGGAGCGCCCCGCGCCCGTCCGGCGACGCACCGGAGGCCCGGAGCGGATCCGCCGGATCGGCACCGGGCCTCCAGACGGTTGCGTGCACCGCGACCCACGCGACCGGCGTGGACCGCTCTGCGGGCGGGCGGCGTCAGCCGTGGCGGCGTTCGGTCGACGACAGCAGCTGCTCGACCTCGCCGATCTCCATCGTCTCGGGGGACACCGACTGCAGCGGCTCCGCGCTCGGCGCGTGCACCGCGTCCACCAGTCGGTGCATCATCGCGACGGCGTCGTCGACGACCTCGGTGCTCTTCGCCTGCACGCCGTGCAGCAGCCAGTGCGCCGTCTCGAGTTCGTGGTGCACACGAGCTCGCTGGGCGAGCTGGCGGTCGCGTCCACCGCCGTTCGCCTCGTAGGCGCTCAGGACGGTGTCGAAGGCGTCGCGTCGGCCGGCGAGCACCCAGGCGAGGTCCTTCGCCGGGTCGCCCAGCCGGAGCTCTCCCCAGTCGAGGATGCCGCTGACGGCATCGCCGTCGACGAGCAGGACGCCGGTGCCGATCGAGCCGTGCACGACGGTGGGGGTGAACTGCCACAGCTGCTGGTCGCGCGCGGCGCCCTCCCACCGTTCGACCAGCGCGGCGGGCACGAGCTTGGTGGCGACGGCGCGGTCCATCACGGACACGGCGGAACGCAGCACCTCGAACGGGGTGAGCGACGGCAGGCCGGCGTCGGAGACGAAGCTCGTGGGCAGCTGGTGGATCGCGGCGACGGCGCGGCCGACACTGGTGGCGAGCTCCGGCCGCTCGGCGAGCGACGCGAGCGTCGGGTGCGCGCCCGGCAGGCGGGTCGTGACGATGGCGCGGGTCGATCCGATCGGCGCCTGTCCGCGGTACTCGGCGACCCCGAACGGGAGGCGCGTGCGGATCCCGGCGCTCAGCGCACGGATCGCGACGAGGTCGGCCGACTGCCGGGCTTCCGCCCGCTGGTTCCGGGGACGTCGGATGACCGTCTCGACGCCGTCGGCGTCGCGGAGGAGAGCCGACTCGTAGTCGCCGGCCGCGGCCGAGCCGAGCGTGCGCGTGCCCGTGACGAGGAGACCGGGCACGGCCGTCGTCGCCAACGCGGCTAGAGTGAACTGGGATCCCGCCATGCCCCTCAGGGTAGGTGCGCGGCGCCTGCACCGGTGCACGCCACGCTGTTCCCGAAGCCTTCCCAGCACGCCATGCCCGCAGGCTGTCCCTGCACCTGAACCGAGGAGCCCTCTGCCGTGACCGTCGAGTTCGCCTCCCGGCTCCCGCTGTCCCGCAACGAACTCGACCGCGACGCCGAGTTCCGCTCGACGCCGGACCTCGACAGGGTCCTGCGTGAGGACCCCGCGACCCGGTACCTGCCGGTGCACGGGTCCGAGATGCTCCGGAACGCCGACGGCACCCTGCGCTTCGTCACCGCGTCCGAGGTCCCGGCCGGAACCGTGACCCTGTACCTCGGCCGCGCGGTCGCCGATGCTGCCGACGCTCCCGCCGGCACCCGCTTCGTCGCCGCCCTCGTCGACGACGGCACCGCGGTGGCCATCGAGCCGTCCGACGACGCGTGGGAGAGCCTGCGCATGTTCGGCACCGAGCTGTCCCCGCGCGACCAGGGCCTGGCCGTCGAGGCGGTGGCGATGGCGAACTGGCACGCCGTCCACGGCTTCTCGCCCCGCACCGGGTCGGCGACCGACGTCGTGACCGGCGGCTGGGTCCGCCGCGACCCCGAGGGGCACGAGCACTTCCCGCGCACCGACGCCGCCATCATCGTCGGGGTCGTCGACGCCGACGACCGCATCCTGCTCGGCTCGAACGCCGCGTGGGACGCGAACCGCTACTCGCTGCTCGCCGGGTTCGTCGAACCGGGTGAGTCGCTCGAGGACGCCGTCCGCCGCGAGGTCTTCGAGGAGTCCGGCGTGCACGTCGAGGAGCCCGAGTACCTCGGCTCGCAGCCGTGGCCGTTCCCCGCGTCGCTGATGGTCGGCTTCCGCGCCCGCGCGGTGGACGGCGACCCGTCGACGGCGCGGCCCGACGGCGTCGAGATCCTCGACGTGCGCTGGTTCTCGCGCGAGGACATCCGGGAGCGCGCGGGGGACACCTTGCTGCTGCCCGGCCGGACGTCGATCGCCCGCGCCATCATCGAGGAGTGGTACGGCGGGCCCCTGGACCTGCCGTGAGCAACGCTGGTCGTGGGCCGGTGTCGGCTGGCGCCGGTTCGGCCGGTTCGGCCGGTTCCGCCGGTCCGGCCGGTTCCGCCGGTCCGTCCGGTTCGGCCGGTCCGGGTGTTCCCGCCGAGGTCCGTCCGCCGTCACCCGATGAACTGCTCGCCGCCCTCGACGCGGAGCAGCGCACCGTCGCCCGGACCCTGCTCGGCCCCGTCGCGGTGCTGGCGGGAGCCGGCACCGGCAAGACCCGGGCGATCACCCACCGCATCGCCTACGGGGTCGCGACCGGCACCTACGCGCCGAACCACGTCCTCGCGCTGACGTTCACCACCCGCGCCGCCGGTGAGCTGCGGTCGCGGCTCCGCTCGCTCGGCGCCGGGACGGTGCAGGCCCGCACCTTCCACGCCGCGGCGATGGCGCAGCTCAGCTACTTCTGGCCGGACACCGTCGGCGGGCACGCTCCGAAGATCGTCGAGTCCAAGGGGCGGATGATCGCGCACGCCGCCGACACCGTCGGCATGTCGGTCGACACACCGGTGCTGCGCGACCTGGCCGCCGAGGTCGAGTGGCGCAAGGTGCAGATGCTCTCGCTCGAGGAGTACGAGGCAGCCGCCGCCGAACGCGTCATGCCGCGTGACACCTCGCCGCGCCGGGTGATCGACCTGATGAAGGCGTACGAACGCCTCAAGGACGACCGCCGACAGCTCGACTTCGAGGACGTCCTGCTCGCCACCCTCGGCATGGTGGAGTCGGAGCCGCGGGTGGCGTCGTACGTGCGGCAGCAGTACCGGTTCTTCGTCGTCGACGAGTACCAGGACGTCTCGCCCGTGCAGCACGACCTGCTGCGCGCCTGGCTCGGCGGCCGCGACGACCTGTGCGTCGTCGGTGACGCCAGCCAGACGATCTACTCGTTCGCCGGTGCCTCGAGCGACTACCTGCTCGGGTTCGGCTCGGAGTTCCCGCGCGGCTCGGTCCTGCGACTCGAACGGAACTACCGCTCCACCCGCGAGGTCGTGCACGCCGCCAACGCGCTGATGCGCGGACAGCCCGGCGCCCTCGACCTGGTCGCCCAGACGCAGGAACCCGGACCCGACCCCGTCGTGGTGCCGTGTGTGCACGACGGCGACGAGGCGCAGACCATCGCCCGGCGGATCGCGGAACTCGTCGCCGCGGGGGCGAAGTACGGCGACTGCGCGGTGCTGTTCCGCGTCGGCGCGCAGTCCGCGGCGCTCGAGTCCGCGCTGGGCCGCAACGGCATCCCCTACCGCGTGCAGGGTGGCACGCGCTTCTTCAACCGCCCCGAGGTGAAGCTCGCGGTGCACCACATGCGCGGTGAAGCGATCCGGCAGACCGACGACGAACTGACCCGCCGTGTCCGTCTCGTGCTGCAGGTCAGCGGGTGGACGCCGACCGCGCCCGAGGGCACGGGCGCCGTCCGTGACCAGTGGGAAGCCCTGCAGGCGATCATGGGCCTGGCCGAGGACGCCCCCGCCGGCACGACCATGCAGCAGTTCACCCAGGACCTGGTGGACCGTGCGGCGACCCACCACGAGCCCGAGGTCGACGCCGTCACCCTGGCGACCCTGCACTCGTCGAAGGGCCTGGAGTGGCCCAACGTCGTGATCGCCGGCGCCGCCGAGGGGCTCCTGCCGATCTCCCACGCCACCACCGACACCGAGGTCGACGAGGAACGACGCCTGTTCTACGTCGGACTCACCCGTGCCCGGCGAACCGTGACCATCACGTGGTCGCGACAGGGCTCCACACGTGGGGGAGCCCGTGCTCCGAGTCGGTTCCTGGCAGCGCTCGGCACGCGCACCGCGGATGGAGCGGCACCGACCACCGGCTGACGGCCAGGTCGTCGCGGTCGAAGACCACCTGGTCAGGATCGGCGCGTTGCGTCCGCAGGGGCAGGCGCTGCACGAGCAGTCGGGTCGTGGCAGCGGCCACCGCGGCGGTCCGCCAGGGTGACAGGGGCGACGGCGGTCGTCCCCACAGCTGCGACGCGATCGCCGGCCACGCCGGGTCGTCGTCCACGCGAGCGAACTCCGCGCACTGGAGGCACGGGCCGGCCCCCGGCACGACGAACGGCCCGAGGCGGATGCGTCCGTCGCCCACCACGACCGCCAGGTGCGGCACGCCCCTGCGGGTCCAGGCGGCGCGGAGCGCCGGGTCGACGACGTGGTCGGCGACCACCACGGCGAGCCGGGGCTCGTGCTCCGGCAGGACGACCGGGCCGCCCCGCGGGGACGACGTCCGGACGACGGTCACGCCCTCACCGGACAAGTGGGCCGCGATCGTGTCCGCGAGCCCGCCGGACCCGTGCACCTCGATCCGTTCGAGCGGTTCGGGCAGGACGTCGATCACCGCGGGGGACGCCGCACCGAGCACCCGCGCGGCGACGTCCGGTGGGCAGCCCGACGTGACGGCGAGGCCGCTCAGGGCCTCGCGCCCCGTCTCACGCCGGAGGGCGCTGAGGAACCGCTCTTCGCCCGTCGTCGGGACGGCGACGACGGCACGGGGCGGATCGACCCCGAGCTGCACCGTGGCCGGGTCGCGCCAGACGAACTCGAGTGTCGGATCGATGCGGATGCCCATGACCCCACGCTGCCCGAGTCGGGGGCAGGTGTGGGGTCATGAGGTGGATCTGTGGAGAACTCGTCTGTGGCGGCGTCAGCGGGGCTGGTCGCCGGGGCGGTCCCCGTCGGTGCCGGTCTCGTCGGTGCCGGTCTCGTCGGTGCCCGTCCCGCTGTCGTCGGTGCCCGGGGCGCCGTCGTCGATCCGACCGGACTCGTCCTCGTGCGGGCGGGGACCGGTGGCGTCGTTGAGCAGGTCCTCGAGCGCCTTGTCGAACGCGTCGTCCTCTTCCGTCTGCGCGGGGTTCCGCAGCCGGGCGACCAGGGCGTCCGGTGCGTCGACGTCGTCGGACGTGGGCACCAGGTCGAAGTGCGACCAGAGGGCATCACGCTGCTCGGCGCCGAGCTCGTCCGTGACCCGCTGCCACATCGCGGCGGCCTCGCGCAGACGGCGGGGGCGCAGTTCGAGGCCGACGAGCGTCGCGAAGGCCGACTCGGCGGGCCCGCCGGCCGCCCGGCGACGGCGGACCATCTCGGCGATGGCGCCGCTCTTCGGCAGCCGGACGGTGGCGGCGGCGGTCACCGTGTCGACCCAGCCCTCGACGAGGGCGAGCATGGTCTCGAGTCGTGCCAGCGCGGCGTCCTGCTCGGGCGTCCTCGGCGGGATGAGCGCACCGGAGGCGAGCGCGTCCCGCAGCTGCTCCTGGTTGGTCGGGTCGATGTCCGCCGCGAGCTCCTCGACGCGGTCGAACGGGATGTGGATGCCCCGCGCGTAGTCCGTGATCGACGAGATGATGTGCAGACGCAGCCACCGCGCGGAGCGGAAGAGCCGCGCGTGGGCGAGTTCGCGGACCGCCAGGTAGATGCGGACCTCGTCCTCGGAGACGTCGAGTCCCTCGGCGAACTCCGCCACGTTCTGCGGCAGGAGTGCAGCGACCTGCTCGTCCAGCAGGGGCACGCCGACGTCGCCGCCGGAGACGACCTCCTTCGACAGCTGGCCGACGACCTGGCCCAGCTGGATGGCGAACAGCGCACCGCCGACGCCGCGCATCGCCTTCGAGACGTCGCCGAGCATCGCCTTGAGCTCCTCAGGAGCCCGCTGGTCGATGGCCTCGGTCAGTGCGTCGGCGATGCTGAACGCCACGGGCTCGGCGATCTGGGTCCACACCGGCACCGTCGCCTTCGCCCACTGCTCACGCGTGTAGAGGCTCGGGGTGGCGGTGAGCTCGGCGACCGTCGTGACCTCGTCCAGCCAGAGCGCCGCGACCTGGAACGCCTGGTCGGCCGCCTGCGAGGCCACCGGGTCGACGGCGTGGCCGCCCTCGCGGGCGATCGCGGTCGCGCGCTCGGCGGTCGCGGAGAAGTCGATGCCGTCCCCGCCGGACTGCGCGGCACGCTGCAGCTGGCTCATGAGGTTCGCGACGAAGGCCGGGTCGTTCGGCAGGCCAGCCGCCCCGGCGAGCTGCGACGGGTCGATCTGGCCCTCGCCCGAGAGCAGCTTGCGCAGCATCTCCTGGAAGTCGTCGTCCGGCCCCGGCTGTGGTTCATCAGGCATGCCGACTACGCTAATCGCTGCTCACGGGGCCGCACCTGGGATGCCCCCGTGGGAACGCCCGAACCGCTGCGCCGAGGGCGAACAGTCCCGCCGTACGGCGAGGACGACCGCCCCGCCGCCAGGCCCGGCGACCGCCCCTGGAAGGACCCCGCGTGACCCTCTTCGCCCCCGCGCCCCGTCGTCGTTCGCGTGCCAGGACCGTCGGGTGGGCGTTCGTGATCGGGGCAGTGGTGCTGGGCATCCTCGCGAGCGTGCTGCCGAGTCCGTACCTGATCGAGGTCCCCGGACCGGTCTACAACACCATCGGGACGCAGAAGCAGGGGACGGGCAAGGACGCGAAGGACGTCAAGCTGATCCAGGTCTCCGGGCACGAGACCTACCCCACCGCCGGGGCGCTCGACATGTTGACGGTCGGCATCCAGGGCGACGCGACGAACCGTCCGTCGTGGACCAGCGTCGTCCGCGCGATCTTCACGAAGTCCGAGGCCGTGATCCCGGTCGAGGCGATCTACCCGACCGGCACCACGACCGAGCAGGTCAACCAGCAGGACTCCGCCGACATGCAGGCGTCGCAGCAGTCCGCCGTGGCCGCGGCGCTGATCCAGCAGGGGAACGACCTGCCGACCGAACTCGAGGTCGGCACCGTGCAGCCCGGCTCGGCTGCCGACGGTCCGATCGAGAAGGGCGACGTCATCACGGCCTTCGACGGCACCTCGCTCACGACGAACGCCGACGCCACCTCGCTGCGCGAACTCGTCGCGAAGCACGGCACGTCGACCCCGGCGACCGTCACCATCGAGCGCGACGGTGCGACGAAGGACGTCCGGGTGACCCCGCGCGACGAGCAGGGCACCGCGCTCCTGGGCGTCGGCGTCACCGAGAAGTACGACTTCCCGTTCGACGTCTCGATCACGCTGCAGGACGTCGGCGGCCCCTCGGCCGGCATGATGTTCGCGCTCGGGATCATCGACGAGATCACGCCCGGCAAGCTCAACGGCGGCAAGCACGTCGCGGGCACGGGCACGATCACCGCAGACGGCGAGGTCGGGGCCATCGGCGGCATCCGGCAGAAGCTCTACGGGGCACGGGAGGCGGGCGCGACGGTGTTCCTCGCCCCGGCCGACAACTGCGACGAGGTCGTCGGGCACGTGCCGGACGGGCTCGACGTCTACAAGGTGTCGACGCTCGACCAGGCCGTCACCGACCTGCAGACCATCGCCGACGGGAAGAGCACCGCGAAGCTCGCCCGCTGCGGTTCCTGACCGGTTTCCTGAGTCCTCGCACAGTTTCACACTCCGCCCGGTCCAATAGGATCAGTGCACTGACGGCCCGCCGCGAGCCGGGCCCGCCGGTCCGACACGTCTGGAGCACATCAAGTGACGACAACCTCGTCCACCTCGGGGCGGCGTTCGCCGCGGGTCCCGATCGTGGTCACGATCATCGTGCTGGCCGCACTGGTGATCGGCTTCTTCATCTTCGCCAGCCTGTACACGGACTACGCGTGGTTCGCGCAGCTCGGGTTCCAGCAGGTCCTCACGACGCGGTGGATCGCAGGGACCCTGATGTTCCTGGCGGGCTTCCTGGGCATGGCGGTGCCGGTCTTCCTGAGCATCGGGCTGGCCTTCCGGTACCGCCCGGTCTACGCGAAGCTCAACTCGCAGCTGGACCGGTACCAGCAGGTCATCGAGCCGCTGCGTCGCGCCGTCATGATCGGCATCCCGGTGGTGCTCGGCATCTTCGCCGGGTTGTCGACCTCGGGGCGCTGGAGCATGGTGCTCGAGTACTTCAACCGGACGCCGTTCGGCAAGACGGACCCGCAGTTCGGCCTCGACATCGGCTTCTACGTCTTCGAGCTGCCGTTCTGGCGCTCGATCGTGGCGTACTCGTCGGCCGTGGTGCTGATCGCCGGCCTCGCCGCGCTCGCTGCCTGCTACCTGTACGGCGCGCTGCGCTTCGGGGGACGTGAGGTCCGCATCTCGCGTGCCGCGCGCATCCAGCTCGCCGTCACCGCAGCCCTCTACATCGCGCTGCAGGCCGTGAGCCTCTGGCTCGACCAGTACGCGGCGCTCACGAAGTCGAACTCGCTCATCACCGGCGCCCAGTACACCGAGGTGAACGCGGTCATCCCGGGTCGCGAGATCATGGCGGGCATCGCGGCGATCGTCGCGATCCTGTTCATCGTCACGGCGGTCATCGGCCGCTGGCGCATCTCGATCGTCGGGACCGGGCTGCTGCTCGTCGCCGCGATCGTCATCGGGGGCATCTACCCCTGGATCGTCCAGCGCCTGCAGGTCAAGCCCTCGGAGCGCACGTACGAGTCCGCGTACATCGAGCGGAACATCAAGGCCACGCGTGACGCCTACGGTGTCTCCGACGTCAAGGAACAGAACTACGACGCCACGACCGAGGCCAGCTCCGGCGCCCTCGCGCAGGACGCCCAGACGACGGCGAACATCCGCCTCATCGACCCGAAGATCGTCTCCGACACCTTCAGCCAGCTGCAGCAGTACCGGCAGTACTACCAGTTCCCGGACGAGCTCGACGTCGACCGCTACGACGTCAAGGGCGAGACCGAGGACACCGTCATCGCGGTGCGCGACATCGACCTCGACGGGCTGAGCTCGGCCGCGAACACCCAGTACAACCGGGCGTTCGTGTACACCCACGGCTACGGCGTGACCGCGGCCTTCGGCAACCAGCGTGCGAGCGACGGCAAGCCGGTGTTCCTCGAGTCGGGCATCCCGTCGAACGGTGCGCTGGGGGACTTCCAGCAGCGCGTGTACTTCGGTGAGACCTCGCCGGCGTACTCGATCGTCGGCGCCCCGAAGGGCTCGAAGGACGTCGAGCTCGACTACCCCTCCGGGTCCGACGACGACAACGGCGGGAACGCCACCACGACGTACTCCGGCGACGGCGGACCGAGTGTGGGCAACTTCTTCAACCGACTCGTCTACGCGGCGAAGTTCCAGTCGGAGCAGGTCCTGCTGTCGGACGCCGTCAACAAGGACTCCCAGATCCTCTACGACCGCGACCCGATCACGCGTGTGCAGAAGGTGGCTCCGTACCTGACGGTCGACAGCGACGCCTACCCGGCGATCGTCGACCACCGCATCCAGTGGGTCGTGGACGGCTACACGACGAGCGACGCCTACCCGTACTCGCAGAGCCAGAGCCTGTCGGACAGCATCGCCGGTTCGGAGTCCTCGGCGTACCGCACCGACCAGGTGAACTACATCCGCAACTCGGTGAAGGCCACGGTCGACGCCTACACGGGCAAGGTGACCCTCTACGCGTGGGACACCAAGGACCCGGTGCTGAAGACCTGGGAGAAGATCTTCCCGACGTCGGTCAAGTCGGTGTCGAGCATGAGCGCCGAGCTGCTGGACCACGTCCGGTACCCGACGGACCTCTTCAAGGTGCAGCGGTCGATCCTCGGCACGTACCACGTGACGAACGCGAACTCGTTCTACTCGGGTGACGACGCGTGGAACACGCCGCAGGAGCCCACCACGACCGGTGGGACGGACAGCGACGCGAGCGCGGCGGACACGTCGACGACCACGAACGCCCTGGGCGCGCAGACGACGACGACCGCGAGCAAGGCGAACCTGCAGGACCCGTACTACCTGACGATGAAGGTGCCGGGGCAGGAGACCGCGTACAACCTGTACACGACCTACATCCCGCAGCAGTCCGCCGGCGCGAACAACCGCAACGTCCTGACGGGGTACCTGGCGGCCGACTCCGACGCGGGAGGTGCGGGCAAGGGCAAGAAGGCGTCGGGCTACGGCAAGCTCACGTTGTTGACGATGCCGAAGACCGACAACATCCCGGGCCCGGCGCAGGTGCAGAACCTGTTCAACTCGGACACCACGGTGTCGCAGGAGCTGAACATCCTGAAGCGCGGCAACTCGACGGTGAAGCAGGGCAACCTGCTCACGCTGCCGGTCGGCGGCGGCTTCCTGTACGTGCAGCCCGTGTACGTCCAGTCGACGTCGAGCGGCTCGTACCCGCTGCTGCAGAAGGTGCTGGTCGCGTTCGGCGACAAGATCGCGTTCGAGGACACTCTCGACGAGGCGCTCAACTCGCTGTTCGGCGGTGACTCCGGTGCTGCTGCCGGCGATTCCGATGCCAGCGGCTCGGGGAGTGGCTCCGGTTCGTCGGATTCGGATTCGGGTTCGTCCGGCTCCGGCTCCGGCTCCGACACGGGGTCCGGTTCGACGGGCGGTACGAGCGGCTCGGGTGCCACGGGCAACGACGCGCTGCAGCAGGCGCTGTCCGACGCGAACGACGCCCTGCAGGACCGCCAGCAGGCCTACGCCGACAACGACCTGGTCGCCGCGGCCGAGGCCGACAAGCGCCTGCAAGAGGCGATCGAGGCCGCGACCGCAGCCGAAGACGGCAGCTGACACGCCGTGGCGGGGCACACGATTTGTGCCCCGCCACGACCGTGTGTAGGCTATTCAACGTGCCGCGGGGTGGAGCAGTTCGGTAGCTCGCTGGGCTCATAACCCAGAGGTCGTAGGTTCAAATCCTGCCCCCGCAACCAAGCGTCACACGAAAGCCCCGGTCCGAAAGGACCGGGGCTTTCCTCGTTCCCGGACTCGTGCACGCGGGAGCGCGCCGCGGTGCGCCGCGGCGCGCCGGTACGCTCGGCGGATGGGCACCCTCACGATCGCCGCCGCGCAGTTCGCTCCCGCGGACGACAGCGCCGCGAACCTCGAGACCGTCCGGGCCGCGGCCGTCGACGCCGCCGCGCGGGGAGCGGCGCTGCTCGTCACGCCGGAGTACTCGTCGTACTTCACGGCCGAGATCGACGACCGGTTCGTCGCCGCAGCGCAACCGCTCGACGGCCCCTTCGTGTCCGGGCTGCAGGACATCGCCCGCGACACCGGTGTCGCCCTGGTCGTCGGGATCGCCGAGACGACGGAAGCAGCGACGACGGACGCGGCGACCACGGCGGGGCCCACGCGCTTCCGCAACACCCTGGTGGCGGTGCTCCCCACCGGCGAGCTCGCGGCGACGTACCGGAAGGTGCACCTCTACGACGCCTTCGGTTCGCGGGAGTCCGACCGCATCGAGTCCGGCGATCCGGAGCAGCTGCCGGTCTTCGAGCTCGAGGGCGTCCGGATCGGACTCGAGACCTGTTACGACCTGCGCTTCCCCGAGGTCACCCGGCGGCTGGCCGCACCGGAGCACGGTGCGGCCGACGTCGTCGTGCTGCCGGCCGAGTGGGTGCGCGGCCCGGGCAAGGAACACCACTGGCGGACGCTGCTCACGGCGCGGGCGATCGAGAACACCGTCTGGGTCGTCGGCGTCGGCCAGACGCCGCCGATCGGCATCGGCGCCTCGGTGGTGCTCGACCCCTCCGGCGTCGCGGTCGCCGCCGCCGGGTCCACGCCCGGCAGGCTCGTCGCGACCGTCGACACAGCGGTCACCGACGCCGTCCGGCGCGTGAACCCGTCATTGGGCCTCCGGCGGTACGACGTCGCGCTGCGCGCCCTGCCCGGAGGCGCGGCTCGCCGCTGACGCGCGCGTCCCGTCCGGTGCGTGGTCGCGGCTGCGCCGGTGGCGGGATCGGGCTCAGGACGGCGCGTGGAGGCGTGCCAGGCGTTCGGCGGCGTCCTCGAGGACCGAGCGCCGCTTGCAGAACGCGAACCGCACGAGCGACCGGTAGCCCGCGGCGTGGTCCGGTCGGACGAACGCCGACACCGGCACGCCGACGACCCCGGCGAGTGCGGGCAGCTCGAGACAGAAGGCCCGCGCGTCGTCATACCCGAGCGGCGCGGTGTCGGCGATCACGAAGTACCCGCCGTCCGGGCGCATCACGTCGAAGCCCGCTGACCGGAGCCCCGAGGCGAGCAGTTCGTGCTTGGCGGCGAGTTCGGCGGCGATCCCGGCGAAGACGGCGTCGGGCAACCGCAGTCCCACGGCGACGGCCGGCTGGAACGGCGCCCCGTTGACGAAGGTCAGGTACTGCTTCACCGTCGTGATCGCGTCGACGAGCGTCGGGGGAGCGGTCAGCCACCCGATCTTCCACCCGGTCGTGCTGAAGGTCTTGCCGGCGCTCGAGATCGACACCGTCCGCTCGGCGGCTCCGGGCAGGGTGGCGATGGGCGTGTGCGGGACGGTGAACGTCAGGTGCTCGTAGACCTCGTCGGTGACGATCACGGCGTCGTACCGGGTCGCGAGTTCCACGATCGTGCGCAGGACCTCGTCGGGCAGGACCCTGCCGGTCGGGTTGTGCGGCGTGTTGACGAGGACGACGCGGGTGCGGTCGGTGAACGCGGCCCGCAGGGTGTCCTCGTCCGGCAGGAAGTCGGGGGCCGTGAGGGGCACCGTGACGTGGGTGCCGCCGGCGAGCCGGACGAGCGCGCCGTAGGCGTCGTAGAACGGTTCGAACGTGATGACCTCGTCGCCCGGTTCGACCAGGGCGAGGAGCGTCGCCGCGAGGGCCTCGGTGGCGCCGGCGGTGACCAGGACCTGGCGGTCGGGATCGACGTCGAGGCCGTACCACCGCTGCTGGTGCTCGGCCACGGCGGTGCGGAGGTCGGCCGTCCCGCGTCCGGGCGGGTACTGGTTGACGCCGTCCCGGATGGCGCGGACCGCGGCCTCGAGCACCTCGGCGGGGCCGTCCTGGTCCGGGAAGCCCTGCCCGAGGTTGATCGCTCCGGTGCTCGCGGCGAGAGCGCTCATCTCGGCGAAGACGGTGGGCGCGGGGATGCCGTCCGGTCCCAGGAGCATCGCTCCCTCGGCTGCTCGCAACCAGGGTCCTGCCTGCCGCATGTGGTTCCCTCCGGTGACGGCGACGACGTGTCGCGCTGAACGGACCCCAACCTAGCTGGCCGTCCGACGGCGATCCGGGGACGGACCCACAGCCCACGCATAAGATCGGCAGAGGATGCTTCCAGCGTCGCCAGAAGCACCGCTCAGGTGGTTGCGACAGACTGCACGAGCTTGAAAGGAGCACGTCCAGCATGACCGACACCACGCCCAACGGGCAGGGCGACGAACGCCGTCCGGACGATGCGGCATCGCCTGCCGCCAGCGAGGACGCCGCCGCAGCGGCCACGAAGGGGAACACGTCGGTGCCGAACGACTCCGAGCAGTTCAACGACGCCGAGCGGTCCGACGCCGCCGCGCAGCACGCGGCTCCGTCCGACGACGCCACGGGCGCCGACCACACCGATGTGATCCCGTCGGCGACCGACCACCCCACGGACCGCTACACGGCTCCGTACCCGACGCTCTCCGGTGACCAGCAGCCCGGCCCCGGCCAGCAGCAGACCGGCTACGGACAGCAGACCTCGCCGTACGGGCAGGCGTCCCAGTACGGGCAGCAGCCTGCGGCCGACCAGACGAGCCCGTACGGCCAGCAGTCGCAGTACGGCCAGCAGCCGCAGTACGGTCAGAACCAGCAGAGCCAGTACGGCCAGCAGTCCGCGTACGGCCAGAACCAGCAGTCCGCGTACGGCCAAAACCAGCAGTCCGCGTACGGCCAGAACCAGCAGTCCCCGTACGGCCAGAACCAGCAGCCGCAGTACGGCCAGCAGCCGACCGCGGGTCAGCCCCGGTACGGCGAGTACGCCCAGCCGGCTTCCGCCGCGGCCCCCGCGTCCTCGTCGGAGTACGCGACCGCATCGGCGCAGGCGCCGCAGTCCGCCACGAGCGCCTTCGGCGACGTCGACGGCGCGAACCAGCGCAACGGCCACTACTTCGACGACGGCGCCTCCGGCGCGGCCTCGACCGCCGCCGGCACCCGCTCGGGCCGCAGCAAGCTCGTCCTGCCGATCGTCGCAGGTCTGGTCGTCGCAGGTCTGGTCGGCGGCGGTGCCGGCTGGCTCGCCGGGTCGTCGCAGGGTGGCACGGTCACCTCGTCGCCCGGATCGTCGCAGGGCGGCAACCTGACGGTGAACGACTACGACTCCGCGACCGTCGTCACCGCGGTCGCGGCACAGGCGACACCGTCGGTCGTGACGATCAACGTGTCGGCCAGCAGCGAGGCCGGGACCGGCTCGGGCGTCGTGATGAGCAAGGACGGCTACATCGTCACGAACACCCACGTGGTGACGCTCGACGGCGACAGCTCGAACGGCCGCATCACGGTGACGACCTCGAACGGCAAGATCTACGCGGGCAAGCTCATCGGCACCGACCCGACGGTCGACCTCGCCGTCATCAAGATCGACGCGACCGACCTCAAGCCGATGGAGTTCGCCGACTCGTCGAAGCTCAACGTCGGTGACACCGCGGTCGCGATCGGTGCGCCCCTGGGCCTGTCGAACACGGTCACGGACGGCATCGTCTCGACCCTGAACCGCAGCATCCAGGTCACGTCGAGCGCTCCCAGCGAGGGTGGCGACTCCAACGAGGGCGGCAACGGCGGCAGCGGTCCCTTCGACTTCTGGGGCAACGGCGACAACGGCAGCAGCTCGTCCGCGAACACGACGGTCTCGCTGCCGGTCATCCAGACCGACGCGTCGATCAACCCCGGCAACTCCGGTGGTGCGCTGCTCGACGCGAAGGGCAAGCTGATCGGCATCAACGTCGCGATCGCGTCGGCCGGCAGCTCGTCGTCGTCGGACTCGGCGGCCGGCAGCATCGGCGTGGGCTTCTCGATCCCGTCGAACCTGGTGGAGCGCGTCGCGAACGAGATCAAGGACAAGGGCTCGGCCACGCACGGTCTGCTCGGCGCGACCGTGGGCGATGCATCCGAGGACGCGAGCGCGACCCAGATGGGTGCCCTCATCAAGTCGGTCTCGTCCGGCGGGGCGGCCGCGAAGGCCGGTCTGCAGAAGGGCGACGTCGTCACGAAGATCGGTTCGGCGACCGTCTCCGACGCGACCGACCTGACGGCGCAGGTCCGCTACTTCGCGGGCGGCGCGTCGACGACGATCAGCTACATCCGGAACGGCCAGTCCCACGAGGCGGACGTGACCCTGGGCACGTACGACAGCAAGGGCTGACGCCACCACGGACAGGACGGGAGGCCCGGTGCACGACGTGCGCCGGGCCTCCCGTCCGTCTGCGGGCCGCGTCGCGGGCGCACCGCAGGTTCCGGGTTCGGGTCTTGATAGGCTCATGGTCGCTCTGCGGGGCGGCACCGCCCCGGTGCGTCCCGTGCACCCAGCCAGCACCCCGAGGTACGCATGCAGACAGACGGACAGCCCCTGCCGGGCGTCTCGTACGTGATGCCCGTGCTCAACGAGGTCACCGAGGTCCGCGCTGCGGTCGCCAGCCTGCTCGACCAGGACTACTCCGGCGTGTTCGAGGTCATCCTCGCGCTCGGCCCCTCGATCGACGGCACGAACGAGCTCGTTGCCGAGATGAGCGCGGCCGATCCGCGCATCCGGGCGATCGACAACCCGGTCGGGTCCACACCGGCGGGTCTGAACGTCGCGATCCGGGCGTCGGTGCACCCCGTCGTGGTCCGTGTCGACGCACACTCGGTCCTGCCCCCGGACTACACGCGCATCGCCGTCCGCACCCTGCTCGAGTCCGGCGCGGACAACGTCGGCGGCATCATGCGCGCCGAGGGCCGCAGCCCGTTCGAGCGGGCCGTCGCGCTGGCGTACGGCAGCCGCGTCGGGCTCGGCGGGACCCCGCACCACGTCGGCGGGACCGCTGGCCCCGCCGAGACGGCGTACCTCGGCGTCTTCCGACGCGACCGCCTGTTCGAGGTCGGCCTGTTCGACGAGGGCATCAAGCGTGGTCAGGACTGGGAGCTCAACCGACGCCTGCGCCAGACCGGCGGCACCGTCTGGTTCACCCCCGAGCTGGTCGTCACCTACCGCCCGCGACCGAGCCTGAAGCGCCTGGTGCGGCAGTTCGTCGCGACCGGGTTGTGGCGCGGGGAGCTCGCCCGCCGGTTCCCCGCGAACAACGGCCTGCGGTACTTCGTGCCACCGGCGATGGTCGCCGCGATGGCCGTCGGGATCCTCGCCGGCATCGTCGGCATCATCGGTGCGGCCCTCGGCAGCCCGGTCGCCTGGGCACTGCTCGGGTTCGCCGTGCCCGCCGTGTACCTGCTCTTCGTCATCGTCGGGTCGGTCGCCGTCGCGCGTCGGTCCGGGGCGGCGACCTTCCTCTGGTTGCTCGTGGTGCTGCCCTGCATCCACGTGGGTTGGGGGCTCGGTTTCATCATCGGGTTCCTCACCCGCACCTCCGAGTTGACCACCCACACCGGACGGTGACACCCATGACCGACCACGCCACCCCCGGCCGCGGATCCGCACGCCCGACGTCGATCGCCGAGCTGCGGGCCGTCGCCCAGCCGGACGAGGTCCGTGCCCGCGCCAACGCCGAGCACTGGACGGCGTCGCTGTACCTGCGCGACGTCTCGCCGTACCTGACCTGGGTGCTGCTGAAGACCCGCGTCAGCGCGAACCAGGTGACCGGTCTGATGATCCTGGTCGGGTGGAGCATCGCCGCGGCCCTGCTCATCCCGGGCATCTGGGGCGCAGCGCTCGCCCTGGTGCTCGGGCAGCTGCAGATGCTCGTAGACTGCTGCGATGGCGAGGTCGCACGGTGGCGTGGCACCCGGTCGCCCGCCGGGGTGTTCCTGGACAAGGTCGGGCACTACACGACCGAGGGGCTGATCCCGGTCGCGCTGGGCATCCGTGCCGCCACCTGGCCGATCCACGGCGCCGACTGGATGTGGACGACGATCGGTTGCGCCCTCGGTCTGGTCATCGTGCTGAACAAGGCACTCAACGACATGGTGCACGTCGCCCGCGCGAACGCGGGGCTCGACAAGCTCGTCGACCGACGCGACGCCTCGACCGCGCCGTCCGGCCGGAAGCTCGCCTCGCTGCGCCGCCTGGCCCGGTTCCTGCCGTTCCACCGCCTGTACCACTCGGTCGAGCTGAGCATGCTGGCGTTCCTGTTCGCGCTCATCGGACTGGCGATCGGCGACACGCTCGCCAGCCGGATCCTGGTCGGCGCGCTGCTGCCCCTCGCCGTGCTGGCGACCGTCGGGCACTTCCTGGCGATCATCGCGTCGAAGCGGGTCAAGGCATGACCGACGACGCGGAGACCGCAGACCCGGTGACGCCGGGGACGGTGCGTCGCCACGCGGTCCCGCACCGTGCGCGGCCGCGCGTCGCCGTCGTGAGCCTGTCGCAGGGCACCCGGCCGGAGGACCTCCGCCGCGGGCTCGACAGCGTGCTCGCGCAGCAGGGCGTCGAGCTCGACGTGGTCTGCGTCGGCAACGGCTGGGAGCCGACCGGTCTGCCGGACGGGGTCCGGACGCTGGCGCTGCCGGAGAACCTCGGGATCCCGGCCGGACGGAACGCCGGCGCGGAGGTCGTCGACGGGGACTACGTGTTCTTCCTGGACGACGACGCCTCGATCCCGTCGGTGACGTTCCTGCAGGACGCCGTCGCCCGGTTCGAGCGCGACCCCTCGCTCGGACTGCTCCAGCCACGCGTGGTCGACCCGACCGGCGCTGCGAACCCACGTCGCTGGGTCCCGCGCATCCGCAAGGGTGAGCCGGACCACTCGTCGCCGGTGTTCTCGGTGTGGGAGGGCGCCGTGGTGCTGCCGATGGACGTCTACCGGGTCGTCGGTGGCTGGGGAGCCGAGTACTTCTACGCCCACGAGGGCATCGAGCTCGCGTGGCGGGTGTGGGACGCCGGTCGACGTGCCTGGTACGCGGGCGACCTGGTCGCCCACCACCCGGCCATCGACCCGGCGCGGCACACCGAGTACTACCGCCTGAACGCCCGCAACCGCGTCTGGTTGGCCCGACGGAACCTGCCGGCGCCGCTCCGGCCGCTGTACGTCGGCTCGTGGGCCGCGATCCAGGTCGCACGCTGGTGGCGGCACCCGCGACGCCTGGCGACGTGGTTCGCCGGGATCCGTGAGGGCTGGACCACCGACTGCGGACCGACGCGGCCGATGAGCTGGCTGACGGTCGCACGGATGACCATCGCCGGCCGCCCGCCGGTCGTCTGACCACCCCGACCCACACCGCCACCGCCACCGCAGAACGGGAGACAGAGCATGCCGATCACCAGTGACCTGCGGACCGCCGTGCGCCTGGCCCAGCGGCTGCTCGCCTCGCGCCGGAGCCGCCGCGAACTCGCGCGTCGTCTGCCCTCGGTCGCGGTGCCGGCACCCGGCACGATCGAGATCGCGGTGTACTTCGCCGACGGCCCCGTGAACATGTACCAGGTGCGCCAGTGGTACGCACCGCTGGCCGAACTGGCGAAGACCCACCCGGTCGCGATCATCGCGCGCAGCCCCGGCACGATGACGACGCTGATCGACGAGTCGCCCGTCCCCGCCGTGTACGCCCGCCAGGTCGTCGACCTGGAGCACTTCGTCGAGACGCAGGCGCCGAAGGTGGTGCTGTACGTCAACCAGAACGCCCGCAACTTCCAGATGATGCGGTACGGGCGCATGTGGCACGTCTTCGTCAACCACGGCGAGAGCGACAAGATGTACATGACGACGAACCAGTTCAAGGCCTACGACTACGCGTTGATCGCGGGTGACGCCGCGCGCGGTCGGCTCGCCGAGGCCCTGTGGGACTACGACCTCGACGCCAGGACCATCGCGATCGGTCGACCCCAGGCCGACCACTTCGCCGGCGCTGCCCCGTACCCCGACGACGACCGCACCGTCGTGCTGTACGCGCCGACGTGGGAGGGCGACCGGGGCGCCGCGGCCTACGGGTCGATCGCGTCCCACGGCACCACCATCGTCGAGCAGGTGCTCGCATCGCCCCGGCACCGCCTGGTGTACCGACCCCACCCGCGGAGCGGCGTGCTCGAGCCGACCTACCGCGCCGCGCACGAGCGGATCGTCGCGGCGATCACGGCGGCGAACGCAGCCGACCCGTCCGCCCACCACGTCCACGACACCGGCGGGGAACTCGGCTGGCAGCTGGCGGACGCCGACGTGGCGATCACCGACATCAGCGCGATGATCTACGACCGACTGGCGGTCGGCAAGCCGCTCATCGTGACCCGGCCGGTGTCGCCGGAGGCCGACGTCGACGAGCGCGGGTACCTGAGCGACGCGAACTGGCTGACCGCGGCCGATGCGTCGTCGGTGCTCGCACGGATCGACGCAGCCGTGGGCGACGCCGCCGAGCTCGCCAAGCTGCAGCACTGGGTGGCGCAGTACTTCGGCGACACCACGCCCGGCGCCGCGACGGCCCGGTTCCACGCCGCCGTCGAGTGGTTGCTCGAGCGCTGGCGCACCGTCGCCGCCGAGCGCGGAGAGCGCTGACCCCCGTCTCGACGTGGTCACGGGTGCAGGCCGGGGCCGACGAGTGACATCCGCCAGAGGTACTCGGACCGGTCCGGGCGACGCCAGCGGACGATGACGACGCCGGTGTCCTGCGGATCGGCGCCGAAGACGGCGACGGACAGGTGTCGACCGGGCTCGAGCCGGCGGACCGCCAGTGGTGGGCTGTAGCCGGTGCCCAGGTGCGTGAGGGTGAGTCCGTCGACCGGTTCGTCCCCGGTGTTGACGAGGTCGTAGCGGCGCGGGGCCTGCGAGCGGTCGATGGTGAACGGGACGGCGTACGCGGGTGCTGGGTGGTGCATGGGTGGAACGGTAGGGGGAGGGTCCGACGGTGGGGCCCTGGTGTGGCGCGCGGGCCCCGTCGCTGTGGAGGGGGAGCGTGGTGCCCGGGTTGTGGAGGGGGAGTGCCCCAGCCGTTCAGACGCCGTAGTCGGCCGAGTACTGCGCCAGGGCTTCCTCGATGGTGCCGTCGAGCTGCAGCCGGCCCTTGTCGAGGTACAGGCCGCGGTCGCAGAAGCGGCGCAGGTCCTTGTCGCTGTGGGACACGAAGAACAGCGTCCGGCCGCCGGCCAGGAGCTCCTCGATCCGCTTGTAGCACTTCTCGCGGAAGGCCTTGTCGCCGACGGCGAGGACCTCGTCCACCAGGATGACGGGTTCGTCGAGCCGCGAGATGACCGCGAAGGCGATGCGCACCTTCATGCCGCTCGACAGGTGCTTGTACGGGGTGTCGACGAAGTCCGCGATCTCGGCGAACGCGATGATCTCGTCGAAGGCGGCGCGGATCTCGGCACGCGACATGCCGTGCAGGCCGGCGGTGAGGTAGACGTTGTCGCGGACGGACAGGTCGCCGACGAAGCCGCCGGTGATCTCGATGAGCGGTGCGACACCGGCGCCGACGTCGACCCGTCCCTCGTCCGGCAGCATCACCTGGGCCACGAGCTTCAGGAGCGTGGACTTGCCCTGACCGTTCCGACCGACGACGCCGATCGCCTCTCCGGGGCGGACGTCGAACGACACGTTGCGGAGGGCCCAGAACTCGTCGGCGCGCTTGCGGCGTCCTCGTCCGGCGAAGAGGTCCTTGAAGTTGCGGCTCGCCCGCCGGTTGCGCTTGAAGCAGATGCCGGCGTCGCGCACGGAGATCACCGGGGCGACGGTCTCGGTGCGTCGGGTCTGGTCGGTGGCGGTCATCACAGCTCCTTCAGCACGCGGTGCTCGCTCCGGCGGAAGACCGCGAAGCCGATCACCAGGACGATGCCCGTGATGACCACCGATGCGCCGACCTCGAACCAGTCGAGCTGGCTCGGGAAGAACGCCGCCCGGTACATCCCGAAGATGCCGGTGAGCGGGTTGACCGCGGCGATGGGGCGCAGGGCGTCGGGCAGCGCGTTCGTGCCGTAGATGATCGGCGATGCGTAGAACAGGAACCGCAGGACGAGCTTGGTCGCGCGCTCGAGGTCGCGGAAGAAGACGACGAGCGGGGCGACGATCAGGCCGAGGCCGTACACGAGCGCACACTGCAGCACGATCGCCAACGGGAAGAAGACGACCTGCCAGTGCAGGTGCGCACCGGTCGCGATCGCGAACGCGGCCAGCACCGGCAGGCTCAGCAGGAACTCGATGCCCTTCGACGCGTCGATCCGCGCGACCCAGATGGTGCGGGGGATCGTCGTCGAGCGGATGAGCTTCGACTCCTTGATGAACGCCCGCGTGGAGTCCGAGACGCCGCCCGTGAACCACATCCACGGCAGCAGTGCGGTGAGCAGGAAGACGATGTACGGGTCTTCGCCGACGGAACCGCGGTGGAACACCTGGGTGAAGACGAACCAGTAGATCGCCGACATGACGAGCGGGTCGAGGATCGACCAGACGTAGCCGAGCGCCGAGGTCGAGTACCGGACCCGCAGGTCGCGGACGGTCAGCAACCAGAGGGCATGACGATAGCGCCGACCGGCGCTCCGGGTCGCCGCTGGTGCGGCAGCCGCGGGCACGGTCGGCGCGCTCGCTGTGGTCACGGTTTCCCTTCGGGCGGAACCGCCGAAGGGGTCCTGACGGAGGTTCAGGCGAACAGGTTGTTCGCGCGCTCGAGGTCCTCGGCGAAGTCGATCTCGACCGCGTACAGGTCGGAGATGTCGATCGGGGACCAGCGTAGCCCGTCCTCGGCGATGGCAGCCTCGATGCCGCCCTCGAAGTACTCCTGGTCGTCGACGCGCCCGAGCTGGCGGATGAGCGCCTGCTTGTCGTTCGCCGAGACGTAGTTGATGCCGACGGCTTCGCCGAGCCCACCGACGACCTGCTTGGAGAGCTTGTGGATGAAGCCCTCGGCGTCGACGGTGTACTTGACCTCTTCGTCGGAGACCTTGTCGGTGTTGACGCTGACGAACGAGTGGTCCTCGTCGATCATGTCGGCCGCACGGACGAGCGCCATCGGGTCGAAGACCACGTCGCCGTTCATCCAGAGGACACCGCTCTTGCCGGTCGCCTTGAGGGCGCGGAGCAGGCTCTTCGAGGTGTTGGTGGAGTCGTAGGACTCGTTGTAGACGAAGGACGCGTCGGGGAAGGCCTCGACGATGTGCTCCGACTTGTAGCCGACGACGATCGTCACGCGGGCGCTCGAACCGAACGCGGCGCGGATGTTGTCGAACTGCTGCTGCATGATGGTGCGGCCGTCACTGAGCTCCGTGAGCGGCTTCGGCAGGCTGCGGCCGAGACGGCTCCCCATCCCCGCTGCGAGGATCACGATCTGCGTGGTCATGCTGGTCCCTTCTGGTGTCCGCCCGCGCGCCCTGGGGCACGGGCGGGCCTCGTCGAGTCTGCTCGCGGAACGTCCGAGTTCGCCGAGAACCAGACGCCGCGGACCCGTCGGGCCTGCCGCTGTGCGGTGTCGGAGAGCCCGCCGGAGCAGGTTTCCAAGTGGTGAACACTCCTTCGTGCCCTGGTGAATGATACGGAAACACCCGCTCAAGGGGTAGGTCAGCGGCGCTTCGTACTCATTTCGTGACACTGGAGCAGGCGGTTCCCCGCTGTCCGGAGAGCGTTGGTACGGTTGGGCGATGGCCGCCGGAGCAGACAACGAGGACGTGTACGCCACGACCGACGCTGCCTGGATGACCGAAGCGAGCGACGCCGACGAGCGTGACGCCGCGGCGGGGGACGACGCCGACGACGACGACATGGGGGAACCGGATGCGCGCGACGCCTCCGTTGATGACGAGATGACCGACGACAGCACGGCCACCGACACCACGACCACCGACCCCACGACCACCGAGCCGGAGTCGGCTGCCGCACCCGGTCCGGCGGCGCGTGCCGCGGCAGCGGCCCCGACGACCACCACCGGCGCCCGACCCGCCACGGCGCGCACCACGAAGCAGCGCACCAAGCGACCGGCGAAGGCCGACGGCGCGACCGGCACCGTGCCTCCCGGTCCGACCGCGAGCGACGCGACGTCCGCGACGAACGCGACCGGGGACGCACCGGCGACCGCCGCGCACGAGGCGGACGCGCCGGAGACGGGCGCACCGGAGACGGGCGCAGCGGAGGCGGGCGCCGCGACCGGCCCCGCCGCCAAGAAGCGCGCCCCCCGGGCCACTGCCCCGAAGGCCCCGCAGAAGCAGCAGCCCGTCGTGCTCGCCGCGAACGGCCTCGTCAAGCGGTACGGGCAGACGCTCGCCGTCGACGAGGTCGACCTCGAGATCCGTCAGGGCTCGATCTTCGGCGTGGTCGGCCCCAACGGCGCCGGCAAGACGACCACCCTGTCGATGATCACCGGACTGCTGCGTCCCGACGCCGGTTCCGTCACCGTCCTCGACCACGACGTCTGGGCCGACCCCACGGCCGCCAAGCGGAGCCTCGGCGTGCTGCCGGACCGCCTGCGGCTGTTCGACCGACTCACCGGCGCGCAGCTGCTCTACTACTCGGCCACCCTGCGCGGCCTCGACGGTGCCACCGCGCGCGAGCGCAGCACCGACCTGGCCGAGGCGTTCGGGCTCGGCGAGGCACTCGGCCGCCAGGTCGCCGACTACTCGGTGGGCATGGCGAAGAAGATCGCCCTCGCCGCCACCCTCATCCACTCGCCGCGGGTCCTCGTGCTCGACGAACCGTTCGAGTCGGTCGACCCCGTGAGCGCCGCGACCATCACCGACATCCTGCGCCGGTACACGCGCGGTGGCGGCACCGTCGTGCTCTCCAGCCACTCCATGGAGCTCGTCCAGCGCACGTGCGACTCCGTCGCCATCATCGTCGGCGGCAAGGTGCTCGCCTCGGGCACGATGGCCCAGGTGCGCGGCCGCAAGAGCCTCGAGGACAAGTTCGTCGAACTCGCGGGCGGCCGCGTCGTGGCAGAGAGCATGGAATGGTTGCACAGCTTCTCCGGCTGAGGGCCGACCTGCTCGCGGGCGAGGTCCGCGGCAGCGCCCGCCGGTCCGTGTTCGTCGTGCTCGGCAGTCTCGTCGGACTCCTCGCCGCCGTCTTCGTCGCGACGCAGACGGTCGCACTGCGGTCGGCGGACCCCGACACGGCCCGAGCGGTCACCGTGCCGGTCGGCACGCTCATCGCGTTCGCGTTCACCGTCGTCCCGCTCGTGGTCGGCCGGAGCGACCAGCTCGACCCGCGGCGCTTCGCGGTGTTCGGCATCGGCCGACGCACGCTCGCGGTCGGCCTCGTCGTCGCCGGGCTGATCGGCATCCCCGTCATCGGGGTCGTCGTCGTGGCGGTCGCACAGTCCGTGGTCTGGACGCGGGACGCCGGTACCGGGGTGCTCGCGGTCGTCGGCGGGCTGCTGGCGATCGCCACCTGCGCGCTCCTGGTCCGCGTGTGCTGCACCGTCGGCTCGCGGCTGATCGGTCCGCACCGGTCCCGTGACGCCGGTTGGCTCGTCGCGCTCGTCATCATCGTGCTCGCGATCCCGACGGTGTCGCTGCTGCTCCGCGTCGACTGGCTCGACCCCGAGGGCGCCGAGATGCAGCGCGTCGCGGACGTCGCCGGGTGGACGCCGTGGGGCGCCGCCTGGGCCGTGCCCGCCGAGGTCGCCAGCGGCCACGTCGGGACCGGGTTCCTCAAGCTGCTCGTCGCGATCGCCGTCGTCGCCCTGCTGACCTGGGCGTGGTGGTCGCTCGTCGGTCGCGCGCTCGACACCGTCGACGGTCGCACCCGGACCCGGCGGTACCAGGGGCTCGGCTGGTTCGACCGGCTCGGGTCGACCCCGGTCGCCGCCGTCGCCGCCCGCGCCCTGACCTACTGGGTCCGCGACCCGCGGTACCGCACCTCGTACCTGATCATCCTGTTCGTCCCGCTCGTCGTCATCCCGCTCGGGGTCGCCGGCGTGCCGTGGCACTGGACGGCGCTCGTGCCGTTGCCGCTGATGGCGCTGATCGCCGGGTTCCTGCCGCACAACGACGTCTCGTACGACAACACCGCGGTGTGGCTGCACGTCGCCTCCGGGGCTCCCGGGTGGAGCGACCGCCTGGGCCGCGTCGTCCCGGTGCTCGTCGTCGGTGCGCCGGCGATCGTGGCCGGCTCGGCGCTGTCCGCCTGGTTGTTCGCCGACTGGACGGCGTTCCCGCTCCTGATCGGTGTGAGCGCCAGCGCGCTGCTGTCCGGACTCGGGCTGTCGAGCGTCGTGTCCGTCCTGCTGCCCTACCCGACCGTGCGGCCGGGGGACCACCCGTTCCAGCAGCCGCAGGCCGCCGGGGTGACGGCGACGGTCGCGCAGTCGCTGATGGTGATCGGCATCGTGCTCTGCACCGTTCCGGCCGCGTGGCTCGCGGTGCTCGCCTTCGTCCGCGGCGCCGAGCCGTGGTCGATGCTGACGCTCTCCGTCGGCATCGGGGTCGGCGTGGTCGTGCTCGTCACCGGGATCGTCGCGGGTGGTCGGCTGTTCGACCGACGCGGACCGGACCTGCTGGCGGCGGCGCAGCGCAACTAGCGTTCCGGAGCACGCGCAGGGAGCGCAGCGCGCCCGCGCGCAGACCGTCGTACCCTGGACCCATGAGCATGACGGAACCAGGCGGCGGCCTCGACGTGATGGACCGGGAGCTCGAGAAGCTCCTCGAAGACGAAGCGATCGAACCCGGCGACCACGAGCGGTTCTCGCACTACGTCAAGAAGGACAAGATCCTGCAGTCGGCGATGTCCGGCAAGCCGGTCAAGGCACTGTGCGGCAAGAAGTGGATCCCGGGCCGCGACCCGGAGAAGTTCCCGGTCTGCCCCGACTGCAAGGCCATCTACGAGAAGATGAAGGCCGAGTAGACGCAGCCCGCGCATCGTGAGCAGAAATGGTCGGGTCGCCTTCGGGGACCCGACCATTTCTGCTCACCAAGCGATGCGCAGCGCAGCCGCAGCCCGCTCAGATCACCAGGGTCGGGATCGCGGGGTCGCCGCGACCGATGCGCGCGGCGTCCGCGGGCAGCTCGGCCTTGGCACGCTCGTGGTGTGCCCGAGCGGCTTCGACGCCCTGCACCCCGAGGAACGCCGGGTCCACCTCGCCGCCGGTGACGACGGGCACGAGCAGAGGGCGCTCGTCGGGGCCGACCTGCCCGGCGGTCAGCACGACCTCGGCCGTGGCGACACCGTTGCGCAGGCGACGCCCGGCTTCCTTCCGCCCGCCGATCGAGGCCTTGTCAGCCGACTTCTTCGCCACGGCGACCCAGTCGTCACCGTCGGTGGACTGGTGCGCCACGAGCTTGAAGACCATGCCGGCGGCAGGGTGTCCGGAGCCGGAGACGACCGAGGTGCCGACGCCGTACGAGTCGACCGGGGCGGCCCGGAGCGCGGCGATCGTGTACTCGTCCAGGTCGTTCGTGACGGTGATCTTCGTGCCCGTCGCGCCGAGGCGGTCGAGCTGCGCCCGGACCGCCGCGACGACGGACGGCAGGTCGCCGCTGTCGATCCGGACACCGCCGAGCTTGCCGTCGGTCAGCCGGACGGCGGTCTCGACGGCCTGCTCGATGTCGTACGTGTCGACGAGCAGGGTCGTGCCGTTGCCGAGGGCGTCGAGCTGCGAACGGAACGCCGCTTCCTCGGAGTCGTGCAGCAGGGTGAACGCGTGCGCGGCCGTGCCCATCGTCGGGATGCCCCAGGTGCGGCCGGCCTCGAGGTTGCTCGTCGCGCCGAAGCCGGCGATGTAGGCGGCCCGCGCGGCGGCGACGGCGTTCCACTCGCCGGTGCGGCGCGAACCCATCTCGGCGAGCGGGCGGCCGTCGGCGGCGGAGACCATGCGGGCGGCCGCCGAGGCGATGGCGGAGTCGGCGTTGAACACCGACAGGGCGAGCGTCTCGAGCACGACGGCCTCGGCGAACGTGCCCTCGATCTGCAGGATGGGGGAGTTCGGGAAGTACACCTCGCCCTCGCGGTACGCCCGGACGTCGCCGGTGAAGCGGTAGTCGGCGAGGAACGACGCGGTGCCCGCGTCGATGACCCCGCGGTCGCGCAGGAACCCGATCTCGTCGTCGCCGAAGCGGAAGTCGCCGAGGGCGGTCAGGAACCGCCCGAGGCCGGCGGCCACGCCGTACCGGCGGCCGTCGGGCAGCCGCCGGGCGAACACCTCGAAGACGCAGCGCCGGTGGGCGGTCCCGTCCTTCAGGGCCGCGTCGACCATGGTGAGTTCGTACTGGTCCGTCAGGAGTGCGCTGGTCACCTTGTCGACACTAGTGGCGTGCCGGTGGGGAGGCCCGGATGGGCTCGGGCGCGCAGCCCACGGCGCGCAGGTGGCCGGTCCCGACGTCCGCAGCGAGCGTCGGTACGCTGGTCACCGTGACGGATGCACCGATCGGAGTCTTCGACAGCGGGGTCGGCGGGCTCACGGTGGCCCGCGCGATCATCGACCAGCTGCCGCGCGAGAGCATCCGGTACGTCGGCGACACCCTGCACTCGCCGTACGGCCCGAAGCCCATCGCCGACGTCCGCCGCTACGCGCTCGAGGTCATGGACGACCTGGTCGAACAGGGCGTCAAGGCCCTCGTCATCGCCTGCAACACGGCGTCGTCCGCCGTGCTCCGCGACGCCCGCGAACGGTACGAGCAGGCGTACGGCATCCCGGTGATCGAGGTCATCCAGCCCGCCGCCCGCGCCGCCGTGAAGCAGACCAGGACCGGGCGCATCGGCGTCATCGGCACGGTCGGCACCATCGCGTCGCGCGCCTACGAGGACGCCTTCGCGGTGGCCTCGGACGTCACCCTCGCCCTGGCGGCGTGCCCGCGATTCGTCGAGTTCGTCGAGGCGGGGGACACCTCGTCACCGGAACTGCGCGAGGTCGCCGCCGGGTACCTCGACCCGATCCGCACCGCCGACGTCGACACGCTCGTGCTCGGCTGCACCCACTACCCGCTGATGTCCGCGGCCATCCAGTACGTGATGGGCCCGGACGTCACCCTGGTGTCGAGTGCCGAGGAGACCGCGAGCGACGTCTACCGCCGGCTCGTCGAGCACGGCCTCGAACGCACCACCACGACCGCTCCGACGTACTCGTTCGAGTCGACCGGCGACGACGAGGACGGGTTCCTGCGGCTCGCCCGCCGGTTCCTCGGCCCCGAGATCGTCCGCGTCGGCCACCTCGAGACCGGCGCCATCACGCTGCCCCGTGGGCGGGCCTGAGCGGCGACCAGCCGCTCGCCGCCGCCCGCTCCGTCGAACCGCACCGCGCCTCCCGGCCGGACCGAAAGGACACCATGACCACCCGCATCGACGGCCGCCAGGCCGAGGAACACCGCCCCGTCACCATCGAGCGGGGCTGGAGCACGCAGGCCGAGGGCAGCGCGCTCATCTCGTTCGGCAACACCAAGGTGCTCTGCACCGCCTCGTTCACGAACGGCGTGCCCCGCTGGCTCGCCGGCAAGGGCACCGGCTGGGTCACCGCCGAGTACTCGATGCTGCCGCGCTCGACGAACGAGCGCATGCAGCGCGAGTCGATCAAGGGCAAGGTCGGCGGACGCACCCACGAGATCTCCCGGCTGATCGGACGTTCGCTCCGCGCCGTGGTCGACACGAAGGCCCTCGGTGAGAACACCCTGGTCATCGACTGCGACGTGCTGCAGGCCGACGGGGGCACCCGCACGGCGTCGATCACCGGCGCCTACGTGGCGATGGTCGACGCGATCGAGTGGGGCCGCGGCAAGGGCTTCATCGCGAAGAAGGCCACCCCGCTCACCGACAGCGTGCAGGCGATCTCGGTCGGCATCGTCACGGGCGAGCCGATGCTCGACCTGGCGTACACCGAGGACTCCGCGGCCGACACCGACATGAACATCGTCACGACCGGGTCGGGCAAGTTCATCGAGGTGCAGGGCACCGCCGAGCACGCGCCGTTCGACCGCGACGAGCTGAACGTCCTGCTCGACCTGGGCCTGGCCGGCAACCAGTCGCTCGCGGCGATCCAGCGTTCGGCCCTGGGCCTGGCGTGACGTCCCGCGAGGTGGTGCTGGCCACCCACAACCAGGGCAAGGTCGTCGAGCTGCGCGAGATCCTCGGGTCGGCGCTGGGCGAGGGCGTCGAGCTCGTCGGCTACGACGGCCCCGAACCGGTCGAGGACGGCGACACCTACGCCGCGAACGCCCTGATCAAGGCCCGTGCGGCGGTCGCACACACCGGGCTGCCGGCGCTCGCCGACGACTCCGGCATCGCGGTCGACGCGCTCGACGGCGCCCCGGGCATCCACTCGGCGCGCTACGCGGGCACCCGGTCGGACGCCGACAACATCGCGCTGCTGCTGCAGAACCTCGAAGGCGTCGTGGAGCGCACCGCCGCCTTCGTGTGCGCTGCCGCGTTCGTGACGCCCGACGGGTTCGAGCACGTCGTCGAGGCGGTGTGGAACGGCGAGGTGCTGACCGCGCCCGTCGGCGACGGCGGACACGGCTACGACCCGGTGTTCCGGCCGGACGACGCCGACCGCTCGTCGGCCGAGCTCACCCGCGAGGAGAAGAACGCGCTCTCGCACCGCAGCAAGGCGTTCCGCGGCATCGCGCCGATCGTGCGGGAGCACTTCGGGCGCTGAACCGCCCACCTGTGACGACGACAGGCCCACACCGAACGGTGTGGGCCTGTCGTGTTCGGACCGTTACAGCTGCGGGTCGACGGCGGGCGACTCGGCCTGGTGCTCGTGCTTCTTCGCCTTGCGGGCGTTCCGGATGTAGGTCAGCGCCATCGGCACGACGGTCACCAGGACGGCGGCGAGCAGGATGATGTCGATGTACTCGCGCACGATGTGGGCGACGAACGGGATGTGCCCGATGAAGTACCCGAGGAACGTCACGCCGACACCCCAGACGACGGCGCCGATCGCGTTGTAGAGCGAGTACTTCTTGTAGTCCATGCGGCCGACGCCGGCGGCGATCGGGGCGAAGGTGCGGACGACCGGCACGAAGCGCGCCAGGATCACCGCGAGCGGGCCGAACCGGTGGAAGAACGCGTTGGTCCGCTCGACGTTGGCCTTGGAGAACAGTCCGCTCTCCTTGCGCTCGAAGATCGGCGGACCGGCCTTCTTGCCGATGAAGTAGCCGAGCTCCCCGCCGAGGAACGCCGCGGCACCGATCATCAGTGCCGCGACCCAGATCGGGATGCCGCCGATCTCGCCGCCGCGGTCGAACGCGAACAGACCGGTGATGACGAGCAGGCTGTCGCCCGGGAAGATGAAGCCGATCAGCAGACCGGTCTCGGCGAAGACGATCGCACACACGACGAGCACGGCGACGGCCCCGAAGTGGTCGAGGATGTACTGCGGATCCAGCCATGGGATCAGGGCGAGTGCGACGGAGTGCATGTCTCTTCCGGTCGTGCAGATGCGGTGACGGGAGGGTCACCCGCACGACGAGGGTACCGTTCGCCGATGTCGCGGACGTCCCTCGGCGGTATGAGATGCGCGAGCACGCAACGGTCCGTGCGGAAGGAGGGACTCGAACCCTCACGCCTGGGGCACAGGAACCTAAATCCTGCGTGTCTACCGATTCCACCACTCCCGCGAGCAGCGGCAGTCTACCGATCGGTCCCTGCTCGACGGACGTCGGTGCGTTCGCACGGTGCGCCGGTCGTCACCGGGGGCGGGGTTCCCCGCTCCGTGCACCGCAGTAGGCGCGCGAAGCGGGGAACCTCGCACGGAGTCGCGGAACGCGCACGGTGCGTCGGCCGCGCCCCGTGCAGCGCGCGTCAGCGCAGCTGCCGCGGCAGGTACCGGGGGACGTAGCGCAGCAGCACGCCGGCGCCGATCAGGCCGAGCACGCCCATCACGCCGCTGGCCACGGCGATCGTCGCGACGGCCGTCACCCCAGAGATCACGAGCGGTGCCGCGGCCGACCCGAAGTCGCCGGTGAACCGCCAGGCTCCGAGGAAGGGCGCCGGGTCGTCGCGTGGGGCGAGGTCCGCGCCGAGCGTCATCAGGATGCCGGAGCCCACGCCGTTCGCGAGCGACATGCCCATCGCGATGCCGACGAACCAGCCGACGCGGGCGTCGAGGTGCCCGCTCCAGGCGAGCAGGAAGTAGCTGATGCTCAGCCCGAGCATGCAGGGGAGCGCACTCGCCAAGCGGCCCCAGCGGTCCATGATCTGGCCGCTCGTGTAGAACAGCGCGAAGTCGACGGCGCCGGCGATGCCGATGACCAGTGCCGCCGTCGAGTCGTCGAGCCCGACGCTCACCGCCCAGAGCGGCAGGATCACCTGGCGTCCGGCACGCATGGCGCCGATGAGCGCGGCGCCGCTGCCGAGCCGCAGCAGGACGGCGCCGTTCGCGCGGATGGTGCGGAAGAGCCCATGCGCCTCCTTCTCGACGAAGACCGCTCCGGTGTCGGTGGACGGCTCCGTCACGCCGGTCGCGTCGGACCCCGACCGGGAGGCCCGTGGCGGCATCCGCAGACCGCGTGCGCCCGTCGCCGGGTCGCGCAGCACCAGGAGCACGGTCGCCGCCGCCAGGCAGCACACGACGTGGATCCAGAAGGCGCTGGCGGTGGTGCCGGTCAGGTGGATCACGCCGGCGGCGAGGAACGGCCCGACGAAGTACCCGAAGCGGAACACCCCGCCCAGGCTCGAGAGCGCCCGAGCGCGGATGCGGACGGGGATCGCCGTGGTCATGTAGGCGTGCCGGGCCAGTGCGAACACCGCGGTCGAGACACCGACCAGGAACACCCCGAGCGCCAGCACCCACGCGTTCGCCGCGGTCGTGCAGACGACGAGTCCGCCGACCGACACCAGGGCGGCGCCGATCATGGCGTTCCGCTCGCCGATCCGGGCGACGACGATGCCGGACGGCACGTCGCCGATGAGCTCGCCGACCAGGATGAGGGACGCGACGAAGCCCGCGAACGCCAGGGTCGCGCCGAGGGAGTCGGCGGCGATCGGGATGATCGGGATGATCGCGCCCTCGCCGATCGCGAAGAGTGCCGCCGGCAGGAACCCGGACAACAGGACGGACCGGAAGTCGAATGAGTCGTTCCCCGTCGTGGCCATCGCACGACAACGGTACGCCAGCGGTACCGCTTCGTCGGCGGGTTACCCTGGAGGCATGCGTGTTCTGGCGGCGATGAGCGGTGGGGTCGACTCGGCGGTGGCTGCTGCCCGGGCGGTCGACGCCGGGCACGACGTGGTCGGGGTGCACCTGGCGTTGAGCCGGATGCCGGGCACGCTCCGCACCGGCAGCCGCGGGTGCTGCACGATCGAGGACTCGATGGACGCCCAGCGCGCCGCTGCGGCCCTCGGCATCCCGTACTACGTGTGGGACTTCTCGGCCCGGTTCAAGGAGGACGTCGTCGACGACTTCGTCGCCGAGTACCAGGCCGGCCGCACCCCGAACCCCTGCATGCGGTGCAACGAGCGCATCAAGTTCGCCGCCCTGCTCGAGAAGGCCCTGGCACTGGGCTTCGACGCCGTCGCGACCGGGCACTACGCCTCGATCGTCACCGGACCGGACGGCTCGCGCGAACTGCACCGGTCGGCCGCGTGGGCGAAGGACCAGTCCTACGTGCTCGGGGTCCTGACCGCCGAGCAGCTGCAGCACGCGATGTTCCCGCTCGGGGCGACCCCGTCGAAGGACGAGGTCCGGGCCGAGGCCGCCGAGCGTGGCCTGACGGTCGCGCAGAAGCCGGACTCGTACGACATCTGCTTCATCCCGGACGGCGACACCCGCGGCTGGCTGGCGGACCGCGTCGGCACCGCGCCCGGCGAGGTCGTCGAGCGTGACGGCACGGTCGTCGGCTCGCACGAGGGCGCGACCGGCTACACCGTCGGTCAGCGACGGGGCCTGGCCCTCGGTCGCCCGGCGCCGGACGGCAAGCCGCGCTTCGTACTCGAGATCCGCCCGAAGGACAACACCGTCGTGGTCGGCCCGAAGGAAGCCCTCGCCGTCACGTCGATGTCGGGCTCGCGCTTCACCTGGGCAGGGACGGCCCCGGCCGACCCGGCGACGCCGTTCGCCTGCGACGTGCAGATCCGCGCGCACGCCGACCCGGTGCCCGCGACCGCGCGGGTGCAGGACGACGTGCTCGTGATCGACGTCGACGAGCCGCTGCACGGGGTCGCTCCCGGGCAGACGGCCGTGGTCTACGTCGGCACGCGGGTGCTCGGACAGTGCACGATCGACAGCACCGTCAGCGCCGTCCCCGTCGGCGCCTGACCCCGCCGCTCCCGGGCAGCGGGCTCGCTGCACGCCGCGTCGGTGGCAGGCGGTAGAACTGATGGCATGAGCGAGACCGACGCCACGTTCGAGACCATCGACCCCGACGGGCTCGACGCCGCCCAGGCCGGGCGCGAGGTCGACCGGCTGCGGGCACGGATCAACGAGCTGCGACAGGCCTACTACCAGGGCGAGAACGGTTCGCCCGAAGCCGACGCCGACTACGACGTGCTGGTCCGGCGGCTCGACGCGATCGAGCAGCGCTTCCCGGAGCTCCTGACCGAGGACAGCCCGACCCAGACCGTCGGCGGCCAGGCGCAGACCACGCAGTTCGCGCCTGTCGAGCACGCCGAGCGCATGCTCTCGCTCGACAACGTGTTCAGCCCGGACGAGCTCACCGAGTGGGCCGTCAAGGTGCAGCGCGACGCCGGTGCCGAGCGCGTCCGCTTCCTGACCGAGCTGAAGATCGACGGCCTCGCCATCAACCTGCGCTACGAGCACGGCCGGCTGGTGTCGGCGGCCACCCGCGGCGACGGCGTGGTCGGCGAGGACGTCACCGGCAACGTCCGGACGATGGGCACGATCCCGGACCGCCTGTCCGGCACCGGCCACCCGCCCCTGGTCGAGGTCCGCGGTGAGATCTTCTTCCCGGTCGCCGAGTTCGACGAGCTCAACGCGAACCAGCGCGAGGCGGGGGAGCGGGTCTTCGCCAACCCGCGCAACGCCGCCGCCGGGTCCCTCCGCCAGAAGGAAGAGGGCAAGTCCGAGGCGAAGCGCGCGCTCATGGTCGACCGGCTCCGGCGGTTGCGGATGCTCGTGCACGGCATCGGCGCGTGGCCCGTGCGCGAACTCGAGCAGGAGACCGACGTCCGCTCGCAGTCCGAGGTGTACGAGCTGCTCGAGACGTGGGGGCTGCCGACGAGCAGCCACTACCGGGTCTTCGACACCATCGACGAGGTGAACGCCTTCGTCCGCTCGACGGGTGACCGCCGTGCCTCGGTCGAGCACCAGATCGACGGCGTCGTCATCAAGGTCGACGACCTCGCCCTGCACGAGGAACTCGGCTCGACGTCGCGGGCGCCCCGGTGGGCGATCGCGTACAAGTACCCGCCGGAAGAGGTCCACACGACGCTCACCGACATCGTGGTGAGCGTCGGCCGCACCGGTCGTGCGACGCCGTTCGCCGTGATGGCCCCGGCCGAGGTGGCCGGCTCGGTCGTGCGCCAGGCCACCCTGCACAACCAGCAGGTCGTCAAGGCGAAGGGCGTCCTGATCGGCGACACCGTCGTGCTGCGGAAGGCCGGCGACGTCATCCCCGAGGTCCTCGGACCGGTCGTCGACCTGCGCGACGGCACCGAGCGCGAGTTCGTGATGCCGACGCACTGCCCGGAGTGCGGCACCGAGCTCGCCCCCGCGAAGGAAGGCGACATCGACCTCCGCTGCCCGAACGCGAAGAGCTGCCCGGCGCAGGTCCGCGGCCGTGTGGAGCACATCGCCTCGCGCGGCTCGCTCGACATCGAGGGCCTCGGCGAGGTCGCTGCCGCAGCGCTCACGCAGCCGCTGCACCCGGAGACCCCGCCGCTCGTGACCGAGGCCGGGCTGTTCGACCTGACGATGCAGGACATCGTCCCGATCGAGGTGATCGTGCGCGACGCCGAGACCGGCATGGAGAAGGTCGACGACGCCGGCGCACCGAAGCGCGTGACCCCGTTCAGCCGGGCGCGCAAGAAGACCGACCCGCCGTTCGACGCCGACGCCCGCGGTGCCGACTACACCGGCGAGCCGAGCCGCTACCCGTCCAAGAACGCGTTCGAGATGCTCGCGAACATCGACGCGGCCAAGACGAAACCGCTCTGGCGCATCATGGTCGGGCTGAGCATCCGCCACGTCGGACCGGTCGCGGCGCGGGCGCTCGCGAACCACTTCGGTTCCCTCGACCGGATCCGCGCCGCCTCGCGCGAGGAGCTCGCCGCGGTCGACGGTGTCGGCGGGATCATCGCCGACGCCCTGCTCGCGTGGTTCGAGGTCGACTGGCACCGCGAGATCATCGACCGTTGGACGGCGGCGGGCGTGCAGTTCACCACGCCGGACCACCCCGGCCCCGGCGGTGCTGCGGTCGAGGGCGGTGTCCTGAGCGGTGTCACGGTCGTGGCCACCGGATCGCTCGAGGGGTACACACGAGAAGGTGCGCTGGAGGCGATCATCACCGCCGGGGGCAAGGCGGCGTCGAGCGTGAGCAAGAAGACCGACTTCGTGGCCGCGGGCCCCGGGGCCGGTTCGAAGCTCACGAAGGCCGAGCAGCTGGGCCTCCGGATCATCGACGCCGAGCAGTTCCACCTGCTCGTGACCCAGGGCCCGAGCGCGCTCCCCGAACCCGAGGAGACCACGGCCGAGGGCTGAGCCCGACCGCGAGCACGCCGGCGACGTGTCCGCACGCCGCGGCGCGCCGTCCGACGCACCCAGTTCGGGGGACAAGTTGCAACGCGCATGACCGATCCTCGGGCTTTCTCCTTACACTCGACAGAGCATCACCCGTCGTCTGCAGGGGGACGGCGGGACGGCCTTCCAGGGGGAGACCCGATTGCTGCTCATCGCCGCGGCTCTGCTCACCGCCTCGATGCACTCGCTCGGAGTGATCGAGGCCCCCGTCGCGCCTCCGTCCGACGCCACCACGGCCACCGTGACGGTCGCGCTGGTCTCCGAACGCGACTCGGTGCCCCAGCCGGTCATGACCGGGGGACAGATCGACGTCGACGCGGTCGCGACCGCGCACGGACGTGCCTTCCTCGACGACCTCCGCACCCTCGGCGCCGGTGACCTGCGCCGTGCCGCGGACGACCGACGCGTGGTGGCGACCGCACAGGACGACCCGCCCGCCGCGGCCGTCGTCGCGCAGTGGTGGGCGGGGCTCGACGCCGGCGAACAGGACACGCTCCTGGCGCACGCGCCGTCGATCGTCGGCAACCTCGAGGGCGTGCCCTACGCCGTGCGCGACCGGGCGAACCGGTCGACCCTGGCCAGCGGCCTCGCCGACCACGACACGAGTGCCGCCCACGCCGCGATGCTCGGACAGGTACGGGACTCGCTGCGGCGCGAGCCCGGTGACCCGCAGCGGTTCCTCGTCACGCTCGACACCCGGGCAGCGGGACGAGCGGCGATCAGCATCGGCGACCTCGACACGGCGGCGGACGTCACCCTCATCGTGCCCGGGATGTTCTTCACCGTGACGGGGCAGATGGCCGACTTCACGAACACCGCCAACGACCTGGCGAGCGAGCAGGCGACCCTCGCACCGCTGGCAGCCGGTGGCTCCGGTGACGGGTCCGGCGTCGCCGTCGTGGCGTGGATGGGCTACCGCACGCCCGACCTGTCGAACATCATGTCGCTCAGCCTCGCCGACACCGGAGCACAGCGACTCGAGCGCACCGTCGACGGTCTGCGGCAGATCCGCGACGGCGACCAGCCCCGGCTGAACATCGTGGCGCACTCCTACGGGTCGACCATGGCGCTCATGGCGCTCGCCTCCGGACGGATGAGTGCCGACACCCTCACCGTCCTCGGGTCGCCGGGCAGCGACGTCCGGTCGTCGGCGGAGCTGGCCGTCGCCTCGGACGAGGTGTTCGTCGGCGTCGCGCACAGCGACCCGATCGCGGGGTCCGGGTACTACGGCACGGATCCCGGCGGTGCGTCCTTCGGCGCCACCGTGATGGACCTGGCCGGCGGGGCCGACGCGCTGGCCGCCGGCGACCTGTTCCGCCGTCCGGTCGGGCACAACGACTACCTCAAGCCCGGGACCGCGTCGCTGCACGACGTCGCCCTGATCGGCGTCGGCCGCGGCGACCTCGTCCGCGAGCAGGTCCGACGTGGCAGCACCGGTGGCGACGGCGTCGTCGGGGCGTCGATCGACATGTACCTGGTCCGTCCACAGGACCTGCAGCCGCGCGACTGACGCGGTGCGGCTCCGGGCGTGACCGGATCGTGACCGGTGGCCGACGTGCCGGGCGTGCGCCGGGCCTCCCGGTCGGATCCGCGACCGCGCGCGGATCGCGACCCGCGTCGGGTGGTGCCTGAGCGGCAACCTGAGCGACGGCGCAGCCTCAGTCGGTTCCACGGCAGAACCAGTACAGCCCGCCTCCCTACGGTTCGGGGCATGCGTGTGGTGCGATGGCCTGGTGCTCTCCTGATGTTCGTGGTGATGTCCGTGCTCGCCGGCATGCTGGTCGCCGTCGCGGTGACACCGGCGGTCGCCGTCGCGGGTGAGAGCACCTCCGGAGCGGTCGCGTTCTTCGAGGACCTGCCGAGCTACCTCGACGTGCAGACGCCGCAGCAGGTGTCGTCGGTGTACGCGACGAAGGGCGGCAAGCAGGTCAAGATCGCGTCGTTCTACGCCGAGAACCGGACGAACGTCACGGCCGACCAGATGGCGGACACGCTCAAGCAGGCCGCGATCGACACCGAGGACCCCCGGTACTACGACGAGGGCGGCATCGACGTCCTCGGCACGCTGCGCGGCGTCGCCGCGACCGTCGTCGGCGGCGACGTCCAGGGCGGGTCGAGCATCACCCAGCAGTACGTCAAGAACGTCCTCGTGCAGCAGTGCGAGGAACTCACCGGCAAGGACCAGGCCGCCACGGCGAAGAAGGTGGAGGCCTGCTACCAGGACGCTGCCGGCGTCACCCCGCAGCGGAAGCTGCAGGAGATGCGGTACGCGATCGCCGTCAACAAGAAGTACTCGAAGGACGACATCCTGACCGGGTACCTGAACATCGTCGGGCTGGGCGGTCGGGTCTACGGCGCCGAGGCCGGTGCCGAGTACTACTTCGGGGTGCACGCGAAGGACCTGTCGCTCGTGCAGTCGGCGACGCTCGTGGCGATCCTCAACAACCCGTCGAACCTGCGCATCGACGTACCGAGCGACAAGGACAACGGCTCGGCCAACGGGTACGCGCTGACGAAGGAGCGCCGCGACTACGTGCTCCGCCGGATGCAGGCGCACGGGTCGATCACGAAGGCGGCGATGACGAAGGCGATCGCGACGCCGGTCACGCCGAGGATCACCGAGACCGCGAACGGCTGCTCGACGGCGGCGACGAACGCGGACGCCGGCTACTTCTGCGACTACGTCCGCGACCAGGTGCTGCAGGACCCGGCGTTCGGCAAGACCGCCGCGGCACGCATCGCGACCCTCGACACCAAGGGCCTGCAGATCCACACCTCGCTCGACCTCGACCTGCAGAGCCAGGCGCAGACCGCGCTGTCGACCTACGTGCCGTCCACGATGGCCGGCGTCGACGTCGGCGGCTCGAACGTCACCGTCGAGCCCGGCACCGGACGCATCATGTCGATGGTGCAGAACACGTCGTACACGCAGGGGGACAACGCCGCAGCGGGGTCGACCGCGGTGAACTACAGCGCGGACTCCGGGTACGGCAACTCCGGTGGGTTCCAGACGGGGTCCACCTACAAGGTGTTCACCCTGGCCGAGTGGCTCGCGACCGGCCACACCCTGTCCGAATCGGTGTCGACCACCGAGCACACCTTCCAGAACTCGGAGTTCACCAACTCCTGCCAGAACGTCAGTGGCGGGACGTGGCCCGTCGCGAACGCCGAGTCCGTGCCGGCGTCGATGACCGTGCAGGCCGCCACCGTCGAGTCGATCAACACCGCCTTCGGCGCGATGGGCAAGCAGCTCGACCTCTGCAAGATCGCGCAGCTCGCCCAGTCGATGGGGATCCACCGCGCCGACGGCGGCGCCCTCGGGCAGACCCCCTCGTCGATCCTCGGCGTCAACGAGCTGTCGCCGATCGACCTCGCCGAGGCGTACGCGGGCTTCGCGAACGGCGGTGTCGTCTGCACGCCGACCGCCATCGACTCGGTCACCGAGTCGGACGGCACCAAGATCACCCCGACGCCGTCGTCCTGCACGCAGGGCGTCTCGGCGGACGTCGCCGGCACCGTGGACTACGCGCTGCAGGGTGTGCTGTCGGGCTCGGGTACCGCCGCCAGCGCGAACCCGGGTGACAGCGTGCCGAAGTTCGCGAAGACCGGCACGACCGACGGCGACGTGCAGAACTGGCTCGTGGCGTCGTCGACGAAGTACACGAACGCCACCTGGATCGGCAACGTGCAGGGGAACGTGAGCCTGGCGAACTGGCCGTTCCTGCAGGGGACCACCGGGTACAGCGCGAAGTTCGGCGTCGGGAAGTCGATGATGGCGTACCTGGACCAGACGGTCGGTGGGGACGCTCTGCCCGCTCCGAGCCAGGCGATGATCGGGCAGGCCAGCCACTCGTCGCAGTCGCAGTCCTCGCAGTCGTCCTCGGGATCCTCGTCTGGACAGGGGGACTCACAGGGTGACCAGACGACGCCGACCACGCCGACGCAGCCGACTGCTCCTTCCACTCCGGCAGCACCGGCGGCTCCCGCCGCCACGGCGGCTCCGGCAGCGGGCGACCAGAACGGGAAGTGACTGCTCGGGCCAATAGACTGTCGGACATCCCACGAACCGATCGACGGAGCACCATGCCTGACATCACGAGCGAGCAGGTCGCGCACCTGGCGAACCTCGCGCGTATCGCACTCACGCCCGACGAGATCGAGAAGCTGACCGGGGAGCTGTCGCACATCGTCGAGAGCGTCGCCAAGGTCGCCGAGGTCGCGACCGACGACGTCCCGCTGACGAGCCACCCCGTGCCGCTCGGCAACGTCACCCGACCCGACGTCGTCGGCCAGACGCTGACACAGGAGCAGGCGCTCTCCGGGGCGCCCGACTCCGACGGCGAACGGTTCCGAGTGACCGCGATCCTGGGAGAAGAACAGTGACCGACATCACGCGCATGAGCGCCGCAGCGCTCGCCGACGCCCTCGTGGCACGCGACGTCTCGAGCGTCGAGGCCACGCAGGCCCACCTCGACCGCATCGCCGCGGTCGACGGCGACGTGCACGCTTTCCTGCACGTCAACCAGAACGCCATCGCGGTCGCGAAGTCGATCGACTCGCGCCGTTCGGCCGGCGACGACCTCGGGCCCCTCGCCGGTGTCCCGATCGCGATCAAGGACGTCCTGTGCACGCAGGACATGCCGACGACCTCGGGCTCGAAGATCCTCGAGGGCTGGGTGCCGCCGTACGACGCCACCCCGGTCGCCAAGCTCCGTGCCGCCGGCCTCGTGCCGCTCGGCAAGACCAACATGGACGAGTTCGCGATGGGCTCGACCACCGAGTTCTCGGCGTACGGTCCGACCCACAACCCGTGGGACCTCGATCGCATCCCCGGCGGCTCCGGCGGTGGCTCGGCCGCTGCCGTCGCTGCGCACGAGGCACCCATCGCGCTCGGTTCCGACACGGGCGGCTCGATCCGCCAGCCGGGCGCCGTCACCGGCACCGTCGGCGTGAAGCCGACCTACGGCGGGGTGAGCCGCTACGGCGCGATCGCCCTGGCGTCCAGCCTCGACCAGATCGGCCCGGTCGCGCGCACCGTCCTCGACGCCGCGCTCCTGCACGACGTCATCGGCGGGCACGACCCGCGCGACTCCACCTCGATCCCCGACGCCTGGCCGTCGATGGCCGCCGCCGCTCGCGAAGGACTGCAGGCCGACACGCTGCGCGGCCTGCGCGTCGGCGTGGTCAAGGAGCTCGCCGGTGGCGACGGCTTCCAGGCCGGGGTCACCCAGCGCTTCCAGGAGACCGTCGCCCTGCTCGAGTCGGCCGGTGCGGTCGTCGTCGAGATCGACGCCCCGTCCTTCGCCTACGCGATCAGCGCCTACTACCTGATCCTGCCGGCCGAGGCCTCGTCGAACCTGGCGAAGTTCGACTCGGTGCGCTTCGGCCTCCGGGTCACGCCCGAGAACGGTGCCACCGTCGAGGACGTCATGGCCGCCACGCGCGAAGCCGGGTTCGGGCCCGAGGTGAAGCGTCGCATCATCCTCGGCACCTACGCCCTGAGCGCCGGGTACTACGACGCGTACTACGGCTCGGCGCAGAAGGTCCGCACCCTCGTGCAGCGGGACTTCCAGGCCGCCTTCGAACAGGTCGACCTGCTCATCAGCCCGTCGGCCCCGACGACCGCGTTCCCGATCGGTGAGCGCATCGACGACCCGCTCGCGATGTACCTCAACGACCTCACCACGATCCCGGCGAACCTGGCGGGCGTGCCCGGCATGAGCATCCCGAACGGCCTGGCGCCCGAGGACGGCCTGCCCGTCGGCGTGCAGCTCATGGCCCCGCAGCGCGAGGACGCCCGCCTGTACCGCTACGGTGCGGCGCTCGAGCGTCTGCTCGAGCAGCAGTGGGGTGCCCCGCTCATCGACCGGATCCCGGACCTCGACCAGAGTCAGCAGTCGGCTGCGCAGGAAGGTGTGATCTGATGGCGCAGAAGGACGCGCTCATGGACTTCGACGAGGCACTGGAGCGCTACGAGCCGGTGCTCGGCTTCGAGGTGCACGTCGAGCTCGCGACGAAGACCAAGATGTTCTCGGACGCACCGAACTTCTTCGGTGGCGAGCCGAACACGAACGTGACGCCGGTCGACCTCGGGCTGCCCGGGTCGCTGCCGGTCGTGAACGCGCAGGCCGTGCGGTACTCGATCCAGCTCGGGCTCGCGCTCGGCTGCTCGATCGCCGAGTCGTCGCGGTTCGCCCGGAAGAACTACTTCTACCCGGACAACCCCAAGAACTACCAGGTCTCGCAGTTCGACGAGCCCATCGCGTTCGAGGGCGAGGTCGAGGTCGAACTGGCGGACGGCACGATCTTCAACGTGCCGATCGAGCGCGCCCACATGGAAGAGGACGCCGGCAAGCTGACGCACGTCGGCGGTGCCACCGGGCGCATCCAGGGCGCCGAGTACTCCCTCGTCGACTACAACCGCGCCGGGGTGCCCCTGGTCGAGATCGTCACGAAGCCGATCTTCGGCGCCGAGCACCGCGCTCCCGAGCTCGGTGCCGCGTACGTGCAGGTCATCCGCGACCTCGTCCGGGCACTCGGGGTCTCCGAGGCCCGCATGGAACGCGGCAACCTGCGCTGCGACGCCAACATCTCGCTGCGCCCCCGCGGCCAGGAGAAGCTCGGCACCCGCACCGAGACGAAGAACGTCAACTCGTTCCGTGCCGTCGAGCGTGCGATCCGCTACGAGATCCAGCGCCAGGCCGCGATCCTGGCCGACGGCGGCACCATCACGCAGGAGACCCGCCACTGGCACGAGGACACCGGCCGCACGTCGGCCGGCCGTCCGAAGTCGGACGCCGACGACTACCGCTACTTCCCCGAGCCCGACCTGCTGCCGGTCGTGCCGGACCCCGCGGTCGTCGAGGAACTCCGCGCGTCCCTGCCCGAGGCACCGGTGGCTCGCCGCCGTCGTCTCAAGGGCGAGTGGGGCTTCGCCGACCTGGAGTTCCAGGACGTCGTGAACGGCGGGCTGCTCGACCAGGTCGAGGGCACCGTCGCCGCCGGAGCCGCGCCGCAGGCCGCCCGCAAGTGGTGGACCGGTGAGATCAGCCGTGTCGCGAACGCGCAGGACGCCGAGCCCGGTGACCTCGTGTCGCCGCAGCACGTCGCCGAGGTCATCGCGCTCGTCGAGTCCGGTGACCTGACCGACCGCCTGGCCCGCCAGGTACTCGAGGGCGTCATCGCCGGCGAGGGTTCGCCGGCCCAGGTCGTCGAGGCCCGCGGGCTCAAGGTCGTGTCCGACGACTCGGCGCTGACCGCCGCGGTCGACGAGGCACTCGCCGGCCAGCCGGACGTGCTCGCGAAGATCAAGGACGGCAAGGTCCAGGCCGCCGGCGCCATCATCGGTGCCGTCATGAAGGCCATGAAGGGCCAGGCGGACGCCGCCCGCGTTCGCGAGCTCGTGCTGGAGCGCGCGCAGCAGTCGTAGTCGCGGTCGTCCTGACGGGAGGCACGGGGCGGCTCCGCCTCGTGCCTCCCGTCGATCCTGGGGACGCGTCAGCGATCCGGTGACAAGATGGGTCGTGACCGCAACGATCCGCGCCATCGGTACCGCCGTCCCCGCGACGACGCTCGACCAGCGCCGCGTGCGCGACCTCTTCTCCTCGCAGCCAGGCCTCGGCCGGCTCGGCAGCCGACTCGTGCCGGCGGCGTTCGACGCCTCGGCCGTGGACCACCGGCACACCGTCCTCGACGAGCTGGACTCGTCGCGCGCAGGTGGTGCCTTCCGGGACGACGACGGCACCCTGCGGTCCCCGACGACCGGGACTCGCAACGACCGGTACCGCGAACTCGCGCCGCCGCTGTTCGTCGCCGCTGCCCGCGACGCCGTCGAGCGCGCGGGCGTGGCACCGGAACGCATCACGCACCTCGTGACGGTCTCCTGCACCGGGTTCACGCAGCCGGGCCCTGACATCGACGTCGTCGAGCATCTCGGACTCCCGGCCGGGGTCTTCCGCCACCACATCGGGTTCATGGGGTGTTGCGCTGCCTTCCCGGCGCTGCGGATCGCCGCCGCGTTCGCCGAGGCCGATCCGGACGCGGTGGTCCTCGTCGTCTGCGCCGAGCTCTGCACGCTGCACGTCCGGGCATCGGACGACCCGGACCAGATCGTCGCGAACAGCGTCTTCGGTGACGGAGCCGCTGCTGCCGTGGTGGCGTCCGACGGCGCCGGGCTCCGGCTCGAGGGCTTCGCGACGGCGGTCGTCCCGGAAGGGGCGTCGGAGATGGCGTGGAACATCGGCGACGAGGGGTTCGAGATGGTGCTGTCCACCGCGGTCCCGAAACTCGTCGGCGCACACGTCCCCGGCGCCGTCGCACCGCTGCTCGAGCACGTGGGCACGCCCGCGGACGTCCCGGTGTGGGCGGTCCACCCCGGTGGACGCGCCATCCTCGACCGGACGCAGGAGGCCCTCGGGCTGCCGGACGCGGCCATGGCGTCGAGCCGTCGCGTGCTCCGCGAACACGGGAACATGTCCAGCGCGACCGTGCTCTTCGTGCTGCGGGACGCCGTCGACGCCGGCCTCGAGGACGGCCGCGACGTCGTCGCCCTCGCGTTCGGCCCCGGGCTCACCGTCGAGGCGGCGCGCCTGACCGCCGTGCGGACCGAGGCCTCGCCCGCGGTCGAACCGCAGCGGGTGCCGGTCGCGACCACGGGAGCGGCGTGAGCGAGCGGGACGGAGCCGGCGCGCGCCTCCAGGCCGTTGACCTGCGCACCCGTGCGCTCGACCTGACCGAACTCATGGACGACCCCGACTGCGACCCGCGCGCCCTGGCGCGCACGTTCCGTCGCTTCGCACTCGTCAACGCCCTCGTCAGCGGCTGGCGTGCGGCGTGGCGGACGCACGTCGCTCCAGCGCTGCCGGCGAGCGGTCGCGGGCGGATCCTCGACCTCGGATGCGGCGGCGGTGACCTCGCACGGGCACTCGTGCGGTGGGCAGCGGCGGACGGGTTCGAGGTCGAGGTCGTCGGTGCCGACCCGGACGCCCGTGCGATCGACGCCGCGCAGCGCTCCACTCCGCGCGGCGTCACGTTCCGGCAGCAGTCCAGCCAGGAGCTCGTGGCCGCGGGGGAGCGGTTCGACGTCGTCGTGTCGAACCACGTGCTGCACCACCTCGGCGACGAGGAGCGCCACGGGTTCCTCGCCGACTCGGAGTCACTGGCGGGCAGCCGGAGCCTGCACTCGGACATCCGCCGTTCCACCGAGGCCTACCGGTTGTACGCGATCGGATCGGCGCTCGTCGCAGCCGGGACGTTCGTGCGCGTCGACGGATTGCGCTCGATCCGGCGGTCGTTCACACTGCCCGAGCTCCGGGACGCGCTGCCGACCGGGTGGCGGGCGGAACAGGCCGCGCCGCACCGGGTGCTCGCCATCCGGGACGCCTGAGGCGCTAGCGCACGTTATATGCGACCGTTGCTCGTGTCGGCGCAGTCCTAAAGACCCACTACCGCTATGGTGACAGATGTTCACTCGGAGGGTCCCTTGGCACAATACTCGATGACGCCTTATGCGTTTGTTCTTAACCCGCGTAATGCCCGCGGTGGGGAACGCTGTAAAATTGACGACGTAGACGGCGCGGGTGGTACCGTTCGTTCGGTCCTCGATGCGAAATTGACCCAACTGAAGGGTGACCAACTTTACGTAGATCCGGATGACGACTCGAAGTTCATTCGCGTCACGCGTCTTTATGTCTACAATGATTTCACCTTCGTCGAATTCGGCACGGCACGTTCGGGTTACGTGGGCACGCTTCATCAAAAATCCGGTACTCGCGTTAGTTACGGCGCCGATGAAGCCAATGAGACCCTGATACGCGGCATCTTTGCCTATCCAGCCGGCGCCCACGAGGCTTACTGGCTCAGCGAGCGTGCGGGAAATGCCTCCGCATATTCGTCAATGCAAAGTTTGCTGCAAAACGCGCTTCGGGCGGCGTACGCGGGCCTCACGGTCAAGGTTGATCCGGTCGCGGATTGGGCGGCAGTGCGCGCCTGGGCACAGCAAGTCCTAGTGCAGGAGATACGTTTCGATGCGCCCCATCGTGGTGGATCGACCCAAGCGATCGACGTAAATGGGCTTCGAGCTGACGTGCGTGTCACAGTGAAGCCGCGCGGTCTTTCGTTGAATCGCATCATTGACGCGAATGGCCCTAAGCGAGAAGATGTCTATGGTTTTCTCTCCGGGGCGCCGCTAGTGGCCAACAGTGGCGCGACTACTCAAAGCGTTATCGGTGATGGTTGGAAAGCGAAGGTTGCTTTCCGAAATCCGTCTGGGCGTCAACGCTCTTTTGGTCTCCAAGCCGACGAGGGGGCGCCGACCTTGATTTATCCTGTTGGCAAGTCCGGCCCGGGCGTGCCCCGCTCTTACCGGCCCACGGACCATGAGTTCGGAGTTTCCTGCGCGGAGTTCCTCTCTGACGTTTCCGGGCGGCTGCCCGTCGGTGTCAATCTCCCGGCTGAGGTATTGAAATTGCTGCCATGATTGTCGATCGATGAACGGTGTTTCTGTTTGGCAGATCGTCCGAGAGCAATTCTGGTCTGAAGCTCCGCCAGTTGTGGCGCGGGCCGGACTGCAGTGGGTGCAAATTGTGTGGCTAGCAATTTCCGGCGCATTTGGAATCGGTAGCTGGCTTGCTGGTGCGGACTTTGACGCGACGACTGCGGTACTTGCTGCTAATGCGATATTTACCGCGCTGGGGATTACTATGGCGATGTTTTTCTGGCCCCGGGCAATTGATTTGAAAAACGACCCGCAATTCAAACTTGCGGATGAGCGTTGGCATGTCTACAGGTTAACGACCCAACTCTTCTTCACAGTTCTGGTCGGAATCGTCGCAACGGGTGTTGCGTTATTCGCTGCTCTTATTCCTGAACATTGGTTGGTTCTTCAGGTGGTGATCAACGCGACTGCCATGGGGCTAACTCTTTATCAAGTCCTTTTGTTGGCTCAGTGCGTTTTTCGTCTGTATGCGGCGACTTACTGGATGCCAAGGGCGTGAATGTTTGTGCCTCTTCAACCGGCATAATTATTGGTTCATGAATGGGGTATTCGAATAGCTGATACGAGTGGCCTAGCGGTTATCTCACTCGTATTGGGACGACGCTGGGGGATCGTCCAGGACTAAGTTCGTGGGGTGGGCTCACCACATGCGGAACGCTTCTGAGTAGGGCTGTCATCGCAGTGAGCCGGGGCGTTCAGCGCTCCGGACCTCGGCTAGCGTCGGAGCATGCCCTCGACACCGCTGCACCGCGTCGCGGTCCTCGTGCTCGACGGCGCGAAACCGCTCGACGTCGGGATCCCAGCGCAGGTGTTCTCGAACCGGCCGCGCATGCCCTACGAGGTGCGGGTGTGCGGCCCCCGGGTCGGTCGGATCACCGGCGGCGACGGCTTGGCCTACGCGGTCGACCACGGGCTGGAGGCACTGGACTGGGCCGAGACCGTCTTCGTGCCCGGCTACCGCCGCCCGTCGGACTCGGCGCCGCCGGCCGACGTCGTCGGGGCACTCGCGCGGGCCCACGAGCGCGGCGTCCGCATCGCGGCGATCTCCACGGGGGCGTTCGCGCTCGCGTCAGCCGGGCTGCTCGACGGCCGCCGGGCGACGACGCACTGGCACTACACGCGGGTGCTCCGTGAGCGGTACCCCGAGGTGGACGTCGACGAGGACGTGCTGTTCGTCGACGCGGGCTCGGTGCTGACGAGTGCCGGCGCCGCGAGCGGGATCGACCTGTGCCTGCACATCGTCCGACAGGACCACGGTGTGGCGCTGTCGAACCACGTCGCCCGACGGCTCGTCAGCGCCCCGTACCGCAGCGGCGGCCAGGCACAGTACGTGCCGCGGAGCGTTCCCGAACCGCTCGGCGACGTGTTCGCCGACACCCGGGAGTGGGCGCTCCGGCACCTCACCGAGCCGCTCACGCTCGAGGCGCTCGCGCGGAACGCCACGGTGTCGACCCGGACGTTCTCACGCCGGTTCGTGGAGGACACCGGGTACACGCCGATGCAGTGGGTGCTGCGGGCGCGCGTCGACCTCGCGCGCGAGCTCCTGGAGCAGTCGGACCTCGGCGTCGACCAGGTGGCCGAGCGAGCGGGCCTCGGCTCCGACGCGAACCTGCGGACGCACTTCCGGCGGATCCTCGGGACCTCGCCCACCGAGTACCGACGGACGTTCCAGGACTGACCGCGCCGTCGCGGCGGTGGTGGCGACATCCTTTCGGACGCTGGCGTCCCTGCCACTGGAGCCGTGCCTCCCGGCCCGTGAGCATGGACCACGGAACGAAAGGAACTCCACATGACCCGCATCGCCATCAACGGCTTCGGCCGCATCGGCCGCAACACGCTCCGCGCCCTGCTCGCACGGGGCGGTGACGACCTCGAGGTCGTCGCCGTGAACGACCTGACCGCCCCCGACACGCTCGCGCACCTGTTCCGCTACGACTCCGCCCTCGGGCCGTTCGACGGCACCGTCGAGGTCGACGGCGACACGCTCGTCATCGACGGCCGCGGCGTCCGCGTGCTCGCATCGACCTCGCCGGCGGACCTGCCCTGGGCCGAACTCGGCGTCGAGGTCGTCCTCGAGTCCACCGGACGCTTCACCGCACGCGACGCGGCAGCCGGCCACCTGACCGCCGGCGCCAGACGGGTCCTGATCAGTGCGCCGGCCACCGGAGCGGACGCCACCATCGCGTACGGCGTGAACTCGGACACGTTCGACCCGGCCGTGCACACGGTGATCTCGAACGCGTCGTGCACGACCAACGCGCTCGCACCCCTGGCATCGGTGCTCGACGACCTGGCGGGGATCGAGCACGGGTTCATGACCACCGTGCACGCGTACACGCAGGAGCAGAACCTGCAGGACGGGCCGCACCGCGACCTGCGTCGGGCCCGCGCTGCCGGTGTGAACATCGTGCCGACGACGACCGGGGCGGCCAAGGCCATCGGGCTGGTGCTGCCCCGCCTGGAGGGCAAGCTGTCCGGTGACGCCATCCGCGTGCCGGTACCCGTCGGGTCGATCGTCGAGCTGAACACCGTCGTCTCGCGGGACGTGACCGTGGACGAGGTGAACGAGGCCTACCGCGCCGCGGCTTCCGGTCCGCTCGCCGGCGTCCTGGCGTTCACGGCGGACCCGCTCGTGTCGACGGACATCACCGGGCGTCCGGAGTCGAGCATCTTCGACTCGCTGCTCACCCGCGTCGACGGGGGCCGGCACGTGAAGGTCGTCGCCTGGTACGACAACGAGTGGGGCTTCTCGAACCGCGTGGTCGACACGCTCGGGATGCTGGCGCGCGCGTAGGGCGGTGCCGCGCGCGGGCGGGCGCGCGCGGGCGCGCGGTCTGTGCCGCGAGAGCGACAGTCTGCCGCGAATGTTCGGCGGCAGACTGTCGCTTTCGCGAGGGGACCGCGCAGCGCCCCGGCCGGTCGCAGCGCCCCGGCCGGTCGCAGCACTCCGGCCGGTCGCAGCGCGTCAGTGGATCAGCGCGGTCGTGCTCGCGAACGCGCGGGAGCGCACGGCGACGCGGTACCGCTCGAGCGCGGCGTCGTCGGCACCGACCGACTCCAGCGCCGCCAAGCCCGCACCGAGCACCGGGGGATCGGTGACCCAGGTCGGCACCGCTCCGGGGACCCGGGCAGCGAGCCCGTCGACGACACCGTCCACGAGCAACGGGTGGCGAGCAGCGAGCACCCCACCGCCGAGCACGACGGGCACCGGCTCGGCCGCCGAACCGCCGAGACCCAACCGCTCGAGTGCGACCGCGGCGAGCAGGACGATCTCCTCCGCCTGACGCTCCACGACGCTCCGGGCCACGACGTCGCCGGCTCCGGCCACCTCGAACAGCACCGGGCAGAGCCGGTTGAACACGCGCTGGTCGAGGCGTCCGAAGTGGATGGCCTCGGTGACCTCGCGGACGCTGCGGAGGCCGACCGCCGCCGGCACCGCGTCGACCAGCGCCGTCGCCGGACCGCGACCGTCGTCGGCCCGCGCCGCGTGCCAGAGCGCCCGGTTGCCGAGCCACGCACCACCGCCCCAGTCACCGGAGACGTCGCCGATGGCCGGGAACCGTGCGGTCGTGCCGTCGGCCCGCACCGCGAGGGCGTTGATCCCGGTGCCGCACACCACGGCCGCCGCGTCGGGGGACAGGGTGCCGGCCCGCAGCAGTGCGAACAGGTCGTTGTCCAGGACGTGCGGCTCGCCGCCGTCCTCGGCCCAGTGCGCGAGGGCCGCGGTCGCCGCGACGAGCTCGTCGTGCAGGTCGAGTCCGGCCAGGTACACGTGTGTCGTGCGGATGCGCCGGACGCCCAGCTCACCCACCACCCGTGCACGGACGTCGTCGAGGATCGGCCCGGCGAGGTCCCACCCGCGGGTCTGCGGGTTCGAGCCCGGACCGCGCGCGTGCCCGACGATCGTCCCGTCGAGCGCGATCGCGACGACGTCCGTCTTGCTCCCGCCACCGTCGACGGCGAGCACGACGTCGGTCGCGTCCGGTGGGACCGGAGCGGGCGGACGGGAGGCTCGCGCCGGGCCCGCCTCGCCGGTACGGCTCAACCCGCCCACGTCACCTGCTCCGATCGCGCCCACGGGATGTGTTCCGCGTTCGCGGCCAGGAGCAGGTCGGTGAGCTCCTCCGCCTTGTCGACCTGCCCCACGAGCGGGTGCGCCCACATCGCGCGGAGCACCCGGTCGCGGCCGCCGTGCACCGCGGCGTCGAGCGCGAGGCGCTCGTACCCGGCGACGTGCGACACGAGACCGACCATGTCCGGGGCGAGTGGGGAGACCGGAAGCGGCGTGATGGCCTGGCGGGTGACGCGGGACGGCACCTCGATGACGTGGTCGTCCGGCAGGAACGGGAACGTGCCGTCGTTGCGCACGTTGAGCACCTGTACGTCGCCGCGGTCGCCGAGGATCGAGGACAGCACGTCGATCGCCGCCTCGGAGTAGTAGGCGCCACCGCGCTGCTCGAGTTCGGCGGGCTTCGTCACGACGGACTCGTCGGCGTACTTCGCGAGCAGGGCACGCTCGGTCTCCATGACGGCCTCGGCGCGGGTGGGTTCGTGCAGCTGCTCCTGCAGCACGATGTCGTGGCTGTAGAAGTACCGCAGGTAGTACGAGGGGATCGCGTGCTGCAGGCGCAGGAGGTCCGGGTGCATGTGCACGCTGTCCGCCGTCCGGTCGAGGGCGCCGTCCGACTCGGCGAGCAGGTCCGCCATCACGTCGCGTTCGACGCCGTCCGCGCCCGTGACGTGGACGCCGCGCTCCCACGTCAGGTGGTTCAGGCCGACGTGGTCGAGTCGCACGTGGTCGGGGGCGACGCCGAACTCCTTCGCGAAGCGTCGCTGGAACCCGATCGCGACGTTGCACAGGCCGACGGCGCGGTGCCCGGCTTCGAGCAGGGCGCGGGTGACGATGCCGACGGGGTTCGTGAAGTCGACGATCCAGGCGTCCGGCTTGGCGTGCTTGCGGACGAGTTCGGCGTACTCCAGCACCACGGGCACGGTGCGGAGCGCCTTCGCGAAGCCGCCGGGACCGGTGGTCTCCTGCCCGATGCAGCAGGCTTCGTGCGGCCACGTCTCGTCCTGTTGCCGTGCAGCCTGTCCGCCGATGCGGAGCTGGAACATGACCGCGTCGGCGTCGGTGACACCGGCGACGACGTCGTCGGTGACGTGGATCGTGCCGGGGTGCCCGGCGTGCGCGAACATCCGCCTGGCGACGCCGCCGACGAGTTCGCGGCGCACCGGGTCGGGGTCGACGAGCCAGAGCTCGTCGATGGGGAGCTGGTCGCGGAGCCGGGCGAAGCCGTCCACGAGTTCGGGGGTGTAGGTGGATCCGCCACCGACGACTGTGAGTTTCACTGGAGCTGCTATCCCTTCACGCCGGTGAGCGCGATGCCCTCGACGAATGCCTTCTGTGCGAAGAAGAAGATGATGACGACGGGGACCATGACGACGACGGTCATCGCCATCGTCATCGACCAGTCGGTGCCGTGCTGTCCGCGGAACGTGGCGAGCCCGTACGCCACCGGCCAGGCGGCCTGGTTCTCGGACGCGTACAGGAGCGGGCCGTAGTAGTCGTTCCACGAGTGGAAGAACATGAAGATCGCCGCCGACGCGATGCCCGGGCGGGCCATCGGGACGACCACGCGCCAGAGCACGCCCCACTCGCTGCAGCCGTCCATGCGGGCGGCGTCGCCGTACTCCTTCGGGATGGTCATGAAGAACTGGCGGAGCAGGAAGATGCTGAACGCGTCGCCGAGCAGGTTCGGCAGGATGAGCGGCCACAGGGTGCCGGTCAGGTGCAGGTGCGACCACATCACGTAGACCGGCACCGCGGTGACCTGCGGGGGCAGGAGCATCGCGACGATGATCACCGTGAAGATGAGGTTCGCGCCCCTGAACTTGATCTGGGCGAGCGCGTACGCCGCCGGTACCGAGCTGACGAGCATGAACGCGGTGGCGAGGACGGCGTACATCGACGAGTTGCCGAACCACTGCGTGAGCGGCAGTTCGGTGAACACCCGCGCGTAGTTCGAGAAGTCGAGCGGCCGGGGAACGATCGACGCCGTGAGTGCCTGGTTGCTCGACATCAGCGAGGTCAGGACCACGAACACGATCGGGGCGATGGTCAGCACGCCGAGGGCCACCAGGGCAGCGTGCTCGGCGATCCACACCAGGGTGCGACCACGCGGCCTGCCGGTGCGGGGAGCTGGACCCCGTGGCGCCCGGGCGAGCGGGGACTGGGAGACGGCGGTCATCAGGACTCCTCGGGACGGAAGACGGAGATGCGGCGCATCGTGAAGACGAGTACCACCGCGGTGATCACGAACAGGACCACGGCCATGGCGGACGCGTAGCCGAACTGGAAGTTCGCGAACCCGTGCTGGTAGAGCAGCTCGGTGTACGTGAGCAGCGACGTGCCCGGGTAGCCGAGCTGGGCGGCGGTCCCGCCACCGATCGTCGCCTTGCCGGACGCGACCCCGGACGCCACCGCGGCCTCGGTGAAGTACTGCAGGGCCGCGATCACCCCCGTCACGGCGGCGAAGCCGATCACCGGGGCGATCGTCGGGAGCGTGATGTGCCGGACCTGCTGGACGCCGTTCGCACCGTCGAGCGACGCGGCCTCGTACAGGTCGCGCGGCACGTCGAGCAGGGACGCCAGGAAGATGATCATGATGTCGCCCATCACCCAGACGCCCAGGATCACGAGCGACGGCTTCGACCACGCCGGGTCGTTGAACCAGAGCGGGCCGTCGATGCCGAAGACCCGCAGGATCTGGTTCACCGGCCCGGTGCCCGGGTTGAACAGGAACACGAACGCCACGACGCTCGCGACCGGCGGGACGAGGGCGGGCAGGTAGAACAGCGTCCGCCAGAAGCCGGTGGCCGTCTTGGCCCGGCTGAGCAGCCCGGCGACCAGGAGTCCGCACACGATCCGGACCGGTACCAGGATGACGACGAACCACAGCGTGTTCACGACCGCGGGGCCGATCTGCGGGTCCTGCGTGAACAGGAACTTGTAGTTCAGCAGCCCGACGAACTCGGGCTCCTGCAGTTGGTTGTAGCGCGTGAACGAGTAGAAGATCGACGCGACGAGTGGGTAGGCGAAGAAGATCACCAGGCCCGCCAGGGCCGGCGCGAGCATCGTCAGGGCGACGAGTCGGCGTCGGGACTCGGCGGAGCGGGGCCGACGTCGCGGAGCCGTCGGGGGCACCGGACCGGACCCCGTCGAGCCCGTGGGCCGGGCGGCGCGGGCGAGCCGCGCCTCCCGGCCGGTCGTCTTGGTGGTGACGCTCATCACGGACCAGCCAGCTGGTTGGCGTTGTCGATGTCCGAGTCGAGCTTCTCGAGCTTGGCGTCGAGGTCGCCGCCCTTCTGCTGGTACGCCTGCCAGAACTTCGTGAAGGTGCCGATGTAGGCGGCGCCGTCGGCGGTGCCGGGCGAGGTCATGGTGTCCGCGTTGCCCGCGACGTCGACGAAGGTCTTGTAGTTCTCGTCGACCTCGAGGTCGGGGGACTCCAGCGCCGAGGTGAGGGTCGGGATGTTCTTCAGACCGTTGCCCATCGTGACCTGCGCGTCGGTGTTGGTGGACAGGTACTTCAGGAGCGCCCACGACAGCTCGGGGTTCTTGGACCCCTTCGCGATGCCTGCGACGTTGCCCGCGATGTACGTCGAGCCGTAGTTGCCGAGGCCGTCCATCACCGGGGTCGGGGACGTGCCGTAGTCCAGGTCCGGCTTCTGGTCCTTGATGAACGCCGTGCGGTACTCGCCGTCGATCTGCATCGCAACCTGCCCGGTCTGGAACGCGTTGTCCGCGGCGAACTCCTGCCCGAGGCCGGACGTGAAGGCCTTGAGCTTGTCGTAGCCGATCTCGTCGACGAAGCCCTTCTGCCAGGTGATGAGCTGCTTCCACGCATCGGACGTGCCGATCACGCTGTTGCCGTCCTCGTCCAACCACGAGCCGTCGACCATCGGCGCCCAGTGCTCGGGCGAGTTCTCGTAGAAGTCGATGAGCGGGTTGAAGCCGAGCTGCTTGATCGAGCCGTCGGCGTTGTACGTCGTCAGCTTCAGCGCGTCGGTCTTGAGCTCGTCCAGCGTCTTCGGCGGGGAGTCGATCCCGGCCTGCTCGAGCAGCGGCTTGTTGTACATGAGCGCACTGACGTCGGCGAGGGCAGGCAGCGTGCACCGGGTGCCCTTGTACTGCGTGTACGACTGCACGGCCTTCGGGATGTCCGACAGGTCGACCTTGTCACGCTTGATGTAGGGCGAGAGGTCACGGAAGGCACCGGAGGAGCAGAAGCTGCCCACGATGGCGGTCGAGTACGACAGGCCCACGTCGATGTTCTGGCCGGACGAGATCGCCTTCTGCAGCTTCTCGTCGTCCTGGCCGGCGTGGATGTCGACGGTGACGTCGGGGTTGGCCTTCTCGAAGCCCTCGACGGCGGTCTTCACCACGCCGGCTTCACGGCCGGTGAAGAAGTGCCACAGGGACACGGTGCCCTTGAGTTCCTTCGGGGCGCTCTTCTCGATCGAGTCGGCGCTGCTGCCGGAGCTGCAGCCGGCGACGACGAGGGCGCCGACGGCGGCGACGGCCGTGGCGGTGGCGATGCGGCGGAACGCCCGGCGGCGCGGGACGTTCGGTTCGGGGAGGGACAATGCGGTACTCGCTCTCTGGTCTCGCTCCGGCGCGCCGAGGATTCCGGGCGCGACGAAGAGCCCTGTGACAGGGCTGGGTGATGGTGCCTCGAGTGGTGCGGGTGGAACGGCTCAGGGGCGCTCGGCGGGGTCCGGCGTCGGGGCATCGTCACTGATGCGCTCGAGTCGGTCCGCGAGCGCGGTGCGGACGACGTCGATCAGGACGTGTCGCGCACCGTGCAGGACGGGGGTGTCGGGGACGCCGGGCGCGACCACGGCGGTGGACCAGCGTGAACGGGTCCGGAGCCAGGCGGTCACGGCGGCGGCCAGGGCGGGCCCACCGGCGATCCCGGTCGGGCCGTGCAGCACGACCGTCTCGGGATCGGCCACGGCGAGAGCGGGGAGCACGTTGTGCCCGACGCGCTCGCCGAGGGCGACGGTGAAGGGGTGCTGCTCGGGCAGGCCGGGCAGCTGCGGGAGCACCTGGCGCCAGTCGGCTGCGGTGCCGTCCGGTGCCGTGATCCCGTGCTCGGCGGCCAGGGCGATGATCGCGGGCTCGGAGATGAGGTCCGCGACGATCGTGGCCGTCGGGTCGATGGAGCGTGCGTCGGCGGGCACGCTGAGGTAGCCGATCTCACCCGCGGCACCGGAAGCGCCGGTGTGCAGGTGGCCGTGCAGGTCGAGGGCCATGCCGAGGCCCTCGGCCATCCAGAAGAGCGCGAACGACCCGGGAGCCCGACCGGCCCCCATGTTGCGTTCGGCGATGGCGGCGAGGTTGGCGTCGTTCTCGACGACCACGTGGACCCCGAGGTCGGCGGACAGGGTCGCGCTCACCTGCTCGCGGGGCCAGCCGGGCAGGCCGTCCGTGAAGATCAGGGTGTCGGTGGCGTGGTCGACACTCGCCTGCACGCCCACCGCGACGGCGGTGACGAGCTCGGGGTCCACACCGGCCGCGGCGGCTGCGCGGGAGATCGCGGCGGCGACGATGTCGGCGCCGGGGGAGCGCACCTCGGCCTCGGACATCCGGTGCGTGGCGACCGGGAAGGTGCGACCAGCGGCGTCCACCACGGTCGACCGGACGTCGACGAGCTGGACGTCGACGGCGACCCCGAGGTCGCGGTCGGTGATGGCTTCGTACACGACGGCGCTCGGCCCGCGGCGTCCGGCCTGGGTGTCGGTGCCGGCCTGGCGGATGAGGTCGGCCGACTCGAGCCGGCGGATGATCTCGGCGGCGGTGGGCTTGCTGAGGCCGGTCCGCTGCGCGATCTCGTTGCGGGTGAGCGGGCCGTCGTCGAGCAGCAGCTCGAGCGCTGCGCGGTCGTTCAGGACGCGCAGCAGCCCGGGCTGGCCGGGGGTGCGTCCTCGAGTGGTCATGTCGAGGACTGTAACGGACAACCTTCTTTACTGAAAGGTTTGTTTACCGATTCGAAACACGCGTTCTGCTGCGCGAAACGTGCCACCCGTCGGACGCGCGCCCGACGCGCGCCCGACGCGCGCCCGACGCGCGCCCGACGCCAGCTGGCGACCGGCGCCTACGGCCGCAGCAGCACCTTGATCGCCCGACGCTCGTCCATCGCCCGGTACGCCTCGGCGGCCTCGTCGAGCGGCAGTTCGAGGTCGAACACCCGGCCCGGGTCGATCGCGCCCGACAGGACGTCGGGGAGCAGCTCCGGGATGTACTTCCGTGCCGGTGCCATCCCGCCCGCGATCGCGATGTTCGTGTCGAAGAGGTACCGGGTGCCGATCGTCGGCACGCCGTGCGGCACCCCGACGAAACCGAGGTTGCCGCCCGCACGCACCGAGTGCAGCGCCTGGTCCATGCTCTCCTCGGTGCCGACGGCCTCGACCGCGCAGTCGGCCAGGTCGCCGCTGAGCAGGTCGCGGATCGCCGCGACGCCCTCCTCGCCACGGGAAGCCACGATGTCCGTCGCGCCGAACTCGCGAGCGAGCGCCTGGCGGTCGGCGTGCCGGCTCATCGCGATGATGCGCTCGGCGCCCAGTCGCTTCGACGCGAGCACGGCGGACAGGCCGACCGCGCCGTCGCCGACCACGACGACGGTCTTGCCGGGGCCGACCGCTGCCGACACCGCGGCGTGGTGCCCGGTGGAGAAGACGTCGGACAGGGTCAGCAGGGACGGCACGAGTGCGGGGTCGACCGGGCCGGGGACCGCGACGAGCGTCGCGGACGCGTCCGGGATGCGGACGTACTCGGCCTGGGCGCCGCCGACCGGGTCGCCGTACGCGTCCTTCCCGCCGAAGCCGGACAGGTGGTCGCAGCCACTGGTCATGCCGTGGCGGCAGGCCTGGCAGGTGCCGTCGTTCATGGTGAAGGGGGAGATGACGAAGTCGCCCTCCTGCAGGTCGGTGACCTCGTCCCCGACGGCGACGACCTCGCCGACGAGTTCGTGCCCGATCGGCCGTGGCCGCTTCGTCTCGGTCACGCCCCGGTAGGGCCAGAGGTCGGAACCGCACACGCACGCCGCGACGACCTTGACGACGACGTCCTTCGGGGTCAGGACCGAGGGGCGGTCGCGCTCCTCGACGCGGATGTCGTTCGGGGCGTGGATGATCGCTGCGCGCACGGGAGGCCTTCCGTCGAGATGGTGGGGAGTCGGCGCGGTCGACGTCGTCCGGGCCGACGTCGACAGTACCCTCGTGCGGGTGGACGACGACCGGTACGGCGGGGACGTGCTCTCGGGAGACTGGCGCTCCCGCGGAGTGAAGAAGGTGCGGCAGGTGCCGCTCGAACGCGACATGGTGCTCGAGGACCCGGACTCCGGGTGGGCTGGTGCCGTCGTGGGGCTCGAAGCGGGCAACATCGCGCTCGAGGACTGGAAGGGCCGCACCCGCTCGTTCCCGTTCACCGGGCAGTTCCTGCTCGAGGGCGAGCTCGTCACGCTGGGCCGTCCGCAGGCGCCGGTCGGCCGGTCTGCCGCAGCTGCACCACCGGACAGGAGGCCCGGGGCGGCTCCGGCGGTCAAGCACGCGTCCGACGGCGGTCGCCTCCGCACCGCGTCCGGATCGTTCGCGGTGGAGTCGCAGCGAGCTCGGGTGGCCCTGCCCTCCCGCATCATGGTCGAGGGCAAGCACGACGCCGAGCTCGTCGAGAAGGTCTGGGGAGCCGACCTGCGCGTCGAGGGCGTCGTCGTCGAGGAGCTCTCCGGCGTCGACAACCTGGCCGACGTCCTCGACGAGTTCCAGCCGACGCGCGACCGTCGCGTCGGCGTGCTCGTCGACCACCTCGTGCCCGGGTCGAAGGAGTCCCGCTTCGCCGACGCCGTGATGCGCGGCAAGTGGGGAGCGCACGTGCTCGTCGTCGGCCACCCGTTCGTCGACGTCTGGCAGTCGGTCAAGCCGGCCCGCGTCGGACTGCAGGCGTGGCCGACGATCCCGCGGTCGATCGAGTGGAAGAAGGGCATCTGCCAGGCGCTCGGGTGGCCGCACGCCGAGCAGGCCGACATCGCCCGGGCGTGGCAGCGGATCCTCGGGCAGGTGCGGACCTTCGCCGACCTCGAGCCGCAGCTGCTCGGCCGCGTCGAGGAGCTCATCGACTTCGTGACGGAACCGAAGGCCTGAGAACCGGCGGATTGCCCGACCGGCGCGGTGTGCCGGGGGTGATCCGTGCCTCCAGGCCTACTGTTGAGGGATGGACGGCATCGACGGTCGCGTGCGGGGCGCGGTCGACCTGTGGCTGCGCTGGCTGCCGCGCTGGCAGATCGGGACCGCCCGCCCGCGCACGCGCATCTGCCGGAAGTGCACCGGGTCCCCGATCGCCGCGGCCGCGGGGTTCGGGCCCGACGTGCCGCATGCCGTCCAGCACGCGCTGATCGGGCGGATCTCGACCATCGTCGAGGACGCCGTCGACGAGTACACGGCCAAGAACCTGCCGCTGCTGCAGCGCGAACTCGAGCGGGCCGCCGCGCGGAAGCGGCACGCGGGGTACCAGCCGGCCGAGGGGTTGTCGCCGGAGTTCCAGGGCCTGGACGTGGACCCGGAGCCGTCGCCGGGGTCACCGTTCCTGTTCACGCTCGGTGAGCTGGCCGGCACCGGCGCGGGGGAGCAGACGCCGCGCGACCCGCTGTCCGACGAGGCCAAGGCCGCGCTCCGGCACGAGATCGAGTTGTCCGACGAGTGCGCCCGCTCGACCGGCACCGCGGTCTGCCTGGCGCTCATCGACCACCGGCCGCGCATCGCCGAGGCCGTCGAGCGCCTGGTGGAGCCGCAGATCGAGGCGCTCGTGTCGGACATGTTCCGCGGGTTCGACGGTCCGGACGAGGGGCCGCGCTCGGGCTTGTTCTGAGGCGCGGGGTGCGGCGGGCGTTCGGTGCGAGGTTCCGTACTCGGAGCGAGCGTTGTCCGGCCGCACCGAGTACCGAACCTCGCACCGTTCGCACGGCTCCTCGCACCGTGCGAGGTCGGTGGGTCGGCCTCAGCGGGGGAGCAGGGTGCGGCCGGGGATCACGGTGCCGCGCAGTGAGCGGTGCTCGACGGGTCGCGCGGGGTCGTCGATCCGGCCGATGACCAGGTCGATCGCCTCGCGGCCGATGCGCTCGATGGGTTGCTGGAGCGTCGTGAACCCGATCCAGTCGCTCGCCAGGGGGTACACGCCGTCGAACCCGGTGACGGAGAGGTCGCGTGGTACCTCGACACCGCGGCGGGCGAGCGCCTCGCACACGTCGAGCATGAGCCGGTCCGTCGGGCACATCACGGCGGTCACGTCCGACTCCTGCACTGCGTCCACCAGGTCGGCGGCCAAGTCGTCGGGTGGCCGCACGAAGCTCGCGTCGATGTCGATGACGCGGACACCGCGCGCCCGGAGCCGCTCGACCATCGCCGACGATCGCGCGTGCTGGGTGATCGCGTTGTCGATCGGGACGGTGAGCACCACGACCGTGCTGTGGCCGGCGTCGGCGACGGCGTTCGCGATGGTCGCACCACCGTCGACCTCATCGCAGTAGACGCTCGAGAGTGCCGGGTGCAGCTCGGGCCGACCGGCGACGACGGTGGCGATGCGTGGTGCGAACTCGGCGATGTCGGCGGACGGCATGAGGCCGCTGCACACGACCAGTCCGTCGACGCGCATCGAGACGAGGGCCGCGAGGGCGGACTTCTCGTCCTCGACCCGGCCGACGCCCGTCGTGGTGACGACCCGGTAACCGAGCTCGGATGCGCGGCGCTCCATCACGGCGTGCAGGGCGGTGTAGACCATCGACGAGGCGTCGCGCACGAGCATGCCGATGGTGTGCGTCCGACCGCTGACGAGTCCGCGCGCCATGGCGTTCGCGACGTACCCGAGTTCGGCTGCTGCGCGTTCGACGCGCTCACGGGTCTCGTCCGAGAACCGCCCCGTGCCCGAGAGGACCCGGCTCACCGCCGACTTCGAGACTCCCGCACGTGCGGCGACGTCGAGGATGGTCGGTTGGGAACCGCGGCTGCCGTTCACGCGTCGGTCGCTGCAGCGTCCTGCCGCGACCGCGACGAGGTGAACCGGAGCACACCGCGGGCGATCGCGCGCCAGCCGAGCAGGAACACCCCGAGCACGATCGTGGCGACGATGACGAACGAGATCGGCAGCGGGTTGCCGTCGACGTCGCCCTGGCCGGTGGCGACACGGATCGCCAGACCGACGAAGACCGTGAGGATCCAGACCACGACGCCGGTCGGCCAGAAGCGCAGCGGCCGGGCCCAGGCTCCGCTCGTCACGTACCCGATCGCCCAGCCCGCCAGGAACGGGTACGCGGTGGTCCAGAGTGCCAGCGCCGTGTTGGCTTCACCGTGCGACGAACGCCCGATGAGTGCGAAGACGACGATGAGCACGACGTCGATGACCGCTGCGAGCCAACCCCAGGTGCGTGTGTTCACCCGGACAGTCTCGCAGCCTCCGGTGGTGGGACTCATCCCTCCACATGGCAAGAGTGCGGTGATCCGTCCACAGGGCTCGAGTCCGGAGCTGCGGTCGTCCGGTGGGTTCTCGACCATCGGGACATGTCGATGAACCTGAAGCTCGCACCGGTCCCCGAAGTCCTCACGTACCGAACATCAGCGCAACGGCCGGACGAGTCCGACGCCATCAGACGACGGGCGGCGGCAGGAGAGCTCACCCGGGTCGCACGCGGTCTGTACGCGGAGGCCGCCGGATGGGCAGCACTCCGAACCACCGAGCAGCACCACGTCCGCGTGCGCTCGTTCGCCGATCGCATCCGGCCAGGAGACCTGGTGTCCCACGTGTCCGCGGCCGTGGTGTTCGGCGTGCCGCTCCTCACCCCTCCACCGACGCGGATCCACGTGACCTCGGGCGGCGCCGACCGGCGGACCACGAACGCGACCTTCATCGTGCATGCGGACCTCGACCCCGATCGGAACCGAAGAGCAGTGACGACACCGGACGGGTTGGTGCTGTGCGGGCTGGACCGGCTGGCGACGGACCTCGCGCTCACGCTGCCCTTCAGCGACGCGGTCGTCGCCCTCGACTCGCTCCTCCGCCGTGCGGTCGAGCGGGACCTGGTCCGGTCGGCTGTCGAGCGGCGAGGGCAGAAGGGCCGGCGGCGAGCACTGCGGGCCGTCGACTTCGCCGATGCCGCATCGGACTCACCGGGGGAGTCATACGCCCGCGCCCGATTCGACCAGTTCGGCACGCCGCCACCTGTCCTCCAACACCGGTTCCGGACGGCGGGCGAGCCCGACATCGTCGTGGACTTCTGGTTCCCGGAGTCCGGGGTGGTGGTGGAGTTCGACGGTGCCGTGAAGTACCAGCGCAGTGAGTACCTGCGCGGGCGCACCCCGGAGGAAGCGCTGATCGACGAGAAGATCCGGGAGGACCGTCTGCGCGCGTTCCCCGAGGTCCGGATCGTGCTCCGGCTGACCTGGTCCGACCTGCGGAACGAATGGACCCTGCGAACGAAGCTCCGTCAGGCTGGCGTGCGGATGTCGCGCTGAGACCGCCCGAGATCGCACCGTGCGGCGTTGTTCCGGCGTTGCGCACGGCGTACGGTGCGAAGTCGCGCGGTCGGGAAAGGGAAGTCAGCTCGGTGCGAGGTCATCCGTGGGTCCGGCTGACTTCGCACCGTGCGCCTTTCGTCGGTCGGGGGTGTGTTGCCCGCTTGGTGCGAGCTTGTAGGTGGGCACGGAGCGGGCAACCTCGCACCAGGTGGCGAGGTCGGCCCGGTGCGGGCGTGACGCCGACGCCGCCGACGCCGACCTCGCACCAGAGCGAGCCCCGACCCCGACCCCGCACCCCGGAGTTCACCCGACGGCGACGCCCGCGGCACCCGGCGTTCACCCGGCAGCGCCACACTCGACCCCGGTGCGGGAACGTTCCCGCGCTGCCCCCACCCCCACCCCGCACCACCCCCACGGAACAGGGAGATCATCGACGTGAAGACCCGAGTCCTCACCGGCCTCGCCATCGCAGCGGCCGCGACCGTCGCACTGTCCGGCTGCGTCCAGAGCGCCAACGCCTCGAACGCCGCAGACACGAGCGGCGGCACCACGAACCTCACGGTGTTCATCAGCGGCGACACGAACGTCCAGGACCTCTGGGACAAGTCGCTCATCCCCGCCTTCGAGAAGGGGCACCCGAAGATCCACGTCAGCACGAGCATCGACCTGCACGGCGAGCACGACGCGCAGACCCAGGCCAACCTCGCCACCGCGGTCAAGGCCGGCAAGTCCGTCGCGTACGACCTCGTCGACGCCGGGTTCGTCTCCACCGCGGGCAAGGCCGGGCTGCTCAGCACGGTCAGCGACAGCACGATCCCGAACCTGAAGGACGTCCCCGAGGCCACGAAGCAGCAGGGTGGCGACAGCGCGATCCCGTACCGCGCCTCGAGCGTCCTGCTCGCCTACGACTCGAAGAAGGTGACGGACCCGCCGAAGACCCTCGACGACCTGCTCGCCTGGATCAAAGCGAACCCGGGCCAGTTCGCCTACAACTCCCCGTCGTCCGGCGGCTCGGGTGGCTCGTTCGTCGCCACGGTGCTCGCGAAATACCTGACCGCGGATGAGCAGGCGACGATGCAGACGACGTACGACAAGTCGCTCGAGTCGAAGTGGGACAAGGGCTTCGCCGCCCTGAAGGACCTCGGCCCGTCGACGTACCAGAAGGGCGTCTACCCGAACGGCAACGACCAGGTCGTGCAGCTGCTCGGCAGCGGCCAGATCGCGATGGCACCGGTCTGGAGCGACCAGTTCATCACCTCGCAGAAGACCGGCGTGATCCCGAAGACCGTCAAGGCGATCCAGATCACCGACCCGTCGTTCACCGGCAGCGCGAGCTTCCTCGGCATCCCGAAGACCGAGCCGAAGGCCAAGAAGGCGGCAGCCGAGCAGCTCGCCGACTTCGTGCTCAGCGCGAAGGGGCAGCAGCTGGTCGCGAGCGCCGTCTCCGGCTACCCGGTGATCCCGCTCGACAGCCTGCCGGAGTCGGTCGCAGAGCAGTTCGCCGACGCGAACCCGTCGCAGCTCCGCCTCGGGTTCCAGAGCGACTTCGCCGCCGACATGAACGCCGCGTGGGACGCGAAGGTCCCGCAGTGACCCAGACCGTCCAGGACGGCCCGGCGACCGACCGGGAGGCCCGTGGCGACTCCGCCATGGGCCTCCCGCCCGTCCCGCCCTCCGCCCACGGCACGGCGCAGCCCGCCAGCGAGCGCACGACACAGGAGCGCCTGGCCCGCCGCCGACGCTGGCAGGGCCTCGCGCTCGTCGCGGCGCCCGTGCTGGTCGTGGTCCTGTTCGTCGGCGTCCCGGTGGTGAACGCCGCCCTCTTCAGCCTCGGGTTCACTGGCGGCCTGAACCAGGCGCTCGCCGACATCGGCGGCGACACCGTTCACGGGTTCTCGTTCGCGGTGTACGGCACGCTGCTCGGCAACGCCACGTTCCTGCGTGACCTCGTCGCGACGCTCGGGGTCACCGCGCTGTCCACCGGCCTGACCGTGGCGCTCGCCGTGGCGGTGGCGGTGGTCCTCCGGCTCCGCGGTGGGATCCTCGGCAAGAGCCTCAGCGTCCTCGCGGTGGTCCCGCTCTTCGTGCCGGTGGTCATCGCGAGCTGGTCGGTGCTGACGTTCACCGATGCGCAGGGCTTCCTCCGCAGCCTCGGGGCGCAGTTCGGCCTGGACGTCCCGGTGTGGGGCTACACCCTCGTCGCCGTGGTGTTCGGCAGCGTCTGGACGAGCCTGCCGTTCGCGGTGCTGATGATCGCCGGCGCGCTGCAGGGCACCCCGGACGCCCTGGTCGAGGCCGCGAAGGACGCCGGCGCGAGCACCTGGCGGGTGGTCTGGCAGGTGCTCCTGCCGATGGCGGCGACCCCGCTCGTCATCGCGACGACCTTCACCGTGATCGGGGTGCTCGGGTCGTTCACGGTGCCGTACTTCACCGGTCCGAACGCGCCGACGATGCTCGGCGTCGACATCTCGAAGTACTTCCAGGCCTACAACCGTCCGCAGCAGTCGACGGCGATGGCGTTCATCGTGTTCGCCTTCGCGGCGGCCGCGAGCATCTTCTACCTCCGCTCGACGGTCCGCTCGAACGCGGGCGAGCTCGACAAGAAGCAGCAGGAGCAGCAGTGATCAAGCGTCTGACCGGCAACGCCCTCGTCTGGGCGACCGCGATCGTGCTGGCCGTCTTCGTCCTCGGGCCGCTCGTCTGGCTGGCCGCCCGGGCCTTCGCCACGACGTGGACCTACCCGAACCTGCTGCCCGACGGCTGGACCCTGCAGTGGTGGGGCACGGTGTTCGAGGACCGCAGCCTCGCCGTCGCGGTGCAGAACTCGCTCGTCCTCGCCCCGCTGACCGTCCTCATCGCCGCGGTGGTCTGTCTGCCGGCCGCCTGGGCGATCAGCCGCATCGAGTTCCCGGGGCGGCGGCTCGTGCTCGTCGGGCTGTTCGCCACGAACGCGTTCCCGAAGATGGGCCTCTTCGTCACGATGTCGGCGATGTTCACCGCACTGAACCTGATGAACACGGTCACGGGCATCCTGATCGTGCACGTCCTGGGCTGTGTGGTGTTCATGACGTGGCTGCCCGCCGCCGCGTTCTCGGCCGTCCCCCGGTCCCTCGAGGAAGCGGCCCGTGACGCGGGGGCGAGCCGCTGGCGCACGTTCTGGCGGGTCACGTTCCCGATCGCGTGGCCGGGGATCCTCGTCGCGATGGTGATGTCGTTCCTGGCGTCCTTCGACGAGGCGCAGGGCACGTACCTCGTCGGCGCTCCGACCTACATGACCATGCCGACGGCGATGTACTCGCTCGTCCTGAACTCCCCGCGGCAGGTCTCGGCGGTGTTCGCGATCGCGCTGAGCATCCCGTCCGTGGTCCTGCTGCTGCTCGCCCGGAAGCACATCATGGGCGGCCGCCTCGCGGACGGCTTCCAGATCCGATGAAGCGACAGACCCCGATGACCCACACCAGCACGAAAGGCGACCAGATGACGGATGCAACGCTCGTCGCGGAACGCGCACCGGGCCTCCCGGTCGACGACAGCAGGACCGACCGCAGCCGCACCGGCGGACTCACCGTCCGCGGGCTGCGCAAGACACTCGGCGGACGCGACGTGGTCGCGGGCATCGACCTCGACGTCGCGAAGGGCGAGCTCGTCTCGCTCCTCGGACCGTCCGGCTGCGGCAAGACGACGACGCTCCGCATGGTGGCGGGGTTCCTGCCCGCCGACGGCGGTGTCGTGACGATGGGGGACCGCGACGTCACGTCGGCCGGACCCGAGCGCCGACCGAGCGCGATGGTGTTCCAGAACTACGCGCTGTGGCCGCACATGACGGTGACGCAGAACGTCGCGTTCCCGCTGCGGACCCGACGGGTCCCGAAGCGGCAGGCGGCGGACCGGGTGCGGGACGCACTCGAACTCGTCGGCCTGAGCCACCACGCCGGCTCCAAGCCGACCGCGATCTCGGGCGGTGAGCAGCAGCGCGTCGCCCTCGCCCGCGCGATCGTGCAGGAGCCCGACGTCCTGCTCCTCGACGAGCCGCTGTCCAACCTCGACGCCAAGCTCCGCGTGAGCGTCCGCGACGAGATCCGGCGCATCCAGCAGCGCCTCGGCATCACGACCGTGATCGTCACGCACGACCAGGACGAAGCGCTCAGCATCTCCGACCGGATCGCCGTCATGCACGACGGACGCATCGAGCAGATCGCGACGCCGACCGAGCTGTACGCCCGCCCCGCCACCGGGTTCGTCGCGTCGTTCATCGGGTCGACGAGCGTCGTCTCCGGTCGGTTCCTCGCCGGCACGTCCGTCAGCCCGACCGCGGCCGACACGGTGCTGATCCGCCCCGAGCAGGTCGTCCTCACCGACGACGCACCGGTCCGCGCCACCGTCGCCCGTGTCCTCATGCGCGGCCACTTCGCCGAGGTCGTGCTCACCACCGACGGTGCCGAGCTCCGCGCCTTCGTCACCGGAGCGCCCCCGGCGGTCGGCACCGAGACCGGGGTCCGGCTCGGCGCGGTGCTCGTCTACCGCGACGGTGCACTGCTCGAGGGCACCCGATGAGCGGCGCCGTGCCGGTCACCGACCGCGCCGTCCCCGCCGCGTCGGCAGCAGCGTCTGCTCCTGCGTCCGCCGCGCCGGCCGCCGGTCACGGGTCGGTCCCGTCCGACCCGACCGGGAGGCCCGGCGTGCGTCCGCCACGGCTCGTCGCCCACCGCGGTGCGCCGCGCGTCCGGCGGGAGAACACCCTGCCCGCCATCGCGGTCGCCGAGGCGCTCGGCGCGGAGGTCATCGAGGTCGACGTCCGTCGCACGGCCGACGACGTCGCCGTCCTGCTGCACGACGAGACCCTCGGGCGGATGTGGGGCGACGCCCGGCGGGTGTCCGACGTCGCCTGGTGCGACGTCGCTCGGCTCGGCAACGGGCTCGACCGGATCCCGCGGCTCGACGCCGCGCTCGAACGGCTCGACGGCTGCCGCTCGGTCCTGCTGGTCGACCTGACCGACGCCGAGGACGCCCTGGTCGCAGCCCGGACCGTCGCGGGTTCCACCGCGTCCACCAGCGTGGCGTGGTGCGGTGCGCCGGCCGCCATGGCCGCGGTCCGCTCGGTGCTGCCCGACGCCGACGTGTGGCTCGCGTGGGAGTCGCTCGACCCGCCCGCCCCGGCCGACCTCGAGGCCCTGACCCCGTCGACCCTGAACCTCGACATCGCGTTCCTCACGCCGCGGACGATCGAGGTCGCGCACGCCCTCGGGCTGCGGGTCGCCGTCTGGACCGTCGACGAGGCCGAACCCGCGCTGTGGGCGGCACGGCTCGGCGTCGACTCGATCACCACGAACGACGTCGGCGCGATCGGCGCAGCGCTGTCCTCGGCGGAGCGGGACGGCTGGCCGGAACGGGACCGCGAGCCGACCGAGACCGAGGTCGCCTCGCGCGCCCAGGCCCTGGCGCACCGCATCGCGCACGAGGTCATCGCGTTCACCCGCGAACACCCCGTCAGCGAGGTGCGGACCAAGGCGAACCCCGCCGACCTCGTCACCGACGTGGACCGCCTGGTCGAGCAGCACGTCCGCTCCCGCGTGCGGATGGTGTTCCCGACGCACGGGTTCACCGGCGAGGAGTACGGCGACGCGCCCGGTGACCGGCACCGCTGGTACCTGGACCCCGTCGACGGCACCACGAACCTGGCGAACGGGGTGCCGTGGACGTCGATGTCGCTCTGCCTGACCCGCGGTGGGCGGCCGCTCGTCGGGGTCGTGGCCGATCCGTGGCGGGGCGAGGTCCTCGAGGCGCGGCGCGGGCGCGGTGCGACCCTGCGCGACCGGCCGCTGCGGCTGGACGACACCCCACGCCCGCTCGCCGGGGCGGTCGTCGGCACCGAACTCGACGGGCACCGGCCGTGGCCCGGGTTCGGGGTGTTCCTCGACGCCCTGGCCGACCGGTCGTGCACGCTGCGGGTGCAGGGCTCCGGCACGCTGACCATCGCGCAGGTCGCGGCCGGCCGGGGGATCGGCGGGTGCGTGTCGGCGTTCAACCCGGTCGACCACGGGGCCGCCGTGCTGCTCGTGCACGAGGCCGGCGGGATCGTGCTGACGCGCTCCGGCCCGGTCGAGGGCTTCCCGCCCGTGGGCGAGCCGTTCCTGGTGGCGCACCCCGGAGCGGCGGACGAGCTGCACGCGGTGTGGACGGCGGCGCTCGCCGCGGGCGCGGCGGTGCACGGCGCGGGGTGAGCGGGCGCGGCCGGCGCGGCCGGGCGCGGCCGGGCGCACGGTGCGGGGTCTGCGTTCTGGTGCGGCTTTGGCCGCTGGGTGCGGCGCTGGAGGCGCGCACGGTGCTGGCAAGCCGGCACGGGTTGTACAGGTGCGCACGGTGCGGAATGGAGGCGCGGTGTCAGGCCGGCACGCGCCTCCCGGTCGGTGGGTGGTGCGCACGGTGCGGGGTCTGCGTTCTGGTGGGGCTTTGGCCGCTGGGTGCGGCGCTGGAGGCGCGCACGGTGCTGGCAAGCCGGCACGGGTTGTACAGGTGCGCACGGTGCGGACTCGGGCACGGGACGGCGCTCGGCTGACTCTGAGCGGGCGCTCAGTCAGCGGCCGACCCCGCTCCATAGGGTGGCAGTCCACGGCCGGTCCGACCGGATCGACCGTGCACCCGAAGGAGCATCGACCATGGGATTCCTCGACCGCCTGCTCGGACGTCCGGACCGCGACCGCACCGGTGACGCGCAGCAGTACGACGCGCAGCAGAACCAGTGGGGGCAGCCGCAGCAGCAGGGCTACCGGTACGGCCAGCAGTCGTACCACCAGCCCGCTCCGACGGGGACGCCGGCCGGGCAGCAGCCGGGCGGGCAGTACGGCGTGCCGCAGTGGGGTGGTGCACCCGCACAGCAGCAGCAGGGGGCGACGACCGACGACGAGCGCGCGGTGGAGCGGTACCGCTACCTGCTCCGCACGGCACCGCCGGAGCGCATCGAAGAGGTGCACGCCGAGGCGTTCGCAAAGCTGACCGACGAGCAGCGCCGCATGGTCTACGACGAGTTCACGCGCACGGCGCCTCCCGGCGAGGCCCCTCGTGGCGACGACCCCCGTTCGCTCGCGCAGTCGGCGACACGGTCCGAGATCCGCCAGCCGGGCTTCATGGAGCGGTCGCTCGGCGGTGTCGGCGGGGGCGCGGGACGCTTCGGTGGCCAGCGCGGCGGGCCGTCGTTCGGGAGCATGATCGGTGCCTCGATCCTCGGGACGGTGGCCGGCTACGTCATCGGTTCGGCGATCATGAGCGCCTTCCTGCCGGACCCGGGATCGTTCGATGGCGGTACTGACGCTGCGGGTGACGGCGGTTCGGAGGACACTGGTGCTGAATCCGGCGATGCCGGTGCGTCCGACGGTGGCGCGTCCGACGGCGGCGGGTTCGAGAGTGCGGGCTGGGGCGACAGCGGATCCGACTTCGGCGGTGGCTTCAGCGACTTCGGTGGTGGTGACTTCGACGTCTGAGTGACGTCCGTCGCTCCACCGGGCCCCGGGTACCCACCGTGTCCGACGAAGGAGCGACATGGCCATCATCGAAGCCTCCGGGCTGACCAAGACGTACAAGTCGAAGTCCGGGCCGGTGCACGCACTGGCCGGACTCGACCTGTCGGTGCCGCAGGGCACCGTGAAGGCACTGCTCGGGCCGAACGGGTCGGGCAAGACCACGACCGTGAAGGTCCTCACCACCCTCATCACGCCCGACTCCGGCACGGCGTCGATCGACGGCATCGACGTGATCGCCGACCCGCAGGCGACCCGGCGGTCGATCGGGGTGTCCGGGCAGTACGCCGCGGTCGACGAGAACCTGACCGGGTTCGAGAACCTCGAGATGATCGGACGGCTCTACCACCTGGGCCGGAAGACGTCCCGCGAGCGCGCTCGGGAGCTGATCGACGTGTTCGACCTCTCCGAAGCCGGGGACCGTCCGGTGAAGGGCTTCTCCGGCGGCATGCGACGACGCATCGACCTCGCCGGCGCGCTCGTGATGAACCCGCGCGTGCTGTTCCTCGACGAGCCGACCACGGGCCTCGACCCCCGCAGCCGGCTCGCGCTCTGGGGGATCATCGAGAACCTGGTCGCCGAGGGCGCGACCGTCCTGCTCACCACCCAGTACCTGGAAGAGGCCGACCGGCTCGCCGACGACATCGCGGTGATCGATGACGGCCGGGTCATCGCCGAGGGCACCGCCGACCACCTCAAGGCGCAGGTCGGCGGGCACCGGGTCGTCGTGACCCTGGTGGACGAGACCGACGGCGACGCCGTGACGACCGTCCTGCGCCGCTACGGCGTCGGCGACGTCGAGGTGTCGGGCGACGGCCGCACCCACGCCATCGCGGTCGAGGCCGGGCCCGCCGCACTGCAACGGGTGCTCGCCGACCTCGGTGACGCCGGCATCGAGCTCCACGACGCGGGCATGCGGCGACCGACCCTGGACGACGTGTTCCTGCGGCTCACCGGCCACGCCGCGACGGAGGACGAGGCCGACGAAGCCGCCGCCACGAAGCAGAAGGAGACGGCCCGATGACCGCCACGACCATCGCGCCGGGTCGGCAACTGCCCGTCGTCGTCACCTCACCGATCGCCATCTGGTTCGAGGACGGCTGGACCGTCACCAAACGGAACCTCATCAAGCTCAAGCGGTCGCCGGACATGCTCGTGTTCGCGGTGCTGCAGCCGATCATGTTCGTCCTGTTGTTCAGCCAGGTCTACGGCGGCGCGATCGCGGTCGAGGGCACCGACTACACGCAGTTCCTGATGGCCGGGATCTTCGCCCAGACCGTCGTGTTCGGGGCCACGTTCTCGGGTTCGGCGATGGCGCAGGACCTGAAGGAGGGCCTGATCGACCGGTTCCGCACGCTGCCGATGTCGGCGTCCGCGGTGCTCGTCGGCCGGACCAACTCCGACCTCGTGCTCAACTCGATCTCGATGGCGATCATGATGCTCACCGGGCTGGCCGTCGGGTGGCGGGTGAACTCGTCGCCGCTCGAGTTCCTGGCCGGCATCGCCCTGCTGCTGCTGTTCAGCTACGCGTTCAGCTGGGTGATGGCGCTGCTCGGCATGAGCGTCAAGACGCCGGAGGTCATCAACAACGCCTCGTTCATGATCCTGTTCCCGCTGACGTTCATCTCGAACGCCTTCGTGCCGAGCGACACGCTGCCGCTGGTGCTGCGGGTGTTCGCGGAGTGGAACCCGGTGTCGTCGCTCGTGCAGGCGGCCCGTGAGCTGTTCGGCAACGTCGGGTCCGCGCCGGTGCCGGACATCTGGACGATGCAGCACCCGATCGTGACGGTGCTGATCGGGATCGCCGTGATGCTCGTCGTGTTCGTGCCGTGGGCGGTCAACAAGTACACGAGGATCAGCGCAAAGTAGCAGTCGTCCACAGGGGCCGTCCGGGTGCGCGCGTGCGTCACCCGGACGGCTTAGCATCGTCCACGTGACCGCGACAGACGCCGAGCGGGCCGCCCAGCGCGACGCCACGGAGCCACCCCTCGACCGCAGCACCCGACTGCGCCGCTGGATGCTGCAGGGCGCCCACCAGGGGGCGTCCCACCAGGGCCCGCACCAGGTCGAGGTCGAGAAGACCCACCCGTGGTGGCGGGTCATGTGCCTGACCGGTGTCGACTACTTCTCGACCCTCGGGTACCAGCCGGCGATCGCGGCGCTCGCCGCCGGCCTGCTGTCGCCGATCGCCACCATCGTGCTCGTGCTCGTCACGCTGTTCGGGGCGCTGCCCGTCTACCGCCGGGTCGCGAGCGACAGCTTCCGCGGCGCCGGATCGATCATGATGCTCGAGAAGCTCCTGCCGTGGTGGGCCGGCAAGCTCCTGGTGCTCGTGCTGCTCGGGTTCGCCGTCACCGACTTCATGATCACGATGACGCTGTCGGCGGCGGACGCCACGGCGCACATCGCCGAGAACCCGTACACGCCGCACTGGTTCACCGAGATCCCCGTCCCGCTCACCCTCGCGCTGCTGCTGTTGCTCGGCGTGGTGTTCCTCCGCGGGTTCAAGGAGGCGATCGGCATCGCAGTCGGCCTCGTCGCGGTGTTCCTCGCGCTCAACGCCGTCGTCGTGGTGGTCGCGCTCTGGCACGTGTTCGAGCACCCGATGGTCGCCAGTGACTGGTGGTCCGGGCTCACGGCGCAGCACAGCAACCCCCTCGTCATGGTCGGCATCGCGCTCGTCGTGTTCCCGAAGCTCGCCCTCGGCCTGTCCGGGTTCGAGACCGGCGTCGCGGTGATGCCGCAGGTGCGCGGCGACGCGTCCGACGACACGAGTGCTCGGCCCGAGGGGCGGATCCGCGGCACGAAGCGGCTCCTGACCGTCGCGGCCGTCATCATGAGCTCGTTCCTGATCACCTCGTCGATCGCCACGACGTTCCTCATCCCGCAGCACGAGTTCCAGCCGGGCGGCGGTGCGAACGGCCGTGCCCTGGCCTTCCTGGCGCACCAGTACCTCGGCGGGGTGTTCGGGTCGATCTACGACTTCTCGACCGTCGCGATCCTGTGGTTCGCCGGCGCGAGCGCGATGGCCGGCCTGCTCAACCTGGTGCCGCGGTTCCTGCCCCGGTACGGCATGGCTCCGCAGTGGGCGCGCGCGACGCGGCCGCTCGTCATCATCTTCACGCTCATCGCCTTCCTGATCACGATCGTCTTCCGGGCGAACGTCGACGCACAGGGCGGGGCGTACGCCACCGGCGTGCTCGTCCTGATCACGAGCGCCGCGGTCGCGGTCACCCTCTCGGCCCGCCGCAGGCAGCAGAAGAAGCGCACCATCGCGTTCGGCGTCATCTCGGTCGTGTTCGTCTACACGACGGTCGCGAACGTCATCGAGCGGCCGGACGGCGTCCGGATCGCAGCGATCTTCATCATCGCCATCGTCGTGGTGTCGCTCGTCTCGCGGGTGCGCCGCTCGTTCGAACTCCGTGCGTCGTCGATCGAGCTGGACGCCACCGCCCGGCAGTTCGTCGAGGCCGACGCCGACCAGTTCAGCGCGGTGTGCATCATCGCGAACGAGCCAGGTGCCGGCACCGCCGAGGCGTACCGGGCGAAGGGGCGCGAAGAGCGGCGGGACTCCGGCATCCCGGCGCGCGTGCCGACGATGTTCCTCGAGGTCCTGCCCGCCGACTCGTCGGACTTCGAAGAGGACCTGCTGGTCGAGGGGCACGTCGTGCACGGGCACCGTGTGCTCCGGGTCCGGTCCGGCAACGTGCCGAACACCATCGCGTCGACACTGCTCGCGATCCGCGACACCGCCGGGGTCGTCCCGAGCATCTACTTCGAGTGGAACGAGGGCAGCCCGATCCGGAACGCCCTGCGCTTCGTGTTCACCGGCGTCGGCGACGTCGCACCCGTCACGCGCGAGGTCCTGCGCGAAGCCGAGCCGGACGTGCACCGCCGCCCCTCCATCCACGTCTCGTGACGGCGTCCGCGGGCACCCGTCGTGTCCCGGCGCCCGCCGGTGGGCTCGCGGCGGTCGTCGTCGCTGCGGTGGTCTGGGGGACCACGGGCACCGCGACGCACTTCGCCCCGGGCGTCCCCGCCTTCGTCTTCGGCGCCGTCACCTTCGGGATCGGTGGCCTCGTGCTCGCCGCCGTCGCCGGCCGCGGCACGGTCCGTGCCGTCGTCGAACGCCGCACCCGGGGGTGGGCTCTGCTCGGCGCGACCGCGCTCGTCCTGTACGCGGTGGCGTTCTACGCCGCGCTCGCCGACGCGGGCGTCGCCCTCGGCACCACCATCGCCATCGGGTCGTCACCCGCGTTCGCGGGGCTCGTCGAGTGGGCAGCGGACCGGAGGCCCGTCACCCGCAGGTGGGTCGTCGCCACGCTGGTGAGCGTGGCCGGCATGGTCGTCGTGACGCTGGCGCGGTCCGAGCACGACGGTGGCGGTGGCGCGCTCGCGCTCGGGATCGCCAGTGCGCTGCTCGCCGGGCTCACCTACGCGCTGTACTCGTGGGCGGTCGCGCGGGGACTGCACGCGGCGGCCGGGGCGGTGTCGGTGCCGGGCGGCCCCGGCGTCGAGGCCGTCGCGGCGGGGCTGCCGAACGGCCGCGGGCTCGTCGGCGCCGTGTTCGGCATCGCCGCCGTGCCGCTCGTCGTGCTCGTCGTCGTCGGCGGGGCACCGTTCCTCGGCGACGGCGGCAACTGGCCGGTGTTCCTGTACCTGGCCCTGGTGCCGACGGTCCTCGGCCACTCGCTGTACGCCGTGGGGTTGCGGGCGGTCGGGGCCTCGGTCGCGACGCTGGTGTCGTTGCTCGAACCCGTGGTGGCCGCGGTGCTCGCTGCGCTCGTCGTCGGGGAGCACCTCGGCGCGACGGGGTGGCTCGGCATCGCGCTCGTGGTGGCCGGGCTCGCCGTGCTGGCACTGCCGGCGCGTCGCGGGCGCTGACTCGCGTCGGGTCGCAGCGGTCGCCGACGCGCGTCGGGTCGCAGCGGTCGCCGACGCGCGTCAGTCGTCGGCGAGGATCTGGTCCCGCACCTTCCGCCGCAGCACCTTGCCGATCATCGAGCGCGGCAGGTCCTCGACCACGACGACGCGGCGCGGCACCTTGTACGCCGCCAGCTGCTCGCGCGCCCACGTCCGGAGGGCCGCGGCGTCGAACGACGACGGGTCCTTCGGCACGACGGCGGCCACGACCTGCTCGTTGCCGCCCTGCGTGATGCCGACGACCGCGACCTCCTTGACGCTGGGGTGCTTCAGCAGGGCGTCCTCGACCTCGGACGGCGACACGTTGAAGCCACCCGTGATGATGAGTTCCTTGAGGCGGTCGACGATCCGGACGTAGCCGTCCGCGCCGATCGCCACGATGTCACCGGTGCGGAACCAGCCGTCGGGGGTGAAGACCTCGTCGGTGGCCTCGGCCTTGCCCCAGTAGCCGCGGAACACCTGCGGGCCGCGGACCTGCAGTTCGCCTGGCTCGTCGACGCCGAGCACCGTGCCGTCGTCGGGGTCGACCACGCGGGCCTCGGTGGAGGACAACGGCAGACCGATCGACCCGAGGCGGCGCTCCGGGGACACCGGGTTCGCCATCAGCACGGGGGAGCACTCGGACAGCCCGTAGCCCTCGACCAGGTACCCGCCGGTCCGCGCTTCCCACGGTTCGACGATGTCCTGCGACAGCGGCATGGCGCCCGAGATGCCGATCTCGATGCCCTCGAGCGACACCTTCGCCGAGTCGGCCGCGTGCTGCAGCCGCGCGTAGATCGGCGGGACGGCCGGCAGGAACGTCGGCGGGTGCTTCTTGATCGCGGTGAGCACGAGTGCCGGGTCGAACGTCGGGAACAGCACGAGCCGCGAGGCCATGCTCATCGCGAAGGTCAGGCACAGCGTCAGGCCGTAGGCGTGGAACATCGGCAGCACCGCGTACACGACGTTGTCGCCGCGTCGGATCTGCGGCACCCAGGCGCGGGCCTGCGCGGCGTTGGCCAGCAGGTTCCGGTGCGTCAGGACGGCGCCCTTCGGCGTACCGGTCGTCCCCGACGTGTACTGGATCAGGGCGATGTCGTCGGTGGACGGCCGCGGGTGCCGCTTCGACAGCTTGCGGGTGCCGACCAGGTCGTCCCACTTCGTCGTGCCGCGCACCGTGGTGGTGAGCTTCGCGCGGGACTCGCGGGCCTTCGCCACCGGCAGCGCCAGGGCGAGCCGGGTGCTGCGGGGCATCGCGCGGGTCAGGTCGACCGACACGATCGCGTCGACCTTCACGTCGGCCGGGAAGTCCTGCAGTGTCGCGACGGACTTGTCCCAGGCGATCGCGACCTTCGCGCCGTGGTCCTCGAACTGGTGGCGGAGCTCGCGCGGCGTGTACAGCGGGTTGTGCTCGACCACGATCGCGCCGAGGCGCAGGACCGCGTAGAACGCCACGATGTGCTGCGGGCAGTTCGGCAGCACGATCGCCACCCGGTCGCCGGCACCGACGCCGAGCTTGCGGAGGCCGTTCGCCGCGCGGAGGATCTGCTCCTGCAGGTCCGCGTAGCTGGTGGTCCGCTTGAAGAACTCGAGCGCGACCTTGCCCGGGAACCGTCGTGCCGATTCCTCGACCAGGTCGATCAGGGAATCGTGCTGTTCCTCGATGTCGTGCGGGACCCCCGGGGCGTACGAGGCAAGCCAGGGACGAGGCGTGTCGATGCTCACGCGTCCCAACCTAGCGGGCCACCCCCGCGCCCGCTGGGAGGAAGTCAACTGGTCAGTACGACTGAGCGAGGCCTATTCTTGAACTGGGATGCTCGAGAAGTCTTCCTCCTTGCTCAGGAGGCCTGCGACGTGGCGGTCCCAGGCCTCGGCTACCTCCAATGCATCTATGAGCTCCTTGTTCGACAAGGTCTCCTTGGGAACGACGAAGAAGCGAGCAATCGACTTGCCCAGGGGAGTCAATTGGAAAACCGGGCTAGAAGTCCAGGTTGCCCGTTTTCGCACTATCAGTCCGTGTGAGTATAGCTTTTCCGCAACGTTCTTGGAGATTCCGCTCACGCCAGGGCCGACGCCGACGCTCCCCGCGTACGTCAATTCGTCCTCGGCCAACCAGCGTAATGCGCGTTGGCTCTGCGGGTCCAGTTTCCCGATCAGTTTTCCTGCTTCATCTTGCTCATGCTCTGTCATCGGAGCGGTCATCTCCACATTTCGCGTCGAAGGACGACGTTGTTTTAGGGGTGACCTACTGGTCGGTGCTCGTCGAAGCGAGCTCGCTGTTGGCGCGGGCGGTTCATTCCCCGTGCGCGAGCGCTTCTGCGACTCAGAGGACTCCATGATGTCAGTCACGCGATCCGCGATCATTCGGCTTATTTCTGCGGGCGACGAAGAATCCGACGATGCTCGAGCTTCCGGGATCGCTTTGCCGAGCGCGGCTTCAAGCAGAGTTCCATTCAGGCTGCTCATCGCCTGTCGAGTGCCTTCCATCTTCTCTTCTATCGCTCTCAACGTGGCCCGAGTCTCGCCGAAGATCTGCTCAGCGCGTTGTTCCTGCTGTGCCGCCGCGTAGGTCTGGAGGATAAACGTGATGATCTGAATTACAAATGCAATGATGGCGAGTGCCAGTGCGATGACGGAGAGGGCATCGGCATCGCGAACGGACGACACAACACTTGCCACGACGATCGCACCGAGGGCGACTATCGCTGTGCCAATGCTGACAGCTCGCCATGAGACCTTCAGCACGCCGGATTGAGACTCACTCATGCTTGAAGTCTAAGCGTCAGGCGGGCCACCCCCGCGCCCGCTGGGAGGCATCGGGGTGCACGAAGCCGGGCGCGCTCCCAGGGGACGGACGGACGATGACGCCATGCCCTCCGTCTCCGATGCCTTCCGCTCCCGCCTCAACGACACGTTCACCGGTGGGGCGACGAGCAAGCCGGAGTGGATCGACGAACTCGAGGACGGGACCGACGCGGGCTTCTTCGGCCCGGGTTCCGCGACGTGGGCGGTGCACGGCGGCAAGCAGACGATCGTCGCCGGCGTCCGCGCACTCCTCGTCCAGGCGCTGCACCCGGGTGCCCTCGCCGGAGTCGCCGACCACTCCCGCTACCGCGAGGACCCGTTCGGCCGACTCGCCGGCACCATCCGGTGGATCTACACGGTCTCGCACGGCGACACCGCGACCGCCCGCGGTGCGAGCGAGTGGGTGCTGCGCCTGCACGAGCGGGTGCGCGGCCAGTACGTCGACGGCCACGGCATCGCACGCGACTACACGGCGAACGACCCCGACCTGGCCCGCTGGGTGCACCTCGCCTTCACCGACGCGTTCCTCCGGGCCGCGCAGCGCTGGGGCGGCCCGATCCCCGGCGGTGCCGACGCGTACGTCCGCGAGTGGGCGACCGCCGGCCGGCTCATGCGGGTCGAGGACGCCCCCGAATCCGAGGCGGAGCTCCGTGCCCAGATGGACGGGTACCTCGACCGCGGCGAGCTCGCCGTCACCGCGCGCACCCGCGACGTCGTGAAGTTCATCAAGAACCCACCGCTCGCGCTCATGCTGCGACCCGGCTACCAGGCCCTGTTCCAGGGCGCCGTCTCGACGCTCGACCCCCGCCACCGGTCGATGCTCGGCCTGCGGGCACCCGCGATCGGACCCGTCGAACTGCCCGTCGGCCGGGCGACCGGACTCGTGCTCGACGGCATCGGCGGCGTGCTCGGCAACCAGACGGGCACCGAGCGCGCTGCGCTCGTGCGCATCGCGCGCCTCGAGCGCGAGCGCGGCGCCGTCGCCTGACACGACGGCGTGTCACGTGTCGTGGACGTGACCGGAGACGGACGGGAGGCCCGTGACCAGCTGGTCACGGGCCTCCCGTCCGGCTGGTGGGGGCGTCAGAAACCGGACGGCACCCGGGGCGTGTACGCGGACTCGAGTCGCGTCACCTCGTCGTCGGTCAGCGTGATCGCGGCGGCCGCGACCGCGTCGTCGATGTGGTGCTCCTTCGTCGCACCGACGATCGGCGCGCTCACCGCGGGCTTGCCCGCGACCCACGCCAGCGCGATCTGCGCCATGCTCACGCCGCGGTCGCTCGCGATGGACTCGACGGCTCCCACGATCGCGCGGTTCGCGTCCTCGTCCTGCCGGTAGAGCGTCTTGCCGAACTCGTCGGTGCTCGCGCGCGACCCGGAGCCGTCGGCGTCCCACGGGCGGGTGACCTTGCCGCGGGCGAGGGGGCTCCACGGGATCACGCCGACGCCGGTCGCGTGCGCGAACGGGTGCATCTCGCGCTCCTCCTCGCGCTCGAGCAGGTTGTACTGGTCCTGCATGGCGACGAACTTCGTCCAACCGTGCAGCTCGGCCGCGTGCTGCATCTGCGCGAACTGCCACGTCCACATGCTGCTCGCGCCGAGGTACCGGGCCTTGCCGGCCTTCACGACGTCGTGCAGGGCCTCCATCGTCTCCTCGACCGGCGTGACCGGGTCGAAACGGTGGATCTGGTACAGGTCGACGTAGTCGGTGCCGAGCCGGGTCAGCGAGGCGTCGATCTCGTGCATGATCGCGGCGCGGGACAGCCCGGCGCCGTTCCGACCCGGACGCATCCGGTTGAAGACCTTCGTGAAGACCTGGACGTCCTCGCGCGGAGCGAGCTCCTTGAGGAGCGTGCCGGTGATCTCCTCGCTCGAGCCGTCGGAGTACACGTTCGCCGTGTCGAAGGTGGTGATGCCGGCGTCGAACGCGCGACGCACGAAGGGGCGGGCCTCGTCGATGCCGACGCTCCAGGCGTGCGAGCCGCGGTCGGGGGCGCCGTAGGACATCATGCCGAGGACCACGGTGCTGATCTCGAGGCCGGAGGCGCCGAGGCGGGTGGTCTCCGCGGGTGCTGCGTTGCTCGGTGCTGCGTCTGCCGGTGCTGCGTTGCTCGGTGCTGCGTTGCTCATGCGCTCACCTTGGCATCGCGGCCTGTGACGGCGAGCAGACGGACCTGGAGCGGAGCGTCGTCGTCGACGTCGACCGGGGCGGCGTAGAGGCCGGTGGCGGCGAGGTCCTCGATCTGCGGCTCGAAGTACTCCCACACCGCTTGCACGAGCTCGTCCGGCAGGGACTCGTCCGTGCCGGTGGCCCGCGCCAGGTCCCACGTGTGGATCGTGATGTCGCTGGTCTGCTCGGTGAGGTACTGGCCAGCCGGGACGACGTCGGTGCTGAGGTGCACGGGGGTGTCCTGCGGGGCGTTCCGCCAGGCGTCGGTCGCGGCGGTCGCGAAGCGCTGCCACTCGGACACGAGGTCGTCGCCGATGGCCTCGAGGTCGGCTTCGGCCTGCGCGTAGTCGCATCCGGTGAGGAGCTTCGGGATCCAGCGCTGCTCGTCGACCACGTGGGTGACGAGGTCGCGGGTGGTCCACTCGGAGTCGGGGGTGGCGGCGTCCCAGTCCGTCACGGCGGCGACGCGGCGGCCGAACTCGGCTGCCGCGAGGGCCTGCATCGCGATCCAGTCGGTGGCCATGGTGGTGCTCCTGTTCGTCGGGCTGGCGTGCGGTGCTGCGTGCGTGCGTGCGTGTTGTGGTGCGTGTTGGGGTAACTCGTGGGGCTCGGTGCGGATTCCCGCGCGTGCGGGGCGTACCGTTCCCGCTGCCCAACGCTACGCCGCCGCCGGCCCGCGGGCGTCGTGCGCGCGGGGCGTCGCCCGCTCGCCTGCTGCCGCGCGGGCGAAATGCCGGCGTCGTGCGCGAGCCCGGTGCCGAGCGGGCGAAATGCCGGCGTCGTGCGCGAGCCCACCGGGCGTTTCCGCCCGCTCACGCGCGGGGGAGCGCCCGGTACCCGACGTGCGCGCTGTACCCGACGTGCGCGCTGCACCTGACCGGAGTCCTGACCGGCGACGGCTGGGCGAGCGGGCGAAATGCCCGGGTCGAGCTCGAACGAAGGCGGGTATCTCGCCCGTTCGCGGTGGGACGCGGTGGGACCCGGCGGGACGCGGCGCGGCGTACGGCGACGGTGCTCGCTGCACGCCCGAAGCCACGGCGGGGACGACGAACGCCCCGGCTCCGTGGGGAGCCGGGGCGTGTGTCTCGGGTTCGGGTCGTGCTGTTCGGTGCCCTCAGTCAGGCAACGAGGCCGAGGGGACTCAGGCCGCCTGGAGGACGAACTGGACGTCGAGGTTGATCGTCACGTCGTTGCCGAGCGTGAAGCCGCCGGCCTCGAGCGCTGCGTTCCAGTTCACACCGAACTCGGTGCGGTCGATCTTGGTGGTCGCCTCGGCGCCGAACTTGACCTGGCCGTAGCCATCGGTCGTGAAGCCACCGAGCTCGGCCTTGAGGACGACCGGCTTGGTGACGCCACGCAGGGTCAGGTCGCCAGCGATGTGCAGGTCGTCGCCCTTGGTCTCGATGCCCGTCGAGCGGAAGGTGAGCTGCGGGTGCTCTTCGGTGAGGAAGAAGTCGCTCGTCTTGAGGTGCTGGTCGCGCTGCTCCTGGCCGGTGTTGATCGACGCGACGTCGATGTTCGCCTCGACGGTCGACTCGAGGGGGTTCTCGGCGGTGACGACGGTGGCGTCGAAGGTCTCGAACTTGCCCTTGACCTTGCTGATGGCGAGGTGGCGGACCGAGAAGGTGACCTCGGAGTGGGTGGGGTCGATCTTCCAGGTGCCGGTCTGGTAGCCGGGGATGGTCGTGGCGGTGAGCGTCATGGTGGTCCTTCTTCCGAACGAGAGTCTGTGGTGCGACGCGATCCATGCGCCTGCATCAACCTGATACTACGCCAGTGTGCACCCTTTTGGTTGAAGCGTCAACCATTGTTCACCGAAGTGTCGCAAGGCGGCGGTCGTGCGGTGCCCGGTACCCGACGTCCAGAAGGCGGCGTACGCGCTGCACGAAGCGGTCGATCCCGCGGCCGACGTCGTCCGCGGTGGCGCGGACCAACCACCAATCGACGTCCTTCAAGCGCTCGCCACGGGTGAGGTCCTTCCGGAAGGTGGCCGGATCGGTGCGGTGCAGATCGCTCTCGTACTCGATCGCCACCCGAGCAGCGGGGTAGGCGAGGTCGACGCATGCGATCCATCTGCCGTCCACGACCACGTCGTGGTTCAGGGCGGGCTCCGGGAGTCCGCGGCGCACGAGCGCCAGGCGGGCCCTGGTCTCGCCCGGCGAACGTGAGCCGGGCCTGATCTCGGCGAGCGCGCGGCGGAGCTTGACGACGCCCCGGAGTCCGCGCCGCCGACTGACTGCCCGGACGAGTTCGTCGGCCGTCGCCCATCCGAGCCACCCGACGAGGGCGTCACCGGCGATGATCAGTTCGTCGAGCGTCAACATCGTGCCGAGGGCGACGAAGGTGTCCGCGGGGGCGGTCAGCCGCACACCCCGGCTCCGGGTCGCACGGACTCTGCCGTGGTGGGCGCGGTGTCCAACGGCACCTCGGACACGAAGCGCCTGATCGGCCCCGATCGTCGTGACGTGGAGTCGTGGCGTGCCCTCGAACCGGCGGGGGAGCGGGATACCGAGGATCGCGGCGGCAGTGACGTGGCTGAACACCTGGTCGGGGCGTAGTCGGGGAGCCAGTGCTCGGGCGCGTTCGTCGACCGTTCGCGGCGGAACCGCTGAGCGGATGCCGTGGAACGGGCGAACGAGGTCACGCGCATCGAGGCGGCCGCGGGACACCCCTCGGTGCAGTGCGTCACGGACGCGGAACGAGGCGTCCCGCAGCGCCAACGGGAGTCGGCGTCTGGCGGTCATCTCCACATCGTGCAGCCGAGCGGGCGCGGCGGAGGTGTGTCGTGCCTCCTGTGTGGACGGCCCGCGGTGCTGTTGCCCTTGTGGAGGAGTCGCGCCGCTGCCCGAGCGGGCGGAACACCAGGGTCCTGCTGCTCGCGACCGCGGCATTTCGCCCGCTCGCGGGGGCGACCACCGGCGCGAACCGCCGCGCTGCCCGCCGAAAGTCGGCGGAGCGGTCGTGACCGGGAGGGCGGCGTCACGATGTCGGCCCTGGAGGAGGGTACGGCGGCCACCAGATCGGCGATGACGCGAGCGGGCGGTTTGCCAGGGTGTCGCGGCCGGGCACCCCGGCATTTCGCCCGCTCGCGGAGATGGCCGCACGCCGCACGCCGCACGCCTCGCCCGCCCCGCTCGCCGCCCCGCACCGCGCGGCCGCGCCCGGCAGGCACTCGCGGGGCCCCTCAGGTGTCGGCGGCCTCCAGTAGCGTCGGAGCCATGGAATTCAGGTACCTGGGCAACTCCGGACTCAAGATCTCCGAGATCACCTACGGCAACTGGCTGACGCACGGCTCGCAGGTCGAGAACGACGTCGCCTCCCAGTGCGTGCGGGCAGCGCTCGACGCCGGCATCACCACCTTCGACACCGCGGACACGTACGCCAACACCGCAGCCGAGACCGTCCTCGGCGAAGCACTCAAGGGCGAGCGGCGTGCGGGTCTCGAGGTCTTCACCAAGGTGTACTGGCCCACCGGCCCCAAGCAGCACAACGACGTCGGACTCTCCCGCAAGCACATCTTCGAGTCGATCGACGGCTCGCTGACCCGCCTGCAGACCGACTACGTCGACCTCTACCAGGCGCACCGGTACGACCACGAGACGCCGCTCGAAGAGACCATGCAGGCCTTTGCGGACGTCGTCCGCCAGGGCAAGGCGCTCTACATCGGGGTCAGCGAGTGGAACGCCGAGCAGATCCGCGCCGGCGCTGCCCTCGCGAAGGAGCTGGGGTTCCAGCTCATCTCGAACCAGCCGCAGTACTCGATGCTGTGGCGGGTCATCGAGGGTGAGGTCGTCCCCGCCTCGAAGCAGCTCGGCCTGTCGCAGATCGTGTGGTCGCCCATCGCGCAGGGCGTGCTGACCGGCAAGTACAAGCCGGGTCAGCCGCTGCCCGAGGGCTCGCGTGCCACGGACGAGAAGGGCGGTGCGGACATGATCAAGCGGTTCATGCGCGACGAGGTCCTCGAGGCCGTGCAGCGCCTGCAGCCCGTCGCCGACCAGGCCGGCCTCACCCTCGCGCAGCTCGCGATCGCGTGGACGCTGCAGAACGACAACGTCGCCAGCGCCATCGTCGGAGCCTCGCGTCCGGAGCAGGTCACGGACAACGTCAAGGCAGCGGGCGTCACGCTCGACGCCGACGCGCTCGCAGCCATCGACGAGGCCCTGGGTGACCTCCCGGAGCGCGACGCGGCCAAGACCGTGTCCCCGGCGCAGCGTCCCGCCTGAGACGCGACCCACCATCGGACGGGAGGCCCGTGGCGACGCCGCCACGGGCCTCCCGTCCGTCGTGGACCCAGCCCACTACACGACGGACGGTGATCCTGCCGGTCCCAGTCCGCGGAACGCGTCTGACGACGCATCTGCGTGTCCCGTGTGAACAGCACGTGTCGTGGAACTGGCAGAGGCCTGGGTAAGCCCGTACCCCACCCAAACCGCAGTCCCGTTACCCCCGAATCGGGGGCATGACCCGAACTGATACCCCCGTTCTGGTGTCACCCGACACCGGTACGGTGCCGACCGTGCGACCCGGCACGGTCCGGCGCCTGCTCGCCACCGCGAGGCAACTCGCGTCGTTCGGCACGATCGGTGCCGTCTGCTTCGTCATCGACCTGGGGCTCTACAACCTGCTGCGCGCCACCGTCATGCCCGACGGTCCCATCGCCGCGAAGATCGTGTCGGCCGTCGTGTCGACCGCCGTGGCGTGGATCGGCAACCGCTTCATCACGTTCCGCGCCGAGCGCCAGACCGGCCGCCGCGAGACCGTGCGCGAGGGGCTGCTCTTCGCTGCCACGAACCTGATCGGGCTCGGCATCGCCGCGGCCTGCCTGTTCGTCTCGCACTACGTCCTCGGGTTCACCTCGACCCTCGCCGACAACGTCGCCGGCAACGGCGTCGGCCTCGTGCTCGGAACCGCCTTCCGGTTCGCCGCGTACAAAGCCCTCGTCTTCCGTTCCACCGATGCTCGTCGCACGAAGGGGTTCGCCGCATGACCATCTCCGCCACGCTGCTGACGGCCGCAGGGCCGCTGCTCCAGCCGAACGAGGGAACCGCTCCGTCGAGCGTCCCGAACCGTGGGACCACCGACGTCCCGACCGGAGGCTCCGGCGCCGTCCAGCAGGCCGCATGGTCGCTGGGCGAGTGGATCGGCTACTCCGCCCTCATCGCCATCTCCGTGCTCCTGACGATCGTCGCGCTCACCACGTTGTGGTGGATGCTGCACGCCTGGCGCTCGCGGGACGCACTGAAGTCGACGAGCTTCAGCCAGACCCCGCGCCCGGCCGCGCACCGCTTCACCCTGCTGGTGCCCGGGCGGCACGAGCAGGAGGTCATGGGCCAGACGCTCGACATGCTCGCGAAGCAGGACCACCCGGACTTCGAGATCATCGCGATCGTCGGCGAGGACGACCCGGAGACGGACGCCGTCGTGCGCGCCGCCGCCGCGCGCCACCCCGAGCTGATCCGCGTGGTCGTCGACGACACGCTGCCGAAGAACAAGCCGAAGGCGATGAACCTGGCGCTCCAGTACGCGACCGGTGACGTCGTCGGCGTGTTCGACGCCGAGGACGAGGTCTACCCGCACCTGCTGACCCTGGTGGACTCGCGGTTCCAGGAGACCGGCGCCGACGTGGTGCAGGGCGGCGTGCAGCTGATGAACTTCAAGTCCAGCTGGTGGTCCCTCCGGAACGTCCTGGAGTACTACTTCTGGTTCCGTTCGCGCCTGCACTTCCACGCCGGCTCGAAGTTCATCCCGCTCGGCGGGAACACCGTCTTCGTGACGAAGGAACGCCTCGACTGGTCGAACGGCTGGGACGCGCACTGCCTCGCCGAGGACTGCGAGCTCGGTGTCCGCCTGTCCGCCGACGGCGCGAAGGTCGTCGTCGCCTACAGCCCCGAGGCCGTCACCCGCGAGGAGACCCCGCCGACCTTCGCCTCCCTGCTCAAGCAGCGGACGCGCTGGAACCAGGGCTTCCTGCAGGTGCTCGGCAAGGGGGAGTGGAAGAAGCTGCCCTCGTTCCGCCAGCGCTTCTTCGCGCGCTACATGCTGACCATGCCGTTCATCCAGGCGGCCACCGGTCTGCTCATCCCGCTGAGCGTCCTGATGATCCTGTTCGTCAAGGTGCCGACGGCGATCGCCCTGGTGTCGTTCATCCCGGTGGCACCGACGCTCATGCTGCTGGCCGTCGAGGTCGTGGGCCTCAACGAGTTCGGTCGCATCTACAAGGAGAAGGTCCGCTTCCGGGACTACGTGAAGCTCGTGCTCGGTCTCGTGCCGTACCAGGTCTTCCTCGCCGCAGCGGCCGTCCGGGCCGTCGTCCGCCACGCCAAGGGGCAGAACGGCTGGGAGAAGACGGAGCACACGGGCCAGCACCGGAACGCCGAGCAGCCGGCCGAGGTCGTCGGCTTCGCGTCGGACCTGAGCAACGCCGGCGTCACGGACGGTTCGTCGGCCGCGGCGGGCTCTGCCGCTGGTTCCGCGTCCGCCGGTTCCGCATCCGCCGGTTCCGCTGGCTCCGCTGGCTCCGCTTCCGAGCGTGAGCTCGCCGGCACGACCACCGGAGGGACCCGATGAGCGCCAGCATCACCAACACCACCGGCATCCCGATCCGCGGTGCCGTCGCCGGGGACCACACCGGCATCAGCGCCTGGTTCCGCCGACACGCTGCGAGCCTGACCTGGCTGCTGCCGGTCGTCGCGATCACCGTCATCGTGCAGGCCTGGAACATGTCCGGCACCCCGCAGCGGATCGACGACGAGGGCACGTACACCGCGCAGGCCTGGGCGATCATGCACCTCGGCGAGATCACGCACTACACCTACTGGTACGACCACCCGCCGCTCGGCTGGATCCAGATCGCCGGCTACACCGGTCTGACCGGGGCGTTCGCGCGCTACCCGTTCGCCGTCGAGGCCGGCCGCGAGGCGATGGTCTTCTTCTCCGCCGTCTCGAGCATCCTGCTGTTCGTCCTGGCCCGCCGCCTCGGTGCCGGCCGGATCACCGCATCCGCAGCCGGCCTCGTCTTCGCGCTGTCGCCGCTCGCCCTGCAGTACCACCGCACGGTCTACATCGACAACGTCGCGACGCCGTGGCTGCTCGCCGCGTTCGTCCTCGTGCTCAGCCGTCGCCAGCAGCTCGCCGGGTTCGCCGGAGCAGCTGCGTGCCTCGGCATCGCGGTGCTCTCCAAGGAGACGTACCTGCTCGCCCTGCCGTTCCTCATCTGGATGGCGGTCCGCCGTGCCGACCGGAGCACCCGCCGGTACACGCTCAGCGTCGCCGGGGCCGTCCTCGTCATCATCGGCGGCGGGTACCTGCTGCTCGCCGCGGTCAAGGGCGAGCTGTTGCCGGGCAGCGGTCGGGTCAGCCTGTTCGAGGGCATCACCTACCAGCTCGGCTCGCGCTCGGCATCGGGTTCGCTGTTCGACCCGGGCAGCCTGGCCAACGCCGCCGCGTCGCAGTGGTGGGCGCTCGACCCGGTGTTCATCGTGCTCGGCTCGGCCTCCGCGGTCGTGGGACTCTTCCTGCGCCGGGTCCGTCCGATCGCCGCGATGCTCGTCTTCCTGCTCGCGATGATGTTCCGCCCGAACGGGTACCTGCCGGTGCCGTACGTCATCATGCTCATCCCGTTCGCCGCCCTGCTGGTCGCGTACACGGCCGAGCGTGCCGTCCTGTCGATCGCCGGTCGGGTCCGTACCCGTACCCGCCTCGGCACCGGGACCCGTCGTGGTCTCGGCATCACCTGGGCCGTCACCACCGCGGTCGCACTCGTCGTGGCGGTGCCGCTCTGGGGAACACAGCTGCGCGGCTTCGTCCTGGGCAACCTCGACCTGCCGATGCAGCAGGCCGAGCAGTGGGTCGGGGACAACGTCTCGAAGTCCTCCCGACTGCTGGTGGACGACGCCATGTGGGTCGACCTCGTCGAGGACGGCTTCGCCCGGAACAACGTGGTCTGGTACTACAAGCTCGACACCGACGGAGCCGTGGAGCGCCAGTCGCCCAACGGGTGGAAGGACTCGGACTACGTCATCACGACGGACTCCATGCGGACCGGCGGCAACTCGTCGTCCGACGTCCGCCAGGCGATCGAGAACTCGACGGCCGTCGCGACCTTCGGCTCCGGCGACCAGCAGGTCGAGGTCCGACGCATCCACGCCGAGGGGCGGACCGCCGCGCAGACCGCGATCACCCGGGCCAGCGACCTGCGGAAGACCATGGGTACCGAGCTGGCGTCGAACCCGGCGCTCCGGGCCGACGACGGCACCAAGTCGCAGTTCCGCGCGGGTCAGGTCGACTCGCGGGCGATGATCGCGCTCGGCCAGGTGCTCGCCGACCAGGACGTCCGCGTCGACCGGTTCACGCCGCTCACGGGCGAGACCGGCCAGCCGTTCCGCACCGCCGTCCTGCACACCAGTGACGTCGCCTCGGCCGAGCGTGTGGCCGCGACCCTCGACGCGATGTCCGAGTCGTTCCGGCCGGCGTCGGTCGAGCGTGAGGGCGAGCGGCTCACCGTCACCTACACCCCGGCGGACCCGACGACGACCGCGACGAGCGCCTCGTGACGCGCGCGGCCGACGCCCGGGCCGCGCAGCGGTTCGCCGAGCGGGCGAAACACCCGGGTGCGCCGCGCGCGGACCCCGGTATTTCGCCCGCTCGCGGGGTGGCCACTCGCGACACCCGCGCCGCCCGCGCCACCCCGGAACCGAACACGACCAGCACCACGACCCGAAGGAGCACGACCATGACCGCACACACCCAGCGACGCCGCACCGTCGTCGTCGGCGCACTCGCAGCAACCCTCGTCGCCGCGACCGTCGGACTCGCAGCACCCCAGACCGCCACCGCCGCCACCACGGCCGACGAGGGCTGGCTCCGCGTCGGCCACCTCTCGCCCGACACCAAGAGCGTCGACGTCGAGCTGTCCAGCCTGTCCGGCGGCAAGACGGTCTTCGAACTCGACGACGTCACCTACGGCCAGGTCAGCAAGTACCAGGAACTCCCGGTCGGCACCTACGTCCTGTCGATGCGGGCCTCCGACGCTCCGGACTCCACGCCGGTGATCTCCACCGACGTGCAGGTCGACAAGGGCGACGCGAGCACGGTCGTCGCCTACGGCAAGAACACCGACCTCAAGACGACGGCGTTCACCGACGACCTGCAGCAGCCGGGCGACGGCAAGGCGAAGCTCCGGCTGGTCCAGGCCGCCACCACGGCGAAGCAGGTCGACGTGAGCACCTCCGAGGGCACCGCCATCGCCGAGGGCGCGGAGTTCGGCACCGCCACCCAGTACGCCACGGTCGACTCCGGCAAGTGGACGCTCGACGTCTCCGGCAGCGGCCAGCAGGGCACCGCCAGCGTCGACCTCGCCGGCAACACCGTCTCCACCCTGTTCGTCCTCGACGACAGCAAGGGTGACCTGACGGTCGTGCCGGTGACGGACGCCGCGGCCACCGCCGCGACCCCGACCGGCGGCGTGCAGACGGGTGGCGGCGGCGCAGCCGCCGACCGCCCGATGACGGAGGCCGTCCACGCGGCCGTCGCAGCGCTCCGCTCGCTGTACCGCTGACGCCCTGGCCGGGAGGCCCGGATCACGTGCGCCGACACGCTCACGTGATCCGGGCCTCCCCACCGGCACGGCCGGTCCGCCGCTGGCGCGTCGGCCCGGAACCGGCGTCGTGGGCCCACCGTCTAGATCCTTCGTCACCATCCACGGAAAGGCAGGCCAGCATGACCCGCAGGACCTGGATACCCGTCACCGCCGCGGCGGCGGTGGTCGTCGCCGTCGGCGTCGCGCTCATCGCAGTGCGGCCGTGGGGGCAGGACACCGCAGCCGAGAACGGCTCGGCCGCCACCCCGACCTCGACCAGCGCGCCCGACGCGGCCCGTTCCCCGGAGCAGCTCCGCACCGAGTTCCTGGACCGCTACGTGCAGGACGGCCGCGTCGTCCGCACCGACCAGGGCGACGACACCGTCAGCGAAGGGCAGGCCTACGGGCTGCTCATCGCGTTCGCGAACGGCGACCGCGACCGGTTCGACGACATCTGGAAGTGGACGAAGACGCACATGCTGACCGACGACGACCTGCTCGCCTGGCGTTGGACGCCGGACGACGGTGTCGCCGACGAGCAGCCGGCGAGCGACGCCGACCTCGACGCCGCGCGGGCCCTGGTGCTCGCTGGCGACGCCTGGGGCGAGGACCGCTACACGGCAGCCGGCACGCGCATCGCGTCGGCGATCCTGGAGCACGAGACCGCGACCACGGAACTCGGCACGATCCTGCTGCCCGGGCCGTGGGCGGACTCCGAGCCCTACCGCTACAACGCCTCGTACGCGTCGCCGGCAGCCTTCGCGGTGCTGGCGAAGGCCACGGGCGACGACCGGTGGACCGCGCTGAACCGCGGTTCCCGAGCGGTGACGACGGCCGGGCTCGACGAGTCACAGCTGCCGAGCGACTGGTCGCAGGTGCACGCCGACGGCACCGTCGACCCGATGCCCGCGACCGGCGGGGACCAGCGCGTGCTCTACGGCTACGACGCGATGCGGACGCCCGTCCGCTACGCGGAGGCCTGCTCCGCCGACGACCGCGCCCTCGCCGGTTCGCTCGCCCCGACCCTGCGTCGGACGACGCAGCTCGCGGCCCAGCTCGACCTCGGCGGGACCGCCGTGACCGAGGACACGAACGCGCTGGCGTACACCGCCAGGGCCGCGGCGGAGCACGCAGCCGGGTCCTCCGGTGCGGCTGCCGACGACCTGGAGCGGGCCGACCGCACGGCGGCCACCACGCCGACCTACTACGGGGACGCCTGGGCCGCCCTCGGTGCGACCATGCTCACCTCGGACGTGCTCGGCGGCTGTGCGACGACGGCCGGAGGTGCATCGTGACCGGCCGGCGGTCCGCCGGGCGCGGTCCGGCGGTCCGGCGCCGTGGTGTGGTGATCGGGGCCGTCCTGGCCGCGGTCGTCCTGGGCGGCGGCGTCACGGGTGTGGCCCTCGCGTCGACCGTCGGCAGCGACGGGTCGGGTGGGCGTGCCGGCTCGGCGCCGTCGAGTCCTGCGTCGGCTGCTGCCGGGTCGGGTGCTGCCGGGGCCGGGTCGTCCGGCTCGGGCACCGAGGGGTTCCAGGACCCGGCAGCGCCCGCTGCCCGTTCCTCGGCGACCCCCGTCAGCGTCTCGATCCCCGCGATCGGCGTGCAGTCGGACCTCGAGGACCTGCACCGCGGCTCCGCCGGTGAGCTCGACCCGCCCGTCGACTGGGACAGTGCGGGCTGGTTCAGCGACGGCATCGTCCCCGGTGAGGTCGGCCCGGCCGTGATCGCCGGCCACGTGGACAGCCCGACGAGCGCCGCGGTGTTCTTCCGCCTCGACGAACTGGTCGCCGGTGACGAGATCCACGTCGCGATGTCCGACGGCACCACCCGCACCTTCACCGTCGACCGCTCGGAACGCGCCGCCAAGTCGGCGTTCCCGACGAGCGACGTCTACGGCACCACCCCGACAGCCCAACTCCGACTGATCACCTGCGACGGCGTGTTCGACACCGCCACCGGGCACTACACGGACAATCTGATCGTGTTCGCAGACCTCTCGTCGGACTGACCCACGACCGACCGATACATTCGATGTGGAGCACGAGGAGCACCATGAGCGAGACCCTGGTCATCATCCCGACCTACGACGAGGCGGAGAACGTCCGTCCCATCGTCGAGCGCACGCTCGCGGCCACCGACGACAGCGTCCACGTGCTCGTCGTCGACGACAACTCGCCCGACGGCACCGGTGACATCGCCGACGCGATCGCGAGCGAGAGCGACCGGGTGCACGTGATGCACCGCACGGTGAAGGACGGTCTCGGCGGCGCGTACCTGTCCGGCTTCGCGTGGGGCCTCGAGCACGGGTACGCCAAGCTCGTCGAGATGGACGCCGACGGCTCGCACCACCCCGAGTACCTGCCGTGGATGCTCAAGCTCGCCGACACGAACGACCTCGTGCTCGGGTCCCGCTGGATCAAGGGCGGGAAGGTGGAGAACTGGCCCTGGTACCGCGAACTGCTGTCCCGCGGCGGCAACCTCTACACGCGCCTGGCCCTCGGCATCGCGGTCCGCGACGCCACCGGCGGGTTCCGGGTCTTCACCTCGCGGGCGTTCGAGCGGATCGACCTGGCGGGTGTGGCGTCGAAGGGCTACTGCTTCCAGGTCGACTTGTGCTGGCGTGCCCTCGAGGCGGGTCTGCGCGTCGTCGAGACCCCGATCACGTTCACCGAGCGGGAGTTCGGCGTCTCGAAGATGAGCGGCAACATCGTGCGCGAGAGCCTGGCCCTCGTGACGAAGTGGGGCATCGACCGCCGCATCCGCGAGACCCGTTCCCTGGTCAAGGACCACCGGAAGCTGCCGTCCGTGCGGAAGAACGCACACGCGGTCGCCGACCACGCCGCCTGACCCGCGGCAGCGGCGCTCGGCGTCGGCGTTGGTACCGCGAAAGCGACAGTGTCCCGCGAACCGTTCGCGGGACACTGTCGCTTTCGCGGATCGGACGCCCGTGGGCAGCCCGGACGACAGCGCAGCGACTAGCGCAGCACCACCACGCCCCGCCCACGGAACCGCACGCAGTCCGTCGCGACCTCGGCCGCACCGAAGCGGTAGAGCTCCTCGCCGGTGGCACCGGGGACCGGCACCTCGGCAGCGTCGTCGAGGAAGTTCACCACGACGTGCACCGGAGCGACGTCGGGCCCGAGCAGCCCGCGTGTGAGCACCAGCCACCGCCGGTCCTCACTGAACCGCACGGCGTTCGCCTCGTACCGGTGGTCGACGAAGGCCTGGTCGGTGCGCCGCAGGGCGACCAGCACCCGGTAGGCACGCAGGATCGCCGCGCCCCGCTCGGAACTGACGTCGGCCCAGTCGAGCTTGGAGTTCGTGAACGTCGTCGGGTCCTGCGGGTCCGGCACGGCGGACTCGTCCCACCCGTGCTCGGCGAACTCGGCGATGCGCCCCTCGGCGGTGGCCGTGCCCAGCTCGGGCTCCGGGTGCGAGGTGAAGAACTGCCACGGTGTCGTCGCGGCGAACTCCTCGCCCATGAACAGCATGGGCGTGAAGGGCCCGAGCAGGGTCAGCGCCGCCGCGATGACGAGGCCCTCGTCGTCGAGCGTCGCCGCCAGCCGGTCGCCCGCCGCGCGGTTGCCGATCTGGTCGTGGTTCTGGTTCGTGACGACCAGGGCCGTCGCCGGCGAGGTGCCGCGGTCGATCGGCTGCCCGTGCCGCCGGCCACGGAACGACGACCACGTGCCGTCGTGGAAGAACCCGTGGTCGAGCACCTTCGCGAGCGCCGACAGCGGTGCGAAGTCGGCGTAGTAGCCGTTCGTCTCACCCGTCAGCGCGACGTGCACGGCGTGGTGGAAGTCGTCGGACCACTGCCCCGAGAGTCCGTACCCGGCGGCTTCACGCGGGCGGAACATCACGGGGTCGTTGAGGTCCGACTCGGCGATCAGGGACAGCGGACGACCGACGAAGGCGCCGTACGCGTCCGTCTCGTCGGCCATCTCGGCCAGCACGTGCGGTCGGGTGGTGTCGCGGATCGCGTGCACGGCGTCGAGCCGGAGCCCGTCGACGTGGTGGTCGCGGAACCACATGCGCACATTGTCGAGGACGTACCGGCGGACCTCGGGGTGCTCCACGTTCACCGAGTCGCCCCACGTGTTCGCGAGGCCCTGCACCAGGTACGGCCCGTACAGCGGCAGGTAGTTGCCGCTCGGACCGAGGTGGTTGTAGACGACGTCCTGGATGACGCCGAGACCGAGCGAGTGCGCGGTGTCGACGAAGCGGTCGTACGCGTCCGGGCCGCCGTACGGCGCGTGCACCGCGAACCACGCGACGCCGTCGTAACCCCAGTTCCACTCGCCGTTCACACCGTTGACGGGCAGCAGTTCGACGAACTCGACTCCGAGCTCGACCAGGTGGTCGAGCTTCTGCGCGGCTGCGTCGAGGGTGCCCTCCGGCGTGTACGTGCCGACGTGCATCTCGTAGATGACGGCACCGCGGGCCGGGCGTCCGGTCCACGACTCGTCGGTCCACGCGAAGCGCGCCGGGTCGACCACTGCCGAGGTGCCGTGCACGCCGTCCGGTTGGAAGCGACTGCGGGGATCGGGTCGGACCGCGTCGTCGTCGCCGAGGCGGAACCCGTAGCGGGCACCGACGACCGGCATGATCGCGTCGGTCGACCACCAGTCGTCGTCGCCCCGGGTCAGCGGGTACTCGACGTCGTCGACGACCAGCCGGACACGGTCCGGCTCGGGCGCCCAGACGGCGTAGCGGTCGGGTGCGGTCATGCGTGACCCTCCAGGATGTCGATCTCGGCTTGTGCGTCGGACTCGGTGGTCGCCGGGGCGGTTCCGGCGGTCGACCGGGAGGCCCGTTCCGCGTCGGACGCGTCGGTCACCGTGTCGGCGTGGCCGGGCTCCCCGACCGCGGCGGCCGGGACGAGCAGCGCGACCGGGTACGTGGTGAGCAGGTCCGCGAGCGCGATGCCCCGGCTGGCCGGGAACGACCTGCCGGTGAGCAGGTCGACCCGATCGACGGGGACGGCGTGCACGAGGGTGTCGCCCCAGCCGCCGACCCGTTCGAGGCCGATCGGCAGGCGCGTGGCGACCGTCACGGCACCACCGCGGTCGAACGCGACGACGTGGTCCGCCGCGCTGCCCGTCGCCTCGAGCGCGAGGTACCGCGTGAAGAGCTCGGGGTGGTCGCGGCGGAGACGGAGCGCACGCGCGGTCACGAGGAGCTTCGCAGCGCCGTCGATCCCGATCGCGGGCAGGTCCTCGGGGCCGTCGTCGTCCGGGCCGTCGATCTCGGCGAGGACGTGGCGCCGTTCGGCGTAGTCCACCGCACGGCGGTTGTCGGGGTCGACGAGGGAACGGTCCCAGAACTCGGTGCCCTGGTAGACGTCGGGGACGCCGGGCGCCGTGAGCTGCACGAGCTTCTGCGCGAGCCCGTTCGCCCACCCGGCCGCGTCGATCCGCTCGTCGAGGGCATCGAGCACGGCCACCACCGCGGGCTCGTCGAACGCCGCGTCGACGAGCGCGTGCATGCGCTCCTCGAACGCCGTGTCCGGCTCGGTCCAGGTCGTGCTGTCGCCGGCTTCGCGCGACGCCTTCTCGGCGTAGGCGTGCAGCCGCTCGCGACTCGCTGGCCGGGCACCGACGATGGCCTGCCAGAGCAGGTCCGCGAACACGCGGTCCTCGAGCGGGACGAGGGACTGCAACCGGTCGAGGGTGTCAGCCCACTCGCTGCCGAGCTCGGCCAGGACTGCGATGCGTGCCCGGGTGTCCTCGCTGCGCTTCGTGTCGTGGGTGGTGAGCGCCGTCATGGTGTGCGGCCAGCTGCCGAGCCGGTCGCGCTGCGCCTGGTGGAAGTCGGCCACGGACACCGCGAACACGCTCGGGTCGCTCCCGACCTCGCTCAGGGACGTCAGGCGGGACGTGCGGTAGAACGCCGTGTCCTCGACGCCCTTGGCCATCACCATGCCGCTCGTCTGCTGCAGGCGGACGGCGGCGGCGTTCTCCGGGTCGACGAGCGCCGGGGCGATGCGGTCGATGACGTCGTCGAGGTCCGGGCGGGCCTCGGCGGCGCGTTCGAGCGCGGCGATGAGGTGGTGCGCGCCCTCGGGCAGGTAGGTGCGGTACACGTCGAACGACGCGACGACCTCGGCGAGGGCGTCCACGAGTCGTTCGTGCGTGATCGCGTCCGCCCCGGCGGCGACCGGAGCGAGGAGGCGGGCGAGCCGCTCGACCTCGCTGCCGAGGATCCCGTCGGCGATGCCGCGGCGGGTGTCGTGCGTGAGCTGCTGCCAGTCGGCCGGTTCCGCTCCGGACGCGGCCGTCAGCGTCGGTTCGCCCGCGGGGTCGACGAGCACGCGGTCCAAGATGCCCAGGGCGTCGTACCCGGTGGTGCCGTCGACGGGCCACGAGCTCGGCAGTTCCTCGCCGGGCTCGAGGATCTTCTCGACGAGGGTGTACGCGCCGCCGGTCAGCTCGGCGAGGTCCTGCAGGTACCCGGCGGGGTCGTAGAGCCCGTCTGGGTGGTCGATGCGCAGGCCGTCGACGAGGCCGTCGCGGAACCAGGCTCCGATGACACCGTGCGAGGCCGCGAAGACCTCGGGCTCCTCGACCCGGATCGCCGCGAGCGTGTTCACCGCGAAGAACCGGCGGTAGTTGAGCTCGTGGTCGGCGCGCTTCCAGTGCACGAACGCGTAGTGCTGCAGCTCGTGCACGGCCTCGACCGAGTCGCCCGGGTGGGCGGTACCGGGCGCGGTCGGGTACGCGGTCTCACCGACCCGCAGCACCGGGCGTTCCGGGTCGGACGTGTCGAGCGACACCGCGTCGAGCAGCCGGTCGTCGAGGACCGGCACCCGGACCTTGCCGTCGCCGGCGTCCCAGTCGACGTCGAACGCCCACGCGACGGGGGAGCCCTGGCCGAGTTCGAGCAGGGACCACCACCACGGGTTGATCTCCGGGGTGGCGACCCCGACGTGGTTCGGGACGACGTCGACCAGCACGCCGAGGCCGACGGCGTGCGCGGCCTCGGCGAGGACCCGGAGGGCCTCGTCACCGCCGCGGTCGGAGTCGACGTGCGTGTGGTCGACGACGTCGTAGCCGTGGTTCGAGCCGGGTTCCGACTGCAGGACGGGCGACAGGTACAGCCAGTCGGCGCCGAGGTCGTGCACGTAGTCGACGAGGTCGCGTGCTGCGGCCAGGTCGAAGTCTGCGGAGACCTGCAGCCGGTACGTCGAGACCGGGACGCGACGCCCGGCTCCCGGTGCGCCGGCGCTCATCGTGCGGTACCGCTCGGCGCGGTGGAGCCGGCGGGGTTCGCCGGGGTGACGGCGTCCTGCGGGGACCGGAGCTCCGGATCGCCCTCGTGGTGCTGGACCTCGACCGGCGCGGCGGAGACCTCGTGGTTCGGCTCGGCGCGGAGGACGATCATCGACCGGGCGGGGACGTCGAGCGGCGTCCCCGCGTCGATGACCTCGTCGCGGGCGCCGGGCTCGGCGGTGTCGATACGGACCGTCCACCCCGGTGCGTACTCCTCGGGCGGCAGCGTGAAGGTCACGACGTCGTCGTGGGCGTTGAAGTACGTGATGAACGCCACGTCGGTGACACGCTCACCGCGGGAGTCGCGCCCGCGGATCCCGTCGCCGTTCAGGTACATGCCGACGCTCTTGCCGAAGCCGGAGTCCCAGTCCTCCGGCGACATGGCCTCGCCCTCGGGGGTGAGCCAGACCACGTCGGGCAGCGGCTCGTCCTGGCCGCGGCGCACCGGGCGCCCGTTGAAGTACCGGGTGCGGCGGAACGTCGGGTGGTCGTGGCGGAGCTTCACGACGTCGGCCGTGAACTGGACGAGGTCGTCGTCCGCGGTCTCCCAGTCGATCCAGCTGAGCTCGGAGTCCTGCGCGTAGACGTTGTTGTTGCCGGACTGCGAACGGCCGAGCTCGTCACCGTGGGCGATCATCGGCACGCCCTGGCTGAGGAGCAGCGTCGCCAGGAAGTTCCGGCGTCGCTGCAGTCGCAGGGCGTTCACGGCCTCATCGTCGGTCGGACCCTCGGCGCCGGAGTTCCAGGACCGGTTGTGGCTCTCGCCGTCGTTGTTGTCCTCGCCGTTGGCCTCGTTGTGCTTCTCGTTGTAGGCGACGAGGTCGTACAGCGTGAAGCCGTCGTGCGCGGTGATGAAGTTGATGCTCGCCTTGGGCGTGCGGCCGTCGTGCTCGTACAGGTCGGCCGAGCCGGAGATACGGGAGGCGAACTCGCCGAGCGTGGACGACTCACCGCGCCAGAAGTCGCGCACGGTGTCGCGGTACTTGCCGTTCCACTCCGACCACTGGGGCGGGAAGTTGCCGACCTGGTAGCCGCCGGGGCCGACGTCCCAGGGCTCGGCGATGAGCTTGACCTGCGACACGATCGGGTCCTGCTGCACGAGCTCGAAGAACGCGGACAGCCGGTCGACCTCGTAGAACTCGCGGGCGAGCGCCGAGGCGAGGTCGAAGCGGAAGCCGTCGACGTGCATCTCGGTCACCCAGTAGCGCAGCGAGTCGAGGATGAGCTGCAGCGAGTGCGGGTGCCCGACGTTGAGCGAGTTCCCGGTGCCCGTGTAGTCCATGTAGAACTTCTTGTCGTCATCGACCAGGCGGTAGTACGCCGCGTTGTCGATGCCCCGGAACGACAGTGTCGGACCGAGGTGGTTGCCCTCGGCGGTGTGGTTGTAGACGACGTCGAGCACGACCTCGATGCCGGCGCGGTGGAGTTCCCGCACCATGGTCTTGAACTCCTGCACCTGCTGCCCCTGGTCGCCCGAGGACGAGTACGAGGAGTGCGGCGCGAAGAAGCCGATGGTGTTGTAGCCCCAGTAGTTCGACAGCCCCTTGTCCTGCAGGGTGGAGTCGTTCACGAACTGGTGCACCGGCATGAGCTCGAGCGTCGTGATGCCGAGTCGCTGCAGGTGCTCGATGACCGCCGGGTGGGAGACGCCGGCGTAGGTGCCGCGCTGCTCCTCCGGCACGTCGGGGTGGGTCTCGGTGAGGCCCTTGACGTGTGCTTCGTAGATCACCGTCTCGCCGTAGGGCGTGCGCGGTGCGCGGTCGCCCTGCCAGTCGAAGAACGGGTTGATCACGACGCCCTTCATCATGTGCGCCGCAGAGTCGTCGTCGTTCGTCGAGTCCGGGTCGCCGAACGTGTACGCGAAGAGTGACTGGTCCCAGTCGATCTCGCCGCTCGTCGCCTTGGCGTAGGGGTCGAGCAGGAGCTTCGACGGGTTGCAGCGTGCACCGTTGTCGGGGTCGTACGGGCCGTGGACACGGAAGCCGTACTCCTGCCCGGGGCCGATGTTCGGCAGGTAGGCGTGCCAGACGTAGGCGTCGACCTCGACGAGGGGGATGCACTCTTCGTTGCCGTCGGTGTCGAACAGACAGAGTTCGACGCGCTCGGCGACCTCGCTGAAGAGCGCGAAGTTCGTGCCGCTTCCGTCGTAGGTCGCCCCGAGCGGGTACGGGTTGCCGGGCCAGGTGTGCAAACGGTCCTCCAGGTGATGGTCGCGCCAACATATCGGTGACGCCCGTCCGCGTCCGCAGACAAGCCCCAGCTGTGCACCCCTGCGCGCGTGGCCCGCCCTGTGGAGGAACGGACGAGTAGCGTCGCGCGCATGGCCAACATCGTCACGCAGATCGCAGACAAGGTACGCCCGATCGGCGTCTCCACGAACTACGGGGACCCCGTCGAGGTCGGAGACCAGACCCTCATCCCGGTGTCCCTCGGCTGGTTCGGCTTCGGGGGCGGCGGGGACGACGAGAACGGCGGCGGCGGTGGCGGCGGCGCGTCGATCCCGGTCGGCGCGTACGTCCGTCGCCCCGGCAAGGACCTCGAGTTCGAGCCGAACCTCATCTCGCTCGTCGCCGTCAGCATCCCGCTCGTCTGGGTGACCGGCACCGTGCTCCGGAAACTGGTGCGCGTCCTGAAGAAGTAGCGACGATCGGACGGGAGGCCCGTGGCGGACCCGCCACGGGCCTCCCGTCCGATCCGCGGTCGCGACCCGTCATGTGGTCGCGACCACGTCTAGACTGCTGGGACACACACGGGAGTCCGGGACCGCCGGGCTGAGAGGGAGCGAGTGGCGCTCCGACCGTCGAACCTGATCCGGATCATGCCGGCGCAGGGAGGAGTCCAGCACCATGTCTTCTGGCACGTCATCTACCGTCCACACCGCCCCGCGGCGATCGCTGCGCTGGCGGGTCGTCGACATCGTCGTCGCGAGCGTGCTCGCGGTGGCACTCGGCGTCGTCTTCCGGCTCTGGGAGTTCGGCTACGAGCCCATCAGTGCCGTCATGGACCTCGTCCTGCCGGGGACGAAAGCGCTGTTCGGCGGCGTATGGCTGCTCGCCGGCCCACTCGTCGCCATCGTCGTCCGCAAGCCCGGCGCCGCACTCTACGGTGAGATGGTCGCCGCGTCCGTCGAGGCACTATTCGGCACCCAGTGGGGCTGGCTGACGCTCGAGGCCGGGCTCGTCCAGGGCCTCGGAGCCGAGATCGTCCTCGCCCTGTTCCTGTACCGCGTGTACCGGCTGCCGGTCGTCGTCCTGGCGGGCGCCGCGGCCGGCCTCGCGCTCGGCATCAACGACACCGTGCTGTGGTACCCCGGCCTCGACGCCGCGTTCAAGATCGTCTACGTCGTCTGCGCGGTCATCTCGGGCGCGGTGATCGCGGGTGCCGGTTCGTGGTTGCTCGTCCGCGCACTCGCCCGCACCGGCGTGCTGTCCTCGTTCGCGGCGGGTCGCGAACACAGTCGGCGTCGGCCGCGCGAACTGGTGTGACGGTGTCCGCTCCGTCGTCGACGTCCCCGGACGCCGTCGGCGTCCGCGCCGCACGCATCGCGTTCCGCGACTGGGGATGGCGCTACCCCGAACGCGCCGAGTGGGCCGTCCGCGGCGTCGACCTGAGCGTCGAGCCGGGAGAGCGGGTCGCGATCGTCGGACCGTCCGGCTCCGGCAAGTCGACGCTGCTCCGAGCGGTCGCCGCCGTCCTGCCCGACGAACCCGACGCCACCGACGACACGGCTGCCTCCGCGCAGGGCTCGGTCCTGGTCGACGGTGCCGACCCCCGCGCGGTCCGCGGGCGTGTCGGCCTCGTCATGCAGGACCCCGAGGCGCACACCGTGATGTCGCGGATCGGTGACGACGTGGCGTTCGGCTGTGAGAACCTCGGCGTCCCGCGCGACGAGACCTGGGCGCGGGTGCGGTCGGCCCTCGAGGTCGTCGGGCTCGACCTGCCCCTCGACCGTTCCACTGCGATGCTGTCCGGCGGCCAGCGGCAACGGCTGGCGCTCGCCGGGGTGCTCGCGATGCGTCCGGGAGCCCTCGTGCTCGACGAACCCTGCGCGAACCTCGACCCGGCCGGCGTGCTCCAGGTGCACGAGGCCGTCCGGGCGCTGCTCGACGAGACCGGGGCGACCCTGCTCGTGGTGGAGCACCGGATCGGCACCTGGCTCGACCTGGTCGACCGGCTCGTGCTGCTCGCACCCGGCGGCGGAGTCGTCGCGGACGGCGCCCCGGCCGAGGTCCTCGCACGGCACGGCGCCGCGCTCACCGCGGCCGGGGTGTGGGTGCCCGGCGCCGAGCCCGGACGTGGTGCGGCCCGCGGGCGGCTTCGCGCGGCTGCGCGAGCGGGCGAAATACCCGGGTCGGCCGCCGAGGGCACCGCGGCATTTCGCCCGCTCGGCGCGGGGGAGGGCGCGGGGGTGAGCGCCGGCGCGGGGGCGGGCCCGGCGCTGCTCGAGGCCCGGGACCTCGGGACCGCCCGCGGCAAGCGGCAGCGGGTGGGCAGCGGGATCGACCTCGAGCTCCGAGCCGGTCAGGTCGTGGCGGTCACGGGACCGAACGGCATCGGCAAGTCGACGCTCGGCCTCACGCTCGCGGGGCTCCTGCCTCCGGCGGCGGGGGAGCTCTCGGCAACGACGGAACTCGCCGCCGGCCTCGACCCCGCACCGCACACCTGGTCGAGCCGCGAGCTGTCCGCCCGCATCGGCACCGTCTTCCAGGACCCCGAGCACCAGTTCGTCGCCCGCTCCGTCCGCGACGAGGTCGAGGCCGGCCCCAGAGCGCTCGGCACACCGGACGCCGCGGACCGGGCGGACGCGCTCCTCGGCGAGTTCGGCCTCGCCCACCTCGCCGACGCCAACCCCTTCACGCTGTCCGGCGGCGAACAGCGACGGCTCGCCATCGCGGCGGTGGTCGCCGCACGGCCGCCCGTCGTCGTGCTCGACGAACCGACCTCCGGGCAGGACCGCGCCACGTGGGACGCCGTCGTCCGGCACCTCGGAGTGCTCGCCGACGCCGGCACCACCATCGTCGCCGTCACGCACGACCGCGACCTGATCCGTGCACTCGACGCCGACGAGGTCGTGCTCGCGGCGGACGGTGCCCGGCGCGTGGAGGGCGACCAAGGGCACGTGGAACGCGACCAGGGGGGTGCGACGGCGACCATCCCGGAGACGGGGCCGACGACGACGGGCCGAACCGCGCCTCCAGACCGAAGAGACGCAACGACCGCGCCCGCGACCGCGCCCGCGACCGCGACCGCCCCCGCGCCCGACCACCACCGCGGCGTCCGCGCCGTCCAACCGGTCGCCTCACTCGTCGGCGTCCTCGCACTCGGCGTGTGCCTCGTGCTGAGCCTGGACGTCGTGTCCGCAGCCGTCGCCCTCGCCCTCGAGATCGCCCTGCTGCCGCTCCTGCGGCTGCCGGTGCGGACCCTGCTGCTGCGGGTGTCCCCGGTCCTGGTGGCCGTGCCGCTCACGGCGGTGAGCATCGCGCTGTACGGACGACCCTCCGGGCGGGAGTGGTTCGACTTCGGCTTCGCCCACGTCACCGACGGGTCGCTGACGCTCGCGCTGGCGACGGCACTGCGCGTGCTCGCGGTGGGGCTGCCCGCGGTCGCCTTGTTCGTGCGCGTCGACCCGACCGACCTGGCCGACGGGCTCGCGCAGGTGCTGCGACTGCCCGCGCGGTTCGTGCTCGGAGCGCTCGCGGCCATCCGGATGATGACGCTGCTCGTGGACGACTGGCGGCAGCTCGCGATGGCGCGGCGCGCTCGGGGGCTGGCCGACACCGGGCGGCTGCGACGTGGGGCATCGATGGCGTTCGCGCTGCTGGTCCTGGCACTGCGACGGGCGACGACGTTGGCGGTGGCGATGGAGTCGCGTGGGTTCGGGGCTCCCGGACGACGGACGTGGGCGCGGGTCGCGCGGTTCGCGGGGCCGGAGTGGGCGATGGTCGCGGTGCTCGTCGGGATCGGCGTGGTGTCGATCGCGGTCGCGGTGGCAGCGGGGACCTGGCGTGTCTGATGCGACGGAGGCGGCGGGTGGCGACGGTCTCGCCGCGGGTGTCGCCGCAGCCGCTGCCGGCGCCGCGGCGGCGTCGGGAGGGCGCGTCGTGGTGCTCGTCGACGGCCGCTCCGGCACCGGCAAGACGACCCTCGGCGACCAGCTCGCCCGGCTGCTGGGAGCGCAGGTCGTGCACCTCGACGACGTCTACCCTGGGTGGGACGGACTCCGCGCGGCGGCCGACGCCGTGGTCCGTGACGTGCTCGGCGCACCCAGCGGCTACCGCCGGTGGGACTGGGCGACCGGCGGTCCTGCGGAGTGGACCGCCGTCGACCCCGACCTGCCGATCGTGATCGAGGGCTGCGGGGCGGTGTCCCGGGCGTCGGTGGCGCTCGCCTCGCTGGCGGTGTGGCTCGAGGCCGACGACGCAGTCCGCTGGGACCGGGCGATCGGCCGCGACGGCGACACCTTCGCGCGCGAGTGGGACCGGTGGGCGGCGCAGGAGCAGGACTTCATCGTCGCCGAGGACCCGGCGTCCCTGGCCGACGTGGTGCTGCGGACGTAGCGCTGTCGCCCGCGCCGCCGCGCGCACGCGCAGCGGGGTCCACCGCGAACACCGCCGCCACGATGGTCAGCACCGCGTACACCCCGAGGTACCCGCACAGGATCCACGGCGAGCCCCCACCGAGCTCCACGAACACCGCGGCCAGCAGCGGCGTCAGTCCCACCGAGAAGATCGACCCGATCTGGTACCCGAGCGACATCCCCGAGTACCGCCGTCCGGTCGGGAACTGCTCCGCGAACCAGGCTGCCTGCGGCCCGTAGATGCTGTCGTGGAACACGCACATCCCGATGAGCGCCACGAGCGGCAGCAGCACGAGCGGCCCGGCGTCGAGGAACGCGAAGAACGGCCAGATGAGCACCGCGATGCCCACTGCCGACCAGATCGTGAGCACGCGGCGACCCACCCGGTCGGACAGCCAGCCCCAGAACGGCGTCGACACGAGCGACACCGCCGAGATCACGAGTACGGCCTGCAACCCCGCATCGGAGCCGGACGGTCCCCGCACGGCCGCGAGGTAGGTCAGCGAGTACGTCGTCAGGATCGAGTACAGCGCGGGCTGCACCAGGCGCAGTCCGGCCGTCACCAGGATCGCGCGCGGGTGGTGCCGGATCGCCTGCCAGACCGGGAACCGCTCGACCCCGCCGGAGGCCCGCAGCTCCTGGAACACCGGAGCGTCCTGCACGCCGAGCCGGATCACCAGGCCGACCGCCACGATCACGGCGGAGAACAGGAACGGCAGCCGCCAGCCCCAGGCGAGGAACACCTCGTTGCCGAGCAGCGAGCGCACCAGGGTGAACACGCCGGTCGCGAGCAGCATCCCGCCCGCCGACCCCATCTGCGTGAACGCCCCGAACAGCCCGCGGTGCCGCTCGGGCGCGTGCTCGACGGACAGGAGCGCCGACCCGCCCCACTCCGCGCCGGCCGCGACGCCCTGCAGCAGCCGCAGGAACACCAGCGCGACGACGGCACCGACACCGATGGTCGCTGCCGACGGCACGACACCGATCAGCGTCGACGCGATGCCCATCAGCACCAGGGACGCGACGAGCAGCTTCTTGCGTCCGATGCGGTCGCCCAGGTGTCCGGCGATCACCCCGCCGAGCGGCCGCGCGACGAAGCCGACCCCGTAGGTCGCGAACGACGCGATCACGCCGACGGCGGGCGTCACCGACGGGAAGAACGTCGGCGCGAACACCAGGGCGGATGCCGTCGCGTACAGGTAGAAGTCGTAGTACTCGACCGTCGTGCCGACGAACGAGGCCAGGGCGACGCGACGGCGGGTCGCGGTGGTCGACGGTGCGGCGGGACGGCCGGGAGGCGCGGTGACGGTACTCGGGGTCGGCATGCCTCAGGAGCATGGTCGCCTCCGGGGCCGCGGGGAACACCGCGCGTAACGGAAGGTCACGTCGCTGTCGTCGGGCGGTGCCCGCCGACCACGATGGGACGCATGAGCGATGCACCGAACCGTCCGCTGCGCTTCGCGGCCTTCGTCATGAACACGACGTCGCACATCCAGCACGGCCTGTGGCGGCACCCGGACGCCCGCCAAGCCGACTTCGACGACGTGACGCTCTGGACCGACCTGGCCAAGACCCTCGAGCGCGGCAAGTTCGACGCCGTGTTCTTCGCCGACGTCGTCGGTACCTACGGTCCCGGCCGCGGCGACTACTCGACCAACCTGCGCGAGGGACTGCAGATCCCCTCGAACGACCCCTCGGTGCTGCTCTCCGCGCTCGCCGTGTCGACCGAGCACCTCGGCCTGGCGTTCACGTCGAGCGTCATCCAGGCGCACCCGTTCGACTTCGCCCGCAAGGTCTCCACGCTCGACCACATCACGCGGGGCCGCATCGGCTGGAACGTCGTCACGAGTGCGCTCGACAGCGCCGCCCGCAACTTCGGCGCCGACCGGCTCGAGGAGCACGACGAGCGCTACGTCTGGGCCGAGGAGTACCTCGAGGTCTGCGCGAAGCTCTGGGAGGGCTCGTGGGAGGACGGCGCCGTGCTGAAGGACCCGGTCCGCGGCTACGCCGACCCCGACAAGGTGCACCGCATCGACCACCACGGCACCCGCTACGACGTGCAGGGTCCGCACCTGAGCGCGCCCAGCCCGCAGCGCACGCCGGTGCTCTTCCAGGCCGGCTCCTCACCCGCCGGTCGGGCCTTCGCGGCACGGAACGCCGAGGCCCAGTTCATCCTGACCTCGAACCGCGACGCCACCGAGCAGCTCATCCGCGAGACCCGCGACCTCGCCCAGGCAGCCGGGCGCCGGCGGGAGGACATTGCGTTCTTCCTCGGCCTGACGTTCGTCACCGGCTCGACCGAAGCCGAGGCGAAGGCCAAGGAAGCGGAGATCGACGAGTACCTGGCGGCCGACGGCTTCCTGGTGCACTCGAACCTCGGCTTCGACCCGGACACCGGCGACGCCCTCGATCCGGACACCCCGCTGTCCGAGGTCCGCACCCACGCCGGGCAGTCGCACCTGCAGTGGCTCCGTGAGGCCGCCGGCGACCGCGAACCCACGATCGCCGACCTCGCACGCCTGTCCGCGAAGCTCCGCGCCCGGGTCGTCGGCACGCCGGAGCAGATCGCCGACGAGCTCGCCGACTGGCAGCGGGTCGGCGTCGACGGGGTGAACGTCATCAACTGGACGCTGCCCGGTTCGTACGAGGAGTTCGTCGACCACATCGCCCCGACCCTGCAGGAGCGTGGCCTGATGCAGTCCGAGTACCGCGCGGGCACCCTGCGCGAGAAGCTCTTCGGGCACGCGCAGCTGCCGGACTCGCACCCCGCCCGGCAGTGGCGCGGCGCGTTCTCCGGTGGCGCGAGCGGCGCGACCGCTGCCCACCCGGACGACGCACCCCGTGCCGTGGAGGTGCCCGCATGACGGACGCGACGACGACCGACGGGCACACGCCGGGCCTCCCGGCCGACCGCCTGGCCACGCTGCGGGCGCGCTTCGCACCGGTGTTCGCGACCATCCGCGAGGGCGCGGTCGAGCGCGAGCTCGCCTCCGGTGCTCCCGGCGACCGGCCGTTGCCGCACGCCGAGGTCCGCGCGCTGGCCGACGCGGGGTTCGGACGGTTGCGCGTGCCGGAGGACCGCGGCGGGTTCGGTGCGACCCTGGTCGAACTCGCGCACCTGGTGGCGGACCTGGCGGCGGCGGACTCGAACATCGCGCACCTGTGGCGGGGACACTTCGGGTACACCGAGCTCGTGCTGCTCCGGCCGAACTCCGAATCGCGCGACGAGTGGCTCGACCGGATCGTCGACGGAGCGATCATCGGGAACGCGACCTCGGAGCGGACCGGGACGACCCTGGCCGACATCTCGACGACGGTGACGCCGGCCGGTGACTCCCTCCGCCTCGACGGTCGGAAGTTCTACTCGACCGGCACGCTCTACGCGGACTGGATCTACCTGGCGGCGGACCGCGACGGGGAACGCGTGACGTTCGCCGTCGACGCCACCGCACTCGGCGTGACGAGCATCGACGACTGGGACGGCTTCGGGCAGCGGCTGACCGCGTCCGGCACCACCGTGTTCGACGGGGTGTCGGTCGACCCCGCTGTGGTGTCGGCGTACCGGGACGCCCCGCTCTCGCACATCCAGGCCTTCTACCAGCTGTACCTGCTGGCGGTCCTCGCCGGGATCGGGCAGGCGGTGTCCGACGACGCCGTGGCGTTCGTCCGACCACGGACCCGCACGTACATCCACGCGAACGCGGCCACGCCGGGGGAGGACCCGCAGGTCCTGGCGGTCCTCGGTCGGCTGTCGAGCGGGGCGTTCACCGCCCGGTCACTGGTCGCCGCCGCGGCGGGACTGCTCGACACCGTGGTGGCGACGAACGAACCCGGGGTCGGCGTGGACCGCGTGCTGCTCGACGCGGCCGAGAACGCCGTGTACCAGGCACAGGTCGAGATCGGGCCGCGGGTGCTGCGGTCGGCGTCCGAGCTGTTCGAGGTCGGCGGAGCCTCGGCGGCCGACCGCACCCGGGCGCTGGACCGGCACTGGCGGAACGCCCGCGTCGTGGCGTCGCACAACCCGGCGGTCTACAAGGAGCGGCTCGTGGGCGAGTACGCGCTGCACGGGCGGGGGCCGGTGGGTGCGTGGGAGAAGTACCACGAGGTGGGGCCGACGCGGTTCTGAGGGGCGGCGCCCGCTACGCCCAGCCGAGTTCGTGCAGGCGCTCGTCGTCGATGCCGTAGAAGTGCCCGATCTCGTGGACGAGCGTGGTGTGCACTTCGTCCTTGAGTTCCTCGAGGGTGTCGCACTCGGCCAGGTGCTGCTTGCGGAACACCACGATCCGGTCGGGCAGCTCGCCGAAGCCGTACTGCCCGCGCTCGGTGGCCGCGATGCCGTCGTACACGCCGAACAGCTCTTCGCCGTTCTCCGGTTCGTCCTCGACCACGAACACCACGTTGTCGAGGCCGTCGACCATCTCGTCGGGGAGCAGGTCGAGTTCATCGGTCACGAGCTGCTCGAAGTCGTCGGCGGACATCTCCATCACGCAGGGATCGTCCCACACCGCGCTGACCACTCGTGGCTCACCACTCGCGGCGAAACCGCACGGCGCCGGAGGCGCCCAGACAAACACTGAGGGAGAGTCCCGGTTGCGTCACACGCAACAGGACTCTCCCTCGACTGGGGTGAATAACGGGTCTCGAACCCGCGACCTCCTAGACCACAACCAGGCGCTCTACCAACTGAGCTATATCCACCATGCACACACCGGCGGACCGGCGCGACCACTCAATAGTAGTACATGCTGCGGGTGGTGCCGACCACCCGTGTCGTCACTCGGCTGCGGGCTGCGCCAGGCGCGGTTCCCACTTCTCGACGACCTCGGCCTGGACGGCGCGGACGTCCTCGGTGGTCGGGCCGGGTTCGGCGACGAAGCCGGCGCGGCGGTAGTACTCGAGCTCGCGGATCGACTCGAGGATGTCCGCGAGCGCGCGGTGCCCGCCGTGCTTCTCCGGCGAGTTGAAGTACACGCGCGGGAACCAGCGGCGGCAGAGCTCCTTGATGCTCGAGACGTCGACGCTCCGGTAGTGCAGGTGGCCGTCGACGCGGGGCATGTACTTGGACAGGAACGCCCGGTCGGTGCCGATGGTGTTGCCGGCCAGGGGAGCGGTGCCCTCCGCCGGGACGTGCTCGAGGATGTACTCGAGCACCTGGTACTCGGCGTCCGCCAGGCTGACGCCGTTCGGGATCTCCTCGATGAGCCCCGACGTGACGTGCATGTTCGTCACGAACTCGTTCATGTTGTCGAGCGCGGACTGGTCGGGCTTGATCACGATGTCGAAGCCGGGGTGCACGGGCTCGAGGTCGAAGTCGGTGATGACCACGGCCACCTCGACGAGTTCGTCGACCTCGAGGTCGAGGCCGGTCATCTCGCAGTCGATCCAGACGAGGCGGTCATTCGCGGTTGCCATGTGCACGATCCTATTCCCGGCCCGCGTGCGCCCCGTGCGCAGCGGCGCAGCGGCGTCCGTCGAGCGCGCGAGCGGGCGAAATGCCGCGGTCGTGTGGCGGGGCGACCCGGGCGTTCCGCCCGCTCGACGAGCGCGTGGTGCGCGGACGCACACCGGACGCGCCGAGGGCGCGCGGGGCGGTTGCGGTGACTGCCTGGAGGCCCGGAGCCGGTCCGCCGGGCGGGCGCCGGGCCTCCAGGCTGGTCGCGACCAGTGCGCCCACCGCGAGCGGACGAAATGCCAGGCTTGCGTGGAGCGGCGACCCGGGCGTTTCGCCCGCTCGCGGGGAAGCGGGACCAGAAGGCAGGGCGGGCGCGCGGACCCAGCCCACGGCGACCGCGAGCGGGCGAAATGCCGCGGTTGCGTGGCGAGACGACCCGGGTGTTTCGCCCGCTCGACGAGCGCGTGGTGCGCGGACGCACACCGGACGCGCCGAGGGCGCGCGGGGCGGTTGCGGTGACTGCCTGGAGGCCCGGAGCCGGTCCGCCGGGCGGGCGCCGGGCCTCCAGGCTGGTCGCGACCAGTGCGCCCACCGCGAGCGGGCGAAATGCCGCGGTCGTCGTGGCGTGGCACGCGGGTGTTTCGCCCGCTCGGCAGGGCGGGCAAGCGGAACGGCCGCTGCGCACCGCGAGCGGGCGAAATGGCGCGGTCGCGTGGCGCGGCACCCGGGTGTTTCGCCCGTTCGCGGAGAACCGGGACCCGGACCGGGACTGGGAGCGGGAGCGGGACCGGGACCTGGACCGCCGGGGCGAGGCTCGGGGCTAGGACATCTCTCCGGCGCCGATGGCCTCGGCCTCGACGCGCTCCAGCTCCGCACCGTCGTCCACGCGGCGCAGGACCTTCGTGGTGCAGAGGACGACGACGAACGCGACGGCGACCGACGCTCCGGCGAACACGTACGCGGCCGAGGGAGCGAACTCGTCGGCGAGCAGGGTCGCGACCGGCGGGGCGATGGCTCCGCCGATGAAGCGGACGGCCGAGTACGCGCTCGAGGCGACCGAGCGGGGCAGGTCCGTGGCCTCCATGACGCACTCGGTGAGCACCGTGTTCAGCACACCGAGGACGAGTCCGCCGACGATGACGCAGATGATGAGGCCGACCTGCGAGTCCACGACGACGGCCGCGGCGAACAGGTCGAGCGCCAGCAGGGGCAACGCGATCTTCAGCACGGTCGTCCGGCGGAGACGGGCGGTGAGCATCGGCGCGACCCATACGGACGTGATCGCGAGACCGAGCCCCCACCCGAAGAACGTGAAGCCGATGCCGAGCGCGCCGAAGCCGAGCGTGAAGGGTGTGTAGGCGAGCAGGACGAAGAAGCCGATGTTGTAGAACAGCGCGGTCGCGGCGAGTGCGGCGAGCGCGGGACGGCCGAGGGCGCGGAACGGTGCCGAGAGCTTCGTCGGGGTGGGCTTCTCGAGGCTGCCGGTCTTCAGCAGGGCGACGATGGCGATGAACGCGACGGCCATCAGGGTGGTGACGCCGAAGAACGGACCGCGCCAGCTGACCGAGCCGAGCAGGCCGCCGACGAGCGGACCGACGGCGATGCCGAGACCGAGTGCTGCCTCGTAGAGGATGATCGCCGAGGCGGTGCCACCCGATGCCGCACCGACGATGGTGGCCAGCGCGGTGGAGATGAAGAGCGCGTTGCCGAGGCCCCAGCCGGCGCGGAAGTCGATGATGCTCCACACGCTGTTCGACGTGGCGGCGAGGACCGAGAACACGACGATGAGCGCCAGACCGATGAGCAGGGTGCGCTTCGCGCCGATGCGGCTCGAGACCCAGCTGGTGAAGAACATCGCGACGCCGGTGACCGCCAGGTAGCTCGTGAACAGCAGTTCGGTCTGCGCCGGGGTCGCCTTGAGCGACGCAGCGATCGCGGGGAGGATCGGGTCGACGAGACCGATGCCCATGAACGCGACGACGCAGGCGAACGCGATCGCCCAGACCGCCGACGACTGCTTGAGGATGGAGCCGGACTGGCCGGCAGGTGCGTGGGCGTTCACGCGGTGGTCTCCGTTCTGGTCGGTGCCGTCCCGGTGGACGACGTCGCGGGGGTGGTGGTGTTCGTGCGCTGTGCGATCAGGACGGCCGCGTGGTGCAGGACGTCCCAGTCGTCGTCGGTGAGGTCGGCGAACAGCGGGCCGACCGTGTCGGTGAGCGTGGCGCGCCAGGCGGTGAGTCGTGCGCGGCCCGCGTCGGTGACCTCGATGAGCTGCCCGCGGGAGTCGTCGGGGTCGACGCTGCGCGAGACCAGGCCGTCGGCGAGCATGCCGGTGACGAGCCGGGTCATCGTGGGCTGCGCCACGCGCGAGGCGACCGCGAGCTCACCCAGTCGGAGCGGCTCGTCGGACTCGAGGATGCCGAGCGTGCGCCAGACCGCTGCCGACGTGGTGTTGCCCGTCGACTGCACGGCGCTGCGGATCAAGCGGTTCACGGAGACGAGGAGTGTCTCGATCGTCTGCGCCCGCGTTGTTTCCATAGCTGAACTATATAGCGATGCTATGCATCCCGCAACAGGCGCCGCCTGGTAGAAGGGACGCATGAGCGACATCACCATCCACGAAGGCGACGAGTACACCGCGATCTTCCACGGCGGCCCCTTCGACGGCACGACCGACACCCGCACCGCGACGAGCGACGCGCTGGACGACGAGGTCACGGTGTTCGCCGACGTCGAGGGCCTGCAGACGGCCTTCACCTACCGCGCGACCAAGTCGCGGCAGGTCCTCGACCAGATCTCCGTCGAGTTCACCTACGAGCCGGGGGAGTCCGACCCGGTGGACGACCTGGCCGACCGCGGCGACCGCAGCGGCGAGTTCGACCGGGAGTAGAACCCCACGCCGCCGTGTTGCAGGGTCACATGCAGCTCGACCTCTGGACGTCCGCCTTCTGTGCGCCGTGCGCCGCCGCCCGCCGGGTGTCGGCCGAGGCGTCGGCACTCGTCCCCGGGCTCGCCGTGACCGAACGTGACGTGGCGTCGTACCCCGACGACGCGGAGGACCTCGGCATCCGTTCCACGCCCACGATCATCGTGCGGCGGGAGGACGGAGCCGAGGTCTTCCGTTCACCCGGGGTCCCCACCCGAGACCAACTGCTGCTGGCGATCGCCAAGGCCCTCTGAACGACCGCTCGTCGCGCTGCCGCCGCCCGCCGCACGCTGCGACGTCGGCGCCGCCACCACGACCGGCTCCGGCGGGTCGACCAGCGCCACCGCCTTCCGCGCCAGCCGCTTCACCGTGCGGATCGGCGCCCCGATCGCGAGTGCGAGCCAGCCGAGCGCCGAGCGGTCTGCGCCGCCGAGGGCGTTCTTCCGCTCCCAGGCCCGGCGCAGCACTCCGCCCCGGCTGCGGCGTGCGGGTTCGCGGTCGACGAGCGTCCCGGCGTCCCGCCGTGCCATGAGCTCGGTCAGCCGCTGCTGCCAGTCGTTCTCCGAGGCCGGGTGGAAGTAGTTGTCCCGCATCCAGCTCGGTCGGACCGTGCCGAACCGGCCGTCCACCAGGTCGACCGAGTCGCCCTCGAGGCCGCTCGACACGAACACCTCGTTGATCAGGTGCCGTCCGATGCCGAAGTCCGTCAGCGTCAGTGCGGGCACACCGCGGGCGGCCGCTTCGAGCACCGCCGTCGAGCTGATCGTCACGAGGGCCACGGCACGGTCGAGGTGCTCGGCCATCGGCCCGCTCTCGACCACCAGGTTCGCCGGGGCGTCTGCCGGCACGAGGTCGGGGTAGGGGTGTTCCTCGCGGTGCGTCTGGTGTTCGCCGGCGGCCGCGCGGGTCTTGATGACGACGCGCCACTCCGGGTGCTGCCGTGCGGTCGCGACGAGCCACTGCACCACGAGGGCCCGGTCGGCGCGCTCCAGCGGGACACTCGGCTGGGCGGCGAAGACGACGGAGTCACGGACGGGCGCGCTCGCGCCGGCGGTCGCGCTGGCGCTCGCGCCGGCGGTCGCGCTCCGCGCGAAGGGCAGCGTGGCGAGCGCGAAGTGCGGCTGCACCCCGCCCTCGCGCGCCATCTCGTCGTACGCCCGGACCTCACGGTGGCTGTGCAGTACGAACAGGTCGGCTCGGGCGCGGAAGAAGATGCCCTTCCACTTCGCCGGGAACGAGATCCCCGGCAGTCCCGACACCAGCACCGGCCGGTCCGGGATCCGCCGGTGCACCTCGTCGATGACGAGTTCGGCGACGGGGCCGATCAACGACACGAGGACGGCGTCCGGCGGGTTGACGCGGAGCTCCTCGACGACGGCGTCGACGTCATTCGGTGCCGGCGGATCGTGGCGCAGGTGGGCGAGCCGCCGGTCCAGTCCGCGGAACGCCGACCGCAGCTGTTCCGGACTCGCAGACCGCGGGGTCGCCACGGTGCGCAGCTCCAGGTCCCAGTCGGCCGGGGCCGTCGCCAGCAGGTGCGCGCCCCACTTCGCGAACGAATCGGTGTCGACCAGGCCGACCACGCGTCGGACGCGTGGTGACGCGTCGGACGGGAGGCGCGCCTCCCGTCCGCTGCTCGGCGCACCCCCGTCAGCCGGCGCGTCCATGGCGTGGGTCCCGTCGACCGGGCCGCTCACGCGCCGACGCGGCGCAGCTTCGCGAGCGGTGCCTGCTCGCCGGGGAAGATCCTCTTGACGCCGTCGCCGAGTGCCGTCTCGATGATGCGGATGTCCCGCGCCAGGGTCTTTAGGCCGTGCGGCTCGAGCGAGGCCGCGTGGTCCGAGCCCCACATCGTGCGGTCGAGCGTGATGTGCCGTTCGACCGCGGTCGCGCCGAGGGCCACGGCGGCGATCGAGATCTGCAGGCCCGGCTCGTGGCCGGAGTACCCGACCGGCACGCCCGAGTAGCGGTGGGCGAGGGTGTCGATCATGCGGAGGTTCGCCTCCTCGGCGGGCAGCGGGTAGGTCGACGTGGCGTGCATGAGCACGAGGCGGTCGGTGCCGAGGGCGTCGACGGCGGCGTCGATCTGCTCGAGGGTCGACATGCCCGTCGACAGGATGACGGGCTTGCCGGTCGCGGCGACGGCGGCGAGCATCCCGAGGTCGGTCACCGATGCCGAGGCGATCTTGTACGCGACGACGTTGAGGTCCTCGAGGAAGTCCACGGATGGCTCGTCCCACGGTGAGGCGAACCAGTCGAGACCACGGAGGGTCGCGTGGTCGCCGATCTCGATGTACTGGTCGCGGTCGAACTCGACGCGGTAGCGGTACTCCAGGTAGGTCATCTCGCCCCACGGGGTGCTGCGAGGCGTGTTCTTCATGTGCTCCGGAGTGGCGATGGCCGGGGTGCGCTTCTGGAACTTCACGGCCTGCAGCCCGGCGTCGGCTGCGACGTCGATGAGCTGCTTGGCGATGTCGACGTCCCCGTTGTGGTTGAGGCCGATCTCGCCGATGAGGTACGCGGGGTGGCCAGCGCCGATCGTGGACGTGCCGATGGTGACGGTCATGGTGCTCCGTTCAGTGCGGGGGCTGCCCGCGTCGGGGATGGGTCGTGGTCCTGGGTCTGGGGAGCGACGGAGCCGGCCGTGACGTCGGCCGTGATGTCGGCCGCGACTTCGGACCTGGCTTCGGCCGTGACGTCGGCCGTGGCTTCGGCCACGATCAGGTCCGTCTCGTCGTCGATGTCGATCGCGCCGGCGGGGTCGACGGCGATGAGTTCGACACGGCCGTGGAAGCGGTGCCGGTGCTGCCGGAAGCCATCGGTCCGCATGACGTACGAGGCGCCGGTCTCGCGGTACTCGGCCGCGCGGTCCTGGCGACGCTGACGGGTGGCGGCGTCGTGGTTCACGGCGACGGCGGAACCGTCCGTGGCGACGCGCCACAGGAACGCGTGCGACGGCGCCGCGGCGAACACGACGTCGGCGTGCCCCTCCGAGACGCGCCGGATCGCCGTGTCGAGGTCATCCGGGTCGATGAACGGCGAGGTCGCCTGCAGGAACACCAGGACCTCGGGCAGTCCGGTGCCCGCGGCCTCGAGTTCGTCGAGCACGTGGAGCAGCGCGGACTCCGACGACGCCTCGTCGCCCGCGAGGTCGGCCGGCCGTCGGACCACGTCGGCGCCGGCTGCTCGTGCCTCCGCCGCGATGGCGTCGCCGTCGGTCGTGACGACCACGGCGTCGATCAGTGCCGCGCTCCGCGCCGACTCCACGGCCCGGCGGACGAGCGACCGGCCGGCGACCGTCCGCAGGTTCTTGCCCTGGATGCCCTTCGAGCCAGCGCGCGCGGGGACGACGGCGAGGACGGTGGGAGAGGAGTGCATCTCCCGGACGGTACGAAGTGCGGGTGTCCCGGAGGCGAACTGCGAGCAGACGCGGGCCGAACCGTTCCGGAACCGCTCGGCCGGCGGGTCCCGGTTAGAATCGACGTCGCTCGCCTCCGTAGCTCAGTGGATAGAGCAGGTGGTTTCTACCCACCGTGCCGCGGGTTCGATTCCTGCCGGGGGCACGACGCGAACGGGCCGCCATCCGATCGGATGGCGGCCCGTTGCTCGTTCGAGCGGGTGCTGGGTGTCCTGGCCCGTTACTCGTCGTCGTCCGCTGCGCGGCGGCGGAGTTCGGCGGCACTGATCGGCTGCGTGTACGGCGCCTCGGACGTCTCGTTCGCGTCGGTCGGTTCCGCCGGGGCCTGGGTGATGCGGGTCGGGATGGACGTCGTGTTCGTCGTGCCCGGGGTCTCGACCTTCGGGGCCGGGGCGGACGCCGGGGCAGCCGGGGACGACGGAGCAGCCGGTGACGCCTGGGCCGTCGGGACGTCGTTGGCGGGGGGCCGGTTGACGTGCGCGTCGGCCGAGGTCGGCGTCGGCGTCACCACGGCGGACGACGCGGGACGGTCGGTGCTGCGGGCCGGGGTCACCCGGTCGGAGTCGCCGAACGCCTGGGTGACGGCGTCGTCGTCCACGACCTCGGTGTCGTCGGTCCCGCGGGTCGGGGTCGAGCGTGCGGGTGACGTGGGGGTGCCGAGTGCCGGGCGTACCGGGGGCGCGGTGTCGTCGCCGTAGACGCGGGTGGTGTTCTCGCCGTAGGAGCGGGTGGCGTTGGCGTCCGACCCACCGCGCTTCACCGAGAACCCGGGTTCTGCCGCGGGAGCTGCGGGAGTGGAGGCGGCGGAGGCAGCGGGCGCTGCGGGGGCTGCACCGCCGGGGGTCGACCCGGCGTTGGCCGGGGTCGACGGTGCGGAGGTGGGAGCTCCTGCTGCTCGCTGCGCCGGACGCAGGGACGTCGTCGTCGGCGTGGGGCGCTCGACGGGAGCCGCCGGCGCGGGAGCCGCCGGGGTCGGGCTCTGCGGCCGGGCGGTGCCGTTCTGGTCGGCGTTCCAGTCCTGCTGGCGCTTGATCAGGTCGGCATCGGGGTCGGGGGACTCGAACTTCCAGCGCTCGAGGTCGGCCTTGAAGAGCTTGCGGGCGCGGCCCGGGCGGGCCTGCCACTCGAGCAGGCGGTCGCGGAACTCGGCGAGCGACTGGTCGGCCTGGAAGCTGAAGGTCGACGAGTTCTTCTTGATGTCGGCGATCTCGTGCTGCGCCCAGCTGGCGGCGAGGGGCGCACCCTGCACGGGGAGCAGCCGGAGCCGGATGTCGGCGTCCTCTGCCAGGTGGTCCGCGTACCCGCGTTCGTCGTGCCCGAGCGAACCCCAGGCAGCGGCCTTGCGCGCCGCGGAGATGATCGCCGCGACGGCGGCGTTCTTCGACTCACGCTCCTGCAGGGCGACGACCCGCTTGGTCGCACCCCGTCCGATGAGCGCCGCGATCACGCCGGCGACGACGATGGCGACGAAGGGGATCACGGCACCCGAGATCACCCGCCACCCGTCGTCGGACGCAGTCCAGTCGGTCAGGTCGTTCCACCAGTCCATGCGCGCACCATACTCACGAAACGGTCAGGCCCTGGGGAGGACGAACGGCGTTCCGCACATCCGACCCCAGATGATTCCAATCTGGAACATCATGACCAGCGGAGGCAGTCCACGGCGTCGTCGGCGGACCACACGTTCGGCAGTTCGACGAACCGACGCTCGGTGGCGACGTAGCGACGGGCGCGGTAGGCGGTGTCACCGGCGACGTCGATGCGGTCCACGTACCCGACGATCTCGCCGTTGGCGCGGGTCACACGGCTCAGGTCGTCGCGGACGTCGAGGATGCGGTAGTCGCCGCGCGACCGGGAGAGCGGGACGGAGCGGATCCGCAGTGCGGGTTCGGTCGTGGTCTGCATCGTGGCCTCCTGGTCGGTGTGGTCCCGACGCTACGGGCCACCACCGACACGCCGGGGCTCTTCCGACGCATCGTGGACGGTGGGACGGACGCAGCGCGCTGTGGAGGGGATGTCCCCGGTGCGGGCCGTCCGCAGCCGGTCCGCTGCCGGACTCCGGGAGGTAGGTTGTGGCCATGACCACGTTCGTGCTCGCAGGTGGATGTTTCTGGTGTCTCGACGCCGTGTACCGCACGCTCCAGGGCGTGCAGGACGTGGAGTCCGGCTACATCGGCGGTCGGGTGGAGAACCCCTCGTACGAGCTGGTGTGCACCGGGTCGACCGGTCACGCCGAGGCCGTCGCGGTCACGTTCGACGAGACGGTGATCCCGGCCGACGTGATCCTCGACGTCTTCTTCACGCTGCACGACCCGCGGCAGCTGAACCGGCAGGGCGCCGACGTCGGCACGCAGTACCGGTCGGCGATGTTCCCGGCGGACGACGCGCAGCGCGTGCTGTTCGAGCAGGCGATCGCGCGCGCATCCGAGATCTGGGACGGCGGCATCGTCACCACGATCGAACCGCTCACGACGTTCTACCCGGCGGAGGAGTACCACCAGGACTTCTTCGCGAAGAACCCCGGCCAGGGCTACTGCCTCGCAGTCGCGCTGCCCAAGGTGAACAAGGTCCGCAAGGCCTACAGTCAGTACATCCTGGCGTCCTGATCCTCGGGCGTCGGGGCCACGAGGAGGTGGTCGAACGATGACGAACAACACCGGGACCTGGGTCGCGATCGGTCCGGCAGGTGCGGTGGGCAGCATCCACCGTGCCGCGGACGGCTTCCAGGTCGAACTCTACGGACGAGGGCGCACCGGCGGGCTCTACCCGTCGCTCGAGTCCGCGAAGGGCGCGGTCCACGCCGCGCTCGGGCCGCTCGCAGCGCGGCCCGAGTTCCGAGCGCACTAGCGGTCCAGGGCCGGACAGGAGGCCCGGGGGACTCGCCCTCCACAGGTCGCCTGATCGGGTCCACACGCCACAGATCGAGCCCGGGGCTGCTTCGGCAGCCCCGGGCTCGATGACGATCGACGCATGAACGACATCATCACCGTCTGCGGAATCGTCGCCACGGAACCCCGTCACCTCGTCACCGAGACCGGCATCGCCATCACGAGCCTGCGCCTCGCCTCACCGTCACGCCGATGGGACCGGGCCAGCGCCGCCTGGGTCAACGGTGCGACCAACTGGTACACCGTCACCGCGTTCCGCTCCCTCGCGTCGAACGTGTTCAAGTCCCTGAAGAAGGGCGACCGCATCGTCGTGTCCGGCCGTGTCCGGATCCGCACCTGGGAGCGCGACGGTCGCGGTGGCACGTCCGTCGAGATCGACGCCGACGGCATCGGGCACGACCTGGCGTGGGGCATCAGCAACTGGGTCCGGGTGCCGCGGCAGGTGAACGACACGACGTCCGGGCACGGCGGGGTGCGGGGCGTCGACCCCCGGACCGGCGAGGTGCACGGCGGCGGCCTGGTCGCTGCTCCGGCGCTCGACGGCCCGCGGCACGAGCACGACACCGAGCACGAGGCCGGTGCCGGTGCCGGTGCCGGTGCCGGTGCCGACCGCGAGGACGAGGACGGGCTCGAGCCAGGGACCGACCAGGGGAACGACTCCGGGATCGACCACGGACTCGACGACGCCGACCCGGTCGGGCCGTCGGAGCGCATGCTCGAACAGGACGGTGCCGCGTTCGATCCCGAGGCAGCGGACGACGACGGACCCCTCACGGGGGTCGCCGCGTGAACCCGGTCAGACGCGCCGGAAGGTCACCACTTCTGCGCGATCATCGCGATGCCGGACACCTGCTCGGTGTCCCAGTTCCCACCGCGCGGCAGCCCGGCGACCCGGCCGTCGATCTTGAAGCTCGCGCCCTGGATCCGTGGCTTGTTCGTCTGCGTCGCCTTCAGCCCGTGGAACGAGAAGCTCGTGTCCCACTTGCCGTTCAGCCCGATCTGGCCCTTGCGGTCGCCGACGGTGATGCGCGTGTTCTGCACGGTCGAGTGCACGACGTCACCGTTCAGGCGGGCGTTCGCCTCGGCGTTGAAGAACAGCCGGCCGTCCAGGTTGAGCTTGAGGGTGCCGATCGTCTTGTGGTTCACGATCATCGTCGCGACGTCGTTCTTGTACCAGCGCATCCCGATCGGCGTGAGCTTGTTCGTCGCCGGACCGAGGTAGCCGTAGGTGAACTTGCCGTTCTGCACGCGCTCCCAGATGTAGCGCGGCTTGCCTTTGCTCTCGGGGGACCCCTTGTCCGACTGGATGCCGAACGAGTAGGCGTTGTTGTGGGCGTCGTGGACGTTGATGTACGACGAGTACCCCGTGCCGGACCCGCTGGCGCTGATGCTCGCCGTGTAGAGCAGGTAGGGGTCGCCCTTCGGGACGGCTCCGGCGGCCGATGCCGGCGCGGCCGGAGCGACGAGGGCGACGGTGAGCGCGATCGCTCCGACGAAGGGGAGCGCGAGTCGGCGCAGTCGTGTGGCGTGCCTGGTCATGGTTGTCATCCCGTCCGTGATCCTGAGCCGGTCCGCGTCGTGGTGAGCGACGGGCCCCGAGGTGGTTGGCGAGGACAACCTACGTCGTCGCCACGGATCCCGACAGACCCCTGTCCGGTCGGGTGCGCGAAGCGGCGATCCGGTTCCGGGCGCGCGACGCACCGGCGGTGTCACTACACTTGGGGCCGATATGGCTGAGTACATCTACCAGATGGTCCGCGCCCGCAAGGCGGTCGGCGACAAGCTGATCCTCGACGACGTCACGATGTCGTTCCTCCCCGGCGCCAAGATCGGCGTCGTGGGACCGAACGGTGCCGGCAAGTCGACGATCCTGAAGATCATGGCCGGTCTCGACCAGCCGTCGAACGGTGAGGCGAAGCTCACGCCGGGCTTCACCGTCGGCATCCTCATGCAGGAGCCGGAGCTCGACGAGACGAAGACCGTGCTCGAGAACGTCCAGGAAGGCGTCGGCGAGATCCACGCGAAGCTCGCCCGCTTCAACGAGATCTCCGCGCTGATGGCCGAGCCCGACGCCGACTTCGACGCGCTCCTGGCCGAGATGGGCACGCTGCAGGAGGAGATCGACGCCGCCGACGCGTGGGACCTCGACTCGCAGCTCGAGCAGGCCATGGCCGCGCTCCAGTGCCCCCCGGGGGACGAACTCGTCACGCACCTCTCCGGCGGTGAGAAGCGTCGCGTCGCGCTCTGCAAGCTCCTGCTCCAGAAGCCCGACCTGCTCCTGCTCGACGAGCCCACCAACCACCTGGACGCCGAGAGCGTGCAGTGGCTCGAGCAGCACCTGCAGCAGTACCACGGTGCCGTCCTCGCCGTGACCCACGACCGGTACTTCCTGGACCACGTGGCCCAGTGGATCGCCGAGGTCGACCGTGGTCGCCTCTACCCGTACGAGGGCAACTACTCGACGTACCTCGAGAAGAAGCGTGCGCGCCTCGAGGTGCAGGGCAAGAAGGACGCGAAGCTCGCGAAGCGCCTGTCCTCGGAGCTCGACTGGGTCCGCAGCAACACCAAGGGCCGTCAGGCGAAGTCGAAGGCCCGTCTCGCCCGGTACGAAGAGATGGTCACCGAGGCCGAGCGCACCCGCAAGCTCGACTTCGAGGAGATCGTGATCCCCGTGGGCCCGCGTCTGGGCTCGCAGGTCATCGACGCCGAGAAGCTGCACAAGCAGTTCGGTGAGCGCGTCATCATCGGCGACCTGTCCTTCACGCTGCCCCGCAACGGCATCGTCGGCGTCATCGGCCCGAACGGTGTCGGCAAGACGACGCTCTTCAAGACGATCGTCGGCCTCGAGCCCCTCGACGGCGGCACGCTGAAGATCGGCGACACGGTCGACATCTCCTACGTCGACCAGAGCCGTGGCGGCATCGACCCGAACAAGAACCTGTGGGAGGTCGTGTCCGACGGGCTCGACTACATCCAGGTCGGCAAGACCGAGATCCCGTCCCGCGCCTACGTCTCGCAGTTCGGGTTCAAGGGCCCGGACCAGCAGAAGCGGGCCGGCATCCTGTCGGGTGGTGAGCGCAACCGTCTGAACCTCGCGCTGACCCTCAAGCAGGGCGGCAACCTGCTGCTCCTCGACGAGCCGACGAACGACCTGGACGTCGAGACCCTCGGCAGCCTCGAGAACGCCCTGCTCGAGTACCCCGGTTGCGCCGTGGTCATCACCCACGACCGGTGGTTCCTCGACCGCATCGCGACGCACATCCTGGCGTGGGAAGGCCTCAACGAGGACGGCACGCCGAACTGGTACTGGTTCGAGGGCAACTTCGAGGCATACGAGGAGAACAAGATCGAGCGCCTCGGTGCCGACGCCGCGAAGCCCGGTCGCGCGACGTACCGCAAGCTCACCCGCGACTGACCCGCGTGGCGAGACTGCACGCTCCCATCCGCATGCGGTGGAGCGACATCGACGCCTACGGTCACGTCAACAACTCCGCGATGCTGCGCCTGCTCGAAGAGGCGCGCATCGTGGGGTTCTGGGGGCCGGATGCGGGCGAGCTGACGGATGACGGCAGCCTGCCCGAGCCGATCATCGACGGTCGGCCGGGCTCCGGCACGATGACGGTGATCGCCGGACAGCGTCTCGAGTACCTCGCGTCGATCCCGTACCTCCGCCAGCCGCTCGACATCCAGATGTGGATCGGGCGCCTCGGTGGAGCGAGCATCGACGTGTCGTACGAGGTCTGGTCGCCGGTCGGGCAGCAGCCGGCCGAGCTCTACACCCGGGCGACGACGGCGCTCGTCATGGTGGACGCCGCCACGAACCGTCCTCGGCGGCTGACCGAGGCCGAGCGTGCGGCGTGCGAGCCGTACCTCGAGGCCCCGGTGGAGTTCAGCCGCCCGTAGGCACCCGCATCATGCCCTCCTGCGCCACGGTCGCCAGCAGGCGGCCGTCGCGGGAGAACATCCGACCGAACGCGAGCCCCCGGCCGCCCTGCGCGCTGGGGGACTCCTGCGTGTACAGGATCCACTCGTCGGCCCGACCGTCGCGGTGCCACCACATCGCGTGGTCCAGGCTGGCGCTCTTCACGCCGGGTGTGCCCCAGGCGACACCGTGCCGCCGCATGATCGGTTCGAGGATCGACAGGTCGCTGGCGTACCCGAGGACCGCGCGGTGCAGAGCCGGGTCATCGGGCAGGTCGCCCTGCACGCGGAACCAGACCGCCTGGTGCGGGACGTGTTTGCCCTGCACGTCGACGAACACCGGGCCCTCGACGTGCCGGAGGTCGATCGACCGCTCGGCCCAGGCCTTGGCGACGGGGTGGTCGATGGCGGACAGGATCGACGCGGCCGACGGCAGCGACTCCGGCGCCGGGGTGTCGACCGGGTACGGGTCCTGGTGCTCGACCCCGGTGTCCGGCACCTGGAACGACGCGATCATCGAGAAGATCGGTACGCCGCGCTGGTAGGCCTGCACCCGCCGGGTCGCGAACGACCGGCCGTCGTGGATGCGTTCGACGCCGAAGGTGATCGGCACGTCGATGTCGCCGGGGCGCAGGAAGTACCCGTGCATCGAGTGGATGTCGCGCCCCTCGATGGTGGCCTGTGCGGCGACGATGCACTGGGCGAGCACCTGGCCGCCGAACACCCGCCCGCCGGGGGACCAGTGGTTCGCGCCGGTGAGGATCGTCTCACCCGTGCTCGCACCGGTGTCCTCGAGTCGGAGTGTCCGCAGGAAGTCGGGTTCGCCGTTCACGAGGTGCAGTCTACGAACACAGGGTGCGCCGGTAGGATCGGTGCGACATGGGCACCTCGTTCACGCTTCCCGACGCCGCCTCCCTCGGGGACCTCCGCACGTACCTCGGACGTGCCGCTCGGATCGAGGACGGCTCGGTCCGGTTCATCGCCGACTCCGGCGTCCTCGCGGTCTACACGGCGATCCTCTACCCCCTCGGGCTCCTCGACGAGCTGCCGACGGTCCTCGGGCTCCGGACGTTCTCGCTCACCGAGCCCGCGACGATCGATGCCGTGGTGCCGCTGCAGTCGCTGCTCGAGCGGCTGCGACTTCTCGCCGAGGAACAGGACGCCGAGCACGCCGACGGTGCCGACCCGACGCGGGCCACCCCGATCGAGGTCGAGCTCCCGCACGAGGTCCACACCGTGACCTGGGCAGCGATCTCACCGCCTCGTGGTGGGTGGGTGCCGCTGCCGGACATCTCGCCGGAGCTGCTGCGCCGCGCCACCCGCGACGGCATCGCCGAGGTCGCCGACGCCGTCCCGACCAACGCGGGCGAGGCGATCATCCGCAAGGTGCGCTCCGAGGTCTGGGGCCGTCCGGTGCCGGGCATCGAGCACCTGCCCGCTGGTGCAGGCTTCGCGGGGGAGAGCCTCGGCTTCCTCGGTCACGACCCCGTCCGACTGTTCGAGACGGGTCCGTGGAGCCGTCTGACGACGTCGCGCGGGCACGTCCTCGTCAAGCGCCGCGCCTGGACCCTGAACCCGTAGCGAGCGTCGCGTCCTGCCCGGGTGGTTGGCTGGCGGCATGCACGTCTTCCTCACCGGCGCGTCCGGCTACATCGGTTCCTCCGTCCTCCGCGCCCTCGTCGCCCACGAGCACCAGGTGACCGCCATCGTGCGCTCCGACGAGAAGGCGCAGCGCGTCCGTGACGCCGGCGGGCACGCGCTCGTCGAGGACGTCACCGACACCGAGGTCGTCGAACGGCTGCTGCACGAGACCGACGGCGTCGTCCACACCGCGTCCGCTCCCGATGTCGACCCCGACTTCGTGGCGACGGTCCTCCGCGCGTACTCCGGCACCCCGAAGCCGTTCGTGCACACGGGCGGCATCTTCACCTTCGGCAACTCGACGGACATCTCCGAGCAGTCGCCGATCGACCCGCCCGAGCTGACGTCGTGGCGCACGGCGAACGAGGCAGCCGTTCGGGCGAGCGACGCGCGGACCACGATCGTCGCCCCGGGCATCGTGTACGGGCACGGTGCGGGGATCCCCGCGATGTTCGTCAGCGACGGCACGCAGCCGGTCACCCTGGTCGGCGACGGCTCGCAGCGCTGGACCACGGTGCACGTCGACGACCTCGGCGAGCTCTACGTCCTCGCGCTGGAGCGGGCCGAGCAGGACGGGTACATCGTCGCCGCCACCGGGGACAACCCCACGGTGCGCGAGCTCGCCGAAGCGGGGGCGCACGGCGCTCCTGTCGTCCCCGAGAGCGTCGACGCCTCGCGTGAGCGACTCGGCACGACGTTCGCCGAGGCCCTGCTCCTGCACCAGGAGGCTTCCGGCGCACATGCCCGCTCCGCGTGCGGCTGGAACCCGACGCACCCGTCCCTGGTCCAGGAACTCGCCACCGGCTCGTACGTGCGCTGAGGACGACCAGCGGCCCTCGACGACGGCTTCAGCGCCGCCGAGGTTCCACAACACGCCGCGCACCGTTCGCCGAGGTTCCACGAACGGCGCGAGGGGCCGCCGAGATGTGCAGATTTTGGAACCTGAAGGGCAGTCAGGGCCTGCCGGCAGTCAGGACCTGCCGGCAGTCGGGACCCAGGCGCCGACGGCAGGGGTCAGTCGAAGGTGTTCGTCATGGCGTGCGCGGCGCGGTCGAGGTACGCCCAGAGCTCGGCCTCGTCCAGGGGCGCGAGTTCGAGTGACTCGACGGCCTCACGCATGTGGTGCAACCACCGCTCGCGGGCCTCGGACGTGATGCGGAACGGGTTGTGCCGCATGCGCAGTCGGGGGTGTCCGCGCTGTTCGCTGTAGGTGCCCGGCCCGCCCCAGTACTGCTGCAGGAAGGCCGACAGGCGCCAGATCGCGCCCTCGAGGTCGTCGGCCGGGTACATCGGCCAGATGACCTCGTCGTGCTGCACACCCTCGTAGAAGCGCCGGACGAGCCGGTCGAAGGTCGGAGCGCCGCCGATGCGGTCGAAGAGCGAGCCGGTGGCCGAGACCCCGTGCTCGCCGACCCGCAGCGTGATCGGTTGCGCCGGGACGCCGGGCATGCCGAGGCTGCCAGCCCCGCCGGTCATGCCGGGGCCGCCAGCCCCGCCGGGGCCGTTGCTCGGGGCAGTGGGATCGGTCACTGGGGGTCCTTCCCACCGTCGTGGTGGTCGTCGGTGCGGATCGGCTGCCCGAGCACGTTGCGCTTGGTGCGGCGCGGCTTGGTCGGTGCCGGGGTGGGCCGGGTCTGGACGGATCGCAGCCCGTTGATCGAGGTCGCGTTCTCCCAGCCCTCGGGCATGATCATCGCCATGGCAGGAAGGGTGACGCCGAGGTCGTCGACGGCGTGCTTGAGGCGGGCGCGGAGTTCGCGTCCGACGACGTCGAGCTCGGACGCGCGGGTCTTCACGACGAGCCGGAAGACCATGCCGTCCTCGGAGATCGACTGCAGCCCCCAGATCTCGGGCTTCTCGACGATGCGCTGGCGCCAGCGGGGCTCCTGCGACATGGTGACGGCGGCCGCGAGCAGGGCGTCCTGCACGGCGTCGATGTCGGTGTCGTAGGGGACGGTGATGTCGACGAGGACGCGTGACCAACCCTGCGACAGGTTGCCGACGCGCAGGATCTGGCCGTTCGGCACGAACCACAGGATGCCGTTGACGTCACGCACCTGCATGACGCGCAGCCCGACGTTCTCGACCACGCCCGTTGCCTGTCCGGTGTCCACGACGTCCCCGACGCCGGCCTGGTCCTCGAGGATCATGAAGATGCCGGACAGCAGGTCCTTGACGATCGACTGCGCGCCGACGGCGAGGCCCGCGGCGACGAGCGACGCGCCACCGACGATGCCGACTGCGGCGTTCGGAACCAGGAGCGGGATGATCACGACGAGGGCGATCACCACGACGATGACCGTGGCCAGGTTCTGCAGGACGCTCCCGAGTGTGCGGGTGCGCTGCACGACGCGTGCGGTCTGCACCGGCGACGCGATGAGCGCCTGCGTGTCGGTCGCTCCCTGCCGCTTCTTGACGCCGGAGACGACGCGGTCGACGACCTGACGGATCACTCGGCGCAGGATCAGCCGCAGGACGACGGCGACGAGGATCGTGATCACGATGACGATCGCGTCGTGCCAGGTGGTCACGAAGTCGGTGAAGGCGTTCGAGACGGCCTTCGTGGTCTCATCGGTGGTTGCAGCGAGGCTCATGATCCGGACGATGCTAGAGGGCGGGGCCTCGGCGTTCCATGAGGAACGCCAAGACCCCGCCGATCAGAGCTCGACGCTCAGGCGTCCGCCGCCTGCACCCGGAGCGCACGCTCCGTGCCCGCGACGCTCTCGGAGACGATGCGCCGCAGCGCCGGGGTCTCCGGGTGCGCCTCGAGCCACGCGTGCGCGGCGTCGCGGAGCTCGGCGGACGCGAGCGGCGCCGGGTACAGGCCCGAGACGATCGTGTCGGCCATGTGGTAGCTGCGCTCGGCCCAGATGCGCGTGAGCACCTCGAAGTACTTCGGCACGAGGCCCTCGAGCACGACGGGGCTGTTCACGTGCTGGAACCCGACCGTGGTCTGCCGCACGATCGCGTTCGGCAGCTCGGACGAGTCGACGAGCGACGCGAAGGCCGCGAGCTTGCCCTCGGCGGTGGGGATCGTCGCACGGGCGCGGGCCGCGGCCTGCTCACCCGACGCGGTCTTGTCCGCCGCGAGTTCGGCGTCGACCTCGGCGTCGGAGGCAGCACCGGCGAGCACGAGGCCCTCGAGCAGCTCCCAGCGCAGGTCGGTGTCGATCTCGAGGCCCTGCAGCGTGACCGACCCGTCGCGCAGCCCCTGCAGGGTGGCGACGTGCTCGGGCGTCGATGCGATCTGCGCGAAGAACTTCACGAACTGGAACTGCGCGTCCGAACCGGCCTCGGCCGAGGCCGCGAGCTGCCAGAGGGTGTCGCCCACCGTGCGGACCGTGGCGTCGACCTTCGACGGCGCCACGTAGTTGCGCGTCGTCAGGAGCAGCTGCGACAGGGTCGTGCGGATGGTCGTCGACTCGGACTCGGTCGCGATGTTGCCGAGCGCGAGCCGGACGTAGTCGCTGGCGGGCGACTCGGCGTCGCGCGTGGCGTCCCACATCGCACCCCAGACGATCGAACGGGCGAGCGGGTTCGCGATGGCCGCGAGGTGCTCGATCGCCGTCGTGCGGGACTGCTCGTCGAGACGGATCTTGGCGTAGGCCAGGTCGTCGTCGTTGAGGAGCACGAGGTCGCCGCGCTGCACACCGACGAGCTCGGGGACCTCGGTGCGTGCGCCGTCGACGTCGATCTCGACGCGGTGCACCCGCTCGAGCTTGCCGCCGGACGACGCGGTGTCGGCACCGAACGGCGCGGAGTCGTCCGTCCCGAACGCGTAGACGCCGATGGCGAGGCGGTGCGGGCGGAGCGTCGGGTGGTCGGCCGGCGCTTCCTGCAGGACGGCGAACGAGGTGATCGCGCCGGACTCGTCGACCTCGATCTCCGGGCGGAGCGTGTTGACGCCCGCGGTCTCGAGCCAGAGCTTCGACCACCCGGACAGGTCGCGGCCGCTGGTGGCCTCGAGCTCGACGAGCAGGTCACGCAGTTCGGTGTTCGAGTGGTGGTGCTTCTTGAAGTAGGCCGAGACACCCGCGAAGAACGCGTCGATGCCGACCCACGCCACGAGCTGCTTCAGGACGGAGCCACCCTTGGCGTAGGTGATGCCGTCGAAGTTGACCTGGACGTCCTCGAGGTCGTTGATCGTCGCGACGATCGGGTGCGTCGAGGGGAGCTGGTCCTGGCGGTAGGCCCAGGACTTCTCCATCGCCTGGAACGTGGTCCAGGCCTCGGTCCACTCGGTGGCCTCGGCGGTGGCGATCGTGGACGCCCACTCGGCGAACGACTCGTTCAGCCAGAGGTCGTTCCACCACTTCATCGTGACGAGGTCGCCGAACCACATGTGCGCGAGCTCGTGCAGGATCGTGACGACCCGGCGCTCCTTGATGGCGTCGGTCACCTTCGAGCGGAAGACGTAGGTCTCCGTGAACGTGACGGCGCCCGCGTTCTCCATCGCGCCGGCGTTGAACTCCGGCACGAAGAGCTGGTCGTACTTCTCGAACGGGTACGGGACGTCGAACTTCTCCTCGTAGTAGGCGAAGCCCTTCTTCGTGGTCTCGAACACGTACTCGGGGTCGAGGTACTCGGCCAGCGACTTGCGCGCGAAGACGCCGAGCGGGATGGTGCGGCCGTCGCTGCTCGTCAGTTCGTCGCGGACGACCTCGTACGGGCCGGCGATGAGCGCGGTGATGTAGCTCGAGATGGTGGCGGTGGGCGGGAAGGCCCAGGTCGCGACGTCGCCGTCGACGTGGGGCTCGGGCGTCGGGGAGTTCGACACGACCTGCCACCGTGACGGCGCCGTCACGGTGAAGGAGAACTGTGCCTTGAGGTCGGGCTGCTCGAACACCGCGAACATGCGGCGCGAGTCGGGGACCTCGAACTGGGAGTACAGGTACACCTCGTCGTCCACCGGGTCGACGAAGCGGTGCAGGCCCTCGCCCGTGTTCGTGTACAGCGCGTCGCTGACGACCACGAGCTCGTTCTGCTCCTGCAGGTCGTCGAGCTGGATGCGGACGCCGTCGTTCACCGCGGCGACGTCGAGCGCGGTGCCGTTCAGGGTGACGGAGTGCACGGTCTTCGTGATCGCGTCGATGAACGTGGACGCACCGGCGGTCGCGGTGAAGCGCACGCGGGTGGTGCTGCCGAAGGTCTCGGCGCCGCGGGTCAGGTCGAGCTCGACGTCGTACGTCTGCACGCTGACGATGCCGGCACGTTCCTGGGCTTCGGTTCTGGTGAGGTTCTCTCCGGGCACGCAACGCTCCATCTTCGCTGGGGACGCGGACGATCGTGTCCGCGAGGGGAGTCCCGGCACGGCGTCGTGCACCGGCGGGACGATGGGTTCCAGCCTAGCGACGCCGCGTACGCTCGGAGCGTGAGCGAGACGACTGTGGACAAGACGACGGAACACCCGACCGGACACACGACCGAACGAACCACCGTGGAGTTCTGGTTCGACCCGAACTGCCCCTGGGCCTGGATGACGAGCCGCTGGGTGGGCGAGGTCGCCGAGCACCGCGACCTCGACGTGACGTGGAAGGTGATGAGCCTGTTCGTCCTCAACGAGGACCAGGACATCCCCGAGGAGTACCGCGAGCGCATCCACAAGGGACAGCTCTACCCGCGCATCGTCACGGCAGCGCGGCTCCGGCTCGGCCAGGACGTCGTCAAGCCGCTCTACGACGCCCTCGGTGAGCACGTCCACCACCGCCAGGAGCAGGACCCCGACCAGGTCGTCCCCGCCGTGCTCGCCGAGCTCGGTCTCGACGCCGACCTGCTCGAGTACGCGTGGACCGACGAGGTCGACGCCGCCGTGCGGGCCAGCCACCAGGACGGCATCGACCGGGTCGGACAGGACGTCGGCACGCCCGTCATCGCGGTCGCCGGCACCGCGTTCTTCGGACCGGTCATCTCCCCGGCACCCAAGGGCCAGGAGGCGCTCGACCTGTGGGACGGCGTCGTCGCCGTGGCGAAGTACCCCGGCTTCTTCGAGCTCAAGCGCTCGCGCACGGTCGGCCCGATCTTCGACACCACCGACTGACGCTCCGGCAAGCGGACGGGAGGCGCGGCTCGCCACCGCCCCGTCCGTTCCGTCAGGCGAGGGGCAGGCGCATGAGCGTCAGGTCCAGCCAGCGGTCGAACTTGCGTCCGACCTCGGGCACGACCGCGACCGTGCTGAACCCGAGCTTCTCGTGCAAGGCGATCGACCCGGTGTTCGTGCTGCAGATCCCCGCCATCATGACGTGCCGGCCCTCGGCGGTCGCCCGCTCGACGAGGGACCGCATCAGGGTCGAGGCGATGCCCCGGCCGCGGAACGACTCGACCACGTAGACGCTGTGCTCGACGGTCAGGCGGTACCCGTGGTGCGGCCGCCACTGCGAGTACGTGGCGTACCCGGCCACGGTGCCGTCGACCTCGGCGACGAGCACGGGGTACCCGTCGCCCTGCCGTTCGGACAGCCAGGTGTCGAAGTACGCGCGCGGGTGCGGCTCCTCCTGCCAGATGGCGGTGGAGTGCAGCACGGCGTCGACGTGCAGGGCGTGCACGACGTCGAGGTCGGCCGGGGTGCAGTCGCGGACCACGACCCCGTTCGTCGCATATGCTGTCGTCATGTCTCACATCGTAGACGACGAGCCGGGTCTCGCGGAACGGGCCCTCGGCGAGCGACTCCAGCGCCTCCGGACCGAACGGAAGTGGAGCCTCACCGAGCTCGCCGAGGAGTCAGGCGTCTCCCGCGCCATGATCAACCGCGTCGAGCGCGGGGTCTCCAGCCCCACCGCGACGATCCTCGGGCGGCTCTCCGGCGCCTTCGGCATGACGATCTCGCAGCTCCTCGACGAGGCCCTCGAGCACGAGGTGCCCAGGGCGACCGATCCCGACGACGCGCGCGGCATCCAACGCGGCGCGACCGCCGAGTCCTGGACCGATCCCGACACCGGGTACCGCCGCCGTCCGGTCTCGAGCGCGGCCTTCCCCGCTGACGTCACCGAGGTGCGCCTCCCGGCCGGCCGCGAAGTGGCCTACCCGGCGTCCGCCTACGCGTTCCTGCGCCACTGCATCTGGGTGGTCGACGGCGTGCTCGAGCTCGTCGTCGGCGGCGAGTCGACGCGGCTCGCCGCGGGCGACCGGATCGAGCTCGGCGACCCCGCCGACGTGGTCTACCGGAACCCGGGCGACGGGCCCACCCGGTACGTCGTCGTGGTGGTCCGGGGGCAGTAGCCGCAGGAATAGGATCGGTTCCATGCGCATCCACCTCGGAACGGACCACGCCGGCCTCGAGTTCAACCAGACCCTCGCGACGCACCTGACGGAAGCCGGGCACGAGGTCGTGGACCACGGACCGACCGAGTACGACGCGCTCGACGACTACCCCTCGTTCTGCATCAACGCCGCGCACGCCGTGGTGCAGGACCAGCGCGCCGGTGTCCAGGCGCTCGGCGTCGTGTTCGGCGGCTCCGGCAACGGCGAGCAGATCGCCGCGAACAAGGTAGAGGGCGTCCGCGCAGCGCTCGTCTGGAACGAGTCGACCGCGCTCCTCGCGCGTCAGCACAACGACGCCAACGTCATCTCGATCGGTGCCCGCCAGCACACCGAGGACGAAGCGATCCGCTTCGTCGACCTGTTCATCGCCGAGCCGTTCTCGGGCGAGGAGCGTCACGCCCGCCGCATCGCGCAGCTCGCCGAGTACGAGCAGACGGGGCACATCGCCGGCAAGCAGATCGACGGCTCGGCCGAGTAGACAGGTCCCATGCCCGAGGGTCACTCCGTCCACCGAATCGCCAACCAGTTCACCCGGCACTTCGTCGGCAAGCGCTGCGAGGTGTCCAGTCCGCAGGGGCGGTTCGCCGCGGGTGCCGCGCAGCTCGACGGCAAGCGGATGATCGCTGCCCGGGCGGTGGCGAAGCAGATGTTCCTCGAGTTCGAGGGCGACCTGTTCCTCCGCGTCCACCTCGGCCTCTACGGCGCGTGGGACTTCGCGGGGGTGATCTCGACCGCCGAGGCGCTGTCGGACGACGACGACCGCGAAGAGTCGCTCAGCTCGATCGGCGCACCGCGGCTGGCCCGGTACCGGATGGCCGAGCAGGAGAAGGCGGAGGACCCGATCGAGTCCTTCCCACCGGACCCCGTCGGCCAGGTGCGCGTCCGGATCCTGACCGAGGACACCGTCGCCGACCTGCGCGGCCCGACCGCGTGCGTCGTGGAGACGCCGGCCGAGGTGCAGCGCGCCCTCGACAAGCTCGGCCCCGACCCGATGAACGACGACGGCCCCGAGGCCGAGAAGGTGTTCGTCGACAACGTCCGGAAGCGGAACGTCGCCATCGGGCAGCTGCTCATGGACCAGTCGGTCGTGGCCGGCATCGGCAACATCTACCGTGCCGAACTGCTCTTCCGGCAGCGCATCGACCCGTACAAGCCGGGCAAGAAGATCACCGTCAAGCAGGCGAAGGCGCTCTGGGCGGACTGGTCGAAGCTGCTGCACGACGGCGTCCGTGACGGCCTGATGATGACGATGGACGACCTGTCCGAGGCCGACCACAAGAAGGCCCTGCGCTCGCGCAAGGACCGCCACTGGGTCTACCACCGGCAGGGCGAGCCCTGCCGGGTCTGCGGCACCGAGATCCGGATGGCCGACATGGCCGGCCGGAAGCTCTACTGGTGCCCGAAGGACCAGAAGTAACGCGCCTCAGAGTTCGCAGTACGTGAACCGCCCGGCGATCGCGGTCGCGAGCACCCGCATCGAACGCAACGCGGACGACGACGCCGTGAGCGGGTCCGACTCGACGAGCACGAGGTCCGCGACGTCGCCGACGGCCACGCTGACGCGACCGTCCGTCGATCCCTGCCACGCGGCGAGCGCCGAGAGCCGTTCGGCGGGGTGCCACGGGTCGCGGCCGTCGCGGTCGCGCCCGACGGCCGCGGCCATCGACACCCACGGGTCGAGGGGCGCCACCGGGGCGTCCGACCCGAGCAGCAGTCGGGCTCCGGCTCGGGCGAGCGACGCGAACGCGAAGGCGCGGTCGGTGCGGCCCGCCCAGTGCCGGTCGGCGATGTCGCGGTCGTCCATGGCGTGCTCGGGCTGCACCGAGGCGGCCACCCCGAGCCGGGCGAACCGGTCGACGTCGGTGTCGACGAGCAGTTGCGCGTGCTCGATGGTGCCGCGGGCGCCGACGGCCTCGAAGACGTCGAGCGCGAGGGTGTTCGCCCGGTCGCCGATCGCGTGGATCGCGGGGACGAGTCCGGCGTCGACGGCCCGGCGGGTGATGGTCACGAGGTCGTCGAACTCCCACGCGAGCACGCCGGACCCGTCGGTCATGGCCGCGGTCCGGGTGCCGAGGGAGCCGTCGGTGACGACCTTGAACGGCCCCATCGTCAGCAGGCCGCGTGTGCCGTCGACGACGTCGCCGGTGCGGAGCCCGCGGTCGATCGCGGCGTCGAGTTCCGCCGGGTAGACGCCCGACGCCACCCGCAGTGCGTCGGTGCCGGCGTGGATCCGGCGCGCCCAGCGGTCGAGGCCGAAGCGCATCTCGAGGTCGACGACGCCCGTCACACCGCGGGCGGCAGCGGCCTCGGCCGCGTCGGCGACGTACCCGTCGAGCAGGTCGTCCGGCACCTGCGAGAGTGCACCGGTCACGTCGAAGGCGTCCTGCTCGCGCAGGACCCCGTCGTCACCCGCCTCGAGCGAGCGGCCGACGAGTGCGGAGAAGTGGGCGAGCGCGAGGGCGTTGCACCAGACCGCGTGCAGGTCACCGCTGATGACGACGGTCGGGAGGCCCGGTGCGGCCTGGTCGAGCAGCTCGCGTCGTGCGGGGGTCGGCCACAGCCCGTCGCGGTAGCCGTGTCCGATCAGCACGCGGTCCGGCGCCCCGGTCCGCGCGACCGCTGCGAGGAGGTCGGCGGTCGACTCCGCGGAGTCGCAGCCGGAGACGTCGACGCGGCGGCGCACCAGGGCCCACTGGTCGAAGTGCGTGTGGTGGTCGCGGAGGCCGGGGCCGAGCCACGCGCCGGCGGTCTCGACGACCTCGGTGTCGGGACCGGCGGGGTCGAGCGTGCCGGCCGGCGCGATCTCGGCGATCCGGCCGTCGGCGATGCGGACGTCGGCAGGGGCCCCGGAGGTGCCCACCCTGCGGACGGTCCTGAGCAGGATCTCCGTCACCGTTCCTCCCGATCGTCAGCGCGCGCAGCGTGCGCTCGTTCCATCTCGTCGGCGAGCGCCGGCGACGCGTAGGGTCCGTCGCCGCGCAGCCCCGCGATGATGCGGTCGACGACCTCGGGCGCCTTGTTCTGCGAGAGCTTCGCGCGGGCGTCGAACCGGGTGATCCGGATGCGGATGCCCACGGTGCCCTTCGCCATCCGGCGCGCGGTCTCCTCGTCGATCTCGAGGGACACCGGCTCGGGCATCACGCGCTCGAAGTGGTCGACGAGTTCGCCGAGCACCCGGAAGTTCTCGTCGTCGGACAGCAGCTCCGGCGTGCCCCACAGGTGTGCGGTGACGTGGTTCCAGGTGGGCACGAACTGTTCCGGCGGGTACCAGGCGGGGGAGACGTACCCGTGCGGACCCTGCACCACGACCAGGACCTCGTGCCGGCCGAGTTCGTGCGCGACCTCGTCCGGACGGCCGACGTGCGAGACGAGCACGATCTCGTCGGGGTCCTCGTCCGGCCCGGGCGCCTCGAGCAGGAACGGGTAGTGCGACGCGACGATCCCGGCGTCGGTGTGCGACACGATCGTGGCCCACGGGTTGCCCGTGACCAGGCGCTTGACCTCGTCGACGTCCGTCATCAGGAAGTGGGGTGTGTGCCGCATGGTCCGAGCGTGGCACACGGCCCCGGCCGAGCGCGACACCTGTCGTTTCGCGAGTGTTTCAGCACGGTAAAAGTTTCAGAGTTCATTGAAAGAAGCATTGTGCCGGGTACTGCTGCGGGCCTAGCTTCACTCATCAACGACGACCCGGAGGAGACCCCATGCGACGCAGGACCATCGCCACGCTGGCCACGGCAGCCACGCTGGCACTCGTGGTGACCGGCTGTTCGGCGAGCGGCACGGCCGACTCCGACGGCGGATCCAGCCTGGTGTACGCCACCGGCGAGCCCGACCACCTCACGCCCGGACGGCAGACCGTCGCGTTCGACCAGGTGCAGAGCCTGTTCGCGCCACTGACGCAGACCGATGCGAAGGGCGAGCTCCACGACGTCGCCGCGAAGAGCGTCGAGAGCGACGACGCCACCACGTGGACCATCACGCTCCGAGACGGCTGGACGTTCCAGAACGGCGAGGCCGTCACCCCGGAGAGCTACGTGACGGCCTGGAACCACGTCGCCTACGGACCCAACGCGTGGGAGAACAGCGGCCAGCTCGCCGCGATCGTCGGCTACACGGACCTCAACCCGGCGAAGGGCACCCCGAAGACGAAGGAGATGTCGGGGCTGAAGGTCACCGGCAAGGACACCTTCACGGTGACGCTCACCCACGCCGACAGCCAGTTCCCGCTGCAGCTCAGCCAGGCCCAGACGGCGTTCTACCCGATGCCGTCGGCCGCGTACGACGACCTGAAGGCGTACGACAAGACGCCGATCGGCAACGGCCCCTACGAGATGCAGTCGGCGTGGAAGGCGGACAAGGAGTTCACCGTCACCGCGTGGAAGGACTACGAGGGGACGAAGCCGGTCACGAAGGACGTCACGTTCCGGAGCTACTCCGACATGAACACCGCCTACACCGACGTCCTCGCGGGCAACGCCGACGTGCTGTTCCTGCCGACCGACAAGATGACCAGCGCGGAGGCCGACTTCGGCGACCGCCTGCACTCCTTCGACGCCCCCGGCATCGACTACCTCGGGTTCCCGCTCTGGGACGACCGGTACTCCGACCCCGACGTCCGACGCGCGATCTCGATGTCGATCGACCGCGACGAGGTGAACACCGCCATCTACGGCGGCCTGTACGAACCCGCCACCGCGCTCACGCCGCCGTCGATGTCCGGCACGGAGGAGGGCATCTGCGGCGAGGCGTGCGAGTTCGACCCCGCCGCGGCGAAGAAGCTCCTCGCGAAGTCCGGCGGCTTCGACGGCACGATCACGCTCGTCTACCCCGGCGGCAGCGGCCTCGACTCGCTCTACGAGGCGTACGCCAACCAGATCCGGCAGAACCTCGGCGTCGACACCGTCGCGAAGGCCACCACCGACTGGGCCTCGTACTACTCCGAGCTGACGGACAAGAAGGTCGCCGGCCCGCACTTCGGCCACTGGGGCGCGCTGTACATCAGCCAGCAGAACACCCTCCGCGCCCTGTTCACCACGGCCGGCGGCTGCGCACCCTGCACCGGGTACTACCAGTCCGACACCGTGGACGCCCTGCTCGCGAAGGCCGACTCGGCCGGGTCGCAGGACGAGGCGAACGAGTACTACACGAAGACGCAGGAGGCCGTGCTCGAGGACTTCCCCGTCGTCCCGACCTTCTTCGACAAGTACTCGTACGTCACGAGCGACAAGGTCACGAAGCTCCCCGCGGTCGCCGGCAGCCCGGTCGTCGCACAGATCGCCGTGAAGTAGGGCACCACCACATGGACCAGCGCACCATCCTCCGCCTGGCGGCCGAGGTCCCCGACCGCGACGGCTTCCCGCTCGTCGACGACCTGCACGCCCGGTTCGACGCACTCGCCGCGGCGCACCCGGACCGGGTCACGGTCACCCGGATCGGCACCAGCCGCCTCGGCGAACCGCTGCACTCCTACCGGATCGGCACCGGGTCGCACGCCGCCGTCGTGGTCGGCGGCGTGCACCCGAACGAACCGATCGGCTCGTGGACGGCCCTGCACCTCGCCGAGACGATGACCACCGACGACGAGGCCCGTGCGCTCGACGTCACCTGGCACATCGTCCCGACGATCGACCCGGACGGCATGCGGCTCAACGAGGCCTGGTTCCACGACCCGCACGACCGGGTGTTCTACTCGCGGCACTTCTACCGCCCGGCCCCGGACAGCCAGGTGGAGTGGACGTTCCCGAACAGCTACCGGTCGGTGTACTTCGACCAGGTGCTGCCCGAGACGCTCGCGTTCATGCGGCTCATCGACGACACCGAGCCGGACCTGCTCGTGAGCCTGCACAACGGCGAGATGGGCGGGGTCTACTACTACCTGTCCGAGGACCTGCCCGACGTCGTCTACACCCTGCACGCGGTACCGGCCGCGCTCGGGCTGCCGCTCGACACCGGGGAGCCCGAGTCGCCGTTCCTGCGCGAACTCGCCCCCGCGGTGTTCGCGATGGACGGGATCGAGACCGCGTACGACTACCTCGAGGGACTCGGGGTCGATCCGGGCGAGCACATCCACGGTGCGTCGAGCGCGGCGTGGGCGATGCGGCACGGGGCGCTGTGCATGGTCGCCGAACTGCCGTACTGGAGCCACCCGGACGCCGACGACCAGACCCCGACCGACGAGTCGTACGCCGACCTGCTCCGGCGCTGCTCCGCCGAGCTCGGTGCCTCGGGCGAGGAACTCCAGCAGCTCCTCGACGAGGCGTCGCCGATGCTGTCGATCGAGTCGCCGTTCCTCGAGGCGTCGCGCGCCTTCGTGCCGATGCTCGTCAGCACGGCCGACACGGACCGCCGTCGCGCCGACCGCGAGCCGGCCGAGCGGATGGCCACGGTCGCGGAGCGTTTCGGCTGCGAGGACCTGGTCCGCTGCTTCCGACTGCGCTACGGCGGCATGCTGCTCCGTGCGGTCGAGGCGGAGACCACCGCCGGCACGGCGTCCGCGCCGCTCCGGCGCCTGTGCGACCGCCTGGTGGAGCGGTACGCGCGCTGGCAGGCGGACGCGTCCACGGGCGCCCAGCCGATCCCGGTGCGGAAACTGGTGGGGGTGCAGTACGGGGCGATCCTCGCCTGCGCGAGCCACGTGGCGGACCCGGCCCGTGCCTCCCGTCCGGTGTCGGCGGCCGTGTCGGGAGGCGCGTGATGCGTCCGACGCTCGCCGTCGGTCGCCGGCTCGGCGGCCTGGCCATCGTGTTCCTCGGGGTGACGTTCCTCATCTACGCGATGACCTTCGCGCTGCCCGGCGACCCGATCAAGGCGCTCGGCGGCGAGCGTCCGCTCAGCGACGCGGTCGTCCGCACGCTCCGCGCCGAGTACCACCTGGACCAGCCGCTCTGGCTGCAGTACGTGCAGTACCTCGGCGGGCTGTTCCGCGGCGACTTCGGCACCGACTTCAACGGGCAGTCCGTCGGCGAGCAGATGGCGTCGCGCTGGCCCGTCACGATCACCCTGGCGCTCACCGCCTGGGCTCTCGAGATCGTGCTGGGCATCGGGCTCGGGGTGCTCTCCGCCCTGCAGCGCGGCACCGCCCTCGACAAGACGGTCCTGGTCGGCACCATCGTCGTCGGCGCGATCCCCGTGTTCGTCCTCGGGGTCGCCCTGCAGCTGGTGTTCTCGGTGCGGCTGCACTGGTTCCCGGTCGCCGGCGTCACCGCGGGCTGGCCGACGGCGTACATCCTGCCAGCGTTCGTCATCGCGCTGTTCGGCCTCGCCGCGGTGTCCCGGCTCACCCGCACCTCGATGATCGAGACGCTCGACGCCGACTACGTCCGCACCGCACGGGCCAAGGGGCTCGCGCCCGGTCGGATCGTCGGCGTGCACGTGATGCGGAACTCGCTCATCCCCACCGCCACCTACCTGGCGACCGACCTCGGGTACCTGATGGGCGGCACCGTGATCATCGAGGGCATCTTCAACCTGCCCGGCGTCGGCAACCTGCTGTTCCAGGGCATCCGGTCGCACGAGGGCGCGGTCGTCGTCGGCATCTCGACCGCGCTCATCCTGGTGTTCCTCGTCACGAGCGTGCTCGTCGACCTGCTGCACGCCGCCCTCGACCCCCGCGTCCGGACCGGAGCAGCCGCATGACCACCTCAGCGCTCAGCGCCACCGTCGAACCCGTCGTCGGCGGTCGCCGCCGGCCCCTGCTGGCCGCGGCCCGGACCCCCGGCTTCTGGGTACCCGCCTCGGTCCTGGTCGTCGTGCTGCTCGTCGCGTCGTTCCCGCAGCTGTTCGCCGGACTGTTCGGCCACGGCGACCCCCGGGTGTGCGACCTCGGGCAGAGCGGCGCCTCGCCGACCGGCGGTCACCCGTTCGGCTTCGACCTGCAGGGCTGCGACGTGTACGCCAACGTCGTGTACGGCACCCGGTCGTCGATCGCCGTCGCGGTGCTCACCACCGTGCTCGCCGGCATGGTCGCCGTCGTCGTCGGGACGATCGCGGGCATGGTCGGCGGCTGGGTCGACGCCGTGCTCGCCCGCCTGACCGACGTGTTCCTCGGCTTCCCGTTCCTGCTCGGCGCCGTCGTGGTGCTCAACAGCGTGGGGGAGCGCTCGGTGCTCACCGTGTCGCTCGTGCTCGCACTGTTCGGGTGGCCGACGATGGCCCGGCTCGTGCGGTCGAGCGTCCGCAGCGTGCGGAACGCCGAGTTCGTGCTCGCCGCCCGCACGATGGGGTTGTCCACCTGGCGGATCACCACCCGGTACGTCCTGCCGTCGTCGATCTCGCCGCTGCTCGTGCTCGCGACGATCACCGTCGGCGGCGTCATCGTGTCCGAGTCGTCACTGACCTACCTCGGCATCGGGCTCGAGAGCCCCGCGATCTCGTGGGGACTGCAGCTCTCCGCCGCGACCTCGCAGTTCCTCCGCGCCCCGCACATGCTCATCGCACCGGCGACGTTCCTCGCCGTCACCGTGCTCTCCGTCATCGCGCTCGGCGACACGCTGCGCGCCGCGCTCGACCCGCGTCGGCGCTGACACGCCAGACTCGCTGCAGAACCGTTCTCGAAAGGACCACCGTGACCGACACCCTCTCCGCGTACCGGAAGACCCTGCCCTACATCCACGAGTGGGTGTCGTACAAGGTCTGGCAGCTGCGGGTGCCGGGCGTACAGGTCGCCATCGGGTTCGGCGGCGAGGTGCTGTTCGACGAGGCCTGGGGCTACGCCGACGTCGAGGCCGGGCGTCGCCTGACCACCACCGACCTGTTCCGCATCGCCTCGCACTCGAAGACCTTCACCGCGACGGCCCTGCTCCAGCTCGCCGAGCGCGGGTCACTCCGGCTCGACGACACCGTCGGCACGTACATCCCCGCCCTGGTCGACGGCGGCTCCCCGCTCGCCGACGCCACGATCCGGGAGCTCATGGAGATGGGCGCCGGGGTCATCCGCGACGGCCACGACGGCGACTACTGGTCGCTCCTGCGGCCGTTCCCCGACGAGCAGGAGCTCCTGGCACTCGTGCTCGACCGCGGTCAGAAGGTCCCCACCGGGTCGTCCTTCAACTACTCGAACCTCGGCTACTCGCTGCTCGGACTCGTCATCGCCGCGGTCTCCGGCCGGTCCTACAACGACTTCGTCCGCGAGTCGATCACCGAACCCCTGGGACTCCGCAACACCGGCCCGGACTGGGACCCCACCCGCGCCGACGACTTCGTGGTCGGGTACACCGGGTTCCACACCGCGCGGCGCCGGCAGCGCATCGACCACGTGGACACCCGCGCGATGGCCGCCGCCACCGGGTTCCACGGCACCGCCTCCGACCTGGTCAGGTACTTCTCGCAGCACGTCATCGGGCACGGCAGCCTGCTCGACGACCACTCGAAGCGGCTCGCTCAGCGCAAGGCCTGGAGCGCCACCGACGACCCGGCCGCCCGCGGGTACGGCGCCGGCTTCATCGTCGACCGCATCGGAGGCCGTGAGGTCCGCGGCCACTCCGGCGGGTTCCCCGGGCACATCACGCAGTCGCTGTTCGACCCGGCATCGGGCCTCGTCGTCTCCGTGCTGACGAGCGCTGCCGCCGGACCCGCCACCCTCATCGCCACCGCCGTCGTGCAGATGCTCGACGCCGCGGCGGACGCGTCCGCACCCGGCACCCCCGTGCCCGACGACGTCGACACCGCTGCGTACACCGGCCGTTTCGCCAACCCGTGGGGCGTCAGCGACATCGCCCGCATCGGCGACCGGCTCGTCGAGGTCGACCCGTCCGGACCCGAACCGCTCGACACCCCCACCCGGCTCGAGGTCGTCGACGCGGACACGCTCCGGATGACGCACGGCAACCGCTTCGGTTCGATCGACGAGGACATCACCTTCACGCGCGACGCCGACGGTACCGTCCGGTCGATCCGCGCCGGTGGCGGCATGACCGAGGAACCTTGGACGATCCCGACCGAGTCGCCCGAGGTCGCGGCGGGGCTGGCACCGTGAGCGGCGTCGACGGTCGGGACGACGGTGTCGGGCACGACGACGTCGTGCTCGAACCCGAGCGGCAGGCGTTCGTCGAGGAGTTCGCCCTGATGCTCAACGACGGTGCCGGCATGCCCCTCACCGACGCCCGCGTGCTCGGCTACCTCATGATGACCCGCGCGCCGCACTCGTCCTCCGCCGACCTGCAGGACGCCCTCGGCGCCAGCTCGGGCTCGGTGTCGATGGCCACGCGACGGCTCGTCGACTCCGGGTTCGTGAAGCGCCACATCGTCGCCGGCGAACGCAGCCACTACTTCCGCGCCGAGGCGGACGTCTGGGGTTCCTGGCTCGCGAGCGAGCGGAAGTACCTCGACCGGCAGCGCGACATCATCGGCCGCGGACTCACCGTCGTCGAGGCCGCGGGCCGCACCGGCGAGGGCGACGTCGACGCCGAGGTCCGCGAGCGCCTGCTCAACGGCCGCGACTACATGCAGTGGCTGCAGGGGTACCACCGCAAGATGCTCGAGGAGTGGGAGGCGTTCAAGGCCGCCCGCGACCACACCGACCGTTCGGAGACCCCATGACCGACGTCCTGACCGTCGACCACCTGTCCGTGACCTTCGACGTCGACGGCGCCGAGGTCCGCGCGGTCGACGACGCCTCGTTCACCGTCGGCCGCGGCGAGGTCGTCGCCGTCGTCGGGGAGTCCGGGTCGGGCAAGAGCATGACCGCGATGACGGCGATGGGGATCGCCCCCGACGGCGCGCGCGCCTCCGGCAGCATCCGGCTCGGCGACCTCGAGGTCATCGGCTCCGACGAGCGCACCCTGCGCGGGGTCCGCGGCCGCAGCGTGTCGATGGTCTTCCAGGACCCGTCGGCCGCGCTCAACCCGGTGTTCACGGTCGGGTTCCAGCTGGCCGAGGCCGTCCGCCGCGCCGACGCGTCGCACGACCGCGCCGCCGTGCGCGAACGATCGCTCGAACTCCTGCGCGCCGTCGAGGTGCCGGAGCCCGAACGCCGGCTCGGCCAGTACCCGCACGAGCTCTCCGGCGGACAGGCGCAGCGCGTGATGATCGCGATGGCGCTCGCCGCCGACCCCGACCTGCTCATCGCCGACGAGCCGACGACCGCACTCGACGTCACGGTGCAGGCCGAGGTGCTCGACGTCCTGCGTGCGCTGCGGGAACGCACCGGCACCGCGATCCTCCTCATCACCCACGACATGGGCGTCGTCGCCGACATCGCCGACCGCGTGGTCGTCATGCGCCGCGGTCGCGTCGTCGAGACGGGCACCGTCGCCGCGGTCTTCGCCGCGCCGTCCGCCGAGTACACCCGCGACCTGCTCGCTGCGGTCCCACGCATGGGCGCCGGGTCCGGCCAGGAGGCCCGGGTCGACCCCGTCTCGGAGGCCCCCGCGGTCGTCCTCGACGTCCGGCACCTCGTGGTCGAGTACGGCGGTGCGCTGCGCGGGCGGTTCCGCGCGGTCGACGACGTGTCGTTCACGGTCGGTCGCGGTGAGATCGTCGGACTCGTGGGGGAGTCCGGCAGCGGCAAGACCACCATCGGCCGCGCCGCCGTGGGACTCGCACCGATCACGTCCGGATCGGTCGTCGTCGAGGGCACCGACGTGGCGGTCGCCCGGCGAGGAGCTCGTCGCGAGATGCGGCGACACGTCGGTGTGGTCTTCCAGAACCCGCTGCGGTCGCTCAACCCGCGGTACACGGTCGGACAGACCGTCGCCGAGCCGCTCCGGCAGGTCCTGCGCCTGCCGTCGGCGCAGATCGACGAACGGGTGGACCGGCTGCTCGCCGACGTCGGCCTGGACGGCGGGTACCGCGAGCGCTTCCCGCACGAGCTCTCCGGCGGGCAACGGCAGCGCGTCGCGATCGCCCGAGCGGTCGCGCTCGACCCCGCACTGCTCATCGCCGACGAGCCGACGAGTGCCCTCGACGTCTCGGTGCAGGCGCGGGTGCTCGACGTCTTCCGGGAACTGCAGGAGCGCCTGGGCTTCGCGTGCCTGTTCGTGACGCACGACCTGGCCGTGGTCGACACGCTGTGCGACCGGGTCGTCGTGCTGCACGGCGGGAAGGTCGCCGAGCAGGGGACCCGTGACGCCATCCTCCGGTCGCCGCAGGATCCCTACACGCGCCGGCTCATCCAGGCCGCGCCGGTACCCGACCCGGCCGAGCAGGCCGTCCGCCGATCCGAGCGCCTGGCGGCACGGGTCGGCTGAGGGGCACTCGCAGGCTCGGCGCAGCTGCGGGGTCAGCGCAGCTGCGGGGTCGGCGTCCGTGTGGCGTCAGCGCACCTCGGCTGAGACCCACAGGGCGTTCGCGCCCCGACCGACCGGACGCAGGAGCGGGACGGCGACGAGCACCGTCGCCGCCAGGTACGCCACGGTCTGCAGCAGCCCCGGGACGGCCAGCACGATGCCCAGCGCCTCCTGTGGGGTCGCCAGGATCAGCGCCGTGTTCGACAGGAGCGCCGCGACGAACCACAGCGACGCCGCCACGGTGACGACCCAGCCGAAGGCCCGCTGCACGCCGTCCTCGTTCCGGACGGTCAGCACGCCGAACGCCACGAGTGCGCCCTGCGCGACCACGAGGAGCACCTCGGTGGCCCAGCCCGGCGCCGGCCACAGGAGCGCGAACGCCAGGACCGACACCGCGAACGCGAGCGCCCGGCGGTCCCGAGCGCGCACCGCTGCGACGAGCACGACCGCAGCTGCCAGCCCGGCGAGCGCCGTGGCGACGAGGAGCAGCCCGTTCGGCAGGTCCCACGACGCGAGCCAGATCGTCCCCACCAGTCCGCGCGCCCCGAACACGACCGCTGCGACGACTGCCGCGGCCGAGACCACCCGAACCCCCGTGATGTTCTGCATGCCCGCACACTACGCGCACCCAGTACGGCAGGGAAAGCACGTTCTGGCCGGGCCGCTGACGGTCCTGGTTCGCGAACCGCGGGATCCGTGAACCAGAACCGTCAGATCGGCCGAGGGATGTCGGTGTCCGGTGCGTGGACCCGCTGCAGCGCGCGCCGCATGGAGGCGGTGGTGCTGAAGCCGAAGCGTGCAGCGACCTCGGCGGGACGGTCACCCCGGGTGAGTGCACTCCGGACACCGAGGCTCCGGAACCACCGCCCGAGCTGGGCCGGCGTGCAGCCCGTTGTCTCGAAGCACCGACGCTCGAGGGTGCGCGGAGACATGCGGACGCCGTCGAGCAGGTCCGCGGTCGAGTGTCCGCCCGCCGGTTCGAAGAGCCGGTCGAGGACCCTCGCCAGACTGTTGTCGCGCAGCAAGGGTGGTGGGTTGTCGTGGAGCACGGTCGTGACCACGAGTCGCGCGAGCGCATCCTGCTGCACGCCGTGCCACCGGCCGCCGTCGAGGTGACCGACGTGACGCAGCGCCAGCACGACGTCCGCCGACGGGAAGCCCGCGGGCTGCGTGGTGGCGATCGGCGGGAGCGCGAGGGCCTCGGCAGCGAGTGGCCCGAGCGACGCTGATCCGACGACGACGCCGGTGTCGGCGAACAGGGCCTCGTGCGGGAAGTCGTACGAAGAAGCAGTACGAGGCGGGCCGTGCCGTTCAGGGTCGGAGCCGATCGACATCGTCGGGTGCTGCTCGACCAGTGCGGCTCCACCCGCCTCGACGAACACGAGCGTGTCGTCGTGACGGACCCAGACCGGCCGGCGCAGGGACGCGACCCAGGCATGCGTGCCGCCCGGATCGGGATCGAGCGTCCAGAGGTCGTCGTCCGAACGGATCTCCTGGCCGGAGCCGACCTCGAGGCCGACGGCGTCGATCAGTGCTCGGAGTGCGTCGCCCATCGCCAAGAGCATGTCCGGCGGGCCGTCCCGCGACGATCGACCTCGGGCGATCTGTGGAGAGGGGGGATAACCCCACCCGGGGTGGGGAGGGGGCAGGATGGGGGAACGGCCCCGTGATCGCGAGGCTGGAGTCATGACCGACACCGACCGCCTCGACCAGGCGCGAACCGTCCCGCTGGACGACGTCACGCCCTCGCCCGACCAGGCCCAGACCGTCCCGCTGGGCGACTCCGTCCCACCTGGAGCCACCAAGCCGATGCCGCAGTACCCACGACAGCACGACCAGCAGACGCCGCCGGCGTCGTGGGGCGCGACCCCGCCGAACGGATCGGCACCCGTCGGTGGCCACGGCCGCGGTCCGGGTCCCGGCATGACCGCCGGTGCGTTCTACCGTGAGTCCTGGAAGCGCCTGCCGCGCGACTTCGGCTACATGGCCCTGACGGCCGTGCTGCTGTGCACCCTGTACGTCGCGTTCCCCGCTGCGATCTTCGGTGGCGGGTTCCGCGACCTGTTCAACCCGTTCGTGCTGCTGATGTTCTTCATCGCGCTGTTCGTGGCGCGGTGGCTCGGACAGTTCGAGAAGCTCCGCATCGGATGGGCCGACCGGCGTCCGATCCGGCCGGTGGACTGGACGCCCCGCTGGCAGCAGAACTGGTGGACGCGCACGGGGTCCGCGGTCGCCAACCCGCACTACTGGCTCTACCTGCTGCACGCAGCGGTCGTGTACCCGCTCGTCGCCCTCGTGACCGTCGGCGCCGGAGCGATCCTGCTCGCCGGGTTCCTCTGGCCGATCGCCGTCGGCGGGTTGTTCCTGCTCAACAACGTCCGGTCCGGGTACTTCCCGGACGGCATCGGGTTCGCCACGGGCATCGGGTTCCTCGGGCTGCTGTCGATGGCGGCCTCGGTCGTGCTGTTCCCGCTGTGGGCCCGCGGTTCGGTCATCGCGCACTACTGGGTGGACTTCGGCCTGCTCGGAGGGTTCCGTGCCGAGCAGCTCGAGCAGCGCGTCGCCGGACTGCAGGCATCCCGTGCCGGTGCGGTGACCGCCGAGGGACAGGCCCTGCGCCAGATCGAGCGCGACCTGCACGACGGCCCCCAGCAGCGCCTGGTGCGGCTCCGGATGGACCTGTCCGCCGCCGAGCGCGCGTTCGACAAGGACCCGCAGAAGGCGAAGCAGCTGATCGGCGAGGCATCGGAGCACGCGCAGGACGCCCTCGACGAACTGCGTGCGCTGTCCCGCGGGTTCGCCCCGCCGATCCTGCTCGACCGCGGGCTCGTGGCGGCCCTCGAGGCGCTCGTCGCCCGCACCCCGATCCCGGTCGGCCTCGACGTCCGCCTGCCCGAGGGCCTCGAGCTCGCGACGGAGATCCAGCGCAACGTGTACTTCACGGTGAGCGAGCTCCTGACGAACACCATGAAGCACGCCGGTGCGACGACCGCCGGGGTGTACCTCGGGCTCGTGGTCGACGCCTCCGGGCTCTGGTACCTGACCGTCAGCGTCACCGACGACGGCCGTGGTGGCGCCCGACCCCAGCAGGGCCACGGCATCGAGGGCCTGATCGGCCGGATGCGCGCGCTCGACGGCGACCTGGTCGTCGCGAGCCCCGAGGGCGGACCCACCGAGGCCACGGCCCGGATCCCGCTCGGTGCCCTGAACGGCGTCCCCACGACGGCGAACCCGCGGTCGTGACCCCACGGGGGCGCCCGCGCTCCCACTAGGCTGGTCGGCATGACAGACGGCCCGGATGCAGCACGCATCCGGGCCGTCGTCGTCGACGACGCCGTCCTGCTGCGCGAGGGCTTGGCCCGCGTGCTCGACGAAGCCGGCATCGACGTCATCGGGCAGTACGCCGACGCCCGCGCGTTCCTCGCGACGCTGCCCGACGGCGCTCCCGACGTCGTGGTCATGGACGTCCGGATGCCGCCGACCTTCACGGACGAAGGCGTCCGCGCGGCCGTCGAGACCCGCCGGATCGCCCCGCGCACGGGCGTGCTCCTGCTCTCGCAGTACGTCGAGGCCACCTACGCCGAAGACGTCCTCGCCGCCGGCGCGACGGGCATCGGCTACCTGCTCAAGGACCGCGTCACCCGGCTCGAGGAGATCGACGACGCCGTGCGCCGGATCGCGGCCGGCGGCACCGTGCTCGACCCCGAGGTCGTCACGCAGTTGATGAGCCGTCGGCGCGACCCCCTCGCCGCGCTCACCCCTCGTGAACGCGACGTGCTCGGCCTGATGGCCGAGGGGCGCACGAACGCAGCCATCGCCCGCGCGCTCGTCATCGGCACCGGCGCCGTCGAGAAGCACGTGTCGAGCATCTTCGGCAAGCTCGCGCTCGAGGACACCGGCGAGGACCACCGCCGCGTCCTCGCCGTGCTCGCCTACCTCGGATGACCCGGGCGCGCGGATGAACCAGGCCCGCGGCACCGATCGGGTCCCGGCTCCGCTGCTCGCCCTCACCGCGATGGTGTCCGTCCAGCTCGGCGCCGCGATCGCGAAGACCCACTTCGACGACGTCGGCGCGGTCGGGGCCGCGGCGCTCCGGCTCGTCATCGGCGCGGTGGTGCTCGCCCTGGTCGTCCGTCCCCGCGTCCGGCACTGGACCCGCGCGCAGTGGGTCGGCGCCGTCGGTCTCGGCCTGGCGCTCGGCGGGATGAACGTCTTCATCTACCTGGCGTTCGCGAGCATCCCGATCGGGGTCGCGGTGACGATCGAGTTCCTCGGCCCGCTCGCCCTGTCCCTCGTGCACACCCGACGCTGGCGGGACGCGCTCTGGGCTGCCCTGGCGCTCGCCGGCGTCGTGCTGCTCGGGGTCGGCCCGAGCGCCGTGACCGAGGTCGGCGGGGTCGTCTGGGCCGTGCTCGCGGCGGCGTGCTGGGCGGGCTACATCGTGATGAACCGGCACGTCGGCGCGGCGATCCCCGGGGTCGACGGCCTGGTGGTGTCGATGGTGGTCGCGATGCTCGTGTCGCTGCCGTTCGGGCTCCCGTCCGCGGTGGACGGCGTGGTCCGCGAACCCGTGCTCCTGCTGGTCTTCGGCGCGGTCGCGGTGTTGTCGAGCGTGCTGCCCTACGCCCTCGAGATGGCGGCGTTGCGGCGGATGCCGACGCGGGTGTTCGGCGTCCTGCAGAGCCTCGGACCGGCGATCGCGGCGCTGGCCGGCCTCGTGGTGCTCAGTGAGGGGCTGTCGGTGCTGGAGACGGTGGCGCTGGTGTGCGTCACCGCTGCGAGCGTCGGCGTCACGCTCTCGGCGCGCCGCCGACGCCGCTGAACGACCGTCTACTCGTCGCCGAGGAAGTCGGCGTACGTGGGTTCCGTGTGCTCGCCCGACAGCAGAGCGGGGTCGTTGACCCGGGCCTCGACGTAGGCGCTGATGACCTCGGGCGGGGTGAGCACGTGGGCGACCCAGGACGGCACCGCGGTGTTCTTCATGGTGCCTCCTCGTTCCGGAGCGGCACTCGAACGAATGCCTCGATCAGTGAGTTACTTGCCGAACCGGTGTTCGCTAAACCATCCTCGGGGTGCGACCGGAAGTCAACGCGCTGCGTTCTGCGGACTCCGCATCGCGCGTTCCGCCTGGTCGGCACGCAGGGTGCGGTGCTTCACGGCCGATCGCCACACCCAGGCGTCCGCCTGCTGTCCGAACTGCGCCCACTCGACCATGACGGCGTCGCGGGTCCAGCTCTTCGCGAAGGCCTTCACCCGGACGTGGAAGGTCGGGAACTGGATCCACGCCCAGACCGGCACGGGGGTGACGGCGTGGCAGACGTCGGGCCCGCGGGCGTCCTCGGACAGCGAGTAGGCGCGCGGACGTTCGACCTCCGGGTGTTCCGGGGGCTGCCACCGGTTCTCGCGACGCCGTCCCACGACGGTATTCGAACGTGTGTTCGAACAGGAGTCAAGTCCGCCGCGTGCTGTGGACCTCGGCCGGACACCTACTGGGCGTGTCGTCGTGGAATGCCAGGAGCGCCGGAGCGACGGGTCAGGGCGCCGCGCGTGCCGTCGATTCCCGGACGCTGAGGGTCAGTGGCGGCCCAGGGCGTGACGGCAGCGGCGCGTCGGCGTCGATCTGCGCGCGCAGGAGCGTCGCCGCCCGCTGCCCGAGCTCCACGGTGTCGCGGGTCAGCGAGGTGATGGACGGCCGGACCAGCTGGATCATCGCCGAGTCGTCGAACGACACGATCGAGACGTCGGTCGGCACGGCGACGCCCATCTCGCTCGCGACCCCGAGCCCGGCCACCGCCAGGACGTCGTTGTCGTAGACGATCGCCGTCGGTCGGCTGCTGCGGGACAGCAGCGTGCGGGTCGCACTCGCACCGGCCTCGGCCGAGTAGTCGGTCGGGATCGACACGGCGTCGGCGAGCCCCTCGGCCGCGGCGAACGCCCGCACACGGCCGATCCGCATGGCGGTGTGCTCGAACTCGGGGCGCCCGGCGACGTGCGCGATGCGTCGGTGCCCGAGCGCGTGCAGGTACCGCAGGACGGTGTCCGTCGCGGCACCGTCGTCGATCCATACGCTCGGTGCGGAGCCCTCGGGCGAGGGGTGGGACCCGACGACGACCGTGGGCATGCCGAGTTCGGCGAGCAGGGTCAACCGGTCGTCGTCGCGCCGCGGGTCGATGACGACCACCCCGTCGACGCGGTGCCCACGCCACCACGCCCGGTAGGTCTCGAGTTCCTCAGCGGCGTCGCGCGCCACGAGCAGGTTCATCCCGACGTGGGTGCCGGCGAGTCCGAGCTGGATGCCGGAGATCAGGTCGCCGAAGAACGACTCGGTGCCGAGGGTGCGGGCCGGCCGGTTCAGCACGAAGCCGATCGAGCCGGCCTTGGCGCCGCCCAGTGCGCGGGCTGCGGTGTGCGGTTGCCAGTCGAGTTCGCGGGCGATCGCGCGCACGCGAGCACGGGTCTCGTCGGACACGCCGGGGCGGTCGTTCAGGGCGAACGAGACCGCGCTGACGGACACGCCGGCACGCGCGGCGATGTCGGAGATCGTCGTTCGACGGTTCGCGGCCATGGGCTTGACTATAGCGTTTTAGTCCTTCATAGTCACTGCCACAAGCGGGTTCGGGGACAGGAACTGAACCGGTTCAGCACACTGACGAAGCAGGATGACGAGGGAGTCAGACTCATGAGGACCACCACACGTGCGACGAGGAGCCGTGCTGCGGCGCTGCTCGCAGGAGCTGCCGCCACGGCACTCGTCCTGACCGGCTGCTCGGGTGGCAGCACCGCGGCCGACAACGGCGGCGGGGAGATCAGCGGGTCGATCACGCTGCAGACGTGGGCGCTCACGCCGACGTACACGGACTACCTGAACGGGGTGATCGCCGACTTCGAGAAGGCCCACCCGGACGCGAAGGTGAAGCTGCAGGACCAGCCGGGCGACGGCTACGCCGACAAGGTGCTCAGCCAGGCGTCGTCGAACTCGTTGCCCGACGTCATCAACCTGCCGCCGGACATCGCCCTGCCGCTCGCCAAGCGCGGGTTCCTGCGGGACGTCGCGAAGGACGACACCGAGCTCGCGAGCACCTACGTCGCCGGTGCGCTGGACTCGTACGAGTACAAGGGCGTGGACGGCACGTTCGGGTACCCCTGGTACCTCAACACCGACGTCGACTACTGGAACGCGACGATGTTCGCGAAGTGCGGCCTCGACGCGAAGAACCCGCCGAAGACCACCGACGAGCTGTTCACGCAGGCGAAGACCATGCACGAGAACTGCCCGACCGACTACCTGATGAGCCGCAAGCCCGGCCTCGGCGACTTCACCCTGGCAGGCGTGAAGGTCCTCAACGCGGACGGCACGAAGTTCACCTTCGCCGACTCGTCGAAGGCCGCCGACCTGATCGAGCGGTACAAGGACGCGTACCAGGACGGCTACATGCCCTCGAACGTGCTGAACAGCGACTACCTCGGCAACTCGACGCTGTTCACGCAGCAGAAGGTCGCGTGGACCACCGGAGGCGCCACCTCGCTCGCCGACTTCGAGAAGAACAACCCGTCGCTCAAGGGCAAGGTCACCGTCAGCCCCGCACTCGACACCCCGCCGCTGTACGTGCAAGGGCTGTCGGTGTCGGCGAAGTCGAAGCACCTCGCCACGGCTGAGGCGTTCGCGAAGTTCATGACGAACGCGAAGAACCAGGAGGCGTTCGCGCACGAGGTCAACATCTTCCCGTCGACCACGTCGTCGCAGTCCGACCCGTACTTCTCGAAGGACGACGGCACCGTCAACGGTGAGGCCCGTGTCCTGGCGAACGAGGCCCTGAAGACCGCGAAGGTGATCAACCCGGTCGAGGCGAACTCCGCGATGACGGACTTCCTCGACCAGCAGATCGCCCTCGCCATGAAGGGCCAGGTCGCGCCGGAGCAGGCACTGCAGACGGCGCAGACCAAGATGAACAGCCTGCTGGCCAACGGCTGATGCGCGCCAACCGCTGGTTCACGCCCTGGCTGCTCGTCCTGCCGGCCCTCGTCTGGCTCGTCGCGTTCAGCCTCTGGCCGTCGATCAACACCGTCCGGCTGTCGTTCACGAACGCCAGCCCGCTGGGGGGCGTGAGCCAGTGGGTGGGTCTTGCGAACTTCGAGACCCTGTTGGCAGATCCGCAGGTGTGGGAGGCGCTGCTCAACAGTGTCATCTACATGGCGATCTGCCTGCCCCTGCTGACCGTGCTGCCGCTGCTCATCGCGGTGCTCGTCCAGCAGAAGCTCCCGGGGATCGCGTTCTTCCGCACGGCGTTCTACACGCCGGTCATCGCCTCGGCCGTGGTCGTCGGGCTCATCTGGACCTGGATCCTCGACGACCGCGGCGTCATCAACGAGATGGCGCAGGCGCTCGGCGTCGTGCAGGGCAGCGTCCCGTTCCTGACCGACCGGTGGCTGCTGCTCCTCAGCGCCATCAGCCTGACGGTCTGGAAGGGCCTCGGCTACTACATGATCATCTTCCTCGCGGCCCTCGGGAACGTCGGCAAGGACCTGCACGAAGCGGCCGCCCTCGACGGCGCCGGATCGGTGCGACGGTTCTGGTCGGTCACCATGCCGGGGGTCCGCGGCACCATGACGCTCGTCGGGATCCTGGTGTGCGTCTCAGCGCTCCGGGTGTTCAGCGAGCTCTACATCCTCACCAACGGCACCGGTGGACCCGGCGGGCAGGACAACTCGCTCGTCATGCTCATTCAGCAGTACGCCCGCGGTTTCACCGGCAACCTCGGGTACGCGTCCGCCCTGAGCCTCCTGCTCTTCGTCGTGACGCTCGTCCCGATGCTCGCCCTCGCGCGGATGAACAGCAAGGCGGACAAGTGACGAACACGACGACCACCGAACCCGCACTGGGCGGGGCGCGCGGTGCAGCCAGCCCGACGCCGGACGTGACCGGCGCGACGGACGCGGGACGGGCCTCCCGACCGAACGGACGAGACGGACGCAAGCGCCGTCGCGCGGTCTGGGGCGTCATGTCCACCCGCGAGAAAGTGCTGCGCTACGTCCTGCTCATCGTGGTGCTCTTCATCACGATCGGCCCGTTCCTGTGGCAGCTGTCCACCTCGCTCAAGGGCGCCGGCGAGGACATCTACACCGCGAACCCGTCCTTCATCCCGACCGAGCCGACCTTCGAGAACTACCTCAAGGTGGCCGCCGCGATCCCGGTCTGGCGGTACATCGGCAACTCGCTGCTCGTCGCCGCGATCGACGTGTTCGGCAACATCGTCTTCGCGACGCTCGCCGGCTTCGCCCTGGCGCGGCTGCAGTGGCGGCACCGCAAGCTCGTCCTCGGGCTGTTCCTCGCCACGCTCGTCCTGCCCGGCGAGGCGACGATCATCTCGCAGTTCGTCACCGTCAAGGACCTCGGCCTCGCCGACAACCTCGTCGGTGTCGCCCTGCCGGGGATGATCGCCGCGCTCAACGTGCTGCTCATGTTCAACGCGTTCCGGCAGATCCCGGAGGAGATCGACCAGGCCGCCGTGATGGACGGCGCGAACGCGATGCAGCGGCTGCGGTACATCTCGCTGCCCGCCGTGCAGGGGACCATCGCCGTCATCGCGATCTTCTCGTTCATCGGGGCGTGGGACGACTTCCTGTGGCCGCTCATCGTGCTGCAGTCGCCGGAGAACCTCACCCTGACCGTCGGGCTGCAGTACCTGCAGGGCACGTTCGCGACCGACCAGCGCATGATCGCCGCCGGCACCATGATCGCGTTCATCCCGATCGCCGTGATCTTCGCCGTCCTGCAACGCTTCTTCTTCAAGGGCGTCGAAGAGGGCGGTGTGAAGGGCTGATGCGCTTCGGGGTCAACTACACGCCCTCGGTCGGCTGGTTCCACTCATGGCTCGACTTCTCGCCGTCGGACACCGCCAGGGACCTCGAGGCGATCGCCTCGCTCGGCGCCGACCACGTGCGGATCTTCCCGCTCTGGCCGGTCGTGCAGCCGAACCGGACGCTCATCCGGGCCTCGGCGCTGCAGGACGTCGCGACGGTCGTGGACATCGCCGGCTCGTTCGGGCTCGACGTCAACGTCGACGCCCTGCAGGGGCACCTGTCGAGCTTCGACTTCGTGCCCGCGTGGCTGGACAGCTGGCACCGTCGCAACATGTTCACCGACCCGGACGTCGTCGCGTCGACCGCGGCGTACGTCCGGGCGCTCGCCCGAGCGGTCGCGGACAAGCCGAACCTGCTCGGCATCACCATCGGCAACGAGGTGAACCAGTTCGCGCACGCGCCGCACCCCGCGCCGCACGACATCACGGCGGAGCAGGGCCACGCGTGGGCGGCGGCGATGGTCGCGGCGGCGCGTGACGGGCTGTCGGCCGGTTCGTCCGGTTCGTCCGGCGGGTCCGGCCTGGAGGCACGGCTCGACCCCGCCACGTCGGCGCCGTCCGGCGCCGGGTCGCGTCCACGGCCGCTGGTCACCGTCGCGCAGTACGACGCCGCCTGGTACGACGACGCCCAGCCCTTCGGCCCGGAGCACGCGGCGGACCACGGTGACGCCACCGTCACGCACTCGTGGGTGTTCAACGGCTCGGCAGCGCTGCACGGCGCACTCGGACCGGGATCGGTGCGGCACGGTGAGTACCTGCTCCAGCTCGCCGCCGCCTGGAACCGCGACCCCGCACGACCGAACTGGCTGCAAGAAGTGGGAGCGCCCACCAACGTCATCGCCCCGGAGGACGCCGCCTCGTTCACCGAGCAGACCATCCGGCACGTGCTCGGGGCGCAGCAGGTGCTCGGTGTCACGTGGTGGTGCTCGCACGACGTCGCCCGGTCGCTCGCCGACTTCCCGGAGCTCGAGTACGACCTCGGGCTCTTCACCAACGACGGCCGCGTCAAGCCGGCGGGAGAGGCCTTCGCCGCCGTCGCACGGTCAGGCGCCGCCGCCGCTACGCCGCCGGCCACCGCGCTCGTGCTCGACGACGTGCTGCCCGACGGCTCGGACCGGCACGGGATGCGTGCCGACTGCGCCCCCGGAGGCCGGTTCGCCGCCGCCTGGCTCGCGGTCGCGTCGGCGGAACCGGACGGTCGCGGTCCGCAGGTCGTCCTCCGTTCCCGACTCGGCGACACCGAGATGCTCGCCGCCCGTGGCATCGACCGCTGCGTGGACGTGCCCGCCGACCTCGACTCCACCACCATCCGCGTCGCGCACCCCGCGACCACGCCCTGACCTGCGGCAACGCCCCGACCCTGGAAGACTCCATGCACGACGACATCCCCCTCACCACCGGACGGGCCCGCCGGGTCCTCGACGAGCGGATCACGCCCGCGGTGCACGCCACCGCCGTGCCGCTGGAGACCGCGTGGCACGAACTGCCCGGTGAGCCCATCCCGCCGACCGAGGGCTTGCAGCTCGCCTTCGAACCGTACGAGGTGGGCACTCCGTGGGGCGCGGCGTGGGGCACCACGTGGTTCCGGCTGACCGGGACCGTGCCGACGGAGTGGGTCGGACGTCGGGTGGAGGCTGTGATCGACCTCGGGTTCGACAAGAACATGCCCGGGTTCCAGTGCGAAGGACTCGTCTACCTGGCCGACGGCACTCCAGTGAAGTCGATCAACCCGCGCAACCAGTGGGTCCTGGTCACCGAGCGGGCCGAGGGCGGCGAGACGATCGAGCTCTTCGTCGAGGCCGCGTCGAACCCCGTCCTGCTCGACTACCACCCCTTCCTGCCGACGCAGCAGGGGGATGTGCAGACCTCGTCGTCGAAGCGGCTCTACACCTCGCGCCGGATGGACCTCGCCGTCTTCGAGTCCGAGGTGCACGAACTCGCGCTCGACATCGACGTCCTGCTCGAACTGCAGGCAGAGCTGCCCGAGGGCCCACGGCGGATGCGGATCCTGCAGGCCCTCGACGATGCGTTGGACCGGCTCGACCTGCAGCACATCGCCGCGACCGCGGGCGACGCCCGCGCGGCGCTCGCCGACGTGCTCGCCGCCCCCGCCGAGGCCTCCGCCCACACGATCTCGGCGATCGGCCACGCCCACATCGACTCCGCGTGGCTCTGGCCCGTCCGCGAGACGATCCGGAAGGTCGCCCGCACCACCTCGACGATGACCGAACTCATCGACCAGACCGACGACTTCCTGTACGGCATGTCGAGCGCGCAGCAGTACGCGTGGATCAAGGAGCACCGCCCCGAGGTCTACGCGCGCGTGCAGGCCGCGGTCGAGGCCGGCCGGTTCCTGCCGATCGGCGGCATGTGGGTCGAGTCTGACACTGTGATGCCGACCGGCGAGAGCATCGTCCGCCAGTTCTCGCAGGGTCAGCGGTTCTTCGAGCGCGAGTTCGGCATCCGACCCAAGGGCGTCTGGCTGCCCGACAGCTTCGGGTACTCGCCGGCCCTGCCGCAGCTCATGCGCCGCGCGGGCTTCGAGTGGTTCTTCACGCAGAAGATCTCGTGGAACCAGGTGAACAAGTTCCCGCACCACACGTTCCTGTGGGAGGGCATCGACGGCTCACGGGTGTTCTCGCACTTCCCGTCGATGGACACCTACAACTCCCGCCTGTCCGGCAGCGAGGTCGCGAAGGCCTCCCGCCAGTTCCGTGAGAACCGGCTCGCCACGGGCTCGATCGCACCGGTCGGCTGGGGCGACGGCGGCGGTGGCACGACCCGCGAGATGACCGGCACGGCCGCACGCCTTGCCGACCTCGAGGGCAGTGCGAAGGTCCGGTGGGAGCACCCGGACACGTTCTTCGACCGCGCGAAGTCCGAGCTGACCGACCCGCCGGTGTGGGTGGGGGAGCTGTACCTCGAGCTGCACCGCGCCACGCTGACCAGCCAGCACGGCACGAAGCAGGGCAACCGCCGGTGCGAGCAGCTGCTCATCGAGGCCGAGCTCTGGGCCACGACCGCCGCCGCCCGCACCGACTTCGCCTACCCGTACGACGAACTCGACACCCTGTGGCAGCAGGTCCTGCTCCAGCAGTTCCACGACATCCTGCCGGGCACCTCGATCGCGTGGGTGCACCGGGAAGCGGTCGAGCGCTACGCCGAGACGGCCGCGGCCCTGACCGCGATCATCGACCAGGCGCTCTCGGCGCTCGCCGGTACCGGGCAGGCAGCCGTCGTCGTGAACCCGGCCCCGTTCCTCCAGGCCGGCGCACCCGCGCAGGGCGCGGTCCTGGCGACCGACGTGCCGGAAGCCACCGCCGTGACCCTGACCGAGCAGGACGGCGGGTACGTGCTGGCGAACGACCTGGTGCGGATCGCCGTCGACGCGCAGGGGCTCGTGACGAGCGCCGTCGACCTGGCGAGCGGCCGCGAGGCGATCGCTGCCGGACAGGCCGCGAACCTGCTGCAGCTGCACCAGGACTTCCCGAACATGTGGGACGCGTGGGACGTCGACCGGTACTACCGGAACCGGGTCGAGGACCTCGTCGCGCTGACGTCGCTCGACGCGTCCGTCGATGCCGACGGCGTCGCGCGCGTCCTCGTCTCGCGGGCCTTCGGCGACTCGACCGTGCGCCAGGAGATCACGCTCGCGCAGGACTCCCGCACCCTCGAGTTCGACCAGACCACCGACTGGCACGAGACCGAGAAGTTCCTCAAGGTCGCGTTCCCGCTCGACGTCCGCGCCGAGCACACCGTCGCCGAGACGCAGTTCGGAGCACAGAAGCGGGTGACGCACACGAACACCTCGTGGGAAGCCGCGAAGTTCGAGACGTCGATGCACCGCTACGTGCTCGTGTCCGAGCCGGGCTTCGGTGTGGCGCTCGTGAACGACTCGATCCACGGGTTCGACACCACCCGCGACGCCGTCGACGGGCACGTCACCACCACCGTGCGGCTGTCGCTGCTGCGGGCACCGCGGTTCCCGGACCCCGAGACCGATCAGGGTGTGCAGACGCACCGGTACGGCATCGTCATCGGGACGGACCAGCTCGGGGCGACGGCGGCCGGCGTGCGGATGAACGCCGGAGTGCGGACCGTCACCGGGGCGCACGGGTTCACACCGCTCGTGCGGGTGTCCGGCGGGGTCGTGCTGTCGAGCGTCAAGCTCGCCGACGACCGCTCCGGTGACCTGGTCGTGCGGGTGTACGAGCCGGTGGGGCGGCGGGGGACCGGTGGGGTCGCGGTGGACGGGCCGTTCGGTCCGGCTGCCGAGGTCACCCTGCTCGAAGAGCCGTTGGCCTCGGCCGGGACCGTCGACGCGTCCTCGTTCGCCGTCGACGCGTACGAGGTCCGCACCTTCCGCTTCCCACACAACTGAACGACCGACCCATTCAAGGAGGAATGACATGAAGAATTCCATGAAGTTCGGGATCGTGGCGGCCATCGCCGCGATGGTGGCGGCACCGCTCGTGCCGTCCGCAGCGACGGCCGCGCCCGGTGCGGCCGCCGCGACTGCCGTCGGCGCTGCCGCCGGAACCAAGTCCGGGCCGACGAGCATCGCCTACGTCGAGGTCAACAACGACCAGCTCGCCAACGTCGGCCGGTACACGCTGTCCGGCGGGGCGAACGCCTTCGACGTCGCGATCATCTTCGCGGCGAACATCAACTGGAACGGCTCCAAGGCCGTCCTGGTCAACAACGACAAGGTGCAGGCGACGCTCGACAACGCCGCGACGCAGATCAAGCCGCTGCAGGCGAAGGGCATCAAGGTGTCGCTGTCGGTCCTCGGCAACCACCAGGGCGCGGGCATCGCCAACTTCCCGACCCAGGCGGCCGCCTCGGACTTCGCGTCCCAGATCGCCGCCACCGTGTCGAAGTACGGCCTCGACGGGGTCGACCTCGACGACGAGTACTCCGACTACGGCGCGAACGGCACCCCGCAGCCGAACCAGCAGTCCATCGGTTGGCTCATCACCGCGCTGCGTGCCCAGATGCCCGGCAAGCTCATCTCGTTCTACGACATCGGCCCGGCGTCGTCCTCGCTGTCGCAGTCGAGCAGCACCATCGGCTCGAAGCTCGACTACGCCTGGAACCCCTACTACGGCACGTACTCGGCGCCGTCGATCCCGGGGCTCGACAAGTCCCGGTTGTCGGCTGCCGCGGTGGACATCCAGAACACCTCGCAGTCGACCGCGGTGTCACTCGCCTCGCGCACCAAGGCCGACGGGTACGGCGTCTTCATGACGTACAACCTGCCGGGAGGCGACAAGTCCGCCTACGTCTCCGCCCTGACGCAGAAGCTGTACGGGCAGGCCGCGTCGTACCGCTGACGCGTTCGCGCTGACGGCAGCGGCTGGGGGCTCGGCCTGGTGCGAGGTTCCGCACTCGGTGCGAGCCTCCGGCCGTCGCACCGAGTGTGGAACCTCGCACGGAGTTCCGTCGACCTCGCACCGTGCGAGGGGTGCGGCCGTACGATCGCCGCATGGAGCTCGAGTTCCGCGGCGAGGTCGTCGAGTGGCGCGGGCCGTCGCCGTTCTTCTTCGCCGTCGTGCCGCCGGACGCCGCCGAGGTCATCGCCGACCTCGCGCCGATGCTCACCTACGGGTGGGGTGTGATCCCCGCCCGGGTGACGATCGGCGCCGTCACCTGGACCACCTCGTTGTTCCCGAAGGACGGCGGGTACCTTGTGCCCCTCCGTGCTGCCGAGCGTCGCCGTGCTCAGGTGGAGGTCGGCGAAGCCCCGCAGATCACGCTCGAACTCGGCGGCCCCTGACCACCCACGGTGCGCTCGTGTTCGCACCGTGCTGGGACGGCAGGCAAGGGAGAAGTACTACAAGGCGTACTGCCCGTGCGGCGAGCACCTGCACACGGTCCACGTGACGCCGTCGAACCGCTGGTACGTTGTGCATCTGAAGTATCGGTTCGAGAGAACAGGCTGCTGGGACAGGAGGAGCTCATGACGAACTACATCGTGCGCGTCGAGTGCGCAGCACAGCTCGAGGCAGCGGACGACCTCCGCGCCGAGCTCACGGCGGACTTCGACGTCATCGCGGACGCGCTCTTCGATCTCGACGACGTCCACGATCAGGATCTGGCCGTCGACATCGCGACCGGCACCCTCAACTTCTCGATCGGGGTCGTCTCGGACGACGAGTTCGGTGCGCTCGACCGTGCGCTCGGGGCAGTCCGGACTGCGCTGCACGCCGCTGGGCGCGGCACCCCTGGTTGGGAGCGGCAGTACCGGATGCTGCGACAGGAAGTCGACGAAGAGCCGATCGGCGCGCTCTGACAACCGAGCATCGGTGCCGCTACCAGCAGGCATGTGTCACAGCCAGACGGCGACGCCTCCGTGCCCAGAGCAGGTTCCTCGCCGTGACTGGCTGAAGCTGTAAACACCGTCGACGCACTTGGCTGTCGCGCCAGCGGGCGCACTCGAAGCCGCTTCTGGTCGACAGACCGTTGCTCCCGCCGCGTTGACGTAGGTGCCGTTCGTGCACGTCGGGGCCGCGGGAGCGGCAGGTGCTGCGGGGGCAACGTAGGTTCCGACCGTGGTGACCTGCGTCACCGGCGGCGTCGTCACGCGTTCGCTCCGCAGAACACGGTCGGTTTCCACACCGTCCGTGTACGTGACGAGGTACGTCTTCGTGTTGACACCGCGGACCCCGGGCGTCGTCACTGAGGTGGTGCCCTGGGCCAGGGTCGAGCTCTGCACCGTCGTGGAGCCGAACGCGATCCGTGAGGTCTCTCCGCCGCCCCATCCCCAGTTCAGGGTGGTGCCGAGATGCACGGTGCGCGCGTGTTCGCTGCGTGCGGGGTTGATCGCTCCGTGCGCCAGAACGACCTCGCACCGAGCAACCCACCGTGCACGGGCTGAAGAACACCGCACCGTGCGGCGACGGCAGACAGAGGAACAAGAGAGGGGATGACGGGAATCGAACCCGCGTGGCCAGTTTGGAAGACTGGGGCTCTACCATTGAGCTACATCCCCGCGCCTGCGCACCAGGCGCAGCCAGACCATCGTAGCGGACGAACGAGCACCGAACGAACGAGCACGGCATGCCAGGGCGCGTCATCCCCAAGCCGGACGCCGGCGCCGAGCGCACGATCCGCTGGTCGCGGGTGGTCTCGTACGTGCTGGTGGTCCTCGCGGCGATCGTGTTCTCGATGCGCCCGGAGCTGTTCGGTGATCCGCAGTCGCAGCCCGCGCACGCCCTGCTGCACGTGTGGCGGATCGTCGTCGGGATCGTGCTCGGGGTGGCGGCGCTCGGGGTCCAGGTGCTCGTCGGTGTGCGGTGGCGCAACGGCCTGCGACGCGCCGCAGCGGACGAGTGACGTTCCTCCCGGGAACCGCCCGGCCCCGGACCGCTAGACTCATCGGCGTCGCGTGCGCCCTTCGGCGTGCGCGAACACCCTGGCCCAGTCAAACGGGGCGTAGCTCAGCTTGGTAGAGCGCCCGCTTTGGGAGCGGGAGGTCGCAGGTTCAACTCCTGTCGCCCCGACCAGGTCCTCGAGAACCATCGACCACACGAACGTCAACCAACAGGAGAACATCCCGTGGCCACCAGCACCGTCGACAAGGTGAGCGACACCCGCGTCAAGCTCACCGTGAACGTGACGCCGGAAGATCTCAAGCCGAGCATCGACCACGCGTACAAGCACATCGCCGAGCAGATCAACATCCCCGGCTTCCGCAAGGGCAAGGTCCCGCCGGCGATCGTCGACCAGCGCGTCGGCCGTGGCGAGGTCCTGAACCACGCCGTCGGTGACGCCATCGACAACTTCTACCGCCAGGCGGTCGAAGAGCAGGAGCTGCGCATCCTCGGCCGTGCCGAGGCCGACGTCGCCGAGCTGCCGAACCTCGCCGACTTCGCCGGCGACCTCGTCCTCACCTTCGAGGTCGACGTGCGTCCCGAGTTCGACCTGCCGGACTACTCCGCGTACGAGCTCACCGTCGACGCCGTCGAGGTGTCGGACGACGAGATCGAAGAGGAGCTGCAGAACCTGCGCACCCGCTTCGGCACGCTCGTGACGGTCGACCGTCCGGCGAAGACCGGCGACTTCGCGCAGATCGACCTGACCGCCAGCATCGGCGACGACGAGGTCGACTCGGCCACCGGCGTCTCCTACGAGATCGGCTCCGGCGACCTGCTCGAGGGCATCGACGAGGCGCTCGAGTCCCTGACCGCCGGTGAGTCGACGAACTTCGAGTCGAAGCTCGTCGGTGGCGACCGCGAGGGCGAGACCGCCCAGATCGCCGTCACCGTCACCGCCGTCAAGGAGCGCGAGCTCCCCGAGGCCGACGACGAGTTCGCGCAGATCGCCAGCCAGTTCGACACGATCGACGAGCTCAAGGCGGACCTGAAGGAGCAGATCGCGAAGTCCAAGACCTTCGGTCAGGGCGCCGCGGCTCGCGACAAGCTCGTCGAGAAGCTCATCGAGGACGTCAACATCCCGATCTCGGCGCAGCTCATCGAGGACGAGGTGCACCGTCACCTCGAGCAGGAGAACCGCCTCGAGGACGACGAGCACCGCAAGGAGGTCTCGGAGTCCAGCGAGACGGCCTTCCGCTCGCAGATCCTCCTCGACTCGATCGCCGAGAAGGAAGAGATCCAGGTCTCGCAGGAGGAACTGACCCAGTACCTCATCCAGGCTGCTGCGCAGTACGGCATGGAGCCGGCCGAGTTCATCAAGGTCATCGACCAGAACGGCCAGATCCCCGGCATGGTCGGCGAGGTCGCCCGTTCCAAGGCCGTCGCGACCGTCCTGTCGAAGGTGACCGTCAAGGACACCAACGGCGACGCCGTCGACCTGTCCGCCTTCACGGCGGGCGTTGCGCAGGCTCCTGCTGAGGACGCCGAGTAACGATCTCGACGCCACCAGCGAGACAGACGGGAGGCACGGTGCCAGCTGGCACCGTGCCTCCCGTCTCGTATTTCCGCACCACCGCATTGCTGTCGGCGAACACACGCGAAGTGGTGCGTTGCAACCGATAAGTTCGACAACAAGCGACAACTGAACGGGAGCTTTTCCATGGCCGAAGCAACACTGAACCCCAGTGTTTTTGACCGCCTTCTGAGAGACCGGATCGTGTGGCTCGGCTCCGAGGTCCGCGACGACAACTCGAACGAGATCGCAGCCAAGCTGCTGCTGCTCGCCGCCGAGGACCCTGAGAAGGACATCTACCTCTACATCAACTCGCCCGGTGGTTCGATCACCGCCGGCATGGCGATCTACGACACGATGCAGTTCGTCCCGAACGACATCGTCACCGTGGGCATCGGCCTGGCCGCGTCGATGGGGCAGTTCCTGCTGTCCTCCGGCACGCCGGGCAAGCGCTACATCACGCCGAACGCCCGCGTCCTGCTGCACCAGCCGTCCGGCGGGTTCGGCGGCACCGCTGCCGACATCCAGACGCAGGCCAAGGTCATCCTCGACATGAAGCAGCGCATGGCGGAGCTCACGGCCGAGCAGACCGGCAAGTCGATCGAGCAGATCCTCAAGGACAACGACCGTGACAACTGGTTCACGGCGCAGGAAGCGCTCGAGTACGGCTTCGTCGACCACCTCCGCGCCTCGAGCGCCGAGGTCATCGGTGGCGGCGGCACCGTCGCCGACGGCGAGACGCCCACCAGCGCGGCCGAACCCGACGCCCAGTCCTGATCCCCACCGAAGAAAAGGAAACGAGAATGCATCTCCCAATGCTCGGTGGCGCGCAGAACGTCCCGGCTCCGTCCAATCGGTACATCCTGCCGAGCTTCGAGGAGCGCACGGCCTACGGCTACAAGCGCCAGGACCCGTACGCGAAGCTCTTCGAGGACCGCATCGTGTTCCTCGGTGTCCAGGTCGACGACGCGTCGGCTGACGACGTCATGGCCCAGCTGCTCGTGCTCGAGTCGATGGACCCGGACCGCGACATCGTCATGTACATCAACTCACCCGGTGGCTCGTTCACCGCGATGACCGCGATCTACGACACGATGCAGTACATCCGTCCGCAGATCCAGACGGTCTGCCTCGGCCAGGCGGCCTCGGCCGCGTCGGTGCTCCTCGCTGGTGGCACCCCCGGCAAGCGCCTCGCGCTGCCGAACGCCCGTGTGCTGATCCACCAGCCCGCGACCCAGCAGGGTGGCGGACAGGCGTCCGACATCGAGATCCAGGCCGCGGAGATCCTCCGCATGCGCACCTGGCTCGAGGAGACGCTGTCGAAGCACTCCAACAAGACGCCGGAGGAGATCAACCACGACATCGAGCGCGACAAGATCATGTCCGCGCAGGAAGCCGTGGAGTACGGCCTGATCGACCAGGTCCTCACCAGCCGCAAGAACCTGCCGGCGCTCGTCAAGTAGCACCAGCAGGAACGACGAAGGCCCCGCACCGATCGGTGTGGGGCCTTCGTCGTGCAGCGGTGTCAGTCGTCGGCGTCGTCCGTCTCGGGCGCGGGGCGCCGCCGCAGGAGCAGCAGCACCGCGACGACCGCGGCGACGAGGACGACGCCTCCGGCGCCGATCCAGAGCGCGTCGGTCGCGGTCGAGTCGGTGTCACCCGAGGCGGTGCCGGTGGTGGCGGCCTCGGTCGAGTCGTCGCCCGCGGTGGCGCAGGTCGGCGGCGTCGACGATCCCGTCGCGGCCGAGAACCCGGACGGGGCCTTCCACGTGAAGGCGTACTCGTCGGAGACGGTGTGGCCGTCGGCGGAGACGATCTGCCACTCGACGGTGTACTTCCCGGAGTCGCCGAGCGCGGCGGGCGTGGTCATCGAGGGGCCGTCGACGTCGACGCAGCCGTCCTCGTAGTACTTCCCGTCCGGACCCACGACCCGGAAGGCGAAGCCCGACCCGGAGTCGCCGATGTCGAGCAGCTTGTCGTTCGTGGTGATCTCGAACGTCTTCGGCAGCGCGGTGAGCGTGCCGTCGACCTCCGGTGTGGACGCGATCAGGTAGTTGTGCGCGCTGGCGGGCCCCGCGAGCCCGAGGACCGCACCGCCCGCGATCGCGACGGCCGCGGCGGACCCGGCCACGAGCCTCCAGGCAGAGGACCGAAGTCGGGTCCGACGCGAGCCGCGCTGCGTCACTTGGCGGAGCTCCGGCGGCGCGTGCCGGCGACGGCGACGACCAGGGCGACGGCGCCGAGGACCAGGCCGCCCAGGCCGAGGAAACGGCCGACCAGGTCGGGGTCCGCGGGGGCCGTCGAGCCGGCTGCGGCCTCGGCGGTCGGCGTGGCGGCGACCGGGTCACCGTCGTCGTCCGTCGCCTCGGCCGCGGTCAGCGTGATCGAGGGAGCCGGGTGCTCGGGCTCGGCTTCGCCGGCCTGCTGCTCCTGGTTCCACTCGACCGAGCCCTTCTCGCAGGTCTGGATGGCGGGGAACTCGACGAGGTCGCCGGCCGTGCCGTCGGGCAGCGAGAAGGACAGCGCGAAGGTGTCGCGCTCGTCGGCGGGGAGCGGGGTCTTCGCGGTGTAGGTGATGCTCGTGACGCGCTCGGCGGCGTCCTCGGCGTGCTCACCGTCGGCCGCGGCGGAGGGGCTCGTGTACGGCTCGGTCGCCTTCGTGATCTTCCAGTTCGGGTTCACGGTGGGGGTGACCTCGATGACCGACTCCGGCACCTGGAACTCGATCTTCGTGGTGGGGGAGCCGTCGCAGCCGTGCGGGACGGAGAAGGTGGCCGTGGTGTACGAATTCGCGGCGGTCGAGGTGGCCGTCGCGGACACGTGCGCGCTGGCTGCGCCGGCGGTGCCGAGGACGATGACGGCCACTGCTCCGAGGGTGACGACGCCGCCGGCGGCGAGACGCTTCTGCATGGGGATCCTTCGGGGGTTGGTTCGACGGGGTTTCTACAACTTGTAGAGACGACGGGATCACGGTAGCAGGCCCGAACGCCCTGGGCGAACGCGCGCGCGAAATCCCGCGGCGCCGCACGGTCGGTGTCACCGGTTGCGGTTAGGCTCGTGTCCACGACGAGGTGCCCACCAGCAGCGGTGCACCAGCGGCCGGTGCGAGCGCGCGGGCCGGCATGTCCAACCAGGGAGGCACGGCAATGGCACGCATCGGAGAGAGCGGGGACCTCCTCAAGTGCTCCTTCTGCGGCAAGAGCCAGAAGCAGGTCCAGCAGTTGATCGCCGGTCCGGGTGTCTACATCTGTGACGAGTGCGTCGAGCTGTGCAACGAGATCATCGAGGAGCGCCTGGCCGAAGCCGGCGAGGACACCTCGAGCGGTGACTTCGAACTGCCGAAGCCGCGCGAGATCTTCGACTTCCTGCAGGAGTACGTCATCGGGCAGGACCCGGCGAAGCGCGCCCTCGCCGTGGCCGTCTACAACCACTACAAGCGCATCCGGGCACAGGGGCAGATCACCGCTGCCGAAGACCGCGACGACATCGAGATCGCGAAGTCGAACATCCTGCTCATCGGCCCGACCGGTTGCGGCAAGACCTACCTGGCGCAGACCCTGGCGAAGCGCCTCAACGTGCCGTTCGCCGTCGCCGACGCCACCGCCCTGACCGAGGCCGGCTACGTGGGCGAGGACGTCGAGAACATCCTGCTCAAGCTGATCCAGGCTGCCGACTACGACGTCAAGCGGGCCGAGACCGGCATCATCTACATCGACGAGGTCGACAAGATCGCCCGCAAGGCCGAGAACCCGTCGATCACGCGCGACGTCTCGGGCGAAGGCGTGCAGCAGGCACTGCTCAAGATCCTCGAGGGCACCGTCGCCTCCGTGCCGCCGCAGGGTGGTCGCAAGCACCCGCACCAGGAGTTCATCCAGATCGACACGACGAACGTCCTGTTCATCGTGGCCGGTGCGTTCGCCGGGCTCGAGGACATCGTGTCCTCGCGCGTCGGCAAGCGGGGGATCGGCTTCGGGGCGCCGCTGCACAGTGCGACCGACCACCAGGACCTGTACTCCGAGGTCCTGCCGGAAGACCTGCACAAGTTCGGCCTGATCCCCGAGTTCATCGGTCGTCTGCCCGTCGTCACCACGGTGTCGCAGCTCGACCAGGCGGCGCTCATGCAGATCCTGACCGAGCCGAAGAACGCGCTGATCAAGCAGTACCAGCGGATGTTCCAGATCGACGGCGTCGAGCTCGAGTTCGACCAGGGCGCGCTCGAGGCGATCGCCGACCTGGCCGTGCTGCGCCAGACCGGTGCCCGCGGCCTGCGTGCCATCCTCGAAGAAGTGCTCGGCCCGGTGATGTTCGACGTCCCCTCCGACGACGACGTGGCCCGCGTGGTGATCACCCGCGAGTCCGTGCTCGAGAACGCCGCGCCGACCATCGTGCCGCGGCCTCGGGCGAAGCGCGTCGAGAAGTCGGCGTAGCGCTCCGGAACGCCGCGAAGGCCCGCACCGTTCGGTGCGGGCCTTCGTCGTGGTGGGGTGGTCGGCACGGCCCGCGGATCGACGTCTGGTACTTCCCATGACGGCTGCGATGGAAGGTGAGATCGGGCGTACCTGGTCGAAAGTTCCGACCAGGTATGCCCGATTCGAGGCGGTACGCCCGGAAGCGCCCGGCCCCGCGCGGCCTACTCCAGCCCGCGGCGCCGCAGCAGCGGTCCGACCTCGGCGTCACGGCCGCGGAAGTCGCGGTACGCCTCGAGCGGGTCCTTCGACCCACCGACGCCCAGCAGGAGCGATGCGAACCGCCTGCCCGCGGACCGGTCGAGCCCGCCGTTCTCGCGGAACCACTCGACCGTGTCGGCGTCGAGCACCTCGGACCAGATGTACCCGTAGTACCCGGCGTCGTACCCGCCTGAGAACGTGTGCGCGAAGTACGTCGACGAGTACCGCGGCGGGACGGCCTCGACGGCGATCCCGGCCGACTCGAGTGCCGAACGCTCGAAGTCCTCGACGGACGTCACCGCCGCGGCCTCTGCGGCGGAGAGTCGGTGCCACGCCTGGTCGAGCAGTGCTGCGGCCAGGTACTCGGTCGTGCCGAAGCCCTCGTTGAAGCCCTCGGACTCGCTCAGGCCCAGGACGAGCTCGGGCGGCAGCGGGGCACCGGTCTCGTGGTGCTTGGCGTAGTTCGCCAGGACCGACGGCCACGACACCCACATCTCGTTCACCTGGCTCGGGAACTCGACGAAGTCGCGTTCGACGTTCGTGCCGGAGAAGCGGGGGTACGTGGTGCGGGCGATGAGGCCGTGCAGCGCGTGGCCGAACTCGTGGAAGAGCGTCTCGACCTCGTCCTGGATGAGCAGCGTCGGCGACCCGGGTGCCGGCTTCGCGACGTTGAGGTTGTTCACCACGACGGGCAGCGTGCCGAGCAGCTCGGACTGCTCGACGACGGGGTTCATCCACGCGCCGCCGCGCTTGCCGTCGCGCGTGTACAGGTCGAGCAGGTAGAGCCCGACGGGCTCGTCGTCGTCGCCGGTGACCTCGAAGACACGGACCTCGTCGTTGTAGCCGTGCAGGTCCGGACGCTCGGTGAACGTCAGGCCGTACAGTGCTCCGGCAGCGTGGAAGACGCCGTCGTGCAGGACCCGGTCGGCCTCGAAGTAGGGCCGGAGCGCGGAGCTGTCCGCGGCGAACTGCTCCCCGCGCAGGATCTCGGTGGCGTACGCCCAGTCCCACGAATCGATGTCGAACCCGACGGTGCGGGACCGGACGGCTCGCTCGTCGTCGGCGTTCCGTGCCGCGGCGCCGACGAGCGACGACAGCAGCCCGTCGACGGCCTCGGGGGTCTTGGCGGTCTCGTCGGCGGTGACGACGGCGGCGTGGTTCGGGAACCCGAGCAGTTCGGCACGCTCGGCCCGGAGCCGCACGATGCGCAGCAGCACCTCGCGGTTGTCGTACTGGTTCCCGCGGCGACCGCGGGCGAGCGAAGCGCGCATGATCCGCTCGCGCAGGTCGCGGTTCGCCAGCGACGGCAGCCACGGGTGTCCGGTGTAGAGCGGCAGCGTGATGAGCCACCCCTCGAGCCCGCGGTCGGCGGCGGATCCGGCGGCGGCGGACTTCGCACCGTCGTCGAGGCCCTCGAGCTCGGCCTCGTCGGTCACGTGCACGGCGGAGTCGTTCGTGTCCTCGAGCAGGTTGCGCTCGAAGGTGGTGGTGAGCGTCGACAACTCCTGGTTGATCGCGGTCAGGCGCTCCTTGCCGGCGTCGTCGAGTCCGGCGCCCGCCAGGGTCATCTCGGCGTGGGTACGTTCGACCAGTCGGAGCGCTTCGCCCTCGAGCCCGGCCGCTTCGGCGCCGTCGAGCACGGACTGCACCCGGGCGTAGAGCCGCGAGTCCAGCGTGATGGCGTCGCGGTGTGCGGCGAGCAGCGGCGAGATCTCGGCTTCGAGGTCGTGCAGCTCCGGCGTCGAGTCCGCCGACGACAGCGTGAAGAACACGTGGCTGACGCGGGTCAGCAACTGCCCGGAGCGCTCGAGGGCGATGAGGGTGTTCTCGACCGTCGGTGCGTGCGGATCGGTGGCGATGGCCTCGACCTCGGCGCGCTGCTCGGCCATGCCGGCCTCGAAGGCCGGCCGGTAGTGCTCGAGTCGCACGTCGCCGAAGGGCGGCAGCGCGTAGGGGAGGGTGCTCGGGACGTCGAACGGAGTTGCCATGGTCACCACCCTACGGACGTCGCGCCGGGACGGGACGGACGGGAGGCCCGTGGCGGCCCCGCCCCGCGCCTCCCGTCCGCCCTGTGGGTGCGTTCCTTCCCATCGCGACCGGTCTGGAAAACGGAATCGGGCGTACCGGGTCAGAAGAAACGACCCAGTACGCCCGAAGCGACCAGCTATGCGCGGGACGGCCCCGTCGCGGCGTCGATCAGCGTGGAAGCCGCACGGCGGGCGTGCGCGGCCGGCACCGTGGTGCCGGCGATGGCGGCCGTGGTCTGCGCGCCCTCGGCCAGCAGCGCGAGCTGGGCGGCGAGCTCCTCGGCACGCTCGGGATCGGTGACGACCTCGGCGGTGAGCTCCTGCACGAACCGCTGGAACGAGTCCTTGTGCTCGCGGGCGATCTCGGCGACGGCGGGCGACGTGGCCCCGAGCTCCCCGAAGGCGTTGATGAAGCCGCAGCCACGGAACGTGTCGTCCCCGAACCACGACTCGAGGAAGTCGTACACGGCGAGCAGTTTGTCGCGCGGGGTGGTGGCGGCCTCGACCGCACCGTGCACGCCGCGCTCCCACAGGTCGTGGCGCCCGGACAGGACGGCCGCGATGAGCTGCTCCTTGCCGGGGAAGGCCGCGTAGAGCTTCTTCAGCGAGACGCCGGCGCCGGTGCGGATCTCGTCCATGCCGACCGACTGGATGCCGCGCGCGTAGAACAACTGGTCCGCGACGTCCACGATGTGGGCGCGGACATCCGGTTCGACGGTGCTGGTTGCCATGACGTACCCCGTTCGCTGTGTGTTCACCGTTCCCGAGTTGCGTCGGGAACGATCGTTCTCTAGTGTAATCCACATCGGCGGAGAACGGTCGTTCTCCGCGATACTCAGGGAAGGAACGATCATGGGTGCCATCACCGTCGGAACCGAGAACAGCGTCGACATCGAACTCCACTACGAGGACAAGGGGACCGGGCAGCCGATCGTGCTGATCCACGGCTTCCCCCTCGACGGCAACTCGTGGGAGGGCCAGACCCCGGCCCTGCTCGAGGCCGGCTACCGCGTGATCACGTACGACCGCCGCGGCTTCGGGCAGTCCTCGCAGCCGAGCACCGGCTACGACTACGACACCTTCGCCGACGACCTGCACACGGTCCTCGAGACCCTCGACCTGCGCGACGTGATCCTGGTCGGCTTCTCGATGGGCACCGGCGAGATCGCCCGCTACATCGGCCGCCACGGACAGGACCGGATCGCCAAGGTCGCGTTCCTCGCCTCGCTCGAGCCGTTCCTGGCCATCACCGAGGACAACCCGGACGGTGCCGGCCCGATGTCGTTCTTCGAGGGCATCGCCGCCGACGTCGAGAAGGACCGGTACGCGTACTTCACGAACTTCTACCAGGACTTCTTCAACCTGTCGGAGAACCTCGGCTCGCGCATCTCGGAAGAGGCCGTCCGCAACGCCTGGAACATCGCCGCCGGTTCCGGCTCCATCGCGTCCGCCGCAGCACCGCTGACCTGGCCGACCGACTTCCGCCAGGACATCCCGAAGGTCACCGTCCCGGCACTCATCGTCCACGGTACGGCGGACAACATCCTGCCGATCGACGCCACCGGTCGCCGCTTCACCAAGGCCCTGCCGGCCGCGAAGTACGTCGAGATCGAGGGCGCCCCGCACGGCCTGCTCACCACGCACACCGCTGAGGTGAACGAGGTCCTGCTCACCTGGCTCGCCGAGTCCTGATCCCTCGGCGATCACGCGGGTGCCTCACGGTCCCCGCATCGTGAGCAGGAATGGTCGGGTCCCCACCAGGGACCCGACCATTTCTGCTCACCAAGCGAACCGCAGACCGCGCGCTAGTCCTCTTCAGCCGCGTCGTCGGGGTTCGTGACCTGTGCGTGCCCGGCATCGTCGAGGTGGATCGAGGTGCCGTCGTCGAGCTCGACGATCGGCTTGCCCTCCAAGAACGTCAGGGTCCAGCCCCACGCCCCGGTGTCGACCGACTCCGCAGCGAGCTCGTCCTCGACCCCGCGCACGGCGACGACCATCGCCTCGGGCAGTCGCGCAGGCGGCTCCGCACCCACGCCCCATCGTGTGCCCAACTGCATCCGTGCCTCCTGTCCGGTGGTGGACGGGCCGGGTCGCCGACGCGACCCGGCCCGGACGGCCGACCTTACGCCTGCTGCTCCGCGAGCTCGATCTCGGTGACCGCGAGCTCGTCACCGTCGACGAACGACAGGTTCTCGATGCGGCCGACGGCCGCCAGGTCGACCGCCGCGCGCTCGATGAGCACCCGCGTCTCCGCCGGCGCCGCGACCACGGCGCGCGTCACGGGTGTCTTCTGGGACGCCTTCGCCGCCGTCTTCGCCCCGCGGATACCGATCAGCGCCTGCCCGACGGCCGCGAGCAGCCCGGTGGGGGCCGCGTCGGTCGGCAGATCGGCAGCGGTCGGCCAGGAGGCCCGGTGCACGCTCGTCTCGTGGGTCCAGGCCCACACTTCCTCCGTCGCGTACGGGAGGAACGGTGCCAGCAGCCGGAGCAGCACGTCGATCGCGCCGCGCAGCGCCAGGACCGCGCTCGCCTGGGTCTCGTGCGTCGCGTCGGCCGCCGTGCCGTAGGCACGCTCCTTCACGAGCTCGAGGTAGTCGTCGCAGAAGGTCCAGAAGAACCGCTCCACGATCTCGAGCGCACGGGCGTGGTCGAACCCGTCGAACGCGGCGGTGGCCTGCTCGACGACGGCGCCGAGCTCGGCGAGCATGTCGACGTCGAGTGCCTCGGTCACGTCGCTCGCGCCCTCCGGCAGCGGGAAGCCGTAGACGAACTTCGCCGCGTTCAGGACCTTGATCGCCAGACGACGACCGACCTTGATCTGCTTCGGGTTCTGCGGGTCGAACGCCGCATCGGTGCCGAGCTTCGACGACGCCGCCCAGTAGCGGACCGCGTCGGCGCCGTGCTGCTCGAGGATCGACAGCGGCGTGACGACGTTGCCCTTCGACTTCGACATCTTCTTGCGGTCGGGGTCGACGATGAAGCCGGAGATGCTCGCGTGCTTCCACGGCACGGTGTCCGCTTCGAGCTGGCTGCGGAGCACCGTCGTGAAGAGCCACGTGCGGATGATGTCCTGCGCCTGCGGGCGGACGTCGTACGGGTACACCAGGTCGTAGAGTGCCGGGTCGGTCTCCCACTTGCCCGCGAGCTGCGGGGTGAGCGACGAGGTGGCCCAGGTGTCCATGACATCCAGCTCGCCCTGGAACCCGCCGGCGACGCCGCGCTGGTCCTCGGAGTAGCCCGGCGCCGGGTCGGACGACGGGTCGACGGGGAGCTGCGCCTCGGTCGGGACGATCGGCTGGTCGAACACCGGGTTGCCGTCGGCGTCGAGCGGGTACCAGACCGGGATCGGCACACCGAAGAACCGCTGGCGCGAGATGAGCCAGTCGCCGGACAGGCCACCGACCCAGTTGTCGTACCGGACGCGCATGAAGTCCGGGTGGAACGCGATCTCCTCGCCGCGGGCGCGGAGCGTCGCCTTCAGGGCTTCGTCGCGGGCGCCGTTGACGATGTACCACTGGCGGGTCGAGACGATCTCGAGGGGCTTGTCGCCCTTCTCGAAGAACTTCACCGGGTGGTTGATCGTCTTGACGTCGCCGACGAGCTCGCCGGACTCGGTCAGGGCGTCGACGACGACCTTCTTGGCCGAGAACACGGTCTTGCCGGCCATCTCGGCGTAGAGCGCCTTGCCCTGCTCGCTCTCGATCCACGCGGGCTCGTCGGAGCGGACACGGCCGTCGAAGCCGAGGATCGCGCGGTTCGGCAGCTGCAGCTCGCGCCACCACACGACGTCGGTGGTGTCGCCGAAGGTGCAGACCATCGCGATGCCGGCGCCCTTGTCCTTCTGTGCCAGGTGGTGCGCCAGCACCGGGACCTCGACGCCGAACAGGGGGGAGCGGACCATGGTGCCGAACAGGTCCTGGAACCGCTCGTCGTCCGGGTGCGCGACGAGGGCGACGCACGCCGGCAGCAGCTCGGGGCGGGTCGTCTGGATCACGACGTCGTCGCCGCCGTCCGCACGGTGGAATGCGATGCCGTGGTAGGCGCCGGGCATCTCCTTGTCCTCGAGCTCGGCCTGCGCGACCGCGGTGCGGAACGTGACGTCCCACAGGGTCGGGGCGTCGGCCTGGTAGGCCTCGCCGCGCTCGAGGTTGCGGAGGAAGGCACGCTGGGCGCTCGCCCGCGAGGTCTCGTCGATGGTGCGGTACGACTGCGTCCAGTCCACCGACAGTCCGAGGGTGCGGAAGAGCTCCTCGAACTGCTGCTCGTCCTGCACGGTCAGCTGGTCGCACAGCTCGATGAAGTTGCGGCGCGAGATCGGCAGCTGATCGGCGGCCTTCGACGACTTGCCGTCGCCGCCCTCGAACGGCGGCGTGAAGTCGGGGTCGTAGGGCAGGGTCGGGTCGCAGCGGACGCCGTAGTAGTTCTGCACGCGTCGCTCGGTCGGCAGGCCGTTGTCGTCCCAGCCCATCGGGTAGAACACGTGCTTGCCCCGCATGCGCTCGAACCGCGCCTTGAGGTCGGTGTGCGTGTACGAGAACACGTGGCCGATGTGCAGCGACCCGGAGGCGGTCGGCGGCGGGGTGTCGATCGAGTACACGGCGTCGCGGTGGCCGGCGGCGTCACGGTCGAAGCGGTACGTGCCGTCCTGCTCCCAGACCGGCCCCCAGACCCGCTCGAGTCCGTCGACGCTGGGCTTCTCGGGCATGGGCTTGGTCATGGCTGCGCCTTCCGTGCGTGTGTGCGGCACCGAGTCCGTGATGAGGTGCCTGAGTGTCCCCGCCTGACGCGAGGTGTCCCAATCGTAGCGGGCGGGGCCGACGCCGCTCGCGGGCGGTCGGAGCGGTGGTTACCACACCGACCTGTCGGACACGCCGGACACCTGGTAGTCTGTCGGAGTTTGTCCGGCGAGCGCGGGTTCGCAGGAACTGCACCGTTGCCGTCCGCCGGACGCCCGAAGGACGCACCGCACACCGGAGGAACGACTTGGCACCGAACGACGCACCCCACCCGCACGGCGATCGGCCGTTGCCGCACGGCGACCGACCGCTGCGCTCGAAGGGCGCTGCGAAGCGCGCTCGGCGCAAGCTCACGAAGGACGACGTCACCGTCGTCGAGGAGTCGCTGCTCAAGCGCGCCGTGGCGGCCGCCGCCCTCGGCAACGCGATGGAGTGGTTCGACTTCGGCATCTTCGCGTACCTGACCGTGACGATCTCGCAGGTCTTCCTGCCGCAGGGCGACCCGGCCGCGAACATCGTCGCGACCTTCGGGTTCTTCGCCGCGGCGTTCATCGTCCGACCGATCGGTGGCGCCGTGTTCGGCCCGATCGGCGACAAGATCGGTCGGCAGAAGGTCCTCGCACTGACGATGATCCTGATGGCCGCCGGCACGCTGATGATCGGCCTGATCCCGTCGTACGACTCGATCGGCTTCTGGGCTCCGGTCCTGCTGCTCGTGGCGCGCTTCGTGCAGGGCTTCTCGACCGGTGGTGAGTACGGCGGCGCCGCGACCTTCATCGCCGAGTACTCGCCCGACAAGCGCCGCGGGTTCATGGGTTCGTGGCTCGAGTTCGGCACCCTCGCCGGCTACGTGCTCGGTGCGTCGATCGTCACCGGCCTGCAGTTCGGCCTGTCCGAGGACGCCCTGCTCAGCTGGGGCTGGCGCATCCCGTTCATCATCGCGGGCCCGCTCGGTCTGATCGGGCTCTACCTGCGCCTCAAGCTGGAGGAGACGCCGGCCTTCCAGAAGCAGCAGGAGCAGGCCGCCGAGCGCGAGGGGCAGAAGACGCCGTTCCTCAAGCTCTTCGCCGAGAACTGGCGCTCGCTCATCATCTGCATCGGCCTGGTCCTGGTCTTCAACGTGACCGACTACATGCTGCTGTCGTACATGCCGACCTACCTCGAGCAGAACCTCGGCCAGAACGCCACGTTCGGCCTCATCCTGATCGTCGTCGTGATGCTGCTCATGATGGTCGTCATCACGTTCGGTGGCCGGCTGTCCGACAAGTTCGGCCGTCGTCCGGTGCTCGCTGCCGGCTGCATCGGCTTCATCCTGCTGTCCTGGCCGGCGCTCAAGCTCGTCCAGACCGGCACGGGCGTCGGGGTGTTCTCCGGCCTGCTGATCCTCGGTGTCGTGCTCGTCACGTTCACCTCGACCATGCCGTCGACGCTGCCCGCGCTGTTCCCGACGATCATCCGCTACGGCGCCCTCGCCATCGCGTTCAACGTGTCCGTCTCGCTGTTCGGTGGGACGACCCCGCTCGCGACGTCCGCGCTCATCAACGCCGCGAAGGACGCCGGCTACGGCTGGGCCGAGGACATCCCGGCCTTCTACCTGATGCTGGCCGCCGTCATCGGACTCGTCGCGGTGTACTTCACGAAGGAGACCGCGGCCACGCCGCTCATGGGCTCCGGTCCGACGGTCGGTTCCGAGGACGAGGTCGCCGGCGTGATCGACGACTACAACGACCCGAACTCGGAGTTCGCGCAGTCCGACTGGGCGAAGGAGTTCGCGACGAGTGAGATCCCGATCATCTCGGGTGACACGCCGAAGAAGGAGTCCGCGGACTCCTGACCCCGGTCAGACCCGCCCTGGAGGCCCGGTGCACGTCCGTCACGGACGCGCACCGGGCCTCCGGTCACGTCCAGGGCGCGCGACGGCCCGGAGCGTCGGGCGCGTCCTGTCCCGCCGGGCCGGCCGCGAGCTGCTCGGCGGCCCGCAGCAGGGACGCGGTCACCGGGTGCGCCGGGCGCGCGAACACCGTCGCGGCGGGGCCGTGCTCGACGACCGCGCCCTCGTGCACGACGAGCACGTCGTCCGCCATCCGCCGGACCGCCAGCAGGTCGTGCGACACGAACACCATCGCGACCCCGGTGTCGTCGCGGAGCCGTTCGAGCAGGGTGAGCACGGCGTCCTGCACGGTGGCGTCGAGGGCGGTCACCGGCTCGTCGAGGACGATCACCTCGGGGTCGGTCGCCAGCGCCCGGGCGATCGCCAGGCGCTGCCGTTGCCCGCCGGACAGCGTCCGCGGGGAGCGCGGTCGGAGCGCCGGGTCGAGGTCGACCTGCCGCAGGGCTGCGTCCACCCGGGCGGCGAGCGGACCCTGGGCACGTCGAGCGTCGCCCCGCGAGAACGCGTCGGCGAGGACCCGCTCGACCGACCACCGCTCGTCGAACGTGGCACCGGGGTCCTGCACGACGGCCGAGACGCGGTGGCGCCGAGGGCGTCGGTCGTGCTCGGGGAGCGGCACCCACGGTTCGCCGTCGAGTGCGACGGTGCCGCCGTCGGGTGTCTCGAGCCCGAGCAGCACGCGCGCGAGGGTCGTCTTGCCAGACCCCGAGGCGCCGATCACCCCGAGCACCCGTCCGCGGTCGAGTCCGAACGACACGTCGTCGACCGCGCGGACGCCGTCGAAGTCGCGCGCGAGGCCCTCGGCGACGAGCACGCCCCTCGCACCGTGCGAGGTCGCCTCTGTTCCGTGCGAGGTTCCGTGTTCTGTGCGATCCGCAGCACCTCGCACCATGTCCGGAACCTCGCACCGGACGACAGCATCCCGGCGGGACCTCGCACCGTGCGAGGCAGCGCGCACCAGGGCCTGCGTCGCGGCGTGCTCCGGGTCCTGCAACACCGAGGCGACCGGACCCTGCTCGACGATCCGCCCCTCGTGCATGACGGCCACGCGGTCGGCCCACCCCGCGACGAGCCCGAGGTCGTGCGTGATCACGAGCAGCCCCGCCCCGCGCTGCTGCGCCGCCCGCAGTTGCTCCATCACGGTGACCGCGACCCCGGCGTCCAGTGCGGTCGTGGGTTCGTCGGCGACCACGAGCGCGGGCGACCCGATGGTGGCCGCGGCGATGAGGGTCCGCTGCCGCATCCCGCCCGACAGCGTGCCGGCGAGTCGGCCGTCGGTCGCGATGTCCGGATCGAGGCCGACCGCTCGCAGGGCATCGCGCACGGCGTCCATGCGCTCGGCCGCACCCATCTCGGTGTGCAGGCGGAGGCTGTCGGCGACCTCGCGCCCGACCGGTCGCAGCGGGTCCAACGCGCCCAGGGCCTCCTGGCCGACGTAGCCGACCCGCGACCCGCGCACCTGGCGCCACCGCCGGTCGGAGAACGCCCGGACGTCGAGGCCGGCGACGGTGAAGGCGTCGGCGCGGACGGCGGAGCCGGGCGCCGACAGGCCGAGCGCGGCGCGCGCGGTGACGGTCTTGCCGGAGCCGGACGCGCCGACCAGCGCGACGCACTCGCCGGCGTCCACCCGCAGGGCGACGTCGTGCACGATCGGCGTGCCCGCGATGGCGACATGCAGCCCCTGGACCTCGAAGACGGTGGTCATCGGACGACTCCTGTTCGGCGGATCGCGCGACCGAGCACGGTGACGGCGGTCGCGAGCACCACGATGGCGAGTCCGGGGAAGGTGCTCATCCACGGCGCGGTCTGCAGGTAGGTCCGGCCGTCGGCGAGCATCGCGCCCCACTCCGGAGCCGGGGGCGGTGTGCCGACGCCGAGGTAGCTCAGTGCCGAGGCCCAGACGATCGCCTGACCGACGCCGAGGGTGGCGACGGCGACGACGGGCCAGAGTGCGGTGGGCAGGACGTGCCGGACCACGATGCGGACGGGGGAGCGGCCCTGCAGCACGGCCGTCTCGACCACCTGCGACGACCGGGCGGCACGCACCAGCGCGCGGACGATGCGGGCGTAGCCGGGGGCGGTGGCGAAGCCGACGGCGAGCACGGCGGGGACCGGGCCAGGTCCGGTGACCGCGATCACCACGAGGGCGACGAGCAGCAGCGGCAGGGCGAACGCCACCTCGGTCACGCGGCCGATCACGGCGTCGAGCAGGCGGCCGAGCCGTCCCGCCCCGGCACCGAGCCCGGCGACGACGCCGAGCAGGACGCCCACTCCGCCCCCGATCAGGGTCGCGGCGACGCCCACGACGAGCGATGCGCGGGTCCCCGCGACCACCCGTGCCAGGACGTCGCGACCGGACTCGTCGGTGCCGAACGGGTGGGCGCCGCTCGGGGCGGTCAGGGCGTCCGTGGGGTGCACCGCGAGCGGGTCGCCGCCGCCGAGCAGCGCCGGCCAAGCGGCCGCCACGACGGCGACGAGGACGACCACCGCCGCGGCGGTGCCGCCGACGCCGAGCGTCCCCCCACGGACGCGCTCGGTGCCGGCGGCGGTCTGGTGGCCGGGCGCTCCGGTCTGGAGGCCCGGGTCGGCGATCCCGCTCACCGCGCGTCCGCCGGTCGGCCGGGTCCACGGCGTCGCGCGGTGCCGCCGCGTGCGCCGCCGTTCCGCGCACCACGACTCGCCGACGTGCGCGGGTCGACGACGCGCTCGACCAGGTCGGCGACGGCCAGCACCACGACGTACGCGGCTGCGGACACCAGCGCGATCCCGGCGACGAGCGGCATGTCCCGCTGCGTGACGGCGGTCACGAGGGCGCGGCCGATGCCCGGGAGCGCGAACACCGACTCGACGACGACGGCCCCGGACACCAGGGATCCGAAGGCCCAGGCGGACAGGGCGATCCCGGGCAGCGCCGCGTGGCGGAGCAGGTGCCGGGAGAACAGCCCGAGGCGGGTCTCGCCACGGCCACGGGCGGCGAGCGCGAAGGCGGACCGTTGCGCGTCGACGACCCCGTCGCGGACGGTCTCGGCCAGGTACCCGGCGACCGGGACGGCCACCGTCAGCACCGGGAGCACCCAGCCGCGGGCAGTGCCGTCGCTCACCGCGGGCACCCAGCCGAGGGCGCTCGCGAACACCACGATGAGCACGCTGCCGAGCCAGAAGTGGGGCATGACGCTCGCGGTGACACTCAGTGCGCTCGTCAGTCCGGCCGCGAACCGGCCGCGCTGCGTCGACCACCAGGCCGCGACGATCGCCAGGACCCACGCGACGACGAGCCCGGCCACCGCCAGGGTCAGCGTGACCGGGAGCTGCTGGCCGAGCAGGGTGGCGACGGGGGTGCGGAAGGCGTAGGACTCACCGAGCTGCAGGGTGGCGAGGCGACCGAGGAACACCGCGTACTGCACGAGCACGGGCTGGTCGAGGCCGTACTCGTGGCGGACCCGGGCGACGGCCTCGGCGGAGGCCTGCGAACCCGGACCCCCGAGGATCGCGAGTGCGGGGTCGCCGGGGATGAGCCGGATCGCGACGAAGACGATCGTCGCGACGGCCCAGAGCACACCGATGCCCCCGGCGAGCCGCCGGACGGCCCACCAGACCCATCGCATCCGTGTCAGCGGTCGATCCAGGCGGTGCCGAACCAGGGCGTCGAGACGGAGGTCGTCTGGATGCCGTGCACGGCCGAGCGCACCAGGAAGTGGTTCTGCTGGTCGTACAGGGGGAGCACGGTGTCGCTCGCGAGGATCGCCTTCTGGGCCTGCTCGTACAGGTCGGCGCGCTCGTCGGCGTCCGAGGTGCGGGCCGCCTGCTCGAGCAGGGTGTCGAGCGCGGGGTCGTCGAGCTGGGCCAGGTTCGCGAAGTAGCCGGACGGTGCGGGTTCGATGCTCGCGCTGTCGTACAGGATGCGCAGGACGTCGGGGCCGACCTTCGTGTACGGGGCGCTGACCACGTCGTACTCGTTCGCCGCGAGGGCCGCATACCAGCTGGACAGGTCGAGCTCGTCCAGCACGACCTTGAACCCGACGGCCTTCTCGGACGCCTGGATCTGCTGGAACAGGCTGCGCTCGGCCGGCACCGACTGGTTCGTCGACACTGGGAACGTCACGGTGAGCTGCTGGCCGTCCTTCTGCCGGATGCCGTCCGACCCGACCGTCCAGCCGGCGTCGTCGAGCAGCTGCTTCGCCTTGGTGGGGGAGTAGTCGAACCGGTTCTTCTCCGAGTACGCCAGGGGCTCGGCGCTCGAGAGCACCGAGTACGAGCGCTTCGCGGTACCGAGGAACAGCGACTGCAGGCCCGGGTCGATCTCCGCGCCGGCGATGAAGGCCTGGCGCACGGCCTCGTCGCGGAACACCCCGTGGCCGGAGTTCAGCTCGAGACGGTTCGAGGCGCCGGGGCGCGGGGCGTCGAGGTCACGGATCGCGCCCTTCGCCGACGCTGCCTTGAGCTGGTCGGGCTGCGCGTTGTCGATGACGTCGACCTGGCCGGACTGCAGCGCGGCGTAGCGCGAGGTGGAGTCGGGCAGGAAGCGCCACGTGATGCCGGACAGGCGCGGCTTCGTCTTCCCCCAGTAGTCGGTGTTCTTCGTCAGGGTGACGCGGTCGCCGTGCTTCCAGCCGGTCACTTCGAAGGGGCCGGTGCCGACGGGGGACTCGCAGTTCGTCGCCTGCTTGCGCTCGAGCGCCTTCGGAGACTCCATGCCGACCCAGGGCTGCGAGAACGACTCGAGCAGCGCGCTGTCCGGACGGCTCAGCGAGAGCGTCACGGTGTGGTCGTCGGTGGCCGTCGCCTTCGTGATCGACTGCAGCGCGAGGTAACCGGTGCTCGACGCGGTCGCCGGGTCCTGCACGTGCTCGATGTTCGCCACGACGGCGGCGGCGTCGAACGGGGTGCCGTCGGTGAAGGTGACGTCGTCGCGGAGCGTGAAGGTGAGGGTCTTGCCGTCGTCGCTCGTGGTCCACTTCGTCGCGAGCTCGGGCGTCGGCTCGCCGTCCTCGAGCCCGACGAGCTCCTCGATGTACTGCGTCGCCAGGAGCGCCTGCGGGTAGTTGCCGCCGACGTGCGGGTCGAGGCAGGTGGGCTCGGCGTCGCCGGACGCGTACGTCAGGGTCCCGCCGCTCACCGGCTTGCTGCTCGTGGTGCTCGTCCCCGCGCCGCTGCAGGCGGCGAGGACGAGGACGACGGCGGTGGCGCTCGCGACGGCGGCGACGGTTTTCTGTACTGAGTCCAAGATCATGGCTGGACGAGTCTAGCGGTTTACTGGGGCCCATGGACGAACCGATCCGCCGCGGTGGGCGGCCCCGACGCTCGAGCGCCGAGGTCCTCGCGGACGCCGCCGCCGAGCTGTTCCTCGAGCAGGGGTACGGGCGCACCACGGTCGACCAGATCGCCGTGCGTGCCGGGGTCAGCCGAGCGACGTTCTTCAACTACTTCACGGCGAAGTCCGACGTCATGTGGCTCGAGCTCGACGCCGCAGTGGCGGGGCTGCCCGGGTACCTGGCGTCCTCGACCGAGGCGAGTGCGGTGCGTGCGGTGGAGCAGGCCCTGCTCGCTGCGGCCCGGGCCCACGACCCCGAGCGGGTGCCGTGGGCGGTCGCGCAGGCCGAGGTGATGGGCATCGGATCCGAGCTCGTCGCCGGCGTCGCCGTCCGGGTGATGGCGCAGCACGGGGCCGTCGCCGCCTTCGTGGCGGGGCGCACGGGGGAGCAGCCGGGGTCGCTCTGGCCGCAGACCGTGTCGGGCGCGATGCTCGGTGCCGCCGCGGCGGCGTTCGGGGTGTGGGTCGCCGACGGGGTGGCGCGCCGGCCGCTCGTCGAGTACGTCGCCGCAGCGCTGACGCCGGTGGTCGCGGGCCTCGACGCGCGCTGACGCGCGGACGCTCACTCCGTGCGCAGGGTCCCCGCGCCGCCGGACGCCACGTCCGAGGCCGTCCCGTCGCGCACGACCTCGGGCACGTCGTCGTCGGTCGGCACCAGGGACTCGTCACCCGGGTAGCTCAGGGTGAGGACGGCCTCCTCGATGTAGGGGCTGTCCTCGAGCGACTTCTCGACGTCGCGCAACCGCACCGCGACGTGCTCCTCGTTCTCGTTGCCCGTCAGGTCGACGGCGGCGACGAGGTACACCCGCGACGGTCCGACGAACTCCAGGTGCAGGTAGGTGACGCGTTCGACCTGCGAGCGGCCGAGCAGCTCGACGAGCACGGCGTTCTCGAGCTCCGGCGACGTGCTCTCGCCGAGCAGGAAGCGGCGGTTGCGGTCGATGAGGACGATCGCCACGACGCCGAGCAGCACGCCGATCGCGATGGACCCGATCGCGTCGAAGACCGCCAGGCCGGTGACCTGGTGCAGGAACACCCCGAGGAACGCGACGACGAGGCCGATGAGCGCGGCGGCGTCCTCGGCGAACACGGCTCGCAGCGTCGGGTTCGAGGACTGCAGCACGTGGCGCAGCACCGGCACCTTGCGCTTCGTCGCGGCACCGTGCGCCTGGCGGTACGCCTGCAGGAAGCTCGTGCCCTCGAGGCAGAACGACAGCGCCAGCACGATGTAGTTGAGCAGGACGTCCTCGGCCGGGCCGGTGTCCCCGAGTTCCGAGATGCCGTGGTAGATCGACACGATGGCGCCGGCGGTGAACAGGCCGAACGCGGCGAACATCGACCAGATGTACGTCTCGCGCCCGTAGCCGAGCGGGTGTGCGGTGTCGCGCTTCCGCGCGCCCCGTCGTTCGGCGACGAGCAGGAAGACCTCGTTGCCGGTGTCCGCCCACGAGTGCGCCGCCTCGGCCACCATCGATGCCGAGCCCGAGAGGAGCGACGCGATGGTCTTCGCGATCGCCACGAGCAGGTTCGCGCCGAAGGCGATGATGACGGTGAGGGAGGACTCCGGGCGTTCGCCGGAGGCAGAGTCGTCGGGCATCCCTCCAGCATGCTCCCGTCCGCTAAACTCGTGTCACACGAGCGTCGATCCGGCCATCACCGGGGAGCTCCCGGAAGAACGCGGTCCGCGCGAGCGGCTCGTCAGTAGAACCGGGCGGACCGGGCCGCGCCGAACCCGAACACGAGCGGTCGTGACGCGCCGAACAGTGCGCCACGGCAAGCGAGGTGGTACCGCGGAGTCCGCTCCGTCCTCGTGGTCCGAGAACCGGCAACCCACAGGAGCCCCGCGGTGCGCTACCCCTTGAACCGTCCCGACGAGCACGACGGCGCCGCAGGCGTCGTCCCCTCGCCGTCCTTCCCCGCCGTCGAGCGGGGGATCCTCGCCTTCTGGAAGCGCGACGACACGTTCCAGGCGTCCATCGATCAGCGTCAGGGCTGCGACGAGTGGACCTTCTACGACGGCCCCCCGTTCGCGAACGGCCTGCCGCACTACGGCCACCTGCTGACCGGGTACGCGAAGGACGTCTTCCCGCGCTACCAGACCATGCGCGGCAAGCAGGTGCACCGCCGCTTCGGCTGGGACACCCACGGCCTGCCCGCCGAGCTCGAGGCGATGCGCCAGCTCGGCATCACCGAGAAGCACGAGATCGACGCCATGGGCATCGACGTGTTCAACGCCGCCGCCAAGAAGTCCGTCCTGCAGTACACCGACGAGTGGCAGCAGTACGTCACCCGCGAGGCGCGCTGGGTCGACTTCGAGGACGACTACAAGACGCTCGACACCACGTTCATGGAGAGCGTGCTGTGGGCGTGGAAGCAGCTCTGGGACAAGGGCCTGGCGTACGAGGGCTTCCGGGTCCTGCCGTACTGCTGGAACGACCAGACGCCGCTGTCGAACCACGAGCTGCGCATGGACGACGACGTCTACAAGATGCGCCAGGACCAGTCCGTCACGGTCTCCTTCCCGCTGCACGGCGACCGCGCTGCCGCGCTCGACCTGACGGGTGTGCGCGCGCTCGCCTGGACGACGACCCCCTGGACGCTGCCGACGAACGCCGCGTTGGCCGTCGGGCCTGCGGTCTCGTACGTGGTGCTCCCTGCGGGGCCGGGAGGCGCGGCTGACGGTGCCGACGCCGGTTCCGTCCACTACCTGCTGGCTTCGGACACCGTGGCCGCCTACGCGAAGGACCTCGGCTACGAGAGCGCCGAGGACGCCGCTGCCGCGGTCGTCCGCACCCTGACGGGCGCGGAGCTCGACGGCGTGGAGTACGAGCGCCTGTTCGACTTCCTCGCGGACACCGAGGGCATGGAGAACGCCTGGAAGATCCTCGTCGCCGACTACGTCGAGACCGGCGAGGGCACCGGCATCGTGCACCAGGCCCCGGCCTACGGCGCCGACGACCAGGAGGTCTGCGCCGCAGCCGGCATCCCCGTCGTGCTGTCGCTGGACGAGGGCGGTGTGTTCACCTCGCAGTTCGGCGAGGTCGCCGGCGTGCTCTGGTCCGACGCGAACAAGCCGCTCACCAAGGCCGTGCGCGACGCCGGGCGCCTGCTCCGCCAGGCGTCCTACGAGCACAGCTACCCGCACTGCTGGCGCTGCCGGAAGCCCCTCATCTACAAGGCCGTGTCGTCGTGGTTCGTCCGGGTCACGGAGCTCCGTGACCGCATGGGCCAGCTGAACCAGGACATCAACTGGGTGCCGGACAACGTCAAGGACGGCCAGTTCGGCAAGTGGGTCGGCAACGCCATCGACTGGTCGGTCTCGCGCAACCGCTACTTCGGTACGCCGATCCCGGTGTGGCAGTCGGACGACCCCGAGTACCCGCGCACGGACGTGTACGGCTCGCTCGCCGACATCGAACGCGACTTCGGTCGCCTGCCGCTGAACGCCGACGGCGAGGTCGACCTGCACCGCCCGTTCATCGACGACCTGACCCGTCCGAACCCCGACGACCCCACGGGGAACTCGACGATGCGCCGGATCACCGACGTGTTCGACGTCTGGTTCGACTCCGGGTCGATGCCGTACGCCCAGGTGCACTACCCGTTCGAGAACCGCGAGTGGTTCGAGTCGCACAACCCCGCCGACTTCATCGTCGAGTACATCGGGCAGACCCGTGGCTGGTTCTACGTCATGCACGTGCTGTCCACGGCGCTGTTCGACCGGCCGGCCTTCAAGAACGTCATCAGCCACGGCATCGTCCTCGGCTCGGACGGCCAGAAGATGTCGAAGTCGCTGCGGAACTACCCGGACGTCTCCGAGGTGTTCGACCGCGACGGTGCCGATGCCATGCGCTGGTTCCTGATGTCCTCGTCGGTGATCCGCGGCGGCAACCTCGTCGTCACCGAGGAAGGCATCCGCCAGGGCGTCCGCGAGTTCATGCTCCCGCTGTGGTCGACGTACTACTTCTTCACCCTGTACGCGAACGCCTCCGGGCCGGACGGCTACCAGGCCACCCGCCGCACGGACAGCACCGACGTGCTCGACCGCTACCTGCTCGCGAAGACCCGGGTGTTGGTGTCCGACGTGCAGCAGCACCTCGACGCGCTCGACACCCCGCTCGCGGCCCAGGCCGTCCGCGACTTCGCCGACGTGCTGACGAACTGGTACGTCCGCCGGTCGCGCGACAAGTTCTGGACCGGAGCCGACCGCGTGGCAGCGGACGACGCCCGTGCCGCGTTCGACACGCTGTACACCGTGCTCGAGACCCTGACCCGTGTGGCTGCCCCGCTCGCCCCGCTCGTCACCGAGGAGATCTGGAAGGGCCTGACCGGCGGTCGGAGCGTGCACCTGACGGACTTCCCGGACGCGGCCGAGTTCCCCGCCGACGACGCCCTCGTCGCGGCGATGGACCGCGTGCGCGACGTCGCCTCGAAGGGCCTCGCGCTCCGCAAGGCGACCGGCAAGCGCGTCCGGCTGCCGCTCGCCACGCTCACCCTCGTGGTGCCGGACCCGGCGGCGGTCGAACCGTTCGCCGACATCCTGCGCGACGAGCTGAACGTCAAGCGGGTCGTGCTCGAGGCGCAGGCCGAGGAATCCCTGGCGCAGTACGGCATCGAGCGGAAGCTCACCGTCAACGCCCGTGTCGCCGGTCCCCGGATCGGCAAGCAGGTGCAGCAGGTGATCCCGGCCGCGAAGAAGGGCGACTGGACCGCGACCGAGTCCGGCGTCACCGTCGGCGGTGTCGACCTGGTCCAGGGCGAGTACACGCTCGACCTCACCGTCGCCGACCCGTCGGTCGCCGTGGCGTTCCTCGACGAGGGCGGTTTCGTGGTGCTCGACACCGTGACCACGCCCGAGCTCGAGGCGGAGGGGCTCGCCCGCGACGTCGTCCGCGCCGTCCAGCAGGCCCGACGCGACGCCGACCTGGACGTCAGCGACCGCATCGTCCTCACCCTCGGGGTCGACGAGGTCGCCGACGCGTCGGTGCGCACCCACCAGCAGCTCATCGCGGGGGAGACCCTGGCGACGAGCGTCGAGATCGTGCCCCTCGGGGCAGGCGCCACCACCGATGTCGGTGACGGCGCGAAGGTGACCGTGGAGGTGTCACGCGCATGAGCGACGACGACCAGTACGACGAGCACGACCAGCACGACGAGGACGGCATCCGGATCCCGGTGGGTCCGTCCGGTGACACCCCGCTCGAGGCCGTGCCGTACGGCGGTGACGACGACGAGGTCAAGCGCGTCGAGGCCGCCCTGTACGCCCGGATCGGCGAGCAGTCGCCCGAGCACCGCCTGACCGCGACCCGTCGCGCCGTCGAGCTGCTCGGCGACCCGCACTTGGCGTACCCGGTGATCCACATCACCGGGACGAACGGCAAGACCTCGACGGCTCGGACGACCGAGAGCATCGTCCGTGCGCACGGTCTGCGCACCGGCCTGATGACGAGCCCGCACCTGGTGTCGATCCGGGAGCGCATCGTCATCGACGGCCAGCCGATCGCCGCCGAGCGGTTCGTCGAGAACTGGGACGACATCGCCCCGGTCCTCGAGCTGACCGACAACGAGCTCGCCGACAGGGGCGAGCTTCCGCTCACCTTCTTCGAGGCACTGACCGTGCTGGCCCTGGCCTGCTTCGCCGAGGCGCCGGTCGACGTCGCCGTGATCGAGGTCGGCATGGGCGGCGAGTGGGACTCCACCAACGTCGTGCAGAGCCAGGTCGCGGTGTTCACCCCGATCGCCATCGACCACGCGAAGCAGCTCGGCAGCACCGTGGCGGAGATCGCCCGCACCAAGTCCGGGATCATCAAGCCGTCGTCCGCCGTGGTGTCGAGCGAGCAGGTCCCCGAGGCCCTCGTGGAACTCGAGCGGGCCGCCGAGCTGACCGAGTCGACCCTTGCCGTCGAGGGCACTGGTTTCTCGGTGGTCGACGTCACCCCGGCCGTGGGCGGTCAGCTCATCACCGTGCAGGGGATCGCCGGCCGCTACGACGACCTGTTCCTGCCGCTGTTCGGCCGGCACCAGGCGCACAACGCGGCCGTCGCGATCGCCGCTGTCGAGTCGTTCCTCGGTCGGGGCACCCAGGCGCTCGACGAGGACGTCCTGTCCGAGGGCCTCGCCGGTGCCACGAGCCCCGGCCGCCTGCAGCCGATCGCCACCGAGCCGACCGTCGTGGTCGACGCGGCGCACAACCCGCACGGCGCCAAGGCCCTGGCCGAGGCCCTGCCGGTGGCGTTCCCGTCCGAGCACGTCGTCGGCGTCGTGGGGATCCTCGGCGACAAGGACGCCCGCGGGTTCGTCCGCGCGCTGAAGGGCACCGTCGAGACCTTCGTCGTCACGCAGCCGCCGGGGGATCGTGCGCTCGACGCGGACGCCTTCGCGAAGGTCGTCGTGGACGAGGTCGGCGCGGACCGTGTCGTCGTCGAGCCGTCGCTGGCCGCCGCGCTGCAGCAGGCACGCGACCTGGCGGACGAGGCGGACGCCGAGGACGCCCTCGTGCTCGTCGCGGGCTCCATCGTGATGGTGGGTGCGGTCATGGACCTGGTCCACCGGGAAGGCGAGACGAAGTGACGGACGCACCACGTGCCTCCCGGCCGGGGCGTGCACCGCGCACCCGGAAGCCGCGACGCGACCGCGGGGCGCAGGAGAGCCTGCTGTCGATCGCGCTCGTGCTCGAGGCGATCATGTTCTTCTTCCCGATGCTCGTCGTGTTCGGCAAGGGGACCCTGCCGCCGGCCCTGGCGTTCGGCGGCGGCATCGGTGCGATGGTCGTGCTGGCACTGGCCTCACGCCTGACCGGCAACCCCGCCGGTGTATGGTTCGGGTGGCTGCTGCAGGCGGCCATCCTCGCCACCGGGTTCATCGAACCGTTCATGTTCGCGGTCGCCGTGGTGTTCCTGGCGCTGTGGGTCTTCTGCTTCGTCAAGGGCGGTCAGCTCGACCGTCAGAACGCCGCGCGCCGGGCCGCCATGGGCGAGGACTGACCACCCCTCCGATCCCGCGAACACACTAGGAGTACTGCGTGTCCGACCTCGAAGAGACCCTCGTCCTCGTCAAGCCCGACGGCGTCGCCCGCCAGCTCACCGGTGAGATCCTTCGCCGCATCGAGTCGAAGGGTTACGAGATCGTCGACCTGAAGATGCTCACCGCGCCGCGCGACCTGCTGGACGCGCACTACGAGGAGCACCAGGGCAAGCCGTTCTTCGAGCCGCTCGTCGAGTTCATGCAGTCCGGTCCGGTCGTCGCCGTGCGCGTCGCCGGCAACGGCGTGATCGCCGGCTTCCGGTCGCTCGCCGGCACCACCGACCCGACCAGCGCCGCACCCGGGACCATCCGTGGCGACCTCGGTCGCGACTGGGGTCTCAAGGTGCAGCAGAACCTGGTGCACGGATCCGACAGCACCGAGTCGTCGGCGCGCGAGCTCGCGCTCTGGTTCGCCTGAGCGACGGGGAGAGCATGACGAACAACGACCGACCCACCAAGAACGAACGTCGTCAGCACGCGCGCGAGGTCTCGCGACAGCGCGCCGACGCCGAGAAGCGCCGCAAGCGCCGCAACAAGTGGTTCCTGCAGGGCGGCATCGGCCTGGGGATCATCGCGATCGCCGCGATCATCACGCTCGTCGTGGTGAACGTGAACAACGCGCCCGCCGTGTCCGCTGCCGGGCCGAAGAACATGGCCACCGGTGCGATCCAGTTCACCGGCGAGGGCGGCGAGGTCACCCCGGTGACCACGAAGGCCGTCACCGCGAAGGGCACCCCGTCGGCGGTCCCGACGTCGAACACCGACGGCGCTGTGGCGGTCACCGAGTACGTCGACTGGGCCTGCCCGGTCTGCAAGCAGTTCGAGGCCGCCTACGCCGACCAGATCCTGGACAAGGTGAAGTCGGGCGATGCGACGCTGGCCATCCAGCCGGTGTCGATCCTCGACCGCAGCTACCAGAGCTCGCGCTACGCCAGCCGGGCCGCGAACGCCGCGATGTGCGTCGCGAACTACGCGCCGGACAAGTTCCTGGACGTCCAGACGCAGTTCTTCGACAACCAGCCCGCCGAGGGCACCTCGGGCCTGACGAACGCCGAGATCGCGAAGCTCGTCAAGGCCGGGGGCGCGACCGGGTCGAACGTCTCCGAGTGCCTGTCGACCGAGCAGTTCAAGGGCTGGGTGACCAAGTCCACGAAGCTCGTCACCGCGGACGAAGCACTGCAGGGCACGCAGGGCTTCGGCACGCCGACCGTGGTCGTGAACGGCAAGCGCCTGGACAACCTCAGCACGGTCATCACCGCGATCGACGACGCGGCGAAGTAGCGCCACCCGCACGAGCGAAGGCCCCCGCTTCCATCCGGAAGCGGGGGCCTTCGCTCGTGTGGGGCACCTTCGGGTCAGGCGGTGCCACCGTTCTGCTCGACGAAGGACGCGAAGGCGTCGGTGTCGGTCAGGGAGCCGGTGAACTGCTTCCCGTTCACGATGATCGTGGGGGTGCTCGTCACCTTGTCGAGCGACGAGTTCGGGATCGGGTCGTTCATCACCCGGTTCGTGGCGTCGGCGACCCACCCGGCGAAGTGCTGCCCGGTGATGCACGAGGCGACCTTGCTGCTCGTCGCGCCGGCCTCCTTCGCCAGGGACGCCAGCTCGTCGTTCGTGAGCCCCTTGGTGCTCTCGGACGGCTGGTTCTCGTAGAGCGACGTGTTGTAGGCCAGGAAGGCGTCCGGGTCGTCGTTCGCGACACAGGCGGCCGCTGCCGCGGAGCGCGTCGAGTACTTCGACCCGAGGGACACCCGGTCGAGCAGGTTGAACGGGTGCAGTTCGAGGGTCGCCGAGCCGTCCTCGACCCATTGCTGGATCTGGTCCATCTGCGCCGTCTCGAACTGGTTGCAGTACGGGCACATGTAGTCCGAGTACACGGTGATGTTCGCCACCGAGTCGTCCTGCTTCGTCGCCGTCGGGGTCCCGCCGTCGGGTGTCGCCTTCGTCTCGACGGGCACGATCTTGCCGCTCTGGCCGGTGAACAGGATGCCGTCGCTCGCCATGTTGCGCGGCCCCGGCCCCGCGGGTTGCACCGAGTTCGCGATCACCAGGACGACCACGGCGACGACCGCCAGGCTGCCGACGATGATGCCGCTGATGCCGAGCGTCCTGTTGCGGCGACGTCGCGCCTGTTCCTTCACCCGGGCTTCGCGCGCGCGCTCTCGGGCGGCGTCGCGACGGACCTTCTTGCTCTCGTTCTCGCTCATCGAGATCGAGCGTAGGTGCTGCCCGGACGCCGATCGGGCGTCCTGCCTGGGAAGCGCCCAGGAATTCGGTGACGCGTCATCGACACGTCATCGATGCGTCATCGTCGCCGCATCGGGAACGTCCAGCAGTGGATCAGAAGACCGTGAGGATGGTCGGGAACTTGATGATGATCGTCACGATGATGAACAGGTAGTTCGCCAGCGGGAACGCCCAGCAGAAGGGGAGCAGCACCCGGCCGACGCGCTGGGTCTTCGCACCGAAGCGACCCTGCGCGGCGTTCCAGATCGTGAACACCCAGAACATCGGGATCGTCATCGACCACACGAGCATGCACCAGGGGCAGAGCGCGCCGATGAACCACACGGTCTGGGTGAAGAGCCACGTCACGAAGACCCACGCCAGGAACACGCCGGCGTTGAAGGCGATCCAGAACCACCGCGAACCGTTCCGGAAGCCCGCGAGCATCAGCACGGCGACGGCGATCGGCGCGACGAAGCCCATCACGCCGAGCAGCGGGTTCGGGAACCCGAACAGGTGGCCCTGCCAACTGGCCATGACGTCCGAGCAGCTGATGAACGGGTTCACGTCGCACGACAGCACGGTGTCCGGGTCTGCGTACTTCTTGAACTCGTCGAGCACCAGGGAGAACGACCCGTAGAGGCCGACGAACCCGGTGATCAAGAGGAAGACGGCCATCGCGACCGGACGACGGGGGGCAGGCGCTGACGTGCTCACGCCGTCATCATCGCACGCGGGTTCCGGTCCTTTCCGGGAGCGGCGTGCGATACTGGCCGGAGGTCGTGCGGGCAACCGCAGACCGAAGAGAGCTTTCCGGGCGGTGCCCCACGGGGCAGTGTCCGGACGATCAGGTGCGGTGAGAGCGCACCGTGGTCGGGACAGCGTCACTCCGACGCCGAGCCGACCCGGGCCGGGTGCCCGGACCGGAACGGCCGCGGACGCAACGAGAAGTTGACGCAGACCGGTCACGAAGACAGCGAGCGCGGGGCGTCGACGCCACCGCCACAACCAAAGAATTCCCGCCGCCTGACAAGGGTGCGAGTGGGGCCGAGGAGTGCGCCAGTCCATGGTGGAGCAGAACAACGACAACACGACCAACGACGAGAACGCCCCGAAGCGTCGGACCCGCCTGTTCGGCGGACGCCGCGCCCGGTCGTCCGGCCTGCAGGGTCAGGCCGGTGCCGTGCAGGTGCCGGCCGTCGACGAGGCCTCCGCGCTGACGGACGGTTCGTCCGCCGACGCAGCGGACGCGGTCGAGCCGACCGGAGCCGAGACGGTCTCCGTCGCGGTCGAGGCCGTCGCCGCTCAGAGCGCCGAGCCGGACGACGTGAGCACGCTGACCGGCGACCTGCCGGTGGTCACGGCCGAGCCGGCCGAGCCCGCGACCGACGTGACGGAGGCGAGTGGTGCCTCCCGTCCGACCGAGACCGAGCAGACGACCGAGGCGAGCGAACCCGCCGCCCCGGCCGAGCCGTTCGTCCCGAAGGCGACCAGCACGCTCAGCCTGATCTTCCACGCCCCCGTCCTGCCGGAGCTGCCGCGCCGCGCCGCGCGGTACGAGCGTGACGAGGACGACCGTGACGACCGCTTCGACCGTTCCGAGCGCGAGGACCGGTTCGACCGCGAGGACCACGACGAGGAGCCCGGCGGATCCCGCCGTCGTTCGCGTCGTCGGGGGAGCAGCGCCGACCGCGAGTCCCGTGCGCCGCGCGAACCGCGCGACCACCAGGAGCCCCGCCGCCGCGAGCCCGAGCTCATCACCGAGCCGCAGCGTATCAAGGGCTCGACCCGGCTCGAGGCGAAGAAGCAGCGTCGCCGCGACGGCCGTGACGCCGGACGTCGTCGCCAGGTCGTGAGCGAGGACGAGTTCCTCGCCCGCCGCGAGAGCGTCGACCGTCAGATGATCGTCCGCTCCAGCTCGTCGACGATCGAGATCGGCGTGCTCGAGGACGGCATCCTCGCCGAGCACTACATCACCAAGTCCGAGAACGTGTCGCTCATCGGCAACGTGTACCTCGGCAAGGTGCAGAACGTGCTGCCCTCGATGGAGGCAGCCTTCGTCGACATCGGCCGCGGCCGCAACGCCGTGCTCTACGCCGGCGAGGTCGACTGGAACTCCGTCGACACCAGCCACGGCCGTCGCATCGAGGCCGCGCTCAAGCCGGGCGACAAGGTCCTGGTCCAGGTCACCAAGGACCCGGTCGGCCACAAGGGCGCCCGTCTGACGAGCCAGGTCTCGCTGCCCGGTCGCTACCTGGTCTACGTGCCGAACGGCTCCATGAACGGCATCTCGCGCAAGCTGCCCGACACCGAGCGCGCGCGCCTCAAGAAGATCCTGAAGGAGGTCCTGCCGGAGCACGCGGGCGTCATCGTGCGCACCGCTGCCGAAGGCGCGACCGAGGAGCAGCTCACCCGCGACGTGCAGCGCCTGGCCAGCCAGTGGGAGGCCATCCAGAAGAAGGTCGACGGTGGCCAGGCCCCGGTCATGCTGCACTCGGAGCCCGACCTGCTCGTCAAGATCGTGCGCGACGTCTTCAACGAGGACTTCACGAAGCTCATCATCGACGGCGAGGCTGCCGGCGGCACCATCGACGAGTACCTGTCGGCCGTCGCACCCGACCTGAAGGACCGCGTCGTCCGCTACGAGGGCCCGGACTCCTTCGAGGAGTACCGCCTGAACGAGCAGATCGACAAGGCGCTCGACCGCAAGGTCTGGCTGCCCTCCGGTGGTTCGCTCGTGATCGACCGCACCGAGGCCATGACGGTCGTCGACGTCAACACCGGCAAGTTCGTCGGCTCCGGGGGCAACCTCGAGGAGACCGTCACGAAGAACAACCTCGAGGCCGCCGAGGAACTCGTCCGCCAGCTCCGCCTGCGTGACATCGGCGGCATCATCGTCGTCGACTTCATCGACATGGTGCTCGAGGAGAACCGCGACCTCGTGCTCCGTCGCCTGATCGAGTGCCTGAGCCGCGACCGCACGAAGCACCAGGTCGCCGAGGTCACCTCGCTCGGCCTCGTGCAGATGACCCGCAAGAAGATCGGTGTCGGCCTGCGCGAGTCGCTCGACGAGGTCAACGCGAAGGTCAACGACAACAACGCCGACCCGGGCCCGAGCAAGGGGCGTCGCAAGGGGCGCAGCGGTGCGGCCGGGAACGGCGGCAACGGCGGCAACGGGAACGGCGGCAACGGCGGCAACGGGCACGGCAACGGCGGGGGCAACTCCGGCGGTGGCTCGGGTTCGTCGAACGGGCAGTCGAGCCAGGCGCACCAGATCACGGACGACGTGAAGAACGCGCTGTCCCGGATCGCGGCCTCGACGATCCCGCACGAGGAGTCGCCGGCATCGCCGACCTCGGCAGCGGCCCCGACCTCGGCCGACGCGCCGGCGGGGACCGCCGAGTCCGCAGACGCCGGCGAACAGCCCAGCGGCTCGAAGCGTCGGCGCCGTGGCGGCCGTGGCGGACGGGGCGGTGAGCAGTCGAACGCTGCCACGACCGAAGCCACCGAGTCGGCATCCACCGAGTCGGCATCCGCCGCGGTCGAGCCGGAGCCCGTCGCCGAGCCGAAGCGCGACGAGCCGAAGCAGGCCGCGCCGAAGCGCGACGAGCCGAAGCAGGCCGCGCGGAGTCAGGCTGTCGACCAGTCGGCGGCTGCCGCTCCTGCTGCCGAGCCGAAGGCCAAGGCCCCGGCCCGCCGACGGGTCAGCTCCAGCGCGACGGTGACCCCGACCGAGAACACGGTCGCGATCCTGGACATCCCGCTCAACGCCGCACCGAAGCGCGAGCCCCGCCAGGTGGCCCCGGACGCCGAGTCGCTGTTGGACTCCGTGCTCCAGGCGCTGCCGGAGCCGAAGCAGCCGGGCCAGGGCCGTTCGCGGTCCCGCCGCGTGTCGTCGCCGAGCATCAGCGCTCCGGCCACGACCGACGATGCATCCGGCGACGACACCGACGGCTCCGTCATCCTGGGGAACTGAGCGTGGCGAACCCGGGTGACCCGCAGCAGGATCGTGGGTACTACGGTGCGGGCTGGCAGCAGCCCGCACCGCCCGGACCCGGGGGAGCCGGCGGTCCCGTGCCGCCGTACGGTGGGCAGCCTGGTGGGCAGCCTGGTGGGCAGCCGCCGCGCGGTGGGTGGCCTGGTGGGCAGCCGCTTCACGGCGCGCAGCCGACCGCCGGGGTGCCCTACGCCCCGCCACGGCCGCCGCGCACGCCGGCCGACCCGCGTCGGGCCTTCGCGCCCGGCGCCTCGGTGAACAACACGGCCGGGGCGCTCATCGCCGTGGTGTCGCTCGTGCTCGTCGAGTTCGTGTCCGGCGTCGTCGGCCTGATCGGGACGTCGCTCGTCGTCAGCCCGTTCGCGCACTACGGTGCCGGTGCGAGCCTCGTCGGCAGCTTCATCGCCGGGGTCTTCCTCGCGCCGTTCCCGTTCTACGCCGGGGCCTTCCTGGCGCTGGCGTTCCTGACGCCGATCGCCCGTCGCAGCCCGCTGCCGACGGTGCTGCTCCGAGCGGTGCTCGCCGGCGCCGCGGGGACGATCGCACTCGCGCTCGTCGGCGTCTTCACCGGGGCGTTCGGCGCGATCACCTCGGGCGGGTCCCGCCTGGTCATCGACGTCGTCACGAACCCGCTCCGCAACGGGGTGCCGTACACGGTGATGCTCCTGGCGACCGCCACCGCCGCGTGGCTCTGGCTCGGCCGCCCGCGACGGAACCGCGGTGCAGCGCCGACCTCCGGCCTGCCGGGCACGGTACGGCCCGCAGACGCCGTCCCGCCCGCGACGGTGCAGCCGGGGCCGCAGCAGCCGCAGCAGGGCCCGTACGGACAGGGTCTGGTCCAGCCGGACCCCTACGGGCAGTACGGCGGTCAGTACGGCGCACAGCCCCGTCCGAACCAGCAGCAGCAGCCGCCGGCCGCGCCGTGGGGTGGTCCAGCGCCCCGCTGACCCCCGGTCGTCGACGCGCGGTCGCTGCACGGTGCGAGTTTCTCCGGGCGGTGCGGCGTTCGCGGCTCGGTGCGAGCCTCCGGCGCCGCACCGAGCCACCAACCTCGCGCGCTGCGGGGAACTGCGCACGGTGCGGCCGGGAGGCCCGGTGTGCGCCCGCCACGCGCCTCACCTCGCACGGTGCGGCGCCACGTCCAGGGCACGTGCGCACCGTGCGAGGTTCCGGACACCGTGCGAGCCGCCACACCCCGCACCGAGTCGGGAACCTCGCACCGTGCGTCCGGACGCACGCGGCCCGCGCGTCAGTGCGCGCGCTTGTCGCGCTGCGCCACGCGCAGCCCGCTGCGGATCAGCCGCAGCACGAGCTCGCGTCCGGACACCGCCGACGCCCCCGCGGCGACGAGTTCGTCGTACTTGGCGAGCGGCACGTCGTAGTGGTCGTGGTCGAACGCACGACGCGGCACACCGGCACGTGCAGCGAACGCGTGGAGTTCCGCGTAGGATTCATCACTGACGAGGTGCGACCACAGAGTGTCGTGAGCGGGCCACGTCGGTGGGTCGATCAACACGGTCACCGTGCAATCGTACGTGTGTCGCCGTTTGACCGGACCCATGGGGATCGAGTATTCTCGATCCCTGGTGTCAGCGGGCCGTTCTGCCTGCGTCGCCGATCGGGCCCGGCCTCCCGGGAGCCGCTCGTGCAGAAGTGGGCACCCGAGACTTCCCTCAAGCAGAGTTACGTAAGGATTTCCACGTGGTTTACGCAGTAGTGCGCGCCGGCGGCCGTCAGGAAAAGGTCGAGGTCGGCACCATCCTGACCGTCGACCGTGTCAAGGCGGACGACAAGGGCAACATCGACCTCGCCCCCGTGCTCCTCGTGGACGGTGACAAGATCACGTCGGCGGCTTCCGAGCTCGCCAACGTGACCGTCACCGCCGAGGTGCTCGACGACCTGCGCGGTCCGAAGGTCATCATCCAGAAGTTCAAGAACAAGACCGGGTACAAGAAGCGCCAGGGTTTCCGCGCTGAACTGACCCGCGTCAAGATCACCAAGATCGCGTAAGGGAGTCAGCTCATGGCACACAAGAAGGGTGCGAGTTCCACTCGCAACGGTCGTGACTCGAACGCACAGCGCCTCGGCGTGAAGCGCTTCGGTGGCGAGGTCGTCAACGCCGGCGAGATCATCATCCGCCAGCGTGGGACCCACTTCCACCCGGGCGCCAACGTCGGCCGCGGTGGCGACGACACGCTGTTCGCCCTCTCGGCCGGTTCGGTCGAGTTCGGCACCAAGGGTGGCCGCAAGGTCATCAACATCGTCAACGCGTAGTCGCGACGATCAGCTTCAGCGGGAGGGGCGGGCCGAGTGCCCGCCCCTCCTTCGCTTTTCCCGCCGACGGATGCCGTCGGCACAACGCGTCGACGGATCCCGTCGGCACAACGCGCTGACGGATCCCGTCGGCACAACGACCTTCCAGGAGTGGAACCATGGCGACCTTCGTCGACCGCGTGACCCTGCACCTCAGCGCGGGGAAGGGCGGCAACGGTTGCGTCTCGGTCCGCCGTGAGAAGTTCAAGCCCCTCGCCGGGCCCGACGGTGGCAACGGCGGTGACGGCGGCGACATCGTGCTCGTGGCCGACCCGCAGGTCACCACGCTGCTCGGCTACCACCGCTCGCCGCACCGTTCGTCCAAGAACGGTCAGCCCGGCATGGGTGACCACCGCAGTGGTGTGAGCGGCGAGGTCCAGGAGCTCCCGCTCCCGATCGGCACCGTCGTGTACGACGAGGCCGGCGAGGTCATCGCCGACCTGACCGAACCCGGGATGCGCGTCGTCGTGGCCCCCGGTGGGCAGGGCGGTCTCGGCAACGCGGCGCTCTCCACCACGAAGCGCAAGGCCCCCGGCTTCGCGCTCCTCGGCACCGAGGGCTGGGCGGGTGACATCAGCCTCGAGCTGAAGACCATCGCCGACGTCGCCCTCGTCGGGTTCCCGAGTGCCGGCAAGTCCTCGCTCATCGCGGCGATCTCGGCCGCGAAGCCGAAGATCGCCGACTACCCCTTCACCACGCTCACCCCCAACCTCGGCGTCGTCGAGTCGGGCGAGAGCCGCTTCACGGTCGCCGACGTCCCCGGTCTGATCGAGGGCGCGTCGGAGGGCAAGGGCCTCGGCCTCGAGTTCCTGCGGCACGTCGAGCGCTGCGAAGCCCTGCTGCACGTCATCGACTGCGCGACGATGGACCCGGGCCGCGACCCGATCAGCGACCTCGACGTCATCCTCGGCGAACTCGAGCGCTACCCGGTCCCCGAGGGCCAGGTGCCGCTGCTCGAGCGTCCGCAGCTCATCGCGCTCAACAAGATCGACGTGCCGGACGCCGCCGAGCTCGCCGAGTTCGTCACCGCCGAGCTCGAGGGCCGCGGCTACCGCGTGTTCCCGATCTCCACCGCGTCGCACAAGGGCCTGCGTGAGCTGACGTTCGCGCTGGCCGAGGTCGTCGAGCAGGGTCGTGCGAAGCGCGCGGCCGAGCCGGTCGTCGAGCGCATCGTCATCCGCCCCCGCGCGGTCAACGACCAGGGCTTCACGGTCCGCGCCGAGGGCGGCGAGGAGCACCGCTTCTACCGCGTGCGCGGTGCGAAGCCCGAGCGGTGGGTGCAGCAGACCGACTTCACCAACGAAGAAGCGATCGGCTTCCTGGCCGACCGGCTCGCGAAGCTCGGTGTCGAGGACGGCCTGTTCAAGGCCGGCGCCGTCGCCGGCTCGACCGTCGTGATCGGCGGCGACGGCGGCATGGTCTTCGACTGGGAGCCGACGCTCACCTCGACGGCGGAGCTCATCACGAGCGCCCGAGGCACCGACGCCCGCATCGGCGCGACGTCGCGTCCGACCCGCAACGAGCGTCGCGAGGAGTACTTCGAGCGGATGGACGCCAAGGCGGCCGCCCGTGCCGAGCTCGAGCAGGAGCGCGTCGCCGGCCTCTGGGTGAACGACGACGTCGTGACCAGCGACGACCTCGAGACGAGCGACGACCTCGAGACGACCAGCGACCAGAAGGACTGACCGCGGCATGACCGACACGACCGCCCGCACCGACCTCGGACCCGTCACCCGGCGCGAGGACATCCCGCGTGCGCGGCGGATCGTGGTGAAGGTCGGCTCGTCGTCGGTCAGCGGTGACGCCGCCGGTCAGATCGGACCACTGGTGGACGCCCTGTCCGCGGCGTACGGCCGGGGCACCGAGGTCGTGCTCGTGTCGTCCGGCGCGATCGCAACCGGTTTCCCGTTCCTCGGGCTCGAGGGCCGTCCTGACGACCTCGCCACGCAGCAGGCCGCCGCGGCGACCGGCCAGAACGTCCTGATGTTCCGGTACCAGAAGGAACTCGACCGGCACCGGGTCGTCGCGGCGCAGATCCTGTTGACCGCCGGTGACCTGCAGAACCCGACGCACCGGGTGAACGCGCAGCGCGCCGTCGACCGACTGCTCGCCCTGCGGGTGCTGCCGATCGTGAACGAGAACGACACCGTCGCCACGCACGAGATCCGCTTCGGCGACAACGACCGGCTCGCTGCCCTGGTGGCGCGGCTGCTCGGTGCCGACGCCCTGGTGCTGCTGTCCGACGTCGAGGCCCTGTACACGAAGCCCCCCGAGCAGCCCGGCGCCGAGCGCATCGACGAGGTCCCGTTCGGCGACGAGCTCGCCGGCGTCACCTTCGGCTCCGTCGGCAAGTCCGGCGTGGGGACCGGGGGTGCCGGCACGAAGGTCGCTGCCGCACGGCTCGCGGCCGAGGCGGGCACGTCGGTCCTGGTGACCGCCACGGCGCTCGTCGACCGCGCCCTGTCGGGCGAGCACGTGGGCACCTGGTTCCACGCGGCGCCCCGTTCCTGACACGCGTCGTCCACAGCGGTCGGGAGGCCGGGGTCGCGTCCGTCACACGGGATCGCCTCGGGCCTAGGATCGGTCCATGTCGTCGATCGCGCCCGCCCCGACCCTGACCGACACGCTCGTGGCGGCCCGCACCGCTTCGTCGGCCCTCGCGACCGCGACGACGGCGGTCAAGGACGCCGCCCTCGTGGCGATCGCCGCCGGCGTCCGCGCCGCCACGGACGAGATCGTCACCGCGAACCACGGTGACCTGGTCGCGGGCGAGGAGAGCGGCCTGTCGTCCGGGCTCGTCGACCGTCTCCGGCTCGACCCCGCACGCATCGAGGCGCTGGCCACCGCGGTCGAGGACGTCGTCGGTCTGCAGGACCCGGTGGGGGAGCACCTCCGCGGCTCGCTGCTGCCGAACGGCCTGCAGCTGACGCAGGTGCGGGTCCCGTTCGGGGTCGTCGGTGCCATCTACGAAGCACGCCCGAACGTCACGGTCGACATCGCCTCGCTCGCGCTGAAGTCCGGCAACGCCGTCGTGCTCCGCGGTGGATCGGCGGCCCAGCGGACGAACGCCGTGCTCGTGGCCCGCATCCAGGACGCGGTGGAGTCGGTCGGCCTGCCGCGCGAGCTCGTGCAGACCATCGACGAGTTCGGCCGCGCCGGCGCCACGGAGCTGATGCGCGCCCGGGGCCTGGTCGACGTCCTCATCCCTCGTGGCAGCGCCTCGCTCATCCAGACCGTCGTCACCGAGTCACAGGTCCCCGTGATCGAGACGGGTGCCGGCGTCGTGCACGTGTTCCTCGATGCGTCCGCCCCCGAGCAGCGCGCCGTCGACATCGTCCTGAACAGCAAGGTGCAGCGGCCGAGCGTGTGCAACGCCCTCGAGACCCTGCTGGTGCACGAGCAGGCGGCCGAGCGGCTCCTGCCCGTGCTGGCGGACCGGCTCCGCGCCTCCGGGGTCACGCTGCGCGGCGACGACGCCACCCGGGCGATCGTGCCGGGGGTGCTCCGCGCCACCGACGAGGACTGGGCGACCGAGTCGATGGACCTCGACCTGTCGATCCGGGTCGTGCCGGACGTCGACGCCGCGATGGCGCACATCGCGCGCTGGTCCACCCACCACACCGAGTCGATCGTGACGAACGACGTCGACACGGCCGAGCGGTTCCTGGCGACGGTGGACTCGGCGGTCGTGATGGTGAACGCCTCGACGCGCTTCACCGACGGCGGCGAGTTCGGCTTCGGCGCCGAGGTGGGCATCTCGACGCAGAAGCTGCACGCCCGTGGTCCGATGGGGTTGCCGGAGCTCACGAGCACCAAGTGGATCGTGCGCGGGAACGGCCAGATCCGCGGCTAGACTGAACGGCGTCTTTCCCCGACCGAACGGAGCACCGAACGATGACCTTCCTCGCAGAAGCTGCTGAGCACGCCTCCGGGGCCCCGGCGTTCGTGTTCCCGCTCGTCGGTGCGCTGTTCTTCGTCTTCCTGGGCTTCGTCACCTGGAGCTTCCGCGACGTGGCGTACCGCCACTCGCAGAAGTTCGAGGCGACCCGCCACCACGAGACGGGTGTCGACGAGTTCGGCCACACCAAGATCTGATCTGCACTCGATGCTCGAGAGCACCGGACGACCGCGCATCGGGGTGATGGGCGGCACGTTCGACCCCATCCACCACGGTCACCTCGTCGCGGCGTCCGAGGTGGCTCGGGCGTTCGACCTCGACGAGGTCGTGTTCGTCCCCACGGGGCAGCCGTACATGAAGTCCGGCGTCACGGATGCCGAGCACCGCTACCTGATGACGGTCATCGCGACCGCATCGAACCCGATGTTCACGGTGAGCCGCGTCGACATCGACCGCCCCGGCCCGACGTACACGGTCGACACGCTCCGCGACCTGCACGAACAGCGGCCCGACGCGCAGCTCGTCTTCATCTCGGGCGCAGACGCCGTTCAGCAGATTGTCGACTGGAAAGACCATGATGGTCTCTGGGACCTCGCGCACTTCGTCGCTGTGACGCGTCCGGGACACGACCTGAGCATCAGTGGACTCCCCGAGCGAGACGTAAGCTTGCTCGAAGTCCCCGCACTGGCCATCTCGTCGACCGACTGCCGCGACCGGGTGAGACGTGGTTCCCCCGTCTGGTACCTGGTCCCCGACGGGGTCGTCCAGTACATCTCCAAGCACCACCTGTATCGGAGCGTTGCATGAGTTCGTCCGACGCGCAGCCGCCCCTGTCGCGGCGCCAGGCGCGCGAGCGGGAGCGTGCCGCAGCAGCCGGTTCGCAGCCCGCGACGCCGCCACCGACCGTCGCCGCACCCGCCGAGTCGACGGAACCCCGTCCTCGGCCCGGTTCGCACGTGGCACCCGCCCCCGGCGGTCCGACCCAGTCCGCTGCCCCGGCATCCGCCGCCACGGGCACGCCGGCCTCGGCGCCCTCCGTGCCGGTGACCTCCGTGCCCGCGGCCGGGGTGTCGCCGTTCCCGCCGGCCTCCGCGACCGAGATCGTCCCCGGCAGCGGTGGTCTGACCCGCCGCCAGATCCGCCAGCAGCGCGCCGCCGAGAACCAGGCGGTCCTGCCGGTACCACTGCAGAACCCGACGCCGCAGTCCTCCGACCGCACCGTCGAGGACGTCCTCGGCTCGGTCGACACCATCGAGCCGACCTCGGCGCCGCGCGCCGCGGACGAGCCGTCCGGTCCCGAGGGTCACACGGTGCTCGACGAGGCTGCGGTCGCCCAGGCCACCGAGGCCGACGGGTCGCCCGACGCCCTCGAGCCGCTCGACGAAGCCGCTGCGCACGCCGAGGAGCCCCGGCGCCACCGGTCGACCTGGTCACCGCCCGCCGACGACGCTTCCGACGCACAGCCTGCAGCCGGGTCCACGGACGAGGTTGCCCCAGGGGCGCCCAGCGACCAGTCGAACACCGACCAGTCGAACACCGACCAGACGGGCATCGACGAGACGGGCTCTGACGAGACGGGCGCCGACGAGGCGCAGACCGACGTGGAGACACCGGCCGACGTCGCCCCGCTCGAGCACCCCTCGGCCACGCCGCTCCCGGGGATCCCGGACGGCGCGCCGTCGACCCCGGCGGTGTTCCCGCTGTCCCTCGACCCAGAGGACGACGACACCAACGAGGTCCCGATCCCGGAACCCGCACGGACCGAGCCCCCGAAGGTCCCCGCGTCCTTCCAGCGGCCGTCCGAGCCGAAGCCCGTGACGACGGCCTTCGAGCCGCCCGTCGGGCACTGGTCGCAGCAGGCGCACGGCTCGAACGACGCCGAGGTGCACGACGACTCGACCGGCACCCGCCGGATCGCGGTCACCGACACCAACGCGATCATCCTGCCGAACTCGGCCCTCGCCGACCCGACCGGTGCGCTGAACGCGACGGGCGAGGTGATCCTCACCGGATCGATCGACCTGCCCGCGTCGCTCTCGTCGACCGGGTCGCACCGGCCGATCGACGGCGCCGAGGTCGACCGCCTGCTCGAGCAGCACGACGAGCAGCCGGAGACCGACGCCAGCCCGGTGCGCGCCAGCCGTGCCGTGTCCAGCCACACCTCGACCCGCCAGGTCGTCCTCGCCGCCGCGAAGCCGAAGGAGTCGCGCACGCCGCTCATCCTCGGTGTCACGGTGGGTGCGGTCGGACTGGCAGCGGCCGGTGTCATCATCACCGCCCTCCTCACCACCCACATGGGCGGCTGACCGCCGCCCTCCCCGACGTCCGTCGTGCACCACCCCGCCGCCCCTGGCCTGGCCGCTGTCGGCGGGGTGGCTTATGATCGTGACCCACCAAGCGATCCGGCTCCCTGCCGGGTCGACGACCGGAAGGAATCCGTGACCGCCTCCACTCGCGCACTGGAACTCGTGCAGGCCGCCGCTCTCGCGGCCGACGCCAAGCAGGCCGAGGACCTCGTCGCGCTCGATGTGACCGGGCCGTTGCAGCTCACGGACGTGTTCCTGCTCGCAACCGGTCGGAACGAGCGCAACGTGCAGTCCATCGCCGATGCGGTCGAGGAGCGCCTCCTCGAGCTCGGCGCCAAGACCCTCCGCCGCGAAGGCCGGAGCGAGGGCCGCTGGGTCCTCATCGACGTCGGCGACATCGTGGTGCACGTCTTCCACGACGAAGACCGCCAGTACTACTCGCTCGAGCGTCTCTGGGCCGACTGCCCGACCATCCCGCTCGAGCTCCCGGTGGACCACACCGCCTGATCAGCGACGCGCCCGGGTGACGGCTTCGATTTCGTTGCCCGGCGTTCGCATGGTGTACGCTTCTATGGTGCCTCCGGGGAACCGGACGGCACGAAAGCAAGACATCTGGGTCTGTGGCGCAGCTGGTAGCGCACCTGCATGGCATGCAGGGGGTCAGGGGTTCGAGTCCCCTCAGATCCACGTAAAGTTGAACGTTCGAACCTTGCCCCGCTTGATCGCGGGGCAAGGTTCTTTCGTTGTGTGGCCTGGGGTTGCTGGCAAGGATCGTCGCGATGGCCTCCTTCGGTTCGAGAGTGGCCTCGTCCTCGTCATCGATGGTGATGCGGTCGAACAGTGCCCGGTTGAGCATCCGTCGCTCGGCAGGTGCGGCCTTCGCGTAGACCTCGCCGATGTCGGTGAGGAGCCCGAGGATCGCGTCGAGCCCAACGCTCGCTTTGTCGTAGGTCGTCTCCAGGGTGTCAAGTCGGCCGGTGATGGCTTGGAGGCTCGCGCGGATGCGGTCTTGCTCGGTCTTCAGCAGGTCGAGCGGGATCGCATCGGCGTAGTGGGCCTGGAGGAGCTTGACCTGTTCGGCTTCGAGCTTCGCCTTCTGCCCGGCGAGCAGCTTCTGTTCGTCGCTGGTCGCCTCGGCGAGGGTGTCGAACACCTGCCCGAGCACGGCCTTGATCTGCGCCGCCTCCTCCTTGGTGATGGCGACCTGCTGGTACTGGTTCTCGATCGCGTGCTCAACGCGGTGAACGAGGACGGCGGTGCGCTGGCAGGCGGTGCGCTTGAACCGGCGACCGGTGCAGGTGAAGTAGTCGTAGGCGACGCCCTGGTGGTTGCGTGGCCGCTCGAACATGAGCTTCTGCCCGCACCCGCAGTAGATGGAGCCTTTGAGGTAGTGGTCGTACTTCTGGGGCTTGTCGCCGACGACGTGGTTCTGCCGCAGGATCGTCTGCACTTGATCGAATGTCTCCGGCGTCACTAGTGGGTCGTGCGTGCCGGGGTAGGTCACGTCGCGGAACGTGACGATGCCCTGGTAGTAGGGGTTGACGAGGATCTTGTGCAGCGAGGTCGTCGTGACCGGCTTGGCGGGGAACGACGGGGTAGGCCGGGTGGTCAGGCCGCGAGTCTCCAGTTCGCGGGCGAGCTTGGACAGCGACCAGTCTCCGGTGGCGTAGGCGGTGAACGCGAACCGGATCAGCTCGGCCCGGTCCGGGTCGAGCCGCACCTCGCGTACTTCGTGCCCGTTCGCGTCTGTGGTGCGCACGTTGAGGTAGCCGATGGGCGCCTTGTGCGGGGTGCCGCCGATTGTCGCCTTCTGCACGAGGCCCTTGGTGACCTCTTGGGCGAGGTTCAGGGAGTAGAACTCGGCGATGGAGGCCATGATGCCGTGCATGAGCATCCCCGACGGGGTCTCGTCGATGTTCTCCATCACCGACACGAGCGTGACCCCTGCTTGACGGAGCGTGGCGTGGATGATCGCGTCATCGAGCCGGTTGCGGGCGATCCGGTCGACCTTGTTGATGATGCAGTACCTGACCGGATGCTCGGCGAGATAGTCCAGCATCTCCTGGAGCGCTTTGCGCCTTGCGGTCTTGCCGGATTCGCCGGGCTCGATGAACTCCGCGACGATGACCGCGCCGAGCAAGTCGGCTTTGCGCTGGGCGGCTTCGCGCTGCGCGGGGATGGACAGGCCCTCTTCGAGGCCGTTGCGAGTGGCCTGGTCCTTGGTGGAGACCCGCAGGTAGGAGATCGCGGGCACTTTCCCGTCGGGAAGGGCCGCCCCCTCGTGGGAGGGTTTCGGGCCGGCCGCGAGATTGCGGAGCGCTCCGAGGTCGAGGCCGGCGGGGAGGTCGATGAGCGTCATGGTCGTGACTGCCTTTCGGGCTCTCACCCGCCCCAAACGATGGGGGCGGGTGTGGGCGCCGACTGGCGGTCACGACACAGATTGAGGGGCCTGCCGAACCGCGACGGGTTCGGGCAACAGAGGGGTAAGCCGGTAGCGCCCTGGTGTGGACGTACATTCAGGATTCTACCGGTTGCTGGTGAGCAGATCACGGAGGTAGGAGCCGGCCTGCCCCGTCGGCGTGTGGGTGTCGGCGTGCCGGAGGGCGACGCGGATGAGGACTTCGGCGACCTTCTCGGTGTCGATGTGCTCCCGGCGGGTGAAGGTGACCCGCAGGTTTCGATCCGCCGAGGGCCGGTTGGTCTTGCGCTGATAGTTCCGCACCATGCCTGCTCACCCGCCCTCGGCATCGGGGTCGGTGTCGTCGAGGCGGGCGAAGAAGGCGTCTTCGGCGGCTTTGCGGCGGGCGACCTGCTCGATCACGAAGCCTACGAAGTCCTCGCGCCGGTTCGTGATGGGGATGTCCTCGACCGGCGGTGCCGGGGGCTCGCCGGGCCAGGCGGTCTGCCGGTCGGGGCGGTCGCGGTCCAGGCGGGTGCCGGAGGCGGCGACCCAGTCGCGTAGGCGTTGGCGGGCGGCGGCGAAGTCGCGGTGCCATCCGATCGCGGCCGAGGCGTCCTGTTCGGGGTCGTAGGCGGCGAGCCAGTGCAGGTGCAGCGCGCTGAGCTCCCATTTGAGGGCCGGATGCCGGTGCCAGCACGGCGGGATCACCGAGGAGGGCAACGCGTACTCTCTCCTGACCCATTCGACCCACCGGTTGAGGGCGAGCCATTCCTGCTCCAGGTCGTGCGCGAGCAGCAGGTTCCAGTTCACCGGTCGCGGCGGCCCCGGCACGTCATCGTCGGGGCCGACCGGATCGAACCCGTCGTCTTCCCACTCCTCCGGATCAGGGCTCTCGGTGGGCATGGTGTCGTTGTTCATCATCGCCGCCTCGGTCACATGGCCCGTGCGGGCTGCTCGCGCTCGGGCTGCTCCTGTTCGACGGGCTCGAACGCGACCTGTCGCTGCGGCTGCTGGCGCTTCGGGGAGTCCATCTGCGACAGACGGCGCGGGGAGCCGATCTCGATGTTCATGCGGGCGGCGTCGGGGCCGAATCGGTTCGCGATGAACTCCTTGGTCTCCACCCCGGTGTTTGGGTTGGTGTTCGGTTCGAGGCGGCCGTGCGCGACGAACCAGTCCAGCTTGGACAGCGTCTCGCCCCCGCTCTTGGCGGCGCCGCGGAACGCGACGACGTCGTGGAACGTGGTGGGCAGTTTCGTGCGCGATCCGTCCGGGCCGTACTCGTAGTGCTCCTGCCCGGCCTTGAAATACAGGCGCGGCTTGCCGTCGTGATAGGTCAGCTGCGGCTCGGAGGCGACGAAGCCGTAGAAGGCCTCGCCGATCTCCGGGTCCGGGTTGCTTTGCTGCTGCTCGCTCATCGTGTGTTCCCGTTCTGCTCATGCCGCCCGTTCGTCGGGGCTGCTCTTGGCCAGCAGGTGCTCCCGGTCTCTCCCGCGCTCGTTCGGTCGGTGTCGGGTTACTGCTGGTGGGCGTCGCGGAGGAGTTGTTCGACCTCGGCTCGATCGGTCTTGAGTTGCGTGCCGTCGGGGCGGTCGGGCCAGCCGCGCAGGTCGGTGATGATCGGCGGTGCCGACCTGAGCAGGGTGACGGCGGTGCCGAACGGGAGTCGGCGGATTTGGTCTGGTGGCAGGATCGCGACTCGGCGCACCGAGCGCTGGTTGGAGCGGGAGCCGTAGTCGCCGACGGTGGTCGAGTCGGTCAGCTCGTCACGTTCGCCGATCAGGGTGGAGAGGTCTTGCAGGTCGCGGGAGTTGGAGGCGCCGCCGAGGAGGATCTTGACGATCGATGAATCCCAGATCGCTCCGGCTTGGTGCTCGTTCCACTTGTCGCGGGCCTGCGCGAGCGATTGCAGTACGGCGAGGGTCGTGATTCCCGAGCCGCCTCCTTCGGACATCAGCGTCGGCAGGCTCGGCAGGGGCGAGAGGTTCCCGATCTCATCCAGCGCGAGCAGCATCGGCGGGTCGAGACGCGCACCCGTGGAGCGGGCGGCGAGTCGGCGGGCCGTCTCCACGAGGTCTTCGACCAGGGCGGCGACGAGGGCGGCGCTGTTCCCGGCGCCGGCACCGGTGGCGAGCAGAAACAGGGTGCCGCGTTGCTGGATGAACGCTTCGGGGTCGAACTCTTCGCCGTCTGCCGGGGAGACGGCGTCGAGCACCCGAGGATCGGCCAACGCCGCCAGCGACAAGCTGACGCCTTGCCAGATCGAATCGCGCGTGCGCGGGTCGGCGTCGATCATCGATGCCAGCGAGTCCGCCCACCCGGTCGCCGCCTGCGGATGGTTGGTGAGGATCGCGACCGCGTCCGCCGCGGACGTGGGGTCGAGCGTCCACCGGAACAGCTCGGCCGGGGAGCGGCGGTCGAGGGCGGCGGCGTGCAGCAGCGCTTGGAGCGCGGCCTTGGTCTTGCCTTCCCAGAAGTCACCGCCCTCAACCCCGCCCGCACTGAGGCCGGTTGCGGAAGCGAGGCCGGCGGCGCGGATCATCGCCGTCTGCGGCGACTCGCATCCCCGGATCGGCGACCACCGCAAACCCGCGGGCAGGCCCTCGGCGAGATGCTGGGGGTCGAACACCGCGACCGGCCCGATGCGTTTCCTTGCGCGCAGGCAGGCGGTGACGTTATCGGGCCGGGTCGAGGTCGTGACGACGGCGCCGGGCGCGTCGAGTATTGCGGGGATCACCAGGAACAGGCCCTTGCCGCTTCGCGGAGCTCCGACGAGGAGGATCGAGTCCTCCACCGATGCCCACACCTCTTGCCGATGGGAGGAGCCGAGCCGGTAACCGACATCGGCCGGTCTCGGGTTCTCCAACGTTGGTCTGAGGGTGCCGGCGCGGCGCAGCAGCGCTTTGGTGGAGGCGGCGCGGGCGACCTCGTAACGGGTCGCGGTGCCTTCCTGCCGGTGCGGATCATGCGCGGCTTGCCGTATCGTGCGCCGGATCAGCCCCCACGCCCAGAATCCCGCCGTCGCCAGGAGACCGAGCAGGACGACAGCGACGATCCAGTAGATGACCGGGTTCAGCTCGTCGGCGCCGAGCTGCCCGGCCGGGTCGGCGGGGTCGAAGAACACCGCGACCCCGCCGGTCATCCCGGCGGTCGGTTGGGCGGTGCCGGTGAGGAACGCGGCCACGCTGCCGGCGGCGCGCAGGACGAACGCGGCCCCGAGCAGCCCGCCGATGCCGAGGAGGATCACGTTGGTCAGCTCATCGCCCATCGCCCCGCCGCCGGGTCGGCCCTGCGGGCCGGTCACGGCAGGCTCCGGATCGCGATCGTGCCCGAGACCCGCCCGAACAGCAAAACCTCGCCGGCGTTGATCGCGGCGACGCCCTGGGGGTCGAGGAGGGCGCGCGCCCGCCCGTCGGGGGTCGCATCCGTGTGCGTGGTGATGAGCGCGATGGCGACGTCCTCCCCGGAGACGAACCCTTCACCGCCGTCGACCTCGATCGGATCGGCCGGACGGCGCCGCTTGCCCGCCGTGACTGGCCCCGGCATCATCTCGGCCTCCGGCTGAGGGGTCGGGCGTTTGGCGGCGGGGAGGATGTCGGTGAAGGTCGTGCCGTCGGCCTCGTGCACCGTGACCCGCACCGGGATCGCGCGGTCGTGGGTGACGTGGTCGATGATCTGCGTGAACATCGTCCGCCGCCACGTACCGGGCTCTTCTGGCGGGGCGATCTGATGCGCGTTGAGCGTGGCGGTGAGGGTGCCGTTCTCGTGCACGTCGAGTACGAGGTGGGGCACCGACACCGGCACCGGGGTGGACGAATCAGGGATCGGGGCGTGTCTCATGCCCGCCAGGTGCACCCAAGCCACCCCGCGACCGGATGCGCGTGTTCATCGGCGACCGTCAGGAATCCCGACCGACGTTACCGCGGCTGACGGACCGTCAGGAATCGTGAACAACGGTCAGGAATCCGGTGAACTTCTAGACTTTAATCTCCATGCACTCAAGTTCCTCCTGACGCCCCGGCTGTCTGAGGGGCCTGCTTCCCAGGTGGTGCAAGGTTCCCCGTGTCCGGACGACACGTTGACGAACCTTCACTGTGGCTGAAGGTTCGTCGCTATGATTGACGTATGGTCGGTCAGAGTGAACCGAGGCGTTCATGAAACTGGTCGCGCTGCATGGTGGCGGCGCGGCTGATGAGGTGCTGCGTAGCGCCCAGGATGCGGAGGACTTCGAGCAGGAGCTCGTCGACGAGTACGCACTGGCGATGGCTGCTGCCGGGCTCACCGATGGGCATGCGCGAACGACCCGGGCGGCGGTCATCGAGTTCGCCCGGTCGCTGATCTGCCCGTTGTGGGAAGCGACGACCAATGACGCCGATCGCTTCATGGCGGAACAGCGACGCAAGGGCCTGTCGGTGACCACGCGGGCTGGCAAGGCCGGCTCGCTGGCGCAGTTCTACGAGTTCCTCATCGCCCGCTATCAGGGCCAGATCCGCCGGATGACCGGCGTGACCGTCGAGCAACCGATCGACGAGTTCAACCGGCAAAAGGGCAAGTCGCTGGGCAAGGTCAGGGTGCCGCCCTCTGACGCTGAGGTCGAGGAGCTGTTCACCGGGTGGCGCGGCTCGATCCCCGACGCGAGGAAGTACCTGCCGGCCGCTCGCGACTACTTCGCCGCGTCGCTGTGGCGGCGGCTGGGTCTGCGGATCAACGAGTCGGTGATGCTCGACATCCGCGACTGGCGACCCGATCTGGGCGGGTTCGGCAAGCTGCATGTGCGCTTCGGCAAGGGCTCGGGTGGCCGCGGGTTCAAGCCTCGACTGGTGCCGGCGATCAACGGTGCCGATCAGCTCATTGACTGGTGGCTGGCCGAGGTCCGTCACCAGTTCGGCGACGACTGGCAGGACCCCGATGCGCCGCTGATGCCGTCCGAGCGCTTCGATGACGAACTCGGCCGGTGCGGGCGGATCGGTCACAACTCGCTGCGGCGGGCTCTGACGATCCAGACCGAGCGGTTCCTGCCCGCGTGGGCGGGTCGTCTGACGCCGCATGTGCTGCGGCACTATTGCGCCTCGTCGCTGTATGGGGCCGGGATGGACTTGAAAGCGCTCCAAGAGCTACTGGGCCATCAGTGGCTGGCAACGACCTCGGGCTATGTCCATGTGCGCAGCGAGCATGTCGAGCTCGCGTGGCGCAACGCGAACCAGCGGGTCGAGGCCCGCCTGACAGCGGAAGGGTGAGAAGACCGTGAAGTGGAACTTGCGGATGAGAGCCGCCGAACGGGGCATCTGGAAGTCAGCCGAGTTGCGCCGCCAACTCGCCGCGGCTGGGGTGGAGATCAGCGCCGGAAAGATGTCGGGCTGGTGGTCAGGCACTCCGCCGACGATCAGGCTGGAAGAACTCGACGTGATCTGCGCGATCCTCGACTGCACGCCCTCTGACCTGATGACTCCCGAGCCGGAGAAGGTTGCCGCCCGCCGGCCGAAGAAGGCCGAGACGATCAACGGCGAGAACGAGACCGGGCCGCGGGTGTCTCCGCGGTTCGGCAACCCGCGGTCAGAGCCGCCGTTGTGAGCACGAGGAAGGGGATCAACTCACGCTTCCGGCCCCCTCGAACGTGCTTCGCCTGCGGCGTGAACGCGGCGGCATGGACCTGGCCTGCCGTCGACTACTGTTACGACTGCCTGCCCGGTGGTCCGTTCCCCGCTCCGTCCTGCGAGCGTTGCGGGTCGGACGTCTACTACAGCCAGGGGCTCTGCGACCGCTGTCACCCCGGCAGCCCTGAATACGTCGGTTACTGCAAGGACTGTCTCGCCTGGGGCGTCTATCGCCGACACAACTGGAAATGCTGGCAATGCCGCTGGTGGGCTCAGCACTACCCGGTCGGCGATTGCCTCTACTGCGGCCGCCCCGTCACCGTCGGCGACCAGGGAGCCTGCCGCCTCTGTCTGGAGAACGCCCGCCGCATCCACGTACCGGGCCAACCCCTCGACTTCGAGGAAGGCGTCCGTCTCGGGCTGCAGCTCTTCTTCGCGAACATGGCCCCGAGACGCAAGCCGAAACCGCCCAGACAGTCCGTGCGGGCCGCCCGCATCCTTCTAGCGCAACAGGCCGAGGCACTCTCCGATTGGGAGCAGCCTGCCCTCTTCGACCTCGCTCCCGACACAGACGTGCTCCGAGAACTCACCACCGCTCAGGCCCGCGACTGGTCCTGGCGAACCGATGGCATCGTCTTCGAGCAAGCTGAACGCTTCGGCTGGTCCAAGCGCCAGACCAACCAGGTCCGGCGCTCGTTGAAGATGCTCCAGATCCTCGCCCCCGAGGGCGCCACAACCATCCGCGCGACCGAAGTGATCCGGCTGCGCCGCTACGACAGCGACAGCAACGTCCGCTCCACCCTCGACGTCCTCGCCGCCGCCGACATCCTCATCGACGACCGCATCCCGACCATCGACCGCCACTTCGCCGGCAAGTTCGGCCAGCTCCCCGAGGCGATGCGCACCCAACTCGAGCTCTGGTTCGACATCATGCTCAACGGCAGCCGAATCCCTCCGCGCCGCAAGCCCCGCGAAGAGACCACAGTGCGCGTCCAGATCATCGGCCTCGCCCCGATCGTCACCGCCTGGGCCGAAGCTGGCCACCAATCCCTCGCCGAGATCAGCCCGGCCATCCTCATCGACTCGCTGCCCGAGGAATCGGCCAAGAGGCACGCCGCGATGCTCGGCCTGCGTTCCCTGTTCACCATCCTCAAAGGCCGCAAACTCGTCTTCGCTGACCCAACCAGCAGCATGGGCTCCTACCAACTCAACGGCACCACGCCGCTGCCGCTGGAACCCGCGGAGATTCGCGCCGTCCTGGGCCACGACGACCCCGCGATCGCTCTGGCCGTCGCGATCGTCGCCTTCCACGCGCTCACGAATCTGCAAGTCCGCAACATCCAGCTCACCGACATCAGCGACGGACGCCTCACGATGCCCGACGGCCGCGTCATCCTCCTCGCGGAGCCGGTCCGCGCCCGACTCACTCGATGGCTGGACTACCGGGCGGCGAAGTGGCCGAACACCCGCAACCCGCACCTATTCGTCACGACGCACACCGCCCCCAGGCTGAACTCGCCCGGCCACCAGTTCCCCTGGAAGAAGGCCGGCATCTCCGCCCAGGCGCTCCGCGAAGACCGCATCCTCGCCGAAGTTCGCGCTACCGGCGGTGACCCGCGTCGCCTCACCGACCTGTTCGGGCTGAGCATTGACGGCACGCAGCGGTATGTCGGAACGCTTGAGCATCCTCACCTCAGGCGAACTTGAGCGTGGTGATGCAGGTCGCATCGTCGTTGGCGACCGTGGACACCTCGCCGATCGCGGTCTGCTCGCCTTTCGTGACCGTGACAGTTGCAGTGATGCCCTTGGGCAGCCAGAAGCCGACGAAGCCGTTGTCGAAGGTGCGGGTATCTTCGTCGTAATATGCCTTCCCGGTTTCAGTGTCGGTGATGGTGACGTGGATGTCGGTGTTGCGTAGCTCGCCGATGCAGTTCGTCGGTGCGTGGTAGTAGCAGTCGTGAGTCTGCTGCTGATACGGCGCGAGCGCGACATATGCGCGGTCCTCGGGCATCGGTACTGACGTTTCCGTGCCGGTGGTGTCGGTGAGAACCAGCGTGTCGGGCCGGATCGAGGCGGTGAAGTCGGTGGGACGCTCGCCGATCGGGGTGTGATCGAGGCGGTCGATGATCGTCTCCGCGTCGAGGCCCGCGACCTCGTCCATCTCCAGTGCGCTGCCTTGCGCGGGGGGTTCAGGGGACGGTGCCGGGCCGGTGGAGCAACCAGTGAGGAGCATCGCTGCGGCGAGGACGATACCGGTGGCGGTCAGGATCGTGGTGCGGGCGATAGAAATAGTGAGCATTGCGTGTCTTTCGGTGAAGATCGGCGGGGCTGCCGGCCGACGCATCGCGCCGCCAGCAGCCCGAGCCGAACACGGGTCAGAGGGTATCGAGGATCTCGTTCATCGTCGTGATCTCAGCGCTTTGCCCGTCGATGACCTGCTGCGCCAGTTCGAGTGCGTAGGGGTTCTGGCCCTTCTCGAGTTCGGTTTCGGCCATGTCGATCGCGCCCTCGTGATGGACGATCATGCCTTCCAGGAACAGGCGTGCCGCCTCGTCGCCGGTCGCGTTGTCGAGGGCGGTCATGGCGGTCTCGTCCATCATGCCGTCGTCGCCCATGTCGTGACCGGCTGGGGCGTCGTCGGGGTTAACGCCCCAGTCTTCGAGCCATCCGGTCATCGTGTCGATCTCGGGCTGCTGGGCGTCTTTGATCTGCTGGGCGAGGTCGGTGACGCGCGGGTCGATGTCGTCTTTGGCGAGGATCATGTCGGCCATCTCGACGGCCTGTTCGTGGTGCGGGATCATCATCGTCGCGAACATTTCATCGGCGGAGTTCGCCTCCGACGAGGTCGATGCTTCGGGGCTGCTGGAGTGTGAGCTGTGATCGGTTCCGCCCGTGGTGTCATCGCCGGCTGTGGAGCAGCCGGTGAGCACGAGCGAGGCGGCCAGAGCGGTTGAGAAGAAGGCGATGGTGCGAATACGCATGAGGTGAGTGTCCTTATCGTGTCATTCGAAAATTGGGGGTGATCCGTCGCCCGGACAGGGCGGAGCCCGCCAACCCCGAAAGTTCGGGGCGAGCGGCGGGCGGTGCGGATCAGGTACGACTGATCGACAGGACGTGCAGCGACGGTGGGCGCGGCTGCGGAAGAGAGCGGAGTAGCACGCCCAACTGCGTGCTGATCGACGGCAGTGGCAGGAACCAGGGGCCAAGCAGCCGCGGCACGAGCAGGACGAGGGCGACCGAGAGCAGAGCGAGCACGCACATCATCAGCTGCATCGCATGGTCGTGCGCGGCCCCGCCGCAGCCGTCGCCTGAACATATGCCCGTGCGCGCAAGTACCACAGGGGTCGATGCATCATGGTGCGACGCCGACTCAGCAACGGCATTGTGGTGCGCCGAGGCGGAGTGGGTGGCGTGAGCGGCCGTCTGGTTGTGTCCCACCCCGGGCGTGGCGTGTCCGACGGAGAGGGCGTGCATACCGAGCAGCCCGGCGATGACCAGGAGGGCGATTCCGACGCTGAGCAGCAGACCATGCAAGGTCCTTGCTGCGACGCGGTGCTCACGCGCTGAACCCATCGGCCCCCCTTCCTCTCCCTGGTCAACGATAGTTCGGTCAGGCTGCCCGATCCAGCGCAGCTCGCGTACTCGCTTCGGGGGTGAGGTCGAGGCGACGCAGCAGCTGCGCGTTGACGGCGACGACGATGGTCGACAAGGACATCAAGATCGCGCCGACCGACATCGGCAACACGAACCCGACCGGGGCGAGTACACCGGCCGCGAGGGGCACGGAGATGAGGTTGTAGCCGGCCGCCCACCACAGGTTCTGTTTCATCTTCCGATACGCCGCCTGCGACAGCTCGATCACCGACAGCACGGAGCGGGGGTCGGAGCTCGCGAGGATCACCCCGGCGGAGGCGATCGCGACATCGGTGCCGGCGCCGATCGCGATCCCGACATCGGCCTGGGCGAGTGCCGGGGCGTCGTTCACGCCGTCGCCGACCATCGCCGCTTTGAGGCCTTCGCTCTGCAGCGCGGCGATCTTCGCGGCCTTGTCCTCGGGCCGCACCCCGGCGAACACTCGGTCGATGCCGAGCTCCCGGCCGACCCGCTGCGCGACCGCGTCGGCGTCGCCGGTGATCATCACGACCTGCACGCCGTACGCGTGCAGCGCGCCGACCGCGTCGCGGGACGCCGGGCGGATCTCGTCCGCGAGCGCAAGCCCGCCGACCACCCGGCCGTCGATGGCGACGTGCAGGATGATCGCACCCTCCGCCCGCCACGCATCCGCCTCGGCGACCTCGGCGGCGCCGAGCTGTTCGAGCAGGCTCGGCCCGCCGACGCGCACCTCGTGGCCGTCCACGCTCGCCGTCACCCCGACCGCCGGCGATGAGGAAAACCCTGACGCGGCCGGAATCGCGAGCTGCTTCTCACGGGCGGCGCGGACGATGGCCTGCGCGAGCGGGTGCTCGCTGTCGGCCTCGGCCGCCGCAGCCAGCGTGAGCAGTCGATCCGCCTCCATGCCGCCGGCAGGAGCGGTCGCCGTGACGACGGGTTCACCCTTGGTGAGCGTGCCGGTCTTGTCGAACACGACGACATCGATCGTGCGCATGCTCTCCAGCGCGAGCCGGTCTTTCACGAGCACGCCGCCCTTCGCCGCGCGCTCGGTCGCGATCGACACCACCAGCGGGATCGCCAGGCCGAGCGCGTGCGGGCACGCGATCACGAGCACCGTGATCGCCCGCACGACCGCATCATCCGGGCTCCCCACCAGCGTCCACGCCGCGGCCGTAATCACGGCCGCGGCGAGGGCGAACCAGAACAGTAGCGCCGCCGCGCGGTCGGCGATCCGCTGCGCCCGCGACGACGACGCCTGAGCTTCAGCCACGAGGCGCCCGATCCCCGCCAAGGCGGTGTCATCGCCGGTCGCGGTGACCTCGACCCGCAGACCGGAGTCGGTGGCGACCGTGCCCGCCGTCACCGTGTCGTCCACGCCACGAGGGACGGGGCGGGATTCGCCGGTGACCATCGACTCGTCCATGTCCGCGCGGCCATCCACGATCCGCCCGTCCGCCGGCACGCTGCCGCCCGGCCGCACGATCACGATGTCGCCGACCCGCAGTTCGCTCGGCGCGACCGTCTCCACCCGGTCGCCGTCCACCCGCTCCGCCTCGTCCGGCAAGAGCGCGGCCAGGGAATCCAACGCCGATGTGGTCTGGGCGAGGGAGCGCATCTCGACCCAGTGTCCGAGCAGCATGATCACGATCAGCAGCGCCAGCTCCCACCAGAACTCCAGCGCGTGATCCAACAGCCCCAGCGTCGCACCCCAGGACGCGAGGAACGCGACCGTGATCGCTAGGCCGATCAGCAACATCATCCCGGGCCTGCGGGCGCGGAGTTCGCCGACCGCGCCGGTCAGGAACGGCCGCCCGCCCCAGATGTACATGACTGTGCCGAGCACCGGCGCGACCCACGACCCCCAGCCGGGGACCCCGTAACCGACGATCATCGCGAACATCGGCGAGAACGCCACCACCGGCACCGCGATCAGCAGATTGATCCAGAACAGGCGCCGGAACTGCCCGACATGATCCCCGTGCCCGCTATGGTCCCCATGCCCGGTGTGCTCCGCGTGCATCTCGTGCCCAGCGTGCATCTCGTGCCCAGCGTGCATCTCGTGCCCGGCGGACGCGGAACGCCCCTCCTGCGCCTCATGCCCCGACGTGTGATGATCGCCATGACCCGGGTGACCTGCGCGGTCTGCACGATCTGCGTCCCCCTCGGTCGACACGGGCCCAGACGGATGCGCTCTCGCACCGTGATGGTGCGCATGCGGATCGGACATCGCTCACTCCTTCGCTATCGCACCCGGTACGGATGCATCACCCACCACAACCGAATACCCCCACAGGGTATTCCAGCGAGTCATGGCCTACAGCAACCGTCGTCGCAGTGCTCCGGCTCACGTTCCCCGGTAAGGACCGCGACCGGGGCCGCGCAACAGGCATCCCCGCGCCACGCCTCCACGCCTTCACGGATCGCGAAGACCGCGATCACGAGCGCGGCAACCGAGTCCGCCCACGCCCACCCGAGCAGGCTGTTCAGCAGCAGTCCTGCCAGCAGCGCGGCGGAGAGGTAGGTGCAGATCAGGGTCTGCTTCGAATCCGCGACCGCGGACGCGGAGCCGAGCTCGCGTCCAGTGCGTCGCTCGAACCAGGACAGGAACGGCATCACGATCAGACTGAGGGCGGCAATCGCGATCCCGACCGGGGAATGCTCCGGCTCCCGCAAGCCCGCCAGCGACAAGATCGCGTCGACGGTGACGTAGGCAGCGAGAGCGAAGAACGACACCGCGATCACCCGGAGGGCGACCTTCTCCCGCTTCTCCGGGTCCGGGGCGGCGAACTGCCATGCAACCGCCGCCGCCGACAGGACCTCCACGATCGAGTCGAGTCCGAACCCGATCAACGCCGCCGAGGATGCGGCCCCGCCAGCGATGAGGGCGATGACCGCTTCGATCACGTTCCAGGTGATTGTGATCCCCACGACGATCCGGATCCGCCGCCGGAGTACCCCGGTCCGCTCCAGTGTCAGTACCGCCGCGCTCACGGCGCGACCTCGGGGGTGCAGCAGCCCGGCACTTGGCAGGCGGGGTCAATGCACGGCACCTGCTCGTCGACTGCGAGCGTGACATCTAGGAGCGCGGTCAGCGCTGCGGCGAGGTGGGGGTCGGCGATCTCGTAGCGGGTCTGCCGGCCCTCGGGTTCGGCGACCACGATCCCGCACCCGCGCAGACAGGCCAGGTGGTTCGACACGTTCGTCCGCGTCAGCTCCAGCTCGCGGGCGAGCCGCGCCGGGTAGCCCGGGCCGTCGAGCAGGGAGAGCAGGATCCGGGAGCGCGTGGGGTCAGCCATCGCCCGGCCGAGCCGGTTCATCACGCCCACCCGAGAAGCAATAGTCAGCATAAACTGACCATACAGCGATCGCTGACTGATCGGCAAGGATCGGGCTTGTCACGGGAAGACATTCGTTCGTCAGAGTGACGGGTTCCGCGAACTTTGAATACGGGATAGCCTGAGGGCACATCGAGTACTCAAGTTCCGACAAAACCCTTCAATATTTCGACGAACTTTTAAACTTTCGCGGCGGCGCGGGCGCTGGTGTCGAACAGTCGGTTTTCGGCGGGGTGGAGCTGGTGCTGGATGACGTAGGACTTGCCCTTGATCTTCCACAGTCCCTGCCCGACGCCGAGCGTGGGCAGCAGGGACTGCTCGGTACCGGTCAACCCGAGCGCTGCGGAGGTCGGGCCGAGCTGATCCGATTCTTGCCGGTAGATGATCCTGGTCTCTGCGTTCGCCAGCAGGGAGTTCGCCAGGCCGCGCATGGCTGACCCCTGGTCGCCGACATTGTCGAGGTCGGAGACCTTGTGGAAGATCATCGCGTTCGCGATGCCGTAGGCGCGGGCAAGCCTCCAATGGGCATCCATCCGCTTCAACAAGGCCGGCTGGCTCATGAGCCGCCAGGCCTCGTCATAGATGCACCACCGTTGACCGCCGGCCGGGTCGAGCAGGGCGGCCTCCATCCACGCCGATGAGCAGGTCATCAGCACCGAGATCAGGGTGGAGTTCTCGGTGACCTGCGACAGGTCGAGGGAGATCATCGGCAAGGACGGATCGAACACCTCCGTCGAGGGTCCATCGAACAGGCCGGCCAGGTCACCGGCGACCAGGCGGCGCAGCGCATGGCCGACCATGCGGCCGTCCTCCTTCAACCGCCCGTCCTCGTCACCGGTCGGGTCGAGGAGGTGATCGACGACCATCGGCAAGATCGGCACGGCGTTCTCCCGCATGGTCGCCGACAGTGCCGTGTCGATCGCGGTGTGCTCCAACGGGCTCATGGGCCTGGCCAGCACCGTCTCCGTCAATGCGCCGATCAGGTCGCGGCGCCGGGAGGTGACCGTCGCGGTCCACTGCTCATCGCTCATCCCCGCCGGCCGGTACCCCTCATCGAGGGGGTTCAGGCGCGACGGCAGGCCGTGGCCGAGTTTGATCGCCCGCCCGCCGACGGCCTCGGCGACAGGGGTGTGCTCGCCTTTCGGGTCGCCGGGGATGTAGACGCGGCGCCCGAACCCGAGCGACCGCGTATAGAGGCTCTTCGCGAGGCTCGACTTGCCGGAGCCGACGATTCCGGCGACTACGACGTTCGGGGCGGTGATGACCCCGTTCGCGTATAGCACCCAGGGGTCGTAGACGAACGAGTCGCCGGAGTAGAGGTCTTGGCCGATGAACACTCCGTGGGAGCCGAGGCCACCTTCGGCGAGGAACGGGTAGGCCCCGGCGAGCATCGCGGAGGTGTCCTGATGCTTCGGGAGGCGGAACCTGCCCGGCGTGCGGAGTGTGGCGGGGCCGGGCTCGCCGGCGGCGGGCAGATATCGGGTCGCCCGGCGCTCGGCCCGCTCAGCGGCCTTCTTCTCCCGCGCCTTGGCCCGTTCTTTCTGGCGCTGTTCGGCGACGAGCTCCGCGGCGGCGGCTCGGCGTTGCTTGCGTAGCCGGCGCCGCTCCTTCGCGGGGGCGACGAGGACGGCGGAGTGCAGCTTCTCGCGGTCGCCGCTCACCGGAACAGCCCCCGGTTCTCGGCGACCTCGTCGATCGCGTCCGGCCGGAACCTCGACGCTGCGCCCGATCGTGCAGGTCCGCTATGTCGCCCCCGCCGCGGTTCAGGCTCCGGTAGAGGCGGGATTGCGGTGCCGGAGGCCGGAGCGTCGGGGTCGGGGGCGTCGATGCGGCGGGACAGACCGACGTACCGCAGGTCGGGGCTGTAGGTGAGGGCGTAGTCGCCAGAGGTGGCGAGCCGGTCGGCGGCGCTCTGTGGGGCGGTGTCGTAGACGTAGCCGTTCTCCATCGCATCGCTGATGGTCTCCTCGCCGTGGTCCCAGCCGGCGAGGTAGGCGATCGCGGCGTCGGTGCTCTGCCGGTCGATGATCTCCATCACTGGGTCCGCTTCCTCGCCTTGGAGGAACACGATGCTGACCCACCGGTGCTGCGGATCGTCGGGCTTCCATGCGATTTGCCCCGCCTTGCCGGAAGCCTGGTCGAGGGAGACTTCGGCCTGGTCCATGCGGGCAGACGCGGTGCGCAGGGCGTCGATCGTGTCGCTGATGAGCGTTCTTGCGGCGAGTGGATCACCGTGATCGGTCGTCGCTCGTGCCGCACTGCGGTGATGGTTCTGGGCGAGCTGATCGGTGACCTGGGCCAGGTACCGGGTGCTGGCCAGCAGATTCCCGATGACTTCATACATGGCGCGCGGGTCCTCGATGGTGATCGTGGCGTGCGCGAGCCCGCGCAAGGCCTCGGCGGCTTCACGGGCATCGGCGGCAGGGTCGTGGAACGTCGGCATGATGGCCTCTTTCGCATCGGGGTGAGCAGGGCAGCGCCCCGGCTCCCGGAGCGAGAGGGAGTCGGGGCGCTGTACTTCCCAGGTGCGCACGGCTCTGCCGTGTCAGTGGTGCCGGATAGCGTTGCCAAGCAGGTGAGTCGAGAGGAGCCAAGTTGGGATCACAGCAGTACCGCGGGGAGCTTGAGCGCAAGCGTAAGCAGCGGGTCGATGCGGAGAAGAAGGCCGGTGAGTACCGGAACAAGGAGTCGAAGAAGCGTGCCGAGGCGGACAAGGCGCGCCAGGAGGCGGCGAAGACCACGAGCGCGTCGACACAGAGATCGAAGCTGAGCCGGGCCGCCCAGCGCGATAAGGAGGCCGCGACCGCCGGAAGCGAAGCGAACAAGTGGCAGGGCAAGGCATCCACCTACCGCAAGCAGGAAGCGGACCTCCAGTCCAAGCTCGCACGCGCAGAGCGCTCCGAGGCCGACGCGGCGGAACGCAAGCGCAAGCGAGAGCAGACCGCGGCCGATCGGCGTGCAGCCGCCGAACGCGCGGCAACCGAAGCGCGATTCGACCGCACGGAACACGCTGTCGGCGAAGCGCTCCGGGAATTACGTGCACCCAAGCCAGAGAAGCTGCGTGTGCTGTTGCTCGGCGCGTCCTCCGAAGGCGATCTACGTGTCGGGCGAGAGCAGAAGCGCATCCGATCCGCAGTCGAGTCCGCGCTGCACCGGGACCTGATCGAACTCGATGTCCGCCCTGCTGCGACCGCGAGCGACCTGTTGGACGGCATCACCAAATTCCGTCCGCACGTCGTGCACTTCTCCGGACACAGCAACGAAGACCTCATCGTCTTCGAACACGACACCGACGCGCCGCACGACGGGCACGTTGTCACGGCACGCGCGTTCTCACGCGCCATCGCTGCTACTGACGACCCGCCGCTGCTCGTGCTGCTCAACGCCTGCAAGTCCGCCGCACAGATCGATCAACTGGTCGCGGACGTTGTCCCGTTCGCTATCGGCATGGCCGACAGCATCGATGACGGAGACGCCATCAACTACGCGGCCCAGTTCTACGCCTCCATCGCGAACGGCCAGTCGGTGCGCTCGGCTCATTTGTCCGGGCAGGCTGCGTTGGAGATGGCCGGCCTCGACGGTGCCGATCTGCCGACCCTCGCCGCAGCTCCCGATGTCGACCCCGGCGCCACAGTCCTGGTCAAGCCCACCGACTGACCACATCTCAGATGCGGCGTGCGATGGGCAGGGCGGCGGCGGTGAACGCGGCGGCTTGCTGCCCGACGAGCCGTCTGGTCTCGCAGGAGGCCTGAATCGCGGCCTGCTCGATTGCGGCGACCGCAGCGTCGAGCTCCTCAACAGTGGGAGCGGTGACGGCGATGAGGCCGGTGTAGCGCAGCACCCCGTGCCCGGCCGTCAGGTCGGCCTCCTGGCGCAGCACGTCCTCGTATTCGGCGGTCTGGGACGCGTCCTGGATCTGCCCGATCTTCGCCCGCTGCGCCCGGTCGCTGATGTATTCGACCTTCTTCTTGCGGATGTCACGCACGGCCTGATCGGTCCGCAGCGGGGTGCAGATCAGCGAGATAGACCGCTGAATCCCCGTCGATAGGGCCACAGGGGCGAGGAACCCCGGATAGACCATCGCCCGCGGCCACTCGCTGATCCACAGCACCGCATGGTGACCCGAGTCTGTGCGCAGCCGATCCCACGTCTCGGCGACCGCGACCGGGCCTGCCGTGGCGAGGTCCTGGCCGAGCTGCCCGTGGCGTTCCAGGGTCGGGCCGATGGCAGGGTCGTAGGCGGTGCGCAGCATCACCGCGAGCTTGCCGGTCGACAGCCACCCGGAGGGGTCGAGGTCGGCGGCTCGCAGCGCGGAGACGAGGGTCGTCATCTCCTGCCGCAGTACGTTCGCCGCTCCCTTGATGCCGCCGCCGGCGGTGCGGATCTGCCGGCCTGCCGCCTTCATGTCCAGGCTCAGCGAGAGCGTGGTGGCGTGTCGTTCCCCGGCGGGACCGGCCCTCTGGATGAGCTCGGCGTAGGTGGTCGAGGCCCAGGAGTCGTCGTGGGTGCCGTGCTCGGCCCACCATTCCGCCAGGCCCTGCCCGGAGGCGGGCAGGGTCCGTTCCAGCACTTGCAGGGCGCTGACTCTCCCGGAGCGGCAGATCGTCGCCAGTACCCGGCCCCAGGCGGTGACGCGGCGGTTCTGTTCGGACGGGTCCAGCAGCACGAACGCCGGATGCGTGACCTCCACCACGACGGTGAGCGTGTTCGCGGTCGGGTCGTGGATCATCCCTGCGCCGGTCTCGGGGTCGGTGTACTCGCGCAGCCTCGCCATGTCGCCGGGCAGTGCGAGGGTGCCTTCGGGCCGCGGGGTCATGATGCGGCGGCGGTAGAGCAGTTGCCCGCCGGTGGTGCGCCACAGCCACCAGGCGCACACCGGGATCCATTCGACCAGCGCCCGGCCGCCGACCTTCACCCACGTCAGGGTGATCGCGGCTAGCCAGACGGGGGCGGAGTAGGCGATGAGGATGCCGCCGCCGGCGTAGAGCGCCCCGATCAGGGAGGCGCCGCCGAGGCCGAGGGCGATCATCTGCGACAGGGAGAGCCCGAGGATCAGGCCTCGGCGGGTGAGGCGGGAGAACTTGACCGGCACCAGCTCGCCGGTCGTCTTCGTGTCGTCGGTGCGTGGCATCGCCTACTCCTTCCCTTCGGTCGGACCCGGATTCGGGTTCGGTTCGTTCGGGGGGTTCGGCATCGGCGCCGACGGAGGCGGCGGGGTGCCACCTGAACCCCCGTTACCGCCGGGTTCGGCGGTGGTGCCGGTGTTGTTCTGTGCGCCCGCGGCGGCAGTGTCGGCCTGGTTCCCGACTTCGTTGCCGGCCTTCGGGCCGGCCTCGGCGGCTTCTTTGGCGACCATGACGCCGGCTACGACCGGAGCGGCAGGCCCGCTGCTCGCGGCGGTTTCCGTTCCCGCTTCGGCGGTCGCGGTCTCGGTGCCAGCCGTCTCGGTGCTGGCGGGCGGTTTCGCCGCGGGCGGGCTCCCGCCGCCGTCGCTGTCGCCTCCGCTGTCGCCGGAGCCGTCGAGGATTTTCTTCGGGCCGTCGCCACTGGTCTTGGAGGGGATGGGCAGTGGCCGGTTCATGGCGTTCTTCGCGTCCTGCTCGGCGCCCATCGAGTTGTAGAGGTCGAAGCCGACGAAGCTGATGAGCCGGTAGACCATGTAGGGGGCGAAGGCGGCGATTCCGAGTAGCACGATCCCGGCGATGGGCTCGGTCACCGCGGTCAGGCCGGAGTCGATGGGGGTCGCGACCTGGGTGATCGCGACCAGGAACACGACAACGAGGACGAGCTTGGACACAATCAGGGCGATCAGGAAGGTCACCCATTTCCCGATCCACCCCTTGGTCACATCCCACGACGCCCCTGAAAGGGCGAGCGGGGCGAGGACGACGGTGACGAGGATCAGCGCCTTGCGGATCAACAGCGAGAACCACACGATCCCGATAGCGGCGATCATCAGCCCGGCGAGGAAGATGCTGACGATGGCGCCGACGCCGGGCGCGGCGATGTTCAGCCCGGATAGAGCCTGACTGAGCAGGAGGAGCTGGTTGCCCATCGACTCGGTGGTCTCCCCGGCGGCCTGGATGAGACCGATGCAGAGCTGGTCGACGACCTCCAACAAGACCGTGGTGAGGGTGATGACCACGAACGACCCGAGGATCGACTTCCCAGCCCCGAGCGCGGCACGAGACAGGGCGGTCGGGTCGCGCTGGATCATCCCGGTGATGAGCTGGAGGAAGAAGAAGATCGCGACGATGAACAGGGCGATCCCGAAGACGATGTTGTAGACCGACACGAACCCGTCCTGGTTCAGGTCGACCAGGGTGGTGGTGTCGAAGACGGTCCACATCGTCTCCATCAGCCAGGCCGCGGCCCCGGCCATCGAGGACGCGAGCCAGTCGAACGGGGCGGCGATCAGGCTCGCGGTGCCCTCACCGACTGCGTCGCACACATTGGAGATGACGGGGATGTCGCACACGCTCACGGCGCACCCCTCCTTTCACGCACAGAGGAAGGGGTCAGACCTGCTGGCCGACGGTCCAGCCGAAGTTCACAAGCGCGACGGCTGCGCCGCAGATCACGGCCGCGCCGCAGGAGATCAGCAGCCCGGTCTTCCCGCGACCGGCGAGGTGCGGGTTGGACGAGTTAGAGCCGTAGGCCCACACGATCGCGGAGACGATCAGCGCGAGGACGGCGAGGATCAGGCCGACGGTCATCACGGCGCCGACGATGGTGCGCAGCTGCTCGATGCCCGGCAGACCATTGGAGTTGGGGTCGATGTCGATCACGATGTGCCCTTTCACGAGACGAGAGACAGTTCCGACCGCCAGGTGCACCCCTTGTTCCCGGAGACACGAAGAACGGCGCGCCCCCGGCGGTGCCGAAGCACCCCGAGGACGAGCCAGAGAGACCGACGAGCGGCTTGGTTAGAGCTGGTCGCCGATGGTGATGAGCCAGTTCAGCCACGCGACGCCGGCGCCTGCGAGGATCGCGCCGGCGAAGGAGACGAACGCCCCTGCCCGGCCGCGGGCCGCGAGCTGGTAGTTGCCGTTGCCCGAGCCGATCGCCCAGCAGATCGCGGAGACGATCAGCATCAGCACCGCCACGATGAGCACGAACATCAACAGCGCACCGGCGACCTCTCGCAAGTCGTCGATGCCTGACAAGCCCTCGAAATCCGGGAAGACCTCCATCACGCCCCCACCGGCAGGGTCGGATGATCGAACTGCGCGAATAGCCTGCGTCTCATCGTCATGCCGACAGGTGCGCCGACGGTCCTCTTGCGACTGCTGGCCGGTGGGATGCCGCGTTGCTCTCTTGCTCGTGTTCCGCGTTACACCACACCCAGAACGGAATACCCAGGTGGGGTATTGTGTTGTGTCAGGTGCCCGCCCCGTCGCTGCGATGTGAGGCGGGCACGACCGTGAGTGTTGCGTGCAACTGGGCGCTGTGCGAGTGAAGGAGTGGAGATGACCTCGAAGGGGCAGACCGGGGGCGGGTTGATCCCGCTGCTGGTGATCGCGACAGCCCAGTTGATGCTGGTGCTGGATGACTCGATCGTGAACATCGCGTTGCCGAGCATCCAAGACGAGCTCGGCGTCGCGGCGGTGCATCTGCCCTGGGTTGTCAATGCCTACATCCTCGCGTTCGGTGCCCTCTTGCTCCTCGGTGGCAGGATCGGTGACCTCTGGGGTCGCAAGCGCACGCTGCAAGTCGGGATAGTGATCTTCATCGTCGCGTCTCTCGTCGGTGGGCTCGGGCAGAACACGGCCATGCTGGTCATCGCCCGCGCAGTCCAGGGTGTCGGGGCGGCAATGGCTGCCCCGAATGCGCTCGCGCTGATCGCGACGACGTTCGAGACCCGCAAGATGCGCGACACCGCCCTCTCGCTCTACGGGGCGATGTCGGGCATCGGGATCGTGATCGGTCTGCTCCTCGGCGGCATCCTGACCGATCTGCTGGATTGGCGGTGGGTGTTCTTCATCAACATCCCCATCGGCCTGCTCGTCCTCCTTGGCTCGCGCACCCTGGTTGCGGCGGAGCCGCACACCGGGCGACTCGGCACACTCGGGGCGGTGCTCGGCACCGGCGGCATGGTCGCCCTGGTCTACGCGATCACCCGCTTCGGCGAGGACGGCTTCACCGACCCGATCGCCTACATCCTGGTCGGCGCGGCCGTGGTGCTGCTGGTGGTGTTCGTGCTCACCCAGCGCGGCAGCCGGAACCCGCTGGTGCCGCTGGCTCTGTTCACCGATCGCAATCGCTCGGGCGCGTATATGACGATGCTGGGGCTCGCGATCGGGCCGATGGGCACGTTCTACGTCATCACCCTCTACCTGCAGCAGGTCCGCGAGTACAGCCCGCTGATCACCGGCGTCTCCTGGCTGCCGTTCGCGATCGGCATCATCCTCGGCGCCGGGATCGCGCCGAAGCTCCTGCTCAAGACCGGCCCCCGCTACATCGCCGCCGCTGGAGCGCTCCTGGGCGCGGCGGGTGCGTTCTGGTTCTCCCGCATCACCGTCGACACCGGCTACTGGACGGGCATGGTCCCGGCGATGCTGGTCATCGCCGTCGGATTCGGGATCGGTGTCATCGCTCTCACCCAGGCCGCGGTCTATCGGGTCGAGCCGGACAAGGCCGGGATCGCCTCGGCGCTGCTGAACTCCGCCCAGCAGATCGGTGTCGCTCTCGGCTTGGCGATCCTCGCCAGCATCGCCGCCACGATCACCGCACGCCCCGACAATGCCGCCCTGCCGTCCGGGGAGGCGCTGGTCGCCGGATACAGCACCGCGCTCGTCGCGGGCAGCGGCATTCTCATCGCCGCCGCACTCCTCGCGCTTCTCACTCTCAACGCGAAAGCCAACACCGAGGCAAACTGAACGCAGGCCGATCCCGGATCGGCCTGCGCGAACTGAAAGGAATGAAGATGACCGAGCATCACCACGACATGCATGCCCACAACCCCGACGGTGGAGCACCCCCAGAGGGAATCCAGGTGGCGTCGAACCCGACCTATCCGGTGGGGTCGACCGTGCTCCTGCGCGCTGATCACATGCCCGGCATGGATGGCGCTGAAGCGAACGTCTCGGGCGCGTTCGACACGACGACTTACTCGGTCAGCTACGCGCCGACCACCGGTGGCGAGCCGGTAATCGACCACAAGTGGGTCGTGCACGAAGAACTCGTCAACCCCGGCCCCGCCCCGCTCGCTCACGGGTCGCATGTGACCCTGCGGGCGGATCACATGGCGGGGATGGAGGGCGCGGAAGCCACGATCGTGAGGTCCACGAACGAGACCGCCTACACGGTCGACCTCGACATGGACGGCATGAGAATGACGAACCACAAGTGGGTCGTCGAAAGCGAGATCCAGCCCCTCCGTTGACCCGCAATCCCGCGCCAGAGCGGGGCCTCATCTAGCCGACGTCACCGGGGCGAGGCAGCCTGGCGGTTCCAAGAGACGCCGACCGATCCGCGAGCGGATCGGCGATCAGGCACTCGTATACGGGCTACAGCAGCGCCTATTAATCGGCCCCGGGATCACACATTAGATGTAACTTCGGACCTTACTCTCGGACGGTGATGTGGAGGTGGTCGAAGTGCCCGCCGGTGACATTGCCGGGGTCATGCATGCCGCCGCCGGAGTAGTCGCGCCACCCCTCGTCGGCGCGGGCGAGGGACCAGATCTTCCCCTGCCAGATCAGGTATTCGACGCCGAGTGTCTCGGCGTGCTCCATCAGCCAGTCGGTGACCTGCCACCCGTACTCGAGCTGGGCCGGGGTCGGGTACTGGCCGATCGCGTTCCCGAACGCCACGTCACAGGCCCGCCCCAGCGGATGCTCCGACTTCTGGCCTGGGCGGGGCGAGTAGCACGCCCACGTCGATTCCGGGAATGCCGCGAGCGTCTGCTCGTAGACGCTGAGCATCCGGACGGTGATCTGCCCGTCCGTGGTGGGGTCGTCCACCAGTTCGTCCGGGTCGCCCTCGACCGGGGCCGGATCACCCGGCGCACCCTCGGTGTCGCAGTCCTCCTGCCCGGACGGGGGCACGTCGGCCTCGTCCAGGTCGGCGGCGTCGTGGTCGTTGAGCCATTTCGCGGGGTCGATGTACTCGCCGTCGGTGCCGCCGTCGCGGACCTCGAAATGCAGATGCGGCCCCGTGGACATACCGGACGAGCCGACGTCGGCGATGTGCTGCCCGGCTCGCACCGTGTCGCCGGCGCTGACATGGATGCCGTTCTCCCAGGTGTGCGCGTATGCGGTCGCGATGGTCTTGCCGTCAATACGGTGCTCGATGACGACGAGTCCGCCGTACCCGCCGGAGAACTCCGCGACCCTGACGGTACCGTCGGCGGCGGCGAGGATCGGCGTGCCGTCCGGGGCGGAGAAATCACTCCCGGTGTGGAAGGACTGCTCTCCGGTTATCGGATGTACCCGCGGTCCGAACGGGCTGGTGGGCACCCAGGTGCCCTCTGGGAGCGGGAACACCACCCTCGACCACTCTGCCGCCGGCTCCGCAGCGTCCAGCACGGGCGTGCCTGCCGGGCTGGCGGCCCCGCTGCCGCTGCCGCTGCTGGTGAGGGTGGCGAGGATGTCGTCGGCGACGGGCTCGTAGTTGTCGTACCGGTCCGGGTACGCCGACACCTCGACGGCCTGGGCGGCTTCGCCCTTGCCCATCTGCTCCCAGTCGGGAATGTCCAACAGGCCCCTGGGTGATCCGCCGTTGGGGCCGGTGGGGCCGCCGAAGAACGCCTCGGCCTGGTACTGCGCGTCCATGAGCTCGGCGACAGTGCCCCACCCCGATTGCGGGCGCATCTGAAACAGCCCCAGCGAGTCGTGATCGGAGCCGTTGCCGTCGTTCGGGTAGTCGCCGGACTCCGGGTAGGTCGAGGTGTTGGCGAGCATCCGCAGCGTGGACTCGGTCAGCGCGGCCATCAACGCGATCCGGATGCCGTCGCGGCCCACACCGTCGATCCCCGAACCGACCTCGATGATCGTCGCCGCATGGGTGAGCTGCTGCTTGTTCAACGTGAACGTCTCACCCTGCGCGGTGGTGACGGTCAGCTCGTCGGGGATATCGCCGACCTGCACGCTGCCGCCGGTGGCCGAGCAGGATGCGGCGGAGGGGTTGACGAGCAGCCCGACCGAGACGAGGACGCCCATCGGACCGAGCAGGGCGAGGGCGGCGAGCCCCGCGATGATCTTGCGCAGCATCAGAGCGTCCCCCTGTCTCAGCGCAGGGGCTGGTCGAGGATGGACAGCCGAAGCAGGTAGCAGGGGTCGCCGCCGGGCGGGCAGGTCAGGAAGATCGTGAACGCCACCTCATGCGCGCTCCGGGTCTCCTCGTCGTTCCAGATGCCCTGCCGGTGGCGGATGCCCTCGACCGTGTAGGCGGTGGTGCCGGGCTGCAGTTGCCCCGGCTGCGCCTGCGATTCGGCCTCCGCCCACGCGCCGGGCACGAACACCTCGGTGATCTCCAGCCGCTGGGTGGTGGAGTATTTACGCAGCTCGACCCAGGTGTCGCGGTTCGGGAGGTAGCCGGCGATGTCGGAGGCGAGACCCGCCTGCTCGATCCCGGAGGGGTCGGCAACGGCCAGGAGCACGCTGGTGTAGTCCAGCGGAATCAGCCCGGTGGTCGTATCCCACCCGAACAGTGCTTCGGCGACGGCGCGGGCGAACTCTTCGGGGTCATCGGTCTCGGGAATCGGAGCCAGCTCACGCGGTGCCCGGCCCGTGTCGGCCGGTGCGGTCGGTGACGGACGTGAAGGCGGTGGGTCGCTGGTGGTGCGGGGTCCGGAGACCAGGCCGTAGATGCCGACGCCGACCAGCAGCAGGACGACGACAGCGGCCGAGATCAGCGCAACCAGCCGGCGGCGGGAACGAGGGGTATCTGTCGAGTTCATGCCCAGCAGGTGCGCCCCGACGCACATCCGCCCCGGCACCCCCATGCGGGGTCCGGGGCGGCGAAAAGCCCGAGGGTCAGAGGGCGCGCAGGTGCCGCACCTCACCCTCGCCCGTCGCTGCGTCGACACCCTCGTCGTGGTCAGTGTTCTGATCGCGGGCGGTCGTGAGAGTGGCGGCGAACCGGGCGGTGCCGTCGGCGATCGTCAGGAACATGTCGATCTGCTCCTCGGTGAGCTCGCGGGCGAGCACGGCCGGGTCGTAGTGCGTCCACCAGTCGGTGAGTTCGCCCCAGATCACCACGAACGAACGAGTCGTCCACACCGTCAGCCCCGCCGCCGGTGTGGCCGGCTCCTTCGTGCGGTGCGGCCGGTTCTTGGCGCGGGCGACCGCCTCCTTGGCGAGCCGGTCGAGCTCCGCGTCACGGGTCCGGGCGGGGTCTTCGATGAGGGCGCGGATCTCCTCGAAGATCGGATGCACCGGCGCCCCGGCCTCGATCCGTGCCAGCGCATCCGTTACGGCGGCTCGGGTGTCGTCGGTGAGGTCGTCGCGCAGCGCGGCCTGCTGGATCGCCTCGATCTTGTCCAGCGTTCGGTAGGACGCGGCGCCGGGGATCATAGCCGCCGCCTGCTGACGGGCCTCGCCCGCCGGCGTCGGTGACGGTGCCGGAAATTTTCCGCCACCGTCCACCGCGTCCGTTGTGGGCTGGTGGTCGCTGCTGAACCGGGATGCTTCCTGCCGGCGTGCCGCGTCCTCGGCGAGGAGGGTCTTGAGCTCGCGGTAGAGGGAAGCTGCTTCCAGCTGGGTGAGGTCTTTGTGCAGCAGGTTATCGTCCTGCTCGGCAAGCAGGTGCCCGAGCCGGTCCGAGATCCCTTGGCGCACCCATACGTTCACTACTCGCCAGCCGAGTTGCTGGATCGCCGCGAGCCGCCGGCGCCCGCAGACGAGCACCCCGTCGGGGGTGATCGTCGGGGGCTGGAGCAGTCCGTCGCGGTCGATGGAGGCGGCGAGGGCGTCGATGTCGCCCAGGTCGGTGCGATGCCGGTTCCCGATCCGGATTGAGGACACGGCGCGTTCGAGTTCGATGTGTCCGCCGCTCATCGCCGGCCCCCTCTTCTCGGGGCCGCCAGCGAGACAGTGAGCACCAGGTCGTCGTCGTGCAGCAGCACTGGCAGCGTCTCGCCGATCAGTAGCCGCAGCAGGACGCCTCGGCCCGCGCTCGTGGCGGCGACCCCCGGTGCGGGGTTGCCGAGCAGTGCCCGCAGCAGTGCCGCCCACGAGGAGCCGGGCAGGTCGAGCAGGGCGCGGGAGTGCTTGTCGCGGCGCAGCACCTCGAACGCGGACTGCCGCGACCCGGCACGGGCAAGGGCCTGGCAGACGTGCTCGACTGCGGCGCGGGCGGTGGCCGGGGGCCATCCGAGGACGGTGACGAACGCGATCGCGTCCTCCACCGCACTCGATGCCGATGTGACCGCCCCGGCCGGTTCCACCACCTCCCGCTCGCCCCCGTTCTCGTCGTCGGGGTCGGGGTCGGTGATGTGGAACGCGGGATGGTAGTCGTCCAGCGGGTTCTCCCGGTCGGAAAGGCGTTCGGCGTCGTGGAAGATCGAGTAGTGCGGGCGGCGGGCCTGATGTGTGGAGCACAGCAGGCCTTGGCCGCGTTCCTCGGCGATGCAGGTGATCCGCACTGCGTGCGTCACCACGCCCCAGGGGTCGTCGGCTTCGCGGGCGGAGCGGGTGCGCATCACCTCGAATGCGGCGCTGACGGCCTCCCACGGGTCAAGATGATGCTTCCTGGCCAGGGCGGCGTACTTGTCGGCCGCGTACCGCATGAGCCTCGCGGCGGTCGGGTCGGTGCGCCAGGCGCCCGGCCCTTCCTCGTGCAGCCGGGTCAGCAGGGCGCGCAGCCCGTCGCCGGTCGTGTAGTCCTCGCCGCCTCCTGGGGCGGTGGCGGTCGTCGTGTGCGGGATCATCGCGGCACCTCCTGACAGGCAGGTGCACGCCGACTCCCACGAGGAGCCGGTCGGTCAGGGAAAGAAAGTCGGATCGTGTGCATGGCCCCTCACCCCGGTTCACTTCCTGCCCAGACCCTGCGCCTCGGGCGCGGGCTCGTCGCGGCCGAACGCCGACGCCGGCGGCAGCCGCTTCGCGTAGGCGGCGACCTGCTTGGCACCGGTGGCGATGCCGGAACGTGCGAGGCGGAACAGGTCGTCTTGGAAGTCGATCCCGCGCCGCGACACCGCGCCCCCGGCTCGCGCCATCAGATCAGTGGGCCGCACCCAGTCGACCCCGCGGGCCGGCCGCTCCGTATCCAGTCCCTCGACGGCGTGCTGGCCGCGGTCGACGCCCGCGGCCTGGATCGCTTCGGGCGCCATCCCCGCCGACGAGTCCGGCCGCTCGGATACCGGGGCGGGGTCGGGCGGCCGCTGCTGCTCGGGTTCGTGCGGATGCTGTTCGGTGTTCATGGTGATTCCTCCTTGCCCTGTTCAGGTGGGGTGCCGGCCTCCTGCGGGCCGGACGACTCAGAAGACTCAGGCGCCTCGGATTCAGGCGGGCGGGGAAGCCACCGGCCCACGGTCGAGGGATGCACATGGAACTCGCGGGCGATCTGCTTGTTCGACCAGCCCTCCTCACGCAGTCGGGCGGCACGCTCCCGCCGATCTGAACCGGCCGCCTCGCCGCCCGGTTCATCGTTCTCGGGAGTCACCGACGCAGACGGCTCGGCGTCCTCGTTCCATGCGTGCGGAACGTCGGTCGCAGACGCGAGAAGCGGAGTCGCGGTCGGCGTCTTGGGCACAATTCCGGACACCGGCAGAGCGGGCACGGGCGCTTTGACCGGCGGCGCGGCAGGCGGTGGAGTGCCGGTGGTGTGGGTGGAGCGGATGAGGACGACGGTCAGATGCGTGGAGGCCAGCAGCACGAGCGGCGGGACGGCGGCGACGGTCGCGGCGAGCAGGCCCGGCACGTTTATCTCGGCGGTGACCAGGGCGTGTGCGGCGTTCGCGGTCACCGAAATCAGAGCGCCGGCGATCAGCAGCGCCCACGGATACCAGGCGGCCCGGTGCCCGTCGAGGGCGACCACGGCGACGGTGGCGACCACGATCAGCCCATCCACCAGCAGCGGCCATATCCACGCCTGCCCGGCCGTGATGCCCGACCGCACCGCGAGGTCGGCCAGCGCGGTGAAGCTCAACCAGAACGCGCCGGTGGCGATGAGCACGGTGCCCGACGCCGCCGTGACCACCGCCCACCCACGCCGCCGGTTCATCGCAGCCCCCTCACCGTCGCGAGCCGGTTCTCTGGGGTCGCATCGACGGCTGGCGTCGCGCCGGGCCGGGACATGCCGGAATCGCCGGCCGGGGGCGTGTCGCCGCGGATGCGTTTGTATCCGGAGGCGACGGTGCGGGTGATCTCGCGCTGTCCGAAGTCGGGTTGCTCGATGGTGAGCATCGCATCGAGCGCATCCCGGTACGAGACGCCTTCCTCGGCGAGCACGCAGGAGGCCCAGAACAGCTTGCGATTGCGATCCGTGCGCTCTCCGCCCAGCCATGTCGCCAGCTTCAACGGATCAGTCCGCCCCGGCGAACGACCCGGCGCCGGGAACCTGCGTGGCGGACGAGGCGGGGCCAGGAACGTGCGCAGCGCCGCCGCATCCAGCGCGCTGCCTGGGGTCGGGCTCTCCGAGGCCAGCCGGTACAGCTTCATCTCACCGTCGATGACCCGGCGAGAGGGTGGGGCAATGATGTAGCCGCGGTCGCCGCGGAAGTCGATCCCAGCGTCACCGGCCTGCCAGGACGGCTGCTCGCCATCTCCGGCCGGGTAGTAGACGTGCAGGCCGCCGGTCGGTGAGCGCACCAGCGCCTCCCACCCCGGCACCAGGCCGGCGCGGCGCGCCCTCCGCAACGCGGCGAACCCGTCGACGCCGTGCACATCGACATCGACCACCGACACCCCGGACGCCCGCCCGGTCGGGACGCCGATGTTCGCCGCCGGGAACCGCCCCCACCACGACTCGACCTGGCGCAGATCGGTGGTCGCGTCGTGGAAGCCATGCGCGGTGATCGGGTTCTTCCCGCCCGGCGCGCACGGGAACACCGGCACCCCCGCCACAGCGAAAGCGCGGGCCGCGACCGGCAACGGCGCCTCCGGCCCGAGCCCGGCGAGCACGGTCGTGAACGCGGTGCGGGCAACCATCACAGCCCCCGCCCGACCATCCGCTCCGGCGCACGATCCGGCTCCATCGACGGCGCGACGTTGCGGGGCTCGGAGCGTGGCGGCTGCTGGCGTGCCGCATCACGGTCAAGGCCGGGTGGGGTGCCGTCGGGTACCTGGATCGTGTCGAGCCGGTCGAGGATGTCGGTCGCGGTCTTGCGGATACGCTCACCGGCCGCCTGCACCACCTCAACCGGATTCTTGCCGTCCACGGCCGTCGCCCACCCGGCCACGTACGGGATCGTGTAATCGGAGGTGTCCATACCGTGAGCAGCGCCGATCATCAACGCGACCGACTCGGCCTCGACCTCGCCGATCCCGCGATGCTGGCGAGCCTCCACTTGATCGGGGCCGTGCATCAGGACATGGGCGAGCTCGTGGCCCTCGGTCTTCACCTGGGCCGCGTCGGGCATGTTCGTGCGCACCGCGACCTGTCGGGTCTCGAAGTTCGTCAGCCCGTTCGCGCCGCCGATCATGCCCTCGTGCGGCACCCACAACAGCTCGAACCCCTCCGCCTCGATCCGCCCGGCCAGGCCCTCGCGAAGCCCGTGGGGTGCTTCGCCGGTGAGGAGCTGCGGCTCCGGCTTCTCGGGGATCGGGTCGCCGGCGGTCTGCGAGACATCCCAGACATACGCCGGGCGCACGCCCACCATCCGGGAGCGGACCGTCTCGCCGGGCTTCGGCTTCTCACCGCGATTCAGGCGCCGCCACGAGGCCGGATCGGACGGGTTCGCGGACGCGAACCGACCGGTGACCGGGGCGAGGATCTGGTACCCGGCCTGGCCTTTCTCGACCTGGCGGCCGAGCTGCTGCCACTGCTTGTAGCCGGCGACAAAGGTCGGGAACGGTTCCGGCACCCGACCCTGCTCGAACGCGGCCTGATGCTGCTCCCAGATCAGCAGAACGTTGTTGAACGAACGCGACCGGAACCGGGCGGCGAACCGCAACGTCGCAGCCCAGTCCTCACCAGTGACCAGCCGCTCGACCGCACCGGTGAGCTTCTCATGGAGCTCGTCGAGCTTCGCCTCCCGCGCCTGGCGGGCTTCCTCCCTCGTCGCCATCGTCGGCCTCCTCTCAGCAGGATCGGCCACCACGGGCGGTGGCCGGTCCCGTACCTGCGAGGTGCGCCAGGAACTACCGACGAGCAAGACGGTCAGCGAACAACAGAGTCGATAAGTTGGCCATCAGGAACGCGGAGACACCTGACGTGGAACCACTGGACTACCAGCGCTGCCGCCCGCGTCGGGCGGGAATCGGCGATGTCCGGTCGGACACCGGACGAAGTGATGATTTCCCGGACGCGACTGCCCCTACAGCGGGCGTTCTCCACCAACGGGGCGCATGGCCCGATAGCGGCTCGGGCTGAGCCCGATGTGCTCGATGAACGCCTCCGTCGCCCGCGACCGACTGGACCACCCGACCCGCCGGCCGGCGACGGCAACCGGGAGGTCGGTTTCGCGAAGCAGCCGGGCCATCTCCTGAACACGCAACATCGTCAGATAGGCGATCGGGGTCTTCCCGAACGCCTCAGCGAACACGCGAGTCAGCTGCTGCGGGGACAATCGCACGGTCTGGGCCAGCTCACCAAGCGTCCATGGATGTGCGATGTTCTCGTGGAGGGCTTCACGGGCGAGCAGCGCTTCACGACGCAGCGGAGCAAACCGACGACCGCGTGGCAGCACCGGACGTGAGCGTGCCCGCTGCATAGGCGTCAAACGCACCGGCGAGATACGGATGTGCGGGGCGAGGACGTCCATGACCGCGAACCAGAGCGCCTGCAACCTATTGAACCGATTCGGGAAGCTCCCCTCGATGCTGAGCGCGACCATCTCATCCAGCCACGGCGCGACCATGCCCGACCGGTCCTCGCCGAGACGCAAGACCTGCGCAGGATCGGAATAGACCTTCTCCGCGAAACCCATCGCGTCGAGCCGATCATGCAGGATCGCCGAATGCTGCCAGAAGAACTGATCGAGAGCAAAGTCAGTATCGACATAGATCGAGGTGAACGTGACGAGTTCTTCGGGCTCGCTGCTGAACAGCACGTTCGGGCCGAGGAGAATCGCGTCACCGACGCTGACCGGCTGACGCCCGAACTCGCTGAACATGATCGCCGATCCCGACCGGATGAACACGATCTTGAGGCAGTCGTAGACCATCGGACCGACGGGCCGATGCATCGTGCGTGTGCGCGCGACCAGAGGGATATGCCAATGCGCAGCACAAGAGCCGCTAACCGTCTCCGGCGTGGCCGCGCAGTCCTGCTGGGATTCGTCTGATCCACTCACCAATCTCGAACGCCTGCGAAACCAGTTGACCCGGCCCGCTTCGTACCATGAGCACCAGTGGCTGAGCGGCGTTTGGGGGTCGTCCGGCCCGTGCCGGCCGTCACTGCCGTCACCGAGGCGGCAAGGCAGTCCAGGGTTCTCATGAGACCCGTGGTCACTACGCCCCGACGCGCAGCGACAACACCCAGCGGGTCGCCCCGCAGCATCGTTGCGCCACGAGGCGCATCTCGGACGCTCCAACCAATGCATGCAGCACGCGTGCGATACGGCTCACACAATCGCCTCCCTCCTTGCGGAATACCCAGCGGGGGTATACCGTTGACTTGTACAGATACCCGGTAGGGGTACCAACAACTACGAGGAGGATACCTGATGGCTTCGAACGATTACCAGGTGACGGGCATGACCTGCGGGCACTGCGAGATGTCGATCCGCGAGGAGGTCAGCGAGATCCCCGGCGTCCAGGACATCCAGGTCAGCGCGCAGACCGGCAAACTCAACGTCACCGCCGAGGGCGAGATCGACGATGCCAAGGTCATTGCGGCGGTCGAGGACGCCGGCTATTCGGCGGTGCGCGTCTGATGAAGGCCGGAGGACGACTCACGCTCTACGGAGCCGGGTTGGTGGTGGCGTTCGGCGGGGCTTTCGGCCTTGCCGGCGCCATCATTCCCGACAGTTTCGTAGCAGCGTGGGCAGAAGGAAATGACATGAACACGCACGGTGAAGGGCACGGCGGTGCGAAACAGGAACCTGTGGAGCCCGCTCTGAACGGGGTCTCCGCGAGCGCGGACGGATTCGTACTCTCCCCGGTCCAGGCACCGGCAGCGGCAGGCGAGGATGGAGAACTGAGTTTCCAGGTCCTCGATGAGTCGGGTGAACCGATCACCGAGTTCACGACCGCGCACGAGAAGGATCTGCACCTCATCGTCGTCCGTACCGATGGAACCGGATACCGGCACGTGCACCCCGAACTCGACACGAGCACGGGCACCTGGTCAGTGCCGTGGACCTGGGCTGAGGCGGGCACCTACCGCGTCTACGCCGACTTCACACCCGCGGGTGAGGGCGCCGAAGGCACCACCCTGACCCGCACCGTCGAGGTGGCAGGCGACTTTACCCCCGTCGTGACCGAGGTGCAGACCACCGACGAGGTCGACGGATACACCGTCTCCCTCAACGGAGATCTCACCGCCGGATCGTCGAGCGGGATCACGATCTCCGTTGAGCGCGATGGGGAGCCGGTGACCACGCTGGAGCCCTACCTGGGTGCATTCGGCCACCTCGTGGCGCTGCGCGAAGGCGATCTCGCCTACCTGCACGTCCACGCCGAAGGCGACGAGCCCCAGGCCGGTGACACGGCCGGCCCCGAGATCGGATACGTCGCAGAGGTCCCGACCGCGGACCGCTACCTGCTGTACCTGGACTTCCAGGTCGACGGGCAGGTGCACACCGCCGAGTTCGTGATCGACGCCGAGCATGGCGACGGATCACAGACAGACGATCCGCATTCCGACGACCACTGACCCGCTGGGCCTGTCGTCGCACGAGAGCTGAGAAAGAAGGAAGAGGATGAGCACATCAGCGCCCCCCACGGGTGGGCCGGACATCGAGTTGGAGATCGGCGGGATGACCTGCGCCTCCTGCGCGAACCGGATCGAGAAGAAGCTGAACAAGCTCGACGGCGTCCAGGCCACGGTCAACTACGCCACCGAGAAGGCCAAGGTCACCGTGCCCGCCGGGTACGACCCGGCATTGCTGGTCGCCGAGGTCGAGAAGACCGGTTACACGGCCGCCTTGCCCAAGCCCAAGGACACTCGGGCGAGCACGTCTGAGACCGAGGCCGGCGACGAGGAAGACACTGAGCTCACCTCGCTGCGTCATCGGCTGATCGGAGCCATCGTGCTCACGGTTCCCGTGATTGCGATGGCGATGATCCCCGCGCTGCAGTTCACATACTGGCAGTGGGCTTCCCTCGCCCTGGCTGCACCGGTGATCATCTGGGCAGCATGGCCGTTCCACAAGGCCGCATGGACGAACCTCAAGCACGGCACCGCCACGATGGACACGCTCATCTCGATGGGCACCTCGGTCGCGCTGCTGTGGTCGCTCTACGCCTTGTTCTTCGGCACCGCCGGCACCCCCGGCATGACGCACCCCTTCGAGTTCACGATCGCCCCCTCGGACGGAGCCGCGAACATCTACCTCGAAGTCGGCGCGGGCGTGACCATGTTCATCCTCGCGGGCCGCTACTTCGAGAAGCGCTCCAAGCGCCAGGCCGGAGCCGCGCTCCGTGCCCTCCTGGAGCTCGGCGCGAAAGAAGTCGCCGTGCTCCGCGACGGCGTCGAGGTGAAGATCCCAACATCCGAACTGACCGTCGGTGACGAGTTCATCGTGCGCCCCGGCGAGAAGATCGCCACCGACGGCACCGTCGTCTCCGGCACATCCGCCGTGGACGCCTCCATGCTCACCGGCGAATCCGTGCCCGTCGAGGTCGGCGAAGGTGACGCTGTCACCGGCGCAACCGTGAACGCCGGAGGACGCCTGGTGGTGCGCGCCACGCGCGTCGGCTCAGACACGCAGCTTGCGCAGATGGCGAAGCTCGTCGAGGACGCCCAGACCGGCAAGGCCGAAGTCCAGCGCCTCGCCGACCGCATCTCCGGCGTGTTCGTGCCGATCGTGATCGTGATCGCTTTCGTCGCCCTCGGCGCCTGGCTCGGCGCAGGCTTCCCCGTCGCTGCCGCGTTCACCGCCGCGGTCGCGGTGCTCGTGATCGCGTGCCCGTGCGCATTGGGTCTTGCGACCCCGACCGCTCTACTGGTCGGCACCGGTCGTGGCGCGCAGATGGGCGTTCTCATCAAGGGCCCCGAGGTGCTGGAATCGACCCGCAAGGTCGACACGGTGGTGCTGGACAAGACCGGCACTGTCACCAGCGGCAAGATGACCCTGACCGACGTGATCACTGAGCCCGGCGTGGATCGGGCTGAGCTGCTGCGCTTCGCCGGTGCGCTGGAGGATGCTTCGGAGCACCCGATCGCGCAGGCGATCGCCAAGGGCGCGACCCAGGAGGTCGGCCAACTACCCACGCCCGAGGACTTCGCCAACGTCGAGGGCAAGGGCGTGCAGGGCATCGTCGAGGGCACCCCGGTCGTCGTCGGCCGCGAGTCGCTACTCGCCGACTGGTCGCAGCGTCTCTCCCCGGAGACCGCACAGGCGAAGGCTCAGGCCGAAGGCGAGGGCAAGACCGTCGTCGCAATCGGCTGGGACGGCCAGGCACGCGGTATCCTCGTCGTCGCCGACACCGTCAAGCCCACCAGCGCCGAGGCGATTCGCGGGCTCAAGGAGATCGGACTCACACCGATCCTTCTGACCGGCGACAACGAGGCGGTCGCGAAGCAGATCGCCGCGGAGGTCGGCATCGACGAGGTCATCGCCGAGGTCCTGCCCAAGGACAAGGTCGACGTCGTCACCCGCCTCCAGGACGAGGGCAAGATCGTCGCGATGGTCGGCGACGGCGTCAACGACGCCCCCGCGCTGGCCCAGGCCGACCTGGGCCTGGCGATGGGCACCGGCACCGACGTCGCGATCGAGGCCTCCGACATCACGCTCGTGCGCGGTGACCTGCGTGCCGCCGTCGACGCGATCCGTCTCTCCCGGAAGACGCTGTCGACGATCAAGACCAACCTGTTCTGGGCGTTCGCCTACAACGTCGCGGCCATCCCGGTCGCAGCGCTGGGCATGCTCAACCCCATGCTCGCAGGCGCGGCGATGGCGTTCTCCAGCGTCTTCGTCGTCGGCAACAGCCTCCGCCTGCGCGGGTTCAAGAGCGTCGCCACGAGGTGACGAACGAGAACCCACCACCCTCCCGCACGATTCCAACAACGAAGGAACCTAGAGAATGAGCAACTGCTGCAGCACGAACGACACCAACCCCGCCGCCGAGAACGGTGACCGCGAGAACCTGCTTGGGGGAAGCGCCGATGACATGACCACCTGCCCGGTCATGGTCGGTTCCCCTGTCAACAAGAAGACCGCCGAGGCTGCCGGCCTCTACCGCGACTTCGAGGGCGAGCGCTACTACTTCTGCTGCGCCGGCTGCGGCCCGGCGTTCGATTCGGACCCGGCGAAGTACGCCGCCAACATGGCGTAATCCACCAGCGCGCGGGGTGCCTCAGCACCGCTGCGGCACCCCGCCACCTGATCGGAGCGAACCGACATGACCACCACGACCCCTACGACCGAAACCCACCGCGACACCTGCCCCTCGGGAGGCGACGACGACGCACCCGTCCACGGGTACATCACCGACAAGACGAACTACCGCAATCGCCTGCGGCGCCTCGAAGGTCAGATCCGCGGCATCGATCGCATGGTCGACGAGGACCGCTACTGCATCGACATCCTCACCCAGATCTCCGCGGCCACCAGGGCGCTCGAAAACGTCGCCCTGGGCCTCCTCGACGATCACCTCAAGCATTGCGTCCTCGACGCCGCGCTCGCCGGCGGACCAGCCAGCGAGCAGAGGCTCGGCGAGGCATCCGAGGCCATCGCCCGCCTCGTGCGCTCCTAACGCCGGCGCACCAGTTCAACCACGACCAGCAGTCCAGGAGTTCCTCTATGACCACACAGCACGTCCTCATACTCGGCTCAGGAGCAGCCGGGACCGCAGCCGCCCGCACCCTCTCCTCACGCGACGATGTCCAGGTGACGCTGGTGACCCGCACCGGGGAGACGCCCTATACCCGGATGCTCATCAAGGGAATCGCCTTCGGTCCGACACAGCCGGAGATCATCAAGCTCCCGCTGCCTCAAATCGAGGTCATCGCCGACACCGTGCTCGATGTCGATACCTCGGCAAAGCAGGTCCGGCTGACCTCCGGCGCACAGATCTCCTACGACTCGCTCATCGTCACGACAGGGAGCATGCCCCGCTCCCTGCCCGCTGAAGTATTCGGAGGCGACAACGCTGCAGTACGAGGGCGGGTCACCGCTCTCCACTCCCTGGAGGACGCTCTGCGCATCCGAAAGCTGCTGACCGGCCTGGGGCGACCGGCACGAGTGGCGATCTACGGCGGCGGAATCATCGCAGCCGAGACCGCTTCGTCGTTGCAAGCCGAGGGCCACATGGTCACACTGGTCTCCCGCAGTTCCGTTCCCGGCATCGGAGCGTTCGGGACGCCCGTGGCTGAACGCCTCGCCGCCGACCATGCCGCCAAGGTGCAGACCCGATTTGGTCGTACTCTCCAACATGTCGACGAAACCGAATCCGGTGTCGCCATCACCCTCGACGACGGCAATTCCGTCGTGGCCGACTTCCTCCTCGTCGCGCTTGGCACGATGCCCGCAGCCCCGGCACCATGGACGAACGGCATCGACGTCGACGATCACCTCCGCGCCGAAGGAGACCACGTCTACGCCGCCGGAGGTGTGGCCACGCATCACGACGAAGCGCTGGGCACCTGGCGCATCGACCATTGGGAAGACGCCGCCGCACAGGGTACGCACGCCGCACAGGTCGCATTGCACGACCTCGGCCTCAGAGACGATCCGGGCGCATACGTGCCGCGCAGCCCCTACATGGCGATGGTCTACGGTCAGATGATCTCCGGAGTCGGGTATACGGCGGGCACAGACGCCCACTTGGAAGCCGGCGAGGAGTTCATCGTCCGCCACGAGACCGACGGCGTCGTCGTCGGCGTCACCGGCATCGACGCGGTCGGCACCGTCTACCAGTGGGGTCAGCAGCTCCACGGCGTGCGGGCCTAGGCCATGGCGGGAGAGCGTACCAGGCAGATCCCACGGCGAGGCTTCGTGCTCTCGCTGGCAGCGACCATTCTCACGATGGCTGCTGCCAGCGCGCCGTCGTTGTTCTACCCACAGATTGCCGACCGGCTCGGACTCATCCCCGTCGCTACCACACTCGTGTTCGCCGTCTACACGCTCACCCTCCTGGTTGCGCTGCTCTTCCTCGGACCGCTCTCCGACCTCATCGGCAGACGTCCGGTCGTGGCGGCCGGCTCCGTCGCACTCGCGCTGAGCCTCGCCATGTTCTGGTTCGCCGGCAGCCTTGCGGCCCTGCTGTTCGCACGCGCCCTCCAAGGCTTCGCGGCGGGCCTGCTCATCCCGGCACTATCGGCGATGATGATCGACTTCGAACCACCGTCACGTCCGAACATCGCAGCTTTGTGGAACACCATCGGACCGATGATCGGCCTCGGAACCGGGGCTCTCGGTGCTGCGCTCCTGCTCGATCTCACCCCCGAACCGACCACCGCCGTCTTCGGCCTGCTCGTGCTCGCGTTCCTCATCGTGGCAGCGACAGTGTGGGGCACACCGGAACTCGTTCCCAAGAACCGGATACGAGGCGGCGACCTCCGCCCGCGGTTCACCGTGCCATTGCGCCTGCGCCGCATGTTTACCGCAGGCCTGCCTGCGATCATCGCCGGATGGGCAACCAACGGACTCTTCCTCGCACTCGGGGCCGGCATCGTTAGCAGTGAGCTCGGCGGTGCCACGCACACCCACGCCGGGTTCGTTCTCTTCGCGCTGGCGAGCTCGGGAATCGTCGCCTCCTCTATCTTGCAGCGTTGCACCGCCCGCACCATCAGCCTGTATGCGACCAGCGCCCTGGCCTTCGGCACTGCAGCGAGTATCGGCGCTCTCATACTCGGCTCCTACCCGGCCTACGTCGCCTCGGTCGCGATCGTTGGCTCCGGGTTCGGCACGGCGTTCCTCGGGGTACTGCGCACACTCATGCCTCAAACGGACTCATCGGAACGCGCCGCCGTGATGGCCATGATCTACACGGTTAGCTATCTGGCGTTCGGCGTGCCCACGATTGTCGCCGGTTTGCTCGTGCCCGGGCTCACCCTGTCGGGAACGATGACGGTCCTCGGTGCGATCATCATCGCCCTCAGCCTCACCGCCACCTTCCTGCGTCTGCGCATCCCGCAGTCGGTCACACGTCCGCTGGAGACCGCCGACCTCCTCGCCGACTCTCACCGCCGAGCCGCACCCATCCGAGAGGAGCGGCCATGACCTCACTGCAGTCGCGCTCGCAGCGCTGATGCTCAGCAGAAGGTCATCAACGGAACCCGTCGTCCACGCGGCTGGAATCGTCTGATTGCTTGCATCGCGCCTGCACCAGCGTGTCCAGTCGGGCGCTCATCAGCCCGAACCACCCCAGAAGAAGGAGAAGGCACATGCACAACCACAACGACGAAGCCGCATACATGGCCGACATCAAAGCAGCCGCACCCGAGATGGTCTCTGCGTTCTTCGGCTTCGACAAAGCCGTGTTCAAGAAGGATGCAGGCAATCTCGACCTCGCTACTCGCGAGTTGATCGCGGTCGGAGTAGCGGTGACCACCCAGTGTCCGTTCTGCATCGAGGACCATGCCAAACGCGCCGTCAAGGCCGGTGCGTCGAAAGCCGACGTGGCCGAGGCGGTCATGGTCGCCGCAGCCCTACGCGCAGGTGGCGGCGTCACCCACGGATGGAAGGCAATGCGCGCCATCGAAGAGATGGAATGACCAAGCCGCCTTTGCCTAGGCGGAAAGCCACAAGGGATAACGAACTCTGAATGCTTTCAGCGATGGCAGGGTCCATGCTGTATGAGCGCGGACCCCGCCCATCGATTATTACTACGTCAGGCTGGCTCGGCATCCCGTCCGCCCGTCCAAACCTCGGCCAAGCCAGCGACCCAACATCCGGATGCGAAGAGGCAGTATCCGATCATCGCGAAACTCAGTCCGACAACGAACCAGTACCCGATGCCGAGCCAACACTCCTGTCCACACCCAGGGTCCAGCGCCGCCCATGATGTGTGCCGAGACGCCCCTCCAAAGATCATCGACGACGTCTTGACAGGTACCCCCTAGGGGTATATGGTAGAGGTGCCGATGAAAGGAACCGACATGTACAGGAGACTGCGAACAGGACTGGCAGCGGGAGCGGTCGCAGTGGCGCTTGTGCTCGCCGGTTGCGCCGACGGAGCAGACGACGACCAACAGACCGACCCTTCGGCCACTGAGGAGCATCAGGGCCACGGTAACGACAACGCAGAAAGCGGTGATGAGGAGATGGACCACACGATGGAGCATCCAATGGACGGCGGACCGGCACCCGAGGGTATTGCCGAGGCCAGTGACCCTACCTACCCGGTCGGCACCGAGGTGCAGCTCACGGCCGACCACATGGAAGGCATGGACGGGGCGACAGCGACGATCTCCGGCGCGTTCGACACGTACACGTACTCCGTGAACTACACGCCCGTCAGCGGTGGCGACCCCGTCACGGACCACAGGTGGGTCGTGCAGGAAGAGATCCAGGACGCTGGCGACGAGCGCTTGGCCGATGGCACCGAGGTGACTCTGCTCGCTGAGCACATGGAGGGCATGGAGGGTGCCACGGCCACCATCGCCTCGTCCACCGATGAGACGGTCTACATGGTTGACTACGAGTCAGATGGCATGAAGATGACGAACCACAAGTGGGTCGTCGAGAGCGAGATCCAACCAGCGTCCTGAGTCGACGGCCGCGCGTCCGAACACCAGGTGAGCGGCGCATCGGCACGGCTAGATGACGACGGAGGGAAACGATGACGGGCCCGAACTCACACCAGCCGTGCTCAACGCCCAGCTGCCGCGGCGACCTAACCCCCGAAGCCAGCGCGCGTTTCGTCTTGGAGCGCCAGAAGTAAGGACATGCCCATGTCTGTCGACACCGATTCCTACCAGCACGGATATATCAGCGACAAGGAGCGCTACCTCGGCCGCATGAAGCGCATCGAGGGCCAGGCCCGTGGGATCGCGAAGATGATCGATGAGGAGAAATATTGCATCGACATCCTCACCCAGGTCTCTGCGCTGACCCGCGCCCTCCAGGGGGTTGCTACCGGTCTGCTCGACGACCACCTCAAGCATTGCGTGCTCGATGCAGCGAAGCTCAGCGACGAGGCGGCCGTCGAGAAGATCCAGGAAGCCACCGACGCCATCAACCGGCTCGTGCGCTCCTGAGGTGCATCCCGGCTGTTGTCGTACGCAACGCTCGACCCATCCGACCTGATGAAGAAGGCGTCGTGCCCCGCTCGCGCGCGTCACAGTTCGCTTCTCGGTTCGCGTTCGTGAATGCTGACGCAGATGGCACGTGCGCCAAGGCTTTGAGTGAGACGACATCACGCCCCCGCGCATCCCTTGCAGAATGATCAAAGCGAATGGGAATACCCCTGGGGGGTATTCGGTTCTTGAGTGTGACTGATTGATCGAAAGCTGAAGGAGAACCATCATGAAACTCTTCGCGATCCGCGACTATCGGCACTTGTTCAGTGCGCAGATCATCGCACTGTTCGGCACCGGCTTGGCCACGGTCGCACTTGGCCTCCTCGCCTATGACCTCGCTGGGCCCAGAGCTGGGGCCGTGCTCGCGACCGCACTGACCATCAAAATGGTGATGTACGTCGTGATCGCGCCGATCGCCGGGGCATATGCTGACCGGTTGCCGAGGCGGGCGTTTCTGACACTCCTCGACGTGATCCGGGCTGCGGTCGTGCTCGCGCTGCCGTTCGTCACCGAGGTCTGGCACATCTATGTCCTCATTGGTGTGCTGCAGGCGGCGTCTGCAGCGTTCACCCCGACCTTCCAGGCGGTCATCCCCGACATCGTCACCGAGGAATCGCAGTACACCCGCGCATTGTCGGCGTCCCAAGTCGCATACACCATGGAAAGTCTCCTCAGTCCGGTGCTCGCAGCACTGGCACTGCTGTTCATGACATTCAACTGGCTGTTCGTGGGTACCTCGATCGGGTTCGTCGTCTCGGCGGTACTCGTGCTCTCCACGAGGATCCCGAACGCCACACCCAGCGGTCGCACCGGCGCGTGGGAGCGAATCTCGTCCGGACTCATCACGTTCGTCCGTACATCGAGACTGCGGGGCATTATGGGACTGAATCTCGTGGTAGCCGCGGCCGGCTCGATCGTGGTCGTCAACACCGTCAACTACGTGCGCGACCAGCTTGGCGGAAGCCAAGCCGCCGTCGCGTGGATGCTCGCCGCCTCCGGCGGTGGCACCCTGATCGTCGCGCTCATCCTTCCTCGCGTCCTCGACCGGATCGCTGACCGCGCCGTGATGATGACCGGTGCCCTCGTTCTGCTCGTCGGAGTCGTCGGCGCCGTCGGAATGTCCGCGATCCAGATTGCGTCGGCGACAGTAACCGCCCCGATCTGGGTGCTCATCGGTGCGGGGATGGCGCTCATCGTCACCCCGACCGGTCGCGTGATCCGAGGGGCCACACCGAAGGAGGGGCTGCCGGGTGCATTCGCCGCCCAGTTCTCGCTATCCCACCTGGCCTGGCTCATCACCTACCCGATCGCTGGATGGATCGGCACCCTTTTCGGGCTCACTCTCGCTTGGTCGATCCTCGGGATCCTGGCCGCGGTGGGAGCGGCCGCGGCCGTAGTGGTGTGGCCACGCGCACAGAATGCCGAGGTCTTGGTCGGTGCCACTGAACCTGAAGCTGTTTCACCTCAAACTGGGGTGCCACATGCGTCTGGGGGCGATCAGGGTCGTGTGTTGGTCGCGGAGATCGAGCAAGCCGAGTGCACCCTCGCCGCAGGACAGTGCGCCTGCGTCCGCACCGTGTGATCTGCGTGGACGCAATGAGGAGTGAAGTGAACCTACTTCACCCCACATCGCGTCAGACGTTGGTGAAAGAGGCTATCTCGCAGGAAAGATGACGGTCCAGGTCTCGCCACATCGGCGTTGGTCACGATGTCGCTTCTGCTGGCCAATGCGAAAGTGCCGGTGCCAAGACCACGAGTGATTGCAGCGACTTCGGCGCGGGCCTGCCCGCTCTGTCGCGCAGCACTCGCGCCCATCCGATGCCACCCGGCCACGGACCGTGAACTTTACCTACCATATTTCAAACTGAACTCTTACCCTATAGGGGTAAGACGTATCATCGGTGGAAATGAGAGAGAATGAGCACGCGCACGCGATGTACGACACACGCACTTGGATGCGGCGGTCGCCGTCTTCGCGTTGCTGGCGAGTCCCGTAAGGATGAAGATGATTCTCGCCATCCGCGACATCGAGATCTCTGCCGACCATCTGGCAGACATCGTCTGTCTTTTTAGTCGACCAGACCGCGCACGAGCTCGACCGCCTGGAGTCGGCCGGGATCGTGAGGCGGCATCAACGCGAGTCCGGCGACTTCGACCTGCTGACCGGCGTGCATGCCGGCGCATTGGCTGGGAGAGCGATCTTCCACGCCGAGCATCAGTAGCAAGAGAATGCTCGTGGGGGCTCTCTCAGCCAGAACTCGCAACCGAACTGACGAAGGAGGCGCAATTTATGCCCCGCTTTTCCCGATTGACCCCTGAGACCGCCGTTGGAGCTTCACGAGACCTACTCGGCGACCTCGTCGAGCGGCACGGCCAGGTCGGAGACATGGTCTCGACGATGGCGCACTCCCCAGCAGTGCTCGGCGGCTATCTGCAACTGAGCAAGGCCATGCGCCGCGCCAAGCTCGACCGCAAGGTCAGTGAACTCGTCTCGATCGCCGTGCAGTCACAGCAGGGATGCGGGATGTGCCTGGCTTCGCACATCAGCGCAGCGCGTTCGCTTGGGGTTAGTGATGACGAGATCGCATTCGCCCAGCAGGGCACCGCGATGACCAGCCCAGTTGCCGCCATGATCGCGCTCGGCCTCCAGATCTACCGTGAGCCTGCGTCGATCACCGACGAACAGATCGACGAGCTTCGGAGATACGGGTACAGCGACCGTGAGATCGCTGATGTCGTTGGGGTCGTGTCGCTGAACATTCTCACCGGCGCCTTCAACCTGGTCGCCGGACTCACGTCGGGCGATTAGCCTCGCTCCCGATTTGGTGCCTTGGCCGAGAGGATAGGCGACGGTCTGCAAAACCGTTTACACGGGTTCGAATCCCGTAGGCACCTCCGCGCCCACTGATGATCTTCGGCGCTATCGGTCTTGTCGCGAACATTATCGCCCATCACCATTCTCGCCTCCAGTCGCGGTTCCGACTTCAATTTGCGCGCCGCGGCCCTCGAAGTTCTCAACGATGCCCTCAGGTCGCTCGGAGTGATCATCGCGGCGATCGTCATCGCCACGACCGGGTTCATGCAGGCCGATGTGCTCGCCGGCCTGCTCATCGCCGCCCTGATCGTGCCTCGCACCTCCTAACTCATGCGTGATCACCGGCGTCCTCGTGGAGTTCACCCTCAAAAGCTTTGACCTGGACAAAGTGCGCTCACACATCCTCCAACTCGACCACCTCAAGGATGTCCGCGACTTGCACGCGTCGACAGTCGCGACCGGCCTGCCGCTGCTGTCCGCCCATGTCGTCGTCGACGACGAGTGCTTCACCGACGGTCATGCCGCCAAGACGCTGTAAGAGATCAAAGAGTGCGTCGCAGGACACTTCGAGGTCTCCATCCATCACTCGACCTTGCGGAGATCGAGACCGAACATATCGCCGAACACGAGCGGGAAGTCAGCAAGTACGATTGACCGAGGCTTCCCCACTGGACTCGTGCTGGACGGGGGGTGTCCGCGTCAACCAGGTAGGTACTACCCCTATGGGGTACCCTGGTAAATAGTCATCGCGGGTAGACACGGCAAGGAATCCCATGAAGATCTTCAAGTTATTCCCGAAACAAGGCGGGAAGAAGACCGCTGCAATCGTCGTCACAGTTGGCGCTTTTATGCTCACCGGATGCACGGTCGCCGACGACTCATCCTCAGCTGGCGCAGCCAGCGGGGTCGAGATCCTTGCCGAGCATGGTCTCGACGCCCTCGATGTCCGCGAACTGATCGAAACGCTCGATGCGATGCCGCTGGACGAGCGCACCGAGACCTTGATCACCTCCGTCACCGCGGAGACGGTCACGCTGACCGATCAGCACGGGCACACGGCAGAAGTGCCGCTGCCCGGCGATGAAATCTACGTATCCGTTGCCCCGTATGGGGCGCAGACCCATGACTGCTTCTACCACAGTCCGACCGGCTGTCTCGGGGAGCTGCGCAACGCAGACGTCGGGGTCACCGTGACTGATACGGCGACCGGAGAGGTGATCATCGACAAGGACATGAGAACCTTCGACAATGGCTTCGTTGGGATCTGGCTGCCCCGGGGTGTCGAAACGTCGATCTTGATCACCCACGACGATCAGGTTGCCACCTCCGAACTCTCGACCGTCGGCGACGATGCGCAGACCTGCGTGACCACAATGCAGTTGACCTGAATCCAGCTACATGGGAATACCCCTAGGGGGTAACGTGTTGTGGTGTGTGTGCGGTCAGTCGCGCACGACGAGCAACAGGAAGGAAGTTGATCACCATGAGCGAAGTCACCATCGTCGACACCCAGACTTTCGATGAGGTTGTTCTGAAGAGCGAGATCCCCGTTCTCGTGGACTTCTGGGCGGCCTGGTGCGGCCCGTGCCGTGCGATCGCGCCGGTCCTGGAGCAGATCGCGACCGAGCAGGGCGGAAAGCTCCATATCGCCAAACTCAATGTCGACGAGAACCCTGACATCGCCTCGCGCTACAACATCAGCTCGATCCCAGCAATGAAGGTCTTCGACAAGGGTGAGATTGTGCGCGAGATCATCGGGGCGATGCCCAAGCCACAGATCGAACAACGCCTCGAAGGTATTATCTGAGGGTCTGCTATCGCGCAATTCTCCGTTTCGTTAGTCGTTGCGTGTTAATCGTCTGACTCAGCACGAATCGCCGGTTCGTCGAAGTGACTTGATAGCGACAAGTGCTCGGGAGCACACCGTTGCCCAGGGCGGTGTTCGCCTGGTTCGCGGATAGACCGTGGGCAGGGTCTGTGACCCAAGAGTGCGGCAGGCCCATCAGCTATTCCACGAACTCGGTGCGGGCCGCGGGCCGCTGGCATCGTTCAGGATCGCGGGAGCAGGGGCGGGTCGTCCGGTGACGTGTTCCCACCGGGGGGCGGCCGCGGGGTATCGTCCCCATCGTTGAAGATGGTCTCGATCAGGGGGAACAGTGTCTCCGGCTCGTTCGAGTTGGCCGGCGAGCCATCCGGCCCGTGAAGAGCAAGGTCGAATACTTTATGACTCAGCGCGATCATGCCTCCCCGTGCCCGAACTTGATCCAGGGTCTCGCCGCCGCGGGAGGCGTCGGAGGCGAGCGGCGTCCGGAACAGCGTCTTCACGGTAGGCGGTGATGAAGACGCGGAACCGGTGATGCGGTGCGCCGGCCAACGACGCAGGTAGGCGATCCATCGGGCAGTTCGCCGGAGGTCGACCAGATCGCCGAGTACGGCTCCGCGCGCCCGAAGAGGTCGGCCTGGCTCGTCTCCCAGCAGCCACGGGTCGGGTTCCACATGGCGAACGGCGGTTGTGGGCTGGCAGGTTGCATTATCGGGGTTGCGCTCATCGGGGGTTGCTCCTTCCAGGCGGGGGCGGGTTGCGGACGTTTTCGATGACGACGAGCTCGGGTCGCAGGGCGTCGATCGCTGCCGCCATGTGCGACCAGAGGCCCGAGCGGGTGCCGGGTGCGAGGCCGGCGCCCTTGCCGACAGCCGAGACGTCCTGGCAGGGAAACCCGCCGATCAACACATCAACCGGCGGAACGGTGGCCCAGTCGACGGTGGAGATGTCGCCGAGGTTCGGGATGCCCGGGCCAATGGTGGGCGAACACGCGGGCGACGGGTTCGTTGATCTCGGAGAACCAGACCGTCTCCCCGCCGGTGGCGTACTCGACAGCAAGGTCCAGATCGCCGTACCCGGAGAACAGCGACCCGATCCTGATCGGTCGGACTTCCGAAAAGTGGTCGTGCATGGGTTGGCTCCGCGGGCTTAGTGAACCCCGGCTGCCAAGATCGCTGCACACGCATATCGACTTGCCGGGCTGAACACCTGCCAGGTGCACCACCGGTCGCCCTGCGCCGAGCCAACCGCTCTGAGGACAGCGACCGAATCAATCTCCTCAAGTCCGCCGCCGGGCTTCGTCCGGCTCGCCGCCCGCTCGTCGTCTCACCGACTCATGAGCCCCCACACGTCTTTCAATCGAGGCACACCGCGTCAACCAAAGTTGACATGGCGGAGATCGACTCCGCTGCCGCTACGAGATGCTGACGGCTCACCTCGTCGGTATGACGGTCTCGATGCGCGTGATGTCGGCCGGCGACGGCTACGAGTATCTGCTGCGCACCGTCGCCGCAGGTGACGGCGACCGCTCCCTTTCGACCCCGTTGACGAGGTACTACACGGAGGAAGGAACTCCTCCTGGTTTCTGGATGGGGTCGGGTCTGCCGTTCCTCGGCGGCGGTGAGCTCGCTGAAGGTGGGCAGGTCTCCGAGGCGCAGCTCCAGCTCTTGGTCGGGATGGGCCGCGACCCGATCACGGGCGAGCCTTTGGGCGAGGCGTACCGGCAGTACGCGAGCGTCAAGGAGCGCGTCGACAAGCGCGTCGCCGCCCTCGACCCGGAACTCGGCCCGGTCTCTCGCGCACAGCAGGTCGCGGCCATCGAAGCCGAGGAGGCCGAGCACGGCACCCGGCGTGCGGTCGCCGGCTACGACCTGACCTTTTCGGTGCCGAAGTCGCTGTCCGCGCTGTGGGGTGTTGCGGACGCGGGCACGCAATCGCTGATTGCGGACGCGCATCATCAGGCGGTTGCAGAGGTGGTTGCGTTCCTCGAACGGGAGGTTGCGACCACCCGCGTCGGCGCGGCTGGCCCGGAGGGCGCGGTCACTCACGTCGATGTCGCCGGGGTGCTGGCGACCGCATTCGATCACTACGACTCGCGCAGTTCCGACCCCCAGTTGCACACGCACGTCGTGGTGAGCAACAAGGTCCTCACCGTCCAGGATCAGAAGTGGCGCACTTTGGCCGGCCGGCCGGTGCACGCCTCGGTCGTCGCCCTGTCAGAGCTCTACAACGCCACCTTGGCCGACCGCATCACGGGCACGTTCGGGATCGAATGGGAGGCCAGGGCGCGAGGCCGGGACCGCAACCCGGCGTGGGAGTTGGCGCCGGTGCCGGAGGAGCTGATCGAGGAGTTCTCCTCGCGCACCCGCCAGATCGAACACGAGAAGACCCGCCTGATCGACGCCTACCGGGAGAAGCACGGCCGGGAGCCGTCGGCGAAGATCGTGTTGAGGTTGCGGGCGCAGGCGACGCTCGCAACCCGGCCCGAGAAGCAGGTGCATTCGCTCGCGGATCTCACCGCCGACTGGCGGCACCGCGCCGACACGGTACTGGGCGAGGACGTGACCGGATGGGCACGCACTCTCGCCACCACCGGCGAGACGACAGCCCTGTTGCGGGCCGATGACGTGCCGCTGGACACGGTCGCTGACCTCGGCCGCTCAGTCGTGGCGGTGGTCGGTGAGAAGCGGTCGACGTGGCGGCGCTGGAATCTCCACGCCGAGGCCTCCCGGCAGTTGATGGGCGTCCGGTTCGCCTCGACCGAGGATCGGGAGGCGATCACCGGGATGGTGACCGACGCCGCCGAACAGGCATCGCTGCGGCTCACGCCGCCAGAGCTGGCGTCGAGTCCGCTGCTGTTTCGCCGCCCGGACGGGTCGAGCCGGTTCCGGCATCCCAGCGCGGCGCTGTACTCGACCGAGGAGTTGCTGGCCGCCGAAGACCGTCTCCTCGACCGCTCCCACGCCACAACCGGCCCGACGGTCGATCTCGCCGCAGTGGAGAAGATCACCAGCAGCCCCGATCCGGAGGGCCGCCGCCTCGGGGCGGATCAGGCCGAGGCCTTGCAGCGGATCTGCGTCTCGGGCCGCGTGGTCGATGTGCTGGTCGGGCCGGCCGGGGCGGGCAAGACCACGGCGATGAGCGCGCTCAAGCGGGCCTGGGAGAAGCAGCACGGCAGAGGTTCCGTGATCGGTCTTGCGCCGTCGGAGAACGCGGCCCAGGTGCTCGGCGAGGAGCTGGGGATCACGGCGGACAACACAGCCCGCTGGTGGCAGATGCACCTCTTCCAAGGCCGGACTTTCGCGAAGGATCAGCTCGTGATCCTCGACGAAGCCTCCCTCGCCGGCACCGGCTCCCTGGACCGCATCACCGGCCTCGCCGATCATGCCGGTGCGAAAGTGCTGCTGGTCGGCGACTGGTCGCAGTTGCAAGCGGTCGACGCGGGCGGGTCGTTCGGGTTGCTCGTGCACGACCGAGACGATGCTCCGGAGCTGGTCGATGTGCACCGGTTCGCACAGCAGTGGGAGAAGACGAACTCGCTGAACCTGCGTCACGGCCGCACGAACGCGATCAACATCCTCATCGAACACGGCAGGGTGCGCGGCGGGGAGCAGGACGCGATGGTCGACGCCGCCTACACCGCCTGGCGCGCCGATGTCCAGAACGGGCGGGCATCGATCCTCGTCGCCGAGGCACGAGAGACAGTGACGCAGTTGAACGAGCGCGCCCGCGCCGACCTGATACTCGACGGCACGATCACCCCCGGCCGAGAAGTCACCTTGCACGATGGCACGAGCGCGTCGCGAGGAGACCGGGTCATCACCCGCGACAACAACCGGCGGCTGAGGTCGAAGAACGGCAAGGCGTGGGTGCGCAATGGCGACCGGTGGACGGTCACGGCCGTCGGCGAGGACGGGTCGATCACCGTCCGTCCAGAGGGGCGCCGGTTCGGCGGGGCGATGGTGCTACCGGCGTCGTATGTGGCCGAGCATGTCGAGCTCGGATACTCGATCACCGGGCACCGCGCCCAAGGCGTCACGGTCGATACCGCGCATACGGTGGTGACGGCGACGACGACGCGGGAGAACTTCTATGTCGCTATGACACGCGGTAGGCATGGGAACTTCGCCTACGTCGCCACCGACCCTGCCGACGACGCGCATATTGCCCCGCACCCTTCGGACAACCCCGACTCGACCGCCAGGACGGTGCTGTACGGGGTGCTCCAGCACGTCGGCGCGGAGCTGTCCGCGCACGAGACGATCACCGCTGAGCAGGAACGGTGGAGCTCGATCGCCCAGCTCGCCGCGGAGTACGACACCATCGCCCAAGCCGGCCAGCACGACCGCTGGGCCACGCTCCTCGAAACATCCGGGCTCACCGAAGATCAGGTCGATATGGTCCTCGGCTCCGACGCCTACGGCGCGCTTTCCGCGGAGCTCCGGCGGGCGGAGGCGAACCACCACGACCTCGACGTGCTCATGCCGCGCTTGGTGCGGGCGCGGGGATTCGATGACGCCGACGACATCGCTTCGGTCCTGCATCACCGGGTCGCCCGCGCCACTGCGAGACCGGCCGGGTCGGGCCGCGTCCGGCAGGCGCCGCGGCTGATCGTCGGACTGATCCCGTATGCCTCCGGCGTCTCCGACCCCGAGATGCACCACGCCCTCACCGAACGACAGGAACTGATCGAACGCCGCGCCGCCGCGGTCCTCGACCGTGACCTGGACGAGGGCGAGCCGTGGACGGGCGCACTGGGGAAGCAACCGACCGATGCGAGGACCGCACAGCGGTGGCGCCGGTACGGGCAGGTTGTCGCCGCCTACCGCGACCGCTACCAGATCACCGACGACCAGCCACTCGGGACCGTCTCCGGGTCAGACGCGCAGAAGATCGACGCCGCCCGCGCCGACGCAGCTCTCCACCGTGCGAAGCAGCTCAGCCAGCAGACCCCGGACACAGAGCAGCCGGACCTCACGATGGAGGTCCGGCAGGGTCGCACGCTCTGACCGGTCAGGGGTCAGAGAGCGCGGCCGGGGCGATCCTGATCGAGATCGAGGGCGTCGAGGCCCTGTCCGATGTGACGGTCCTGGTTCCGCGTCGGGGCCGAGCGCCGGTCGCTCATGAGGTTGGCGACATCGTGCGGGCCGGCGACGAGTGTGGCGGTGCCCTCGCTCAGCAGCAGATGGGTGCCGGTGCTCGCGACGCTGGTGATTGGGCCGGGTACCGCGCCGACGCCACGGCCAAGGGCCTTCGCTTCGCGGGCGACGTTCAGGGCGCCGGAGCGGGCCCCGGCTTCCACGATCACCGTCGCCGACGACAGCGCCGCCAGGAGCCGGCCGCGGGCGATGAACCGGTGCCGTGTCGGGGTCGATCCGGGCGGCATCTCGCTCATCACCAGCCCCAGGTCTGCGACCCGTTCGAGCATGTCGCGATGCCCGGCGGGGTAGAGACGATCCGGTCCACCGGCCATGATCGCGATCGTCTGCCCTCCGCTGCCGAGCGCCGCTTGGTGCGCGGCGCCGTCGATCCCGTAGGCGCCGCCGGAGACGACGATCTGCTCGCCCAATGACGCATCCGTGGCGAGTTCGCCGGCGACGTGATCGCCGTACCTGGTCGATGCACGCGAGCCCGTGATCGTCACCCGAGCATCCTGCCCGGTCGCGAGGAACGAGGTCGCCCCCTTCGCCCACAGCATATAGGGGGCGCGGTCGCCCAGCGCATCGACCGAGACCGGCCAATGGGCGTCGCCGGGGATCAGCGGCTCATGCGCGCCGTCGAGCGTCCGCCGGAGTACCGCATCGAAGTCGACGCCCAAGGAGACCAGGTGGGTGCGGTGCTGAAGGATCGCGGCTTCCTCGGGCCGCACGCCCGGCACAGGTCCGTCGGCATCAAGCAGCCGCAGCGTCTCGATGCCGCCCTCATGTCGCAGCAGGCGCCCCACGTTCACGTCCGCAGGTTCGGCGATCATCGAGAGCATCACGCGTGCTGTTCGCTCATCGGGGGCGTAGTCGGCCAGAGAAACCATGATCGGTGTCCTTCCATTCGCGGGCGCTACCGGCAAGGTGCACCACCGCTACGCCGATGCCTTCCGCTTGTCGCAGGACCGGCGTAAACTGGACCATGAAGCGGAGGCTTCCAATCTGTAGGGTCCTTCGGGATCGCCCCTTCCCAGGGGCCATCACCAACACGCCGCTTCGCGAACATTCGATGCGTGTTGAAGGAGGCCCGCAATGTTCCTCTCCACTCCGAGCGTCGGCGACCGAGTCCGACGCCGCTGGTACCGCAGTCGGCAGACCGCCGTGACCATGCACCCCGCCCGCCGGCTCTTCCCGACGAACCGAATCCGCGACGCCGTCTACACCCGCCGAGGACTCAAGTGGGGCGTACCGGCGATGCTGCTCGCCGCTCCCTACATCGCGGCGACCAAGTTCTTGACCGACTACATCGAGCAGGCCGACCCCGAATGGGGCTGGCTGCACCTGGTCGTCCTGCTGTGCGGCTGGAACGCGCTCAAGATGCTCTGGCTCGGCCCGATGAGCCTCATCGCCCTCGCCCGTGTCCGACTCCGGGAACACGCGCAGCGCCGCAAGGCCGCTCGCGCCCATCCCGCGGAGGACGAGCTGGCCGAGACGGGGCTGGTGATGGCGGGAGGTGCGTCATGAAGGCCGTGACCTACCGTCGCAGCGCGACGGAGAACCCTACCTGGCTGGACGACCAGGAAGCCGACTGCCGCCGGTACGCCGAGGAGCACGGTCTGACGATCACCAACGTCGTCACCGACATCGGCCGAAGCCGCGACGGCCTGCGCCAGGTGATCGAGTCCGCCGAACAAGACGGCGTGACCGCGCTCATCGTCACCGATCTCGCCCGCCTCGGCACCCGGCTCACCGACCACATTGCCGTCGTGCAGCAGCTCCACGACGCCGGAATCGACATCCACGTCGCCAAGGAAGGCCCAGCGACCTCCCGCGAAGAACTCCTATTCGGCGTCATGCAGAGCTACGCCGAAGCCGACGACCAGACCGTCGGCTACCCGCTCGGCGACGACGACTCCGGCGACTGAGTCGGCCTCACCACCAGGTTCGCCCCGCTTCCCGACTCCGGGAGCGGGGCCTTCCACTGTCTACGACTCCCGACGCTGGGCGACTCGCCGTGGTTGGGCACGTCCGTGGTGTGTTGGGAACTCGCACCGTGGCCGCTGGCTGTGGGATGATGTGCTGAAGACCTCCAGGAGGGGAACTGGCGTTCCGGAAGCGGGTCAAGACTAGTCGGAAAGGGGCGAAACGCATGGCTGATTCGTCAACCAAGAAGCCCATGCGACCGCCTTTCCCAGTTGAAGACATATCCCTCGATCTGATTGACCTTGATCTACGGAACTCTCGCTTCCCGCGTGACGCTCAATCACAGACCGATGCATTCGAGTTGATGCTGAACACCGCCGGCGATGACTGCCTTGACATGCTCAGGGATTTGACCCGGTCCGGGCGTATGAACAGTTCTGACACCCCGATCGTTGTAGCTCGCGATGGACGCTACGTCATGATGGAGGGCAATCGCCGTTTAACGTGCCTCCGGTTATGGGCTGACCCCACTTTGCTACGCCAGGATGAATCGCTGGAAAAGCAATACCTTTCTCGTATCGAACGGCTGGTCGAAGACAGTGCTTACGCTCCGCCAGCAGTGTTGCGCGTAGCTGTAGCACCGGATGAGGCCGACGCAGACGTCTGGATCGAAAGGAAGCACACGGGTGGCGCAGGCGGCGCAGGCACCGTTGAATGGGGCGCCGCGATGAAAGATCGTCGACGAGCGCGAAACGATCCCGCTAAGGCTTCTCGCGCTATGGCATTCGTTGAACTCGTGTCGGGCGAGTATGCAGAGGAGCCGGACGTACTCGTAGCCCTTGAGACGGTCCGTAGCGCCCGCTACACATTCATCCAGAGGTTTGTCGATCGCAGTGTCGTTCGCGACATGATCGGCCTCGACTTTTCGGAAGGGAAAATGACCTTCCGTCACGGCGCCGAGCTCTCCTTGCCAATTGTCCGACAGGTGCTCACCGACTTCGCGCAGCCGAAGGCTGAGTCCGGTAAGACTTGGGCGCGGGAGCTGGATACAGTCGACGACTTCCGCGACTACCTCAACAAGTATTCTCACCTCCTCCCAGGCAAGGGAGACGCAGGCACAAAAGCGGCTCACGATGTGGGCGAGGAGACACAGGGGCCAGCCGGGGCGCCTGGTGCTCGTTCGGGCGGAGATCAAGGCGCATCAGCGAACGGTGGTGGGTACTCAGGAGGCGGCGGCGGTCAGAGCCGTGGGAACAGTCAGGCTGAGGCCAATGATCCACGGCCTCCACGTCCGACGCCGGGCCGGGAACACATCCTTCGAGGACTCGTCCTAGACAAGTTCACGCCACGCATCCAGGAGATGGTGCGTCAGACATCGTTGCTTAGCGTGCAACGCCAAAACGAGACAGTCTCGGTGATGCTGCGAGTCATCCTTGACCTCACTTCGTATCAGTTCCTGATGTCACATGGCCAGCAAAACGTGCCCAAGGATCTTGACAAGAGAATCAAGAGTGCTATCAAGATAATTGATCCACAAGCATCTGATGCGCTTGGCACGGCCGAGGCCACCCCGCCGCTTCGTAAGGCATTTCACAACACGACCGCCGACAGCATTCGGCTTGCTCAATACGCGGTGCATGACATCCATAGCGGCAGGACCCCCGCGGAAGTCCTGACTTTGGCAGATCGCTACACGCCGGTCCTCGTTGAAATGAACGCCCATATGGGGAACACGCCGATCCAATGAGGTATCTATCGCCACTACGATACCCAGGGGGGAAAGCTCGACTCGCGCCTTACCTCGCGAGGCTTATCTCTGCCCAAGACCCTGAGCCACGTCAGTACGCAGAACCGTTTGCTGGAGGAGCGGGAGCAGCCCTGCATCTCTTGTACGACGGCGCCGTGGATCGAATCCACTTGAATGACCTGAATCCCGGAATCGCAGCATTTTGGCGGTCCTCGCTAGATTTCCCGAACCAGTTTTGTCGGGAGATTCAGGCAGTACCCTTAACCATTGATGAGTGGCGTCGACAGGCCGAAATATATGCATCCCCCGCGGGTAGGGATGATTTCGAGCTTGGTTTCGCTACGTTCTACCTGAACCGAACGAATCGTTCGGGCATTCTGGATGCGGGGCCGATCGGCGGCTTTGAACAGCTTGGAAAGTGGAAAATTGATGCGCGATTCAACCGCGATTCGCTCTCGTCAAGAATCCAGGCCATTGCAGATATGCGCCATCGTATCTACGTCACTGAGTACGATGCACTAGATTTTCTAGGCTCGATTCAAGACGTCTCGACCGACGTTTTTGTTTACGCAGATCCTCCGTACCTCGTTCAAGGCGAAGGCCTTTACCTGCACGCATTCGATGCGGAAGCACACCTCGAACTCGCGAGGGTTCTGGCGAGCGCCCAGTTCCCTTGGATTCTCACTTACGACGACGACCCGCGGATTACGAATCTGCTCTACAGCGGAGGCAGATGCGCCACTTTCGACATTGCCCACACTGCTCATCGCCAACACGTGGGAACCGAAGCCGTGATCTACTCCGAGAACTTGGTTGTTCCGGACCTGGAGATCACCGCGGGTCGTGTCGCCCGATGGACTGCGTAGCGCCATCGGGGCCGTCCTGGGTTAGATCCGCTGGTTCTACAATGGGTCTAGTCCAACGGGTCCGCTCACCTCTGCCGGCCGTGCGGATCGCGCAGCGCGACTCCCGCTCGTATCAGGTTCACCCGAACCGTGCTCGCGTTGAAGCCAACCCGTGCGCCTACAGTCGCCAGAGACTCGCCCTGCTCGTAGCGGCGGCACATTTCGAGCACCTGTTCCGATGATGGCTTCTCACCACGCAGTCGCACCCCGCGATCCCGTAGGCGCTCAGCGAGCCGTTGACGGCTCACGCCCAGATCGGTCGCGATCAGACGCAGGATCTCGCCGCCCCTGTACCGGCGCTCTGCCTCGTCCAGCATCGCTGTCGTCAACCGAGGCGCCGGGCATGGCAACGCCCATGCGGTGTCCGACGGCGCCACTGCCGGCCTGCGACGACGACGGATCGCCCGATGCGAGGAGACTGCCGACTGGAGGGCTGGGGCAAGGTTCGAGCACTGTCGCGCTACCTCCACCCTCAACCCCCGTCGTTCCCCGGAACGGCGGGGGTTTCCTCATGGTGCGTGTGGCCGCACGCGCCCGATACGCTGAGCGCATGAGCAACGATGCGCCGCTGTCCGGGACCCCGCTGACGATCTCCGCCGCCGGGTACACGGCCGACATCGCCACGGTCGGAGCGACGCTGCGGACGCTCCGCCACGAGGGCCGCGACCTGGTCGTGCCGTTCGACGCCGACGAGGTCCGCCCGGCCTTCCGCGGTGCGGTCCTCGCCCCGTGGCCGAACCGCGTCGTCGACGGCGAGTACACCTTCGGGGGCGTCGACCACGAGCTCGCGCTCACCGAGCCGGCACGGCACCACGCCCTGCACGGACTGGTCGCCTGGACCGACTTCCGGGTCGAGGCCCAGGAGCCCGACCGCGTCGCACTCACCACCACCGTGCAGGCCCAGGCGGGCTACCCGTACCGCGTCGAGGTGCTGGTCGAGTACCGGCTCGACACCACCGGGCTGCACACGACGATCACCGGCACGAACTCCGGTGCCGACGACGCCCCGTGGGGGACCGGCCCGCACCCGTACCTGGTCGCGGGCACCGGCACGGTCGACGACTGGACCCTCACCCTGCCCGCGGCCGCAGTGCTCGAGGTCACCCCGGACCGGCTCGTCCCGACCGACCTGGTCCCCGTGCACGACGAATTCGACCTGCGCACGCCCACCCTCATCGGCGACCGGTTCATCGACCACGCCTTCACGGGCTTCGATCGCGACACCGACGGCACCGCGACCATCACACTGACCGCCGCGGACGGCCGTGGTGTCCGCGTGGCCTTCGGGCCGGAGTGCCCGTGGGTGCAGGTGCACACGGCCGACCACGTGGTCCCCGAGTACCACCGCGCCGGGCTGGCGGTCGAACCGATGACGTGCGCGCCCGACGCGTTCAACGACGGGGTCGACCGTGGTCTCGTGGTGCTCGCCCCGGGTGCGTCCCACGCCGCCGCATGGACGATCTCCGCGATCTGACCGGTCCGTCGGCCGGCGTGCGCATCGAGGTCCGTCGGCTCGACCCGGCCCCCGACCTCGGCGTGCTGGCCACACAGGCCGGCGGCGACCTGGTGTGGCTCGACTCCGCGTTGCCGGACGGCGCGCCGGACACCGCTCGAGCGCGCGCGCGGTGGTCGGTCCTGGCATGGACGGACGGGCCGTTCCGAGCCCGGTTCCGGCACCAGGACCGGCAGGCGTCCGTCGACGTCGCCGCGCCCGCCGCCGGGTGGTTCGGTCCGTCGTCCACCGACGACCGCCCGGCCTTCGCCGTGCTGGCGGAGCTGCTGGACCGGACGCCGCACCTGCCCGAGCCGATCGTCGGCTGCGGCTTCGCGCTCGGCTGGGTCGGGTTCCTCGGGTACGAGCTCGGTCGCGAGTCCGACGGCCCGGACCGCACCGCCGACGGCCACGCCGACGCCGACCTGCGGTTCGTGGACCGCGCCGTGGTCCTCGACCACACCGGCGGTGCCTGGGCGCTGACGCTCGTCGCCGACACCGAACCGGCGGCCAGCGCGCGGAACCGGGTGTGGCTCGAGACGGTGACCGGGGTTCCGTCGCAGGCCGCCGTGGCGGACGCGGCCACGGGCCTCCCGGCCGGGGTGTCGTCAGCGGTCGGACGCGTGTCGCGTGCCGACCACGAACGCGCGGTCGACGCGTGCCGCGCCGAGATCCGCGAGGGGAACGCGTTCCAGGTCTGCCTCACCACCTCCTTCTCCGTGCCGGACGGGGACCGGGAGGCCCGGAGCGGCCCCGACGCGGATCCGCACCTGGACGACCCGCACCTGTACGAGTACATGCGGATGCGGGCGTCGGACCCGGTCCCGTTCGGTGCGTACCTGCGGCTCGGCACGCTGCGCGTGGCGAGCCGGTCGCCGGAGCGGTTCCTGCGGATCGACGCGGACGGGAGCGTGCTCGCGGAGCCGATCAAGGGCACGCGGCGCCGCCTCGCCGACGCTGCCGCCGACGCGGCCGTGCGGGCCGAACTCGCGCTGAGCGCCAAGGACCGTGCCGAGAACGTGATGATCGTCGACCTGCTGCGGAACGACCTGCTGCGGACAGCGGTCCCCGGGTCGGTGCACGTCGACCGGCTGTGCGCGGTCGAGACCTACGCGAGCGTGCACCAGATGGTGTCCACGATCGGTGCCGTGCTGCCGTCGGGGACGTCACGAGCGGACGTGGTGCGGGCGGCGTTCCCACCGGGGTCGATGACCGGGGCGCCGAAGACCAGCGCGATGGCGATCGCCGACCGGCTCGAGGGAGCGCCGCGCGGGGTGTACTCGGGCGTGATCGGGTACTTCTCGGCGAGTGGAGCGGTCGACCTGTCGGTGGTGATCCGGACACTGGTGACGGTGGTGGACGCCTCGGGTCGGGTCCGGTCGCGGACGCTCGGGGCCGGGGGAGCGGTGACGTGGTCGTCGGTGGCGGCGGACGAGGCGGACGAGGTCGTGACGAAGACGCGGTCGGTGCTCGGGGCGGTGGGTGCGGCGGCCCGGTGGTGAGCTGACCGAACACGTCTTCGACCCGATTGTCCACCGATGTCGGACGCGATTGACATCATCGAACACATGTTCGAATATGAGGGCATGCAGACGGCGGCGGCACTCCGGTCGCCCGGCCCGGACCGGGTCGGGCGGAGCGGTGCTGCGCGTGGGGGTGCTGCGCGTGGACCCGGAGCCGCCGACCACCTCGGCGACGCCCGGGCGGCGCTCGACCGCATCACGTCCCTGCGGTCCCGGGTCACCGACATGGAGTCCACCCGCGTCGACACCGCGGGGCTCCCGACCGCCTCCGCCCTCGAGCCCCTGTTGCCCGGTGGGGCGATCCGGGTCGGCGGCACCTACGCCGTCCCCGAGTCGGTGCTGCTCGCGATCACCATGCTGCAGGCTGCCTCGGCGTCCGGTGCGTGGTGCGCGGTCATCGGGGTGCCGTCCTTCGGGATCGAGGCGGCCGCCGCCGCGGGCATCGACCTCGAGCGGCTCGTGCTCGTCCCCGACCCGGGCGACCAGTGGCTCGCGGTGACCGCGGCGATGGCCGACGTCGCCCAGATCGTCCTCACCCGGCCGCTCGGCCGGGTCGTGCCGGGTGACGTCGCCCGGCTGTCGGCACGGCTCCGGCAACGCGGTGGCGCCCTCGTCGCGCTCGGCTCCTGGCCGGGCGCGGACGTCACGCTGCGGATCACGTCGTCGGTGTGGAGCGGCATCGGACAGGGCCACGGGCACCTGACCGAGCGTCGCGCCACCGTCACGGCGACCGGTCGTGCGGGTGCGGTGCGCCCCACGAGCACCGAGCTGCTGCTGCCGGCGGCCGACGGCTCGGTCCGGGCAGCCGCCCCGGTGCCGAAGGTGGGCTCCGGCGACACCCGGGTGCTGCGGCCCGTGGCGGTGGCGTCGTGATCGCCGTGGTGTCGTGGTGCGCGGCGGTGGCGTCGTGATCGCGCCGGGGCGTGTCCGGGCCGACGCGATCGCCCGCGGCGGTGCGCTGCCCGAGCCGCCACCGACCCGCACCATCGTGCTCTGGTGCCCGGACTGGCCGGTGATCGCGGCAGCCCGCGCAGCCGGTGCGCCGCCGGAGCAGCCCTTCGCCGTGGTCGCGAAGGGCCTGGTGTTCGCGAGCTCCGCGTCCGCTCGGCAGCACGGCGTCGTCCGGGGCCTCCGGGTGCGCGAGGCGCAGGCGCGCTGTCCGGAGCTCGTCGTGCAGCCCTACGACGACGCGCTCGACCACCGTGCGTTCGAACCCGTCATCCGCGCGGTCGAGGCGGCAGTCCCCGGGGTCGAGGTGCTCCGGCCCGGCACCCTCGCCCTGCGTGCCCGGGGGCCGGCGCGGTACTACGGCGGCGAGCGGGCGGCCGCGGCGACCCTGGCGGGGATCGCGGCCGACCACGGTGCCCCGGCGGTGCGGGCCGGTGTGGCGGACACCCCGTTCGCGGCGGAGCAGGCAGCACGGGCCCGGCCGGTGCGTCCCGGCGAACGGGTGCGGATCGTGCCGGTCTCCGGCTCGTCGGACTTCCTGGCGGACCTGCCCCTCGGTGTGCTCGGCGACCCCGAGCTCGCGACCGTCCTCGACCGGCTCGGCATCACCACGCTGGGCGCGTTCGCATCGCTCAGCGACGAGCAGGTCCGCGACCGGTTCGGGGTCGCCGGGGCGTTCCTGCACCGGCTGGCGGGCGGCCGCGACCCGCGGGAGATCTCGGCGCGCGCGATCCCGCCCGAACTCCGGATCGAGGCCGCCTTCGAGCCCCCGCTCGACCGCGCCGACCAGATCGCGTTCGCGTTCCGGCGCTCCGCCGACGACTTCGCCGCACGCCTCCGCGCTGCCGGGCTGGTCGCGACGACCATCCGGGTGGGGATCGTCGACGAGCGGGACATCCTGCTCGAACGCACGTGGGCGCACCCCCGCTGGTTCGACGCCGCCGACGTCGTCGACCGGGTTCGGTGGCAGCTCGCCGGCGGGGTCGACCCGACCGGACTCGAAGCCCCGGTCACGTCGGTCGTGCTCGAACCGGTCGCCGTCGACGACATGGCGAACCACGAGCGCGGGCTCTGGGGCTCCGGGCCGGACGAGCGCGTGCACCACGGGCTGGCGCGGATCCAGGGCATGGTCGGACACGACGGTGTGGTGAGCCCGCGCGTCGGTGGTGGTCGGACCCTGTCCGAGCGGGTGGTGCTCGTGCCCTGGGGTGACGCCCCGCCCGGCGGCGAGCGTGCCCTGGCCACCGTGCGCGACCGACCGTGGCCCGGCAAGCTGCCCGGGCCGCCGCCCGCCACCGTCCTCGAGCGTCCCCGTCCGGTCGACGTGGTCTCCGGCGACGGCGCGAGCGTCGACGTCGACGACCGCGGCGTGCTGTCCGGCGCACCCGAAGGCTTCCGCGCCGAGGGGGACCGGGGCGGCGGGTTCGCGCCCGTCACCGCCTGGGCCGGTCCGTGGCCGCTCGTCGTGCGGTGGTGGGAGTCCGGCGGTCGACGGCTGCACCGGCTGCAGCTCGTCGACGCCGAGGGCCGTGCCTGGTACCTGGTGCTGGCCGACCACCGGTGGTGGGCGGAGGCGATCGCCACGTGAACCGATCCAGGAGCAGGAGCTGATGGGCTACAGCAACCCACCCATCCCGTGGTCGCAGTTCGAGCGCGCCCTGTCGGACAAGCGGAGCCCCGGGTCGGGCAACGCGGGCGACGGCGGGGACAGCCCGGCGTGGTCGCGGAAGCGCGAGCCGTACGTCCCCACGGATTCGCCAGCGTCCACGGACGACGGCCCTCCGGTGGTGCCGTACGCCGAGCTGCACGCGCACTCGGCCTTCAGCTTCCTCGACGGTGCGAGCCAGCCCGAGCAGCTGTTCGAGGAAGCCGCACGGCTGCGCCTGCACGCCCTCGCCCTCACCGACCACGACGGCTTCTACGGTGCTGCCCGGATGGCCGAGGTGGCCGAGGCGTACCCGCAGGTCGGGACCGTCTACGGCACCGAGCTATCGCTGGGGCTCACCGAACCGCAGAACGGCGTTCCCGACCCCGAGGGCTCCCACCTGCTCCTGCTCGCCGACGGGCAGGACGGCTACCACCGGCTCGCGGGCGCGGTGACGAGCGCGCACCTCGCAGCCGGGTCCGAGAAGGGCAGCCCGCGCTACGACCTCGACGAGCTCGCGGCGCGGGCCGACGGACACTGGCGGGTGCTCACCGGGTGCCGGAAGGGCACCGTCCGACAGGCGCTCGAGCAGGGTGGGGAGTCCGCGGCGGAGACCGCCCTGCGCGTGCTGCTCGACCGCTTCGGCCGCGGCAACGTCGTGGTGGAGCTCCTCGACCACGGCGATCCGCTCGACAGCGCACGGAACGACGTGCTCGCGACCCTCGCCGAGCGGTACGCGCTGCCCCTGGTCGCGACCGGCAACGTCCACTACGCCACCCCGGACCGGTTCCCGGTGGCGACGGCACTGGCCGCGGTCCGAGCCCGGCGCAGTCTCGACGAGATCGACGGGTGGCTGCCGGCCGCCGACACCGCGCACCTGCGTTCCGGTGTCGAGATGACACGGCGGTTCGGGCGCTACCCCGGGGCGATCGAGAACACCGTCACGCTGGCCGACGAACTCGGGTTCCGGCTGCGTACGGTCAAGCCCGGGCTGCCGGACCTCGACGTGCCGGACGGGCACACCGCGATGTCCTGGTTGCGGGAACTCACCTGGACCGGAGCCCGCCGGCTCTACCCGGGCAGCGCCGACGGGGTGGACCCGCAGAAGCGCGAGCGCATCGAACGCGAGCTGGCGGTGATCGAGGACAAGAACTTCCCCGGTTACTTCCTGATCGTGCGCGACATGGTGCAGTACGCCCGTGGTCGGGGGATCCTCTGCCAGGGGCGGGGCTCCGCCGCGAACTCCGCGGTCTGCTACCTGCTCGAGATCACCGCGGTGGACTCGATCCGCTACGGTCTGCCGTTCGAGCGGTTCCTGTCGGCGATGCGCGACGAGGAACCCGACATCGACGTCGACTTCGACTCGGACCGCCGCGAAGAGGTGATCCAGTACGTCTACGAGAAGTACGGCCGGTACAACGCCGCCCAGGTCGCGAACGTCATCACGTACCGGCCGAAGGGCGCCGTCCGCGACATGGCGAAGGCCCTCGGCCACAGCCCGGGGCAGCAGGACGCCTGGTCGAAGCAGGTCGAACGGTGGGGCTCGGTGACCGAGAGCCAGGACCACGACATCCCGCCGGCGGTCGTCGGGTTGGCGAGCGACGTCCTGGGGTTCCCGCGCCACCTCGGGATCCACTCGGGTGGCATGGTGCTCACCGACCGGCCGGTGGGCGAGGTCGTGCCGATCGAGCACGCGCGGATGGACGGCCGCACGGTGCTGCAGTGGGACAAGGACGACTGCGCCTTCATGGGGCTCGTGAAGTTCGACATGCTCGGCCTCGGCATGCTCGCGGCGCTGCAGTACTCGTTCGACCTGGCGGCGGAGCACTGCGGGGAGCGCTGGGAGATGCACTCCATGCCGAAGGAGGAACAGGGCGTCTACGACCAGCTCTGCCGTGCGGACACGATCGGGGTGTTCCAGGTGGAGTCCCGCGCGCAGATGGGCACGCTGCCCCGACTGCTCCCGCGGCGCTTCTACGACCTGGTGATCGAGGTCGCCCTCGTCCGCCCCGGTCCGATCCAGGGCGGCGCCGTGCACCCGTACATCCGACGGCGCACCGGCGAGGAACCGATCACGTACATCCACCCGTCGCTCGAGCCGGTGCTCGAACGGACCCTCGGGGTGCCGCTGTTCCAGGAGCAGCTCATGCAGATGGCGATCGCGGTCGGCAACTGCTCGGGCGACGACGCCGACCTGCTGCGGCGGGCGATGGGCTCGAAGCGCGGCCACGAGAAGATCGACCGGCTGCGCGACAAGCTCTACGCCGGCATGTCCGACAACGGCATCCACGGCGAGGACGCCGACGCGATCTACGCGAAGATCCAGGCGTTCGCGAACTTCGGCTTCGCGGAGAGCCACTCGATCAGCTTCGCCCTGATCGTCTACGCGAGTGCCTGGATGCGGCTGCACTACCCGGGGGCGTTCCTGGCCGCGCTGCTCCGGGCGCAGCCGATGGGGTTCTACTCGCCGCAGACCCTGGTCGCCGACGCCCGGCGGCACGGCGTCCAGGTGCTCCGGCCGGACATCCTGCGGTCGGGCGTCGACGCGACGCTCGAGCCGCTCGGCGACGACCAGGTGCTGCCACCGTGCGGCGACGACGCCTGCCTGGTCACGGAGCAGCCGCCGGTGCTGCCCTTCGACAAGGCACTGCCCGACGACACCGCCAGGCACCGCCGCGACGGCGCCTTCGCGGTCCGGCTCGGGCTGGCCGAGGTCGCCTCGCTCAGTCGGAAGAGCGCCGAGAAGATCGTCGCCGAGCGCGACGCGAACGGCCCGTTCACCGACATGTCCGACCTCGCCCGCCGGGTGGGCCTGACGACGGCGCAGCTCGAGGCGCTCGCCGCGGCCGACGCCTTCGCCCCGTTCGACATCGACCGTCGCGGCGCGATGTGGTCGGCGGCCCAGGCTGCGGCGGAGCGCGCCGACCAGTTGCCGGACACGCAGGTCGTCGTCCAGCCGCCGCTGTTCGGGCAGATGACGAGCGGTGACGTCCTGATCGCCGACATGTGGTCGACGGGGATGACGACCGACGACCACCCCGTGCGGCACGTGCGCGACCGGCTCGCCGCCCGCCGGGTGCTCAGCGTGCAGGACACCGCGACCGCCGAGACGGGGCGGCGGGTCGAGATCGGCGGGATCGTCACGCACCGGCAGCGTCCGGCGACGGCGTCGGGGATCACGTTCCTGAACGTCGAGGACGAGACCGGGCTGGTCAACGTGATCTGCAGCGTCGGGGTCTGGGGACGCTACCGGCGGGTCGCCCGCGAGTCCCCGGCGGTGATCGTCCGGGGCATCCTCGAGCGGTCGCCCGACGGCGTGGTCAACCTGGTGGCGGACCGGATCGAGCACCTGTCGCTGTCCGTGCGCACGCGGTCGCGGGACTTCCAGTGAGTGGTCGCAGGTGAAGGGCGCGGAACGGGCGCGGCTACTCGACCTCGGGCAGTCGCACCGTGACCTCGAGCCCACCGGAGCGCACGTTCCGCAGCGACGCCGTGCCACCGGCGCGCTCGGCCACCGCGCGCACGATCGCGAGCCCGAGTCCGGACCCGCCGGGCAGTGCGATCGCGCCGGTGGCCGGATCGGGGCTCGGGCGTGACTTGCGGGCTTCGTCCGGTCGGGTGAACCGGTCGAACGCGACCGGGATGAACGACTCGGGGACACCGGGGCCGTCGTCGGTGATCTGCAGGACGCCCTCGCCCCCGGTGCTGCGCCAGGACACGAAGATGCCGCCACCGCGGGGGAGCGCCGACACCGCGTTGCCCGCGATGTTCGTCACGAGCTGCGCCATGCCGCCGGTGTCCAACCGGTAGCGGGGCTCGTGGGTCCCGCCGCCGATGCCCGGCCCGGAGCCGCCGACGGCCACGGGGGCCTCGAGGTCGAAGTCGACCGTGACGTCCTTGGCCGACGCGATGAGTCGCACCCGGTCGACGGCGGCCATGACCTCGTCGCCCAGGTCGGACCAGCCGGTCTCCGGCCGCTGGTCGCCGTCCTGCTCCCGTCGCTCGGACTCCTCGATCCGCGACAGCGCCAGCAGGTCGTTCGCCAGCCGCGAGAGGCGGGCGACGCTGTGCTTGGCGCGCTCGATGTGGGCGGCCAGCGCAGCGGCGTCGTCACCGTCGAGCGATGCCAGGTCGAGCTGCGTGGTGAGGATGGCGAGCGGGGTGCGGAGCTCGTGACTGGCGTCCGACACCATCTGCCGCTCTCGCTCGGTGGCCTGCCGCGTGCGGGCGAGGAACGCGTTGAGGGTCGTGGCGAGGGACGCGAGTTCGTCCTGGGCGGGGCCGACGGGCAGCTCGGCGCGTTCGGGCGCGACGGACAGCCGCTCGGCTTCGCGGCGCATCCGGTTGACGGGGCGGAGCGCCGCGGTCGCCAGGATCCAGGACGCGATCCCGAACGCCAGCAGGATCGCGACGCCCGTGAGCGACAGCGTCGAGGTGAGGTCGTCGACCACGATCGCCTCGGCCTGCGAGTTCCGGGCGGCGACCACCGTCCACCGTCCGGCCTGGTTCACGGGGTGTTCGACGACCACGCGGTACTCGGACCCGGACACCCGGATGATCGAGGCGCCGGCAGCGGTCGAGGTCAGGCTGCCGAGGGCGCTCTCCACCCGGGTGGGCATCGTCGACAGCACGATGTCGCCGGACGGGGAGACCACGGCGACGAGCTGGGCGTTGCCCGGTGGGGACAGGTCGGGGTCGCTGTCGACCTCGAGCGTGGCGACGTACGGGTCGGCGTCGGCGTCGAGCAGGGTCCGGGTCGCACTGGCGACGACGCTGACCACCTGGAACCGCATCACCAGCACCAGCAGCACGATCACGACCGCCGCGATCGCCGTCGAACCGATCGTGATCCGTGCTCGCAGGGACAGCAGGCGCAGGGGCCGGACCAGACCGCGTCGTGGGCGGTCCGGATCGGGGCGAGCGGACGCCCTGCTCACGCCCCGAGCAGATCCAGGCGGTACCCGCGGCCGCGGACGGTGGCGATCGCCACGGTGGCCTCGTGCGAGGTGAGCTTCTTGCGGAGGTACGAGATGTACTGCTCGACGACGTTCGGGTCGACGTGCTGCGAGCCGTCCCAGACCTCCTCGAGGATCTTCGGACGGTCCACCACGCTGCCGGCGGAGCGTGCCAGCAGTCGGAGCAGCGCGAACTCGGTCGGGCTGACGGCGACGCGCTGGCCCTTGATCGAGATGCGGCGGGCCTCGGAGTCGATCGAGACGTCGCCGACCTCGATCGTGCGCGGCGCCCCGGCGGACTCGCGGCGACCGAGGGCGCGGAGCCGGGCGGTGAGCTCGGCGAAGGCGAACGGCTTGGTGAGGTAGTCATCGGCGCCGGCATCGAGGCCGAACACGCGGTCGTCCACGGCGTCGCGCGCGGTGACGAGCAGGATCCGCACGGGGTCCTCGCGTTCGCGGATCCGGCGTGCGAGCTCGAACCCGGACATGCCGGGCATCATGACGTCCACGACGGCCAGGTCGAACGCCTGCTCGCCGAGGGCGATGAGCGCCTCGACCCCGTTCTCCACCGCCGTCACGCGGTACCCCTCGGCAGCGAGACCGCGCTCCATCAGGGCACGCATCTCGTCGTCGTCCTCGACCACCAACAGCCGCATAGTGGACCTCCTCGGACCCATCGTGGCATCGAACCGGCGCCGTGGGCCGATGCCGGGGCCGAACTCACTGAATCTCGTCACAGGAGCAGGTACCGCTGCTGCGAGTCCGCGGGGCAGAACGGTCTGTCCCGCGTTCTAGGGACATGAGGACTTCTTGCGTCGTTGCTAGGCTCCCGGAGCGGACAGCGCTTACCCGAAGCGCGGTCCGTTGCACCAGGGGGCACCATGAACGACCCGTCCGACCACCCGTCTGTCGACCATCCGGCCATCGTCCGTCTCCGCGCGGAGCTCGATGCCGCGTGGAAGGGCATCGGTGCCCTCGGCCAGATGGAGGGCGTCAGCCGCGACCGCGTGGTCGCCGAGCTGCGGACGGCCGTGCCCGACGTGGCGAGCCGTGCGGCGCGCGAGGTCGGCACCGATGCCGTCGTGGCCGAGATCGACCGGTTCGCCGACGCCGGTGTGCCCAGGACGGACCCCGCCGTGCCGGCCGCGGTGATCTGGGAGGACGTCGTGCAGACCGCCGCAGAAGCGGCCCGCGCCACGCGCTGACCCGAGGACCCGCGTCAGTCGTCCTCGCCGAGCAGCTCCTCGCGCACACGCCGGACGTCCTCGAGCAGGGCGCCGATGAGCACCCAGTGCCGTGAGTTCGGTCGGACGATCTCCATCGGCGCGGTCAGTGCGGGTTCGGCGGTCGACACCTCGGCATCGTCGCCGCCGGCACCCGCGGTGGACGACGGGTCCAGCCGCGTCGACTCGACCCGGGCGCTCAGGGCGCGGACGTCCGCGCCGATCCGGGCCACCTCCGTCGCGATGCCGCCGACCACGGGGTCGGCGCGCAGGTCGGGCGCGGTGTTGTCGCGGATCGCCCGGGTCATGCCGGTCACGCGCGTGACCAGGACGCGCAGGTGCTCGGTGATGGCGTCGTCACGGTCGAGGATCGTGCGGTGCCGTCCGCCGCGCGGGTTCATCGTCAGGGACTCGCGGGCCGCGTTGAGGGACGCCTCGGTCTTCGCGTGCTGCGCCCGGAGTGCGCGGGCGCGGACCAGGGCGTCCTGCCAGCGGTCGTGGTCCCAGCCCTCGGTCAGGCCGATCGCGACCCGTTCGAACGCCACGGCCGTGTCGCGGGCGAGTCGCGCGACGGCCAGGTGCGCCGGCTCGAGCAGCACCGGCGGGATGATCAGCGCGTTCACGACGAGGGCGACGACCGCACCGATCACCGTCTCGAGGATCCGGTCCGCCGAGTAGTTCGGCGTGACGACCCCGGCGGTGAGCACGAGCATCCCGCTGATGCTGACCTGGGTGGCCGAGGTCGGGGTCAGACGAAGCGCCCAGGCGATCAGGATCGCGAGCACGACCACGAGCAGCACGACCCACACGGAGTCGCCGAGCAACAGGTGGAACCCGGTGGCCAGCAGCACCCCGAGCACGACGCCGGCGCTCCGTTCGAGGCCCTTCACGAACGACTGGTTGATGCTCGGCTGCACGACGAGCAGTGCGGCGATCGCGGCGAAGGTCGGGAACGGCCCCTGGATCAGCAGCCGGCACAGCAGCACCGCCGCCACGACCGCGACCGCGGTCTTCACGACCTGCAGGAACGGCGTGCGACTCGAGCTGCGGAGACGCGCGACCGGGTTCACCCGGACCACGCTAGCCATCGCCCGCACGCCGAGCCGTGCACGAACGCGACGAAAACGCCCGGACACGGTTGACTGATGTCGTGTGGCCCAACCATGAGCGCGTCATCCCGCAGGCCTTCGCCGGCTCCGGGACCTCCGTCGTGGCCGCACGGGCGCACTCCGTCGAGCCCTCGGGCAACGGCTACCTGTACGGCTACGAGGTCGACACGGTCGACCGGAACGGCCAGCGTGCCACCGTCCTGACCTACGTCGACACCGGCGGCACGCACGACCAGAACAGTGCGATCGTCACCGATCCCGCGACCGGCGAGCCGGTCTCGGTGTGGGCCTACCCGAACGACCCCGGCCTGCCGGTGCTGCCGCAGGTGACCTACCGCGATGCGGTCGCCGAGCTCCTGACGACGCTCGGCATGCCCGTCACCGACCCGGTGCTCACGGTCGCCGCCTACCGACCCGGCAAGCGCGCGGTCGTGCGCGTCGACGCCCCGGAGCGCACCCTGTTCCTGAAGATCGTCCGCCCGCACCGGGTCGCGCCGATCGTGACGTCGCACGAGCAGTTCGTGGCGGCGGGCCTCCCCGTGCCCCGCGTGCTGTCCAGCCGCGGCGACGGACTCCTCGTGCTCGAGCGGATCCGCGGGGTGCCGGCCGGCAGCCGCATCCTCGACATCGCCGACGACCCCCGGTTCGTCGCGTCGCTGGCCGCCCTGAGCGGTCGGGTCGCCACCGTGCCGATGACCCAGCAGGCCCGCGCCGACGCGATGGACCACGCCGACTGGCACCGGCGCACACTCGTCGCCGCGCTGCCCCAGGACGCCGAGGAGATCGACCGCCTGTACGACGCCATCGGCCGGCGGTCGATCGGGTGGACGAGCGCGACGAAGCAGGTCGTGCACGGCGACCTGCACCTCGAGCAGGTCTTCGTCGACGAGGACGAGCCGTGGCGGATCTCCGGGCTCCTGGACATCGACACCGCCGGCTGGGGCTTCCCGGTCCGCGACATCGGCGCGGTCGTCGCGCACCTGGTCGTGACCGGTCTCTGGCACCGATCGCGCGGCGACGCCGAGCGTGGTGCGGCGGCCGAGCGCCTCGCCGACGGGATCGCCCGCGACTGGGTCGCCCGCAACCCCGGCGAGGCCGACCGCATCGGACCCGCCATCGGCGCCCAGCTGCTGGCGCACGCCGGTGGCCAGGCGACCACCGGCTCCGCGAACGGGATCCAGACCGCCGAGCAGCTCCTCGCGGCGACGCGGGCCGCGCTGGCGGACGCCGCACCGGTCCCGCCGGCGGCCGGCCTGGTCCGCCCGCGGTCCGCACCCCGCGTCTGACGGCTCGTGTCCCCGGTCGCGAAAGCGACACATCTGCGCGGAAGGTCGGCGTGGATCTGTCGCTTTCGCGGGGTGGTCGGCGTGGGGAGCCGAGATCTGTCGCTTTCGCGGGGTGGTCGGCGTGGGGATCCGGGATCTGTCGCTTCCGCGGGGTGGTCGCGCCCGGCGTCGGACGGGAGGCGCGTGGCGGGCCCGCACCGTGCCTCCCGGCCGTCCTGCAGCAGGATCCACGGCACGCGACGCGCGCGGGCGACGCGGAGTCGCCGCTGTCGGGGGTCGGGGAGTAAACTGACCCCGCACGCACCGCGTTCCCGCGTGCCGCGTCGATTCCGGACGCAGCCGTCGATCACTTGATCGACGCGGGAACCGGGCCGTGACCGCCCCGCGGGGGCGTCACGTGCGTGTGACGACGCCGGATCCCGGCGCGGACCGTCGCACCCGGCGCCGATCAGGCGCTCGTGGTGGAACGGACCGCGGGACTCCACCGGACGTCCCGAAGCGGGGACCGGCGATGCGGTGGGCCACGGTGGCCCGCAGCCGAACCGGAGCCGTGTCAGGACCCGGTGCAGGACTTCCGCCCCACGGGCGGCTCGCCCCGATGCGTGGGCGGAACAGGAGGAGCGTTGGCTCGATCAGGCACCCGGCGAGCTGCCGGCGGGACGCGGACCGCGTCACGTCGGACGAGGCCGCTGGACAACGACGGCGTGATCCCCGTCCTCGCCCGCGCAGTGCGCGAGGTCGAGGCGGCGGCGCAGCGTGGACCGCTCAAGGCGACGAACCGGACGAAGTTCCAGGCCGTCGCACTGCTCATGCGCGAAGAGCGCGCACGGGTGAAGGGCGACACCGAACTCACCGACTCGCAGCGCGCCGAGCAGCTCAAACGGCTCGACGGCGTCGCGACGATCCTTGCGAAGACGGCGGCGCGCGACACCAGCGTGATCCAGCTGCTCGCCGAAGAGGTCCAGGTCTCCGAGGCGACCCGAGCCGTCAAGCGCGACATGATGATCGCCGGCGGCATGGAGCTGCAGCCGGAGGACCTCGTCATCGCGACGGAACCCGCCCCGGTCGCCGAGACCCCGGTGCGCGCGGTCACCCCGCAGGCGGTCGTGCAGCGCCAGCTCGCGAACCCGTTCCTGCCGCCGGACTTCGCGCTCGCCGACCAGCCCGTCGCGCATCCGCGTCGCCTGGCGAACTGGGAGCTCTTCGGCCCGCTGTTCAAGTCGTTCGAGTACGGCGCAGGCGGGGGAGCGGCGACGATGCCGTTGCCCGAGCCCACGTCGCTGCACTCGCGCTCGGGCACCACCCTCATGAAGCACCAGGCCGAACTGGTCGCCGCCGCGTCGCAGGGGCACCGCACGTTCCTGCTCGCCGACGAGCCGGGTCTGGGCAAGACGGCGCAGTCGCTCCTCGCCGCCGACGCCGCGAACGCGTTCCCGCTGCTCGTGGTCGTGCCGAACGTCGTCAAGACGAACTGGGCGCGCGAAGCCGAGCGCTGGGTGCCGAACCACCGCGCCACCGTCATCCACGGCGACGGCAACGACCTCGACGGGTTCGCCGACATCGTCATCGTGAACTACGAGATCCTCGACCGGCACGCCGGCTGGCTCGGCGGCTTCGGCTTCAAGGGCATGGTCGTCGACGAGGCGCACTTCATCAAGAACAAGGACTCGCAGCGCGCCCGGTTCGTGCTGCAGATCGCCGACCGCATCCGGCAGCGCACCGCAGCGCCGCTGCTCATGGCGCTGACGGGTACCCCGCTGATCAACTCGGTCGAGGACTTCCGCACCATCTGGGAGTACCTCGGCTGGATCGACGACAAGAAGCCCCGCGCGAAGCTCATGAACGAGCTCGAGGAGATCGGGCTGACCCCGGCCGACCAGGGCTTCTTCGTCGAGGCCCGTCGTGCCGTGATCGACCAGGGCATCGTCCGACGCCGCAAGGTCGACGTCGCCGCGGACATCCCGGCCCGCCGGATCGCCGACATCCCCGTCGAGCTCGACGGCGACGAGGGCCGCTCCATCCGCGACGCCGAGCGCGAGCTCACCGCGAAGCTGGTGCGCCGGTACCACCAGGCGCTCGACGCCCGCACCGGGCAGGACCCGGTCGTCGGCATCGACCACAAGCTCGTGCGGCAGGTCGCCCGCTGGGAGCTCGAGGACCAGGATGCCTCGTCGACCGGCGAGAACGTGTTCTCGATGGTCCGCCGCATCGGTCGTGCCAAGGCCCAGCTCGCAGCGGACTACGCCGCGCAGCTCGCGTCGAACGTCGGCAAGGTCGTGTTCTTCGCCAAGCACCTCGACGTCATGGACCAGGCGGAAGAGGTCTTCGCGCGTCGGGGCCTGCGCACCGCAACGATCCGCGGCGACCAGACGGCCACGCAGCGCACGGCGCAGATCGACTCGTTCGTGAACGACCCCGACGTCGCCGTGATCGTCTGCTCGCTCACCGCGGCCGGCGTGGGCCTGAACCTGCAGGTCGCGTCCAACGTCGTGCTCGCCGAGCTGTCGTGGACGAGCGCCGAGCAGACCCAGGCGATCGACCGCGTGCACCGCATCGGGCAGGAGGAGCCCGTCACCGCGTGGCGCATCATCGCCGCACAGACGATCGACACGAAGATCGCCGAGCTCATCGACTCGAAGGCGTCCCTGGCCGCCCGCGCGCTCGACGGGTCGGACGAGGAACTCGTCGACTCCGGTGACATCCAGCTCGACGCGATGGCCGCACTGCTGACCGAGGCGCTCGGAGGCTAGCGACCGGGGCCCGCGGCGCGAGTCGCGGCGCGAGTTCGTCTCGCACAACCGAAGTCCGTCCGAACCACGCGATCACGCGGTTCGGACGGACTTTGGTCGTGCGGGGCTTCGCGCCGGGGGGCACCGGAGCACCCGGGGCGCCGGGGCACCGCTGCTCAGATGCGGGACTGCACCTCGGCCAGGGACGGGTTCGTCGCCGTGCTGCCGTCGGGGAACACCAGCGTCGGGACGGTCTGGTTGCCGCCGTTGACCTCGGCGACGAGCTCCGCCGTACCCGGGGTCTGCTCGATGTCGACCTCGGTGAAGGGCACACCGGCCTTCGTCATCTGGTTCTTCAGGCGGGCACAGTAGCCGCACCACGTGGTCGTGAACATCGTGACGCCGCCGGCTCCGGGGGTGAACTGCTCGCGCGTGATCGTGTCGCTCATGGCGCCAGGCTAACCCCGCTTTCTGGACGCCCTTGACGCGCTTATCCGATATAGCTAGGTTAAGCCGCATGGATCCGATCCAACGCATCACCGCCCCGACGCTCGACGTGCTCGACGCACTGCTGACCGTCGACGGCCCGGCATGGGGGCTGCTCGTCATCAAGGCCACCGGGCGCCAGGCCGGCACCGTCTACCCGATCCTCGAACGACTCGAGCGGCAGGGGTGGATCACGTCGTCGTGGGACGACGAGACCGATCGACCGGGTCCGCGTCGTCGGCTCTACGAGTTCACGCCCGACGGGGTCGACGCCGCACGCGACCTCGTCGCCGCGCGTCCGTCCGCCGCGACGCCCGCGCCGTCCGCCGCGACGCCCGCGCGTCCGGCTCGCTCGGCCCGGCCGGTGACCTCGTGAGCGCGCTCGACCGGGCGCTCGTGGGGGTCGCCGTCGCGGTCTCACCCGCGGCACACCGCGCCGCCCGCCGCGAGCAGTGGCTCGCCGACGTCCGCGATGCCCACGAACTCGACCTCTCGCCGACCGCACTCGCGTTCGGCGCGTTCACCACGGCGCTGTTCCACCGACGCGCCGGCCACCGTTCCACCTGGGGGGACACCATGACCGCACTGCCGACGCCCGTCCGTTCTGCACCGCACACCATCCGCACGATCCCGGTGCTCGTCGCGTTCGCGGTGCTGTCCTTCGTCGTCTCGGTGGGCGTCCTCGCGCTCCTGCAGCGGTACAACGGCCTGCCGGAGGCGCGTCCTGTCTTCGACCTGGTGGGGATCGGGCTCGCGGTGGTGCCGGGCGTCGCCGTCGCGACGAGCGTCCTGCTGGTGTCGGACGTCGCACGCCGCCGCCGGGTCCTCGGCGCTGTCGCCGTGTTCGCCGTCGCCGCCGTGTGGTGGGCGATCACGAACGGTTCGCTCAACGTCCCCGTGTACGCCCCGGTCCAGGTCGGCGTCATCGCGGCCGGGCTGCTCGCGGTCTGGCTCGTGGTGCTCCACCGGCCGGGATGGACGTACTCGCTCCTCGTCCTGCCCGTCCTCGCTGCCGTGCTGGTGTTCCCGCTCACGGAAGCAGCGAACGGCACGGGCATCCCGTACTCCGTCATGGCGCTGGTGTCGTGGGCCGGGCAGCTCGTCCCGTTCCTGGTCGCCGTCGTCGGAGCCGTGGTGGCGTCACGGTTCTCCACAGATGCGCCCGCGGTGGTCGAGGCGCACGGCGAAGCCCTGGTAGACAAGACCCCGTGAGCGACACCCACCTCGAGATCGAGCGCACCTACGACCTGCCAGAGGGCGGTGCCCTGCCCGACCTCGTCGGCGCCGGGGGCATCCTCCGCACCGAGCACCAGGAGCCGTTCGAGCTCGATGCGACGTACTGGGACACCGAACGGTACGACCTGGTGGCGGCGCGGGTCACGGTCCGCCGCCGCACCGGTGGCCCCGACGCCGGGTGGCACATCAAGCGCTCCGAGTCGGACACCGTCCGCCACGAGCAGCACTTCCCGCTGACCGACGACGCCGACGCGGTGCCGACCGAGGTCCTCGCCGCGCTCTTCACCGAGCGCCGCGGCCGCGGCCTGCGACCCGTGGTGCGCATCACCACCACCCGCACCGTCACCCGCCTGCTCGACGAGGACGGCGACCAGGTCGCCGAGCTCGCCGACGACCAGGTCACCGCCCAGCGCCTCGACGACGACGCACCGGAGACGCCACGCACCTGGCGCGAGGTCGAGGTCGAGGCCGTCGCGGGTGTCGACCCGCAGGTCGCACACGAACTCTTCACCGCCCTCGACGGGCGCTTCGCGGCCGTCGGCGCCGGCCCCGCCGCCGTCGCGTCCAAGCTGGCACGCGGGCTGGCAGGAGCACCGGCACCGCGCCTCCAGACCGAGGAGAAGCCGGACAAGGGCACGACCGCCCGCGTCCTGGCGAAGCGGCTGCGGAAGCTGCGCGCTGCGCTGCTCGGCCAGGAATCGCGCCTCCGCTCCGGCGATGCGGCCGACCTGCGTCAGACGGCCGAGACCGCCCTCGAGGTCGCTGCGATCCTGAGCGCCTACCGGCCGGCGTTCCCCGCCGGCGACGCCGTCGACCGCGCCGCCGAGGCAGCGGACGGGCTGGCCGCCGTCACGGCGCGCGCCGCCCTGAACGAGTACCTGATCGACCGGCTGCCGCGCGCGTCGACCCCGGCGCAGGACGACCTCGTCGACTCGATGACCCGCGAACGCATCCTGGCCTCGACCCGTGAGCGTCGCGACCAGTCGGTGCGGGACGTCGTCGCGTTCGTGCACGGCGAGCCGTTCCTCGAGCTGCTCGACGCGCTCGACGACGCGGTCGAGCGGCCGGCCCCGACCGAGTGGTCGCTCCGTTCACCGAAGAAGGTCGCGCAGGACGTCGGGGCGGTCGTGAAGCCGCACATCCGGGAGCTCGTCCGGGCCGCGGTCGCCGACGACACCTCCGACACCGCCGCCGAGCGCGAGGCCGCCGACCGCGCGACCACCGAAGCCGCGTGGCAGGCCACGATGCGGGCGCGGATGGCGATGGACGTCCTCGGCGACGACGCGTTCCCGCACGCCCTCTGGAAGCGGATCGGCAGCGCGGCCGACGTCCTGACCGAGCGGGTCCGGTCGCTGCACGCCCTCGACGCACTGCGGACCAACGCGGCGATCGCCGAGCGCGGTGGCGAGGGGACGTTCGGGTACGGCGTGCTCGCGGGGGACCGGGTGCGGCTGGCCGAGGAGTCCTACGACGAGGCGGTGCACGCGCTCAACCGCGTGTGAGCCGTGCGATGCGCCGCGCCGCGCCGCTGGCGTTCGCGGGCGTTCGCGGAGGATCGCTTGGTGAGCAGAAATGGTCGGGTGCCCACGGGCAACCCGACCATTTCTGCTCACGAAGTGGTCAGGACGCGGCAGGTGCCTCGTCCGCCAGACCCAGCACGTCCAGCAGCCAGGCCAGCTCGAACGCCCGCTCCTTCCACGAGGCGTACCGACCGCTCACGCCACCGTGGCCCGCGGACATCTCGGTCTTCAGCAGCACCGGCGCCCCGACCTCGCGCAGCTTCGCGGTCCACTTCGCTGGCTCGACGTACAGCACACGGGTGTCGTTGAGCGACGTCACGGCGAGGATCCGCGGGTACTGCACGTCGTCGCGGACGTTCTCGTACGGGGTGTACTCGCTCATGTAGCGGTAGACCTCCGCGTCGTGCAGCGGGTCGCCCCACTCGTCCCACTCGATGACGGTCAGCGGCAGGTCGGGGTCGAGGATGCTCGTGAGCGCGTCGACGAACGGCACCGCGGCGACGATCCCGGCGAACCGATCCGGCGCGATGTTCGCCACCGCACCCATCAGCAGCCCGCCGGCGCTGCCGCCCTCGGCCACGAGCCGGTCCGCGGTGGTGCGGCCGGACGCGATCAGGTGGTCGGCGACCGCGACGAAGTCGGTGAACGTGTTCTTCTTCGTCAGGGTCTTGCCGTTCTCGTACCAGTGGCGGCCCATCTCGCCCCCACCGCGCACGTGGGCGACCGCGAAGACGACACCGCGGTCGAGCATCGACAGGCGCATGACGCTGAAGCCGGGGTCGATCGAGTGCTCGTACGAGCCGTAGCCGTACAGGTGGAGCGGCGAAGGGGTGTCCGCGTCGACGGCGTCGCGGCGCCACACGAGCGAGATCGGGACGCGGGTGCCGTCCGAGGTGGTGGCCCAGTCGCGCTCCTGCGCGTAGTCGGCCGGGTCGTAGCCGCCGAGCACGGGCTGGCGCTTGAGGACCGTCACCTGGCCGGTCGCCAGGTCGAGGTCGCTGACCTCGGACGGGGTGACGAAGGACGTGAACCCGATGCGGAGCGTCGGCTGGTCCCACTCGGGGTTGCCGCCGAGCCCGGCCGAGAACAGTGCTTCGTCGAACGGGACCTCGTGCGCGTCGCCGTACCCGTCGCCCTCGATGGGGATGATCGCGATGCGGGGGAGCGCCTCGGATCGGTACTCGAGCGCGAGGTGCCCGGCGAAGGCGTCGACGGACTCGATGCGGCGCTCGCTGTCGTGCGCCACGACCACACGGCGGTCACGTTCGGACGTCGGGTCGTCGGCGGGGACGTCGACGAGCTCGAAGTTCTCGGCGCCGTCGTTGTGCAGCACGAGGAACCGGTCGCTGCCGCCGACGATGGCGTGCTCGATCTCGTACTCGACACCGTCGCGCCGCGGCCAGACGACCTGGAACTCGCCGGTGGGGTCGGCTGCGTCGAGCACCAGGGCCTCCGAGGTGATCTTCGACCCGAGCTCGATGACGATGTACTGCGACGATCGGGTCACGCCGACGCCGACCCAGTAGCGGTCGTCCGGTTCCTCGAACACCAGGACGTCGTCGGCCGCAGCCGCGCCGACCGCGTGCCGCCAGATCTTGTCCGGGCGCCACGACTCGTCGACCGTCGGGTAGAAGACGTACCGGCCGGCGGGGTCGAAGGTGGCGCCGGCCCCGGTGTTCGGGATGGCGTCGCCGAGGTCGGCGCCGGTCGTCAGGTCGCGGACGTGCAGGGTGTACCGCTCGTCGCCCTCGACGTCGATGCCGTACACCAGGCGGGTGCCGTCGTCGCTGATGTCGTAGGTGCCGAGCGAGAAGAACTCGTGGCCGTCGGCCAGGGCGTTGCCGTCGAGCACGACCTGCTCGCCGGGCAGGGTGGACTCACCCTCGACGACGGCCGGCGGGGTCCAGTCGTCCGGACCGGCGATCGGCGCGCGGCAGTGCACGCCGTACTGGCTGCCCTCGGCCGTGCGGGTGAAGTACCACCAGTCGCCCATGCGCACCGGCACCGAGAGGTCGGTCTCCTGGACGCGGCTCTTGACCTCGGCGAAGACGCGGTCGCGCAGCGGCGCGAGGTGCTCGGTCGCGGCGTCGGTGTACGCGTTCTCGGCCTCGAGGTAGGCCAGGGTGTCCGGCGACTCCTTGTCGCGCAGCCACTCGTAGTCGTCGACGAAATCGATGCCGTGGTGGGTCCGCGTCACGGGCCGCTTGGCGGCGGTGGGAGGGGTGGCCTGGGAGTGCTCGGTGCTCACCGTCCCACCCTATTCGCACCGCCCCGCGGCGAGCCGGGCGTCATGCCACCGCACGGACCGGGTTCGATCGCCCGGTGACCGCAGCCTGCACGCGCTGCTCGAAGGCCTCGAGCTCGTCGACCACCGCCGGCGCCACCCAGGCCCGGTCGCGCTGCCGCTCGGTGACCGGACGCAGCACCCCGGTCCGCACGAGGTCCGCGGCGACGGCATCAGCGGCCCCGGCCGGGACGAGCTCCTGCAGCCGGGTCTCCGTCAGGACCGGATCGTCGGAGAGCGCCCGGCCGACGACCGCGTGCAGCCCGTCGGCGCACGGCCCTGCAGCCCGGTCGGCCGCGTGTTCGTCGAGGAGCAGGGCGGTCACGATCGCCTCGTCGCACACGGTGCCGATGGCGATCGCGACGTCTGCCACGAGGGCGTCCACGACCCCGTCGCGGTACCGCTCGAGGTGCCGGAAGTACCGGCCCCGTTCCGCTGCGAGCGCGGTGGCGATCGGTGCGGTCACCGTCGTCGTGACGCCCCGGCGGCGCAGCACGGCGCTGATCACCGCACGTCCGATCCGGCCGTTGCCGTCGGTGAACGGGTGGATCGACTCGAACTGGGCGTGCCCGATCGCAGCCTGGGCGATCGGGTGCAGGTCCGTCCGGTGCAGGAACGCGAAGAGGTCGGACATGAGCGGCGCGACGAGCTCCGGCGGAGGCGGGACGTACGTCGCCAGCCGCGGGGTGTCACCGCCACCGATCCAGTTCTGGACGCTGCGGTAGCGCCCGGCGTACCGCCCGTCGACCGGGTCGTCGCGCATGAGCAGCCGGTGCGCCTCGAGCAGCGCGGCCTCGGTGATCACGCCCGTGTCCGCTGCTGCGACCAACCCCTCGATCGCTCCGGCGGCGCGGACGACGACGGTCGCAGTCGGGTTCGCGCGGATGCCCACGAGTGCTCGGGCGCAGTCGTCGAGCGACGCGGATTCGTCCTCGATCCGTGAGGACGCCACCGCCTCGGTCCGGCCGATCACCGAGCCGAGCGGCGTGAGTCGGGAACCGTGGTGGACGTCGAGTGCACGGAGCGCGGCCGCGGCGCGGTCGAGGAGCGCTTCGGTGGCATCGCCGGGCACCCACCGGACCCGGGCGATCCGCGGCGGCAGCGACACCCGCACGGACGTCGTCAGGCGGTCGTCGCGGGAGCCCCGACGGGAACTGCGCCACGGACGCTCCGCACTGCCGTGCGCGGGCCAGCTGCCGGGTGCGGGCGACGTGCCGTGGAGGTCCGCGGGGTCGATCCGATGTGCCATGCCGCGAGCGTAGAGACCTCCGGACGCCCGACGCCAGGAGTTCGTATCTCGCGTGTGCGCCGCCCGCGTAGCGTTGGTGGCATGCGCAACTCCTTCGCGATCACCGGTGCCCACGTCATCCCCGTCTCCGCCCCCGCCTTCGACGGCGGCGCGGTCGTCGTCGAGGACGGCCGCATCACGGCGGTCGGTCCGGACGTCACACCGCCACCGGGAGTCACCGTCGTGGACGCAGCCGGTGCCTGGCTCGTGCCCGGGTTCGTCGAGTCGCACGGCCACGTCGGCATCCACGAGGAGGCGAACGGCGAGGCCGGCAACGACACGAACGAGATGACCGGCCCCAACATGGCCGGGGTCCGTGCGATCGACGCGATCGACATCGACGACGAGGGCTTCCGCGATGCGCTCGCCGGCGGCATCACGAGCATCGTCGTGAAGCCCGGCTCGGGCAACCCGATCGGCGGCCAGACCGTCGCCATCAAGACCTGGGGCGGCCGGACCGTCGACGAGCAGCTCATCTCGGACTCGGTGAGCATCAAGAGCGCCCTCGGCGAGAACCCGAAGCGCGTGTACGGCGGCAAGGGCCAGACGCCGTCGACGCGCCTGGGCGTCGCGAAGATCATCCGTGACGCCTTCGTCGAAGCCCAGAACTACCGTGCCGCCCGCGACGCCGCCGCGGCCAAGGGCGAGCCGTTCGCGCGGGACCTGTCGAAGGAGGCCCTGGTCCGGGTCCTCGACGGCGAGCTCGTCTGGGACCAGCACACCCACCGCCACGACGACATCGCGACCGCCATCCGGCTGTCCGAGGAGTTCGGGTACCGACTCGTCGTGAACCACGGCACCGAGGCGCACAAGATCGCGAGCCTGCTCGCCGAGAAGGACATCCCGGTCATCTACGGCCCGCTGTTCACGAGCCGATCGAAGGTGGAGCTCCGGGACCGCGGCATCCCGAACCTCGCCACCATCGCCGCGGCCGGCGTCCGGGTCGCGATCACCACCGACGCCCCCGTCGTGCCGATCGGCATGCTCGTCGACCAGGCGACGGCCGCGGTGAAGGAGGGCCTCCCCGCGCAGACCGCGCTCGAGGCGCTCACCGTCAACCCGGCCGAGTTCCTGGGCTTCGGGGACCGCGTCGGACGGCTGGCCGAGGGCTACGACGCCGACCTCGTGCTCTGGGACGGCGACCCGCTCGACGCCACCAGCCGCGCGACACGCGTCTGGATCGACGGCGAGCCCGTCTTCGAGTGGGCGGACGGCGTCGGCGTCACCACCCCGCGCTGGTAGCGGGGGAGAGCCGGGAGGCGCGGATCGCGACGTGCCCGGACGTCGCGATCCGGGCCTCCCGTCCGTGGCGCCGGGGCGCTGGGTGGTGACGGTCGGCGGACCCGGCCGGCTCAGACCTCGCGCGCCAGCAGGAACTCGTTGATGCGGTCCGTCAGGTCCGCGTCGATCGCCCGGGTGTCGCCGTTCACCGAGCGGATCGGCGCCGCCTGACGGACGCTCGACACGAGCCAGAGCGCGTCGGCGGCCTGCAGGTCGGCGAGGGTGACGAGCTCGTAGGCGGTCTCGATGCCGGCCTGCTCGGCGAAGCGGAAGACGTCGGCCTGCGTGGTGCCGGCGAGGATCCCGATGTCGGTGCGCGGCGTGACGAGCCGGTCGCCGACCTTCAGGATCAGGTTCGCGCGCGTGCCCTCGAGCACGTAGCCGTCGCTCGACACGAACAGGGCGTCGTCGGCCCCGCGGCGTGCGGCCTCGCGCAGGGCGGCCATGTTGACGGCGTACGAGAGCGTCTTCGCGCCCTGCAGCAGCCACGGCGAGGTGCGCTCGACGTCGTGCCGGTACCCGCGGTCCAGCACCACGACGGAGATGCCCTCGGTGCGCGCCGCGGTGGAGTCGACGGACGGCGCGGCGTACACCCACCCGGTGGGGCGGTCGGTGCCCTCGACACCACGGGTCAGGACGGTCTTGGCGAAGGCCTCGCGGACCGGGTCGAGCCGGGCGCAGACGGCCTCGATCGCCTGCCGCCACGCGTCGGGGTCCGGCGCGGGCAGGTCGAGCATCGCGGCGGAGCGGCCGAACCGGGCGAGGTGCGCCTCGAGTGCCTGGGGGCGACCGTCGACCACCGTGATGGTCTCGAACACGCCGTCGCCCCGGGTGATGCCGAGGTCCTGGACCTGCAGGTGCTCCTCGAGCGGCTTCGCCCAGGTGAAGGCGTCCGCTGCGGGGTCGTGCGGCGCGGCGTCGCGGGAGGGCTGGTTGAGGATCGCGAGCACGGTTTCGGTCATGTGCCCATCCAACCGCACGGGCGTCCGAGCGCGGTGTGCGGCCGTCAGCTCGCGTCGGGCAGCGCGCCCATGAGCTTCCACACCGCCTGCGTCAGTTCGGGGTGCTGCAGCGCGATCCGGCGCAACCGGTGGTACTCCTCGCCGAGGGCCGTGCCCTGACCGGACGCGGGGTGCATCGACCACTGCGCGTTCCGCTTGCCGATGGCCGCGTCGAGGTCGACCGCATCGGCCCGGAGGATCAGCACGACCTGCTCGTCGACCGTGGGGAGCGTGGGCATGAACTCCCAGGGGTCCTCGCCCTGTCGGCTCCGGTGCTCGACGAGCATCGAGATCTCCTCGGCCGCCTCGGCGCGCAGCACTTCGAGGCTGCGCCCGGTCCTGCGGGGCTCAGCCATGGTGCCCCCGCAGCCCGCCTGCCATGGGAAGAGCGTACGGCACTTCTTCGGCCACACTGGACGGGTGACCCCGCGCGACGAGAGCAAGTCCCAGCACCCCCGAGTGGTCGTCGTCTACCTGCTCCGTGATGGTGCGGACGGCCCCGAGGTGCTGCTGGGCGAGAAGCGCCGCGGCCTCGGCACGGGCCGACTGGTCGGCCCCGGCGGCAAGCGTGAGCCCGGCGAGACGGCGGTCGAGACCGCCGTGCGCGAGGTGCGTGAAGAGGTCGGCCTGCGGCTCGACGCGGTCGACCTGGAGGCCCGTGGCACGTTGGACTACCGGTTCCCGTACCGACCGTCCTGGTCCCAGGTCTCGGACGTCTTCGTGTGCCGCCGCTGGCAGGGCAGCCCGTCGGGCTCCGACGAGCTCGAACCGCGGTGGATCCCCGTCGCCGACGTCCCCTACGGGGCGATGTGGGACGACGCGAAGTACTGGCTGCCGGGGGTGCTGCGTGGGGGTTCGGTGCGTGCACGCTTCACGTTCGCCGACGACGACGCGACGGTCGCGGGCTTCACCGGGACGGGCGTCGAGACACCCGCGTAGTCCGCGTCAGCGGGTCTGCTGGTGGGTGCGGGTGCTGCCGGTGCGCGCCTCTTCGGCAGCGGCGATGACCTCGGCGTCGCCGCTCCGACCACCGAGGGGCCGGACGAAGAAGTCGATGATCCCGAACACGATCGCGCCGACCATGGCGAACATCGCCCAACCGACGAAGAGCCCGGCGGTGTTCCGGCCGTCGGCGGGGGCGAGCACGATGCTCGCGACGTAGAAGCCGACCGTCAGCACGAGGAGCACGACGACGACGGTGACGAGGACGCGGTGCCAGGTGATGCGGGGGTTCATGCGACCCAGGATACCCGGCCGCCGTGGCTCACCGGTCGGCGTGCCGGCCGTGCGGCTGGTCGTCCGTGGCCTCGACGCGAGCCGACGTGTCGGACCGGACCGGGGCCCTGGAACCCTCGGTGCGTGGGACGGGACGGGTGCGTGGTCCGGTCCCCGCTCCTCCCGGCCGCTGCACCGGGATGCGGCCCGTGGGGGTGGTCTCGGTCTCGAGGCCGTCGCGACCACCCGTGAAGACGTCGCCGCCGACGCGGGCGTCCTCCCAGTCGTCGTCGCTCAGGACGCTCAGGGTGCCCGTCTCCGTCGACTCGAGGCCGTGGCGCTCGAGCTCGGCGTCGCGCTCCTTGCCGAGGAACTCGCGGTTCGCGGTGTTGGCGTCCTGGAACATCGTGGTCCGGCCGGTGACGATGGCGCGGATGCGGCGCCGTTCCCACCACTTCTTGCCGAAGTACATGAGCACCAGGCCGGCCGCGGCGTAGCAGCCCATCGTGATCAGGCCACGCGCCGGGCCCGGACCGACGCCGTAGATCTGGTGCTTGATCATGTCGACCATGCTCGACCCGACGACGACGTTGTTGAGCCAGGCGAACGGCTCTGGCATGAACCACTTCGGGTACGCGCCCCCGGACGACGGCATCGACAGGAACACGAAGCAGATCATGGCGGGAGCGGCGATGAACCGGCCCACGAAGTAGCTCAGCCCGTTGACGGCGAGACCGATCGCGACGATCCACCCCCACGCGATGAGCACGAGCTGGATCCAGTGGCCGTGGATCGCACCGACCACCGGTCCGGCGAGCGTGTTCGTGATGAGGGAGATGACGAGGCCACCGACGACGATGACGGCCATGCGGGTGCGGTGCCGGAGCGGACCGCCCATGATCCCGATGAACATCGCGACCATGTAGCCGCCGATGCACCAGGCGAGCATGACGTACATCGGCACGGTGCCGTACTCGTCCCACGCGGGCAGGGGAGCGAGCTCGGTGACCGTCGGACTCGCGACCCCGATGCCGGTCAGGACCGCGGTCAGGGTCGCCGGGACGAGGCTCGCGACCTGGAACTGGTGTGCGCTCGCCTTGAAGAACTCGTTCGTCGCGGGGTCGTAGGCGACCGCCATCGAGCCGGCGAGGACGTCACGCTTCGCCGCGGCCAACGAGTCGTACGTGTGGAAGACGAACTCGCCCGGCAACGCCTTCTGCACGGCGGCGACGAGCGTCGGGTCGCTGCCGACCAGGGCGATCGGCACGTCGTGCGGGTGCGGTGCGTGGAAGGCGAAGACGTAGCAGAGGCAGAAGCCGACGATGAAGAAGAGCGGCATCCAGAGCTGCAGGCCGATGAGCTGGAGCGACGGGTGCAGGGTGGCGTACCAGCGGCGGTAGGCGCCGTGCTGCTGCGGCTCCGGGACGGGCGCCTGACGACGCGGGGCCGGTCGGGATGACCCGGCGACCTTCGCACCGCGACGGGGCTTCGTTCCGCGGGCCGAGGGCCGGGTGCTGCGTGGCTTCGGTGCCGACGTCGGCCGGGACGCTCCGGGACGTTCCGGGGTGTCGTCGTTCCTGGGGACGTCGTTCCGCGGCGTGCTCACGTTCGCGCTGTGCTCCTGTTCTCGGACGGAGCGCCAGGATACGCCGGGGCCCTCAGGAGCGGCTGCGTGAGGCCTGCGCCGAGTCCATCGCGAGCTCTTCGGCGTCGAGGGTCACGAGCACGCGGCGCATGACCTCCTCGTCGAGGTTGCCCTTCTCGCGCTCCTCGAGCACGATCTCGCGGCGGCGGTCGAGCAGCTCGCGCCGGATGTCCTGGATCTGCGAGCCGCGCAGCCGCATCGGGGCGTTCCGCTCCTCGTCCTCTTCCTCGAGAGCGTCCTGCCGGAAGGTCTCGACCTGCCGCTCGAGCCGGGCCTTCAGCCGGTTCACCACGGAGTCGACGGCGACGGCGCCGTACTGCTTCGACCAGTCCGGGCGGCGCTTCTCGAGCAGCTCGATCGCCGCCTCGGTCGTGCGCTGGTTGAGGCGCATCTCGCTGCGGACGTCCTCCTCGCCCTCGGCCGGGTCCTGCACCTTGAGGGCGCGGATGACGAACGGCAGGGTCAGGCCCTGCAGCAGCAGGGTGCCGACGGTGACGAAGAAGGCGATGATGAAGATCGTGTCCTGTGCGGGGATCTGCGTCGGGCTCGCGACCACCGACACCGCGGCGGCCAGGGTGACCACGCCGCGCATGCCGGTCCACGAGATCACGGTCAGCTCGCGCCAGTTGAGCTTCGGTTCGGCCGTACCGCGCATCCACCGCAGGGACGGGTGCCCGCGGGACAGCTTGATGCGCAGTGGACGGAGCCACCGCCCGTTGAAGCGGTTGCGCACGTACGACTCGAAGATGAAGAGGGGCCGCACCAGGATCACGACGCAGAGCACCACGGCCGCGGCGGTGAGGGTCTGCCCGAGGCTCCGCTCGCTCTCGACCAGGTCCTGCACCACCGTGTTGAGCTGCAGGCCGATCAGGGCGAAGACGAAGCCCTCGAGGATGACGTCGATGCTGGTCCACAGCGGGCGCTCCTGCAGCCGGGTGGCGTAGCCCTCCTTCGGCGAGTTGTAGCCGATGTACAGGCCGGCCGTGACGACCGCGATGACGCCGGAGCCGGAGAGGTCCTCGGCCAGGATGTACGCGACGAAGGGCAGCAGGATGCTCATGATCGTCTCGACCACCGGGTCGTTCAGGCGCATCCGGATCCAGTGCACGACGACGCCGAGCACGATGCCGACGGCGAGCCCGACGCCGATCGCCAGGCCGAAGATGCCGAGGTCCTGCCAGATCGTCAGCGACGTGCCCGCGATGATCAGCGTGAACACGCGCACCAGGGTCAGGGACGCGGCGTCGTTGATCAGGCTCTCGCCGGACAGCACCGTCATCACCCGGCGGGGGAGCCCGAGCTTGCGGCCGATCGCGGCGGCCGACACGGCGTCCGGCGGGGCCACGATCGCACCGAGCAGGATCGCCGCCGGCAGGGTCATGTCCGGGATGAGGAAGTACGCCACCGCGCCGACGACGAGTGCCGTCACGATGACCAGGAAGATGCCGAGACGCCGGATCTGCTTGATCGACGTGCGGAAGCTCTGCCACGACACGTCGAGGGCCGCCGAGTAGAGCAGCGGCGGCAGGATCACCGTCAGGATCACCTCGGAGTCGATCTCCATCGCGGGGAGCCCCGGCAGGAACGACGCCGCGAGCGCGACCGCCGTCACGAGCAGGGGAGCGGGGAGTCCCTTCGCCCGTGCGAACCCGGTCACCGCGAGCGATCCGACCAACAGGATGAGGAGCTCGACGGTGTCCATGGGACTCATTCTCGCATCGGCATGGTTCCGAATCTGAACGAGTCTGAAGCTCCGGTGAACAACGGGTTGCCGATCAGGTTTGCTCCGGAGGCCGTCGATGGGGAACACTGGCCCGCGGTGGACATCACACTCATAGTCGTCCTGGTCATCGCGTTGGCCCTCTTCTTCGACTTCACAAACGGTTTTCACGACACCGCCAACGCGATGGCGACTCCGATCGCGACCGGGGCCATGAAGCCCAAGGTCGCGGTCACGGTCGCCGCGGTGCTCAACCTCGTCGGTGCGTTCCTCAGCACCGCGGTGGCGACCTCGATCTCGCACGGCCTCATCAACGAGGGCCCGGGCGGCGTCGCGATCTCACCGGAGATGATCTTCGCGGGGCTCATCGGAGCGGTCGTGTGGAACATGATCACGTGGCTCCGCGGGCTGCCCTCGTCGTCGTCGCACGCGCTGTTCGGCGGACTGATCGGAGCCGCGATCGTCGGCGCCGGGTTCCAGTCCGTGAACTACGTCGCGCTGCTGACGGTGGTGATCATCCCCGCCTTCGCGTCCCCGGTGATCGCGTCGCTCGTGTCGTTCCTGTCGACACGCATCGCGTACCGGATCACGAAGCGCCCGGTGTTCCCGAACGAGCGCGGTGGCTTCCGCGTCGGGCAGATCTTCACCTCGTCGATGGTGTCGCTCGCGCACGGCACGAACGACGCCCAGAAGACGATGGGTGTCATCACGCTGACGCTGATCGCGTCGGGGGCGCAGTCGTCGAACCAGGGCGTGCAGTTCTGGGTCGTCGTGGCCTGTGCCCTGGCGATCGCCCTCGGCACCTACACGGGCGGGTGGCGCATCATCCGCACCCTCGGGTCCGGCATCACCGAGATCCGTGCGACCCAGGGCTTCGCGGCCGAGGCGTCGACCGCCGCGACGATCCTGGCGTCCAGCCACCTCGGCTTCGCGCTCTCGACCACGCAGGTGTCCTCGGGCTCGATCATCGGTGCCGGGCTCGGCCGCCGCGGCTCGAAGATCCAGTGGTCCACCGCCGGCAAGATCGTCATCGCCTGGTTCATCACGCTGCCCGCCGCCGCAGCCGTGGGCGCCGTGGCGTCGGGCATCGCACGCCTCGGCGTCGTCGGGCTCGTCATCGACGCGGTCGTCGGTGCCGCCGTGATCCTCGGCCTGTACCTGTGGTCGCTCCGGAAGCCGCACGAGCAGGCATCGGCCATCGAGGTCGACGTCGCCGCGAACGCCGTGTACACCCGCAAGGAACTGCGTGACCTGCAGCGCAAGAAGCGTGCGGACGCCGTCGCGGACCGTCGCGCCGCACTGAGCCGCGAGCGCACGCTCCGCCGCATGGCCGCACGCAAGGGAGGCCGTCGCTGATGGGTATCGACTGGTTCGCATTCCTCACCGTGGCGCTCGTCGCCGTGGTCTCGTCCTGCTTCGTCGTCGCCGTCTACTCGGTCGGCCTCCGCTTCTGGAGCGCCGCGGACACCCGCGCCGGCAAGTTCACCGTGAAGGACGACGGCACGATCGGTCCGGCGACCGCCGGGTTCCCGAACCCGGCCGGAGCGTCGACCGCGGTGCGTGCCTTCCGGGCGCTCGCGATCCTCTGCTACGCGGTCTGCGGCGCCGTCGTCCTGTACGGCATCTACCTCATCGTCCCCCAGTTCCACTGACTCCGGCGCGGGGCGCGGTCGACGCTTCGTGAGCAGAAATGGTCGAGTGCCCTCCGTCGGCCCGACCATTTCTGCTCACCATGCGCACGCACGCGCGCGCACGCACGCACGCACCCCGCCCGGCGCGGGCCCGCACACACCCCGAGCTCGTCCCGGACCGGCCGGACGGACTGGGCTAGCCTCGACGTGTGACCGGCAACGAAGCAGCACAGGCCCCCGCAGGGGCGCAGACCCGTACCGAGAGCGACTCGCTGGGGTCGCGCGAGGTCCCGATCGACGCCTACTGGGGCATCAACACCCTGCGCGCGCTGGAGAACTTCCCGATCACGTCGGTGCCGATCTCGGTGTACCCGGACCTCATCGAGGCCCTCGCCACCGTGAAGCAGGCGGCGGCGCGGGCGAACCGGGCGATCGGGGTCCTCGACGAGGAGCGCGCCGACGCCATCGACCGTGCTGCGCAGGAGGTGCGTGACGGTGCCCTGCGTGAGCAGTTCGTCGTCGACGTCGTGCAGGGCGGCGCGGGCACGAGCACGAACATGAACACGAACGAGGTCCTGGCGAACCGGGCTCTCGAGCTCCTCGGCCGCGAGCGGGGCGACTACGGGTACCTGCACCCGATCGACCACGTGAACCGCAGCCAGTCGACGAACGACACGTACCCGACGAGCATCAAGATCGCGATGATCTTCTCCGCCCGGCGGCTCATCGAGCAGCTCGAGCAGCTCTCCGCGGCGTTCGCCGAGCGGGGGAACGCCTTCGCCGACGTGCTCAAGGTCGGCAGGACGCAGCTGCAGGACGCCGTGCCGATGACCCTCGGGCAGGAGTTCACCGGGTTCTCGCACACCATCCAGGAGGACGCCGACCTGCTCCGCAAGGTCCTGCCGCTGTTGGCCGAGATGAACCTCGGCGCGACGGCGATCGGCACCGGGATCACCGCGGACCCGCTCTACCGCGACGAGGTCCGCCGGCAGCTGCAGGACGCCAGCGGCATCGACGTCGTGACGGCGCCGGACCTGATCGAGGCGACGAGCGACGCCGGTGCCTTCATGACCCTGTCCGGCACGGTGAAGCGCAGTGCCGCGAAGCTCTCGAAGATCTGCAACGACCTGCGGCTGCTCGCGTCGGGGCCGCAGGCGGGGCTCGGCGAGATCACCCTGCCGGCGCGCCAGGCGGGCTCGTCGATCATGCCGGGCAAGGTGAACCCGGTGATCCCCGAGGTCGTGAACCAGATCGCGTTCGCCGTGGTCGGCGCCGACACCACGGTGACGATGGCGGCCGAGGGCGGCCAGCTGCAGCTCAACGCGTTCGAGCCGATCATCGCGCACTCGATCCTCCAGTCGCTGCAGTGGATGTCCCGGGGCTGTGCCACGTTGCGCGAGCACTGCGTGACCGGTATCGAGGCGAACGAGGCAAAGCTCGCGGCGCAGGTCGACACGAACGTCGGGGTGGTCACGGCGCTCACCCCGTACATCGGCTACGCGGCGGCGGCGTCGATCGCGCACACGGCACTGACGACGTCGACGCCGATCTCGACGCTCGTCGTCGCGGCCGGCCTGATGGACGAGGACCAGGTGCAGCGTGTGCTGAGCCCGGCGCGGCTGTCCGGCATCGAGCTCGCGACCGGTGCGATCCCGGTGGTCACCGAGGAGATGCTGGACCGAGCGGCGCGCGAGCGCTGAAGCCCACGCGCGACCGCCTCACGGCATCGGTGCCTCGCCGACGCGCACCTGCTGCGCGACGTCGCGCAGGTGCTCCTGCGCCGGGGTCGGCTCGGCGTCCTCGTCGGCAGCGACCTGCGCCGCGACGTTCCGGACGTGCCGAGCAGCCGCGATGTCGGCGTCGCGCCAGCGGGCCAGCGTGAAGTTCCGCGTCACGTCGCGCAGCGGCAACCGGATCGACTCGTCGGCCTCGATGCCGGCGAGGAGCTGCCGCATCCGGATCACCTCGGAGTCGAGTTCGCCGCCGACCACGAGCACGAAGTTCGAGATGTACAGGTAGACGAGCAGCAGGATCCCGCCGCCGAGCCACCCGTACGCACGGTTGCCGCCGCCGATCGTCTCGACGTAGACCGCGAAGCCGACCGTCGCCAGGGCCCACGTGACGATGGCGAACGCGGCACCGGCGGACACCCACCGCAGCTGCGGCGTCTTCACGTTCGGGGTCGCGTAGTACAGGACCGCGACCATCACGACCAGGTCGGCGGCGAGCACGGGCCACTTCACGACGTTCCACACGTCGTCGATCCACGGCGCCCAACCGAACGAGGCGACGATCGCCGCCGAGATCGTCGGGGTGCCGAGCAGGATGACGATCGCGATCGCTCCGCCCACCATCACGAGCAGCGTGACGAGCAGCATCATGCTGCGGAACTTCCAGATCCGCCGCCCCTCCTCGACCTCGTACGAGGTGTTCATGGCGCGCCCGAACGCCGTCGCGTACCCGGACAGCGACCACAGCGTCAGCACGACACCGATCGCGAAGCCGAGCCACGGGTTGTCGAGGGTCAGCAGCTGCCGCAGCGGGGTCTCGAGGTGCTCCGCCGTCTCCGGTCGCAGGATGAACCCGAGCACGCCGATGATGTCGGACAGGCTGTCGCCCTCGCGGTCCACGATCGACAGCGCGGACACCACCGTCAGCGCCGTCGGGAACACGGTCAGCAGTGCGAAGAACGTCAGCGACGCGGCCGCGTCGACGACGCGGTGCCGGATGACCGAGTGGTAGGTGCGCCGGACGACGGCGCGGACTCCCGTCCGCTGGAGATCGCGCGATGCGCTGTCCGGCATGCGTTGTACGGTACCCGACACGTGGCGGACGGGAGGCCCGTGGCGGGCCCGCCACGGGCCTCCCGTCCGCCTCGCGAAAGCGACAGACGTCCGCGGAAGGTTCGCGCAGATCTGTCGCTTTCGCGGAAGGGGGTGGTCCGGTGCTGCGGCCGCGCGGCCGTCAGTCGGCGTGGGGGTGCAAGGCGTCGTAGCGGCGGAACGACGGGACCAGGCGGAGGAGCAGCGCGACGAGCGCGACGATGAGCACGCCGCCGATGATCGGCGGGTACGCGATGCCGGCCGCGACGACCAGGCCGGCGTACAGGTCACCGAGCCGCGGGCCTCCGGTGACGACCACGATGAAGATGCCCTGCAGCCGACCGCGCATGCCGTCCGGCGACGCCGCCTGCAGGATCGTGTTCCGGAACACCGAGCTGACGTTGTCCGCACCGCCGGCCATCGCCAGGAACAGCGCCGCGAGCCCGAGCGCCGGCAGGATCTCGACACCGAACGCCTCGCCCGAGCGCCCACCCAGCACGTGCGCCAGCGCGATGACCACACCGAACGCGGCGATCGCGCCGCCGTACGCCGTGATGGCCCAGCCGACGGCCTCGCCCTGGCGGCGCACGTGCCCGAGCGGCCCGGAGAAGACGCTCGACAGCAGCGCACCGATCGCGTACGCGGCCGTGAGCGTGCCGACGGTGATCGATCCGCCGCCGATCACCAGCGCCCCGATCGCGGGGAACAGGACGCGGGGCTGCCCGAACGTCATCGCGACGATGTCGAGCACGAACGTCATGGTGATGTTGCGCGAGCGCCGCAGGAACTTCGCACCCTCGATGAGCGAGCTGAGCCCGGGGCGGAGCGCACCGTGGTCGGCGGCCATCCGCGGCAGCGTGAACACCCCGAGGAACGCGAACGTGAACAGGACGACGTCGATCGTGTAGGTCGGCGCGAACCCGACGCTCGCGATCAGCACACCGGCGACCGCGGGACCCACCGTGACCTGGAAGCCCGAGGCGATCCCGCCCAGCGCGCTCGCCGCGGGCAGCAGGTCCGTGCCGACCAGTCGCGGGACGATCGCCGAGCGCGAGGCGTTGCTCACGGTCGCGGCGACGGCGTTCACGGTCGCCAGGACGTAGAGCAGCGCGACGCTGTGCAGCCCGAGCCACGAGTGGGTGGCGATCAGGGCGACCGCGACCCAGGCGATGATCGACGACACGAGCGCGACCGTGCGCCGGTCGAAGGCGTCGGCGAGCATGCCGCCGTACAGGCCCGCGACCACCATCGGCAGCAGGGCGATGACCCCCACGAGCGCCACGGCGAAGGTGGAGTGCGTGATCTCGTACACCTCGAGCCCGACCGCCACCGTGGTCATCTGCGTGCCGATCCCGGCGATGGCGGTGCCCGCCCAGAGCCGGGCGAAGGCGGGGGATCGGCGGAGCGGGGTGAGGTCGGCGAGCAGGCGGCGGCGCGGCGGTGCGGGAGTGGGTCGTGTCACGGTGGAACCATTCTGCGGCCTGGACGGTCGTTGCGTCTGCCGTTGCCGCGCTCTGGTTGACTGGATCGCATGACTGACCTCAACAGCAAGCCCGAGTTCGACGCGCCCGAGGGCCCGGCCCCCACCGACCTCGTCGTCACCGACATCGTCGAGGGTGACGGCGACGTCGCGAGCGCCGGGTCGACCGTCAAGGTCCACTACGCCGGCGTCGAGTACGAGACCGGCGAGGAGTTCGACAGCTCGTGGAACCGCGGTGAGCCCATCGACTTCCCGCTCGCGGCGCTCGTGCGTGGCTGGCAGGAGGGCATCCCCGGCATGAAGGTCGGCGGCCGCCGCAAGCTCGTCGTCCCGCCGGAGCTCGCCTACGGTCCCGCCGGTGGCGGCCACTTCCTCTCCGGCAAGACCCTGATCTTCGTGATCGACCTGCTCGGGGTGCGCTGATGCAGGTCGGTGCCCCGACCATCGAGCTGAACGACGGCCACCGGTTCCCGGAGCTCGGCCTCGGCACCTACGGGCTGAACGGCGACGAGGGTGCGGCCGCGGTCGGCACCGCCATCGCCAGCGGCTACCGGCTGCTCGACACCGCGCTGAACTACGGCAACGAGGACGCCGTCGGCCGTGCCGTCCGCGAGTCCGAGGTGGCGCGCGAGGACCTCGTCGTCACCTCGAAGCTCCCCGGCCGGCACCACGGCTACGACGAGGCGCACCGCTCGATCGACGAGACCCTGGGCAACCTCGGGCTCGACCACGTCGACCTGTACCTGATCCACTGGCCGAACCCGTCGGTGGACAAGTTCGTCGACACCTGGAAGGCGTTCGTCGACCTGCGCGACAGCGGCAAGGTCCGCTCGATCGGCGTCTCGAACTTCACGCCGGAGCACCTGCGCCGCATCATCGACGCGACCGGCGTCGCACCGGCGGTGAACCAGGTCGAGCTGCACCCGTACTTCCCGCAGGCGGCACTGCGGAAGGTGCACCAGGAGCTCGGCATCGTCACCGAGAGCTGGAGCCCGCTCGCGGTCCGCTCGGAGCTCCTCACCGAGCAGCCGATTACCGACGCCGCAGCGGCCCACGGCGTGACCCCCGGCCAGGTCGTGCTGCGGTGGCACGTCCAGCTCGGCGCCGTGCCGGTGCCGAAGTCGGCCGACGCCACCCGACAGCGCGAGAACCTCGACGTGTTCGGCTTCGAGCTGACCGACGCCGAGGTGCAGGCCATCTCCGGCCTCGAGCGCGGCCGGCTCTGGGACGCCGACCCGGACACGCACGAAGAGATGTGAGCGACGACCCTTCGGGAACTGCGGGGCTCCAGCGGGCAGTACACTGGATTCCCCTCTTCCCGAAGGGTTGCGTGTGTCCGAACCGACCGAGATCGACCGCGAGCGCGGCTACGTGGACGGCCTCTTCCGCCGTCTCGACGAGCTGACCGCCGAGGCCGAACAGCGTCTCGCCGAGACCCGTCGTCAGGCGGTCGGCGGGAACCACCAGAGCCGCAGCGAGCGCGATGCGTACGCCCGGCTCTACGAAGACACCGTGGCGACGCTCGAGCGTGTGGGGGACCGTCTGGTCTTCGGCCGGCTCGAGGTCTCCGAGCCCGACAGCGCCGAGGACGCCTTCCGGTACATCGGCCGGGTGGGGCTCCGCGACGCCGACCACCGCCCGCTGCTGCTCGACTGGCGCGTGCCCGGTGCCAGCGCCTTCTACCAGGCCACCGCGGCGCACCCGATGGGGATGCGCTCGCGACGCCACCTGTCACTCGAGGGTCGTCGGGTCGTCGGTGTCGAGGACGAGGTCTTCGACGCCGCGCTCTACGACGACGAACGCACCCACCTGCAGGGCGAGGGAGCGCTGCTCGCCGCGGTGACCGCGGAACGCACCGGCCGGATGACCGACATCGTCGCCACGATCCAGGGCGAGCAGGACCGGATCATCCGCTCCCCGCTCGAGGGCGTCCTGATCGTGCAGGGCGGCCCCGGCACCGGCAAGACCGCCGTGGCGCTGCACCGTGCCGCGTACCTGCTGTACTCGTACCGCGAGCGGCTGCGGGGCTCCGGGGTCCTGATGGTCGGTCCGTCGCCGGCGTTCCTGACGTACATCGAACAGGTCCTGCCGTCGCTCGGCGAGACCGGCGTCGTGATGGCCTCGCTCGGGTCGCTCTACCCGGGTGTGCACGCGACGACGCACGACGCCCGCGACGTCGCGGCCGTGAAGGGCTCCGCGCAGACGGCCGCGCTCCTGCGCCGCGCGGTGCGCTCCCGTCAGGTGGTGCCGACCGAGTCGGTGACGCTCGACGTCGAGGGCGAGCGGCTCGTCGTGCCGCCGCAGCTCGTGGCCGACGCGATGAAGCGCGCACAGGACCGCGGCAAGCCCCACAACGCCGCGCGTGTGACGTTCAACAAGCTCGCACTCGACGCGATGACCCGGCTGCTCGCCGACCAGCTGCGCGAGCGTGGGACGACGGTGGACGAGGCCGACGAGAAGGTCCTGCGCGAGGACATCCGGAGCTCGTACGACGCCCGGGTGCTGCTCAACACCGCGTGGCTGCCGCTGCCGCCGGAGAAGTTCCTCGAGGACCTGTACGCCCGCCCGAACTGGCTCGCGTCGCTGACCCCCGACTGGACCCCGGAGCGCCGCGCCCTGCTGCACCGTGCCCGTGGTGCGGCGTGGACGGTCGAGGACGTCCCCCTGCTCGACGAGGCCGCCGAACTGCTCGGCCCGTTCGACCCGACCGGCGGCGCCGCCAAGCGCGCGGCGAAGGCCAGTCGGAACCGTGACATCGAGAACGCCCGCCAGGCGATCGAGAACATGGGCGTCGAGGGCATCGTCACCGCCGAACAGGTGGCCGGCTCGTTCGCCGAGGGCGGCGACCCCCGGTCGACGGCCGAACGCGCGGCCGACGACCGTGAGTGGACCTACGGGCACATCGTGGTCGACGAGGCGCAGGAGCTGTCGCCGATGCAGTGGCGCGTGCTCGCCCGCCGCAACCCGCTGCGGTCCTTCACGATCGTGGGCGACATGGCGCAGGGTTCCTCGCCCGGGGCCGCGCGCACCTGGGACGACGTGCTCGGCGCGCTGGCCCGTCGTCGCCGTGGCCGGGCGCCGCTCGTGCCGCTCGACCACCGCATCGAACAGCTCACCGTGAACTACCGCACCCCGCGGTCGATCGTCGAGGCCGCCGGTGTCTTCGCCGACGGTGCCGGCCTGACCGTCACCCGGAACGAGGCCGTGCGCGACGGCGATCCCGTCGAGCGCGTCCGCGTCGCCCGCGCCGACCTGCTCGACACCGTCGTGTCGGTCGCCGATGCCGAACGCGAGCGGATCGGGGCGGGCACGATCGGCGTCATCGTCCCCGAGTCCGAGGTCGACGCCGTCCGACAGCGCCTCGCCCGCACGGAGGCCGACGTGCGCGGGCTCGCCGCGCCGCACGCCGGGTCGCTCACGGTGCTGACCGGGGCCGACGCCAAGGGCCTCGAGTTCGACGGCGTGCTGCTCGTCGACCCCGACCGTGTCGGTGGCGACGCTGCGCGCCCCGCTGCCGCGGTCTACGTCGCGATGACCCGCCCGACACGGCGCCTGACGGTCATCGACGTCGCCTGACCCGCGGGTCGCGCGCTCCCGCGGCCACTTCGTGAGCAGAAATGGTCGGGTCGGCAGCGCGGACGCGACCATTCCTGCTCACGATCCGCGGCGGTACGGCGGACGCGGTGCGGACGGGAGGCCCGTGGCGACTTCGCCACACCCCCGCCGTCTCAGGACGGGTCGCCTGCGGATCGGACGCGCGCGACGAGGTCGGCCCACGGTCCGTCCAGGCGTCGGCCCGGGATCCTCACGGTCGTGCGCTCGACGGTGATCGTCCACGTGAAGTCGTCGGGGACCGGTGCCCCGGACGGCGACTCCGTCGCGGCGGTGCGGGGGAGCGCGTCGACGACCTCGGACCACGCCGCGGGGTCACCGCTCGTGTCGGTGTCGACCCGCCAGCGCCGCATGGTGCCGGCGAAGCCCCCGGAACGACGGACCTCGATGCGCATGCTCCCGACCGTACGCGCCGGTGGCGTGCTCAGGCGAGCACGCCCACCGTCCGCCAGGCGTCCTGCACGGCGGCGTGCTCCGCTGCCCCGTCGCCGAACCGGGTGGCGGCGGCGTCGATCGTGACGGCGGCGAACCCGGCGAAGTCGATCGAGGCGGTGACGGCGTCCGAGGTCAGGGCGTCCCACCACACGGCACCGGCACCCTGCCAGGCGTACCCGCCGATCGCCGTCGCCGCCAGGAAGAACGCGTGGTTCGGGATGCCGGAGTTGGTGTGCACCCCGCCGGCGTCGTCGGTCGTCACGACGAAGTCGGCCATCGTCGCGGGCTGCGGGTCCTTGCCGAGCACCGGGTCGTCGTAGGCGGTACCGGGTGCCCGCATCGACCGCAGGGCGTCGCCGTGGACGGCGTCGGTGAAGAGCCCCTCGCCGATGAGCCAGCTGGCCTGTTCGGCGGTCTGCCCGGCCGCGTACTGGGCCACGAGGGAGCCGAACACGTCGCTGACGGACTCGTTGAGCGCCCCGGACTGCCCCTGGTAGGTCAGGTCGGCGGTGTACTGCGTGACGCCGTGCGCCAGCTCGTGACCGATGACGTCGAGGGCGATCGTGAACCGCCGGAAGACCTCGTCGTCGCCGTCACCGAACACCATCCGGCTGCCGTCCCAGTAGGCGTTGTCGTAGTCCTGCCCGAAGTGGACCGTGGCGTCGAGGGGGAGCCCGGCGCCGTCGATCGACACCCGGCCGAAGACGTCGAGCCAGAAGGCGTGGGTCGCGCCGAGTCCGGCGTACGCCTCGTCGGCGGCGGGGTCACCGGTCTCGGGGCCGCCCTCGTTCCGGACCACCGTGCCCGGCAGGGTCGTCGTGCCGCGGGCATCGGCGATCGTGCGCTGCGGTGACCGGTCGGCGGTGCCGCTGACGCCGCGCGGGGCGACCAGGTGCCGGTGCTTCGGGGTCTGCACGAGCTCGAGCGACGCCAGTGCGGTGCGGGCGGCCGATGCTGCGCGGGGGAACTCGGCCGCCTGGGCCACGGCGTGGAGCAGGTAGGGCGGGACGACGGAGCGCCGGCTGTCGGTCGGGGTCATGCGCTCATGCAACCACCGGGCACCGACACCCCGGCCACGGGTCAGTCGCGCTTGCGGTTCTCGACGAGACCGAGCGCGTAGCTCTCCCACCACTGTCCGGCGGCCGGTCCGCCGTTGCACGTGCCGTCGCTGAGCCCCGGCGTCTTGACCCACAGCAGGGCGTCGAGTCGGCTCGATCCACCGGTGACGTGCGGGGCCTGGCCGAGCCCCGCGCCCTCGGGGTTGCACCACGTCCCGCGCCAGCCCTGCCCGTTGCGGGAGACGTCGATGACGAAGTGCGGATCACCACCGATCGCGTCGGCGAGCTCGTCGGCGTAGGCGCGTTCCTGGTCGACGCGGTAGAAGTTCGACACGTTCGTGAAGAAGCCCTGCACCTGATCGACACCCGCCTGCCGCAGCCAGTCGGCCATCGTCGCGGTCGGGACACGGTTCTCGTTGCCGCCGTCGAGGTACACCGTCAGCCCGTGCCCGGTCAGCGCGTCCACGGCCTTCCGGAGCAGGGGGAGCCGGGAGTCGCGCAGGCGCTGGCAGTTCTGGATCTGCGCGATCGCGTCCGGCTCGACGAGCACGACGGCCCCGGACCCGGCCATCGCCCGCACGGCGGACCGGATCCACGGCAGGTAGGCGTCGTCGGTCGTGCCGCCCTTCGAGTAGCTGCCGCAGTCGCGGTCCGGCACGGTGTACAGCACGAACACCGGGGTGGCCCGCTGCTGCTCGGCGTTCCGGACGACCGCACGGATGGTCGCGCGCGTCTCGGACCGCGAGGTGTTCGTGAGCCAGGTCGCGATCGGCTGGTCGGCGATGCGGGCGATCTGCGCCGCGGTGTCGTCGTGTCCGGCGGCTCGTGCCTGGCGCTCGCGGATACCCGGCTGGTTCACCGCCGACGGCTGGTGCGCGAGTCCGCCGGGGAACGCCTGCTCCACGGTCTTCCGCGTCGCGACGTCACGTCCGCTCGCCGTCGGGTCGGCGTCCGGCCCGCTGCCGTGCGGCACGACCACGACGAGCGTCGTGACCACCGCGGCGACGGCGACGACCGCGGCCGCGATCCACAGCCACTGCCGGCGCGCCGACCTGCGCATCCCCTGGTCCTCCGGCATCCGGCGGTCCTCCCTGTTCGCTCTCCATGCTGACAGGTGCGGGGGAGTCCTGACCAGGCCACCGGGGCGTTCGTCCAGGTCCGCCGACGGCTTCTGCCAGGAGCGCTCCAGCGACCGCGCAGGACGGTGTTGCACAATACCGGGATGTTCCGTCGACTCCTCCTCCTCGCCGTGACCGCGGCGTACGCCTGGGTGATCTGGCGGATGACGCTGACCCCGCAGGTGTTCACATCGGCACAGAACTCGTTCGTGCTGCACGCGATCGCCTGGGTCCAGCAGCTGCCGCACGGTGCCTGGTTCACGTACGAGCGCACCGAGTTCCTCGCCAACATCGCGATGTTCGTGCCGGTCGGCATGCTCGCCGCGCTCTGGTTGCCACGGCGCTGGTGGATCCTCGGGGCCCTGGTCGCGGTCGCCCTGTCGACCGGCATCGAGTTCGCGCAGGCCACCTACCTGCCCTACCGCGTCGCCGACCCCCGCGACGTGCTGTCGAACGGCCTCGGCGGACTGCTCGGCGCGACGCTCGTCGGGCTCGTCCGCAGCCTGCTGCCCGCGCCGCGTCGTCGTCGCCTGCGCGCCAGGACGGCCTAGGACTCTGGTAGTCTTGCGCGGTTGCCGTCGAACGGCCGCGGACAAAGAGCGCTCGTGCATCAGGCACGGGCACCGCGCAACGGACTGAAAGGGGATCTACGCATGGCACTTGACGCGAAGGTCAAGCAGGAGATCATCGAAGAGTACGCGACCCACCCGGGCGACACCGGTTCCCCCGAGGTCCAGGTCGCCGTTCTGACGCGTCGTATCAACGACCTGAACGAGCACCTCAAGGAGCACAAGCACGACCACCACTCGCGTCGTGGTCTGCTGCTCATGGTCGGTCAGCGTCGCCGTCTCCTCGGTTACCTCTCCGACGTCGACATCGCCCGCTACCGTGCGCTCATCGAGCGCCTCGGCCTGCGCCGCTAGTCGACGCCCCACGGCTTGACCGAACGCCCCGGTCCTCTTCGAGAGGACCGGGGCGTTCTCCGTTCTGCGGGAATGGTTACGCGTGGCGCACGGTTCGGTACGATGTTCATGCAAACGCATCGAAAGTCGGGAACCACCATGACCACCATCGCCGTCGTCTCCGCCGGACTCTCCGAGCCCAGCTCCACCCGCCTGCTCGCCGACCGCCTGGGCGAGGCCGCCGTCGCCGCGCTCGTCGCCGAGGGCACGCCAGCACACCTCCTGCACGTCGAGCTCCGGCCGCTCGCGCACGAGATCACCGACGCGATGCTCACCGGGTTCGCCGCGCCTGCGCTGTCCGCCGCCACGGCCGCAGTGGTCGAGGCCGACGCGGTCGTCTTCGTCACGCCGATCTTCACGGCCGGCGTGAGCGGTCTCGCGAAGTCGTTCCTGGACATCCTGGACAAGGACTCGCTCGCCGACCTGCCCGTCCTCCTCGGCGCCACCGGCGGGACCTCGCGGCACTCGCTCGCCATCGACCACGCCCTGCGCCCGGTGTTCGCGTACCTCCGCGCAGCGGTGGTGCCGACCGGTGTCTTCGCCGCGACCGACGACTGGGGGAGCGACGGTGACGCCGCGGCCCTGGACGGACGCATCCGCCGGGCCGGAGTCGACCTGGCCTGGGCGATCCGGGCCTCCCGTCGGGCCCCGCAGGAAGCCGACGCGCTCCCCGCGACCGCGGACTTCGCGAGCCTGCTCGGTGGCCTCGGCCACTGACCCGGATCGCTGACCCCGCGGCCCGCTCTTAGGCGGGCCACAGGGTTCGTGGGGTCGGAGTGCGGCCGGCTGGCGGCTCGCTCATCGGTGGCCTCGGGAACCTCGTCATGACGACGAGGAGGACCGATGGACACCAGAGGCACCGGCAGGCGATCCGCACGGATCACGAGTGCGCTCGTGAGCCTGGGCGGACTCGCGGTCGCGACGGTCACGGGCGCCGGGCTGTGGTTCGGGCACGAGCAGGCCGGCACGACGACGACCGACACGTCCACGAGCACCACCACGGATTCCGGTTCGGGTACCGGGACGTCGAGTGATGCCGCCACCGACTCCGGGTCCTCGTCCTCGTCGTCGTCGACCGAAACGTCGACCGACATCGGGGTCTCGCAGGGCACCACCGGTGGGTCGTCGGACGCGACGACGACGGGTTCCTGACCGTGCGCGCCGCCGCCGAGTGGGACCTCTGGACCACCACCGCCCGGGTCGTCCTGGACCACCGCGACCGCCGCCACCTCGCCGCCGCCGAGTCGTGCGTCCGCGAGGTCACGGCGGCGGTCGACGCCGCGTGCAGTCGGTTCCGCGACGACTCCGAGCTCCTGTCCCGCGCCGACGACCTGGTGCGCGGCACCGAGGTCTCGCCGTTGCTGGCGACGCTCGTGCACCAGGCCGTCGACGCCGCGCGACTGTCGGACGGGGACGTCGACCCGACGCTCGGCCGGCGGATGGCGTCCCTCGGGTACGACGCCGCGTTCGCCGACGCGCCCCCGGTCCCGTCGCCCGACACCGTCGCCCGAGCGCTCGACGGTCGACCCGCCTGGCAGCGCATCCTGTTGTCCGGCACGTTCCTGCGGGTCCCCGCGGGCGTCACGCTCGACCTCGGCGCCACGGCGAAGGCCGCCGCCGCGGACATGGCCGCCGCGAGCATCACCGCGCGGCTCGGCATCGGCGCCCTCGTCTCGCTCGGCGGGGACGTCGCCACGGCCGGCCCGGACCCCGCCGGCGGCTGGCAGGTGCGCGTGCAGGACCAGGAGGGCGACCCCGTCGACCACGTCCGCATCGCCTCCGGGTGGTCCGTCGCGACCTCGAGCACGCAGAAGCGCCGCTGGGAGCAGGACGGGACCGTGCGGCACCACATCCTCGACCCGCGGTGGGGCCTGCCCGCCGACCCGGTGTGGCGGTCCGTGACGGTCGTCGCCCCGTCGTGCACCACGGCGAACACCATGACCACCGCCGCGGTCGTCCGGGGTCACGGCGCCGTGGAGTGGCTCCGGCAGAGCGGCCGTGCTGCCCGACTCGTCGCGGCCGACGGCTCGGTGCTGCGGATCGGCGGCTGGCCCGACGACCAGGTCGACCACCTCGGCGGGGCGGACGCCGTCTGATGGACACCGCGCTCTGGGTGGTCGGCCGCGGGACGGGCGTCGCCGCGGTCCTGCTACTGACCCTGACGGTCCTGCTCGGCATCGTGACCCGCGGCGGACGACCGCTCCCCGGCCTGCCACGGTTCGGCGTGCAGCTCGTGCACCGGGACGTCGCCCTGGCGTCCACCGTGTTCGTGGGCGTGCACGTGGTGACGCTGCTGCTCGACACCGAGGCCGAACTCCGCCTGCTCGACGCCCTCGTGCCGTTCGCCGGTGCGTACCGCTGGTTCTGGCTCGGGCTCGGCACGCTGTCGGTGGACCTGCTCGTGGTGCTCGTCGTCACGGGGATGCTCCGCCGGGTGATCGGGCCACGCGTGTTCCGCGCTGTGCACTGGGCCGCCTACGCCATGTGGCCGATCGCGATGGCGCACGCGATCGGTACCGGGACCGACGGCACGTCGGCCTGGTTCCTGGTGATCGCCGGGGTCTGCGCCGCAGCCGTCCTCGGTGCCGTCGCCTGGCGCTGCACCGCTGGCGTCACCGCGTTCCGTCCGACCCCGAGGGAGGCCCTCCGATGACCCTGACCCACCCGCTCACCGTCCCGCCACCGACCGGCACACAACGCCTCCTCGCCGCCCCGGGGCCCGGACTCGACGACCACCACCGGACGCACGGACCGCTCCCGCACGTCGGGCCGACCACCGTCGGCGAGATCGCCCTGGCCGGCGTCGACGGCCGCGGGGGAGCCGGGTTCCCGCTCGCCCGGAAGCTCGAGACCGTCGCGGGACGGCGCCGCCGAAGCGGTGCCCCGATCGTCATCGCGAACGGCGCCGAGGGCGAACCCGCCAGCCGCAAGGACGCCGTCCTGCTCGAACGGGCACCGCACCTGGTGCTCGACGGCATCGTGGTCGCGGCGCTGGCGATCGGTGCGACCGAGGCCGTGGTCGCCACGAGCGAGCGGCTCGCCGACCGGGTCCGGCACGCCCTGGTCGAACGCACCGACGCCCGGGCCGGCACCGACCCGGTCGCGATCGCGGTCCGCGCCCTGCCGCACAGTGCCTTCGTCGCCGGGCAGGCCACGGCGCTCGCCTCGGCCGTCGCCGGTGGCCGAGGTCTGCCGGAGGACCGCACCGTCCGGCTGGCCGAGCGTGGACCGAGCGGACGACCGACCCTGGTGTCGAACGTCGAGACCCTCGCGCAGGCGGCGCTCGTCGCACGGTACGGGGCGGCGTGGGCGCGGAGCGTGGGCAGCGCGGGCGCTCCCGGCACCCGCCTCGTGACCGTCAGCGACGTGACGGACCCGGCCGGTGCCGTGGTGCTGGAGACCGCCGGGGGTGCGCCGCTCGGGCAGCTGCTGGGGGCCTCCCGGCTGCCGGCGGCCGATCCGCGACGGACGCGAGCCGTCCTGGTCGGCGGGTGGGGCGGCACCTGGGTGCCGGCCGCAGCGCTCGACGCGCCCTTCGACGTCGACGGACTGGCACCGTGGGGTGCGGCGCCCGGGGCCGGCGTGCTGGCCGTGCTCGACGACCGGAGCTGCCCGGTCGGGGTCACCGCGGGACTCGCCGCGGCGCTCGCCGGAGCGTCCGCCGGGCGCTGCGGGCCGTGCGTGAACGGGTTGCCGCGGATCGCCGACGTGGTCGCGGACCTCGCCTCCGGGCATCGAGTGGGCGACCTGGCCGGCGAGGTCCGGCGGATCGCTGCCCTCGTCGACGGCCGCGGGGCCTGCCACCACCCGGACGGCGTCGCGCGGATGGTGCGGAGCGCGCTCGACGTGTTCCACGACGACGTGCAGGCGCACCTGCGGGGCACGTGCCTGGTCGGGGGACGACCGTGAGCGGCGCACCGGGCGGTGCCACCGCCGCCGGTCCCGTCGCGTTGCACGTCGACTGGACCCGCTGTCGGGGACGCGGGCTGTGCACCGAGCTGTTCGCCGAGCGGCTGGCGCGCGACGAGTGGGGCTACCCGATCGCGCGGGACGGCGGCGGCACCCGCGACGTGCCGGTTCGGCCGGACGAACGCGCCGCCGCCGCGGACGCGGTGGCGATGTGCCCGCTGCAGGCGCTGCGGCTGGTGGGGCGGTGAGCGCGGGAGCTCAGTACCAGTGCGGGTTGACGCTCATCTCGTGCCCCCAGGCGCCGCACGGCGACCCGTACGCGCTCTTGATGTAGGCGAGCCCCCAGTTGATCTGCGTGTTCGCGTTCGTCCGCCAGTCCGCTCCGGCCGCCGACATCTTCTCGGCCGGCAGCGACTGCGGGATGCCGTAGGCGCCGCTCGAGGCGTTCAGTGCGTTCGCCCGCCAGCCGGACTCCTGCGTCCAGAGCGACACCAGGCACGAGAACTGGTCGTCGCCCCAGCCGTAGGAACCCAGGGCGCTCCGGGCGTAGGCCTGGGCGGCAGCAGGGTCCACGACGACCCCGCCGGTGCTCGGGTAGCTCGTGCCCGAACCGCCGCTGGCGCTGGTGCTCCCACCGCCGGTGTCGGCGCTCGCCGAGGCTGCTGCCGCCGCCTGTGCTGCGGCCGCCGCCGCGCGCTTGCGCTGCTGTTCGGCCTTCTGCGCCGCGACCTTCTGCCCGAGCTCGTACCCGGCGGCCTGCTCGGCGGTGGTGTCCCGGAGCGACGCCAGCTGCGCGTACAGCTCGTCGCTGTGCTGCTCGGTCGACTCGACGGCGGCGTTCGCCACGGCCTCGGCCGACTTCGCCGCCGCGGAGCGTTCCTCGGCTGCCTGCGCACGTGTCGCCCGCTCGGCCTCGGCGCGTTCGGCCTGCTCGTGCAGCGACGACGCCGTGCCGGCGGCGACTGACGCCTCGTCCATCACGCCGGACCAGGTGGACGACAGCTGGTCGAGGGCGCCCAGCTGGTAGAGCAGCTGGTCCGGGTTGCCGGCGGTCGCGATCCGGGTGGTCATCTGGTTCGTGCTGCCGTCGCGGTACAGGTTCGCCGCCAGCTGACCGGCGCGCGTCTGCGCGCGTTCGGCCGTCTCCGACGCGCGTTGCGCCTGGGTCTGGAGGCTCGTGGCGGCCTGGGTGGCCTCCGCCAGCTCCGCCTCGGCCGCGTCCGCCTTCGACGAGGCCGTCAGCGCGGCCTGCGACTTCGCTGCGGCCTCGTCCTGCGCCGACTGCAGCGCGGCCTGGACCTTGGTCACCTCGGCACGCTTGGCGGTCTCGTTGCCCTTGGCCCGCTGCACGTCCTGCCAGGTCGGGTACTCCGTCGCGGTCGCCGGGACAGCGGTGAGGACCGGGGCGACGAGCGCGCCGACGACCACGGCGGCCGCGACGAGCACGCCCCGCGAGGGGGTGAGACGCATGGCAGCAGGCTACCGAGGCTCGCCCGGGTGTCAGCGAGCCGCGCCGCCGATTCCCTGTGGACTGGTAAAGTCCATCGTGTCCGGGGACCGTTTCCCCGGACGCACGAAAAAACACTGCGCAGGCCGGGCACGGAGCTGGTCATCGGTGGTGGCTCGCGGGCCGGAACGGTTTCCCGAGTGCTTCTACTGCTGGCCAGACATGCGTCCGGAACGATCGGCGCGCACGCACCATCGAGTGCCGTCGCCAAGGCCTGCCGAACACACTTCAAGGAGGCACCCTTTTGGAGGGTCCCGAGATCAAGTTCGCCGAAGCCGTCATCGACAACGGCAAGTACGGCAAGCGCACCGTCCGGTTCGAGACCGGTCGGCTCGCACAGCAGGCGCAGGGCGCGGTCGCCGCGTACCTCGACGAGGAAACGATGCTCCTCTCGGCCACCAGCGCCGGCAAGCACCCGCGTGAAGGATTCGACTTCTTCCCGCTGACCGTCGACGTCGAGGAGCGCTCCTACGCCGCCGGCAAGATCCCCGGCTCGTTCTTCCGCCGCGAAGGCCGCCCGTCGACCGAGGCCATCCTGGTCTGCCGTCTGATCGACCGGCCGCTGCGCCCGTCCTTCGTCGACGGCCTGCGCAACGAGGTCCAGATCGTCATCACCGTCCTGAGCATCGCTCCGGACGAGTTCTACGACGCGCTGGCCATCAACGCCGCGTCCGCCTCGACGCAGATCTCCGGTCTGCCGTTCTCCGGCCCGATCGCCGGTGTGCGCCTCGCGCTCATCGGTGACCAGTGGGTCGCGTTCCCGAAGGCGTCGCAGCTCGCTGACGCCGTCTTCGACCTCACCGTCGCCGGCCGTGTCGTCACGGACGAGGCGGGCAACGAGGACGTCGCCATCATGATGGTCGAGGCCGAGGCCACCGAGCACAGCTGGGAGCTCATCCAGGGCGGCGCCACCAAGCCCGACGAGGCCGTCGTCGCGCAGGGGCTCGAGGCGGCCAAGCCGTTCCTCAAGTCGCTCGTCGACGCCCAGGCCAAGCTCGCCGCGCAGTCGGCCAAGGAGATCCAGGACTACCCGGTCTTCCCGCCGTACGCGCCCGAGGTCTACTCGGCCGTCGAGGCCCTCGCGCTCTCCGAGCTCGGTGACGTCTACAAGATCGCCGCCAAGACCGAGCGTCAGGACGCCGACGACGCGCTCAAGTCGCGCGTCAAGGCCGCCATCGCGGAGCAGGTCACCGCGGGCGAGCTGCCCGAGGTCGCCAACTCGCAGGTCAGCGCCGCGTACAAGTCGGTCACGAAGAAGGTCGTCCGCGGCCGCATCCTGACCGAGCAGATCCGCATGGACGGCCGCGGCCTCGCCGACATCCGTCCGCTCGACGCCGAGGTCGCCGTGATCCCGCGCGTCCACGGTTCGGCGATCTTCCAGCGCGGCGAGACGCAGATCCTCGGCGTCACCACGCTGAACATGCTCAAGATGGAGCAGCAGATCGACTCGCTGTCGCCCGTCACGAAGAAGCGCTACCTGCACCACTACAACTTCCCGCCCTACTCGACCGGTGAGACCGGCCGTGTGGGTTCGCCGAAGCGTCGCGAGATCGGGCACGGCTTCCTCGCCGAGCGCGCCCTCGTGCCGGTGCTGCCGACGCGTGAAGAGTTCCCGTACGCCATCCGTCAGGTCTCCGAGGCGCTCAGCTCCAACGGCTCGACCTCGATGGGTTCCGTCTGCGCCTCGACCCTCTCGCTGCTCAACGCCGGTGTGCCCCTCAAGGCCCCGGTCGCCGGCATCGCGATGGGCCTGGTGTCCGACACCGTCGACGGTCAGACCCGCTACGCGGCGCTGACCGACATCCTCGGCGCGGAAGACGCCCTCGGCGACATGGACTTCAAGGTCGCCGGTACCTCGGAGTTCGTCACCGCGATCCAGCTCGACACCAAGCTCGACGGCATCCCGTCGACGGTGCTCGACGCGGCGCTGAAGCAGGCCAAGGAGGCCCGCTCGGCCATCCTGGGTGTGCTCAACGAGGCGATCGACGCTCCCGACGAGATGGCGGACACCGCTCCTCGCGTCATCTCGGTGCAGATCCCCGTCGACAAGATCGGCGAGCTGATCGGCCCGAAGGGCAAGACGATCAACGGCATCCAGGACGAGACCGGTGCCGACATCTCGATCGAGGACAACGGCACCGTCTACATCGGTGCCGTCGACGGTCCGTCGGCCGAGGCCGCTCGTGCGTCGGTCAACGCGATCGCGAACCCGACCAACCCGGAGATCGGGGACCAGTTCCTCGGCACCGTCGTGAAGATCGCCACGTTCGGCGCCTTCGTGTCGCTGCTCCCGGGCCGTGACGGTCTGCTCCACGTCTCCGAGGTGCGCAAGCTCGCCGGTGGCAAGCGTGTCGAGAACGTCGAGGACGTCCTGGGCGTCGGTCAGAAGGTCCTGGTCGAGGTCACCAAGGTGGACGACCGCGGCAAGCTGTCGCTCGCGCCGGTCGTCGCCGAGGAGTCGGACACCGACTCCAGCGGTGCTCGCGAGGAGTCGACGGACGCCACCGTCTGATCAACCCCTGGCACACGAACGGCCGTCGTCCCTCGCGGGACGGCGGCCGTTCGTCGTTGCGGGATCCTTCTACGCGGCGGGGGTCTCCTGCGTGCCGACGAGCTGGGCTCGGCCGAGCAGGTGCTCGCGCAGCACGAACCCGACGACCGCGGGGGTCGCGTCGGCCGGTGCCTCGAGCAGCGGCACGTCGAGGGCGCTCAGCGTGAAGAAGTAGCGGTGCACACCGTGGCCCGCGGGCGGGGCTGCGCCGAGGAACGTGTCGGTGCCGAACTCGTTGCGCCGGCGGAGTGCCTCGGCGGGCAACAGGGCGTCGTCGGTGCCGGCGCCGGCGGGCAGCGAGGTCGCGGAGCCCGGGATGTCCGTCAGGCTCCAGTGCCAGAAGCCCGAGCCGGTGGGGGCGTCGGGGTCGTACACGGTGAGGACGAAGCTCTTCGTGCCCTCCGGTGCGCCGGACCACTCGAGTGCGGGGGAGCGGTCCTCACCACCGGCGTCGGTGCCGCGCGCCGAGGTCGGCAGCTCGCCGCCGTCGGTGAAGTCGGGGCTGGTCAGGGTGAACGAGGGGACCTCGGGGAGGTTCCAGTTGGGGTCGTTGGCCATGCCACCAGCCAACACCCGCAGCCTCGGGCTGCGCTCGGCGCGCGCGCGGGGCTGTGAGAGTCCGCACGCGACGGCCTGGAGGCGCGGTGCGGGCCCGCCACGGGCCTCCCGTCTGTCCGCGGTCGCCTCGACCGCCCTGCGGAAGCGACAGATCTGCGTCACGCGGGTGCATCCGTGCCGCGAAGGCGACACGATCCCGCGAACTGTTCGCGGTGATCTGTCGCTTTCGCGAAGGCGTCAGCGTCAGGGAAGGCGGCCTCGACCGCCGGACGTCAGTCGGCGAGGACGCGGTCGACGACGCGACCGAGGGCGGCCGTCGCGGCGATCGCGTCACCGGCGTAGGCACCGGCCATCGCACCGTCGCGCGCGAGCATGAGCTCGTCGGCGCCGTCGCCCGGCAGCTGGTGGCCGGACTCCTGCAGCAGGGTGGCGAGCCGGTCGGTGTACCAGTCGCGGTGGGTGGCGACCACCTCGCGCACGGGGTCACGGGGGTCGTGGTACTCGGCGGCGGCGTTCAGGAAGGCGCACCCGCGGAAGTCGGGGTCGTTGACCTCGTCGGCGAGGGCGGCGACCCAGGCACGGACGGCTGCTGCGGGGGAGCCGGCGTCGGCGACGAGTCGCTCCATGCGTTCCTGCACCCGTTCGTGCTGGGTGCGGATGTAGGCGAGGATCAGGTTGTCCTTCGACCCGTAGTGCTTGTAGAACGTCGCCTTCGTGACGCTCGCCTCGGAGATGAGGCGGTCGACGCCCACGCTGTGGATGCCCTCTTCGTAGAAGAGTCGCGTGGCCGTCTCGAGGACGCGGACCTTCGCGCCGCCGGAGCGGGGAGTCGGGGGGACGCTCGACCCGTCCGGCGACGCGAGGTTCGTGCTCGGACCGAGGAGACGCTGGACGGCCGGTTGGGGGGAATCGACCGTCACAGCGTGGCTCCTTGGTTCATCGGCTCCGCGGACGAGTGGGGGGACTCGTGGCCGCGAGGACTGATGTCCCGAGCCGCCGGATCGGAACTTAGGGGGGCTTTCGATCCGGCGTGAACGACTGTACCACAAGGAGGACAGACAGACGAGTCGGTCTGTCCGCAATTTCTGTACCCCTCTTCGAGTGACAGTCGGCAGGCCTGTGGAAACTGGGATGCGGGCTCCGGAGCATCAGTAGGCTCGTCTGCGATGAACCAGCCAGTGCCACTGCCGCTCGGGGCCCCGGACACGTCGTTCCTGACGTCCGGCGGGGCCTTCGTCCGCCGCACCGTGCTGCCGTCGGGTGTGCGTGTGCTCACCGAAGCCGTTCCCGGTGCCGCCTCCACGAGCATCGGGTTCTGGGTCGGCGTCGGCTCGCGGGACGAACGCGACGGGCAGTTCGGATCGACCCACTTCCTCGAACACCTGCTGTTCAAGGGCACCGAGACCCGCTCGGCGCTCGACATCGCCATCGCGTTCGACTCGGTCGGCGGTGAGCACAACGCCGCGACGGCCAAGGAGTACACCTGCTACTACGCACGGGTGCGGGACGCCGACGTCCCGATGGCCGTGCAGGTCATCGGGGACATGGTGACCGGCTCGGTGCTCGACCCCGAGGCGTTCGCCGTCGAGCGCGGCGTCATCCTCGAAGAGCTCGCGATGGCCGCCGACGACCCGGCCGACGTGGCGGGCGAGGCGTTCTTCGCCGCGGCCTTCAGCGGACACCCGCTCGGTCGCCCCATCGGTGGCACCCCGGACAGCATCCGTGCGGTCCAGCGCGACGAGGTCCTGGCCCACTACCGCGAGCACTACGCACCGAACGGCATCGTCGTGACCGCCGCCGGTGCCGTCGACCACGACCGGTTCTGCGACGCGGTCGCCGCCGTGTTCCACGACGCCCCGCGCGCCGAACCGCTCGCCCGCCGCACCCCCCAGACCGTCGCAGACCCCATCGAGCCGAAGCTGTCGGTGGTGCACCGGCCGACCGAGCAGGTGAGCATGCTCCGCGGCTCGCAGGGACTCGACCTGCGCGACGACCGCCGGCCGTCGCTCAGCGTCCTGAACGCCGTGCTCGGCGGGGGCATGAGCTCCCGGCTGTTCCAAGAGGTCCGCGAGCGCCGCGGCCTCGCCTACGCGGTGTCGTCGTTCGCGCCCGCCTACCTCGACAACGGCGCCTTCGGCGTCTACGCGGGCTGCGCGCCCGACAACGTCCCCGGGGTCATCGAGATCATCGACGCCGAGTTCCGCCGCATGGTGGACCACGGCATCACCGACGACGAGCTCCGCCGCGCGAAGGGCCAGATCGAGGGCGCCCTGACCCTCTCGCTCGAGGACTCCGACGCCCGGATGACGCGCCTCGGCCGGTCCGAGCTCGGCACCGGGGAGTACACCGACCTGTCGACCGCACTGGAGCGCGTCGACCGGGTCACCACCGACGGCGTGCTCGAACTCGCCCGCGACCTCCTGACCCGTCCGACGATCACGTCGGTGGTCGGAGCGGTGCAGCAGGACGAACTCGCCGCAGCGATCGGGATGGGCAGCTGAGCACGGACATGTCCCACTACCTGTACCTCGTCCGGCACGGCGAACACCAGGACGCCGAGCACGGCCTCCGCGACGGCAAGCTGTCGGAGCGCGGCAAGCGGCAGGCGATGCTCGTCGCCGACCGCCTGGGTGGCCTGCCCTTCGACGGCGTGTACCACTCCCCGTTGCAGGCCCCGAGCGAGACGGCTGCGTTCCTGGCGCAACGGCTGCCCTCGATCCAGCCCGAACCGTCGACGCTGCTGTTCGACTGCGTCCCCTCCGGCCCGACCCCGGACATGCCGCACGCCTACCAGGGCTGGTACGGCGGCGTCACCGAAGAGGAGATCGTCGCCGGACAGGCCCAGATGGGTGATGCCGTCTCCGAGTGGTTCACCCCGGCGCGCGAGGACCGGCACGACCTGCTCATCACGCACAACGCCGTGATCGGCTGGTTCGTGCGCGAGGCGTTCCAGGCCCCCGAGTGGCGCTGGATGGGCACGAACGTCGCGCACACCGCACTCACGATCATCCGGATCCGCTCCGCGAAGCCGGCCGAGGTGGTCGCCCTGAACGACCTGGCCCACCTGCCGGTGGAGCTGCGGACCGGGCTGCCGGTCGACCAGCCCGTCTAGCGGGTCGTCGGCTTGCGGTACCAGGCGGTCGCGTTCGGGTTGTCGTTGAACGCTGCGACGCGTTCGTAGCCCCGACCGCGGTACATCGCGCCCGCGGCGACGAGCGAGTCGTTCGTGTCGAGCACGATGCTCGTCGCTCCCAGCGCCGTACCTTCCCGTTCGAGCAGGTCCATCAGCGCCGAAGCGATGCCCTTGCCCCGTCCGCCCGGGGTCACGAAGACGTGCTTGACCTCGAACCGGACGTCGTCGGCGCCCGTCTCGTCGACCCCGTCCGGGATCCGCCGGAGCCCGCCGCACCCGACCGCGGTGCCGCCGTCGTAGGCCACCGCGAAGACCCCGTTCGGCGGCGTGAACTCGGCAGCCGGTGTCCGCTTGCGCGAGTAGGCGCCCTGCGCGCTCGGGAACGTCGCCTCGCGCTCGTCCAGGTACGCGTCGAGCAGGACGTAGACCTCGGGCAGATCGGCGGGCACGGTCCTGACCTCGACTGACATGGGTCGATCCTAGGATGGACCGCATGGTCACTCCCGTCGCCGTCGTCGGCGCCACCGGTCGTCTCGGGGGCCTCGTGGCCTCCGTCGTCGAGGAACTCCCGGAGTTCGAGCTCGTCGCCCGTCTGTCGTCGAAGGACGGTGCCCACGAGGCGCCTCCGTCGGTGTTCGGCGGCGCCGCGCTCGTCGTCGACGTGACGGTGCCGGCGCTCAGCCCCGCGATCGTCGAGAACGCCCTGTCGAGCGGGGCGAACGTGCTCGTCGGCACCTCGGGGTGGTCGGCCGACCGTCTCGCGAAGCTCCGCACCGCCCTGCAGGAGCGTCCCGACCAGGGCGTCCTCGTGGTCCCGAACTTCTCGATCGGCTCGGTGCTCGGCACCCACCTCGCCACGATCGCGGCGCCGTGGTTCCCCTCGGTCGAGATCGTCGAGACGCACCACGCCGGCAAGATCGACTCGCCGTCCGGCACCGCGGTGCGCACCGCCGAACTGATCGCCGAGGCCCGGCGCGACGTCGGTCCGGTCGAGGCCCCGCACGTCGACCAGCGCGCCCGCGGTCAGCAGGTGGCGAGCGTGCCGATCCACTCGCTCCGGCTGCCCGGGGTGAAGGCGGTGCAGGACGTCCTGCTCAGCGGCCCCGGCGAGACCCTGACCATCCGGCACGACACCAACGACGACGTCGCCTACGTCGCCGGGATCCGGGCGGCACTGTCGGCACTCGGGTCCGCCCGCGGACTCACCGTGGGGCTCGGCAGCGTCCTCGGCATCGGCTGACCCGGTGGGACGTGCAGCGCGGGCCGGGCGCGCGATCCGGTCGCCGTTCTGGGGTGCGGCGCTGATGACCCTGCTGCTGGCGCTCTACATCGTGCTCGTCGGGCAGCGGGCCGTCGCGTTCATCGCGACCGGCATCCCGATCGGGATCGGCATCGGCGTCGCCCTGTTCGTCGTCGCCGCGATCGGGGCACTCCTGCTCGTGCTCGAGTTCCGGTTCGGTGTCCGGATCACCCGGCTCGGTTCCCGGCTCGAGGCCGAGGGCGGTGCGCCGGAGGACGTCGTGCCCGTGCGACCGTCGGGACGTCCGACGCGCGAAGCCGCCGACGAGGTCTTCCCGAAGTACCAGGCTGCCGTCGAGCAGGATCCTGCCGACTGGCGCGCGTGGTACCGGCTCGGGGTCGTCTACGACGCCGCGGGAGACCGGAAGCGCGCCCGCGCCGCGATGCGCACCGCGCTGTCGCGGGCGAGCGCCTGACCCCCGGTCAGAGGACCGCGTCGACCGCGTCCGACGCGTGGGTGTAGCGGAAGGCGTAGCCGGACTCGAGCAGCTTCGTCGGCACCATCTGCTGACTCGACAGCAGCATCTCGTCCGCCGCGTCCTGCAGTGCGAGGCGCAACGCGAACTCCGGGATCCGGAACAGGTACGGCCGGTGCAGGTCCTCGGCGACGCGCTTCGTGATGCGGTCGGCGACGACGGCCTCCGGCCCGGCCAGGTTCACCGGCCCGCTGACCCCGGACGCCGACGGGCTCGTGGCCAGGTGCACGATGGCGCCGACCTCGTCCTCGAGCGCGATCCACGGCCAGTGCTGTCCGCCGGTGCCGAGGCGGCTGCCCAGCCCGAACCGGGTCAGCGGCAGGATCGGTGCGAGCGCGCCGCCGCCCTCGCCGATGACGATGCCGGTGCGCAGGGTGATGACGCGCACGCCGTCCGGCGCCGCGTTCGCCGCGGCCTCCCATGCGGTGCAGACCTCGGCGAGGAACCCGGTGCCGGGCGCCGCGTCGTCCTGCAGGACGTCCGCCGGGCGGTCGCCGTACACGCCCGAGGCCGATCCGGACAGGAACAGCGCCGGGGGCGTGCTGGCGTGCCGCATCGCCTCGACCAGGGTGTCGGTCGCGTCGACGCGCGAGCGCCGGATCTCCTCGCGGTACTTCGCGGTCCACGGCAACTTGCCGATGTTCGCACCCGCCAGGTTGATCACCACGTCGGCGCCGTCGACGATGGCGGGGTCGAGCGGACGCTGTCCGGGGGCCCAGCGGAACTCGGTGGCCGTGTGCGGCTCGCGTCGCACGAGCGTGGTCACGTGGTGGCCCGCCTCGCGCAGGGCGCGGACGAGCGGGGTGCCGATGAAACCGGACGCGCCGGCGATCAGGATCGAGAGCGGCTCTGCCGCCGTGTCTGCCATGCCGCCAACGCTACTCATGCCGACGTAGTCTTCTGTGTGTGAGCGACAGCGAGACCGTGCAGCCCGACCCCACCGTGCCGACCCCCTACGAAGACCTGCTCCGACGGGTCCTCACCGAGGGCACGCCGAAGGGCGACCGCACCGGCACCGGGACCCGCAGTCTGTTCGGTGCGCAGCTCCGCTACGACCTGTCGAAGGGCTTCCCGCTCGTCTCCACGAAGCGCGTGCACTTCAAGTCGATCGCGTACGAGCTGCTCTGGTTCCTGCGCGGCGACGGCAACGCGACCTGGCTGCAGGAACACGGCGTCCGGATCTGGAACGAGTGGGCGGACGAGGGCGGCGACCTCGGCCCGGTCTACGGCGTGCAGTGGCGCTCGTGGCCGACCCCGTCCGGCGAGCACGTCGACCAGATCGCCCAGGTGATCGACCAGATCCGCACGAACCCGGACAGCCGACGGCTCATCGTGTCGGCCTGGAACGTGGCGGACATCCCGGACATGGCACTCGCGCCGTGCCACGCGTTCTTCCAGTTCTACGTCAACGACGGCAAGCTCTCGTGCCAGCTCTACCAGCGCAGCGCGGACATGTTCCTCGGGGTCCCGTTCAACATCGCGTCGTACGCCCTGCTCACCCACATGATCGCCGCACAGACCGGGCTCGAGGTCGGTGACTTCGTCTGGACCGGCGGCGACTGCCACGTCTACGACAACCACGTCGAGCAGGTGGAGGAGCAGCTGTCCCGCACGGCGTACGCCCTGCCGACCCTGGAGCTCGCACCGAGGGACTCGATCGACGACTACGAGTACGAGGACTTCACGGTCGTCGGCTACCACCACCACCCGTCGATCAAGGCCGCGGTCGCGGTCTGATGATCGGCATGGTGTGGGCCCGGTCGACCGGCGGGGTCATCGGGGCCGACGGTGGCATGCCCTGGCACGTGCCCGAGGACCTCGCGCACTTCAAGCAGGTCACCGGTGACGCCACGGTGCTGATGGGCCGTCGCACCTGGGAGTCCCTGCCCGAGCGGTTCCGTCCGCTGCCCGGTCGGCGCAACGTCGTGCTCACCCGCGACCCGTCGTGGTCGGCGGACGGCGCCGAGGTCGTGCACGAGCTGGCGGCCGCCCTCGACGGTGCCGACGGTGCCGACGAGACCGTCTGGGTCATCGGCGGCGGGCAGGTCTACGCCGCAGCGCTGGACCGTGCCGAGCGGGTGTCCGAGACCGTCATCGACGTCGACGTGCCCGGCGACACCGTCGCTCCGACGCTCGCCGGGTCGGCCGACTGGTCGCTCGTCGACGAGGGCCCGTGGCAGGAATCCCGCACCGGGACCCGCTACCGCTTCCTCGAGTGGCGGCGCCCCTGAGCGTTCGGAACCAGGTTCCGGACACGGCACCGCGCAATCGCGTGGTGTGGTGTCCGGAACCTGGTTCCCACCGGGCGGGCAGCGCCTGACGGACGTGATCCGGGCCTCCCGTCCGCGCCGCAGGCAGGCGACCGTCCACCCGGACGGCGGCCATCGCGCCCATCCCCGGTACGCTGGTGCCCGTGTCCCCGCGTGAGAATCCCTTCGGTCAGGTCCTCGTCGCCCTCGTGACCCCGTTCACGGCCGACGGCGAGGTCGACTGGCCCGGCGTCGAGCAGCACATCGACGACTGCATCACGGCCGGCGCCGACGGCATCGTCGTCACCGGCACCACCGGCGAGACGAGCACCCTGACCGATCCCGAGAAGCTCCGTCTGGTCGAGGTCGGCAAGTCCGTCGCCGCGGGCCGCGCGAAGATCATCACGGGCGGTGGCTCGAACGAGACCGCGCACGCGATCCACCTCTACAAGCAGAGCGAGCGGGCCGGCGCCGACGGCGTCATGATCGTCACGCCGTACTACAACAAGCCGACCCAGTCGGGCGTGCTCACCCACTTCCGGATGATCGCCGACGCCACCGACCTGCCGGTGATCCTGTACGACATCCCGGGGCGCACGGGCATCCCGATCACCTACGACACGATCCTGCGCGCGTCGAAGCACCCGAACATCCTCGCCGTGAAGGACGCCAAGGGCGACTTCGCCGAGGTGTCCCGCGTGCTGAACAACACCGACCTGATGTACTTCTCCGGCGACGACACCAACGTGCTCCCGCACCTGTCCATCGGCGCGACGGGCCTGATCGGCGTCACCGCGAACATCACGAGCACGCCGTACCGCACCATCGTCGACGCCGTGAACCGCGGCGACCTGGCGACCGCCACCGCCGAGCACAAGCGCGTCGAGCCGCTCGTCCGCGCCGTGATGACCCACGTGCCCGGCACCGTCGCGGCGAAGTACATCCTGCACGGGCTCGGCCGCATCGGCAGCCCGCGCGTCCGTCTGCCGCTCGTCGGCCCCGAGGACTCCGAGGCGTACGCCATCGAGACCTCGCTCGAAGCCGTGCGCGACGTGCCCGGCGCCGACTTCTCGAACTTCCGCCCCGACCGCAACGCAGCGGCCGGCGGCGCACTGCCAAAGGTGCCAGGCACCACCCGCTAGCGAACACCGCGGCGCGCTCCCCGCGCGTCGCCCGAATCCGTAGGACCGAATGCCCACACAAGTCTCCACACCGCAGCCGCTCGAACCCGGCACCCTCCGCGTCATCCCCATCGGGGGACTCGGCGAGATCGGTCGCAACATGACCGTCTACGAGTACGAGGGCAAGCTGCTCATCGTCGACGCCGGCGTGCTCTTCCCCGAGGAGCACCAGCCCGGGGTCGACCTGATCCTGCCGGACTTCGCGCCGATCCGTGACCGCCTCGACGACGTCCTCGGTGTCGTGCTCACGCACGGTCACGAGGACCACATCGGCGCCGTCCCGTACCTGTTGAAGCTCCGCGACGACATCCCGCTGATCGGCTCCACGCTGACCCTCGCGCTCGTCGAGGCGAAGCTCAAGGAACACCGGATCAAGCCGTACACGCTCGTCGTGGCCGAGGACCAGACCGAACAGCTCGGCCCGTTCCACCTCGAGTTCGTCGCCGTGAACCACTCCATCCCGGACGCCCTCGCCGTCGCGATCACGACCCCTGCCGGTCGTGTCCTGCACACGGGTGACTTCAAGATGGACCAGCTCCCGCTGGACGACCGCATCACCGACCTCCGTGCGTTCGCGCGTCTCGGTGAGGCCGGCGTCGACCTGTTCCTGCCGGACTCGACCAACGCCGACGTGCCGGGCTTCACCGCGCCCGAGCGGGACATCGGACCGGTGCTCGAGAACATCATCATGCGGGCACGCAAGAAGGTCGTCGTGGCGAGCTTCTCGTCGCACGTGCACCGTGTGCAGCAGGTCCTCGACGCCGCCGCGGCCGCGAACCGCAAGGTCGCGTTCATGGGGCGCTCGATGATCCGCAACATGACCATCGCCGCCGACCTCGGCTACCTCCGGGTGCCCGAGAACGTCCTCATCGACACGAAGAAGGCGAAGAACGTCCCCGACGACCAGATCGTCTACATGTCGACCGGGTCGCAGGGCGAGCCGATGGCCGTGCTCGCACGGATGGCGAACCTCGAGCACCAGATCGAGATCGGCGAGGGCGACACCGTCATCCTCGCGTCGTCCCTCATCCCCGGCAACGAGAACGCCGTGTACCGCGTCATCGACGGGCTGACGAAGCTCGGTGCGAAGGTCGTGCACAAGGGCAACGCCAAGGTGCACGTCTCCGGACACGCCTCGGCCGGCGAACTGCTCTACTGCTACAACATCCTGCGTCCGCGCAACGTCCTGCCGGTCCACGGCGAGCACCGCCACCTGTACGCGAACGCCGACCTGGCGATCCAGACGGGTGTGCCGCCGCGCAACGTGATCCTCGGGCAGGACGGCATCGTCGTCGACCTGAAGGACGGCGTCGCGACGGTCGCCGGGCAGCTCGACATCGGGTACGTGTACGTCGACGGCTCGACCGTGGGCGAGATCACCGACGCCGACCTCAAGGACCGCCGTGTCCTGTCGGAAGAGGGCTTCATCTCGGTCTTCGCCGCGGTGGACTTCACCACCGGCCAGTGCGTCATCGGCCCGGAGATCCAGTCGCGCGGCTTCGCCGAGGACGACTCCGTGTTCGACGACGTCCGTCCGCAGATCGCCAAGGCGATCGCCGAGGCGGCCGCGAACGGCACGCGGGACTCGCACGCGTTCGCGCAGGTCGTCCGCCGCACGGTCGGCCGGTGGGTCAACACCAAGCACCGCCGCCGTCCGATGATCGTCCCGGTGGTCATCGAGGCGTAGCGCGTCAGTCGCGTCAGTCGCGTTCATCGCGGTCGACCGGGAGGCCCGTCCAGCGTCCGTCACGGACGCTGCGGCGGGCCTCCCTTGGTTTGTCCTGAGTGGGGATTAGGGTTCTGCCCATGGCCGGAGGCACCAAGTCGACCACGCGCTCGCGCGCGTCCACGTCGTCCCGTGGGAACGGGACGCGTGGTTCGTCGCGCACCCAGGCCACGACGAAGAAGCTGCCGCAGGCTGCACCGACACCGGTGTTCCGCGAGCAGAACCCGCTCGTGACCTTCTGGCTCGCGATGGCGCACGGCGTCGGCGCGGTGTTCCGGCTGCTCGGCAAGGAGTCGCTCGAGAAGGACCAGCGGCGCGACGGGTTCCCGTTCCTGCTGTTCGTGCTGGCCATCGCCGGTGCGGTCGTCGAGTGGCTCAACCCGACGAACGACGTGTCCGTCGCACTCGACGCCTACACGTTCGGTGGACTGTTCGGCCGGTTGGCGTTCGCGCTGCCGGTGATCATGATCGTCTTCGCCGGATGGCTGTTCCGGCACCCGGCCTCCGTGCACGACAACACCCGCATCGGCATCGGCCTGGGGATCCTGCTCGTCTCCATCGCCTCGCTCTGCCACGTCTTCGGTGGTCAGCCGAGCGCAGCCGACGGCATGCCCGCGCTGGCCGCGGCCGGCGGGGTGCTCGGCTGGGTCGTGATCGGCTGGCTCGTGACCATCGCGACCGCGTGGGTCGCGGTCCCGGTGGCGATCGTGCTGCTCGTGCTCTCGCTCTTCATCATCACCAAGACGCCGCCGAACAAGGTCGGTCGTCGCCTGCACGAGCTGTACGCGTACCTGTTCGGTGCGCCGGCCCCGGCTGCCGAGCCCGAGGCTGCCGCGGCCGTGGCCGAGCCCGCCACCCGCACCCGCACGTCGAAGCGCGGCAAGAAGAGCGACACCGACTTCCAGCTGTTCGACGACCTCGGTTTCGGCGACGAGCAGGCCGCTGCCGAAGGCGCGGCGGACGGCGACAACGTGCCGTGGTGGCGCCGGAACAAGTCCGGGCGCGAAGAGGACCCGGCGTACGACAGCCCCGTCCTGCCCCCGGCGACCGGTGTCGCTCCGACGGCCCCGCCCACGGCTGCGGCTGCTCCCGCGGCGGCCGCACCGACCACGAACCCGAACGCCGGCGCCGCGGCCGGCCTGGTCGACCTGACACCCGCCGAGCCCGCGTCGGTCAACCTCAACGACTCCGTCGAGCAGGACCTGCAGGACGCCGAGCAGGCGCTCCGGGCGTTCGGCACCGACGTCCCCGCGCGTCCGGAACCGACCGCCGACATCCGACCGGCGGTGCCTGCGGTCCTGTCCGAACCCGAGGTCGTCGACGAGCCGGACGACGCCGCCGCCGAGCTGAGTGCGGCCGCAGCCGGGTCCGACGAGGACCCGTCGAAGCCGTACCGCCTGCCCGCCGCCACGACCCTCAGCTCCGGCACGCCCTCGGTCGCCCGCAGTCAGGCGAACGACGACATCGTCGCCGCCATCACCGGTGTGCTCACCGAGTTCAAGGTCGACGCGAAGGTCACCGGGTTCTCCCGTGGGCCGACGGTCACGCGGTACGAGATCGAGCTCGGTCCGGGCGTCAAGGTCGAGCGGGTCACGGCGCTGTCGAAGAACCTGTCCTACGCCGTCGCCTCGAACGAGGTCCGCATCCTCTCGCCGATCCCCGGCAAGAGCGCGATCGGCGTCGAGATCCCGAACACCGACCGCGAGATCGTGTCCCTGGGCGACGTGCTGCGCTCGAACGCCGCCCGCAAGTCGAAGCACCCGATGACGATCGGCGTCGGCAAGGACGTCGAGGGCGGCTTCGTCGTCGCGAACCTGGCGAAGATGCCGCACCTGCTCGTCGCCGGTTCGACCGGTTCCGGCAAGTCGGTCTTCATCAACTCGATGATCACGTCGCTGCTCATGCGCGCGAAGCCGTCCGAGGTCCGCATGGTGCTGGTCGACCCGAAGCGCGTCGAGCTCTCGATCTACGCGGGTGTCCCGCACCTCATCACGCCCATCATCACGAACCCGAAGAAGGCGGCCGAAGCGCTGCAGTGGGTCGTGAAGGAGATGGACATGCGGTACGACGACCTGGCGTCGTTCGGGTTCCGCCACGTCGACGACTTCAACAAGGCGATCGAGAACGAGGAGATCGTCCTGCCGGCGGGCAGCGAGCGGAAGCTCAAGCCGTACCCGTACCTGCTCGTCGTGGTCGACGAGCTCGCCGACCTCATGCTCGTCGCCCCGCGCGACGTCGAGGAGTCGATCGTCCGCATCACCCAGCTCGCCCGTGCAGCCGGCATCCACCTGGTGCTCGCGACGCAGCGTCCGTCGGTGGACGTCATCACCGGCCTGATCAAGGCGAACGTGCCGTCGCGCATCGCCTTCGCGGTCACGAGCGTCACGGACTCCCGCGTCATCCTCGACCAGCCCGGTGCGGACAAGCTCATCGGGCAGGGCGACGCGCTCTTCCTGCCGATGGGGTCGTCCAAGTCGCTCCGCGTCCAGGGTGCCTGGGTGCAGGAGGGCGAGGTCGCCGAGGTCGTCCAGCACGTCACACGGCAGGCCCAGCCCGAGTACCGCCAGGACGTCCAGGCCGTGGTCGAGCGCAAGGAGATCGACGCCGACATCGGCGACGACCTCGAGCTGCTCCTCGCGGCGGTCGAGCAGGTGGTCTCGACGCAGTTCGGGTCCACCTCGATGCTGCAGCGCAAGCTCCGTGTCGGCTTCGCGAAGGCGGGTCGACTGATGGACCTGATGGAGTCCCGCGACATCGTCGGGCCGTCCGAGGGGTCGAAGGCTCGCGACGTGCTCGTCACCGCGGACCAGCTGCCCGCAGTGCTCGCGAAGCTCCGTGGCGAGGAGCCGCCCGCCGCTCCGGCGCCCGTGGCCCCCGCGCCCGGTCCGAGTGACGACGGCGACCGGTACGGCGCCGACCCCGTGGGCGACATGACCCGCGGGTACGATGAAGTGCACGACGAGCCCGATGAGGACGCGTGGGGACTGACGGGCAGGGAGTGAAGGCGATGACCGCCTCGGACGGCACGGACACGACACACGGCGCGAAGTTCCCCTGGCGCGGGCGACTGCTCCGCAAGGGCCCCGGCCCCGCATCGACGGCGAACGTCGCGAACATCATCACCGTGGTGCGCATCCTCATGGCGCCGCTGTTCTTCGTGCTGCTCCTCGCCGACGCCGGCAACGACGGTCCACTGCGCATCTGGGCCGCGGTCGTCTTCGTCGTCGCGATCGTCACCGACAGTGCCGACGGCATCATCGCCCGCCGGCAGAACCTGGTCACCGACTTCGGCAAGCTCGTCGACCCCATCGCCGACAAGGTCCTGATCGGCGGCGCGCTCGTCGCCCTGTCGATCCTCGGGGAGCTGCCCTGGTACGTGACCGTCCTGATCATGGTGCGCGAGATCGGCATCACGGTGTTCCGCTTCGCGGTGCTGTCGGACCGGGTGATCCCGGCCAGCCGCGGCGGCAAGATCAAGACCGTGCTGCAGGCCGTCGCCCTGACGGCGGCACTGTTCCCGTGGTGGGAGCTCGTCGGCGACTGGGCGCACTGGGTCAACGGCATCCTGATGACCGCCGCCTTCCTGGCGACCGTGCTGAGCGGCATCGACTACCTGTACCAGGCGTGGAAGCACAACCGGACCACCGCGTGACGCAGGCCGACGACGCGACCGGCACCGTGCCTCCCGGTCCGGCCGACACGGTCGACGCGATCGCGCAGTCCCTGGTCGCCGAGCTGACGCGTCGCGGTGAGACCGTCGCCGTGGCGGAGTCGCTCACCGGCGGATCGGTGGTGTCGACGCTCGTCGGCGTACCGGGGGCGAGCGCCGTGGTGCGCGGGGGAGTCGTGGCCTACGCGACGCCCGTCAAGCACAGCGTGCTCGGGGTCTCGGCCGAGTTGCTGGCCGCCAACGGCGCCGTCGACCCGGAGGTCGCGCGGCAGATGGCTGCCGGTGTCCGGACCGCGCTGTCCGTCGACGGCGAGCCGGCGACGTGGGGGATCAGCACGACCGGCGTCGCGGGGCCGGACCCGCAGGACGGCAAGCCCGTCGGCACCGTGTTCGTCGGGATCGCGTCGGCGGACGGCGCCACTGCCTGGGAACTCCACCTCGACGGGGACCGCGGTGCAATCCGGACGGCGTCCGTCTCCGAACTCCTGACACGGATGTCGTCCGTGGTCCGGGGCCGGGAATAGGTCCCGTTTCCACTGGGTTACATCTCACGCAATCTCCAGCAGGACGGCAGCCAGCCTGGTTAGCATGCTTCAACCGGCAACGCTAAAGTTGCTGAACCCGAACTCGATCCTCCGGATCGGGCGGGCGCGGAGACGACAGAGAGGAGGAGTTCTCATGGTTCTCGTTCGTCAGGAAATCGGCGATGTGCTTCGGGACTTCCGCTTGCAGAAGGGCCGGACCCTCCGTCAGGTCGCGTCCAAGGCCAGTGTGGCCCTCGGGTACCTCAGTGAGGTCGAGCGTGGTCAGAAAGAGGCCAGCTCGGAGATCCTCGCGTCCGTCGCGGATGCGCTGGACACCCCCATCTCCACGATCATGCGCGAGGTGGGCGACCGTCTCGCGATCGTCGAGGGACTCACTCCCGTCCCCGACACGCTCCCGGACGACCTCGTCGCAGAGTTCGACAACGACCTCGCGGTGCGCTGAGCGCCTCGCACTGAACGCCCCCGCCGGAACCTCCCGGCGGGGGCGTTCTGCGTCCGGGAGTACTGCGCGTGCGGGGAGGCCCTGCGTTCGCGGACGCTCTAGGCTTGGCGGATGCGGGTGAGTGAGTTCTGGCGTGCCGTCGACCAGGTGTTCGGCGAGGCCTACGGATCCGTGGTCACCCGTGACGTCGTGCTCGAGGACCTCGGTGGCCGCTCGGCCGTGGACGCGTTGGACGCCGGCATCGACGCCCGCCGGGTGTGGGACGCGCTGTGCGATTCGCAGGACGTCCCGCTGGACCGGCGGCACGGCAAGGGGCTGGCCGAGCCGCAGAACTGAGGCGCGTGCTCCTCCGATCGTGCCGGCTCCGTCGCCCGAAACTCTGTTCGGCGTGTTGCTCGAACGGGTGTTCGATCGGTGGTACGTTCCTCCACAGCGGCGTCGCCCGGGTGTTCCATCCACAGATCGCGTGACCGTCGGCAGTGATGTCGGTGGCCAGCCATAGGTTGATGGACATCGGGAACAGCCCGAAGCCTTGTCGCAGAACCATCGGCCTTGCACCACCGGCCGGCGTGGACGCGACAGCCTACAGGCGGCCGAACACGAGCACGAAGGAGCACCCCATGCCATCACCGGCAGACCGCGAAAAGGCCCTCGAGACCGCACTCGCACAGATCGACAGGCAGTTCGGCAAGGGTGCGATCATGCGCCTCGGTTCGGACGAACGCGCCCCCGTCAACGTCATCCAGACCGGGTCGGTGGCGCTCGACGTCGCGCTCGGCATCGGCGGACTGCCCCGCGGCCGCATCGTCGAGATCTACGGTCCGGAGTCGTCGGGTAAGACGACCCTCACGATCCACGCCATCGCCAACGCCCAGCGCGCCGGTGGCATCGCAGCCTTCATCGACGCCGAGCACGCGCTCGACCCGGAGTACGCGAAGAAGCTCGGTGTCGACATCGACGCCCTGCTCGTGTCGCAGCCGGACACCGCCGAGCAGGCGCTCGAGATCGCGGACATGCTCGTCCGCTCCGGTTCGATCGACCTCATCGTCATCGACTCCGTCGCCGCACTCGTGCCGCGCGCCGAGATCGAGGGCGAGATGGGCGACTCCCACGTCGGTCTGCAGGCCCGCCTCATGTCACAGGCCCTGCGCAAGCTCGCCGGTGGGCTGAACCAGACGCAGACCACGATGATCTTCATCAACCAGCTGCGCGAGAAGATCGGTGTGTTCTTCGGTTCCCCGGAGACCACCTCTGGCGGTAAGGCGTTGAAGTTCTACGCGTCCGTCCGCCTCGACATCCGTCGCATCGAGACGCTGAAGAGCGGGACCGACGCCGTCGGCAACCGCACGCGCGTCAAGGTCGTCAAGAACAAGATGGCGCCGCCCTTCAAGCAGGCCGAGTTCGACATCCTGTACGGCGTCGGCATCTCGCGCGAAGGCTCGCTGCTCGACTTCGGTGTCGACCACGGCATCGTCAAGAAGTCGGGTGCCTGGTACACCTACGACGGTGACCAGCTCGGGCAGGGCAAGGAGAACTCGCGTTCCTTCCTGATCCAGAACCCGGACACGGCTGCTGAGATCGAAGGCAAGATCCTCGCCAAGCTCGGCGTCGGCGGTGCCAAGGCCGAGGACGCCCCGGTCGAGTCGATCGCGCCGAAGCTCGCGGAGCGCAAGGGCGCGTGAGCACCGACCACGACGACGACGGCCTCGCACCGGTCACCGACCTGTTCGGTGCGAGGTCCCGTCGTCGGGCCCCGGCATCTGCGGAGCCCACCGCTCCTCCCACGCCCGACCGGCCGCTGTCCGACGTCCCGGATCCCGTGCTCGAAGACGACGCGGACACCCCCGTCCCACTGCCGATCCGCGGGGCGCGTGCGCAGGCGGACTGGGTCTCGCCGGTCATCGGTGACGGGTCCGGCCGGAGCGCTCGGGCCGAGCAGGACGGCTACGCCGACGACGGCGCGGACGCCACCACGGCATCGGTCTTCTCGATCGCCGGTGGCGGGGAACTCGACCCTGCGGATGCTCCTCGTCCGCTCGACGAACAGCGTGCCGACGCCGAGCGGCTCAGCATGCGCGCGCTCGGTCGCAAGGGCGTGAGCGAGTCCGAGATGCGGACGCTCCTCACGCAACAGGACCTCGACCCCGACGTGGTCGAGCACGAGATCGAACGATTGACCCGCGTCGGGCTGCTCGACGACGTCGCGCTCGCCACCGACCTGGTGGACCGCCTGCACGCCCGCAAGGGTCTGGGGCGGCAGGGCGTCGTGACCGAGCTCCGGCGACGCGGCATCGACCAGATCGCGATCGACACCGCGCTCGACGAAGCCGCCGACGACGAGGACGACGAGTTCATCCGCGCCCAGGAGCTCGCCGACAAGCGCGCGCCGCAGTTGCGCGGGCTCGACCGAGCGACCGCCGAGCGTCGGTTGTCCGGCTTCCTGATGCGCAAGGGCTACGGCTCGGGCGTGGTGCGGATCGCCGTCCAGCGTGCCCTCGACGGCGGCGGACGTCGGCCTCCGACGGGCCGCGGGACCGTGCGCTTCGAGTAGTCGCCCCGACCTACACTGGGACGACCATGGCCACCGTCGCAGCGCGCCAGCGCACCTACGAAGTCCGCACCTACGGGTGCCAGATGAACGTCCACGACTCCGAGCGACTGAGCGGGTCGCTGCAGGCGGCGGGCTACACGGCGGCGGATGGCGAGCAGGCCGACGTCGTCGTGATCAACACCTGTGCTGTGCGCGAGAACGCCGACAACCGCCTGTACGGCAACCTCGGGCAGCTCGCCGGCATCAAGCGCGACCACCCCGGCATGCAGATCGCCGTCGGTGGGTGCCTGGCGCAGAAGGACAAGAACGTCATCCTCGAGAAGGCGCCGTGGGTCGACGTCGTCTTCGGCACCCACAACATGGGGTCACTGCCGACCCTGCTCGAGCGTGCACGCCACAACGACGAAGCACAGATCGAGATCCTCGAGGCGCTCGACGTGTTCCCGTCGACGCTGCCCACCAAGCGCGACTCGACCCACAGCGGGTGGGTGTCGATCTCGGTCGGCTGCAACAACACCTGCACGTTCTGCATCGTCCCGTCGCTCCGTGGCAAGGAGAAGGACCGCCGCCCCGGCGACGTCCTCGCCGAGATCCAGGCGCTCGTGGACGACGGTGCGATCGAGGTCACCCTGCTCGGACAGAACGTGAACTCGTACGGGGTCGAGTTCGGCGATCGCCAGGCCTTCGGCAAGCTGCTGCGCGCGGCCGGCACCATCGACGGCCTCGAGCGCATCCGCTTCACGAGCCCGCACCCGGCGGCCTTCACCGACGACGTCATCGACGCCATGGCCGAGACCCCGAACGTGATGCCGCAGCTGCACATGCCGTTGCAGTCCGGCTCGGATCGGGTGCTCAAGGCGATGCGCCGCAGTTACCGGAGCGAGCGGTTCCTCGGCATCCTCGACCGGGTGCGCGCGAAGATCCCGAACGCTGCCATCTCCACCGACATCATCGTCGGGTTCCCCGGCGAGACCGAAGCGGACTTCGCGGACACGCTCCGCGTGGTGGAGCAGGCACGGTTCGCCAGCGCCTTCACGTTCCAGTACTCGATCCGCCCCGGCACCCCCGCGGCGACGATGGACGACCAACTGCCGAAGCAGGTGGTGCAGGAGCGGTACGAGCGGCTCGTCGCCCTGCAGGAACGCATCACCGCCGAGGAGAACGCGGCGCAGGTCGGCCGGAGCGTCGAGGTGCTGGTCGCGACGGGCGAGGGGCGGAAGGACGACGCCACCCGCCGGTTGTCCGGACGCGCCGAGGACTCCCGGCTCGTGCACTTCGCCGTGCCGGAGGGCTCCGCGGTCCCGCGCCCCGGTGACGTCGTCACCGTCCAGATCACCCGGGCTGCTCCGCACTTCCTCATCGCCGACGACGATGCTCCGCTGCGCGTCCGACGCACCCGCGCGGGTGACGCCTGGGACCGTGCCGAGGCCGAGAGCTGCGGCGTGCCGACGCCGACGGCGCCCAGCGACGGCCCACGCCCGGTGTCGCTCGGGCTGCCCACGCTCCGTGTCGGGCGCTGAAGCCCTCGGTGGACCGGACGACCTCGGGCGCGACCCGGTCCCGGACCACGGGCACCCCCGCGACGCGACCGATGCCGACCTGATCGCGGTCGTCGGTGCGACGGGGACGGGCAAGTCCGACCTCGGCATCGCCATCGCCGAGCGCCTCCGCGCCGTCGGCCGGAACGCCGAGATCGTCAACGCCGACGCCATGCAGCTGTACCGCGGCATGGACATCGGCACCGCGAAGCTGTCGCTCGACGAACGGCACGGCATCCCGCACCACCAACTCGACGTGCTCGACGTCACCGACGAGGCGAGCGTCGCCGCCTACCAGGTGGCTGCCCGAGCCGAGGTCGACCGGATCCGTGCCGACGGTGGCGTCGCCGTGCTCGTCGGCGGCAGCGGGCTCTACGTGTCGTCGGTGCTGTTCGACCTGGCGTTCCCCGGCACCGACCCCGAACTCCGCGCGCGGCTCGAACGCGAGCACGACGAGCTCGGTCCGGGCATCCTGCTCGAACGGCTGCGCGGCATGGACCCGGCAGCCGCAGCGACGATCGACGCACGCAACCCACGGCGGTTGATCCGCGCACTCGAGATCGCGAGCCGATCCGAGGTCGTGACCCCGAGCCTCCCGTCCGCGCCCCGCGCGTGGCGACCGTCCCGGATCCTGCACCTGCGACGGGACCGCGAGCAACTCGTCGCGGCGCTGCACGCGCGCGCGGCGGGCATGTTCGCCGCCGGGCTCGTGGACGAGGTAGCCGCGCTGCGCGAGCAGGGCATCGAGCAGGGCAAGACGGCGCGGGCCGCGATCGGGTACTCGCAGGCGCTCGACGTGCTGCGGGGGAGCTCCACGGTCGAGGCCGCGGTCGAGGCGACCGGCATCGCGACGCGCAAGTACGCACGGCGGCAGGTGTCCTGGTTCCGCCGCTACGCCGACGCCGAGACCCTCGACGTCACCGGAGCGGACCGCGGGGACCTGTCGGAACTGGCCCGTAGGATCGTCCCGTGACCGAGCTGCACTTCACCAAGGGCCAGGGGACCGGCAACGACTTCGTCCTGTTCGCCGACCCCGACGCCACCGTCGACCTGACCCCCGAGCGGATCCGCGCGATCGCGGACCGACGCTTCGGCGTGGGCGGCGACGGCGTGATCCGTGCGGTGCGGTCCGAGGCGATCCCCGAGGGGCGCGCCCTGGTGGCCGTCGAACCCGCGGCGACCTGGTTCATGGACTACCACAACGCCGACGGCACGGTCGCCGAGATGTGCGGCAACGGGATCCGGGTGTTCGCGCGCTACCTGACCGAGTCCGGCCTGGTCGAGCTGGCGCCCGGAGAGACGCTGACCGTCGGCAGCCGCAAGGGCCTCGTCGACATCCAGCGCACCACGAACGGCTTCGCTGCCGACCTCGGCCGGTGGGGACTCGGCATCGAGGACGGCGGCTCCGACGACGTCATGGTGCGCGCCAAGAACCTCGACGGTGCTCGTCCCGGGATCGGCATCGACGTGGGCAACCCGCACGTCGTCGTCGCCGTCGCGACCGAGGACGAACTCGCCGACCTCGACCTGACCTTCCTGCCGGTGCTCGACCCGGCGCCCGAACACGGCGCCAACGTCGAGTTCGTGCTGCCCGGCGACCCACTCATCAACGACGGCGTCGGCGAGATCACGATGCGGGTGCACGAGCGGGGCAGCGGCGAGACGCTGTCGTGCGGCACCGGTGCGGTGGCGGCGGCCCTGGCGACGCGGTACTGGGTGGGCTCCGGCGCGCCGGACACCTGGCGCGTCCGGGTGCCGGGCGGGGTCGTGACGGTTCGGATGTTCGCGGCGGAGGACGGCGAGCACGTGTCGTTGTCCGGGCCGGCCGAGCTCGTGTTCTCCGGGGACCTGACGGTCTGACGCCGGGCGCGGGGGCCGCGGGCCGCGTGGGCCGCGTGGGCCGCGAGCCGGGCGGCGCGCGCGGCGCGCTTCGCTTCGTGAGCAGAAATGGTCGGGTGCGCTGCGGCGACTCGACCATTTCTGCTCACGAAGTGGCGCGGGCGCGGCCCGGCCGGGCGACGCCGGCGCTCGGTGCCGTCCCTACGCCGTCCGGCGCACGCGGATGACGCGGAACCCCTTGTCCGTGGACGCCCGCGCGACGTGGAACCCGGTGCCGAGCGCGCCGACGAGCCACTTCTGCAACGAGTCGCCCCCGAGGTCCTTCGACACCACCAACCAGGCGTCGCCCTCGACCTCGAGCCGGGGCAGCCAGGTCAGCAGGATCTCGTGCAGCTCGTCCTTGCCGACGCGGATGGGCGGGTTCGACCAGATCGTCCGGAACCGCAGGTCGGCCGGCACGTCATCGGGCAGGGCGATCGTGACGTTGGCGGTTCCGGCTGCCTCGGCGTTCGCACGCGCCAGTCCGAGCACGCGCTCGTTGACGTCGACGCCCCACACCTGGGCGTCGGGGGAGTGCAGCGCCATCGTGATCGCGATCGGCCCCCAGCCGCAGCCGATGTCGAGCAGCGCGCCGTCGTGCGCGGGCGGCGGGACGGCACCGAGCAGCACGCGCGTGCCGCGGTCGAGGCCGTCCGGGCTGAAGACCCCTGCCGCGGTCGTCAGCGTGAGCGGTCGGCCAGCGAGGGTGACGTCGATCTGGCGTTCGCGGGTGTCCGATGACGGGTTCGCGGAGAAGTAGTGGTCGTTCGCCATGGATGAACCGTAGCGGGAACCCGGTGTGTCCGAGGGCCGCCGGAGGTACCCTGTGGACAGGATGACGGATACCCATCAGCAGAACGACCAGACCAACGACGACAGCGCAGACGGTGTCGTCGAACGGGTGTTGCGCAACGCCGACCGCCGCGCAGCATCGTCCATCTTCGCCCCCGCCCAGGCGATCCAGACCCGCTCGGTCGACGACCCGAGTTGGGACGGCGACGGCGACCAGTACGACCGCGAGGACCGGGCGGCCCTGCGCCGCGTCGCCGGCCTCTCCACCGAGCTCGAGGACGTCACCGAGGTCGAGTACCGCCAGCTGCGGCTCGAACAGGTCGTCCTGATCGGCGTGTACCCGCACGGCGATGCGCAAGAGGCCGAGAACTCGCTGCGCGAGCTGTCCGCCCTGGCCGAGACCGCGGGCGCCGTCGTCCTCGACGGACTCCTGCAGCGCCGGCCGAATCCCGACCCGGCGACCTACCTCGGCAAGGGCAAGGCCGAAGAGCTCGCGATGGTCGTCAAGGCCACCGGCGCCGACACGGTGATCGCGGACACCGAGCTCGCCCCGTCGCAGCGCCGTGCGCTCGAGGACGTCGTGAAGGTCAAGGTCATCGACCGCACGGCCGTGATCCTCGACATCTTCAGCCAGCACGCGAAGACCCGGGAGGGCAAGGCCCAGGTCGAACTCGCGCAGCTCCAGTACCTGCTGCCACGACTGCGCGGCTGGGGCGACTCGATGTCCCGGCAGGCCGGTGGCCAGGTCTCCGGCGGTGCTGGCATGGGGTCCCGTGGCCCCGGTGAGACGAAGATCGAGCTCGACCGTCGTCGCATCCACACCCGCATGTCGAAGCTCCGCCGCCAGATCGCCGGGTTCCGGCCCGCGCGCGAGGCGAAGCGTGCCGACCGGCACCGCAACGAGGTGCCGAGCGTCGCGATCGCCGGCTACACCAACGCGGGGAAGTCCTCGTTGCTGAACCGCCTGACGAGCGCCGGTGTGCTGGTGCAGAACCAGCTGTTCGCGACGCTCGACGCCACGGTTCGCCGGACCGAGAGCACCAAGGGCCGCGAGTTCACCTTCGTGGACACGGTGGGCTTCGTCCGGAACCTGCCGCACCAGCTGGTCGAGGCGTTCCGCTCCACCCTCGAGGAGGTCGGCGAGGCCGACGTCATCGTGCACGTGGTGGACGGCTCGCACCCCGACCCCGCGGCGCAGCTCGCCACCGTGCGCGAGGTCATCGGCGACGTCGGTGCGCACGACATCCCCGAGATCGTCGTGTTCAACAAGGCCGACCTGATCGACGACGCCCAGCGTCTGGTGCTCATCGGCCTGGCGTCGGACGCGGTCTTCGTGTCGGCGCGCACGGGCGAGGGCATCGACGAGCTGCTCCGCGTCATCGAGGACCGCCTGCCGGAGCCCGACGTCGAGCTCACGGTCGTCGTGCCGTACGACCGCGGCGACCTGGTGTCGACGCTGCACGACACCGGTGCGGTGGAGTCCGTCGACTACGTGGAGGACGGCACGCGCCTGCGCGTGCGCGTCTTCCAGCGCCAGGTCGCGGAGCTCGACCCGTACGTGGTCGCCCCCGTCTCGTCCTGACGGCCGGCGACGGCTGACGGCTGACGGCCGGGAGGCCCGCCCCGCGTCCGCCACGCGGGTCCGGTCCGGCCGCGGTTCCGTTCAACACCGCACAACGCACATCGGCTCGGACCACGAGATCTCGTGGTTCGAGCCGATCTTGGTTGTGCGCGGGTCAGAGGGAGCGGAGGACCGCGACGACCTTGCCGAGCACCGATGCCGCATCGCCGAGGATCGGTTCGAACGCGGTGTTGCGGGGGAGCAGCCACGTGTGACCGTCGCGCTGGCGGAAGACCTTGACGGTCGCCTCTTCGTCGAGCATCGCGGCGACGATGTCCCCGTTCTCGGCGGTCTGCTGCGAGCGGACGACCACCCAGTCGCCGTCGCAGATCGCGGCGTCGATCATCGACTCGCCGACGACCTTGAGCATGAAGAGGTCGCCCGAACCGACGAGCTGACGGGGGAGCGGGACGATCTCGTCGACGTGCTGCTCGGCGGTGATCGGCACACCGGCGGCGATCCGGCCGACCAGGGGGACGAGCGTGGTGGCGTCGACGTCGGGTCCGGTGACGTCGGGCGTCGGCTCGTCGACCAGGACCTCGAGCGCGCGAGGGCGGTTCGGGTCACGGCGGATCCAACCGCCGAGCTCGAGCTGGCCGAGCTGGTGGGACACGCTCGACAACGAGGACAGCCCGGCCGCGTCGCCGATCTCGCGCATGCTCGGCGGGTACCCCCGCGAGGCGATGGACGCACGGATGGCGTCGAGGATCGTCTGCTGCTTCGCGGTCAGCGGCTTCTGGCCCCGCAGTTCGTCCACCACGTCGTCTCGCTTTCGTCGGTGCTGAGCGGCCGTGGCGGGAATGTCGGTGGTCCCCGCTTGACTTGTCCCAGTCGATCGAAACAGTATCCGACCGGTCAACCCCGGACAAACACCTGTTCGAGCGTGTCGCAAGAAAACCCCGCAGAAATCCTCTCCCAGGACTTGTGCGACGTCCGATTCGAAACTATGTTCGGTACACGACTTCGGTTCACCCGAACGGGAAGGCAAGAACGACATGAGCACCATCGCCATCGCTGACATCCAGCGCACCGCGGCCCCCGCCGCACGCGTCCGCCTGCGCCTGACGCGCCGCGGGCGCATCGTCTTCACGACGCTCGCAGCACTCCCTCTCCTCATCGTCGTCGCCTTCTTCGTCCTGAACGGCGGGCAGGCGTCCGCCGGTGACGCCGCCGCCGGTGGAGCCCGGACGCACTTCGACACCGTCACCATCCAGCCGGGCGAGACGCTCTGGCAGCTGGCTGAGGACACCGCGCCGAACGCCGACCCGCGCGACTTCGTGCAGGACGTCATCAGCCTCAACGCTCTCGACGGCTCGGGGCTGCAGGCCGGCGAGCAGATCGCCATCCCGACGAAGTACACCTCCGGCCAGTAGTCGCCGCCCGTCGTGGTGGGCAGTCCCGTCCAGACGGCTGGTCGCGGGTCGCGCTCAGCGGCCTACGATGGATCGGTGGCATTCACGCTCGAAGACCTCCCGATCCGAGACGACCTCCGCGGTCAGAGCCCGTACGGCGCTCCGCAGAAGCACGTCCGCGTCCAGCTGAACGTCAACGAGAACACGCATCCGGTGCCGGACGACGTGGCTGACGACATCGTCGCCTCGATCCGACAGGCGCTGGCAACGGTCAATCGTTACCCGGACCGCGAGTTCACCGAGCTCCGCGAGTCACTGGCTCGCTACCTCGGGCACGGCCTGTCGGCAGAACAGCTGTGGGCAGCGAACGGGTCGAACGAGGTCCTCCAGCAGCTGCTGCAGGCGTTCGGCGGCCCGGGTCGGACGGTCCTCGGGTTCCCGCCCACGTACTCGATGCACTCCATCCTGGCGTCCGGCACCGGCACCGCCTGGATCCCGGCGGAGCGCGACGACGAGTACCGCATCTCGCCGGAGACCGTGGTGGCGGCGATCGAGCAGCACCGGCCGGACATCGTGTTCCTGTGCGGGCCGAACAACCCCACGGGCACGCCGCTGCCGATCGAGACGATCGAGGCCGCGTACTCCGCGACCGACGGCATCGTGATGGTGGACGAGGCCTACGCCGAGTTCATGCCGTCCGACGCCCCGAGCGCGCTCACGCTGCTGCCGGGCCGTGAGCGTCTCGTCGTCTCACGCACCATGAGCAAGGCGTTCGCCTTCGCCGGGGCCCGTGTCGGCTACATGGCCGCGCACCCCGCCGTGATCGACGCCCTCCGGCTCGTCCGGCTGCCGTACCACCTCTCCGTCCTGACGCAGGCTGCAGCCGTCGCGGCGCTGCGCCACGCGCCCGAGATGCTCGCGATGGTCGACGACATCAAGCAGCAGCGCGACCGGATGGTGACGGAGCTGCAGGCCATGGGCTACCGGACGTACGAGACGTGGTCGAACTTCGTCCTGTTCGGTGGGGTCGCCGACCCGCACGCCGCGTTCGAGTCCCTGCTCGAGCGGGACGTCATCGTGCGCGACCTCGGCATCCCGCACCACCTGCGGGTGAGCGCCGGAACGCAAGAGGAGACCACCGCGTTCCTCGACGCCATGCGTCAGGTCGCCGCCGAGCAGCCGCCGGTTAGGGTTGGGGCATGACCGCCCGCACCGCCTCGATCAGCCGCAGTACGAGCGAATCGAGCGTCGAACTCGAGCTCGACCTCGACGGCACCGGCTCGTCCGACATCTCGACGAGCGTGCCGTTCTTCGACCACATGCTGACGGCGTTCAGCAAGCACTCGCTCATCGACCTCCGCGTGCGTTCGACGGGTGACACCGACATCGACGTGCACCACACGGTCGAGGACACCGGCATCGTGCTCGGCCAGGCCCTCAAGCAGGCACTCGGCGACCGCTCCGGCATCGGCCGGTACGGCGACGCCCTCGTGCCCCTCGACGAAGCGCTCGCCCAGGCGGTCGTGGACGTCTCCGGGCGCCCCTTCCTCGTGCACTCCGGCGAGCCGGCCGGGTTCGAGTTCCACCGCATCGGCGGGCACTTCACCGGGTCGATGATCCGCCACGTGTTCGAGGCGATCACGTTCAACGCCGGCATCACCGTGCACGTCCGTGTGCTCGGGGGTCGGGACCCGCACCACATCGCCGAAGCCGAGTTCAAAGCGTTCGCGCGAGCGATGCGCAAGGCGGTCGAACTCGACCCGCGCGTCGACGGCATCCCCTCCACGAAGGGCGCACTGTGACCGCGAAGCCGAACGTCGTCGTCCTCGACTACGGGTCGGGGAACGTCCACTCCGCGGCGAAGGCGCTCGAGCGGGCCGGTGCCGACGTCACGCTGACCTCGGACAAGCAGGCGGCGCTCCGAGCCGACGGGCTGCTCGTGCCCGGGGTCGGGGCGTTCGCCGCGGTCATCGACCAGCTCGAAGGCGTCCAGGGTGGCGAGATCGTCGACCACCGTCTGGCCGGCGGCCGTCCCGTCCTCGGCATCTGCGTCGGCATGCAGGTGCTGTTCTCGCGGGGCATCGAGCGCGGTGCCGACGTCGAGGGGCTCGGGCAGTGGCCCGGCACCGTCGAGCAGCTCGAAGCCGAGGTCCTGCCGCACATGGGCTGGAACACCGTCCAGGCGCCGGAGGACTCCGTGCTGTTCGACGGGCTGCACGACGAGCGGTTCTACTTCGTGCACTCGTACGGGGTGACCGACTTCCCGCTCGACGCCTACGGGCCGTTCCGTGCTCCCGGCCTGACCTGGGCCGAGCACGGGCAGCGGTTCATCGCCGCGGTCGAGAACGGGCCGCTCACGGCGACCCAGTTCCACCCCGAGAAGTCCGGCGAGCCGGGCATCCGCCTGCTGACCAACTGGGTGCGCTCGCTCTGAACCCGGCCCGCGACGGGCGCGACGGCGCCGCCGGACGCGCCACGGGCCTCCAGTCCGAACACCGCACCTTCTCCACCGCGACGAAACCGACAGGACCATGACCGACCTCACCGACACCTCGCCCCTCGTCCTGCTGCCGGCCGTCGACGTCGTCGACGGCCAGGCGGTCCGGCTGACCCAGGGTGAGGCGGGCAGCGAGACCGGCTACGGCGACCCCGTCTCCGCCGCACGCACCTGGCGCGACCAGGGCGCGGAGTGGATCCACCTGGTGGACCTCGACGCGGCCTTCGGGCGGGGCGACAACCGCACGGTCATCGCGCACGCGATCCGCGAGGTCGAGGGCGTGTCCGTCGAGCTGTCGGGCGGCATCCGCGACGATGCCTCGCTCGAGGCGGCCCTCGCGACCGGTGCCGCGCGCGTCAACCTCGGCACGGCGGCCCTCGAGAACCCTGGCTGGGCCGCTCGGGTGATCGGCGAGTACGGCGAGCAGATCGCGGTCGGGCTCGACGTCCGGGGCACGACCCTCGCCAGCCGCGGCTGGACCGAGGACGCCGGCGACCTGTGGGAGGTCCTGGACCGCCTCGAGGCCGCGGGGTGCGCACGCTACGTCGTCACCGACGTGACGAAGGACGGCACGCTGCAGGGCCCGAACGTCGAGCTGCTGCGCCAGGTGTGCGACCGGACCGACCAGCCCGTGGTCGCCTCGGGTGGGATCTCGACACTCGACGACCTGCGGGCACTCCGCGAGCTCGTGCCGTTCGGGCTCGAGGGCGCGATCATCGGCAAGGCGCTGTACTCCGGGGCGTTCACGCTGCCGGCCGCGCTCGACATCGCCTCGGAGTAGCGGCGTGGCGGGGATCTCCAACGGGCGCGGAACCGGGCCGGACGTCGAGCCCGGCGCCGGGTCGGACGGCGCGCACGGCGTCGACGACGCGCACACCCCGGGTGGCGCGGCGGACTCGGCCGGCTTCGCGTGGGAGGGCCGCACGTTCGACCACCACGACACCGCCTTCGCCGACGACGACGGTCTGGCCGACCCTGCGGTGACCGCTGCGATCACGGGCCTGGCCGCCGGTGCCTCGCAGGCGGCGGTCATCGAGGCGCTGCGCACCGCCCGACTGCTCATCCCGCTGATCGCCGAGGCCGGTGACCTCGGCGAGACCGACGCCGGCAAGGTGGTGGACAAGACCCAGGAACTCTCCATCGTGACGGTCGCAGGGCCGGACGGGCGGAGCGTGATGCCCGCGTTCACCTCGGTCGACGCGATGCACGTGTGGGACGCCGACGCCCGGCCCGTACCCGTCGAATCACGCCGGGTGGCGATGGCCGCGGCGAGCGAGGAGACCCAGCTCGTCGTGCTCGACCCGAAGTCCGACACCGAGTTCGTGCTGCGCCGTCCCGCGGTCTGGGCGCTCGGCCAGGACCTGCCGTGGACGCCGTGCTTCGAGGACCCCGAGGTCGCTCAGGCGTTCGCGGACTCGGTCGTGGGGGAGCGCAGCGTCGCCCGCGTCGAACTGACCCCCGGGGACCCGGTCGGACGCTTCGCCGGGCCGGAGCTGACCGTCGGGCTGGCGCTGCACCCGGGGCTCGACCGCGAGCAGGTCGGCGACCTCGTCGGCCGGCTGCAGCAGCGGTGGTCGACGGACCCGGTCATCGCCGAACGCGTCGACAGCATGCGCGTGGCCCTCCGCGCCGCCTGAGCCGCGCGCGGCGGTGCGGCCTCGGCCCGGGCGGCGTCGCCGGTACGATGGCCGGGTGAGCACGAACCCGACGACCAACCCCACCGGCGCGACCTCCATCGGTCCGACGGGTCGTCCTGTCCGGGAGTTCCCCGTGCCCGAGGAACTCGACAGCACCGGCCCCGCGCGCATCATCGCCCTCTGCAACCAGAAGGGCGGCGTCGGCAAGACCACGACGGCGATCAACCTCGGTGCAGCGTTGGCGGAGTACGGCCGCAAGGTCTTGGCCGTCGACTTCGACCCGCAGGGTGCGCTCTCGGCGGGTCTCGGTGTCCGCACGCACGACATCCACACCGTCTACGACCTGCTCATGGGCGCCGTGAAGGACCCGATCCAGGTCATCCAGCCGACGAACACCCCGGGGCTCGACGTGATCCCCGCGAACATCGACCTGTCCGCGGCCGAGGTGCACCTGGTCAACGAGGTCGCCCGCGAGCAGATCCTGGCGAGCGTGCTGCGCAAGGTCGCGAACGACTACGACGTGATCCTGGTCGACTGCCAGCCGTCGCTCGGTCTGCTCACCGTCAACGCCCTGACCGCGGCGCACGGCGTGCTCATCCCGCTCGAGTGCGAGTTCTTCGCCCTGCGCGGTGTCGCCCTGCTCATCGAGACGATCGACAAGGTGCGCGACCGTCTCAACCCGGCACTGACGCTCGACGGCATCCTGCCCACCATGTACGACTCCCGCACCCTGCACTCGCGCGAGGTCATGGAGCGCGTCGTCGACACCTTCGACGACCGGGTCCTCGACACCGTCATCGGACGCACCGTGAAGTTCCCCGACGCCACGGTCTCCGCGCGGCCGATCACCCAGACGGCGCCCGACCACGCCGCCGCCCACGCCTACCGGCAGCTCGCACGAGAGCTCGTCCAGCGTGGCGCCGTCGCCTGAGCCGGGGTTCCGGGTCCGACTCGCCAACTTCGACGGCCCGTTCGACCTCCTGCTGTCGCTCATCACGAAGCACGAGCTCGACATCACCGAGGTCTCGCTCGGCGCGGTCACGGGGGAGTTCATCCAGTACGTGCGCCAGGCCGAGTCGGCGGACGAGCTCGACGAGGCCAGCGAGTTCCTGGTCGTCGCCGCGACCCTGCTCGACCTGAAGATCGTCGGGCTGCTGCCGCAGGGTGAGCTCGTGGACGCCGAGGACGTCGCCCTGCTCGAGGCCCGCGACCTGCTGTTCGCGCGGCTGCTGCAGTACCGGGCGTTCAAGCAGGCCGCCGACTGGTTCGGCGAACGCTGGGGCGTGGAGTCGCGTCGGCACGTCCGCAGCGTCCGGCTCGAGGAGCGGTTCCGCGCGCGCACGCCCGAGCTCGTGTGGACGCTGTCGGTGCAGGACTTCGCTGCGCTGGCGGCGCTGGCGTTCGCCCCGCGGGAGATCCCGACGGTCGGTCTCGACCACCTGCACGCGCCGCTCATCAGCATCCGCGAGCAGGCCGCGATCGTCGTCTCGATCCTGCGGACACGCGACGGCGAGGGCGTCTCGTTCCGCGAACTGGTCGCGGGCGTCGACCAGACGGGTATCGTGGTGGCTCGCTTCCTCGCGATCCTGGAGCTGTACCGGAACGCATCGATCTCGTTCGAACAACTCGAGCCGCTCGGGGAACTCACGCTCCGATGGACCGCCGAGGACTGGTCCGACGAGAGCCTCGCCAACCTGGGAGCCGACTATGACGGATGACGCACACGACGCGTCCAGCGCCGAGCCCGGCGGCGCCGACGAGATGGCCGATGCCCGCGCGATCGAGCACGCGATCCACGAGCGCGCCGAGCACGACCGCGCCCCGCAGGCGCACCAGGCGATCCCGCTCGACCGCCAACTCGAGGCGATCCTGATGATCGCCGACGAGCCCCAGTCGCTCGTCGCACTCGGCGCCGCCGTGGACGCCCCGGTGCCCGCCGTCCGCCAGGCGATCGAGCGCCTCGTCGCGGACTTCGACGGTGTCGACGGCACGATCCGACGCGGGTTCGAACTCCGCGAGGTCGGCGGCGGCTGGCGTTTCTACGTCCGCCAGGACCTGGACGCCGTCGTCGAGCAGTTCGTCGAGGCCGAGCGCCCCTCGCGTCTGTCGCAGGCCGCGCTCGAGACCCTGGCGGTCGTCGCCTACAAGCAACCGATCACGCGATCCCAGATCGCGGCGATCCGTGCCGTCAACGTCGACGGCGTCGTCCGAACGCTGGTCGCGCGCGGTCTCATCGAGGAGTCGTTCACCGACTCCGAGACCGGCGCCATCAACTACGTCACGTCCGATCTGCTCCTGCAGCAGCTCGGCATCAACTCGCTCGACGAGCTGCCGCTCATCTCGCCCCTCCTGGACGACGGTGCGGACGGCTTCGGGCAGAACGAAGGGATCCCCGATGGCCGGGTTTGACGACCGGGGGCGCGGCGCGCCCCGAGACCGAGACGACCGCAACGGACGCTCAGGAGGCCCGGATCGCCCCGGGCGTTCGGCTCCCGGCCGCGGCGGGGCCGGCTCCAGTGCCGGTGGCCGCTCCGGCGGGTACGGGCGCGACGACCGCGGGGGCGCACGTCCGCCGCGTGACGACGACCATCGTGGCGGGTACCCGTCGCGCGACGACCGCGGTGGTGACCGTGGTGGGTACCGGGGTCGCGATGACCGCAGTTCGGCTCCGCGTGATGACCGTGGTGGCTACCGCGGGCGCGACGACCGCAGCGCCCCGCCCCGTGATGACCGTGGTGGGTACCGGGGTCGCGATGACCGCAGCGCCCCGCCGCGTGATGACCGTGGTGGCTACCGGGGCAACTCGGCTCCGCGTGATGACCGCGGTGGCTACCGTGGCCGCGACGACCGCAGCGCCCCGCCGCGTGATGACCGTGGTGGGTACCGGGGCAGCTCGGCTCCGCGTGATGACCGCGGTGGGTACCGGGGCAACTCGGCTCCGCGTGATGACCGTGGCGGGTATCGGGGTCGCGATGACCGCAACTCGGCTCCGCGTGATGACCGTGGTGGGTACCGGGGTCGCGATGACCGCAGTTCGGCTCCGCGCGACGACCGTGGTGGGTACCGGGGCAACTCGGCTCCGCGTGATGACCGTGGCGGCTACCGCGGCCGCGATGACCGCAGTTCGGCTCCGCGCGATGACCGTGGCGGCTACCGCGGCCGCGACGACCGGAGTTCGGCTCCGCGCGACGACCGTGGTGGGTACCGGGGTCGCGATGACCGCAACTCGGCGCCGCGCGACGACCGTGGCGGGTACCGCGGCCGCGACGACCGCAGCTCAACTCCGCGCGACAACCGCGACGACCGCGGCGGCTACCGCGGCCGCGACGACCGCAACGCCGCGCCTCGCGACAACCGCGACGACCGCCGCTCGGCCCCGCGTGACAATCGTGACGACCGCCGCGGCCCCGACGGCCAGCAGAGCCGCGTGTGGCACAACGGTCGTCGCTACGTCGGCGGCACCACGAGCGTCCGCAACAGCGACCGCCCCGGCAAGAGCAGCAACGCCGCCAACGGCCGCACCACGCCGAAGCCGAGCGGTGAGCGCGACAGCAACGGCATCCCGGTGGAGGGCACGCCCGAACGGCCGATCATCGAGGACTGGGACGCGGCGGACGGGACGGCGCCTGCCGGGGCCGAGCCGGGCCTCCAGGCAGAGGGGGAGCGCCTGCAGAAGGTGATCGCCGCTGCGGGCGTGGCATCTCGCCGAGTCGCGGAGAACCTGATCGTCGAGGGCCGCGTGACGGTCAACGGCCAGGTCGTGGACGCCCTCGGGCGTCGTGTCGACCCCGCGACCGACGCGATCTCGGTCGACGGCGTGCCGGTGCAGATCGATTCCTCGCGGCGGTACATCGTGCTGAACAAGCCGACCGGTGTCGTCTCGAGCCTGCAGGACGAGCGCGGTCGCCGCGACCTGACCGAGTTCGTGGACCGCTACGAGGAGCGCCTGTTCAACGTCGGCCGCCTGGACACCGAGACCTCCGGGCTGCTCGTCCTGACGAACGACGGCGACCTGGCGCACGTGCTGGCGCACCCGTCGTTCGGGGTGCAGAAGACGTACATCGCGAAGGTGCACGGCAACGTGAACCCCGCCGTGGTGCAGCGTCTGACCGAGGGCGTCGAGCTCGAGGACGGTCCCATCAAGGCCGACAAGGTGCGGTTGCTCGAGTCCTCGCGGGGTGAGTCGCTCGTCGAGATCACGCTGCACTCCGGCCGCAACCGGATCGTCCGACGCATGCTCGAGGCCGTCGACCACCCGGTCCTCGAACTCGTCCGTCGCTCGTTCGGGCCGCTGCACCTCGGCAGCCTGCCGCCGGGCAAGATGCGCGAGCTCGGCACGGTCGAGGTCGGCAAGCTGCTCGGAACGGTCCGTGACGCCAAGCCCTCCGCTCGTGACGACCGCGACGTCGCCCTCGACCAGGGCGAGGACGACGAGTGGGACGACGAGACGGCGGACTGACCGTGCTCGGTCGGTAGGCTTGCCCGGTGACCGACGTGACCCCGACCGACATCGACCGCCGTCTGCGCGGCCCGGTCCGGGTCGTCGGTGCCGGGCTGCTGGGCGCCTCGATCGGGCTGGCCCTGCGCGAGAAGGGCGTGGACGTGGTCCTCGACGACGTGTCGCCGGCCGCGTTGGCGCTCGCCGTGGACTACGGCGCCGGGCGTCGACCGGCAGCCGGCGACCAGCCGGAGCTCGTCGTCGTCGCGGTACCGCCGGACGTCGTCGCGACCGTGGTGGAGCGTGAGCTCGCCGCCTACCCGGACGCCGTGGTGACCGACGTCGCCAGCGTGAAGTCCGGTCCGTTGACCGCCCTGGCTGCCGCCGGAGCCGACGTCACCCGCTACATCGGCTCGCACCCGATGGCCGGACGCGAGCGCAGCGGTCCGACCGCCGCCCGCGCCGACCTGTTCGTCGGACGCCCGTGGGTGATCGCCGGGCACGACGGCATCACGTACCAGCGTGCCGCGGTGGTCGAGGACCTCGCGCTCGACGTCGGGGCCACCGTGGTGCCGATGGACCCCGAGTCGCACGACCTCGCCGTGGCGTACGTCTCGCACGCGCCGCAGCTCGTGTCGAGCCTGATGGCCGCACGTCTGCGGGACGCCCCGGACGGTTCGCTCGGCCTGGCCGGCGGCGGCGTCCGCGACGTCACGCGCATCGCCGCGAGCGACCCCGGACTCTGGGTGCAGATCATCGGGGCGAACGCCGGGCACATCCGGCCGGTGCTCACCGACCTGCGCGACGACCTCTCGCGCGTGATCGACGCCCTCGGCGACCCGGACGGCGCCGGATCGCCGCGCACCATCGCCGAGACGATCGCCGCCGGCAACCGCGGTGTCGAACGGCTGCCGGGCAAGCACGGCACCACCAAGCGCTTCGCCCAGGTGGTCGTCCTCGTCGACGACACCCCCGGGCAGATCGCCGCGCTCCTGACGTTCATCGGGGAGATCGGCATCAACCTCGAGGACATGCGCCTCGAGCACTCACCGGGCGCGCAGATCGGCATCGTCGAGGTGTCGGTGCTGCCCGAGCAGGAACAGCGACTCGTCGAGGAACTCGAGGGGCGCGGATGGAGGATCGCAGCAGCATGGGCCTGAACGACGACACGAACGCAGCGACGAACGAATCCGGTGTGACCGGCGGCCCGGACGGGCCCGACACCGGTCTGCCGACCCCGGGCCAGGGTGGTGCCGGCGGTCCGCTCAGCGGCAGCGGCGACGGCGGCGCACTCGGCGGTCCGGCGGGCGGCCTCGGCGAACCCGGCGGCGAGCCCGGTTCGACCAGTGCCCCGGTGCCGGCCGGTCTCACCGACGGCGCCTACGTCGCGAAGATCGTCATCGCGGTCGACGGCCCCGCGGGCAGCGGCAAGTCGAGCGTGTCCCGCGCGGCCGCCCGTGCCCTCGGCTACGGCTACCAGGACACCGGCGCCGCCTACCGTGCGCTCGCCTGGCACGCCCTGCAGCAGCGGGTCGACCTCGACGACGCGGCGGCGATCCTGGCGAGTTGGGACACCTTCGACTACGCGATCGGCACCGACCCCGACGACTACTACGTGCGCGTGGGGGAGACCGACGTCACCGACGCGATCCGCACCCCGGACGTGACGGGCGCGGTCGCCCACATCGCCAAGCTCCCGGACGTCCGGCACCGCCTCGTGCAGCTGTTCCGGAACGTGATGCGGAAGACCGACGCACCGGGCATCATCACCGAGGGGCGGGACATCACCACGGTGGTCGCACCCGACGCCGAGGTCCGGATCCTGCTGACGGCCGACGAGTCGGTTAGAATGGCCCGGCGCTCGGCGGAGGTCACGACCCAGTCGGCCGCAGAGACCTCCGCCGCACTCGCTCGCCGAGACGCGGCGGACGCGAAGGTCGTCGACTTCATGAACGCCGCGGACGGCGTCACGACGCTCGACTCCACCGACCTCGACTTCGACCAGACCGTGCAGGCGGTCGTCGACCTGGCCCGCGCGGCCACGCACTGACGCACGACCGGACGGCCTCGGCCGCCTGGTCACACCACGGCCGGAACTCCGGCCCGGCCGGGAACGGCCACCGACACCGCGGCTCCGGCCGCTCGCGAGGAACCCACCATGGCTCAGTTGGACAACCCGGACAACGACGACTTCCCCCAGTACGACGACGCCCTCGGCGAGCGGCTCGCCGGACTCGACGAGGCCGAGGCCGAGCAGCGCGCCACCGCGCTCCGCGCCGGGCTCGAGGAGTACGACCTCGAGGACGAGGACCTCGCCCTGCTCGAGGCCGGCCAGGTCGGCGAGGACGGCGTCCACTACCTGCCCGCCTACCCGGTGCTCGCGATCGTCGGCCGCCCGAACGTCGGCAAGTCCGCGCTCGTCAACCGCATCCTCGGTCGTCGCGAGGCCGTCGTGCAGGACGTCCCAGGCGTCACGCGTGACCGCGTCAGCTACAAGGCCGACTGGAACGACAAGCGCTTCACGCTCGTCGATACCGGCGGCTGGGAGCCCGGCGCCGAGGGCATCAACGCGTCCGTCGCCGCGCAGGCCGAGGTCGCGATCGACCTCGCCGACGCCGTCCTGTTCGTCGTCGACGTCACGGTCGGCATCACCGCCACCGACGAGCACGTCGTCAAGATGCTCCGCGGCACCGACCGCCCCGTCATCGTCGTCGCGAACAAGGCCGACGACGAGCGCCGCGAACTCGACGCCTACGAGCTCTGGAACCTCGGGCTCGGCGAGCCGCACCCGGTGTCGGCCCTGCACGGCCGTGGCGTCGCGGACCTGCTCGACCTGATCATCAAGACGCTGCCCGACACCTCGGCCGTCGCCAAGCAGGAGGTCGGCGGCCCCCGCCGCGTCGCGATCCTCGGCCGCCCGAACGTCGGCAAGAGCTCGCTGCTCAACAAGGCCGCCGGTGAAGAGCGCGTCGTCGTGAACGACATCGCCGGCACCACCCGCGACCCGGTGGACGAGCAGATCGAGCTCGGCGGCAAGGTGTGGCGGTTCGTCGACACCGCCGGCATCCGGAAGCGCGTCCACATGCAGCAGGGCGCCGACTTCTACGCGTCGCTCCGCACGACCGCCGCGCTCGAGAAGGCCGAGGTCGCCGTCGTCGTCCTCGACGTCACCGAGCCGGTGTCCGTGCAGGACCTCCGCATCATCGACCTCGTGCTGGAGTCGGGCCGTGCGCTCGTCCTGGCCTACAACAAGTGGGACCTGCTCGACGACGAACGTCGCCGCTACCTCGAGCGCGAGATCGAGCAGGACCTGGCGCACGTCGCCTGGGCCCCGCGCGTGAACATCTCCGCCCGTACCGGCCGTCACCTCGAGAAGCTCGTGCCGGCGCTCGAGACCGCCCTCGAGTCGTGGGACACCCGCATCCCCACCGGCAAGGTCAACGCCTTCATCGCGGAGCTCGTCCAGGAGCACCCCCACCCCGTGCGCGGCGGCAAGCAGCCCCGCATCCTGTTCGGGACCCAGGCGTCGAGCCAGCCGCCGACGTTCGTGCTCTTCACGTCGGCGTTCCTCGACCCGCAGTACCGACGGTTCATCACCCGTCGACTCCGCGAGGTCTGGGGCTTCTCCGGCACCCCGATCAACGTCAACATGCGGGTGCGCGAGCGCCGGAAGCGCTGAGTCGCAGCTGCACCACGCACAACGCGTCCCGTCTGCACGGGGCGCGTTGTGCGTTGTGCGTTGTGCGTTCGCGTTCGCGTTCGGCCGGGAGGCCCGGATCGCGTCCGCAGCGTCGGTGCGGCACCATGGGAGCGTGCGCATCGGGCGGTGGGGAACGGATCGACGTCGGCTCGCCCTGGTGGGAGCCCTCGTCGCCGTGGTCGTCGTCGGCTCGGTGTCGCTCTGGACGGTCTCGCACGCCCCAGCCGAGGACGACCTCGTCACCCGCTCCGATCGAGCCGTCCCCGAACCCGCGCGGTCCCCCGCGGAGGGGCTGCGGCCGTCGAACGGCCTGGGCGAACCCCTGCCCGAGGAGTCCCCGGCCGTGCAACCGGTCGACTCGTCGCCGATCGAACCGTGGTGGCGCCGGGTTCCGCCGGTCTCCGGGGACATCGTCGGCATCGACGGCGCTGCTGCCTCGGGCCACGTCCACATCGCCGGGAACACGGGCGACGCCACGCTGGCGGTCGAGATCGCGCACCTGGAGACGGGGACGACGGGGCCGGTCGACATCGTGTTGTCCGGTGGGACCGTCACGGGTGGGGAGGACCCGACGTGGACGCCAGCGGGGGAGTCCTTCGACGTCTTCCAGGCCGCCGGTCTCGAAGAGGGGCTGACCGTCGTGCTCGGCGAGCCGTGGACGTTGCCCGACGAGGTCCGTTCCCTCGTCCTGCTCGACGCGGCGACCGGCACGGTGCTGGGTGGCGCGGCGCTCGTCCCGAGCGACTGAGCCGACTGGGCAGTCCCACGCCGACCCGGAACGACATCGTCGACGTCGTGCGACCTCGATGACGTCGTTCGGGGTCGGCGTCGGTACCCGCGCGGTACGTCGGCGGTCGCTCGATGCGGCACGATGTACTGGTGACGCAGCGCAACGACGGACTCGGTGGTCTCGCCGACCGCGCGTGGTGTCGACTCCGGCTCGACCGGTTGGCCGGAGGCCGTCAGGGCGGGTACGTCATCCGCCAGGACATGCTCGAGCACCCCGACACCGTTCGGTCGTTCCGCTGGATCCGGTGGCTGCTCGTCGCCGAGACGATCGTCGGACTCGCTGCCATCGTCGTCGCCGTGCTGCTGACGCGTGCGGGGGAGACCGTGCCGTGGGCGGTGTGGTTCCGGGCCACGGTCGTGCTGCTCATCACCCTGACGCTCTACGTGTTCGCGTGGCGGGCGCAGCTCGGGTACTACTGGGCGTACCAGCGCGTGCGGTTGTTCAGCCGGATCTTCCCGATCGTGACGCTCATCGTCGCGGCCATCCCCGGGCTGTACCCGTTCTGGATGGTGATCGAGCAGATCGTGTTCTCACTGCTCATGATCGGCATCGGCGACGTGCTCACCACCGACCACATGCGCGCCACGTTCCCCAAGCCCGCCCGCCGTTAGCGCCCGCGGCGGCTACGCGACCGTGGCCAGCGCGAAGGGCAGCACGGCGGCGGCCCCGGCACGCCGGAGCTCGCGGCCCGCGACGGTCACCGTCCACCGGCTGTCGACCAGGTCGTCGACGAGCAGCACCGGGCCCCGGTGCGACTGCAGCGCTTCCGCGAGTTCCGGCTCGACCTGGAACGTGTCCCAGACGCCGGACAACCGGTAAGCGCTGTTCGTCGCACCGTCGCCGCGGGGTGTGCCGCCGTTCCGGTCGAGCGTGCCGAGGAACTGCAGCCGCCCGATCGTCGACAGCGCCTGGGCGAGCGACCCCACGAGCTGCGGCCGTGACCGCGAGGACATCGCCACGACGCCGGTCGGCCGGGTCTCCCACGGCCAGTCCTTGAGCGCCCGGACACAGCCGTCGACGAGCTCGCGCGAGATCGGGGCGTCGGGTGTGGACGGCGAGAACAGTGCACGCAGCGGTCCGCCCCAGCCGAGGTCGGTCAGACGCGCCACCGCGCGGCCGGGCTGCACGAGCTCGTCGGCGCCGATCTTGCCCCGCACCGAGACGCCGAGCGACGACATCCCCGAGGGCCACTGGGCACGCGGGGCGATCTCGACGCCGACCTTGTCGAGCGCGGCAGCCGCACCGGACGAATCCGAGTCGGAGACCGAGGTCGGGAACCACGCCCCGGCGCAGTTGTCGCAGCGGCCGCACGGCTCTGCGGAGGGGTCGTCGAGGTCCTGCTGCAGCAGCTGCATGCGGCAGGCCGAGGTGGACTCGTAGTCGAGCATCGACGCGGCCTCGGCAGCGCGTGCCGCAGCGACCCGCTCGTACCGCGGGGCGTCGTACTGCCACGGCTGTCCGGTCGAGACCCAGCCGCCGGTGACGCGTCGGACCGCCCCGTCGACGTCGAGCACCTTGAGCAGGAGTTCGAGGGTGGAGCGCTTGATGTCGACCAGGCCCTCGAGGGCGACCGTCGACATCGCGGTGTCGGTGGACAGGGCGCCGAGCACGGCCGACGCGCGGGCCTCGGTCGGCATCGACGCGCTGGCGAAGTACTGCCAGATCTCGCGGTCCTCACGCCCGGGCAGCAGCAGCACGTCGGCGTTGTCGGTGGCACGACCCGCACGACCGATCTGCTGGTAGTAGGCGACGGGCGACGAGGGAGCGCCGACGTGCACGACGAACCCGAGGTCCGGCTTGTCGAACCCCATGCCGAGCGCGCTCGTGGCGACCAGGGCCTTCAGTTCGTTGCCCTTGAGCTGCTGCTCGAGCTGCTCCCGCTCGTCGGTGTCGGTGCGCCCCGTGTAGGCACGGACGGCGTACCCGTTGTCGCGCAGCAGTCGGGCGATGTCCTCGGCCGCCGAGACCGTGAGCGTGTAGATGATGCCGCTGCCGGGCAGGTCGCCGAGGTGCGCGAGCAGCCAGCCGAGCCGCTGCCGGGCATCCGGAAGCGTCAGCACGCCGAGCCGCAGCGAGGCCCGGGCGAGCGACCCACGGATGGTGAAGACCGGGTCGGCCGGGCCGGCGGTCAGCTGCTCGGCGACGTCCTCGACCACGCGCTCGTTCGCCGTTGCGGTCGTCGCCAGGACGGGGACTCCGTGGGGGAGCGAGCGGATGAGCTCGGCCAAGCGGCGGTAGTCCGGCCGGAAGTCGTGGCCCCAGTCCGAGATGCAGTGCGCTTCGTCGACCACGAGCATGCCCATCCGGGCGATCAGGGTCGGCATCTGCTCGTCGCGGAACTTCGGGTTGTTCAGGCGCTCGGGGGAGACGAGGAGCACGTCGACCTCGTCGCGGGCAAGGGCTGCCTGGGTCTCGCCCCACTCGTGCGCGTTCGCGGAGTTGATCGACACCGCACGGACCCCCGCGCGGGCAGCCGCTGCCACCTGGTCGCGCATCAGCGCCAGCAACGGCGAGACCAGGACAGTCGGGCCGCCACCACGGCGACGGAGCAGGAGGGTCGCGAGGAAGTACACGGCGGACTTGCCCCACCCGGTGCGCTGCACGACCAGGGCACGCTGTCGGTGCTCGACCAGGGCGGAGATCGCCTCGAGCTGGCCGGGGTGGAAGACCGCGTCGGGGCGCCCGGTGAGCGCAGCGAGCGCCTGCTGTGCCTCGGCGGCGATGTCTGCAGAAGGCGAGACGACAGACGGAGCGGCGGTGGGGGTGTCCATGCCCCCATGCTGTCAGGAGCATCCGACGAAACCCGACCCGCGCCTCCAGACTGTGGACAACGCGACGGAACGCGCTTACTGGTAGGTGACCAACGACGGCGTCGGCTGCACGTCCTGCATGGTCTGCGACGGCGTCAGCATGGGCGTGTCCTCGTCGTAGAAGTTCTTCCAGCCCCAGTGCAGCCCCTCGGGCGCGCCCTGGTGCAGCGCCTTCCACGTCGCCTGCTTGTCCGGCTGCGAGCCCTGCCCGTCGACGTGCACGAGCATGTCGAGCTCCGGGTGGGTCTCCAGCGCGGAACGGTCCTGGATCATCGACAGCCGGAACTGGTGCAGGACCAGGGCCTTCGGCGGCAGCCCCTCGTCGCGCACGAGCGCAGCCAGCCACGAGGACACCTCGTTCACCTCGGACGCCGACACACTACCGATCTGCTCGAGCGGCACCTGGTCCTTCGTCAGCCGCCACTCCGGGTCGAGCGCCAGCCAGACGCCGGGCTTCTTCAGCAGCGACTCGTACTTCTTCGCCTGCGACAGGAAGTCGGACCGGCCCGGCTGCAGGTCGATGATCACGGGCATGTCGGCGTCGTGGGCGGCATCGACGTAGGGCTCGAGCGTCGAGACCGGCAGCTCCGTCGAGTAGTCGCCGTCGGCTCCGGCGTCCCCGGCGGCGACGGTCGCGATGACCTCCATCGCGGGCGTCACGAGCTCGTCGGACTCGGCCCGGTACGGCTTCGCGACCTGCTCAGCACGCCGGACGGTGGCCTCCGGCCCCTGCTCGCCGAGCACGCCCAGCGCCGGCGCCCCGGGAGCCCCGTACAGCGCGACGTACCGGTGCCCGTCGAACGGCCGCTGGCCGCCGTTCCGCAGCTGGAACCCGCCCTCGGCTGCCCGCACCGTCCACTCCGGGTCCTGCAGCGCGTCGAACGCCGCACCGACCAGGACCGTCGGGTGCTCCGCTCGCTCGTGCAGCGCCGTCACCACGTCGGGTGCGGCAGCCGGGTCGGTCACGCCCTCCGGCATGGTCACGACCTTCGCTCCTGCGGCCTTGGCGGTCGCCACGGCAGCAGCGTCCGCGTTCGCGTCCGCCACCACCACGGTCGCCTGCCGGGAGGCCCGGGTCGACTCCGGCGCGTCGCCACCCTCCGGCGCATTCCGCTCGTCGACGTCCGTGTCGACCGACACGTCGCCCTCGGCCTGGTACCAGTCGGCCCCGAGCCGGTCGAGTTCGCGGGCGACGGCAGCGCCGCCCTTCGTGTCCTGCTCCTGCTTCGCGGTCAGCAGGACCGGAACGTGGGCGCTCGCCGCGGCCTTCGCGGCATCGGAGATCGCGTCGGCATCGTCGGCCGTCGCCACGATCGCGCCGGGAGCACTCGCGAACAGGGCCTTGCTCACCCGCACCGACCGTGCTGCAGCGTCGGAGGCGTCGGCGACCGTGACCGTCTTCGCCGTGGCCTTCGCGAGTGTCGGGCGGCTCGTGTCCGGGCCGCTCGAGGTGCACCCGGCGGCTCCGAGCAGCAGTCCGGAGACCGCGATCGCGACGAGGACACGAGGGGTGGGACGAGAACGCATCGGGCCACCCTACGAGCCACGCGGAGAGGTCCCTGGGAATCCGACGGGTGTTGTCTCGTAGAAGGGAGGCATGCCCCACCACCCCGACGACCACCCTCTCATCGGAGCCGTCCGGTCGCCCGAGGTCCACTGCATGACCCTGAACGTGCGGCGCCGCGTGCCGCGGCCGCCCGCGCACCCGGACGCCTGGGAGCGTCGCCGCGACGCGATCGCCGCGCTCGTCACGTCCGAAGCGCCCACCGTCCTCGCCGTCCAGGAGGCCCTCCCCGCGCAGGCAGACGACCTGACGGCCGGCCTCGGGTCCGGTTGGGAACCCGTCCTGGCCGGGCGCGGCGCGCGCGGCGGTGGTGAACAGGTCGGGCTCTTCCTCGACCGCTCGCGCCTCGACGTCGTCGAGCGCCGCACGTGGGCTCTTTCCCGCACGCCGCACCGTCCGGGATCCCGCTCGTGGGCCACGTCGTTCCCCCGGCACGCCGTCGGCGCCGTCGTCGACGACCGCGCGACCGGCGTCCGGTTCCTGGCGATCGCCACCCACCTCGACGTCGCCTCGCCGTGGGCCCGGCTGCGATCCGCCGAACTGCTCGGCCGGATCGTGCGACAGCGCGGCCTGCCCGCCGTCGTGATGGCCGACTGGAACAGCCCGGCAGGATCCGCACCATGGCGAGCACTGGCGGACGCTGGTGTCGTCGACAGCTGGGGGCGGGCCTCCCGGCAGGTGGGTGAGCCGTACGGGACGTACCCGCACTACGGGAGTCCGCGTGTCGGCGGCCGGCGCATCGACGGTGTCCTCGTGACGCCGGACGCGAGCGTCGAGCGGGTCGCCGTGTCGAACCGGCGGCCGGGCGGGGTGTGGCCCTCCGACCACGCTGCCGTGCACGCGGTCGTGCGGTGGGCGTCGTGATCGCCACGCTCGGGCCGACGTTCCTGCGGCCGAGGTTCCTGGTGGCCGACGTGGTGCGTGCCCTGACGCTCGTCAGCCTGGTCGTCGCGAGCATCGGGTGGGGCGGAACCGCGCTGCCGGTGATGGCGCTGTCGCTGCTGGGGGTCGTGGTGCCGCGGATGCTCGGGCTGCGGCCCGCGTTCGACCTCGCAGTGTGCGTGCTCGTGCTCCTCGCCGGGTGGTCGAGCGTGCTCGAGTGGTACACGAGCGTGTTCCTGTGGGACAAGTTCATGCACGTCGTCCTCACGGGACTGCTCGCCGCCGTGCTGTACGTCATCGGGTCGGACCTGCGCGCGGTGCCGGCGCCGGACGGGGAGCGACGGGTGGTCGTCGCGATCCTCGGACTGTGTGCGGGACTCGCGATCGGGGCGGCGTGGGAGATGGGGGAGTGGCTCGGGCACAACTTCGTCGACTCGGCGATCTACGTCGGCTACGACGACACGATCGGGGACCTGGCGGCGGACGGGGCCGGTGGGTTGCTCGTCGGGCTCGGGTTGCCGTGGTTGGCGGCGCGGCGCGAGGTGGTGCGGCCGGGCTGAGCGTCACGTTCGGGTCGCGTTGCTCCGACTCGCCGTGGCACGGAGGTGGTCTGACGTCCGCTATGCTGGACCGGTCGCTCGCGCTCCGGTCGGACGTGGGCGAGGATCCTCCGGGATCCTGAGTTCTCCGGAACTCGCGGGCTGTGGCGCAGCTTGGTAGCGCACTTGACTGGGGGTCAAGGGGTCGCAGGTTCAAATCCTGTCAGCCCGACCGAAACGTGTCTGACACGAAGAAGCCCACCGAGGATCTCGGTGGGCTTCTTCGTTCCGGCGGCTGTCGTGGGTCGTACGCATAGGGCTCCCTCACTGCGACAATCAGCGGACCACCCATGTGAGACTCGGCTCTTCTCGGAGCGGCGTCCGGTTCGAGTCCGGTACGGCAGTCCGCGGGGGGACCGGCTATCGGTCGTCGGGTTATCCTTGCTGACCTCGTGGCGCGCCTCCGCGACGCGCTTCTCCGTCTAGGGATAGGTCGAGTTGCGGGCTTGCCGTGAACCCATCCGACCGTCGGCTCCTAAGCTGACCGCTACTCGGTTCGTGACGTTGCCCGAGACCACCACTCGTCGACCGGGGGTCGCTCCTTCGTAGGCAGGATCTCCGAGTACTGATTGGCGAACAAGCTGTTCACGGGCGGCACGTTGTGGGCTGACTTGCCGTCTACGAGCCACCGGTCGTGCCATTCACGAGTGGCGTCGACCCGCCACTCCACGGCGATGCCTTTCAGCTTCATCTCGTCACGGAACCGCTCGTAGTCCTTAAAGTTCTTCGCTGACACGACGTTCGGCCCGGAGATGATGCGCAGTTCAGTGACTTTGGTCGTGTCAAGCTCGTCGACCAACTCCTCGAACGCGCGCGCACCGAAGTGCTGATCGGCCCAGGTGACGACGCCCGCCTGGACTCGCAACACGCGCCGCAGTCGAGCGACGTTCGAGTAGGGCGTCCGGGGCGAGATCATCGCCGCCAGGGATTCCACCTCACCGACCTTGGCGGCTTCGGGATCGTCGGCTACGTACCGCACAGTCTTCTGCTTCTGCGAGTAGACGAGCACCCGAAGCGTGTTGAGCCACCGGAGGGTCGCTCGCGCCCGCTCAACCGTGAAGTCCCGGTCGAGCAGGCGATGCAGAACGAGCAGATCAATCACGCCCTGCTCGGGCACCGTCACTGACGAACCGAGTTCCTGCGCGATCGCCTGGATCGGGAGCAACACGCGGAGAGCCTGACCGAGCAACCGGTTCGTCGCATCGTCATCGCGCACGACGAACGCCGCCCGGTAGAGGGCTGACCCGGCGGGAGTCAGCGCCCAATCGCCGTTGTTCTCGATCAGACCTACGTCCTCCAGGATGGTCGTCGTGTCCCCGTCGACGTAATCATCGGTGGCAACTGACTTCAACGCTGCAAGCATCCGCTCCTGGCTGGTGTCGAAAAGCAGATACGCGTCGTCAGGACTCAGCACTCGCTGTGCCCTCGTACCCGAGCGCGGCGAGCACTCGCAGCACGTCGTCGGCGTCCCAACCCGACATGTCGAGCTTCACGTTCAGCGCCACCGGCGGCGCGCCAATCGGCGCGGCAGGAGTGATGCTCTGCGCAGGAGCAGGAGCAGGAGCAGGAGCAGGAGCAGGCGTAAACCCGGGAAGGTCGGAAGTCTGCTCCCGCGTAGGCGGCGCGAACTCAGCCTCGTGCTGTTCGATGACTGAATCGTCATCTACGGTGTCGGCCGTGCCACCTTCGTCCTCGGAGTTCTCCGCTTCGGCGTCGTCGGCCTCAGTCGCCGGGTGTGCGCCGTCGAGTCGCACGACCCCGTCATCGCCTACGAGGCCCGCATACTTCGCGCCTGCCACGAATAGCTCGGCGACCGTAGAGGCGTCGGCAGCTGACATATCCCAGCCGAACTCAAACTCACTCTTGATCGGCGTCAGCGCGGGGAGTTCGCCGCCGTCGTACCGGCGCAGGATGGTCTCGTAGGCGGCGATGTTCAGCGCCGCAGTCTTGAGTGCTGCCGCGCGTCCTTCGACGTCGGCCGTGTTCGCGAGTGCAACACCCAGCTCGGTTAGCCGGATCTTCCCCTCCTTCGACACCGCCACAACTTTGAAAAGCTTGAGCGGCGTTAGCCGGGCGCGCCACCCGCCGCCGCTCGCCTTAGTGTCTTCGCGACCGGACAGTGCGCGTGCAACAACTTCCGGTGCGACCTCCGAGCGGCGAGCCGCGACCCAGATCTTCTGCGCCTGCTGGTCGATTACTTCGAGCCCCACGCGCGGAACACCGTGCTTAGACCGCGGCTTCACTGCAGCAGTGCTCGTCGCGTCACCGGTCTCTTCCGTGGTGGCGTCCTCGTCAGCCATGAATGCCCCCTTCTGTCATTTGCTGAGGAGATTAGCAGGGCTATCGGACCCGCTGTGATTGCTGGCCACGCCGGTTTTAGCCTGTTCGCTCAGGGCTAACAGCGTCACCCGTACTTGTCGCCGTAGCTCCTCATAGCCCCCGGACCGGGACACGGCTCGGGGTCCGGATGCACGGTATACGACAACACCCACGTCGTGTGATCTTTGCCGCTCTCGAGGAACTTGACCCCGATGGCCTTCGTAGTCCACGACCGGCCGCGTACCCGTACCGGCGCCATCTCGTTAAGGATCAGGTGAAGAAGTTGCTCAGGTGGAACTGGTTCGTGCAAGACGACCCCGATGGCGACCCGCTGATCCCGGCCAACGACGCCTTCGATTGGGCCCGTGACCTCGAGGAGCACCCTGAACGCCAAATTCGGCGACTAGTCCGGCTTCCTTGTTGGATGGGCGTCCGTATTGCCAGCCGGCGTGTTTGATCGCTCGTCAGTCGCGTTGAACGAGAGGCAGTGGCACGGGCGCCTATTTGGGCGTCTCATCGCGCATCGCCCGTTTAACGATCCCTCAGCGGCGCGCTTCGAGGACCAGCTTGACCGCTTCCCTCGCCGCTTCCGGCATCAACGGGATGTGCGCAAGCAAGCCCACTTTCACCCACCTCGGCTCGTACTCGTTCAGCTCCGAGGCACGGTCGATCTCCGGACCCCCGAGTACCAATGGACCAGGACGCACTTGTGCCACGAAGTAAGCCGCGGGAACGGCGCTATCCACTGGTACGTCGAGGAGGTCGCCGATGCTCGCTTCAAGGCCTGTCTCCTCACGCAACTCGCGCTGACAAGCCTCGCGGAGGCTCTCGCCTTCCTCGACCCCGCCACCAGGGAGCACACAGTAGTGACGACCGTTCTTCAACCGATCGATGACGAGCAGGCTCTCGTCTCGGAGGACAACGGCCGCTGATCTGATGCGCATCCGGCTAGCTCACCACGAAACACCTGGCCGAGTGCCACGGCCCGGCATCAAGGTGCCTCGATTGACGATCCCTCCCGGGCGTCTGGTCGTCTCAGGGCCCTGGTTTCGGCTGTCGGCGGGGATTGAGGAGATCGCCGTCCCAGCTCAGGTCGTCATCTTCGTGCACCTCGAAGGTCTCGAAGCGGTCGTCCGCGAGGATGCTGTCGACGAGTGCGGGTGAGCCGGCGACGATCGTCGAGTCCCAGTCTTCCTCCGACGCGACGACCCAGGCGTGATCCTCGGGCCAGATCAGCGACGTGTAGGGACCCTCCTGGCCCCAGCGGCTGCATTCCCATCCAGGCACGGTGCGCTGCGCCCACATCGGGTCCGCAAGCTCGCCCAGGCTCGAGCTGAACAACCACATGTCCCGACCTGGCCAGTGCATCTGTATGCGAGCGCGCGCGAGCGCGTTCCGACCTCCCTCTGCCCAGGGCGGATTGCCGGTGCCTTCCCACGCTCCGATGACCAGGTCGTCCGGGGTCCGTGTCGTGGCCCGCAGGTGCGTGGTCAGCACCGCGAGATCCTCCGGGTCGAACCACCCGTCGTCGGACTGACCGACACGCCACCCATCCGACCAGTCCCTGGTCTGCTCTTCGTCAGTGATGCGCCACCACTGCGCCAGGGGATGCATCACCCGGCCGTTGCGGCGCGCGACCTCGGCCCACCGCCAACGCGTGTGCTCGACATCGACGGGATTGCCCCACTCGTCGACCGTGTTCGGGTCAGTACGGTGCGCATCTACCGGGTGCAGCAGCCTCGCGTACGCCTCGAAGCCCTTGCCAGCGACACCGCCGACAGTCGCCCATCGGCCAGCGCGCTCGACAATCCACTCACCACGCGCGGCTTCGGTCAGCAGAATCACCCCGTCAGCATGGCACCGCAGACGCCGGTGTCTCGCGCGAAGCAGTCTCAGTCGACGATTGGTTACTGGGACAGCCTCGCCAGCGCTGATGGAGGTGTCTATCGTCGGCGATCGTCGCGGCCGCTCATACAGTGGTCCAGTGACCATCACCACAGCCCTGCTCGGATTTGCCGCTGTCGCGGCGGTGCTCACGGTGATCCCGGGTCTCGACACCACCCTGGTCCTACGCAGCGCCCTCACGCAGTCCCGCAGGCATGCGTTCGTGACGGCGCTCGGGATTAACACTGGAGCCCTGATCTGGGGTGCGGCGGCGGCGATTGGTGCTGCCGCACTCTTGGCAGCATCCGAAGTGGCGTACCGGCTTGTCACCATTGGGGGCGCCGCGTACATGGCGTGCCTCGGTGTTTCCCTTGTCGTGAAGAGCTTCCAGCGCGGCCAACTCGACACAGTGGCCGCATCGGTGTCCGAGCGGGCAGCGCCGCTCTGGAGGGCGTTCCTCACGGGAATGTGGACGAACCTGCTCAACCCGAAGATCGGCGTGTTCTACGTTGCGACGATCCCGCAGTTCATCCCTGACGGCGTCTCGCACCTCGGTATGGGTCTCCTCCTCGCCGCTGTGCACGACGTCCTCGGTCTCACATGGCTTACCGGCATCATCATCGCCGCGCATGCTGCCCGTCGCTGGCTCGTCCACGAGCGCGCTCGACGCATCATCGACCGCGTCGCGGGCGTCGTGCTCATCGGCTTCGGCGCACGCCTCGCCCTGGAACATCACTGAGCGGTCCGAGCGGATCTCCGGATCAGTCCGGTAGCCGATCGACATTCGGGACCCCTCGACGCCGGGCTGTGGGACACGAACAGGCGTTTCGTGGTGTGCTAGCCGGATGCGCGTCAGATCAGCGGCCGTCGTCATCCGAGACGAGAGCCTGCTCGTCATCGATCGGTTGAAGGACGGTCGGAACTACTGGGTGCTTCCTGGTGGTGGGGTGGAGGAAGGTGAGAGCCTCCGCGAGGCTTGCCGGCGCGAACTGCGCGAGGAGACTGGCCTTGAGGCGATCATCGGTGATCTGCTCGACGTGCCAGTGGATAGCGCCGCTCCAGCGGCCTACTTCGCAGCCCAAGTGCGTCCTGGTCCGTTGGTACTCGGTGGCCCAGAGATCGAACGAGCATCAGAACTGAACCAGTACGTGCCGAGGTGGGTGGAAGTTGCCTTGCTCACCCAAATCCCGTTGGTGCCGGAAACGGCGAGGCAAGCGGTGCAGCTGGTCCTCAAAGCGCGCCGGTAGGGGATCGGGTACCGGACTCATCACCGGAGAGCGTTGCAGGATGGACGACTCGGATTGCGGCGGTCATCCGACGACAACGCTTCGAGTCGGCAACTCGTCCTGGACTGGCGACCTCATTGAGTCAAGGTCGGAACGCGCTGTCGCCTTCGCTCTGCTCGCGGCCGTGCATCACCGACCCCTGCAGAAATGGCAGGCCCACCGCCAGCGCCAGTCCGACCACGTACACGATGATCGTGGAGCGGGTGTCGTGGTTCTGTGAGTAATTCGACCACGGAATGCCCAACACGACCTGGACCAACGGGCCCAGCGCCGCGATGGCTCCGCCCGGTAGCACGGTCAGCAACCATGTCTTGCGCCAAGTCCGTTCCTTCCCGGCGCAGATCGCGATGGCGCCAGTTGTCGCGCCCATCGCGACTCCGCCCCAAAACCATGACGCCCCCGACATTCGCCAACCGTCGTGTGTCCACCACGCTTCGATCAAGGCGGTCGTGCGTTCCCATGAATCGGACGTCACGTATCGTCCCGGCGCAGCCGGCAATGGCCACCCGATGATCGCAAGAACACCAGTGACAGCAGCCACCAGACCGAGCAGCCATCGAAACAACCTGCGATGGTCGACCGGTTCAACGTCGAACGACTCGATGCTCACCGTCGCGTAGACCAGGGAGTTCTGACGCTCATGGTCGGAGCGTACCGGCCGCTCTACCCCAGGGTCAGATGGGGACCTCGGTGGCTGTTCCCGTACCGAGTCGATCTCGGTCTGCCAGCAGTCAGCTGTCGAGTGCGACCCCATCTCTTCGAACCGCCATGACGGCAGCGCGCCCGATCAGCACAAGCCTCGTCAGCGCGATGACCATGAGCCCCCACCACGTCAACCACGAGAACTCCACCAGACGAGCACGCCGTATGAGACGCGTTTCCGATCGCAGGGGAGTGCGAGCCGGTGTCCGTACTCGCCTGATCGGCGACCGGACGGTCAGCGGCGGCGGTTCCGCTCGTGTCCGCTGAGGTCCGCCCGTAGCGTCGTCTCGTGGATCAAGACGTGTTGGCGGTCGAAGCGGCCTCGGCCGCGGACGTTCCTGCGGCTCAGAGGCTCATCGACGGTGCGAGGCAGTGGCTCCGCTCGCGTGGGATCGATCAGTGGCAGGACCAGGTGCCGGACGCGGTTCTGCTGCGCGACGCAGAGCAGGGGAATCTCTTCGTCGTGAGTCAGGACCAGGTGGTCGTGGCGATGGTCACGGTGTCCGACTCGGACTCCGAGACGTGGGGCGCGGAGGACGATTCCGCTGTGTACGTGCACCGGTTGGCCGTGGCGCAGACGCATCGTGGCAGCCGGCTAGGGCAGCGACTGCTGGTGTGGGTAGGGCAGCGAGCCGCCGAGCGCGGGGCGGCCTTCGTGCGGCTCGACTGCGCGACGGACAACCCGGGTCTGCGGCGCTTCTACGAAGAGCAAGGGTTCCGGCACGTCCGCGACGTGACGGTCAGTGCCCTTGACGGTGGGCGGCAACTCGCTTCCAGCCTCTACGAACGCGAGCTGGTCCGGTAGCCAATACCGCACGGGTCAACGTGGACGAGGGGCCGGCCAGCGGTGCGCCTGCGAAACTCGCCAGATGGACCTCGACGACCTCGGCCAGCGAATCTGCATTCTGGGGCCATCGAACAGCGGCAAGTCGACCCTCGCGGCAGCCATCGGCCGGGCCCGCTCGCTCCCTGTGATCCACCTCGACCAGTACCGCCACCTGCCCGGAACACAGTGGGTCGAGCGTCCGGACACCGATTTCGAGCGCATGCACAACGAGGCGATGAACACCGAGCAGTGGGTCATCGAGGGCAACTACTCGCGCTGGTTGCCCGGCCGGTTACGGCGAGCGACTGGTCTGGTGCTCCTGGACGCCTCGACGGCAGCAAGCATCAGCCGGTACTTCCGACGCAGTCTCTTCGAGCCCGACCGCGCTGGGAGCTTGGACGGTACTCGCGACCGTGTCCGCATCGAGATGGTCCGGTTCCTGCTCGGACCCGCCAGGAAGAGCCGTCTCCGGTATCGACACGCCTTCGACGAGTTCGATCGGCCGAAGGTGTTCCTGCCGGACCGCGCGGCCTTGGAGGAGTACTACCGCCGGAACGACTTGGCTCGGCGAAGTCCGTGATCGCTGACCCCTCCGACAACCGATCGGTTGTCGTGCTTGGCCACCTCAGTCGAATTCGTCGACCCGGTATGGCGCGGACGCGCTGGCGTAGAAGATGACCTGGGCGCGAGGTCCGACGTCGCCCTGCAGGCGCCCGGCTGTTCGGAGTCCGAGGGCGCGGGTCTCGGCGTCGCCGAACGGGGTCCCGGCTCGTTCGGTGAGGGCACGCCAGTGGACGATTGCTTTGGCTGTTCCCTCACGTGCGCCCGCAGCACGCGCCGATCTGACGTCGCGTTTCCCGTCACGCAGGAACTCGACATCGGTGCCCGGTCGTCCGTTCGGCAGCACGACGGCCGTCCCCGACTCGGTCACCATGTCGATGCCACTGCCTGCGCCGCACCAGACGTGGACGTCGTCACCGAGCTCGAGCTGGACGCGACTCGCGAGGGTGAAGGACTCGACTCGGTGAGCTTCCAACACTTCGGGGGACGCCGAGGTCGACGGGACTGCGCGCGACTCGTCACGATCGTCGAATACCTCTTGCCTCACCTGCTCGAAGACGTCGTTCCATGCCTGCAGGTCGTGCCGGAGTGACGCGCTCAGTCCGAGGTCCGTGGCCTCGGCAACCCCGAAGTGTTCTCTGGACCGCGATCCGCGGTACCACAGCGGGGAATCGTCGACCATGTACTCGGCCATCACCAGGATGATCATGCTCACCACTCGCACAGCGTACGACTGCGTCCGGCAAGGGATTGGCTACCGGACGGGAGGAGCGCGCTGGTCGTGTTCTTGGCCGACGTCGTGCTGATCGCTCTCGATCCTTCCCGGCCAGGGCCGTACTTCACCGCCGTCAGTGGTCTCTGCGTGATGATCTCCGCCGTCATCGTCGTCCGCGCGAATCGCAGGCCACCGAGGGGCTGAACTTCAGCGGGTGGCGTGCCCGGTCGGAAGGACCACCGCCCTCGCCCGATGGCTTCCTCGGCACGAGTATCTCCGGCGTCGTGGGCGCGGAAGAAGGAGGCGTCCTACCCCGGTGGGCACGGCTCGACGCCGAACCGGACGCGATCCCGCGGCCTCAGTCGACCCGGATGCGGACGACCCAACCGACGATCGTCCCCTCGTGCGGGATTCGTGGTGCCAGTGCCCGCGCGGCGTGTTGCATCGCAGAGCCAGGGATCGGTTCCTGCCCCGAGCCGTTCGCGGACGGCCCGTACCGTACCGACACCTGGTCGATCCGGGTGACCACACCCACGATCGGCCGCTCTGGCCCGGCACCGAGTTCCTCGGAGTAGGTGTTGCGTTCCTTGGTCACCAGGCGTCGGCCGCCGAGATGGCCGAGACGACTCCGGTCGGCGTCCACGACGTCCCACCTGACGTGTTCGCCAACGGCGACGTCGAAGGCGTCCTCCGCGACCTGCCACTCGATGAGCCAGACGTCGCGCTCCCCGTCCTCCAGAGGCGGCACGATGCTCTCCGGCGGACGCTGTTCGGGCGGCATGTCCCGAAGGTTATCCGCCCGGCGTTCGAGGTCTCGGTGCGAGCGACCGCTCACCGATCGCAAGCGGACGGTGCTGCAGCTCAGGCGGTGCGTGAGGCCCGAGCGGTCGAGCGTCAGCGGAACCGGTTCACGAGCACGGCGACGATCGGTACGCGTGTGAGCAAGACGAAGATCGCGTAGCCGATGGCCCCACCGAATGTGTTCCAGATGAAGTCGTTGATGTCAGCGACGTGACCACCGGAGAACAGCTTCTGCGCGGCGAGTTGCAGGAGCTCGATCGTCAGGCTGACCGCCGCTGAGGTGAGGAGCACCCGCAACCACGACGGACGACGCATGAGGAGCGGGAGGAGGATGCCGAGCGGTACGAACACGGCAACGTTGGTGAGCGCATCTGCGAGTTCGTAGTCGTGGAACGGGATCAACGCCAGTGCCGGTGCCCACGGCTCGTCGCTCGGCGTCGGGCGGAGGAAGATCGGGAAGATCGTGTTCGCGATGATTCCTGCGGCGTAGACGGCGATCGCGGCCGCGACGGCAGCACGCGGCCACGTGAAGCGCCGTCCGCGGAGCAGGAGCGCCAGTCGGACGACGAACACGACCACGCCGACGGGAATGGCGACCGGCAGGACGGGGACTTCGCCGAACGGGTTGGAAGACATCCGGAGAAGCCTAGTGACGCCGAGCTGCTGGACGCCGATCCGACTCGGTGCGAGCAGGACTACAACGGAGTCGCGATCGTGAGGATGGCGATCGACAATCCCGTCAACGCAGCCACCGCTCCGAGTGCAGCGAGCGGGAACCACATGCCGCGACGGCCATTTCCGTACCGCCGGAGGCCCAGGAAAGCGCCGACGCCCACCGCGGCAATGCCTCCGAAGAACGAGAGGCTCATGCTGCTGAACCAGGGTGCGTCCGAGCAGCCGGTGTGTGGAGGGGTCGCGCAGAGCCCGTAGGCGTACAGGTTCTCGTTGAACACGTAGCCGGACGACGTGACCACGGCGACGATCCCGACCACGTTGAGAGCCCAGATGATCACCAGGTCGTCTCGAGCAGCGTTCCTTCTGCGGAACGTGCTCGCGAAACGCGTCTTCATGGGGATTGCCTCGATCGTTTCTGCTCCGCCAGCGGTCTCCGTGAACCGAGGTCGAGCCGAGCGTAGCGCCCTGCTGGTTCACCCGCTCGAACGCCCCAGCGTGCGCTGACAGGATGAGTCCGTGCAGATCGAGGACGTGGACGAACGGCGGTACGGCACCGAAGGTGAGCGCGACACGTTCGTCGTGCACTTCTTCCATGCACCGAGCGGCGAGATGGTCGCGCCCGACTGGGACGCCACCAGCTCCTCGGTCAGCGTGGTCCGCATCGTTGAGGCGACGTACCGCACGGCGTTCGCACAAGCCCGGCGGATTGCTGCTGGCGAGACGTCGCCGACGCTGTTCTCGGTGTCCCTCGAGACCGCGGGGTCGAACGGCCCGGGAATCCTGCGACTGTTCGGGACCGACCTCAACATGGAAGGACTGGAGCTCGACCTCGATTCGCACGCGGCGAAACGGGAGATGTTCGCCGAGTTCTTCAGCCGCGCGCGATGAGATGCTCGTGGTGCAGCTGGAGTTGGCGTCCACATCGCTGTGCAACGCGCTCATTGTGGGTGACGATCACGAACTTGCCTCCTGCTTGCTGCAGCTGATCGAAGAGGGCGAGCATGTCGTCTTCGGTCGTCTCGTCCAGTGCGCCGGTGGGCTCATCGGCGAGGACGACGACAGGGCGCTTCGCGATGCCTCGAGCGATCGCGACGCGCTGCGCTTCTCCTCCCGAGAGTCGTCGTGGGCGCTTGCCAGCGAGGTGACTGATGCCGACCGCCTCGAGAGCCTCATGTGCTCGGTCAGCGGAGTCAGCGCGAGCAGGAACGCCGAGCCGTACGTTGTCGAGCACGCTGCGGTCGCCGAGGAGGCTGTGGTCCTGGGTGACGATGCCGATGTGTCGGATTCGGTGCGCCGCCATCCTGGACGCGGTGCGCTCGAGCACGTGCCCGTCGTGCTCGTAGGTCCCCTCGAAGTCGGTGTCGAGGCCGGCGAGGATCCGGAGCAGCGTGCTCTTGCCGGATCCGCTGCGCCCGGTGATGGCTACTGACCGATCGTCGTCGCGAAGGTCGAAATCGAGTCGGTCGAACAGTGTTCGGGTCGATCCGTCGGGCTCGGTGATCGTCTTCGAGACGTCGCGCAGCGCGATCATCGTGGGGTACCTCTCCGGCGTTGGGTGGTCAGTTCGATGCGGACGGCTCGTCGGCTGACAGCGCCGTCCACCACGCACCAGAGCAGGAGGACGGTGCCAGCGCCGAGTCGAGCCGTGGCGCTGTCGTTGGGGAGCAGCGCGCTGGTCGCGAGGAACAGCCCGAGTGCGGCGGTGTATTCGGTCAGGCGGCTTGCGCGGAACAGTCGGTTCGTGTGGTTCGGGCTCTTTCCGAGGAGATGGTGCACCCGCGCTACTGGCGCTCGACGGTGATGCAGGAGTCGGTTGAGGAACGCCGTGATGATGCCCACTCCCGCGGTGAGCGAGACGAGCAGCGCGGTGACGAGCACCAGGTTGTCCTGGATGAGCTGGCGGACGAGGGAGAGCTGCACGAGGTAGGTCGGTACTCCGAGCAACGTGTACGACCTGAAGCCGGTGTCGTCTCCGATCTCGTCGAGTCGCGCGACGACGCCACTGAAATCGAGGCTGCGATCGACGGCGAGGTCGGCGTTGAGTACCTGGAACACCAAGCGTCCGAACAGCTCGGGATCCAGCCGGTCGAGTGCTACTCGGTCGAGTTCGGCGAGTGTCGGCGGGTAGGGCACGATGACGGTGTCGTCGAGGTAGTGGTTGGCATCACCGCGGAAGTACATGGCACTGTTCGGTTCGAGGAAACCGACGACCTCGAGCTCGTGCTCCTGCAGGATGACCGAGCCGGTGAGTCGCTGTCCGAGCTCGTACACGCCGCAGTACTCAGCGCCCAGGAGCACCGGCATCTGGCCGGACCCCCAGTCGACGGCATCCCACTCGATCGGCTCACCGTCCTGCACGGAGAGCCCCGCGAACTCGTAGGCGGTCTCGTTGAGTTGGATGGACTTGATGTCCTGAACACTTCGCCCCGATTCGTCCTGGTACTTCCCGTTGCGTGTGTACTCGGTGCCGTAACCGACGTCGAAGCGGTCGTCGCCGCGGAAGTCCTGCACGGTGACGGGTTGGTCGTACGAGGAGATGAAGTCGAATCCGGGCTCGTCGTCGATGCGATCGACGAACGAGGCGACTTCGTCGAGCGCGTGCTGGTCTCGCCGGATCGCTTCGAAAGCGTCCGGGGCGAGATCGTCGATCACCGTGTAGAGGTCGACGTCGGCATCAGCGGACAGTCCCTGGGCCACGGCCTGCGATGTGGACTGGGTGAACGACGCCACGTTGTACCAGCAGAGTGCGAGCAGCACGAGCAGGACGATCTTGGCGACGATGATCGGCCAGTTGGACCGGAGGTCGTTCAGCAGTTCCATCGACGGCTTCCCTGCCAGAACGAAGCGACGGACACGGCAAACACGACGCTTCCGACCGCGATGACGGCGGCGGTGACGTCGAGGTCGAGGGTGGTGTTCTGCCTGACGACCGCCGCGCCCGCGAGGGCGGTCGTACAGGCGGCGGTGCCGATCACAGCGACTCGGGCGGCCGCGCTGCGAAGGGTGTTCAGCGGTGGGAACCCGGTGGTGAAGCGGACGGCGGCGGTGCGGAGTTCCCATCGTCCAGCCTGAAGACCTGCGACCACGGCGATGAGCATGATGACGAGCGCGCCGAGCGCGACCAGGACCGGCGACACGGCGTCGACGTTCGTCCTGCGGTTCGCGCCGTCGTCGATGATCTCGACGCTTCGGCCAGGGAACTGTGCGCTGTAGTGGTGGACGCTGTTCGGGCCGTCCAGGAGCAGTCGTTGTGCTGATGCGGAGAACCGCGAGGGATCGGCGATGACCACGTCATCGGACAGGAGACTGTCGGCACGGACGCCGAGACGTCCCACCACGTTGTACGGCTTGCCATCGACCGCGATGTAGTCACCGCGGATGGCAACGTCAGCGCCAACGAGGGCTTCGCCGGCGCGCCCCGTCAGTGCGTGCCCGTCGTGCAGTGGGACGTCTGTCCACCGTCCCGACAGGACCGCGACGGCGCGGACCTTCTCCTCGAGGCCCACGAACACCTTCGTTCCCGGTTCGAACGCACTCCTGGCACGCCGGAGTTCGTCGAGCGTCGCGGTCACCCACGCGCTCTGGCCAGCGCGGAGGTCGTTGCCCTCCACGGCGACGACACGTCGACGGGCGTCGAACACTCCGATCAGCACGGTCAGCAGCATGGCCAGCAAGACCAGGCCAGCTGTCACCGTGAGCTGTCGCTTGGTCACGTCGTCTCCTCACGCCGCAGCGGGTGAGAGCTGTCGGCTCGCACCCGCTGCGATGTGTCACTTGCCGTAGTAGGTCTTCGCGGTGCCGACACCGCTGCCGGGCTGATTCGGCCGGAACGGCTTCCACACAGTCAGTGCTTCGGTGCCGGACTTGCCCCACTTCCGGCCAGAGTCCGCGATGATGCGGCTGCCGTGCTCGAGCCGCGCACGGGTGTAGTGCTGCACCCCTGCCCAGGTCGTCCAACCGTGCGAGCGCTTGTGCGTCGTCCCGTTGATCGTCTTCCGCTCCGCTGCACCACGGTGGTTCACCGCGAACACCGACATCCCGGTTCCTGCGCCATCGCAACTCGACGAGCCTGCTGACCGATCTTGCTCATTGACTGCTCCTTCCTCGAACGGTGAAGTCCAACCGTTCAGTGGTTAACATGTCAGAGGTAGAACGCTTTGTCGAGCAACGTGTTCTCGGTCGCGACCGTGCCCCGGATACGCGATCGGGGATCTGCAGCGGAACCACGGACGGACGGGAGGCCCGGTGCCAGCTGGCACCGGGCCTCCCGTCCGTCGATGCGTCGACCTCCACTTCCACCAGGAGCGCATTCGACCAGCAGTTCGAGCTGGCCGACCTCGGGGTGGTCGAGTTGCTGGATGCTGTGACAGCGTTCCCGGATCTCGTGTCGAGCCCGGACGCTCTCGTGATCGGCATGTACGACCTCTTCGGCGACCGGATGGCCGAAGCACTCGATCAGCGCCCCGCCGACGAGCCGGTGTGGGAGTCCCTGCGGCGGGTGTTCGACATCACCCTCGATGACGTCCAGGACGACCACCAGCGCGCGAGCGAGCGTCAGAAGTACATGCGCCCCCGCGCGATGTCCGATTCGGCCTGCCGAAGAGCGTCCGCGATCTCAGGGTCAGTCCCCTCGAACTTCGCCGCCCGAGCGCCGAAGTCGGTCCAGCGGTGCATGACGAACCACAGCCCGAGCAGCACCGCGAGGACGACACCGGTTCCGATCCACCACCACATGTGGGCAGCGTAGGTCTGACCGACCGCCGGTGCAAGGACCGTGATCACCCGTTGCAGGATCGGCGATCGGACACAGCTCGAATCGGCGGAGCGGCGCCGGCTTGCTCCGTCATCACCCGTCACGGCGCGTCTGCGATCGGATCACCGGGGTGACGTGAACCCGCGCCAGGCGTGTTCGCATCCCGGGGCCGTAGCGTGGCGGCAAGCGGTCTTCGACTGCTGGAGCAGGGCACGACCGGCCACTTCTGATCACAGCATCTGGAGTGACCCCATGGGCGCCGACCGCGAACGAAGACTGTTGCAGACGATCATCGCGCTGGTCGGCAGTGCCACCAGTTCAGAGGACCTCAGCGGGCGGCTGCAGCACCTGGTGGACGAGTCGGCGGCGTTGTTCGACGTCCACGCTGCCGGGCTGATGTTGTTCGGCTCGGACCACCGGTTGCAGATCACCGCCTCGGTGGGGCACCACAGCGGACTGCTCGAGCTCCTGCAGCTCGAAGTCGGCGACGGGCCCTGTCTCGAGGCAGCGCGGACCGGGAGCGTGGTCTCGATCCCCGACGTCCGGCTGGCCGAGCCGCGATGGCCGCACTTCTGCCGGGCTGCGGCTGACGCCGGGTACACGGCTGTCCACTCGATCCCGCTGCGGCTCCGGACGACCGTCATCGGATCGCTCAACCTGTTCGGCGAGTCCGCCGGCGCGTTCGACGAGGACGACCTCGTCGCCGCCCGAGCGCTCGCCGACATCGCAGCGATCTCGCTCCTGCAGCAGCGCTCCATCGACGACGCGGTGACGACGCAGGGGCAGCTGCAAGCAGCGCTCGACAGCCGCACGGTGATCGAGCAGGCGAAGGGGTGGATCGCGAACCGCAACGGGGTGGACACCGCGACCGCGTTCTCCCTGCTGCGCGACCACGCGCGGCGGAACCAGCTCCCGCTCGCCGAGGTCGCCCTCGCCGTCCTCGCCGGACGGACCACCCTCGGCTAGTTGTACTCGGCCACGCGCCCGGCGTCGACGGCTCCGCTCGTTTCCGCTTCGGTCGCCCCGGAGCGTCGCCATGTGGATCAAGACGTGGCTGCGGTCGAAGCGGCCACGGCCACGGACGTTTCCGGCACCGCCCCGCCCCAGCCGTTGAACCCGCCGAACACGACCTTCACCGGGACGGCCTGCGCCCTGCCGGCCACGTACTGGTACACGCCGCCCGGACGCCCGAGCCACAGCGCACGCGCCGGCGTCGCGGTCGTCGCCACTGTCCGGAGCTCCACCACGTACTGCCCGGAGGGGATCTGGAACTGCGCCGTCTGCTCGCTGTCGAGCAGCGTCGAGAACCGGGTCGAGAACGACGCCCCAGTCGTCGTGTCCGTCACCGTGACGCTCGCGCCACTGAGCTGCGCCGAGGGGGCGCGGGACGAAGTCGCCGCGTAGACGACCAGGCCGTAGTCGCTGTGCGCGTAGTGCCTCGACAACGTCACCTGCGAAGCAGGGACGGGCCCACGCTGCTGGTACACCCGGGTCTTCCAGACTGCGGGCGACGCCGTTCCGCTGGCGTACGCCTCGATGCGGTACTTCCCGGTGCTCAACCCGACGAACCGGTACTGGCCTGCGCTGTCCGAGGTCGTCCGGAACACCTGCGAGGTGTCCTCGTTCCAGGCGTACATCAGGCGCCCAGCGGCGGGCCCCGTGGGGCCGACCACATCGCCCTGCACGGTGGCGCCGATCACGAGCGGCACGGTGATCGCGACCGTCGAGCCGCCGCGGACCGCGACGTCCGAGCGGAGTCCGGGTGCGTAGGTCGCCGTTCCGTGCGGCGGGAGCTGCCGTGTCGTCACCGTGACCGTGTCCGGCGCGGGGATGCCGGTGAACGTCGCGGTGCCGTCATCGTCGGTGGTGGCGTTCCCGACGACGGCGTCGATGCCGATCGCCGCGAGCTCGACGTCCGCCAGCCGGATCGCGGTGCCGTCCGGCGCTGCGAGCTGCACGGTGATCGTTCCCGACCCGGCCGCAGCCGCTGGCGGCGCCAGCCCGACCATCGCGGCTGCGGCAAGCGCCACGACCAGTGTCGTCCCCGTGATCAGTCGCATCGCGTTCCCCGCTCACCAGTCGTACCTTGCGGGGGACTGTACGCGTCGGGCGGGCGGTGGGGAAGGCTCGTCCGGTGGTCGCCGCGCCCGAGCGTGGCCTCGGGAGCAGGCCCGGTCGACGATCGCCTACCGGCGCATCCGGTCTGTCGAGTACTCGGGGGTGGCGTACCTCCCACCTTGCGGCACGTCCGGGTCGATGAGCTCCCGCGTGCTCCATGCGGCCGCGTCGTCCTGCGGGAAGAAACCGACGGCTTCCCCGGACTGGAGGTCCCACCAGCCATCGGTGTTCGCGGAGACGGCGTAGAACACTGCGGTGTGTTCGGTCGTCGTCATCGCTGCGACGAAGGCGCGGATCGCGTCCGAGGGGCTGAGCCACGTCCGCTGCTCTCGAGCGGACGACGGCTGCTCCTCGTAACTGCCGATGCGCAACGTGATGGTACTCATCCCGAACTTGTCCGCGTACAGCCGACAGAGCGCTTCCCCCGCGGCCTTCGACACCCCGTAGAAACCGTCAGGTCGCGGCGGCATGTCGGGCGTCACGTGGTCACCCGCGGTGTACGAGCCCGTCAAGCGATTGCTGCTCGCGTACACGACCCGTCGTACCCCGGCCCGCCGGGCGGCTTCGAGCACGTGGTAGGTCCCGAGGATGTTGGCCTCGGCCAGGTCGTGGAAGTCGGCCTCGTCGGCGATGCCACCGAGATGGACCACGCCGTCTGCTCCGGCGAAGAGCTCCACCAGGTTCTCCAGGTCGGCGAGGTCGACCTCTGCGGAGGACTCGTGTGGGGCGCGGGAGGTGATCGGACGGATGTCGGTGGAGACGAGGACCGCGTGACGCTCCAACAGCGCCGACCGGAGTGCTGACCCGATGTTCCCGGCAGCACCGGTGATGACCCAACGGCTTCCGGCGATGCTCGACATCGTGCGATCGTACTGGCCGAACTGCCTGGCGAAGTCCTGACGACGGACCGTCAGTCCGGCCCGGAACGGCGAACCGGACTAGCTCGCCCGGGTCTCCGGTGACTGGATGCCGGCGAGTTCGAGGGCCCGGAGGTAGCTGGTGATGGCGTCCCGGTTGTGCACCAGGAAGTCGATCTTCTCGGTCATCCGGTCGCGTTCGGTCTCGAGCAGGGCGAACAACCCGGGCTCGGCGTTCTCGACGACGATCGTCTGGGGTTGCCCGAGGCAGGGGAGGATGTCCGACACGATGCGTGTGGGGATGCCCGCGTCGATCAGGCCCTTGATCTTGCCCACGCGATCGATCAAGTACTCGTCGTACTCCCGGTACCCGTTGTCCAGACGCCTCGGAGTGATCAGCCCCTGCTCCTCGTAGTAGCGGAGCATGCGAGACGGCACACCCGTTCGCTTCGACAGCTCTCCGATGCGCATGCGTCCTCCTCGGGCGATTTGACCTTCACACTAATGAGAAGGTTGATCCTAGTGGGATGTCTGTTGCAGAAGAAGACCACCTGACGATCGGGATCATCGGTGCAGGGTCGATCGGCTCCACCATCGCCCGACGCCTGAGCCGGCAGGGTCACGACGTGATGATTGCCAACTCGCGCGGCCCCGAGACGATCGACGAGGCAGCGCTGCGTACCGGAGCCAGGGCAGTCGCCGCGGACGACGTCGCGCATGGAGTCGACGTCCTGATCGTCTCGGTCCCGATGAACCGCAACGCCGACATCGCCGAGTACGTCCGTTCCGCTCCAGAAGGCGCAGTCGTCATCGACACCTCGAACTACTACCCGATGCGCGACGGTTCGGTGCGCGCTTTCGAGGAGGGCGTTCCCGAGAGCGTGTGGCTGTCGGAGCTGTTCGGACGCCCCGTCGTGAAGGCGTGGAACGCGATCACCTCGCAGTCCTTCGATGCGAAGGCCTCCGAGCCCGGCGACCCGCGCCGCGTGGCGATCCCCGTGGCGGCCGACCGTGACGCCGATCGTGCCCTCGCGATGCAGCTGGTGGAGCAGACCGGCTTCGACGCCGTCGACGCCGGCGTCCTCGCCGAGTCGTGGCGTCAGCAGCCTGGTTCCCCCGTCTACTGCACCGACCGCACGCGCGCCGAGATGCCGGACTGGCTCGCCGCCGCCGAGAAGGAGCGCGTGCCGAAGCGCCGCGACCTGGCGATGGAGGTCATCGGCGACTACGTCCGAGGCGGTGGTGACGCCACGGAGGGGCGATTCCTCGTGGCGATCAACCGCGCGTCCTACAGCTGACGCCCGCTTCCGTGTACAGCGGTGTGCGACCCGTGGTGTCGTGTGCACTACTGTCGTCGGCAGAGGGAAAAAGCCCGCGCTGCTCCGGCAGGCGGGACCGCACACGCGTCTCACGGGAGTCGCCACTTCTTCATCGAAGGAGTGCGCCCGTGTCCGACCCCATCGCCCGCCCGCCGTTTGACCCCGAACTCGCGACCTTCCTGACGGCGCTCGAGGCCCGCGGTCCGTTCACCCTCACCGCGGAGATGCTGCCCCGCATGCGACAGCTCGACGTGCCCGAGGACGTCGTCGACGAGCGCCTGCGTTCCCGCGGGTACCAGCGGCGCACCGTCACCGTGCCGGGGCACCTCGGCGACCCCGTCGACCTCGCGATCATCGACCGCGTCGAGCGCACTGAGGAGACCCGTGCGACCAGCGCGACCGCGGCCGTCTTCTCGATCCACGGCGGGGGCATGATGTTCGGCCACCACCTCGGGAACCTCGAATCGTTCGACGACTGGCTGCTCGACCACGACGTGGTCCTCCTCAGCGTCGACTACCGCCTCGCACCCGAGTACCCCGATCCGTACCCGGTGGAGGACTGCTACGCCGGTCTCGTCTGGGTGGCGGCGCACGCCGACGAGCTCGGCATCGACCCGGCACGGATCGTCATCGCGGGGCAGAGCGCTGGCGGTGGACTCGCCGTGGGGACGGCCCTGCTCGCCCGTGACCGGCAGGGTCCCGACCTGATGGCGCAGATCCTCGTGTCACCCATGCTCGACGACCGAGACGACACCGTCTCGACCCGGCAGATCGACGGCGTCGGGGTCGCCGACCGCCAGATGAACCGCTTCGCGTGGGATGCGTACCTCGGACCACGCCGCGCCACCCCTGACGTCTCGGGGTACGCCGCTCCGGCTCGTGCTGCAGACCTGTCGGCACTGCCGCGCACCTACATCGACTGCGGCAGTGCTGAGGTCTTCCGCGACGAGGACGTCGCCTTCGCGAGCCGCCTCTGGGCAGCGGGGGTCGACGCGGAGCTCCACGTGTGGCCCGGTGCCTTCCACGGGTTCACGAGCATGATGCCCGACGCCGCGATCTCGAGGACCGCGACCGCGGCCCTTGCGGACTGGACCCGACGACTGCTCGGCGATCCTTCGCCGATCAGTCGCGCAGCCGGGCGCCAGGACGGCCCCGTGACGGGGCTGTCTCGGTAGACGTCCCCACGAGCGGGACGGGAGGCCCGGTGCCAGCTGGCACCGTCCCTCCCGGCACGGCCGTCACCCCGCTGGCACGGTGCGCCGGTACCGGCGGGTGGGGCCCACCTCCCGTCAGGGCGGGTGTCACGGCGCGACCAGCGGACCATGGCGCCCGCCTCACTCGGGGCTGCGCAGGTCCTTCACATCACCGTCCGAGCACTTCGAGACACCGGTGATGCTGTACCGCTGCGGGTACGCGTTGAAGCCGATCGAGGTGACGGGCCCGTCCGCGCCCCGGATGCCGGTGAGCGGGTCCGAACCGCCGCTCTCGAACCGCTCCGTCGTGATCCCCTTCGACTTCCAGAGCTCCTCGACCGTCCGGATGTCGGCGGCGGGGTCAGTGCCGTCGGTGTCGCTCCGCTCCAGGATGTACACGAAACGGGCACCGTCGCCGTCGCCGCCCGACTGGGTGCAGACCTCGGCAGCCGGGCCACGGTACACGGTCCACTCGCCGCCGACTGCGTCGGTCGACTCCTTGACGGTGTCGACGATCGACTTCTTCGCTTCGGACGGATCCACTGTCTTGCCTCCGGGAGAGTTGCTGCAGCCGACGACGGTCAGTGTCGCCGTCAGGATGAGGGTGACGCCGACGCTGGTGCGGGCGGCGCCACGGATTCGTTGGTTCACGTTCACAGTGTCCACTGCGGGTTCTCCAGGAGCGACTTCTGGAAGTCGGTCATCCCCTTCGGCTGGGGATCGGTCATGAGCTCGGGGTGCCCGGTGGTGGCGAACCCGATGTTGGTGAGTGACTCGGTGTTGGGGTCGAGGTAGCCGCGTTCGTCTTCGGTGTGGGTCGCGTGGTCCTCGACGGGGTTGAGCTGGCCGGACCCGTCTGCGCCGAAGGCCGTGGCGCCGAAGTCGGGTGCGGTGGGGTCCTGTCCGTGTTCGGGGCTGAGGCGCCCGGTCCACGCCCACTGGTCGCCCTTCGCCGGGTCGATCGCCCACACGTCCCGTGCCTGGCCGGCGTAGACGTGGTCGGCGTTGAGGTCACCGGCGTCGTCGACCGAGTTCGGGAGTCCGGCGGAGCCGATGGTCGTGAACGTGTCGACCTGGACGTCGTCCTGCGTCAGGGCGTAGGCCGAGGTCGTCGATCCGTACGAGTGGGCGACGATGTTCGTCGTGGGTGCATCCCCGTTGCGGACCGCGTCCAACCCGCGGATGGACGCGGCGAGGTTGTCCCCGCCGGCCTCGGCGTAGTCGCTGCCGAGGACCCCGAAGTCCAGCTTGCCGGAGATGACGGGCTGCGGTGGCGTCTTGTAGCCCATCCAGGAGATCACCGCCCGGTCCTCGGGCCCGGTGTCCGCCTGCTGGTCGTAGATGTGCTGGGCGGAGTCGGTCCAGCCGATCATGCCGGTCGTGTCAGAGCCCATCCCCGGAACGGCCCAGGTGACGTTGTCGGCGGTGTCGAGGTCGCCGATGGACACCGCTGCCAGCGGCGGGACGTCGTCGGTCAACGAGAGGATGAAGCGCTCGCCGGCCGTGCTGCCCTGCTCGAACCGACTGGCGGTGTCGATCTGCTGCAGCGCTTCCAGGTTCTCCGAGGCACGCGCCCACCCCGCCCCGTTGTCGTAGGGGATGGTGGACTCCAGGTCTTCGACTTCCTGCTTCGCGGCCCGGATGCGGGCGTCGAGGACGGTCCGGTTGGCGGTGTCCCGCGCCCAGTAGTCGACGCCCTCGAGGTTGCCGAGCACGCTGAGGACCGGCAGCGGCAGCGCCCGCAGGTCGTTGGCGTCGGCCTTCGAGTAGCCGAGCGCTGCCCAGAGTGCGGCGACCTGGTCGGCGGAGAGGTCCGGGTTCAGCATCTCCTGGAACGTCGGCGGCAGTTCTGCGGCGGCGGACACGTCGAGCGTCGCGTTCGAGATCGATCCTTCGCCGCCGGCGCGCTCGAAGGCGTCGGCGATGCGGTCCACCCAGGCTGCGTCCTCGCCGTTCTCCTCGAGCAAGCGGTCGAAACCATGCAGGAACGTCGAGCTGTCGATCTTCGCCCACCCGCAGCTGCTCGTGAAGCCGGACCAGGCGTTCTGCAGGGTCGTCCGGTCCGCACCGGCCGAGCGGTCGAAGGCGCGAGCGGTGCTCGTGAAGGACCGGAGGTACTCGGGATCGGCCGAGCTCTTCCCGCCCGACGTGCCGCTGCCGGTCCGGGTCCGGGACCGTGCGGAGAACGCGGCGGAGATGCTCGGCGGCGCGATCGGGATTTCCGAAGGCTTGAAGTCGAAGGTTTGGACGCCCGGGAGCCGGACGAAGTCGGTCGGAGCATCTGCGGCTGCCCGGTCGCGTTCGTCCTGGCGCACCTGCCACGCGGCGAGGGCGTCCTGGCGCGCCCGTTCGTCCGCGGCGGCGGCCGTCGTCGCGTTCACCTGCGTGCTGAGGTCGTCGAGCACGGTGGCGAGCTTCGGTCGGTCGTCCGCCTCGATCTGCGCCGATTCCTCGAACCGCTTCGCGTAGGCGCCGTCGAAGCCGTCGAGTGCGCTCTCGGCGGCGGTGCGCCGTCCGGCTCCCTGGCCGCGCAGTGTCTCGGCAGCGTTGGACGCTGCCTGCGCGAGCAGATCGGCTGCCACGTCGTCGTACTGGACTTCCCCCACGGTGTTCCCCCTTACGCCTGGTCCCCGGCGCCCCACCACGACTGTAGCGACCGGGCACGCAGCGCGCACCACGGAACCGAGCCGCCCCTGTTCACCAACCGGACTCGCGCGCATGGCAGGGTGGTCCGGGGCATCGTCGCCCGCAGCCCAGCCAGCCGCGAGCGGAGCACGATGCCACCACCCGACCTGATGGTCGTCACGGACCTCGACGGGACGTTCCTCGACCACCACGACTACTCGTTCGACGCTGCCCTGCCGATGCTCGAGCGCCTGCGCGCGGACGGCGTGCCGGTGGTCTTCTGCAGCAGCAAGACCCGGGCCGAGATCACCGCCCTGCAGCGGCGGACCGGTCTGGACGGGCAGGCGTTCGTCGCGGAGAACGGCGCGATCGCCGTCGGACCGGACGCCAGCGTGATCACCGGGCCGCCGGACGGCGCCGGGTCCGCGGACGGCGTCGGCCCCGCGGACTGCGATCTCGCGCGGCTCCGTGCGGATCTCGACCGCATCCGAGCGGACCTGGACCTGCACTTCGCGACGTTCGGCGGCGAGACCGACGCGGTCGTCGCCGCGTGGACCGGACTCGACGTCGTGGCGGCGGCTGCCGCCCGGCAGCGCGAAGCCTCCGAGGTCCTGTTCTGGCACGCCGAGGACGACGACCGCGCCGAGACGTTCCGACGGGCGCTCGCCGCGGCCGGCCTCGACCTCGTGCGCGGGGGCCGCTTCTGGCACGTCCTGCCGGCCGGACGCGACAAGGGCACCGCGGTCCGCCTGCTCGTCGCCGACCACGAGCGCCGCACCGGCACCGTCCCGCGCACCATCGGGCTCGGCGACGGCCCGAACGACACCGCGCTCCTCGACGCCGTCGACCTGGCGGTCGTCGTGCGCGGCCACGGCCCGGCACCCGGACCCCTCGCCGACGACCGCCCCGAGCGCGTCCACCGCACGACCGCCCCCGGCCCGCAGGGCTGGGCCGAGGGCCTCACCCGGTTCACCACCCCGTCCGTCAGGAGCCACCGATGAGCGACTTCCACCAGAACGGCGTCATCACGACGTTCCACGACCTCGGCCGCCGCAGCACCGCGAGCATCGAGGACGACCTGCGCGGGTTCGCCGAGAAGCGCCCGATGAGCCTGATCCTGCCGGCGCTGTACTCGGAGCTCGAGCGTCCCGCGCTCGCACGGATCGTCGACGAGCTGGCCGAGGCCGACTGGCTCAGCGAGATCGTGATCGGGCTGGACCGCGCCGACCGCGCGCAGTTCGAGCACGCGCGGGAGTTCTTCGCACGGCTGCCGCAGCGGCACCGCATCCTGTGGAACGACGGGCCGCGCCTGCGGGAGCTCGACGCCGAGCTGGAGCGCGAGGGGCTGGCTCCCGGCGAGCCGGGCAAGGGCCGGAACGTCTGGTACTGCACGGGCTACGCGTTGGCGTCGGAGCGCGCCGAGTGCATCGCGCTGCACGACTGCGACATCACCACGTACGAGCGGGGCATGCTCGCGCGGCTGTTCTACCCGGTGGCGAACCCGGCGTTCGACTACGAGTTCTCGAAGGGCTTCTACGCCCGCGTCGCCGACGGCCGGATCAACGGGCGCGTCGGACGCCTGCTCGTCGGTCCGCTGCTCCGGTCGCTCCGCCAGGTCTACGGCGAGTCCGAGTACCTGGAGTACCTCAGCAGCTTCCGGTACCCGCTGTCCGGCGAGTTCGCGATGCGCGCGCACGTGCTGAACGGGTTGAAGATCCCGGGGGACTGGGGCCTCGAGATCGGCATGCTCTCCGAGGTGTACCGCGACTACGCGACGCGCCAGGTGTGCCAGGTGGAGATCGCCGACGCGTACGACCACAAGCACCAACCCCTCGCCGAGGCCGACGGGACCGGGGGGCTCGCCCGCATGGGGAACGACATCGTGCAGTCGCTGCTGCGGAAGCTCGCGACGATGGGCGTGCCGCTCACCTCGGACTCGTTCCGGGTCCTCAAGGCGACGTACTACCGGAACGCGCTCGACATCGTCGAGGTCTACCGGCACGAGGCGGAGATGAGCGGCCTCGGGTTCGACCAGCACGCGGAAGAAGCCGCCGTCGAGCTCTTCACCAAGGCGATCCTCGACGCCGGCGGCGCCTTCACGGCGCGGCCGAACGACAAGCCGTTCATCCCGAGCTGGAGCCGGGTGCGCTCAGCGGTCCCGGACGTGCTCGACCGGCTGCGGGACGCGGTGGAGGCGGACCAGCAGGACTGATCCGGCGCCCTGCGCGCGCCCTGCGCGCGCCCTGGGCGCGAGTCAACGGCGGACGGGAGGCACGGTGCCAGCTGGCCCCGTGCCTCCCGTCCGTCGGTTTGGCGCCGTTCTCAGGCCGCCGGTCCCGGCGCCCAGCCGAGTTGCGGACCCAGGTGCTCGGCGATGTCCGTGATGATCTGCGCGTAGTCGTCCGGCTCGAAGGAGAACGGCAGTGCGAAGGCGACCTCGGTGACCGCCTGGTAGCCGGCGTCGGCACGCAACCGGTCCGCGATCTCGGCAGAGGTCCCCACCAGGTCGGCGGCGAAGAGCATCCCCGCGGGTCCCATCGGCACACCCACACGCCCCGAGCGGCTCGCGACGTAGGCGCGGTAGCAGGCCTCCTGCTCGCGGGTCGCGGTGTCCGTCGGGATGACGACCAGCCCCTGCGAGACACGGGCGGAGTCGGGGTCGGGGTGGACGTCGAGGTAGGCGTCGATCTGGGCCCGCTGGTTGGTCGCGAAGTCCGTGCCGTTCTCGCTGCGGGTGACGCTCGACGTCAGCAGGTGGAAGCCGTTCTCGCCCGCCCAGACAGCGGACTTCGTGCTGCCGGTGCCGTACCAGATGCGGTCGGCCAGGCCGCCACTGTGCGGTTGCACGGTGCTCGCGAACTCCTCGATGCCCCGACGCTCGACGGTGTCGGTTCCGGTCACGTGGTCGCCGCGGACCAGGTCGCGGAAGCGCAGGAGCCGGTCGTTGCCCAGGTCCTCGTGCTCGAGGGTGTCGGGGTAGATCGCTTCGCGGTACAGGTCGAAGTTCATCGGGGTGCCGACCGAGAAGCCGGGGTTCAGTCGGCCACCGAGGAGCACGTCGACGGTGCCGAGGTCCTCGGCCAGGCGGAACGGGTTCTCCGCCCCGATCGGCGTGACGGCGGTACCGAGGTCGATCCGCGAGGTCCGCTGCGACGCCGCGGCCATCACCGCGACGGGGGAGGAGATGCCGTGCTGCAGGTGCCGGTGGCGCAGCCACGCGCTGTCGAAGCCGAGCGCTTCCGCACGCTCGATGATGCGGAGCGTGTCCTCGTGGCCCTCGGACGGTCGGGCGGGGTCGAACGACCCGATCGTCAGGAAGCCGAGCCGGTGCAGGGGAGTTCCGTCGAGGGGCATGGGTCGATCGTGCCAGACCATCGGGTGGCGCGGGGGTCCGGCTGGCAGGGTGGATCCGTGCACATCACCCTGGATTCTGCGACCGACATCGTCATCTCCGGCATCCGCTTCCCGGAGGGCAACCGCTGGCACGAGGGGCGGCTCTGGTACTCCGACATGCACACCGGCCAGGTGTTCTCGGTCGACCCTGCCTCGACCGACGGCCCCCGGCTCGAGGCCACCGTCGACGGGCAGTCGTCGGGACTCGGGTGGCTGGCCGACGGGCGGCTGGTCATCAGCTCGATGGAGTCCCGCACGGTCGTCGCCGTCGAGCCGGACGCCAGCACCTCGGTGTTCGCCGACCTGTCCACCATCGAGTCGTCCCTCGTGAACGACCTGGTCGTCGACGCCCACACCGGCCGGACCTACATCGGTGCCTTCGGGTACGACCTCTACGCGGGCGAGGAGCTGCGCCCCGGCCCGCTCTACGTGATCGACCCCGACGGCTCCGTCCGGCTCGCCGCCGAGGGCCTGGTGTTCCCGAACAGCGCCAACATCCTGCCCGGCACCCGGACCCTGGTGGTCAGCGAGACGTGGGGCGGCCGGCTCACCGCGTTCGACATCGAGGACGACGGTTCACTGACCGGGCGGCGCGAGTGGGCAGCCCTGCCCGGCGGCGTGACCCCGGACGGCAGCACCGTCGACCGTGACGGCGCGATCTGGGTCTGCTCGGTCGACACGGGGGAGTTCCTGCGGGTCCTCGAGGGCGGCGAGGTCACGGACCGCATCGATGCACCCGGCGAGTGCGCGATCGACTGTGCGCTCGGTGGCGAGGACGGTCGCACCCTCTACCTGGCGACCGCCGACAGCTACGACCCGGCCGTGACGGCGCAGACGCGCTCCGGTCGGATCAGCGCGGTGCGGGTGGCCGTGCCGGGTTGGTGAGCGCGCTCGAGGTTCCAGAATCTCGGCATCTCACGCGCCGCGGAGCCTGCCCGTGGAACCTCGGCGACATGCACGCGGCAGGTCATGGAACCTCGGGGAGGTGCCCCGGGCGCGGCTGGCGCGAGCGTGCGCCGCGGCCGGCCGACCACGTCGTCACGAGGGCCGCGATGCCCATCGCGATGCCGATGACGCCAGAGCCGAGGCACAGGGGCATCAGCAGCCCGAGGCCGATGTTGGCGCCGCCACCCTCCGGGCCGTAGTTCGCGTCGAACATCACGGCACCGACGCCGAGGAACCCGATGGCCAGACCGATCGTGCTGACCAGGTGGAACGTGCGCGCGGTGGTCATGATCGAGCCCTTCGTCGATGTGGTCGACGAATCCTCGCACGACCCCGCATCGACGTATTCCTGCCCCGGCATCCGACCCACGTTCGACGCGCGTCGTGCTGCTCCGATGCCACGATGGTGCTGTGACCGAGACCCCCGAGCCCGCTCTCGTCCCCGAACTCCTCGTCGCCGACCTGGACCGGAGCCTCGCGTTCTGGTGCGGCCTGTGCGGCTTCGAGATCCGCTACGCCCGGCCCGAGGAGCGCTTCGCGTACGTCGCCCTCGGCACCGCCCACCTCATGCTCGAACAGGCCAGGGTCGGCCGGAACTGGATCACCGGTCCGCTCGAACGACCGCTCGGCCGGGGCGTGAACTTCCAGGTCACCGTGCCCGACAGCCGTGCGCTGTCCGAGTCCCTGCTCCGTGCCGGCACGGAGCTCTTCATGCAGCCCGAGACGAAGTGGTACGACGTCGGGACCGAGCAGGCGCGCGTCGACCAGTTCCTCGTGCAGGACCCGGACGGGTACCTGGTGCGGTTCCAGTCCTCGGCGGGACGGCGCCCAGCGGCCGACTGAACTCGTAGGATCGGCTGTGCCTTCCATCCAGATCGAGAGCCCTCGGAGCGACGACGTCCGCAGCCTGCTCCGCCAGGGGGATGCCTTCGCCCTGGCGTTGTACCCGGCCGAGAACTACTACGGCCTCGACGTCGACGCCCTGGAAGCCGACGGGGTCTCGCTGTTCGTCGCCCGCGAGCGTGACGTGGCCGTCGGCACGGCGGCGATCGTCGATCGGCGCGACGGATCCGGCGAGATCAAGCGGATGTTCGTCACCGACGACGCCCGAGGACTCGGGGTCGGCCGAGCCCTGCTCCAGGCGCTCGAAGCCCATGCACGTGACGTGGGCATCTCGACGCTGCAACTGGAGACCGGCCTGCCGCAGGTCGCGGCGATCGCCCTGTACGAGAAGCTCGGGTACCGCCAGGTCCCGCGGTTCGCGCCGTACACCGACGACCCGACGAGCTACTGCATGGAGAAGCACCTCTGAGGGTCCGTCCGTCATCCCTCCGTGGGGCGCCGTGCGCTCTCCGCAGCCGGCTCGTCGTCGAGACTCGCGTCGACCGCCGGGTCGGGTGAGACCGACTGCGGTCGGACCGGGACGTCGTCCAGCACGGCGGCACCAGAGGGTCCCGACCCGCCGCGCACCCGCTTCTTGACGGCGGCCCACGGCCGACCGAACGCGGATCGCGGCGCGCGCTCCGACGGCCCGTCGACCTCGAGCCCGTAGTACGCGCCGACGTGTTCGAGCAGGACCTCGCGTTCGGCCCTGTCGTACGCCCGCCGCTCCCGGGTGAACGCGATGATCGTCGACCAACAGGTGAGCAGCAGTACGACGCTGAAGGGCAACGCCGTGGTGATCGCCGCGGTCTTCAGGGCATCGAGGCCACCGCTCAGCAGCAGGGCGACCGCGAGCAAGGCCGAGACGAACGCGAAGAACACCCGCAGCCAGTTCTTCGGCTCGATGTCGCCGCCGGACGCGATCATCGCCATGACCAGGGCGCCGGAGTCCGACGAGGTCACGAAGAACACGCCGATGAGCAGGATCGCGCCGAACACCAGGACGGTGCCGGCGGGCAGATCGCCGAGCAGGGTGAAGAGGGAACCCTCGACGTCGACCGAGCCGTCCGCGCCGACGAGCCCGCCGCCGCCGTCGGTCTCGCGATGGATCGCGGCGCCACCGAGGACGGCGAACCACAGGAACGTGAGCACGGTCGGCACGAGCAGGACGCCGAAGACGAACTGGCGGACGGTGCGGCCCTTCGAGATGCGCGCGATGAAGACGCCGACGAACGGCGCCCACGACATCCACCAGCCCCAGTAGAACGTGGTCCACGCGCCCTGCCAGGCCTCGCCCTCGGCGCCCTGCTGCGCGGTGACGTTGAACGACAGACCGACGACGTTCTGCAGGTACGAACCGATCGACTGCACGAAGTCGCGGAGCAGGAACTGGGTCGGGCCGACGATGAGCACGAACAGCAGCAGCGCTGCGGCGAGCAGCAGGTTGAAGTTCGACAGGATCTTCATGCCCTTCGCCACCCCGGTCACGAGCGAGACGATGGTGACGGCGGTGATCGCGGCGATGATGACGATCTGGCTGACGATGCCGCTGTCGGCGATCCCCGCGTTCTGGAGCCCGGCGCCGATCTGGATCACGCCGAGGCCGAGCGACGTCGCGACGCCGAAGACGGTGCCGACCAGGGCGAGCACGTCGATGAGGTTGCCCCAGCCGCCACGCACGCGGTTGCCGAGCAGTGGCTCGAGGGCCCAGCGGATCGAGACCGGACGGCCGCGGCGGTGGATGGCGTACGCGAGTGCGAGGCCGAGCACCACGTAGATGGCCCAGGCGTGGAGTCCCCAGTGCAGGAACGTCTGGGTGAGTGCCTGCTGCGCGAGCTCGCTCTCCGAACCGGTCACGCCGGGACGCGGCGAGGCGAAGTGGCTGAGGGGTTCCGAGACGCCGTAGAACACGAGGCCGATGCCCATGCCCGCCGCGAAGAGCAGCGAGAACCACGAGCCCGTCGAGAACTCGGGCTCGTCCCGGTCCTTGCCGAGCTTGATGTCGCCGAACCTGCTGAAGCCGACGAACACCGAGAAGCCGACGAAGAAGGCCGCGATGAGGACGTAGTACCAGCTGAAGTTCCGGACGATGCCGTCCTGCAGGCCGACGAACATCGCCTCGGCACTCGACGGCGAGACCAGCGTGAACGCCACGAACCCGAGCACGAGGACGGCGGCAGGCCAGAACACCCACCGCCGGACCTCCGAGGTCGTCGTTCCTGGGCTGGACGGGGGAGCAGAGGTGGTGCTTGGCATGCGTTCCATGGTGCCTGGCGGCGGCTCTGTGCGTTCGCTCAGGCGTGTCGCACCGGATGGCGGCGTGCGCACGGTGCGCGCGGCGGTCGCGCTGACGACTGCCGGACGGGAGGCGCGGGGCGGGGTCGACCCGCGCCTCCCGTCCGGCTGCTGGTCGCCTGCACCCCGTCAGGTGCGATTACAACGTTGACTTCCGTTTTACAGCGCTGTAAACAAGACGTGCGCGACGACGCGCACGAGGGAGTTGCCCGATGGTGGGAAGCAGGACCGGAACGATCAGCGCGGCCGTGAGCCGGCGGGGGTTCCTCGCCGGAGCAGCCGGCGGGATCGCGCTCGGCACGATGGCGCTCGCGGGGTGCGCGGCACCGCGCGCAGCGGCCGGGGGTGCGACGACGCTGCGCTTCTACGAGCAGAAGCAGGAGGTCATCGCGTACTTCGACGCGCTGCTGCGGCGCTTCGAGAAGGGGCGCTCCGGGCTGTCGGTGGTGCACGACAGCACGGCGGCGATCGCGCCGCAGTTCGTCCGCGGTGAGCCGGCCGACGTCGGCTGCTTCAACGACAACCTGGAACTCGCGCGGTACATCTCGCGCGGCGTGCTGAGCGACCTCGGGGATCTGCCGTCGGCGGCGCGCGTCCGGCCGGACATCGACATCCTGACGAACCAGTACGCGAAGTTCGAGGACCGCACGAGCGTCCTGCCGTACTCGCTCGCCGCCGCCGGGGTCATCTACAACAAGCGCATCTTCGCCGACCACGACCTGCCCGTGCCGACGACGTGGGACGAGTTCGTCGAGGTCTGCCGGACGCTCCAGAAGGCCGACGTCACACCGATCTACGCGACGGACCGCGACACGTGGACGCTGTGGCAGGGCCTGTTCGACTACTCCGTGGGCAGCCTGGTGGACACCGGGTCGTTCTTCACGAAGATGAAGGCGCTCGGTACCGACGTCGGGCCGGACTCCGCGGTGTCGTTCGAGAAGGACTTCGCGGTGCCGATGGAGCGTGCGAAGACCATCTCGACGTTCTTCAACCCCGACCACGCCACCCGTGCCTACGCGGACGGCAACCTGGCGTTCGGCAAGGGCGAGGCCGCGATGTACCTGCAGGGGCCGTGGGCGCTCGGACAGATCGCGCTCGTGAACGAGGAGCTCGAGGTCGGCACGTTCGCGCTGCCGGTGTCGAACGACCCCGCCGACCGGCAGGCGCGCGTGAACATCGACCTCGGCCTGTGGATCCCGACCGCGTCACAGCACCCGGACGAGGCGAAGGAGCTCGTCGAGTTCCTCATGCAGCCCGAGGTCATCGACGCGTACAACCGCGACAACCTGGCGTACTCGCCGACCGAGGACGCGCCGCCGCAGCAGGACGAGCGACTCGCGGGCCTGCAGCAGTACGTCGACGACGCCGCGTTCTACCAGGGCGCCGGCACGTTCATCCCCACCTCGATCCCGCTCGGCAACTACCTGCAGTCGGCGATCCGGAGCGGGGACTTCACCTCGATGCTGCAGCGGCTCGACTCGGACTGGCGGCGTCTCGCCGGCCGTTCGGCGACGGTCTGAGCCGGACCAGGACTCCAGGAGCCACCATGACCATGCAGACCCCGCTCTCCCGCGACACCGACCCGGCGACGTCCGGGCCGGCCACCGCGGCCGCCCGCACGCACCGCCGCGTCGGTTCCCTCCGTCGGACCGAGGGCATGTACTACCTGTTCCTCGTGCCCGCGCTCATCGCGTTCACGGCCTTCGTCGTCGCACCCGCGTGCGTCGGCATCTTCTACAGCTTCACCGACTACCTCGGCTTCGGGCAGTGGGACTTCCTCGGGCTCGAGAACTACCGGGCGCTCGTGTCCGACCCGGCGATCCTCGCCTCGTACGGCTTCACCCTCGGGTTCGCCGTCGTCACCGTGATCGTCACACAGGTCATCGCGCTGGCACTGGCGATCGCGCTGGCGAAGAAGATCCGGTTCGCCGCCGGACTCCGGTCGATCTTCGTGATGCCGATGGTGATCTCCGGGATCATCGTCGCCTACGTGTTCAACTTCCTGTTCTCGAACACCGTGCCGGCACTGGCCACGAGCGTCGGGTTCGGACCGCTGGAGCAGAGCATCCTCGGCGACCCGAACCTGGCCTGGGTCGCGATCGTGATCGTCTCCGCCTGGCAGACCGTGCCGGGAGCCCTCCTCATCTACACCGCCGGGCTCACCTCGATCCCGGAGGAGCTGTACGAAGCGAGCTCGCTCGACGGCGCGACCGGCTGGAAGCAGCTGCGGGCGATCACGCTCCCGCTGCTCGGCGGCTTCATCGTCATCAACACCGTGCTCGGCGTGAAGGGCTACCTCGGCGCCTACGACGTCATCGTCGGTCTGACGAACGGCGGCCCGGGCAGCGCGACGAGCAGCGTCGCGATGACCATCTTCGGCGGCTTCACCGGCGGCGACTACGCCTACCAGATGGCGAACGCGACCGTGTTCTTCATCATCACCGTCCTCATCTCCGTGCTGCAGCTCGCGGCGACCCGCGGAAGGAACCTGCGACTCGCATGACCGCCATCGACACCCGCCCACCCACCGACACCCGCACGGTGACCACCGGCGACGCGCGACGACCGGGCCGCGGTCACCGCCGACGCCTCGGCGGCACGAACTGGACCCTGACCGTCGTGCTCGGACTCGCCGCGCTGACGGTGCTCATCCCGCTGTACGTCACCGTCGCGATGGCGTTCAAGACGAGCGAACAGTCCGTCGACGGCAACGCCCTGTCGCTGCCGTTCCCGTTCAACCCCGGCTCGTTCGCGTCGGCCTGGGAGCTCACGCGCTTCCCCGTCTCGTTCTCGGTGTCGCTCGGTGTCGCAGCGCTCACCGTCGTCGCGACCTTGCTGCTCAGCTCGTTCGCCTCGTACGCGATCGTCCGGAACTGGCACAAGCGGTTCTTCCGGTGGTCGTTCGTCTACCTGCTGGCGGCGATGTTCCTGCCGTTCCCCGTCGTGGCGCTGCCGCAGATCAAGCTGACCGCCCAGATGGGACTCGACAACCCGATCGGCGTCGGCATCCTGCACGCCATGTTCCAACTGTCGTTCAGCGTGCTGCTGTACTCGGCGTACCTGCGGTCGATCCCCGTCGAACTCGAGGAGAGCGCCCGCATCGACGGCGCGAGCACGTGGCAGATCTTCTGGCGGATCATCCTGCCGCTGCTCGGGCCGATGAACGCCACCGTCGGGATCTTCGCGTTCCTGGCGTCGTGGAACGACTTCATGATGCCGTCGCTCATCACCGCCGACCCGACCCTGCAGACACTGCCCGTGGTGCAGAACATCTTCCAGAGCCAGTTCGGCACGAACTACAACGTCGCCTTCGCCTCGTACCTGATGGCCATGGCACCGACGATCATCGTCTACCTGTTCGCGCAGCGCTGGGTCATCAGCGGCGTGACACAGGGCGCGGTCAAGAGCTGAGGGGTACGACGTGACCATGACCGAGACCACACTGCCGACGATCCGGCCGTTCCCCGGATCCGACCCGGTGGCCGACCCCGCTGCTGTCGTCACCGGCGAGCACTGGCGGATCACCGTCCTGGACGCCGGCACGTTCCGCATCGAGTGGAGCGACGACGGCGGGTTCGAGGACCGTGCCTCGACGTTCGCGATCCGACGACGGGTGCCGGTGCCGGCGTTCACGACGGAGCGCGTCGGTGCCGCAGTCGAGGGCGCTGGCGGCGCCGGCGGCATCGTCATCACGACCGAACGGGCCCGGCTCCGATACGACGGCGGTCCGTTCAGCCCGAGCGGCCTGGTCGTCGAGACCATCGGCCCCGACGCGAACCGCTGGCGCTGGGGACAGGAGCCCCGCGATCTCGGCGGTACCGGCCGCACCCTGGACGACGTCGACGGACGGATGCCGCTCGAACCCGGCATCCTGGCCCGCGACGGCATCACCGTGCTCGACGACAGCGAGTCGTTCCTGTTCGAGGACGACGGCTGGATCGGCACCCGCGTGCCCGGCCGCCGCGACGTCACGGTGTTCGCGTACGGCCGTGACTTCGACGCCGCACTCCGCGCCTTCCACCAGGTGTCCGGTGCACCCACACGCCTGCCCCGGTGGGCGCTCGGCAACTGGTGGAGCCGCTACCACCCGTACAGCGACACGTCGTACCTGGAGCTCATGGACCGGTTCGCCGAGGAACGCCTGCCGTTCTCGGTCGCGGTCATCGACATGGACTGGCACCGCGTCGACTCCGTGCCGCCGCAGTTCGGCGACGGCTGGACCGGCTACTCGTGGGAGCCGTCGCTGTTCCCCGACCCAGGGGCCTTCCTGGCCGAGCTGCACCGGCGGGGGATGCGCACCACGCTCAACCTGCACCCCGCCGACGGCGTCCGCGCGTTCGAGGACGCCTACGCCGCGGTGGCCGAGGCGATGGGGATCGACCCGGCGACCGGACAGCCGATCCCGTTCGACCCCACCGACCGGCGGTTCCTGCAGGCGTACTTCGACCAGCTGCACCGGCCGCTCGAAGCGCAGGGCGTCGACTTCTGGTGGATCGACTGGCAGCAGGGCAGCGAGAGCGGCCTGCCCGGCGTCGACCCGCTCTGGCTGCTCAACCACTTCCACCTGCTCGACTCGGCGCGGGCCGGAGACCAGGGCATGACCTTCTCGCGCTACGCCGGCCCCGGCAGCCACCGCTACGCCGTCGGGTTCTCCGGCGACGCCGTCGTGTCCTGGGCGTCGCTGGCGTTCCAGCCCGAGTTCACCGCCACCGCCGCGAACATCGGCTACCCCTGGTGGAGCCACGACATCGGCGGCCACACCCGCGGTGTCCGCGACGACGAGCTCGCCACGCGCTGGGTGCAGTTCGGGGTGTTCTCGCCGATCATGCGACTGCACTCCGCCAACAACCCGTTCATCCGCAAGGAACCGTGGGTGTTCCCGGCCGAGGCACGCACCGCGATGGGGGAGGCCCTGCGCTTCCGTCACCGCCTGGTGCCGTACCTGCACACCATGAACCACCGCACCGCCGAGGGCACCGCGCTCGTCCGTCCGCTGTACCACCTGGAACCGCGGCGCGACGAGGCGTACCGGGTGCCGAACACCTACGCCTTCGGGTCGGAGCTGCTCATCGCCCCGATCGTCGCACCACGCGACCCGGTCACCCTGCACGGATCCGCACGGGCCTGGCTGCCGCCGGGGACGTGGACCGACGTCTTCACCGGCACGGTGTACGCCGGCGACCGGTTCGTCGACCTGCACCGCACCCTCGACACCGTGCCCGTCCTGCTGCGCGACGGCGGGGTGCTGCCACTCGCCGCCGAGGACGAACTCGACGCCACCGCGAACCCGACGGCGTTCGAGGTCCTCGTGGCCCCCGGTGCCTCCGGCTCGTTCACCCTGGTCGAGGACCAGGAGGGCGACACCGACCGTACCGCCTCGACCCGCCTGACGTGGGACGCGGCGCTCGCCGAGTTCCGCGTGCACGCCACCACGGGCGCGATCGACGTCGTCCCGGCCCGGCGCGACTGGCGGATCACGTTCCTCGCCGCCCCGGCCGACGGGCAGGTCGTGGCGGCCCGCGGCGCGGACCGGTTCTCGGTCGACCTGACGGTCGACGCGGCGACGGGCGGAGCGGTCACGCTGACCGGGCCGCCGGTGGTCGGCGTCGATGCGCGCGAGGCCGTCCGGCGTGCCCTCGAGCGCGCACAGGCCGGCAACGCCGAGAAGCTCGCCGCGTGGGAGATCGTGTCGAAGGACCTGCCGCGCGCCGACCGGATCGTCGAGCTCGGCACCGTCGACCTGCCCGAGAGCCTGCGTGCCGTCGTGGTCGAGCTCCTGGGGAGCGTGCACCCGGGCGAGCGCTGAGCGGCCCCGAGACTCGCGCTGGGCGACACTTCTCGGGCGGATCGCCACGAGGAGTGTCGCTCAGGCCGAGACTCGGCCCTGCACCGAGCCGTCCGCGAACGGCGCGCTCTCGCCCACCAGCAGCCGGTGTCCGACCGTGACCAGCCGCCCCGGCACCGCCGAGCCGTCGATGCGCTCGAGCAGCAGGTCGAGGGCGGTGTCCGCGAGTGCGACGGTGTCCGGCGCGACGGACGTCAGGCTCGGCACCAGGCTCGAACCGAGCCCCATCGCGTCCCAGCCGACCACGGCGATGTCCCGCGGCGCGTCGAGTCCGCGCAGCCGCATCGCCCGCAGCACCCCGAGGGCGGCGAGGTCGTCGCGGCACAGCAGTGCGTCGACCCGCAGCCCGGCGTCGAGCGCCCGACCGAACGCGGTCTCGGCACCGGCGGCGTCGCCGACCTCGCGGGGGACCAGGAGCGCATCGTCGACGGGCAGCCCCGCGGCGGCGAGCCCCGCGCGGTAGCCGTCGAGTCGCAGCCCGGAGGTGCGGGACTCCGGACCGGTCTCGTGTCCGAAGAACCCGATGCGCCGGCGACCGAGGGCGACCAGGTGCGCGACCGCCTGCGCCGCCGCGCCCGCGTTGTCGATGACCACCTGGTCGGCGTGCTGGGGGCGGACGTCCTCGCCGAGGAACACCACGGCGGTGTCCCCACGGATCCGGTCGATCGCCTCGGGGGTCAGGACCTGGGGGTGGATGACGACGCCGTCGACCACCCCGGCCTCGCGACCGCGCACGGCGGAGCGCTCGCCGTCGGCCTCGCCGAGGGTCTCCTCGAGCAGCAGCTGGTAGCCGCGTTGCGCACAGACGCGGGAGAACACGTGCGCGAGCTCGGCGAAGTACGGCCGCCGGAGGTCGGGGAACGCGAACGCGAGCATGTTCGACCGGCCGGTGGCGAGCGACCGTCCGGAGACGTTCGGGCGGTACCCCAGCTCGTCGATCGCGGCCTGCACCCGGTCGCGCATCGGTGGGCTGACGTGCTGGTAGCCACGCACGACGTTGGACACGGTCTTCATCGAGACGCCCGCGTGCGCGGCGACGTCCTGCAGCGTGACCTTGCCCATCCGATCACCGTAGTGGGGCAGGCGGATTGTCAGGTGGAATCGCACCTTCAGGCCCTAGGGTCGCAACAAGCGCAATCGCGTGAACTACCACGAACCGGTCGAAGGGCCGGTCCGCACCGGAAGGTTGGTCCTCTTGACCACCACTCCGCTCGCTCCGGGCTACACACGTACTCGTCCAGGAACAGGAAGCCCCAAGGGCACCTCGACCTACTCCGCCCTGCTCGCGCAGGTCAAGGAGAACGGACTCCTCCGCCGCCGCACCGGGTTCTACTGGTCGCTGTTCGGCACACTCATCGTCACCTTCGCCCTCGCTTGGGTCGCGTTCGCGTTCCTGGGTGACTCCTGGTTCCAGCTGATCGTCGCCGGCGCGCTCGGCGTGATCTTCACGCAGTTCGCGTTCCTGTCGCACGAGGCCGCGCACCGCCAGGTCTTCGCCTCGCAGAAGTGGAACGACCACGCCGGCCGCTGGCTCGGCACCTTCCTGGTCGGCCTCAGCTACTCGTGGTGGATGAACAAGCACACCCGCCACCACGGCAACCCGAACACCGTCGGCAAGGACCCCGACATCGCGCCGGACGGCATCCGGTTCCTGCCGGAGGACGCCGCCGCCGTCAAGGGTCCGCTCATGACGACCTTCATGCGGTTCCAGGGCTGGCTGTTCTTCCCCCTGCTGACCCTCGAGGGCCTCAACCTGCACCGGTACGCGGTGCAGAGCATCGTCACGGGCAACGGCACCAAGGCCGACGTGAAGCACCGCTGGCTCGAAGCCGCCCTGCTCGTCGCCCGCTTCGGCATCTACCTGACGGTCGTGTTCTGGTTCCTGCCGTTCGGCATGGCCTGCGCGTTCCTCGGTGTGCAGCTCGCCGTGTTCGGCGTGATGATGGGCGCCTCGTTCGCCCCGAACCACAAGGGCATGCCGACCATCGCGCACGACGCCAAGGTCGACTTCTTCTCGCGCCAGGTCCGCACGTCGCGCAACATCCGCGGCGGCTGGTGGGTCTCGTTCCTGATGGGCGGCCTGAACTACCAGGTCGAGCACCACCTGTTCCCGTCGATGCCGCGCCCGGCGCTGAAGCAGGCCCGCTTGCTCGTCCGCGACCACTGCGACACCCTCGACGTGCCCTACACCGAGACCACCCTGCTGCGCTCCTACGGCATCGTCGTCCGGTACCTGAACCGGGTCGGGCTCGCTGCCCGCGACCCGTTCGCCTGCCCCATGGTCGCGCAACTGCGCATCCACTGACCCCGTGCTGTCGACCATGCCGACCGGCACCGTGAAGTGGTTCGACCACGCGAAGGGGTACGGCTTCATCCACCCCGACGACGGGTCCGAGGACCTGTTCGCCCACTTCTCCAGCATCATCGCGACGACCGGCTACCGGTCGCTCGAGGAGAACGACCACGTGCAGTACGACGTGGGCCCCGGCAAGAAGGGCCCGCAGGCGGACAACATCTCGATCATCCGCTGACGCGGACGACGGACGGGAGGCACGGTGCCAGCTGGCGCCGTGCCTCCCGTCGTTTCTTTCCCATGTCCACTGCGCTGCTATGCGGAATCGGGCGTACCTGGTCGAAAGAAATGGGCAGGTACGCCCGATTCCGCCAGGTGCCTCCGCGCCCCCGCGCTACTTGATGCCGGTCGAGGCGATGCCCTGCACGAACTGCCGCTGGAACGCCAGGAACACCACGAGCAGGGGCAGTACGGTCACGGTCGCGATGGCCATGACGGCTCCCCACGGCGAACTGAACGCCGGGTTGTTCGTCAGCGTGGACAGGGCCACCGGCACGGTCAGGTTCTCGTTGCCCTGCAGGACCACGAGCGGCCACAGGAAGTCGTTCCACCGGGTCATGAAGCCGAGGATGACGAGTACGCCGACCAGGGGACCGCACGAGGGCAGCACCACCCGGAAGAACGTCTGGAACTCGCCGGCGCCGTCGAGCCGAGCGGCCTCCATCAGGGCGTCCGGCACCCCGAGCATGAACTGCCGGGCGATGAAGATCCCGACGACGTCGAACACGGTCGGCAGGATCACCGCCCAGGGGGAGTCGACCAGGCCGATCTTCGCCACGACCAGGAAGCTCGGCACCAGGGTGACCTGGATCGGGATCATGATCGTCACGAGGAACGCCGAGTACAGCAGGCCCCGGCCCATGAACCGGAACTTCGCCAGGGCGTAGCCGGCCATCAGCGAGACGACGACGCTCAGCGCGGTGCCGACGCTGGTGATGAGCGCGGAGTTGCCGAGCCACCGCCAGACCGGTTGCGTGCTGAACACCTGCGTGTAGTTCTCGAACGTCGGCCGGGTCGGGAACAGCGAGAACGTGCCGCTCTGCGACTGCCCGCCGGGGGTGAGCGCCGAGACGACCATCCAGTACAGCGGGAACACCATCAGGATCGCCAGGGCGGTGAGCCCGGCGACGAGCACCCAGCGACCAGGCCGGCGCCGGGCGCGGGCTCCAGCCGGACGGCGGCGGGGACCACGGACATCGAGTACGGCCATCAGAGCATCTCCTCCGCCTTGCGGTTGGCGCGCTGCCGGAGCAGCGTGAACACGAGCAGGATCGCGACGAGCACCAGGCCGAGCGCCGCGGCGTAGCCCATCCGGGCATCGATGAACGCGGACCGGAACACGTACTGGATCAGCACGGTCGTCGAGAAGCCGGGGCCACCGCCGGTCATGACGTAGATGACGTCGAAGGCCTGCAACGAGAACACGACGTTCAGGATGAGCAGGATCGACGTCGTCGGACGGAGCAGCGGCCAGGTGATGGTCCGGAACCGGACCCAGCGCGAGGCGCCGTCGATCGCGGCGGCCTCCTTGAGCTCGGCGGGCACGGACTGCAGCGCGCCGAGGTAGATCACCATGCAGAACCCGATCCGGGTCCAGACCACGACGACCACCAGGGTCGCCATCGCCCACCCCGGAGCGGTCAGCCAGGGCACGCGCCCCAGCCCGAGCGCCTCGAGCAGGTTGTTCACGACGCCGTAGTCGCCGTTGAAGATCCACGACATGATGACGCCCACCACGACGCCGGCGGCGACCATCGGCACGAAGAACAGGGCGCGGAACACCGAGCGCCCGGGCAGTGGCCGGTTCAGGGCGACGGCCAGCGCGAGCCCGATCGCCATCGAGGTCGGCACGGTGCCGAGCGTGAACACGAGCGTGTTCCGGAGTGCCGTGCCGATGAGCGGGTCGGAGCCCATGTCGACGAAGTTCTCCCCGCCGACCCAGGTGCCGTCCCCGAGCGAGGTGCTGGAGTCCTGGAAGCTCAGCGCGATCGCCGTGACGATCGGGACGAGCGAGAACCCGAGGAACAGCAGCGCAGCTGGGCCGATGAACACGTACGGGACGAAGCGGCCCCGGCGCGGTCGGGCTCCGCCGCCCGCGGGGAGTCCGCCGGTCGGTGGGGCGGTGGACGCCGTGGTGCGGACCGGCGCGGTCTCAGTTCGCAGTGACACTGCGCATCGCCTCCATCATCTGGTTCGAGGCCTCTTTCGGGCTCAGCTGACCGAGCAGGCAGAGGTCGAGGTAGTCGGCGAACACCGCGTTGAGCGAGCTGAAGTACTCGCCGCTCTCGGCCTTCACCATCGAGAGCGGGATCGTCGTCCCCTGGTCGATGAACCGCTGCATCGTGTCGGTGTTCGCGGCGTACCCGATGTCCTTCGCATCGAGGGACTTCCGGGCGGGCAGCCAGTTCCCGTCGTGGCAGAACTGCTGCATCTTCGACCGGGACGTGATCATCGCCACGAGTTCGGCCGCGAGCTCCGGGTGCTTGCTCGACTTCGTGACGGCCAGGGCGTTGCCGCCCAGGTCGCTCGCCTCGCCGACGTTCCGGATCATCGGGGCCGTGCCCCAGTTGTCCGGCATGTCGGTGTCGAGCTGCGCGATCGACTCCGGGTTGTTGAGCATCATGCCGATCTGCCCGGTCAGGAACAGGTTCCGCGAGACGTCGCCGCCGCCGCTCTTGCTGAGGTTGCCCGTCGTCGCGAGGCCCTCGGCGTACCACTTCCGGCCGAAGGCCAGGGCGTCGATCGCCTCAGGGGTGTCCATCGACGGGGTGGCACCGTCCTCGCCGAGGAACGCGCCGCCGTTCTGGTGGACCAGCGGCAGCCACCGGTAGGCCGTCTCGGGCGAGGACCAGCCGTAGCCGAACGCGTACTTGCCGGTGACCTGCTTGACCTCCTTCGCGATCTCCAGGAACTCGTCCCACGTCCACGCGTCTGCCAAGGCCTCGGGCGGCGTGACACCGATCTGCTCCATGACGTCGCGGTTGTAGTACGTGATGAAGTTGTCGGTGTGCTGGAAGACGCCGTACACGCCGTCGTCCCGTGCGCCGATCGCCCAGAACGGGCCGCTGTAGTCCTTCCGGTAGTCCGCCGGGACGGCCCCCGAGATGTCGACCAGGCTGCCGTTCGCGGCGTACCGGCCGATCTGCTGCGGGGTGATCCGGATGACGTCCGGCGCCAGGTCGGCGGCGAGCCGGGTGATGAACCACTGGTGGAACTGCCCGGTCGTCACCTCGACGGCGACGCTCGTCCCGGGGTGCGCCGCGACGAACTCGTCGGCGATCGCCTGGTAGCTCGTGATGTCCGTCGGGATGTTCCAGGTGGACAGGCGGATGTGCTTCGTCCCGCCGCGGCCGGTCGTGCCGCCGCCGGCGCACGCTGCCAGCGCGCCGGTCAGCGAGATGCCGGCGAGGGCGAGGAACCCCCGTCTGGCGAGCTGGGGGGATGGTCGGGTCGGCATGGTCCTCTCCTTTGAGGTCGTGGTGCCGTGCAGGTCGGCCGGGAGGCGCGGGGTGCGCACACGGGGCGCCGCGCGTCCGACGTGGGGTCGCGTTCTGGACCCGACCCCGCGTCGGGCGCGACGGTTCAGACGAGCGCGGGGCGGGCCTCCCGGCCGGCCGCCTGGTCAGCGGCGACCGCGTCCGCGGGACGCAGCGACTCGGGGAGCAGCGCCGCATGCGCGTGCAGGAGCTCGTCGGTCATCTCGGCGATGCGGTCGAGCGTCAGGTGCGCCGCCGTCAGCGGGTCGAGCGCGACCGCGTGGTGGACGTGCTCGACGTTGCCCGTCAGCGCGGCGCGCACCGCCAGGGTCTGCACGTTCGTGTTGGTGCGGTTGATCGCCGCGAGCTGGGGCGGGAGCTCACCGAACGACGTCGGCTGCACGCCCTTGCCGTCGACCAGGCACGCGACCTCGACGCAGGCGTCGGACGGCAGGTTCTGGATCACGCCCGTGGCGTTCGGGACGTTGCCGTAGACCACCGCCGGCACACCCGTCACGATCGCGTTCACGATGCTCGCGCCGTACTCGACGCTCGGCGACAGGTCCGCCTTGAGCTTCTCGAGCTGCGTGTCCACGTCGCCCTGCTCGTCGTGCGCCAGGCAGATCTCGTAGTAGTCCCAGCGCTCCGGGATGTACTCGAGCACCGTCTCCGGGTCCTTGCGGAAGTACGGCACGTACTCGCTGGCGTGGTGGCTCGACTCGGTCTCGAAGTACCCGAACGAGCGCATCAGCTGGGTGCGGACCTGCTCGTTGCCGCCCTCGTAGTTGCTCGCCGCCGCAGCAGCCTCGCTGTGGTCGCCGTCGTCGTCGTGCAGGTCGGACGCCGCGACGCCCCGCTGGTGCTTCGCCGTCATCACCTCGCGCAGACGCGGGTAGAGGTCCTCGCCGTTGCGACGCCTGAACTCGAGGATCCACGCCTGGTGGTTGATGCCGGCGCTGACGAACTCGACCTCGTCGTACGGCACGCCGAGCGTGCGGGCGAGCATGCGGGTCGTGCCCTGCACGCTGTGGCAGAGCCCCACCGTCCGGAGCCCCTTCGCGTTGAGGAACGCCGTGGCCATCGCCATCGGGTTCGCGTAGTTGATGAACTGGGCGTCCGGGCAGAGCTCGAGGGCGTCGCGGGCGATGTCCTCGTACGCGCGGACCGACCGCAGGAACCGGAAGACGCCACCCGGGCCGACGGTGTCGCCGACGGCCTGGTCGATGCCGTACCTGCGGGGGATCTCGACGTCCCACTTGTACGACTCGACGCCGCCGACCTGGAACGTGATGATGACGACGTCCGCACCCGCCAGGGCCTCGCGACGGTCCGTGGTCTCGAGGACCTCGACGCCGAGGCCGTGGTGGGCGACGAGCTCGCGGGCAGCGGTCGCGGTGCGGGCGACCCGGCCCGCGTCGAGGTCCATGAGGTGCAACGTCGCGTCCTGCAGGGCCGGGAAGGAGACGAGGTCGCCGATGAGGCGGAAGGGGAAGACGAAGCCGCCGGCGCCGATGATGGTGATCTTGGTCATGTGTCGACGGTAGGAAGCGCGGGGGTGTGCGGTCCTCCGGATCCGGACGGTGGGGTTCCAGGATCCTCGGATCGGTCCGTGTGTCGAGGTGTCGTCCGGTGCGCTGCGCACCGGGCTCTGACGTAGTCTCGACGTCGTGCTCGACGTGGAGACGATGGAAGCGGCGTACTGGAGCCACCGCGGCCCGGCCCCGCTCATGGCGTCGTCCCACCGGCACGACGACCTCGAGATGAACCTGGTGCTCGAGGGGCACCTGGACTACCGGTTCGGCGGGGCGCCGGTCAGCGTGCACGCGGGCGAGATCGCACTGTTCTGGGGCTGGACCCCGCACCAGCTCGTGGGTGACGGCACCGGCACGGGCGAGTTCCGGTGGGTGCACATCCCGCTGGCCGAGGTGCTGGCGTGGGGACTGCCCGACCACGATCTCGGAGCGATGCTCCTGAACCGCCCGGTCGTCGTGCCGACCACCGCTGCCGGCCGGGACGTCGAGTCGATGCTCGGGTCGTGGCAGCGGGACTTCGCGGACGACGGTGCGGAGATCATCGCCAACCTGGAGGCCCAGGCGCTCGTGCGTCGCCTGCTCCGGCACCACCGCGACGCCGTGGACCTGCGGCCAGGCGGCGGGCACGGCACCGCGGATGCCATGCACCGCGTGATCGACATGGTGCGGTTCGTGGTGGACCGGTTCCGCGAACCGATCGAGGTCGCTGACGTCGCAGCGGCCGCACACCTGCACCCGCACTACGCGATGTCGGTGTTCCGGCAGGACGTCGGCACCACGATCGTCGAGTACCTGACACGGTGCCGGGTGGCCGAGGCACAGCGGTTGCTCGCGACGACGTCGATGACGACGTCGGAGATCGCGCACGCCGCGGGCTTCGGGTCGCAGTCGAGTTTCTACGTGCACTTCACCCGCGCCTGCGGGAGTGCACCCGGGGCGTACCGGGCGCGGGCTCGCTGACCCGGTGTCCCCACACACGAGCAACGCCCCGTCGCGAGCGACGGGGCGTTGGCCGTTCCGGTCTGCCATGCACAGCCGGAGTACGTGCGGACGCTCCCGCAGTCCGCCCAGTCCATCGCGTTCGACGGCCGGACGGGCTTCTTCACGACGTACGGTGACACGTCGTCGCCCGCGAAGGCGGCCACACTGCGCGCGGTCGACCTGATCACCGGCACGGTGCGTTGGACACACTCGTTCCCGATGAACAGCATCTTCCCGTGGGATGCAGCCAGCGCCCCGCTGGTCGCGAACGGTCTCGTGTGGATCACGTCGATGAGCGGATCCACGGACGAGACGACCGTCCTGGCGCTCGACGAGTCGACCGGCGTCCGCCGCAGTGAGTTCGTCGCACCGTGCGCGGACGGCGGATCCGGCGGGAACCTGGCGATCGCACAGCACCGGTTGTTCGTCTCCACCGCCTGTGGTGTCCAGACCTACGTGCCATCGAAGTCGATCCCGGTCGTGACCACCCCCGGCGAGATGCTCTCCGACCCCGGCTTCGAGCGAGGCAAGGATGGATGGGTGCCGATGGGGAACGGGTCGGTGGACCGGACGACGACGGTGACGCGCAACGGCAAGGGTGCGATCACCGTGACTCCGGCCTCGAGCACCGCCGGTGCGGTCGGCGCGACGCGCACCGTGGCGACCGATGCGCAGCGGCACGCGTGGTTCCGGGCGTCGTGTTGGGTCCGTCCGAGCACGACCGGCACGAGTGTCGCGTTCCGCAGTCGGGAGTGGGCCCCATCAGATCCGCCGACGACTCCGACCACACCGATCGCTCCGCACTCCGGGTGGACCGGCTTCGACGTCCGGGAGCTCACCGTCGGGGTGTGGACGCGCCTCGATGCCACTGGGTACGTGCAGGAGGCCGGGGATTCGCTCGCGATGCAGGTCTTCTCGATGAACGCCGCCGCCGCAGGCGGCACGCTCACCGTGGACGACTGCTCCGTGACGGGGTACCAGCCGTCCTCCTGAGCCTGAACCCGCGGGCCAACCCTCGCTGACGTAGTCTCGACATCGTGCTCGATGTGGAGACGATGGAAGCGGCGTACTGGAGCCACCGCGGCCCGGCCCCGCTCATGGCGTCGTCCCACCGGCACGACGACCTCGAGATGAACCTGGTGCTCGACGGGCACCTCGACTACCGGTTCGGCGGTGCGCCGGTCAGCGTGCACGCGGGCGAGATCGCACTGTTCTGGGGCTGGACCCCGCACCAGCTCGTGGGTGACGGCACCGGCACGGGCGAGTTCCGGTGGGTGCACATCCCGCTGGCCGAGGTGCTGGCGTGGGGACTGCCCGACCACGACCTGGGAGCGATGCTCCTGAACCGCCCGGTCGTCGTGCCGACCACCGCTGCCGGCCGGGACGTCGAGTCGATGCTCGGGTCGTGGCAGCGGGACTTCGCGGACGACGGTGCGGAGATCATCGCCAACCTGGAGGCCCAGGCGCTCGTGCGTCGCCTGCTCCGGCACCACCGCGACGCCGTGGACCTGCGGCCAGGCGGCGGGCACGGCACCGCGGATGCCATGCACCGCGTGATCGACATGGTGCGGTTCGTGGTGGACCGGTTCCGTGAACCGATCGAGGTCGCTGACGTCGCAGCGGCCGCACACCTGCACCCGCACTACGCGATGTCGGTGTTCCGGCAGGACGTCGGCACCACGATCGTCGAGTACCTGACACGGTGCCGCGTGGCCGAGGCGCAGCGGTTGCTCGCGACGACGTCGATGACGACGTCGGAGGTCGCGCACGCCGCAGGATTCGGGTCGCAGTCGAGCTTCTACGTGCACTTCACCCGAGCCTGCGGGACTGCGCCGGGGGCGTACCGGGCACGGGCACGCTGACCCGGTGCCCCCACACACGAGCAACGCCCCGTCGCGAGCGACGGGGCGTTGGCCGTTCCGGTCTGCCATGCACAGCCGGAGTACGTGGGGGTGTTACTTGATCTGTGCGGTGATGGTGGCGGTGCCGACGAGGAGGCCGCGCTTGACGGCGTCGGTGCCGAAGGTCTTGTTCAGCAGGCCGGCGGCGTCTTCGGAGATGTGGACGGTGGTGCCGGTGAGGATGGCGTTGTCGCCCTCGAGCTGGAGGGGCTTGAGCGAGCCGCCCCAGAGCTCGAACAGGTACGCGTCGGACGCGGCGACCTTGCCGTTGACCAGGACGTCACCGTAGAGCTTGGAGGAGCCCGGGTTCACGACGAAGTTCTCGAGCGTGACGGTGGTGTCGCCGGCCTTCAGGGTGAGGCCGGAGTCGTCGTGGTTGAGCAGGCCCTGCACGTAGGGGCGGTAGTTGCCGTCCGGCGACCAGTACGTGACCGAGCCGGCGGTGATCGGGAACGACACGGATCCGTCGGCGAGGGTCGCGTCGCCGGAGACGCCGGGGGTGAGCTTCAGGGCGGTGAGGGCGTCGGTGAAGCCGGAGTCGAGCTTCACGGCGGTGGAGCCGCCGAGGACCTCGGGGACCGATGCGACGGGTGCGGGGATCTTCGACTCGGACGACGAGGAGACCGTGTGCACGTTCGGGGTGGCGGCCTGGGCGGAGGAGATGCCGAACGCGGCACCGCCGAGGACGAGGGCGCCGGTCGTGGCGAGGGTGATGGAGGTCTTCAGGCTCTTGCGCATGGTGATCGTTTCCTTTGCTGAGGTGTCGCGCTCGGCGCGGCTGCTGTGTGCGCGCCGAACGCACCCTGGTGCAGGGTGGAGAACCAGCAATGTGCGGCTGGTGAGCGCTCCGGGTGGTTCCCGGCCTGTGCAGGTGATTCGGCGCCCTGCCCGAAGTCGATTGGAACCAGTTCGGACGAGTTTCGCCGACCGCCCGCTGTCCTAGGCTCGGTCCATGCAGGGGATCACGATCCGACCGACGACCGAAGCCGACTGGGAAGCCGTCCGAGCGCTCCGTCTGGAGATGCTCCGGGACACCCCGATGGCCTACGCGGAGCACCTGGCGGACGCCGAGCAGCTCGACGAGGCGGAGTGGCGTGCGCGGGGCCGGCGCGGTCAGGACACCGGCGGCACCGCACTCGTGGCGATCGACGCCGACGGCCGCTGGGTCGGTGCGATGGGGTCGTTCATCCCCGACGCCGTGACCGGCCCGTTGCTGGTCGGCGTGTACGTGGCGCCGTCGCACCGCGGAGGTGCGGCTGGTGTGACCGATGCCCTGCTGGACGCGATCGAGTCGTGGGCATCCGGCCACGGCGACGCGCTCCGACTCCACGTGCACGAGCGCAACCTGCGGGCCCAGGCCTTCTACGCGCGGCGCGGGTACGAGCCGACCGGGGCGACGGAGCCGTACGTGCTCGCGCCCGACGAGCGGGAGCTCGAGATGATCCGTCGACTCGACGGGGCCTCCGCATGACCGGCGGTGGGGTGCGGTGGCTGCTGCTCGACGTCGGCGGGGTGCTCGAGCAGGTCGACGACGCAGCGTGGCCCGGGCAGTTCCGCACGAGGTGGGCGGCGGCGTTCGGTCTGACGGACGAGGAGTTCTCGGCGCGGTTGTCGAACGCCGACCTGCCCGATGCCGCACGGCGGACCGGGGTCGACGACGAGTACTGGGGAAAGATCGGCGCGGCCCTCGGAGCCTCGGCCGAGGTGCTCGCGTCGATGCGAGCCGACTTCTGGGACGCGTACTGCGGCACGTTGAACCAGCCGCTCTTCGACTTCCTCGCCGGTCTGCGCGGGGAGGTCGGACTCGCGATCCTGTCCAACTCGGGTGACGGCGCGCGCGAGGAGGAAGAGCGACGGTTCGGGTTCGCGGCCGTGTTCGACCCGATCTCCTACAGCCACGAGATCGGGGTCACGAAGCCGGACCCCGAGGCGTTCCGGATCGTGCTTCACCGGCTCGACGCCGCACCCGCCGATGTCCTCTTCATCGACGACGTGCCGGAGAACATCGAGGCTGCGCGGGCGATGGGGATCCGGGCGCACCTGCACGTCGAAACCGCGGACACGATCGCGGCGATCCGCGCCGCGATGCCGGAGGATCGGGAGCCGTGACGGAACCGGTCCGCGGCATCGTCTTCTTCGACGTCGACGGGACCCTCGTGTCGACCGGTTCGAGCAGCAGTCACCTCGCCGCGCGTCTCGGCCATCGGGAGGCGTTGGACGAGGCCGAGCGGCAGTACGCCGACGGCACCCTCACGAACCGACAGGTGAGCGAGATCGACGCCGCAGGCTGGCGCGGTGCATCGGCGACGGCCGTCGAGCGATGGCTCGAGGACCTGCCGGTACTCACCGGCGTGGAGCTCGTGGTGGCGTGGTGTCGCACGCACCAGGTCCTCCCCGTGCTCGCGTCGCTCGCGTGGCAGCCCGTCACGGTGTCACTCGCACGACGGTTCGGGTTCGTCGCCAACGGCGGACCGCGGGTCGGGGTGACGGGCCAGACCCACGACGGGACGGTGGCGGAGCACTTCGACGAGTTCGACAAACGAGACGCTGCGCTTCGGTACGCGCTGACTCGTGGCGTGCCGATCGAGCGGTGCTGTGCGATCGGGGACAGCCGATCGGACATCCCGCTCTTCGAGGTGGTCCCGGCTGCACTGGCACTCAACGCGACCGGAGCAGCACGGGCGGCAGCGTCGTCCGCGATCGACACGATGGACCTCTCGGAGGTCGTGCCGTGGCTCGAGACGTGGCTGCGCGGTCTGGACTGATCCGGTTCAGCGACTGGGTGATCGGGACTCCGTCGTGAGCGACTCGACCCAGCCCTGCGCCGCGCGGAGGAGGTCGTCGCGGGACGCACCCTCGAACGCGCTGAGACGCAGGAAGTGCTGCGTGATCGTGATGCCGAGGATCCCGCTCACGGTCAGCAACGCCCGCAGCCGCGCGTCGTCGCCGTCGAGCGACCGCGCCAGGTTCTCGACCCGCTCGTCGAGGTAGCCGCGCATGGTGTCCGCCGCTTCGGGCACCGTCAGCATCGACCGGACGAGGGCGGCCGTCTCTGCGGGGAGCGCGTCGAACCGGATCCCCAGGACGTCGAGCAGGTGGTCGGCAGCCGCGCGCTCACCCCCGCCGTCCGACACGGCCGGCAGCTGCACGGCGGACGCGAACAGCGCTGCCTTCGACCCGAAGTGCTGCATCACGAGCGACGGATCGATGCCGGCCGCTGCGGCGATGCTCCGGATCGTCGTGCCCTCGTACCCGTTCGCACCGAACTGATGCCGCGCAGCTTCGCGGATGCGCTCGGCGGTCTGTGCGCGTTTCGCGTCGCGTGAGGTCTCGGCCATGCATCTGACTCTACGACGTTGAGCGAGGTGTACGGTTCACTCAACGCCGATGAGCGAAGTGTTCGTGCACGGCATGACGGAGGACCCCCGATGAACCTGATCGCGATCGAAGAGCACTGGAACCACCCGGCACTGACCGACGCCGTCAACGCCCTGCCCGAGGACCGCCGCGACCCGAGCACCGCGCTGGACGAGCTCGGCGACAACGGTGAGCGACTCCGTGACCTCGGCGACGCCCGGCTCGCGGCGATGGACGAGCAGGGCATCGACGTGCAGGTGCTGTCCCTTGCCCCGCCCGGAGCGCAGCCGCTCGACGCCGCGGACGCGATCCCGCTGAGCCGGCAGGCGAACGACATCGCGATCGCCGCGGTGGCGGACCACCCGGACCGGTTCCGTGCGTTCGCGACCCTGCCGATGGCGGACCCGGCTGCCGCCGTCACCGAGCTGCAGCGCACCGCCGGCCTCGGCTGCGTCGGCGCGATGGTCTACGGGCGGACCGGCGAGGTGCCGCTCGACGACCGGCGGCACGACGACCTCTTCGCCGCCGCGGCGTCGCTCGGGCAGCCAGTCTTCATCCACCCGCAGATCCCGTCGAAGCGTCTACGCGAAGCGGCGTACGAGGGATTCGATCCGATGGTCGAGCTCGGGTTGGCGACCTTCGGGTGGGGGTGGCACCTCGAGGCGGCACGAGCGGCACTTCGCCTGATCGTCGGTGGCACCTTCGACCGGCACCCGGACCTGCAGATCGTGCTGGGCCACTGGGGTGAGCTGCTGCTCTTCTGGCTCGACCGCGCGGACAGCCTGTCGCGGGTCGCCGGGCTCGAGCGGAAGGTCTCCGACACCGTCCGCTCCAACGTCCACATCACCAGCTCGGGCATGCTCAGTCCCACCCTGCTCCGGCACGCGCTCGACGTCACGACGCCCGATCGGCTGCTGTTCTCCACCGACCACCCGTTCCAGCGGCCCTCCGCCGACGAGATCGAGGCGTTCCTGCAGGAGTTCCCCTCGGACGCGGCCCGCGATGCGTTCACATCGGGGAACGCACGTCGGCTGTTCGGGATCGGCGACCAGACGGATGCGGCATGATCGGTCCGTGCCCAACCCGAACGTGACCGCCGCGTACCGCGCTGCCCGTGACCAGTTGCTCTCCGCAGAGTCCGCCGAAGCCGCCCGTGCCGACTTCCGGTGGCCGGACCTCGGCGACACCTTCAACTGGGCGGACGACTGGTTCGACGTCATCGCTGCGGGCAACGACCGCATCGCGCTCTGGATCGTCGACGCGGCCGGCTCGGAACAGCGACTCAGCTACGCGGAGATGGCCGCCCGGTCCGACCGCTTGGCCGTGCGCCTGCACGAGCACGGCGTCCGGAAGGGCGACCACGTGCTGGTCATGCTCGGCAACCAGCTCGAGCTGTGGGAGACGATGCTCGCGGTGATCAAGCTCGGAGCGGTGATCCTGCCGACGTCGACGATGCTCGACACCGCCGACCTGCAGGACCGCGTCGACCGCGGAGCCGTGGCGCACGTCGTCACGAACCGCAGCGAGACCGCGAAGTACGACGACGTGCGCGGGGGCTTCTCCCGCATCGTGATCGGCGGCGCCGCGGACGGCTGGACGGAGTACCCGTCCGACCTCGGCGAAGCAGCGCCCGCGGGGGAGTCGCGACCGGTCGTGGTCACCAAGACCGACGATCCCTGCCTCGTCTACTTCACGTCGGGAACGACCTCGAAGCCGAAGATGGTCGTGCACACCCAGACGTCCTACCCGGTCGGGCACCTCAGCACGATGCACTGGCTCGGCCTCCGGACCGGGGACGTGCACCTGGCGATCAGCTCGCCCGGCTGGGGCAAGCACGCGTGGAGCTGCTTCTTCGCGCCGTGGATCGCCGAGGCGACCGTCTTCGTCCACGACACCCCGCGGTTCGATCCGGCCGCGCTCCTCGCCCAGCTGGATGCCGCCGAGGTGAGCACGTTCTGCGCACCGCCCACCGCCTGGCGGATGATGCTCCAGTCCGAGCTCGGCGCGCGCCCTCGGGCCCTGCGCGAGGTCGTCTCAGCCGGTGAACCACTCAACCCCGAGGTCATCGACCGGGTCGAGCGCGCCTGGGGCCTGACCATCCGCGACGGCTACGGGCAGACCGAGACCACCGCGATCATCGGCAACGCCCCCGGCAGCACCGTCACCCCGGGCGCGATGGGCCGTGCGTTGCCCGGTGTCACCGTGACGCTGCTGGACCCCGTCACGGGGCAGCCCGGCGACGAGGGCGAGGTCTGCCTGGACCTCGACGAGCGGCCGGTCAACCTGATGGCCGAGTACCTCGGCGACCCCGACCGGACCGCGGCGTCGATGCGCGACGGCTTCTTCCACACCGGCGACATCGCGGTCCGGGACGCCGACGGAGAGCTGACCTTCATCGGTCGGACCGACGACGTGTTCAAGTCGTCCGACTACAAGGTGTCCCCGTTCGAGGTCGAGAGCGCCCTGCTGCAGCACCCCGCCGTGGCCGAGAGCGCCGTCGTGCCCGCCCCCGATGACGCCCGCCTCAACGTCGTCAAGGCGTACGTCACCCTCGCCGCCGGGTTCGAGGCGACGGCGGACACCGCCGAACAGGTGCTCGCCTACGCCAGGACCGCGCTCCCGGCGTACGCACGCGTGCGGCGGGTCGAGTTCGCGGATCTGCCGAAGACCATCTCGGGCAAGATCCGACGCGTGGAGTTGCGGGAGCGTGAGGAGCGCGCCGCCGTGAGCGGCGTGCCCGTCGACGGTGAGTGGCGCGACGAGCAGTTCCCAGGACTGCGCGCGTCCCGTCCGCTGCCGCCGGCCGCCGGCTGATCGAATGGCGGTCGACCTGCGCCCGTGGTCGGTCCACGACGCACCCGCGCTGCCCCTGGCCCGGCGGACGACGCCGGACCTGGACACGCAGTTCCCCGACGCCGACCTGCGCGACGAGGCGCAGGCGCGCGAGCACATCAGCCGGTTCCTCGGGTTCGGCGATCGCGCGAAGAACTGGGCGCTCGTGGACGACGGTGTCGCGGTCGGGAACGTCGGGCTCACCGCGATCGAGTTCCGGCACGGGACGGCCCGGGCGTCCTACTGGCTGACGCGCGGGGCACGCGGACGCGGACTCGCGACGACGGCGCTCGCCAGCGTCTCGTCCTGGGCGTTCGGCGTCGGGCTCTTCCGCCTGGAGCTCGGGCACCGGGTGAACAACCCCGCGTCGTGCCGGGTCGCCACCGCCGCGGGGTTCGCCGCAGAGGGCATCGAGCGACAGAAGCTGCGGTACGGCGTCGAACGCTTCGACGTGGAGACCCACGCTCGTCTGGCGACGGACCCGGCCCCGGTTCTGCCGGCGCTGCTCCAGGTCTCCGACTAGAGCCGCGCCGGGAACGCCGATCGCCGGCCCACCAGGGTGAGCAGCGCCGCGATCGCCCCGAACACGATCATCACCACGGCCAGGACCAGTCCGTCGAACGCGGTCAACAGCGCGGCTCCGAAGACCCCGGCGACGAAGATCGCGATGTTGAACGCGACCGGCAGGAACGCGCTGGCGACGTCGGCGTTCTCTCCTCCGGCCGTGGTGAGCGCCGCCTGCAGCTGCGTCGAGGCGCCACCGAAGCTGATGCCCCACAGGACGGCGGCGACGAGGACGGCGACCGGCGATGCGTGGCCGACGAGCAGCACGACACCGGTGACGACGAACAGTCCGACGCTCAGGTGCAGCAGCGGCCGGGGGTGTCGATCGAGGAGGGCGCCCGTGACGACGACGCCGAGGATCGCCGCGATGCCGTAGACGAGGAGGACGAGCCCGGCGCTGAGGTCGGTACCGGTCACCCGCAGGTACGGCGAGATGTAGGTGTAGATCGTGTTGTGCGCGACCATCCACGTGGCGATGACGGCGAGGATGACCGCGATCCCGCGGATGCGGAACACCTTGACGACGGAGAGCTTCGCGGCGCCGGTCTGTCCCGGCGCATCCGGCACGAACACGGCGATGAGGGCCAGGATGACGACCCCGACGAGGCTGAGGCCGATGAACGACCACCGCCAGTCCAGAGCGGTGCCGATGAACGACCCGAGGGGCGTGCCCAGCGCGAAGCCGACGGGCGCGCCGGTGGAGACGATGGCGAGCGAGACGCCGGCGAACCGGGCAGGGCTGATCCGCCGCGCGTAGGTGGCGAACATGCCCCAGATGACGCCGGACGCCGCGCCGGCGACGAACCGTGTCACGAGCGCGACGGTCACGTTCGGCGCGAACGCGGTGAGGGTGTTCGCGATGACCAGCACGGCGATGGCCGTCATGAGCAACGGCTTGCGGCGCAGACTCCGGGTGAGGGCGATCGCCGGCACCGTGGCGATGACCGTGCCGATCGCGTAGGCGCTGACGAAGAGCCCGACCGTGCCCTCCGACGTCCCCATGCCGTCCGCGATGACCGGCAGGAGGCCCGCGGGCATGGTCTCCATCGCGACGAGCACGAACCCGATCGCCGCGAGCAGCGCGAGCGGGAACCACGGCAGCCGGTCGTCGGCGTGCGGTGTGTTCGCGGGCTGGTTCGACGGGGTCGTCGTCACGAGGTGGTCCATGTCCCTGACGGTAGATGCAGACCGCGGGCGGCTGAGAGGTTCTGCCCGACCCCGTCTGGGCAGAGCCTCACTCACTGCACGGATGTGGTCTTCGATGGGGACATGACCGAGCCCCAGACCTTCTTCATCACCGGGACCAGCCGCGGCATGGGCACCGACTTCGCGCGTGCGGCCCTGGACGCCGGACACCACGTCGTCGCGACCGGGCGGGACCCGGAACGCGTCCTCGCAGCCGTCGGCCAGCACGAGGAGCTGCTCGCCGTCGCGCTGGACGTCACGGACGAGCGCACCGTCCGGAGCGCGGTCGACGCCGCGATCGAACGGTTCGGCCGCATCGACGTGCTGGTGAACAACGCCGGCAGCTTCCAGGGCGGCTTCTTCGAAGAGGTCTCGCCGGAGCAGTTCCGCGCGCAGATGGAGACGAACTTCTTCGGTGCGCTGAACGTCACCCGCGCGGTGCTCCCCGTGATGCGGGCACAGCGCTCCGGTCGGGTCATCACCATCAGCTCGACCGCCGGCATCGTCGCCGGCGCCGGAGGGAGCGCGTACGCCGCGTCGAAGTTCGCGCTCGAGGGGTGGATGGAGGCACTGCACGACGAGGTTCTGCCGTTCGGCATCCACACCACCGTCGTCGAGCCCGGTTTCTTCCGCACCGACCTGCTCGCGGAGGGCAGCTCCACGTTCTGGGGTGACGTCCACCTCGACGACTACCGTGCCTCGTCCGACCAGACGAAGGGGTTCTTCCGCGGCATGGAGGGCAAGCAGAGCGGCGATCCGGAGAAGCTCGCCCGCACGCTCCTGGCGCTGACCGAGATGTCGGAGCCGCCGGTGCGCCTCGTGGCCGGAGCGGACAGCGTCGCGGGGGTCCTGCGGAAGGCACAGCAGCTGGACGAGCAGGCGCGGGCGTTCCCGGAACTGACCTCGTCGCTCGACCTGGACGACCAGCAGCGCTGAGTCGGGGATCCGCACACGACCAAACCCCTCGAACGGGGGCTCCGAATGAGTCCGGTCGTTCATGACCCGTTACCGGACGCGCCCTCGTCGTCGACCCGAACTTCGACGTGGGCGCGTTCGTACGCCCGGGCAATCGATCCGGGGCCCGGTTCCGAACAACCCGCAGTAACGGATCAGGAGTTGTCCGTCCGGCCCTGTTCGGGTCAGGCACCGGACGGGCAGCTCTCCCGTCATCGCACGAGTGCCACGTAGCACCCCGGACACAGCGAGTTCGTTCAGCTCCCCAACGCAGCACGAGGCGGCGAGACTGGTTCGGTGCGTTCTCGTCTCGTCGTCGGACTCCTCGTCACCCTTGCCTGCACCGTGCCGCTCACGGCGTGCTCGACCGTCGAGGGCCTGGCACACGACGCGCTGCGGTCGTCCGACGGATCGAACGGCACCGAGACGGCGCCCTGTCCGCGCGACGACGTGCCAGCACCGGAGCAAGCCGACCCGACACCGGAACAGACCCCGGCGCCGACCCTCGACCCCGCCGTCGCGAGCCAGGTCGGCACCGCGCTCCGACAGGTCCGTGCGCTCCCGTCCGTCGCCGAGGCCACGCAGACGACCACGAACACCCCCAGTTCCACCCCCGACCCGACCTGTTCCACCCGGTGGGTCACGTCGAACCACTTCGCGTCGCGCTTCACGGTCACGATGGACCCCGACGCGACCCCGGCCGAGGCCGGAGCCGTCCCGACGACGATGGCCACCGAACTGGCGTGGACCGGCGTCTCCCTGACGCTGACCGTGCCGGCGGACGAGGAGCACATCGCCAGCACTGTCCACTACGAGGGCACGTTCGACCAGCAGATCCCGACGTCGACGTCCACTGCGGTGGCGCAGGGACTCGCGACCCTCGCCGCGACCCCGCACGTGACCGGGCTCGAGGCCTCGATCCCGTACACGATGCGCGTCGACTACGGTTCGCTCGTCATCGGCGTGGACTCGGAGGACCAGGGCGTCCTCGACCGCGTCCGCGCCGTGATCGACACGACGGCCTTCGCGGACACGACCCTGCACGGTTCGTTCGGCAACGGCGCGAAACCGTGACCCGCGGCGGCGGAGCGCGCCGGTAGCGTCGAACGGTGATCTCCACACCTCGCCCCGGTGTCCGCCCGTCCGTTTCCGACGACGGGCCACAACGTCAGCTCACCGACCGCGCGACCCCGGAGCGGTGGGGACGACTCGTCGCGAACGCCCTGGCACTGCCGGACGTGGTCGAGGGGCACAGTCAGGTCTCGCCGGCGTCGTCGCGCGCACTGTTCCTCCGCGACCGTGCCGACCACGTCGTGCCGTGGACGTCGCTCGCTCCCGAGGGGCGCCTCGAACCCGTGCACCTGCACGGTGTCGACGACACCTCGGTGCACCTGTGCCTGCCGGCGGCTCGCGGCGTCGAGCTCACCGCTCTCGGGTGGGTGACCCCGCACCAGTACGAGGACCACGGCACCGAGTTCCTCGTCTACGGGCCGCGCGACGACCACGAGGTGGACGTCGTGCTCTCGATCATCGCGGAGAGCCTCGCCTTCGCCCGCGACCCCGGCGACGAACAACCCGGACACGGCCCGGTCTGAGGCCCGCGGCACGCCATACTGACCCCATGACCCGCGCGCTGCTCCTCGTCGACATCCAGCTGGACTACTTCCCGGGTGGGGCGTTCCCCCTCGTCGAACCCGAGGCCGCCGCCGCCGCGGCCCGCGCGGTGCTCGATTCCTTCCGCGCTGCCGGCGACCTGGTGGTGCACGTGTTCCACGTGTCCACCGACCCCGATGCCACGTTCTTCGTGCCGGGCACGCCGGGCCTCGACTTCCACCCGTCGGTCGCGCCCGTCGACGGCGAGACGATCATCGAGAAGCACGCACCGAACAGCTTCATCGGCACCGGACTCCAGGAACTGCTGACCGACGCCGGAGTCGACGAGGTCACCATCGTCGGGATGATGAGCAGCATGTGCATCGACTCGACGACCCGGGCCGCACACGAACTCGCCTTCACCGCGACGGTCGTCGCCGACGCGTGCGCGGCGCCGGACCTGACATCCGGGGGCGTCACCGTCCCGGGTGCGAGCGTCCACGCCGCCTTCATGGCGGCGCTCGACGGCAGCTTCGCGACCGTCACGACGAGCGACGCGCTCAGCCGCTGACGTCCGCAGGACGCGTTGGGGGCCCTGAGATGGGACGGAGCGGACGGGAGGCCCGTGGCGGCCCCGCCCCGCGCCTCCCGTCCGCCAGCCGGCTCAGTTGATGATCTCCCCGCGCTCGTCCGCGCGCAGTGCGGCCAGGCGCTCGCGCCAGAGGCGCAGCGCTTCGGACGTGAGTCGGGGCCAGTCGGCGACCTCGCGGACGATCCGTACTGGTTCGGTGCTGCGGTAGGACCGGGTCGGGTTGCCGGGGAACTTCTTGTCGGTGACATTGGGGTCGTCCTCGTACGGACCGGTCGGCGCGACCTCGTAGACCCGCGGTTCGGCGTCACCGGCGGCGAGCTCGGCAGCGAGCCCGGCGCCGTCGGAGACCGCCGTGAAGTAGACGTGGTTCATGACCACCTCGGGGCGGTAGTTCGACCGGAAGCCCGCGGTGAGCAGGTCGCCCGGCACGAGGTCGGCCTTGGTGCCGTGGAAGAACGGTCCGTCGTCCTGTGCCTGCTTCACGGCGTCAGGCTAGTCCCGGCACCCCCGCACCTGACACATCCCCCTTCCGACGGACGCGCCGCCGGACACCGCTGCAATAGCGTGGCCGCCGTGATCGAAGTCAGCCACCTCACCAAACAGTACGGTCCGAAGACCGCCGTGGACGACGTCTCGTTCGTCGTCCGACCCGGCAGTGTGACCGGCTTCCTGGGGCCGAACGGCGCCGGGAAGTCCACCACGATGCGCATGATCATGGGCCTCGACCGGCCCACGGCGGGGAGCGCGACGGTGAACGGCCAGCCGTACACGACGTTCCGCGACCCGCTCCGACAGGTCGGCGCCCTGCTCGAGGCGAAGGCGGTCCACTCGGGCCGCAGCGCCTACAACCACCTGCTCTCGCTCGCGGCGACCCACGGCATCCCGAAGGCCCGCGTGCACGAGGTCATCGACATGACCGGCCTCGAGTCGGTCGCGAAGAAGCGCGTCGGCGGGTTCTCGCTCGGCATGGGGCAGCGCCTGGGAATCGCTGCCGCACTGCTCGGCGACCCGAAGACCCTGATCCTCGACGAGCCCGTCAACGGCCTCGACCCCGACGGCGTGCTGTGGGTCAGGCAGCTCGCCCGGCGGATGGCTGCCGACGGCCGCACCGTGTTCCTGTCCAGCCACCTGATGAGCGAGATGGCGCAGACCGCCGACCGCGTGGTCGTGCTCGGCCGCGGCAAGGTCCTGGCCGACGCCCCGATCGCCGAGTTCGTCGCCGGCGGCGGAGCCGCTCCCGGTGCCGCCGGTGGTGGCAGCCGGGTCATCGTCCGGACGCCCTCGCCCGACCAGCTGTTCCAGGCCATCGGGCCGAACGCGACCGTCACCCCGCGCGAGGACGGCACCTTCCTGGTCGTCGGTCCCGACGCACCGACGGTCGGCAACATCGCCGCCCAGGCCGGCGTCGCACTGCACGAACTCACCCCGACCGGCGCGAGCCTGGAGGAGGCCTACATGGCCCTCACCCGCGACGACGTCGAGTACCGATCGGAGGGCACCCGATGAGCGCCACCACCCCGCCCGTCACCTGGGCACACTCGGCTTCCATGCCGGACTCGGTCCGCCTGTCGTTCCCGCACCTGGTCCGCAGTGAGTGGATCAAGCTCCGGAGCATCCGGTCGACGATCTGGTGCTACGCGATCCTCGTCGTCTTGACGATCGGCATGGCGGCGCTGCTCGGCGCCTTCGTGGTCGTGCCGGAGAACGCTCCGCAGTCTGTCATGAACGCCAACTTCGTGAGCATCAACACCACCGGCGTCTCGCTCAGCGCGCTCGTCGTCGGTGTGCTCGGCGTCCTGATCATCACCGGTGAGTACGGCACCGGTCAGGTCCGCTCAACCTTCACGGCTGACCCGCGGCGTACGGGCGTGATCCTCGCGAAGGCGACCGTCCTCGCGCTGACGACCTTCGTCGTGAGCGTGGTGTCGACGTGGATCGGCGTGCTCCTGTCGGCGCTGTTGCTGTCCTCCGACGGCGCGACCGCACAGATCGGCGACCCGTCGGTGTTCATGCCGATCCTCGGTTCGTCGGTCTACGTGACGCTGCTCGCACTGCTCGCCTACGGCATCGGTCTGCTGGTCCGGTCCAGTGCCGGCGGCATCGCGATCACGCTCGGCATCCTGCTCGTCCTGCCGGTGATCTTGTCGCTGGTCGCGGGTCTGTTGAACGCCGACTGGGTCGGTGACGTGTTCCGGTTCCTGCCCGACCAGGCAGGTAGCCAGCTCTTCGCGTACTCGTCCTCGGGCGCGGAGGCCGGACCGACGAGCGGTGTCGTCCTGAACGGCTGGGGCGGCTTCGGCGTCCTGGCGGCCGAGGTGTTCGTCGTGGGTGCACTCGCGCTGACGGTCGCACGTCGACGCGACGTCTGACCCGACCGCTCGGGCTGCACACGCGTTCTGCGACGTCCCACCTGTCGATCGACAGGTGGGTCGTCGCACGTTGCACACGCATCGACTGCTCGTGCGACGAGTGACCCCACGGCGTCGCTAGGCTCGCACCGTGCGACACCTCCCCGCCCTGGTCCTGCCGGCGCTCGCCGTCGTGGCCCTGCTCGCCGGCTGCACGTCGGCGCCGCCCGTCGACGAGCAGGCCCTCGCCAAGTGGAAGACGCAGCAGGAGGCGAGGACCGAGACCGAGGACGCGGTCCTCGGGGTGCTGACTGCCGACACGAGCCCCGGCGACGAGGACCCGGCCCATCTCGAGCCCGGCGTCCGCGTGCAGTTCCCGGACTCGCGGACGATCGACCACCTCGAGTTCTCGTGCTACGGAAACGGGCAGATGCGCGGCATCGTGCGGACCGTGTCGGCGCGCGGATCGCAGAGCATCGAACTCGATCCGATGTCCTGCACGGACAGCCCGCACCAGATCGAGCTGTCGTCGAGCAAGGGCGTCGACAGCGTCGCGTTCAACGACTTCGACAGCGACCGGCCGAGCGCCTGGCGACTCGTCATCATCGGTCCAGGCCCCTCGGGGGAGTGACTAGCGCAGCACCTGGTACCGGTGCAGCGTGACGCCGTTGTGGTACTGCTGCTGCTCGAGCAGGTCCAGCAGCACCGGCGGCCGTCCACCCGAGGCCGGCGGATCGAACAGCGGACGGCCAGCGCCGAGCACAGCGGGGTGCGTGTAGAGCAGGAGCTCGTCGAGCAGCCCCGCGTCGAGCAACTGCGTCGCGAGGTTCGGGCCGCCGACACCGATGTCGCCCTCGGACTCCTCGCGCAGGACGGCGAGCTGCGCGATCGCGTCGTCGCCGCCGATGATCCGCGTGTTGTGGTCGGCGCTGGTCCGGGTGCGTGAGACCAGGATCTTCGGGTGGTCGGTCCAGATCTCGCCGTACTCGCGCATGAACGCCGGCATCGACTCGTCGGTGCGGGCGTCCGGCCAGAACGGGTCCATCATGTCGCGGACGACCCGACCCTCGACGGACAGGGTCATCGCGGCCGCGCGGGCGTTGAACTCGCGGTGCAGCGGCTCGTCGATCCGCATCCACTCGGGTCCATCGACGTCGCCGAGTTCGCCCTCGTCGCGCTCGACGAAGCCGTCGATCGACACGTTCATCCAGTACACGAACCTCGCGGGCATCGCTGACTCCTTCGTCACGCGGAACCGGACGGAACCGTCCCGGTCCGCTGCCCGCGAGCGTACGCTCGCGCAGGCAGCCCTTCCTCGACGATGAGAGCAGGACCCCGTGCGCCGAACAGTCGCAACCATCCTCGCCGTCGCGACGCTCACGGCGGTCGCGACCACGGGCCTCCCGGTCGGCGCCGCCGCAGCGTCCGCGCCCGTGGCGGACCGGACCACCGGACACAGCAGCGCGGGACACGGCGCCGCGGCGCCGACCCACCGGAACCCGGTCGCACTCAGCCTGCCCGATGGCGAGACGGCGGCGAGCTGCGCCGACCCGACCGCGATCCGCGGGGTCGGACGGGACCGCAACTGGTACCTGTACTGCACGACCGACGCGCTGACGGCGACGGAGCAGAACGCGGACGGCTCCCTCGTGCAGCACGGCGTGCCGACGTACCGGTCGACCGACCTGACGCACTGGACGTACGTGAACGACGCGTTCCCGACACGACCGGCGTGGGTCGGGTCCGCCAACGGGATCTGGGCACCGGACGTCGTGTACCGCGCGGGCGAGCGTGGTCGTCCCGGCACCTGGTACCTGTACTACGCCGCGTCGGACACGCCCTCGGCATCGGCACCGACCGGCGGGGGATCGGCGGTGGGCGTCGCGACGAGCTCGAGCCCGACCGGTCCGTGGACGGACTCCGGAGGCCCCGTCGTCGCTCCGCAGGCGGCCGCGAACGGCACCGGGCAGCGCTGGGCGTTCGACCCCGAGGTCATCACCGACAAGGGCACCACGTACCTGTACTTCGGCAGCTACTTCGGTGGCGTCAACGTCCGCACCCTCAGCGCCGACGGGCTCCGGTCCGACCCCGCGAGCGAACGGCAGATCGCGATCGACAACCGGTACGAGGGCGCCTACCTGATGCGCCACGACGGCTGGTGGTACTTCATGGGCTCCGCCACGAACTGCTGCAACGGCGCACTCACCGGGTACGGCGTCTTCGTCGCCCGGTCGCGCAGCCCACTCGGACCCTTCACCGACCAGGACGGTGTCGCGATCACGAGCACCCGGGTCGGCGGGACCCCCCTGCTCGCGCAGAACGGCAACCGCTGGGTCGGCACCGGGCACAACACGGTGGTCACCGACCTCGCCGGCCAGGACTGGATCGTCTACCACGCGGTCGACCGGGGCGACCCGTACTACGCCGGGCAGCCGACGTACACGAAGCGGCCGGCGCTCATCGATCCGCTCGACTGGCGGCACGGCTGGCCCGTCGTGCGGGGCGGGGCGGGGCCGTCCGACACGGTGCAGCCGGGGCCGGTCGCGCAGCCGGGGCAGCGTGCGACCTACCGGGCGACCACTGCACCTGTCGACGTGCCCGGACGGACCATCCGCGCGTTGTCGACGTCGTTCGACGGGAGCACGCTCCCCGCGGCGCTCCGCTGGACCCGCGAACCCGACCGCTCGACCTGGACCGTCGCCGGCGGTACGTTCCGCTGGCAGACGCAGGACGCCGACATCCACCCACCGGCGACACCACTCGCCTCGGTCCTGTCCGAACCGGCGCCGCGGGGCGACTACGTGCTGCAGACGACCGTCGCGGTGGACACCCCTGCCACGGGTGACGGCAAGAACTACGTGCAGGGCGGACTGATCGTGTGGGGTGACGACGGCAACTACCTCCGGCTGACGTCGAACTCGATCTTCAACACCCGGCAGACGGAGTTCGGCAAGCAGGTCTCCGGGCAACCGGCCGGGGCGCCGAGCTACGGCAACATGGTCGTCGGACCGGTCGGGGACACCACCACGCTCCGGATCGTGCACCGGTCCGTCCGCGGGGAGCACCGGTACACGGCGTACACGAGTGTCGACGGGCGGCACTTCGTCCGAGGTGGGACCTGGACGGCGGACCTCGGGAGCTCGCCGAGGGTCGGGCTCATCTCGCTCGGTGGCGCCGGGTTCACGAGCACGTTCGAGGACCTGCGGGTGAGCACGGTGGCGACGCACCGGCGGTGACGGGCTGCCGAGCCGGGCGCGCCGGCGCCGTTCAGCCGGAGAACGCCGTGGGCCACCACGATCCCCGTCGGGATGGGAAGATGCACCGACGCCTGCCCGCACCGAGAACGAGGTCCGATGAGTCCGACCGAGGACACCCAGTCCGCGGCCCCACTGCTCGACGGGCGCTACCGTCTCGAACACGCCATCGGCCAGGGCGGCATGTCCGTCGTGTACCGCGGCATCGACGAGAGCCTGCACCGCCCCGTCGCCGTCAAGGTCTTCCACGCCGGCACCGTCGACATCGCTCGGCAGGAGGCCGAGCTCGGCGTGCTCGCCTCGCTTGAGCACCACAACCTGGTCAGCCTGCTCGACACCGGGGTCGTGACCGGCCACGACGGCACCCACCAGCGCTACCTCGTGATGGCACTCGTCGTCGGACAGGACCTCGAGGAACGCCTCGCCGTCGGCCCGCTCGCCTCACGCCACATCGCCGAGATCGGCTACGACATGGCCGAGGCGCTGCACTACATCCACAGCCACGGCGTGGTGCACCGCGACATCAAGCCGTCGAACATCCTGCTCGTCGACTACGGCAACGACTCCGACCGTGCCCGTGCACGGCTCACCGACTTCGGCATCGCGCTCGCCGCGGGCGTCGAGCGGCTCACCGCCGACGGCGTCACCACGGGCACCGCCGCCTACCTCAGCCCGGAGCAGGCCCGAGGCGGCGACGTCGGCGCCCCGAGCGACGTGTACTCGCTCGGCCTCGTGCTGCTGCAGTGCTTCACCCGGCGCCGTGAGTTCCCCGGTTCGCTCGTCGAGTCCGCCGTCGCTCGGCTGTCCCGCGACCCGGTCGTCCCCGAGCCCCTGCCCGAGCACTGGAAGCAGCTGCTCCGCGCCATGACCGCACAGGACCCGGCCGCCCGCCCAGCCGGTGCCGAACTCGTGACGCTGCTGCGCGACGCCGTCATCGCCGAGACCGCCGGCACGGACCACGTCGTCGACACCACGTCGGCGGTGTCGTCCGCGGCGGCCGGTACGCCGCGTGCCGAGTCCGACACGGCCCGCCCGGCGACGCTCGACACCCTGCCCGACGAGGCCCTGCACCGCACCACCGCGATGGCCGCCCGCCTGTTCGACGCCCCGATCGCCCTGGTCGAGGTGCTCGACGAGGACCGTGCCTGGTCGCAGTCGTACATCGCCGAGGGCGTCGACGAAGCAGCGCGCAACATCAACTTCCGCAACGGGTTCGCGCCCGTGCCCGTCCCCGTCGTCATCCCCGACGGCTCCACCCACCCCGAGATGCAGCACAGCCCGCTCGTCACCGGGCCGCTCGGCATCCGGTTCTACGTGAGCGTGCCGCTCGTCAAGCACGACGGAGCCCCCATCGGGACGCTCGCCGTGCTCGACACGAAGCCGCGGCAGGCGACCGAGGCCGACCTGGCGAACCTGCACGACCTCGCCGCGCTCGCGGTCACGCAGCTCGAGCTCCGGCAGGAGTCGCTCCGCACGACGAGCGACTCCCTGCCGGTCGCGCAGGTGACGGGGCAACAGGAGGGCGCGCGGCCCTAGACGGTCGCCGCTGTCGGACGGGAGGCCCGGTGCGGGCCCGCACCGCGCCTCCCGTCCGCCCTGCGGTCGCGTCGCGTGCGTCGCTCGCCTGCGCGGGCGGCCGCCCGTCCGTCAGCGTGCGCCCGTCAGCCCGCTGCCCGTCCGCGCGCCGGCGCGTCAGCGCACCGGCCCGTCAGCCGGCGAGCGGGCGAAATGCCGGGGTGCGCGGCCCCTCCACCCGGGTATTTCGCCCGCTCGCGCAGGCATGCCGCAACTCGCATGCATCCGCTGGAATACGATCACCCGTTCGCACGAGCGGGCGAAATGCCAGCGTTGCGCGCCAGGTACACCCGGATGTTTTGCCCGTTCGCGGGTGGGGTGGGAGTTCCCGACGGCTCGAGCGGGCGAAATGCCGGGGTCGGATGCCGGACGGACCACGGTGTTTCGCCCGCTCGCCGTCGGGTCGCGAACGGCACGAGCGCGTCGTGGTGACCCGACACCGAGCGCCCGCGGGTCGGGGCGGGAACCGTCAGGCGTCGGTGAGGGCAGCGGCGTAGGCGCGGACGGACCGGTTGTAGCGGGGGAGCGTCGGCTCGACGGCCTCGATCGCGACCCGGAGTGCTTCGTCGTGACGGCCCGCACTGCGCAGGGCGAGCGCGAGGAACACCTTCGGCGCGGCGCCGGTGGATGGGTGCTCCGGTGCGTCGCGGAGCATCGCGATTGCCTCGTCGATCCGGCCGAGGTTCCGCAGCGTCGAGGCGTGCTGGACGACCATCTGCGCGGCACGGGCCGGATCGACGTCCGCGAGTCCCGCGGCCGTGGCCGCTGCATAGTGGACGTCGGCCTCCGCCTCGTGGCCGCCGGAGTCGTTCGCGCCGCCGAGCTCGAAGGCACCGAGGGCCGGGTGCGGTGCAGCCGCGGCGAGCTCGCGCATCCGCTCGATGCGCTGCTGGTCGTCGATGGTCTCGTCGGCCCAGAGTGCGGCGACGCGGGCTTCCCAGTCTGCGGTGCTCATCGGTCCAGCGTATTGCCGGGCAGGACGGCACCGTCGGTGATCGTCGCGCGGAAGGAGCGCACGAAGGGGACGCCGGGGCGCACGAGCGCCGGTTCACGCCAGGCGAGGGCCGAGCCGATGGCCGGGTACTCCGCGACCCGGACGAACCAGGGATCGCGGTGGTCGAGTGCTTCGAGCCGGACCGTCGCCGGGGCACCCTCGAACACCGCGGACCACTCGACCCACGGAGCGACGGAGCCGTGCACTGCTTCCTCGCCCTGCGCGTCAGCGGTCCGGACGACCACGTCGGTGCATTCGGCGAACCGCCAGGAGAACCCGCCGTAGCCGGCACCGACCCGACCGTTGCTGCCGGGGCTGCCGAGGTGCACGATGTCGTTGCCTTCAGCCCGGAACGAGGACGACCACGTCAGTTCCCAGCCGGAGTCGACGGCACACCACGCGAGGGTGCGGCCTTCGTGCAGGACGACCGTGTGGTCGGGGCCGCGCCAGGCGAGTTCCTGGACCGTGCGGCCACCGTGCGGAGCGGGGTGCTGCTCGGCACGCACGACGTCGGCCCGGCCGTGGTCGTCGCGCCAGACGTAGCCCTCGCCGTGCACGTAGGTCGGACCGCCCCAGCAGTTGACGCCGTCGATGTCCGGGATCGCGACTCCGACTCCGCAGTGCCACTCGTGGTCGGCCGGGTGGTGGGCAGTGAGGACGGTACGGCCGAGGGTCCGCACCGGGTGCAGGTACGGGCGAGGGGACGAGTTCGCAGTGGTCGCGGCGCCGTCGCGACCGACAGCGACCTCGACCGCGTCCACCTCGACCGTGCGGCGGTGGTCGTCGGTGCTCACCGCTCCGACGCTACCCGCGCGAACGGCGGACCAGCACCACGCTGTCGACGACCTGGTGTGGGTCGCCGTCGGGCGTCGTCGCCGTGCGCGGCCGGAGCTCGGCGGCGATGACGTCCCAGGTGTCGTCGAGCTGCAGCGCCATCAGGTCCTCTTCGGGCGTCGGGAACCGGTACTCCCGCAGTTCGGAGGGCAGGTCGTCGTGCGGTGGTGCAGCGTGCGCCGTGACGAGCAGGTGCCCGCCGACCGCGACGAACCCGGCGGCCCGTCGCAGGATCGCCGCGCGCGGGATCTCCACGGGCCACGACTGCAGGAACGACGCCGTCACCAGGTCGAAGCGCGCCGCCGTCGCCCACGTGGCGAGGTCCGCTGCGACGAAGGCCGTCTGTTCCTCGACCCCGGCCGCCACCGACGCCCGCGAGCCACGCTCGATCGCCGTCACCGACAGGTCGATCCCGAGGGCGTCCCACCCCTGCTCGGCGAGCCACACGACGTCGCCGCCCTCACCGCAGCCGAGGTCGAGCGCACGGCGCGCACGGTCGCCCGGCGCCGGTGGCAGCTCTGCGGCGACGTCGGCCAGCACCGCGTTCACCCGACCCGACCAGATCCCGTCGCGCTCCGCGTACCGCTGCTCCCACCACTCGCGAGCCGAAGCGGTGGGGGAGCCGGCGGCGGCGGTGGTCTCGTGTGCATGCATCCGCCCACTCCAGCGCACCTGCCGGACCCGTCCCAAGCCCTGTTGCCGCCCCGGCAACGTCGCACCGTGCGAGGCGGACTCGCACCGCGCCTCCCGGCCGCCCGATCGTGAGCAGAAGATGTCGGGTCGCCGTCACGGACCCGACCATTTCTGCTCACGAAGCGCGCGCCCGCCCGCCCGCGCGCCCGCCCCCCCCCGCTACTCGACGGGCGGGACGGGCTCCGCGTTCTCGATGCGGGCGCTCGCCGTGGCCATGTGCTCGTCCATCGCCCGCTGCACGGCGGGCACGTCGCCGGCCCGCAGTGCCTCGTAGATCGCGCGGTGCTCCTCGTAAGCCGCCTCGGTGGCCTGTCGGGTCTGGACGCGGCGACCGACCCACACGCTCAGCATCGACCGCAGGCTCTGCAGCAGATCACCGAGCACGTCGTTCCCCGCGGCTCGGGCGAGCAGGACGTGGAACCGGACGTCGGCGTCGATGAACGCCTCCGGGTCGTCGAGGGTGGCCTCTTGTCGGACGAGGTACTCGCCGAGCTCGGCGACCTGCTCGGGCGTGGCGCGCTGCGCGGCGAGGATCGCGACCGTGCGCTCGAGCGACGACCGGACCTCGAGCAGCTCGCGGGTGCGGTTCGAGGCGAGCATGAGCCCCCACGACAGCGTCGTCGGCAGCAGGTCCGAGGTGCCGCCCTGCAGGTACGTCCCCGAGCCGGGGCGGATCTGCACGATGCCCAGGATCTCGAGGGCGGCCAGCGCCTCGCGCACGGCGGAGCGACCGACGCCGAGCCGTTCGGCCAGGATCCGCTCGGACGGCAGCCGCGAGCCCGGTGCCAGTTCACCCGCGGTCAGCAGGGACACGAGCTGTCGGGCGACCTCGGAGGCGGGCGAACCCGCGGGCACGGACTCGAGTTCGAGTCGGATGTTGAGGGGATCGTCCGGGCTGAACGCGGGCATGCAGTGAGCGTACCGTTCGGTCAACCGGTTGGGCTTGCGTGCTTTGGTCAACCGGTTGACAAGTCGAACTGGAATCCGCACACTGGACCAGGCGCACCGATGCGCCCGCTCCATCCGGGCGCAGCAGCACGGGTCGGAGTCGTACCACCCCCACCGAGCAGGAGTCATCGTGGACATCCCCGCCACGCGAGGCATCCCCACCTCGGTCGTCGAGAAGACGGCCATCCGCAAGATCGCGATCCGCATCGTGCCGTTCGTGGCACTGATGTTCTTCATCAACTTCCTCGACCGCACCGCGATCTCCTTCGCGGCCCCGAACGGCATGGAGGCGGACCTCGGTCTGACCGCCGCCCAGTTCGGGTTCGCCTCCGGCGTGTTCTTCATCGGTTACCTCGTGCTCGAGGTGCCCTCGAACCTGGCGCTCCACAAGTTCGGCGCGCGCATCTGGCTCGCCCGCATCATGATCACGTGGGGCATCGTCTCGCTGCTCTTCACGTGGGTGCAGAACTACCCGCAGCTCGTCGGGCTGCGCTTCCTGCTCGGCATCGCCGAGGCGGGCTTCTTCCCCGGCGCGATCCTGTTCCTGTCGACCTGGGTGCCCGCGCGCCACCGCGGCAAGATGCTCGCGCTGTTCTACCTGGCGCAGCCGCTCACCAGCGTCATCGGCTCCCCGCTCGCCGGCTGGCTGATGACCCACGAGGGGCTGCTCGGCGGACTCGCCGGCTGGCGCTTCATGTTCCTCTGCGTCTCGATCCCGGCGATCATCGTCGGCATCCTGTGCCTCTTCGTCCTCAAGGACAAGCCGTCGCAGGCGAAGTGGCTCGACGAGGACGAGAAGCTGTGGCTCGAAGGTGCCCTGGCGAAGGAGAACAAGGAGAAGAGCGGGGGAGACGGTCACGCCAAGGGCGGCCTCCGTGCCGCGTTCGGTTCCGGCCGCGTCTGGATGCTCGCGGCGGTGTACTTCGGCTTCATCTACGGCCTGTACGCGCTGAGCTTCTTCCTGCCGACGATCATCGACGGCTTCCAGGAGCAGTTCGGCACCACGTTCGACCTGTTCCAGAAGGGCATGATCACGGCGATCCCCTACGTCCCCGCCGCGGTCGTCCTGTACTTCTGGTCGCGTGACGCCTTCCGCCGCGGCGTCCGGGTCTGGCACATCGCCGTCCCCGCGCTCGTCGGTGGCCTGAGCATCCCGGTCGCGCTGTACATGAACAGCCCGGCCGCCACGATCGCCGTCATCGCGGTCACCGCCTGCGCGATCTTCGCCGCGCTGCCGAACTTCTGGACCGTGCCGACGCAGTTCCTGACCGGAGCCGCCGCAGCCGCGGGGGTCGCGCTGATCAACACGATCGGCAACCTCGGTGGCTTCGCTGCCCCGTACATCACGGGTGTGGTCAGCGGGTGGACCGGCGGCTACCAGGTACCGATGTTCATCGTCGGCTTCTTCATGGTGCTGTCGAGCGTGCTGATGTTCGTGCTCGGCCGGGGCACGAAGCGGAACGAGCAGCGTGACGCCGACGCTGCGGCGCAGGCCACGACGACCACGACCCAGGAGAGCCACGCATGACCCGCCTGTTCAACGACCCCGCCGACTTCGCCGACGAGATGGTCGACGGCTTCGTGGCCGCGAACCAGTCCCGGGTCCGCAAGGTGCACGGGGGCGTCGCCCGCTCGACCACCAGCCCCGAGGGGACCGTCGCGCTCGTCGTCGGCGGCGGATCCGGCCACTACCCGGCGTTCGGCGGACTCGTCGGGCACGGTCTGGCCGCCGGTGCCGCGATGGGCAACCTGTTCGCCAGCCCGAGTGCCCAGCAGGTCACGGCGGTCGCGAAGGCGTCCGAGCATGGCGGCGGTGTGCTGCTGAGCTACGGCAACTACGCGGGCGACGTGCTGAACTTCGACGCCGCGGCGCGGGCACTGGCCGACAGCGGCATCGAGGTCCGCACGGTGCGCGTGACCGACGACGTCGCGAGCGCCCCGAGCTCCGAAGCGCACAAGCGCCGGGGCATCGCCGGTGACCTGTGCGTCTTCAAGGTCGCCGGCGCCGCAGCCGAACGCGGGGACGACCTCGATACGGTCACCGCGATCGCCACCCGCGCCAACGACCGCACCCGCAGCTTCGGTGTCGCGTTCTCCGGATGCTCGCTGCCCGGCGCCGACGAGCCGCTCTTCACCGTCCCCGAGGGCCGGATGGCCATCGGCATGGGCATCCACGGGGAACGCGGCATCGCCGAGGCCGACGTCCCCACTGCCGACGGTCTCGCCGACCTGCTCGTCGACAAGCTCCTGACCGAGCTACCGGATGGCATGGGCGCGCACGCAGGCCAGCGCGTCGTCCCGATCCTGAACGGCCTCGGCAGCGTCAAGTACGAGGAGCTCTTCGTCGTCTTCAACGCCGTGCAGCGGAAGCTGACCGCGGCCGGCGTCGTGGTCGTCGAACCCGAGGTCGGCGAACTCGTCACGAGCTTCGACATGGCCGGCGTCTCGCTGACGCTCTTCTGGGTCGACGACGAACTCGAGCAGCTCTGGGCAGCGCCCGCCGACAGTCCCGCGTACCGCAAGGGCGGCGCCGTCCCGCAGGAGCAGGTCGCACCCGAGACCCTCGCCGCGGACGAGCAGGCACCGGTCACGCCCGGTACCGAGGCGTCGCAGGCGTCCGCCACTCGGGTCGCCGCGGCGATCACGGCCATCCGCGTCACCATCGACGACCACGCCGACGAGCTCGGCCGCATCGACGCCGTCGCCGGTGACGGCGACCACGGCATCGGCATGCAGCGCGGCTCGACCGCCGCCGACCGCGCCGCGCAGGACGCCGCCGCGCGCGGCGCCGGTGCCGGGAGCGTCCTGGCCATCGCCGGAGACGCCTGGTCCGACAAGGCCGGTGGCACGTCCGGTGCGATCTGGGGAGCCGCCCTGGAGGCACTGGGTCGCGTCCTCGGCGACGACCAGCGTCCGTCAGCCGCCACCGTCGCACAGGCCGTGCACGCGGCCGTCGAAGCGGTCCTCGCCTTCGGTGCCGTCCCCGGCGACAAGACCATGGTCGACGCGATCGTCCCGTTCGACCAGGTCCTCACCGACCGCGTCGCGGCCGGCGACGACCTGGTCAGCGCCTGGTCGGCCGCGTCCGCCGCCGCGACGGCCGCTGCCGACGCCACCGCCGACCTGCTGCCCAAGATGGGTCGCGCTCGCACCCACGGCGAGGACGCCGTCGGCACCCCCGACGCCGGCGCGATCTCGTTCGCCCTGATCACCGCGGCGGTCCTGTCGACCGTCTCCGTCCCCGCCTGACCCACACCACCACGAAAGGCACCCGCATGAGTGACCAGCAGTTCCGCATCGTCGTCGGCTCGGACGACGCCGGGTTCGACTACAAGGAGATCATCAAGCAGGACCTGCAGGCCGACCCGCGCGTCGTCTCCGTGGTCGACGTCGGCGTCGACGCGGACGGCCACACCGCGTACCCGCACGTCGCGGTCGACGCCGCACGCCTGGTCGCGAACGGCGAGGCCGACCGGGCGATCCTGATCTGCGGCACCGGACTCGGGGTGGCGATCGCGGCGAACAAGGTCCCCGGCATCCGTGCCGTCACGGCGCACGACTCGTTCAGCGTGGAGCGCTCGGTCCTGTCGAACGACGCGCAGGTCCTCTGCATGGGGCAGCGGGTCGTCGGCGTCGAGGTCGCGCGCCGGATGGCGAAGGAGTGGCTCGGCTACACGTTCGACGCTTCGAGTGCCAGCGCATCGAAGGTCGCGGCGATCTGTGCCTACGACGGCTCGGCCCCGGTCGGGACCGACGCCTGATGCCGGCGACCACGGCGGCCGCCCCGATCACGATCGGGGTGTCGCTCAAGATGTACTTCGGGCACGCCCGGACGCTCGAGTGGGCGGCCGCCGTGGCCGACATCGCCCGGACCCACCCGGCGGTGCAGTCCGGCGCGGTCGAGCTGTTCGTCATCCCGACGTTCCCGTCGCTCGTGCCGGTGCACGCCGTGCTCGAGGGCACGCCGGTGCTCCTCGGCGCGCAGGACCTGGCGTGGGCCGACGAGGGCGCCTTCACCGGTGAGGTGTCGGGCCGCGAACTCCGCGAGATCGGGGTCGACCTGGTCGAGATCGCGCACGCCGAGCGCCGCTCCCTGTTCCACGAGTCCGACCAGGACATCGCCGGCAAGGTGCACGCCGCCTTCCGCAACGGTCTGCGTCCCCTCATCTGCATCGGCGAGACCGACCGTGCAGCCGACGGCGACCCGTCCGCCGCCGTCGCCGAGGTCACCGCGCAGCTGGACCGCTTCGTCGCCACGGCCGTCGCCGACGGGCTCGCCGGCCCCGTGATCGCCGCCTACGAGCCGGTCTGGGCGATCGGTGCGCCGGAGCCCGCGCCCGACGAGCACATCGTCGCGGTGCTCGCGGGCATCGAGCAGCACCTGTCGACCCGCCCGGAGCTCGCCGGTTCGGTCGTCATCTACGGCGGCAGCGCCGGACCGGGTCTGCTCACGCGCGGTGACGGCCGCATCGGCGGCCTGTTCCTCGGCCGCTTCGCCCACGACCCCGCGGCGGTCCGCACGATCCTCGACGAGGCCGAACTGCTGGGGGCGAGCGCATGACCTCCCTGCTCGGCCTCTCCACCTACGCCTACTTCTGGCGCATGTCCGACCGTGTCGAGGCGCCGATGTCCCTCGACGACGCCCTGCGTGACGCCGCGACCCACGACGGTGTCGACCTGTTCCAGATCTGCGACCACCTGCCGCTCGACACCGCGTCGGACGACCGGCTGACCGCGATCCGGACGCTCGCAGACGACCTCGGGCTCACGCTCGAGGTCGGCACCCGTGGCACGGACCCGGCGCACCTCGCCCGGTACCTGCACATCGCGCAGATGCTCGGCGCGACGCTCGTCCGGTCGATGTGGACGAGCGGCGACGACCAGCCGGACGCCGTCGAGACCGAACACCGCCTGCGCGAGGCGATCCCCGCCTACGAGGCGGCCGGGGTGACGCTCGCCCTCGAGACGTACGAGGTCGTCGCCACCGCCGACCTCGTCGCGGTGGTGCAGGCGATCGGCTCCGACCGCCTCGGCATCTGCCTGGACCCGGCGAACACCGTCGCACGGCTCGAACACCCCGCCGACGTCGTCGCGATGACCGCACCGCACGTCGTCAACTGGCACGTCAAGGACTCCGGGTTCACCCGGTCGCCGGGGTGGGTCGGCTTCCAGTACATCGGCGTCCCGATCGGCACCGGGGTCGTCGACCACGACGCCGTCCGCGCCGCGATCGACCCCGACGCCCGCGGGATCAACCGCGTCATCGAGTTCTGGCTGCCGTGGCAGGACGAGCACGCCGGCGCCGAGGCCCACCCGGGCGAGACGCCCGCACAGACCACCACCCGCATCGAGGCGGCGTGGACCGAACACACCATCGAGTACACCAGGAGCAAGGAATCATGACCGACACCGTCACCACCACCCACACCGTCGCTGCCGGATCCGGTACGGCCGACGTCACCGTCGCCGTGATCGGTGCCGGCGGCAAGATGGGCACCCGCGTCTCGAACAACTTCGCGAAGAGCGAGTACACGACGCTCTACAGCGAGGCCTCGCCCGCGGGTCAGGAGCGCATCCAGGCCCTGGGCCGCGAGCTCACCGACAGCCTCGACGCCGCGAAGGCCGCCGACGTCGTCATCCTCGCCGTCCCGGACGTCCTGCTCGGCACCATCTCGGAGCAGCTCGTCCCCGTCATGCAGTCGGGCGCGACGATCCTGACGCTCGACCCGGCCGCCGCCTACGCCGGACTGCTCGCCAAGCGCGAGGACATCCACTACGCCGTGGCGCACCCGTGCCACCCGTCGGTGTTCCTCGAGCGCACCACCAAGGCCGAGTGGGACGACACCTTCGGTGGCATCGCCGCCCCGCAGGAGGTCATCGCGGCCTTCGATGCCTCCGAGTCCCTCGGCGACCAGGACGAGCGTGCCAAGGCGATCGCCGAGGCCGTCATCTCCACCATGTACGCACCCGTCATCCAGGTGCACTGGGTCACGGTGAAGCAGCTCGCCGTGCTCGAGCCGACCCTGGTCGAGACCATCGCCTGCATGATCGGCGACTTCCTCAACGATGCCCTCGAGGAGACCGTCACCGGTGTCGGCGTGCCCCGCGAGGCCGCCCGCGCCATGCTCTACGGCCACACCTGGATCGCGCTGACCAACGGCCTCCGTGGTTCGAACCCGTTCTCCGACGCGTGCCACATCGCGATGGGCTACGGCCGCGAGAAGCTCATCAAGGAGGACTGGAAGCAGGTCTTCGACGACAGCGAGCTCGACTCGGTCATCGCCAAGATGCTCAAGATCGACGCCGTCCGCCGCTGACGTTCGTCTGATCCGCCGAAGCGACAGATTCCCGCCGACCATCGGCGGGGATCTGTCGCTTTCGCGGCACCCACCGCCCGCCGCGGGGTCCCCAGGCCTCGGCGAGGGTGATCGAGGCGACCCCCGGCACCGTCAGCGCCTCCACGGACGCCGCGAACCACGCCCGCGCCGCGGGGGAGTGCTGCTCCGGATCGGTCGCGTTCGGCACGAACTGCGGCCCGTACCCGGCCTCGATCGTCGCGTCGGTCACCGACGGGCGCGCGGACGTCGCGACCGCGTTGAACCGTGGTCGCAGCGTCACCGGTCCGACGTGGAGCGCCCTGCCGGCGGCCAGCCGGGAGGCACTGCTCACCACCCAGCGCTGCATCCGGATCGACTCGGTCACCTGTTCGGGCGACCGGTCGTGCATCTGCGGCGTCACGCTGAAGGTCAGGGGCCCGTCCCAGTCGCGGAACAGGTCGACGGTCCGGTTCAGCTCCGTGAAGTGCGCGCGGGTGCCCGCCACGACCTCGAGGTCGCCCACGGAAGCCGCGGCGTCGCGCAGGGCCTGCTGCAACGCCGGGGTCGTCACGTGTGTGGTCGGGGCGAACGCGCCGATCCGCACGACCGCGCCCGAGTCGAGCACGTCGTCGATCGCGGCACGGAGCAGGTCCGGGTCGTCGGTGACGAACCGGACGTCGAGCGGCCCGCCGCCGGCATCGCGCCGAGCTGACGCCAGTACGGCCCTGACGTTCGGGTCGCCGAGCACGGGTTCCACCACGACCGGCACGTCGAGCGGCGCCGCGGTCGGGCGCGCAGCGGCCGGGGCCGAGGCGGCGAGCAGCTGGAGCGTCGGCGGCGGGTCGACCACGGTGGTGGGAGCCGGCCCGTCCAGGAACGCGAGGTCCGGGGCGGGGGAGGCCGTGCCTCCCGGTCGATCGTCCGTCGTCGCGCGCAGCATGAGCGACTGGTGGACCACGGAACCCGCGTCGAGCGCGACGGGGAACGGCTCGGACAGCGGCGTCGAGTAGGTCTTGAACGACGCGTCGGTCCAGTTGCGCTGGTCCTCCGTCTCGAACACGTCTCCGGCCAGGTCGAGCGTCAGCGCGACCCGACCCGTCAACCAGTCCAGGCCCGACAGGTCGGTGGCCGGTTGGTGCGGCGCGATCCACGTCGGGAACGCGGACTCGGTGACGGAGCCGGACGGGTGCCGGGCGGTGAACGGCACACCGGCGAGGGTCGGCGGGTGCAGCACGACCAGGCCGGTGCGGTTGCGGCGGAAGGACACCGTCGTGGTGGCGACCGCGTCGACGTGCAGGGTCGGGCCGTCGACGGTGACCTCGAGGACGTACCGGAGCACCTCGGTGCCGTCGTACCGGCTGCTGGCCTCGATGCGGAGGCGTCCGCCGGTGCCCGTGCCGGACGGCTGCGTCCGTGCGAGCACGGTGTCGTCGGCGGTGCGCCAGTCGTGGTCCCGTGTCACGAACCGGATCGCCCGCAGCACCGATTCACCGTCGTACGCGAGGTCGGCGAGCTCGGCACCGCGCAGGGTGAACCGCCACGCACCGATCGACGACTCGGTGCCCATCGACGTCACGGTCATGGTGCATGACTACCACCGGTCAACCGGTTGGGCAATGATGGGTCCGTGGAGCGACGACGCTCCCAGGACGGAGCGCCCGCATGACCGCACGACTCGACCACAGCACCGCACTCGTCACGGGGGCGGGCTCCGGCATCGGCCGCGCGATCGCGGACCGGTTCGTCGCCGAGGGCGCGCGCGTGGTCTACGCCGACCGGGACGCGACAGTGGCGGACGCCGCGGCAGCGGCAGCCGGTCCGCGCGCACTGCCGCTCACCGTGGACATCGCCGACGAGGGCAGCGTCGCGGCCGGGTTCGCCGCCCTCGCCGCGCAGGAGTGGACCCCCGACGTCGTGGTCGCGAACGCCGGCGTGCAGCTGTTCGGCCACGATGCCGCGGTCGCGGACGTGTCGCTCGAGACCTGGAACCGGACGGTGGCGGTGAACCTGACGGGCACGTTCCTGACGGTGAAGCACGCCGTCCGGGCGATGCTCGCGGCCGGCGGTGGCGGGTCGATCATCGCGACCGGCTCACCCACCGGCCTGAACGGCGAGGGCGCCGACTTCGCGGCCTACTCGTCGACCAAGGGCGGCATCCACGCGCTCGTCCGTGCGACCGCGATGGCGTACGCGCGGGACGGCATCCGGGTGAACACCGTCGTGCCGGGCTACACCGAGACCGGGCTCGTCCGGACGATCTCCGGCGATCCCTCGGCGCGCGCGGCGATCGTCTCCCGCACACCGCTCGGGCGCCCCGGGACCCCCGACGACGTCACCGGGATCATGGTCTACCTGGCCAGCGCGGAGTCGTCCTACGCGACGGGCGCAGAGTTCCGCGTCGACGGCGGCATGACGAGCCTCTGACCCGACCGGGAGGCCCGGCGTTCCGCGAAAGCGACAGTGTGCCGCGAACGGTTCACGGCACACTGTCGCTTCCGCGGCGGTGACGGCGCGCGGCCGACGAGATCTGTCGCCTTCGCGGCACACACCACCACCCCGACCGGGAGGCCCGGCGCGGCCCCGTCAGGCCGGCGTGCGCTGGGCGAGCAGTGCGCCCAGGGCCGCGGCCCCGCCCGCAGCGTCCGGCACCGTCACCATCCTCGCCTGCCCGCCGCGGAGCCGTGCCACGAGCCCCGGCCCGGACCGCACCACGTAGGCGACCCCGCGGCCGGAGAACCGGTAGCCCCACCCGCCCCACTGTCCGGGCGACACGTCCTCCCATCCGCAGGACTCGATCCGCTCGAGCGGGACGCGTATGAGGGGGATGCGGGTCCAGGTGGAGGTCAGCCGCATCCCGCGACGGTCCACGGTGAGCTCGACCCGGGCGAGGACCAGCACGGCGAGCCCGGCGACGACCATCGCCGCTCCGAACCCGACGGCCGTGCCGACGCCGGCCGGCGCCATCGCGATCCCCGTGCCGATGCCGAGTCCGACGACCACGGCCCCGAGTGCCGCGAACCAGCGACTGCCGATGCGCGCGCGCCACGCCACCCGCGTGTCCGACCCGACGCACAGCGGTTCGACGTCGTGCGCGGGCACCGGGGCGGCCGACCGGACGAGTGCGACGACCGGCACCGCGGCGATGACCGCGCTGACGGCCAGGAACGGGACGGTCCACCAGCCGGACAGCGTCCCGTCGCCGACGGTGTTCGTGGCGGCGAGCACGATCCAGGCGGTGCCCAGACTGCCGGCGAACAGGTTGGCGACGAGCACCAGGGTGGCGGCGGTCCGGCGGTCGGGCATCCGCAGCGCCGCGAACGCCAGGGCCACCGCGCCGGCGGCCACCGCGAGCGTGATCCAGAACACCGGCCAGGGCGAACTCCAGCCGTCCGCGGTGCCGTCGGCTCCGAAGTGGACGGCCATGCGGTCCGGCAGGCTCGGTGCGGCGACGAGCGCCGCGATCACCAGGGCCAGCAACACCACCAGCCCGGGTGCCACCACCGCCGTGCGCGTCGTCGTGCGCAGCGTTCGGTTCGTCGCTGGTCGGTTCGTCATCGTGCCCCCTTGATCATCGTGAACAGGTCGTCGAGCGGGACCCCGAGCGTGTCGGCCTGGTCGCGCAGCTCGTCGACGAGCGTGCGCAGCCGGTCGAACGAGGCGTTGCCCGATCGCAGGACGGTGGCTCCGCGACCCCGCCGCAGCTCGATCAGTCCGTCGTCCTGCAGCTGTGCGTAGGCGCGCAGCACCGTGTGCATGTTGACGTCGACCGCGGCGGCGAGGTCGCGCGCCGCCGGCAGGCGCTCCCCGCTCGCGAGCTCGCCGCGTGCGATCGCGTACCGGATCTGCGACGCGACCTGCTCGGCGAGCGTGGCCCGAGCGGTCGGGTCGACGGTGATCAACATGTTCGCATTGTATGCGAACAATCCCGCCGACTCCAGGGTGCTCGCACTGCGTTCTCCGACCATTGGCCACGGAACGCAGGCCCCCGTCCGGGGGTACGTCGCCCGGGTACTTTCGGTTGCAGCGAACCACTCGCTATTCAGGGAGAAACCACGATGACGAACTACGAATCCGCCGACGGGGTGGAGCCCGTCCAGGTCACCACCTACCGTCTCGTCCGCAAGGCCGCCCGACGTGGTTGGGCCGTGCCCACCGACGAGGCCGAGCCGTCCCTCGCCGACCTCGTGAGCACCCGCGGCTCCGCGCGCCCCGAGGGCCGCTGACCCGCACGCCGACGCCGCAGCCGAGCCCGCAGTATCGTCGGGCCATGCCCCCTTCGGCCCGAGCGGTCACCCACGGCGTCGAGGTCGGGACCCGAGGCTCCGACACCGGCGTCCCCGTGCTCGTCCTGCACGGCAGCCCCGGCGGCATCGACGTCGCCGAGCTGATGGCCGGCTTCTTGCCGTCCGAGGACTTCCGGGTGGTCACGGTCTCGCGGCCCGGGTACCTCGGCACCCCGTTCGACAGCGACCACGCCACGATCGACGACGAGGCCGACCGGCTCGCCGCGCTCCTCGACGACCTCGGCATCGACCGGGTCGGCGTGCTGGCGTGGTCCGGTGGCGCCCCGGCCGCGTACCGTCTGGCCGTCCGCGACCCGGACCGGGTCAGTGCGCTCGCCGTCGCGTCCGGGGTGTCCGGTCGCTGGGTCCCCGGACCTGTCGGCCTGGCCGAACGACTCGTGACCGGCACGGCGTTCGGCGCCGGGATGGCAGCGGCCGCAGCGCGCATCGCCCCGGCCGCAGCAGCACGCGCCGCAGTGGCCGGCGTGAGCACCCTGCGCGGCGGGGCCCTCCGCGTCCACGTCGCCGGCGTCCTCGCCGACCCCGACCGGCGGGCGTTCCTGCTCGGGCTCGCACGCACCGGCAACGCCTCCGGGCCGAGACGCACCGGCTGGGAGAACGACGTGCGCCAGCTCGCGGCCGTGGGGTCGCTCGACCTCGGTGCCGTCCGGGCTCCCACGCTCCTGGTGCACGGCGACGCCGACACCGAGGTCCGGCCGGACGACAGCACCCGCGCCGCCGCAGCGATCCCCGGCGCGGAGCTCGTCACGCTGCCGGGCGGCACGCACTTCGCGCTCTGGGACCACCGCGACGCCGCCGCCGTGCAAGCACAGGTGCGCGCACACCTGCAGCGACCCTGACCACCGGCTCGCCCGGTTGCTCACGATCCGGTACCGACGAGGTCTCGATCGCGACACGACGCCCCGGATCTGACCACTTCGCTGCCACGATGGCGGGCATGACTTCCCTCCGACTCGCGCTGCCCCTGGTCGTCGGTGCACTGCTCGCGTCCGTCTCCCTGACGTCGTGCTCGGCCGACGCCTCGTCGGCACCGGCGCCGACCTCGTCGAGCGCTCGGTCAGCGGACGCAGCGGTGGACGCGCCGGCGTCCCCCAGGGTGGACCCGATGGAGGAGGACCGGAGCGCCGCGGCCGTCTGCGGGCAGCTCAGCGCGCTGTCGACGATCGCCCTGAACGCCTCGGACGGTCGTTCCCGCGGTGTCCTGTCCGATGCGCAGTACGAGGCGCTCATCGCCGCGGAGCGCTTCGGCTACGAGCACCTGTCGAGCAGCGACGAGCGGCTCGACGACGCCATCGACTACGCACTCGAGTACCTGGACGCCCACCCGGCGCCCACGTCGGGGCCGGCGCTCGACGACAGCCCCGAGTGGGAGCTCGTCGGGCGCACCCTGAACACCGCGTGCCAGCAGGCCGGTTCGAACGTGGTGGCGACCGCCCAGACCGGCGGCTGATCACGGGTCGCCCCGCGGACCGAGTGCACCCGGGGCACCAGCGCCACCGAAGGCTCTAGGCCCGCTCGACCGCCGCGACCAGCGCGTCCAGCGCCCGGTCCAGCTCCGGGACCGTCACCGCCCCGTACCCGAGCACGATCCCGGCCGGCGTGCTGCCGGGCGCCATCCCGTACTCCTCGAGCGTCGAGACGAGCACGCCGCCGTCCGCCATCCGCGCGGCGACGTCCCGTCCGGTCGCCGGACCCGACCACACGACCACCGCGTGCAGTCCACCGGTCAGTGCACGGGCCTCCAGTCCGGCGACGCCGTCGAGCCGAGCCGCGATCCGTGCGCGACGGTGCGTGTAGTCGCGTCGGACCCGGCCGAGGTGCCGGCGGAGCGCGCCGGTCCGGAGCAGGTGCGCGAGCGCGACCTGCACCGGTTCGGCGACGACCGCGCCGCGGGCGCGACGGGCAGCCAGCACCGCGGCGGAGCGCTCAGGGGCGGTACCGGGACGAGCCGCCGCAGCCGGTAGCACGACGTAGGCGCAGCGCAACCGCGGGTCGAGCGTCTTCGAGAACCCGCCGACGTGCAGCACCACCCCCTCGGTGTCGAGCGCCGCGAGTGCGGGCACGGGGCTGCCGCGGTGCCGGAACTCGGAGTCGTAGTCGTCCTCGACCACGAGCGTGCCGGTCGCCGCGGCCCAGGCGAGCAGTCGCTGCCGTCGTGCCACCGGCATCACGGAACCGAGCGGGTACTGGTGCGTCGGCGTGACGAGCACGACGTCCACCGGCGGGGCGGCCGTCAGCGCGTCGAGGTCCATCCCGTCGTCGTCCAGCGGGATGCCGACCACGGTCCCGCCCGCACTGAGCACGGCACGCTGACCGGTCCGGTACCCCGGGTCCTCGACCGCGAACACGGGTGCGCGGTCGAGGTGCACGCGGAGTGCCTCGGTGACGAGCGACAGTGCCTCGGACGTCCCCGCGGTCAGCAGCACCCGGTCGACCGACGGGGCGAACCCGCGACCCAGGCCGAGCTGCGCGACGACCTGCGCTCGGAGCTCCGCCGTACCGAGGGGGTCCGCGACCGCGTTCCGCAGTGGCGCGTCGGCCGCCGCCCGCCAGGCCGCGCGCCAGTCCCGCTGCGCGATCGCGGTGACGGCGGGGACCCCGGGGCGGCAGTCGACGATCCGGGCCGCGGTGGCCGCCACCGACGCTGACGGCGCCGCGCTCGGGTCGGTCGCCGCCGGCCGGACCCCGGGTCGGGCGGCGACCGGGACGGCAGCGGTGGCCGCGCCGGCCGACGCGACCACCCGCGCCACGGCACCGTGCCGCGTCCGGATCCAGCCCTCGCCGTCGAGCTGGTCGTACGCGGCGACGACCGTGCCGCGCGCGACACCGAGCTCGGCTGCCAACGCCCGGGTCGAGGGCAGCGGATCGCCCTCGCGCAGCGTGCCGTCGTGCACCATGCGCCGGATGCGCGCCACGACCCCCGCGGTCTTGCCGGACTGGTCCACCGGGATCACCTCGATCTGGTCCATGTACTGGACCACTGACGAATCTAGCGTGGCCCGCATGAGCACCACGCCCCACCAGTGCGAGCCCACCGACGGCCCCGACCTGCGCGTCCGTCGCATCCGGGAGCGCCAGTCCGACGACCCCGCCGTGCTCCGCGCGATCCTCGCCGAGGCCCACGTCGCCCACGTCGGGTTCGTCCGCGGCGGCCACCCGATCGTGCTGCCCTTCCTGTGCGGCGTCGGCGACCTCGGCACCGGACCGGTCCTGCTGCTGCACGGCTCGACGGGCGGCGGCCTCTTCCTCGAGGCCGGACCGGCCGGCGTGCAGGTCGCAGCGACGGTCACGCACCTGGACGGGCTCGTGTTCGCCCGCTCGACCTTCGACAGTTCGGCGAACTACCGCAGCGCGATGATCGCCGGCGCCGCGACGGTCGTGCCGCCCGAGCTCCGCACCGAGGCGCTCTGGCAGGTCGCCGACCACCTCATGCCCGGCCGCCGCGACGAGGTCCGCGAGACGACCGCGAAGGAGGTCCGCGCCACCCAGGTCCTGCAGCTGCCCCTCGACCGCGCGAGCGTGAAGCTGCGCTTCCAGGGCAACGGCGAGGCACCGGACGACGGCGAGGACCACACGGTCTGGGCCGGCGTCCTGCCGCTCGCCGTCCGCGCCGGCGTCCCGGTACCGGGGGACATCTCGGGGGACGCCCCGGTCGACGCGTCCGTCGTGGCGCTGGCGGCTCGCCTCGATCGCCTGTCGTCCGACCGGGAGGCCCGGATCGCCGCCGTCATGCGGGTCGCGTCCGTCTGAGGCCGGGTCCACGGCGCCTGGATCGCGGATCCGCGGCATCCGAGCGACCTGCGATGACCGCCGGTTCCTGTGACGAGCCGCAGGAACACTCCGGGACTGCCCAGCCGCGATCCGGGCCGTGACCAATACGTTACTTTCCGGATCGCCCAGCGGTCCCGACCCGGAAGGACCCATGGGACGCCACGCCCTGCCTGCAGCAGCCGATGACCGACAGCTCTCGCGAGCGACCCCGCGTACCGCGGTGGAAGCCGCATCGCCGTCGCCGGAACCGCAGCAGCTGCGTCCCCGTGGTCGGCGCTCGGCGCTCGGGCCCGCCGCCGCACGGGCGACGTTCGTCGAGCACCCGAAGCCGACCCGCACCGTCCGGATGCAGTCGCGCCCCGCACCCGTCGCCTCGGCACCCGTGGCCTCGGTCGCCGGTGCGGCCGTCCTGAGCCGGACGGCCGTGCTGCGTGCCGAGCGCGCCGTGGACCCCCGGCACATCCGCCGCGCCGCGAACGCCAAGCGCGCCGCGATCCTGCTCGCACCCGCGATCGCCGTGACCTCGAGCCTGACGCTGGCCGTGCCGGCGAACGCGGCGACCCCGGCGGAGACGCAGCAGGGCACGACGACCGCACAGGCCGCGCAGACCTTCACCGTGGCGCACGACGTCAAGGTCCCCGTCGTCACCACCGACGGCATGACCACCACGACCACCGTCGTCTCGTACCCGACGCTCGACCTGCGCTTCGGCGTCACGACGGCCCAGGCGCAGTCGGCCCTGTCGGCGGCGCTGTCCGCCGGGGGAGACCGCGCCACGATCGTCGAGACCGCCCTGCAGTACATGGGGGACCCCTACGTCGAGGGCGGCGCGAGCCACGAGGGCATCGACTGCTCCGGCCTGACGATGGTCGCGTACGCCGCGGTCGGCATCCCGCTCGTCCACTACGTGCCGACGCAGGACGCCGCCGCGACGACGATCCCCGAGTCCGAGGCGCTGCCCGGCGACCTGGTCGTGTACGACGACGAGGACCACGTCGGCCTCTACCTCGGCCAGGGACTCGTGCTGCAGGCCCCGCACCCGGGCGAGGTCGTCGACATCGTGCCGATGTACTCGGCCGCGCACCACTTCGCGCGCCTGCTGCCCGCCGGCAGCTGACCCGACGCAGGCGGGGCCGTCGACGGTGACCATCCCGGCCACCGGAGGGTCCGGCACCACCGTGTCACGGGCCTCCCGTATCCTGGTCCGATGGCTTCCGAGACCCGCACTCCGTTCGAACAGCAGCAGTCTGCTCGTCCGCAGGTGCGTCCGCGCACCGAGGGCTGGAAGCAGGCGACCGACACCGACGGCCGTCCGCTGCTGCAGTTCGCGTCGCCGAAGCGTGGCAAGCCGCCCGTCCACCTCGCCGACCTGACGGCAGCGGAGCGCGAGGCACGCGTCAAGGAACTCGGCCTGCCGGGCTTCCGGGCGAAGCAGCTCGCGACCCACTACTTCACGCACTACACGTCCGACCCGGACAAGATGACCGACCTGCCCGCGGCCCAGCGCGAGCAGCTCGTCGCCGGGATGCTGCCGCCCCTGCTGACCGAGACCCGACGCCTGGCGACGGACAACGGCGACACCATCAAGTTCCTGTGGAAGCTGCACGACGGCGCCCTGGTCGAGTCGGTGCTCATGCGGTACCCGGGTCGCATCACGCTCTGCGTCTCGTCGCAGGCCGGCTGCGGCATGAACTGCCCGTTCTGCGCCACCGGTCAGGCGGGTCTGACCCGCAACATGTCGACCGCCGAGATCATCGAGCAGATCGTTCGGGCCAACGCGGCCATCGCCGCGGGGGAGCTCGGTGGCGATCCCCGCAAGGGCGGCAAGGACCGCGTCGACGCCGAGCGCGTGACGAACATCGTGTTCATGGGCATGGGGGAGCCGCTCGCCAACTACAAGCGGGTGATGGACGCCGTCCGACTGATGGTCGCGCCGCAGCCGAACGGCCTCGGCATGAGCGCCCGTGGCATCACGATCTCGACCGTCGGGCTGGTCCCCGCGATCCTCAAGCTGGCGGAGGAGGACATCCCGGTGACCTTCGCACTGTCGCTGCACGCCCCGGACGACGAACTCCGCGACGAGCTCATCCCGGTGAACTCGCGCTGGAAGGCCGACGAGGCGATCGACGCCGCGCACAACTACTACGTCAAGACGGGCCGCCGTGTCTCGATCGAGTACGCGCTCATCAAGGACATGAACGACCACGCCTGGCGTGCCGACCTGCTCGCCGAGAAGCTCAACAAGCGCGGAAAGGGCTGGGTGCACGTCAACCCGATCCCGCTCAACCCGACGCCGGGCTCCGTGTGGACCTCGTCCGAGGTGCACGTGCAGGACGAGTTCGTCCGCCGACTCAACGCCGCGGGCATCCCGACGACCCTGCGCGACACCCGCGGCAAGGAGATCGACGGGGCCTGCGGGCAGCTCGCTGCCGCCGAGTAGACCCTGCGTCGACGGGGCCTCCCGCGCCGACACGCCCGGGAGGGACAACGGTTGGCGAGGCCCTCGGAGCCTGTGTAGTGTTACCTCTCGTTGCCACGGCGGCGGAGAACGGAACGGCTGAGACGGTCCCTGGGTCCACCTGGAGATCTTGTCCGCCACGGTTCTTCCCCGGGCAGCGGATTTCATAGCCTCTCTGGCGGAGCATCTTCGGGTGTCGAGCGGGGGAGTGCGTCTGGTCCTTGAGAACTCAACAGCGTGCACATTGTCAATGCCAATTTATTGATTGACCTCGTGCCTGGCCTTCCTTCGGGTTGGTTGGGTTTGAGGCAATTCCTTTTGGATTGAAGATTGTCAGTAGACAGTCAACAGTCAGAATCAACTCGGTCTGGCACCTTTCGGGTGTTGGGTCTGTATTTTTTTACGGAGAGTTTGATCCTGGCTCAGGACGAACGCTGGCGGCGTGCTTAACACATGCAAGTCGAACGATGATGCCCAGCTTGCTGGGTGGATTAGTGGCGAACGGGTGAGTAACACGTGAGTAACCTGCCCCTGACTCTGGGATAAGCGTTGGAAACGACGTCTAATACTGGATATGATCACTGGCCGCATGGTCTGGTGGTGGAAAGATTTTTTGGTTGGGGATGGACTCGCGGCCTATCAGCTTGTTGGTGAGGTAATGGCTCACCAAGGCGACGACGGGTAGCCGGCCTGAGAGGGTGACCGGCCACACTGGGACTGAGACACGGCCCAGACTCCTACGGGAGGCAGCAGTGGGGAATATTGCACAATGGGCGAAAGCCTGATGCAGCAACGCCGCGTGAGGGATGACGGCCTTCGGGTTGTAAACCTCTTTTAGTAGGGAAGAAGCGAAAGTGACGGTACCTGCAGAAAAAGCACCGGCTAACTACGTGCCAGCAGCCGCGGTAATACGTAGGGTGCAAGCGTTGTCCGGAATTATTGGGCGTAAAGAGCTCGTAGGCGGTTTGTCGCGTCTGCTGTGAAATCCCGAGGCTCAACCTCGGGCTTGCAGTGGGTACGGGCAGACTAGAGTGCGGTAGGGGAGATTGGAATTCCTGGTGTAGCGGTGGAATGCGCAGATATCAGGAGGAACACCGATGGCGAAGGCAGATCTCTGGGCCGTAACTGACGCTGAGGAGCGAAAGCATGGGGAGCGAACAGGATTAGATACCCTGGTAGTCCATGCCGTAAACGTTGGGCGCTAGATGTAGGGACCTTTCCACGGTTTCTGTGTCGTAGCTAACGCATTAAGCGCCCCGCCTGGGGAGTACGGCCGCAAGGCTAAAACTCAAAGGAATTGACGGGGGCCCGCACAAGCGGCGGAGCATGCGGATTAATTCGATGCAACGCGAAGAACCTTACCAAGGCTTGACATACACCGGAAACGGCCAGAGATGGTCGCCCCCTTGTGGTCGGTGTACAGGTGGTGCATGGTTGTCGTCAGCTCGTGTCGTGAGATGTTGGGTTAAGTCCCGCAACGAGCGCAACCCTCGTTCTATGTTGCCAGCGGGTTATGCCGGGGACTCATAGGAGACTGCCGGGGTCAACTCGGAGGAAGGTGGGGATGACGTCAAATCATCATGCCCCTTATGTCTTGGGCTTCACGCATGCTACAATGGCCGGTACAAAGGGCTGCGATACCGTAAGGTGGAGCGAATCCCAAAAAGCCGGTCTCAGTTCGGATTGAGGTCTGCAACTCGACCTCATGAAGTCGGAGTCGCTAGTAATCGCAGATCAGCAACGCTGCGGTGAATACGTTCCCGGGCCTTGTACACACCGCCCGTCAAGTCATGAAAGTCGGTAACACCCGAAGCCGGTGGCCTAACCCTTGTGGAAGGAGCCGTCGAAGGTGGGATCGGTGATTAGGACTAAGTCGTAACAAGGTAGCCGTACCGGAAGGTGCGGCTGGATCACCTCCTTTCTAAGGAGCATCTGGCACCACGTGTGGTGTCCAGGCGCCTGATTCGGACCGAACGTGTCCGACGGGTAGCTCATGGGTGGAACATTGACAGTGCAGCTGGTACCGATGGTGCTGGCCTCAGTACGCTCCGCTTGCGGGGTTGGAACGGGTTGGTGTCGCACGGGCTGGCTGGTGCACGTTGTTGGGTCCTGAGGGACCAGGCTTCCTGATCTGCTGTGAGGCGGGTTGGGGGTTGGGCCTTAAGGGTCCTTCGTTGGGCCGCATGAAGCACTGTCATTGGACGGTGGGGAGTGTGGTGCCGATCGTATGTTGAGAACTACACAGTGGACGCGAGCATCTTTGATTCGCGTCATCCAATCGATCTGAGGTCTTCGGGCTGATGGTTGTGGGTGATGACGGATCGCAATTTTAATCTTTGTGGTCAAGTTTCTAAGAGCAAACGGTGGATGCCTTGGCATCTGGAGCCGAAGAAGGACGTAGAAATCTGCGATAAGCCTCGGGGAGCTGATAATCGAGCCCTGATCCGAGGATTTCCGAATGGGGAAACCCCGCTGGGCGCTTTTGTGACCTGGTGACTCCCGCCTGAATATATAGGGCGGGTAGAGGGAACGTGGGGAAGTGAAACATCTCAGTACCCACAGGAAGAGAAAACAACATGTGATTCCGTGAGTAGTGGCGAGCGAAAGCGGATGAGGCTAAACCGATCATGTGTGATAGCCGGCGGGCGTTGCATGGTCGGGGTTGTGGGACACGTCACTCAGTTCTGCCGGACTGGGGCGGTTACAGCGCATCATAGTCGAACCGGTTTGAAAGCCGGGCCGTAGTGGGTGCCAGCCCCGTAGACGAAATGGTGTTATGGCCGGATGTGTATCCCAAGTAGCACGGGGCCCGAGAAATCCCGTGTGAATCTGTCAGGACCACCTGATAAGCCTAAATACTCCCAGATGACCGATAGCGGACAAGTACCGTGAGGGAAAGGTGAAAAGTACCCCGGGAGGGGAGTGAAATAGTACCTGAAACCGTTTGCTTACAAACCGTCGGAGCCTCCTTAGTAGGGGTGACGGCGTGCCTTTTGAAGAATGAGCCTGCGAGTTAGTGATATGTGGCGAGGTTAACCCGTGTGGGGCAGCCGTAGCGAAAGCGAGTCTGAATAGGGCGTTTGAGTCGCATGTTCTAGACCCGAAGCGAAGTGATCTATCCATGGCCAGGTTGAAGCGACGGTAAGACGTCGTGGAGGACCGAACCCACTTCAGTTGAAAATGGAGGGGATGAGCTGTGGATAGGGGTGAAAGGCCAATCAAACTTCGTGATAGCTGGTTCTCTCCGAAATGCATTTAGGTGCAGCGTTGCGTGTTTCTCGCCGGAGGTAGAGCTACTGGATGGCCGATGGGCCTCAACAGGTTACTGACGTCAGCCAAACTCCGAATGCCGGTGAGTGAGAGCGCAGCAGTGAGACGGTGGGGGATAAGCTTCATCGTCGAGAGGGAAACAACCCAGACTACCAACTAAGGTCCCTAAGCGTGTGCTAAGTGGGAAAGGATGTGGAGTTGCATAGACAACCAGGAGGTTGGCTTAGAAGCAGCCACCCTTGAAAGAGTGCGTAATAGCTCACTGGTCAAGTGATTCCGCGCCGACAATGTAACGGGGCTCAAGCACACCACCGAAGTTGTAGATTTCGCACATTGACAAGCCTTCGTGGTTCAGTCGTGCGGAGTGGTAGGAGAGCGTCGTGTGGCGAGTGAAGCGGCGGAGTGATCCAGCCGTGGACGCTACACGAGTGAGAATGCAGGCATGAGTAGCGAAAGACGGGTGAGAAACCCGTCCTCCGAAAGACCAAGGGTTCCAGGGCCAGGTTAATCCGCCCTGGGTAAGTCGGGACCTAAGGCGAGGCCGACAGGCGTAGTCGATGGACAACGGGTTGATATTCCCGTACCGGCGAACAACCGCCCAAGCTAATCCAGTGGTGCTAAGAGTCCTAACCCGGTACGACCGGATCCCTTCGGGGTGATGGTGGCCGGTCTAACGCTCGACCCCATGCTGGTGCGGTTAGCGTATGAACAGGTGTGACGCAGGAAGGTAGCTGAGCCAGGCGATGGTATCCGTAAGGTGAACCTGGTGTAAGGATGTAGGGCTGACGATAGGCAAATCCGTCGTCTGTGTGCCTGAGATCCGACGCGTACCCGTAAGGGGAAATCAGTGATCCTATGCTGCCGAGAAAAGCATCGACGCGAGGTTGCAGCCGCCCGTACCCGAAACCGACTCAGGTGGTCAGGTAGAGAATACCAAGGAGATCGAGAGAATCGTGGTTAAGGAACTCGGCAAAATGCCCCCGTAACTTCGGGAGAAGGGGGGCCGGACACGTGACCGGATTTACTCCGTGAGCGTTGAAGGCCGCAGAGACCAGTGGGAAGCGACTGTTTACTAAAAACACAGGTCCGTGCGAAGTCGCAAGACGATGTATACGGACTGACGCCTGCCCGGTGCTGGAAGGTTAAGAGGAAGGGTTAGCCTTTGGGCGAAGCTCTGAATTTAAGCCCCAGTAAACGGCGGTGGTAACTATAACCATCCTAAGGTAGCGAAATTCCTTGTCGGGTAAGTTCCGACCTGCACGAATGGCGTAACGACTTCCCAGCTGTCTCAACCGCGAACTCGGCGAAATTGCACTACGAGTAAAGATGCTCGTTACGCGCAGCAGGACGGAAAGACCCCGTGACCTTTACTACAGTTTGGTATTGGTGTTCGGTGTGGCTTGTGTAGGATAGGTGGGAGACTGTGAAGCGGGCACGCTAGTGTTCGTGGAGTCATTGTTGAAATACCACTCTGGTCACTCTGGATGTCTAACGTAGGACCCTGATCGGGTTCATGGACAGTGCCTGATGGGTAGTTTAACTGGGGCGGTTGCCTCCCAAAGAGTAACGGAGGCGCCCAAAGGTTCCCTCAACCTGGTTGGCAATCAGGTGGCGAGTGTAAGTGCACAAGGGAGCTTGACTGTGAGACTGACAGGTCGAGCAGGGACGAAAGTCGGGACTAGTGATCCGGCAGTGGCTTGTGGAAGCGCTGTCGCTCAACGGATAAAAGGTACCTCGGGGATAACAGGCTGATCTTGCCCAAGAGTCCATATCGACGGCATGGTTTGGCACCTCGATGTCGGCTCGTCGCATCCTGGGGCTGGAGTAGGTCCCAAGGGTTGGGCTGTTCGCCCATTAAAGCGGTACGCGAGCTGGGTTTAGAACGTCGTGAGACAGTTCGGTCCCTATCCGCTGCGCGCGTTGGAAATTTGAGAAGATCTATCCCTAGTACGAGAGGACCGGGATGGACGAACCTCTGGTGTGTCAGTTGTTCTGCCAAGGGCACCGCTGATTAGCTACGTTCGGACCGGATAACCGCTGAAAGCATCTAAGCGGGAAGCCGTCTTCGAGATGAGATTTCCATGCACCTTGAGTGTGAGAGGCTCCCAGCAGACTACTGGGTTGATAGGCCGGATGTGGAAGCGGGGACTAACGACCCGTGGAGCTGACCGGTACTAATAAGCCGAAGACTTGATAACACACTGATTTCCGTGCACTTGTTGCACGGGCTCGCGTCCACTTTGTGGTTCCCGACAGACGATCGGGAATCAAACTAAATACACCGCTCTGCCCATTCGTGGGTAGCAGCTGGGACATGTTTGAGACCAGATCATGGTCGACAGTGTTCCGGTGGTCATAGCGAGAGGGAAACGCCCGGTCACATTCCGAACCCGGAAGCTAAGCCTCTCAGCGCCGATGGTACTGCAAGGGGGACCTTGTGGGAGAGTAGGACGCCGCCGGACTTAACCTCAGTAACACCAGGGAACCCCTGACCAGCACTGGTCAGGGGTTTTCTGCGTTTCCGGGCAGGCCGTAGGATCAGCCGACGACGGAGGAACGATGACCGAAGCCTGGCCGGCACTGCCCGAGGGTTCCCGCTTGGCACTGCGGGAGATCCTCATCCACGGCACGCTTTCCCGCGCCGAGATCGCTCGGTCGCTCGGGCTGTCGCGGGCGAGCCTGACCCGGGCGATGCGCATCCTCGTGGCACACCGGCTCGTCGTTGAGGTCGGCACCGGTGTGCGGGGTGCGACTGGCCGGCCGTCGGAGCTGCTGCAGTCGAGCTCGGGGCAGTGGGAGTTCCTCGGGGTGAAGCTGACGCGTGAGCGCCTCTACGCCGCCGTGACCGACCTGGGCGGTCGCGTGCTCGCCCTGCACGAGGAAGCCGTCGCGTCCACGGTTCCGGAAGCCCTGGCCGACCAGATCAGCGCGGTGCACGAGCGCCTCCGGGCCGCACACCCCGCGATCTGTGCCGTCGGGGTCTCCCTGCCGGGTGACGTGCTCGTCCGGGGCGGAGAGGCCGTCGTGGCGTCGTCGCCGTTCCTCGGGTGGACCGACGTCCCGTTCGCGCGGATGGTCCGGGAGCGCACCGGGCTGGCTGCCTTCACGGCGAACGACGTCCATGCCCTGACCGTCAAGGAGCACTGGTTCGGTGCCGGCGCCGGCCGTGGCTCGATGGCCCTGGTCACCGTCGGCGAGGGGCTCGGCCTCGGACTCATCGTGAACGGGCAGGTGTCCACCGGTGAACACGGGCGTCTCGGCCGGATCGGGCACCTGCCGGTCCTCGGTGGGGGACCCGACTGCGGCATCGGGCACGCGGGGTGCGCCTCGAGCTTCCTGCCGAGCCCGGTGATCGTCCGCAACGCCGGGCGGGAGGGCTCGACGTACGAGCAGGTCGTCGAGCTCGCGCGCGACGGCGACGAGCGGGCCGTATCCGCGTTCGTGGACGCCGGCCGAGCGCTCGGAGTCGTCCTGGCGACGGCGGTCCACATCGCCGATCCCGCCGCCATCGTGCTGACCGGGGACGGACTGCCGGTGTACGACCTGGCGCGTTCGACGGTCGACGAGGCACTCCGGGCAGCCCTGGCTCCGTACCGGCAGCCGGTGACCGTCGAGGTGCAGCCGTTCGAGTTCTCGGAGTGGGCGCGCGCGGGTGCGGTCGTCGCGATCCGGCAGCTGCTCGAGACCTGACGAAGCAGCACTCCCGACGCGTTAGTTACACACGTTGACAAACGTCGCCGGAGACGGGAGGCTGGTGCGGTCCACCCATCGAAGGAGATGCCGTGACCGCTGCCCCCACCGTCCCGTGGCCGACCGACGGCTTGTCGTTCGGCGGCGACTACAGCCCGGAACAATGGCCCCGTGCGGTCTGGCTCGAGGACGTCCGCTTGATGCGCGAGGCCGGGGTGAACCTGGTCACGATCGGGGTCTTCTCGTGGGCGCTGCTCGAGCGGTCGCCGGGGGAGTACACCTTCGACTGGCTCGACGACGTCATCGCCCTGCTGCACGAGAACGGCATCGCGGTGGACCTCGCGACGCCGACCGCCGCCCCGCCGAACTGGCTGCTGACCGCCCACCCCGAGGTCCTGCCGGTGGACGCCACGGAACGCCGCGAGCGGCCGGGTGGACGCCTCGGGTGGTGCGCCGCCTCGACGGTCTTCCGCGAGCACGCCCTGCGGATCGTCGGTGCCCTGGCCGAACGCTACGGACACCACCCGGCGGTGCGGCTCTGGCACGTGAGCAACGAGCTCGGCGGCGGGAACGGTCGCTGCTACTGCGAGGAGTCGGCAGCGGACTTCCGACGCTGGCTCGCCGCACGGTACGGGGACGTCGACGCCGCGAACGCCGCGTGGGGAACGGCGTTCTGGGGGCACACCTACACGTCCTTCGACGAGGTCTCGCCGCCTCGAGGCGTCGGCGGCGCACCGAACCCCGGCCTCGCGCTGGACTTCGAGCGGTACTCCTCCGACGCCCTGCTCCGGCACTTCGACGCCGAGAAGGCCGTCATCGAGCAGCACTCGGACGTCCCCGTCACGACGAACTTCATGGTCGGTGCGGGATCGCAGGTCGTCGACTACGCCGAGTGGGCGAAGCACGTCGCGATCCCGGCCAACGACCACTACACGCTCGTCGACGACCCGCACCGCGAGCAGGACCTCGCCCTCGCCGCCGACCGGATGCGCGGCATCACCGACGGCCGGAACCCCTGGCTGCTCATGGAGCACTCGACGGGTGGTCCGAGCTGGCAGCAGCGCAACCGGGCGAAGGAGCCGGGGGAGATCCTGCGGAACTCGCTCGTGCACGTCGCCCGCGGATCCGACGGCGCGCTGTTCTTCCAGTGGCGGGCGTCGACCGCGGGGGCCGAGCAGTTCCACTCCGCGATGGTCCCGCACGCCGGCACCCGCACGCGCATCTGGCGGGAGGTCGTCGCGCTCGGCCGTGCACTCCGTGACCTCGCCCCGGTGCAGGGCACCCGCGTCGAGCCGGCGCGGGTCGCGATCGTCGTCGACGAGCCGTCCGGCTGGGCGCTGCAGTCCGGGCTGAAGCCGCACCGAGCCCTGCGGTATTCGCGGGAGCTCCGTGCCTGGTACGCCGCGTTCCACGACCGGCAGGTGCTCACCGACGTCGTGCCCTCGGACGCCGACCTCGACGGGTACGACGTGGTCGTCGTCCCGACGATGCTCGTCGTCGACGACGCCACCGCCGCGCGGATCGCCGCGGTGGTCGACCGTGGTGCGACCCTGATCGTCACCTACCTGTCCGGCGTGGCCGACGAGACCGCCCGCATCCGCGCCGGTGGCTACCCGGGCGCGTTCCGGCAGGTGCTCGGCGCCTGGAGCGAGGAGTTCACCCCGCTGCAGCGCGACGAGACCCGCACGCTCGACGACGGCGGGACCGTTACCGACTGGGCCGAGGCCGTGGTGGTCGACGACGCCGACGTCGTGCTCCGGTACACGGTTGGCCCGCTCGCGGACCGCGCAGCGGTCACGCGCCGCGCCGTCGGCGGCGGCGCCTGGTACGTGTCCGCGATGCTGCCTGCCCAGAGCACCCAGCGGCTCGTGGACCGGGTCATCGAGGAGCGCGCGCTCCCGCGGACGGTCACCGCGCCTCCCGGCCTGGAGGCGGTGCGCCGCGTCCACGACGACGGTTCCGTGTTCCTGTTCCTCGTCAACCACCGCGCTGACGACGTCACGGTCACCGCGTCCGGTACGGACCTTCTCGACGGTTCCGGCCACGGGCCGGAGACCGTCGTCCCCGCGGGACGCGTCCGCGTCCTGCGCGAGGAGCGTGCGTCGTGACCGTCGTGGACCGCGACCCGGCGCCGGCGCACGCGCTGGACGGCCGGCGGGTGCACGTCCTGCGCGACGGAGGGGTGTCGCTCGTGCTCGCGACCGCCGACGAGGGACTGCCCGAGGTGCTGCACTGGGGCCGCGACGTCGGATCCGTCGCGGAGAGCGACGGCGACGACCTGCGGCTCGCGGTCGGACGGCCGCTCGGACCGAGCGCCCTCGACGCACCCTGGCCGCTGACGGTGCTGCCGACCGAACGCGACGGGTGGGAGGGCCGACCGGGGATCGCGGGGCACGTCGACGGGCTGCCGCTCGTGCCGCGGTGGCGCGACGTCGAGGTGACCGCGGAGCCGGGCTCCCTGGTCGTCACCGCGGTGTCCGACGAACTGCTGCTGCGGAGTGCCTTCCGGCTCGACGGCGCGGGGGTGCTGCGCGTCGGGCACACCGTGACGAACGGGGCCGCCGTTCCCGTGCACCTGCAGGCGCTCGAGGCGACGCTGCCCGTCGACGAACGGGTCGGCGAGGTGCTCGACCTGGCCGGACGCTGGACCCGGGAGCGGACCCCGCAGCGTCGAGCCCTGACTGCCGGGAGCCACGCGCGCGAGAGCCGTCGTGGTCGCACCGGCCACGACGCCCCGACGCTGCTCGTGCTCGGGACGCCCGGGTTCTCGGATGCTTCCGGTGCGGTCTGGGGCGTGCACCTGGCCTGGAGCGCCGACTCGGTGCACCGGTACGACGTGCTCGCCGAAGCGCGACCGCTGCTCGGCGCCGGGGAACTCCTGCGCGCCGGCGAGGTCGTCCTCGAGCAGGGGGAGTCCTTCGCCGCGCCCGACGCCGTCTTCGTCTGGAGCGACGCCGGGCTGGACGGCCTGTCCGACCGGCTGCACGACTCACTCCGCAGCCGCCCCGGCCACCCGAAGCGCCCGAGGCCCGTGGTGCTCAACACCTGGGAGGCCGTCTACTTCCGGCAGGAGCTCGCGCCCCTGGTGGCCCTGGCCGAGACCGCGGCGGACATCGGCGTCGAGCGGTTCGTGCTGGACGACGGCTGGTTCCTCGGACGGCGTTCGGACTCGACGTCGCTCGGTGACTGGCGCGTCGACCCGACGGTGTGGCCCGACGGCCTCGGCCCGCTGGTCGACCGGGTCCGCGGACTCGGCATGGAGTTCGGACTGTGGTTCGAGCCCGAGATGGTGAGTCCGGTGTCCGAACTCGCTGCGGCGCACCCCGAGTGGCTGCTGCAGCGCCCCGAGGACGACGTCCGCACCTGGCGGAACCAGTACGTGCTCGACATGGCGAACCCGCTCGCGCGGGCGTACGTGCTCGAGGCGATGTCCGCCGTGATCGCGGCACACCACGTCGACTTCGTGAAGTGGGACCAGAACCGCGACATCGTGCACGCGGTGCACGCCGGACGCGCCGGCATCGACGCGCACACCCGCGGGGTCTGGGCGCTGATGGACGCCCTGCGCGCCCGGCACCCGTGGCTCGAGATCGAGGCGTGCGCGAGCGGGGGCGCCCGAGTGGACCTCGGCGTGCTTGAGCGCACCGACCGGGTGTGGCCGTCGGACTCCAACGACGCTTTCGAACGGCTGCCGATCCAGCGCTGGACCGAGGCGCTGCTGCCGCTCGAGCTGATCGGTTCGCACGTCGGCCCCTCGGTCTCGCACACCACCGGACGGCACCTGGACCTGGACTTCCGGATGGCGGTGTCGTTGTTCGGCTCCGCCGGCATCGAGACCGACGTCACCCGGCTGTCACCGTCGGAGCTCGACCGGTTGCGGGCGTGGACGGCGCTGTACAAGCGGGAGCGCGGGCTCCTGCACACCGGGCGGCTGCGGCACCTGGAGTTCGGCGACCCCGGGCTCGTGGCGACCTCGGTGGTGGCCGTCGACCGGTCGCGGGCGCTGGTGCGGGTCGCACGGACCGAGACCGGGCCGCAGTCGCTGCCGGTGCCGTTGCGGATGCGGGGGCTCGACCGGGCTCGGCGCTACCGGCTGGCCCCGGTCGCGGGGCTGCGGGTGCCGCACGGGCTCGATATGGTGCCGCCGGCGTGGCTCGTTCGCGGGCACCTGGAGCTGTCGGGGGCGGTGCTCGAGGACGTCGGGGCGCGGCTGCCGTTGCTGGCCCCCGCGACCGCGATCGTGTTCGAACTGACCGCCCTCGACTGACCCGCCCCCTGCCGAGCGGATCGCCCGCTCGCCGACAGCACGGTCGGCGAGCGGGCGCCCGCGTCAGGGGAGCAGCGAGCCCGCGTGGCGGAGGACGAGCGGGCCGACGAGCGCCTCGGGGTCGATGCCCGGCGCACCCGTCACCGTGAACGTCACCGACTCGCCGGCGAGCAGGGACACCAGGCCGTCGTCGACCCGAGCGGCCGGGTCCACGCGGTCCGGGAACAGCGAGACGTCCCGCGCGTAGGACGTCGCCGTCACCGTCACGACCGCCCCGTCGTCGGTCGCCGTGACCGACGTCGAGAGCGGCGACCGGGCGAGGACCTGATCGACGACCTCGGCGAAGTCGAACACCGTGCGGGTCCCTGCCCCGGTGACGACCAGCACCTCGGAGCCGGCATCCTCGGGCACTGCGAGCGCAGCCGGCAGCGTGACCCGGTCGGCGTCGGCGGGCCCGGCGGTGAGCGGGAACGAGGACGACTCGAGCACGGTGCCGTCGAACGCGACGCGGGAGACCGTGACCTCCTCGGCGACCGATGCCCCGGACGCGTTCACGAGCACGACGTCGAGCCCACCCGCAGCACCGGCAGCACCGGACGCAGCGGGCTGCACGGTGAGCAGGACCGGCTGGTAGGCCTGCCGCACCGCGTACCAGACCGGCTTCCGGATGCCCGCGTGGTCGACGAGTGCCCAGGACACCACGGGCCAGTCGTCGTTGAGCTGCCAGACGATCATGCCGGTGTTGTCGGGCGTGCGGGACCGGAACCACTCCATGCCGAAGCGGATCGCGTGCGCCTGGTTCAGCTGCGCGGCCCAGTGCCAGTCCTCGATGCTCGTCGGTGCGGGCAGGTGCCCGCGCATGCCGTCGGCGAGCTTCTGGTTGCCCTGGTCGGCTTTCTGGTGCACGAGCATCTCGTGGCCGTCCGGGTCGAGCGGCTCGTCGTGGACCACCGCGGTCAGGGTCGACCACGCGGGCGGCCCCTGGAACCCGAACTCCGCCACGAACCGCGGGTTCCAGTCGGCGTAGGCGCGGTAGTCGAGCCGGTTCCAGACGTCCCAGATGTGCACGCTGCCGTTCCGCTCGTCGTTCGGCGTCAGGTACTCGTCGAACGAGAACGGGCTGCCCGGCGTGTACGGACGGGTCGGGTCGAGCTCGGCGACGATGGACGGCAGCAGCGAGCGGTAGTAGCCGTTGCCCCAGGTCCGGCCGACGAGCGACGGGCGCCACCCCCACTCGGCGTACGCGACGAGGTTCTCGTTGTTGCCGTTCCACACCACGAGCGACGGGTGCGGGCTGAGCCGGGTGACGGCTTCGCGGACCTCGGGCTCGACCTCGTCGGCGAGCCAGGGTTCCTCGGCGTAGGCGGCGCAGGCGAACAGGAAGTCCTGCCAGACGAGCACGCCGAGTTCGTCGCACCGGTCGTACAGGTCGTCGGACTCGTAGATCCCGCCGCCCCAGATGCGGAGCAGGTTGACGTTCGCGTCGATCGCGTCGTCGATCCGGTCGGCGTAGCGCTCGGGCGTCATCTCGGTCAGGTACGCGTGGTCGGGGATCCAGTTCGCGCCGCGCACGATCACGGGCCGGTCGTTCACCCGGAGCAGGAACGGCGCTCCACCGGCGTCGGCCGCGGTGTCGAGCGTGACGGTGCGGAACCCGACGCGGCCGGTCCAGACGTCGTCGCCGACCTCGACCCGGACGTCGTACAACGGCTGGTCGCCCTCGCCGCGCGGCCACCAGACGGCGACCTCGGGCACCTCGAGCCGCACGACGGCGGACCCGGCCGTGCGGTCCGGACCGGTCACGACGGGGCGCGCGCCGACGACCCGGCCGGCGGTCTCCGCGTGGTCGGCGGGGCGGACGGGAGGCACGGTGTCCGCACCGGGGCGCGCTGCGGACGCGTGGTGCGGGGCCAGGGTGATCCGGGCCTCCAGTCCGGCAGCGGCGTCACCGCCCGCGGACGCGACGGGCGCGCTGCCGATGGCCTGCGAGAAGGCGCCGGAGGAGCCGGCGAACTCGACGTCCACGTGCGCGGTGAGCACGCCGGTGGTACGGTCCACGTCGACGAGCGGGCGGACGGCCGCGATGCGGGCGCCGCTCCACGACTCGATGCCGATCGACTTCCAGATGCCGCTCGTGGCGACGTCGATGCCCCAGTCCCAGCCGAAGTTCGACGCGTTCTTGCGCAGCGCGTTGTAGGGGTGGTGGTTGACGTGGGGGAGTTCGCCGCCGTGCAGGGCGGACAGCCGCTCGGCCGCGGGGACCGGGGCGTCGAAGGTGACGACGAGCTCGTTCGCGCCGGGGCGCAGCAGATGCCCGACGGGGTACCGGTACGCGCGGTGCTGGTTCGCGGTGGTCGCGACGACGACGCCGTTCAGCTCGATCGTCGCGAGGGTGTCGAGACCGTCGGCGACCAGGTCGTGGCGGTCGTGCGTGTCCGTGCCCGACCACTCGAACGTGCGGCGGTACCGCCAGACCGTGTCGCCGATCCACTGGGTCGCGGCCTCGTTGTCGCCGTCGAACGGGTCGGCGATCCGACCCGCCCGCAGCAGGTCGGTGTGTACGCAGCCGGGGACGATCGCGGTGACCGGCTCCCGGTGCGCATCGGCCTGTGCCGGTCCGTGCACCGCCTCGACCGTCCACGTGCCGTCCAGGGTGGTCCGCTCCATTGCGTCTCCTCATCGTTACGGGGCCGTGACACGACCCCTTGACCGCCTTAGTTTACGCGTGTAACAATCACGCTCACAACGTGGATCCTGCGACGACGCAGACCGAGAGGACAACGATGTTCAACCCAACCCGTTCACGGCTCGCCATCGGCGCCGCCGTACTCCTCGCCGCCGGCCTCGCGCTGAGCGGCTGCAGCGCGAGCGGCAGCGCCAGCACGAAGGGCGACGCCGCCTCGACCCTGGTCGCCTACACCGGACAGTCCGGCGACTACCAGATCAACTTCAACCCGTGGTCGCCGTCCAACATCGGCGGCGTCGGCACGATCTACGAGTCGCTGTTCTTCATCACGAACGTGAACACGAAGGACCCGAAGCCGCTGCTCGGCAAGTCCTACGAGTGGAACACGGACGGCACCCAGCTCACCATCACGCTGCGCGACGGGGCGACCTGGAGCGACGGCGAGCCCTTCACGTCGAAGGACGTCGTCTTCACGCTCGACATGCTCACGAAGCAGAAGGCCCTGAACTCGATCGGCTACGACGGCACCGCGAAGGCCGACGGCGACGACAAGGTCGTCGTGACGTTCGACAAGCCGTCGTTCGTGCTCGGCCCGAACCTGCTCGGCAAGACCTGGATCGTGCCGGAGCACCTGTGGAAGGACATCGACCCGACCACCGACGTCGTGCGCGAGCCCGTCGGCACCGGCCCGTACACGCTCGGCACCTTCAAGGCGCAGGCCTTCACCCTCGAGGCGAACAAGAAGTACTGGGACGGCGCCCCGGCCGTGAAGACCATCCGCTACCTGTCGCTCTCCGGCAACACCGCCGGCGCCGACGCGCTCAAGCAGGGCTCGATCGACTGGCAGACCGGCCCGGTGCCGAACATGGACGACATCGCCGGCAACTACAACGGCTACGACGGCATCACCGTCGGCCAGAACCAGATGGCGCTGCTCACCTGCGCGAACACGGACCTCGGCTGCGCCGGCCCGCAGACCGACCCGGCCGTGCGCCACGCCATCGCCGACGCCATCAACCGCAAGCAGCTCAACTCGCTGGCGTTCGAGAACACCGCGAGCGAGATCTCGCCGACCTTCGCGCTCACCACGACGCAGAAGGACACCATCTCGAAGGACATCGAGCCCGCCGTGATGCCGGAGACCGCCGACAAGGCCGCCGCCGCGTCGACGCTCGAGGACGCCGGGTGGAAGAAGGGCGCTGATGGCATCTACGCCAAGGACGGCAAGAAGCTGTCCCTGACCGTCGAGGTCGTCACCGGCTGGACCGACTACATCACCGCGATCGACACGATGACGCAGCAGCTCAAGGCCGCGGGCATCGAGCTCAAGGCGCAGCAGTCGTCGTGGAACGAGTGGACCGACAAGAAGACCAAGGGCAACTTCGAGCTCGCGATCGACTCGCTCGGCCAGGGCCCGACGGCGAACCCGTACTACCTGTACAACAACTACTTCACGACGGCGAACACCGCGAAGGTCGGTGAAGCGGCCCCGATGAACATCTCGCGGTACAGCAACCCCGACGTCGACAAGGCCATCGCGAAGCTCGCCACGATCAACCCCGAGGACACCGCCGCCACGCAGCCGGAGCTCGACACCATCCAGCAGCACATCGTCGAGGACCTGCCGTACATCCCCGTCATGACCGGCGGCACGACGAGCGAGTTCCACGCGGCGAAGTTCACCGGCTGGCCCACGAAGGACGACCTCTACGCCTTCCCGGCGGTCTGGGCGAGCCCGGACAACGCCGAGATCTTCAAGGCACTGAAGCCGGCGAAGGGCTGACCACGATGGGATCGCGACCGAGGAGCACTCGACGATGACCTACTTCCTGCGCAAGATCGGCTTCTACATCGTCGCGCTGTGGGCGGCACTGACGCTGAACTTCATCATCCCGCGGCTGCTGCCCGGGAACCCGGTGGACATCCTGCTCGCCAAGCTCCAGCAGCGCGGCGGGCAGGTGACCCCGGCGACACGGCAGGCGTACGAGCTGCTCCTCGGTGGCGATTCCTCGGAACCGTTGATCTCCCAGTACGGCCACTACCTGGTTAACGTGTTCCGCGGTGACCTCGGGGTGTCCGTCAGCTACTTCCCGGCGCCCGTCACCGAGGTCATCGCGAGCTCGCTGCCGTGGACGATCGCCCTGGTCGGGATCGCGACGATCCTCGCCGCGATCATCGGCGTCGGCCTCGGTGCCTTCGTCGGCTGGCGTCCGGGCACCTGGCTCGACTCGTTCGTGCCCGCCACCACCCTGCTCGCCGCGGTGCCGTACTTCTGGCTCGCGCTGATCCTGGTGTACTTCTTCGCCACCGGCATCCACCTGTTCCCGGCGCAGGGCGGCTACGACGTCATCCTGACCCCCGGGTTCAACTGGGACTTCATCGCCTCGGCGGTCCAGTACGGGGTGCTGCCCGCCGTGACGATCGTGCTCGCGTCCCTGGGCGGCTGGCTGCTCGGCATGCGCAACATGATGGTGTCGACGCTGTCCGAGGACTACATCACCACCGCCCAGGCCAAGGGGCTCTCCGACGGCAAGATCCTGCGGAACTACGCCGCCCGGAACGCCGTCCTGCCCTCGGTCGCCGGCTTCGCGATCTCCCTCGGGTTCATCGTGTCCGGCTCCGTCGTCACCGAGCAGGTGTTCTCGTACCCGGGCATCGGGTCGAAGCTGCTGTCCGCCGTGACGAACAACGACTACGCGCTCATGCAGGGGATCTTCCTGTTCATCACCCTGGCGGTCCTCGGCGCGAACCTCGTCGTCGACCTGCTGTACGGGCTCATCGACCCGCGGACGCGGGCGCGGAGCTAGGGAGGACACGCCATGACCAACATCCAGCAGGACACCGAACCCACCATCGGCGCACTCGCCGAAGAGGCCGACACCACCACGTCCATCGCCACCCGGCGGCAGACGAAGGGCGGCATCCGCCGTTTCCTGCCGACCCTGACCCCGTGGCTCGTCACGGGCATCGCGCTCGTCGCCGGCGTCACGCTGTTCGGCGTCGTCGGGCCGCTGCTCGTCGGCGACCCGACCACCATCCGCGACTCCGGACTGCAGGGACCGAGCGGCTCGAACGTCCTGGGCACGACCCAGACCGGGCAGGACGTCCTCGCCCAGCTCGCCTACGCCACCCGCGGCAGCCTGCAGATCGGCCTGATCGTCGGCGTGCTCGCCACGGTGCTGTCCGCGTTCTTCGGGATCCTCGGCGCCTACCTGGGCGGGATCATGGACGAGGCGTTCTCGCTGTTCTCGAACGTTTTCCTCGTCATCCCCGGCCTGCCGCTCGTCATCGTGATCTCCGGCCTGGTGCCGCGCGAGGCCCGCGGGCTCTGGACCATCGCCGTCGTCCTCGCGATCACCTCGTGGGCCGGGTCCGCCCGGGTGCTGCGTGCGCAGACGATGTCGATCCGCAACCGCGACTACGTCTCCGCCGCCCGGGTCGCCGGCGAACGACCCTGGCGGGTCATCGCCGTCGAGATCCTGCCGAACCTGCTGCCCGTCCTGGCGTCGCAGTTCGTGTTCGCGGTGATCGCCGCGATCCTCGGGGAAGCGGGGTTGTCGTTCCTCGGGCTCGGGGCGTCGAACTCGTCGACGCTCGGCACCATGCTCTTCTACGCCCAGAACGGCTTCGCGCTGGCGAACGGTGCCTGGTGGTGGTTCGTGCCACCCGGCCTGCTCATCGCGCTGCTCGGCATGGGCCTGTCCCTGGTGAACTTCTCGATCGACGAGGTCATCAACCCGCGGCTCGCCAACGTGCGGGCGCAGCGACGGCGCGACCGTCGTGCGAAGCGCGCCGCCCGCGCCACGCGTTCCGCACGCACCACGAAGGAGTTCGTCCGATGAGTGCCGAAGCCGTGCTGACGATCGACCACCTCGACGTCGTCTACGAGACCGAACACCCCGTGCACGCCGTCAAGGACGTGTCGCTCACACTGGCACCGGGCGAGATCCTCGGGCTGGCGGGGGAGTCCGGCTGCGGCAAGACGACCCTGGCCTACGCCATCACCCGGCTGCACCGACCGCCGGCGAAGGTCGCCTCGGGCAGCATCACGTTCCACGACCGCGACGGCACCGACATCGACCTGCTCGGGCTGCCGCACGAACAGCTGCGGGCCGTGCGCTGGTCGAAGCTGTCGATGGTGTTCCAGGGCGCGATGAACGCCCTCAACCCGGTCACCACCATCCGGGCACAGCTCGACGACGCCCTGAAGGAACACCGGCGCGACCTGTCCCGCAAGGAACGGCGGGCGATCGCCGAGGACGCGCTGAGCCGCGTCGGCGTCGACCCGTCCCGCATCACCGCGTACCCGCACGAGCTGTCCGGCGGCATGCGGCAGCGCGTGATGATCGCGATGGCGATGCTGCTCGAACCGCAGATCATGATCATGGACGAGCCCACCACCGCGCTCGACGTCGTGGTGCAGCGCGAGATCCTGCGCGAGATCGTCCGACTGCGCGACGAGCTCGGGTTCGCCGTCGTGTTCATCACGCACGACCTGCCGCTGCTGCTCGAGATCAGCGACCGGATCGCGATCATGCTGCGCGGCGAGGTCGTCGAGTGCGACCGCGCCTCGGTCATCCAGCACGACCCGAAGCACCCGTACACGCAGAAGCTGCTGCAGTCGTTCCCGAGCCTGTCGGGGGAGCGCGGCGCGTTCATCCGCTCCGGCGTCGACGACCACGCGGCCGCAGTCCACGAGGAGATCCGATGACCAGCGTGACCGTCAGCCACCTCGGCAAGGACTTCCACACCCGCAAGGGCCTGAAGCGGACCACCCTGCGCGCCGTCGACGACGTGTCGTTCGAACTGTTGCCCGGCCGGACCGTCGCGCTCGTGGGGGAGTCCGGCTCGGGCAAGTCGACCATCGCGCGGATGCTCGCCAAGCTCGAGAGCACCACACGCGGCTCCATCGACGTGCGGCTCGAGGACGGCACACCCGTCGTCGGCAGCATGTACCGCCGGCACGTGCAGATGGTGTTCCAGGACCCCTTCGCGTCGCTCAACCCGTTCCACTCGATCGAGCACCACATCGCCCGGCCGCTGCAGCTGCACCACCGGGCCCGAGGTGCCGACGAGACCGCCGAGAAGGTGCGGGAACTGCTCGGCCGCGTCAACCTCGACGAGGACTTCGCGAGCCGCCGACCGCACGAGCTCTCCGGCGGGCAGCGGCAGCGCGTCGCCATCGCCCGCGCACTCGCCCCGGGCGCCCAGGTGCTCATCGCCGACGAACCGGTGTCGATGCTCGACGTGTCGATCCGGCTCAGCGTGCTCAACCTGATGGGACGCCTGCAGCGCGAGGACCACCTCGCGGTGCTGTACATCACGCACGACCTGGCGACCGCACGCCACTTCTCCGACGAGATCCTGGTGCTGTACCGCGGCCGGGTCGTCGAACGCGGGCCCTCCGACGCCGTGATCCTCAACCCGCAGCACGACTACACCCGGCTGCTCGCCGAGGCCGCCCCCGACCCCGAGCGGATCGACCGCACGGTGACCTCGGGCAGCGCCCTCGACCGCGCGAAGATCGACAACACCACCTGCTACGACCACGGCGTCGGTGACTGGGTGACGAGTTCGCCCGCGCCGGTCGGCGCACGGTGAGCGGAGCCTTCACCGACTGGGTCACGCCCGGGTTCTCGGCACGCTTCCGGATCGGCGACGACCAGCCCGCCGCACTCGTGTCCTTCGTGCCGGCCGGTGGAGCGCTCGCCGACGGACCCGACGACCCGCAGCCGTTGGTCGAGCTGACCACGATCGGACACGGGCGGTTCCCGGGCGGGTTCCGGCACGTGGACTCCACGATCGGGGCGCGACTGCGACCCGTTTCCTGGCGTGGGTCCGACGACGCGACCGATCCGTGGTTCCGGATCGTGCAGACGGACGCGGCCACGGGCCTCCAGGTCGAGTCGGTGTTCCGGGCGTGCGCCGACGTGCCGGGTTTCCAGACGTGGACCGAGGTGTCCGCCGACGACGGCGAGCACGTCGTGGACTTCGTGTCGTCGTTCGCGACCGGGGCGTTCCTGACGGACTCCGGTGTCGGCGTCGACGACCTGGCCCTCGTGCACGCGGACAACGACTGGGCGGCCGAGAGCCGGTGGCGGACCGATCCGCTGCGATCGATCGGGCTGGCGCGCATCGACCGCGAGGCGCAGCACCACCCGCCCCGAAGCCGTGCCGTCGTGCAGAACCGGGGATCGTGGTCGACGGGAGAGGCCCTGCCGATCGGGGTGCTGCAGGCGGACAGCGCTGTGCCGACTCCGTACGCGCTCGTGTGGCAGATCGAGCACAACGGGCCGTGGCTGTACGAACTCGGCGAGACCCGGCGGCGCGCGTACGTGCTCCTGAGCGGACCGACCGACCAGGAACACCAGTGGACGGCCGTCGTGGCTCCGGGGCAGCCGTTCGTGTCCGTTCCGGTGTCGGTGGGGATCGCCGGTTCGGTCGGTGGTGCCTTCGAGGTGCTCACGGCGCAGCGTCGGGCGTTCCGGCACGTGCGCGAGGCCGATCGAGCCCTGCCGCTCGTGTTCAACGACTACATGAACACGCTCATGGGCGACCCCACCACCGAGAAGCTGCTGCCGTTGATCGACGCCGCTGCCGACGCCGGAGCGGACCTGTTCTGCATCGACGCCGGCTGGTACGCCGAGGGGCACTGGTGGGAGACCGTCGGAGCGTGGGAGGAAGCTGCGTCGCGGTTCCCGACCGGGCTCGGGTCCGTCATCGACCACATCCGGTCGTGGGGCATGCAGGCCGGGCTGTGGCTCGAGCCCGAGGTCATCGGCATCCACTCGCCGCTGGCCGTGGACCTGCCGGAGGATGCCTTCGTGCACCACCACGGTGTGCGGGTCGCCGAGCACGGACGGCACCTGCTCGACCTCCGTTCGCCGGAGGCTCGGGCGCACCTGGACGCGGTCGTCGACCGGCTCGTCGGGGAGCTCGGGGTGACGTTCTTCAAGATGGACAACAACACGATGACCGGGCCGTTCGCCGGGATGCTCGAGCACCAGCGGGCGCTGCTCGACTGGCTCGACGCCGTGCAGGCCCGGTACCCGTCGCTGCTCATCGAAAACTGCGCCTCGGGAGCGATGCGCGCCGACTCCGCGATGCTGTCCCGGTTGCACATGCAGTCGACCTCGGACCAGCAGGATCCGGTGCTGTCCGCGTCGATCGCCGCCGCCGCTCCCGCCGCGATGCTGCCCGAGCAGGCGGGGAACTGGGCGTACCCGGCACCGTCGATGTCGCCCGACCTGTTCGAGCTGTCGCTCGTGAACGGGGTGCTCGGGCGGATGTACCTGTCGGGCTACCTGAATTCGATGAGCACATCGCAGCGGGCGGTCGTGCGTTCTGCGATCGAGGCACACCGGACAGTGCTCGAGGTCATCGAGTCGTCGGTGCCGGTGTGGCCGCTCGGGTTGCCGGCGTGGGAGGACCCGTGGCTCGCGCTCGGCTTGCGCGCCACGTCCGGGGAGCTGTACTTGTCGGTCTGGGCGCTGCCCGGTGCCGGCTCGTCGGTGTCGTTGCCGCTCCCGGGCTTCGCGGGGCAGGCGGTCGTCGTCGAGCCGCTGTTCCCGACGGCGCTCGGATCGTGGTCCGTCTCGTGGGAGGCATCGGCAGGCGTGCTCCACGTCGGTCACGGTGGCGCCACCCCGACGGCACGGGTGTTCCGCATCCGACCGGAGGAGGCGGGCGCGGAGCACTGAGCCGGTGGTGACACCGGGTGAGCGCGCCTCGATGGCAGCGGGGCGCGTCACATGGTGAGCAGGAATGGTCGGGTCGCGGTGACGCACCCGACCGTTTCTGCTCACCAAGCGCGCGTCGGGAAGCGCGGGAGGTCAGGGGAGTAGTCGGAGCTCCATCGCGCGGGTCACGGCACGGGTGCGGTCGTTGACGCCGAGCTTCTCGAACACGTGCCCGAGGTGCGTCTTCACCGTCGTCTCGCTGAGGAACAGGGCGCGGCCGATCGCCGGGTTCGAGTTGCCCTGGGCGACGAGCTGCAGCACCTCGAGTTCGCGCGGGGTCAGGGACGGGCCCGTCGGGATCCCACCGGTGGCCCGCCTGACGAGCGCGGCCGCGGCCGAGGGGGCAAGGGCGGTCTCGCCCCGCGCGGTCGCACGCACCCCTGCGAGGATCTCGGACTCGGGGGCTGCCTTGAGCAGGTAGCCGGTGGCGCCGGCCTCGATGGCCGCGAGGATCTGATCGTCGGACTCGTACGTCGTCAGGATCAGGACGCGGACGCCCGGTTCCGCCGCGAGGATCTCCGCCGTCGCAGCATCACCGTCGAGCTCGGGCATCCGCAGGTCCATCAGCACGACGTCGGGGCGCTCCGCCAGCACGACGGACACCGCGGCACGGCCGTCGCTGGCCTGGCCCACCACGTCGATGTCGTCGGCGTCCTGCAGCAGCGCGACGATGCCGGAGCGGACGATCGGGTGGTCGTCGGCGACCACGACGCGGATCACCGGGTCACCTCCGTCACGGGGTGGCGAACGGCGGACGGGAGGCCCGGTGCGGCTCCGGTGGGCAGGATCGCCTCGACGACGGTGCCCCGGCCCGGGGCGCTCGTGATCGTGCAGGTACCGCCGGCGAGGGCGAGGCGCTCGCGGAGTCCGCGCAGGCCGTGCCCGGCGGTGGGCTGCTCGGGGTCGAACCCGGTGCCGTCGTCGGTGATCCGCAGCACGGTGTGCCCTTCGTCGGGGAACAGACGAACCTGCACGGAGGCGGAGCCGGCGTGGGCGCGGACGTTGGAGAGGGCCTCTTGCGCGACGCGGAGCAGGACCACCTGCGCATCACGATCCAGCGCGCACTCGGACGCATCGACGGTGACGACTGCGCCGGTCTCGCGGGTGTGCCGTTCGGCGAGGCGGTGGAGGGCACCGGCGAGGCTGTCGCGGGTCATGCCGGCTGCCCCGGCTGCGACGAGGGTGCGGGACTCCTCGAGGGCAGCGCGGGCGGACTCTTCGAGGACGGTGAGTCGTTCCTCGAGCGCGTCGGAGCGGTCGTTCGCCAGGTCCCCGCGAGCCCGTTCGGTGAGCATGACGATGCCGGCGAGGTTCTGCGCGACGGTGTCGTGGATCTCGCGGGCCAGGCGTTCCCGTTCGCTCGCGATGCCCGCCGTGCGGTTCGCGTCGGCGAGGGACTGCTGGGTGGCTCGGAGCTCCTCGACGAGCTGGCGGCGCTCCTCGGACAGGCCGGCGACGCTCGAGATCCACACGCCCATCGCACAGGCACCGATCACGCTGATGCCCTCGATGAGCAGGGTGCTGACGAGGGCGTCCGGGCCCTCGGAGACCTGCAGGCCGATGCCGCTCGCGACGCCGACCGCGATGGACAACAGGACCGCGGTGCGGACCCGCTCGGACTGCACCCAGACCAGCGGGAACACGATGCACTGCACGAAGGCGGTGCTCGGTACGACGGCCGGCAGCACCAGGGCGGCGACGACGACGAGCGGCAGGAACGCGGCGGCGGCTCGGGGGCTGTCGTAGCCGCGGTGCCCGTACGCGATGTACGCCACGACGAGGACCACCACAGCGAGGTACGCGGGCCAGCGGGTCGACCACGGGGACCAGCCGAGCGCGGTGATCACGGCGGTGAGGAGCATCGTGCCCGCGAAGAACACGTGCAACCACCGGTTGCGCACCCACGTTTCGCCGCTCATGACCACAGCATCCCATCGATGCAGCACCGCGGAGCGGTTCTCCACAGGGCCCATCAGGCGTCCTTGCGGTTCCAGCGGAAGGTGAGGGCGCAGGCCACCGTGCCCCCGACCAGCCACGCGACCAACACGAGGGTTCCGAGGGCGAGGTGCCACGCGCCTCCCGGCTCGGCGGACGCGAACGCGTCGGGCAGGAAGACGGACCGCATGCCGGACGCCATCCAGCGCAGGGGGAAGACGGACGCGACGTTCTGCAGCCAGTCGGGCAGTTGCGTGAAGGGCAGGTAGACGCCGGAGATGAACTGCAGCACCAGGACGATGGGGACGATCGTGGCGGTGGCGCGGCGGCCCTCCCGGGGGAGCGCCGAGATAGCGATGCCGAGGACGCAACTGGTGGCGATGCCGAGGACCATCACGCCCGCGAAGACGCCCCAGTTGCTCGCCGCGGTCGGCAGGTCGACGCCGAACACCAGGCTCGCGATGCCCAGCAGCAACGCCGTCTGCACGATGGTCGTGACGAGGACCATGCCGATCTTGCCGACGAAGTAGCTCAGGACCGGCAGCGGTGTGCCACCGAGGCGCTTCAACGTGCCGTCACTGCGTTCGGTCGCGATGTCGACGCCCAGGGACTGCGTGCCGGAGAGCAGGATGCCCGTCGCGACCAGCCCGGGCAGGTAGTAGGTGGCGTAGTCGACGCTGATCGGTCGCCCGTTGCTGGCGACGGCGCGGATCGGGTCGGCGTCCGCGAACGCCACCGAGAACAGCGCCAGCATGATGATGGGGAAGAGGAACGTGAAGAAGACGGCGTCGGGTGCGCGGAAGTAGGAGCGGATCTCGTACGAGATGCGGCTGGTCGCGGTGTTCACTGCTGGCCCACCATTCCGAGGTAGACGTCCTCGAGGGACGGGCGGATGACTTCGAGGTCGTGCATGGCCGTGGTGCTGCTGCGGACGAGTGCGGTCGGGTCGGTCGTCCGCTCGTCGTGCAGGTCGCCGGCATCGTCGCGCCAGCGGACCCGTGGTGTGCGGGCTGCGGTGCCGCCGATCTCGTCGATCGGGGCGATGTCGAGCAGCTTCCCGTCCGCGATCACCGCTGCACGGTCGGCGAGCTGGGCTGCTTCGTCGAGGTAGTGCGTGGTGAGCAGGATCGTCGTGCCCTCGGCCTGCACCTGGCGCAGGAGCTCCCAGAACTGGCGGCGGGCCTCGGGGTCGAAGCCCGTGGTCGGTTCGTCGAGGAACAGGACCTCGGGGCGGCCGATGATGCCGAGGGCGACGTCCACGCGGCGGCGCTGGCCACCGGAGAGTCGGGCGATGCGTGTGTTGCGCTGGGCGGTGAGCCCGACGGCCGCGATGAGGTCGTCGACGCTGCGGTGCTTCGGGTAGAGCGTTGCGAAGTGGTGCAGCTGCTCGGCGACGGTGACGTTCGGGGATTCGGCGCTGGTCTGCAGGACGATGCCGATGCGTGCGTTGTGGCTGCGGCTCGTCCGGGCGGGGTCGTGGCCGAGGACGCGGACCTCGCCGGCGGTGCGCGACCGGTACCCCTCGAGGATCTCGACCGTCGTGGACTTGCCGGCGCCGTTCGGGCCGAGGAGGGCGAAGGTCTCGCCGGGCTGGATGACGAAGCTGACGTCATCGACCGCGACCTTGCCGGTGGCGTAGGTCTTGCTGAGGTGCTGGACCTCGATGGCGGGGGACTCGGGCATGGGTCCAGCCTGGCCGGTGGGGTGCCGCGGGGGATCGGTGGGGGCGGTGGTGCTGCATCCTCCGATCGGGGGATGCGGACGCAGCGACCGGTCATACCGCATCGCCGATATGCGTGACTTCAGATTTCGACGGGGCTCTGCTTGGCTCGCCGGATGGACGTCCGTGAGACCACGCTGCAAGAGCTGTTCGGGGGACCGAAGCAGTACCTCGTCCCGCTCTACCAGCGGCCCTACGCGTGGGAGGCCCGCCAGCGCGAGCGGCTCTGGGCCGACGTGCTGGAACTCAGCGAGACCCGACGCACCGAGCCCGGGGCCACGCACTTCACCGGGTCGCTCGTGTTCTCGACCGGCACGGTCGTCCCGACCGGCATGGAGTTCCTCGTGGTCGACGGCCAGCAGCGGTTGACGACGCTCTCGATCCTGCTCTGCGCCCTGCGCGACACGTTCCGGGAGCGCCGTCCGGAGTCGCCCGTGCTCGCCGAGAGCATCCACGAGCAGTACGTCGCCGATCGCTTCAAGCCCGGCGACGCCCGACTCAAGCTCCTGCCGACCCAGGCGGACCGTGACGCGTACCGAAGCGTGGTCGACGGCGGCGCCGACGTGCCGGACGAACCCGATGCGTCGGTGTCCGGCGTGCGCGACGCGTACACGTACTTCCGACGCGAGCTCGGCCGGGTCGACGACCTCGAACTGACCCGCGACGCCGTCCTCGGTGGCCTGGTCTTCGTCTCGATCACCGCCAAGGACGAGGACAACGTCTACCGGATCTTCGAGTCCCTCAACAACACGGGGATGCGGCTGACACAGGGCGACCTGGTGCGCAACGACCTCTTCATGCGACTCGGGCACCGAGGCGAATCGGCCTACTCGTCGTGGTGGCTCCCGATGCAGCGTCGGCTCAGCGTGAACGACCTCGAACTGCTCTTCTGGTTGGACGCCGTGGCCGAGGAACCACTGCTGAAACAGGGCGACATCTACAGCTCGCAGCAGGCCCGCCTGGCGGCGATGGACGACGAACAGATCCTGGCCGAGATCGAACGCTTCAGCAGACTGTCGGAGCACCTCATGCGCATCCGGGACCCGTCGCAGGAGTCCGACCCGGCCGTCCGGAAGCACCTGCGGCACCTCGCCGAGTGGTCCTCCACCACGACCGTCCCGCTCACCCTGCGGCTGCTGTCCCGTCGCGCAGCCGGCGCCAGCACCTCTGCCGAGGTCGCCGGGGCGCTCGCGACCCTCGAGGCGTACCTCGTCCGGCGCACCATCGTCGGGCGGCCGGGGCAGGGACTCAACCGGATCATCCTGCAGGCCTGCGGGGAACTCGACGACCGACCCGTCGACCAGGTGCTGCTCGACTACTTCTCCACCGGCCGGAAGCACTTCGCGACCGACGAACAGGTGCGCGAGGCGATCCGGACGCAGCCGTTCTACCTGCGCGGGCTCCGCAACCAGCAGAAGCTCATCCTGAAGTGGGTGCAGGAGGAACTGAACCCCAACGAGCCGATCGACGTCGAGCGGTCCACCATCGAGCACGTCCTGCCGCAGACGCTCACCCCGGACTGGCGGGCAGCGCTCGCCGCAGACCTCGACGGGGAGCCCGTCGACGTCGTGCACGAACGGCTCGTCCACTCGCTCGGCAACCTGACGCTCACCGGGTACAACGCGACGCTCGGCAACCGCCCGTTCCCCGAGAAGCAGGCGGAGTACCGGCAGAGCAGCTTCACCGCGCTCAACCGACTGGTGCTCGATGCGCCGGCGTGGGGGCGGACGCAGATCCTGGCACGGAGCGAGTGGTTCGCCGACCGCATCACCCGCCAGTGGACCGGCCCGAACGTGCGCACACGGGCGATCGGCGGCCGCCGGGACTGGTCCGTCGTGCACCGGGCGATCGCGGCCATCCCGGCGGGGCGCTGGACCTCGTACGGCGACCTCGCGGCCCTGATCGGCACGCACCCCGCTGCGGTGGGCGCGCACTTGGCGGGGACCCACATCCACGGGACGCACCGGGTCCTGCAGGGGAGTGGCACCGTGGCGCCGGGGTTCCGTTGGCCGGACCCGGCGGACGACCGTGATCCGCGGGCCGTCCTGGAAGCCGAGGGACTCGTCTTCTCGGCGAGCGGAGTCGCACGCGCTCGGGATCGGCTGTCCACCGCTGCGCTCGCGGCGCGGATCGGCCTCATCGACGGCTTCGTCGTCGGCCTCGTCGACGGGTGACCGGTGGTGTTGTCGTCCCGGGGTGGTGACGGTTCTGGTTCGTGATCGTCGGGGATCGTGAACCGGAACCGTCACCGTCTCAGTACTGCGGCAGGATCCAGTCCGTCGGTTGCACGAAGCGGGCGCGGGGCAGGAGCTCGTCCGGCTCGGCGGTCCGCACGCTCGTGATGATCGTGGCCTCGCCGTACTCGTACGAGCGGCGGGCGATGCCGTCGCGCTCGTCGATCACCAGCGTCGAGCGGAACGCCGGGTCCTCGCCGTGCTCGAAGGTCACCAGGATCGAGTGCTCGCCGACGTGCTGGACCAGGATCGGGTGGACGTCGTCCGTGGCGCGGCCCCACCGGAGCATCAGGTCGGGCACGGCCATCCGGACGACGGGAGACGAGGCCGTGCTCCGGGCGAACGACACCTCGATCGGGCCGTCGTCGGGCTCGTGCAGCACGCCGTCGCGGTAGGAGACCGGCTTGGCGCGGTGGCGGACCAAGGTCCAGGTCTGCGCGGCCTCGTCGACGTCGACGCGGAACGGCGAGTACTTCTGCCGTGACTCCTGGTGGATGCCCTCGAGGACGTACCGGGCGGGTCGGCGGCGCGCGGCGAGCTCCTCGGCGATCGAGGGGCCGTCGGGACGGGTGAGGAGTTCGTCGAAACGCACGCTGTCAGCATGGCGCACCACGCGCAGTGGACGTCACCCCGTGACGGACTGGAGGCCCGTGGCGGCCTGGCACCGTGCCTCCCGTCCGATCGTGGGTCGCGTCAGGTTGCGTCAAGCAACGTCCGCGTAGACCGGGAGAATGCAGGTCGTCGGAGTCGAACAGTTCGGAGGGCCGGAGGCCCTCGCCGTCCACGAGGTGCCGGAGCCGCACGCCGGTGCGGGGTCCGTGCGGATCCGGGTGCAGGCGTTCGCCGTGAACCCGACCGACACGGGGGCGCGTGCCGGGCAGCGGGACAGCTCGCAGGCCTCGCCGCCGTACGTGCCGGGGATGGACGCCGCCGGCGTCATCGACGAGGTCGGGCCCGACGTCACCGGCTGGCAGGTCGGCGACGAGGTCATGGCGATGGCGCTGCCGCTCACCGCCCACGGTGGTGCGTACGTGCAGGAGCTCGTCGCGCCGGTGGGGTCGTTCACGCGGATTCCTCGTGGGACGTCTCTTCCGCTCGCCTCCACAGTGCCGATGAACGGGCTGACGGCGTTGCAGATCCTGTCGCACGCCTCGCTTGCGCCGGGGCAGACGCTCGCCGTGACCGGGGCCGCTGGGCTGCTCGGGAACTACGTGGTGCAGCTGGCGAAGGCCGCCGGGCTGACCGTGATCGCGGATGCTGCTCCGGCGGACGAAGCACTCGTGCGGTCGCTCGGACCGGACCACATCGTGCCTCGTGGTGATGGGTTTGCTGCCGCTGTCCGTGAGCTCGTGCCGGAGGGGGTCGATGCGCTCGCCGATGCTGCGGTGCAGCGTGGGGTCGTCGTCGATGCTGTTCGAGACGGGGGAGTGTTCTTCGACGTGCGTGGGTGGCAGGGCAACGGGGCTCGGGGGATCGAGTTCGTGCAGGTGATGGTGTTCTCGGAGTACCGGTCGTTCGACAAGCTCGAGCAGCTGCGGCACGCGGTGGAGAGTGGGACGTTGACGCCGCGGGTGGCGGAGGTGCTGCCGGCTGCGCGGGCTGGGGAGGCGCATGAGCGGTTGGAGGCTGGGGGGGACGCGGGGGCGGTTCGTGCTCACTTGGTGAGTTGATGACGTTGTGGTGGACGGGAGGCGCGGTGTCGATTGGTGCCGCGTCTCTTATTGTTCGGCCCTCATGCCTGGGTAGCTGAACGCGACTCAACGAACCGTCGGAGCGAGTCCGGCGCTATCGTCTCGCGACCACGAAGAGCTTCCTCGATGCAGATTCCGTCCACAGAATCGTAGATCGAGACGCGTGCCAGCTGGACAAGTCCAGCTGCGGCTGCAGCATCTTTGATCGCGTCGTACAGCGCCCGTTGCTTCCATCGTGGAGCTCCGCCGCGATTGAACACCCACTTCTCGTCGGCTGGCCCGAACATGCGCTCGGACGAGGGACTCGTCCATCGTCTGCCACCAGTTCCCGCGCGGCGTTCGTGGGCTCCAGCGTGCTGGCGGTAGGCCGCCGCCCACGGAAATACTGCTGCAAACCGCGCTTCAAGCGTCAGCGTCCGATAGCGGTTGAAGTGCATGTCTTCATCAAGTTCGACGATTACGTCCGAGTACGGCAGATCCCAAGCGCCCGGTCGAAGGAGTGGTTCATCGAGTTTGCCTCCGAGCTGGCGGTAGAGGCCGAGGACCTCGCTCCGCAGCGGCCCGGAAAGGTCCGCGAGTCGCGGTGGTCGCGGTCGTGCGGTAGCCCGTATCAGTCCAGCTTCGATGAGCACCCGGTCCAGCACCGAAGCGCGAGCGCCTGCCGTCACCATCTGCTCAGTCCTTCCGCTGGAGTGCTACGTAGTCGGTCACTCGTAGTCTGCGATGTCACCAGTGCCGCAGGCCGACTGCACCTCGATCGATACCCGTCGAGGACTGGCGTTGACCGAGATCGATTCCACCGCCTGGCCGGTGGTGACCGCGGACCAGAGCGGCCGTCCGTCGTCGATCGTGTCCTGCCGAATGGTCACGTCGTAGTCGTGCTGCTTCCAGGTCTTCGCGACCGTGCGGACGAGCGCTTCCGGGTCTTCGGCACCGGTGCGCTCCTGGTCCCACGAAAACGTGACTCCCGAGCTGCCGTTGGCCGTCGAGCACTCCGACGATGCAGGTTTGTCCGAGAGCGCCGTCCAGTCCCCACCGGCAGCATCCATCGTCTGCTTGACCAGGCTGACCATGCCGTCTCGAGCCTGTTCGGCGTCCATCTCGCTGCCTTTCGGTTGTTGCGCACATCCGGCGAGCAGCGCCGAAGCGCTGACCAAGCTCAGGATCACTTTCGTGGTGCGTGTGCTCATCGGTCGCTGACCTTCCCGGTGGTCGCGCGGGCGATGTTGTCGAGTGACTCGGTGTTCTTGTCGAAGTACCCGTACTGGCCGGCGTGATCAGTCGCGTTGTTCCAGATTGGATCGTGACGATTCACACCGTTCATCGTCGGGTCGTGCGGGAGACCAGCTGTCGGCAGGTACGTTGCGCCGAACGAGGGGCTAGCTGGATCTCGGCGAGTCATGCTGAAAGCCTGCCCGATCCACGACCAGTTGTCGCCCGGCAGGCCAGGGATCGAACGCGGCGCCTGTGCGGCGAAGACCCGATCGGAGTGGATGTCGTCGGCGGTCTCGATCTCGCGTTCCAGTCCAGCCGATCCGACCGTCACGTACGAGTCGACCCCGTAATCACCGTCAGCGAGGGTGAGCGAGGACGTCGTTGACCCGTAGGAGTGCCCGACCACGTTGAGCGTTCCCTTGGTCGAGCCACGGGCAGCGTTGAACCCCGCGAGGTCCTGCCCGAGTCGTTCGCTGCCTGCCCGAGCGAGATCGCCGTGCAGAACCGTCTTCGGCGTCGGGGTCTCGTAGTTGATCCATGCGACGACTGCTGCGTCTCCAACGTAGTCCTGTTGGCGGACCCGGAGGTTGTAAGCGGCTCGCTCCACGACCGTCATGTTCCTCGTGTCCGAGTCCATCCCGGGGACGAGGTACGTGACATCGTGAGCTCTGTCGAGATCACCGATCGAGACAGCGGCGAGTGGCGGGTGGTGTGGGACGAGCGAGGTCAGCTGTACCCCCTTGTACTTCCCGAGGGACGCGCGGATGTTCTTGTACGCGGCAAGGTCAACGCCGGACGCGGACCCGATGAGCTTCGTGAGTTGGCTGCGGTTCGCCCTGTCCCTTGCCCAGTACGCAACGCCGTTCAGGTTGCCGATCACGGCGGGGAACGCTGCGATCAAGGCGTCCTGCTCGGAAGAGTGCCCGTCGTTGCTTCCCCGCTCGTGTGACCCGCCGGCCGAGGACCACCAGTCAGCGATCAACTCGGGGTCTGAAACCGAACCAAGCCGGTCGGCGATCGCGGGATCGTCGCGCAGTGCAAGGAGCTGGTCAGGTGTCAACGAACCCAACCAGGTCAGGAGCTGACGATCCGACATCCGGCCCACTGAGTGTGCTTGAACTGCAACGACGCCGACGGAGTCGACGCCGGAGAGCTCCGCGGCCGTCGAATCGTCCAGGCGTGTCCGCTCAGCGACGAGCTCGTCCCATCGTGTGGACAGTTGAGCGTCCGCGGTGTCTTGCTGCGTCAGCGCGTCGGCGACCCTGCGGAGCATGACATGATCGGCTTCGACATCCGTCCCTGCGCCGACAGACTCGTTGAGCCGGGAGCGGTCCGTGACGAGCCGATCCCGATCGGCCGCAGCGCTGTCCTGTGCGGAGCGGATGCGGGCGGCTTCGTCCTGGATGCGCTCGACCTCGTCGGCGTAGCGCGACAGCGTCTCCGCGACGTGCTCGATGAGGGATGCCGTCCGTGAGTAGGACGGTCCGAGGGTCCCAGCCGCCGACGTGAATTGCCGTTTGGCCGAGCCGGACCACTCACCGGCGCTCAGACCTCCCGCTGTGCGTTCCAAACGGGTCTGTTCGTCCCTGAGCGCTTGGGCACGTGCTTCATGCTGCCGCGCGGTGACCCTGATCGAAGCCGGAGCGCCGCGGGTCGGATCGGCCGTCATTCGGCGTCGCTCGCGAGGTCAGCGTCGCGGCGGCTGAACTCTTCAGCGGCAGTCCGCACCCACCCGCCGATGGTGTCCGTCATCTCCGCGATTGCCCGCACGGATCGCTCGTGTGACGTCGAGGCCTCGCTGTGGGCCGCTGCGACCGCGTCGCTCCCGAAGTCAGCCGCGATTCCTCCAGCGCCAGCTTCGTCGTTCAGCGCTGCGCTGATCCTCGTGATGGTCGTGCTCGCTGCGTTCATCGCTGCGAGATCGACGATGAGATTCCCCAATGTTGCCCCTCCGGCGGCGACAATATCAGATGTCGGACACGCGCTGACGATCTGCACTCGCATTCGCCATCGACTCAGCGGCCGCGCGCTGCTCCGCTCCGGACGCCGACCCACAGGCCGTCTCGCGCCCGGGTCATCCCCACGTAGAGCTCCCGGCGACCACGCTCCCGCCGCTCCCGTTCGGTCTCCGACGGATCGGCCGGGGCAGCATCGAGCAGCCGGGGATCGACGTGCGCGAGCAGCACCTGCTTGAACTCGAGGCCCTTGGCCCGCTTCACGGTGCCCACGCGAACCGCGTCAGAGCTCCGTCCCGCATACTGCTGCAGCGAGACGGTCGGCACACTGGCTCGCCCAAGTACCTCCATCACGTCGTCCGCCTGCCGGTTCGTCGCCGTGAGGATGCCGACGTCACCGTGACCGGTCCCGACCAGTCGAAGGACCTCTGTCAGCCGGTCGAGCATCGCCCGATCGTGGTCCGCGCGACCGGTGAAGCGCGTCATCGTCGGAGCTGCACCGGAGCGCGAGACGTCGGACACCGCGTCACCGACCCCGTCGACGCCCTCGATGTCCACGAACTGGTCGTCCGCCACCATCTCCTTCGCGAACTCGAGGATCTCGGCGGTGTTCCGGTGGTTGACGTCGAGCACCACGCCCCGGCCCGACAGGTTGATGCCGACTTCGCCGAGCGTGTACCCGCCGGGGTAGATCGTCTGCTGGCCGTCGCCGATGAGCGTCAGGCCGTCGGTCCGATCACCCACGAGCTGGTGCACCAGCGCGACCATCGCGCAGGACAGGTCCTGCGCCTCGTCCACGATGACCGCGTCGTACCGCTCGAGGGGGACCGCGCGCACCGCGTCCCGTGCGAGCAGGACGATGTCCTCCCAGTCGTGCGCCCGTCGCTCGCGCAGACCGCGCGCGTACGCCTCGTACAGGTCCCAGACGGCCTGCCGCGTCTCCAGCGGGAGCGCGTGCTTGCGCCCGATGCGAGCCAGGTCCGCGTACTCGTCGAACCGCGTCAGGCCGCGGCCTTTGATGACGTGGCTGATCTCGTCTTCCCAGTACGAGCGAGAGAATCGCGACGACCGCAATGGACTGGAGGCGCGGATCGCGTTCCACGCGTCGTCGAACGCGAGTCGGGCCTCCTGTCCAGGAGCGCGGAACGCGATCCCGCGTTCCTTCAGGAGGCGCGTGGCGAACGCGTGGACGCCCATGAAGTCGACGCGGCCGACCATGTCGGGCGCGAGCCGTTCGAGGAGCGACTCGAGGACCTTCGGGAGGGTGTTGATGTAGGTCGTGAACAGGACGCGGCCGCCGGTTGCGCGTGCGAGGTACGCGGCGCGGTGCAGGCCGACGACGGTCTTGCCGGTGCCCGCAGCGCCGCGGATGCGTGCCGGGCCGTTGAAGCTGCGGCGGACGAGCTTGGCCTGTGCCGGGTCGAGGAACGCCATCCAGTCCTCGATCGGTGCTTCGAGCACGCCGTCGAGGAGCCGATCGGTCAGCTCCTCGTCCGTGGTGTCGATCGTCGAGACGAGTACGTCGGGTTCGCGGGGGAGTACCGGTGCCGGGACGACGATCTGCGGCGGTGTAGCTCCGCCGTCGCCGATCACGGGGAAGTGGTGCAGCATCGCGGCGAGGACGTCGTCGACCCGGGATGCCGACAGTCGGGCTCCGCGCTTCGTGATGTGCCCGACGAGGTCGTGCGCCCCGATCACGTCGACCGATGCGACGCGGGCGTGCATCTTCTTCTGGCCGGCGAGTGCGGCGACCGCGTGGACTTCGCCGGGCGCCAGGCCCGTGTCCGCCAGTGCTGCCTCGGTGCTGTAGGCGAGGTCGGCGAGGCGGGCGATATCGTCGGTGACGTCCTCTTGGCCGCGGGTGATCCGGTCGCCGTGGACCGCGACCTCGCGCCAGGCCTTCGTGTCGACGATGAAGACGCCAGAACGGCCGACGACGACCATGTCGACCTGTGCCGTGCGGCTGCCTGGCCAGCGGCGGTCGGCGAGCAGGTGGTACCCGATGCCGGCGAGTGGTGCGAGGATGCGGGCGGTCTCGCTCTCGGTGCGGTGCGCGATCTCGAAGCGGGCAGCGCGTTGCTCGGCGTCGTCTGCCTGGCGGCGGAGTTCGCGTGCGTGACTGCGTTGGCGGTGTGCCTCGACCCCTGCGGATTCTCCGGCCATCGTCATGGTGTTGCCCCTCGAAGTGCTGTTGTGCGGACCACTCGTCGTCCCCGGGACGTGTGGTGTTGAACCATCCTCGTGGACAGGGTGGTGAGTCGGGAGCACCCGTTGTGGGGGAGCTTCAATTCAAGGGCTCTGCAGATCCTGTCGGGTGCGCAGCTGGCATCGGGGCAGACTTTCGCCTTCACGTGGGCCACGTTGCTGCTGGGCAACTGCGCCGTGCGATTCTGTGCTCACCCGCTCCGCGGGGCTCGCGCGCACCCGGCGCGAGGACGGGGCAGGATCTGTGGATGGAAGGTGAACGGGGCTCGGCCAGAGCAGACTCGACAGGTGGGAGTGGCATCGGTTCCCCACCACGGCTCACGCCTCGATTCGGACGCACTGCTCTGGGACGCCCTCACCAGCCTGCAACGGGTCACCATCGAGTCTGCCCACCGCATCGGTGGGTCGGGGAACCATCACCCGCACGCGTCGGTGCCCGGGGAGCTGAATTCGCGCAGGCTGAAGCTCCAGAATCGCCGTGGACTGGGCGGACTTCCACTCGCACGAAAGAAGGCCCCGCTGATCCGCGAGGTCGCGGCGCAGTGCCCGTCTGCTTCGGCAGGCACGTCGTCACGAACTGAAGGCCACATCGCTGCCAGCCGTCCACTCGATCGGTCGAGCGCAACTCACGCGTCGACCTTGCCGCTCGACGCGCTCGACGCGCTCGACTTCGAGCGCCCCGTTCTCTCAGGGTGCGCTGGATCGCTAAATGGTGGTTCCCGACTCATTCCGTTCGTCGCGGAGGGCCGGTCAACAGACGGCACGCTCGTGATTCGTGCTCCTTCCGGAGCGGTCCTGGTGTTGCAAGCTGCGCCGTCGATCTGACTGCTAGCGTGCCGGCATGGCGGATCATCGGCTACGAGACGAACTACGGCGTTTCGTTGCGGAGCGCGAGTGGGCTCAGTTCCACTCGCCGGAGAACTTGGCGAAGAGCATCGCGATCGAAGCTGCAGAGCTCCTCGAGTGCTACCAGTGGTCGGGCGACGCAGACGCCGGTCGGGTCAAGGACGAGCTCGCTGACGTCCTGACCTACTGCCATCTGCTCGCGGATCGCTTGGGGCTGGAGCCGACGGAGATCGTCCGCGACAAACTGGAAATCACGAAGAAGAAGTACCCGGTCGAGCGATCCCGAGGACGCAGTGTGAAGCATGACCGCCTCTGACATCGCCGTCCTCGACTTCACTGCAGCTTCGCTCGGCCGGTTCGCGGAGATCGAGCCTCGAACGGTGAACTGGCCGGTGGTCTACGTGATCGACGACGAGGAGGCCGGCCGGGCGTACGTCGGTGAGACGCTGAACACCAGCGGGCGCATGAGGCGGCATCTCCGTACCCGCGGCGCCCTGCTCCGGCGCGTGCGCCTCATCATCGACGAGACCTTCAACAAATCCGTCTGCCTCGATCTCGAATCTCAACTGATTGCTTGGTTGAACGCCGATCAGAAGTACCAGTTGCTCAACAGCAACGCAGGGATAGTGGGTGCCCAGTACTACGATCGAACTTCGTACCAAGAGACCTTCAAGAAGATCTTCGCGCAGCTTCGCGAGGACGGTCTCTTCGAGCAGTCGCTCGAAGATCTCGAGAACAGTGAGATCTTCAAGCTCTCTCCGTTCAAGGCCCTCAACGCGGATCAGACTCGGGTTGTCCTGCGCGTGGTGGAGGACCTCTTCCACGACGTGGAGAACAGCGTGAGCGAGACCGTGATCGTCCGCGGAGAGCCGGGAACGGGAAAGACCGTGCTCGGGGTCTACCTCATCAAACTCCTCAGAGACATCATCGACGGGACGGACTTCGACGGCGAACGAGAGTCCCTCTTCGCGACGTTCCTGTCGAACGAGTACCAGACGATCCTCGGGACGGGCTTCCGCATCGGGCTGGTCGTGCCGCAACAGGCGCTGCGTCGCTCGCTTCAGCGGGTCTTCGAGAGCACTCCCGGTCTCGCGCCGGAGATGGTGCTCTCGCCCTTCGACGTCGGGAAAGCAGACGTGGGATGGGACCTGCTTGTCGTGGACGAGGCTCACCGTCTCGGCCGCCGCTCCAACCAGTCCTCAGGCGTTCAGAACCGTGCGTTCTCTGAGATCAACCAGAAGCTGCTCGGTGACGACGATCAACGTCACACACAGCTGGACTGGATCCGCGCGCAGAGCACCCATCGTGTGCTGCTCCTCGACCCTGAACAGAGTGTTCGGCCTGCGGACCTCTCGCCGCGCGTCCAGCGTTCTCTTGTTCGTGATGCCCGCGACACCGACCGATTCCACCCGCTGACGACCCAGATGCGGGTGGCCGCTGGCTCGGATTACGTCGGGTTCGTGCGATCGGTGCTCCGCGGCGAGAGGCCTTCGCCACCGGACTTGGGTGACTACGACCTTCGCCTGTTCGATGACCTCGGTGGGATGCACGCTGCCATCAGAAGGATGGATCGCCGTTTCGGCTTAGCGCGCCTCGTGGCGGGATTCGCATGGGAGTGGAAGAGCAAGAAGGATCGCGGAGCAGTCGACATCGCACTCGATGGCATCGAACTCCAGTGGAATCGCACGGACAAGGATTGGATCACCTCGCCAGGCGCGGTTGATCAAGTCGGTTCGATCCACACTGTGCAGGGATACGACCTGAACTACGCGGGGGTCATCATCGGCCCGGACCTGAAGCTGGACCCGGACTCGAGGCAGATCGTGTTCAGCAGGGCGGATTACCACGACAAGAAAGGGAAACAGAACCTTCCGAAGCTCGGCGTCGTCCTGACCGACGACGACATCTTGCGGTACGTCACGAACGTCTACTCGGTCCTGCTGACGCGCGGTATCCGGGGAACGTACGTGTACGTCGTCGACCCACTCCTCCGGGAGCACCTCGCTCGCACCCTCCCCTTCCGATCGGACGCCTGAGAACCGCTGCTGTTCCTGTCGGGCTCGGGATCCGAACTGGTTCTTCCTCCTTGAGCTCGTTATCCTCACGTGCGTTAGCAAAACGGGCGATCGGGGAACCGTGCGGGTCTTTTGGGTCAATCAGGGACAGACTTTCGACGAAGAACGGCGTGCAGGAGTCCTCTGGGCACCGAAACGGTCCCGACCCCGCTCTGGGCAGGACGTCGGTACGTCTCAAGCGCACTGGGACCGGATGCTCGAGGCGAGACCGGACGACGTCGTGATGCACTACTCGCGCAAGGCGATTCGGGGATGGAGCCGTGTCCTGGCACCGGCGTTCGACGGGCCTCCGCCATTCGACGTTGAGTCAAGGCCTTGGTCAGCCGACGGGCGTCTCCTTCGCGTCGACCTCCAGGCTCTCGAGAACCCGATCGCCCTCGCGGACATTCCGTTGGAGCTCCGAACTGATCGAGACATCACGAGCTGGCCGTTCTCCAAGAAGGGCGCGGTCAAGCAGACGTACCTGTCCGAGGTCGACGGAGATCTCGCTGACTGGTTGCTGGACGAGGTGGGACTGCGTGTCGATGCCGCGCAGATGCCGTCCTGGCCTGCTGATGTCGAATCAGTGACAGGCTTCGATTACCGGGGAGACAGGCAGGTCGTCGTCAGTGTACGCGGTGAGCAGACTCGTCTGAGACGGCGCCTCTTCGGGAACGAGCTCATCGCCGACTGCGCGCTCTGCGGGCGAGACCTTCCTGTTTCCATGCTCGTGACGGCGCACATCAAGCGCCGAGCAGACACGACGAATGCTGAGCGGAGCCGAGAGGACATCGTGATGGCCGCGTGTGCCTTGGGATGCGATTCGATGTTCGAGCTCGGATACGTAACGGTGGCCCGCGACGGGACAATCGAAAGGGGGCCGCGCCGGACACCGATGACCGTTGACCTCGAACTCGCTGTTGAAGCCGTCGTCGGTCGAACCTGCGGAGCGTGGAGCTCTTCTACGGAACGGTACTTCGCGTACCACCGAAGATGGCAGAAAGCCGCCGCCCGTCAATACGGCCTCGGCTGATCGCCACGCAAGAGGCTGACGGCGGGAAGATCGGGGAGTGCCCAATTGAGTGTCGAGAGCTCAGCAGAGGGCACCCAGCGCAACGCGTCGTGGTCCGTGCTTCTACTTGGCTCCGCGGTCCTGAACGACATCCGGTAGCACGCGAGGTCGATCATGACATCGCCGACTACCGTGGCGTCACGTGTGATGAGATCGCCGACCTCGCCCTCGACTCCGAGCTCTTCGAGAATCTCGCGCCTGAGGGCATCGCGTGGCGACTCGCCGTACTCGACCTTTCCGCCAGGGAACTCCCACAGGCCGGCTGAATTTCGTCCTGCCGCGCGTCTGCAGGCGAGCATCGTGCCGTCCTCGCGAACTGCCACTGCCGCAACCACTTCTATGGTCTTCACAACCCAGTTCTACCTGCTCAACGGCCGACGATCGACGTCCAACGGGCGAGCTCGAGTTCGATCGAGTCCGCCGCCTCACGTACGTCGTCGTGCTCCCACACCCTGACCACGCGCCAGCCCTCCGACTGGAGCACAGCGGTGTTCGCGACATCCCTGCGCCGATTGGCGAGCAGCTTCTCGCGCCAGAGCGCCGCGTTCGCCTTGGGGAGGTGGGTGTGCTCCTCGCAGTAGTGCCAGAAGCAGCCATCGATGAACACCGCGACCCTGGCGCGAGGGAAGACGAGGTCAGGCCGTACCCGACAACGCGCGCTCACCCGCCGGTCGACGAAGAAGCGACGCCCACGTCGGTGCAGTTCGCGGCGAACAGCCAGCTCGGGCGCCGTGTCGCGACGACCGAATCGGGCCATGTGTCGTCGCCGCACGTCATCGGCTTCCCAGTGTTCCATTGCCGGAATCTTGGTCGAAGATCGGCGCCTCGCGGGGTTGGCGCGAGGATGAGTGGAATCGGAGTCAGCCGAGGACGATTGTGAGCGACTGGTCTCCCACCTCCGGCGAGGGCACGGTGAGTGTTCCGAGGACGGCGACACGATCGTCAGCTGGCAAGTCCCGCAACGTGATCGCGACCTCCCCGCAGTATCTCCCCGACGACGCCAACTGCACGGTGACCGAACCTGCCGGCCTCGGTTGTCCACCGACCTCGGGCAGCGGCAACCCGGCGAAGCGCTCCCGCGAGTGCTCCAGCCGGATCATCGCCTCGGCAGCATCGGGGCGGTTCCGATCGGGGACCGCCAATGCCTCGATGACCGCCGGACGCACCTCCGGCGCCGCAGTGCCGTCGATCACGACCACGTCGTCCCGGAAAAGCGACCTCAACCGCGACCACGACTGATCGGTCAGCGCCGGATCCGCGACGTACACATCGTTTACGCCAGCATCGACGAGCGCCACAGCCTGGAACAACGGCGACATGTTCCGGTGCTGCTCGACGGTCGGCAGCCCTTCACTGAGCGGCCCTCGGCGGACCGAGTCGCCCGCGATGAACGCACCGACACGCCAACCGAACTGGCGGGCGACTGACACCGACGCCGCGACGGAGGACAACGCCAGCCCGGTCCACTCACGCGGGTAGAAGTTGTGGATCAGCTCGACGTCCAGGTCAGCGAACGGCGCCAGGTCGGCGGCCCGCAGCGTGCTCGCGTTGAGGGCGATCGGCAGGACGGCAGCGATCGAGAGGATCTCAGGGACCGAGAACCCGAAGTCGATCCGCGCCCGCGCCACTCCGATCGACCGCAGGAGCTCCCACGGTGAATCACCGAGCAACCGGGCGGTGCTGGGGGAGACATCGGCGAAGACGGACAACCCCGAAGACGCAGCAGCCGACACGATCGCGGTCGCAGCGGCTCGGGCACCCGAAGGGGAATCCTCCGGGATGTGCAACGAGGTGAACGCGAGCTTCGCACCCGCGGCCGCGGCGGCCTCGAACGTCGGACCAGCCAGCGGACCGTGCGCCAGGTACGCGCTCGCGCCCAACCGCATCAGCGTGCAGCTCCCACGGAGTCAGCCGGCGTGACCTGCACCTCGAGCGGGGCGTCCGGAGCGACGGGGTCGCCGGACGGCGCAGACGACTGTGCCTCCAGATCAGCCCGCACCGACGCGGAGACCCCGAACAGCAGCGTTGCCACGAACCCGACGACGTACGCCACCACGAGCCCCGACCCGTACCCGAGCAACGCCCACCCGTACCCGGACGAGCCGTTCAGCAGCGGGATCAAGGACAGGTCCGAGGCCCCGATAGCGATCGCCCCGACGGAGTGCCCGAGCTGGTCGAACAGCCCGACGACGCCGCCACCGAACGCCCCACCGATGCAGGCGGTGATGAACGGCCGACCGAGCGGGAGCGTCACGCCGTAGATCAGGGGCTCTCCGACGCCGAGGAACCCAGCCGGCAGCGCACCGCGGATGGTCCGCACCAGCGAAGCGTTCGACCGGAACCGCACCCACAGCGCGATGCACGCACCGATCTGCCCGGCACCACCCATCGCCAGCACGGGCAGCAGTACGGTCCACCCGGTCTGGTCGATCAGGGTGGTGTGGATCGGGATGAGTCCTTGGTGCATGCCGGTCATGACGAGCGGCAGGAAGAGTCCTCCGAGGACGAAGCCGGCGAAGGCTCCGCCGTTCGCGAGCAGCCAGGTCGCAGCAGTACCGATCGCGACCGAGACGACACCGGCGACGGACATCAGGATCCCCAGCGTCACCGACCCGGCGACCAGCACGGTCACGGTCGGCACGACGATGAGCGCAATGACGTCCGGAGTCACGCGCCGCATGAAGCGCTCGACGTAGGCGGCGAGGATGCCGCCGGCCATCGCGCCGAGCACGCCGCCCTGCCCGGGAGCCAGGGTCTCGCCGAACACCGTGACGTTCGCGACACCGGCCGCGACGATGATGCCGCCGACCGCACCACCGAGGATGGGCGTGCCGCCGAACTCCTTCGCGGCGTTCATGCCGACGAAGACGGCGAGCAGCGAGAGGAAGCCGGACGAGAGCACGCCGAGGAACGGCGTCACGCCGGGCACCCACCCGAGGTTCGTCAGGATGCCGTTGATCCCGGCGATCAGCCCACAGGCGATCAGTGCGGGGATGAGCGGGATGAAGATCGCGGAGATCTTCCGGATCGCGCGCATGGTGCGGCCGTCGGAACGGGATCGCGCGGTCGCCTTGATGGACGCACCGCGAGCAGCGAGCTCCTCAGGCGACGCACCAGACGCACCTGCGGCACTGGACGCGCCAGCCCCACCAGCCGCAGCCGCCGGGGCGGCCGCGCGCAGGGCCTCCAGGTCGTCGGCCACGCGGTCGACGAGACCCGGGCCGAGCACGATCTGCAGGTTCGAGCCGGCCGCGATGGCGGCCATGACGCCGTCGGTGGCCTGGAGCGCCGGCAGGTCGACCGACGCGGGAGACGAAACCTCGACCCGGAGTCGGGTCATGCAGTTCTCGACGTCGGCGATGTTCGCGGAGCCTCCGACGGAGTCGAGGATCTGCTGGGCGAGTTGCTGTGCATCGGGCATTGCTGTGCTCCTCGGGGGAAAGGAAACGGAAGAGAGGAAGGGAGAACGGGTCAGGAGATGACTGCGCGCAAGGAACCGGAAGCAGCGACGAGGCGCTCACGGGCCGAAGCAGCCGACGCACCGGTCAGGATCACGGCGATGGCGGTCTTCACCTCGCCGTCCGAGGCGTCGAGCGCCGCCTGCACGTCGGCGGAAGCAGCGCCGGTGACGTCCTGCACGAGCGAGAACGCCCGGGCGACGAGCTTCGCGTTCGTCGCGCGCACGTCGACCATGCGGTTGCCGTAGGTCTTGTGGCTGCGCACCATCGCGAGCGTGGTGAGCATGTTCAGCACGAGCTTCTGCGCGGTGCCCGCCTTCAGGCGGGTCGAGCCGGCGATGAACTCGGGGCCGACGACGACGTCGATGGCGATGTCCGCCTCCCGCCCCGCGGCCGAGTCGGGGTTGCACGCGACGGAGACCGACAAGGCGGAGCGGCGCCGGGCCTCCAGGATGGCTGCGATCACGTAGGGCGTCCTGCCGGACGCGCTGATCCCGACGACCACGTCGTCGGCCGTCAGGCCGAGCCCGTCGAGGTCGCGGACGGCCGCTGCTTCGTCGTCCTCCGCGCCCTCGACGGCGGTGGTCAGGGCGACGTCGCCGCCGGCGATGAGCCCCACCACCTGGCTCGGGTCGGTGCCGAAGGTGGGCGGGCACTCACTGGCGTCGAGGACGCCGAGCCGGCCCGGCGTGCCGGCGCCGACGTAGACGAGTCTGCCGCCGCGCGCGAACGCTGCGGCGATCGAGTCTGCCGCCAGGGCGATGGCCGGGAGGCACGGCTCCAGTGCCGCGGGCACGCTGCGGTCTCCGGCGTTCATGCGCTGGGCAGCTTCCAGCGTGGAGATCGTGTCGATGTCGTCCAGCGAGTGGTCGGTCGCCTCGGTGGTGAGGGCTGCGAGTTCGTCGCGGAGGGCGTCGTGGGCGTGGGTCATGGTGGTGCTCAGTTCCGGTGGTGGGTGCGGACGGCATCGCGGCTGCGGGCGAGGAGCGGCTGGGACCGCTCGTCGGTGCGCTGCGCGACGACGATGAACAGGGCGTCGACGATGGCGAGTTGGCTCATGCGGCTGCCCATGGCGGCGGGTCGGAGGGCGCTCTCTGCACCGGCGACACCGAGCAGGACGTGGTGGGCCGTGGTGGCGAGCGGGGCATTGGCGTGGCCGGTGATGGCGACGATCGTCGACCGCTGGGCTGCGGCGGCGTGGGCGACCTCGAGGGTCTCGGTGGTGGAACCCGAGTGGCTGACGAGCACCAGGACGTCGTGCTCGCCGATGACGCTCGCGAGGGTCAGGGCGTTGTGCGGGTCGTCGGCGATCGAGCTCACGATGCCGATGCGTTCGAGCTTGAGGTGCAGGTCCCGCGCGACGATGCCGCTCGCGCCGACGCCGTACAGGACGACCCGGCGGGCTTCGCTCACGGCTGCGGCCGCTGCTTCGAGGGCGTGCGGGTCGAGCGCGGCACGGGTGTCGGCCATCACGGCGCGGACGTCCTCGGTGACCTTCGCGATCACGGTGGCGACGTCGTCGTCGACGGCGACCCCGGCGTGGATCTCGGTGTGCTCGCGCTCGTGGATGCCGCGCTCCACGGCCCGGGTCATGCTGCGCTGCAGGCCGGCGAAGTTCGCGAAGCCGAGGTGCTGGGCGAAGCGGGAGACGGTGGCGGGGGAGACGCCTGCGCGGCCGGCGAGCTCGGCGGCGTTCGTGGTGGCTGCGGCTGCCGGGTCCTCGAGGACGGCGTCGGCGATGGCGCGCATGCTCGACGGCATCGTGGCCGACTGGGTGCGGACGAGGGCGAAGGCGTCGGCGCGCTCGACCCGCTCGGTGATCGTCATCCCGCTATGAAAGCGTCTTTCGTACGCGAGCGCTAGCGGTGAAAGTAAATTGCGTGTTACGGGTGGCGCGGTGGCTGCGCGGCGGGGCTCGCGCGTTCAGTGAGCAGAAAACGTCGAGTCGCCGCAGCGGACTCGACGTTTTCTGCTCACTCGATGAGCGGCGGACGCGAACCTGGGCGGTCGCCCTGGCGGCCGACCGGCTCCGTCATCCCCGCCGGTACCGCGTCGCCGGCTTCCCCGGCCCGTCCGCCCGCTTCGTGTCCGTCGCGACCAGCTTCGGCAGCATCGCTCGCCGGAACGAGTCCGGCAGCAGGTGCTCGCCGAGGACTGCCTCGTGCAGCTGCCGCAACTCCGACATCGTGAACGGCTCGTCGAGCAACCCGTGTGGATCCGGTGCGTCGATGGAGACGGACCGGAGCCGAGCGACCGCGAACTCGAGGATGTCGTCGTGCCCGTGCACCATCCCGCGCGCCGTGGTCACCGGCGTGAGTCGCACCTGGGGTTCGTCCAGGTCCAGAGCACGAGCCGGCACCACGTCGAGGTGTGCCACCGACAGCACCCACCCGCGGTCGTCTCGTGCCGGGTCGTCGAACACGTGCAGCTGCTGCGGTGCGAGCCCCGTCACGCCCGCCTTGGTGGAGAGCGACCGCAGCACCGCGTCCGCCAGCAGCTCGCCCTCGTGCACGAACGTCCCGGGCAACCGCCAGTCACCCTCGGACGCATCGCGCACCTGCACGACGGACAGCGGCCCGCCCACGGGGACGGTCAGCACGGCGGTGTCCACGGCGACGGATGGTCGCGGGTAGTCCGTCAGTCGTCGGCCGCTCGCGTCGCGGTACTCATCGGTCACGTTGGCGAGTTTACGCACACTTGCGTAAACGTGGGGAGTGGTGCAGGATCGGTTTTACTCAATTCCGCGCAAACCCGATCCGGAGGTCCACATGACCACCCCGCAGATCCACGACCGGGCAGTCGGCGCCGTTCTCGGCTCCGCCGCCGGCGACGCCCTCGGCGCCGGGTACGAGTTCCGACCGGCAGTGCCCGCGCCGACCCCGATCACGATGACCGGCGGCGGCTCCTTCGGCTGGGCGCCGGGGGAGTGGACCGACGACACGAGCATGGCGGTTCCGATCCTCCGCACGGTCGCCCGCGGCGGCGACCCGGCGTCGGAGCCAGCCCTCGACGGCCTGGTGGCCGCCTGGGCAGCGTGGTCGGTCAACGCGCCCGACGTCGGCATCCAGACGCGCAACGTGTTGACCGGTCTGGAGGCGCGGATCGCCTCCGTCGCGCGGGCTGCGGCCCGGCGGGAGCACGAGGTCAAGGGCCGCTCCGCCGGCAACGGGTCGCTGATGCGGACCGCACCGTTGGTGCTCGCGTACCTGCGCGGTGACGTCGGTGAAGAGGAGCGGCTCGCGGCTGCGGCTCGCGCGATCAGCGACCTGACGCACTACGAGTCCGACGCGGGGGACGCGTGCGTGCTCTGGTGCGTGGCGATCCGGCACGCGGTGCTGACCGGCGAGCTCGACGTCCTGCGTGGGATCGACCTGCTCGACCTCGACCGTCGCCGACTGTGGGTGGACCGGATCGTCACGGCCGAGCACTCGGAGCCGGTGGACTTCACGGAGTCGAACGGGTGGGTGGTGTCCGCGCTGCAGGCCGCCTACGCCGCGGTCAAGCAGAGCTCCTCGCTCGAGGATGCCCTGGTCCGCGCAGTGCGCACCGGCAACGACACCGACACGGTCGCCGCGATCGCCGGTGGCCTTGCAGGTGCGCTGTACGGGGCGTCGTCGTTGCCGGCCCAGTGGCGGGAGCTGCTGCACGGCTGGCCGAACCTGCGCGCGGACGACCTCGTCGCGCTCAGTGAGCAGGCGCTCGCCGTCTGACCGACCCGGCGTCGGAGGCTGCCGTGGGGGGAGCCTCCGCCGCCGGGCGAGTCGGAGGTGAGCCGGGCCTCCCGGTCGACCGCCGTCAGGCGATGCCGCGTCGCGGACGGAAGACGCCTGCGCGGACCAGCCACACGTAGAGCAAGCACCCGATGCAGACGTCGAAGACGGCGTTGAGGAACGCGGCGATCAGGGCGACGGCGGCTCCGATCGGGGCCGCGTACGGCACGCCGAGCACGGCGAGGAGCAGCGCGACCGCGGTCACGAACAGGCCGACCTGCTGGGCGAAGGTCGGGGGTTCGGGAGCCTCGAGCTCGGCGGGCGGGGCGAGCCGCGGCCGGACGAAGCGACGGAAGATCGCGCCGTAGGGGTGGCGGCGGATGCCGGCGATGCCGCCGATGGCGAAGAGCACCACGATGGCCGCGAGCAGGACGATGCCGACGACCCACGTCGCGGGGATCAGCGTGAGGACGATCGTCAGCGCGAGCAGGACCGTGGTGATCGCGGCACCGAAGCGCGGGGAGCGCGGGTCGATGCCTGCATTGTCGGGGGCGGTGGTCATCGGGACTCCTGTGGGCCGGTGAGGACGGTGTCGAGGGCTGCGGCGAGCTCCGGCGGCCGGGGTGGGCCTCCGAAGCGGGTGCGAACGGCACGGGCGCCGTCGACGAGCAGGACCGTGGGGGTCTGCAGGACGTTGAAGCGGGTGGCGAGGTGCGGGTGCTCGGCGAGGTCGATCTCGAGCCGTTCGACGCCGGCGTGCTGCGCTGCGAGGGCGTCGAGCTGGCGGGCCGTCGCCGGGCAGCGGGCGCAGGTCGGCGTGGAGAACTGGACGAGGGTGGCGCGGGTGCCGAAGGCGGTCGGGGGAGCGATGTCGGCGACGGTGCGGTCGGGGCTGGCGTGGGTGCTGCGCGCACGGCCGGTCTGCGGAATCGCTCGGCCCGTCCTCGAGCGCAGGAGCAGGCCGATCACGGTGGCGAGTGCGAGGACTCCCACCAGGACGGCGACGGCCACGATGACGGTCATGCCGCGACGGTACGTCGTTCTGGTGCGTCCAGGGGTGAACGTGACCGAACGTGACGGTCTCGGAGCGGTCGGACGATCGTGGAGGGGCTCGCGTCCGGAGGTCCGACCGACCGGCCGGGCGGCCGGTCGGCGGCGCCTAGAATAGGCATACTATTCAAATGACCGGGATCGACCCCTAGGGCGGCGCGGCGGTCGCCGGACGCGGTGGACCGGCGACGTGACGCGGGTGGGCTCGCGTGTCGTCAGAGCGCGGCGCGCGCCTGGTCGATCCGCTCGATGAACGCCCGGACGCCCCAGATGACGAACGTCAGCCGCTGCCCGTCCTGCAGGACGACCTGCATCTGCCGCGAGACGTTGCGCGAGGTGTCGTGGAGCTCGGCGATCGAGTCGAGCGGGATGCCGAACGTCGGCCGGACGACGTTGAACGGGTGCGCGCGGAACCAGAGGACCGCGGGGGTCAGGGTGAGCCGGCCTCCAGCGGCTTCGTGACGGCGCATCCCGAACCGGCCGGGTGCTGCGATCGAACGGACGAGGCCGGCATCCGCTGCCGCTTCGTCGATGACGAAGTTCGCGTTCTTGCGTGCCAGTACGGTCTCCGCGTCCCCCAGTCCCATGCGCTGACCGTACCGCGATCAGACTCGGCGGAGCAGCCGTGCGACCGTGCCCTGCAGCACGAGGAGCAGGGCCCAGAGCAGACCGATGTTCGGGAACACCACCGACAGGATCAGGGCGAGCGACAGCAGGCCGGCGGCGATGAGTCCCCGCGCCGAGTCGCCCAGCGGTGTGGCGAGCAACTCCGGGTTCCGGCGCAGCACGAGTTCGATGCCGGTGAGCGCCAGGCTCGTCACGACCATGCTGCCGAGGTAGAGCGCGTGTGCCACACGGTCGTCGTTCTCGCCGCTGTTGAGCAGGTTCGCCGCGAAGGGCAGGAACACGATGCTGATGAGCCACACGAAGTTCAGCTGCATGACCCGGGCGTTGTAGGAGCGGACGTGCTCGAACACCTGGTGATGGAGGATCCAGAACCGCGAGATCAACCAGAACGTGATGAGGAACTCGAGCAGGGCAGGCCAGTGCGCTCTGAGCAGGTCGCCCGCGCCCTCGCCGTCGCGCAGGTCACTGGCGATGTCGACCAGCGGCAGGATCAGGAGCGTGATCGCGATGGCGACGGTGGCGTCCGAGAAGTTGACGAGTCGGTCGAGGCCGCGGTCCGTTCGAGCGTGCTCGGTCATGGCCCGAGTGTAGGAGCGCTCTGCCAGCCGGCCCTAGCATCGCGGGTGTGAGCGACGACGTGACTCCTGGCCGGTACCGCCACTTCAAGGGCAACGACTACGAGGTGCTGCTCGTCGCCCGTGACGTCGAGACCGAGGAACCGGTCGTCGTCTACCAGGCGCTGTACGGCGAGCGGGGGCACTGGGTCCGCACGCTCGCGGACTTCACGGCGCACGTGACCCGTGACGGGTACGACGGGCCGCGGTTCGTGCCGGCACCGAGCGCGGACCAGCTGGACTTGTAATATCAGTCACCACATTGATATACCTTGCAGCGGCAACCAGAGCGGTTGTCTGACTGAGAGGGGGGTGTGCAGTGCAGCACACCATGAAGCAAATGCTGGTCGTCGCCGCGGTCGCCGCGGTGGTCTCACCGTTGCTGGCAGCCGGCCCGGCGGTCGCGGCCGAACCTGACCCATGGTCGGCCGTTCCCGACAACGTGGTCGTCGACCCGACCTTCGACCCCGCGAACGCGACCCGGGTCGACGAGGACGGGAACTCGATCAGCCGGAAGAATCCCTGCCATGACCGCGCGTTCACGGCGATTCCGAAGATGCTCGCGTCCGTGTCTGGTTGCAGCATCATCGGATCGAGCACGAAGACGAAGGTCACGTACAGCTGGTACCGCGACCAAGGCCGGGTCGGGGTCTGCGTGTGGAGCAAGGGCTTCAACGCTCGTGCGCAGACGACGTGGACCGCGTCGGGATGCGGGACCGGTCGCCGTGGCGTGGTCATCAACTGGGGCAACGTTGCGGCATCGAAGCAGATCCGGGGAATGACTGCTTCGGGCGTCGCGGGCGTGCAGTGGGGCTGATCGCGACACGTCGGCGCAGGCGCTCGCTCATCTGGGTGGGCGCTTGCGCCGTCGCGGTCGCCGCGACCGGGTGCGGTGCTCCCGACCCGACGACGACCCGAACGCCCCGGACCACCACAACCGTCCGCCCGGCGACGGAAAGCGCCCGGATCATCGAGACCGTTTCGCAGCAGCGTCTTGCCGATGTGCTCATTGCGGGGCTCCCCTGTGAGGACCGGGACGACTACCAGGACGACTTGACGTTCTGGGACTCGATGCGTGGCTACGACTGCGTGGACGCGGCCGACACGGTCTCCGTTCGTGTGTACGGCAGCAGCCGGTCCGTCGACCAGATCCTCCCGTCATGGGCTGACGCTCTCGTGGACGGACGCGGAGCCCGGCGCGGCGTGAACTGGTTCGTCGTCGGACCGCGCGATCTGATCTCCCAGGTCGATCCGCCTCGCGAGGATCCCGAGGTGCGGTCGTCGTCGACATCCGCCCCTGCCCCGACGGCGCAGCAGGAGTTCCTGACCAACTGCTCCCAGTACACGTTCGACGAGGCCGTCCGTGCGATCCGCGGTGAGCGGGTGACGGAGACGGACGGCGCGTACTACGACCGGGCGTTCTCTGGCGTCGGCGAGGCCGTGCGAGCGTCGTTGGACCAGCGTGATCTGGCGCTCCTCCGTGCGGAGGACGACGAGGCGCGATGGCCATCGATGCTGTCCGAGCGCGGCCCCGCGTGGAAACAGGTGTGTCGAACAGCCATGTCACGGCACGACGACCTGCTCCGGTCTGGAGCGGAGGACTGATGCGCATCGTGTCGATCGGACGAAGCGCCGGGGCGCTCGGGGCTCTCGGAGTGACGATCCAGGCAGCCGATGACTTCACCCGCATCTTCTTCGAGAGTCCGATGGCCGGCTCGTCCGCCGTGTTGGCGGGTGCGAGCATCGTGCTGCTGCTGATCGGGGGCGTGCTCAGCTGGCGTGGAGACCGGATCGTGGGCTGGACGCTCGGTGCCCTGGCAGTTCAGGTGGTTGGTCGCATGGCTGTCGATGTGGAACCGATGGCCGTGTACTGGTCGGTGTCGGTTGCGCACATGCTCGGGCCGGTCCTCGCGCTCGCCATCGGCGTGGTGATCGCCCGTCGGGCCGGTTCCACGGCACTGCGGCATCTCGGGTGCATCATCGGGATCGCCGCGGGCTGCTGGATGCTCGCGAGTTGGACGCAGGTGCCGTTGCTGCTCGTTCCGCTGACGCGCGCCCTCACGGACGGCTGTCTGCTCGCCGTGGTCGCTTGGCCTGCCGTCCTCGAGGCCGGTCGGCTGGCGCGCCGCCTTTGGGAGTCCGCGGAGGTGCGCTGACGCCGGCCGCTGCCGTCTGACCGCGCGCGGCGCCGGCGTCGGCGGGCGGCCCTAGGCTCGCAGGGCACCAGAGAGACGGGGGAACGCATGCAGATCGGCGTCGACGGGCACGTGCTGCTCAGCCCGAGCGACCTCAGCACGTGGTCGGCCTGCGAGTGGGCGTTCCTGCGCCGGCTCGACGTCAAGCTCGGTCGCGGGGAACCCCTGCCCGAGGCGCACGACGACATGCTCGAGCGCACCGCCCGCCTGGGGGACCAGCACGAGCTCGACTATCTCGACATCCTCAAGCAGACCCGGAACGTCGTCGAGTTCGACCGCCCCGCCCCGCCGGACTACGCACGCGCCGCAGCCGAAGCGCGACAGGCCTTCGCCGACGGCGCCGATGTCCTGTACCAGCCGACGTTCCACGCGGCGCCCTCGACGGACAGCCCAGGGTTCATCGGGTTCGCGGACTTCATCATCCGCAACGACCAGGGCGAGTACGAGGTCTACGACACCAAACTCGCCCGGCACGCCAAGATCAGCGCCCTGCTGCAGCTCGCCGCCTACGCCGAGCAGATGCAGGCGCACGGCATCCCGACCGGGCAGCAGGTGCACCTGGTGCTCGGCGACCGGACGACGACCACGCACGACCTCGCCGACATCGCACCGGTGTACCGCACGCAGCGCGCGGAGCTGCAGCGCGTGATCGCCGAGCGCATCGCCGCCGACGAGCCACTGCGGTGGGGTGACCCGCGCTACTCCTCGTGCGGCCGCTGCGACGTCTGCTCGACCCAGGTGGCCGAGCACCGCGACCTCGTCCTCGTCGCGGGCATGCGTCTCGACCAACGGGCGAAGCTCATCAAGCACGAGGTGCGGACGATCGACGACCTGGCGGTCCGCACCCGGGCAGTGCCGGGCTTGTCCCGCGCGACGCAGGATCGGCTGGTGCGGCAGGCGAGCCTCCAGATCGAGTCGGAAGACGCCCGACGGAAGGGCGCCGACGGGCCGGACCAACCCGTCAAGCCGCGCTTCGAGGTCCTCGATGCTCGCGCGCTCGACGCGATCCCGGCACCGGACGCCGGCGACGTGTTCTTCGACTTCGAGGGCGACCCGCTGCACACCGAGGACGGCGTGCACTGGGGCCTCGACTACCTGTTCGGCCTGGTCGACGACCGCGCGGAGTTCACCGCGTTCTGGGCGCACACGATCCGCGACGAGCGAGTTGCGCTGGAGCAGTTCCTCGCGTTCATCGAAGCCCGGCGGCAGCAGTACCCGGGCATGCACATCTACCACTACGCGGCCTACGAGCGGACGCACCTGCTGTCGCTCGCCGCCCGGCACGGCGTCGGTGAAGAGGCCGTCGACGACCTGCTGCGCGCCGGGGTCCTGGTCGACCTGTACCCGATCGTCCGCAAGGCCCTGGTCGTGGGGAGCCACAGCTACTCGATCAAGAAGCTCGAGCCGCTCTACATGGGCGACGACCTGCGCGAGAGCGACGTCACGAACGCCGCCGACAGCATCACCGCCTACGTCGACGCGATCGAGGAGCTCCGGAACGGCGACCCCGCCGCCGGCCAGCACATGCTCGACGAGGTCGCCGACTACAACGCCTACGACTGCCGCTCGACCCTGCGCCTGCGCGACTGGCTCCGGTCGCTGCGCACCGACGACCCGAACGCATCCGATCCCGCGCTCGAACTCGAGCTCCCGCCGATCCCCGTCGAGCGCGAGCCGAACCCGGTCTACGTCGCGCTCGCGTCCCACCTCGAGGGTGTCGACGCCCTCGACCGCACGCCGGACGAAACCGCGCTGGCGCTCGCCGCAGCCGCGATCGACTACCACCGCCGCGAGGCCAAGACCTTCTGGCAGGACCACTTCGACCGCCTGCGCAACCCGGTCGACGACTGGGCCGACACCCGCGACGTGCTCGTCGTGGAGAGTGCGTCCGTCGAGCGTGACTGGGACACGCTGCCGCGTGCCCGCTCGCAGTCGCGGGAACTCCGGTTGTCGGGGACGCTCGCGCCCGGTTCGCGGCTCCGTCCGGGAGGCACGCCCCACCTCGTCTACGACGACCCACTTCCGCCGTCGGTCGTGTCTCCGGGCCCCGGGTCGAAGGGCGCGTCATCTCGCGCCGTGATCGTGGACGTGGGGGACGACGGCGATGCGGTCGAGGTGCTGGTGAAGGAGGGACTGCCCGTTGGTGGCGAGCCCCACCACGAGTTCCCGGTCGCGCTCGCGCCGTCCGCGCCGCCCCGCGCGAAGCCGCAGCCCGAGGCGATCGCCGAGTGGGGGCAGCAGGTCCTCGACGAGCTGCCCTCGATGGTGGCGGACCCGGCCTTCGACCTGCTGCGCCGGGTGCCGCCGCGCGGTGCGATCGTGCCCGTGCAGGGCGACGACACGGTGTCCGCCGTGGTGTCGACGCTGCTCGGCCTCGACCGCTCGTACCTGGCGATCCAGGGGCCTCCCGGCACGGGCAAAACCTACGTCGGCTCGAACGTCGTCGCACGGCTCGTCCGCGAGTACGGCTGGCGCGTCGGTGTCGTCGGCCAGTCCCACGCGACCTCGGAGAACTTCCTGTCCTCGGTCGTGAACGCCGGCGTGCCCGCGGACCGGGTCGTGAAGGTGCCGAAGTCCGGTGCGACCGAGGACGAGCTCGATGCCGCCGCGTGGACGCCCGTGAAGAACGGTGCCGCCGTTGCCGCGTTCCTGTCATCGTGCGAGGCGTCCGGCACCGGCGGCGTGGTCGGCGGTACCGCGTGGACGTTCGCGAACGCGTCGACGATCGAGCGCCGGTCCCTCGACCTGCTCGTCGTCGACGAGGCCGGGCAGTTCTCCCTCGCTCCGACCATCGCGTCCTCGATCGCCGCGACCCGACTCCTGCTGCTCGGAGACCCGCAACAGCTCCCGCAGGTCTCACAGGGCTCGCACCCGGAGCCCGTCGACGAGTCCGCGCTCGGCTGGCTGGCGGACGGCGAGCACGTCCTGCCGCCGGAGTTCGGCTACTTCCTGGCCCGCACCCGGCGCATGGAGCCGGCGTTGACCGAGTCCGTGTCGGCGTTGTCCTACGACGGGCAGCTCGCGTCGATGGTCTCCGGTCGGCACCTCGACGGCATCGGCGCTGGTGTGCACCCCGTGCCGGTCGTGCACGCGGGCAACACGACGTCCTCTGCTGAAGAGGCTGCACGGGTCGTCGCACTCGTCGCCGACATCGTCGGCCGCACGTGGACCGACGGTTCCGAGACCCGCTCTCTGACCGACGAGGACGTCATCGTGGTCGCCCCGTACAACGCGCAGGGCGCCCTGATCCGTCAGGAGCTCGACCGCGCGGGCTTCACCGGCACCCAGGTCGGCACGGTCGACCTGTTCCAGGGCCGCGAGGCCGTGGTGTCGATCGTGTCCCTGGCGGCATCGAGTGCGGCCGACATCCCGCGCGGCCTCGACTTCCTGCTCATGCCGAACCGGTTGAACGTCGCGATCTCGCGGGCGAAGTGGGCGGCATACCTCGTGCATTCGCCGGCGCTGACCACCGGGTTGCCGCCGTCGATCGCGGGACTCTCGCTGCTGTCCCGCTTCATCGAGCTCGTCGAACCGGCTCGCTGACCGAGGCGACGCGCCGAGTCCTCTAGGCTGCAGACGGCCGAGGGGGCCAGGGGAGCGGGGGACGATGTCTGCAGGATCGCAAGGATCACTGCCGGCCGGGGGACCAGCGCCGGACACGGTCACGGCTCCGAAGCCGAACGTGGCTCGGACGGTTGACCTCGTCGTCACCGTCGCCCTGTTCGTGGTCATCGCGATGCTCAGCGGCTTCGCGGTGCTGTTCGGCTGGGTCCTCGGCACGATGTCGCAGTACGGGTGTGACTGGGAGTCCTCGACGCGCGTGTGCAACCGGTCCACGGGCATGCAGACCGCAGTGGTCGAGGCGATCATCCTGGTCTTCGTGTGCACGGCGGGCGGAGTGCTCGCGGCGAAGGTCCGTCGGAAGCGGCCGCTCGGGTGGCTCGTCGCGCTCGGGACGGCTGCGGCGGTAGCGATCGCGATCGCACTGACGCTTGCGGTGATCGGGGCGGCGTCGGGTTCCTGACGCCCGCTTGACGGTTTCGGTTCACGAACCCCGAGGATCGCGAACCAGAACCGTCAACCGCGCGAAACCGTGGACCCACCCGCCGCGCTGTGACGCCAGAACGAGGGCTGGCCGGACCAACCATTGTCCTGGAACGGTGGAGGCATGGGGGAGCACACGATCACCGCGGACCGTCCGAGCCCGAAGGGAACGGCGCCGCTGACACTCCGCGCCCGCAAGCCCGGGTACGCCGTGATGCAGCAGTGTCTCGCGATCCAGGCCGACGGCCGCGCGCTGACGACCTGGCAGCGGTTCTGGGGGCACGACCCGCTCCGGCCGGAAGCCCGTTCGTGGTTCAAGGGAGCGATCGGCGAGCGGCAGGTCGCGGCACAGCTCGAGGAACTCGGCCCGGACTTCACGGTCCTGCACGCCGTCCCGATCGGGAAGGGCAGCACGGACATCGATCACGTCGTGGTCGGTCCGACCGGTGTCTTCTCGATCAACACGAAGAACCACTCTGGTCACGCGGTCTGGGCGGGCGGACGCACACTGATGGTGAACGGTCAGCGGACGCCGCACGCGCACCGCGCGCTGGTCGAGGGCGAGCGTGCGACCGCACTGCTGTCGGCCGCAGCGGGCGGTCCGATCCTCGTGCAGCCGATCCTGGTGGTCGCAGCCGCCGATCTCCGGTTCGGCAAGACGCCGCCGGCAGCCGTGATCCTCGAGCCCGAGCGTGTGGGGGACTGGATCCGAGGTCTGCCGCGTGCGCACTCCGACGAAGCCGTGCGCTTCCTGTCGATGCTGGCGGAGGAGCGGGGCACGTGGCACGTGGACGCCGTGGTCATCAACGACACCCTCCGCCACGTCCAGCGCTTCGAGCGACTCGAACGCGAGATCGCCGACGCTCGCTCCCGCCGCAGCCTCATGCGCCGGGCTCGGGTCCTCGCGGTCCTGGCCGTTCCGGCGGGTGGTCTGCTCGGCTACTGGTGGGCCGTCGCAGCCGCGGCGATGGCGGCTGCCTGACGACGAACACTCCGAGCCTCGGACGGAGCGGGTCAGTCGTCGCTGGTCGGGACGCCGCTCTGCATCTGCACCCGCATCTCGGCGAGGACGTCGGCATGCAGGAAGTTCGCCTCGGCCGTGCTGGTGGGGTCGACCACGATCCCGAACTCCTCGGGCAGCGCGGACACGAGCTCGGACATCGGCACCGGACGCCCCTCGGCGTCGGGCAGACCGGCGGCGAGTTCGTCCGGGTCGGTGAAGACGGGCACGAACGGCTTGTCACGGATCATGACGTGGGCGACGCTGCCGGCCTCCGGGCCGCCCGCCGGCTTCCAGGGGACCCACGCCGCGCTCCGCAGGAAGCCCGCTGGCGAGGCTGCCATCCGGCGGCGGAGTTCGGCGGCCGCGGTCGGCGGGGCCTTGTCGACGCCGCGGCCGAAGGCTGATCCGTTGGTCTGATCGGTACTCACGCCAGCCATGCTGTCACGGAGCGACTCAGTACGCGGCCGACTGCCCACCGTCGATCGGGACCACCGTCGCGTTGACGTAGGACGCGTCGTCGGACAGCAGGAAGGCGACGACCGCGGCGATCTCGGGGGCCTCGCCGTAGCGCTTGGTGGGGTTGACCTGGATGAACTCCTCGGCGGCCTTGCGGGGGTTCTCCGCGTCGAGCTGCTTCATCGAGTTCTCGACCATGGGGGTCCAGATGGCTCCGGGGGCGATGGCGTTGATGCGGATGCCGTAGCGGCCGTACTCGACGGCGGAGTTGCGGGTCAGGCCGACGACGCCGTGCTTGGCGGCGGCGTACCCGGACTGGTTGCCGATGCCGCGGATGCCGCCGACGCTCGCGGTGTTCACGACCATGCCGGAGCCCTGCTCACGCATGACCTTGAGGACCTTCTCGAGGCCGAGGAACACGCCACGCAGGTTGATCGACACGACCTTGTCGAACTCGGCGGCGGTGAAGGACTCCGTGGGGTTCTGCTTGCCCTCGATGCCGGCGTTGTTGAAGAAGCCGTCGATGCGGCCGAAGCGCTCGGTGGTGGCGGTGACGTACGCGTCGACCTGGGCCTCGTCGGACACGTCGGCGACGGTCGTCAGGACCTGTGCGTCCGGGGTGGCCTCGAGCACGGCGGCCTTCGTGGCGTCGAGTCCCTGCTCGGAGACGTCGACGAGGGAGAGCGCGGCGCCCTCGGCGGCCAGGCGGACGGCGGTCGCACGGCCGAGGCCGGAGCCGCCGCCGGTGATGAGGACGACGCGGTCGGCGAAGCGGGACGTGACGGAGTTGGTTTCGGGCATGGGGGAGGCCTCCTGAGGTCTTCGACGGTGAAGGGCTCGGGGTCCGCGGTGGGGCAGCGAGTCCGATCGATGCATCTGCATCGAGACGTCTAGACTACACCTGTTGTTTTAAATCGCGACCAGGGCCCGTCGCGCGACCGACCTCAGCTCGTGACGATCGTGGTCGTCGTCGCGGTGGTCGCCGCCATGATGGCGATCATCGCCGCCGCTTGGATCTCCTCGAGCACGGCCTTCACCGCGGGGCTGGCCCAGGTGCCCGAGGTGATCTCCTTGACCAGGCCCTTGTCGACGGCGCCGAACTGCTTGCGCAGCGTGTTCGTGGCGTCGAGCAGCCCGATCACCGCGGCGGAGAACGGCGTCGGGCCCGCCCGCCGAGCCAGGACGTCCGCGATGCCGGATCGCAGCAGTGCCTCCGGGGCTCCGTCGCGCTCCGGGTGCTTCGTGGTGGGGAAGAGCCCGAGCACCTTGCCCTGCTCGACGCTGATGATCCCTCGCTCGACGAGTCCGGCGAAGACGTCGTCGCGGAGCCGCTGCTTGCCGAGGCGGCTCACCCACCACTTCGCCTTGCGCGGTGTACCGGACGCCGCGATCGAGCCGACGACACCGTCGAGCACCGGGTCGCCCGTGGCGGCGCCGTCGACGACGGCGACCAGGCCGTTCTGCAGCGAGACCGCACCGCGGAGCGCGAGATCAGCGAGGACCGCGCCCGCGAGACCGGTATCCAACGTCTGCCCGTCGAGGGACTTCCGGCCGTCGGGCTCGATCTGGAGGAGCGCGAACGCCTGCGGGACCGTGAGTTGCTCAGCCATGTCCGAAGCCTGCCACGCGGGGCGGAGGTGCGCCGCGCCTCCAGGCCGACACCCAGCGGCGCCAGCCCGCCCGACGTCAGCAGGCGTCCAACACCCGAACCATCGCGGCCCGCTCTGCCGGAGCCACCCACAGGCGGTACTTCGCCTTCACCGTGACCTGGTGCTCGATGTAGGTGCAGCGGAAGGCCGTGTTCGCGGGCAGCCAGGTCGCGGCGTCACCCGAGCGCTTCTGGGAGTTCGACCGGCCGTCGACGGCGAACAGGTTCGACGGGTCGTTCGCCAGGGCCTCCCGCTCCGACTGGCTGAGCTGCTGCGCGCCGGTGCGCCAAGCGTTCTCGAGTGCGACGACGTGGTCGATCTGCACGAGGGTCGAGGTCGTGTTCCCGCGCACGAAGTCGATCGTCGCCCCCGTGTACGGCGACACGAGCGTGCCGGTCATCACCTTGCACGGACCCTGGCGAACGATGCTGCTGAGATCGCGCGCGAGCACGTCGTTCCGGGTGTCGCAGCCGTTGTGGTCGACGTCGATCCACGCGCTGCCGAACGCACCGGTGCGGTCGTACCCGGTGCCGGCGGCCTTGCCCTTGACGGGCAGCGTGGCGAGGAGCGCGCGGGCGTCCGCAGCATCGGTGTCGGTCGACGAGCTGACGGTCGGACTGGAGGCGCGGCTCGGCTCCGGTGCGCCGCTGTCCGTGCCGACGGTGGCCGTGCCGACTGCCGTGGGCCCGGCAGCCGCGTCGGCGTCCGGACCGAGGACGCCGGTGGCGTCGAGCGCGTAGCCACCGACCGCGAGGGCGAGGACGACGAGGACGGAGGTGAGGCTGATGCGGGTACGGCGGCGTCGGCGGGACGTCATGCGGGTGGGGCTCCTGGGTGGTGCGGTGGTGCGGGCCGGGTGGCCTCGACGATCATGCCGGAGACCTCGGACACCGCCGCGGAGGCCACGCTCCGAACGGGCGGACGCCGACGGCGTAGACACGGGGACATGACCGATTACGCGAATCCGTCCGTGTCCGTCACCGGTGGGTCGATGCCGCTCCTGGGCTTCGGCACCTGGCAGATCCCGGACGGCGAGGCCCCCGCCGCCGTCGGCGAAGCACTGGCGGCCGGGTACCGCCACATCGACACCGCCACCGGCTACAGCAACCAGCGCGGCGTCGGCACGGCCCTCGCCGAGTCCGGCCTGGCCCGCGACGACGTGTTCGTGACGACGAAGCTGCCGCCGGACAATGCCGACCGCGTGCGCGAGACCATCGAGGAGAGCCTCGACCAGCTGGGCCTCGACCACCTGGACCTCTGGCTCGTGCACTGGCCGCCGAACGGTGCAGCCCGCCCGGACGTGTGGGAGCAGGTCGTCCAGGCCCAGTCCGACGGACTGACCCGGGCCGTGGGCGTGAGCAACTACTCGCTCGACCAGATCGACGAGCTCGTCACCGCGACCGGCACCACCCCCGCCGTGAACCAGATCAAGTGGAGCCCGGTCGAGTACGACCGGACGATCGCGGACGGGTTTGCCGAACGCGGGGTCGTCCTCGAGGGCTACAGCCCCTTCAAGGCGAGCAACCTGCAGGACCCGACGCTGCTCGACATCGCGACCGCACACGAGGCCGACAGCGCCCAGGTCATCGTCGCGTGGCACGTCGCGCACGATTTCGTCGTGATCCCGAAGTCGTCGAACCCGGAGCGCATCCGGTCGAACGCCGCCGGCGCCCGCATCGAGCTCTCGGCGGACGAGGTCACGGCGATCGACGCGCTCGCACGCTGACGCCCGCGCTCGCGCTCGCGCCCGCCTGATCGCTCCGGCGCGTCAGGCGAGCAGCGAGCGGATGTCGTCGGCCGTCAGGTCCTCGGCGAACAGTGCGTCGTCGTCGATCATCGTGGCGAACAGTTCGGCCTTGCGCGCGGCGAGGGCGAGGACCTTCTCCTCGATGGTGTCCTCGGCGATGAAGCGCTGCACGCTGACCGACCGGGTCTGCCCGATGCGGTGGGTGCGGTCGACGGCCTGCGATTCGGCGGCGGGGTTCCACCACGGGTCGAGGACGAACACGGTGTCCGCCTCGGTCAGGGTGAGCCCGAAGCCGCCGGCTTTGAGTGAGATGAGGAACGCGGGGGCGGTGCCCTGCCGGAAGCGCTCGATGACCTCCGGGCGCCTGCGGGTCGACCCGTCGAGGTACTCGTAGCCGACGCCTCGCTCGTCGAGGGCGTCCGACACCATCCGCAGGAACGACGTGAACTGGCTGAACACCAGGGCGCGGCGGCCCTCGGCGGCGAGCTGTTCGAGCTCGTCGAGCAGCAGGTCGAGCTTGGCGGAGGGGATCGGCGTCGACGGCGACGTGACGTCCGGATCCGCTGAGCCCGGACCGTTCGAGACCAGCGCGGGCGACAGCGCGAGCATCCGCAGCAGCGTCAGCGACCGGAACACGATCATCCGGTTCTTCGACAGGTCGTCGATGAGGTCGAGGACCTTGAGCCGCTCGCGGTTGAGCGTGCGCTCGTACAGTTCGCGGTGCGCGGGATCGAGCGTGACGCGGACGACCTGCTCCTGCTTCGGTGGCAGGTCGGCGGCGACGGCCTGCTTCGTCCGGCGGAGCATGAGCGGCCGGATCCGACGCCGGAGCTTCGCGGTCAGCTGCTGACGGGCCGCACCCCGCAGGTCGGGGGAAGCGAGCGGCTTGACGTAGTCGTCGCCGAACCGGGTCCAGGTGGACAGCAGTCCGGGCGCGACGATGTGGAACAGCGCCCACAGGTCGGTCAGCCCGTTCTCGAGCGGGGTGCCGGTGATCGCGAACTTCACCGGTGCCTGCAGATCGGACGCCACCCGGTGGGTCTGCGACTGCGGGTTCTTCACGAACTGCGCCTCGTCGAGCACGAGCGCCGACCACGGCAGGTCGGTCCACGCCGGGGAGTCGAGCCGGAGCAGCGCGTACGAGGTCACGACGACGTCGGCCTGCGACGCGGTGCGGGCGACGAGCCCGGGGTCCTTCAGCGACGTCGAGGTGACGGCGGCCACCCGCAGTGACGGCGTGAACTTCGCGGCCTCGGCGACCCAGTTGCCGACGACCGAGGTGGGCGCGACGACGAGGCACGGCGGTGCCTCGGGGTCTGCTGCACGGCGGGCGGCGACCATCGCGAGCACCTGCAGGGTCTTGCCGAGCCCCATGTCGTCGGCGAGCACCCCGCCGATGCCGTGCGACGCCAGGAACGACAGCCACGCGTACCCGGCGTGCTGGTACGGCCGCAGTTCGGCGTGCACGGTGTCCGGCACGGGGACGTCGCCCGGGGGCGTCGCCCCCATCAGCCCCGCGGTGATCTCCTGCCAGCGTTCGTCGTGCGAGGTCTCGTCAGCGAGCAGGTCGAACTCGGTCCACAGCCCGGCCTGCAGCGGCGTCACCTGGATCGGCTGGTCGGGCTCCCACTCGTCGAGGTCGCGGGCCTCGTCGATGAGTTCCTTGAGCCGGTCGAACGCGGGGTCGGCCAGTGACAGGTAGGAGTTGTCGACGAGCTTGAGCCGCCGCTGCCGACCCGCGAGTGCGGTGAGCAGCGGCGTGAACGGGAGCTGCTTGCCGTTGACACTGACGATGATCCCGAGGTCGAACCAGTCGTGCTTGTCCGACGGCATCGTCGTGACGCGGATGTGCGGCCGCCCGCTCAGCCGCTCGTAGTCGAGCCGCTCGCCCTGCACGACGGTCCGGACGCCGAGCGCCGGCAGCTCGGGCAGGAACTCGTTCGCGAACACCGCGACGTCGGCCCCGTCGACGGTGCCGTCCTGGAACCAGTCCAGTCCGCCACCGGGGCCGGCAGGGCGGACGGGAGGCTCGGCTGCCGTCGCGTCGTCGGCCGGCGCCGTCGACGTGGCCGGGTCCAGGGCTTTGGCCGCGTCCGCCGCGTCCGCAGGATCGTCGGTGCTGGCGGGATCGTCCGCGGCGCGCAGCCCGGACAGGTCGGGGAGTGGGCCGTGCAGCGAGACCGGGTCCTTGCGGCCGTCGACGTGCCAGCGCCAGTGCAGGTGCACCCGGTCGTCGGTGCGGGGCGCGCGGGCCGGCTCGAACGTCGCCGTGAGCACGAGCTCGGGCGGCGTGCGCTCGGGCAGCTCGACCGACCCGTCGGAACTGACGAGTCCGAGGGCACCGCGCAGTCGGGGGGACCAGTCGGCCAGGAACTCGTCGACCTCGGCCGTCGGCACCGTGATGCGGGTGCCCTCGAGGAGCATGCGGCGTTGGTCCTCGGGCACGGGCGTCGGGGTCGGTGCGAGTCCGACCGTGAACTCGGGGCTCTCGCGGAACACGTACACACCGTGGTCGCCGACCATCCGCGCTGCACCGTGGACGACCGGGCGGCCGTCGAGCACCGCGCTCGCACCGATCACCACGGCGTCGTCGTGCCGGGCGACGTCGAGCAGCACCTGGGCCTGCTCACCGAGGACCGCGCCGCCCTCGCGCTTGCCGGTCACGAAGGCGATGCCGAGCCCCGACGCCTGCCGGAGCAACGGCCACAGCAGCGGACTGCGGAAATCGTCGAGGTGGAGCCAGTCGCTCTCGCCGGGCAGCCCCGCGAGCTGACCGGCGCGGTGCAGGGCCGCGAGCTGCATGAACCACCCGTGCTGCTCGGCGCCGAGGCCCAGGCGGTTCTGCGAGTAGGGGAGCGTGCCCCAGGTCAGCTGCCCGCGCACCCAGTTGCCGGCGTCGCTCCGGGTCACCGGCCGGACCCCGAGCCGCACGCTGCGGGACGGCGCCGGCAAGGCGCGCCCGGCGGCCCGGGCCCGGGCTGCGAGCGCAGCGGGGACCGCGTCACGCAACTCGAACTGCAGACCCATGCGGGTGCTCTGCGGGGTGACCGCCTGCGCGTCGTCACCGGCGAGGCGGGCGAGGTCGTGCCTCCAGTCCGAGGGCGGCGGAGCCGGCGCTTCCGGACGCGGGCCGGCGTTCGCGGCCAGGGCGCGGGCGTTGATGGTGAGCAGCGCAGCGGCGACGTGCTTGCAGTCGCCGCCGAGGGGGCAGCTGCACGTGCTGCGGACCGGCCGGATGAAGTCGCCGCGGGCCACGGTCATGTCGATGCGGCACTCGTAGGGGTCGTCGGCGGTGCCGGAGACGGTCGCCGTGACGGTGCCGTCGTCAGCGTTCCAGGCCGCGTCGTCGACCAGGCCCGCGCGGACGACGTCGCGCGCGCGACCGAAGGTCTGCGGCCCGACGAAGCGGATGACGTCGACGGCGTCGATCATCGGGGCTGCTGGCACGGGTCAATCGTGCCAGGTGCCACCGACGTCCGTTGCTACGGTGGAACCGCGCCGGAGCGGCGCACCACGACAGGGGTAAGACCATGGGGATGAACCGACGGATCGGCATGCTGCTCGCGGGAGCGGCGCTCGTGACCACTGCGCTCGCGGGGTGCGCCTCCGGAGGGACGGACGGGTCCGGTGACGCGGGACCGACACCGACCGAGACCACCGCGGCGACGACGCCGGGGACCGCAGCCTGCGACCTCGTCACCGGCCGCGGCAGCGTGACGCTCGAGGAGACCGCCGACGCCTACCGCATCGAGTGGACGGGTGTCCCCGTCGAACCGGACGACAACCGCACCACCTACGAGGTGCAGCTCGGCAACGACGAGATGCAGGGCGGCGTCGACCTGTACATCCAGTACGACACCGTCACCGGCACCACGTACGGCGTCATGCCGCAGGGATCGAACGCCGTCGACCCGATCGACGGTGAACCCGAGACTTTGGGGGACACGATCGTCGGGACGTTCCCGAAGGACGACGCACTCACCCCGACCTGGTGGTCGCCGAAGTACACCGTCATCGACGACTCCGGCGCGACCTCGACCGTGTGCACCGACGACGGCCAGGTCATGGACTACGAGCCCCTGTCGTAGCGCACCCGAACGGCACACATCGGACGGGGCTACCGTCTGCGTGGACGGGCGACGACTGCTCGCCGCTCTCCACTCGATTGGACACGCTCATGCCGGACCGCTTGCGGTGGGTGCACGATTCTGCAGACCACTGGAACGTGTGGCTGGGCTCCGAGGTCGTCTGCGACGTCACCCGGACGGACCAGTTCACCGTCGGTTCGCCCGACAACTCGATCGCCGGGGCGCACTCGTCGCTCGAGAGCGCCGCGGCGCAGGTGCAGGGCTGGGTACGCTGGAGCGGACGCTAGGCCGCGGAGCGCAACGAACGCACTCGCCGGCCCGCTGGTCCGTAGCGTGTAGGGGCACCGCTGATGCCCGCGGTGCTGTTCCGTGGAGGAGGCGCCCGCATGACCGACACCGAGACGTCGACGCCCACTCCGAGCACGCCCACCCCGAGCGCGACCGGCGCGGCACGCTCGCTCGTCGCGGTCGGTGGTCGGGACACCGACTCCGCCATCGCCTCCCTCGCCGGCATGTACGCGGGGAAGGCCTGGTACTCGCGAGCGCTCGACCAGGACTACTGGTTCAAGTACGTCGGCGTCGGTGACGAGCACCTGAGCATCCGGCGCTCGCAGATGCACGGGTACCTGCGCGGTGACGTCGCCACCGAGGGCGAGGTCGTCGTGCAGTGGCTCGAGCGCGGCGAAGCCCGGGTCGACGTCGGCGGCGACGAGGTCCGGATGCGCCCCGGTGTGCCGACCCTGTTCCCCGTCGAGCGCCGGTTCGAGATGGAGTACCAGGACTGGGACCAGCGCCTGGTGCACCTGCGCCGCGACCTGGTGCTCGACGTCGCCGCCGAACGCCACCTGGTCGACGGCTCCATGACCTTCGACCGCTTGACCGAACCCGGCGCCGAGGCGGTCGCGCAGTGGCGGACCTCGGTCGCCGGGGCCCTGCGAGCCCTCCGTGAGCACGGCGACGGCTCGCTCGCCTGGCACGAGGCGCAGCGCGACGTCGCGCGGGCACTGCTCCGGATGTACCCGCTGCAGGCCGAGCGGTTCCCCGCCGGCTACAGCACACGGAGCGACGGACGTCTGCGTGCCGCAGTCGAGTACGTCCAGGCACACGCGCACGAACCCCTGACGGTCTCCGACGTCGCCCAGGCCGCTGGCCTGAGCGTCCGGGGGATCCAGGAGTCGTTCCAGCGGGCGTTCGAGCGCTCGCCGATGACCTACCTGCGCGAGGTCCGGCTGGGGCGCGTGCGCGAGGAGCTGCGCGCGCTCGACCCGTCGACGACCTCGGTGGCCGACGTCGCGCGGCGGTGGGGCTTCGCGCACCTGGGCCGGTTCGCTGCGGCGTACGCGGCCCGGTTCGGGGAGTACCCGCGGGAGACGTTGCGGCGCTGAGCGGGTCACTCCTGCCGCTGACGCCCTCTGGTCGAGCCCGAGCGACACACCGGGACCCTTGACGAAGACTGTGTGCTCTGCCAGGTTCAGTTCATGGGGAAAATTCAACAACGCGCCGACGGGCAGGCTCTGCTCCGAAGGCGCTCGCTCCTGGCGGCAGGTGGAGCGGGGGCAGCCCTGCTCGCCGTGGGACCGCTCTGGAGATCCACTGCGGCGTACGCCGCACCGGCATGGCGGTACCCGTTCACGGCGCGCCACAACATCTCATCGGGTTTCGGCTCGAGGCCTTCACCTGGCCATGACGGCTCGACCAACCACCAGGGGCTGGACATCGCGGCGCCCAACCTGACGCCGATCTTCGCCGTCGCCTCGGGGACGATCACCGTCGCTGCCTTCTCGGGCGGGTACGGGAACCTCGTCGAGATCGACCACGGCGACGGCTGGCGCACACGGTACGGGCACATGGCCGACGGCACGATGAACGCCGCAGTCGGTCAGCGAGTGTCGCTCGGGACGTTCATCGGCAAGGTCGGGAGCACGGGGAACTCCACGGGTCCCCACCTGCACCTCGAACTCCGCCAGAACGGCACCCCGATCGACCCAGCCCCGTCATTCACGAACGCACCGCTCAACCCTGGTTCGCCCACGGGCGACGACGACACCACCGACGACGACGAAGAAGGCACCATGATCCGGCTCACCCACGTCCCGAACGCAACGCCCGGCGGCCCCGACGAGTACATCGTCATCGACCACGGCCAGCACACCTACTGGGGTGTGCCGGACACGCAGATGCTCGGCTTCCTGCGTGCGCAGGGCATCAAGGAGATCAAGGACAAGCAGGGGCGGCAGTTCATCTCCGGCTACCGCCGCATCAGCTAGCCCCGGTTCCCGTTCCGCGGCCCGTCAGATCGGCGGAGACGCAAGGCGCCTCTCCTGGTCCAGGAGAGGCGCCTTTGCGCGGAGGCAACGCTGTTGCTCCCTCCACTGGCACGAGCAGCGAGCCGATCCGTGATCGTCACCGCTCTCGATCGGCTGGAACCGCCAGCTTGCTGTGCTTCCGGGAGTACCCGAAGTACACGCCCAGGCCGATCGCGAACCAGATCGCGAAGCGCACCCACGTCTCCCACTGCAGGAACGTCACGAGCCACAGCGACGCGATGACGCCGATGATCGGGATGACCGGCATGAACGGCAGCCTGAACTGGCGGTCGAGATCGGGCTGCCGGTAGCGGAGCACGATCACGGCGGAGCAGACCACCACGAACGCGAGCAGGATGCCGATGTTCGTGAGCTCGGCCACGACGCCGATCGGCAGGACGCCCGCCAGGATCGCCGACGCGATGCCGAGGATCCAGGTCACGCGGGTCGGGACGTGGCGTTTCGGGTCGGTCTTCGCGAACCACTTCGGCATGAGGCCGTCGCGGCTCATCGAGAACCAGACGCGGCTGGCACCGAGCATGAAGGTGACGAGCACCGTGACGATGCCGACGATGGCTCCGATCGCGATGACGTTCGCGACCCCGCCGAGCCCGACCGAGGCGAACGCCGACGAGAAGCCCGAGGCCGGGTCGATGTCGGTGTACTTCTGCATGCCGGTCAGCACAAGGGTGGCCAGCACGTACAGGACCATCGAGATGCCGAGCGACAGCAGGATCGCCTTCGGCATGTGCTTGCGGGCGTCGGTCGACTCCTCGGCCGCGGTGGACATGGCGTCGTAGCCGAACACCGCGAAGAACACCGTCGCGGCACCGGTCATCACGCCGCCGAAGCCGAACGGGAAGTAGGGGGAGTAGTTCGCGCTGTTGATGTGGAACACGCCGAGCACGACGATGAGCACGACGAGCGCCACCTTGATGCCGACGGCCACGAACTCGAACCGGGCGGCGCTGCGGATGCCGCGGGTGAGCACGAACGCGGTGACGAGGCACAGGATGATCGCGAAGACGTCGATCACATGGCCGTCGCCGGTGCCGGGCGCGCCGAGCATCCAGGCGGGCAGGTCGATGCCGAACTGGCCCACCAGGAACCCGACGTACCCCGAGATGCCGATCGCGACCACCGCCACGATCGCGGTGTACTCGAGCAGCAGGTCCCAGCCGATGAACCACCCGACGATCTCGCCGAGGACCGCGTAGCCGTACGTGTACGCACTGCCGGCCTTCGGGATCAGGCCGGCGAACTCGGCGTACGACAGTGCTGCGGCGGCACTCGCGACGCCGGCGACCAGGAAGCTGATGAGGACCGCGGGACCGGCGACGCCGTTGGCCACGGTGCCGGCGAGGGTGAAGATCCCCGCGCCGATGATGCCGCCGATGCCGATCGCGGTGAGCTGCCAGAGGCCGAGGTGCCGTTTCAGGCCACCCTCGGCTCCGGTGTCGTCATCGATCGTCTCGATGGGCTTCCGTCGGAAGAGCGTGCGTGTCGTCGTCGTCACCCGCCCATGGTGCACCCTGCGGCGGCTCCGCGCGCGGGCGGTCGGCGGGCCGAGTCTCGGGCCCGCACCCCGCAGGCCGACCGCAGCCGCGCGGCGTACACATGACCCCATGCGCCACCCGAAACGGATCGAACCCGGCCCCGGACAGGAATCGGTCTGGGACTACCCCCGCCCGCCCGCCGTCGAGCCCGTCGCCGCCCGCGTCGTCGTCACGCTCGGCGGCGCCGTCGTGGCCGACACGACCGATGCGGTGCGGGTCCTCGAGACCTCGCACCCGCCGGTGTACTACCTGCCGATGGCGGACCTCGACCTCCGACCCGCCCAGGGGTCGAGCATGTGCGAGTTCAAGGGCCGTGCGCGGTACTTCGACGTGGTCGGCGGGGACGGCACCGTCGCGAGCCGTGCCGCGTGGAACTACCCGACGCCCGAGCCCGGCTACGAGTCCCTCCGGGACCGCGTCGCGATCTACCCGTCGGCGATGGACTCGTGCGAGGTCGGCGGCGAGGTCGTGCAGTCGCAGGACGGCGACTTCTACGGCGGCTGGATCACGTCGGACGTCGTCGGGCCCTTCAAGGGAGCGCCGGGCACGCTCGGCTGGTGAGCCGTCGCTCCGCGGGTGACCTGCGTCAGCGGTTCGCGTAGGGCGACCAGAACGGCGGCGGGAACGCGCCGGCGGTCGCGATGACCAGCAGCTGCCAGACGATCATGACCAGCCCCGCCGCACCGATGACGATGCCGATCCACGCCCAGACCTGCACCGCCCGGCGACGGCGGCCGGCGATCGTGATCGCGCGCCAGCCGCTCAGCACGCAGACGATGCCGAACGCGGCGCCGAGCAGGACGTGCCGGACCGTGCCCTGCGCCGGCACGATGATGCCGAGGTAGAACGCGACCGGTCCGAGCAGCACGGCGAAGGTCGCGGGGGCTGCTGGCGGTTCGTGGTCCCGAGCGGGTGCTCCCATGCGTCTGAATCTACCGAGCGGGCCGCGTTCCGTACACGCCCGAGCGCCGTGGTCCGGGAGCGGGCACCATGGAGGCATGCGTTCCTTCCTCCGCGTCCTGCTCGGCCTGGCGCTCGTGTTCGCCGGCACGAGTCACCTCACCTTCGCGCGCAAGGAGTTCACGGCCCAGGTGCCGGAGTTCGTGCCGTTGTCGGAGGACACGACCGTGCTGGCCTCGGGTGTCGCGGAGATCACCCTCGGTTCGGCGCTCGTCCTCGCTCCGAAGCCGGCTCGGCGCTTCGTCGGTTCCGTCGCTGCGCTGTTCTTCACGGTGATCTTCCCGGGCAACCTGTCGCAGTGGGTCAACCGCCGCGATGCCTTCGGTCTCGACAGCGACGAGAAGCGGGTCGCGCGCCTGTTCGGTCAGCCGCTCCTCATCGCTGCGGCCCTCTGGTCCACGCGCGGCCGGCGGTCCTGATGGACGCGCCCGCCCGGTCGTCCGGTCCGGCCGACGTCGGCCCGGTTCCCGGGTCGAGTCCGGAGTCGGTCCGAGGGGCGGTTCCGGGTTCGGCTCTCGATCCGCTCGGGTCGGCTCCGGCACGGTTCGGACGGGAGGCCCGCCACCCGCTGGCAGGACGCCGCCGCGTCGCCGACATGGTCGCCTCCATCGCCCTGCTCGTCGTGCTGACGCTCGAAGCGTTGGCAGCGGGCTGGGGCATCAAGCTCATGTCGTTGGCGTTCGTGTCGTGCGCGGCCCCGGGGAACACCTGCAACGTGGGGCTGGGCGACTCGGTCGTGACCGTCGGGCCGATCCTGATCGCGCTGGTGCTGGTCGCCTCGATCGTGGTGTGCATCCTGCGGCTGGTGCGGCGTCGGCTGGCGTGGCCGGTGGTGCTCGTGGGGATGGCGGCGGTCGTGGCCGTGTTCTTCGCGGCGTTGCTCCTCATCGAGAGCTCGGTGACGCACGGGATCTGAGCGGCGCTGCCGTCCCGAGGTTCCGAAATCTCGGCATGTCGGCGCCCTGTTCGTCGAGATCTGGAACCTCGGCGATCAGCGTGCGGCATGTCGTGGAACCTCGCCGAGCCGGTCAGGTCAGGACTGAAGGCTCGTCCAACGTCGTTATCGCGCTGGTCGAAGTCGGACGGCTCGCGGCCTCAAGGTCGTCCTCCACAGGTGGCTGCGGCGGCGAGGTTGTCCACAGATGCACACGATGGTCGTCGGTGAGCGGGTGGTGTTCGCGACGCTGGAGGCATGCCTGACACCGACACCCTCGACCGCCTGATCCGAACCCCTGTCCGTACCGACGACGACGTCGTCCAACTCGTCGCCGCCCTGGTCGACCGCCCGGTGCGCCGGCAGTGCTGGGTGGTGTTCCTCGACGAACTCGGGATGTCGATCCCGTTCCTGCTGCCCATCGCCGACCTGCCGTACCAGCCGGACGAGCACGTCAACGACTTCGCGTCGTTGATCTCCGAGATCGTCGGGCAGCTCGGCGCGGTCGACGTGGTGCTCGCGTGGGAGCGGCCCGGCGTCGACCGGGTGCACCCGGTCGACTGGGAGTGGGTCGACGCGTGCGCCTGCGCCCTCGACGAGCACGCGATCCGGCTGCGCGCCCAGGTGATCGTCCACGACGGCGGTGCCGCGATGATCGAACTCGACGAGCACGACCAGGAAGTGGCGTGACCGTGGGGCCCGGTGGTCTCGTGACCGGTCAGCCCTGTGGCGCGGTGTCGGGCACGGTCTCGCCCGTGAGCCCCTCGACGACGGCCTTGGCCGCGGGCCAGGACTTCGCGTAGTGCTCGGGGTCCGAGTTGATCTGCACCGCGTGCGCCATCTGCGTCGGCGTCATCGTCTTCCAACCGGGCACCTTGACGAGCTTCGCGTAGAACATCGACGCCGCCGTGTACGGGTCCATCCGCTGCTCGTACGTGCCCCAGGCGCCGTTGTCGCGCTGCTGGAACAGGCCGCGGCTGTCCGGGCCGGCGGCGTCGCCGTGGTCCAGGTTCACCAGACTCGACTCGCCGATCGCGGTCATGACCCCGACGGCCTGGGTGTGCGGCCCGATGCCGAGCGCCTTCGCGGCCTGGATCACCGACGCAGCGTTGACCAGGCGGTCCTGGCAGAATCCCGCGATGGGACCGGCGGGGACGACCATGCCACCGACGGTCTTCGAGGCGACCTTCGGGCACGTGGGGGTGGCGTCGGCGGCGCTGGACTTCGCGATCCCGGCGATCGAGTTGACCGCGATGACGACGAGCACCACGACCCCGATGCCGACGACCACGATGCCGGCGCCGAACACCGACGCGAGCGTGATGCCGACACGGCGCATGACGGGACCTCTCGACGGACGGGGCGGGGCAGGCGGAGCACGACGAGCGTACGGGCGCCGCCTGGGAACCGCACCCGCCCGATCGGGGGCCGCGGTGACGTGCTGACGGTCCTGGTGCGCCGAACGCGGGGTTCGGGAACCAGGACCGTCAACGGCAACACGAGGTTCGGCCCGACGTCAGCTTCGGCCGGACGTCAGCTTCGGCCCGACGTCAGCGGCGGCGTCGGCGTGACCTGCTCCGACCCCATCCGCCGGCGGAGAGCGAGACGAGCGCGATGGCCGCGATCACGATCGTCCAGATGACGGCGGTCGCGTCCATCAGACGTCGCGGTGGTCGTGCGGCGGGTGCTGCACCTTCGTCGGTTCGGTGACCAGGCCGGTCGGGGCCTTCTCCGGCTGCTTGCGGCCGTGCGTGAACCACGTCACCGCCCACAGCACCACGCCGAGGGCCAGCAGTGCGCCGGCGATCTGGTACTGCTGCGGGTCACGTCCGGACGAGAACGGCAGGACGAGCCACAGGCAGGTGATGATGCCGATGACGGGGATGATCACGCCGGCACGGAAGTGCTTGTGGTCGACCTTGTCGCGGCGGAGCACGAGCACCGTCAGGTTCACGACGGCGAACACGGTGAGCAACAGGAGCGAGGTCGTGCCACCGAGGACGACCACGATCGGGGAGTCCGGGTCGAGCGAGACCCAGCCGATGAGCAGCAGGGAGATCGCGGTGGTGAAGACGATCGCGTTCGACGGGGTGCGACGGGCGGGGGAGATGCGGGCCAGGAACCCCGGCAGCACGCCCTGCTTGCTCATGCCGTACAGCAGTCGCGACGCCATCATCATGTTGATCAGGGCGGTGTTGGCCACGGCGAACATCGAGATGAACGGCAGCAGGTCGGCGATCGGGAAGTCCGGCGCCGCGGTCTGCACGACGGTCACGAGCGGGGTCTCGTTGCCGGCGAGCTCACCGATCGGCACGACGGCGACGGCGCAGATGGACACGAGCGTGTAGATCACGGCCGTGATGCCGAGGCCGGTGAGCATGACCTTCGGGAAGATCCGCGACGGGTCCTTGGTCTCCTCGGCCATGTTCACCGAGTCCTCGAAGCCGACCATCGCGAAGAACGCAAGCGACGTCGCCGTGGAGATCGACATGAGCAGGGTCTTGTCCTCGGGGGTCTCGAACATCACCACGCGCGAGAAGTCCGCGTTGCCGCCCGCGATGGCCCAGAAGCCGATCAGGATCACCATGACGAGACCGGACAGCTCGACCAGGGTGAGGACGACGTTCGTCTTCACGCTCTCGCTGACGCCGCGGAAGTTGATCGCCATCACCGCGAGCATGAAGCCCATGGCGATGAGCATCACGACGGCGTTCGGCAACTCGAGCCCGAACCCGACGCCGAGGTTGGCGGCGAACGCGCGCGACGCCGTCGACGCCGAGGTGATGCCGGAGCACATCACGATGAAGGTCACGATGAAGGTGATGAAGTGGACGCCGAACGCCTTGTGCACGTAGAGCGCAGCGCCCGCGGTCTGCGGGTACTTCGTCACGAGTTCCAGGTACGAGAACGCCGTCAGCAGGGCGACCGCGAAGGCGATGAGGAAGGGGAGCCACGCTGCTCCTCCGACCTCTGCCGCGACCTGACCGGTGAGCGCGTAGACACCCGTCCCCAGGATGTCGCCGACGATGAACAGCAGCAGGAGCTTGGGACCGATGACCCTGCGGAGCTCGGGCTGCTCCTGCTGTGGTCGGTCCGTCTTGGTGGTGGCCATGCGTCACCCTTGCGCGCGAGACGCCTTGCTGTCTAGTCCCACAGGAAGGTTTCTCGCGATCGCAACACGGTCGCTCGGCGACGGATACTCTCCGGGCCATGGACCACGAGTCGAACACCACCGAAGAGCCCGTCGAGTTCGCCGACTTCAACGCGAAGCTGCTGGTGCTCGACGTCCTCTGCTACGACCTCGACGTCCTCGACCCGTACGACCCGGAGACCGCCGACGAGACGGACGAGGACCTCGACGTGGACGGCCAGGACGACCGCGCCCGCGAGTACTACGACGACCTGGAACTCCTGCCGTCGCACCTGTCGCTCGTCACGGAGCTCACCGTCGACACCGACCTCGAGGTGCTCCAGGACGTGCACCCCGGGTGGGAGGGCTCCGACGACCGCTTCGACCCGCAGAACTGGGACGACGTCCTCGACCTGCCGGCACTCCGTACCGTGTACGCCGCGGCACCGCTGCCCGCCCACGTCGCCGAGGCCCTGGCCGCGAAGGGCGTCGAGGTCCGCTCGGCCTGAGCGGAGGCACCGGCACGGGCTAGCGGTCCAGCGCCCGTAGCTGCTCGGTGAACTGCGTCGCGCCGCCCTGTGCCGGGTGCCGGACGGCGATCGCCTCGATGCCGGCCAGCGCGAGCGCACCCTGGGCCTTCCGACCCACGGCGACGACCCGGACCCGGTCGACGCCGCCGAGTGCCTCGAGCAGTGCGAGGGCGACGGGTGCTCCCGAACGCACTTCGGCCGGACGGGGTGTGCGGTTCGTCCGGCGGTCCGGGGCGACGAACGGGTGGTGCGGGAAGATCGCCCACGCCACGGGCAGCGGTCCGGTCCAGTCGGACAGCGCAGCCTGCACGACGCGCGAGGACGCCTCCCACGGTGCCGTCGGCTCAGGAGGTGCGGAGTACCCGGGTCCGAGCTCGCGCATGCTCGTGAACGGGATGCCGGTGTTCGTCATGCCGCGCCACCCGGGTGCCTCGGCCACGAGCAGGGTGTCCGCCGCCGGCCCGAAGCGCTCCAGGTACCGCTGCAGGTTCGATCGGCGCAGTCGTCCCTCGGCCGAACCGAGGTCGTACAGCGCTTCCGCGTCGGGCTCGACCAGCACGGCGTCGAGCGCCGCCCAGAACGCGTCGAACGCCGTCACCTCACGATCTGACCCGCGACGCGCTGCCGAGCACCCGGCGGTACACGTCCTCGAGCCCCGAAGCCGACCGTTCCCAGCTCAGACGCTCCGCGTGCTCGCGGCCCGCCGAGGCCAGCCCCGCCGCGTACCCGGAGTCCGTCAGGATCCGCTCGATCTCGGCAGCCCACACCGACGGCTCACGGGACTCGAGCACGACGCCCGTCTCCCCGTCGACCACGGCCTCGCGCAGACCCCCGGCAGCGGCGGCCACGACCGGTACGCCGGACGCCGAGCCCTCCAGCGCCACGAGACCGTACGTCTCGGAGTGCGACGGCACGAGCACGGCTGCCGCGCCACGGAACAGGAACGCCAGGTCGGCACGCGACTGCGGCCCGATGAAGGTGACGCGGTCGGCGATGCCACGCGCGGCGGCGAGCCGACGCAGTTCGTCCACGTAGTCACCCGCCTCGCTCGAGGCATCACCCGCGATGACCAACGTGGGGCGGGCCTCCTGGCTGATGCCCGCGATCGCCTCGATGGCCAGGTCGAGCCCCTTCAACGGCTGGACGCGAGCCGCTGCGACGACGTAGGGGGTGGCGGCTCGGCGCGCACCGACGGCCGCGGGGCGGAAGACGGACCCGTCGACCCCGGGCGGCACGATCCAGATGCGCGCGTCGGCACCGCCGAGCCGCGTCCGGACCGTCGAGGCCTCGGCCTCGGAGACCACGACGACCGCGTCGGACTCCCGAGCCAGCAGCTGCTCGCCCGCGATCCGCCCGGCCGACTCGGGCCGCTCGCCCTCGGACAGCGGTGTCTCGGGGTCGGCCGCGATCGAGTGGAACGACTGCACGTGCGGGATGCCGCGCTCACGGGCGACCGGCAGAGCAGCGGCACCGGAGAACCAGTGGTGCGAGTGCAGGACGTCGAACGGCCCGAGCTGCTCGAGCTCGCGCCGGAACGGCTCGATGAACGCGTCGTGCTCGCCCTTCGGCACGGGCTCCGCCGGACCCGCCGACAGGAACCGCAGGCACACACCCGGCACGAGCGACACCGAGTCCGGCTGCGTCGGCGCCGAACGCCGCGTGATGATGTCGACGTGGTGGCCACGGTCGGCCAACGCCTCGGCCTGGTGTCGGACGACGACGTTCATGCCGCCGACCTCACCCGACCCGGGTTCGTCTCCGGGGGAGGTGTGCAGCGACACCAGCCCGATGTGCAGGGGTTCGCTCGTCGTGCTCACCGGTCAACCCTAGCCGCGCGGCCTCCGCTGCGACGGGCGCGCGGGCGCCACCACGACGGGCCGGCGGCCCGCCTCGTCCGCAGGATCGGTGGGGAGGCTCGGCTCGCCTCCCAGGATCTGCACGCGCTGGTCGCCGTGTCGCTCCCAGAACGCCGCCGTCCAGGCGCAGAGGGCGCCGTCGAGCAGGTCCTCGCGGTGCTTGTGCGTCGGACCGTGCAGCACCGACGGGTCGGCGAGCCGCGCTGTCAGCGGGTGCGAGTCGAGCAGCAGCGCCGGGTCGAGCGGCGTCACTCGCAGACGCCGGACCAGCTCGTCGAACGCCTCGGCGCGACGGGCACGTGCCTCGGCGGCGGGGATCCGGAGGTCGAGTCGCTTGTAGCGGGGACGCTCGACGTCGTACCCGAGCTCCTCCACCCCGACGAGCGTCGTGTAGGGGTAGCACTCGAACACCGCCGGCCCGGTCCTGTCGTGCATCGATGCGGTGTCGGACACGTACTCGACGCCGAGTTCGGTGAGCCGGTCGAGCAGCTGGGCGCCGGCGCTCGCCGCAGAGGCCTGGTTCGTCGGGTTCGCCGCGACCTTCCACCGGCCGTACCGCTGCCCCACCTGCCGTTCCGCTTCGCGGATGCCCGTCGGGTTCGTCACCACGAGTGAGGCGTCGACCGCGATGAGGGACCGTGGCCCGAGGTGCGCCGCGATCCAGTCGGTCACGTCGTCGACCCCGCGGGCCCATCCGGCATCGGTGATCGTGCCGTCGGACTCCATCGCGACCAGTCCGGTCTCGTTCGGGGCGCGGCTCGCGGTGCCGAGCCCCCACGCCAGGTCCACTCCGAGGTACGCGCTCACTCGTCCATCGTGCACCGAGTACCTTCCGCTGCATGGCGAGCGAAGCGACGACGGTGCGGGTACCCGGGCCCGACGGGGAGCGCGAGGTCCGGATCAGCAGTCCATCGCGCGTGCTCTGGCCGGAGGCCGGGATCACGAAGCTCGACCTCGCCGAGTACCTGGTGACCGTGGGCGACGCCTTCGTCCGGGCCAACGGTGACCGGCCCATCTCGCTGCAGCGGTTCCCCGGCGGCGTCGACGGCGAGCAGTTCTTCTCGAAGAACCCGCCGAAGGGCGCCCCGGAGTACGTGCGATCGGTCACGGTCACGTACCCGAGCGGCCGGAAGCACCCGCAGCTCGTGGTCGACGAGCCGGCCGTGGCGGTGTGGGCCGCGCAGATGAACACCGTGGTCTTCCACCCCTGGGCGTCGCGCGCCGAGGACAGCGACCACCCGGACCAGCTCCGCATCGACCTCGACCCGCAGCCCGGCACGGACTTCTCGGACACGGTGCCGGTGGCGCAGGAGCTCCGGAAGGTCCTGGCGGAAGCGGGCCTGACGGCGTGGATCAAGACGAGCGGCAACCGCGGTCTGCACGTGTTCGCCCCGATCACACCCGAGCACGAGTTCCTCGACGTCCGGCACGCCGTGATCGCCGCCGCCCGCGAACTCGAACGGCGGATGCCCGACCGGGTCACGACGGCGTGGTGGAAGGAGGAGCGGGGCCAGCGGGTCTTCGTCGACTTCAACCAGGCGAACCGCGACCGCACGATGGCCGGTGCCTACAGTCCGCGGGCACTGGCGCACGCTTCGGTGTCGACGCCGATCACGTGGGACGAACTGCCGACAGCCGACCCGACGACGTTCACGATCCGGACGGTCCCGGAACGTCTGGCGACGATCGGCGATCCGTGGCGGGCGATGCACGACGAGCACGCGAGCATCGCGCCGCTGCTGGAGTGGTGGGAGCGCGACCTGGAGAACGGTGAGGGCGAGCTGCCCTTCCCGCCGGACTTCCCGAAGATGCCCGGCGAACCACCGCGCGTGCAGCCGTCGCGAGCGAAGAAGCCCTGACCCGGGCCAGCGCGAACCGTCAGACGGCGGGCAGCGTGTCCGTCGAACGATCCGGGTCGTCGACACGCGACGTCTGCAGGGGCAGCCCGACGCTCGCCGTGTGCAGGCGGGTCAGCCGCGACCAGGTGCCGCGGTGCGCGTCACTGATCCCGTCGACGATCACGAGCCCAGACCGATCGTGACCAGGGCGAGCGCCGTGGCGGTCACGCCGGCGATGGCGCTGATGACCGCACTGAGCTGGAGGGTGCGCTGGCGGCGTGCCTCGCGCGCCTCGGTGAAGGGGTTCCGCTGCGAGTGGCGGACAAGCGTGCTGGTGCTCATGTCGATCCGCTTTCGATCCTGGGGCTCCCGGGATGGGCGCCTCGTGCTGCTGATCACCATGCTGGCAGCGCGTCGCTAGTTTGCCTAACTACTTTCCTGCTGGTGCCGCGAACACGTCGAAAAACGGACAACGGGGCGTCAGGACAGGACATCCCGCAGGTCGTAGGCCGAGGGCACCTCGAGCTGGTCGAAGCCGCACGACTCCGCGTCGCGGTCCGGGCGCCACCGTTCGAACTGCACCGTGTGCCGGAACCGGTCGCCCTCCATCTGGTCGTACCGGACCTCGAGCACGACCTCCGGCGCCAGCCGGACGAACGACGTGTCGCGACCCGACGAGAAACGCGACCGTTCCCCGTCGCCGGTGACGGGCCTCCCGTCCGCATCGCGGAGCACGACGGGCTCGAGCTCGTCGACCAGGGCGAGCCGGCGTTCGTCGGAGAAGGCGGAGACGCCGCCGACCTGGCGGAGCTCGCCGTCGTCGCCGTACAACCCGACGAGCAGCGACCCGACCCCCGAACCGCTCTTGTGGACGCGGTACCCGATCGCGACGACGTCAGCCGTCCGGTGGTGCTTGATCTTGAGCATCGTCCGCTTGCCCGGCTCGTACGGCTTGGCCCGGCGTTTGGCGACGACGCCGTCGAGTCCGGCGCCCTCGAAGGTGGTGAGCCACTCGCGGGCCTGTTCGACGTCGAGCGTGGTGCGCGTGACGAACAGCGGGTCGGACATGCCGCTCGCGAGCTGCTCCAGGCGTTCGCGTCGCTCGTCGAACGGCAGGTCGACCAGTTCGTCGCCGTCCGCCGCGAGCAGGTCGAACGCGACGAACTGGGCCGGCGTCTCGGCGCTGAGCTTCGCGATCCGCGACGCCGCCGGGTGGATGCGTTGCGACAGCGCCTCCCAGTCGAGACGTTCGGCTCCGGGCTCGCCGGAGCGCAGGATCACCTCGCCGTCGAGCACGACGGGATGGTCGCGGCCGCCGAACTGGGCGCGGAACGCCTCGACGAGTTCGGGGAAGTAGCGGGTGAGCGGCTTCGCCCCGCGGCTGCCGATCTCGACGTCGTCGCCGTCGATCGTCACGATGCCGCGGAAGCCGTCCCACTTCGGTTCGTACCGCAGGCCGCCGGTCACGCTGTCGGGGTCCGGGACGTCGGCGACGGCCTTGGCCAGCATCGGTGCGATCTCCATGCGTCGTGTCTACTCGGGCGCGGGTTGGGCTTGCGTGGGCGGGGTGTGCGCTTCGTGAGCAGGAATGGTCGGGTCCGGCGCGACGACTCGACCATTTCTGCTCACGAAGTGCGGCCGGGAGGCCCGGCTCGCCCTGGGCGGATCGGCGCGCGTCAGTAGTGTGGTGCGGGTGACGACCGTGCCCCCGTCGGCAGTGCCGGCTCCGGAACCGATCAGCCCTGTGCAGGCCGCCGCGCTCCGCGACGGCGTCCTGCCGCCCGTCGAACAGGTGCGGCCGGGCACCTGGACCTTCGCGGTGCCGTTCCGGTTCGGTGTGCCCGACGCGACCCTGGTCTACGCGGTGGAGGGGTCGGACGGCTCGCTCGCGCTGATCGACCCCGGGTGGTCGGCCGACGGCGGCGTCGACGAGGTCCGCGCCGCACTGTCGGCGATCGGTCGGTCGCTCGACGACGTGTCCCTGGTGGCCGTCACGCACCTGCACGCCGACCACCTCGGTGCCGCCGCCGCGATCCGCCGAGCGACCGGTGCGCGGGTCGCGATGCACGGGCTCGAGGTCGAGGCGCTGGACCGCGAGCGCACCGACGCCGTGCAGAACGACGCCGACATCGCCACGTGGGGCCTGCCGCCCGAGCTGCACGACGGCGTCGTCGCGGCCTGGGGGAGCGGGCGACGGATCGGGCTCGGGCGGAGCGAGGCGCCGTACGCCGACCTGCTGCTGGCGGACGGCGACGTGCTGCCGATCCCCGGTCGCACCATCCGGACGCTCTGGACGCCCGGGCACACCGCCGGGCACGTGTGCTTCGTCGATGAGGTCGACGGACTGTTGTTCACCGGCGACCACGTGCTGCCGCGGATCAACTCCGGGATCGGCCTCGGCGGTCGGACCGCCACGAACCCGCTCGGCGACTACCTGGCGTCGCTCGGCCGACTCGACGGGTACGCCGGGCTCGAGGTCTGCCCGGGCCACGAGTACCGGTTCACCGACGTCGTCGCCCGCGCACGGACGCTGGCGCGGCACCGCGAGGAACGGTCACGGCACGTCGCCGAGGCGCTCGACGTGCTCGATCGGCCCACGCTGTTCGAGGTCGCCGCGCGGGTGCCGTTCAGCGGCGGGATCGAGTCGATGACCGGGTTCCTGCTCGCGAGCGCGCTGACGCAGACGGCGTTCCACGCGGAGCTGCTCGGCCGGTCCGGCGAGGTCCGCCCCGCCTGACCGCTCGCGTCCTGACGTCAGCCGAGCGTGGTGGCCAGGCGCTCGATCGTCGTCTTTGCGTCGGCGAGCTCGGCGGACGCGTGCTCGGCGAGCGGCGCGAGGTCGGGCAGCCGGTCGGCCAGGGTCGCGCTGACCGTGATGGGGTAGAGCTTCATGCCGAGCGCCGTGCCGAGGATGAGGTGCAGGACGGGCGATCCGTGGTCCCAGTCCTCGGTCGGGGTGCCGGCGTCGTACGTCGCGCCGCGGCTGACCACGGTGACGACCGGACGGCCGGCCAGGGGCTGCACGTCGCCGGCCAGGACGCCGGGGACGTGGATGCGGTCGATCCACGCCTTGAGCGTCGACGGCACCGTGTAGTTGTACAGCGGCGAACCGACCACCACGACGTCGGCGGCGAGGAGTTCGTCGATGACCTCCTGGCGGAGCGCCTCGGCCTCGGGGGCGACGGTCTCGTCCGCGGTGCGGTCCGCTGCCGCCCAGTGCAGCGCCGAGGTCTCGAGGTGCGGGAGCTGGTCGACGTGCAGGTCGCGGCGGACCACCGTGTACTCCGGTCCGCGGGCGCGCCAGGCGTCGGCGAACGCGGCGGTCAGCGCGCGCGAACGGGAGTGAGCGAGGTCGGCCGAGGAGTCGATGTGCAGCAGCGTGGGCATGGTGCCCACGCTACCGACGGTGGCACGGAAACGGCCCCGCCGCCCCGGTGCGGGGTCAGGCGGGGCCGAGGTGGGCCTCCCGTCCGTCACGCGGGCACGTGACGGACGGGAGACGACGGGGGCCGTCAGCGCTCGTTGTCCGTCAGCGCTGTGCGCGGCGACGGCGCAGGGTGCGGGCGCCGATCAGGCCGGCACCGGCGACGAGCAGGCCGAGGGCCCAGGGCAGGGCACCGGTGGCGTCCGAACCCGTGTAGGCCAGCTGGCCGCCACGGTTCGTCGGGGTGACCGGTGCGGCCGCGGGGACCGGGGTGACCGGGGTGACGACCGGGGCGACCGCAGTCGGCTGGACGTCCACCGCGAACGAGGTGCTGAACTCGCCGGCGGCGACGGTCAGGTTGTGGATCGACGCGTGCGGGAACGTGACGTTCACGAGACCGAAGAAGTCCAGGTCGGGGTCCGGAGCGATGACGTCGCTGGCCACGTCGGACGTGACGGTCGGGACGATCGACTCGTCGTTCTCGTCGGTGATCTCGTTGCCGTACCGGTCGACCAGGTTGCCGGAGACGACCAGGGTGCCGCCCTGCTTGATGGTCGGTCGACCACCGTCGACCTCGGTCCCGACGGACCCACCTTCGCCGTCACCCTTCATGGTGATCGTGTAGACCTTGCCCTCCGGGTCGATGACCCAGGTGGTCCGGGTGCTCGTGTCGTCGTCGTCGAAGTCGAACGCGCCGGCACGGTCCGTCGTGAACACCACCACGCCCAGCGGTGCTGCTGCCTCGACGGTCAGGTCGACGTACTGCGTGACGGTCTCGGTACCGCTGGTCGCGGTGACGGCGAAGGTCCAGTCGGAGCTCCAGGTCGTGACACCGCTGAGCTCACCGGTCGACGCGTCGAAGGTCAGGCCGTCGGGCAGCTGGTCGGCGGGGGAGTCGTTGAACTCGGCATCCTCGTCGAAGAAGTACGCGAGCTTGTACGTCGGCTCCGGGAAGCCCTGCGCGCGGAACGTGTACGAGAACGCGTCACCGGCGGTGGTGCTCAGCTCGAGCGGGTGGTCGACGTCGGCGCCGGCCTTCGTCGGCTTGCCGTCCTCACCGAGGAAGGCGGGGGTCTGGCTGACGGGCGCGGTCGCGGCGGAGGTCACCGAGGTGGTGTCCGTCGCGCCGGGCAGCGTGCCGGTCACGGTGACGGTGATCGTCTTGCGCACGTCGGTGGGGTCGATGCGGTAGGTCGCGGTCTTCGACAGGACGTTGCGGTCCTGGTCAGCCCAGACGTACTTGTACGAGGAGTCCTCGTCGAAGCCGGTGACGACGGCGCTCAGGAGCGTGCCGACCTTCGCCGCGCCGTCGATGGTGACGGTGGCGTCGGCGGCCTTGGTGGTCACGTCCGGCGTCGGCTTCGCGGTCGGCGCCGGGGTCTCGGCGGCCGGAGCCGTGGTCTCCGGAGCGGCCGGCTCGTCGGCCGGGGCGGTCGCGTCGTCGCTCGGGGTGGGGGCCGGGGTCTCCTCGGCGGGGGCAGGGGCCGGGGTCTCGTCTGCGGGGACCGTCGGGTCGTCGGTCGGTGCGGGCGTCTCCGTCGCGTCGACGGGTGCCGGGGTCTCCTCGGAGACGACGGGCTGCGTCGAGTCGACCGGCTCGACGGCGCTGGCGGCGGTCGCGGACATGATGCCGAGACCGGTGGTCAGACCGACGAGTGCGACGGTGGTGCCGACGGCGCATGCGCGACGAACGGCGGAGGTGCTGCGGTGCACGGGTTCCCCCCATGTTCAGGTCCGGCTGGGTGGCCGGATCGTAAGAATCTGCCGAGAGTTTCGGCCTGCTCGGATCGTAGTGCGGCTGCGTGGCCGGTCAGGGGTTGGTGACCGGAATGTGACCATGGTTGGGGGTTCGTGCGGGAACCCGCGTCGGACGGGAGGCCCGTGGCGGATCCGCCACGGGCCTCCCGTCCGTCATCCGGTGCGCTGCACCGCGTCAGGCGCGTCGGCGACGCAGCCGGTGGACGAGCAGGCCGCCGCCGGCGGCCAGCAGGCCGAGCGCCCAGGCGAGCGGGCCGGACGTCTCCGCGCCCGTGTAGGCGAGGGTGCCGGTCCCGGAGCCGACTGTCGGGGTCGTGGTGCCGATGGTCGCTGCCGCCGGCTGCACGTCCACGTCGAACGAGGTGGACACCCCGTCGAGAGCGACCGTGATCGTGTGCGGCGACGCGTGCGGGAACCCGACGCGAGCGTTCCAGGGGTCGGACGGGAACGAGACCTCGTCCGACGAGACGCTGCTCGTCACCGTCGGCGTCGTTCCCTCGTGGTCCTCGGTCGGGTTGCCGTACGCGTCGAGCGGCGTGACCCGGACGGACATCGTCGCGCCCTGGGCTGCCGGGACAGCGTCGACCGGGTTCGCGTCGGGGCTCTCGGCGAAGATCTCGCGCAGACCGTGTTCGCCCGCCTGCCAGGCCTGGCCCGTCCCGATGACCCCGATGAGCAGCTCGAGGTGGGCTGTGGCGGCCGGACGGATGGACAGGTGGACGTACTGCGTCGCCGCGCGGGCGCCGTTCATCGCCATGACCTGGAAGTCCCACTCGCCCGCCTGGGTCGGTGCACCGCTGAGTCGGCCCGTCGCCTCGTCCACGGACAGGCCCGCCGGAGCCGTCGGGTACGCGTTGCCCGGCACCGGGAAGGCGGTCGGACCGCTGAGCAGGATGTAGTGCAGCTCGCTCGACGATCCCGTCGCGGTGAAGGTCCGGTCGACCGTGTCACCGGCCGTGGTCTCGATGCGGATCGGGGACTCGGGCTTCGACTGCTCGTCGAACGTGATGACGTCCGGCTCTGCGGCGGGGGAGACGGTGAGCTCGACGTGTTCGGTGATCTGGGTCGAGCCGCTCAGGGCGACGACCTCGAAGCGGAAGGTGCCGGCGTCCGTCGGGGTGCCGCTCAGCACGCCGGTCTCGACGTTGACGCTGTAGTCGGACGGCCCGGCGGCCGAGGACGGGGCGTCCTGGATCGCGTAGCCCACGGTGCCGTTGCCGCCGGTGGTCTGGAAGGTGTGCGAGAACGGGGTGCCGACGGTCGCGGTGAGGGCGAGTGGGGCGTCCTCGGTCGACGGCTCCGTGAACGCGAGGTCGCTGCCGTCGTCGGCGGCGGGCGCAGCGGGCAGTGGGGTCTCCGACTCGTCGGCGGGAGCCGGCGTCGGATCGGGAGTCGTGCCTCCCGGCTGCTCGTCGGGGGTGTCGGTCGGGACGGGCGTCTCGGGCGAGGCGGACGCAGCGGGTGTCGCGGCGCTCGTCGCCGCCGGTGTCACGGTGCTGGTCGCCGCCGGTTCCTCGGCGGCGACGGCGGTCGTGGCGCCGATGCCGAGGGCCGACGAGGCGGCGACGATGGCGACGGCGGCGCCGATCGCGGCGACGCGACGCGTGGTGGACGTGCAGGGCTGACTCATGGGATCCCCCTCGGATACCGGACGGGGCAACGAGAAGTGCCCTCACCAAGGAGATGTCGTCGATCCAGCGATGCTGACGGCGCGTCAGGTCTCGGTTCGGTCTCGGTGCGGTCAGCCGGATCGGGGACAGGCCCCGTCAGTCGCCGACGGCCGCCGCGGCGCGTTCGAGCGCTGCGCGCAGTGCACGGACCGCGGGCGAGGACGCCCCGGCCGCGCGCACGACCGTGAAGATCGTGCGGCGGGGCTGCTCGGGGAGTTCGAGCAGGCGGCAGGTCGTCGTGCGCCCGGTCCACATCAGGTCGGGCATCAGGCTGACGGCGTTGCCGGACTCGACCAGGCGGATCTGGGTCTGCAGGTCGGCGGTCTCGTAGCGGACGTCCGGCTCGAAGCCCCAGCGTCGGCACACCTGCTCGGCGAAGTGTCGCGAGGCCGTCCCACGCGGCTCCATCACCCACGGCAGGGCCTCGGCGTCCTCGAGGCTCGAGACCGGCAACAGCGCCGTGTCGAGCGGCGGCAACGCCAACCGGACCGCATCGGTGGTCAGGTCGGAGCGGTCGAGCCCGGACAGGTGCGGTGCGGCGTGCGCCGGGTACTGCTCGGCGATGACCATGTCGAAGTCGCGCGCCCACGTCTCGTTCAGCGCGGTCTCGGGCTCGCGCTGCACCATCTCGACGCGGACGTCGGGGTGCTCGGTGGCCATCTCGTGCAGGGCGTTCGGCATCAGGGCCAGGGCGGCGGACTGGAACACGGCGACGCGCACCCGCCCCTGGACGGACGGCAGGGTGTCCTCGACCTGCGCCTGGGCCTGCTCGAGCACGTCCTGCACGTGGCCGGCGGCGGCGACGAGCACCTCGGCCTGCGGGGTGAGCTGCAACCGCCGTCCGGCCTTGCGCAGGAGCTGGACTCCGGCCTCGCGTTCCAGGGCGCTGAGTTGCTGCGACACCGCCGACGGGGTGAAGTTCATGGCCTCGGCGACGGCCGCGATGGTGCCGCGGATCGAGAGCTCGCGGAGCAGGACCAGGCGGCGGACGTCGAGCATGGTCCGACGGTAGCGGGGTCGCGGCGGATTCGGTAGTGCAACTGAACGGTACCCATCAGGAACGGTCGCTTCCGCTACCGTATCCCGGGCCTCCACACTGATCCCATGACGACCCTGCAGGAGCACCCCGCCACCGACCACGACGCCCTGGCGGACCAGTCCGTCGCACTCGTCCGACAGTGGCTGGCCGAGGCCGAGTCGTTCCCGGTGGACGGCTCTGCCAAGCAGCTCGCCGGGGTGCTCGCCGACCCGGCCGGTCTGGACTTCGCGGTCGGCTTCGTGGACGGCGTCGTCCGCCCGGAAGACCTCGCCGTCGCCGCGCGCAAGCTCCGGCAGATCGCGCCCGGCGCCCCCGGGTTCCTGCCCGCCGCGATGCGCGGACTCGTGCGCCTCGGTGGCGGCATGGCACCGGTCCTGCCGAACGTCGTCGTGCCCATCGCCCGCCGGGTGCTGCGCGGCATGGTCGGCCACCTCATCGTCGACGCGACCGACTCGAAGCTCGGCCCCGCGATCGCCAAGATCAAGCGGGACGGCGTCCGGCTCAACGTGAACCTGCTCGGTGAGGCCGTGCTGGGCGAGCGCGAGGCCGCACGCCGGCTCGAGGGCACGCACAAGCTCCTGGCCCGTGACGACGTCGACTACGTGTCGATCAAGGTCTCGTCGACCGTGCACCCGCACTCGCCGTGGGCGTTCGACCACGCCGTCGACGACATCGTGGAGCAGCTCCGCCCGCTGTTCGAGCGTGCCGCCGCCGCGACCCCGGCGAAGTTCATCAACCTCGACATGGAGGAGTACAAGGACCTCGACCTGACGATCGCGGTCTTCACGAAGCTCCTCGACGAGCCCGCTTTCCTCGGCCTCGAAGCCGGCATCGTGCTGCAGGCGTACCTGCCCGACGCCCTCGCCGCGATGGAGCAGCTGCAGGAGTGGTCCGCCGCTCGCCGTGCCCGCGGTGGTGCCGGCATCAAGGTCCGCCTGGTCAAGGGCGCGAACCTGCCCATGGAGCAGGTCGAGGCCTCGGTGCACGGCTGGCCGCTCGCCACCTGGCACACCAAGCAGGACTCCGACACCAACTACAAGCGCGTGCTCGACTGGGCGCTCACGCCGTCGCGCGTCGAGAACGTCCGCGTCGGCGTCGCCGGGCACAACCTGTTCGACGTCGCGCACGCGTGGCTGCTCGCCGGTGAGCGGGGCGTGCGGGACGGCATCGAGTTCGAGATGCTGCTCGGCATGGCGCAGGGCCAGGCAGAAGCCGTCCGCCGCACCGTCGGTTCGCTCCTGCTGTACACACCGGTCGTCCACCCGGGCGAGTTCGACGTCGCGATCGCGTACCTGATCCGTCGACTCGAAGAAGGCGCCTCGCAGGACAACTTCATGTCCGCGGTCTTCTCGCTCGTGTCCTCGCCGCCGCTGTTCGCGCGCGAAGAAGAGCGGTTCCGCGCGTCGCTCGTGCCGCTCGCCACGCCTGAGGGCCTCGCCGCCCCGGCGTCCCACCGCGTCGCCGACCGCTACGCGGCCGTCGGACGCCCCGGACCGGGCCGGTTCGAGAACACGCCGGACAGCGACCCGTCGGTCGCCTCCGTCCGTTCGTGGGGTGACGCGATCACCGCACGCGTCGCGTCGTCGACGCTCGGCGTCCGCGCCGTCCAGGAGGCCCGGGTCGACTCCGCCACGGCGCTCGACGCCGCGCTCGGCCGCGCCAAGGCCGCCGGTGCCGTCTGGGGCACCTGGTCCGGTGGCGCTCGTGGCGCCGTGCTGCACGCCGTCGGCGACGCGCTCGAGGCGAACCGCGCCGCACTCATCGAGGTCATGGCCGCCGAGACCGGCAAGACCATCGACCAGGCCGACCCCGAGGTGTCCGAGGCGATCGACTTCGCGCACTTCTACGGCACGCTCGCTGGCTCGTTGGACGAGGTCGACGGCGCGACGTTCACCCCGGCAAGCCTGACCCTCGTCGCGCCGCCGTGGAACTTCCCGGTCGCGATCCCCGCGGGCTCGACCCTGGCCGCGCTGGCCGCAGGGTCCGCCGTGGTCCTCAAGCCGGCACCGCCCGCCGAGCGCTCCGGCGCAGTCCTCGCCTCGATCATCGAGACCGCGCTCGACGCACACGGCGCCCCGGCCGACGTGCTCGCGTTCCTGCAGGTGTCCGAGAACGAGCTCGGCGAGCAGCTCATCGCCTCGCCGATGGTCGATCAGGTGATCCTCACCGGCGCGTACGAGACCGCCGAGCTGTTCCGTTCCTTCCGTCCGGACCTGCCGCTGCTCGCCGAGACCTCGGGCAAGAACGCCGTCATCGTCACCCCGTCGTCGGACCTCGACCTCGCGGTGAAGGACGTCGTCGCCTCGGCCTTCGGGCACGCCGGCCAGAAGTGCTCGGCCGCGTCGCTCGTGGTGATGGTCGGGTCGGTCGCGAAGTCGAAGCGCTTCCGCAACCAGCTCCTCGACGCCGTGTCCTCACTCACCGTCGGCTACCCGACCGACGCCGCGACGCAGATGGGCCCGGTCATCGAGCCGGCGTCGGGCAAGCTGCTCGACGGCCTGACGACGCTCGGCGCGGGCGAGTCCTGGGCCGTCGAGCCGAAGCAGCTCGACGAGACCGGCAAGCTCTGGAGCCCGGGTGTCCGTCAGGGCGTCCGACGCGGCTCGGAGTTCCACCGCACCGAGTACTTCGGTCCGATCCTCGGCATGATGACCGCCGACACCCTCAACGAAGCGATCGACATCGTCAACGAGGTCGACTACGGCCTGACCTCGGGCCTGCACTCGCTCGACCCGGCCGAGATCGGCACGTGGCTCGGCCGGATCCAGGCGGGCAACCTCTACGTCAACCGTGGCATCACGGGCGCGATCGTCCGCCGGCAGCCGTTCGGTGGGTGGAAGAAGTCGGCCGTCGGCGCGGGCACGAAGGCCGGTGGGCTGAACTACCTGCTCGGGCTCGGGTCGTGGACCCCCGCTGCTGCTACCGCTACGGCGGCTCCGTCCGCCCCGATCCGGACGTTCGTCCGGGCGGCCGAGGTGTCGTCGCCGGTGCTCGACCGTGCGCTGGCGTCCGACGAGCAGGCCTGGTCGACGCTGTTCGGCACCGCGACCGACGTCTCGGCCCTGAGCGCCGAGCGGAACATCGCCCGGTACCTGCCGTTCCCGTCGGTGCAGGTGCGCCTGGCTTCTGGTGACGAGGATGCTGTTCCTGACCTCGTCCGCGTCGTCGCGGCTGCGCTCCGGGCCGGCACGGCGATCGACGTCTCGACGGCCGCCGCGCTGCCCGAGTCCGTCGCATCGGCGCTCCGCTCGCTGCCCATCGTCCGGTCCGTCTCGCAGTCGGTTGCCGACGACTCCTTCGCATCGTCGATCGCGGCGGGCCCGTCGACCCGTGTCCGGCTCATCGGCGGCGACACCTCGGCGCTCTACGCGGCGGTCGGTGGGCGTCCCGACGTCGCGGTGTACGGCGGCCCCGTGACCGAGGCCGGGCGGCTCGAGATCCTGCCGTTCGTCCGCGAGCAGGCGGTGTCGATCACGGCGCACCGCTTCGGCACGCCGAACCACCTGACCGACGACCTGATCTGACCGGACCGCGGCGCTGGCGTTCGGGTCCAGCGCCGCTGTCCGGTCGCCGCACGGTGTCGGGATGCACCGAGGTGGCAGGGGTTTCCTCGTGGGTGCGTCGCAACCACGGCGCGCACCCGACGGCCCTGCGTCGGGTCGAACCCGGAGGAGCTCCACCATGACCGAACCGTTCGCACGCCCGACCGCCCTGGCCCACGTCCGCGTCACCGTGACCGACATCCACCGCAGCAAGGCGTTCTACCAGCAGCTGCTCGGCACCGACCCGGCGATCGACTTCAGCGACCAGGTCGACGAGCCCGGCGTGCGCGAGGACCGCGAGCGCTTCTACGGCGGATCCGTGTTCCAGCTCGGCGACCAGGTCTTCGGCCTGCGCCCGGTCGCTCCGGCGGGGCAGACGTTCAACCCGGACACGGTGGGACTCGACCACGTCAGCTTCGTCGTGGGGTCGGTCGACGAGCTGCACCAGGCGGCCGCACGTCTCGACGCTGCGGGGGTCGAGCACGGCGAGGTGACCGACCTCGGGGACGCCGGCATGGTGATCCTGTCCGTGCAGGACCCCGACGACATCAACCTCGAGCTGGCCGCGCTGAAGTCTTGAGCAGTCCTCGGGCCGCGGGCTAGCGTGGGGTGACGAGAGGGGACGTCATGCGCTTCGTACACGCCATCGGCCGGGGGATCGGCTTCGTGTTGTCGACCATCGCGAAGGTGCTCGGGACCCTGAACGGCGCGAAGCCCGCGGGCGACGACCTCGCCGCGCGGCTGAACCGGCCGAGCCGCGACGACTACCGCCCCTGACCGGGCGTCGTGCGCGCGGTCAGTCGGCGACGGCGGGCTGCTGGGCGACCATCGTGCCGGTCACGAGCTCGCGCAGCGACTCCGGCAGGGGGATCGGCCGGCGGGCACCTTCGCGGTCGATGATCACGTGCACGAACTCGCCGGTGGCGAGCAGCGCGCCGTCGGACTGGCGGAACAGGCCGAACTCCCACGACAGGCTCGTGGTGCCGAGGTGCTTGGAGCGCATCCCGACCTCGATGACGTCCGGCCACACGGCGGACTCGACGAACCGGCAGCTCGACGACACCAGCACCGCGATCCACTCCGACGAGAACGGGTCGAGCCCCGCTTGCTCGCGGAACCAGTACGTCGACGCGTTGTCCATCGCCGAGTAGTAGATCGTGTTGTTGACGTGCCCGAACATGTCGTTGTCGTTCCACCGCGTGGGGTAGAGGCGGCGGAACGGGTACTCGTCGATGGTCATCGGTCTCCGATCGGAGGTGCGGGTGTGGCGTGATCGGCGGCGGGGCGCAGCACGTACTCGAACGCGGCGCGTGCCCGGACAGGGTCGGGGGCCTCACCGGAGATGAACTCAGCGTAGGTGAACGACTCTGAGATCCGGACGAGCAGCCGGGCGAGCTCCTCGGCGGAGAGCGGGGCCGGATCGAACTCGCCGGACGACTGTTCCTCGACGACGAGTGCAGTGATCCGGTCGACGAACCGGCTCTGCACGTCGCTCTCCGAGGTGGTCAGCAGGCGCATCGCCCGCGCGGGCTCGCGGGTGAGGAACGCGCGGAAGTAGGTGGCTTCGATGAGGTCGGCGGTGAACCGGTCGAGCACGTCGACGATGCGTGCTGCGCCGGTCGACCCGATCGTGTCGGCAGCGCGGGACGCCCGGTCGAGCGTCGGGACTGCGAGGGACCACAGGATCTCGGACAGCAACCGGTCACGGTTGCCCACCCACCGGAACAGCGACGTACGGTCCACGCCGAGTGCGGCAGCCAAGGCGCCCATGTCGATCCGTGCGCCGTCGATGAAGGTGTGGCGGGCCTCCCGGAAGGCGCGCAGCGCAGAATCCGATGTGTACACGCGACCCTCCCTTGCAACGTTTTCGAGAATGATGCATCGTTGGTTCCATGTCAACGCTGACGCCCACGACGGGCCTCCTCGAATCGGACTTCTACGGCTTCCAACAGCAGCTGACCGAGCCGGAGCGCGCGTCGATCGGGCGACTCCGCGAGTACCTCGAGCACGAGGTCGCGCCCATCGCCGATGGGTACTGGGCACGTGCCGAGTTCCCGATGCAGGTGATCGCTCCGCTCGCTGAGCTGGGCATGTACGGGCCGGGGATCCCGCTCGTGCGTCAGTTCGAGAACTCGGCCGTGTACCGCGGGTGGGCGGCGCTCGAGCTCGGACGGGTCGACGCGAGCGTCGCGACGTTCATCGGCGTCCAGTCCGGCCTGGCGATGAACTCGATCGCGGTGGCCGGCAGCGAGGAGCAGCAGCGCGAGTGGCTGCCGCGCATGGCGACCGGCGAGCTCATCGGGGCGTTCGGTCTGACCGAACCGCTGTCCGGCAGCGACTCCGCCCGCGGCCTGCGCACCACCGCCCGGCGCGACGGCGACACGTGGGTGCTCGACGGTGAGAAGCGCTGGATCGGCAACGCCACCTTCGCTGACGTCGTCGTCATCTGGGCGAAGGACGTCGCGGACGAGCAGGTGAAGGGCTTCCTGGTCACCACGGACACCCCCGGTTTCACCGCGACCAAGATCGAGGACAAGATCGCGCTGCGCGGGGTGCAGAACGCCGACATCGTCATGCAGGGGGTGCGCGTGCCGGAATCGCGTCGGCTGCAGCGCGCCGACTCGTTCCGGTCGACGGCCGAGGTGCTGCGCCTGACCCGCACCGAGGTGGCCTGGCAGGCCGTCGGCATCGCGGTCGGCGCCTACGAAGCAGCCCTTTCGTACGCCCGCGAGCGGATCCAGTTCGGCAAGCCCATCGCGTCGCACCAGCTCGTGCAGGACCTGCTCGTGAAGTCGCTGTCGAACATCACGGCCTCGATCGCGCTCTGCACGCAGGCCTCGGCCATGCAGGACGCCGGTGTCGGGGGAGACGAGCACTCCGCCCTGGCGAAGGCGTTCGCGACCGCGAAGATGCGCGAGACCGTCGGCTGGTGCCGCGAGGTGCAGGGCGGCAACGGCATCGTGCTCGACAAGGGAGTGGCCCGGTTCTTCGCGGACGCCGAGGCGATCTACTCGTACGAGGGCACACGCGAGGTGAACACGCTCATCGTCGGGCGGGCGATCACCGGGCAGGCCGCGTTCGTCTAGGCCGGGCCTGTCGGGCGGATCCGACCCGGAACGACATCCACGATGTCGTACGACGTCGATCGTGTCGTTCCGGGTCGTCCAGGGCCGTGACTACCCGAGCAGCTCCGGCCGCTCCCACTCCTGGTCGAGCACGTGCTGCCCGAGGAACGCGAACACCGTCTCGTACCAGACCACAGCGTGCTGCGGCGAGAGCACCCAGTGGTTCTCGTCCGGGAAGTACAGGAACCGGTGCGGCATCGTGCCGTCCGGCGCCGCGTGGTGCTCCGCGAGCTCGGACCAGAGCCGCAGCCCCTCGCCGATCGGCACCCGGTAGTCCTTGTCGCCGTGGATCACGAGCATCGGTGACGTGATGTCGGCCACGAAGCGGTGCGGGTCGTTCGCCTCGATGCCGGCGGCGTCGAAGATCGACGACCAGTACTGCGACGAGTCCGTGGTGCCGTTGAACTGGTCGAGCGCCCACAGGCTGGCGTGTGTGACGATCGCGCGGAACCGGTCGGTGTGCCCGGCGACCCAGTTCGCCATGTACCCACCGAACGACCCGCCCATCGCGGCCGTGCGGGTCTCGTCGATGTCGGCGCGCGCCTCGACCGCGTCGGTGATCGCCATCAGGTCGGTGTACGGAGCCTGCCCCCACGCGTTCCACCCGCGGTTCACGAAGTCGAGCCCGTAGCCGGTCGACAGCGCCGGGTCCGGCAGTAGCACGGCGTACCCGCGCGCCGCCAGGAGCATCGGGTTCCACCGCCACGACCACTGGTTCCACGAGTTGAGCGGTCCACCGTGGATCCAGAGCAGCAACGGGTGCGGCCCCTCGCCCTCCGGCACCACCAGCCAGCCGCGTACGCGCGCGCCGTCGGCCGCGGTGGTCTCGACCTCTTCCAGGTGCGCGGGGACGTCGGGCAGGGGCGCGGGCGTCGCGAGCGGGGTCACCATGCCGTCCGTCGCGATCCGCACGGGGTGCAGTGGTGCCGCCCAGGAGGCCCGGAGCGCCACGACCGCACCGGTCGCCTCCGCCACGCGCAGGCTCGAGTACGCCCAGTCGTCGTGGGTCAGCTGCTCGACGGCTGCGCCGTCGAGCGGGATGCGGAAGACCGGTGCCCGGCCGTCCTGGTCGGCCACGGCGAGCAGTGCCCGGTCGCCGTGCTCGAACACGAGCTCGCTCGGCCAGCGGTCCCAGTCGGTGGCGATGCGGTGCGGGTCCGACCCGTCGATGCCGGCGGTCCAGACTTCTTGCTGTGCCGCGCCGGCGGGCGTGGAGCGAACCGTCCTGACCCACGCGATCGTGCGGCCGTCGTGGCTCAGCGCGGGCATCTCGTGGTCGACGTCGACGTCGTCGAACAGCACCGTGCGGTGGCCGCTGGTGCAGTCGATCGTGACGAGCGTCGAGCGGTCCCCACGGGCCTCCCGGACGCCCACGGCTGCCAGCAGGACCGATCCGTCGGGCGTGAGCGCCCCGGCGACGTGGTCCAGCGACCGGCCCGGGGTCGGTGTGCGGTCGACGGGCTGAGCGACTTCGTCCGCGCCGCCGGCGGTGTCGAGCGTGAGGACGTGGGTCTGGGCCGGCCCGAGGTCGTGGTCCCAGTACCGGACCGGGTACGTCTCGTGCAGGATCGCGCGGACCTTCTTGTCCGTGCGGGCCTTGCGGAGTGCTGCGTCGGCCTCGAGTACCGTCTCCGGCTCGGAGCCGGCACCCGGCAGCAGGTCGGCGGTGAGCGCGACGACGTCCGACGACGCCGCGGTGGCCAGGACGCCGCCGACGCCCCCGGCGAGCCGGGTGAGGGGACGGGCCTCGCCGCCGGTCGCCGGGAGCACCCAGAGCTGAGCTGTCTCGAGTTCGTCGGCGTCGGCGTCGGGCCGCGCGGAGACGAAGAGCAGGTCGCCGGTGCGGGTGAAGGCGACCCCGCCCTCGCCCTTGGCGGAGCGGGTGAGGCGGACGGCGGTACCAGGTGCGTCTCCGCTGGCCGCGTCGGCGTCGTTCCCTGCTGGCACCTGCCAGATCGAGCGGCGGTACCCGGTGCGGTCCGGGTCGAGCGCACTGACCGTCAGGGCGACGCGCTCGCCATCGGGGCTGATCGCGATCCCGTCGACCCGGGGGAGGGCGATGTACTGGTCGAGGTCGGAGAACGGTGTCGTCATGCGTCCACGCTCACCAGGTCGTCCGCCCAGAACGCGGCGATCTGCTCGGCGACCGCCGTGCCCTGGGTGCGGCCGGCCTCGGCCGACGGCGCCTGGGTGGCCAGCGAGAGCGAGTTCGTGCCGAAGGCTTCCTGCGCGGTGCTGTCGGCCACGACGACCTCGACCGAGCTGCCGCCGGCGCGGAGCGACTCGACCGCGACGTCGAGCCAGGGGCCGACCGGCGACGGACCCTCGGGACCGCAGGCGATGACGAGGACACGCTCGTGGCCGGCGGCGGCGTCGGCGTTCGTGCCGGAACGGACCCCGCCGTCGACGTACGGTCGGCCTTCGATGCCGACGGGCGACCACACGAAGGGCACGGAGCAGCTCGCGGCGACCGCGCGGGGGAGCGGGACGCCGTCGGCCGCGGTCAGCAGCCGGAACGTGCCGTCGGTGGCGTCGACCGCGGTGATCGCGAGCGGCTTGACCGGCCACTCGGTGGACGGCAGGGTCTCGGCGAAGGTCGCCACGCGTTCGTCGTCGGTCTGTCCGTCGGCGACCTGCTGCGCGGCGAGCCCGAGGCGGGCGCGGGCGTCCTGCTCGCCGGTCGCCCCCTCGAGCGCGGCGCCGATCCGCTGCTGGACGGCGTCGGTGTCGATGGCCGGCGGCTCGACGTAGGTCGTCGGCGCCGGGGTGTGCTGCTGGTCGTACGCCTGCTGTACCGCGCCGTTGCGGACGAAGGCCCCGACGACGCTGCCGGCGCTCGTGCCGACGACGAGGTCTGCTGCGTCGAGGTCGACGCCGGCGTCCTGCAGGGCGGAGAGCACACCGACCTCCCACGCGATCCCGGCGACACCACCACCGCCGAGGACGAGAGCTCTGGTTCCAGGTACGGGCGTCGCGACGTCGGTCATGGGTCCTGCTTACCAGCTGCCGGCGACGCGCTGGTGGAGACCCGGTCTCGCTGTGGAGAACTGCCCTGTGGACAACTCCGATCGCGTCGGTGGCGTGACCTAGCGTCGTGGTCATGGGGCAACAGCGTTCACGACGGGTCGGCACGGTCGGGTGGCCGATCCTGGTGGCGGCCGCGCCCACCGCGGCGTTCCAGCTGCCGAACCTGTTCGTCACCCCGGCGGTCCGACTGTCACTCGTCGTGTTCGGGCTCGTCGTGCTGGCCGTCGCCGTGGCGGTGCAGGTGGTCCGGACTCGGCGCGGCGACGCCGCGCGCTCGGCGGCCGAGGAGAACGCGACCGCGGCAGAGCTCGAACAGTCGACGGCGGTCCGGTACGCGTTCGGCCAGATCGCCACCCGGCTCGTCCGGTTCGCCGAACTGCCCCGGTCCGAGCGCCACGGCGAACTCTCCGTCGTCGCCGACCGCGTTGCCGTGGCCCTGGCGTTCTACCTGCTGCCGAAGGTCCCCGACGTCCGCGCCAACGTGTACCAGCTGTCCACCGATCTGCGTGCGCTCGAGCCGATCGGTCACGGGGGCGCCGGCGACACCGCCGGGGTCTTCCGCGCGGGAACGCCCTACGGCGACCGCAACCTCGAGTGGGTGCTGATCGGGGGATCGCCCCGGATCGTCGGCGACCGCTCCGCCGACGTCGATGTCGACCAGGACGTGTCCGGCTTCGAACCGCGGTACTCCTCGTACGTCTCGGTGGTGATCCGGTCCGACCAGTACTCGTTCGGCATGCTCACCGTCGACTCCCCGGTCCCCGACGCCTTCACCGAACTCGACGCGAAGAACATCGCGATGATGGCCTCGTTCATGGCCGTGGCCTTCTCGTTGACTTACTCGTTCCCCGAGCGCGACCGCAATCCAAGGAAAGGCCCGTGATGCTCACACGCTCTGTCGGACGCTCGACGTACGATGCCCCCATGACGACCGTGAACCCTGCTCCGCCGTCGTTCGGGCGTGCCCGGATCTCATCGCCCAACTGGAACGACACCACCACCGACGCCGACTACGAAGACCTCGACGTCATCGCCGCCAACATCGAGCGCGAGCGCGAAGCAGCCCGGATCCGGGTCGCCGCAGCCATCGCCGCGCGCCTGGGTCGCTGACCCTTCCCGCATCCTCCACGACGAACGGCTCCCACGTGTGTGGGAGCCGTTCGTCGTGGAGCGTCGAGGCGCCGGGCGTCGCGACTACGGTGCCTTCGTCACGTCGATGACGACCTTGCCGACGGTGTCCTGCTCCACCGCGTCGTGCGCCTGGGCCGTCTGCTCGAGCGTGAACCGAGTGAGCGGGAGCCCGGCGTCCTCGCCGACCGGCAGCACGCCGTCGTGCAGTGCCTCGGTGACGTCCTCGGCCGCGGCGGCCAGGGCCTCGTCGCCGATCGTGTAGAGCAGCAGGAACTGGTACCGCGCGTTGACGCTCATGTTCGGGCGGATCGGCAGCGAGGCCTCGTCGCCGCCGTTGTTCGCGTAGATCGACACGACGCCGTGGTTCGCGAGCACGTCGGCGACCAGCGCGGCGTTCTGCGGGATCGACACCTCGACGACGATGTCGACGCCGTCAGGAGCGATGTCGCGGATGCGAGCCGCGGCGTCGTCCTGTCGGTAGTTCACGACGTGGTGGGCGCCAGCGGCGGTGGCGAGCGCGGCCTTGGCGTCCGAGCTGATCGTCGTGATGACGGTCGCGCCGGCCCAGCGGGCGAGCTGGATCGCAGCGTGCCCCACGGCGCCGGCACCACCCGCAACGAGCACGGTGAAGCCGTCGAGGGATCCGGGACCGAGTCGCGCCGGACCGTCCTCGTGCGTGGTCAGGGCGCGGTGTGCCGTCATCGCCGGCACCCCCAGCGAGGCGCCGACGTCGAACGAGCTGCCGTCAGGCAGGCGGACCGCGCGGCTCTCCGGCACGACGGTGTACTCCTGCGCGGTGCCGGTCGGGCGCGAGGCGGCGGCCATGAAGAGCCAGACACGGTCACCGACGGCGAGGTCCTCGACGCCCGGGCCGACCGCGTCGACGACACCGGCGCCGTCCTGGTTCGGCGTGATCTCGGGGAACGGCAGGCCGTCGCCGTAGGTGCCGCCGGCCCGCGCCTTCCAGTCCGTCGGGTTCACGCCGGAGACGACGACGCGGACGCGGACCTCGCCGGCGCCGGGTTCGGGGACGTCCCGCTCGACGAGTTCGAGGACGCTGCTGTCACCGGGCTTCGTGTAGACGATGGATCGCATGTCCCCAGGCAACCACTCGCCGCCGTCGGGGATTCCGAGTGTGGGCGTGGCGACACTTCGTGAGCACAAATGGTCGGGTGCGTTCGGCGGACCCGACCATTTCTGCTCACGAAGCGCCCCCGCCCGCCCGCCGCCGCCGGAGCTCAGCGCGCGTCGTACTCCCCGCGCGACACGGCGACGTCGTCCATGTGGGACGTCGCCCATGCCTCGAGCGGCTCGAGCACCCGGCGGAGGGACCGCCCGCGATCGGTCAGTTCGTACTCGACGTGCGGCGGGATCTCCGGGAACACCGTGCGCGTCACGAGCCCGTCCCGTTCGAGCGCGCGGAGTGTCTGCGTGAGCATCTTCTGCGACACGCCCTGCACCCGGTTCGCGATCGCCGAGTACCGTTGCGGCCCGTCGGCGAGGGTGCCGATCGTCAGCACGCTCCAGCGGTCGCCGATGCGGTCGAGCAACTGTCGGCTGGGGCAGTCCGCCGCGTAGGGGCTGTACTCGAGTGCTGACATCCTGGCCTGGCCTCCGTGACGACGGGCTCCGTTACGCACTGTGAGGTGCCTACTTACTCAAAGAGAGTAACTCTTGTACGGTGAGCAGCACCAGCCCCACGAAAGGAACAGCATGACCAGCATCGTCGTCTTCGGAGGCACCGGCTACGCCGGCTCCGCCATCACCCGCGAAGCCCTCTCCCGCGGCATCGCCGTCACCGCCGTCGCGCGCGACACGAGCAAGCTCGACGCCGCCGAGGGTCTGACCCTGGCGCAGGGCGACGCGTTCGACGCCGACTTCGTGGCCGAGGTCACGAAGGACGCCGACGTCATCGTCGTCGCGCTGCACGCGGTCCAGTCGGACGGCAGTGAACTCAAGGACAAGTTCCAGCACTTCGTCGACGCTGCGGCCAGCGCCGGTGCGCGGCTCGGCATCGTCGGCGGCGCCGGTTCGCTGCTCGTCGCCGAGGGTGGTCCGCGCCTGTTCGACTCGGCTGAGTTCCCGGACGCGTTCAAGGGCGAGGCGAAGAGCCACGCGCAGATCCTCGACGCGCTCCGTGCCTCGGACACCGACGTCGACTGGTTCTACGTCAGCCCGGCCGCCGGCTACGGCAGCTACAACCCGGGCGAGCGTCGCGGCACGTACCGCACGACCGACGAGGTCCTGCTCGCCGACGCCGAGGGCAACTCCGACATCTCGGGTGACGACTTCGGTCTGGCCTTCGTCGACGAGATCGCGAACCCGGCGCACCACCAGACGCGCTTCGGCGTCGCCTACTGAGGCGCACCCCGCTCAGGAACCCGGTTCCGGACACAGCACCGCGGATCTGCGTGGTTCAGTGTCCGGAACCTGGTTCCGGCAGACAATCTCGCGACCGCGCCTCCGGTCAGTGCGCGACGATGGCCGGCAGCGGCACATGGTGGCGCATGCGCACCGCCACGTGCAGGCCTCCGCGGCGGGCGAGCACGAGCGCGATCACGGCGGCGGCCGCAGCGGGCACCCCGCCGGCGACCATCATCCCGACGTGCGCCCCGAAGTGGTCGACGACCTGGCCCATCAGCGGCCCGCCGATCGCCTGGCCGCCGAGCAGCACGAGCACGTAGAGCGACATCACCCGTCCCCGGATCGCCACGTTCGAGGACAGCTGCACGAGCGAGTTCGACGCGGTCTGGAACAGCAGCTGCGACATCCCGACGGCGACGAGCGCCACGGTGAACGGCGCGATCACGGGGATGGACCCGGAGACCACGAGCAGCACCCCGGTCCAGAAGACCCCGCCCACGATGGTCCGGAGCCGCACGACCGCCCGCCGCGTGGAGAGCAGGGCGCCGACGAGTGCGCCGATCGCCACGGCGGAGTTGAACACGCCGTACCCGGCGGCACCGACGTCGTAGACCTGGGACGCGAAGGCCGACAGGAGCACGGGCATCGTCAGTGCGAACACCGAGAAGAACGCGACGAGGATCACCGGCACGATGATCGTCGGCTTGTTCACGGCGTAGCGGAGCCCCTCGATCAGCTGCCCCTTGCCGCGGGGCGCCGGGGGCGTCCGGTGCAGCTCCGAGACCTTCAGGAACCCGAGCGTCACGACGACGGCGACGCAGGCGATCGCGTTCACGCCGAACGACCACCCCGCCCCGACGGCGACGAGCAGTGCGCCGGACAGCGCCGGTCCGATCATGCCGCCCAGCTGGAACACCGACGAGTTCACGCTGATCGCGTTGCGGAGGTGCTGGTGCCCGACGATCTCGGTGACGAACACCTGCCGGGCTGGGTTGTCGATCACGGTGACCATGCCGACCAGGAACGCGATCACCCAGATGTGCCAGGCCTCGACCACCCCGGCCAGCGTCAGCACGGCGAGCAGCGCGGACAGCACCGCGAAGGCGCCCTGCGTGATCATCATCAGCGCACGCTTCGAGAACCGGTCCACGAGCACCCCGCCGAGCAGCCCGAACAGCAGCATCGGCGCGAACTGGCAGGCGACGGTGATGCCGACCTGCGCGACCGAGCCGGTCAGCTGCAGGACGAGCCAGTCCTGGGCGATGCGCTGCATCCACCCGGCGGTCATCGCGACGAGGTTGGTGGCCGTGAACAGCCGGAAGTTCGGCACGGACAGGGCGATGAGCGTGTGCCGCCAGGGCGGGCGGGTGGCCTGGATCGGGAGCGGTTCGGTGGGCGGGGGGAGGGTCGTCGATGACGCACTCACGGTGAGGGGTTCTCCGGACGTCGTTGCGGATCTGGTACCCCAACGAAACTACGTGACCGAGGTTCATTCGACACCCCTATGGTGGCTATCAATCCATTGCGATGTCGAATGACTGCGCGAACGAACGAGGTGCCCCGTGCTCGATCCGGTCCTGCTGCAGACCTTCCTGGCCGTCGCCGAGACGCAGAGCTTCACGCAGGCCGGAGCCCGTCTCGGCATCAGTCAGCCCACCGTGTCCCAGCACGTCCGGCGGCTCGAGACCGCGGTGTCCCGCACCCTCGTCGCACGCGACACCCGTGGCGTCACCCTCACCGACAACGGCGACGCGATGGCCGGCTTCGCCCGGACGATCCTCGCCGCGCACGCCACCGCGGACGCGTACTTCTCCGGGTCGGCGACGCGCGGGCGGCTCCGGTTCGGCGCGGCCGACGACCTGGCGATCACGCAGTTGCCGCGCATCCTCCGCGACTTCCGGCGGCTGCACCCGCAGGTGAACCTCGAGCTGACGGTGAACCAGTCGTCGCCGCTGCTGCGCCGGGTGCACGCCGGCCAGCTCGACCTGGTGTTCATCAAGCAGACCGCAGGGGAGTCCGCCGAGGGCACCCGCGTCGCGACCGACCAGATGGTGTGGATGGCGCAGGACGGCATCGCGGTCGAACGCGACGAGCCAGTGCCGCTCATCGCGTACCAGGCGCCGAGCATCAGCCGGCAGATGGCGATCGACGCCCTCGAGGCCGCCGGCCGCACCTGGCGGATCACCTGCAACACCCGCGACGTCAACGGCGTCCTGGCGGCGGTGCGCGCGGGGATCGGCGTGGCGGTGTTCCCGCACTCGCTCATCCCGGCGGACCTGGTGAAGGTGTCGCAGCGGCTGGGGCTACCGGACCTGCCGGCGGTCGACTACGTCCTCATCGCCAACCCGACGGTGCAGCGCGAGCCGATCGACGCCCTGACGAACGCGATCCTGTCCCGCGGGGTCGTCCGCGCGGTCTGACCGCGACCGGCGTGCAGCGGACGCGCGGGCTACGGCGCGAGGGGCGGGGTCGTCCCGGTGCCGGTCAGGTCGGGCAGCGTCACCCCGGCGAGCGGCAGCAGCGCCGACGCGACGGCCCACAGCAGCACGAGCGTGCCGACGCCGCCGAGCACGGCACCGAGCAGCGCGACCGGCCGCTGCCACGTCGCCGCGCGGTCGCGCAGCGTCACGATCGACACCACCAACGCGAGCAGTCCGAGCACGACACCGACGCCGTGCACGGTCGCCGGCGCGGTGAACCACCACGCCGCGAGTCCGAGCGTCGCGATGCCCGCCACGGCGCCCAGGATCGCCCCGGGCGTCGCACCGAGTGCACGGCGCGGCTCCGGCGCAGCGGCTGCGGCCACGGGCTGGTCGAGCAGTTCGGTCGGGAGGCCCGGCTCGGCCCCGACGGACGCACTCGCCTCGGCACGGGGTGCGGTCACGGGCACGACCGGGTTCGGCGCCATCGGTGCGGTCGACGAGGCGGTCGGCACCGACGGCGCCTGCAGGACCGCGTCGAAGGACCGCACGTGGGCGGACGCCGGGGTCGGCGCCGGTGCCGGTGTCACGGTGGCGGCGGCCTGCTGGTGGGCGAAGCGGCGGGGCGTGCGGAAGCCGATCGGGCCGACGGGTTCGGGCTCGGTGCCGTCGACGACGACGTGCTCCAGACCGGGCACCGAGAACCGGGGCTGGCCGGCGGTGGGCACGGGCGACGGCGCGGGGGCCGGTGTGGTGCGGGGAGCGGCGTCGATCGGCGAGACCGGGGCGGGGGCGGGGGCCACGGCGGCGGTGTCGAACGGCACGGTGTGCACGGACGGTGAGGTCGGCGCCGGCGGCAGGAGGTCCTGCTGCGGCGGGTAGTCGGGGACCGCGACGTCGTCCTCGACGAGGGTCGCGATCGACGCGGGCTCCGGCGTCGGGGCGAGCGTGGCCGTCGGCTGCGGCGCGGAGCCGACCACGGCGGTGGGAGCCGACGCACCGTGGGCGGTGCGCGACGTGGCGGGGGTGTGACGAGCCTCCTGGCCGGTGCTCGCTGCGACGTCGGGGGCGAGCCGCTCGACGGCCACGGCCGGTTCGACGACCGGTGCGGTCACCCAGGACGGGACGGGACGGCGCGGCCGTTCCGAATCCTGCATGCGATGCGACGCCACTGCGGTGCTCCCTTCGTCGACTGATCCATCGTCAGTTCTAGCGGCAACGGTCGCGGATGTCGCAGCCCCAGTTCCGGGGTCGCCGGTACGTTCGGGGCATGACCGGAATCGAACACCGTCCACTGGGTCCCTCGGGGCTCGTCGTCTCCACCGTCGGCCTCGGCTGCAACAACTTCGGGCGACCGGGGACCGCCTCCGAGTCGCAGGAGGGCACCGACGCCGTCGTGCGGGCGGCCCTCGACGCCGGTGTCACGCTCTTCGACACCGCGGACATCTACGGCGGCCGGCCCGGCATGTCCGAGGAGATGCTCGGCAGGTCGATCGTGGGTCGGCGGGACGAGATCGTGCTCGCGACGAAGTTCGGTATGGACATGCAGGGCGCGAACGGCCCGGACTGGGGTGTCCGCGGCTCGCGGCGGTACGTCCGGCTGGCCGTCGAGTCGTCGCTCCGTCGCCTCGGCACGGACTGGATCGACCTGTACCAGATGCACCGACCCGACGACGTGACGCCGATCGAGGAGACGCTGTCCGTCCTCGACGACCTGGTCCGCGAGGGCAAGATCCGGTACGTCGGACACTCGAACTTCGCCGGGTGGCAGATCGCCGAGGCCGAGCTGACGGCGTCGATCGCCGGCACCACCGCGTTCGTGTCCGCGCAGAACGAGTACAGCCCGCTCGCCCGAGCCGCCGAGGCCGAGGTGCTGCCGGCCGTCCGTGCGTACGCGCTCGGGTTCCTGCCGTTCTTCCCGCTGTACAACGGGCTGCTCACCGGCAAGTACACGAAGGCCGGAGGCCCGGCCGACGGGCGCCTGTCGACGTCGAAGCCGCAGCTGCTCGAGAACGCCCCGTGGGACGTCCTCGACGACTACCAGCGGTTCTGCGACCACCGCGGCGTCACGATGCTGCAGGCGACGTTCGCCTGGTTGCTCGCGCAGCCGGGGCTGTCGAGCGTCATCGCCGGAGCGACGAAGCCGGAGCAGATCACGCAGAACGTCGAGGCGGGCACCACCTGGACGCCGACCGAGGACGACATCGCCGACATGACGGAGATCTTCGACCGGGCGTAGTGCGCCGCCGCCCGGCCGCGCCGGCGAGCCGGGCCGCCGGGCCGCCGGGCCGAGTCTCGGCGTGAGCGACAGTTCTCGCGGCCGTCGGCCCGAGGACTGTCGCCCAGCGCGAGTCTCGCGGCGGCGGGGCCGAGACTCGGGGCGTCAGCGGGTCGCTGCCTGCAGGGCCTCGCGCAGCTGGTCGGCGGTCAGGCGCGGGCCGTAGCCGGGGGTGTCCCGCTGGATGCGCCAGCCCTCGGCGAGGGGGCCGGCGTCGACGACGTCGAAGCCGAACTGCTCGATGAGGTCCGTGGCGACCTGCTTCGCCTCGGCGTCGTCGCCCGCCACCACGAGGGCGCGGCGGTCCGGGGTGGCGTGGCCGGTGAGGTCCGCGGCGCCGATGTGGTTGAACGCCTTGACGACCCGGGCGCCCGGCAGGTGGTCCTGCAGCAGCTCGGCGGTCGTCGTCGACCCGTCGTCGAGCGCGGCGATGTGGCCGTCGCGCTCCCAGTAGTAGTTGTTCGTGTCGATGACGACCTTGCCGACGAGCGGTTCCGCGGGGATCGTGTCGATCGCGGCGAGCGGCACGGTGACGACGACGACCTCGCCCGCGGCAGCGGCTTCGTCGCGGGTTGCCGCACGGGCCCGGTCGCCGAGCTCGGTGACCAGGTCGGTCAGGGTCTCGGGGCCGCGGGAGTTCGCGATCACCACCTGGTGGCCGTGCTGCACCGCGAGTCGTGCGAGTTGGGATCCGATGTTGCCTGCGCCGATGATGCCGATCGTTGTCATGGTGTCCATCCAACGCTCGGCGGCCACGAGCATTCCCCGTGGAGCGCGTGCGCCCGGGGCGGAGCATGATGGCGGCATGGACCACGAGTTCCGCGACGAGACCGACCAGGACCGCTACGCCATGTACGTCGGCGGCGAGCTCGTGAGCGTGCTCGACTACCGCGAGAACGGCGACGCGATCGCGTTCCCGCACACGTACACGGTGCCGAAGCACCGCGGGCACGGCTACGCGGCCGAGCTCGTCGAGTACGCCGTCGCGGACGTCGAGTCGAACTCGACGAAGCGGGTCGTGCCGATGTGCTGGTTCGTCGGCAAGTGGTTCGACGAGCACCCCGAGAAGTCAGACCTGCTCATCCGCAGTGCCGCGGACTGAGCCGACGCGAGAAGAGGGCCACATGCCCACCATCACCCCGTTCCTCTGGTACGACGACCAGGCCGAGCAAGCCGCCCGGTACTACGTCGACCTGTTCCCCGGCAGCTCGATCGACAGCGTGGCGAAGACCCCGGACGGCGCGACGCTGGTCGTCGAGTTCACGTTGCTCGGACAGCCGTACCGGGCGATGAACGGCGGCCCGGGACACCCGCACACCGACGCCGTCTCGTTTCAGGTCGACGTGGACACGCAGGACGAACTCGACCGTATCTGGGACGCCCTGCTCGCTGACGGCGGGAAGCCGAGCATGTGCGGCTGGTTGTTCGACCGTTGGGGTGTCGCCTGGCAGGTGACGCCGTCGATGATGGGCGAGCTGATGACCGGGTCGGGCGACCCCGAGGCGAACGCCCGTGTCTTCCAGGCGATGATGACCATGCAGAAGCTCGACATCCCCGCACTCCGGGCCGCAGCCGCCGGCCACTGAATCCGAACCTCGCGTACCGCCCGGTATGGTGTCGGCACGGAAGACCGCCGGCCGGCGCCGGCACCGACAGGCTGGAGCCACGATGGACCACCCGAGCTCCCAGATCCGGAACAGTGAGATCGGCCGGGCGTACACCGAACTCGCCCGGATCACCCGGCGTGCGAGCATCCGCGCCCGCGGGTCGGACGACGCGCTGAGCGTCGTCGACCAGTCCCTCGTCGACTTCGTGGTGCAGCACCCCGGCTGCATGGCCATCGACATCGCCCGGTACCTGCGCCTGAACCGCTCGACGATCTCCCGCCAGCTCTCCGGGCTCCTCGCCACGGGCCTGATCCGGACGACCGACGGCGGCACCGGCAACGCGAAGCCGCTGGAGGCGACGGACGCCGGCCGCACTGCGCTCGAACGCTCCGTGCAACTGCACCGCGACGCGCTGGAGGAGCGGCTCGCCAGCTGGTCCGACGACGACATCGCCCTGCTCGCCGGCCTGCTGGAACGGCTCGGCGCCTCGGACGAGGCCGGGCTGCCGATGCCCGGGCGCGCGTCGACGTGACGACCTCGTTCGTCCTGCTCTCCGACACGCACCTGCCGAAGCGGGCGAAGGACCTGCCGGCGGCGCTCTGGTCCGACGTCGACGCCGCCGACCTCGTGGTGCACGCGGGGGACTGGGTCGACCTCGCCACCCTCGACGCCGTGCAGGCCCGATCGCGCCGGTTCGAGGGGGTGCGCGGCAACAACGACGGCCCCGAGTTCGACGACCGGCTCCCGCTCGTCGCCCGCTTCGCCGTCGAGGACCTGCGCTTCGCCCTGGTGCACGAGACCGGCGCCGCGACGGGCCGGGAGCGCCGGATGGCCGCCGAGTACCCGGACGTCGACGTGCTCGTCTTCGGGCACTCGCACATCCCGTGGGACACCGTCGCGCCGTCGGGCCTACGGTTGCTCAACCCCGGGTCGCCCACCGATCGTCGCCGGCAGCCCGACTTCACGTGGATGCGCGGGACGGTGACCGGCGCGGACCTGACCGTCGAACTGGTTCGCCTGCCGCCGCCCGCGCGCTGACCCGAGATCCGTCCCAGCCACCCCGTTCGCGAAAGCGACAGGTCCCCGCGGAACATCGGCGGACATCTGTCGCTTTCGCGGGGTGGTCGGCGGTCGTCAGCGTAGAAGTGACGCTTCCGCGGCAATGACCCCGGCACCAGCGCCGGCACCCAACCCCAGCGGCATCTCGAAGAACGCCAGCTCCCACTCGGTCGAGCGGCGGAACGCCCGCGCCATCCGTCCTCGCTCGGCCGGGGTCGCGGCTGCTGCCATCTCCTCGACCAACCGGGTCGCCTCGGCGCTCGACGCCGCGAAGCCCTCGTCGCCGTACGCGGCGATCCAGTCCGCGAACGGGTGTCCGTCCGGCGCCGTGCCGAGCTGCACGCCCACCCAGGCGTACACCCGGAAGCAGGGGAGCACCGCCGCGGCGAGCACGGCCGCCGACCCGGAGTCCGCCGCCCGTTGCAGGTGCGCCAGGTAGCCGGCGCACGTCGGGTGGACGGGGTCGTCGGCGTGGGTGCCGGCGAGGCGTCGGTGGTGCAGGTCGCGGGCCTCGGCGGCACACCCCTCGGACGCCGCAGCCCAGAACGCGGCAGCCGCAGCACCGGCAGCGCTCGCCGCCAGCCCCGCGAGGTGCCGCTCGTAGGCCCGCAGGTAGTGCACGTCCTGTGCGAGGTACCCCGCGAACACGTCCGCATCGAGCGTCTCGTCCCGCAGCCCCACGAGGAACCCGCACTCGATCGTCGACCGCAGCAGGGAGCCGACGTCGTCCCACCACACGTCGGTGGTCGGGACCACGGGCAGCGCGGCGCGGATCACGGCGCCGTGGTCGATCGGCCCGTTCCCCGACCCGACCTGCAGCCCATCGGCTCCCTGCAGCGCCGCCGTCAGCCAGGGCTTCGCCACCCCGACCGCGAGATCCCAGTCCCCGTGCCGGGCGGCGAGCGTCGCGATCGCGCTCGACAGCGAGCACCCGGTGCCGTGCGTGTTCGTCGTCGCCACGCGGGGAGCCGTGAACCGCCGAACGGACCCCGAGGGCGACACGAGCACGTCGTCGGAGGTCGGCCCCTCGTCGTGCCCGCCCTTCGCCAGCACGAGGACGTCCCACGTCGACGCCACGAGCCGCGCAGCATCCAGCGACGACAGCGGAGCCCGCGACGGAGCCCCGGCGAGCTCCGCCAGCACCGCCAGCTCGGCCCGGTTCGGCGTGACCAGGTCGGCCAGGGCGAACAACGTGCCCATCGCGGCGGCGGCGTCCTCGTCCAGCAGCCGGTCCCCGCTCGTCGCCACCATCACCGGGTCCACGACGACCACGGGCGGCCGGTGCTCCCGCAGCCAGTCCGTCACGGTCCGCACGACCTCGGCGGTGCCGAGCATGCCGATCTTGACGGCGTCGATGACCACGTCGTCGGACACCGCGTCGAGCTGCTCCCGCAGGAAGCCGACGTCCGGCACGTGCACCGACCGCACGCCGTGCGTGTTCTGCGCGACGAGGGCCGTCACCACCCCCATGCCGTAGCCGTCGTGCGCGGCGATCGCCTTGAGGTCGGCCTGCAGCCCGGCGCCGCCGGTCGGGTCGGTCCCGGCGACGGCCAGGACGCGCGGGACGTTCACGAGTCCGCCCCGTGGTGCGAGGAGGCCGGGAGGAACGGATCACCCTGGGTGGACCGCCCCCGCTCCGCCCCGTGCCCGGTTCCAGAGCCCCACGCGGTCACGTACGCGGCCGCCGCGGATCCCGGGTCGGCCGCGGCGCAGATGCCCGACACGATCGCGACCCCGGCAGCGCCCGCTGCTCGAAGCGGCACGACGTCGTCGAGCGTGACGCCGCCGATCGCCACGCACCGTACCTCGGTCGCGGCGGCCAGCCGGGCGAACCCGTCGTGGCCGAGCGCCGGCGGGTGGTCGGCCTTCGTCGCAGTGGGGTGCACGACCCCGACGCCGAGCAGGTCGACGGTGCCGCGGGGCAGCCGCTCGACGGCAGCCAGGTGCTCGAGCGTGTTCGCCGTCAACCCGACGTGCGCGTCCGGCCCGAGAAGCGCCCGCGCGGCCGTCACGGGCACGTCCGACTGGCCGAGGTGCACCCCGGCGACCCGGTGCCCCGCGTGCCGAGCGGCGAGGGCGACGTCGAGCCGGTCGTCGACCACCACGATCGCGCGGTCCCCGACGGCGTCGGCCACGGCGGCGGTCAGGGCGAGCAGGCCACGGGCCGAGGCGTCCTTGTCCCGCACCTGCACGATCCCGACCCCGGCGTGCACCGCGGCGCGGACCACCCCGAGCACCCCGACACCGTGCCGGTCGGCCAGCGCGCCGTCGGTGACCAGGTAGACGCCGACGTCCCGCCGCGGCCCGCTCATGCCGGCACCACCAGGGACGCAGGCTCGGCCTCGACCGTGATCCGGGCCTCGCGGACGACGTCCTCCGGGGTGAGCGACGCCAACCGGTCGAGGAACAGCGGCTGGAACGTGCCGGGCCCGCCGGCCTCGCGTGCGGCGAGCTCCGCGGCGATGGTGTGCACCGCGGTCGCGGCGACGGCGGCCGCGCCGGCGTCGTCGGGCGCGACCGACGTGAACGCGGCGACGACCGCGCCGAGGGCACACCCGCCCCCGGTGATCCGCGTCAACAGGTCGGTGCCGTTGGCGACCCGCACCACGCCGGTGCCCGGCGCGACCAGCAGGTCGACGGGACCCGACACGGCCACCGCGGCCACGAGCCTCCCGGTCGACGCCTGCACGGACGCGAGACGGGCGTCCTCGGTGCCCACCGTGCTGTCCACGCCGCGGCCACCGGCCGAGTCGCCGAGCAGGGCGAGCACCTCGGAGGCGTTGCCCCGCAGCACCGTCGGGTGCAACCCGAGCAGGTCGCGGGCCAGGGCGGTGCGCACCGGCAGCGAGCCGACGGCGACGGGGTCGAGCACCCACGGGGTGCCCGTGTCGCGGGCGGCGTGCGCGGCCTCGAGCGCGGCCACCCGCGGTTCCGCGTGCGGGGTCCCGGTGTTCACCAACAGGGCGTCGGCCACCCGGGCGAACGGCCCCGCCTCGGTCGGGACGTCGACCATCGCGGGCGACGCACCGAGCGCGAGCAGCACGTTCGCGGTGACGTTCTGCACCACGGTGTTCGTGATGCACTGCACCAACGGACTCCGGCCACGGACGGCCTCGAGCAGTTCGGCGGTTCGGTGGGCCCAATCAGGGGAGGGCGCAGCGGTCTCCATGGACGATCCCTTCGCGAGTACGAGCTCGAGCAGGTTCGACGGGTGTGATCTCAGCCGCTGGTTGCGGCACCCCGTGTCTCGAGCGACACCGTACACGAGCCGCTGCGTCGTGCCCCGGCCGTCGTCTCCGGTCACATGTCCGGCCCCGTGTGACAGGGTTGACGGGTGCCAGACACCACGCCTCCCGGACCGCCCCCGGGCCCCCGCGACCCCGGCGACGCCTGGGCGGTCGGCCCCGACGGCACCAAGGCCTGGGGACTCTTCGGCGCCGCCGGACTGCTCGTCGACGACGGCGCCGGACGCGTGCTCCTGCAGCACCGCGTCGAGTGGAGCCACCACGGCGGCACCTGGGGCATCCCCGGCGGCGCACGACACCAGGGCGAGGACGCCGTCACCGGCGCACTCCGCGAGTCCGCGGAGGAAGCCGGGGTGCCGCACGACGGCGTCGACCTGCGCCACACCGCACTGCTCGACCTGGGGTTCTGGACCTACACGACCGTCGTGGGGCGCGCCTCCCGGCCCTTCGAACCGGTCATCGCGGACCGCGAGAGCATCGCGCTCTCCTGGATCCCCGTCGACGACGTCGACGACCTCCCGCTGCACCCGGGGTTCGGCAGGTCGTGGCCGGCCCTCCGCGCGTCCATCACCACCACGCCGCACATCGTCGTCGACGCCGCGAACGTCGTCGGCAGCGTGCCCGACGGGTGGTGGAAGGACCGCGCGGGTGCCGCTGCGCGCCTGCTGTCGTCGGTGACGGCGCTCGCCGCGTCCGGGGTGGCGGCCGACCTGCTCGCGTTGCCGTTCACCCGGTGGTGGCCGCGGTGGACGGTGGTGCTCGAGGGTGCAGCCCGTGGCGCTTCGGCGGACGGGACCGACGGGTCCGGACCGGTCGAGGTCGTGCAGGCTCCGGGCTCCGGCGACGACGCGATCGTGTCGGCTGCGCAGTCCGCGGTGGACGCGGGGGACGGACCCGTCGTGGTCGTCACCGCCGACCGTGGCCTCCGAGCCCGCGTCGAGGCGATCGGCGCCGTCGTGCACGGACCGTCCTGGCTGCGCGACCAGTCCTAGCGGGGCGGCGTGGCCCGGCGCGCCGTGTCACTCGCCGTGACGTGTTGTTCACACCGCTGTGTCACGAGCGGACCCACTCGTCGGTACGCTGGCCGGACGTCAACGGAGACGCACACACAGGAGGTTCTCCATGGAGCGGATCACCAGGGCCGACGACCGAGTCCACCGCCCGGCCGGGCCGTGGACACCGACCGTCCACCGGCTGCTCGCACACCTGCACGAACAGGGGTTCGTCGCGGCACCGGAGCCGATCGAGCACGGCGACACCCTCGAGACGGTGTCGTTCGTCCCCGGGGTCGCGGGGGAGTACCCGTGGACCGAGGACGTCGCGAGCGAAGCCGCCCTCGTCACGAGCGCCCGGCTGCTCCGGCAGTTCCACGACGCCGCAGCCACCTATCCGTTGGACGCATCGCGGGACTGCTGGTCCCAGGCCGAGCGGACACCCGTCGAGACGATCGTGCACGGCGACTTCGCCCCGTACAACTGCGTCTACGACGGCATCCAGGCCGTGGGGCTCATCGACTTCGACACCGCACACCCCGGGCCCCGCGTGTGGGACGTCGCGAGTGCCGTGTACCGGTTCGCCCCGTTCACCACCGGAGCCGTCGAGGGCATGACCGCGCCCGCCCTCGAGGACCGGCTCGCCCGTGCCGCGGAGTTCTGCCGTGCCTACGACCTCGACGCCCGCTCCCGCAGCGTCCTCGCCGAGACGATGACCGCGTCCCTCGTCGCGATGGTCACCACCATGGAGACCGAGGCCGCCGCGGGCAACCCGAAGTTCGTCAGCGACCTGGCACACGGGCACGCCGACCTGTACCGGGCCGACGTCGCCTACCTCGAGCAGCACGCCGACGCCATCGCCGCCGCCGTCGCGTGACCTCGACCCCTGCGCAGCTCCGCACCCTGCGGCTCGCCGCGCAGGGGATCGCGGTCCCCGGGCTCGACCCCACCGCCGCCGTCGAGCGGATGACCGCCGTGCAGGGGCAGGACCTCGGCCAGGCGCTCTGGGCCATCGGGGTCCGCGCACCCGGAGCGACCCGCGACGACGTCCGCGCCGCCTTCGACCGCGGTGCACTCGTCCGCTCCTGGCCGATGCGGGGCACCCTGCACGCCGTGCGCCCCGACGACCTGCGACTCCTGCTCTCCCTGACCGCCGAACGGACCCTGCGGAGCATCGCCCGGCGTGCCACCGAACTCGGCATCGACCGGCCCCTGCTCGACCGAGCGCGGGACACCACCGTCGCCGCACTCTCCGGCGGTCGTGCCCTCGTCCGCGACGAACTCTTCGAGGAGTACCGCGCCGCCGGCATCGACCCCGCCGCCGGGCGCGGCTACCACCTGCTGCTGCAGCTCTCGCAGGAGGGACTCGTCGCCTGGGGACCCACCGCCCGCGTCGGCCAGGGACTCGTGCTCCTCGACGAGTGGGCGCCGGCGGCCGCCGAGGTCCCCGACCGCGACGAAGCACTCCGCCGCGTCCTCGTCGGCTACCTGCGCGGCCGGGGTCCCGCCACCGAGACCGACGCCGCCGGCTGGACGAAGCTCCCGCTCGGCGACCTCCGCCGTGCCCGAGCCGCAGCCGGCGACGCCGTCGAGGACCTCGGCGACGGACTCCTCGCGCTGGCCGACCGTCCCACCACCGGCGGGACACCCACCGGGCACCTGCTGCCCGGGTTCGACGAGTACCTGCTCGGGTACGCCGACCGCTCCGCCCAGCTCGACCCCGCACACGCCGACCGGGTGGTGCCGGGGGCCAACGGCGTGTTCCTGCCCATGGCCGTCGTCCGCGGTCGGGTCGTCGGCACCTGGAAGCGGACCGAGCGCGCCGACGGGGTCCTCGTCACCGTCACGCCCTTCGCGGCACTCGACACCGCTGCGGTGCGCGCGCTCGAGGCGGCCGCCGAGCGGTACGCGCGGTTCCTCGACGCGCCCGTCGCGTTCGGGGTCGTGGAGGCGACCAGCCGCTGACCGCAGCCGGTGAGGTCGAGTCCATCCGTTCCTCCAGACCGTCCCCAGCAACCACGCGGCGGACTCGTACCCTGCCTCGGGTAATGTCGCAGGGCCATGACCGACAGCCCGGCCGACGCCACCCCGTACGAAGTCCTCGGCGTCCCCGCGACCGCCGACGACGACGCGCTCCGCCGCGCCTACCGGCGCGCTGCCCGCGAATCCCACCCCGACCTCGGCGGTGACGCGCAGCACTTCCGGCGCGTCCAGCTCGCCTGGGAACGCATCGGCACGCCCGCTGCACGCCGCGCCTACGACGCCGGCTCCCGCGGCTCGTTCGGCAGCAGCGGTACCGGGCCGTTCAGCACGTCCGGTGCGTCCGCTTCGTCCGGTTCGTCTACCGGGAGGCCCGACTCCGGTCGCGACGCCTACGCACCTCCGTCAGCCCGTCGCGACACCCGCCCCCGCGCGCGGTCCCACGGACACCCCGGCGGACGCTCCCGCGAGGTCTTCCTGCAGGCGGAACGCGAGTGGGTCGGACTCGGCGACCCCATCGAGGACCCCTACGACCCCACCCTCATCCGGTCCGCGCCCCGGCACATCCGGCGGCTGCTCGGCGAAGCACTCGCCGAGGAGGCCACCGCCTCGATCGTCTCGGACATGGGCATCGGCGTGACGGTGTGGCACGACCTGGACGCCGGCGCCGAGGGCAAGCTCGACCACGCCGTCCTGACCCCGAGCGGACTCTGGGCCGTCGAGTCGATCGACTGGGGCGCCCCGGTGCGGGTGGAGCACGGCGACATCGTCGGCGAGACCCTGGCGCCGGGGGAACGACCGGTCAAGGAGCTCGTCCGCGCCGCCCGTGCCGTGCAGAAGCAGACCCGGGTGCGGTTCACCGGCCGCTTGCTCGTCGTGCCGGACTCCGCCGTCGAGGTCGACGTGCAGCTCGTCGGCTCCCCGAAGAAGCCGACCGCGCTCGTCGTCCGGCGCAGTGCGCTCGGGCAGGTCCTGAACGGCGTGTGGTCCCCGCCCGGATCGGTCGACGTGTTCGAGATCCGCGACCGCCTGCAGCAGACCGTCCGCTTCGTCTGAGGTGCGGCGGGGGTCAGTAGCCGCGGAGCTTCTCGAGGTCGCGGCGCTCCCGCTTGCTCGGGCGTCCGGCACCGCGGTCGCGCATCGGGACGAACCCCGCCTCTTCCTTGGACAGCCGCGGTGGGGTCTTGTCCTCGAAGTGCTTCGCGGCCTCGGGCGCACTCGTCCGCTTGAGGATGATGCCCGTGACGATGACGATCCGGTCGAAGCCGTTCTGCCGCACCCGGACCTCGTCGCCGGGGCCGATCGGCTGCGCAGGCTTCGCACGCTCGCCGTTCACCCGGACGTGCCCGGCCTTGCACGCGGCGGTCGCAGCGGAGCGGGTCTTGGTGATCCGCACCGCCCAGATCCAGCTGTCCACGCGAGCCTTGGCCATCCCCTCACTCTAGGCGGCCCCTACGCTGGGCGGGTGAGCACCGGGGAGCAGGCGGCGATCGCGCGGGCCCGAGCGCTCGGCGTGCTGCACGCCGCCGCGATCGGGGACCGGCTCGTCGTCCGGGCGCACCACGGCGACGGTGCACAGGACGCCCTCGGGGACCTCGTCGCCCGCACCCCCGACACCGTGACGATCGCCACCCGCCGCGGCCCGGTCGAGGTCCGGCTCGACGACGTCGTCGCCGCGAAGCCCGTCCCACCGCCCCCGGCCCCGCGCACGCCCCGCCGCTGACCTCGCACCGTGCGAGGTTCGTGCGCCGTTGGTCGCGCTCGCACGGTGCAGGGTTCGTCAGGCCGTGCGAGCGAGGTTGCTCGGTGCGAGCTTGCTGCGCTGCACGGAGCCGCCAACCTCGCACCCTGCGACGAGACCCGCACCGTGCGAGGCGCACGCACCCGCCCGCGCCCACACGGCGAGCCGCACCCCTCCGCGCCCCGCACCCGACGTAGCCTCGTGCCATGGCAGTCCCCGTCCCGCTCGGCACCGAGGACCGCACCGCCCGCCTCACCCTCCGCCGCCCCGACCAGTGGCGCCGCGAGGACTCAGCCCAGGCGGACCTGCGCGTCACCGGCGACGACATCGTCCTCACCGTCCGATCCCGCCCCAGCGACCGTGCGATCGGCGACGAGAACACGGGGCTCCTCGCGAGACTGCCCGGCTCCGTCGAGGGCCTGCTGCTCGTCGGCTGCGACACCTGGACCGCCGCCGGTGCTCCCGCGCGCCTGGTCGAGTACGTCCGTCCCGACGAACACGGCGACGTCGCCGGCGCACACCTGCTCTTCGTCACCGGCCGGCACCGCGTCGACCTGACGATCGAACGGCCCCTGGCGCGACTCCTCGAGACCGACGAACTCGTGTTCGCCGTCCTCGAGAGCGTCCGCGCCACCGAACCGTCCCCGGTCCGCCCCGAGCGGGACCTCGAACCACTGCCCGCCCCGGTGCCCGGCCCGGAGCTCGACGGCCCCCGCCTGAGCGCCGACGCGGTCGGCACGCTCAAGAGCCTCGCCGGACGTCGCTGGAACCCGACGCTCCTCCGCACCGCGGCGGGCCGCGAACTCATCGAGGCGGGTCTCGTCGGCCGGCTCGGCACGCTGCCGGAGTCGACGCAGACGCTGCTCGAACCGTGGCAGGGCGATGCCCAGCCGGTCACGCTGGAACAGCACCTGCCCGACGGAGGCGAGTCGCGCCTCCAGGCCTGGTCGCAGACCGTCGTGGACGGGACCGCCGAGGCGGGCGCGGTGGTCGCGTCCGTCACGCCGGACCGGGCGGTCGCGCTGACGGCCGGGAGGCTCGGCATCGGTCCGACGTGGACCTTCCCGTTCCGCACGGGGTCGCTGCCAGGGCACCTGCTCGGCCGCCGGCTGGCCGGCGGCTCCGACGCGCCGGACCTGCCGGAGGCACTCGTCGAGGCGGACCCGCGGCTCGCGCGCTTCTGGGCGGCGCCGTGGACGGTGTCGTACCTGCGGCGGCCGGGCAAGCCGAAGCCCGTGACGATCGTGCGCGCCGAGGGGATCGGCTTCGCGCGGGTGGGCAAGACGGAGGCCGGGGAGACCGTCTTCCAGACGGACTCCCCGGCCAACGTGTACCGGTCGGTGGTGCGGGCGCTGCTCGGCTGAACGGCTGCTCGCCTGCGCTTTCGGGTGGTGCTCGTGCTCCTGCTTACGCGGCCGGGCCGGCGGTCAGGGTGACGGTGACGGTCTTGGCGGCGCCGGTGCTGTCGGTGTAGCCGACCACGACCTTGTCACCGACGGAGTGCGACTGCACGGCGGCGGTGAGCTCGTCCGAGGTCGTGACCGTGGTCCCGCCCAGGCTCGTGATCGTGTCGCCCTCGGCCAGACCGGCGCTCGCGGCACCGGAACCCTCGACCGTGCCGGCGACGGCCACACCGCTCGTCGTGCCCGCGGTGCTGCTGACCTGGACCCCGAGGAACGCGGGCAGGCCGATGGTGATCGTGCTCGACGACTCCCCGTCCAGGATCTTCTCGGCGATCGCCTTCGCGGTGGTGATCGGGATGGCGTACCCGGTGACGTCCGCGGTGCCCGAGGACGCCGCGGTCGCCATGCCGACGACCTCGCCCTCGCTGTCGACGACGGGGCCGCCGGAGTCGCCGGAGACGATGTCCGCCGCGATCTCGATCAGACCGGACAGCGACTCGGTGCCGGTGCCGGACTCGCTCTGCACCTGGATGTCCTGGTCGGTGGCCGTGACCGTGCCCTCGGCGGCGACGAGGTTGCCCGTGCCCTCCGCGTTGCCGACGTCGGTGACGGTGTCGCCGGTGCTCGGCTCGCCGTCGTCGTCGAGCGTGACGGTGGACAAACCGGACGCGTTCTCGAGCTTCAGGACGGCGACGTCGTTCGTGGCGTCGGTGCCCACCACGTCGGCCTTGTACTCCTTGTTCGTGGTCTCGTCGGTGACGGTGATGCTCGTGGCGCCCTGGATGACGTGGTTGTTCGTCAGGACCGTGCCGTTCGCGCTGAGGATCATGCCGGTGCCGGCAGCCTGCGAGGACTCGTCGTAGTTCAGGACGGTGTTGATCGTCACGACGCCCTTCTTCTGGGCGGCGGTCGCAGCGGTGGCGGGGGACTGGGTCGTCCCGGTCCCGGTCCCGGTCCCGGTGCCGCTGTCACTCCCGGTGCCGCTGTCGCTCCCGGTGCCGTCGCCGGGCACCGTGAAGCCGTTCGTCCCGTCGCTGCTGCCGGTACCGCCGGTACCGGACCCGCTGTCGGGCAGCGTCGTGGTGCCCTGCGACTGGCTCGACGTGGTCGTCGTGCTCTGCGAGGACAGACCCAGTGCGGTGCCGCCGGCGGCGCCCACGATGGCGAGTGCCGCGATGCCGGAGCCGATCATCAGGCCGAGGCGCCGCGGGCGCTTCGTGACCGCGCCCGGGTGGTTCGCCGTCGCCGCGGTGTGCGCCCAGGCGTGGTGGGTGCCGGTGAGCGCCGGGCTGCCGATCAGGTACGGGCCGCGGCCGTCGGGGGAGTAGGCGTACGGGCCGGAGCCGTCCGGGCCGTACAGGTACGGGCCGGAGCCGTCGAAGGCGTAGGCCGGACGGAGGGTGGCGGGGTCGGCGTGCGGTGCCTCCCAGCGCATCCCGTACGCCTGCTGCTGCCGCTGCTGCTCCGCGCCGTCGGTCCGGGCGCTGCCCTGCTCGTCGTGCTCGCGGTCGGCGTCGGCGGCGGGGTTCGGGGTCTCGTTCATCGGTGCTCTCCGGTCGTCCCTCGACGACCCGGGCGGGTGTCGATGGAGACCAGTACAGGCGGCGATCCGATGACGAGCCTATGAACGGACCCAGCGGATGCTCCGGGCTTGCTCGGGGGACGCCGAGTGCGCTGCCCGGTCGGTCGCGTGGGCGTCCGTTAGGGTTGCCTTACTCCCCATGCGCTCCTCCACGTCCGCGCCTCCGGCGCCCGCCTCCGTCTCCCGCCTGGTCGGGGCGACCGTGCTGGCCGTCGTCGTCCTCGCCGTGGCGTGCGCGCTGTCGATCGCCTACGGATCCCGGCCGATCCCGCTCGGCACCGTGCTCGACACCGTCCTGCACCCGGGGCGCAACGACGAGGTCGGGCTCATCGTGCTCGGCAACCGCGTCCCGCGCACCGTCGTCGGGCTCCTCGCCGGTGCGGCCCTCGGTGTCGCCGGCGCGGTGATGCAGGGGGTGACCCGCAACCCGCTCGCCGACCCCAGCGTCCTCGGCATCAACTCGGGGGCAGCCCTCGCCGTGGTGGCCGGCATCGCGCTGTTCGGGGTGAGCGGCACGGCCGCCTACCTGCCGTTCGCGTTCGTCGGCGCTGCCCTGGCGGCACTGCTCGTCTACGGGATCGCCGCCGTCGCCCGCCGCGGGCTGTCACCGGTCGGCCTCGCGCTGTCCGGCGCCGTGGTCGCCGCCGCGCTCTCGTCGATCACGACCGCGGTGCTCGTGACGAACGCGAGCCTGCTCGACCAGCTGCGGTTCTGGCAGGTCGGTGCCCTCGCCGGCAAGGACCTCGGCACCGCGGGCATCATCACGGCCCCCGTGCTGATCGGTCTCGTGATCGCGTTCGGCCTCGGACGGTCGCTCAACACCCTCGCCCTCGGCGACGAGCTCGCGGCGTCGCTCGGACAGCGCGTGGTGCTCGTGCGGGCCGTCGGCGGACTCGTGACGGTGCTGCTCGCCGGGTCCGCGGTGGCCGCAGCCGGGCCGGTCGCGTTCGTCGGGCTCGCCGTGCCGCACGCCGTCCGTCGCCTGAGCGGCCCCGACCACCGGTGGACGATCCTGCTCTCCGCGATCGTCGCTCCGGCGCTGTTGCTGGTGGCCGACGTCATCGGGCGCGTCGTGGCGTACCCGGGCGAGCTGCAGGTGGGCATCGTCACGGCGCTCATCGGTGCGCCGGTGTTCATCGCGCTCGTGCGGTCGAGGGCGGTGCGGGGCCTGTGACGGTGTCGACGTCCATTCGGGGCGCGCTCGTCGGTGTCCGGCGCGAGCTCGTGGTCCTGGCGGCCGTCGTCGTCGTGCTCGTCGCGCTGGTGCTCGTCGGACTCGGTGTCGGTTCGATCCCGCTCACCCCGGAGCAGGTGGCCGGCTCGCTGTTCGGTCAGGGCGACCGCATCTCGGACTTCGTCATCGGGCAGCTGCGCGGTCCGCGGGTGCTCGGTGCGGTGCTGGTCGGCGCGAGCCTGGGAGTCGCCGGCGCCATCGTGCAGAGCGTGGTCCGCAACCCGATCGCGAGCCCGGACGTCATCGGCATCACCTCGGGTGCCAGTGCGGCGGGTCTCACCGCGATCGTGCTGTTCGGGGCCTCCGGCGGCACCCTGTTCTCGGTCGTGCTCGTCGGCGCGGTGGTCGTCTCGGTCGTGATCGCCGGACTGGCCTGGCGCCGGGGGATCACCGGCAACCGGGTCGTGCTCGTCGGGATCGGCGTCGCGGCGATCTGCTTGAGCATCACGGGGTGGATGCTCACCAGCGGTACCGTCACCCAGGCCGGCACCGCGCTGCTCTGGCTGTCCGGGAGCCTGAACGCCGTCGACCGGAACCTGGTCGGGGTGCTCGCTGTCGCGTTCGTCGTGTTGTTCCTGCTCGCCCTGCTGCAGTCGTCGCGCCTGACCGTCCTGACGCTCGGCGACGAGGTCGCGGCGGCCCTCGGGCTCCGACCGGACCGCGCGAAGGTGCTGCTGCTCCTCACCGCGGTGTGCCTGACCGCCGCCGCGGTGGCCACGGCGGGGCCGGTGTCGTTCGTCGCGCTGATGGCGGCGCCGATCGCCCGTCGCCTCGTCGGGGCCGGCCGCGTCGCCCTCGGGCCGGCCGCCGCGGTGGGGGCGGCGATCACGCTCGGCAGCGACCTCATCGCCCAGTTCGCGATCCCCGGCAACGCCCTGCCCGTCGGTGTCGTCACGGGCGTCGTCGGCGCCCCGTACCTGCTCTGGTTGCTCGCGCGCGGTCGCTGAACCCGGACCGCGCGTTCGCGCACCGCGGACGATCGTCCACAGGCCCAGTTCGGGGCTGCCGCTGGAGCCCTCCTTTCCGATACGCTGGTGGGCCAAGAGGAGGAGGTCCACCGATGCCAGATCCAGTGGTCCCGCAGCCCGACGGTCAGAAGACCCCGGAGCAGCGGCTGGTCGACACCACGCTGACCTTCAGCATGGACATGGGCGCGGCGCTCACCGCCGAGTCCGGTGTCTCAGCCGAAGAGCGCGAGGCGGTCAACGCCCTACCGTCCGGATCGGCGCTGCTCGTCGTGCGCCGCGGTCCGAACGTGGGTGCGCGGTTCCTCCTCGACTCCGACGTCACGACGGCCGGTCGACACCCCGACGCCGACATCTTCCTCGACGACGTCACGGTGTCCCGCAAGCACGCGCAGTTCCTGCGGCAGGGCACGGCCTTCACGGTCAAGGACAACGGCTCGCTGAACGGCACGTACTTCGACGGTGCACGCATCGACGAAGCGCCGCTCACCGACGGGGCCGAGGTCCAGGTCGGCAAGTTCCGTCTGACGTTCTACGCGTCCCGGGTCGACCTGGCGCGCCTGGCGAACGCGTAGTGGCCGCACGGTCCGCTGCGGCCCGGGCGGGGTCAGCGGCACCGGACCTGCTCACGATCGGGCAGGTCCTCGCTCGCCTCAAGCCCGAGTTCGCGGACCTGTCGAGTTCCAAGCTGCGCTTCCTCGAAGAGCGTGAGCTCGTCACGCCGATCCGCACGGCCAGCGGGTACCGCAAGTTCTCGGCGGCCGACGTCGACCGCCTCCGGGTGATCCTCGGCCTGCAGCGCGACCACTACCTGCCGCTCAAGGTCATCAAGGACTACCTCGCCGACCTCGACGCGGGGCGCGAACCGGTCCTGCCCGGTGGTGGGGACGCCCCTCGCCCCTCGATCCTCGGGCGCGAACGTCGGTACACCCGCGACGAGACCGCGCGCGCGGCCGGAGCGTCCCCGATGCTCCTGGCGGACGCGGTCTCCGCCTCGTTACTCCCCGCCACTGAGACCTACGGCGAGGACAGCGTGTCCGTCCTCAAGGCACTCGTCGAGCTGCAGCGGACGGGCATCGAGCCGCGCCACCTGCGCACGCTCCGCAGCACCGCCGAGCGCGAGGTCGGGCTCATCGAATCCGCGCTCATGCCCGTGTCCCGCCGGGGCGACGCCACGTCGCGGGCGAAGGCCACCGAACTGGCACGTGAGATCGCCGTCCAGCTCGAGGTCATCCGCTCGAGCCTCATCCGCGCGGCGATCGGTCGTCTCGACGCATGATCCGTTCCGGTGCTCCGCGGGGGCTTGTGCGTCAGTGCGTGGGGCGTATCCTCGACACGCCGGACGCGCCGAGTCGGATGTCCCGCGCGGGAGCGGTCGGAGTCGCTACCGTTGACCTCGGAACAACTCTCAACCCGTCGTTGAACCTTCGGGTGGGAGCTCGATCGTCGTGGAAGGCAAGCGCATGAGTGGGAACGACACCCCAGGCACCGAGTCGGACACGACGCGGTACGACCTCGGGCTGCTCTTCACCGACGGCCTCCCCGAACACGACGAGCAGAACGGGTACCGCGGCACCGTCGCCGCTCGTGCAGCCGGCATCTCGTACCGTCAGCTCGACTACTGGGCTCGCACCGAACTCGTGCAGCCCACCATCCGCGGTGCTGCCGGCTCCGGGTCGCAGCGTCTCTACGGTTTCCGCGACATCCTCGTGCTCAAGCTCGTGAAGCGCCTGCTCGACACCGGCATCTCGCTGCAGCAGATCCGCACCGCCGTGAACCAGCTCCGCGAGTCGGGCGTGTCCGACCTTGCCCAGACGACCCTGATGTCCGACGGCGCCTCGGTGTACCTGTGCACCTCCGACGACGAGGTCATCGACCTGGTGTCCCGCGGCCAGGGTGTCTTCGGCATCGCCGTCGGCAAGGTCCTGCGCGAGGTCGAGACCTCCCTGGTCGAGCTCGACGCCACCGCGGCGGCCGACCCCTCCGACGAGCTCGCCGCTCGTCGCGCTTCCCGCGCGTCCTGACGCCGGGTCCGCGCCCGCCCCGACGCCTGCCCCCGAGGTTCCGAAATCTTGGAACCTCGGCGCGCTCGGGGCTCGGGAGTGGAACCTCGGCGAACCTGAGCGGCGTGTCCTGAAACCTCGCGCCTGCGAGCGAACGACCGCATGACGTCAGCAGGCGCAACACTCGGGCGCGAGACTCGGACGGGAGTCCTGACCGTGCGCCCTCGAGGTTCCGAAATCTCGGAACCTCGGCGCGCCCGGGGCTCGGGAGTGGAACCTCGGTGAACCTGAGCGGCATGTCCTGGAACCTCGGCGAACGCGAGCGGCGCGTCGCACACACGGCACCGAACGACCCCGGCGCGTCGCAACCCCAGCGCCGAACGACTCCGACGCCGGACGACCTACCGCCTACGCGCCGGCCGCACCCGCACCGTCGGCGTACGGGCCGATCTTGCCGGTGCGCATGATGCGCTCGAGCAGCTGGTCGAAGTTGCGCGCCATCTCCTGCGCGGACTCGCCCGGCCACACGTGCAGGGGCTTCGCGGCACCCTGCGCCTGCTGCAGCGAGGTGCGCTCGGGGAGCTGCGGGGAGAGCACGAGCGGGCCGAACATGTCGCGGAGCTCCTTGATGCGGAACTGGTGCTCGAGCGACTGTACGCGGGCGCGGTTCACGATGATGCCGAGGGGCTGCAGGCGGGGGGAGAGACCGCGGCGGATCTCCTCGATGGCCCGGAGCGCGCGGTCGGCGGCGGCGACGGAGAACAGGCCGGGCTCGGTGACGACGGTGACGCGGTCGGACGCTGCCCACGCGGTGCGCGTGAGGGCGTTCAGCGACGGCGCGCAGTCGATGAGGACGAGCTCGTAGTCCTGCTCGACGTTGGCCAGCGCCTCTTCGAGCTTCCAGATGTCGCGGATCGACGGGTGCGGCCCGTCGAAGTTGATCGCGGAGGGCGATCCGACCATCACGTCGATCTTGCCCTGCGACCCCTTCGTCCACCCTGACGGGGCGATCGCCTGACGGACGATCTTCTCCTTCGGGTTCTCGAGGACGTCGGCGACGTTGAGGTGTCCGGCGAGGTTGATGTCGAGGCCCGTGGAGACGTCGGACTGCGGGTCGAGATCCACCACCAGCGTGCGCAGTCCCTTGGCGAAGGCGGCCGAAGTCAGGCCGAGCGTCACCGTCGTCTTGCCGACACCACCCTTGAGGGAGCTCACGCTGAGTACATGCACGATCAGCAACGTTACCGCCACTAGGGTTGTCTCACCTCAACCCGGGCTGAAAGGGACGTCGTGTTCAGCAAGATCCTCGTGGCGAACCGTGGTGAGATCGCCATCCGTGCGTTCCGTGCCGCGTACGAACTGGGGGCGCGCACCGTCGCCGTCTACCCGTACGAAGACCGGAACTCCCTGCACCGTCTGAAGGCCGACGAGGCCTACCTGATCGGTGAGCGGGGCCACCCGGTCCGGGCGTACCTGGACGTCTCCGAGATCATCCGCGTGGCGCGCGAGTCGGGTGCCGACGCGATCTACCCGGGGTACGGATTCCTGTCCGAGAACCCGGAGCTCGCCGCCGCGGCCGCCGCAGCGGGGATCACGTTCATCGGCCCGGGCGAGCACGTGCTCGAGATGGCCGGCAACAAGGTGACCGCGAAGGAGCACGCGATCGCGGCCGGTGTGCCGGTGCTCGCGAGCACCCCGGCGAGTCGTGACATCGAGGAGCTCCTCGCCGGCGCCGACGCCATCGGGTTCCCGGTGTTCGCCAAGGCCGTCGCCGGTGGTGGCGGTCGCGGCATGCGCCGGGTGGAGACGAAGCCCGAGCTCCGTGCTGCGCTCGAAGCGGCGATGCGCGAGGCCGACAGTGCGTTCGGCGACCCGACGATGTTCCTCGAGCAGGCGGTGATCCGGCCCCGGCACATCGAGGTGCAGATCCTCGCCGACGCGACGGGCACCGAGGCGGGCACGATCCACCTGTTCGAGCGGGACTGCTCCGTGCAGCGTCGCAACCAGAAGGTCGTCGAGATCGCTCCGGCGCCGAACCTCGACCCCGCGATCGCGCGGGCGCTGCACCGCGACGCCGTGGCCTTCGCCCGGTCGATCGGCTACGTCAACGCCGGCACCGTCGAGTTCCTGCTGGACACCGAAGGCGAGCGCGAGGGGCAGCACGTCTTCATCGAGATGAACCCGCGCATCCAGGTCGAGCACACCGTCACCGAAGAGGTGACCGACGTCGACCTCGTGCAGTCGCAGATGCGGATCGCCTCGGGCGAGTCGCTCGCCGACCTCGGCCTGTCGCAGGACACGGTCGCCGTGCACGGGGCAGCGTTGCAGACCCGCATCACGACCGAGGACCCGACGCAGGGCTTCCGCCCGGACACCGGCCGCATCACCACCTACCGCAGCCCCGGCGGCGCCGGCGTGCGCCTGGACGGCGGCACGGTCGCCACCGGTGCGCAGATCAGCCCGCACTTCGACTCGATGCTCGCCAAGATGACGTGCCGCGGACGCGACTTCCCGACGGCGGTCGCCCGTGCGAAGCGCGCCCTCGCCGAGTTCCGGATCCGCGGCGTCAGCACGAACATCCCCTTCCTGCAGGCGGTGCTCGAGGACCCGGACTTCGCCCGGGGCGACGTCTCGACGAAGTTCATCGAGGAGCGCCCGCAGCTGTTCAGCGGCCACGTGTCGAAGGACCGCGGCACCAAGGTCCTGAACTGGCTGGCCGACGTCACGGTGAACAAGCCGAACGGCGAGCGGTCGCCGCTGGTCACCGAACCGAGCGCGAAGCTCCCCGCCCTCGACCTCAGCGCCCCGGTGCCCGAGGGCCAGCGCGACCTGCTGCTGGCGAGCGGCCCTGCCGAGTGGGCGAGGGCACTCCGCGCCCAGACCCGGCTCGCGGTGACGGAGACGACGATGCGCGACGCACACCAGTCGCTGCTCGCGACGCGCGTCCGCACGAAGGACCTCGTCGCGGTCGCGCCGTACGTCGCGCGGCTCACGCCGCAGCTGCTCAGCGTCGAGGCCTGGGGCGGGGCGACGTACGACGTCGCCCTCCGGTTCCTCGGCGAGGACCCGTGGGAGCGGTTGGCCTCGCTGCGCGAGGCGATGCCGAACATCCCGATCCAGATGCTGCTGCGCGGCCGCAACACGGTCGGCTACACCCCGTACCCGACCGAGGTGACGGACGCGTTCGTCGCCGAGGCCGCCGCCACGGGCGTCGACGTCTTCCGCGTGTTCGACGCGCTCAACGACGTCAGCCAGTTGCGACCGGCCCTGGAGGCGGTGCTCGCGACCGGCACGGCCGTCGCCGAAGCGGCGCTCTGCTACACCGCCGACCTCCTCGATCCTGCCGAGGATCTGTACACGTTGGACTACTACCTCCGCCTCGCGGAGCAGATGGTCGAGGCCGGCGCGCACGTCATCGGGATCAAGGACATGGCCGGCCTGCTCCGCGCCGGCGCCGCCGAGAAGCTCGTCGGTGCGCTGCGCGAGCGCTTCGACCAGCCGGTGCACGTGCACACGCACGACACCGCCGGCGGTCAGCTCGCGACGCTCCTCGCCGCCGCTCGTGCCGGCGCGGACGCGGTGGACGTCGCCTCGGCGCCGATGGCCGGTACGACCAGTCAGCCGAGCATGTCCGCCCTGGTCGCCGCCCTGGCGCACACCGAGCGCGACACCGGCCTGTCCCTCGACGCGGTCGGCGACCTCGAGCCGTACTGGGAGGCGGTCCGTCGGGCCTACGCCCCGTTCGAGTCCGGGCTGCCCGGGCCGACGGGTCGTGTCTACAAGCACGAGATCCCCGGCGGTCAGCTGTCGAACCTCCGCCAGCAGGCGATCGCGCTCGGCCTGGGCGACCGGTTCGAGCAGGTCGAGGACTGGTACGCCGAGGCGAACCGGATCCTCGGACGCCCGACCAAGGTGACGCCGTCGTCGAAGGTGGTCGGCGACCTCGCGCTGCAGCTCGCCGCGGTGGATGCCGACCCCGCCGACTTCGAGCAGAACCCGGACAAGTACGACATCCCGGACTCCGTGGTCGGGTTCATGGCCGGCGAGCTCGGCGATCTGCCGGGTGGGTGGCCGGAGCCGTTCCGGACGAAGGTCCTGGCGGGCCGCGACGTCCGCCTCGAGATCACGCCGGTGCCGGACGCCGAGCGCGCGCACCTCGACACCCCGGGGCCCGAGCGTCAGCAGGCGCTGAACCGACTGCTGTTCCCGCAGCCCACGGCGCAGTTCGAGCGCGTCCGCGACCAGTACGGCGACCTGTCCGTGGTGCCGACCGTCGACTACCTGTACGGGCTGCGCCCCGGGCAGGAGCACGTCGTGCCGCTCGGCAAGGGCGTCAACCTGTTCGTCGGGCTCGAGGCGATCGGTGAGGTCGACGACAAGGGCATCCGCACGGTCATGGCGACGATGAACGGGCAACTCCGCCCGGTCTCGGTCCGTGACCGGTCGATCGAGGTCGAGACGAAGGTCGCCGAGCAGGCCGACAAGTCCGACCCGAAGCACGTCGCTGCACCGTTCTCCGGTGTCGTGACGCTCAAGGTCGCCGTCGGTGACGTCGTCGAGGCCGGAGCGGCCGTGGCGAGCATCGAGGCGATGAAGATGGAAGCGGCCATCACGGCGCCCGTGGCGGGTACCGTCGGCCGTCTCGCGATCCCGGTGACCCAGCAGGTGGACGCCGGCGACCTCCTGGTGGTGCTGCAGTAAATTGACCGTCCGTCCCATCCGCCTGTTCGGCGACCCCGTCCTCCGTTCGCCCGCCGACCCGATCGCTCCGGCCGTACTCGGGTCGAGCGGGGTCCGCGACCTCGTGCAGGACCTGATCGACACCGTCAAGGAGCCCGGCCGCGCCGGCGTGGCCGCGCCGCAGATCGGCGTCGGCCTCCGCGCGTTCTCCTACAACGTCGACGGCGAGGTCGGCTACGTCCTGAACCCCGAGATCGTCGAGGTCTCGGGGGAGCCGGAACTCATGGAGGAGGGGTGTCTGTCCGTCCCCGGCCTCGGCTACCCGACGAGACGACACCCCTACGCCAAGGTCCGCGGCGTCGACGTCGACGGCGCCGAGGTGGTGCTCGAGGGCACCGGGCTGATGGCCGAGGCACTGCAGCACGAGGTCGACCACCTCGACGGCACCGTCTACGTGATGACGCTCGATCCCGAGGTCCGGCGGCAGGCGCTGCGGGACATCCGGGCGCAGGAGTGGTTCCACTGACCGGGTGCCGCTGAGCACCTGCTCATGACACCCCCACGGGGGATTGTCGCTTTGTCCTGACGAAGCGGTACCGTATCGGCGTCGGCCTCCCACCGACGACGATCCCATCCCCCCAGGACTCCCGCATGACCAGTCAGACTGACGAGCTCAGCTCCCACCGCACCCGCACCAACCGTCGTCCGGCCGACACCACCGTCGCCACCGGTGCGACCGCCGTCCTCGACGCCCCTGCGACGGAGCAGTCGCCGGAGGCCTGAGCCCCGCGCGCACCTGCATCCCGCGCGCACCTGGCGAAATCGGGCGTACCTGGTCAGAAGAAACGACCTGGTACGCCCGAAACGCCCCGGTACGCCGAGACGATGGGGCGCTACGCGCGGCGCCCGCGACGCTCCTCGATGACCGGCGTCGCGGTCGTCTGCACCTTCGACCCCGAGTAGATGTGGTCGATGTCCGCCGCGAAGTCGCGGAGGATGACCGACCGCTTGATCGTGAGCTTCGGCGTCAGGTGTCCGGAGCCCTCGGACAGCTCGGTGTCCAGAATCGTGAACGACCGGACCGACTCGGCTCGTGAGACCCGGCCGTTCGCGGTGTCGATGGCCTCCTGCACGGCGCTGAGCACGCGTTCGTCGTACGCGGCCTCGTGCGCGGAGAGCGCCGGAGTGATCCCGCGGCTCTCGCACCACCCCGGGAGCATCTCGCGGTCGAGCGTCACGAGGGCGGCGACGAAGGGCTTGCCCTCGCCGACGACCACGACCTGTCCGATGAGCGGGTGTTCGCGGATGCCGTCCTCGAGCGGTGCGGGGGCGACGTTCTTGCCGCTGGCGGTGACGATGAGCTCCTTGGCGCGGCCGGTGACCGTCAGGATCCCGTCGGCGTCGAGCCGCCCGAGGTCGCCCGTGCGGAACCAGCCGTCGTCGGTGAAGGCGTGCTCCGTGGCCTCGTCGTTCCGCCAGTAACGGTCGAACACGTCGACCCCGCGGATCAGGATCTCCTGGTCGTCGGCGATCCGGATCTCGACACCGGGCAGCGCGCGGCCGACCGTGCCGATGCGGAGCTCTCCAGCGCGGTTCACGGTCGCGGGGGCCGTCGTCTCGGTGAGCCCGTAGCCCTCGAGGATGAGCACGCCGATCGACCGGAAGAAGTGCGACAGCCGCGGTGAGAGCGGCGCCGAACCACTGACCGCGTACTCGGTCCGACCGCCGAGGGCGTTCCGGAGCTTCGCGTAGACCAGCTTGTCGAAGAGCTTGAACTTCAGGCCGAGCACGAGCGGCACCCGCCCGGCGGCCAGCGCTTCGGAGTGCGCGACCGCCGTGTCCGCCGCGGCCCGGAAGATCTTCCCCTTGCCGCCGAGGTCGGCCTTCTGCTCGGACGCGTTGTAGATCTTCTCGAAGACCCTGGGGACGGCCAGCAGGAACGACGGCTTGAAGGACGACACCGCCTGCATGAGGTCCTTCGTGTCCGGCTCGTGGCCGACCAGGACACCGGCCGACACCGACATCGCCGCGATGAACCGGGCGAACACGTGGGCCATCGGGATGAAGAGCAGGGTCGAGGCGCCGTCCGCGACGACCTCGGGCATCGCGACGCTGGCGTTCTCGACCGTCGCGGTGAAGTTGTCGTGCCGCAGGACGCACCCCTTCGGGCGTCCGGTCGACCCGGAGGTGTAGATGATCGTCGCGTCGTCGTGGCCGTGCACGGTCGCCGTCCGGGCGTCGAGTTCGTCGTCGGTGACGTCCTCGCCGAGCCGGGTCAGGTCGTCGAGCCCACCGCCGTCGATCGTCCAGTGCTGTCCGAGGTGCGGCAGGTCCGGTGCGATCGAGGCGACCCGACGCGCGTGCTCCTCCTGCTCGACGACGATGGCGACGGCCTCGGAGTCGGAGAGGATCCACCGGACCTGGTCGGGGGAGCTCGTCTCGTAGACGGGGACGGAGACCAGCCCCGCGGTCCACACCGCGAAGTCGACGAGGGTCCACTCGAGGCGCGTGCGGGACAGGATGGCGACGTGGGCGCCGGGCTCGAGACCGGCGGCGACGAAGCCCTTCGCGATGCCGCGGACCCGCTCCAGGACCTCGCCGGCGGTGATCGTCGTCCACGTGTCACCGTGGCGCTGGGCCAGGATCGGACGCGACGGCGTCAGTCGGGCGCGGTCGCCCAGCAGCCGCGCTGCGGAGCCGTGGTCAGGAGCGACGGGGCCGCTGGTCGGACGCGATGCGTGCCTCCCGGTCGACGCCTCGGTGCCGGGTACGGGTCGCTGATCGTTCACGGTGACTCCCTTGTCTGCCGGTTCGATTCGAGGGCGCCTCATCCTGCGAGGCGTCACAGCCAGCATAGGGCGCGTGACCGGGCGTTCCGTGAGTTCGCGGTGAACCGGTAGGCTCTTGGACCGTGCACGCCATCGGAATCGACATCGGGGGCACCAAGATCGCGGGAGCGGTCGTGACGGAACTCGGCGAGATCATCGCCGAGGACCGCGTGGCCACCAACGCTGCGGACCCGAACGCCATGCTCGACGACGTCGTCTCGATGGTCGAGCGACTCAGTTCGGGACACGAGGTCGGCGCCGTGGGCGTCGCAGCTCCCGGGTTCATCGACGCATCGCAGTCGATCGTCTACTACACGCCGAACATCCGGTGGCGGAACGAGCCACTGCGCCAGAAGCTGCAGCAGCGCCTCGGCGACCTGCACATCACGGTCGACAACGACGCCAACGCCGCCGGGTGGGCCGAGTTCCGCTTCGGCGCCGGCCGCCTCGTCTCCGACATGACCATGCTCACCATCGGCACCGGCGTCGGCGGCGCCATCGTGACCGAGGACCGCCTGTTCCGCGGCGGTTTCGGCACCGGTGGCGAGATCGGGCACCTGCGCATCGTGCCGAACGGTCTGCCCTGCGGCTGCGGTGCCCGTGGCTGCATCGAGCAGTACGGTTCCGGCCGTGCCCTGCAGCGGATGGCGAACGACGTCGCCGACGCCGGCGGCATCGGCTCGGCCCTGGCCGACGCGCGCGAAGCCAACGGTGGCGAGCTCGACGGTCACATCGTGGGCGACCTGATCCTGGCCGACGACCCGGGTGCCCTCGCGGCCCTCCGCCGTCTCGGTCGGCACCTCGGCGAAGCCTGCGCCTCACTGTCGGCGGTGCTCGACCCGCAGCTCTTCGTGTTCGGCGGCGGTGTCGCCAGCGCGGGGGACCGGCTGCTCGACCCGATCAAGCAGGCGTACCTCAACAACCTGCCGGCGCGTGGCTACCACCCCGAGCCGGACTTCGTGATCGCCGAGCTGGTCAACGACGCCGGGGTCGTCGGTGCCGCCGACCTGGCCCGCATCCACGCCCGCACGGCGTAGGCGCATCCGCGTCCGCACCGCGTAAGGTCGCTCTGGCCCGCCCCACCACCTGGAGTCGTCGATGACCTACTGGCTGCTGAAGAACTTCCTGCTCGGCCCGCTCATCCTCACCCTGTTCCGCCCCTGGGTGGTCGGCCGCGAGCACGTCCCCGCCAAGGGGCCGGTCATCTTCGCGTCGAACCACATCTCGTTCATCGACTCGGTGATCCTGCCGGCCGTGCTCGACCGGCGGCTGTCCTTCCTGGCGAAGAGCGACTACTTCACCGGGCGGGGCCTCAAGGGGTGGGCGACGAAGACGTTCTTCAACGCCATCGGCCAGCTTCCCATCGACCGCTCCGGCGGCAAGGCGTCCGAGGCGTCGCTCCGCACCGGCCTGCAGGTGCTGGCCCGCGGTGAACAGCTCGGCATCTACCCGGAGGGCACCCGCAGCCCCGACGGCAAGCTCTACCGGGGCCGGACCGGCATCGCGCGGATGATCCTCGAGGGCCGTGTCCTCGTCGTCCCCGTCGCCATGGTCGGCACGCGCGAGGTGCAGCAGATCGGGCAGCGCTTCCCGAAGATCAAGCGCGTCGGCGTCGTGTTCGGCAAGCCGCTCGACTTCTCGCGGTTCCAGGGCTTCGAGACCGACCGGTTCATCCTGCGGAGCGTCACCGACGAGGTCATGCACGAGCTCGCCGGGCTGAGCCGGCAGGAGTACGTCGACGTCTACGCCACCAGCGTCAAGGAGCGCGCGAGCTCCGCACGCGAGGCCGTCATGCGGGAACGGAAGTCGTCGCCCGCACGTTAGGCTCTGATGGTCCCGGCACCCCGCCGGGACGCCCGTTCTGCCGCCTTCCGGCGGCCAGGCGGGCCGCCCGCACAGAACACCGAGGTAACGCCCTTGCCCGAGTCGACCGACTTCGTCGCCCTGCAGGATCCGGACGTCATCGAGGGGCTCGACTATTGGCGCACGCTTCCCATCAAGCAGCAGCCGACGTGGCCCGACGCGAGCGCGGCCGAAGCCGCCTCGGCCGAGATCGCCACGCTGCCGCCCCTCGTCTTCGCGGGCGAGGTCGACAAGCTCCGCGAGCGGCTCGCAGCCGCCGCCCAGGGCAAGGCGTTCCTGCTGCAGGGCGGTGACTGCGCCGAGACGTTCGCCGGTGCGACCGCCGACTCCATCCGTGACCGGGTCAAGACGATCCTGCAGATGGCCGTCGTGCTGACCTACGGCGCCTCGATGCCCGTCATCAAGATGGGCCGCATGGCCGGGCAGTTCGCCAAGCCGCGCTCGAGCGACTTCGAGACCCGCGGCGACGTCACGCTGCCCGCCTACCGCGGCGACATCGTGAACGGCTACGACTTCACGCCCGAGAGCCGGACGGCCGACCCGCGCCGCCTGGTGCAGGGGTACCACACGGCCGCGTCGACCCTGAACCTCGTCCGCGCCTTCACGCAGGGTGGCTTCGCCGACCTGCGCCAGGTGCACTCGTGGAACAAGGGCTTCGCGTCGAACCCGGCGAACGCCCGGTACGAGCACCTCGCCAAGGAGATCGACCGCGCGATCCGCTTCATGGACGCCTGCGGTGCCGACTTCGAGGCGCTCAAGCACGTCGAGTTCTACGCGTCGCACGAGGGTCTCCTCATGGACTACGAGCGTCCGATGACCCGCATCGACTCGCGCTCGGGACTGGCCTACGACACGTCGGGCCACTTCATCTGGATCGGGGAGCGCACGCGTGACCTCGGCGGCGCCCACGTGGACTTCCTGTCGCGGGTGCGGAACCCGATCGGCGTGAAGCTCGGCCCGACGACGAGCGTCGACGACATGAAGGCCCTGGTCGACAAGCTCGACCCGAACCGCGAGCCCGGCCGCCTGACGTTCATCACGCGCATGGGTGCCGGCAAGATCCGCGACGAGCTGCCCAAGCTGCTCGAGGCGATCAAGGGCATGGACGCCAACCCGCTGTGGGTCACCGACCCGATGCACGGCAACGGTCTCACCACGCCCACCGGCTACAAGACCCGTCGGTTCGACGACGTCGTGGACGAGGTCCTCGGCTTCTTCGAGGCGCACCGCCAGGTCGGCACGTACCCGGGCGGCATGCACGTCGAGCTCACCGGTGACGACGTCACCGAGTGCCTCGGCGGCTCGGAGCACATCGACGAGGCCACCCTCGCCACCCGGTACGAGTCGCTCTGCGACCCGCGGCTGAACCACATGCAGTCGCTCGAGCTCGCGTTCCTCGTGGCCGAGGAGCTCGGCGCGCACCCGCACGTGCGCGCGTAGCGCGCAGCGGAGCGGGTCAGTCCCGCCAGAGCGACAGAACCCCGCGAACCGTTCGCGGGGTTCTGTCGCTTCCGCGTGCCGGACGGGAGGCCCGTGGCGGCTCCGCACCGCGCCTCCCGTCCGCCGTGCCGTCGCGTCCACTGCCCGCCCCGTGAGGCGTCACCGGCGCCGGTCCGCGAAAGCGACAGTGTGCCGCCGATGTCCGGCGGCACACTGTCGCTTTCGCGGTGGTTTCGGCGAGGCTGGTCGGACAGGTGTCGCTTCGACGGACCGGACTGCCCGACCGCTACTGGTCGTAGGCGAGCGTCACCGTGTCGCCGCGGTACACCGTGGCCCCGGCGCCCGGGTCGGTGCCGGTCACCGGGAGCTTCGACTTCCAGTCGTAGAACCCGCACAAGATGTTCGTGCAGTCCGGTACGGCGACCTTGAGCCCGAGGCCCTCGAGCGTCGCGGTGGCCTCGTTGATCGTCGCGCCGACGACGCCGTCCTCGGGGACGGTGATCGGCGCCGGACCCTTCGACACGACGACGTCGATCGCGGTGCCGCGCACGGCGGGGGAGTCCTGCACCTCGGCGGAGACGATCTGGCCGGAGGGGACGGTCTCGCTGTACTCCTCGGTGCGTGCGCCGAGGATCAGTCCGACGTCGTCGAGTGCTGCCGACGCTTCGTCGACGGTCTTGCCGACGACGTCGGGCACGGCCCCGAGGGACACCGTGAGGGTGACCGGACCGGTCTCGCCGTAGGCCTTGACCGCGGTCAGGTCGAGCGCCTTCCCGCCCGACGCACGGCCGGTCGCCGCGATGACGGTGTCCTTCGCGGAGTCGGCGGAGAACTCGTACCGGTTGTCCTGCAGTTCGAAGTCGTCGTCGAGCGCGGCGGTGACGGTGGAGATCGGCTGCCCGACGATCGCCGGCAGCGCGATCATCCTCGGGCCGTTCGACACGACGAGCTGCACGGACGTGCCCTTCTGCACCTCGCGCTCCGCGGCCGGCTTCGTGACGGACACCTGTCCCTTCGCGACGACGGCGTCGAACCGGGTTCCGGTCTTCGACGCCGCGTGCAGGCCCTGGGCTTCGAGCAGCTGCCGGGCCTGCGAGACCGACTTGCCCGTCACTTCGGGGATGCGCACGTTGCCACCCGGCCCCGGCCCGAAGTACCAGCCGAAGCCCGCGCCGATGAGCAGGAGCACGACGAAGACCGACAGTGCGATCCAGCCGCGCTTCCGGCGCTTCGCCGACAGGTCCGCCAGGCGCTGCCCCGCGGGGGACAGCACGCCGGGCTGCGCGCCGGTGCGGCGCGGGCCCGGACCGGTGTTGCGGTTGCGGGTCGTCGGGCGGCTCCGCTCGGGGGAGTCGATGATGGCCGTGGCGTCGGTCGCCGCCGCCGGTGCGTCGGCGGCGGCTGCGCGGGAACCGGGGCCGGCTGCGCCGGCCCCGGCCGTGGCGCCGCCGCCGGACGGCAGGATCGCCGTCGCGTTCTCCGGCCGCAGCACGGCGGTCCGGTACTGGCCCGTCGCACGCTGCTGGTTGCCGGCCATGTGGTCGAGCATGTCGCGGGCGTCGCGCGGGCGGTCCTCGGGGTCGCGGGCGGTCGACCAGGCGACGAGTTCGTCGAGCTCGGGCGGCACGCCGGACACCGCTGCGCTCGGCACGGGCACCGTGTCGTTCGCGTGCTGGTAGGCGATCTGCATCGGCTGCTCGCCCTTGTAGGGCTGTTCGCCGGTGAGCATCTCGTAGAGCATGATGCCGAGCGCGTAGATGTCGCTGCGCGAGTCGGCAGCGCCACGGGTCACGAGCTCGGGGGACAGGTACGCGATCGTGCCGAGCAGGGCGGCCCCGGTTGCGGTGTTCGCGGTCGTCGCCCGGGCCAGACCGAAGTCGCCGAGCTTGATGCGGCCGTCGTCGGCGAGCAGGACGTTCTCGGGCTTCAGGTCGCGGTGCACGATGCCGGCGCGGTGGGCCGAGGCGAGGCCGGCCAGCACCGCCCGCAGGATGTCGGTCGCCTGCTCCGGCGTCAGGGCGTGGTGCTCCTGCAGCAGGTCCCGCAGCGTGATGCCCGGGATGTACTCCATGACGATGTACGCGGTGTCGTCCTCGGCGCCCTGGTCGTAGACACCGACCAGGTTCGGGTGGGACAGCCGTGCGGCGGATCTCGCCTCTTGGATGAAGCGTTCGCGGAATGCCTGGTCGTCGGCCAGGTGCCCGTGCATGATCTTGATCGCGACGCGTCGCTCGAGGCGGACGTCGGTCGCGAGGTACACGGTCGCCATGCCCCCGCGCGCGATGCGGGAGCGGACGCGGTACCGCTGATCGATCATGCGACCGATCATCGGATCCGTGGCGGCGTTGGTGGTCATCGGCGGCATTCTACGAATCGAGACTGCACGGGACCGCACCGGCGCACCGGTCGTGACCCAATCTCGATCTTCCGGATGAGACTCAGAGGGTGGCCAGCCAGCCCTCGGCGGCGCTCGCCCAGTTGGCGTAGGCCTTCGGGTAGGCGGAGAGCTGCACGGCCTGGGCGGCGTCGGTGATGCTCATCGACGACCACCCGGGCACGTCGAGCAGCCCGCGGGTCTTGCCCGCGTTCGGGTTGTTCCGCCCGCCGAAGAACAGCTTCGTCGCGTACGCCGGGTCCTGCAGCTTCGCCGCACTGCCCCAGCCCTGGCTCGGCCGCTGCTGGAACAGGCCGACGGAGTCGCGGTCACCGTGGGGCAGGTTGCGCAGGCTCGACTCCTGCATCGCGGCGGCCAACGCCACCACGATGCCGCGGTCGGACACCCCGAGGGAGCGGCCGACGGCGACGATGGTGGCCGCGTTCTGGCGCTGCTCGGCGCTCAGTCCGACGGCGGCGCTCACCGCGGCACGCGACGGCGCGGCGGCCGTCGCCGCGGCGGAGCTCGACGACGGGATGACGAGGGTCTTGCCCGCGTAGATCGTGCTCGTGTAGGTCAGGCCGTTCGCCGACAACAGCGCGGCGACGGAGACGTGGTGGGACCTGGCGATCGAGCCGATCGTGTCGCCCGAGGAGATCTTCACACTCGACTTCGACGAACCCGACGAACCCGACGACGCGGCGGCCGTCGACACCGAGCCGCCACCGGACGAGCCGTGCGGCACCCGAAGGGTCTGGCCGGGGTAGATCACGCTGCGCTGCGAGAGCTTGTTCGCACTGAGGAGCGCCGTCGTCGACACGCCGACCCGCGACGCGATGCCGGACACGGTGTCGCCCGACTTGACGTGGTAGCTCGAGGTGCTCGACCCCGAGCCGGACGTCGATCCGGCGCTCGTGGTCGTGCGCGCCGTCGTCACCGCGGGCGTCGACGCCAGGTGCAGCGTCTGCCCGGGGTGGATGATCGTGTTCCAGCCGAGGCCGTTGCGCACCAGGACCTCCTGCGCCGACAGGCCGAAGCGGGCGGCGATGCCCGAGACCGTGTCGCCCTGACGGACCGTGTAGTTCGTGGGCACAGCCGTGGGGGCCTTCGTCGTCGCGGCGACCGTCGTGACGGTGGTCTGCGACGGACGAGCGACCGCGGTACCGAAGACCGGACGGCTGCCGACGTTGCGGTCCTGGTCGACGTGGCGCTTGTGGTTCGCGTCCGCGTCGTCGTGTCGCGGTTCGGCGTGGGCGATCGGGCCGGTCAGGCCGGCGGTCACCGCGATCGTGCCCGCGAGGACGATGGGCATGGTCGCGAACCGGGCGGATCGTGCGCGTCGGGCGGCTTCGTCTGCAGCGTTGTCCACGGTTTCTCCTGATCTCGACTGTCCCGTGCGCGTGCATGCGCGCACTCACAGGTTGCACAACGCTGGCATGGTGTGATTCCCAAGTCAACCAGAGAGCCGGATGTGGTGCGTGTGACGAATGTGACGAACGAGGCGTACTCACTCGGTGCCCCGCTCTGGCACCATGGGCGTGTGAGTGCTGCACCCGTCGACGACCTGACCCTCTCCGAGCGCTGGCTGACCGTCCCCGAGCTGGTGGACCTGTTCAGCACCAGCCCCGGTCGGATCCACCGCCTGTTCGAGGAGCGGACCCTGCTGGCGGCCCGCGTCGGTGGCGTCCTGCGCGTGCCGAGCGAGTTCCTCGAGGACCGCGAGCCCCTGCCCGAGCTGCGCGGCACCCTCACCGTGCTCGGCGACAACGGCTTCACCGACGACGAGGCTGTGCGCTGGATGCTCACCGTCGACGACTCGATGGGCGTCTCGCCCATCGCGGCGCTGCGCGCCGGTCGCAAGGCCGAGGTGCGCCGCGTGGCGCAGTCGCTGCTCTAGACGCGTTCCGAGCAGACGGGAGGCCCGGTGCCAGCTGGCACCGGGCCTCCCGTCCGTCCTGGGAGTGGGTCTAGGACGACCGGCGGCTGACCGTGTCGGCCAGCGACGCGAGCTGCTCCCGTGCCGACGGCGTCAGCGGCGACGCGTCGAGCGCCGCCTTCGCACGCTGCACGTGCCGGTCGATGGAGCGTTCGACCGCGGCGACCGCACCGGACTCGGTGAGGGTGGCGCGGAGCATCTGCACCTGCTCCTCGTCGAGGTCCGGGTCGCCGAGGAGCTCGTCCAGCAGCTGCCGCGGGCCGCTCGCCAGGGCCTTGCGCGCCGAGGCGATGAGCACTGTGCGCTTGCCCTCGCGCAGGTCGTCGCCTGCGGGCTTGCCGGTGACCTCGGGGTCGCCGAACACGCCGAGCATGTCGTCGCGCAGCTGGTAGGCGACGCCGAGGGGGAGTCCGAAGGCGCGGAGGCCCTCGAGCTGCGACTCGCTCGCGCCGGCCACCAGGGCGCCGATGACGAGCGGTGCCTCGATCGAGTACTTCGCCGACTTGAAGACGATGACGCGCTGGGCGCGGAGCAGGTGCTCGGACTCGTCGATGACGGGCCAGGCTGTTTCCTCGTGCACGTCGAGGTACTGGCCCGCGGTGACGTCGAGGCGCATGGCGTGGAACTCCTGGCGCACGATGCGGCCGCGCACCGGGTCGAGGAGCGCGAGGCCCTCGTCGAACACCGAGTCGCTGAGGGAGAGCAGCAGGTCGCCGAGCAGCAGCGCCGAGTTCGTGCCGTACTGTCCGCGGTCGCCGACGAAACCGGACTCCTGGTGGAGCGACTCGAAGCGGCGGTGCGCCGCGGGACGCCCGCGACGGGTGTCCGAGCGGTCCATGATGTCGTCGTGCACGAGCGCCGCTGCGTGGAAGACCTCGAGCGCCGCGGCGACCGTGACGATCGCCTCGGCCGTGGTCTGGCGGGAGCCCTCGGCGAGCGGGTCGAACGAGCCCGAACGGCCCGCCACCGACTGCCATCCCCAGTAGCAGAACAGCGCCCGGAAGCGCTTGCCGCCGGACAGCAGATCACGTGCGTACAGGTCGAACGGGGCGAGATCGGGGCTGATCGCGAGGAGCCGCTCACGCTGCTCGTCGAGTGCCCGGTCGATACGCGCCGATACGAGGTCCACTAATCGCGTACTCTCAGCCACAGTCCCTACCCTAGTGGAGCGGTTGGGACATAGAATCGGTCCACTCAACCGAGTGTTTTCCAGCCCGGTTGTTCAACCCCGCGTCGATCCCAGGAACAGAGGGAACCCAGATGCCGCTCTCGGAACAGGAGCAGCGCCTTCTCGAAGAGATGGAGCGCAGCCTCTACCAGAACGATTCCGATTTCGTGGCGCGTGTCACACGTCGACAGGGTCGTCCGACGTACACGGCCATCACGCTCGGTGTGCTCGGTGCACTCGCCGGCGTCGCGATCGTCATCGTCGGTCTCGTGATCAAGGCCCCGCTGCTCGGCATCCTCGGCTTCGTCGTGATGCTCGCCGGTGTCCTCTTCGCCTTGCGCCCGGGCATGCGTGCCCCGAAGGCGAAGCCCGCTCGGCCGGGTGCTCCGGCGTCCGGTGGTTCGGCTCGTCCGGGCAGCGGTGGCAGCGGCGGCGGGTCCTTCATGGACCGGATGAACGACCGCTGGGACAAGCGGAACGACCAGGGGCAGTAGCAGCCCTCCACACTCCTCCCTCGTGACGGGGTCGACCTTCGGGTCGGCCCCGTTTTCGCGTTTCCGGGTGCGTTCGCGCGGGCGAGCGCCGTCGAGGTTCCGAAATCTCGGCATCTCGCGCGCCCTGGCGTCCGTTCGTGGAACCTCGGCGACTCGCGCGCGGCATGTCGTGGAACCTCGGCGCGGTGCCGGCGCCGTGGTGTGAGCAGCCGGGCCTCCCGCACCACATCGGGCCGTGCTCCGCCGCGCCGCCGTGACGCTCCACCGACTGCGAAAGTCCTCCACTTTCCTCCACGCCCTCCACTCCGGCCCAGATCCCCGCCATGACGGGCATCCGCGGCGATGGCTCAGCGGCAACCGGCGCTCGAACGGCCCCAGAAGGGGTGTCACGGGGCGAAAAGGGAGCGAAATCCTGCGCGTGGGGAGGGGAGTGGAGTAAAGTGGGGCTTGCAACGGTCCGGTGGAGCGGAGGGGAGGCCCGACGTGCTGCTCGGTACTCATGCCCCGAAGCTCGACGAGAAGGGTCGCGTGATCCTCCCCGCCAAGTTCCGGGACGAACTGTCCGGGGGACTCGTGATGACCCGCGGCCAGGAACGCTGCGTCGTGGTCTTCAGTGCCCGGACGTTCGAGGAACTCCACGAGCGCATCCGGACCGCACCGATGACGTCGAAGCGCACCAGGGACTACATGCGCCTGTTCCTCTCGGGGGCCAGCGCCGAACAGCCCGACAAGCAGAACCGCGTGACGATCCCGCAGAACCTCCGTGAGTACGCGGGGCTCGAGCGGGACCTGACGGTCATCGGCAGCGGTGACCGTGCCGAGATCTGGTCGACCACCGCGTGGGAGGCCTACTACGCCGAAGCCGAAGAGGCGTTCGCCGACAACGACGAGGAGGTGATCCCGGGGATCTTCTGATCCGTGGATCGGGACTCCCAGCCGTGAAGCCCTGACATCACTTCCCCGATGTCAGGTCGCATGGATGGGGATCCGGACCCGCGGCCCAGGAGACGAGGGGCTGCACATGGCCGACAACGACAACGGGACGCCACGCTTCCCGCACACGCCGGTGATGCTCGAGCGCATCGTCGACCTGTTCACGCCGACGCTCGACGGACCGGGCAAGGTCGTCGTGGACGCCACGCTCGGCATGGGCGGGCACTCCGAGGGGCTGCTCGAACGGTTCCCGGAGCTCACGCTCATCGGTCTCGACCGCGACACCGACGCCCTCGGCATCGCGGGGGAGCGACTCGCCCGATTCGGCGACCGCGTCCGTCTGGTGCACACCGTGTACGACGGCATCGTCGACGCCATCGAGGGCGAGGGCTTCCGTCAGGTCGACGGTGTGCTGTTCGACCTCGGTGTCAGCTCGCTGCAGCTCGACCGGGCCGAGCGCGGCTTCGCCTACAGCCAGGACGCGCCGCTCGACATGCGGATGGACCGGACCGAGGGGCAGACCGCCGCCGACGTCCTGGCCACCTACGACGAAGGCGAGCTGCGCCGCATCTTCCAGCGCTACGGCGAGGAGAAGCTCGCCGGCCGGTACGCCCGCGCCATCGTCGAGCGCCGAGCGAGCGCACCGTTCACGATGTCCGGCGACCTCGTCCAGGTGCTCCACGACGCGACCCCGGTCGCGATCCAGCGCCAGGGCCACCCGGCGAAGCGCGTGTTCCAGGCGCTGCGCATCGAGGTCAACGCCGAGCTCAGTGTCCTCGAGCGCGCGATCCCGGCGGCACTCGACGCCATCGCGGTCGGTGGCCGGATCGTCGTCGAGTCGTACCAGTCGCTCGAGGACCGCATCGTCAAGCGGGCGCTCGTGGAGCGCACGAAGTCGAGCGCTCCCGCCGGGCTGCCCGTCGAGCTCCCCGAGCACGCCCCCACCTTCTCCCTGATCGTCAAGGGCGCCGAGCTGGCCGACGAGGCCGAGCGCGCTGCCAACCCCCGAGCAACACCCGTGCGCCTGCGCGCGGCCGAGCGGATCCGGAAGTGACATGAGCACGAACCTCGCACTCGTCGACCCCGTCGTCGTCCCGTCCCGCACCCCGCGCCCGGACCGACAGAGCCGACCGGAGCTCGTCGAGGTCACCCCGACCGCGGCGCAGCGTCGTGCACGGCCCCGCATCGGCTACGCCGTCACTGCGGTCGTCGCGCTCGGCATCCTGCTGCTCGCCCAGCTCGGCATCAGCATGGTGCTCAGTCAGGGGGCCTACACGCTGAGCGCCCTCGGCACCGAGCAGACGAACCTCTCCCGCACGCAGCAGTCGCTCTCCGAGGAACTCCGCGTGCTCGACTCGCCGCAGAACCTGGCCCGCAACGCGCAGTCGCTCGGGATGATCGCCAACTCCACGCCGGTGTACCTCGACCCCAAGACGGGCCGGGTGTACGGCACGCCGACGCCCGCGGTCGCCGACCCGGCCACGGCGAGTACGGAGAACCAGGTGCCGAACTCGCTGCTGAACGACGTCCCCCTCGCCGCGAAGCAGGGCGACACGTCGACGAGCAAGGAGACGGGCTCGACGACCGGCAGCGCGAGCAGCACCGGCAGCACGAGCACCGCCGGCAGCGCCGCGTCTGAGAAGACGAGCGGCGCCAGCGCGTCGGACGCGGGTTCCTCGAAGTCCTCCGTAGAGTCCGACGCGAACCAGCTCCAGGCGCCCTCCACCCGGTGACCTGCGGGTCTGCACCACCCTCAGCACCATCCGGGAAGGACCGCACCGCGTGACGAAGACGATCCGCAACCGCCGACTGCGATACAGCATCGTGATGATCGCCGTGATCGCCCTGGTGGGCGTCTTCGTGGTCCGTCTCGTCGACATCCAGGTCGTGCAGGCCTCGGCCCTCAACGAGCAGTCCACCCAGAAGCGCAGCATCCCGGTGACCATCTACGGCACCCGCGGCTCGATCGTGGACCGCAACGGGACCGAACTCGCCGACAGCGTCACCCGGTACAACATCACCACCGCCCCGCGCCTCGTCAAGAAGTTCACGGGCAAGCTCGGTGGGACACGGGTCAAGGACATCAGCGTGTCGACGGCGCTCACCGCTCTGGCGAAGGCCTCCGGCGGTGACGTCGCGACCATGCGGAAGAACATCGCCGCGAACCCGAAGTCGGACTTCGCCTACCTGGTCAAGGGCCTCGACGTGAAGCACTACGAGGCCGTGACCGACCTCGGCATCCCGTGGATCTACAAGGAGCAGCAGGCGTCGCGGGTCTACCCGACGGGCGCGACCACGGGCAACGTGACCGGCTTCATGGGCACCGACGGCGCGCAGGCCGGCCTGGAGTACGCGTACAACAAGTGCCTGGCCGGCACGAACGGCTCGGAGACCTACGAGCGCGGTGAGGACGGCGTCCAGCTGCCGGGCAGCACCGTCACGAAGAAACAGGCCAAGGACGGCGGCACGCTCGTCACGACGATCGACAGCGACCTGCAGTACATGGCGCTGCAGACCATCGCGTCCGCCGCGAAGACCCTGCAGGCGGAGTCCGCGACGGCCACGGTCACGAGCGTGAAGACGGGTGAGCTGCTCGCGGTCGCCGACTACCCGACGGTGGACCCGAACGACGTGGACGCCACCACCGACAAGGGAGCGTTCGGTTCTCGGGCCCTCACGGCGAGCTACGAGCCCGGATCGACGATCAAGGCCGCCATCGCCGCTGCCCTGATCGACCAGGGCAAGTCGAGTCCCACCGACCAGGCGGTCGTGCCCTACTCGCGTACGTTCCCCTGGGGTGGGACGATCCACGACTCGGAGTTCCACGAGACCGAGAACCTGACGCTGACGGGCATCCTGCAGAACTCGTCGAACGTCGGCATCACCGAGCTCGGCTCGCGGCTGACGGCCCAGCAGCGCTACGACTACATGCAGAAGTTCGGACTGTTCGAGCCGGAGTCGGCGATCGACTACCCGGGCCAGCCGTCGATGGACTACGGCTCGAGCCCGAACTGGGACCAGCAGACGAACATCAACTCGATGTTCGGCCAGGGCATCTCGACGACCGCGGTCCAGGTCGCCAGCGTGTTCCAGACCATCGCGAACGACGGTGTCCGGATCCCGCTGCACTTCGTCAAGGGGTGCACCGCCTCGGACGGTACGACGATCGACGCGCCCGACGTGCAGAAGCAGCGCGTCGTGTCCGCCGCCGCCGCGACGCAGGTCACCGACATGCTCCAGAGCGTGGTCACGGGCGGCACGCTCGTGGGCATGAAGCCGATCTCGGGCTACAACATCGCCGCGAAGACCGGTACGGCCGAGGTGGCCGAGGGCTCGAAGGGCTACGGCGGTCAGCGCATCACCTCGGTGGCCGGAATGGCACCCGCCGAAGACCCCCAGTATGTTGTCACGGTGACGTTCACGAAGCCGCAGACCAACAAGTGGTCGAGCGGAGCGGCTCCGGCGTTCCGCACACTCATGTCCCAGGTGCTCGAGAAGTACCGAGTAGCCCCCTCCGCGTCCGAGGCGAAGCTCTACCCGTCCACGTGGTGAGGAAGAAGGAATACTTGTCCGCACGGATCCCCCCGGTCCTCCGGCCCGAACACCCCACCCCGAGGGCGGTCGCCGAACTCGCGAACGCGTTCGGCCTCCGCGTCGTCGGCTCGGTCGACGCCGTCGAGACGACCGGTGTCACGCTGAGTGCCGCCGAGGTGCAGCCGGGTGACGTCTTCGTCGGCGTGCACGGTGCGAACCGTCACGGGGCGGAGTTCTCCGCCGAAGCCGCCGAGCGCGGTGCCGTCGCCGTCCTGACCGACGACGCCGGTGTGGCGAGCGCGCAGGCCGCCGGTCTGCCGGTGCTCGTCGTGGACGACCCCCGTGCTGCCCTGGGGGACGTGTCGGCCTGGGTCTACCGCACCCACCCGGACGAGGCCACCGACCTGCCGCAGCTGTTCGCCGTCACCGGCACGAACGGCAAGACGAGCACGTCCTACATCCTCGAGGGGATCCTCAAGCAGCTCGGCCTGGTCACCGGCCTGAGCTCGACCGCCGAGCGCCACATCGGCGCGCTCAGCGTGACGAGCCGCCTCACCACGCCCGAGGCCAGCGAGATGCACGCGCTCCTCGCCCGGATGCGCGAGAGCGAGGTGCGCGCGGTCGCCGTGGAGGTGAGCGCACAGGCACTCAGCCGCCACCGGGTCGACGGCATCGTCTTCGACGTCGCAGCCTTCACGAACCTGTCGCACGACCACCTCGACGACTACGCCGACATGGAGGAGTACTACCAGGCGAAGCTCCCGCTGTTCCAGCCCGAGCACGCCCGTCGCGGCGTCGTCTCGCTGGACACCGACTGGGGCCACCGCGTGGTGCAGGACTCCCGCATCCCGGTCACGACGATCACGGTGCACCCGGACGTCGAGGCCGAGTGGCACGTCGACATCGTCGAGGCACACGCCGCCTACACCGAGTTCCGCCTCACCGGTCCCGAGGGTCGCGAGCTCACCACCCGTGTGCCCCTGATCGGCTGGCACATGGCCGCGAACGCCGCACTGGCGATCGTCATGCTGGTCGAGGGCGGATTCGAGCTCGGTGCGATCGCGCACGCGCTCGAGACGAACCACCGCCGCTACCCCGACGAGGACGAGCGCGAGCAGCGCGGCGAACGGACGAGCGCCATCGAGTGCTACCTGCCCGGCCGGACCGAGCGCGTCTCGGGCGAGCACGGCCCGAGCGTCTACGTCGACTTCGGGCACAGCGCCGACGCCTTCGAGAACACCCTCGCCGCCGTGCGCCAGTTCACGCCGGGCAAGGTCCTCATGCTGTTCGGCGCGGACGGTGACCGTGACACCACGAAGCGCGGCGACATGGCCCGCGTCGCAGCGGCCGGCAGCGACATCCTCGTCGTCACCGACCACCACCCCCGCTTCGAAGACGCCGCATCGATCCGGAAGACCCTGGTCGACGCCGCGCGCGAGGCGTTCCCGGACCACGAGCTGCACGAGGTGAGCCCGCCAGAGGCCGCCATCCGCCTGGCCGTCGGTCTGCTCGGCGAGGGCGACTCGATCCTCTGGGCCGGCCCCGGCCACCAGGACTACCGCGACATCGCCGGCGTCCGCACTCCCTACTCGGCACGCGACGAGGCCCGTCAGGCCCTGCGCGAAGCGGGTTGGGAACCGAACTCCGGTCCGGCCGAGGACCTCCGATGATCGCGCTCACCCTCGCCGAGATCGCCACCGCGGTCGGCGGCGAGCTCATCGGTGGCGCCCAGGCGACCGACGTCGCCGAGCCCGGCGACCTGGTGGTCGAGGGCTCGGTCGAGACCGACTCGCGCCTGGTCCGTCCCGGCAGCGTGTTCTTCGCCCTGCCCGGCGAGGTCACGGACGGGCGCCGCTTCGTGCCCGCCGCGACCGAGGCCGGCGCAGCGCTCGTCATCACGCCCGAACGGGTGGACACCTCCGCGCCGCAGATCGTCGTCGCGGACGGGTACGCCGCCCTCGCCGCGCTCGCGCACGAGGTCGTCACCCGCGTCCGGATGGCGTCCGCCGACCGCGTCGACGCCGAGGGACGGCCGGCACCCTTGCGGGTCGTCGGCATCACCGGCTCGAACGGCAAGACGAGCACGAAGAACATGCTCCGGACGATCCTCGAGCAGCACGGCGAGACCGTCGCGCCCCAGGGGTCCTTCAACAACCACGTCGGGGCACCGATCTCGATGCTCCGGGTCACGTACGACACGCGGTTCCTGGTCGTCGAGATGGGGGCGAGCGGCGTCGGCCACATCGCCGCGCTCGTGCGCATCGCCGAGCCGGACGTCGGGGTCGTGCTCAAGGTGGGCCTCGCGCACGCCGGCGAGTTCGGCGGCATCGAGGCCACGCAGCGGGCGAAGTCCGAGATGGTCACCGACCTGCCCGCGTCCGCGACCGCGCTGCTCAACGTCGACGACGACCGGGTCGCGTCGATGCGCGACCTGACGGCCGCGCAGGTGGTCGGCTTCGGCACGTCGGCGGATGCCGACTACCGCATCACCGGCATCGAGACGGACCGCAGCGGCACCCGCTTCACCCTCACCGCGCCTCCCGTCCGCCAGGAAGGTGACCGTCCGGCGGACGGGACCCAGCCTGGAGGCCCGGATCACGTCGACGTGCGCCTCGCGATCCTGGGTGAGCACCACGCGATGAACGCGGCCGCCGCCCTGACGGTCGCCCACCGCTGGGGTGTCCCGCTCGCCGACGGCGCCGCGGCGCTCGCGTCGATGACGCGCGCCGAGCGCTGGCGCATGGAGCTGCTGCAGGGCGGCCCCGAGGGCGTCACCGTGATCAACGACGCCTACAACGCGTCACCGGACTCGACCGCAGCGGCGCTGCGGACCCTGGCGCAGATCGTGCGTCCGGGGGAGCGGACCGTCGCCGTGCTCGGCGAGATGGCCGAGCTCGGCGAGTTCTCGACCGAGGAGCACGACCGCATCGGCCGGCTCGTCGTCCGTCTCGGCATCGGGCAGCTCGTGGTCGTCGGCCGCGGCGCCATGCCCATCCACCAGGCCGCCACCCTCGAGGGATCGTGGGACGGCGAGTCGGTGTTCATCGAGGACGTCGACGACGCCGTCCGGTCACTCCAGGACATGCTCCGCCCCGGCGACGTGGTCCTGGTCAAGTCCTCGAAGTCGGCGGAACTGCGATTCCTCGGCGACCGCCTCGGAGGTGTCACCGAATGATCGCGCTCCTCATCGCCGGCGCTGTGTCGCTGGTGTTCACGTTGCTGCTCACCCCGTTCTTCATCAAGCTGTTCCACCGTCTCGGGTGGGGGCAGTTCATCCGTGACGACGGCCCGCAGTCGCACCACACCAAGCGCGGCACCGCGACGATGGGCGGCATCGTCCTCATCATCGGTGCGGTGATCGGGTACTTCGTCGGGCACCTGGTCGGGGGCGACTCGATCACGCTGTCCGGCCTGCTCGTGCTCTTCCTCATGGTCGGCCTGGGCTTCGTCGGGTTCATCGACGACTTCCTGAAGGTCCGGCGCCAGCGGAGCCTCGGGCTCGGCGGCTGGGCGAAGGTCCTCGGCCAGGTCATCGTCGGGGTCATCTTCGCGACGGTCGCCCTGGTGGTGCCGACGTCGAACGGCAAGCCCCCGGCGTCGACCATGATCTCAGCGGTCCGGGACATCCCGTGGCTCGACTTCATGGCGCTCGGCACCGTCATCGGCACCGTGCTGTTCCTCGCCTGGATCGTCCTGCTGACGGTGTCCACGTCGAACGGCGTGAACGTGGCCGACGGTCTCGACGGTCTCGCGACCGGTTCGAGCATCCTGGCGATCGGCTCGTACGTGATCATCGGCTTCTGGCAGTCGAACCAGATCTGCGGCGGTGCACGGCTCGACGCGAGCACCGAGCACGCCTGCTACACCGTGAGCAACCCGCTCGACCTGGCGGTCGTCGCGGCCGCGGTCTGCGGTGGGCTCATCGGCTTCCTCTGGTACAACACGTCGCCGGCGCAGATCTTCCTCGGCGACACGGGTTCGCTCGGCCTCGGTGGCGCGCTGGCGGGTCTCGCGATCCTCAGCCGCACCGAGCTGCTGCTCATCCTGATCGGTGGCCTGTTCTTCATCGTCACCGGCTCGGTCATCCTGCAGCGGGCGTACTTCAAGATCACCCACGGCAAGCGGATCTTCCGGATGAGTCCGCTGCACCACCACTTCGAACTGAAGGGGTGGGCCGAGGTGACGGTCGTCGTCCGGTTCTGGATCATCGCGGGGCTCTTCGTCGCCGCGGGGGTCGGCCTCTTCTACCTCGAATGGATCGCACGCGTTGGTTGACCAGGTGTCCTCGTCCTCCCGCCTCCAGTCCCTCGACAGCTGGTACGCCGAGGGGTGGAAGGGCCTGAACGTCGCCGTCCTCGGCCTCGGCGCGACCGGCTTCTCGGTCGCCGACACCCTGGTCGAGCTCGGCAGCGCGGTCACGGTGTACTCGACCGACGCGCCGTCGGACAGCGTCGAGCTGCTCGACGTCATCGGGGCCCGCTTCGTGCAGACCCCGCTCGACGCCGTCCCGGCCGCGCTGCAGGAGCAGGCGCCCGACGTCGTCATCGTGTCGCCCGGCCTGCCGCCGCACAACGCGACCGTGCAGTGGTCCGTCCGGAACAGCACCGTCTGGGGTGACATCGAGCTCGCCTGGCGCGTGCGCGACAAGGTCGTGCGCGGCCCGGTCGCCGCGCCGTGGATCACGATCACGGGCACCAACGGCAAGACCACCACCACGCAGCTCACGACCGCGATGTACGAGGCCGGCGGCCTGCGTGCCGTGGCCTGCGGCAACATCGGTGTGCCGGTGCTCGACGTCGTGCGCGACCCGGACGGCTACGACGTGCTCGTGGTCGAGCTCTCGAGCCACCAGCTGCACTACATGGCGACCTCGGGGGACGGTGCGGTCGTGCCGCTCGCGAGCGCCTGCCTGAACATCGCCGACGACCACCTCGAGTGGCACGGCTCCGCCGCGGCCTACCGTGCCGCGAAGGCCAAGGTCTACGAGCGCACCGTGATGGCGTGCGTCTACAACACCGCCGACGACGTCACGCGCGACATGGTCCAGGAGGCCGACGTGGTCGAGGGCTGCCGCGCCGTCGGTTTCACGCCCGGGGTGCCCGCGCCCGGTGACGTCGGCATCGTCGAGGACGTCCTCTGCGACCGTGCCTTCACCGAGGACCGTCGGAACAGCGCGCTCGAACTCTCGACCGTCGCCGACCTCGAGGCTGCCGGGCTCGCCAGCCCGCACATGACGATGAACGTCCTCGCCGCCGCTGCCCTGGCCCGTGCCGGCACGGTCCAGCCGAGCGCCATCCAGTCGGCCGTCCGGGCGTTCCGCGCCGACCACCACCGCACCGAGCTCGTGGCCCAGGCGGACGGCATCACCTGGGTCGACGACTCCAAGGCCACGAACCCGCACGCCGCCACCGCGTCACTGGCGTCGTTCGACACCGTCGTCTGGATCGTCGGGGGCCTGTTCAAGGGCGTCGACGTGGACGCCCTCGTCGAGCGGTTCGGCCCCGAGGTGCGCGCCGTCGTGGTGATCGGCACCGACCGGACCCCCGTCCTGGAGGCATTCGCGCGACACGCGTCCGGGGTGCCGGTGCTCCAGGTGGAGACGACGGACACTGATCAGGTCATGCCCGAGGCGGTCCGGCATGCCGCATCGGTCGCGAGACCGGGCGACACGGTCCTCCTCGCCCCGGCGGCTGCGTCGTTCGACCAGTTCGGCTCCTACGCCGACCGGGGGCGTCGTTTCGCGGCGGCGGTCCACGAGCACCTGGGAGGCAACGCCGATGGCGACGACGGATCTTCCGAACAGTCGTAGCACGACGGCGACGGGCACCCCGCGTCGCACCAACGGCGCACTCGTCGCCGTCAAGAACGTCTTCGTCGCCGAGTCGAGCACCTTCTACACGATCCTCGGCGTCACGCTGTTCCTGGTCGTCTTCGGCGTCGTGATGGTCCTGTCGTCGTCGAGCGTCGAACAGTACGCCGCGACGCACGACTTCTTCGGTGCGGCGTCCCGCCAGGGGCTCTACGCGGTCCTCGGCGTCCCGCTCATGCTCGTCGCGAGTCGTGTCCCGACGCGGCTGTGGCGGAAGTGGGCGATGCGCCTGCTCGGCGCCGCGCTCGCCCTGCAGCTCCTCGTCTACACACCGCTCGGCATCGACGTCCAGGGCAACCGGAACTGGATCGGCATCGGCTCGTTCACCGCGCAGCCGTCCGAGGTCGTCAAGCTCGGTCTGGTGCTCGGCATCGGCGCGATCATGTACGTCAAGCGCGACAAGCTCGACGACTGGAAAGAGGTGTTCATCCCGATCGGGATCGCCTCGCTCCTGTCGCTCGGCCTCGTGATCCTCGGTGGCGACCAGGGCACCGCGATGATCATGCTCATCCTGGTCCTCGGTGCGCTCTACGTCGGTGGCGCCCGGGCCCGGCACCTGCTGGTCGGCCTGGCGGCGATGGCGGTCATGCTGCCGTTCGTGACGATGGCCTCGTCGTCCCGTCAGGTGCGCATCAGCGCGTGGCTGTCCGGCTGCACCGACTCCAACCAGTACGCCGACCTGTGCTGGCAGCCCGTGCACGGCATGTGGGCGCTCGCGTCCGGTGGTGTGTTCGGTGTCGGGCTCGGCAACTCGAAGGCGAAGTGGTCGTGGCTGCCCGAGGCGGACAACGACTACATCTTCGCGATCATCGGCGAGGAGCTCGGGCTGATCGGCGCCGTCGTCGTGCTCGCACTGTTCGTCGTGCTCGCCGTCGGCATGATCAAGATCATCCGGCAGTCCCGCGACCCGTTCGTGAAGACCGTCACCGGCGGCATCCTCGCGTGGATCATCGGCCAGGCGCTGGTGAACATCGCCGTGGTCCTCGGCCTGCTCCCGGTCCTCGGCGTCCCACTGCCGCTGATCTCGGCCGGCGGGTCCGCGCTCATCATGACCCTGGTGGCGATCGGCGTCGTGCTGTCGTTCGCCCGTGACCTGCCCGGCAAGAACGACCCGCGCACCACGAACCCGCCCCTCGACAGCACCACCACGAACGGACGACTCCGGTGAGCAAGTACCTCTTCGCCGGCGGTGGCACCGCCGGACACGTCAACCCGCTGCTCGCGGTCGCCGACCGGCTGACCGAGCGCGAGCCGGACGCCGAGGTGCTCGTCCTGGGCACCGCCGAGGGTCTCGAGTCCCGCCTGGTGCCGATGCGCGGCTACGAGCTCCTCACGATCCCGCGTCTCCCGTTCCCCCGGAAGCTGGGCGGCGCGGCCCTGCGCTTCCCGCAGCGGTTCGCAGCGGCCGTCAAGCGGACCGAGCAGATCATCCGGGAGCGTGAGGTCGAGGTCGTCCTCGGCGTCGGCGGCTACGCGGCGGCACCGGCGTACATCGCTGCCCGGCGCACCGGCACCCCGATCGTCGTGCACGAGCAGAACGCGAAGCCCGGGCTGGCCAACCGCCTGGCCGCGTTCCTCACCGACCACGTCGGCCTGACCTTCTCGAACACCCGACTGCGGCACGGCCGGGTCGTGGGCATGCCGCTCCGGCGCGAGATCGAGTCGCTCGACCGTCGTGCGAGCCGGCCTGCGGCCCTCGCGGAGTTCGGGCTCGACCCGTCCCGCCCCGTGCTGCTCGTCACGGGTGGTTCGTCGGGCGCCCGCAGCATCAACCGCACGATCAACGCGTCCGCGGCGACGATCGTGGGTGCCGGTTGGCAGATCCTGCACGTCGTCGGTGCGGCGTCCGACATCGGTCCGAGCGACCTCGACGGCTACCACGTGCTGGCGTACTGCGACCGGATGGACCTGGCGTACGCGGCGAGCGACTTCGTCGTGTCGCGCTCCGGCGCCGGCATGGTCTGCGAGCTCACCGCGGTCGGGCTGCCGAGCGTGCTCGTGCCGTACCCTGTCGGCAACGGCGAGCAGCGCCACAACGCGAAGGACGTCGTCGACGCCGGGGGAGCAGTGCTCGTGGCGGACGGGGAATTCGACCAGGACTGGGTGACGTTCCAACTCCTGACGATCCTGCAGGACCGGTCCCGCATCGCGGACATGACGGTCCGGGCGGGCAGCGTCGGGCACCGCGACGGCGCCGACCGGATGACCGACCTCGTCCTCGACGCCGCGAGGCACGCGCAGCACGGCACCGGCGCAGCCAGCACCACGGAGGAACCATGACCATCAAGCCCGACCTGACGCAGCCGATCCCGGACGACCTCGGCACCGTGCACTTCGTCGGCATCGGCGGCGCCGGCATGAGCGGCATCGCACGGATGTTCCTGGCCGCCGGCCACCGCGTCACCGGCAGCGACTCCCGCGAGACCGAGACGACGGGCATCATGCGCGACCTCGGTGCCGCGGTGCACATCGGCCACGACGCCGCGAACGTCGGCGACGCGGACACCATCGTCGTCACGAGCGCGCTGTGGCCGGACAACCCCGAACTGCTCGAGGCGCAGCGCCGCGGTCTGCCGGTGCTGCACCGGTCGCAGGCCCTGGCCGCCCTGATCGCCGAGCACCGCCTCGTGGCGGTCGCCGGTGCCCACGGCAAGACGACCTCGACCGGCATGATCGTCACCGCGATGGTCGAGCTCGGCCTCGACCCGAGCTTCGTCAACGGCGGCGTCATCCAGTCGCTCGGGACGAGCTCGGCGCCGGGCACGAGCGACCTGTTCGTGGTCGAGGCCGACGAGTCCGACGGCTCGTTCCTGCTCTACGACGTCGCCGTGGCCCTCATCACGAACGTCGACGCCGACCACCTCGACCACTACGGCAGCGAGGAGGCGTTCACCGAGGCGTTCGTCGAGTTCGCCGCGAAGGCGAGCGAGCGCATCGTCATCTCGAGCGACGACGCCGGTGCCAAGACCGTCACGGCCGGCATCCGGCAGCGCGCCGACGCCCCCGAGGTCGTCACCTTCGGCGAGGCCGTCGACGCCGACGTGCGCATCGAGCGGATCATCGAGTCGGCGGGCGTCGAGGTCGAGTTCCGTTCCGGCGGCGAAGCGCACCACCTGACGCTGCGCGTGCCGGGCCGACACAACGCGATCAACGCCGTCGGCGCCTTCGCGGTCCTGACCGGCCTGGGCGTCAGCGCCGCGGACGCGATCCGCGGGCTCGAGGCCTTCGGCGGCACCCAGCGCCGCTTCGAACTGCACGGCGTCGAGCGCGGGGTGTCCGTCTACGACGACTACGCGCACCACCCGACCGAGGTCGCGGCGGCACTGAAGGCCGCCCGCAACGTCGTCGGCGACGGCCGCGTCATCGCCATCCACCAGCCGCACCTGTACTCCCGCACCCGCCTGATGGCCGGTGACTTCGCCCGGGTCTACGAGGAGCTCGCCGACCACACCGTCGTCCTCGACGTCTACGGCGCGCGCGAGGACCCGGAGCCCGGCGTGACCGGCGCCCTGGTGCAGGAGCGCTTCGCCGACCAGTCCCGCGTGGAGTTCCTGCCCGACTGGGACGAGGCCGCCGCCCGTGCCGCCGCGGTCGCCCGTGACGGCGACATCATCATGACGCTCAGCTGCGGTGACGTGTACCGGATCATCCCGCAGGTGCTCGGTGCCCTCCACGACGACGGCGCGCTGACACGGTGAAGCGACCAGAGGGGTTCGACGAGGGGGACGTCCGCAGGGACGTCCCGGCCGAGGGCGCCGACGCGCCCCGGCAGCGTCGTGGTCCCTCGATGCCGCGGCTCCCGTTCCGTGGGCGCCCCGCGGACGACCGGGAGGCCCGTCCCGCGTCCGCCGACGAGGCCCCGGTCGTCGAGACGGCCGACCCCACCCCCGACACGACCGCCGGCACCGACGCGTCCGGTTCGTCCCGCGACCGCGTGGGCGCCCTCGCGGGCGCGGCCGGCCGCCGCGTCGGCGCCGGCTTCGGGGCCGTCGCCGACCGCCTGCGCGAGTACACACCGGACGAGGACCACCGCGATTCGCGCCCCGACGCGGGCAACGCGCCCCGAGGAGACGGGGCGCGACGACCGTCCGGGGGCGCGGCGGGCAGTGCACGCGACCAGGACGCGACCGTGACGGACGTGCTCGACGCGGGCAGTGCCTCCCGGCCGGTCCACCAGGACGACGCACCGATCGGTGCCGGCGTCCGTGCGGCCGAGACCGCACGCGAGGCGCGCGTCGCGAAGCGCCGCCGCCGCCTGCTCGAGCGGGCCGAGGTCCGTCGCTTCACCCGCCGCAGCCGCCACCGCCGCGCTGCCTGGATCACCGCGGCCGGCATCGTGCTCGTGCTCGGCGTCTCGATCCTGGTGGCGGTCTTCTCGCCGCTGATGGCGCTGCAGACGATCGAGGTCAAGGGCACGAACCGCGTCGACGAGACCGCGTTGCGACAGGCGCTGTCCGACCAGGTCGGCACGCCGCTCGCGCGACTCGACTTCGACGCGATCAAGCAGGACATCGCCGGCTTCCCGCTCATCGAGAGCTACGTGACGGAAGAGGCGCCGCCGCACACCCTCGTCGTGACGGTCACCGAGCGCACGCCCGTCGTGGCCGTGAAGTCCGGCAGCTCGTTCGACCTCGTCGACCCGGCCGGCATCGTCGTGCAGTCGTCGCCGAAGCGTCCGGCCACGATGCCGCTCGCCGACATCGCCCGCGCGCGCCTCGGGTCCTCGAGCTTCCGCACCATGACCGAGGTCGTGCTGGCGCTGCCCTCGACGGTGCGGTCGCAGGTCACGCGGGTCGCCGGGTCCACCGCCGACGACGTGACCCTGACCCTCAAGGACGGCTCCACCGTCGTGTGGGGGAGCCCCGACGACTCCGACACGAAGGCCGCGTTGCTCGCCGCCCTGGTGAAGGACCACGCGGCGCGGAACCCGGGCGTCGTCGTCGAGTACGACGTGTCGGCACCGGACAACGGCGTGATCCGCGCGAAGGACTGAATTGCCGACCTGATCGGCGACACGCGGCGTGGCGGGGCGACAGTGCGCGGAACCCACCCGTAGCGTCGAAGCCAGCACCACATCTACCAGCATTGCCCCTGAACTTCAAGTAGAGGTTGAGGGTTCAACCGGAGGCCTGACTGACGTGACCACGAACCACAACTACCTCGCCGTCATCAAGGTCGTCGGTGTCGGCGGCGGCGGCGTCAACGCCGTCAACCGGATGATCGAACTCGGCCTCCGTGGCGTCGAGTTCATCGCGATCAACACCGACGCCCAGGCGCTGCTGCTCAGCGACGCCGACGTCAAGCTCGACGTCGGCCGCGAGATCACCCGCGGTCTCGGCGCCGGCGCGGACCCCGAGGTCGGCCGTCGTGCCGCCGAGGACCACGCCGAAGAGATCGAAGAGGCCCTCGCGGGTGCCGACATGGTCTTCGTCACCGCCGGTGAAGGCGGTGGGACCGGCACGGGTGGTGCGCCCGTCGTCGCCCGCATCGCCAAGTCCATCGGCGCGCTCACCATCGGCGTCGTCACGAAGCCGTTCAGCTTCGAGGGCAAGCGTCGTCAGTCGCAGGCCGAGAACGGCGTCGCCGGGCTCAAGGACGAGGTCGACACGCTCATCGTCGTGCCGAACGACCGCCTGCTCGAGATCAGCGACCGCGGCATCTCGATGGTCGAGGCCTTCGCCACCGCCGACCAGGTGCTCCTCGCCGGCGTGCAGGGCATCACCGACCTCATCACCACCCCTGGTCTCATCAACCTCGACTTCGCCGACGTCAAGTCCGTCATGCAGGGTGCGGGTTCCGCGCTCATGGGCATCGGTTCGTCGCGGGGTGCCGACCGCGCCATCAAGGCCGCGGAGCTCGCCGTGGCGTCGCCGCTGCTCGAGGCCTCGATCGACGGCGCGCACGGCGTGCTGCTCTCGATCCAGGGTGGCTCGAACCTCGGCATCTTCGAGATCAACGACGCCGCCCGTCTGGTGCAGGAAGCCGTGCACCCCGAGGCGAACATCATCTTCGGTGCGGTCATCGACGACACCCTCGGCGACGAGGTCCGCGTGACCGTCATCGCCGCGGGCTTCGACGGCGGCGAGCCGGCGCAGCAGCAGAAGGAGCGTCGCTCGAGCTACGTCGACCCCGAGTCGAGCGCGACGGCCCCCGTCGCCGCGTCGACCGGTGCGATCGAGGACTCCAGCACGTCGAGCCCGTCCTGGGCCTCGCAGGAGCACCAGCCGCCGGTGCAGCGCGCCGCCGACCCGGCGTTCGACGACGACGACGAGCTCGACGTCCCCGACTTCCTGAAGTAACCGTTCCATGGCAGGTGATCCGCGCCTCCCGTCCTCGTCACCAGACGACGGACTGGAGGCGCGTGTCGCGTCCGTCCGGAGCGGCATCACCGACGCGGCGCGCGCCGCGGGTCGCTCGGTCGACGACCTGACGCTCATCGTCGTCACGAAGTACCACCCGGCATCCCTCGTCCGGGCCCTGGCGTCGCTCGGGGTCACCGAGGTGGGGGAGAACCGCCACCAGGAAGCGCAGGCCAAGGCCGCCGAGCTCGACGACCTCGCCCTGACCTGGCACTTCGTCGGGCAGCTGCAGTCGAAGAAGGCGCGGCAGGTCCGTCGCTACGCGCACGTCGTGCAGTCGCTCGACCGGACCTCGGTGGTGGACGCCTTCGCGCCGACCGAGGCCGAACCGGAGCCGCCGGTCATCGACGGCTTCGTGCAGGTCAACCTGACCGACGACCCCGGCCGCGGCGGCGTGCAACCGGACGACGTCGAGGCGATGGCCACACGCGTGCTCGAGACCGGCACGATCCGGCTGCGGGGCGTGATGGCGGTCGCGCCCCTCGACGAGGAGCCCCGCGCGGCCTTCGCACGACTCCGGACGATCTCCGAGCGGGTCGTGGCACTCGCACCCGGCGCCACCGACATCTCGGCCGGCATGAGCGGCGACTACGCCGACGCCGTGCTCGAGGGCGCGACACACCTGCGGATCGGCACCGCAATCACGGGAAATCGGCCGGCGGCACCCTAGCCTCGTTGCAGGGCATCCACGTGCACCAACCTCCGGAGGAACCATGGCCAACCCGCTGAAGAAGACGATGGTCTACCTCGGCCTCGCCGACGAGGAACTCGACTACGAGGACGAGCAGCCGCAGCAGGCTGCCCCCGCGCGGCAGCAGGCCCCGGAGGCGAAGGCAGCCGCGCCACAGGAGTCTGCCGCCCCGGCGGACGCTCCCACCGCCGCGGCTCCGGCCGCGGCCCCGGCCGCCGCTCCGGCGCCCAAGACGCACACCCACCAGCGCGGCGCCCAGGTCACTCCGCTCCGCCGCTCGCACACGACCGCACAGAAGGCGACCCCGGTCCAGGAAATGAACGAGATCCTCACCGTCCACCCGCGCGAGTACAAGGACGCCCAGTCCATCGCCGAGAGCTTCCGCGACGGCATCCCCGTCATCATCAACCTCTCGCAGATGACCGAGAACGACGCCCGTCGCATGATCGACTTCGCGTCCGGCCTGTCGCTCGGCCTGTACGGCAAGATCGAGCGCGTCACGAACAAGGTCTTCCTCCTGTCGCCCGCACACGTCGCAGTGAGCGGTGAGCCGGCTGAGGTAGAGTCCGACATCGAGGCGAACTTCTTCGCCCAGTCCTGAGCCGCCCGCGGCCACCCGCCCGTGAGCGTCGTCGCATGACGCCGCTCGCCCGAGACGAGCGAGCCCCATCGTGTCCGTGATCCTAGGGATCATCTCCCTCGCCCTCCTGCTGTACTTCTTCGTGATGTGGGGGCGGTTCGCGCTCGACCTCGTGCAGAACTTCAACCGGTCCTGGCGACCGCGCGGGGGACTGCTCGTGGTCTCCGAGTTCGTCTACACGATCACCGACCCGCCGATCCGCGCGGTCCGGCGGGTCCTGCCGCCGCTCCGCATGGGGCCGGTCGCACTCGACTTCGGCTGGACGATCGTCATGCTCGTCGTGATCATCGCCCGGGTCGTCGTCAACGGCATCGCCGTCGCGGTCTGACCCGATCCAGGTCCTTCCCGGGCCGATCCTGGCCCGCGACACGCGCCGCGCCGAGAGCGCGGTCATCGTTCCGGTCCGTCGTCGGTGTACGGTGGTCGGGATCGATGCTCGCCTCCGGCGCGGCATCCGCACCACAGGGCGCGACTGGTAGATTCGGTCGCGACGCAAGTGGTTCCACACGTTCAGCAGTTCTATTGAGGTGACGGCAATGGCTTTGACGCCGGAAGACGTAGTCAACAAGCGGTTCCAGCCGACGAAGTTCCGCGAGGGCTACGACCAGGACGAGGTCGACGACTTCCTCGACGAGGTCGTGGTCGAGCTGCGCCGCCTGACCGCGGAGAACGACGAGCTCCGCCAGCGCCTGCAGGCGGCCGAGTCCGCTCCGCAGTCGGCGCAGACCGAGCAGCCCGCTCCGGCGGCCGAGCCCGAGCCGGAGCCCGTGCCGGCCCCGGTCGAGGCGGCTCCCGAGCCCGCTCCGGTCGCAGCGGCCGCCCCGGCGACCACGGTCCCGGCGGACGAGGACACCGAGGGCACCACGAACCTCCTGACGCTCGCGCGCCGTCTCCACGAGGAGCACGTCCGCGAAGGCATCGAGAAGCGCGACGCGCTCATCGCCGAGGGCACCGCCCAGGCAGCGCGTCTGGTCTCCGAGGCCGAGGCCAAGCAGCGCCAGATCATCGCCGACACCGAGAACACGAACCGTCAGCGTGTCCAGGTGCTCGAGCAGGAGCAGCGCCAGCTCGAGGGCAAGATCGACGAGCTCCGGACGTTCGAGCGCGACTACCGCGCCCAGCTCAAGAGCTACATCCAGGGGCAGCTCTCCGAGCTCGACTCCTCGAACGAGCAGTCCGGTCTCACCCCGGCGCCGGCATCGGCGCAGGGCTTCGGCAACTGACGTTGTCGCGACCAGCAACACGAGCGAAGGTCAGTGTCCGCGCTATCGCGGCACTGGCCTTCGCCGCTGTCGTGGTGGTGGCGTTCGACCAGGTCGCCAAGGCGCTGGTCGTCGCGAACCTGCCCTACGGCACCCCCGTCCCGGTCCTGGGCGGGGCGCTCCAGTTCCTGTACGTCCGGAACCCCGGAGCGGCGTTCTCCTTCGCGGTGAACATGACGTGGGTGTTCTCGGTCATCTCGGCCGCGGTCGTCGTCGCGATCATCATCTACTCGCGCCGGATCCGCTCGATGTGGTGGGCCGTCGTGCTCGGCATGCTGCTGGGCGGCGCGCTCGGCAACCTGATCGACCGACTCTTCCGTGAACCCGGCTTCGGACGAGGCCACGTGGTGGACTTCATCTCCACCCCGTGGATGATGCCGGCGATCTACAACGTCGCCGACTCGTTCATCTGCATCAGCATGGTGGTCTTCGTGCTGCTGGTGATCCTCGGCGTGAACCTCGACGGGTCCCGCACGGTCTCGGCCAAGCGCGCGGCGCAGGCGGACACGACGGAACCGCTCGACGGCGGGGCGGCGTTCTCGGTCCCCGCAGCCGATGCGGGATCGCCCGCAGCCCACGCGACTTCGCCGGAGGCCGGCGTGGGATCGCCCGTCGCAGACAAGGCCGAGCCGGAGCGGGCCTCCCGTCCGGACCACCGCGACCGTCGCGACACGCTGGGGCACGACGCCACGTGACCGAGTCACGTTCCCTCCCCGTCCCCGACGGGCTCGCCGGCGAGCGTGTCGACGCCGCCATCGCGAAGCTCCTCGGCTTCAGCAGGTCGTTCGCGGCCGACGTCGTCGCCGCAGGCGGGGTCCGGGTCGACGGCGTCCCCGTCGACAAGTCGGACCGCCTGCACGCGGACTCGTGGCTCGAGGTCGAGTGGTCCCCGAAGGAGCCGCCCCGGATCGTGCCGGCGGTCGTGCCGGGGATGACGATCGTGCACGACGACGAGGACATCGTCGTCGTCGACAAGCCCGTCGGCGTCGCCGCACACCCCTCGCCCGGTTGGGACGGTCCGACCGTGCCCGGGGGTCTGGCGGCCGCCGGCTTCACGATCGCGACCTCGGGTGCCGCGGAGCGCGCGGGCATCGTGCACCGCCTCGACGTCGGCACGTCCGGGCTCATGGTCGTCGCGAAGACCGAGCTCGCCTACACGCACCTCAAGCGTGCCTTCAAGGAGCGCACGGTCGAGAAGGTCTACCACGCGCTCGCGCAGGGGCACCCCGACCCGACCTCCGGCACCGTCGACGCCCCCATCGGGCGGCACCCGTCGAGCGACTGGAAGTTCGCGGTCACCGCCGACGGCAAGCCGAGCGTCACCCACTACGAGACGCTCGAGGCGTTCCGCTCGGCGACCCTGCTCGAGGTGCACCTGGAGACCGGCCGCACCCACCAGATCCGCGTGCACATGGCGGCGACGCGCCACCCGCTGGTCGGCGACACGATGTACGGCGCGGACCCGGCGCTCGCACAGGAGCTCGGGCTGACGCGCCAGTGGCTCGACGCCGTGCGCCTCGGGTTCGACCACCCGCGCACCGGTGAGTGGGTGTCGTTCCGGGCGGAGTACCCGGACGACCTGCGCCTCGCGCTCGACCGGATCCGCGCCGCCTCGTCCTGACGCGAGCGCGCGGCCGCGTGGTCCGTCGAGGTTCCGAAATCTCGGCATGTCGGCGCGCTCGGCACCGGTTCGTGGAACCTCGGCGACGCGCAGGCGGCATGTCGTGGAACCTCGACAGGGGCGCCACGGGCGTGTCGCGCGCGGGCTCCGGCCGGGAGGCCCGTCTCGGCCCCGCCCCGTGCCTCCCGCCCGCCACGCGCGGACTCCACCGCCGACAGGCCACGATCTGCACACCTCGCGCCCGCCACACGTCGGTTCCTGCACCCTCGCCGGACTGCGTGCGGCGTGTCGTGCGACCTCGGCGGGAGACCGCTCCGACGCGCGCGGGTTTGTCCTCGGTCGCGGTTAGGCTGTTCGCGTCCCGCAAGCAGCTCGTTCGACCGGAGGTTCCGTGGCGGATTCCGACTCCTTCGTCCACCTGCACGTGCACAGCGAGTACTCGATGCTCGACGGCGCGGCCAGGCTCGGCGACCTCGTGCAGGAGACCGCTGCGCAGGGCATGCCGGCCGTGGCGGTGACCGACCACGGCAACATGTTCGGCGCCTTCGAGTTCTGGAAGGCCGCCAAGGCCGGCGGCGTGAAGCCGATCATCGGAACCGAGGCGTACATCACGCCCCGGACGCACCGCACGGACAAGACCCGTGTGCGGTGGGGCGACGGCGGTGGCGACGACGTCTCCGGCGCCGGCTCGTACACGCACATGACGATGTTCGCCGAGAACACCACGGGCATGCACAACCTGTTCCGGCTGTCGTCGAAGGCCTCGCTCGAGGGGTACTACTTCAAGCCACGCATGGACATCGAGCTGCTGCAGGAGTACCACGAGGGCATCATCGCCACGACGGGCTGCCCCTCGGGCGAGGTCCAGACGCGCCTGCGCCTCGGCCAGTACGACGAAGCCGTCAAGGCCGCCGCCGACTACCGGGACATCTTCGGCAAGGAGAACTACTTCGCCGAGGTCATGGACCACGGGCTCGAGATCGAGCGCCGGATCATGAGCGACCTCATCCGGCTGGCGAAGGACCTCGACATCCCGCTGGTCGGCACGAACGACCTGCACTACACGCACTCGCACGACGCCAAGTCGCACGCCGCCCTGCTCTGTGTGCAGTCGGGCTCGACGCTGAACGACCCGAACCGCTTCAAGTTCGACGCCGACGAGTTCTACCTGAAGTCCCCGCAGCAGATGCGGCACGTCTTCCGCGACAACCCCGAGGCGTGCGACAACACCCTGCTGATCGCCGAGCGGTGCAACGTCGAGTTCGACACCTCGGCCAACTACATGCCGAAGTTCCCGGTGCCCGAGGGGGAGACCGAGCACTCCTGGTTCGAGAAGGAGGTCGCGAAGGGGCTGGAGTACCGGTACCCGGGCGGCATCCCGGCCGAGGTCCAGGAGCGTGCCGACTACGAGGTCGGCATCATCAACCAGATGGGGTTCCCCGGGTACTTCCTGGTGGTCTCCGACTTCATCCTCTGGTCGAAGAACAACGGCATCCGCGTCGGCCCGGGCCGTGGTTCCGGTGCCGGGTCGATGGTCGCCTACGCGATGCGCATCACCGACCTCGACCCGATCCGCCACGGGCTCATCTTCGAGCGCTTCCTGAACCCGGACCGCGTCTCGATGCCCGACTTCGACGTCGACTTCGACGACCGGCGCCGCGGTGAGGCGATCAAGTACGTCACCGAGAAGTACGGGTCCGAACGCGTCGCACAGATCGTCACGTACGGCACGATCAAGGCGAAGCAGGCACTGAAGGACTCCTCGCGCGTCCTCGGGTTCCCGTTCGGCATGGGCGAGAAGCTCACGAAGGCCATGCCGCCGCCCGTGATGGGCAAGGACATCCCGCTCACCGGGATCTTCGACAAGGACCACCCGCGCTACAAGGAAGCCGTCGACGTCCGCACCGTGGTCGAGACCGACCCCGAGGCGAAGACCGTCTTCGACACCGCTCTCGGACTCGAGGGGCTGAAGCGCCAGTGGGGCGTGCACGCGGCCGGCGTCATCATGTCGAGCGACCCGCTCATCGACATCATCCCGATCATGAAGCGGGAGCAGGACGGCCAGGTCGTCACGCAGTTCGACTACCCGGCAGCGGAGTCGCTCGGCCTGATCAAGATGGACTTCCTGGGGCTCCGCAACCTCACGATCATCAGTGACGCCCTCGACAACATCAAGACCAACCGTGGGATCGAGCTCGACCTCGAGACCATGGGACTCGAGGACCCCGAGGCGTACGCGCTCCTGCAGCGCGGTGACACGCTCGGTGTCTTCCAGCTCGACGGTGGACCCATGCGTGGGCTGCTGCGCCTGATGAAGCCCGACAACTTCGAGGACATCTCCGCGCTCATCGCCCTGTACCGCCCGGGCCCCATGGGTGCGAACTCGCACACGAACTACGCCCTCCGCAAGAACGGCGAGCAGGCGATCACGCCGATCCACCCGGAGCTCGAAGAGCCGCTGTCGGAGATCCTCGGCGGCACCTACGGCCTGATCATCTACCAGGAGCAGGTCATGGCCATCGCGCAGAAGGTCGCGGGGTTCTCCCTCGGCCAGGCGGACATCCTCCGCCGCGCGATGGGCAAGAAGAAGAAGTCCGAGCTCGACAAGCAGTACGCAGGCTTCGAGAAGGGCATGCAGGACAACGGCTACTCGGCCGCGGCGATCAAGATGCTGTGGGACATCCTGCTGCCGTTCTCCGACTACGCGTTCAACAAGGCGCACTCCGCCGCGTACGGCGTCGTGTCGTTCTGGACCGCGTACCTCAAGGCGCACTACCCGGCCGAGTACATGGCAGCGCTGCTCACCTCGGTGGGCGACGCCCGCGACAAGCTCGCGCTGTACCTGAACGAGTGTCGCCGCATGGGCATCAAGGTCATGCCGCCGGACGTCAACGAGTCGATCGGCTTCTTCGCGGCCGTCGGTGAGGACATCCGCTTCGGCATGGGCGCGATCCGCAACGTCGGGTTCAACGTCGTCGACGACATCGTGAAGGCCCGCACCGAGAAGGGTGCGTTCGAGTCGTTCCACGACTTCCTGCGCAAGATCCCGATTTCGTCGGCGAACAAGCGCACGGTCGAGTCGCTCATCAAGGCGGGTGCGTTCGACGAGTTCGGCGACTCCCGCCGCGCCCTGGTCGAGATCCACGAGGGCGCGGTCGAGGGCGCCGTCAAGGTCAAGCGCGACGAGGCCCACGGCAACGTCGGTTTCGACTTCGACTCCCTGTTCGCCGAGGTCGCCGAGGAGTCGCCGGCCACCGGTCCGGTGTCGCAGGTGCCCGACCGTCCGGAGTGGTCCAAGCGCGACAAGCTCGCGTTCGAGCGCGACATGCTCGGGCTCTACGTGTCCGACCACCCGCTCGCGGGGCTCGAGATCGAGCTCGCGAAGCACCAGTCGATCACCATCGCCGACCTCATCGCGGCCGACGACTCGATCGAGGGTGAGACCGTCACGGTCGCGGGGCTGCTGACGAGCGTGCAGCACCGGGTGGCGAAGACGAGCGGCAACCCGTACGGCATCGTCGACATCGAGGACTTCGGCGGCCAGATCGGCGTGATGTTCCTCGGCAAGACCTACCAGGAGTTCGGGCCGTCGCTCGTGGCCGACTCGATCGTGGTCCTGCGCGGTCGTGTGAACGTCCGCGACGACGGCAAGGCCCTGCACGCGGTGAGCATGTTCCAGCCGGCGATCGGCGACGCGATGGGCTCCGGCCCGCTCACGTTGTCGCTGCCGGAGCGGCAGGCGACCACGTCCACCGTGACGGAGCTCGCAGCCGTGCTCGGACGGCACCAGGGGGAGACCGAGGTCCGGCTGAAGCTGCTCAAGGACGACGTCGCGCGCACGTTCGAGCTGCCGTTCCCGGTGAACCTGACACCCGACCTGTTCGGCGAGCTGAAGAGCCTGCTCGGGCCGCGGTGCCTGGTGTAGCAGGGATGTGACCGTGGCCGGACACCGGATCTTCGGGACGCCCTTCGCGGCTGTCTACCCGCACTACCTCGCGAAGGTGGAGCGGAAGGGCCACACGAAGGCCGAGCTCGACACCGTCATCCGGTGGCTGACCGGCTTCGACGAGGCGGCGCTCGCGCGACACCTCGCCGACGAGACCACGTTCGAGGACTTCTTCGCCGCCGCGCACTTGCACCCGAACGCGCCGCTGATCACCGGCGTGATCTGCGGTGTGCGCATCGAGGAACTCGACGACCCGCTCATGCGGCAGATCCGGTACCTCGACAAGCTCGTCGACGAGGTCGCGAGGGGCCGCCCGATGACGAAGGTGCTGCGGAGCGCGTGAACGGCACCGAGCTGGTCGCTCCGGACGCCGGAGCGCTGCACGCGTTCGGTGTGGGAGCGGCCACGCCGGTGCCGCTCACGGGCGGGCGCGGACTGACCTGGCTCGCTGGCGGCGTCGTGCTCCGTCCGCACGACGGCCCGGCGGTGACCGACTGGCGTGCCGACCTCCTGGCCGAGCTCGAGCACTCGGCGGGGTTCCGCGCACCCCGACCCGTGGCCACCCACGACGGGAGCTGGCGGTCGGGGGACTGGGAGGCCTGGGAGTTCGTCGCCGGTCGAGCCGACGAGTCCCGCGTCGAGGACGTGGTCCAGGCAGGCCGCGCCTTCCACCGCGCGGTCGCCGGCGTCGATCGACCAGCGTTCCTCGGCACGGCGTCCACCACCGGAGCCGCCACGGACCCGTGGGCCCGTGCCGACCGGATGGCGTGGGGCGAGGAACCGCTGCCGACGGACCCCACCCTCGACCGGCTCGCGGCGTCGTTCCGTCCGGTCCACTCGCCGTCGCAGCTGGTCCACGGTGACCTGCTCGGCAACGTGCTGTTCGCCGAGGGGTCCGCACCGACGATCATCGACTGGCCGCCGTACTGGCGTCCGGCGGCGTTCGGCACCGCGATCGCGGCCGTCGACGCGGTGTGCTGGCACGGCGTCGCGGTCGAGCGACTCGACACGCTCGGAGCCGGTGAGCCCGAGTGGCGGCAGCTGCTGGTCCGGGCCCTCGCGTTCCGCATCGCGACGCTGCACCTGTTGGGTGCGTGGGACGCGACGAGCGTCGGACGCCACCGTCCGGTCATCGACGCGGTCGTCTGACGGGAGGCCCGTGGCGGGGCCGCCACGGGCCTCCCGTCAGCAGGGGCGTCGTCTCAGGCGCCGCGCCCGGTGATCGCGCGGATCCGCGCGACGATGCGTGGGTTCCGGGCCCCGAAGCTCAGGGCCGTGAGCCGGCGGAGCGACACGGTCGCCCGGTGGACGAGCAGACCCGTCGCCTCGGCGATGTCCGAGACGGCGTGCCAGCGCGCGCGGAGCGATGCTGGGTCGATCTCGGTGTCGGCCGCCATCCGGATCAACTCGACGAGTCCGTCGCCGCCGCGCCAGGACGTGCTCTGGTTCTCGAAGCGACGGAGGATGCGGTCGATCGCCGACGCACGGTGGTTCGCGACCGCGTGCGACCAGCGGATGTCGTGCGACACCGGGTCGACCAGGATCCAGCGCGGCGCGTTGGCGTTGAGTGCGGACAGCTGCGCGAAGGTCGTCAACGCCCCGAGCGCGACGGCCACGTCGAAGATCTGGCGAGGACGGCCGCCGACGGCGATGAGGGCTCCGGGGAACGCCTGCCGTGCCGACCGGATCTGCGCCTTCGAGACGATGACCGTGACGACCACGTCGTCCGCCGCGCACGCGAGGGTGTCACGGACACGTGCCACGACCTCCGGGGTGATCTCCGTCGGCAGGTGCAGGGCCACGCGCACGACGTCGTCGTCGGGCAGGAACGCGTCGGCGAACACGTCGACGGCGTCACGGTAGCGGGCGAGGAACAGCGCGACGGCCCCGGCGTAGAACGGGTACCGCTCGAGCAGGATGCGCTCGTGCTCCAGGCGGAGTGACGGGCCGCGGTCGCCGCTGAAGCTCGTCGAGCCGGTGTGCAGGACGAGCGCGCGGTTCGCCAGCACCGACGTGTAGCCGTGCTCGTTGATGCGCAGGCAGAAGTCGTTCTCCTCGCCGTAGCCGGGGGAGAACACCTCGTCGAACAGGTCGAACCGGTCGATCACCTCGCGCCGGATGAGGAAGCAGAAGCCCATCGCCACGGGCGAGACCGTGTGCCGGGGGAGCAGGTACTTCGTCCGGCCGTGCAGCTCGCGCGTGCGGCGCGGGGGCAGCGTCGCCCGGGGGTTGCGCCGGGCGTAGGGGAACGACGCGATGGTCGCGTTGTCGCTGCGCGCACACACCACCCCGATCGCGTCGTCGGACGCCAGCACGGCGGTCATCTCGTCGAGGAAGCCCGGCATCGGCACCGTGTCGCTGTTCAGCAGCAGGACGTCGTTGCCGGTCCGGTCGAGCTCGAGGACGGCGCGGTTGCAGTTGCCGACGAACCCGAGGTTGCGCGGGTTGCGGGTGTACTCGAAGCCGGGGTGCTCACCGACGAGTTCGAGGACGCGGGCCTCGATGGCGTCGACGTGGGGTCCGACGTCGTTGGCCAGCAGGACCCGGTCGACCGAGAAGTCGACGGTCTCGAGGAGCGCCTGGATGCAGCGCTCGAGGCCGGGGAGGTCGTCGTAGATCGGGACGACGATCGTCACCGGACGCCGGTCGCGGCTCATCGGCGCACCAGCTTCCGTGCGACCACACCCGGTCGGGCGAGGAGTCGGCCGACCGTCCCGGAGCGGGCGCGAACACGGTTCGCGAGCAGGCCGAGCGCGGCGCGCGCACTCGTGGCGCCGAGCGAGGCGTAGGCACCGGGGAGCTCGAACCAGTACCGCGCAGCCTGGGGGAGTCGGTAGCCCTCGGTGCCGACCAGCGCGACCAGACGTGCGATCGCCGCCGCGTTGTCGTGACCCGCGCCGGTGACCGACGCGAGCCGGTCCGGAGCAGCCGCGCCGTGCCTCCTGGCCGTCTCCGGCTCCGCCGCGTACGTCGCGAGCGCGTCCGTGAGCGCCGTGACGTCGTCGGCGTCCACGAGCACGCCGGTGACGCCGTCGTCGACGAGCTCGGCGCTCCCGCCCTGGCGGGTCGCGACGACCGCCTTGCCCAGGGTCATGTACTCGGCCGTCGTGCGACCGAAGGCCTCGATCGTCGACGGGGTGATGCAGACGTCCGCAGCCTCGATGAACGGGGCGGGCGTTTGCTGCTCGCCCGCGAACACGACACGGTCGGCGACGCCGAGCGCGCGGGCGCGCTCGGTCAGGCGCTGGTCCTCGCCGGGGTGCTTCCAACTGCCGACGAAGCAGACGCTCGCGGCGACCCCGCGCTCGTGCAGCGCGCCCAGGGCGTCCACGACACGGTGCTGGCCCTTCGACTCCTCGACACGGCCGAGGACCGTGATCCGGAGGCCGGGCTCGGCCTGCGGGAACGGCGCGACCGCCGGCGTCTCGTCCTTCGAGGCCAGGAGGCGTTCGGTGTCGACCGTCGGGTACGCGACGGAGAGCTTGTCGGCGGGGATGTACTGCGCCAGGTGCTCGCGCATCGCCTCGGAGTTGGTCACGACGGCACCGGACAGCAGGCCGATGTCACCGAGGACACCCGCACGCCCGGTCTGGAACTGCAGCCCGTGGTCGAGGTCGCCGTACTCGCGGACGAACCACGCCTGCGGGATCCCGAGGACCGCGGCGGCGAAGGACGCCCACGGTGCGACGAGGGTGTTCGTGACCACGAGGTCCGGGCGCTGCCGCTCGTACAGGCGGATGATCGCGTTCACCGCGGCGTAGTCGACGGTGGCGAACGCCGCGCGTTCCGCGGCCGGAGCCGGCTGCGGGCTCGGCAGCGCCCACCCGCGGAACCGCAGGGCGTCGTAGGACCAGCCGCGGTCGTCGAGCGCCTCGATGAACTTGCCCTTCGGGGCCTTCGTGACGAAGGTCGGGGTCATCGTCGGGTCGATCGCCAGCCAGTCCTCGACGAACCGGAGGAGGGACCGCTCCGCGCCGCCGAGGTTGACGGGCGCCGTCGAGTGGTTGGCGAAGCTGACGATCACCGTGTCAGCCTACAAACGTTTGGGCGAGTCTTCGTCATGTCGATGCCGCGCGGGTCCGTTCGAACATGCAGAAGACAACGACTGTGCGAGAATGTCTCGTCCCCGAATCCCTGTGAGGAGCGCTCCGTTGCGCCCCGGAGGAGCCAGCACCCGAAGCATGACGTACCTGAACGAGCTCATGTCGTCGCGCGAGTTGCTGGCGAACCTCACCGCCCGTGAGGTCAAGGGCAAGTACCGCCGCACGGTCTTCGGGCAGCTGTGGTCCCTGATCAACCCGCTCGCGACGATGCTGATCTACACGATCGTGTACTCGTTCATCTTCCGGGCGCGGCTCGAGGTCGGCGACCCCAGCGGACTGAGCATCTACCCGCTGTGGCTCATGTGCGGCTTGCTGCCGTGGATCTTCGCGCGCAACGTCATCAACTCCGGGATGACCTCGATCGTGGCCAACGGGTCGCTGATCAAGAAGGTCTACTTCCCGCGGATGGCCCTCCCGATCGCCGCGGTCGGTTCCTTCGGGTTCACCTGGCTGGTCGAGATGGGTGTGCTCCTCATCGCCCTCGCGATCGCCGGTTCGAACTTCTGGGTCTACCTGCCGGTCATCGTCATCACGATGCTGCTCCTGGCCATGTTCTCCTGCGGTGTCGGACTCGTCCTCGCCATCGTCAACGTGCACTTCCGTGACATGCAGCACCTCGTCGGCATCGCGCTCCAGATGTGGATGTACCTGTCGCCGATCATCTACCCGATCTCGCTCGTCGAGGACGCCGCCGACAAGGCGGGGCACCCGTGGATCCTCACGCTGTACCGGCTCAACCCGATCGAGCGGTTCTCCACCGTCTTCCGGAACCTCATGTACGACAACCGATTGCCCGAGTGGGGCGATCTGCTCGCCTGCCTGGTGTGGGCATGCGCGAGCCTGGCGATCGGCTACGTGGTGTTCTCCCGGAACGAGAAGAAGTTGGCGGAACTGCTGTGAACGACGTCGCTGTCTCCGTGGAGCACCTCGCCAAGAGGTTCCGCATGTTCCACGAGCAGAACAACACCCTGAAGAGTGCGGTGATGCGCGGACGGAAGTCGGTCCACGAGGACTTCTGGGCGCTCAAGGACGTGTCGTTCGAAGTTCCTCGCGGAAGTACGTTCGGCTTGATCGGCCGGAACGGGAGCGGGAAGTCGACGCTGCTCAAGTGCCTCGCGAAGATCCTGTACCCGGACCAGGGGCGCATCCAGGTCCATGGTCGCCAGGCGTCGCTCCTCGAGGTCGGATCAGGCTTCCACCCCGAGCTGTCCGGTCGTGAGAACGTGTTCCTCAACGGCTCCATCCTCGGCATGACGAAGAAGGAAGTGACTCGCAAGTTCGACGAGATCGTCTCGTTCGCGGGCGTCGGCGACTTCATCGACCAACCCGTGAAGAACTACTCGTCCGGCATGTACGTCCGACTCGGCTTCTCGGTGGCCGTGGCTGGGACTCCCGACGTGCTCGTGGTCGACGAGGTGCTCGCTGTCGGTGACGCGACCTTCCAGAAGCGCTGCCGCACGAAGTTCCGCGAGATGCGTGAAGAGGGCCGGACGGTGATCCTCGTGTCCCACTCGATGAGCACGGTCCGCGACATGTGCGATCAGGTCGCCTGGCTCGACGCGGGGCAGCTGCGTGGCGCGGGCGACGCGACGCCGGTCATCGACGCGTACAACGCCACGGTCTGATCGAGGTTGCGCCCGTCGGCGATCGTGACCTTTAGTTGACTCAGAATCACCTATGATTCTGCCGAAACTGTTCGTTCCCTTCTGAAACGAGTCTGTCCTGAACACCCGTCTCTCCGGGGAACCGGCCACCGTTCGTCCTCGAATGCTCCGGTCCCTCGGGACGCTCGCTCTGCTCTCGATCGTCGCGATGATCGTCGGGGGAAGCGGTGCCACCGCCTACGCCGCAGCCCCAGCCACCAAGGTGACCGCCAGCGCGAACGCCAGCGGCGTCGCTCTCGGCAAGAACGTCACCATCACCGGGTCCGTGTCGGTGTCCAATCGCCCGGTCACGGAGGACGTGCGCATCGTCGGCATGCCGTCTGGGAAGACGACCTGGGTGCTGATCGGAACGACGCGTTCATCGAGCACCGGGAAGTGGACGTTCGGCTTCACCCCGACCACGAGCTACAAGCTGAAGGCAGAGGTCGTCAAGACCGCCGGCCACGGTGCAGCCGCGAGTGCATACCTGCCGGTGGCCGTGCAAGCACAGATCTACTCGTCGGTCCCGGCCGCACGCTCGTACGCGGTTGCCGGAGCAGAGAAGTCCGCGAGCGCCGCCGTCTACGCACAGCTCGCGGGCCAACGCGTCAAACTCGTCGTCCTGCGAGGCGGGAAATGGGTCGACTCGACCGTCACACGCGTCGCCAAGGGCGGGACGTTCGTCCTGCCGTTCCGCGTCGCCGCCGGCGACACTGCCATGCGCGTCTACCTTCCGGCGTCCGGCGGTCTCATCTCGAAGCTCGGTCCGGTCCAACAGCTCACCACTGTCGCTTCCGTGGACGCCCTGTCCGCGAAGACGACGTGCGTCGGTGCCGCAGGCGCGCCTTCGGCAGCGACGTGCACCAACCGCGCACTCGATGGACTCGCGCTGCCGACGACGGACGCGGCGGGGCTCTCGGCCGACACCGGCGGAGCATTCGCGAAGGGGTGCTGGACGGCGGACGGTACCGCTCTGGTCCCGAGCTGCAGCTACGGCTCGACGCAGAAGACCGCGTACCGGGTCGCGCTGGTCGGTGACTCGCATGCGGCTGGCTACGTCGCCGGCATCCGAAATCGCCTCGGTGCGCGCAACTGGCACCTCGACACGTTCCTCGGCGTCACCTGTCGGTGGTTGGGGCAATCCGCCGGTGACCCCTGCGCGCCACGGTCGGCCGACATCGAGCGACGACTCCTGGCCGGCGACTACGACATGGTGGTCGTCGCAGGGCTCCGTCAGCCCCGCAGTACCGCGGGGAGCGCGGGGGCCGCAGCCACGTCGGAGGGCTACCGGAGGGCCTGGGCGCCCGTGCTGGCATCAGGGGCAAAGGTCGTGGCCATCGCAGACCAGCCGTACCTCACCGACGAGTTGGTCGCCTGCACCACGACCGGGGGAGCGTTCGCAGCGCAGCAGTGCTCGACGTCGCGCACGTTCGCGCTCGGGGGGATCGATCCGCTCGCGGCCGCCGTGCGGGCCTCGCCCGGCGCGTCGCTGGTCGACCTGACATCGCACTACTGCACGGCTGACGCCTGCCCGCTCGTCATCGGCGGCGTCATCGTCTTCCGAGATCGCCATCACATCTCGGGAACGTGGAGTGCCACACTCGGACCGTACGTGCTGAACGCACTCGACCAGATCAGACGAGGGGCCTGACCCATGATGAACCGTGCCCGAGGACGTTCCACGGTCCTGTTGACGGCTGCGGCCGTGGTGTTGGCGGGCCTCGGGCTCGCTTCGCCCGCGACCGCAGCGAGCACTTCGGCGGTGTCGCTCCGGTCGTCGACGACAGGTGCCGCTTACGGACAGGGCATCACCTTGTCCGGCACGGTGCGCAGCGCCAGCGCACCCGTCGCTGCAGCGGTCACGGTCGAGTCGCGTGACCTCGCCAGCACGGGCTCGTGGCACGCAGTCGCTGCGGTCGAGTCCACGGCGACCGGCACCTGGTCGACTTCGCTGCAGGCACTCAAGGGCGGCCAGTTCCGGGCACGGGCCGTCGTCGGCTCGGCGACGGTCGCGAGTGCGGTGGTGCGGGTCCAGGTCCAGCCACAGCTCTACGATGCGGCGGCGGCGGGAACGGCGGACGTCGCAGTCGGTGCTGTGCGCGAGTTCACCGGTCGGCTCCACGGCGGTCTGGCAGGCAAACGGGTGAAGGTCGAGCAGTGGACCCCGACGGGTTGGACGTTCGCCGGGCAGTCCTACGCGAAGACGGGCGGACGTGTCTCCATCCCGGTCAAGGTCACTCGTTGGGGTGCCGGCGCCTACCGCATGGTCGTCCCGTCCGGTGACGGACTCATCGTCAAGGCGAGCGGCGTGCTGCGAGCTGGTGCCTACGGGGCCGCGACCGCGAAGCTCGACGACGGCAAGCAGTGCTGGGGTGCCGACGCAGGGGCGACTCCGACGTGCGACGGTTCCCGCTGGGGCGACACCATCTCGCCCAAGCCCGCCGAATCCGAGAAGGACACGCAGGGTGCTTTCTCCTGCTACACCTCGGACGTCTCGGTGCCCGTGCCGTCGTGCCGGTACGGTTCGTCCCGTGCGGACGCACTCCGGGTAGCGGTCACCGGGGACTCGCACGGCGCGATGCTCTTGTCGGGTCTGAAAGCGACTGCATCGACGCTGAACTGGCGGGTGGACTCCTTCGTCGGTCGAGGCTGCGTGCTCGCTTCGACGAGTGCAGGGGATCCGTGCCAGAAGCGGCGGACCGACCTCGCGAAGCGGCTTGCTGCAGGCGGGTACGACGTCGTGGTCGTCACTGCCCTGCGAAGTGACTCGGTGGACCCGGCGTCGTTCTCCGCCGCGTGGAAGCCGCTCATCGCGAAGGGTACGAAGGTCATCGCCGTGGCTGACGACCCGATGCAGTCCGAGGCCGCCATCTCCTGCGCAGTGGGTTCGAAGACCGCTTCGACCGCAACGAAGTGTGCGACCACGAAGTCTTCGGCCTTCGCGGTGCAGGACCCCTTGCGCGCGGCTGTGGCATCGACGCCGGGTGCAGTGCTCATCGACCAGACCGGCCGCATGTGCGACGCGGCTCGATGCCCCGTGGTCATCGGTCACGTGATGGCCTACCGTGACCGGCACCACATGTCGGCAACCTTCGTCCGAACGCTCGTCCCGTACCTCGTCCAGGAGATGGCAGGCTCGTTGTGAAAAGGCCCTCGATGATCCTCGCGCTCGTCACGGCACTCGTGGTGAGCGCGGTGACTGCGATCGACATCGCGCCGGCGCGCGCGGCCAGCACCGTTCAGTACGGAGTGGGCTCGACGTCGCTGGCCAGCCCGTCGGCGGGCGGACGGTACCTCTACGTGTCGACCACCGGCACCGACTCGTACAAGCAGTACTCCCGTGTGCCCTGCCTGAAGGACCCGGCTTCGCGGCCCCCGTACCAGGACGCGTGCCCTGAGCCGAATGCGACCGCTCCGCTGCGGACGGTGCAGGCGGCCGTGCGCTCGGCTCACGCCGGTGACGTGATCGTGGTTCGATCCGGAACGTACGCGGAGGCGATCGGCTGGGGGATCGAGCGAGGTACCAGTACTCGACCGATCGTGCTGCAGGCGGCTCCGGGCGAGCGGGTCCAGATCAGCGGCACACTCATCATGACCTCGCCCGACTACTGGACGGTGCAGGGAATCCGGTTCCTCTACAACTCCGCTGTCCAGAAGAGCGGGCAGGCAGTCGTGCTCATGTCCGGCGGAGTCGGTTGGACCTTCCGGAACAACGAAGTGACCGGATCGACCGGAGTCGCGAACCTCCTCGTCAACGCGACCACTGCGTCCGGGACGGCCAGTGCGCTCCGCGCGGCGGCGCCACGTGACTTCCGGATCGCTGGGAACTGCATCCACGACAATCGAGCGACCGGCACCCAGGGCACCGATCACAACATCTACCTCATGTCGAGCATCTACTCGACCGGCGGCGTCATCGAGAGGAACCTCATCGCGGGAGCGCCGCGTGGGTCGAACATCAAGGCGGCCGGGAGCACACCGAGCACCGCCAACGGAAGCCCGCGCAACGTGTCGATCCGCTACAACACGATGCTGGCGGCAGCCTCCGGCGTCACGATCGGACTCAAGGCCCAGGCGGTCGTCGCCCAGCGCAACGTGATCGCGCTGCCATCCGGGTCCGGTCCGTACGACGGTGCGGTGAAGACCTACCAGCTCGCGGCCCCGGGGAAGAACGCGGCGACGGACTCGCTCTTGTCGGGCTACGCGAGGCCGGTGTCGGAGGACTACGGAGTGAGCGCGCACCTGTTCACCGCCAGGAACAACACGAAGACGCCGTTCTCGTACACCGGATCCATCGCCAACTGCACCGCGCGCGCGTCGTCGGCGGCTGTGCTCGCGAACTACGGGCAGTACGCAGGATGAGTGCCGCCGAGGGATCGACATCCAGCAGGGCAGGAGACGAGGGTTCCGCTGTCCCTGAGTGCAGTGATGCCCCGCCGACCTCCGCTGAGCTCCGAGACACGGTGGCCCGGCTCGAGCGCGAGGTCGCGAGCCTCCGGAACGAGTTGTTCCCTTCGTCGACGTTCGCCTCGTCCGTCCGGCGCGGCGAACGTGTCCGCGTGGACGAGCGCGTCCGGATGCACAGCTCGGACGAAGCTCCCATCGAGCTCGCGGACGACGTGAACATCTACCGTGGTGCGGAACTCTTCGGGCCGCTCACGATCGGTCGCGGCACCTTCCTCAACCGCGACGTGTACGTGAAACCGGGTGTCACCTTCGGCGTGCGGGTCGCGGTCGGCCCCTTCACTCGGTTCCTCACCGAGGGCCACGAGATCGGGGTCCGGGCGTCGCGAGCTGGCAAGAAGAGCTCGAAGCCGATCAAGGTGGACGACGGCGCGTGGATCGGCGGGGACGTCACGGTGCTCGGTGGTGTGACGATCGGCGCCGGTTCGGTGGTGGCGTCCGGTTCCTTGGTCAACCGGGACGTGCAGCCGAACACGGTGGTCGCCGGTGTGCCGGCGCGGCTCGTTCGGACGATCGGCGCCGAATCGATCCCGAACCCTCCGGGAGCCGATCAGGGCGTTCCGGACGGCCGCCGCCGACGCTGGCTCTCGCCGCGTCGGTGAACCAATAGGCTTGTCTGTCGTGGAGAACGACTACGCGGAGGACGTCCACGGCGTCCGGGTCGTCCGATGGAACCCCGGTGCCGATGGCGGCGGCCGGGTCGACAACTTCGGAGACCTTCTCGGGCCCCTTCTCACCCGTCGTCTCGTGAGCAGCCCGGCCGAGCAGGACGCGCGCCAGCCGTCCTTGCTCACCATCGGTTCGATCATGCAGTTCGCTGAGCCTGGCGATGTCGTCTGGGGTTCCGGCGTGAACGCGAAACTGCGTCCCCGTCGCCTGGACCCGCGGCGGGTGTTCGACGTCCGAGCCGTCCGAGGACCACTGACCGCGGTCGCCCTCGAGTCGGAGGGCAGCAGCGTTCCGCCCTGCTTCGGCGACCCTGGTGTTCTCCTGCCCGCACTGTTCCCGGAGACCGCGGTGTTGGCATCGCCCGAGCGCAAACGACATGCCGTCGTCGTCGTCCCGAACGTGAACGACGTCGGACTCGATGCTGCTGGCGAGCACGTGGTGAGTCCGACCGGAGCGCCTTGGCAGGTGATCGAGGAGTTGCTTGCTGGCGACCTCGTCGTGGGGACGTCCTTGCACGCGATCATCACGGCTGAGGCGTACGGAGTCCCAGCCCGAGCTGTCCGGTCATCGACGGAGAGCCCGGTGAAGTACGTCGACTACTACGAGGGCACCGGGCGCACCGACGTCGTCATCGCGGAGAGCGTCGAGGAAGCGATCGCGCTCGGCGGGGCCGAGGCGCCGGACGTACGGCATCGGACCGCGCTGCTCGAAGCCTTCCCGAGCGAGCTCTGGACAGGCGATCCTCCTCCGGCGTCCATCCCGGTTCGGTCTCTCGCGACGGTGGTGTCCGAGACGACCGAACGTGCGCTGACTGCTCGGCCCGGGGCCACTCTCGATGCCTGGAAGGAGATCGCGCGGAGGATCGCTGTCCCGGTGCTGCGAGACCGAGCCATGGTGCTGGACGACGCCGAACTCGAGCGCGTCGTCAGCGACGTCCGTCGACTCGACGCCGCCGGCATGCTCCAGGGTGTCGACGAGCGTTGGAATCGGACTCGCGATCTGGCGAGGTACCGGCTCGGCGATGCGCTCCGTCGAAGTGCGATCCTGAACGTGCGGGGAGCGGACTCGGTACTCGACCACGTCCAGCGAGCGGGGGACGACGGGCGCCTCGTGGTCGGCGGGAGCCTTCAGTTGCCCGACGGCGGGCTCGACGACTTCACGGTGTCGCTGTTGATCGCGGACGACCGACTCCTCGACCGGTACCCGGTCGAAGACGTCATCTGGGACGAGGTCGAGCCCACCATCGGAACCGTCCGGTGGTCAGCAGAGGTCCCGCTCGCGGAGACGCCGAACGGCGACTGGGTCCTCGTCGTACACATCGACGGTCCTGGTGGATCGCGTGATGTCGTGGTCAGGTCGGCGCCCACGATGACGTTCCCACGCTGGTGGCACGACGGTTCGCCCTACCGGGTCGACCGGACAGGACGAGGGTTCGCCGTCATCCACAAGGAGATCGAAGCATCGTGAGTACGCCGCTCCCGGCACAGGACGACCATCTGCGTCGCGACACGGAACCGCTCCTCTCCGTCGTGATCCCGACCCACGACGTCGAACCGTGGATCGACGAGCTCCTCGGAAGCGTTCTCGAGTGCACCCTCACTTCGATGGAGGTCGTCATCGTCGATGATCATTCCTCCGACGGAACGTTCGAGCGTCTGACCGACTTCGCGTCGGCGGACCCTCGCGTCCGGGTCGTCCGTGCACACAAGCGAGGCGGCGCTGGCGCTCGCAATGTGGGACTGGCGGTCTCTCGCGGCAAGTACATCGCTTTCGCGGACGGTGACGACATCGTGCCCCCGGGAGCGTACGAGCGCCTGGTCGCATCGCTCGAGGAGTCGGGCTCGGACATAGCGTTCGGCGACTGGCTGAAGTTCTCCTCCGTTCGGACCTGGCAGCCGTCGAAGAACTGGCGTGTGTTCGACGAGTCACGAGCCGAGGCCACGATCACCGACGTGCCAGCGCTGATCCGGGGCCGAGCGGTGTGGAACAAGGTCTTCCGTCGAACCTTCCTGACCGCGATCGGGCTCGAGTTCCCGGAGGTGCCACGGTCGAACGACATCGTGCCGATGACACGCACGTACCTCTCCGCGCGGACCATCGACGTCCTGCCGGACTGTGTCTACCTCTACCGTGACCGGCCCGGCACCGGATCCATGACCTCGCGCGCGGGAGCCGACGCGGCGGCAGTGAGCTACTTCACCCAAGAAGCAGCGTGCGCCGAGCTCGTCTCGGCGCACGGGGACACCGGGCTCGCGAAGACGTACTCATCGCTCGTGTTCGATGCCGATGCTTGGCTCCACCTCAGCCGGTTCCTCCGTTCGGTCTCGTCCGATCGTGTCCGGGCAAGCGGAGCGCTCGCGGCGCTGGAGCACCTGGTGGAAGCCACGCCGCACTGGTCACTACCGGTTGCGACGCCGCACAAGCAGGTGTTGTGGTGCCTGGTCATGGCCGGCGAACTCGACGTGGCGATCCGCTTCAACCGCCTCGAGGAAGATGCCCGACAACGGGACACCTACGACGTGGAGACGCTGGACGCCTGGGTCGACGCCCTTGAGGTCATCGCTCGCCGGACCGATGTCCTGCCCAAGGTGAGTCGCGAACGAATCGTGACGGACGGCTTGGCGACCGTCCTGCTGCACCACGCACGCGATGTCGGACGCGACGCCGTCGACGCGCTGACCGAGCGGGTGGCCGGTGCTGGCCTGGCGGACTCGATCGACCTCGCCGCGGTGAAGCGCGGCCCCGTGCGTCAGGTCGTCCGCGCTCTGCAGCTCCGCGAGCCAGGGGCGGTCTGGCTGATCTCGACCAGCATCCGCACACGACTCGTCGTCGACGACGTTCGCCTCGACAGAACCGGTGCAGTTCTCAGCGGACCAGTCGAGCTGCTGGGTGACGACGTCCGCCTGACGGTCATCGCACGCGCCCAGGGTACGGCGGGGACGTTCCGGATACAACCCGCGGCATATGCCGCGAGGTGGTCCGTGGCCGTGCCGTCGCACCGGGTTGCTCTGGGCCGCTGGGACCTTGTCGGCGAGTACGCAATCGGGGCTGCGACGGTCGAGGTCCCGGTCGTCACGGCACGGATGCAGCTCCCGCTTCCCGAACGATTCGACACGCTCCGCGTCCTCGGGGACCGGTCTCGCAACTGGCGGGTGGTCCTGGAACGTCGTCGCGCTGCGGCTTCGCGTGCGGCGCTGAAGGTCGTTCGGCAGGTCGTGCCTCGGCGCTGAAGCCCCCTCTTGAACGGGCAGCCGCACGAGGACGCGTTTCCGGTCAGGATCCCGACGTGGCATCCGATTGGTCAGCGCGTGCCGTGAGCGCAGCTTCGAGTGCGTCTGCGAAGCGGACCGACACGTTCCACGGTGACAGTCGCCGTGAGAAGGCGTCGTGCGTCGTGACCGGCGCGTAGGTGTCCGGCGACGCCAGAGCCGCTGCGATCCCTGACTCTGGTTCCTCGGGATCGTAGAACGCGATCCAGTCCTCGCCTTCGAACTCATCGCGAAGATGGGGCTCGCCCGGCAGGAGCGCTCGGACCCCGAACGTCGCGGCGAGGTGGAGGCTCCCCGAGTTCAAGATCGCCCGGTAGGGGTACACGGCGACGTCGGCGGCTCGGAACCACCGGTCGACGTCCTCATCGCGGATGAACGAGTGGTCCCGGATGACCCGCACCCGGCTGGGGAGCGAGTCCTCGACCACGGCGAGGTCTTCTGGACGCGTCCTGCCCGCAAGGAGCAGGACCGTCTTGCGGGACTCGTCGTCAGGAAGTTCGTCGACGGCGGCGAAGAGTGCGTCGAGCCCCTTGTACGGTCGCATCTGCCCGAAGAAGAGCACTGCGCGGTCCGTCGGCCCGATGCCGAGCTCACGGCGAGCGGACCGTCGATCCGACGTGTTCGAGTAGACCCCTTGGTAGCTCGGGTGGGGAATCTGCACGACGCGCTCGGAGGGGAGCGCGTAATGCTCGGCGGTCATGTCCACCGTCGCCGGCGACAGCGCGTGGATGACGTCGGCTCTGGCCGCGAGTTGGCGACACAGCTCGATCTCGGAGTCGCGGAACTTCGCATCGTGGGGGAGGACGTTGTGGATCGTCCACACCAGCAACACCCCACGTCGCTGCGCTTCGTCGACGGCGGTGACGAACCGGGCAAGACGCGAGCGTGCGTCCTCCGCGTCCTCCGCGCGCTGCACGATCGGCGCAGTCCAGTGCAGGTGGAAGACGTCGCCGGCCCCGAGGCGCTCGAGGAGCGCGACACCGCTCGCGAATGCGGTCGCGTGCAACATGTCGAAGCCACGAGTGCGAGGGGCGAGGTACAGGTAGTTCAGGTACGGGTTGTCCTCCCATGCGGGGAAGACGCCGATCCGGCGGGTGCTCAGCATTGCGCTCCTCGGTGGACTTCAGTTGGCGAACAAGACGAGCGACAGCAGCCTGCCGACACTGGGCCCGGCAGCTGCCAACGGCTCTCGTCGGTCGACCAGGTGCCACCGCGCGTTCGCCAACAGTGGTTCGTAGGACGGCAGCAGTTCATCAGGGAGAACGCCGACCAGGTCTCGCATGAGCTCCACGAGGACTTCGCGGTTCTCGATCGAGGAGCCTAGGCCCCGTGCAGCAGCGATGCTGGCAGAGAGTTCGGTCGACGCCGTGGCGGGGACACCGCTCCCCAACACACTGAGAGCGGGGACCTCCGAATCCTGCAGCGGACCACCGAGTTCCGTGAGCGTGAGCGCGGCACGCCCTGCCGCAGCGGGATCCTTCGTCTGTGCGCCACGAGAGCGGAGCACCGTTTCGAGGACATCGAGTCCGTCGGCGCCGTCGAAGTGGGCGCTCGTCGTCGCCACCGCGGCGGAACTCAGCGTGTGCAACGGATGGACAGCGGGACGGCCCGAACGCGCCGCGGAGACGTACCGAGGGGCTCGGAAGGCGACGTAGTGCTGCTGCGACGACGACGGGGACGTCGGATCACCGCCGATCGATCGCAGCCCCTTCTTCACCTGTGCGACGTAGGCCGCCGCAGCTGCACCCTCCAGGCCCGATTCGGCCTGCATGCCCTCAGCCGACTCCGCGCCCCAGATGCGTCGGGCAATGGCGTTCCCGGCGGAGTCCACCGTCACCGTCGTTGTTTCGTGCGCAGCCTGGGTCGAAGGTGCCACGACGTCGTACAGTCCCAAACCGGTGGCTGCCCAGCCCGACAACGCCGCAGCGTCCGAGATCTCCGGCACAGCCTCGATCGCCCGGCCGCCTGCCCGGCCGTGCAGTCGCTCGACGGCACCGGCGTCGGCTTGCAGCGTGACTCCTCCCTCGGTGCCCGCGAGGTCGAGTGCGCCTTGCAGCACGGCGTCGCCGTCCGGGGACAGGTGGACGGACGTCGGCAGGGTGCCAGGGACCTCGCGGAGCACCGATGCGAGGAACCCGGCAGACCGTCGGGCTGCATCGACGGGAGCGGAACTCGATTCGAGAAGCGTGCCGAGCGATGTCTCGTCCGTGTCGACGAGGAGCGGGCGACTGCACTGCACCGTCACGCCGCGTCCCGGGGCGACCATGGTGATCTCCCGCACGACCGTCTCGGTGGACAAGTTCTGGGCTGTTCGCCAGGACAGGCCGGTTCGGGCGAGCAGCGCCTCAGCATTCGGCGAATTGACGAGCCCGAAGCGATCCCTCAGGTCGGTGAGCACCAACAGGGAGTCCGAGAACGCGACGAATCCGGGTCCGTGCGCCTGCAACACCGGAACGGTCCCGAAGAGGTCGTTGCCGAGGCGCAGCTCGTGACGGGTCCAGGAGGCCTGCACGAACGAGCCGGACGGGGTCACTCCGCCGCGTGGTCGCGCACGGTCCGATCGCTGCCAGCCGGCACTGCCGAACGCCACGAACGAGGCGGCCTCGGACATCGCGACACCCGTGAAGAAGGATCTGCCTCGAATGGCCGAGGCGACGTCCGGGCTCACGATCCGGACGGAGAAGGTCCCGTTCAAGCGTGTCGACCACTGTTCGGACGCGGGGGACTTCCTGAGTCTCAGCCAATCGTCGATCGAAGCTGTGGCTGAGTCGTCGTGCACGACGATGAGGTATCTCGACACCAGACGATCCTACGGGCCGTCGGGGAGCGGGAGTGGCGTCGCCGTGCCGCGATGCAATCAGGACTTGAGCAATGCGCTATTCTCACGCAGTGTCGCATCGTCGTTCTGTGAGGATCGAGATCCAGGCCCTCCGCGCTGCGGCAGTGCTCTCGGTCGTCCTCTACCACCTCTGGCCGAATCGACTGCCGGGGGGTTTCGTCGGCGTCGACGTGTTCTTCGCCATCTCGGGGTTCCTGATCACCGGGCACCTGCTCAGCGAGGTCGCGCGGACCGGACGGATCGCCGTGGGCACGTTCTGGGCGCGTCGGGTCCGACGCCTCTTGCCGGCCTCGTTGCTCGTGCTCCTCGCGACGGCGGTGGCAGTGCTGCTCGTCGTGCCGAGGACGTACTGGACACAGTTCTCCCACGCGATCCTGGGCAGCACGCTCTACGCCGAGAACTGGGTGCTCGCCTCTCAGGCTGTCGACTACCTCGCCGCGGACAACACCGTCACGCCCGTCCAGCACTTCTGGTCCCTCGGGGTTGAAGAGCAGTTCTACCTCGTGTGGCCGGTACTGCTGCTCCTGACGGTCCTCGTTGCACGCCGTCACGCGCACCGGGGCGTCGTGGTGGTGCTCTCGGTGCTCTTCGCGGGCTCGCTCGCCCTCTCGGTGTACACCACGGCGACCAACCCGAGCCTGGCGTACTTCGGGACGCACATCCGGGTGTGGGAGTTCGCAGCAGGTGGGCTCGTGGCAGCGGTGCAACCCGGGGTGCTGCGTGTCGACGTCCGCGTGCGCTCAGCGCTCTCGTGGTTGGGCTGGGCGGGGATCGCCGCGACCCTGTTGCTGTTCACCGGGGAGACCCCGTTCCCGAGCGCCACCGCGCTGCTCCCGGTTCTGGCGACCTTGGCAGTGATCGTTGCGGGTGCGCCCGCCGCCGGAGAAGAACGGATCGACCGTTGGACTCCGACGGGGTTCATGGGCTTCGGGCCTGTGCAGGTGCTCGGGGACCTGTCGTACTCCTTGTACCTCTGGCACTGGCCCTTGATCGTCATCGTCCCGTTCGCGACGGGTCGCCCTCTCGGCTTCGTCGACAAGGTCGTGATCCTCGTCGCCGGGGTGCTGCTCGCGGCCCTCACGAAGCGGTTCGTCGAGGACACGACCCGGAATGCGATGCCGAGCGCGCGCCGCCGCAACGTGCTCACGTTCGGAGCAGCGGGCCTTGCCATGGCGCTCGTCGCCGCGGTCCCGCTCGGGACCGTTCAGTACACGCAGACCATTCAAGCTCGGAGTGCGGCAGCAGCCAACAAGCTGGCCTCGAGCGGTTCAGATTGCTTCGGCGCACCCGCGATGCTGTCGACCAACACGTGCGACGATCGCCCCAAGGCCGCTGCGCTGCTACCGGACCGGGCGAGCTTGTTCGACGACACCGGGGGCGCTTTCTCCTGCTACCGCCCAGCGGGCCAGGCAACCCTCCAACGCTGTTCCTTCGGAGCGGAGGCAACCGACGCGAAGAAGGTCGCGCTGGTCGGTGACTCCCACGCAGCGATGCTCATCCCCGGGCTCCGCGACCGCGCCGCCCGAGCCGGGTGGCACGTGGACACGTTCGTCGGGAACGGCGGTGTCTGGCGCCTACCCGACTCGGTTCCGGCGGGAAGTGACCGGGACTACCTCCAGGCGCTCCAAGACGCTCTGGTCGGGGGCGGTTACGACATGATCCTGACAACGGCCCATCGAGACCTGCAGACGACCGACTCGCGACAGCGCACGATCGTCCCGGCGATCGACGGCGCCTGGCGGGTTGCTCAGGAGGCCGGGAGCAAGGTCGTTCCGATCCTGGACAACCCGGAGATCACGACGGAAGCACTTTCCTGCGTCTCAGATGCCCCGGCCGATCAACGGTCCTTCGACTCGTGCTCGGTTCCCGAGCAGCAGGGACTCGGGGGTGCTGATTACAACGGCCTGGCGGCCGACGCGGCGGGGATCGCAGCTGTGGACCTCCACCAGTACTTCTGTCGTGACGACACCTGCCCGGTCGTCATCGGCGGGGTCATCGTCTACCGTGACGCCCACCACATGACGGCCACCTACAGCAAGACGCTCGCGCCGTTCCTCGTGGAGGCCGCCGAGCGGGACGTCGATTAGTGCGCGTTCGTTTCGTCGTCGCTGGCCTCGTTGTGCTCGTCCTGTCCGCTGCGGCGGTCATCGCGGTTCCCATCGTCCTGGCCGCCACGCCGCAGGGGTCGGACGGGCGGATCGACGCTTCGACAACGGCCTCATCGGTGCCGTCCGCTGGAGCTCCGACGAGCACGCCCACGCTCGCACCGACGGGCGCGCCGATCCGGGTTGCGGTGGTCGGAGACTCGCTCAGCGCCGGGGCGTCGGGGTACCTCGGCAACGGCCTCGACTCCGGCAGCTGGATGACCTACGCGCAGGGCGGTCGGATCGAGTACGCGGGCGGCTGGGCGCACGCGGGAGCGACCCCCGAGGAGATGGCAGCTGCCGTCCGACCGCTGAGCGACGTGGACGTCCTGGTGATCATCGCGGGAACCAATGCAGTCCGGGTCGGAGTGTCATTCGAGCAGGAACGATCCGCGTACGACCAGATCGTCAAGACGATCAAGCCTCGGCAGGTGATCGTCTCCTCGATCCCTCCCTACGTCCCCAATCCACGCGGTGGAGTCCGGTACAACCGGGAGCTTCGCGCCTACGTGCAGACCAGGGGGTGGGACTGGTTCGACGCGTGGGACTTCGCGCGTGACGGCAACGGTTGGAAGACCGGATTCTCCATCGACGGCGTCCACCCCGGTTCGATCGATGGCTACCGCGCTCTCGGCAGGAACCTTCGCTGGCACATCCTCGACACCGTCGGCTGACCGACGGCGTCAGATGCTCCGAACGGCGTGCTCGACCTCGTGCAGGACGCAGCAGAAGGACTCGCCGTCGACCACGAAGGCATCACGTCGGGGAATCGGGTCTCCGCATTCGGCGCAGTGCACCACGGAGCGGTGTGTGATGCGTCCGAGGTGATCGACGAGTGACATGCCGCGACGGTACGCTGCGACCCAGTGCTCACGCCTCGGACAGGCTGGCAGAACGGTCAGACACCACCGTGAGCTGGCCGCGAGGCCGGGTTCACGATCTCAGCCCAGCGCCCGGACGACCCGCTCGGCTCCGGCATCCGCCGAAACCACCTCGGCGAAGTCCCCGTCCGCCACGACCTGTCCCGCCGCGAGCCACACGACGTTCCGCGCACCCGGCTGCGGCACGAACGACGGGACTCCCGTTCCCGAACCGCCAGCGACCAGCACCGTGACGTCGTCCAGTCCGCTCGACGCCCGGTACCAGGACGTCGGCAGGTCGACCTGCACGGAGTGACCGGCAGTCTCGAGCGCCGTCACGAGCGCGCTGACGTCCGCCACCCGGGTCCCGTCGTGCTTCACCGCGATGCGGAGACCGGCAGTGCCGGCAGCGCCCGCAGCACCGGCAGCCCCAGCAGCCCCGAGAAGGTCTCGCGCCACGATCGGCCGCGACGACCGCACCATCACGGCGTGCCCCTTCGGCAGTCCCGGCTCGACCCCGAGCCACCGCAGTCCGGCGGCCGCGTAGTGCCCTGCTGCGTCCGCCGCCGGGTACCGCCCACGCCAGCGCTCGTCGAACACGCGCCGGTTGTCCACGCGGGCGTCGTCACGACCGGGGGTGCGGCTCTCGTGGTGCACGACGACCGAGGACGGCACGACGGCGAAGGCCGAGCCGTCCGGTGACGCGGCGAGGGCCCGCAGGCACAGGTCGACGTCCTCGAGCCCGTTCGCGAACACCGGGTCGAACCCGTGCCAGCGGATCAGGTCGACGGCCCGGAACGCAGCGGCAGCAGCAGTGATCGCCGAGAAGCGGCGACCACCGGCAGCACCCAGCCGGGCGGCGTCGGTCCCGGCACCCGCCAACGCCCGCGAAGCGTCGTACCGCGGGTGGTCGCCGAGGAAGTGCCAGGGCAGCACCTTGTCCCCGCCGAACACCGTGCCCGCTGCCTGCACGACCCCGTCCGGGTACACGAGCAGCGGTTGCGCGCCGAGCACCGTCGGGTCGTCCAGCGCGGCGACGAGCGGCCGCAGCCATCCGATCGTGACCTCGGTGTCGTTGTTGAGCATGACGACGGTGCCGCCGGTGGACCGGGCCAGGCCGAGGTCGCTGCCCAGCCCGAAGTTCCGGTTCCGGTCCTCGCGCTGCAGCAGGACCCGCGGTTCGTCGCCGAACCAGGCTCCGAGCACGGCGGACACCGAGCGGGGGGACCCGTTGTCGATCAGGACGACCTCGACCCGGTCGCCTTCGTGGTCGGCGGCGTGCAGCACGGCGTCCACGGCGCGCCGGGTCATCGTCCAGTCGCGGAACACCGGCACGACGACGGAGACCAGCTCGGCGTCGCGCGCCGGTACGGCGTCGGCGAGGGCGTCCCAGTCGATGCGGTGGCGGGCGAGGGCGACCTCCTGCCACGATGCGGGCTGCGCGGAGGAGAGCCGTCGGGGGTCGCGGACGTTGTCGTAGTCGACGCCGATGACGGGCACGTACGCGGGCACGCCGGAGCGCTTCCCGATGCGCAGCAGCCACTCCCAGTCGATCCAGCGCCGCAGGGTCTCGTCGAACGGCCCGGCGGCGGCGGCGACGTCGCGACGGACGACGAGCGCGTTCAGGTCGATGAAGTTGCCGGCGAGCAGGTCGTCGAGCGTGCCGTCCTCGCCGCGGTACGTCTCGGCGGGGGCGGTGGAGTCGTCGGCGTTGTTCGCGCCGATCATCCGGACGCCGGTGTGGACGCCGGGCCCGTCCGTCTCGAGCAGCCCGGCGAGTGCGGCGGACAGGTGTTCGGGCCGCCAGGTGTTGTCGGCGTCGAGGAACGCGACGAAGTCGCCGCGGGCGGCCGCGAGTCCGGTGTTGCGCGCGGCTCCGGCCCCGCCGTTCTCCCGCTCGACCAGACGGACGCGCGGCTCGTCGGCGGCGATGCGCCGCACGACGTCGGCGGTCTCGTCGCCGGATCCGTCGTCGACGACGAGGAGTTCCCAGTTCGCGTGCTGCTGCGCGCGCACCGAGGCGATCGCCGCGCCGACCACGTCGGCACGCCGGTACACCGGCATCACGACCGACACGAGCGGTTGCTCCGCGTCACGCCGTGCGACCCCGCGCGGGTACCGGGCGAGTGCCTCGGTGACGTCGGGTCCGTCCCACGTGGCCCGGTAGCGACGCCGGGTCCGGTGCTGCGCGTCGGCGAAGGCGCGGGCAGCGGAGACGGCTGCGTCGCGTGCGGCGCCCCAGGTGGGTGCGTGGCCACGGCGACCGGGAGGCACGGGGAGCGTGGTCGCGTCGGTCGCGTTCCGCAGGAAGTCACGGAGCGCATCGAGCGTCGACGCCGGGCGGTCGGCGTCCGGCACCGAGGCGGCGTACACGCCGGCGTCGAAGAGCGGTCCGGTCTGGAAGAGCTCCGGGCCCTCCTGGTGCAGGGCGTCGTACCAGGACATCGCGGGGACGGGCTGGTGCTCGCGCATCCACTCGTGCTCGATGAGCGGGTGCAGCGAGAGCCCACGCTGCCCGTCGTTGTGCACGTAGAAGGCGATGGCGTCGGCGTCGCTGTCGAACGTCCGTCCGGTCTGCGCTTCGAGGTACGCGCGGTCGAGGACACCGAACTCGGCGATCCGCCGGGCCCAACGGTCGAGCCGGTCCGTGACGGTCAACGGCTTCTCGGGGCCACGGAACGGACGCGCCAGGCGTCGCGCGACGCGGCCGAGGCCCTTCGCCTCGGCCATCAGCGGCGACCCGGCAGTCGTGCGGCGACCTTGGCGATCGCCTGGCCGGTGCGGAATGAGCGGCTCGCGCGCAGGTCGTCGAGTTCGCGGCGGAGCCGGGTGACCTCGTCGGAGGCGTTCGCCGCCGCGACCTCGGCGGCGGTGAGGTCGAGGGGGAGGAGCGCTGCCCAGCGGCCCTCGAGGGCCTCGGAGCGCGACGCGAGCGGCGCGGTCAGGCGACGGTCGAGCTGCTCGCGCGCCGCGACGAGTCCGCCGCGGGTCGTGGCGACGACGTGCGGGTCCAGCAGGGCGGCGACCTGGTCGGCTCCGGCCCGGTGCGCTCGTGACGACCACGGCGTCGAGGTCGGCTCGGACCGGACGACGACGAGCTCGAGCGACCGCCGGTTGGCGGCGACGACCTCGGCGGGCGTGGGGTCCACGAGGACGGTGACGGTGACGAGGTCGTCCGGGTTCGGGGCGTCGGGGGTGACCCTCCACCCGCCGGGGGCCGACGTGCCGGGGGCGAGCCGGGCCTCCAGGTCAAAGCCGTTCGCGAAGGCCGCGTCGATCTCGCCGACCAGGCCACCGGCGTCCGCGACGTGTCGCAGGTCGACGGCGAGGCGGGGCGGGGGACCCGCGGGCACCAGGGCGTCGGCGAATCGCTCCGTCGCCGTCGAGCCGTGTCGCTGGTAGGCGGCGACGGCGTCCGGCAGGAACGGGTAGCGGCGCTCGAGTTCGCGCTGGTGCGCAGCACGGAGGGCGTTGCGGTTACCCGAGAAGCTCTTGCCCCCGGCGTGCAGGACCAGCGCGCGGTTGGCGATCCGCGACGTCCAGCCGTGCTCGGCGAGGCGCAGGCAGTAGTCGTTCTCCTCGCCGTACCCGGGGGCGAAGGCGTCGTCGAACAGCCCGTGCTCCGCGATGAGCTCGCGGCGGGTGAGGAAGCAGAAGCCCATCGCGACGGGCAGCACCTGCGAGACCGGCAGGAGCGGGGCGACCGCGCCCCAGACGGCCCGCGTGCGCTCCTCGGTGCGTGCGGCGCCGCGGTTCGTCAGGCGGTAGGGGATGCTCGCGATCGTGGCGTTGTCGCTGCGCGCCGTGACGACGCCGGTGCGGTCCTCGTCGAGCACGTCGAGCATGGCGTCCAGGAAGCCCGCGGTGGGGACGGCGTCGCTGTTGAGCAGCAGGACTGCCTCGCCGGCGTCGTCGGTGCCGCGGTCGAGTTCGAGGACGGCGCGGTTGCAGGTGCCCACGAACCCGAGGTTGCGGTCGTTGCGCTCGTACCGGAACCCGGGGCGGCCGTCGATCCGCTCGAGCAGGGCGCGCTCGATCGCGTCGGCGTCGGGACCACAGTCGTTGACGAGCAGCACGCGGTGCACGGACGTGTCGAGGTGCTCGACGAGCCCGTCCACGCAGCGCAGCAGGGACTCGAGGTCCCCGTAGACGGGGACGACGACGAGGGTGGTGCGGGTCATCGGGTGGACTCCTCGTGGTGGTTCTGGTCGTCGTGCTCGATCGCGGTGGCGAGTGCGTCGACGGCCGCGTCGAGCGGACCGCCGAGCGCGTGCTCGGCGAGCGGGGCGAAGCCGGTGGGGCCCTCGGCCGCGGCGCGGCGGACGGCGTCGGCCACGGCCAGGCCGAGCGACCGGGCGTCGGCGGGGACCGCTGCCAGGTTGGGGTGCAGGTGCTCCCGGGTGCCGCGGAACTCGTTCGTGACCACGCGGGCACCGGAGATCGCGCCGTCGAACGGCGGGTGGCTCGGGTGCGGACTGTGCTGCAGCGAGAGCACGACGTTGGTCGAGGCGATGAAGCGGAAGTAGTCGTCCCACGGCATCGTGCCGTGGCTCACGAGCTTGACGTCGCCGCGCCCGCCGTCGAGCTCGACGTCGCCGTGCTGCTCGCCGGCCGAGTGGAACTCCACCCGGATGCCGTCGGCCGCGAGCTCCTGCCCCGCGACACGCAGGGCGGCGACGCCGAGCCGGAACAGGTTGCGGTGCTTGCTCGGGCGTCCGTAGAACAGCACCCGGACCACGTCCTCGTGCTGCCGGGCCGCCGCGACGCGCTCGAGCAGCTCGACGTCCAGGTGCGGTGCGAAGGTGCGCTCCGGCGGCACGTCCAGGTCCTCGACGTCGGCGAGATACTTCCGCAGGGGTTCCGAGTTGACGAGCATGCGGAAGCCGGCGCGGTAGGTCGAGGCGGCCACGGCGTACTCGGTCGACCACGGGCTGAAGCCGGGCTCGTAGTCCTGCACCAGGTACGCCACCCGGTCATGGGGGACGACCCCGGCGGTGACCGCGACGTCGAGCGGGTGCGCGGTCTTCCAGTGCGTGGCGATCCAGACGTCGTCGTGGCCGAACTCGGTGTCCAGGACGTCCTCGCGACGAACCACGCGGACGCCCGGGCGGCCGTCGACCCGGGACTCCGGGAACCGGTCCGCCACGAGCGCCTCGGCCGCGGCGGCACTGTTGCCCGGCGTCGTCCAGCGGACCATGACCACCCGGACCGACCGGCTCAGTCGCGCACCGAGGGCGAGCGCGACGGCCAACGCCGTCTGGACACCCGCGAACGCCGCGCCCTCGCGGAGCTCGTCCACCACGAGCACCACCTCGGGCTCGCGGTCCACGGTCCGGATGCCCGCCAGGGCGAGGCTCGTCTCGACCAGCCCCTCGAACGGACGGGCGGCGAGTGGTGCTCGGTCGCGCTCGCGCCGTGCCACGCCGACGTCCACGCGGGACACCGTCCGCCCCAGCCGCTCGCGGACGTCGTTGCGGTAGTGGCCGTCCCGCGCGTACCGCTCGTTCACCCGGACGAGGTCGCTGACGAGGCGCCGTGCCTTCTCGAAGTTCATCGACCCTCACGTTACTGGGCGTGGGGGTGCACCTCGGTAGGCTTGTCCCCTGATGATGCAGCGAATCGACCTCCGTGGTGGCCTGCCCGCCCGTGCCGAACTCCTCCGACTCATGCCGCGCGCCGTGGGCGACGTCTCGCACGCGGTCGACGCCGCCCGCGAGCTCGTCGAGGACGTCCGACACCGCGGAGCGGACGCGCTGCACGACCAGGCCGAACGCTTCGACGGCGGCGCCCCGGCGAACGTCCGGGTGCCGGTCGCCGAGATCGCGGCAGCCGTCGCCGGGCTGACCCCCGAACTGCGGGAAGCGCTCGACGAAGCCATCCGTCGTGTCCGTGCCGCCAGCGCCGCGCAGGTCCCCGCCGGCTCCGTCACCACGCTCGCCGACGGCGCCGAGGTGCACCAGCGCTGGCAGCCGATGCGCCGCGTCGGGCTCTACGTGCCCGGCGGCAAGGCCGTCTACCCGTCGAGCGTCGTCATGAACGTCGTCCCCGCGCAGGTCGCCGGTGTGCGTTCGATCGCGCTCGTTTCCCCGCCGCAGCGCGACCACGGAGGTGCGGTCCACCCGACCATCCTGGCCGCGGCCGGGCTGCTCGGCATCGACGAGGTCTACGCGATGGGCGGTGCCGGTGCCGTCGGCGCGCTGGCGTACGGCGTCCCCGCGATCGACCTCGAGCCCGTCGACCTGGTCACCGGTCCGGGCAACAACTACGTGGCCGCGGCGAAGCGCCTGGTGCGCGGGGTCGTCGGCATCGACGCCGAGGCCGGCGCCACCGAGATCCTCGTGATCGCCGACGAGACCGCCGACCCCGGGTTCGTCGCCGCCGACCTCATCAGCCAGGCCGAGCACGACGAGCAGGCCGGCAGTGTGCTGGTGACGACGTCGGCGACGTTCGCCGATGCGGTGGAAGCCGCCGTCCCGGAGCGCACGGCGGTGCTCAGGACGGCTGCGCGCCTCCAGACCGCCCTGGACGGACCGCAGTCCGCGATCGTGCTGGTGGACTCGCTCACCGACGCCGCGACCGTGAGCAACGCGTACGGACCGGAGCACCTGGAGATCCAGACCGCCGACGACGACGCGGTGCTCGCCGACATCGACGCCGCCGGAGCGGTGTTCGTCGGACCGAGCACGCCCGTCAGCCTGGGGGACTACCTGGCCGGCTCGAACCACGTGCTGCCGACCGGAGGTCAGGCGCGCTTCGGGTCCGGCCTGTCCGCGTCCACGTTCCTGCGGCCGCAGCAGGTCATCCGCTACTCGGCGTCGGCGCTCGACGGGGTCGCCGCGCACATCGTCGCCCTGTCGACCGAGGAGCAGCTCCCCGCGCACGGTGCCGCCGTGACGGAGCGCACGAACCGATAGCCTGGGCGACGACATGTTCTGCCCCTTCTGCCGCCACCCGGACTCCCGCGTCGTCGACTCACGGACGAGCGACGACGGAACCTCCATCCGCCGCCGTCGACAGTGCCCGAACTGCGGACGACGCTTCTCGACCACCGAGACCGCGTCGCTCAACGTCGTCAAGCGCAACGGCGTCACCGAACCCTTCAGCCGCGACAAGATCGTCTCCGGCGTCCGCAAGGCCTGCCAGGGGCGCCCGGTCACCGACGGCGACCTGGCCGTGCTCGCGCAGCGCGTCGAGGAGACCGTGCGGTCGTCCGGCTCGAGCCAGATCGACGCCAACGACATCGGGCTCGCGATCCTCGCGCCGCTCCGGGAGCTCGACGAGGTCGCCTACCTGCGGTTCGCCAGCGTCTACCAGGCGTTCGACTCGCTCGAGGACTTCGAGGACGCCATCGGCCAGCTCCGCCGCGACCACCACGCTGCGGGCGCGTCGGCGGGTGCTGCGGGTTCGGCTGCGGGTGCCGCCGGTTCGTCGGCCGGTGCCGGCGCGTGAGCGGCATCGCGGAAGGCCTGGTCCGCTCCGGGTACGCCGTCGTCTTCCGGTCCGTCTTCGCCAAGATGGACCCCGAGCGGGCCCACCACCTGGCGTTCGCCGTCATCAAGGCCCTGCCGCACGTGCCGTTCGTGGGTGGTCTGGTCGAGCGCTACTCCCGGCCCTCGGCGGCCGACGGCATCACGACGATGGGCATCCACTTCCCGTCCCGCTTCGGCCTCGCCGCCGGGTTCGACAAGGACGCCCGCGGCATCAGCGGCCTCGGCCTGCTCGGCTTCGGGCACGTCGAGGTCGGCACGATCACCGCGAAGCCCCAGCCGGGCAACGAGCGTCCGCGCCTGTTCCGGCTCATCGAGGACCGCGCGCTCATCAACCGGATGGGCTTCAACAACCACGGCGCCGGCGCTGCGGCCCGACGCCTCGAGCGCGCCCGCCGGAACCCGGGCCGGCCCGTCATCGGCGTGAACATCGGCAAGAGCCGTGTCGTCGCCGTCGAGGACGCCATCGACGACTACCTGGAGTCGACGCGTCGGCTCGCCCCGTTCGCCGACTACCTGGCCGTCAACGTCAGCTCCCCGAACACGCCCGGGCTGCGCGGCCTGCAGGAACTCGACCAGCTCCGCCCGCTGCTGTCCGCCGTCCGTGACGCCGCCGGGGACACGCCCGTGCTGGTGAAGATCGCGCCGGACCTGACCGACGAGCAGGTCGACGCCATCGCCGATCTCGCGGTGTCGCTCGGCCTGTCCGGCATCATCGCCAACAACACGACGATCTCCCGATCAGGACTCACCGCGGATCCTGCCGACGTCGAGGCGATGGGTGCCGGGGGACTCTCCGGCGCGCCCGTCGCAGCGCGTTCGCTCGAGGTGCTGCGTCGCGTCCGTGCCGCGGTGCCGGCCGAGTTCTGCGTCATCGCCGTCGGCGGTGTGACGACCGAGCAGGACGTGCAGGACCGCATCGACGCCGGGGCCACCCTGGTGCAGGGCTACACGGCGTTCCTCTACGAGGGGCCGAGCTGGGCCACCCGCATCAACCGCTTGCGCCGCAAGCGGCTGCGCCGCGCCGCCCGCTGAGCGCGGTGGCGCGGGCGTGCCCGCCCGCCCGCTCGCCCGATCGCCCGCTCGCCCGACCGTCCCTACTCCGCCGTCCCGACTCCGCCGTCCCTCCAGGTTCCGAAATCTCGGCATCTCGCGGCCCGCAGCGGCCGTTCGTGGAACCTCGACGACACGCACGCGGCGAGTCGTGGAACCTCGCCGACCACCCCTGGGACGGGAGGCACGGTGCGACCCCGCCCCGTGCCTCCCGTCCGCCGGTGCGTCGCCACGCCCGGATGCGGCCAGCGAGGTTCCGAGATTTTGGAACCTCGGCGCGCCAGCGGGGCCGCTGTGGAACCTCGGTGGCACGCACGCGGCGGGTCGTGAAACCTCGGCGGCACGCATGCGGCGAGTCGCGGGGCCCGGGCCCCGAACCCCAACCCGAGCCGCGCGCTCCGGAACGACGAAGCGCCGCCCGGCGAGGCCGGACGGCGCTTCGGAAAGCGGCGCTGGGGTCAGAGGGCGGGGTACTGCCCGCGCTTGACCTGAGGCTTCGGCAGGCGCAGGAACCGCAGCTGCCACGCCCGCGTCAGGATGTAGAGGAACGTGCCGCGCTGCATCTCGCCGAACTTGGTGGTGAGCTTGCGGCGCATCGAGAGCCAGAGCACCACGCAGTCGAGCACGAACAGGGCCACGAACGCCCAGACGAGCAGGAGCGAGTACGACGCGATCGCGGTCTGCGAGGCGGCGAACCCGACGATCAGGAACAGCACGAGCACGGGCATCATGATCTCGCCGACGTTCCAGCGCGCGTCGATCCAGTTGCGGACGAAGCGACGCTGCTCACCGCGGTCCTTCGCCGGCAGGTAGCGCTCCTCGCCGTTGGCCATGCCGACCCGGGCACGCTCGCGCTCGGAGTTGAGACGCGCGCGGGCGGCCTTCTTGTCGACCGGCGTGTTGCCGACGAGGGGACGGCGGTTCGCGGCCTCGCGCTCACGGCGGGACGGCGTCGGGCGGCCCTTGCCCTGCTCGAGGAGTTCTTCCTCGGTCGGGTTGACGGTCGTGTTGGTCTTGGGGGCTGCCTTCGCCACGGTGCGTTCCTAACGGCGTTGTGCGTGCGGGATCGTCCTCTAGATTACCGGGCATGACCGACACCGCACAGCCCAGCTCCGCGACCGACCCCGCGCTCCTCGACGCCCTGCGCGAACAGGTGCAGGGTGCACTGCCGACGACGATCGCGGATCTGTCCGCCCTGGTGCGTCTGCCGTCGGTGTCGTGGTCGGCGTTCGACCCGGCGAACGTGCGGGCGAGCGCCGAGGCCGTGGCGGACCTGGCGCGGTCAACCGGCGTGTTCGGCGCCGACGACGTGCGGATCGTGCGGTCGGCCGTCGACGGGGACACGGCCGACGCCGAGACCTCCGGCGCTGAGCTCGGCCAGCCCGCGGTGCTCGCCGTCCGCCCGGCCCGGAACGGCAAGCCGACCGTGATGCTCTACGCCCACCACGACGTTCAGCCGCAGGGCGACGACGCACTCTGGGAGACTCCGCCGTTCGAGCCGACCCTCCGTGGCGACCGTCTGTACGGGCGCGGCGCGTCGGACGACAAGGCCGGCGTGATGACCCACATCGCGTCGCTGCGGGCGATCCACGCGCAGTTCGGTGACGACCTCGACCTCGGCGTCGTGCTGTTCGTCGAGGGCGAGGAGGAGTTCGGCTCCCGGTCCTTCCGCACCTTCCTGCGCGAGCAGAAGGAGCACCTGGCCGCCGACGTCATCGTGGTGGCCGACAGCGACAACTGGTCGGTGGACGTGCCGTCGATCACGGTCTCGCTCCGTGGCAACGTCACGTTCAAGCTCACCCTGACGACCCTCGAGCACGCGAGCCACAGCGGCATGTTCGGGGGAGCGGCTCCGGACGCGATGATCCCGATGGTGAAGCTGCTCTCGTCGCTGCACGACGACGCCGGTTCCGTCGCGGTGGAGGGGCTCACCTCGTACGAGGCCGACGTCCCGTCGCGCACCGACGACGAGCTCGCCGTCGACGCGGCCCTGGTGGCGGGCGTCCGGCCGATCGGCACCGGCGAGGTCCTGTCCCGCATGTGGTTCCAGCCGTCGATCACCGTGACCGGCATGGACGTGCCGAGCGTCGCGAACGCCTCGAACACGCTGCTGCCGTCCGTCTCGGCCCGCGTCTCGGTCCGGGTCGCGCCCGGCCAGGACGCGCGCGAGGCGTACGCCGCCGTCGAGCGGCACCTGCGGGCACACGTGCCCTTCGGTGCCCGCATGGAGATCACCGAACCGGACAGCGGCGACGGTTTCCTCGTCGACACGGCCGGTTGGGCCGTCCAGGAGGCACGCACGGCCATGCGGGAGGGCTGGGGTGCCGAGGCGGTCGAGCAGGGCATCGGCGGCTCGATCCCGTTCGTCTCGGACCTCGCCGCGGAGTTCCCGGAGGCCCAGATCCTGGTCACCGGGGTCGAGGACCCGGACACCCGCGCCCACAGCCCGAACGAGTCGCAGCACCTCGGCGTCCTGCACCGGGCCATCGCGTCCGAGGCGATCCTGCTCGCCAGGCTCGCGACGCGCAGCTGACGGTGCTTACAATCGACGCCAGGCGCGGTGAACCGCACCGCCCGGAGGGAGACGCGCGATGAGCGACACCATCACCACCGACGCACCGGCGACCGAGGCAGCCTCGCACGGCGTCCTCCTGAGCGACGCCGCGGCCGGCAAGGTGGCGAGTCTCCTCGAGCAGGAGGGTCGCGACGACCTCCGCCTGCGCCTCGCCGTCCAGCCCGGGGGCTGCTCGGGCCTGATCTACCAGCTGTACTTCGACGAGCGCCTGCTCGACGGCGACGTCACCGCCGAGTTCGACGGGGTCGAGGTCGTCGTCGACAAGATGAGCGTCCCGTACCTCGACGGCGCGACGATCGACTTCGAGGACACCATCCAGAAGCAGGGCTTCACGATCGACAACCCCAACGCGCAGGGCAGCTGCGCGTGCGGTGACAGCTTCCACTGATCACCAGCCGATCCGACACGCGAGCGGGGAGCGACCGACACGGTCGCTCCCCGCTCGCGTTCGTCGGTGCACCTGGTCGCAGCGTGACCGGGGAAAACGGCCGGTCAGGAGTGCGGATCGCGGCGATGAGCGTGTCGGGTGTGCACGAGCGGTGGCGAGCTGCGAGTAAGCTAGGAGTGTTCCAATCAAGCTGGGAGCCAGCCAAGTGTCGCCTTCGTGCGGCTCGGCGGGTTCGGCTCCGAGCTCACGTCTTTGCGAGAGGTAACAGTGCGTTCGAATCGCCGTATACGTTGGGCGGCCGTCCCGGTGGCCGTCGGTCTGGTCATCGCACTGGCTGGCTGCACGCAGCAGCAGATGAACGGATGGCTCCCCGGCACGGAGGAGACGAAGGACGTCACCAACCACACGAGCCGCATCGTCGGCCTGTGGACCACCAGCTGGGTGGTGCTCCTCGCCGTCGGTCTCATCGTCTGGGGCCTGATCATCTGGGCCGCCATCGTGTACCGCCGCCGGAAGGGCCAGACCGGCCTGCCCGTGCAGATGCGCTACAACATGCCGCTCGAGATCTTCTACACGATCGTGCCGCTCATCCTGGTGCTCGGCTTCTTCGCCTTCACCGCGAAGGACCAGGCCGCGATCGAGAAGCCGTTCGACGACCCCGACGCCACCGTGCACGTGTACGGCAAGCGCTGGGCGTGGGACTTCAACTACATCAACAAGGACAACCCCGAGGACAGCGTCTACTACCAGGGCATCCAGGCCCAGGAAGAAGAGAACGCCAAGGGCGCCATCGACGAGTCGCAGCTGCCGACCCTCTACCTGCCGCAGGGCAAGAAGGTCGCGATCGAGCTCTCCTCGCGCGACGTCGACCACTCTTTCTGGATCATCGACTTCCTGTACAAGAAGGACATGCTCCCCGGCAAGACGAACTGGGAGTACTTCATCCCGGAGAAGCTCGGGACGTACCAGGGCAAGTGCGCGGAGCTCTGCGGTGAGTACCACTCGCTCATGCTCTTCCAGGTGAAGGTCGTCACGCCGGCGCAGTACCAGGACTACCTCGACACCCTGAAGGACCAGGGCAAGGTCGGGCTCCTCGGCGACGAGTACAACACCAACACGAACGAACCGAACAACAAGGCGCCGGTCGAGGCGTCCAGCGAGAACAAGTAGGGGCTCGTCAGATGACAACGTCTTTCGTCGGCCAACCGACCCAGACTGCTTCGCCGGACTTCCAGGCGTCGAAGGTGGGCCGGAAGGGCAACATCATCGTCCGGTGGATCACCTCCACCGACCACAAGACCATCGGGTACATGTACCTGATCGCGTCGTTCGTCTTCTTCCTGCTCGCAGGTGTGATGGCCCTGGTCATCCGCGCCCAGCTGTTCGAGCCCGGCCTGCACGTGGTCGCGACGAAGGAGCAGTACAACCAGCTCTTCACGATGCACGGCACGATCATGCTGCTGATGTTCGCGACGCCGCTGTTCTCGGGCTTCGCGAACGCGATCATGCCGCTCCAGATCGGTGCTCCCGACGTCGCCTTCCCGCGACTCAACGGCTTCGCGTTCTGGCTCTACCTGTTCGGCTCGCTCATCGCGGTCGGTGGCTTCCTCACCCCGCAGGGTGCGGCCTCGTTCGGGTGGTTCGCCTACGCGCCACTGAGTGACACGACGTTCACACCAGGGCTCGGCGGCACACTCTGGGTCTTCGGACTCGGCATGACCGGCTTCTCGACGATCCTCGGCGCGGTGAACTTCATCACCACCATCATCACGATGCGTGCCCCGGGTCTGACCATGTTCCGCATGTCGATCTTCACCTGGAACACCCTCGTGACGGCCCTGCTCGTGCTGATGGCCTTCCCGGTGCTCGCCACCGCGCTGTTCGGCCTCGGCCTCGACCGCGTGTTCGACGCGCAGATCTTCAACCCGGCCAACGGCGGAGCCCTGCTCTGGCAGCACCTGTTCTGGTTCTTCGGGCACCCCGAGGTGTACATCATCGCGCTGCCGTTCTTCGGCATCGTGTCCGAGGTCTTCCCGGTCTTCAGCCGCAAGCCGATCTTCGGGTACAAGACCCTCGTCTACGCGACCATCGCGATCGCGGCCCTGTCGGTCACGGTCTGGGCGCACCACATGTACGTCACCGGTGGCGTCCTGCTGCCCTGGTTCTCGCTCATGACGATGCTCATCGCGGTCCCGACCGGCGTGAAGATCTTCAACTGGGTCGGCACGATGTGGCGCGGTTCGGTGACCTTCGAGACCCCGCTGCTGTGGGCCGTCGGCTTCCTCATCACGTTCACGTTCGGTGGCCTCACCGGTGTGATCCTGGCGTCGCCGCCTCTCGACTTCCACGTGTCCGACTCGTACTTCGTCGTCGCGCACTTCCACTACGTGGTCTTCGGGACCGTCGTCTTCGCGATGTTCTCCGGCTTCTACTTCTGGTGGCCGAAGTGGACGGGCAAGATGCTCAACGAGCGCCTCGGCAAGATCCACTTCTGGCTCCTGTTCATCGGGTTCCACACGACGTTCCTCATCCAGCACTGGCTGGGCGTCATCGGCATGCCGCGTCGTTACGCGACCTACCTGCCGAACGACGGTTTCACCTGGATGAACCAGCTGTCGACGATCGGATCGATGATCCTCGCGATCTCGTTCCTGCCGTTCATCTTCAACGTCTACGTGACGGCACGGAACGCACCGAAGGTCGCCGTGAACGACCCGTGGGGCTACGGCCGCTCGCTCGAGTGGGCCACCAGCTGCCCGCCGCCCCGCCACAACTTCACGTCGATCCCGCGGATCCGTTCCGAGTCCCCGGCCTTCGACCTGAACCACCCCGAGGCAGGTGTGCCGATCGGTGTCGGCCCCGCGAAGGACGCCCCGGATGCCCCGACCTACGACGCCGCGAAGGGCGAGGTGAAGTAAGCCGATGCGCGCGAACACCAACCTGTTCTGGATCCTCTTCGGGTTCTTCATCCTCGCGGACGCCGCGTACACGATCTGGGCGCTGCTCTACTACGGGCGCCCGGAGTGGGTCGGCACCGTTGCGATCGGCCTGACCGGCATCATGTCGGCGTTCATCGCCTTCTACCTCGGCAAGGTCATGGCGTCCCAGGGTGGCGTGCTGCCTGAGGACCGTCCCGACGCCAACATCGAGGACGGCGACGCCGAGCTCGGGCACTTCAGCCCCTGGTCGTGGTGGCCGATCCTGCTGGCAGCAGCGGTCGCCGTCTGCTTCCTCGGCGTCGCAGCCGGGCTGTGGATCGTCCCGATCGGCCTCGCCCTGGTGGCGGTCACCCTGGTCGGCTGGGTCTACGAGTACTACCGCGGCAACTTCGGGCACTGACCTGACGCTGCAACGCACCTGACACTTCGGGCGGCACCACATCCGGTGCCGCCCGAAGTGCGTCCAGGCGCTGCACACCACAGCACACGACCCGGCGCTGCACGCCGCAGCGCCCCACGAACTCCGGTCCCCGATCCGGAACAAACGGGCCCGCCCGCGGCTTGACTGGAGCGGACCTCCCCACCACAGCGAAAGGAGTCACCTCAGGTGACCGACAAGCGCACCCTCATCATCTTCGGCGCGACGGGCGACCTCGCCTCCCGCCTGCTGCTGCCGGGCCTCGGCACGTTCCTGCAGAGCGGTCGAGCGGTTCCCGTCCAGCTCATCGGCACGGGCCGCAGCGCCCGCAGCGAGGAGCAGTGGAAGGACATCGTCACGAAGTCCTTCGCGTCGCAGGACGTCAAGGGACCCGAGGTCGACGCCACGCTCGCGTCGACCCAGTTCATCCAGGGCGACCCCACCGACCCGGAGCACCTCAAGGCCCTGCTGGACGCGGCCGAGGCCGAGCCGATCCTGTACTTCGCCCTGCCGCCGCAGATCGCCTCCGACATCTGCGAGGCGCTCGAGCACGTGGAGCTGCCCGCAGGCACCACGCTGGCCTTCGAGAAGCCGTTCGGCACCGACGTCGCGAGTGCCAGGGCCCTCAACGAGACGGTGCTGAAGCTCGTCCCCGAAGAGCGCGTGCACCGCACCGACCACTTCCTCGGACGCACCACGGTCCTCAACATCATCGGTCTGCGCTTCGCGAACCGCCTGTTCGAGCCGATCTGGAACGCCGACAACATCGAGAAGGTCGACGTCTTCTACGACGAGACCCTCGGGCTCGAGAACCGCGCCCAGTACTACGACGAGGCCGGCGCGATGGTGGACATGATCCAGTCGCACCTGCTGCAGATCCTCGGCATCGTGACGATGGACGCCCCGGCGGACATCGATTCGGTCGAGTTCCGCTCGTCCCTGGCCCGGGTGCTCCGTTCGACCGAGCTCAAGGGCGGCGACCCGAAGATCGCGTCGCGTCGCGCCGTCTACACGGCCGGCACGATCGACGGCAAGGAGCTGCCGTCGTACCAGGACGAGGACGGCGTCGACAAGTCGCGGAGCACCGAGACGCTCGCCGAGATCTCGGTCGAGGTCGACACCGCCCGCTGGAAGGGCGTCCCGTTCACGTTGCGGTCCGGCAAGGCACTCGGCAACAGCCGGAAAGAGGTGCTGATCACCTTCAAGCCGGTCACCCGCCTGCCCTCCGGCCTGAGCGGTCGCCCGAAGGCGGACACGCTCCGCATCGTCCTGAACCCGGACGAGATCGAGCTGACCGTGTCGGCCAACGGCGGTGGCAACCCGTTCGAGATGGGCCAGGTCACCCTGTCGTCGTCGTTCAGCGACGGCGAGCTGACCCCCTACGGTGAGGTCCTGAACGGCATCTTCCACGACGACCCGCTGCTCTCGATCCGCGGCGACGTGGCCGAGCGCTGCTGGGAGATCGTCGAGCCGGTCGTCAAGGCCTGGAAGGCCGACGAGGTCCCGCTCGAGGAGTACCGCGCGGGTTCGCGCGGCCCGGCGGACTGGGAGTCGTCGTCCTGACGGACGTGACCGTCGCGCCCTGAACGGGCGGAACGGCGGACGGGAGGCACGGTGCCAGCTGGCACCGTGCCTCCCGTCCGTTCCGTGGTCAGGACCACCGCATCAGGCGGGCCCGCCGGCGCGCTCGCCTTCGCCGGTCCACGAGCGGGTGCCACCGTCGTGCACGGGCAGCCGCGTGCGGTGCCCGGTCGAGGCGCCCCGCGCCCGGGCGATGGCGTCCGACGCGGACACGAGCGTCAGGTGCGACAGCACCTGCGGCGTGTTGCCGACGTGGTGGCCGGTGGTGACGTCGACCTCCTCGGACAGCATCCCGACGTCGTTCGCGTACCCGACGAGCACGTCCATGAGGCGTTCGGCGTCGTCGATCCGTCCCGAGGCCGCGTACTGCTCGACCAGCCAGAACGAGCACGCCAGGAACGGGTGCTCCGCGCCGGTGAGGCCGTCGAACCCGGACGACGTCCGGTACCGCAGCACGAGGCCGTCGGAGCCGGTCGACAGGTCCTGCTCGATGGCGGCGACGGTGCCCGCCATCCGGGCGTCGTGGGCGGAGACGTACCCGATCTGCGGCAGCACGAGCAGGCTCGCATCGACCTCGTCGGTGTCGTAGTGCTGCCGGTAGCTGCCACGGGCGGCGTTCCAGCCGTGCTCCTCGATCTCGGCCCGCACCTGGTCGCGCAGGGTGCGCCAGCGGTCGACGGGCCCTTCGAGACCGAACTCCTCGACCGCCGCGACCCCACGGTCGAACGCGGCCCAGATCATCGCGCGCGAGTGCGTGAAGTGCCGGCGCGGGCCGCGCATCTCCCAGATGCCGTTGTCGGGCTCCTGCCAGTGCTCCTCGACGTAGCCGAGCAGGGCCCGCTGCAGGGCCCAGGAGTCGGCGTTCTCCTCGACCCCGAGCTCGCGGGCGTCGTGCAGGGCTGCCAGGACCTCGCCGAACACGTCGCCCTGGTACTGCGTGTACGCGCCGTTGCCGACCCGGACGGGCGTCGAGCCGGCGTACCCGGGCAGGTGCGGGAGCTCGCGTTCCGGCAGTTCGCGCTCCCCGGCGATGCCGTACATGATCTGCACGTCGGCGGGGTCGCCCGCGATGGCACGGAGCAGCCAGCCGCGCCAGTGTGCCGCCTCGTCGCGGTAGCCGTGCGCGATGAGCGAGGCGAGGGCGAGCGAGGCGTCGCGGAGCCACACGTAGCGGTAGTCCCAGTTGCGTTCGCCGCCCGGGTCCTCCGGCAGGCTGGTGGTCACGGCGGCCACCACGCCGCCGGTCTCGCCGTGGGTCATGGCGCGGAGCAGCAGGAGGGAGCGGCGGGCGGCGTCGGCGTAGCGACCCTCGGTGCGCGCCGTCGCCATCCAGTCCGTCCACCAGGCCACGGTGCGGTGGAGCTCGGCGTCGACGTCGACGGGCGCCGGGGGCTCGCGGTGCGAGGGGTACCAGGTGAGGACGGTGTCGAGCACGGCGCCGTCGTGGATCGTCGCGGTGGCCGTGTGCCGGTGGTCCGACGCCCGGAACCGTGGGCCACGCACGATGACCGACCCGGGGCCGGCGGTGGCGAGCAGTGCCGGGTCCTCGTCGCCGCCGATCTGGCGCACCCACGGCAGGGCGAGGGCGTAGTCGAACCGGATCCGCAGGGTCTGCTGCACCTCGACCGTGCCGCTCAGCCCGCGGACACGCCGGACGATGGACGGCCGGTGCGCGCCGACGGGCATGAACTCGGTCACCTCCACGACCCCGTTCGCCGTGGTCCAGACCGTCGACAGGACGAGTGTGTCGCCGTGGTACTTCCGATGCGCGGTCGCCGTGGGGTCGGTCGGGCGGAGCGTCCAGTGCCCGTGGTCCTCGGTGCCGAGCAGCGAGGCGAACGTCGCGGTGCTGTCGAAGCGCGGCAGGCACGCCCAGTCGATCGTGCCGTCGCGGCCGACGAGCGCGGCGGTCGAGGTGTCGCCGATGACGGCGTGGTCCTCGATGCGGTTCAGGGGAGTCGAGGGAGTCGCTGGTGGACGCTCGGCGTCGGCGGTCCGGTCCGGGTCCGTGTCGGTGCTCATGCCCCGATCGAACACCCGGTGGCCGAGCGCGGGGGATGAGCGGCCGGGTCGCCGGCCGTCTGTCGGCCGCGTGCCGTCGGTGTGCCTGAAACCTCGCTCAGGCCGGGTCGGAGGCGTCCGCCTCGGCGAGGCCGACGCGCGCGAGCTCGGACCAGAGTCCGGCGCCGTCCGGTGCGTAGACCCACGGCGCCGAGGTGTCGCGGGAGCGCTCCTGCGCCCGGGAGCGTCCACCGGCGAGGACCGCCTCGCTCGTGGACAGCTGTCGGATCGCGACGCCCGCGACGTTCTCGGGGTGCTCGCGGGCGAACTCGCCGTACAGCGACTCGTCGTGCTGGCCGTCGTCGCCCACGAGCAGCCACTGGACGTCCGGGAAGTCCTTCGCCAGACGTCGGAGGTTCTGCTGCTTGTGCAGTTGCCCGCTCCGGAAGAAGCGGTCGTGCGTAGGGCCCCAGTCGGTGAGCAGGAGTGTGCCCGACGGGTACATGTTGCGGGTCAGGAAGCGCTGCAGCGTCGGGGCGACGTTCCAGGCACCGGTGGACAGGTACACCGTCGGGGAGCCGGGGTGCTGCGCCTGCACGCGTTCGTACAGCACGGACATGCCCGGCACCGGGCGACGGGCGTGCTCGGTGAGGACGAACGAGTTCCAGGCGGCCAACATCGGGCGGGGGAGCGAGGTGACCATCACCGTGTCGTCGATGTCGGACAGCAGGCCGAAGCGGGTGTCGGGGTGCACGACGAACACGTCGGCCTCGACGTCGCGGCCGCCGCCGGCCGACAGGCGCACGGTGCGCCAGCCCGGTTCGAGGTCGATCGGCACGATGGTGTCGACGACCCCACCGCGGTCGGTCTCGACGACGTGCGAGACCCCGCCGGCGGTGACGGTGACCTCGGCGTGGTCGACCGCGACGCTCGTGAAGCTCTTCCACCCGCGGACGCCGGCGTACGAGACGTCGGAGGCGAGACCGCGGCGGGTCAGCAGCACACGGCACAGGATCCGGACCCATCCGGGGGCGCCGTAGCCCGTGTAGGGGACGACGGTCGGGACCAGGCCACGGCTTCGGGCACGGTGCTCGCGGAACTCCTGGACGGCGTCCTCGATGCGGGCCGCGCGGTGCAGGAGCGGCTCGGCCAACGACGGCTCGTGGGGCGTCGGGTCGGGCATCGCCCCATCATCCCATGCACGACCCGGAAGTCCACGTCCCAGGGTGCCTGTGGTGAGTCGCAGCCATGTTCCAGCCGGTCTCTGCGAAAATCGTCCTCGTCACACCAACCAACCGCGCTGGAGCGCAAGAGGAGAACACGTGCTCGTCACCGAGGTAACGAACGCTCTGCCGGGGGGATCATCACTGCTCAGGAACGAGCCGGTCCAAGCCCGCAGTTCGGCGCGCCTCGCGGGTCTGCTCGACGCTGCTGCCGCGGTGATCGACGAGATCGGGTTCGAACGACTCACGACCGCGATGGTCGCCGAACGGGCCGGGGCGTCCATCGGCACCGTCTACCGCTACTTCCCGGACCGCATCGCCGTGGTCGAGGCACTCGCCATCCGCTGCACGCAGCGCCTCGCGGCGCGCTTCGTCGCGGCGCTCGACGCGAGTGGCGCGGAGACCTGGCAGCAGGCCTGCGACGCGCTGATCGACGAGACGGCGGAGCTCTACCGCACCGAGCCGGGCTTCCGCGCGATCCGCTTCGGCGACACCGCGGACACCGGGACCGGTGACGCCGAAGACCGCATGGGGGCGCTCGGTGCCGCCGTCGGGCAGATCATGCGCGACCGGTTCGGTCTGCCCGACAACGAGCGCATCGCGCGGGCCTGGGTGGTGCTGGCCGAGTCCGGACACGCCGTGCTCGCACGGGCGCACCGCGACCGTGCGAACCCCGACACAGCGCTCATCGCCGAGTACCGCGCGATGAGCCGTGCCCACATGGAGTCGGTGGTCGCCGCCGGCTGACCGGCGCGACACGCCGCGAGCGATCCGATCCGCCCGCGCTTCCGAACAGGAGGCGCGGGCGTCGTCGTCCCCGCTGGATGCGTCGTGCGCGGTGTCCGTTCACCGCACCGGTCGCCGCCGCGGGGCGGTCACGGTTCGTCACACCGAACCGATGTCGGCACCCACGGGTACTCTCATCCGGAGTCGGGCTACCTCCGAACAGAAGGGCACCCATGATCGAGTTCCGCTCGGTTCGCAAGACCTACCCGGACGGCACCACCGCGGTCGACGACTTCGACCTCGTGATCCCGTCCCGGACCACCACCGTCTTCGTCGGTTCGAGCGGGTGCGGCAAGACGACGCTGCTGCGCATGATCAACCGGATGGTCGACCCCACCTCGGGTTCCGTGCAGATCGACGGCTCCGACGTCTCCGGCGTCGACCCGGTCAAGCTCCGTCGGAGCATCGGGTACGTCATGCAGAACTCCGGTCTGCTGCCGCACCGCAAGGTCGTCGACAACATCGCGACCGTGCCCCTGCTGACGGGGGCGTCGAAGGCCGACGCCCGCGGTCGTGCGCTCGAGCTCATGGACACCGTGGGACTCGACCGGGCGTTCGCCGACCGGTACCCGTCGCAGCTGTCCGGCGGGCAGCAGCAGCGTGTCGGTGTGGCCCGCGGGCTGGCCGTCGACCCGAACATCCTGCTCATGGACGAGCCCTTCGGCGCCGTCGACCCGCTGGTCCGCAACGACCTGCAGGACGAGCTCATCCGCCTGCAGCGCGAACTCGGCAAGACCGTCGTGTTCGTCACGCACGACATCGACGAGGCGTTCAAGCTCGGCGACCAGGTCGTCATCCTGAAGAAGGGCGGCGAGATCGCCCAGCAGGGCACGCCGTCCGAGATCCTGGCCGAGCCGGCCGACGACTTCGTCGCGAACTTCATCGGCGTGGGTCGTGGGCGTCGGTCGCTGCGCGTCGAGCACACCCCCACGGGCCCGATCGTCGTCGACGGTGACGGGCGCGCCGCCGGGGTCCTCACCGGACCGGTCAACGTCGTCGACGCCGCCGCCGCGGTGCAGGCCGACCCCACCTCGAACCAGGCCGGAGCGTCGCAGGACGCCCCGGGTGCTCCGGCGCAGGGTGGAGGCACCCGGTGAAGTGGGTGCTGGCGAACCTCGACACGATCCGTGACGACACGGTCTCGCACCTGGCGATCGCCATCCCGCCGATCATCATCGCCTTCCTGCTGTCCATCCCCATCGGCTGGCTCGTCGTCCGGCTCCAGCGCCCCGGCGGATCGCGGTTCGCCTCCGGCGTCGGCAGCGGCATCGTGACGTTCGCCGGACTCCTCTACGCGATCCCGTCTCTGGCGCTGTTCGTGGCACTGCCGGGCATCATCGGCACCGGTCTGCAGAGCCCGGTCAACGTGGTGATCGGGTTGACGCTGTACGGCCTCGCCCTCATGGTCCGGTCGACGGTCGACGGGCTCACGTCGGTGGACTCCGGGACGAAGTCGGCGTCGACCGCAATGGGGTACTCGTCGGCGCAGCGGTTCTTCCGCGTCGAACTGCCGCTCGCCGGGCCGGTGCTCCTCGCCGGGCTGCGGGTGGTCTCGGTCTCCACCATCTCGCTCACCACCGTCGGCGCGGTCCTCGGCATCCAGAGCCTCGGGTCCCTGTTCACGGACGGACTCGGCCGCGGCATCTACGAGGAGATCATCTCCGGCATCGTCATGGTCCTCGTGCTGGCGTTCGTGCTCGACGGTCTCCTCGTGCTGCTCGGCCGCATCGTGATGCCGTGGACCCGGACGGCCTCGGTGTCGCGCCGACAGGCCCGCCGCGTGCTGCAGACCGCGGAGGTCTCCTCGTGATCATCGGACAGGCCTTCGCCTGGGTCTTCGACCCCACCAACTACTCCGGCTACAACGCGATCCCCGGACGGCTCTGGGAGCACGTCTGGATCACCCTGCTCGCCGTCGTGATCGCCTCGGTGATCGCGGTGCCGATCGGGTACGCCATCGGCCACACACGCCGCGCACGGGGCTTCTCGATCGCCGTGTCCGGTGGGATCCGAGCACTGCCGACGCTCGGCGTGCTCTCCCTGTTCGGACTCCTGCTCGGCATCGGACTGCAGGCGCCGCTCCTGGCGCTCGTCGTGCTGGCGATCCCCTCGGTGCTGGCAGGTGCCTACTCGGGCATCGAGTCGGTCGAGCCCGTGACGGTCGACGCCGCGAAGGCGCAGGGCATGACGGGCTGGCAGATCCTGTGGAAGGTCGAGGTCCCGCTCGGCCTGCCCCTGCTGATCGGCGGGTTCCGCGCGGCCGTGCTGCAGGTCGTCGCCACGGCGACGCTCGCCGCCTACGTCGGTGCCGGCGGCCTCGGCGGCTACTTCTTCCTCGGTCTGAAGACCCAGGACTACGCCGAGATGCTCGGCGCCTCCATCCTCGTGATCGCACTCGCGATCGCGTTCGAGATCGTGTTCGCCGTGCTGCAGCGAGCGTCGGTGCCCAAGGGCACCGCCGACCCGTCGGCCCGGCAGCGCCAGGGATCGCGCGAGCGAGCCCGCAATCCCATCCCGGAAGGAAATCCATCGTGATCACAGCAAAGATCCGTGCGGGCGTCGCAGCAGCGCTCGCACTGGGCGTCGCCGCCGCCCTGACCGGCTGCGCGTCGAGCGACCCGCTCGACAGCGGCTCCAGCGCGTCGTCCGACTCCAAGACGATCGTCGTCGGCTCGCAGCAGTACTACTCGAACGAGATCATCGCCGAGCTCTACGCACAGGTCCTCGAGAAGAACGGCTTCGAGGTCGAGCGCAACTTCAACATCGGGCAGCGTGAGGTCTACATCCCGCAGCTCGAGAAGGGCGCGATCGACGTCATGCCCGAGTACAGCGGCAACCTGCTGCAGTACTTCGACAAGGACTCCAAGGCGAAGACCGCCGACGAGATCGACGACGGCCTCGAGACGGCGCTGCCGAAGGGCCTCCGGGTCCTCGACGAGGCCGAGGCGACCGACCAGGACAGCTACACCGTCACGAAGCAGTTCTCCGAGGACAACGACGTGACGAGCCTCGCCGACCTGAAGGACGTCAAGTCGAAGCTCACGGTCGGCGCGAACTCCGAGTTCCAGACCCGTCCGTACGGTCCGAAGGGCCTGAAGTCGGTCTACGGCGTCGACGTCGACTTCAAGGCGGTCGAGGACTCCGGCGGAGCCCTGACGGTCAAGGCACTGAAGGACGGCACCGTCCAGCTCGCCGACATCTACAGCGCCGACCCGAGCATCAAGGCGAACGACTTCGTCACGCTCGAGGACCCGGAGAACCTCATCCTGCCGCAGAACGTCATCCCCGTCGTCTCCGACAAGGTGAACGACAAGGCCGCGGACGCGATCGACTCGGTCAACGAGAAGCTGACCCCCGAGGCCCTGATCGAGCTCAACACCAAGAGCACGGCGGACAAGGAGAAGGCGTCCACCATCGCCAAGGAGTTCCTGACGGACGAGGGCCTGCTGTAACAGCAGTCTCTGCGAGTTAGACGACAGGCGTCGGGCAACTGCCCGGCGCCTGTCGTCGTTCCCGGCGGTGCCGATCGGCACATCCGTGCCGCACGGTTGTGCTGATCACTACCGTTGCACGTTCGTGCACGGAACATTTCTACAAGTTGTCGAAGTGGGTGGTGGCGCGGTACCGTTGAAGAGTCCCAACGGCTGTGACATCTGATGTATCCGTTCCACAGGAAGACACTGACGTGCACCGACTGCGCGCGGCGACCCGACTGGGAAGTGCCGCATGACCGACCTCCTCGATCCGCTCATCCTGTCGCGGTGGCAGTTCGGTCTGACGACCATCTACCACTTCCTCTTCGTCCCGTTGACGATCGGCATGGCCGCCGTGGTGGCCGTGTTCCAGACCGCCTGGTACCGGACCGGTCGAGCGCACTACCTGCAGCTGACCCGGTTCTTCGGGCGGATCTTCCTGATCAACTTCGCGATGGGCGTCGTGACGGGCATCGTGCAGGAGTTCCAGTTCGGCATGAACTGGTCGAACTACTCGCGCTTCGTCGGTGATGTCTTCGGGGCGCCCCTCGCGCTCGAGGGGATCCTGGCGTTCTTCTTCGAAGCGGCGTTCATCGGCGTGTGGATCTTCGGCTGGGACCGTCTGCCGAAGGGGCTGCACCTGGCGAGCATCTGGTGCGTCAGCGCGGGCACGATCATGTCGGCGTACTTCATCATCGCCGCGAACGCGTTCATGCAGCACCCGGTCGGGTTCTCGATGAACGAGGCGAAGGGGCGTGCCGAGCTGACCGACATCTGGGCGGTCCTGGGCAACAAAGTCGCCCTGGCGGCGTTCCCGCACACGTTGTTCGCGTGCTTCATGGTCGCCGCGGCGGTCATCATCTCGGTCGCCGCGTACCACCTGGCGCGCAACCAGAACCTCGAGACGATGATGCCGGCGCTGAAGTTCGGCATGTGGACCATGGTCGCTGCGGGTGCCCTGACGGTGCTCACCGGCGATCAGCTCGGCCTGACGATGGTCGACACGCAGCCGATGAAGATGGCTGCGGCCGAGGCGCTGTACAACACGGCGACCGGCAAGGACGCCTCGTTCTCGATCTTCACCCTCGGCACCCCCGACGGCGTGCACGAACTGTTCTCGATCCGGGTGCCCTACCTGCTGTCGTTCCTGTCGACGCACACCTTCAACGGCACGGTCGAGGGCATCAACGACCTGCAGGCGCAGTACACGCAGGTGTACGGGCCCGGCGACTACAAGCCGATCATCTGGGTCACCTACTGGTCGTTCCGCTGGATGATCGCGCTCGGCGTCGGCGCGGTCATGGTCTCGCTCGCCGGCCTCTGGCTGACCCGCAAGGGCCGCTTCCCGACGAAGCGCTGGATCTGGCGCGTCGCCACCTGGACCGTCCCGCTCCCGATGGCCGCGATGATCGTCGGCTGGATCTTCACCGAGATGGGCCGCCAGCCGTGGCTCGTGTTCGGGTTGCTCAAGACCAGCGACGGCGTCTCGCCGAACGTGACCGGGCTCGAGGTCCTCATCTCGCTCATCGTGTTCACCGTGATCTACGGCTCGCTGGCGGTGGTCGAGTTCAAGCTCATCAAGAAGGTCGCGCAAGAGGGCCCTGCCGCACCGGCAGCGGTCGACGAGGAGACCGGCGAGGTCAAGCACGAAGTGACGGTGTACTGAGATGGACCTCCCTGTTCTCTGGTTCGCGATCGTCGGCGTGTTCTTCGTCGGCTACTTCGTCCTCGACGGCTTCGACTTCGGTGTCGGCATGTCCCTGCCCTTCCTCGGCAAGGACGACACCGACCGTCGGGTGCTCATCAACACGATCGGCCCGGTCTGGGACCTCAACGAGACCTGGGTCATCGTCGCCGGCGCCTGCCTGTTCGCGGCGTTCCCCGAGTGGTACGCGACGATGTTCTCCGGCTTCTACCTGGCGCTGCTGCTCATCCTCGCTGCACTCATCCTGCGCGGCGTCTCGTTCGAGTACCGGCACCAGAACAAGCACCTCGAGTGGAAGCGCCGCTTCGACCTGATGATCATCGTCGGGTCCGCCGTGCCGTCGTTCCTCTGGGGCGTCGCGTTCGGCAACGTGGTGCGCGGGATCCCGATGGACTCCGGGCACAACTACACGGGCACGCTGTTCGACCTGCTGAACCCGTTCGCACTGCTCACCGGCGTGGCCACGCTGCTGGTGTTCTTCACGCACGGCGTCGTGTTCGTCGCGCTGAAGACCGAGGGCGAGATCCGCGAGCGCGCCAAGCGCCTGGCGACCCGGGCCGGCATCCTGACGATCCTCGTCGGCGCCGCGTTCCTGGTCTGGATGGCGTTCGTGCGGGCGACCCCGGCCTCGCTCGTGCTCTCCGTGGTCGCGGCGCTCGCGCTGGTCCTGGCCGTGCTCTGCAACGCCTGGGGCAAGGAGGGCCGTGCGTTCACGCTGATGGCCGTCACCATCGCCGCGATCGTGCTCGCCATGTTCACGGCGATCTTCCCGGACGTCATGCCCGCCACCAACGACCCGGCGAACAGCCTGAACGTGTACAACGCCTCGAGCGGCTCGTACACGCTGACGGTGATGAGCTGGGTGGCGCTGATCTTCGTCCCCCTCGTGTTCGCCTACCAGGCCTGGACCTACTGGGTGTTCCGCAAGCGTGTCTCGCGGGCCCAGGTCACCCAGGCCGCGCACTAGGCAGGCGACGGTGAAGCCGCTCGACCCGCGACTCCTGCGCCTGTCGCGGACGGCGCGCGGCTTCATCGTCGCGGCCGCCGGCACCGGCGTCCTCCGCACGGTCGCGACCATCGCGATCGCGTGGGGGATCGCCGCCGCCGTGACGCTCGGCATCGACGCGGTCCACGTCGGCCGTGTCCCGGACGCCTTCGGGCAGGCCCTCGCACTGCTCGGCGGAGCGTTCGTGCTCCGTGCGGTGGCTGCGTGGGCGACCGACGACCTGGCGGCACGCGCCGCGGCGAAGGTGAAGAGCGAGATGCGCACGACGGTGCTCGCCCGCGCGGCCGAGCGCGGTCCGTCCTGGCTGGCGGGCCGCTCGAGCGCGGGGTTCGCCACCACCCTCGGGCCGGGGCTCGACGCGCTCGACGCCTACTTCGGCCGCTACCTGCCGCAGCTCGCGCTGACCGCGATCGCCACGCCGCTGCTGCTGGTCGCGATCGGCCTCGGTGACCTGACGAGCGGGCTGATCATCCTGTTCGCCCTGCCGGTCATCCCGGTGTTCATGATCCTGATCGGGCTCGCGACCCAGGCGTTGCAGCGGAAGCAGTCCGATGCCCTCGCGAAGCTCGGTGGCGCCTTCCTCGAGGCCGTCGAGGGCCTGTCCACGCTCAAGGTCTTCGGTCGAGCCCGCCGCCAGGTCGGCCGCATCGGTGCCGTCACGGACGAGTACCGTCGCGGCACGCTCGGGGTGCTCCGGCTGTCCTTCGTGAGCGGGTTCGCCCTCGAGCTCGCCGCGAGCCTGTCCGTCGCCCTCGTCGCGGTGTCGATCGGCATCCGGTTGGTCGACGGCTCGCTCGGGCTCGGGGCGGCGATGTTCGTCCTGGTCCTCGCTCCCGAGGCGTTCGCCCCCATCCGTCAGGTCGGCGCGGACTTCCACGCCGCCCAGGACGGCGTCGAGGCGTCGGCAGCGGTGCTCGACGTCCTCGCCGACGACACGGACCCCGCGCCGAACGACGGTCCGGACGCCGTCGGCTCGCGGGCGGCGGGCGCGGACACCGCGCCGGCCGCACCGGCTGCGACGGCCTTGGCCGTGCACGGACTGACCGTCCGCCGGCCGGACGTGGTGATCGGCCCGCTCGACCTGCGCGCCGGTCCCGGCACCGTCGTCGTCCTCGCCGGGCCGAGCGGCTCGGGCAAGTCGAGCGTGATCGCCGCGCTCCGCGGCGTCCTGCCGCACGACGGCACCGTCGTCGTGCCCGGTACCGCCGGTACGACCGCCACCGAGCGCACGACCTGGGCCGACCAGCGCCCCCGCCTCGTGCGCGGGACCGTCGCCGAGAACGTCGCGCTCAGCGCGACCCCCGATGCCGCGGACGTGCGGACCGCGTTGCGCGACGCCGGGCTGGAGGTCGACCCGGGCCTCCCGATCGGCGCCGGGGGCAGCGGCCTGTCCGGCGGGCAGGCGCAGCGCGTCGCCGTCGCGCGCGCGCTGTACCGCGCCCGCCGCGTCGGCACGCCGTTGGTGCTGCTCGACGAGCCCACGTCGGCGCTCGACGCCGAGGCCGAGGCCCGTGTCGTCGCCGCGATCCGCGGCCTCGCAGCCGACGGAGCCGTCGTCGTGGTCGCCAGCCACCGACCGGCGGTCGTCGCCGCGGCCGACGTCCGCGTCGACATCGGCACCGGCGGCTCGGTCACCGTCCGGACGGGGGCGCGCGCATGAGCCGGCAGCGGGGGTCGTCCCGGCAGCGGGCGCTGTCCCGGCAGCGGGCGCTGTCCCGGGAGGCCCGTGGGGGCTCCGTCCTGCGCCTCGCGTTGCCGCACGGGTCGGGATGGGCGAAGGCCGTCGCCGCCGGCGCGCTCAGCGCGGTCTGCGCCGTGGCGCTCCTCGCCGCGAGCGGCTACCTCATCACCCGTGCCGCCGAGCACCCGCCGATCCTGTACCTGACCCTCGTGATGGTCGGCGTGCGGGCGTTCGCCCTCGGCCGGGCGGCGCTGCGCTACGTCGACCGGCTCGCCGGGCACGACGCGTCCTTCCGGCAGCTCGCGGTGGTGCGGACCGAGATGTACCGGCGGCTCGCCTCGGTCGCGCCGGCGGGGCTGGGGAGCACCGGCCGCGGCGACCTGATGACCCGACTGGTCACCGACACGGACCGGCTGCAGGACCTGCCCATCCGCGTCGTCGGACCGCTGGTGTCCGCCGGGGTCGTCGCCGTGCTGTCCGTCGTCGCCGTGGCGTTCGTGTCGGTGCCGGCCGCCGTCGTGCTCGTGCTGGCCCTGGCGGTCGCGGCGCTGCTCGGGTCGGTCGTGACGCGCTCGATCGCCGAGCGCTCCGATCGCGAGACCGCGGCGGACCGCGGCCGGGTCGCCGACCTCGTGCTCGACACCGTCCGGACGCTCGACGTCTTCGCCGCCTACGGCACCCTCGACGAGCGCCTGGCGCACATCGCCCGTCTCGACGCCGGCGTCACCCGAGCGGTGCGTCGTCGCGGCACGGTCGAATCGCTCGTCGGCGCCCTGGTCGGGCTGCTCGGCGGCGCGGCGGTCATCGGGATCCTGGCCGTCGGTGCACCCGCCGTGGTGACCGGGGCGCTCGACGGCCCGCTCTGGGCGCTGACGGTGTTCGTGCCGCTCGCCCTGTTCGAGGTCATCGGGGGCGTACCGCTCGCCGTCCTCACGCTCCGCCGGGTGCGTGCCGCCGCCGAGCGGGTCGAGCAGGTCGTCCCGGCCGAAGTACCCGAGGGCATCGTGCCGGAACCCGAGCAGGACGCCGACCCCGCCGAACTGGCGGTGTCCGGACCGGTCACCGTGGCGCTGCGCGACCTGACCGTGCAGTGGCCAGGAGCCACGGCACCCGCGGTCGACGGGGTCTCGCTCGACCTGCGGCCCGGCGAGGTCGTCGTGCTCGAGGGGCCGAGCGGCGCGGGGAAGTCCACCCTCGTCGACGCGCTCGTCCGGTTCGTCGACCACCGGGGCTCGTACACGCTCGACGGGATCTCGGCGAAGGACATGCACCCCGACGCCGTCCGTGCCCGCATCGGGCTCATCGAGCAGGACCCGTTCGTCTTCGACCAGTCCGTGCGGCAGAACCTGCTGTTCGCCCGCGAGACCGCCACCGACGACGAGCTGCTCGCGGTGCTCGACCGCGTCGGCCTCGGCGAGTGGGTCGGGCGTCGCGGCGGGCTCGACGCGTCGGTGGGGGAGCGCGGCGGTCTGGTGTCCGGCGGCCAGGCGCACCGCCTCGCCCTGGCCCGCGCGCTCCTGCACGCGTTCCCGGTGCTGGTGCTCGACGAACCCACGGCGGACATCGACCCGGACCTCGGCGACGCCGTCCTGCGCGACCTCGTGAGGACGGCCCGCGCAGCGGGCCGCACGATCGTGATCGTGTCGCACGTGCCGGTCAGCACGGACCTGGTCGACCGCACCCTGCGGATGCGGGACGGGCGCCTGCTCGCCGGGTGAGCCGACGGGCGGACGCGGGACGGGCCTCCCGGCTTGTATCGTTGACGACCGTGACCACCGAGCAGCACGCCGAGGACCCGAACGCCTACGACTTCCGTCGTATCCAGGACAAGTGGCAGCCCCGCTGGGAAGAGCTCGGGCTCTTCACCACCGACCTCGACGACACCCGTCCGCGCAAGTACATCCTCGAGATGTTCCCGTACCCGTCCGGCGACCTCCACATGGGGCACGCCGAGAACTGGGCGCTCGGCGACTTCGTGGCGCGCTACTGGCGCCAGCAGGGCTTCAACGTGCTGCACCCCATCGGCTGGGACTCGTTCGGCCTGCCCGCCGAGAACGCCGCGATCAAGCGCGGGGTGGACCCGAAGGACTGGACCTACGCGAACATCGCGCAGCAGAAGGCGTCCTTCAAGCGCTACGCGCCGTCGTTCGACTGGAGCACCGAGATCCACACCTCGGACCCCGAGTACTACAAGTGGAACCAGTGGCTGTTCCTGAAGATGTACGAGAAGGGCCTGGCGTACCGCAAGGACAGCTGGGTCAACTGGGACCCGGTGGACCAGACCGTGCTCGCGAACGAGCAGGTCCTGCCGGACGGCACCTCGGACCGCTCCGGTGCCGTCGTCGTCAAGAAGAAGCTCACGCAGTGGTACTTCAAGATCACCGAGTACGCCGACCGCCTGCTCGACGACCTCAACCAACTCGAGGGACGGTGGCCCGCCAAGGTCATCGCGCAGCAGCGGAACTGGATCGGTCGCTCGGTCGGTGCCGACGTCGACTTCGTCATCGAGGGCCGGGACGAGCCCGTCACGGTCTTCACGACGCGACCCGACACCATCCACGGCGTGACGTTCCTGGTCGTCGCGCCGGACTCCGATCTGGCGGCCGAGCTCGTCTCGTCTGCTCCGGACGACGTCCGGGCTGCGTTCGATTCGTACCTCGTCGCCACCCAGAAGACCTCGGAGATCGACCGGCAGAACGCCGACCGCCCGAAGACCGGTGTGCCGCTCGGCCGCTTCGCGATCCACCCGCTCACGGGTGAGCGCCTGCCGATCTGGGCCGCCGACTACGTGCTCGCCGACTACGGCCACGGCGCCGTGATGGCCGTGCCGGCGCACGACCAGCGTGACCTCGACTTCGCGCGAACGTTCGACCTGCCGGTGAAGGTCGTCGTCGACACCAACGCCGCCGTGACCGGTGCGATCCCGGTGATCACCGAGGACACCGAGCTGCCCGACCGCAACCCGGCCACGACGGGCGAAGCCCTGACGGGGCAGGGCCGGATGATCAACTCCGGGCCGCTCGACGGCATGTCGAAGCAGCACGCGATCACCGCCGCGATCTCGCTGCTCGAGGAGCGCGGGACCGGTCGCGCCGCCAAGACCTACCGCCTGCGCGACTGGCTCATCTCGCGCCAGCGCTTCTGGGGCACGCCGATCCCGATCATCCACGGTGCCGACGGCAGCGAGCACCCCGTCCCGCTCGACCAGCTGCCGGTGCGACTGCCCGACACCGAGGGGCTCGACCTCAAGCCGAAGGGCACCTCGCCGCTCGGCGGCGCGACCGACTGGGTCAACGTGCCGAACCCGGTCGACGGCACGCCCGCGCTCCGTGACACCGACACGATGGACACCTTCGTCGACTCGTCGTGGTACTTCCTGCGCTTCCTGGCGGCGAACGACGACACCCAGGCGTTCGACCCCGCGATCGCCCGCAAGTGGGCGCCGGTCGACCAGTACATCGGCGGGATCGAGCACGCGATCCTGCACCTGCTGTACGCACGCTTCGTCACCAAGGTGCTGTTCGACCTCGGGTACCTCGACTTCACCGAGCCGTTCTCGGCGCTGCTCAACCAGGGCATGGTGCTGTCCGGCGGCTCGAAGATGTCGAAGTCCAAGGGTGGCGTCTCCCTCGGGGACGAGCTCGACGCGAACGGCGTCGACGCGATCCGTCTGGTGATGGGCTTCGCCGGGCCGCCGGAGGACGACATCAACTGGGAGGACGTCTCCCCGTCCGCCTCGGCGCGCTTCCTGGCTCGCGCCTACCGCCTGGCGACCGACGTCACGTCGACTCCGGACGTCGTCTGGGCCGAGGGTGACCGCGCCCTGCGCCAGGTGACGCACCGGTTCCTGGCCGATGCCCCCGGCCTGATGGAGTCGTTCAAGTTCAACGTCGTGATCGCGCGGCTCATGGACCTGGTGAACGTGACCCGCAAGGCGATCGACAGCGGCCCCGGTGCCGCCGACCCCGCCGTGCGCGAAGCCGTCGAGACCGTCACGCTCGGCCTCGCCGTGTTCGCGCCGTACACCGGCGAGGAGATGTGGGAGCAGCTCGGGTACGAGGCCACCGTCGCGCTGCACGGCTGGCGGAAGGCCGACCCGACGCTGCTCGTGCAGGAGACCCTGACGGCCGTCGTGCAGGTCAACGGCAAGGTGCGCGACTCGTTCGAGGTGTCGAAGTCGATCGAGCCGTCGGAGCTCGAAGCGCTCGCGCGGAACTCGGCGAACGTGCAGCGGTACATCGGTGACCGCGAGATTGTGAAGGTCATCGTGCGGGCGCCGAAGCTCGTGAACATCGCGATCAAGGGGTAGTCGGAGGGCGTCGACGGCCGTCCACAGGGCGGGCGTCTTGTCGTCCACAGGGTGGGCGGCCGGCGCGCCTGTCCACAGACCAGCACTACGGAGCCCGGCCGATCGGCCGGGCTCCGTAGCGTTCGGGGCATGTCGTCGCCCTCGTCGCCCTCGTCGCCGGAGCCCCGGTCACCGCACGGCGCGCCGTCGTCGGGACGCGTGCCGTGGTCACGTCTGGCGCTGTCGCCGCGGGCCGCGGTGGTGCTGGCCGGGGTCGTCGTGGCGGTCGCGCTCGTGGTGGTCCTGGGCGGGTCGCTGTCGGGGCGCGGCGGTGCCGGTGCGGGCGGGGTCGTGGTCAACGGGGCTCCGACCGTGTCGCCGACCGCCGGTGCGCCGGACGCCGGTGCGTCGGCCGCAGGCCCGGCAGCCGGTGAGGGGACGGCCACCACGGGCACGGCGCGTGTCGTGGTGCACGTGCTCGGGGCGGTCGAGCGCGACGGTGTGGTGCGCCTGCCGCCGTCGAGCCGGGTCACCGACGCGATCGAGCGGGCCGGCGGGGCGACGGCGGACGCCGACCTCGCCCGGTTGAACCTGGCACGGGTGCTGACCGACGGGGAGCGGGTGTACGTGCCGCGGGTGGGGGAGGACGAGGTCCCGTCGGCGCTCGATCCGGTGGACGGTCGCGCGGCCGCAGCGACCGGGGGCGGCGAGAGCGCGGACGACGGCGCGGGTGCGGCGGGAGCCGGCGGTGCCGCCGTCGTCGACCTGAACAGTGCCGACCAGGCTGCGCTCGAGACCCTGCCCGGCATCGGTCCGGGGTTGGCCGGCCGGATCCTGGCCTGGCGCGACGAACACGGTCGGTTCACCGCGGTCGAGGACCTGCTCGACGTCAGCGGCATCGGCGACGTCCGGTTCGCCGAGCTCCGCGACCGTGTGCGGGTGTGAGCGGTGCCGGTCACGATGCCCGTACCCGTGCAGCTGCGGCCCAGCGCGGCGGACCTGCGGGTGGCGGCACCCGTCGCGACGGCCTGGATCGTCACGGCCGTGCTCGTCGGGGGACCGGGAGCGGCTCCCGTCGTCGCCGCCGTGGCCGCCGTGCTGGCCGGAGGGAGCGCGTTCGTGGCCGGCCGTCGTCGGCGGATGGCGTCGGCCTGCGCCGGCCCGGTGCTCCTCGCAGCAGGGCTGACCGCGCTGCTGGCGGTCTCGGTCACCGTGGGGGAGACCCGCCGTGCACCGGAGCCGCTCCGGGCTCTCACCTCCGGCTCGGGGGCCGTCCCGTTCGACGCGGTCCTGTCGCGCGACCTGGGCCCGGGTGACCGATCCGTGGTCGCGACGCTCGAGCGCGCCGACAGCCTGGGCGCGCTCCGGGCACCGGTCCGGCTCGTCCCGGCGGGTGACGACCACGACAGGGTGCTGGCCGCGGGCACGCGGGTGACCGGCACCGGGACCCTCGAACCCGACGCCCCCGGTGCCGCGACCGCGTTCGTGCTCTTCGTCCGGGGTGCGCCGACCACTGAGCCTCCCGGTGGACTGCTCAGAGCGACCGACGCCGCTCGCCAGGCCTTCGTCCGCGCGACGGCCGGCCTGCCGGAGCCGGGGGCCGCGCTCCTGCGCGGCCTGGCGATCGGTGACCGCTCCGGCCTCGACCCGGATACGGAAGCGGCCATGGAGACGTCGGCGCTGACCCACCTGACCGCGGTGTCCGGGTCGAACTGCGCCGTGGTGGTCGGCCTGGTGGTGGTGGTCGGGCGGCTCTGCGGTGCTCCCCGTGGCGTCCGGGCGGCGTCGGCCGTCGCCGTCCTGCTCGCCTTCGTGGTGCTCGTCCGGCCCGACCCGTCGATCGTCCGGGCCACGGTGATGGCGGTCGTCGTGCTGGTCGTGCACCTGTCCGGCCGCCCCGTGCGCGGTGTGCCGCTCGTCGCACTGGCCGCGATCGGCATGCTCGTGGTCGACCCGTGGTTCGCGCGCTCGTTCGGGTTCGCGCTGTCCGTGCTCGCCACGACCGGCATCGTGGTGCTCGGACCACCGCTCACGACGCTGTTCGCCCGACGGCTGTGGACCCCGATCGCCGTGTCACTGGCGGTGCCGGTGGCGGCGCAGGTCGCGTGCTGGCCCGTGACGATTCCGCTGTCGGCGGCGCTGCCGACCTACGCGGTGCCGGCGAACCTGCTGGCCGAGCCCCTGGCACCGATCGTCACCGTCGTCGGCCTCGGTGCGTGTCTGCTCGCACCCGTCTGGCCGTGGGGCGGGTCGGTACTCGCAGCCGTCGCCTGGGTGCCCGCATCGGCGGTCGGTGGCATCGCCCACGGCGCCGCAGGACTGCCGTACGCGTCGGCTCCGTGGCCGGGCGGCACGGTCGGCGTGGGCGGCGCGGTGCTCGTCAGCGCGTGCCTCGCGGTCGCCGTGCTGAGCGCACCGACGGTCAGGAACCGCCTGCTGCTCGTCGCGGGCGTGGTCGTCGTGGTCGGGGTCGCCGCCGTCGCGGTCCCGGTGCTGGTCGTGCGCGGCACCGTTCCGCGGGACTGGGCGGTCGCTGCGTGCGACGTCGGACAGGGGGACGCCGTACTGGTCCGCGGCGGCGCCCGCACGGCGTTGATCGACACCGGGGACGACCCGGAGCGCCTGCGCGCCTGCCTCGAGCTGCTGCGGATCAGCCGGATCGACCTGCTCGTCCTCACCCACTTCGACCGCGACCACGTCGGTGCGGTGGACGAGGTCGCGGGCATGGTCGACACGGCACTGGTCGGTCCCGTCGGTCGCGCATCGGACACCCGCGTCGTGCGGGACCTGCAGCGCGGTGGCGTCGACGTCCGGCGGGCCGACGACCGGGTGTCCGGTGTGCTCGGGCCGATCAGCTGGCGCGTCGTGTGGCCGCGTGCGGGCGACCCGGACGCCGGCAACGACGCCAGCATCGTGCTCGTGACCGAACCACCGCCGGGCGACGGCTGCTCCACGTGCCTGTCGGGGGTGTTCCTCGGCGACCTGGGCGAGACCGCGCAGCGTCGACTCCGTTCCGGTGGTGGGCTGCCCGCCGGCCCGCTCGACGTCGTGAAGGTCTCGCACCACGGTTCGGCGGACCAGGACCCGCTGCTGTACCGACAGTTCGCGGCCCGTGTCGGACTCGTCGGCGTCGGCGCGGACAACACGTACGGCCACCCGACACGTTCGGCGCTGTCGATGCTCGCGTCGGCGGGGACCGCGGCGTACCGGACCGACGAACTCGGCACCGTCGTGGTCGGTCGGACGGGCGCGGACGACCTGCGGGTGTGGACGGAGCGCACGCCGTCGGCGGCCGCCCGTAGGATCGTCGGAGCACTCGTCGCACCGGCACCGTCCGGGGCGGCACCACCGGAAGGACCGCATGCCCGCCAAGAAGCCCGCGCGCGCCGCAGCGAAGATCGACCAGGTGCCCTGGTCGGGGATCCGACCGGCTCCCGTCGTGCTCGTGACCGGACCAGAGGCGTTCCTGGCGGACCGGGCCAGCAGCGTGCTCAAGGACCTGCTCGTGGGCGAGGACCCGGCGCTCGAGGTGCACGACCTCGAAGCCGACCAGTACGCCCCCGGCCTGCTCGCGACGCTCGCGAGCCCCTCGCTGTTCGGCGAGCCGCGACTCGTGCGGGTCACCAACGTCGAGAAGTGCACCGACGCCTTCATCACCGAGACCATCTCGTACCTGCAGGCTCCAGCCGACGACGTCACCCTGGTGCTCCGGCACGGCGGCGGCGTGCGCGGCAAGAAGCTCCTCGACACGATCCGCAGCGGGGTCGGTGGTGGCGTCGAGGTCCTGTGCGACGAACTCAAGCGCGAGACCGACCGCATCGACTTCGTGAACGCCGAGTTCCGCGCCGCCCGACGCAAGATCGCGCCCTCGGCGGTCCGCACCCTCGTGGTGGCCTTCGCCGACGACCTGGCCGAGCTCGCCGCCGCGTGCCGGCAGCTCCTGGCGGACGAGGCGCAGGAGATCACCGACAAGGTCGTCGACAAGTACTACGGCGGTCGCGTCGAGACGAACGCGTTCAAGGTGGCCGACATCGCCCTGGCCGGACGCTCCGCCCCGGCGATCGTCGAGCTGCGGCACGCACTGGCCACCGGCGAAGCCCCCGTGCCGATCGTCGCGGCGTTCGCGAGCAAGATCCGCACGATGGCGAAGGTCAGCGCGTTCCGCGGGCCGAGCGGTCAGGCGGCGTCGGCGCTCGGCATGGCGCCGTGGCAGGTGCAGCGCGCGCAGCGTGACGTCGCCGGGTGGTCCGAAGCCGGACTCGCGAACGCGATCACGAGCATCGCCGAGGCGGACACCGCGGTGAAGGGCGGCTCGCGCGACGCGCACTACGCGCTCGAGGTCATGGTCCGCACCATCGCCCGACGCGGCGAGGCGCGCTGAGGCGACCCGCGCCTCCCGGCCGTCGAGCGGTCGTCGCGCGCCCACACCCGCGCACTTGGTGAGCAGAAATGGTCGAGTGCCGACCTGCGACCCGACCATTTCTGCTCACGAAGCGTGCGGCCCGCCGCCGCCGCCACCCCGACGTCCCACGCCCCGCACACGACGAAGGCCCCGCACCGAACGGTGCGGGGCCTTCGTGCAGCGCTCAGGAGATCAGAGCGACGCAACCTTCTTCGCGATGGCCGACTTGCGGTTCGCGGCCTGGTTGCGGTGGATGACACCCTTGCTCACGGCCTTGTCGAGCTTCTTCGACGCGGTGGCCAGGGCGGCAACGGCCTTGTCCTTGTCGCCAGCGGCAACGGCCTCGTTGGTGTGACGGATGAACGTCTTGAGCTCCGACTTGTAGGCCTTGTTGCGCTCGGTGGCCTTGAGGTTGGTCTTGATGCGCTTGATCTGCGACTTGATGTTCGCCATGTGTAGCTCCTGCTTCGTCTCGTACGGGTGGGCGCGACCGCGGGGTAGAGGGGCCCTCGGTCGCATCGCGTTCCACCCGTGGGCGGGGAACGCGCAAGCCAGCCACCAACATTACCAGGCGAACGGCCCGCCACCAAAGCACGAAACACCGCCGGATCGGCGTGATCTCGCGGCAACATGCACCGGATACGGTGACGGACATGCCATCCCTCGCACCTCGGATCGACACCGTGCCCGCCTCCGGCATCCGGAGGGTCTTCGAGCAGGCAGCGCTGCTGCAGTCCGCCGGGACCGCGGTCACGATGCTCGTGATCGGCGAACCGGACGTCCCGGTGGCACCGCACATCGGCGACGCCGCCCGTCGCGCGTGGACCGAGGACCGCACGGACTACACGCCGAACGGCGGCATCGCACCCCTGCGCGAGGCGGTCCGCGACAAGCTCCGCCGCGAGAACCGCATCGAGGCCGACCTCGAACAGATCTGGATGACGATCGGCGCGACCCAGGCGCTGTTCCAGGCGATGACGCTGACGCTGAGCCCCGGCGACGAGGTCCTGGTGCCGGACCCGGGCTACACGACCTTCACGATGAACGCGCACATCCTCGGGGCCACGCCGGTGCCGTACCGGCTCGAGCCGCAGCACGGGTTCGAACCCGACCTCGAGGCGCTCGAGGCGAGCATCACCGAGCGGACCCGCGTGCTCGTGGTGAACTCCCCGTCGAACCCGCTCGGCGCGGTGTTCGGTGAGGACACCCTCCGCGCGCTCCTGGCCGTCGCGAAGCGCCACGACCTGTGGGTCATCAGCGACGAGGTCTACGAGTACTTCACCTACGGCACCCGCCACGTGAGCCTTGCCGCGCTCGACGAGGACGACCGGGTCTTCTCCGCGTTCTCGCTCAGCAAGACGTACGCCATGACGGGTGTCCGTGTCGGGTACCTCGTCACCCCGAAGGGCCTCGGGCCGACGATGCGCACGACGCAGGAGGCGATGATCAGCTGCGTCGCCGAACCGGACCAGTACGCGGCACTGGCGGCGATCGTGGGGGACCACTCCGCGGTGCGCGACGCCCGCGAGCACTACCGCGCGAACCTCGAGGTCGCGAAGCAGGTGCTGGACGCCGCCGGCATCCGGTACCTCGACCCGCGTGGCGCGTTCTACCTGTGGATCGACGTGTCGCACGCCTCGGACGGCGACGTCGCGGCGTGGGCGCTCGGCCTGCTGCAGCGCGAGGCCGTCGCGGTCGCGCCGGGCAGCGCCTTCGGCCGCTCCGGCGAGGGCTGGATCCGTGTCTGCCTCGCGGCCACACCGGACGACCTCCGCCGTGGTCTCGGCGCGCTGCCGGCTCCGGCGCACGCAGGCGTCTGACGCTCGGATCGTGCGGACGGGAGGCCCGGTGCCGGTCGGCACGGCAGCGCACGGTGCGCAGTCCTCCACCTGGTGCGAGGATGCTCGCCTCGTGCCGCGCAGCATCCGGTCACGGGGCGGTCACCAGCGCACGGACCCGCCGACCTCGCACCGTGCGAGGCCAGCACACCGGCTCGACGGCCCACCGGACGCGCACCAAACGCGCACCGTGCGTCGCGGACGCGCGCCGTGCCGCCAGGGCGGGTGAAGCGTGGGAGACTGTTGCGACCGTCCGACCCACCTGAGGAACCGTGAGCCCACAAGCATCCGCTCCGCTCGAGCCCGCCGCGACCCCGGCCGGCGCGATCCGCAACTTCTGCATCATCGCGCACATCGACCACGGCAAGTCCACGCTGGCCGACCGCATGCTGCAGATGACCGGCGTCGTCGAGGAGCGCGCGATGCGCGCGCAGTACCTCGACCGCATGGACATCGAGCGCGAGCGCGGCATCACGATCAAGTCGCAGGCCGTCCGCATGCCGTGGGAACTCGACGGTGACACGTTCGCGCTCAACATGATCGACACCCCCGGGCACGTCGACTTCTCGTACGAGGTCTCCCGTTCCCTGGCGGCGTGCGAGGGCGCGATCCTGCTCGTCGACGCCGCCCAGGGCATCGAGGCACAGACGCTGGCCAACCTGTACCTGGCGCTCGAGAACGACCTCGAGATCATCCCGGTGCTCAACAAGATCGACCTGCCGGCAGCGGAACCCGAGAAGTACGCAGCCGAGCTCGCGCAGCTCATCGGCGGCAAGCCGGAGGACGTCCTGCGCGTCTCCGGCAAGACCGGTGTCGGCGTGCCCGAGCTCCTCGACCTGGTGGTCCGCCGCGTGCCGGCCCCCGTCGGCGACGTCGAGGCCGCGCCCCGCGCGATGATCTTCGACTCGGTCTACGACAGCTACCGCGGCGTCGTGACGTACATCCGGATGATCGACGGCTCCATCAAGCCGCGCGAGAAGGTCCAGATGATGTCGACGAAGTCGACGCACGAGATCCTCGAGATCGGGGTGTCGAGTCCCGAGCCGATCCCGACGAAGGGGCTCTCCGTCGGCGAGGTCGGGTACCTCATCACCGGCGTCAAGGACGTCCGCCAGTCCAAGGTCGGCGACACGGTCACGAGCGCGCAGAAGCCCGCGACCGACGCCCTGCCCGGTTACACGGACCCGAAGCCGATGGTGTTCTCGGGCCTGTACCCGATCGACGGGTCGGACTACCCGGACCTGCGTGACGCGCTCGACAAGCTCAAGCTGTCCGACGCGGCCCTGGTGTACGAACCCGAGACGTCGGTGGCGCTCGGCTTCGGCTTCCGCTGCGGGTTCCTCGGCCTGCTCCACCTCGAGATCATCACCGAGCGCCTGTCGCGCGAGTTCGGCCTCGACCTCATCACGACCGCGCCCAGCGTGATCTACGAGGTCACGAACGAGGACAACTCCGTGACCGAGGTCACGAACCCGTCCGAGTTCCCCGGCGGCCGCATCGTCGAGGTCCGCGAACCCATGGTCCGCGCAGCGATCCTCGCCCCGAAGGACTACGTCGGCGCGATCATGGAGCTGTGCCAGTCGCGCCGCGGCTCCCTGCTCGGCATGGAGTACCTCGGCGAGGACCGCGTCGAGATCCGCTACGAGATGCCCCTCGGCGAGATCGTGTTCGACTTCTTCGACCAGCTGAAGAGCAAGACGCAGGGCTACGCCTCGCTCGACTACGAGCCCATCGGCGACCAGGCGGCCGACCTCGTCAAGGTCGACATCCTGCTGCAGGGCGACCAGGTCGACGCGTTCAGCGCGATCGTGCACCGCGACAAGGCGTACGCCTACGGCACCCTGATGACCGAGCGGCTGCGCAAGCTCATCCCGCGCCAGCAGTTCGAGGTGCCGATCCAGGCCGCCATCGGTGCCCGCATCATCGCCCGCGAGAGCATCCGTGCGATGCGCAAGGACGTCCTGGCGAAGTGCTACGGCGGTGACATCACCCGCAAGCGCAAGCTCCTCGAGAAGCAGAAGGAGGGCAAGAAGCGCATGAAGACCATCGGTCGGGTCGAGGTCCCGCAGGAGGCCTTCATCGCCGCGCTGTCCGGCGACGTCGAGGAAAAGAAGAAGTAGCGCCGAGAAGAAGAAGGAGCGACGGGTCAGCGGGCCCGTGCGGCCCGCGCCCGCAGCACGGCCAGGCAGAGGGCCGGGAGGCTCGCAGCGGCCAGTCCCGCCAGTGCGGTCCGCAGGATGACCAGCCCGGCGGCCGCACCGAAGTCGGTCTGCTGTGTCGCCGCGACGCCGGACACCACGGCCCCGAGGGCCAGGGCGACCGTCACGGCGCCGATCCACTGCGGCATCCGCGTGGCCCGGTGCCGCCGGACCGCGGACACGAGGGTGGCCCCGAACAGCAGGACCCCCGCTCCGGCGCAGCACGCACCGACCGCCGCGATCGCGTTCGCGGTGTCGAAGGCGTCCCACTGTGCCGGTGGCACCGCGACGTAGCGTGCGGACGAGCCGATGCCGGTGGTCGTCGCGTCGACCAGGACACGCGCGAGCGCGGCGGCGCCGAAGGCGACGAACGTGAGCGCGGCGAGGGTCGCGGTCCGACGGTCGACGGACCGCCAGGGCGCGGGGGTGAAGCGGGGCACGCTGCAACGATAGGGGCGTGGCGGCCGCGGGTCGGGCCTCCAGTTCGGGGTGCACGTGAACCGGACGACCACTCGGTTCGATCCGACGGGGCAGGCCCAAGTAGGCTGGCGGCATGAGCATCCGCGGGAGCTACCGGACCGCCCTGACCTACGGCGCGGTGGGGGCGACCCAGGCGTCGGACCTCATGACGTACCCGCCCGAGGGGTTCACCCCCAGTGAGTCGCGTGCGCGGATCGGGCACGGCGACCAGCGGTTCGAGACCGCGGTGACGCAGGCCCTGACGTGGCAGATCCAGGAGCGCAGCGGGATCCGCGTGCGTGTCGAGGAACAGCCCGACGACGACGAGGTCCGGTACAACCCGGTGACCTTCGACGACGACGGCGTCCCGATCGCGCCGGCCTCGATCGGCACCCCACGAGTCGAGAAGTTCGCGCCGGACGGCACTCCGCTGGTGACCGCGGGCACCTCGGCGACCCTCACGATGCACGCCTTCGGGCGGACCGTGCAGGCGCCCGTCCGGGTGGTGTCGATCATCGACGAGCACGACCGCAAGGGCTTCGCGTACGGCACGCTCGAGGGGCACCCGCTGTCCGGCGAGGAATCGTTCGTCGTCGAACGCACGCCCGACGGCTCCGTGTGGTTGCAGATCCGGCAGTTCTCGCAGCCGTCGAGCCGGAAGTGGCAGTTCGTCGCGCCGCTGCTGCGTCGGCAGCAGAAGGTGATGGCGGAGCAGTACCTGGCGGCGTTGCGGGGCGACTAGCGGCCCGTGCGCGGGCGCGGGCGCGGGCGTGCGCGCCTGGGCGTGTGCGTGCCCGTTCGTGCGCGTGCCCGGCGGCGCGCTTGCGCGCGTGGTCAGCGCAACGGCGGCAGCGCCGCGATGGCGTCCTCGATCAGGCCGGCGTCGACCCGGCAGTCCCGCGCGACCGTGACCGCGTTCGTCGCCCGCAGGGCCTCGACGTCGAACACCCCGGTGGCGACCGCCAAGAAGGGGATGCCGGCGGCGTCCGCGGCCTCGCCGTCACGCGGGGTGTCGCCGACGATCACGGCCCGGGTGCCGGCGAGTTCCGCCGCCGCACGGGTGGTGACGTCGGCTCGCTCGACCTCGGTGTCGCCGAAGTAGGAGTGGTCCCAGTCGAACAGGCCATCGTCGAACCCGGCGCCGGCCAGCTTGACGCGGGCGCGGTACTCCGAGTTGCCGGTGAGCAGGCCGTTCCGCCACCCGATCTCCGCGAAGCGGTTGAGCAGCGCGGTGGCGCCGGGGACGGGTGAGCGGTGGTCGCCCGAGGCGTGCCGCTCGGCGGTGAGGTCGCGCAGGTGGCCGCTCACCGTCGGGATGATGGTGTCGTCGAACGCGTGGGCACGGACGTGCTCGGCGATGAGCCCGGCGTCCGTCCGACCGTGCTGGTGCCCGACGCGCAGGGTGAGGTCGCGGCCGACCGCCCGCTCGAGCGCGAGGTGGTAGAGGTTGCCCGGGGACGACGCGTTCACCACGAGGGTGCCGTCGATGTCCCACAGGACCGTGGTGGGGACGGGATGGTGCTCCATGACTCCCATCATGGCGGAGAATGGAGCCCATGCCGAGTGCTCTCCCGATCGCCGATCCAGCCCCCGCGGACGGCCTGATCACGCCGTGGGCGGCGGCGGGGTCCGACGGTGCTCCCGCTGCCGGCGACGTCCCCTTCGGCGTGTACGTGCACGTGCCGTTCTGCCGCGTGCGCTGCGGGTACTGCGACTTCAACACCTACACGGCGTCCGAGCTCCGCGGCGTCCGTCGCGACGACTACGCCGGGCACGCCGTGCGGGAGATCGAGTGGGCCGCGACCGTGCTCGACCGCTCCGGCGTGCCGCGTCGGCCGGTGTCGACGGTCTTCTTCGGCGGCGGGACCCCGACCATGTTGCCGGCGTCCGACCTGGCGATGATCCTGCGGGCCATCGACGACACGTGGGGGATCCTGCCCGGCGCCGAGGTGACGACCGAGGCGAACCCGGACTCGGTCGACGCGTCGTCGTTGCAGACCCTGCGCGAGGGCGGCTTCAACCGGATCAGCTACGGCATGCAGTCCGCGGTGCCGCACGTGCTCGCGACGCTGGACCGCACCCACGACCCGCTGCGCGTGCCCGTCGTCGTCGACCTCGCGAAGCAGCAGGGCCTCGACGTCTCGCTCGACCTCATCTACTCGACGCCGGGGGAGTCGCTCGCCGACTGGCGGACCTCGCTCGACGCCGCGATCGCCTGCGAGCCCGACCACGTGTCGGCGTACTCGCTCATCGTCGAGGACGGCACCGCGATGGGCCGCATGGTCGCCCGCGGCGAGCTCCCCGCCCCCGACGACGACCTGGCCGCCGACATGTACGAGCTCGCCGACCAGGTGCTCGGTGACGCCGGCTACTCCTGGTACGAGGTGTCGAACTGGGCGCGCGGTGACGCGCACGCGAGTCGGCACAACCTGTCCTACTGGAAGGGCCACGACTGGTGGGGCGTCGGCCCCGGCGCGCACTCCGCCGTCGCCGGCACGCGCTGGTGGAACGTCAAGCACCCGGCCGCGTACGCGAACCGGGTGCTGTCCGGCGAGTCGCCGGCCGCCGGCCGCGAGACCATCGACGACGAGACCCGGTACGTCGAGCGGCTGCTCCTCGCCGCCCGCGTCCGCGGGGAGCTCGCGACGAGCGAGATCCGCCAGGAGGCCCGTGGCCGGGTCGCGGGACTCATCGCACGGGGTCTCGTGGACGGGTCGGCCGCGGTGCGGGGACGGATCGACCTGACCCTGCAGGGTCGCCTGCTCGCCGACGCGGTCGTGCGGGAACTGCTCGACTGACCGGCGTCCGCCGGTCGCCTGCCGGCCCTACTGCTTGATGAACTCGATCGACAGGGGGTAGCGGTAGAACTGGCCCTGGTTCGCCGCGACGGCCGCCATGATGCCGAAGATCAGCGAAACGATCGCAGCGGCGAGGATGATCAGGAACCCAACGCCGAACACTGATGTGAGCGAACCGACGAAGTACGCGATCGCCATCGTGATGTGGAAGTTCAGGGCGACCCGGGTGTGCTCGCGGATGAAGCCGCCGCGATCGCGGAGGACCAGGTACGCCACGAGCGGCGCGACGACGGTGAAGAAGATCCCGCCGATGTGCGTGAGCGTTGCCCAGAGGCGCTGGTCCTCCGGGCTCATCGGCTGCGGCGGCGTGTACCCGCTCGGGTACTGGGGCCCGTTCGGGTTCTGCGGGCCACCGGGCTGCTGTCCGTAGGTCATGCCGGAAGCGTATCGGGGGTGCAGTCACGCGGGCGTAGGATCAGCAGTCGACACGTCCGAGTGCCAGATCGACCAGGAAGGAGCGCTCGTGGTCAGTGAACGCAGCCTCGAGGTCCTGAAGGCGATCGTGCGCGACTACGTGGCGTCCCGCGAACCGGTCGGCTCGAAGACGATCGTCGAGCGGCACGCCTTCGGTGTCAGTGCCGCCACGATCCGCAACGACATGGCCCTGCTCGAGGACGAGCAGCTCATCGTCGCCCCGCACACCTCGTCCGGTCGCGTGCCGACCGACAAGGGCTACCGCCTCTTCGTCGACCACCTGGCCGCGGCCCGGCCGCTGACGAGCGCCCAGCGGCACGCCATCGAGACCTTCCTCGGCGCCCCGAACGACCTCGACGAGGTCCTCGGCCGCACCGTGCGCCTGCTCAGTCAGCTCACGAACCAGGTCGCCCTCGTGCAGTACCCGTCGATGGTGCGCGCCCGGGTGCAGCACGTCGAACTCGTGCGACTCGGCGATGCCCGGCTGATGGTGGTGCTCATCACCGACACCGCCCGGGTCGAGCAGCGCGTCGTCGAGACCGACGTCGCGCTCGACGAGCCGCTGCTGACCGAACTCCGCACCGTGCTGAACGGTGCGGCCGTGGGGCTCCTGCTGCAGGACGTGCCCACCGCGCTCCGTGCGGTGCCGCAACAGCTCCGCCCCGAGGCCCAGACGCTCGGCGGGGTCGTCGTGGCGACCCTCATCGAGCAGGTCGCGGCGAACCGACAGGACCGCCTGCTGATGGCCGGCGCCGCGAACCTGGCGAAGAGCGAGCAGGACTTCTCCGGCGGCCTCTTCCCGGTGCTCGAAGCGATCGAGGAACAAGTCACCCTGCTCCGGTTGTTCGGGGAGATGCAGGTGGACGACATCGCGGTGGCGGCCAGCATCGGCGTCGAGAACGCCGAGTACGGGCTCGACGCGACGAGCATCGTCGCCGGCGGGTACCTCGCCGGTGGCGGCGAGGTGGCACGCCTGGGCGTCCTCGGACCGACCCGGATGGACTACGGCACGAACATGGCGGCCGTCCGGGCCGTCGCACGGTACCTGTCCAAGCTCCTGGGCGAACACTGATCGACTGCAACACCGACCGACCGACCGAACACAACCGACTGAGGGATACGTGGCAGACCACTACGACGTCCTCGGCGTCCAGCGAGACGCCTCCGATGCCGACATCAAGAAGGCCTACCGCCGCCTGGCGCGTGAGCTCCACCCGGACGTGAACCCGGCCCCCGAGGCCGCCGAGCGGTTCAAGGACGTCACGCACGCGTACGACGTCCTGAGCGACCCCGAGCAGCGGCGCCGGTACGACGCCGGGCCACAGGCCGACAGCCCCTTCGGTGGCGGCGCCGGCGGGTTCAGCGACATCTTCGACGCCTTCTTCGGCGGCGGTGGCGGCGGTGGTCGGGGCAGCGGTCCCCGCAGCCGTGCCGAGCGGGGGCAGGACGCCCTGCTCCGCATCGACGTCGACCTCGACGAGGTCGTCTTCGGGACGCACAAGGACGTCGAGGTCGACACCGCCGTCCTGTGCGAGACCTGTCACGGGTCGTGCTGCGCACCCGGCACGAGCCCGCGCACCTGCGACATCTGCGGCGGCTCCGGCAGCATCCAGCGCCAGGTCCGCTCGCTCCTGGGCAACGTCGTGACGAGCGCCCCGTGCGGCACCTGCCGCGGCTACGGCACCGTCATCCCGAGTCCCTGCCCGACCTGCCAGGGTCAGGGCCGCGTCCGTGCACGTCGCACGGTTCCGGTCGACGTCCCGGCCGGCGTCGACTCGGGTCTGCGCCTGCAGATGCCCGGCCAGGGCGAGGTCGGCCCCGCCGGCGGCCCCTCCGGCGACCTGTACCTGGAGATCCGGGTGCGGCACGACGACGTCTTCAGCCGCGACGGCGACGACCTGCTGGCCACGCTCGAGGTCGCGATGACCGATGCCGTGCTCGGCACCACCACGACGATCGACGGACTCGACGGGCCCGTCGAGCTCGAGATCCGTCCCGGGGTGCAGAGCGCCGACGTCCTGGTCATCAAGGACCGCGGCATCACGAAGCTGCGCGGGAGCGGCCGCGGCGACCTCCGGGTCGGCGTGCAGGTCGTCACCCCGACGAAGCTGTCGCACAAGGAGCGGCAGCTGGTCGAGCAGCTCGCGAAGTCGCACAAGGCCTCGGCGCCGCAGCTCGCCCGGTTCCAGCAGGGCATGTTCGGCAAGCTCCGCGACCGCTTCTTCAACTTCTGATGGCATCGCTCTACGTCGTGGAGTCGCTCGACGGGGTCGCCGTCGGTGGCTCCGTGACGCTCGACGGGGCAGAGGGGCGGCACGCCGTGACCGTGTCGCGCGTGCGGGTCGGTGAGACGCTGCGGCTCTCGGACGGACGGGGGACCGTCGTGTCCGGTGCGGTGGACTCCGTCGACCGCGATTCGCTGGTGTTGTCCGTCGCGTCGCTGTCCGTCGATCCGCTGCCGGTCCCGTCGCTGACGCTCGTGCAGGCCCTGGCCAAGGGCGGCCGCGACGAGATGGCGGTGCAGGCGTCGACGGAGATCGGCGTGGACCGGATCGTGCCGTGGTCGGCCGCGCGCAGCGTCTCCCGGTGGGAGGGCCCGAAGGTCGAGAAGGGCCGATCGCGCTGGACGGCCATCGCACACGAGGCCGCGAAGCAGGCGATCCGGTCACGGGTGCCCGAGGTCGGGCCGCTCGTCACGACGGCGCAGCTCGTCCCCGCGCTCGGTGCCGGTGCCGCGGTGCTCGTGCTCGACCCCACCGCGACCGTGCGGCTCGCGACCTGGGAACCGCCGGCGGACCTCCACGAGATCGCACTCGTGGTGGGGCCGGAGGGCGGCATCGACGGCTCCGAGCTCGACCGGCTCGAGGCCGCGGGAGCGATCAGGGTACGGCTCGGCGACAGCGTCCTGCGGACCTCGACCGCCGGTCCCGCGGCACTCGCGATCCTGCAGGCCGGACTCGGTCGCTGGTGAGGGAAGGCCCGAGGTCGGTCCCGCGTTCTACGATGGAGTCATGAGCACCAGCACGCCCAGCGTCTTCAGCAAGATCATCGCGCGCGAGATCCCGGCGACCGTCGTCGCCGAGGACGACCGTGTGATCGCGATCGAGGACATCGCCCCGAAGGCACCCGTCCACGTGCTGGTCATCCCCAAGACCGAGCAGTACGCGAACGTCGCCCAACTCGCGGCCGGTGACCCCGACCTCCTCGCCCACCTGGTCGCCACCGCGCAGCGCATCGCCGACGAGCGCGCCGGCGGCCAGTTCCGTCTCGTCTTCAACACCGGCGAAGCCGCCGGTCAGACCGTGTTCCACGTGCACGCGCACGTACTCGCAGGTGAACTGCAGGAAGGCACCCTTGCCGGCTAACGAACCAGCACAGCCCACCACCGACGACGACCAGGTCGTCTCCGTCGCCCTCCAGGTCGACGGCATCGCCATGGTCCAGCTGCTCGGTCCCCAGGACCGGCTCCTGAAGACCGTCGAACGGCAGTACCCGGGCGTCAAGGTCGTCGTCCGCGGCAACGAGGTCACGCTCACCGGACCCGAGCGCGAGGTCGCGCGGGCGAAGGCGCTCGTCGACGAACTCGTCGGCATGGTCAAGCGCGGGCAGGACATCGGCCCCTCGGACATCCCGATGTCGGCGCGCATCCTCGACGACGACCGCAAGCCGTCCGACACCTTCGGCACGCCGATCGTGTCGAGCCGCGGCAAGTCCGTCCGGCCGAAGACCGACGGGCAGCGCGCGTACGTCGACGCCATCGACGAACACACCATCACGTTCGGGATCGGTCCCGCCGGCACCGGCAAGACCTACCTGGCGATGGCGAAGGCCGTGCAGGCCCTGCAGCGGCGCGAGGTCACCCGCATCATCCTGACCCGTCCAGCGGTCGAGGCCGGCGAGCGGCTCGGGTTCCTGCCGGGCACGCTCACCGACAAGATCGACCCGTACCTGCGGCCGCTCTACGACGCCCTGAACGAGATGATGGACCCCGAGCTGGTCCCGAAGCTGCTCGCTGCGGGCACGGTCGAGGTCGCGCCGCTCGCGTACATGCGCGGCCGGACGCTCAACGACTCGTTCGTCGTCCTCGACGAGGCGCAGAACACGACCCCCGAGCAGATGAAGATGTTCCTGACCCGTCTCGGGTTCGGCTCGAAGATGGTCGTCACGGGTGACATCACCCAGGTCGACCTGCCGGGCAACGTGTCCGGGCTCCGGCTCGTGACGCGCATCCTCGAGACGGTCGAGGACATCCACTTCGCCCGGCTCGGCAGCGAGGACGTCGTGCGGCACACGCTCGTCGGCCGCATCGTCGACGCCTACACCGTCTACGACGAGGAACGCCTCGCCGAGCAGGCCGGTCACCGTCCCGGTGGCCGTGGCACCGCGCCGGTCGGCAACCCCGACGGCGCCAACCGTGCCGAGCGCCGGGGGCGGCCGCCGCAGGACCGTCAGCGACCCCCGTACCCCCAGAACGACGCCCGAGGAGGCAACCGGTGAGCATCGAGCTCAACAACGAGTCCGGGGTCGAGGTGGACGAGGCCGCGATCCAGCGCCTCGCCGCGTTCGCCCTCGATGCGATGCACGTGCACGCGGACGCCGAACTCGCCATCGTCCTGGTCGACGAGGGCGCGATGGAGCAGCTGCACGTGCGGTGGATGGACGAGCCCGGCCCGACCGACGTCCTGAGCTTCCCGATGGACGAACTCCGACCGGGTACCGAGGACGACCCCACGCCCGCCGGACTGCTCGGCGACATCGTGCTCTGCCCGCAGGTGGCCGAGGAACAGGCGAAGACCGCCGGGCACTCGAGCACCGACGAGATGCTGCTGCTCACCTGCCACGGCATCCTGCACCTGCTCGGGTTCGACCACGCCGAGCCGGACGAGAAGGCCGAGATGTTCGGGCTGCAGGGCGAGATCCTGACGGCCTTCGCGGCCCAGCGCCGGGGTCGGTAGCCGATGCTCGTCGTCGTCGGGCTGCTCGCGGTGGCGCTGGGGCTCGTCGTGCTCGGCGGACTCCTCGCCGCGAGCGACGCCGCGCTCTCCGTGGTGTCCCGTGCCGACCTCGACGAGATCGCCCGCGGCAACAAGCGGCGTCGTGCGCTCGAGGCGATCGCGGACGACGTCGGTGCGCACGTCAACGCGCTCAACTTCTTCCGGGTCCTCGCCGAGACCGCCGCGGCCGTGCTCGTCACGATCGCCCTGGTGCGGGCGTTCGACAGCTGGTGGGTGGCGCTCATCGTCTCGGCCGCGATCATGACGGCCGTGTCGTTCGTCCTCGTCGGGTCGAGTCCGCGCAGCGTCGGACGGGCGCACGCCGAGCGACTGCTGGCGTCCACCGGCGGGCTGGTCCGTGCCGTCCGGATCGTGCTCGGTCCGCTCGCCGGTCTGCTCGTCCGCATCGGTGACCGCGTGACCCCGGGCCGTGGCCGGAGTGCCTCGACGGTGTCGAGCGAAGAGCAGCTGCTGTCGCTCGTCGACGAGGCCACCGAGAGCAACGTGCTCGAGGACGAGGACCGCGAGCTCATCCACTCGGTCTTCGAGTTCAGCGACACCCTCGTGCGCGAGGTGATGGTGCCGCGCACCGACATGCTCACCGTCGACGGCTCGGACACGCTCGCCGCCGGCATGGAGCAGTTCCTGGCCGCCGGGGTGTCCCGCATGCCCGTCACCGGCAAGGACAGCGACGACGTGCTCGGTGTGCTGTACCTGCGCGACGTGTCGCGGGCGCTGTACGAGCGTCCGGGGTCGGGCAGCGAGCGGGTCACGCGCCTGCTGCGTCCGGCCGAGTTCGTGCCGGAGTCGAAGGCCGCCGACGACACCCTGCGGCACATGCAGGTCGCGAAGAACCACCTGGTCCTGGTCGTCGACGAGTACGGCGGCGTCGCCGGTCTCGTCACGATGGAGGACCTCATCGAAGAACTCGTCGGGGACATCTCCGACGAGTACGACCGCGCCGTGGTCGACCGGGTCGAGGTCGAACCCGGCGTCTGGCGGATCTCCGCCCGACTGCCCGTCGACGAGCTCGGCGACCTGTTCGGTATCGAGCTCGACGACGACGACGTCGACACCGCGGGCGGCCTGCTCACGAAGGAGCTCGGCCACCTGGCGATCTCCGGCGACACCGTCACGGTGTCCGGCGTCGTCCTGACGGCCGACCGGGTCGAGGGCAAGCGCCGCCACCTCATCACCGTGCTCGCCGAGCGCACCGATGCCCTCGCGGGTGTCGAGGACGCCTTCGACGACGCCACCACCACGACGGGAACCACGCACGCATGACCGACTCCGACTCCGACTCCACCCCCACCGCCTCGGGCACGCCGTACCGTGCGGGCTTCGTCTCGTTCGTCGGGCGCCCGAACGTCGGCAAGTCGACGCTGACGAACGCGCTGGTGGGCCAGAAGGTCGCGATCACCTCGTCGAAGCCGCAGACCACCCGCCGTGCGATCCGCGGCATCGTGCACCGTCCCGACGGCCAGGTCATCATCGTCGACACCCCGGGCGTGCACCGTCCGCGCACCCTGCTCGGCGAGCGGCTCAACGACCTCGTGCAGTCCACGCTCGGCGACGTCGACGTCATCGGGTTCTGCGTCCCCGCCAACGAGCCGATCGGCCCGGGCGACCGCTTCATCAACGACACCCTCGACCAGTACCCGCGGGCGAAGAAGGTCGCGATCGTCACGAAGATCGACCGCGCCTCGAAGGACAAGGTCGGGGAGCAGCTGCTGGCCGTCTCGAGGCTCCGTGACTGGGACTCGATCATCCCGACGTCGGGCACGAAGGGGCTGCAGCTCGAGGACCTCCTCGGCGAGATCACCTCGCTGCTGCCGGAGTCGCCCCAGCTCTACGACTCGTCCGCCGTGACCGAGGAGACGGACGAGGAACGCATCAGCGAACTCATCCGCGAAGCCGCGCTCGAGGGCGTCCGCGACGAACTGCCGCACTCGCTCGCCGTCGTGATCGAGGACATCGTCGAGCCCGACGAGGACGACGACGCCGACGGCCCCCTGCGCATCTTCGCGAACCTGTTCGTCGAGCGCGACAGCCAGAAGGCGATCGTCATCGGCCACAAGGGCGAGCGCCTGAAGGACGTCGGCTCCCGTGCCCGCGTCGAGATCGAGTCACTGCTCGGCGGTCGGCACGTGTACCTCAACATCCGCGTGAAGGTCGCCAAGGAGTGGCAGCGTGACCCGAAGCAGCTCGGGCGCCTCGGGTTCTGAGCTCCCGGCGCCGGGTGTCATCCACGCGAGGGACGCGCCGGTGACCCGAGCGCCGTACCGTGGACGCGTGTTCCGTCCCATGCTGCGCGCGCAGGTCATCACCGACGTCGTCATCGCCGTGGTGCTCGGCTCGCTCGTGCTGATCACCTCGGCCCGGGGGATGGACACCCCGCTCGCGGTCGTCACCGTCGTCGGCATGACCGCCGCGCTGGCGCTCCGACGGCTGTCACCAGGACTCGCCCTGGCGGTCGCGTGGGTGTTCGCGGTCTTCGAGATGGTGACGGGCCAGATGCCCGACCTGTCGAACGTGTTCATCGCGGCGGTGCTCTACACGACGAGTGCCTACGGCAGCCGACGGGTCCGGCTGGCGGGACTCGTCTCGGCCATCGTCGGGTCCGTCACCGCGGCGCTCTACATCGGCGTCGACGACTACCGGAACCGCCTGACGATCGAGACCGCCTCGACCCCGTTCCAGGAGTCGCTGCAGGTCACGGTCTCGTACTTCGCCGTCGTCCTGCTCCTCCTGCTGCTGCCGTGGTTGGCGGGCCTCGTCCTGCGCACCCGTCGGTCGGCGAGCATGAGCCGCGAGGCCCAGCTGCTCGCCGAGCGCGACGCCGCCCGCGCCGACCGCGCCGTCGCCGTCGAACAGGAACGTGTGCGGATCGCCCGCGACATGCACGACATCGTCGCGCACTCGCTCGCGGTCGTCATCGCCCAGGCGGACGGCGCCCGCTACGCGCTGAAGGCCGACCCCGCCGTCGCCGACCAGGCGCTCGGCACCATCTCGACGACCGCCCGCCGCGCGCTCGGCGACGTCCGCGAGCTCCTGGGCGCGCTGCGGCACGAGCAGGGGACCGTCCCGACACCCGAGATCGACGACATCGACCGGCTCATCGGCGAGATGCGGCAGGTCGGCCTCGACGTCCGGGTCGAGCGCGAGGGCGACCCTGCCGGTCTCCCCACCACGACGCAGCTCGCGGTGTACCGGATCGTCCAGGAGAGCCTGACGAACGCGTACAAGCACGGTGAACCGGGGACCCCGGTGCACGCATCGCTGACCTACCGCCCGGACACCGTCGAGATCGCGGTCGTGAACCGCCGCGCGGACGACGGCACGCGGGGTCCCGGCACCGGCCACGGCCTCGTCGGGATGCGCGAGCGTGCGACCATGACCGGCGGCACGATGACCGCAGGGGTTCGCGGTCCGGACTTCGAGGTCTCGGTCCGGATGCCCGCGGTCCCCGCCAGCGGACAGATGCCCCGCGGACGTGTCACCCCGACCGCCGGCCCGACCGCCAGCCCGACCGAGCAGGAGCGCACCGCCCGATGACCACCACCCCGCCGGCCGACGGCCGGATCCGCGTCGCCCTCGTCGACGACCAGGCACTCTTCCGCACGGGCATCCGGATGCTCATCGACTCCCAGCCCGACCTGCAGTTCGTCGGCGAGGCGGGCGACGGCGCCGAGGGTGTCGAACTCGTCCGCCGCGCCCGCCCGGACGTCGTCCTGATGGACGTCCGCATGCCCGTGATGGACGGCATCACGGCGACCTCGCACATCGTCGAGCAGGCCGGGACCGACGGCGCCAAGGTGCTCGTCCTGACCACGTTCGACTTCGACGAGGCCGCGGCGAAGGCCATCCGCGCCGGCGCGAGCGGCTTCGTGCTGAAGGACGCCGACCCGGAGTTCCTGCTCGCCGCCGTGCGGACCGTGCACGCCGGCACCGCGGTCTTCGCGGCCTCGGCGACGCGCGAGCTCCTGCGTCGGTACGACGACTCGGTCGAGCAGGCCGCGACCGTGCCGGCGACGTTCGACGACCTGACACCGCGTGAGCGCGAGATCTTCGACCTGGCGGCCCGCGGCTTCAGCAACAGTGAGATCGCACAGCACGAGTACGTCAGCGAGGCGACCGTGAAGACCCACATCTCGCGGGTCCTGACGAAGCTCGGACTCCGCGACCGCGTGCGCCTCGTCGTCTTCGCGCACGAGCACGGACTGGTGGGCAAGGCCGACTGACGGACGTCATCCGATCGGATGACCCGTCCACAGGAAGTCGAGCCGAGCGGTGCATCCACAGGAGCCGCCCGACGGACGCGGGGCGGGCCTCCCGGCCGTCATCGTTGGTGCATGACCACCAGCCACGCTCCGATCATCCGACTCGACCACGTGTCCAAGCACTACGGCGACGCCGCGCGCCGGGTGACGGCACTCGACGACGTCAGCGTCGACATCGGCGCGGGGGAGTTCACCGCCGTGATGGGGCCGTCCGGGTCCGGCAAGTCGACGCTCATGCACGTCGCCGCCGGGCTCGACGCGGTGTCCGCCGGCCGCATCCAGATCGACGGCGTCGACATCACCGGGCTCGGCGACAAGGACCTGACCGAGCTCCGTCGACGTCGGCTCGGGTTCGTGTTCCAGTCGTTCAACCTGGTGCCGACGCTCGACGTGAGCGAGAACATCCGGCTGCCGTTCCTGCTCGGCGGGCACAAGCCGTCGAAGGACGAGAGCGCGTGGATCGACCGGTTGGTCGACCAGCTCGGACTCGGCAACCGGCTCTCGCACCGGCCGCACCAGCTGTCGGGTGGGCAGCAGCAGCGCGTGGCCATCGCCCGGGCGCTCGCCTCGCGGCCGGCAGTCGTCGTCGCCGACGAGCCGACGGGTGCCCTCGACTCGCGCACCGGCCGTGACGTCCTCGCGATCCTGCGCGGCGCCGTGCAGGAGTGGGGGCAGAGCGTCGTCATGGTGACGCACGACCCCGTCGCGGCCGCCAACGCCGACCGGATCCTGTTCCTCGCCGACGGCCGCGTCGTCGCCGACCGTCCGGCGATGGACGCCGGCGCGATCTCCACCACGATGCTGGGGATGGAGGCAGCAGCGTGAACGGCGTCCGCTCCTTCGCCCCGACCGTGCTGGTCGCGGCGCTCGGAACGACGTTCGGCTCGGCACTCGTCATCGCCCCCGGCGTCGTGACCGAGGCGCTCGGCGCCGCCGGGCTCGCCGACCTCGGACCGGTCAAGTCGATCCTGTCCGTCGTCGGGTGGCTGTTCCTCGGGATCGCGCTGTACGTCGGTGCGATCGTGACAGCCAACACCTGCGCGACCCTCATCGCCGGGCAGACCCGCATCATCGCGCTGCAGCGTCTCGTCGGTGCCACCGGCGCCACGCTCCGGGCCCGGATCACCCGCACCGGACTGGTCGTCGGGGTGCTCGGCGGACTGATCGGCGCCGTCGTCGGAACCGGGCTGTCCGCGGTGTTCGTGGTCGTCCTGCGCGGCAACGGGTTCCTGCCCGACACCGACTACACGCTCCTGCCGTGGGAACTCGCGCTGCCGGTCGTCGCCGTCGTCCTGGCGACGTGGGGAGCCTTCGCCGCGGGCTCCCGCCGGGTGCTGACCGTCACCCCGCTCGAGGCGCTGTCGTCGAGCGTCGAACCGAGCCACGACGACGTCCGCTCCGGCACCGCCCGCAAGGTCTGGGCGATCGTGCTCATGGCCGGCGGCGCGGCGCTCATGCTCATCGGGCTCGCGGTCAGTGCGAGCTCGCCCATCGCGGTGCTGCCGGCGGCACTCGGCGGGTTCGTGTCCTTCGCGGGCGTCGCGGTCGGGGCGACGATCGTGATGCCGCCCGTCCTGCAGCTCATCGGCCGGATCGGCTCGCACGACCCCGTCGTCCTGCTCGCCGGCCGCAACGCCATGCGTGCGCCGGGTCGGTCCTCGCGGGCGACGATCGGGCTCGTGATCGGCGTCACCCTGCTCGTCACCTTCGCGGTCGCGCTCGGCATCATGCAGCACGTGCTCGAGGCCCAGCTCGAGGACCTGGGGCAGGGCCAGATGACGACCGAGATGGTGCAGGCGCAGCGCGACTTCTTCGTGCAGCTGAACGCCGTCGTCAGCGTCATCGTCGGGTTCTCCGCCGTGATCGCCGCCGTCGGGGTCGTGAACGCGCTCGCACTCGGGGTCCTGCAGCGTCGCCGCGAGCTCGGGCTGCTGCGGGTCCTCGGACTCACCGGGGCGCAGGTCCGCCGGATGATCGTGACCGAGGCCGTGCAGATGGTCGTCGCGGCCGTCGTCTCCGGGCTCGTGCTCGGCACCTTCTACGGCTGGGTCGGCGGGCAGACGCTGCTCGGGTCGCTGGGCACCCCGGTCACGCCCGTGCTGCCGCCGCTCACCATCGGGATCGTCGTCGTCGGAGCGCTCGTGCTCGCGGTCGTCGCGACGATCGCGCCGGTGCGGCGCGCGATGCGCGTGCCCCCGACCGAAGCGCTCGCGGTCGACTGACGAGCGGCCGTGGTCGGCCCACGCGACGGACGGGAGGCACGGTGCCAGCTGGCACCGTGCCTCCCGTCCGTCGTCCCGTACCTCCACCGTCCCGGCCGCGCCCGCAACGCCGCTCGCGTTCGCCGAGGTTCCACGATCTTGGACTCCGGACGGCCGCCGACGACGGTTCGTGGAACCTCGGCGTCCGGCCGACGGCATGTCGTGACCACTCGAACGCCCCTCGCTGTCACACGAGTCGCGGCCGGTGCTACCGTGGACCCGATGTACTCGGCACTCCTCCTCCTTCGCTGCCGCGACGAGGCCTGACACACCGGCCCACCTCGTCGCGGAGTCCGTCGTGGCCGCCCTCACCCAGAGCACACGAAAGCGACGAACGATGCAGAACACGCAGCAGCCCTCCGGGATGCCGATCCACAAGTACGTCCCCTTCCACGAACAGATCTCGGTCCACCTGCCCGACCGCACCTGGCCGACGAAGCGCATCGACAAGGCGCCGCGCTGGTGTGCCGTCGACCTGCGTGACGGCAACCAGGCCCTCATCGACCCGATGGACGCCGAGCGCAAGCGCGCGATGTTCGACCTGCTCGTCGGCATGGGCTACAAGGAGATCGAGGTCGGGTTCCCGAGCGCCTCGCAGACCGACTTCGACTTCGTCCGGTCGCTGATCGACGAGGGCGCGATCCCCGACGACGTCACGATCCAGGTGCTGACCCAGGCGCGCGAGCACCTCATCCAGCGCACGTACGAGGCGATCGACGGCGCGAAGCAGGCCATCGTCCACCTGTACAACTCGACGTCGATCGTGCAGCGCGAGGTGGTGTTCCGCACCGACGTGCAGGGTGTGGTCGACATCGCGGTCGCCGGCGCGAAGCTGTGCAAGGCGGCCGAGGCGACGCTGCAGCACGACACGACGGTCTACTACGAGTACTCGCCGGAGTCCTACACGGGCACCGAGCTCGAGGTCGCACTGGAGATCTGCAACGCCGTGCTCGAGGTCTTCGAGCCGACGCCCGAGCGCAAGGTCATCATCAACCTGCCCGCGACCGTCGAGATGGCCACGCCGAACGTCTACGCCGACTCGATCGAGTGGATGTCGCGCAACCTCGCCCACCGTCAGGACGTCATCCTGTCGCTGCACCCCCACAACGACCGCGGCACCGCCGTCGCCGCCGCGGAGCTGGGCTACATGGCCGGCGCGGACCGCATCGAGGGCTGCCTGTTCGGTAACGGTGAGCGCACCGGCAACGTCGACCTGGTCGCGCTGGGCATGAACCTGTTCACGCAGGGCATCGACCCGGAGATCTCGTTCGCGGACATCGACCAGGTGAAGCGCACCGTCGAGTACTGCAACCAGCTGCCGGTGCCGGAGCGTCAGCCGTGGGCGGGCGACCTCGTCTACACGGCGTTCAGTGGCTCGCACCAGGACGCCATCAACAAGGGCTTCGAGGCGATGAAGGCCAAGGCGGCGGCGGCGGGCAAGGACATCGACGAGATCGAGTGGGCGGTGCCGTACCTGCCCGTCGACCCGAAGGACATCGGCCGGTCGTACGAGGCCGTCATCCGCGTCAACTCGCAGTCCGGCAAGGGCGGCGTCGCCTACCTGCTCAAGACCGACCACGCCCTCGACCTGCCCCGCAAGCTGCAGATCGAGTTCTCCGGCGTCGTGCAGCGGCACACCGACACCGAGGGCGGCGAGTTCTCGTCGCAGCGCATCTGGGACGTGTTCCAGGACGAGTACCTGCCCGCATCGACCGACGACGACAAGTGGGGCCGCTACGAGCTCACGAAGACGGCGACGTCGAGCGACTTCGACGGCACGACCTCGCTGTCGGTCGCGCTCCGCGTCGACGAGGGATCCGTCACCGCCGACGCCGTGGGTACCGGTCCGATCGACGCCTTCCTCAAGGTCCTCGCCGAGCAGGGCGTCCAGGTCACGCTGTACGACTACTCGGAGCACACGATGAGCGCCTCCGGTGACGCCAAGGCGGCGTCCTACGTCGAGCTCGACGTCGACGGTGTCCGCCTCTGGGGTGTGGGCATCGACGCCGACATCTCGACGGCGTCCCTCAAGGCGATCGTCTCCGCGGTGAACCGTGCGGTCCGCGCGGGAGCCGCGACCGGCGCCGACTCGCCGGAGCTCGTCTCCGCCTGACACGCGCGGTACTTCCCCCGTCACGCGCGATGGCACGTTGAATCGGGCGTACCTGGTCGTTTCTTTCGACCAGGTACGCCCGATTCCGCAAAGTACGCCCCGCGCATGCCCAGCCCGCGCACGCCCAGCCCGCGCGGCGCGGTGTCGGCGGGGCGGGGGATACTGGGGGCATGCCGCTGTACCGGGACGAGTGCGTCGTGTTGCGCACCCACAAGCTCGGGGAAGCCGACCGCATCGTCACCATGCTCAGCCGGCAGCACGGCAAGATCCGAGCGGTGGCCAAGGGCGTGCGGCGGACCGCGTCGAAGTTCGGCAGCCGCCTCGAGCCGTTCATGGTCGTCGACGCCCAGTTCTACGAGGGGCGCTCGCTCGACATCGTCACGCAGGCCGAGTCGCTCGGCGCCTACGGCGCGCAGATCGTCGCCGACTACGGCGCGTACACGGCTGCCAGCGCGATGGTCGAGACCGCCGACCGCCTGAGCGAGGCCGACGCCGGCCTGCAGCAGTACCTGTTGCTCGTCGGTGCGCTGCGGTCGCTGTCCCGCGGTGAGCACCACTCCAGCGCCACGCTCGACTCCTACCTGCTCCGCGCGATGAGCATCGCGGGGTGGGCGCCCTCGTTCGGCGACTGTGCGGTCACCGGGGAGCCCGGGCCACACTCGGCCTTCGTCGTGCAGCTCGGCGGCGTGGTCGCCGATCGCGCTGCGCCTCCCGGCACGCCGCGGCTCGACCCGGCGACCCTCGGGGTGCTCGGCTCGCTGCTCGCCGGCGACTGGGCGAGCGTCGACGCCACCGACGAGCGGACGCGGTCACGGGCCTCCGGCGTGGTCGCGGCCTACGCCCAGTGGCACCTGGAACGATCGCTCCGGTCCCTGCCGCACGTCGACCGGTCGGAGCACCCGCTGCCGGTGCCGCTGACCCACGACGGGCCCGAGGCGACGGCCCGTGCGGTCGCCTCCACCCCGGCGCCTTCCGTCCCGGACCCCGCCGACTCCGACCTCGATCCCGCCGCCGAAGGAACCCCCACCGCATGAGCCCCCGCCGCCCCGACGACGCCGAGCCGTTCCGCCCGATCGACTGGACGGGCCAGACGCCCCCGGCGATCCCGGCCCGGTTCGTGCCGGACCACGTCGCCATCGTGATGGACGGCAACGGCCGGTGGGCGAACGGCCGTGGGCTCACCCGGATCGAGGGGCACAAGGCGGGTGAGGCCTCGCTGCTGGACGTCGTCGCCGGCGGTATCCAGATCGGCGTCAAGCACATCTCGGCGTACGCGTTCTCGACCGAGAACTGGAAGCGTTCCCCGGAAGAGGTCCGGTTCCTGATGGGCTTCAACCGCGACGTCATCCGCCGACGGCGCGACCAGCTCAACGAGTGGGGCGTCAAGGTGCGGTGGGCCGGTCGGCGTCCGCGGCTGTGGCGGAGCGTCATCGACGAACTCGACCGCGCCGAGCAGATGACCGCGGGCAACGACGTGCTGACCCTGACGATGTGCGTCAACTACGGCGGCCGGAACGAGATCGTCGACGCCGTGCGGGGAATGGCCGAAGAGGTCGCCACCGGGCGCCTCAAGCCGAGCCAGGTCACCGAGAAGGCCCTGGCGAAGCGGCTGTACGTGCCCGAGATGCCCGACGTCGACCTGTTCCTCCGCAGTTCGGGGGAACAGCGCACGAGCAACTTCCTGCTCTGGCAGTCGGCGTACGCCGAGATGGTGTTTCTGGACCGCCTGTGGCCGGACTTCCGCCGCACCGACCTGTGGGGCGCGATCGAGGAGTACGCACGCCGCGACCGGCGCTACGGCGGCGCGGTCGACGCCCCGACCGCGTAGCGGAACCGTCAGCCGGGCCCGTCGAGCAGGTGCGCCGCGGACCGCACGGCATCCAGGGCCGCACGGACGCTCGGCACTCGCTCGGCCCCGCGTGCCACGACGACCTCGACGCGTCGAGCCAGGTCGTCGTCGACGGGATCGACCCGGACCTCGGCGGGGATCACCGTCGTCGCGAGTGCCAGCCGGGGGAGCAGCGCCACCCCGAGTCCGGCGGCGACGAGCCCCACGACCGCCGCCGCGTTGTCGGTCTCGAGCACGATGTCGGGCGTGAACCCGGCGGTGGCGCACGAGGCGAGCAGGTGTCCTCGGCACCGTGGGCAGCCGCCGATCCAGCGGGCATCGCGGTGCGACGCGAGGTCGACAGCACCCGAACCCGCTGCGCCGGAGTCCGCAGCACCGGGCCCCGCGGCCCCGGACGGCGTCACCAGCGCGAGCGGGTCGCGCCCCAGCGCCCGGGTGAGGAGCCCGGGGTCCGGGGTGGCTCCGACCTCGTCGCCGACGTAGGTGAAGGTGAGGGCGACGTCGACCTCGCCGCTCCGCAGCAGGTCGAGCGCCTCGGGCGGTTCGACCTCGATGTACGAGGTCGTCACGCCCGGCGCCGTGGCCGCCAGTCGCGCGAGCACCGCGGGCACGAGGGCCGACGAGGCGCTCGGGAACCCGGCGAGGCGCACCCGACCGCGGCTGAGCCCGCCGACGGCGTCCAGGTCCTCGCGCGCGGCGGTGAGTGCGGCCTGCACGTGCAACGCGTGGTCGGCGAGCACCCGACCGGCGTCGGTCAGCGTGGCGCCGCGCCCGCCACGACCATCCTGACCCGAGCGGAGGACCAGTGCGTGCCCGAGCCGCTGTTCGGCACGTGCGAGCAGCTGGCTGACCGCCGGCTGGCTCGACCCGAGCGCTGCGGCGGCACGGGTGATCGACCCGCCGTCGGCCACGGCGCGGAGCACCCGGAGCAACTGGGGATCGATCTCGTCCATCACGTCATGTTATCGGTGGCACAACGAACCGGCCCTGGTGTGATGGGAAGCGAGTCGGGACGCTGTCCGCATGGACTCCTTCCCCGCCGGCCGCGGCTACCTCGCGGCGTGCACCGCCGGTCTGCCGACCCACGGCACCCTCGCGGCCCAGCGCGCCGACCTCGACGCGTGGTCCCGCGCCGAGACGTCGCCGGCCCACTACGGGGCACTCGTCGAACAGGGACGCTCGCTCTTCGCGGAGCTCGTCGGGGTCCCGGCGTCCCACGTCGCGACCGGCTCGCAGACCTCGGTGATGGCCGCGGTCGTCGCCGACGCGCTGCCGGACGGTGCCGAGGTGGTCGTCCCCGACGGCGACTTCAGCTCGGTCGTGTTCCCGTTCCTCGCCCAGGCACACCGCGGCGCCCGGGTCCGGAGCGTCCCGCTCGACCGGCTCGCCGCGTCCGTCGGGCCCGACACGGCCCTCGTCGCGTGGTCCGCGGTGCAGTCCGCCACGGGCGCGGTCACCGACTCCGACCCGGTCGTGGCCGCGGCCCGCCGCGTCGGCGCCCTGACCCTCTGCGACCTCACGCAGGCCACCGGGGTCCTGCCCGTCGACGCGGCACCGTTCGACGTGACGCTCACGCACGCCTACAAGTGGCTCTGCGCGCCGCGCGGCGTCGCCTTCATGACACTCTCCGACACCGCCCTCGGCCGGCTCCGCCCCGTGCAGGCCGGCTGGTACGCGGGGGAGGACGTGTGGTCGTCCTGCTACGGACCCGCGATGCACCTGGCCGACGACGCCCGTCGCTTCGACGTCTCGCCAGCCTGGCAGGCGTGGCCCGGTGCCGTGGCCGCGCTCGAGCACGCGGTCGCGCTCGACCAGCAAGCGGTCTGGAGGCACACCACCGGTCTCGCAGATCGGCTGTGCGACGCCCTCGGGTCGCCTCGGCAAGGCGACGGGCAGGCGATCGTCACGTTCGCGGACGCCGACGGGTCGGCCCTCCGTGCCCTCACCGCCGCGGGGCTCACCGCCTCCGGACGTGCGGGGCGACTGCGGATCGCGTTCCACCTGTGGAACGACGAGGCGGACGTGACCGACGTCGTCGCCGCGCTGGGCGGGGTGGGTCCGGGCGCGTCGGGAAGGTGAGCGCGGACGGCGGACGCGGGGCGGGCCTCCCGGCCGACGAACGCCGGTAGTCTTGCCCGGACCGTTTCCGCACCGAGCACCCAGCTCGGCGACCTCTGGAGCACCCTTTGGCACAGCCCTCCCGTCTCGACAGCGTCATCGCCCTGGCCAAGCGCCGCGGCTTCGTCTTCCAGTCGGGTGAGATCTACGGAGGCTCCCGCTCCGCGTGGGACTACGGGCCCCTCGGTGTGGAGCTCAAGGAGAACATCAAGCGCCAGTGGTGGCAGCGGTTCGTCCGCGGCCGCGGGGACATGGTCGGCCTGGACTCGGCCGTCATCCTGCCCCGCAAGGTGTGGGAGGCCTCCGGCCACGTCGCGACCTTCACCGACCCGCTGGTCGAGTGCCTGCACTGCCACCACCGGTTCCGTGCGGACCACCTGACCGAGGCGTTCGTGGCGAAGAAGGGCCGCGACCCCGAGGGCGGCATGGCGGAGATCGCCTGCCCGAACTGCGGAACCCGCGGCGAGTGGACCGAGCCCCGCGAGTTCTCCGGCATGCTCAAGACCTACCTCGGCCCGGTCGAGTCGGAGGAGGGCCTGAACTTCCTGCGCCCCGAGACCGCGCAGGGCATCTTCGTCGACTTCGCGCAGGTCGTCACGACCAGCCGCATGAAGCCCCCGTTCGGCATCGGTCAGGTCGGCAAGGCGTTCCGCAACGAGATCACGCCCGGCAACTTCATCTTCCGCACCCGCGAGTTCGAGCAGATGGAGATCGAGTACTTCGTGCCGCCGGCCGAGGCGGGCGAGCACTACGAGCAGTGGATCGCCGACTCCGTCGCGTTCTACACCGACCTCGGCATCGACCCGGAGAACCTGCGTCGCTTCGACGTGCCGGACGGCGAGCGGGCGCACTACTCGGACGCCACCGCCGACATCGAGTACCGCTTCGGCTTCACCGGTTCGGAGTGGGGTGAGCTCATGGGCGTCGCGAACCGCACCGACTTCGACCTCAACAACCACATCGAGTCGTCCGGCCAGGACCTCCGGTTCTTCGACCAGGCCGCCAACGAGAAGTACGTGCCGTACGTCATCGAGCCGTCGTTCGGCCTGACCCGTGCGCTCATGGCGTTCCTGCTCGACTCGTACCACGAGGACGAAGCGCCGAACGCGAAGGGCGGCGTCGACAAGCGCACCGTGCTGCGCCTCGACCCGCGTCTGGCGCCCGTCAAGGCCGCGGTGCTGCCGCTGTCGCGCAACGAACAGCTCTCGCCCGTCGCCCGTGGCCTGGCCGACGACCTGCGCAAGAACTGGAACGTGGACTTCGACGACGCCGGCGCGATCGGCCGCCGCTACCGTCGCCACGACGAGATCGGCACGCCGTTCTGCATCACGGTCGACTTCGACACGCTCGAGGACAAGGCCGTGACCGTGCGCGAGCGCGACACGATGGCGCAGGAGCGGGTCGCCCTCGATCAGCTGCAGGGCTACCTGGCGCAGCGGCTGCTCGGCGCGTAGGGGTTTCGCGGGCGTCGGAACCAGGTTCCGGACACAGCACCACGCAGATCCGTGGTGTCGTGTCCGGAACCAGGTTCTGCGGGAATGCGGGCGCACGCCGCGCGTTGGCATCAGCATGAACGACTCCGTGAAGGTCGATGTCTGGTCGGACATCGCCTGCCCCTGGTGCTACATCGGCAAGCGCAAGTTCGAGGCCGGCGTGGCCGCGTTCGGCGCCTCGTCGGACTCCCTGCCGGTCGAGGTCGAGTACCACTCCTTCGAGCTGAGCCCGGACACCCCCGTCGACTTCGAGGGCACCGAGGCCGAGTTCCTGTCCAACCACAAGGGCATGCCCGTCGAGCAGGCGCAGCAGATGCTCGACCAGGTCACCGGCATCGCCGCGAGCGTCGGGCTCGACTACGACTTCGAGGCCATGCACCACACCAACACGGTGAAGGCGCACCAGGTCATCCACCTCGCCAAGCAGCACGGCAAGCAGCTCGACATGGTCGAGCGCCTGTTCACCGCCTACTTCGAACGCGGCGAGCACGTCGGCGACGAGGCGACGCTGGCTGACCTGGCCGCCGAGATCGGGCTCGACCGCGACGAGGTCCTCGCGACGCTCCGCGACGACGCACAGCTCGCCGCCGTCCGCGCCGACCAGGCCCAGGCGCAGGCCTTCGGCATCAACGGCGTCCCCTTCTTCGTCATCGACGGCAAGTACGGCGTCTCCGGCGCGCAGGACCCGGCCGCGTTCGAGCAGGTGCTGACGCAGGTCGTCGCGCTGCGCGGGACGACGCCCGACGAGGTCGCCTCGGCGACCGAACGCGCTGCGGACGACGCGAGCGCCGACGTGGCGGCGACCCGATGACGGGCGCGACGCTCACCGCCGGGGGTGGGGCGGGCCTCCCGTCCGCCCTGTCGGTCCCGGATGCGATTTCCGGTCTGGAGGCGCGCCCCGGCCTGCTCACGATGGTCACGCCCGGCGGTGCGCCGGTCTGCGATGGTGATTCGTGCCTGATCGACGCCGGCTCGTTCGCCGGCGCCGAGGGCGACTGGTCCGAGGTGCCGGACTGACGACTCCGTCAGTCGCGCGTCGCGCGCTGGTGGTCCCGCGCTCCCGTGCGGTCGTTGCGCCCCGACTCTGCGGGGCGCAACGGCTGTGCGGGGGCGCGATCGGTCGGTTGCGCGTCGCGCTGCTGCCGACGCGATCAGTCGCGCTGCGGTTCCTCGTCGGTGATGTCGGCGACGGTCGCGCCGTACGCGGCGACGAGTGCGTCCGCTTCGACGAAGGCGCTCGCGCCGTGGCGACCGGCGCCGAGGGCGACCCGTCGACCGACGATCCGTTCGTCGGCGTAGACGGGCAGGTCACCGGTCGCACCGATGGGGGTGATGGTGCCGCGCTCGTAGCCGGACGCCTGGAGCGCGGTCGCCGCGTCGGGCATCGAGAGCTTGTTCACGCCGACCACGGTCCGGAGCTTCTTCCACGCGATGCTCCGACCGCCCGGCACGAGGGCGAGCAGGAAACCGCCGTCGTGCCGCTTGACGACGAGCGTCTTGACGATGTCGCCGGGGTCGATGCCGAGCATCTCGGCGGCCTGCTGCAGGGAGTCCGCGGCGGGGCGTTCGACGACCTCGACCGTGAGGCCGCGGGCCGCTGCGTCGGTGTCGAACCGGGTGCTGGCGTCGATCGTCATGTGGAGAACGCTACCGCCGCGCACCGACGTGGGAGGATGGAGCAGGTATGACGATCACACAAGCCCCAGCACGGCCTCTGCGCATCGGTCCGATCGAGGTCGACGTGCCGGTCGTGCTCGCGCCGATGGCGGGCATCACGAACATGGCGTACCGCCGGCTCTGCCGCGAGTACGGCGCCGGTCTGTACGTCTGCGAGATGATCACCTCGCGCGCGCTGGTCGAACGCACCCCCGTGTCGATGCAGCTCATCCAGCACCACGAGTCCGAGACCCCGCGGTCGATCCAGCTGTACGGCGTCGAGCCGAACACCGTGGCCGAGGCGGCATCGATCCTGGTGGGCGAGGACCGTGCTGACCACATCGACCTGAACTTCGGCTGCCCGGTGCCCAAGGTCACCCGCAAGGGCGGCGGGGCGGCACTGCCCTGGAAGCTCGAGCTGTTCCGCGAACTCGTCACGAAGACCGTCCGCGCGGCGGGCGACGTTCCCGTCACCGTGAAGATGCGCAAGGGCATCGACGAGGACCACCTCACCTACCTGGACGCCGCACGCATCGCGCGGGACGCCGGCGTCGCCGCGGTCTCGCTGCACGCGCGCACGGCGAACGAGCACTACTCCGGTCACGCCGACTGGTCCGCGATCGCGACCCTGAAGGAAGCCGTCACGGACATCCCGATCCTCGGCAACGGGGACATCTGGTCCGCAGCCGACGCCCTGCGCATGGTCGACGAGACCGGTGCCGACGGCGTCGTCGTCGGGCGCGGATGCCTCGGGCGTCCGTGGCTGTTCGGTGACCTGGCAGCGGCGTTCCGCGGCGAGGGGCTGCGGTACATGCCCTCGCTCGGCGAGGTCGCGGACGGCTTCCGCCGGCACGCCGAACTGCTCGTCGAGTTCTTCGGGTCCGAAGAGCACGGCTGCCGCGACATCCGCAAGCACGTGGCCTGGTACTTCAAGGGGTACCCGATCGGCAGCGACGTGCGGTCCGGACTCGCGATGGCGTCCAGCCTGCAGGAGATCGACGACCTGATCGGGCAGCTCGACCACGACGCGCCGTACCCCGGGGTCGACGCCGAGGGGCCCCGCGGCCGCTCCGGCAACCCGAAGCGCACCGCCCTGCCCGACCGCTGGCTCGAGTCCCGCGACGTCGACAGCGAGTTCCGCAAGGTCCTCGCCGCCGCCGAGCTGCACCACAGCGGCGGATGAGCGCCACCGCCTCGTACGGTCCGGCCGACGCCGAGCGCTGGCTGCCGGAAGAGCACGGCAACCGCCGGTCGGACTTCGCCCGCGACCGCGCCCGGCTGCTGCACTCGAGTGCGCTCCGACGCCTCGCCGCCAAGACCCAGGTGCTCAGCCCGACGACCGGACTCGACTTCGCCCGGAACCGCCTGACGCACTCGCTCGAGGTGGCGCAGGTCGGTCGTGAACTCGCGGACTCGCTCGGCCTCGACCCCGACGTGGTGGACACCGCGTGCCTGGCGCACGACATCGGCCACCCGCCGTTCGGTCACAACGGTGAGACCGCCGTCAACGCCTGGGCCGCCGGCATCGGCGGCTTCGAGGGCAACGCGCAGACGCTGCGGCTGCTCACCCGGCTCGAACCGAAGGTCTACGGGCTGCGGCCGGGCGCCGATGCCGGCACTGCCGGGGGCGGGGACCGTCCGTTCGGGCTGAACCTGACCCGGGCGTCGCTCGACGCCAGCTGCAAGTACCCGTGGCCGGCGGCGCAGGGCGTCTCCGAGTCGTCATCGGGCCGGACCAAGTTCGGCTTCTACGACGACGACCACGACGCCTTCGAGTGGCTCCGCGCCGGGGCCCCGCGGCGCCAGCGGTGCATCGAGGCGCAGGTCATGGACCTGTCGGACGACATCGCCTACTCGGTGCACGACTTCGAAGACGCCGTCGTCGCCGGGTTCATCGACGTCGCGGCCCTCGGTGACCGCGTCGGCGAGAACGACATCGTCACCGCGATGCACGCGTGGGTGGGCGACGACCTGAGCCGCGAGGAACTGCTCGAGGCGTTCGACCGCCTCCGGGCACTGCCGCTCTGGATGACCTCGTACGACGGCTCCCGCCGCGACGCGGCGCGCCTGAAGAACCTGACCTCGCAGTTGATCGGACGCTTCGCGCGGACGGCGACGGCAGCGACACGCGAGTCCTACGCCTCCGGGTCCCTCGTCCGGTTCGCGGCCTCGGTCGTGACACCGCCCGAGATCATCGGGGAGATCGCGGTGCTCAAGGGCATCGTCGCAGCGTTCGTGATGACCCAGGGCGATCGGCAGCCCGTGTACGAGGACCAGCGGCGGATCCTGACGGAGCTGCTCGATGCCCTGGCGGCGTCCGGGCCGTCGGACCTCGAACCCGGCTTCGCGGCCGACTGGCGTGCGGCGAACGACGACGACGGACGACTCCGTGCCGTGGTCGACCAGGTCGCCAGCCTGACGGACCAGGGCGCGATCGCCTGGCACAGGCGGTTGGTGGTCGGCGAGCGGGAGTCGATCCACATCCCGGTGTGAGCGGGGGCCTCGGTGGTTCGTCCACATCTCGGGGCCGCGGTCGGCCGAGGTCGGTGCCACGAACTAGGATCAGAGGGTGGCTGGCAGGATCGCGCGGAACGACATCGACGAGGTCCGCTCGCGTGTCAACATCGCCGACGTCGTCGGCGACTACGTCACGCTGAAGAACGCGGGCGTCGGCTCGATGAAGGGGCTCTGCCCCTTCCACGACGAACGCTCCCCGTCGTTCCACGTCCGGCCCCAGGTCGGCCGGTACCACTGCTTCGGCTGCGGTGAGGACGGCGACGTCTTCAGCTTCATCATGGCGCAGGACCACACCACCTTCGCCGAGGCCGTCGAGCGCATGGCAGCGAAGATCGGCTTCACCCTGCACTACGAAGAGGGCGACGGGCCGCGCACCGACTACAACACCCGCGCCCGGTTGATCGCCGCCAACGAAGCCGCGCTCGAGTACTACACGGCGCAGCTCACCACCGCCGCGGCCGACCCCGCACGGCGGTTCCTGGGGGAGCGCGGGTTCGACCCCTTGGCGGCGCAGCACTTCGGTGTCGGCTTCGCGCCGAAGTCGTACGACATGCTCAAGGACCACCTGCGCGGTCGGGGCTTCACGCTCGAGGAACTCACCTCGGCCGGGCTCGTCAGCCAGGGTGACCGGTCGCCGTACGACCGGTTCCGCGGGCGCCTGATGTGGCCCATCCGCGACGTCACCGGGGCGACGATCGGGTTCGGTGCCCGGCGCCTGCTCGACGACGACAAGGGCCCGAAGTACCTCAACACGCCCGAGACCCCGATCTACCACAAGAGCCAGGTGCTCTACGGGCTCGACCTGGCCCGCCGCGACATCTCGAAGCAGAAGCAGGTCGTGATCGTCGAGGGCTACACCGACGTCATGGCCTGCCACGTCGCCGGCATCACCACCGCGGTCGCCACGTGCGGCACCTCGTTCGGCGTCGACCACATCAAGGTGCTGCGCCCGATGCTCGGCGACCTGGCCGGTGCCGACCCGAACGCCAACGGCGAGGTCGTCTTCACGTTCGACCCGGACGAGGCCGGGCAGCGAGCCGCCTCTCGCGCCTTCGCCGAGGAACAGCGGTTCGCCGCGCAGACCTTCGTCGCCGTGGCGCCCGGTGGCCTCGACCCGTGCGACCTCCGGCTCGCCCGCGGTGACGACGCCATCCGCCGTCTCATCACCAACAAGCGTCCGATGTTCGAGTTCATGATCCGCCGCACGTTGGAGGGCCACGACCTCGAGACGGTCGAGGGTCGCGTCGGTGCCCTCCGCGCCGCCGCCCCCGTGCTCGCCGGCATCCGCGACCGATCGCTCACCCAGGGCTACGTCCGTGAGCTCGCCGGGTGGCTCGGCATGGACATGCCCGAGGTCCGACGAGCGGTCGAGACCGCGCGTCGTCGCGCGGGGTCGACGGACGATCGGTCAGGAGGCCCGGGGCGCGACGGTCGCGCCGGTCACGCCACCGACGGGGCCGGTGTGGTCGAGGAGCCCGTCGCCGGGATCCGCTCGCTGCCGAACGACCCGATCAGCCGAATGGAGCGCGACGCCGTGATGGCGATGGTGCAGCAGCCGACCTCCGTCGGGGCGCCGTTGCTCGGGCTCGCCGCGTCCGCCACGTTCTCGGCACCGATGCTCGCCGTCGTGCGGGACGCGGTGGTCGCCAACGTCGACGTCATCGGGGCGCAGGACTGGCTCGACCGGTTGCTCGCCGACGTGCCGACGCCGTTGCGCACCCTCACGCACGAACTGGCCCTCGCGCCGATCCCTGCGCGGAACGCCGAGGACCTCGCCGCGTACTGCCGGAGCATCGTCGTCGCCCTGGTCGAGCGGGACCTGCTCGCCCGCAAGGCCTCGCTGCTCGGACAGCTGCAGCGCGCGGACCCGCACGAGCAGGCCGAGCGTCGCGCCGAGATCCAGCGGCAGCTCGTGGACATCGATGCGCAGCGGATGCGGTTGCGCGCCGACGCCGAGGCGTCCTAGCCCCCGAGCCGCCCGGCCGCCGGCCCGAGGCTGCTCGAGCCGCTCGAGCGCCTGGGTGCCCGGGTGCCCGGGTGCCCGGGTGCCGGCCGTGTGCGGTTCGTCCAGGTTCCGAAATCTGCACATCTGGCCGCACTCGAGCGGCCCTTCGTGGAACCTCGGCGAGCACGAGTGCCGCGGTGACGTGACCGCACAGCGTGACTGAGGCCGTGCGGCGCGACCACGTCGGCGAGGTGACGGTCGCGGTGGAGATGCGCCGGGCCTCCCGGTCGGCGTGCGGAGGTTCCACAACACGCCGCGTGCGCTCCGCCGAGGTTCCGATGCCGGGCTGAACGAGCGTCGACATGCCGAGATTTCGGAACCTGGAGCGGGGCCGGGCGGGGGCGCGGCGAGGCGGGATCGCAGGCGGGGCGCGCGGGCGGGCGGGACGTGACTGGTCGGCGGAGGCAAGGGGGCTGGGGCCGGGCCTCCCGGTCGGCGTGCCGAGGTTCCACAACACGCCGCGTGCGCTCCGCCGAGGTTCCGATGCCGGGCCGGACGAGCGTCGAGATGCCGAGATTTCGGAACCTCGGGCGAGCCGGAGGCGGGGGCGGAGGCGAGCCGGGAGCGGGCCCGGGCTCGCCCGGGCGGCGCGTTGCACGGCGCAACTTTCGTGTGCGGCGCGCCGGTTCGATGCGCACGAATGATGCATCACGCGACGGGTGCTTGCATTACAGCGGTGTAAACAAATCGCTCCCGGTTCGATCTGTTCCGTGACAGGGTGATACCAATGAGCGTTCCTGGCCGGGCACACAGACGTTCCACCCGCCGGTCAGGACACTTGCACCCATCTTCAAGAGAGGCATCGAACATGGCATCCGTGTTCAAGAAGCACACAGCCACGTGGGGCAGGCGCGGCATCGCGCTCGGCGCCGGAGCAGCAGCGACGGCGCTGGTGCTGACCGGCTGCGCGAGCAGCAGCGTGAGCGACACCGAGCTGAACGGCCTGAGCATCGGGACGACGGACAAGGTCACGTCCCTCGACCCGGCCGGTTCCTACGACAACGGCTCCTTCGCCGTGCAGAACCAGGTCTTCCCGTTCCTGATGAACACGCCCGTCGGCAGCCCGGACGTCGAGCCGGACATCGCGACGAAGGCGGAGTTCACGAACCCGACCACGTACGAGGTCACCCTCAAGGACGGGCTCGAGTTCGCGAACGGCAACAAGCTCACCTCGAGCGACGTGAAGTTCTCGTTCGACCGTGAGCTGAAGATCAACAACGAGAACGGTCCGCAGTCGCTGCTGGCCAACCTCAAGAGCATCGACACCCCGGACGACACGACCGTGGTGTTCAACCTCGACCACGCCGACCAGACCTGGCCGCAGGTGCTCTCGAGCCCCGCCGGTCCGATCGTCGACGAGGACGTCTTCAGCGCGACGAAGCTCACCAGCGCCGACGACATCGTCAAGGGCAAGGCGTTCGCCGGGCAGTACCAGATCAGCTCCTACAAGGAGAACCAGCTGGTCCAGTACAAGACGAACCCGAAGTACGACGGCCTGCTCGGCAAGGCGAAGACCGACGAGGTGACGGCCAACTACTACACCAAGGAGACCGACCTCAAGCTCGCCGTGCAGCAGGGCGACGTCGACGTGGCGTACCGCTCGCTGACGCCGACCGACATCTCGGACCTGCGCAAGGACGACGACCTCAAGGTCACCGACGGCCCCGGCGGCGAGATCCGCTACGTGGTCTTCAACTTCAAGACGCAGCCGTTCGGCACCGGTCAGGACGACGCCGACGAGGCGAAGGCCCTCGCCGTGCGCCAGGCCGCCGCTGACGTGGTCGACCGCGCCGCCCTGGCGAAGGAGGTCTACAACGACACCTTCACGCCGCTGTACTCGATGGTGCCGGACGGCCTCACCGGTGCGGTCCAGCCGTTCAAGGACATGTACGGCGACGGCGACGGCGGCCCCGACGTCGACAAGGCGAAGAAGACCCTCGCCGACGCCGGTGTCTCCGGCAAGGTGCAGCTCGACATCCAGTACGCGCCCGACCACTACGGTTCGGCCTCGGACGACGAGTACGCGCTGCTGAAGACGCAGCTCGAGGACTCGGGCCTGTTCACCGTCAACATCCAGTCGACGGTCTACACGACCTACGCGCAGGAGCGCACGAAGGACGCGTACCCGGAGTACCAGCTCGGTTGGTTCCCGGACTTCTCCGACGCCGACAACTACCTGTCGCCGTTCTTCACCAAGGAGAACTTCGTCCAGAACCACTACGACGACTCGGTCATCCAGGACCTCATCGCGAAGGAGCAGGCGGAGTCCGACCCGGACAAGCGTGCCGACCTGATCGAGCAGGCCCAGGAGCGCGAGGCTTCGCAGATCTCGACGCTGCCCCTGCTGCAGGGCAAGTCCGTCGCCGTCGCCGGCAAGGACGTCAAGGGCCTGACCCTCGACGCCTCGTTCAAGTTCCGGTACGCCACCCTCAGCAAGTAGCACCACGCCCCTCGCGCAGGCCGCGGGCGTTCCCACGAGGAACGCCCGCGGCCTGCGCACCGGCATGAAAGGCACCCCTCCCCGTGACCCTGAGCACCCCAGAGGCGACCCAGGACGTGAACGGCACCGATCCAACCAAGCCACAGGCACAACGTCGTGCCAAGAGCAGTGGCGGCGGACTCGGCCGGTACATCCTCGTCAGGTTCCTCCTCATCATCCCGACCGTCTTCATCCTGGTGACGCTCGTCTTCTTCCTGATGCGCGTCATCGGGAACCCGATCACCGCGTCGGTCGGCGGTCGACTCACCCCGACGCAGCTGCAGGAACGCCTGCACGCCGCCGGGTACGACCGTCCCGTGCTCGTGCAGTACTTCGAGTACCTCGGCAACATCCTGCGCGGTGACTTCGGCAACGCGTCGACGGACAACCGGCCGATCACCGAGATCATCCTGCAGTACGGCGGGGCGACCGCCGAGCTCGTGTTCTACGCCCTCGTCGTCGCGCTCGTGCTCGGCATCCCGCTCGGCATGCTGGCCGCGTACACGCGCGACAAGTGGCCCGATGTGCTCCTCCGCGCCCTCGCGATCCTGACCTACGCGACCCCGGTGTTCTTCGGTGGCCTGCTGCTGAAGCTCGTCTTCTCGGTCTGGCTCGGCTGGCTGCCGCTCGGCGACCGTGCCTCGACCAGGGTGGAGCTCATCCTGGACGGCATCCCCGGTGCGAGCGGCGTCTACATCATCGACGCGCTCCGCACCGGCAACGCCGCCGTCATCGGCGACGTGCTGCAGCACGCGGTCCTGCCGGCGCTGACGCTCGGGCTGCTGACCGCCGGCATCTTCCTGCGCCTGGTGCGCGCGAACATGATCGGGTCGCTCGGCTCCGAGTACGTCGACGCGGCCCGCTCCCGCGGTGTCCGCGAGTCGCGGCTCGTCCGGACGCACGCGTTCCGCCCCGCGCTCGTGCCGATCATCACCGTGATGGGCCTGCAGATCGCGATGCTGCTGGGCGGTTCGGTCCTGACCGAGACCACCTTCGGGTGGCGCGGCCTGGGCTTCGAGCTGAACCAGTACCTGTCGGCCCGTGACTTCGTCGCCGTGCAGGGCATCGTCGCGATGCTGGCGGTGATCGTCGCGGTGACCAACTTCATCGTCGACGTCGTCGCCGCCCTGATCGACCCGAGAGTGAGGTTCTGACGATGGCCGACACCACCCTCGTCGACCGCCACGAGCCGCTCTGGAAGCGGCTGCCCGTGGTGGTCCAGCTCCGCAAGAGCACCGGCTGGCAGCGCGCCATGCTCATCGTCGGCGTGGTCATCTGCGCCCTGTACCTGCTCGTCGCGGTGTTCGCGCCGCTCCTGGCCCCGTACGGCTTCGGCCAGCTGCAGGGCGCGGACGGCGAGAGCTTCCCGCGCACCGGTGCTCCGAGCGCCGAGCACATCTGGGGTACCACCGTCGGCGGGTTCGACGTGTTCAGCCGGGTCGTCTACGGCGCCCGCACCGCGGTCCTCGTCGTGATCGTCGCGGTCGTCGTGTCGATCATCGTCGGCGTCCTGCTCGGCCTGGTCTCCGGCTACCTGGGCGGCTGGCTCGACCGGGTCCTGGTCGTGGTCGCCGACGCGATCTACGCCTTCCCCTCGCTGCTGCTCGCGATCGTCGTGTCGATCGTGATCTCCGGTGGCAACTCGAGCTACTCGGGCGGCATCATCGCGGCGGCGATCTCGATCACCGTCGTCTACGTGCCGCAGTACTTCCGGGTGGTCCGTGCCGAGGCCGTGCGCCTGAAGAACGACGCGTTCGTCGAGTCGGCGCGCGTGATGGGCACGAACCCGTGGCGCATCATGATCCGGCACGTGCTGCGGAACTCGACGCGGTCCCTGCCGCTCATCCTGACGCTGAACGCCAGCGACGCGATCCTGACCCTGGCCGGCCTCGGCTTCCTCGGGTTCGGCATCGGTCCGACGTCCGGCGCCGAGTGGGGCTACGACCTGAGCCGCGCGCTGTCCGACGTCGCGAGCGGCGTCTGGTGGACCGGTGTCTACCCGGGTGTCGCGATCGTGGTGCTCGTGCTGGGTGTGACGTTCATCGGCGAGAGCCTCAACGACATCTCCGACCCCCGTCTGCGTGCGCGCCGACGGCTGAAGCAGCTGGTGTCCACGCGCGACGCGCGCAACACGGCCACCGCGGATGGAGCGGGCGCATGACGACCGACACCGAGAACGCACCCGTCGTCGTCGTCGACGACCTGACCGTCACCTTCGCCACCGACGGCGGCGCCGTCGACGCGGTCAAGGGCGTCAGCCTCGACGTCCGTCCCGGCGAGGTCCTCGCCCTGGTCGGCGAGTCCGGCTCCGGCAAGTCCGTCACCGCTCGCGCGATGCTCCGGTTGATGCCGGAGACGGCGACGCTCGGCGGCGCGGTGCTGCTCGACGGCACCGACGTGGTGCGCGTGGGCGCGCAGAAGCTCCGCAGCCTGCGGGGGACCGCCGGGGCGATGGTCTTCCAGGAGCCGTCGACCGCCCTCAACCCGGTGTTCACCGTCGGGTGGCAGATCGCCGAGGGGCTCCGCGCCCACGGCGGGATGTCGAAGAAGGAGGCACGGGCGAAGGCGATCGACTACCTCGGTCGCGTCGGCATCCCCGACCCCGAGACCCGTGTCGACCACTACCCGCACCAGTTCTCCGGCGGGCAGAAGCAGCGGGTCGTCATCGCGAGTGCGCTGGCCCTCGAGCCGTCGGTGATCATCGCCGACGAGCCGACCACGGCGCTCGACGTGACGGTGCAGGCCGAGATCCTCGACCTGCTCCGCCGGTGCCGCGACGAGTTCGGCACGGCGATCGTGATCATCACCCACAACATGGGCGTGGTGGCCGACCTGGCCGACCGCGTCGCCGTGATGTACCAGGGTGAGATCGTCGAGGAGGCGTCGGCGACGGACCTCTTCGCGCGGCCGCAGGCCGACTACACGAAGCGGCTCCTCGCCGCGGTGCCCCGGCTCGAGGCGTCGACGGGGACCGCCCGCCGTGCCGCGATCACCGAGGACGTCACCCCGCTGGTCGAGGCGAAGGGGCTCGAGATCGAGTACCCGGGCCGCCTCGGTTCGCCCGCGTTCAAGGCCGTGAAGGGCGTCGACCTGGCGATCCGTCCCGGCGAGGTCCTCGGGCTGGTGGGGGAGTCCGGTTCCGGCAAGACCACGATCGGGCGCGCGATGGCCGGCCTGACGAAGGTCACCGGCGGGTCCCTCAAGGTCCTCGGTGCGGAGATGCTCGGCTACCGCGAACGGGACTTCAAGCACCTGCGGAAGGACATCGGGTTCGTGTTCCAGGACCCGGCGACCTCGTTCAACCCGCTGCTCACGATCGCCGAGTGCGTCGCCGAGCCGCTGGTCGTCCACAAGGAGGTGTCGAGCCCCCGTGCGGCCCGCCAGCGCGTCGACGAGCTCCTCGAGGCGGTCCAGCTGCCGAAGGCGTACGGCGACCGCTACCCGCACGAGCTCTCCGGCGGTCAGCGCCAGCGCGCCTCGCTCGCCCGGTCGCTCGCGCTCCGGCCGAAGCTGCTCATCGCCGACGAGCCGACGAGCGCGCTCGACGTGTCGGTGCAGGCCCGCGTGCTGGAGCTCTTCCTCGAGCTCCAGCAGGACCTGGGCTTCGCGTCGCTGTTCATCAGCCACGACCTGGCGGTCGTGGGCGCGCTGTCCGACCGGATCGCCGTGCTCTACCGCGGTGACCTGGTCGAGGTGGGCACGACGGCGCAGGTCCTCGGCGCCCCGCAGCACCCGTACACGCAGCGCCTGCTGGCGTCGCTCCCGGTGCCGGACCCTGCGGAGCAGGCCGAGCGACGGCGTACGCTGGAGCAACTGGAGAACGCCGGGTCCTGACCCGACGTGACCCGCCCAGGAGGCCCGACCTGCGTCGTCGACGCACGCCGGGCCTCCTGGGCGGTCGCCTCCACAGCTGTACGCACGACGGTCCTGCCAGCGCGGTCCGTCGCGAACCGCCGCCAGGGGGCGGCGTGGAAGGGGACCCATGATCGCGGTCAACGGACCGGCGGTCGTCGCGGACGACGTGTCGATCGAGTACCGGGGCGGACGGGGGTCCGAGTCGATCCGCGCGGTCGACGGGGTCAGCCTGACCGTGCGGCAGGGCGAGATCCTCGCGCTGCTCGGCGAGTCGGGGTCCGGCAAGTCGACCTTCGCCGCCGCGATCGCAGGGCAGCTCGGGTCGCACGGCGAGGGCGACGGCGCGCTCCGTCGCCACATCGTCGGGGGCGAACTGACCGTCCTCGGCCAGAAGACCCGCGGCCTGCGCGGTTCGTCACGGAAGCTCGAGCGGTTGAGCGGACGCATCGGCTACCTGCCGCAGGACGGTGCCGACCGGCTCAGCCCGGACCTGACCGTCGGCGAGGCCATCGCCGAACCGATCTACCAGCGCGACCGTCGCTTCGACCGGAGGGAAGCGGGCCTGATCGTCGCCCGACTGGTCGACGCCGTGCACCTGCCGCTCGGTGTGATGCGCCTGAACACGTGGGAGCTGTCCAGCGGGCAGCGGCAGCGCGTCGCCCTGGCGCGGGCCCTCGTGCTGGAACCGCAGCTCCTGGTCGCCGACGAGCCCGCCCGCGGTGTCGACGTGCTCGTGCGCCAGTCGGTGCTCGAGGCACTGGCGACCCTGCAGCGCAACCGGCAGTTCTCCGCCGTCGTGGTGTCCAGCGACCTGCGCGAAGCCGGTGCCCTGGCGGACCGCGTCGCCGTGATGGCCGACGCCCGGCTGGTCGGCCTCGGCACCTTCGACGAGGTCCTCGACAACCCCGTCGACCCCTACGTGAAGACCCTGGCCGCGACCGCGGCTCGCGGCGTCAAGCGACGTCCGGCGCCCACCGCCCCGCGCCGCTCGACGGCGCCGCGCCGACCGGTCGCCGCCGGCACCGGCCCCCGCGCGGACCGACAGGAGAACCCGTGAGCACCGCCGCCCGAGGCCACCGCGCCGTCGTCCCGACCTCCGGCGCACCGTTGCCGATCGACGCGCCGCAGTCCGGTCCCGTCGCCGTGCTGCCGGAACCGACCGACCTGCACGTCACCGCGGTGACCGAGGCCGGCGGGACCGTCGCGCCGCTCGACGCCCAGACCCGCGGGCTCGTCTGGCTGGACCCCCGCGACCCGTCCGGCCTCGCCGACGCGCTCGACGCCGCTCCGGGTGTCGGCTGGGTGCAGCTGCCGTTCGCCGGCGTCGACGCCTTCGCGCACCTCATCCAGGAGCACGGTGACCGCGTGCTCTTCACCTCGGCGAAGGGCGCGTACGCCGAACCCGTCGCCGAGCACGCCCTGGCCCTGACGCTCGGGACGCTGCGGGTGCTGCCGAAGCGCGCCCGCGCGTCCTCGTGGGCGACCGAGCCCGAGGGTGTGTCGCTGTACGGGCGCAACGTCCTCGTCATCGGCGCGGGCGGGATCGCGCTCGAGTACATCCGCCTGCTCGCCCCGTTCGACGTCGACGTCACCGTGGTGCGTCGCTCGGCCGACCCGGTGGACGGCGCCTCCCGCACCGTCACCACCGACCAGCTCGACGCCGTCCTGCCCGACGCCGACGTCGTGATGATCGCCGCCGCCATGACCTCGGGCACCGCGAAGCTGTTCGGTGCGCGGCAGTTCGCGATCATGAAGCCGTCCGTCCGGCTCGTGAACGTCGCCCGCGGGGGACTCGTCGACACCGACGCCCTGGTCGACGCCCTGCGCACCGGTGCGATCGCCGGCGCGGGGCTCGACGTCACCGACCCCGAGCCGCTGCCAGACGGCCACCCGCTGTGGTCGGAGCCCGGCGCGGTCATCACGCCGCACCAGGCGGACACCCCGGAGATGGTCGCGCCGCTGCTCGCCGAGCGGGTGCGGCTCAACACCACGGCGTTCCTCGCCGGCAGTGGCGAGGGGTTCGTCGGCGTCGTCGACCCGGTCGCCGGGTACTGAGGAACAGCGCTGCACCGGGGTGCGCGTCGCGGCGCGCCCGGGCGGCGTGTCCGATGCGGTGAGTGTCCCCACGGTGCTGCTATGCTGTTACCCGTTGTTCGCACGACATTCGCCAGCGGACAGTGATCCTCGATAGCTCAATTGGCAGAGCAGCCGGCTGTTAACCGGCAGGTTGTTGGTTCGAGTCCAACTCGGGGAGCGTCTGGCCCGGATCCTCACGGATCCGGGCCGTTTGCGTTTCCGGGGGCGTTTGTGTCTCAGGGGCGGTGCCCACGGCCGCGCGTCGCGCGGGCGCGCCGGTCAGGACGCGGGGGTGTCCGGCTCGATGCGGAGCGTGCCGTCACGGTTGTTGTCGTCGATCGTGCCGGTCTTGGTCACGTAGACGTCGAGGTAGTCGAGCCGGAAGTGGTCGAGCTGGTCGGCGTACTCGGACAGGAACTCCGTGACCTGGTGCGGCATGGCGCGGCGGTCGTCGTGCCCGACGACGATCGCGTCGAAGGGTCCGTACTGCGGCTTCTGCGTGCCGCGCTCGGGCAGGTAGATCCGCCAGGTGTTCGCGCTGAACCGGGCGAACAGCACGCCCTCGGAGTCCTTGCCGCGCACCTGGAGCGCATCGGAGAGCAGGGCGATGCCGCTCGGACGGGACTGCGCCACCGCGACGCCGAGCCGTACCGCCGGCACGAGCAACGACGCCACGAGCATCGTGGCGACGATGCGACCGACGGGCGGGCGCACCGCGGCCAGCCGGGCGTACCCGATCGCCGCGAGCGCGATGACGAGCGGCATCCACGCGTCGTAGTAGTAGGGGAGCGAGACGTTCGCGACGATGACGTAGAAGACGAGGAAGACGCCGAGCGCGATGCCGAGGTACGCGACCAGCCGGTCCGGCCGGATCGCGAACGCGCAGACGACACCGACGAGCAGCACCGAGAGCAGCAACCAGCCGGTGCCGGCCGCCAGGAACGCGAAGTTCGCCCACCACGGGGCCGCGGGGTAGATCGTGCCGAGGATCGTCGTCGGGTGTCCGTGCGCGTTCTGCTGCGCCTGGAACTTCAGCATGTGCCCGATGGCGGTGAACAGCCCCACCGGCAGGTACAGGAGCACGAAGACGACCACGAACGCGACGCCGCCGAACAGTGCACCGACGCCCAGGTCGCGCCAGCGCCGGAACAGCAGCGGCAACGCGCCGATCGCGAGCACGAGCACCGCGGTCGAGACCTTCGACGTCACCGACATCGCGAGCAGCGCACCCGCGGCCGCGATCCACCAGCGGTTGCCGGTGCGCATCCAGGTCCAGGCGGCTGCGAGCGAGGCGACCGCGAAGAAGACCATCAGGGGCTCCAGCATCGCGAAGCGGTCGATCCGCGCGCCGATGACCGAGCCGGCCTCGGCCCAGCTGGCGCCGGACCCGCGCGGCGTCAGCCACCACGCGCCCGCGGCGAGGAGTCCTGTCCAGAACCCGACCTCGCGCCGCAACCAGACGAGCAGGACCACGCCGGTGCCGAGCATCGCGGCCGCGGCGACCAGGCGGGGCCCGAGCGGTCCCTGCCCGACGACGAGCTGCGCGATGCCGTACAGGTACTTCGCCGTCGGTGGGTGTTCGAGGTTGAGCGAGAAGTTGCCGTGCACGTAGGCCCAGCTCGCCCGCAGGTACACGAACTCGTCGTTGACGATGGTCGGGCGGCCGAGGTGCCAGACGGCGACGAACAGGGCAGCCACGGCGACGACCACGAGGGCGGCGACGCGGACGGGGCGGGAGTGCAGGCGGGGGATGAGGACCTCCAGGGCGGGGCGTGCCCGACCATCATCGCAGGAGCGGCCGTGCGGCTCCTGCCGGGCAGTTGCTGTTAGCGTTCACAGGTGCACCGATCCCGTCCGCCCCGCGCCGCGCTCCTCGGCGTGCTGCTCGCGGTCGTGGTCGCGCCGGTGCTGGTCGGGTGCAGCGGTGCCGGACCGGACACCGATTCGTCCGAGGAACCCACGAGTTCGGAGACCGGGCTCGGGTCGGGTGCCTCGCCGGTCGTGTTCGCGTTCGTGTGCGACGACGGCGACCGCGAGACCTACACGACGTACTCCGCGGTGTGGGAGGACGAGCGGACCTCGTGCACCGCGAAGCGGCTCACGGGCTCGGTGCCGTCGGCGCAGCAGCAGGCCGCGGTCGACGCGACCCGCGGTGACGCGACGCTCGTCGAGCTCGCGAGCGCCTGCGCCGTGACCGGCACGGACCCGTGGACGTCGGCCGTGGCCGACGACGGCGCCGCGCACGTCGCCGCAGGGCTCCTGCAGTACTGCCCCGGGCACCCGGAGACCGACCACCTGCGCGACGCACTGTCGACGTACCGGAGCTGAGCCGGGCCTCCTGGCCGTCAGCCCTCGGGGTGGTCGCGACCCGGCAGCCACGACTGGCCGGGGCCGCCCCAGCTGTTCTTGCGGATCGCCTTGGCGACCTGCTTGCCGTAGGGGTGCACCAGGCGGTCGGCGTAGAGCCAGCCGTCCAGGTGGTCGTACTCGTGCTGGAAGACGCGCGCGAGCCAGCCGTCGGCGCGGACCTCGAACGGTTCGCCGTGCTCGTCGAACGCGCGGAGCAGGGCGCTTCCGGAGCGTCGGAGCGGGAAGCGCTCGCCCGGCACGGACAGGCAGCCCTCGGACTCGTCGTCCTCGTCGAGCTCGTCGACCGACTCGGGGACCGGCGGGCTGATCCAGAGGACGGGGTTCACGGCGGCACCGCGGTGCAGCACCTCGTCGTCGTCGGTGTACGAGTACACGAACAGGCGCTTGCCGACGCCGACCTGGGGTCCGGCCAGCCCGACGCCGGGGGCGAGGTCCATGGTCTCGAACATGTCGGCGACGAGCGAACGGAGGTCGTCATCGAACTCGGTGACCTCGGCTGCACGCTCGTGCAGGACGGGTTCGCCGGTGATGCGGATCGGGAGAACGGCCATTCACCCAGGTTATCCGGCGCGGAACGGTAGCCTCGACGCGTGACGACGGACCTCCAGCTGCCGGACGCAGTGAGCAACCTCACGCCGTTCCAGGCGCTCATGATCCCGGTCGCGCTCATCGGTGCGGTGTTCCTGTCCCTCGGTGCGCAGTTCCAGAGTCGCGGCGTGCAGCGGGTCGAGGCACGGCTCGGGCGGCAGTCGAAGGGACTGAGCGTCCGGCACGTGGTCGGCCTGCTCTCGAGCGGCTCCTGGGTGCTCGGTACGCTGATGCTCGGCATCGCGGTCGTCCTGCAGCTGGTGAGCATCACGTTCGCGCCCCTGATCGTGGTGCAGCCCCTCGGCGCCGTCGCGCTCGTGATCACGACGTGGTTCTCGTCCCGGTGGTCGGGCGTGCCGCTGGGGCGTCGCGCGCGGCGTGCGGTGTGGACGTGCATCATCGGTGTCGCGATCTTCGTCGGCATCGCGGCCTTCGTCGGGCACGAGAGCGCCATCACCCGCCAGCAGCTCGTCACCGTCCTGGTGATCCTGGCCGTGGTGCTCGTCCTGGTGCTCGTGTCGTTCCGGCTCGTGGCCAAGCACAAGAGCGCGCTCTACTACATCGTCGGCGCCGGCGTCCTGTACGGCTTCGTGGCGACGTTGGCGAAGGTCGTGCTGAACCGCTTCGTGAACGGCACGTTCGACTGGTTGACGGTGCTCGCGATCGTCGGGGTGGTCGTGGCTGCGTCGCTCGGCGGGTACTTCGTGCAGAACGCGTACTCGAGCGGCTCGGCCGACCTGGTGATCGCGGGGTTGACGGTCATCGACCCGATCGTCGCGGTCGGGATCGGCGTCATCGTCCTCGACGAGGCGTCCGGGGCGCCGTGGGGTGCGGTCGCCGGGTTCGTGGTCGCGGCCGGCATCGCCATCACCGGGGTGTTCCTGCTCGCCAAGCACCACCCGCAGACCCGCGCCTGACCACGGTCGCACCGCGGTGCGGCGGCGACGACCCGGTCACCCCGGGGTACCACGGGGTCCTCCGCGCGGCTGACGCGGCAGCGGAACCAGGTGCGGTACCGTCGCAGTCCGACCAGCAATCGCCCACGAGAGGACGACGCCCGCCGTGTCAGGAGACGTCACCACCGCCACCGCCGAACCGACGGGTGCGACGGGCGGACACCGACCCTTGCGCGTCCTGATCGCCGCGGACACCTTCCCGCCGGACGTCAACGGCGCCGCCACCTTCGCCGAGCAGCTCGCCGTCGGCCTGGCCGAGCGCGGGCACGAGGTCCACGTCGTCGCGCCGGCGTCGAGCCGCCAGTACGGCACCTTCGACGAGGAGCACCAGGGCGTGACCCTCGTCGTGCACCGCCTGAAGTCGTACAAGTGGCCGCTGCACGCCTGGCTGCGCTTCGTGTGGCCGTGGAGCGTCAAGAAGTGGACCGGCCCGATCCTCGACGCCGTCAAGCCGGACGTCCTGCACATCCAGTCGCACGTCGTCATCGGCCGCGGCATCGTCCCCGAGGCGAACGCGCGCGGCATCCGGGTCGTCGCGACGAACCACTTCATGCCCGAGAACCTGCTCGAGTACACGCCGTTCGGCAAGTGGACGCTGCCGATCGCGCTGAAGATCGCGTGGAGCGACGCCGCGAAGACCTACCGGCTCGCGGACACCATCACGACGCCGACCAACCTGGCCGCCGACTACCTGCGGAAGGCGATCGCCGGGCAGCGGGTGCTCGCCATCTCGTGCGGCATCGACGCGTCCCGCTACGTCGCGCGCGAGGGCCGCCCGGCCAACAACGACATCGTGTTCGTCGGCCGGGTCGCGCCGGAGAAGAACCTCGACGTCCTGGTCCGCGCCGTGGCCCTGCTGCCCGGTTCGCTGGCGGCGACCCTGACGATCGTCGGCGACGGCGAGATGATCCCGAAGCTGACCGCCCTGGCGAAGGAGCTCGGGCTCGAGGACCGCGTCCGCTTCCTCGGGTTCGTCTCGGACGAGGCCAAGCGCACCGCCCTGACGAACGGCACCGTGTTCGCGATGCCCTCGACCGCCGAGCTGCAGAGCATCTCCTCGCTCGAGGCGATGGCGTCCGGACTGCCGGTCGTCGCCGCGGACTCGATGGCGTTGCCCCACCTGATCGACGGCAACGGGTACCTGTTCGTCCCGGGCGACGAGCACGACCTCGCCGCCAAGCTCGAGGCCGTGCTCACGGCCCCCGAAGCGGAGTACACGGCGATGCGGCAGCGCAGTACGGCCATGATCGAGGCACACGACATCAACCGCACGCTCTCGACGTTCGAGGCGCTGTATCGTGGGGAACCGGTGGCCTGAGGGTCGTCGAGGGGCGGTAGCCAAGCTGGTCAAGGCAGTCGGCTCATAACCGAACGATTCGCGGGTTCAAGTCCCGCCCGCCCTACGTGCACCTGCCGAGAAAGCGCGACACGTCGCAGCAAGAGGACCACAGCCCGACGCCCAACGTGACGTTCGAGGTGACCCGTGGTGGCACCGGCGTGCGCGTCAACGCCTTCCGCATCGGGTTCATGGGGGCCATCGGTGTGCTCGTCGCCCTGCTCGCCGGCACCATCATCGGCGAGCTCAGCACCGTACTCGTCTACATCGGCGTCGCGTTGTTCCTCGCGCTGGGCATCGACCCGCTCGTGTCGTTCCTCGAGCGGATCATCCCGCGGTGGGCGGCGATCACGATCGTCGTGGTGGGCGTCCTCGGGGTGTTCGCCGCGGTGGTGTTCGCCGTCGTCCCGATCCTGGTCGAGCAGGCGACGAACCTGATCCAGAACTTCCCCGAGGTCGTCGACGACATCTCGAAGCAGCAGTGGGTGCAGGACCTGTCGAAGCAGTTCGCCGGGTCGTTCGACATCGACCACGCCCTCGAGTCCGTGCAGTCGTTCGTCGAGAACCCGGGCAACCTGCTCAGCGTCGGCGGCGGGATCCTGGCGGTCGGCAGCGGCATCCTGTCCGGGCTCACCGGCGTCCTCATCGTCCTCATCCTCATGCTCTACTTCCTCGCGTCGATGCGGGGGATGAAGCGTGCGGCGTACCGGTTCGTGCCGGCGTCCCGCCGCGAGAACTTCATCGACGTCAGCGAGCAGATCACCCAGGCGGTCGGTCGGTACGTCGTCGGGCAGGTGTCGCAGGCGCTCATCAACGGCATCCTGAGCCTGGTGTTCCTGCTCATCATCGGTGCACCGCTGCCGGTGCTGCTGGCGTCGTTCGCGTTCCTCGGGTCACTCATCCCGCTCGTCGGCACCCTCGGCGCCGCGGTCGTGATCTCGCTGCTCTGCCTGTTCGCGTCGCCCGCGACCGCCCTCGCCGCGGCGATCTACTACCTCGTCTACATGCAGGTCGAGGCCTACCTGATCTCGCCGCGCATCATGTCGCGTGCCGTGCAGGTGCCCGGTGCCCTCGTGGTCATCGCCGCGGTGGCCGGCGGCACGATCGGCGGCGTGCTCGGTGCCCTGGTCGCCCTGCCCGTTGCCGCGTCGGTGATCATCATCGTGCAGAAGGTCATCTACCCGCGCCAGGAGCTGGCGTGACCGACGCCGCCTTCGCCGCCCACGTCACCGAACGTGATCGCTGGGCGCGCGGCCCCCGGGGTCCGCTCGCGCTCGTGAACGCCCAGCGCGTCGACCACCCGCAGCCGGTGTGGCCGGTGCCGGGCACCTGGGCGCCGGCGGCCGGCGGCCTCACCGTGACGGCTGCCGCTGCCGACGGCGTCGTCGTGGACGACGTGCCGGTCGACGGCACCGTCCTCGTCGCCGGTGACACCGCCGTGGTGCCGTCCGTCGTCGTGTTCCCCGAGAGCTTCGCGGGCACCGTGTCCGGTTCGACGCTGCGCGTCTGGGACCCGGCCGCGGAGCCGATCCAGCGGTTCGCGCGGATCGCCCGGTTCGACCGGTCCGACGACTGGGTGCGGTCCGGCACGTACGTCCCGCTGGGGGATGGTGCCGGTGAGGACCGGGAGGCCCGTGGCAGCGTCCTCGACGCCGCCGGCGACGCCCTGCCGGTCGCCGGGCACATCGAAACGGCCGTCGGCAGCACCACGGTCCGCTTCGTCGCGGTCCGGTCGGCAGCGTTCCGGGGTGCACCCCGGCTGCAGCTCATCGTGCAGGACGCCACGAGCGCCCTGCCCGAGGACGACCCCGGCAGCACGTACTCGATGGGCCGGTTCCTGTACCTCGACGACCCCGGTGCTGCCGGCCCGGTCGAGCTCGACTGGAACCTGCTGGTGCTGCCGCCGTGTGCGTTCTCGTACCAGTTCGCCTGCCCGATCCCACCCGAGGACAACCGCGTCACCGTGCCGATCACGGCGGGGGAGCGGCACCCCGTCGACACCGCGGGCGCCGTCCTGCACTGAACCGGATCGCACCCGGCGAGGTCCTTGCCGTTCCCAGCCGGAACGCTGCATAATGGGCGTGTCCTGTCGGGACATCACAATCGCATACCGAATGATTCCGTGGCTCGCAGCCGCTCGGATCCTCCGCACCAGGTCGATGGGGAAGTCGCACCTGACGTATCGGAGGAACCGTGAACGGAACGACGACAGGAGTGCTCTACGTGCACTCCTCACCCCGCGCGCTCTGCCCGCACGTCGAATGGGCAGCCGGTCGCGCGATGAACCGCGCCGTGAACTTCTCGTGGCTCGACCAGCCGGCGCAGGACGGTGCACGTCGGACCGAGTTCACGTGGACCGGTGCGGTGGGTGCCGGTGCCGCGATCGCCTCCGCGCTGCGCGGCTGGGAGCACCTGCGCTACGAGGTCACCGAGGAACCGACGACCGAGTCCGACGGCGGCCGCTGGATGCACACCCCCGACCTCGGGGTGTTCTACGCGCAGACCGACGTCACGGGCAACATGGTCATCCCCGAGGACCGCGTCCGCTACGCCATGGAGGTCGCGGGCAGCAACGCGCTCGAACTCCACCGCGAGCTCCGACTCGCCCTGGGCCAGGCGTGGGACGACGAGCTCGAGCCCTTCCGCCACGCAGCCGAGGGCAACCCCGTCGTCTGGCTGCACCGCGTCGGCTGACGGACACTCGGCCCAGCGGGCCGGGCCCTGGACGGTGCCACCGGACGACGGAAGCCCGCCCCGACGACGCGGGACGGGCCTCCTGGCAGGGTGCGACGGATCAGACGCTGCGGAACGCGACCACGGCGTTGTGGCCGCCGAAGCCGAACGAGTTGCTCACCGCGAGCAGGTCGCCGTCGGGCAGCGCACGCGGCTCGCGCGCGACGTCCATGACGATCTCCGGGTCCTGGTCGTGCAGGTTGATCGTGGGCGGTGCGACGCGGTTGTGCAGGGCGAGGACCGTGAACGCGGCCTCGATCGCACCGGCACCGCCGAGCAGGTGACCCGTCGACGCCTTGGTCGCCGACACGACGATGTCGTCGAGGTGGTCGCCGAAGACGCGACGCATCGCGTGGTACTCGGCGACGTCGCCGACCGGCGTCGAGGTTGCGTGCGCGTTGACGTGCACCACGTCCTCGCGGCTGGCGCCGGCGTGGTCGAGCGCCTGCAGGACCGCACGGGCGGCAGCGCTGCCCTCGGGGTCCGGTGCCGTGATGTGGAACGCGTCCGAGGTGATGCCGGCTCCGGCGACCTCGGCGTAGATCGTCGCCCCGCGGGCCTCGGCGTGCTCCTTCGACTCGAGGATGAGCGCCGCGGCGCCGTCACCGAGCACGAAACCGTCACGCGTGACGTCGTACGGACGCGACGCGGTCTCGGGGGAGTCGTTGCGGCGGGACAGGGCCTGCATCGCCGCGAACGCCGCCAGCGGCAGCGGGTGCAGGGCGGCCTCGGCGCCACCGGTGATGACGATGTCGGCGTCCCCGTCGGCGACGTGGCGGTAGGCCTCGGCCAGGGACTCGGTCGACGAGGCGCAGGCCGACAGGTAGGTGCGGGCGCCGCCACGGGCGCCGAACTCCATCTCGATGGCGGCGGCCGGGCCGTTCGCCATGAGCATCGGGACCGTCATCGGCAGGACCCGACGCGGGCCCTTCTCGCGCAGGGTGTCCCAGGCGTCGAGCAGGGTGTTCACGCCGCCGATGCCGGTCGCCCAGTCGACGATGAGGCGCTCGGGGACGACGGACTCGGCGTCGATGCCGGCGTCGGCCCACGCCTCACGCGCCGCGACGAGCGACAGCTGCGACGACGGGTCCAGGCGCTTCGACTCGGGGCGGGTGAGCTGGTCGGTGAGGAACCGGCGCGCCTGGCCGGCGAACTCCACGGGGAGTTCGAGCTCGGCGTAGCGCGGGTCCTCGATGCGGGTGATGCCGGACTTGCCGGCGAGCAGCGCGTCCCACGTTTCCGGGGCAGTCGCGGCGAGGGGTGAGATCGCACCGATCCCGGTGACGACGACGGTCTTCTTGGTCATGGAACGACGGTTCTTTCGTTGGGGAACAAGATGAGCGCCGCGGCCGACGGTGACCGCTGGCCGCGGCGCTCAGGAAGCTCGTGTCAGGCCTGGGCCTTGACGATGTAGTCGACCGCGTTGCCCACGGTCTTGAGGTTCTTGACCTCTTCGTCCGGGATCTTCACGTCGAACTTCTCCTCGGCGTTGACCACGATGGTCATCATCGAGATGGAGTCGATGTCGAGGTCGTCCGTGAAGGACTTGTCGGCGGCGACGGTGTCGGTGGCGATACCGGTCTCGTCGTTGATCAGCTCGGCCAGGCCGGCGAGGACTTCTTCGTTGGACAGGGCCATGAGTTTCTCCTTGAGGGGGTGTCGTTTGACCGTGGACCAGCCTAGGGCACGCAGCGTGCTCGCGCCCGGAGGCTGGTCGGGGTGGTCGCGCGGATGCGCGGCCGGGTGGGTTCAGGGGAGCACGACGACCTGCGCGCCGAACACGAGTCCGGCTCCGAAGCCGATCTGCAGCGCGAGCCCGCCGGACAGCTCGGGGTGTTCCTCGAGCAGGCGGTGCGTGGCGAGCGGGATGCTCGCGGCCGAGGTGTTACCGGTGGTGGTGATGTCGCGGGCGATCGTGACGGACTCGGGCAGGCCGAGCTGCTTCGCGAACTCGTCGATGATGCGGATGTTCGCCTGGTGCGGCACGAACGCGGCGAGGTCCTCGGGCCGGACGCCGGCGGTCTCGAGGGCTTCGCGGGCGACCTTGACCATCTCCCACACGGCCCAGCGGAAGACCGTCTGGCCCGCCTGGCGCATGGTCGGGCGGGGTGCGCCGGCCTCCCACTCGTTGTAGGTCGCGGTCATGCCGATGGCGTCCCACTTGGAGCCGTCGGAACCCCAGATGGTGGGGGCGATGCCGGGGAAGTCGCTCGGGCCGACGACGGCCGCGCCGGCGCCGTCACCGAGCAGGAACGAGATCGAACGGTCGGTCGGGTCGACCACGTCGCTGAGCTTCTCGGCCCCGACGACCAGGACGTGGTCGGCGAGTCCGGACTTGATGAACGAGTCGGCCTGGGCGATGCCGTAGGCGTACCCGGCGCAGGCGGCGCTGATGTCGTACGCGGCCGCGGGGGTGGCGCCGATCCGCTCGGCCAGCAGCGACGCCATCGACGGCGTCGCGACGGTGTGCGTCACGGTGCTGACCAGGACGACGCCGATCTGCGACGGCTCGACGCCGGCCTTCTCGATCGCCTCGCGCGCGGCGGTCTCGGCGAGGTCGACGGCCTCGACGTCCTTGCCGGCGCGCTTGCGGGTGATGATCCCGGTGCGCTGGCGGATCCACTCGTCGGACGAGTCGATCGGGCCGACGAGGTCGTCGTTCGGCACGACGTTCTCACCGCGGGCGGCGCCGAACGCCAGGATGCGGGTGAACTCGTGGCCGCGGCGCTGGGAGAGTGCGGGGCGTTCGGTCATGCGGATGCGTCTGCTTCCTGGCCCGCGCGCTGCAGCAGGTCGATCGCTGCGGGCAGGTCCTCGGGGGTCTTGATGGCGACGGACGGCGTGCCGCGCAGGCCGCGCTTCGCCAGGCCGACGAGGGCACCGGCCGGTGCGAGCTCGATGATGCCGGTCACGCCGGCGGCGGCGAAGGACTCCATCACCGCGTCCCAGTGCACGGGGTTCGCGATCTGCTGGACCATGAGGTCGACGAACCGGCGACCGTCATCGACCCGGGAGCCGTCGGCGTTCGTCCAGATCGGCAGGGTCGGGTCCTGCACCGTGGTGGCGGCGGCGACCGGGGCGACCCGCTCGACGGCGGGGGCCATGTACCGGGTGTGGAACGCGCCGGCGACCGCGAGCGGGATCACGCGGGCCTTTGCGGGCGGGTCGGCGACGAGCGCGGCGATGGCGTCGGCGGCGCCGGCGACGACGGTCTGGCCGCCACCGTTGTGGTTCGCGGGGACGAGTCCGTGCTGCTGCAGTGCGGCCGCGACGGCGTCGGCGTCGCCACCGAGGACGGCGGCCATCGACGTCGGCTCGAGCGCAGCGGCGTCCGCCATGGCCCGGCCGCGCTCGGCGACCAGCGAGACGGCGTCGGTCGGTTCGAGGATCCCGGCGACCGCGGCGGCGGTGAACTCGCCGACCGAGTGTCCGGCGACCCCGCCGACCAGCGCACGGCGGCCGTCGGCGAGCAGGGCGTCGGCGGTGACGAGACCGGCGGCGACGATGAGCGGCTGTGCGAGCGCGGTGTCCTTGATGGTGTCGGCGTCCGACGTGGTGCCGTGCGCGGCGAGGTCCACCCCGATCGACTCGGACCACTGCCCGACACGTTCACGAACGGCGGCGTCCTCGAGCCAGGGGGCGAGGAAGCCGGGGGTCTGGGAGCCCTGTCCGGGCGCGACGACGACGATCACCGGACAATCCTGTCGCTCATGCACCGCGGGGCCCGTGTGGGCTTCCCACACGAAACCCCGCGTGACATTGTCGGTTCCCTACCGGCGCGGGGTGATCCGGCGTCGACCCGTGGCCGATTCCGACATGGCGCCGAGGATCAGGGCGGACTGCACGATCAGGGCGTCCCGCGCGTGCGTGGCGTCCCACCCGATGATGTCCGCGACGCGGCGCAGGCGGTAGCGGACGGTGTTCGGGTGCACGAAGAGCTCGCGCGCCGTGGCCTCGAGCGACCGCCCGGTGTCCAGGTAGCACCACAGGGTCTGCAGGAGTTCGGTGGACTGGTCCTTCAACGGTACGTAGATGCGCTGCACCAGGGCGGACCGGGCGAGCGGATCGCCGGCCAGGGCGCGCTCGGGGAGCAGGTCGTCGGCCAGCGCCGGACGCGGCACGCCCCGCCAGGCGCGTGCGACGGCGAACCCGGCGAGGGCCGCCTTCGCGCTGGTGGAGGCGTCGACGACCCCGGGGACCTCGTTGCCGAGGACCAGGTGGCCCTCGCCGAACAGCGGTTCGAGCGCCTGCGCGATGGCGGTGAACGACACCGGGTCCTCGCCCTCGGGCACGTCGTCCCGCGGGGTGGAGCGGCCGATCACCACGACGAGCCGCGAGCCCTGCACCCCGACGAGCACGTCGGCGTCCATGTGACGGGCGGTGCGGCGGACCTGGTCGACCTCGAGCTGCTTCGGCGCCGTGCCGACGAGCACTGCCACTTCGCCGTGTCCGTGCCAGCCGAGGGCCGCGATCCGGGACGGGAGCTCGTCGTCGTACTCGCCCGACAGGATCGAGTCCACCACGAGCGCCTCGAGTCGGGCGTCCCACAGCCCGCGGGCCTCGGCGGCGCGGGCGTAGACGTCCGCCGCCGCGAAGGCGATGTCGCGCGAGTACTTGAGGATCGCCTCCTGCAGCATCTCGTCGTCGGCGGCGCGTTCCTCGACCACGGTGACGACCACGCGGATGAGCTGCAGGGTCTGCTGCAGGCTCACCGAGCGCAGGAGTTCACGCGGAGCCGACCCGAACACGTCTGCCGCGGCGATCCACGGCGTCGACGCGGTGCCCTCGAGCCAGCTGATGAACGAGGTGATGCCCGCCTGGGCGACGAGCCCGACGGCGGAGCGGCGCCCCGGTGGCATCTCGCTGTACCAGGGGAGGGTGTCCTCGAGCCGCTTGATGGTGGCGGTGGAGAGTTCCCCGGACACCTGACGGAGCCAGGAGAGCGCCCGCTCGCGCGCGCTCTCCTGGCTCTGGGCCTTGGTCAGGCCATCGGTTTCCGGTCGGACTGGCGTCACCGGCTGATCAGCTCTCGCCGCCCGCGCTGCCCGTGGTGCCGGCGGTCACGTCGTGCAGGCGGTACTTGTCGATCGCCTGCTGGACGAGTGCGCCGTCGACCTTGCCCTGGCGGGCGAGCTGCTGCAGCGTCCGCACGACGACCGAGGGGCCGTCGATGTGGAAGAAGCGGCGCGCGGCCGGACGGGTGTCCGAGAAGCCGAAGCCGTCGGCGCCGAGCGTGGCGTAGTCGGTCGGCACGAACGGACGGATCTGCTCCTGCACCTGGTGCATGAAGTCGCTGACCGCGACGACCGGCCCCTCGGTGGCGAGCAGGCGCTCGGTGACGTAGGGCGTGCGCGGCGACTCGTTCGGGTTGAGGAACGCGTGCTGCTCCGCGTCGAGACCGTCGCGGTACAGCTCGCCCCAGCTCGTGACGCTCCAGACGTCGGCGGAGACGCCCCAGTCCTCGGCGAGGAGCTGCTGCGCCTCGAGGATCCACGGCACCGCCACACCGGACGCGAGCAGCTGGGCCTTCGGGCCGTCGTGCTCGCTCGGCTTGAGCAGGTACATGCCCTTGACGATCCCGTCGACGTCGACGCCCTCGGGCTCCGCCGGCTGGACGATCGGCTCGTTGTAGACCGTCAGGTAATACATGACGTTCGGGTCGCTGTGCTTGGGCGAGCCGTCCTCGTTCGTGCCGTACATCCGGTCGAGGCCGGCCTGCACGATGTGCCCGATCTCGTACCCGTACGCGGGGTCGTAGGACACCACGGCCGGGTTCGTCGTCGCGAGGAGCAGCGAGTGGCCGTCGGCGTGCTGCAGGCCCTCACCCGTCAGGGTCGTGCGACCGGCGGTGGCGCCGATCATGAAGCCACGGGCCATCTGGTCGCCCGCCGCCCAGATCGCGTCGCCGGTGCGCTGGAACCCGAACATCGAGTAGAAGACGTAGACCGGGATGAGCGGCTCGCCCTGCGTCGAGTACGAGGTGCCGACCGCGGTGAACGCCGCCAGGGCGCCCGCCTCGTTGATGCCGACGTGGATGATCTGGCCCTGCGGGCTCTCCTTGTAGGCCAGCAGGAGCTCCCGGTCGACCGACGTGTAGTGCTGGCCGTTCGGGTTGTAGATCTTCGCCGACGGGAAGTACGCGTCCATGCCGAACGTGCGCGCCTCGTCCGGGATGATCGGGACGACGCGGTCGCCGAAGTCCGGGGAGCGGAGCAGGTCCTTCAGCAGTCGGGCGAACGCCATGGTGGTGGCGATCTCCTGCTTGCCGGAGCCCTTCTTCACGACCTGGTACTTCGAGTCCTCGGGCAGGGTGATCGAGGTGTACTTCGTGCGACGCTCCGGCACGTAGCCGCCGAGCGCCTGACGACGCTCGTGCATGTACTGGATCGCCTCGTCGTCGTTGCCCGGGTGGTAGTACGGCGGCGTGTAGGGGTTCTCCTCGAGCTGCGCGTCGGTGACCGGGATGCGCATCTCGTCGCGGAACTGCTTGAGGTTGTCGAGCGTGAGCTTCTTCATCTGGTGGGTCGCGTTGCGCCCCTCGAAGCTCGGGCCGAGGCCGTAGCCCTTGACCGTCTTCGCCAGGATGACCGTCGGCTGGCCCTTGTGCTCGGTCGCGGCCTTGAACGCGGCGTAGACCTTGCGGTAGTCGTGGCCACCACGCTTGAGGTTCCAGACCTGGTCGTCGCTGTAGCCCTCGATGAGCTCGAGCGCCTTCGGGTCGCGCCCGAAGAAGTTCTCGCGGACGTACGCGCCGTTCTCGGCCTTGTACGTCTGGTAGTCGCCGTCCGGCGTCTGGTTCATCAGGTTGAGCAGTGCGCCCTCGGTGTCGCGGGCGAGCAGGTCGTCCCACTCACGCCCCCAGACGACCTTGATGACGTTCCAGCCAGCACCGCGGAAGAACGCCTCGAGCTCCTGGATGATCTTGCCGTTGCCGCGCACCGGACCGTCGAGCCGCTGCAGGTTGCAGTTGATCACGAAGTTCAGGTTGTCGAGGCCGTCGTTCGCGGCGACCTGGAGCTGTCCGCGCGACTCGACCTCGTCCATCTCGCCGTCGCCGAGGAAGGCCCAGACCTGCTGGTCGGAGGCGTCCTTGATGCCGCGGTTGGTCAGGTACTTGGCCTGCTGCGCCTGGTAGATCGCGTTGATCGGGCCGATGCCCATCGACACGGTCGGGAACTGCCAGAAGTGCGGCATGAGGCGCGGGTGCGGGTACGACGACAGACCGCCGCCGGCATGGGACTTCTCCTGACGGAAGCCGTCGAGCTGGTCCTCACCGAGACGCCCCTCCATGTAGGCGCGGGCGTACATGCCGGGGGAGGCGTGGCCCTGGAAGAAGACCTGGTCGCCGCCGGACGCGTGGTCCTGCGCACGGAAGAAGTGGTTGTAGCCCACCTCGTACAGCGCGGCACTCGACGCGTACGTCGAGATGTGGCCGCCGACGCTGATGCCCGGACGCTGCGCGCGGTGCACCGTGATGGCCGCGTTCCAGCGGATCCACCGGCGGTACCGGCGCTCCAGCTCCTCGTCGCCGGGGAACTCCGGTTCGTTCTCCGGCGCGATGGTGTTCACGTAGTCCGTCGTCGGGACCATCGGCACACCGAGGTGCAGTTCCTTGGACCGCTTGAGCAGGCTCAGCATGATCTCGCGACCGCGCTGGTGTCCGTGGGTCTGGACCAATCCGTCGAGGGACTCACGCCATTCGGCGGTCTCCTGCGGGTCCTGGTCGTTCGCCCCGGTGCTGTACGGGTCCTGGTCGTTCACCGTCACCCTTGACCTCGTTCGTTCTCGTGGTGGTGGACATGGTGGCTCCGGTGGTCGGGTCGCGACCGGATGGGGCCCCGTCCACTCTAGGCCCCAGCACCGACTCGGATGCTGATGGTGCCGTGCAGGTGGACGGGTGCTTGCTTTCGCGTGTCGTCGGCGTAGCATGGCCGATCGTGCACACGCGACCCGCGTGCGCACGGACCCGACGGGCACACCCCACACCCGAGGAAGAAGCACACGTACCGATGGCTCTCGAGATCGGCTCTCTCGCGCCGGACTTCGAGCTCCCGAACCAGTTCGGTGAGCACGTCCGACTCAGCGACTTCCGCGGCAACCGCCCGGTCGCACTCGTCTTCTTCCCGCTGGCGTTCTCGTCGAACTGCACGAACGAGCTCTGCGCCCTGCAGGACAACGTCGCGATGTTCCAGGACCAGCGCGTCGAGCTGATCGGCATCTCGGTCGACTCCAAGGCGACGCTCCGCTCCTTCGCCGAGCTCAACGGCTACGACTTCGAGCTCCTCGCCGACTTCTGGCCGCACGGCGCGGTCTCGAAGGAGTACGGCGTCTTCCTCGAGCACAAGGGCTTCGCCACCCGCGCGACCTTCGTGATCGACGTGCAGGGCCGCATCAAGGCCTCGATCATCACCGAGCCCGGCCTGCAGCGCGACGTCGCGGAGTACAAGGCAGCCCTCGACCGGCTCGCCGCCTGCACCGCACCCGTCCCGGTCGGCTAGCGTTCCGAACCCCTCCTGCGACGCATCCGCGTCGACGACGGACAGGAGGCCCGGTGCACGCCATCGAGACGGACGCACGTGACCGTGTGGTCACCACCGAGGCCTACGCCCCGTACCCGGTGTCGCCCACGCCCGCCACGTGGCACCTCCGGCGCACCGAGGTCCCGACGCCCACCGGGCCCGTCGTGGTGCACCACCGGCCCGGCCCCGACCCGCTCCTGCTGCTGCACGGCGTCGCGGGATCCTGGTCGACCTGGACCCCGTTGCTGACCGCTGCCGACGGCGTCGGCGACCGGGGACTCGTGCTCGTCGACCTGCCGGGGTGGGGATCGTCCCCGGCACCGGCACACCCGTTCGACCTCGACGACGTCGCCGGGTCGCTGACCACGGTGCTGGAAGCGCTCGGGATCGCGACGGTGGACGTCCTCGGGCACTCGATGGGCGCCTTCGTCGGGATGCACCTGGCGGTCGTGGCGCCCCTGCGCGTGCGGTCGGTGGCCCTGGTGTCCGGCACGACCGTCGCGACGGCGGCCGCCGCACGGCACCCCGTCCGGGCGCTCCGGACGCTACCGGCGTTCACGCTCCTGCGTGCGGGGCTGTCGATCACCGGCGAGGCCGCGCGGCCGGTGCTCCGGGCACTGTCGCGTGTCGGGCTGCTGCCGCTGCTCGCTGCGCCGGTGTTCACGCACGTGCGGCGCCTCGACCGCAGCGTGCTCGACGCCTTCGTCCAGGAGCTCCGGCCGACCCGGTTCACGGACGCGGCACGGACCGCGGCGGGCTACGACCTCGGTCGCTGGCGGGGGATCGCCTGCCCGGTCACCGCGATCGCCGGGCGCGACGACGTGTTCGCGCGCGTCTCGGACCTCGAGGCCGTGCGGGAGCTCGTGCCGCAGCTCCGCACGGTGCTGCTCGACGACTGCGGGCACTTCGCCCACGTCGAGCACCCGGATGCCGTGGCGCGCGAGCTCGGGCTCACCTGACCCCTGCGGACGATCAGGCGGGGACGGGGAACGTCGCCGCGACGCGGGAACGCACCTCGGCGCGGACGGCTCGGCGCATCACGGGGGAGAACAGCGAGTGGTCGCCGTCCTCGACCCGCACGATCGACACCGAGCCGCGCCGGCCGACCCCGCCGTAGCGGCGCAAGGCCTTCTGGCCGCCGAGCCGGTCGAACAGGGCGGCGTCGTCCGGAGCGGCGATCACGACGACGTCGGTGCCGTGCTCCACGAGCGGTCGGACGTGCTCGACGACGCCGCCGACGCGGTCCCGCCGGGCGATCCACTCGCGCAGGGCCTTCGGCACGACGGCGTTGTACCGCTGGCGGACCCACAGGCGACCGGGCGAGGGGGCGTCGATCGCCCGCACGGCGTCCTCGTAGCTGCCGGGGGCGGCCGGCTGCCGGCGGTAGTCGTTCGGGCTGATCTCGACGACCAGGCGGGGTGCCTCGTCGACGGACCGACCGGCGAGCCAGGCGCCGGCGCACATGCCGACGAGCACCAGGCGGTCCGACGGGGTGCCGAGGTCGGCGACGACGGCGGACTGGTCCTCGACCCACTCCTGGGCGAAGAGGAAGCTGCGTTCGTCGTCGCGCACGGTGGAGCTCTCACCGGTGGCCCGGCGGTCGACCCGGACGACGCGGGCACCGTCACGGGCGAGCGCCCGGGCGAGGTCGACCTGGTAGTCGGTGGCACCGACCCGGTGCTCGGCGGCACCGTTGTGCAGGACCACCAGGGGAGCGTCGTGGTGCTGTGCGGACGAGACGGTCTCGACGGCGAACAGTTCGTCCGGACCGAGGCGGACGATGCGCTCGGACACCCGGCCGTCGACGTCCAGGACCTCGTCGAGCACGGTCGGCACGACCGGTCCCGACGCCGCGGGGGCCCAGGCGTCGAGCCAGGCGACGGCGGCGTCCACGGCGGCTCCGGGGATCCGCGCGTGGATGCTCGTGCCGTCGAGCAGCTCGGCACTGCCGGGCACCTCGACGGTCTCGACGGGCCCGAGGGTCTTCGGGGCACGGGTCTCCGGTCGCACGAGCGCCACGGTCGGACCGGTGCGCGGCGCGAACGCCAGGGCGGAGAGCGCTGCCGCTTCGTCCGGTTCGACCTCGATGCCGATCAGGCTCTCGACGCCGTCCACGAACCGCTCGGTGCCGATGGTGATGGTCGCCAGCGCGCGCTGGCGGCGGAGCCAGCCGCGGCCCGAGGCCGGTGCGTCCCAGACGAGCAGGGCGTCGGCCTCCTCGGCGGCGGTCGCGGCGACGAGGGCGGCCGAGGCGAGCCCGACGAACGCGACGTGCCGGACCCCGGACGTGCGGAGCACGGCGGCGGCGTGACGCGCGGACCGGACTTGCGCGTCGGGGTCGGTGTCGGGTGCGCCGTCACCACGTCCGGACGGGTCGTAGCGCACCGAGGCGATGCCACGGGCCTCCAGGCGGTCTGCGAGCAGGCGGAGCGTGCGGTACGCGATGACGCCCTCCTGCCCCAGCGGCGGGCAGATGACGACCCCGGCCCGCGCAGCGGGCGGCAGCTGCACGGCGGCGCGGACGGCCGGCGAACCGGACCACCCGTGCAGCGTCGTCACAGCGCGAGCGCCGCGCGGACCGGCGCCGGCCAGGCGTCGACGTCCGTGCCGTGTGCGGCGAACAGGGCGATGGTGATGCGCTCCAGTCCGAAGGCGATGCAGGCGCTGTGGGCGACCTCGCCGTCGGCGGTGCGGAGACCGAACGAGGTGCCGAAGTGGTCCTCGTGCAGGTTCGCCGAGCTGATCGCCGTGGTCGGGTGGTCGTCGCCGTAGACGGGCGTGACGAACTCGAACTTCAGCGCCTGCTCGACCTGGTTGCGGGCGAGCATCTGCCCGACGCGACCGAAGAAGGGGTCGTTGGCGGGGACCACGTCGATCTCGAGCCCGAACGACTCGAGCAGCTCGCGCATCACCGGGATCCGGCCGTCGCGGTGCTGCTGGGCCGACGCCGGCGTGCCGATGTGCACGAACTCGTGCATGTGGAAGGCCTGCAGGCGCATCGGGTCGAGCGACGGCTCGCGGCGGAACGAGTCGCCGACGATGTCGAAGAACCGGCCCTCCTGCGGGATCGTGTCGCCGACCAGGCCGTACACCGGGTGGCAGACCGCCGGCGTGAGCATGAGGTCGGCGGGCTCGAGGAAGCCCTCCCACCGCTCACCGCGCTCGCGGGCGGCGAGCAGTGCCCGGTGCGTGCGGTCGTCGCCGGTGAAGCCGGAGATCGACGCGGCGAGGTCCGGGAACGACGCGATGTAGTCGGTGCGCTCGAACGCGGCGAGCGGCTCGACCGGCGGGAACCGCAGCACCTCGGCGTCGAGGTCCTGCTGGCTGTTGACGGCCGCGGCGTCGACGGCCGTGTACACGCGCTCGAACACGCCGGTCCGGCCGTACAGCCCGGGCGAGCCGAGGTCGATGAGCACGCGGTCGGCGAGCAGGCGGGCACGGAGGGCGGCCCGCGCGGCGTCGAGGTCCGGCGCGGTGGTGCTGGTCGCGGTGGTCGTGCTGGTGGTGGGGTCCGTGAGGGTCACAGGATCACTCCCGTCATGAGGGCCAGGTCGGCGTCGTTCTTGAGGAGACGGTCGTTGCTCACCATGACGGCGGCACCGTGGGCGTCTCGGAGGTGTCGGGCGATGCTCATCGGGCCGGAGGCCGCGTAGCCCGCGATCCCGACGATGCGGAGCGCCTTGGTGACGATGTCGGTGACGCGTTCGGACGCACCGATCTTGAGGGCGTTCGCGGCGAGGGCGTAGGCGCTCGAGGCGAGCACCTCGGGGTCGTCGGCCGCGGCGTCGAACCGCTCCGCGGCGTGCCGGACCGAGTCGGCGAGGGCCTGCAGGTCGACCAGGAGCTCGGCGAGCCGGAGCGCTCCGGGCGGGGTCGTCCCGATCGCGGCACGCGCCTGTTTGCGGACCGCGGTCCGGGCGCGCTCGCTCGCCGAGGCGGCGATGCCGAGCCAGACCGAGGCCCAGAGCACGTGCGAGACCGGCAGGACCGTCTGCGCCGAGATCGCCGCGTAGTCGTCGCGGAACACCCGGTCGACGGTGGTCTCGGTGTCGAGGATCCAGCCGTTGCTGCAGGTCCCGCGCAGGCCCATCGTGTCCCAGGTCGAGGTCTGCGAGAGCACCATCGAGTCGGTCCGGCAGATGAGCAGGCGCTGGTCGGAGGCCGGGGCGTCCGGGTCGCGGCGGGCGGTGACGAACACCGCGTCGGCCTCGGTCGCGTACGAGATCACCGGCGCGTCCTTGCGCAGGCGGATGCGGCCGTCGTCGGTGGCCTCGATCGAGCAGGTCGAACGGCGGGCGTCGCCGCCGACCCCGCGCTCCGTGGTGGCCGAGGCGACGAGCGCGCCGTCCCGGACCGCGGCGATCGTGTCGAGCACGCCGGCACCGTCGCCGCCGTGCCGCCAGAGCGCCATGACCTGGCCCTGGTGCATCGCGAAGACCATGCCGGTGGCGGCGCAGGCCCGGCCGAGCTCGGTGGCGATCGCCGAGAGTTCGGACACGGATGCGCCCTCGCCACCGTGCTCCGTGGGGACCGCGGCGGCGAGCAGACCGTACTCGCGCATGGCCGCGATGGCCTCGCGCGGCGGGCGGGCGTCGCGGTCGACCTCGTCCGCGAACTGGGCGGCGACCGCAGCCACGGCGGCGGCGCGCTCGGCGAAGCGGTCGACGACCGGTGTCGTCGGCAGGGTCAGGGTCACGAGGCGAGCTCCGCAGCGGCGACGATCGACTCGACGGTGGCGAAGGTGGAGCGGTTCAGGACCGAGTCGGGGAACTCGACGTCGAGCTCGGACTCGACCGCGAGCATGACGTTCACGGTGGCGTGCGACGACAGCCCGAGTGCGTACAGGTCGGCGATCGAGGCGACGTCCTGTGCGTCCACGGTCAGGCGCCCGTGGTCGGCGAGTGCGCGGCGCACGGCCTGTTCGATCGTGGGGTCGAGCAGCGTCGCGGTCGTGCTCGAGTGCTGGTGTTCCTGGTCCATGCTGGCAACCATAAGGAGAACCGGGCCTCGGGAAACCGCCGTGCGGGTGCGGGAAACCGCACGCGATCCGCACCGCCTGTGCCGCGGCACAGGCGGACGTCAGCGGTCGGAGAGCGCCACCGCCGTCGCGACGGCCAGACCCCGCTCGTGGGCGAGGGACACCGCGATCGCGCCGCACCCGATCGCATCGGCCAGGGCGGCGGCGGTCCCGGTCAGCTCCACCGTCGGCGCGCCGTGGTCGTCGAGGACGATCGCCACCTCGCGCAGCGGGATCGCCTGGTCCGGTGCGGGGCGGAGGAGCTTCACCACGGCCTCCTTACCCGCGAACCGGGCGGCCAGGCGCTCCGGGTCGTCGCCCGCGTCGGTGCGCTCCCGGACGGTGAAGAGCCGGTCCAGGTACCGCTCGCCGTGCGCCGAGATGCCCGCCACCACGTCCTCGACCGCGGCGAGGTCGGTCCCGGTCCGGATCGTGCTCATGGCTGCAGGCTACGCAGGTCGCGGCGGAACCGCATGCCCGCAACGGCATGGGCGTCGGGGGCGGTTCGTATGATCGGTGCGAGAGACCACCGAGGGGGAACCGATGGCATCACCGTGGACCGGCATCATCGAGGACGCGCGACACTACCCGTCGCCGCACAACTCGCAACCGATCGTCGTGCGCGTCGAGGACGACCGCACCGCGACCGTCTTCTACGACCTGCGGCGGGGGTTGCCGGCGGAGTCGTTCGGCATCCCGTTCGGGCACGTCTGCGCCGGGGTGTTCCTGGCCGGGCTCGAGGTCGTGGCCCGAGCGCACGGCTTCGCCGTGCAGGAGCGGCTCGACCACGCCGAGATGGACTTCGGCCGGCTCGACGCCGGCGACTCCGGGGCGGCGGACGACCACCTGCACCGGTTGGGCACGGTGCGCCTGCGTCCGCGGGCGGTCACCGCGGACGACCGGGAGGCCCTGGCCGTCTTCCTGGCACGGCGCACCTCGCGCAGGCCCTACGACGCGACCCTGGTGGACGACGCCGCCGTGGACGCCGCGTCCGCCATCGCGTCGGCCGCCGGGCAGCGGTTCCGCACCACGTCCGACCGGGCGACCGTCGACGAGATCGTCCGGGTCAACCAGGAGACCCTGTTCGACGACCTGCAGCACGACGCCGTGCACGACGAGATCCTGCACTGGCTGCGGTTCTCGAAGCGGCAGGCGGTGACCACCGGCGACGGGCTGTCGGCGGAGACGATGCTCATGCCCGGACCGGTCCTGCGGTTCGCGATGGAGCACCGTGGGCTGTGGGAAGCACCCGGTGTCGGTGGGGTGTTCAAGCGCGTGTACCTGTCGACGATGCGCGGCGTCCGGCAGCTCGGGTGGCTCGAGGGGCCCTTCCGCACGCCGGCCGACTACGTCGAGGCCGGCCGGGTGTTCATGCGGATCTGGCTCGAGTTCAGCGCGCGGGGGATCGCCCTGCACCCGTTCGGCACCGTGATCACGAACCCGCGGTCGCACGCCGCCTTCGTCGAACGCGCCGGCGTCGACGAGTCCGACGGCCGGATGGCCTGGATGCTGTTCCGCTTCGGACACAGCGATCCACCGCCCCTGGCGCACCGCAGACCCGCGGCCGCCATGACGCTCGGGGGTGCACGGTGAAGCGCGCGGCGGTCTTCACGGTCGTGTGGGTCGTCGAGACGTTCGTGGCGCTGTTCATGCCCCGCGTCGGCACCCACAAGCTCCTGCTCACGCCGGGCATCGAGCCGCTCCGCTGGACCCTCGGACGCTGGCGCGCCTGGCGGACCGTGGAGCGGGCTGCGAAGCGGGTACCCGCCTACGGGGCGTTCCTGGCGGAGGCGGGACGGGCCTCCCGGCTCGACACGCGTGGCGGGATCGCCGCGGCGATCTCGGGCCTGCCCGAGATGGACAAGGACTCCTACGTCAGACGGTGGAGCATCCCCGAGCGCTGCGTCGACGGACGGCTGCCACGGCGCGGCGTGGTCGTCGACGAGTCGAGCGGGTCGAGCGGCACGCCGACCAGCTGGGTCCGCGGTCCCGACGAACGGCAGGCCACCCGGCAACTGCTGCAACTCGGGTTCTCGCGCACCGCGAAGGACCTGCCGAAGCAGCCGTTCGTGCTCAACGCCTTCTCGCTCGGGGCGTGGGCCACGGGCATGAACGTGACGGCGTCGCTCACCGAGTCGTCGATGATCAAGTCGATCGGGCCGGACCGCGACAAGATCGTGCAGACGATGCGCGAGTTCGGTACCGACTTCACCTACATCATCTGCAGCTACCCGCCCTTCCTGAAGGCGCTGTTCGAGGACGACCGGCTCGACTGGAGCGAGTACACGATCGTCGCGGCGTTCGGTGGCGAGGGCATCAGCGAGAACATGCGCGCCCACATCGAGCAGTACGCGCAGGCCGTCCTCGGTTCCTACGGGGCGAGCGACCTCGAGATCAACCTCGGCATCGAGACGCCGTTCAGCGTGCAGCTGCGCCGGGCGATCGCTGCGTCATCCGAGCTGTCCGCCGCGTTGACGAAGCAGGCCGAGTACGGCGTGCTGCCGATGGTGTTCCAGTTCAACCCGTTCGGGTACCTGATCGAGACGAACGACCTCGGCGAACTCGTCGTCACCATCACCCGGTCCGAGAACATCAGTCCACGGATCCGGTACAACATCCACGACCGCGGGCACGTCGTGCGGATGCGTTCGCTGCGCCGGACGCTGCGCGCACACGGCTTCGACGAGCTCGCCGACGCCGCCGAGCTCGACCTGCCCCTGCTGTTCCACTACGGCCGCTCCGACCTGTCCGTCGACTACAACGGTGCGGTCGTCGCGCCCGACGTCGTGCGCGACGTGGTCTACGACGACCCCGAGCTGCTCGAGGCCGTCGAGAACCACCGGCTGATCAGCTACGAGGACGACCGGGGCGACCGACAGCTGCACATCGCGTTCCAGCTCGCGTCCGGGGCGGCGGGGTTCGACTCGGACAGTGCTCGCTCCGCGGTCATCACCGAGCTGCGGCGGTTGAACAAGGACTTCTCGAACGCGATCCGGACGGCGCCGCCCGGCACCCTGCCGACGGTGGCGTTCTACCAGTACCGGACGGGGCCGTTCCGCGAGGACGGCAAGAAGCTCAAGAACGAGTACGTCTGGCAGCTGCCGGCCGGTGCGGTGGACCAGTGGGAGCTCGACCTGGCCTGGGTCGCGCCGAAGGAGGCGTGAGCGGGCAGCCACGCGGGCGGTTCGGTTCGGTTCGGTGCGAGGTTCCGTCTTCGGTGCGACTCCCGGCGGGGCGCACCGGATACGGAACCTCGCACCGTTCGCGCTAGCCGTACTGCGGTGGCCAGTCGAAGGGGGCGGGCAGGTGCGGGACCTCGCCGATCGTCGTCACGATGAGGACGACCTCGCGCCGGTTCGTCAGCTCGATCGAACGCGGGTTGCCGATCCGGCGGTGGCCGTCCACCCACACGGTGAGCTCGCCACGCAGGCCGCCGACGTGCTCCGGACCGAGCGAGACACCCCACTCGTCGAAGAACTGGCCGAGCGTGAAGGTCTGCTCGGTGGGGGACTCGACGTGCACGATGCCCGAGGTGTCGTGCGTGTGGATCTCGGCGGCGAACTTCCCCCGGTCCGAGTGCCCGATGTTCGCGGGGACCGTCACCGGGTCGTCGCCGTCCAGGATCGTCAGGTGGGTGTGGACGTGCTCGGCGAGCCGCTCACCCCACACGTTCCGCAAGCCCGCCACGTCGGCACGGGCGGACAGGTCGGTCGGCCGCGGCCAGGGTGGAGCGTCGCGCGACGTCCCCGCCCCCGGCGCGGCACAGCCCGACAGCAGCAGGAGTGCGGCCACCGCGACCGCGACGACGCGGGTCCTCACCAGCGGTCGTGGACCGTGGCGCGGAACCACGTGTCGTACAGGTCGTGCACCGTGGCGTCGAGGCCCTCGATCGGCGGCAGGTCACCGGCGGCCGCGTTCGAGCGCGCCTGCTCCGGGTTCCGTGCTCCGGGGATCGCGGCGGTCACGCCGTCCTGCGCGATGACCCACGCCAGCGCCGCCTGCGGCACGGAGACGGCGTCGGGCAGGGACGCCGCGAAGGTCTGCGCCGCGCGCACGCCGTCGTCGTAGTCCACACCGCTGAACGTCTCGCCCTGGTCGAAGGCCTCGCCGTGCCGGTTGTAGTTGCGGTGGTCGCCCTCGGCGAACGACGTCTCCGTCGTGTACTTGCCGGACAGCAACCCCGAGGCCAACGGGACGCGCGCGAGGATGCCGACCCCTGCCTCCAGGGCCGCCGGCAGCACGCGGTCCAGCGGCTTGAGCCGGAACGCGTTGAGGATGATTTGGACGCTCGCGAGGCCGGGCCGGGCGATCGCGGCCAACGCCTGATCGGCCGTCTCGACACTGACGCCGTAGGCGGCGACCGAGCCGTCCGCGACCAGCGCGTCGAGGGCGTCGTACACGGCGTCGTCGCCGATGACCTCCGACGGCGGGCAGTGCAGCTGCACCAGGTCGAGCGTGTCCTGCCGCAGGTTCGTGCGCGAGCGGTCTACCCACTCGCGGAAGTTCGTCGCCACGTAGTTCGACGGGACCTGCTCGGCGCGGCGGCCCATCTTCGTCGTGACCGTCAGCGGCACATCGGGGTTGGACGCACGCCACGCACCGATGAGCTGCTCGCTGCGACCGTCGCCGTACACGTCGGCGGTGTCGAAGAGCGTGACACCGGACTCGACCGAGGCGTCCATCACGGCGTTCGCGTCCGCTTCGCTCACCGGACCCCAGTCACCGCCGAACTGCCACGTACCGAGACCGATGGGGGAGACTTCGCGGCCGGTTCGGCCGAGGGTGCGACTCTGCATGGCGCCGATCGTAGTCAGCGGGTTCGCGCGGTCGTTCAGCCGATGGTTTCGCGCCGTCGTTCAGCCGATGGTGGAGACCCCGCGGCGGAGGAGCGCACGGGCCGCTCGAGCGCGGGGGATGACCCACACCGCCGCCCACAGCACCATTCCGGCCCAGAGCAGGATCAACATCGTCGTGATGAGGGCGTCGTGCTGGTCGCGCATCGACCACGTCATCGCGATCCACAGCGTGCCGAGGACGACCTTGCCCCAGCCAGCGCCCTCGCGGTCGGCCTGCGCCTGGACCAGCGGGATCCACAGTTCCGCCGGGACCCCGTACGGCACCTGACCGTCGGCGATCCACTCGCGCACCGCGATCGAGCGCTCGTACCCGCCCTCGGCACGCCAGGCGCGCAACTGCAGGTACACGGCGATCGCGGCACCTGCCACCGCGGACGGGATGCCGACGGAGACCAGGACGGTGGTGGTCGCCTCGGTCCACGACGACAACACGAGCATGACGAGGACGACCGCGAACGCCGCACCCGTCACCCCGGAGCCGAGGAGCCGCAGCCGCCCGGATTCGTCGAGGACACCGGCACCGTTCACGAGGGAGAGGGTACGCGCCGTTGCTGCCCGCCCGCCCGTCGTCCGTCCGTCGGTCCGTGCTGCCCCGAGGTTCCGCGGTGTGCCCCGAGGTTCCGAAATCTCGGCATCTCGGGCCGCTGTTCGCCCGGGATCGGCACCTCGGCGATCATCGCGCGGCATGTCGTGGAACCTCGCCACGTCCTTCTGGTTCGGACTGGAGGCCCGTCCCGCGTCGTTCTCCACAGATGCGTCCCACCGGGGTCGGGCCCGACACCTCGTGCGCGATGCTCTCGTCATGGGGAATCGAGCACGCGTCGACCACTCGCCGAGGCCGTTCCCGGTGCGAGAGGCGCTGGCGGCCGGAGCGAGCCCATCGCGGCTGACCCGCCGCGACCTCAGGGCTCCGGTCCACGGCGTCCGCGTCCGAGCGGACGTCCCCGTGACGGTCGTGGAAGCGATCGCCGTCGTCCTCCGGAGCGACCAGTTCGTCAGCCACACCACGGCCGCTCGGCTCTGGGGAGCGCCGCTCCCGTCACGGCTCGACGACGAACTCGTGCACGTGACGGCGATCGGGACCGCGCCGATCATGCGTCGCCCCCAGGTCATCCCGCACCGGCTTCGGATCGAGGGCTTCCGGCCGGAACTCGTCCGCGGCATCCCGGTCAGCCCGCCAGCGCGCGCGTGGTTCGAATCGGCGTCACTGCTCACCGTCGTCGAACTCGTCGTCCTGGGTGACCACCTCGTCGGTCCGAGCGGGCTCGCCACCATCGACGGACTGGCGGCCGCGATTGTTGCCGGGAGTCGCTCGGCACGACGAGCACGAGCCGCACTCGACAGGGTGCGGACCGGAGTCGAGTCGCCCATGGAGACCCGTCTCCGGCTCGGCGTGGTCGATGCGGGGTTCCCGGAACCCGAGGTGAACGTCGACGTCGTGGACGACCATGGTTCCTTCCTCGGCCGAGCAGACCTCGCGTGGCCGACGCTCCGGATCGCCCTCGAGTACGACGGCGATCACCACCGTGACCGCCGGACCTTCCAGCACGATCAGCGCCGGTCGAACGGCTTCGCGGTGAACGGCTGGATCGTCATCCACGCAACATCCGCCGACACCGGGCGTCCGGCAGTGTTGTTCGAGCGACTCCGACAGGCCTTCGTCCAACGCCAGGTCGAGGGTCGGGCCCGACACGCGGCCTGACGCGTCTCCGAAGCGGCGCGGTGCGGGTGGACTCGCTGCGCCGAGGTTCCACAACTCGCCGTGCGTTCGTCGCCGAGGTTCCACACTGACGTGCTCAGGGCCGCGAGATGCCGAGATTTCGGAACCTCGGGGGACGGGACGGGACGGGCGGGCCGACGGGCTCCGCGCGGGTCAGCTGTGCGCCAGGAGCCAGCACATGCCGGCGGCCGCGAAGGCCATCGCCCAGCTCACCAGGCTGCCGATCAGGAAGTACTCCGCCTGGTAGCCGGTGGTCTCTCGGCGGATCTCGGGGAACCGGACGATGCCCTTGGCCGCGATCAGCGCAGCGACCACCGGGAAGGCCCCCGCCACCGCGAACCCGGCCAGCAGCAGTCGTTCGATCGGGCCGATCAGGCGACCGCCCTTGAGACGCACCGTGCTGTCCCCGGACTGTTCGGCGTCGGCGTCGGAGCGTCGGCGTCGCCCGAACCGGCGGCGGAGGTCATCGGCCTCGGCGCCCGTGACGGCTCCGCGCTGGAGTCCCGGCGGGAGTGCCTGGGCGACGACCACGTTCGCGGAGTCGACGAGGAACAGCGCCGAGCCGACACCGCCCACGACGGCGGCGAGCGGAACGGCGTCGACGAACGCCAGGCCCGAGCCGTCGTGCCAGTCGACCACGAAGCCCGTGCCGTCGGGCAGTGGCCCCCAGAGCAGCAGCACGGCGACGGCGACGGCGAGCAGTACCGCGGGCCAGGACCCGGACCCTCGCAGCAGCCCCCGGGCCGTCGGTTCGCCACGGTCGCCGTCCGCGGTCCCGCCACCGGCTCGGACCGGCGCGGTCGTGGCGATCCACGCCGCTGCGAGCACCACCGTGACGAGGACGCTCCACACGGGGACACCGAGACCGAGCCAGGCCACAGCGGACACCCCGGCCCACAGCACGACGATAGCGATGGTGGTCAGCGTGCGCTGTCGGTGCGCGTCAGTACCGGTCCGTGCCCGGACGACGTCGCCCAGCCCGATGAGTGCGAGGAGGATCCCGGCGAGCATCAGCGTTCCTGTCCCGCGAGGACCCGGAGACCCTCGACGATCGCGGCCACGCCCGACTTCTGCACCGACTGGGAGACCGCTGACGGGGTGATCCCCTCGGTCGCGGCGATCTGCGCCTGGGTCCGGCCCTGGACGAGTCCGAGCGCGATGCGTCGGCCCCGTGGTGTCAGGCGGGCCACGACGTGGTCGCGACTGAGGAAGTAGGCGTTCACGAGTCGCTCCTCGGTGCCGTGGCGGTCGTCGGACGCGTGGAACCACGACCGGAGGAAGGACGTCCGGCCGTCTTCGCGGCGGTGCGTCTCGTTGATGGCGTCGCGGGCGGACCACCATGCCGGGCCGTCCTGGAGCGGACCGCTCGTGCCGGACCCCACCGTGCGCACCGTCCCGCGACCCATCCCGAGCCGGACCTGCACCGTCGGTGGCAGCGCGAGCATTGCCGCGGTGCTGGCGACGAGCGCGTCGGTGAGCGTTGCGTAGATCACCTGGAACTCGTCGCCGACGGTCGCGTGCACCGGGTCCACCGGGGTGACGTCGGTCGTCTCGCGGAACGCCCGCTCGACGTCGCGCTGCGCGGCGGGGCGGTCCTCGAGCGTGCGGGAGTCGACGAGGTCGAGGATCACGGCGTAGATGGGCTCGTCCGACATGGGTTAAGTGTACGGCTTACTATCGGCGAAATGAAGCCGAGCACTGAACTGGTTCGCGGCCGGGCTGTCCAGCGCCACGATACGGGGGATCGACCTCTAGGATCGAGTCGCGGGCTCTTAGCTCAGTTGGTAGAGCACTTCGTTTACACCGAAGTGGTCGGCGGTTCGAGCCCGCCAGAGCCCACCGCAGAAGCGATCACGGGGGTCCGATGAACAGCCGACGACACGAACCGGTCCGACAGCACTCTGTCGACTTCCTGCCGGGAACGAGTGGGAACCCGGTCGCACCGTTCCAGCGCGACCACCAGCCCGGACAGGGTCCGATCCGTCACGATTGGGTGTACCTCGTCCCGATCGGCGCGGTCCTGATCGGCGGGGTCATCGCGTTCCTCGTGTGGGGGAACTGACCCGGTGATCGGTGCACCACGAACCCTGCGGTTGCTCGGCGCGGTCGCTGCGATCACGGTCGCTTCGGTCGTCGTGCTCACGGGTTGCTCGGACGGCGACGCTGCTCCGCACCCGTCGTCGAGTACGCACCGCCCGGACACGACGCCGACGACCGTGTCGGACACGGCGAGCGACGCGTCCGATTTCTTCTCGATCCTGCGCAAGCCCATCGCTGCGCGGGACGCGTTGCCCGCGGATCTGACGACGACTCCTGACGACATGGTCCCGAACAGCGCGCGGTTCGCCGTCGAGCACGACGGCACGGCCTACTGGATCGCTGCCGTCGCCGACGGTGGAGCGTGCCTGGTCGCGTGGAACGGCGACCCCGACAGTGCCGCGAACTACTCGGTGTGCGGGGGGAGGCAGGACATCCATCGGGCATCCGTCGTCACGAGCATGATCGACGAGCAGGAGCACCAGACCCTCCTGGTGTCCGACGGGTACACGAGCGTCGGGGCGGACCCGCTGCAGGAGCTCGCTCCCAACGTCTGGGTGTCGGCGCCCGGCGACTGACCGCACCGCCTGACCGACCGCACCGGTCCGCGCGACCGACGCGGCGCGGGTCACGTGCGCCGACGGCGGACGGGAGGCGCGGTGCGGGCCTGCACCGCGCCTCCCGTCCGTCCCTGACGTCGCGCCCAGGGCACGACGTCAGCGCTCGACGTGTTCCAGGTCCGCCAGCAGCGATTCGTGGACCGGCTCCCAAGCGAGCGTGCGACGCGTGTGCTCGCTCGACGCCGGCTGGTCCATCACGAAGATCGGGGCGAACGCCCCGAACGCCTCGTCCGCGACGCGCTCGACCGGCAGTCCGAGCCGTCGGCCGATCACCTCGGCGAGGTCGCGCACCCGGTCGCCCTCGTCGGCCACGGCGTGCCAGACCGTGCCGGCCGGTGCGACCTCCAGCGCCAGTCGGAAGAGGACGGCAGCGTCCCGCGCGTGCACGGCGGGCCAGCGCTGTTCGCCGTCTCCGGGGTACCCGGCCACACCGCTGCCTCGGGCCGTCTCGGTGAGGATGCCGGCGAAGCCGCCCGCGCCGTCGGCGTGCACGGTGCGCGGCAACCGGATCGCGGACACCCGCACGCCACGCTCGGCCAGGTCGAGCACGGCGAGCACCGATCGGGCGCGACCGGCGACCGGTCCCTCGAGGGGCAGGGGGTCCGCCTCGGTCGACGCCCTGCCCGGGACCCACGGTGTGCCGGACACGACGACGAACGGGCGGTCGGAGTCAACGAGTTCCTCGCCGAGTACGGCCATCGCATCCGCTTCCTCGGCGATGCCCCGGGTCAGGGCTTCCGGCGAGCTGAAGTCGTTCGAGAACGCGAGGCTGACGACGCCGTCGGCGGCGCGCGCACCGGCACGGAGGACGTCGAGGTCGCTGAGACCGCCCCGGACTGGTTCGGCGCCCGCCGCGGTGAGGGCTGCGGCCGAGCGTTCCGAGCGGGCGAGCGCAGTGACGCTGTGGCCTGCGGTGATGAGTTCGGCGACGACGGCCGTACCGATGGTGCCGGTGCCGCCGGTGATGAAGACGCGCATGGATCCTCCAGTGATGGGACAAGTGTCTCGTCACCGTACACCCGTGATGAGACAATTGTCCCGTCCCGTAGGATGCTCCCATGGCGCGATGGGAACCGGGAGCTCGGGAACGGCTGGTCCTGGCCGCCGTCGACCTGTTCTCCGAACAGGGGTACGACGAGACGACCGTGACGCAGATCGCCGAGCGCGCGGGGGTCACGAAGAGCACCTTCTTCCGACACTTCCCGGACAAGCGCGAACTGCTCGTCGCCGGGCAGGAGACGTTGAGCCGCTTGTTGTCCGAGGGGATCACCGACGCGGCGCCCGAACGTTCACCGCTCGACGCCGTCGCTGCTGGACTCGAACGTGCATCGGGCGAGATGGGTCCGATGAACCGCGAGCTGGGTCCGCGACTCAAGGCCGCGGTCGCCGCGAGCGCCGAGCTCCAGGAGCGCGACGCCCTGAAGAGCGTCGGGATGGCCGCCGCGATGACCGATGCGCTCATCGAGCGCGGGGTCGCGGAACCGACGGCCCGGCTCGCGAGCGAGATGGGCGTGCTCGCCTTCAAGCAGGGGTTCGACCGGTGGGCCGGTGCGGCACGCGCTGATGACGACGGACTCGCGGGTCATGCGCTCGCAGCGTTCGCCGAGCTGCGGGAGGCTGCTGCGGCGCTCCGGTGAGCACCGCCGACGCGGTACGACGAGGCCGTTGTCGCACGACGTCGACCTCGTCGTTCCGCATCGGGTCAGCGCCGACCAGCCCTCAGCGCCCGCGTCAGCCGGCCACCACGTGCGGGTACTCGTCCGAGCGCCCCTGGAACGCGAGGATCGCCGGGTTGCGCACGTGGCCGTCCTCGATCTCGACGGCGCGTCGGATCGTGTCCGATTCGGCCCACGACGACGGGCCCTCCATCACCGGTCGGAGGAACGGCATGAGCGCCTCGCTGATCTCCCACGTCGTCGAGTTCCAGAGCAGCGACGGGCTGTGGTCGACGGCGTAGTAGTTCGTGCTCTCGCCGACGGTGATCATCGGTTCCCCGAAGGTCGTCGCCTGCGCCCACTCGAACCCCATCCCCACGTCGATCGAGACGTCGACGATGAGGCTGCCCGGACGGAACACGCCCAGGTCCTCGGTGCGCAGGTACGTGAGTGGGGCGTTCGGGTCCTGGAGCGTGCAGTTCACGACGATGTCGTTCTCGGCCAGGTACGGCGCCAGCGGCACCGGACCGTCCTCGGTCTTCACCGTGTTGCCGCTGGGGTCGTGGTCGTCCTGGCTGATCTGCAGCATGTCGACGGAGGGGATCGGCGACCCCACGGCCGCGATGTCGCGGTTGGTCAGGACGCGGACGTCGTGGATCCCGTGGGCGTTCAGCGCGGTGACGGCACCGCGGGCGGTGGCCCCGAAGCCGATCACGACCGCGGTGAGCCGGCGGCCGTAGTCCCCGGTGGAGCCGCAGAGCTGCAGGGCGTGGATGACGGAGCAGTAGCCCGCGAGCTCGTTGTTCTTGTGGAACACGTGCAGGCTGAACCCGCCGTCCGACCGCCAGTGGTTCATCGACTCCCACGCGATGAGGGTCAGGCGCTTGTCGATCGCGACCTGGGTGAGGGCGGGGTCCTGCACGCAGTGCGGCCAGCCCCACAGGACCTGTCCGTCCCGCAGGTCCTCGAGGTCGGACACCTGGGGCTTGGGCAGCAGCACGACGTCCGACGCGGCGATGAGCTCGTCTCGGTCCGCCATGGCGCCGACCAGGGATTCGAGCTGGTCGTCCGTGACGCCGAAGCGGCGACCGTACCCGCGTTCCAGGATGATGTTCGCGCGCAGGTCGGGGTCGATGCGCTCGAAGTGGGCGGGATGGATCGGGAGGCGGCGTTCGTCGGGTTTCCGCGACTCGGCCAGCACCCCGAGGTGCAGCAGCGGCGATGCTGCCGGTGTTTGGGTCATGGTGCACTCTACGGCCGCGTGCCGCCGGCGAGCGCCGTGAGCACCAGGGTCTCCATGTCGGGGCCGTCCGTGGCCTCGTGGTCGATCAACAGCCCGTGCATCCCGGCGGCCCGGGCCGCCTCCACGTCGTGCGCGACACTGTCCCCGACAAACAAGCAGCCGCTCGACTCGACGCCGAGTTCGGCGGACAGGATCTCGAACGCTCGACGGTCCGGCTTCTGCACTCCGATCCGGTCCGAGGCGCACACGACGTCGACCGCGTCGAGCAAGCCGGTGCGGCGCAGCTTGTCGACCTGCTGCGTCTCGGTGCCGTTCGTCAGCACGCCGATGCGGTGCCCCTGCACACGGAGCGTCCGCAGCAGCGGCAGGCTCCCCGGGTACGCACGCCACGATGCCTCGTAGTGGTGCCGGTACGCGTCGAAGAGCTCGTCGAGCTCATGGTGGTCAGTAGGCGTCGGGACACCGAGCGCGGGCAGGACGGCCCGCAGCCGTTCGCGCCGCTGCTCGGGGAAGCTGATCTGCCCGGCTCGCCACCGCTCGAACTGCTCGGTCTCGGCGGCGAACCAGCGGTCGATGGCGGACACCGAGACCGGGATGCCGACTGACTCGAGGAACCGGACGGCTCCGGAGGTCGCTGCGCCACGGTGGTCGAACAGCGTCCCGTCGAGGTCGAACCCGACCGCGCGGAGCCCCGACGGCGATCGGTTCGTCATGAGGCCAGGATGTCGCAAGACTGGAGCGGTGTCTCCCACCGCAGCACCACAGACGATCCACTTCCACCAGAAGCACCACGACGCCGTCCAGCGCGGCGAGAAGGTCACGACGGTGCGCTGGCAGGAGGACGTCCGCACCGGCCCCGCGGTGTTCGTCTTCGACGAGCACCCCTCGGCGACGCCGCTGGCCGGCCAGGTCACCGAGGTGACCGACCACCGCCTGGCGGAGCTCACCCCTCGGGCCGCGCACCAGCCGGCCGACACCGACATGGCCGACTTCGCTCGGCAGCTGCGCGCCAACTACTACCCGGACATGCCGGACGACGCGGTGGTCCAGGTCGCGGTCATCGCGCTCGACGCGACACCGCCTGCGTGACGTCCGCCAGGGCGGTGGACGCCACGACCTGACGGACGGGAGGCGCGGTGCGGGCCCGCACCGTGCCTCCCGTCCGCCCGTCGGTCGCGCCCAGGGCGCGTGGTGGCGATCAGCCGTCGGTCTCGCCGTCGACGCAGTTCTCGACCTGCTGCGCCAGCTGCGAGTCGTCACTGAACGAACTCGGCGCGGCGGTCGCGGCGGTGTCCGACACCGCGTCCTGCGCGGTGTCGTTGACGGCGTAGAGCGGGCCGTCGAAGTCGTCTGCGGTCGGGTCGGCGGTGCTCGCCCAGACCGATACGGCGTCCTCCTCGTCGTCCTCGTTCGTGTCGTCGTCGCCCTTCGGCATGATCGTCGCACCGAGGTACCAGCCGCCGTCGCCCTTCTGGATGTTGGCGGCGGTGATCGTGTCGTCCGGGCCGACGGCGTCCGCGATCAGGTCGACCGCGGCACCCGAGGCGAGGTCGCACTCGGCCGCCTGCGACTTCTCCTCGGAACCGGGCAGCTGCCCGACGGGGTTCGGGTTCTGGGCGCCGCCGGGGTCGCAGGCGGTGAGCAGGAGGGCGATGGTGGCGGCACCGAACAGCGCCGTGGCGGTCTTCGTTCGCGTGGACATGGACGTGACGGTAGGCGAGCACGGGTGCGCGGCGACCCAGGTGTCCGCGACGGTCGGCGGGGTGCCGACCCGACCGTCACCGGTGCAGCGTGGCCTTCGGGTACTCGCCGTAGCGGCTCGTGTACTCCGCCGAGAACCGGCCGAGGTGCGCGAAGCCCCAGCGGCGGGCGACTTCGCTCACCGAGGTGGACGTCGAGTCGAGCCGCAGCAGGTCGCCTCGGACGCGCTGGAGACGCACGGACCGGACGTAGGTCGAGGGCGGCATCCCGAACAGCCGCTGGAACGACTCCTGCACGGCACGGACGCTCAAGCCCGACACGGCGGCGAGGTCCGACACGGCGATCGGTTCCGCCGCGTGCTCGTGCACGTGGTCGACCGCTCGCCGGATCCGGGCGTTCCGCGGGGCCCACAGGGCGCTCGACGGCCCGGCGGCCTTCGGCGGGTACAGGGCGAGGAAGGCCACGGCGACGGCCCGGGTGGCGTCCGACCACGCGGTGGAGGCCACACCCTGTGCCGCGAGGACCCGACGAGCGGACTCGAGGACCTGCCGCCAGCGCACGACGGCGTCCGCTGCGGGGACAGCACGCTCGTCGAGGTGCAGGCCGCCGGAGGGCAGGCCGTGGCGCTCCTCGGCGACGGACCGCACGAACGCGCGGGTGAGGTGCACCATGACGGCGTCGTGGTTGCTGGCCTCGACCACGGCGCGTCGTTCGGTGGGCATCAGCGCCGGCACGCCGTTGTCGACCGGCCCGCCGCCACGCAGGAGGTCGAGCGTGACGACGCCGCCGAGCACCAGGACGACGATGTACGCGTCGTCGGGGGCCACGGTGCCGCGGACGTAGCCGCGCATCTGCGACCGGCGGAGCGTCACGTTGCCGTCACCGACGGCCAGGTACCGGAACGAGTACGCCCCGGTGGTCGGACGGGTCTGCCAGGAGGTGCCCGTGACGAGGCCCGGCAACTGCTCGAGGGCCTGCTCGGGCGAGGACGCCGAGGCCTCCAGGCGGACCGGTGCGGCCGCTGTGGAAAGGGTCGATTCGGTGACGTTCGCGGATGACGTCTCGTCGACGGATTGCTGCGACACGGTGACGCTCCCTGATCGGCTCGAGGAACACAGGAGTTCCGGCGACCGGGGTCCGGGGCAGCTGCCGCCAAGCTACGTCGGTCCTGCTCCGGGCACAAGGGCGGCGATGATGCTCCTGTTCCGCGCTGCGCGCGCTCTCCTACGTTCCGTGACGAATCACTGCGCCCCGTTACGTCGACGCTCGTGCGCATCGCTCGCTCGTGTTTGCATCGCTCCACTGACGAGGGAGTGTTGCATGACGCACGTCGAACGCACCGCCCGCGCGGCCACGGTGCCGTTGCGGATCGCGGTGTTCTCGCACGGCACCGAGGCGCCGCCGGCGACCCGGGCCTACCGCGAGGAGCTCGAGCTCTTCACCGCGGCGGAACGCCTCGGGTACGACGGGGCCTGGGTCCGCCAGTTCCACTTCCGACACGACGACGCACCGGCGCGCGGCGGACTGCCGTCACCGTTCGTGTTCTTCGCGGCCCTCGCCGAGCGGACGTCCACCCTGCGGCTCGGGCTCGGAGCGGTCACGCTGCCGCACGAGGACCCGGTCCGGGTCGCGGAGGACGCCGCCGTCCTCGACGCGATCAGCGACGGCCGGGTGGAACTCGGCGTCGCCAACGGTGGCGGCCCGGAGACCCTCGACGTCTTCGCGCCCGGTCTGGTCGGGGCCGACCACGACACCCGTCGTGCCGCGTTCGACGAGCAGCTCGCACGGCTGCTCGACGCGCTGCGTGGTGCGTCACTCGGCACGGGGACCGCACGCCTGAACCCGGACGGCAGCGGGCTGCTCGACCGGATCTGGGACGCCACGCTCAGCGCCGAGAGCGCCACCGTCGCCGCCCGTCGGGGGCACGGAGTGCTGATCGGCACCACGCAGACCGTGCCGGCCGAGGTCACCGCGGACGCCTACCACGCCGCACTGCCGGACGGCGCTGTTCCCCGCGTCGCGCTCTCGACGGCGATCTACCCGGCGCCGGACCGCGAGACCGCGCTGCGCGAGGCGCGTGCGGGCATCGAGGCGAAGTACGCGTGGGGCGAGTCGTTCCTGCCACCGGCGACGACCCTGGCCGAGAAGGCCGCGTCGCTCAACCTGCACTACGGCACGGCCGACGACATCGCCGAGTCGATCGCGTCGAAGCCGTACTCCCGGTACGCGACGCAGCTCAACGTGCAGGTCGACGACGGCTACTCCGACGTCGGTGCACGGACGGACGCCCTCGCGCTGTTCGCCGAACAGGTGGCCCCGCAGCTCGGCGCCGTACTGGCCCACGAGGCGGTGACGGCATGACCCGCGACGGCGGCCTGGTGCTCGGCGGGATGGTCTTCTACCCCGGCGGCGAGCACGTCACGAGCTGGCGCCTGCCGGGCAGCGAACCGGACGCCTACCTGGACGTCGAGTACTACGTCCGGTTCGCGCAGACGCTCGAGCGCGGTGGGTTCGCGACGCTGTTCATCGCCGACGAGCTGTACGTCTGGGACCGCTTCGCGTCGGGCATCGACCACGCCGTGAACATCCGCACCGAGCCCTTCACCCTGCTCGGTGCCCTGTCGCAGCGGACCGAGCACATCGGGCTCGCCGCGACGGTCTCGACCACCTACAACGAGCCGTACCACGTGGCCCGGAAGCTGGCGTCGATCGACCACCTGAGCGAGGGCCGGGCCGCCTGGAACCTCGTCACGAGCGCCTCGGACGAAGAGGCCTGGAACTTCGGTCGCGACGCGAACCTCGACCACGCCGTCCGCTACCGCCGGGGTGCCGAGTTCGTCGACGTCGTGCAGGGCCTCTGGGACAGCTGGGACGACGACGCGTTCCTGTACGACCAGGAGTCCGGGTACTTCGCGAAGCGCGACGGACTGCACGTGCTCGACCACGAGGGCGAGTTCTTCCGCGTACGCGGGCCGCTCAACATCGCCCGGCCGCCGCAGGCCCACCCGGTGCTGTTCCAGGCCGGGGCATCCGAGGCCGGCCGTGCGCTGGCCGGTGCGAAGGCCGAGGGCGTCTTCACCCTCTGGCAGGACGACCTCGCCGACGCACAGGCCCTGTACGCCGACTACAAGCGCCGCGCCGTCGAGCACGGACGTGACGCGTCGTCGATGCTGATCCTGCCGGCGGTGTCGCCGGTGATCGGCGACACCGAGGCCGACGCGCTGCGGCAGCTCGACGAGATCGAGGAGCTGACACCGGACCGCGTCTCGCTCGACCTGCTGTCCCACTACCTGCAGACCGACCTGTCCGACCGGCCGCTCGACGCACCGTTCGAGCACGTCTTCGACGAGACGGCAATCAACCAGTCGAAGTCCGTCTACGAGTCGATCCGCCGCATCGCTGCCGAGGCCACCACGCTGCGCGAGGTCTACCGGACGATCCTGCGCCGTCGGTTCCTGCCGGGCACACCCGAGCAGATCGCCGACTGGCTGACCGAGCGCTACGAGCAGGACGCCGCCGACGGCTACATGCTCGCGTTCTCGTCGATCCCGGTGAGCGTCGACCGGTTCGTCGACCAGGTGGTGCCGGAGCTCGAACGTCGTGGCGTGTACGACCGCGCGTACCGCGGCGACACCCTGCGGGAGCACCTCGGGCTGGCGCGACCGGCGAGCCGGTACGACGGTTCGGCAGCCGTGCCCGCGCCAGCGACAGTCGACCAGGAGGCGTCCGCATGAGCGACCGCATCCTGCTGGGCGCCTTCGCCTTCCACCCGGGAGGCGCGCACGTCACCGGGTGGCGGCACCCGTCCTCGCGTCCCGCCGAGCACCTGAGCATCCGGCACCACCGGCACATCGCGCAGACCGCCGAGCGCGGGGTGTTCGACACGCTCTTCCTCGCCGACGGCCTGTACTTCTGGGACCGGTACCCGTCGGGCGTCGACCACTACGGTGCGCTGCGGCCCGAACCGTTCACGCTGCTCGCCGCGCTGTCCCAGGTGACGTCGCGGATCGGCCTCGCCGCGACCGTGTCGACGACGTACAACGAGCCGTACCACGTGGCCAGGACCCTCGCCTCGCTCGACCACCTCAGCGGTGGGCGAGCCGCGTGGAACCTCGTCACGAGCCGCTACGACGAAGAGGCCCGCAACTTCGGTGGTGACGCCCACATCGACCACTCCCGACGGTACGAGCGCGGTCGCGAGTTCGTCGACGTCGTGAACGGGCTGCTGGACAGCTGGGACGACGACGCGATCGTGGCCGACCCGGCGTCCGGGGTCTTCGCGCGCCGCGACGGCCTGCACCGTCTCGACCACGAGGGCGATTTCTTCCGGGTGCGCGGGCCGCTCAACATCGCGCGGCCGCCGCAGGGCCACCCGCTGCTGTTCCAGGCCGGCGGGTCCGAGTCCGGGCTGGAACTCGCCGCGGACACGGCCGACGCGGTGTTCACCCGTGGTGGCTCCACCGCGGACGTCCGACGCTTCGTCGACGACCTGCGCGCCCGCGCCGTCCGGCACGGCCGCTCCGCCGACGCGGTGAAGATCATGCCGTCGGTGATGCCGGTCGTGGGGGAGACCGCCGCCGACGCCCGAGCGGAGGCGGACGCGATCCTCGCCCTGACGCCGGACGCCCTCATCCTCGAGGACGTGTCGCACCAGATCGGGCAGGACCTGTCCGGCCGCGACGTCGACGTGCCGTTCGACTACGCCGAGGAGTTCGACACCTCGAACGAGACCCGCTCGCCGAAGCCCGCGGTCGAACGGCTGCTCGCCGACGGCCCGGCGACGCCCCGCGACGTCTACGCGTGGTCGTACCGCCGGAGCCTGCTGACGGGCACCGGTCCGGAGATCGCCGACCGGTTCGAGGAGCTCGCCGACGACGGTGGCGCCGACGGCTTCATCGTGCAGTTCCCGTACCTGCCCGGCGGGATCGACCGGTTCGTCGACCACGTCGTCCCGGAACTGCAGCGCCGCGGCCGGACCGCGACGGCGCACGACGACCTCACCCTGCGCGAGCGCTTCGGACACCCCCGGGTGCCGGACCGCGCGCACCGCTGACCGCTCCACCGCTCCCTGCACAGCACCCCTGCAACCCGAACCCCTAGGAGTCATCCGTGACCGTCGACCTCACGTCGCGGCGGCGTCGCCTCAAGCGCCTCGCCCTCGCGGCCACCGCGTCCGCCCTCGCCCTCACGCTCGCCGCGTGCTCGTCCGGCGGCGACGCCTCGCCCGGATCGTCCTCGGACACCGGCACCTACACGCTCGGGCTCCAGGAGCCCGACAGCACGATCAACCCGCTCACCACCTCGGACTACAACGCGATGTTCATCGTGGGGTTGGCGTCCGAGGGCCTGCTCAGCCAGGACGCGAAGGGCAAGCTCGAGGGGCGTCTGGCCGACTCGTGGAAGGCGTCGTCCGACGGACGCACCTGGACGGTGCAGCTCCGCGACGACCTGCAGTTCTCCGACGGTGCCGCGCTCACGAGCAAGGACGTCGTCGCGACGTTCGACTCGATCATCGGCAAGGACAGCCAGTCGCCCGGCAAGTCGAGCTTCGACGGCATCCTGCAGTCGGTCGCCGCCGACGGTGCCTCGACCGTCGACTTCACGCTCGCCAAGCCGTACGCCGACTTCCCCTACCTGCTCACGGGCTCGAACACGACCATCCAGCCGGCCGGCTTCGACGCCGGCGCGAACTGGGCCAAGCAGCCCGTCGGCGCCGGACAGTTCGTGCTGACGAAGTACTCGGCCGGCCAGGGCGCCACGTTCACGAAGAACCCGGACTACTGGGACGCGAAGGACGTGGAGCTGCAGCAGGTCGACGTGAAGTTCTACGCCGACGACCAGGCCCAGCTGCTCGCGTTCCAGAGCGGGGAGATCGACCAGATCGCCGCCAGCCCCACCGCGACGTCGACGCTGCAGGCCTCGGACTACGCCGAGACCGAGCCGTACTTCAACAAGTTCGACGGCATCTTCCTCGACGTCACCAAGGCGCCCTTCGACGACCCGAAGGTCCGTGAGGCCTTCGCCCTCGCGCTCGACCGTGAGGAGATCGTCAAGACGGTCTACGGCGGCGCAGCCGAGGTCGGCAACGACACCACGTTCTTCCCGAGTTCGGCGATCCAACCGAAGGGACTCGAGCAGCGCGAGCAGGACAAGGCCAAGGTCGCGGACCTGCTCGGCGGCACGACGGTCTCCTTCGAGATCACGACGCTCGACGCCGAGAAGGCCCTCGCCCAGGTGGTGCAGCAGCAGCTCGAGGCGGTCGGCGGGTTCGACGTCACCCTCAAGGTGCTGACGAGCGCGCAGTACTACGCCGACGGCGACGACACCCCGTGGCTGAACGCCCCGGTGACGATCACCAACTGGGCGCAGCGCCTGCCCGCGCAGTACGTCGACCTGATCTACCGCGACGGCGCCGTCTGGAACGCCTCGAAGTACTCGAGCCCGGAGCTCGAGCAGCTGACCGACCGGTACGAGTCGACGACCGACGAGTCGGAGCGGCAGGACCTGGCGAACCAGATCGCCGAGATCGAGTGGACCGACCTGCCCGTGATCGTCCCCGCGTTCGCGTCGAGCAGCATCCTGCTGCAGAAGCGCGTCACGGGCACCTTCCGGTCGGGGCAGGACTTCCCGGGCGGGTTCGACTTCCGGGGCATCGGGGTCACCGCGTCATGAGCACCGCGCGCCGCCGTCGTCTGCTGACCCTGGTCGGGCAACGGGTCGTCCAGATCCCGCTCGTCCTGGTCGTGGTCTCCGTCCTGACGTTCTGGCTCGTCCAGGTCGTGCCGGGGGACCCGGGCCGGAACGCCCTCGGGCAGTACGCGACGGCGGCGCAGGTGCGCGCGTGGAACGTCGACCACGGGCTCGACGGGTCCCTCGTCAGCCGGTACCTGCACTGGATCGGCGGGTTCGTCACGGGGGACTGGGGCACGAGCTTCGTCTACTCCGAGCCGGTCCGCGACCTGGTGCTCGGCCGTCTCGGCAACTCCCTGCTGCTCGGCGCGTACGCGTTCGTCATCATGGTGCCGGTCGCGATCACGCTCGGTGCCGTGCAGGCGTACCGGCAGGGTCGCCGCTCCGACCGTGCCGTCACGGTCGGGCTGCTGACGATCTCGGCGGTGCCGGAGTTCGTCGTCGGGATCGTGCTGCTGCTCGTCTTCGCGGTCTGGCTGCGGGTGGTGCCCGTGCAGGCGTCCGGTGCGCTCGACGCCGGGTTCGGCGAGCGGCTCCGGGTGCTCACGCTGCCCGCCGTGGTGCTCGCCCTGGCGTACCTCGCCGTCCTGACCCGGATGGTGCGTGCGGGGACGATCGAGACGATCCGGTCGCAGTTCCACCGCACCGCCGTGCTCAAGGGCCTGACCACCGGCCAGGTCGTCCGCCGGCACGTCGTCCGCAACGCGCTCATCCCGACGTTCTCGGTGCTCGGCATCTACCTCGGCACCCTGCTCGGCGGCAGCGTCATCGTCGAGACCCTGTTCTCCTACCCGGGCCTCGGCGCGCTGCTCGTGTCGGCCGCCGAGCGCAAGGACGCCCTGCTGCTCGAGAGCGGGGTGATGCTCGCCGGGGCGCTCTCGCTCGGCGCGCTCCTGCTCACCGACCTGCTGTTCGTGGTGGTCGATCCCCGGATCCGCTTCGAACGGGCGGCCACCGCATGACCGCCGTCGTCCCCGGTGCCGTCGAGACCGACGCCCTCGCCGGCCGTCCGTCGGCGTCGACCACCACGGGCACCGCACGGGTCACCCGCCGCGGGTGGCGCGGACTCCTCCGGCGTCCCACGTTCCTGGTCTCCGTGGCGATCCTGCTCTGGTGGGTCGTCCTGGCCGTGGGCTGGCACCTGCTCGGCCTGCAGCCCTTCGCCCGCACCGGCGAGCTCCTGCAGGCGCCGAGCGCTGCGCACTGGTTCGGCACCGACTCGCTCGGCCGTGACGTCTTCGCCCGCGTCGCCGCCGGGGCCCGGCCGGCGCTCGTCATCGGCCCGTTCGGCGCGGCGCTGGCGACCGTCGTCGGCGGCACCCTGGGCCTGCTCGCCGGCTACCACCGCGGGTGGGTCGACACCGCCCTGATGCGGTTCTTCGACGTGCTGCTCGCGTTGCCCAGCCTGATCTTCCTCGTCGTGCTCGTCGGTGCGTTCGGGGTGTCGACGCCCGCGCTCGTCCTCATCGTCGGCGTGCTCTTCGCGCCGGGCATCGCGCGGATCGTCCGGGCCGCGGTGCTCGTCGAGATGGGCAAGTCCTACGTCCAGGCCGCACGGCTGCAGGGCGAGAGCGCCGTCCGGGCGATGGTCACGGAGCTGCTGCCGAACGTGATTGGGGTCTTCGTGATCCAGGCGGTCCTGAGCCTCGGTGCCGCGATCTTCATCACCGCGTCGCTGTCGTTCCTCGGGCTCGGTTCGCAACCACCGGCCGCCGACTGGGGGCTCGACATCAACGCGAACCGCGCCTACCTGCAGGCCGCGTGGTGGACGGTCGTGTTCCCGGGCGTCGCCGTGGCGTCGATCGTCGTGTCCGCGAACCTGATCGCCGACAACCTCAAGGAGGTCTCCGAGTGACCGAGCAGACCGGCACGAGCGAGCAGCCCCGGACCACCGGCACGACCGACGCACTGGTCCGCGTCGAGGGGCTCACCGTGTCGTACCGCGGCACCCGGGTGGTCGACGACGTCGCGTTCGTGATCGAGCCCGGTGGCTCGTACGGGCTCGTGGGCGAGTCCGGCTCCGGCAAGAGCACCGTGGCCGGCACGCTGACGGCGTCGCTCGGCCCGGACGCCGCCGTCGGGTCGTCGGCGCTGGTCGTCGACGGCGTCGACGTCGCGTCCCTGAGCGGTGAGCGCCTCCGGCGGTTCCGGCGCGACGTCGTGGCGGTCGTCCACCAGGAACCCGGCCTCGCCCTCAACCCGACGATGACGGTCGGACGCCAGGTCGCCGAGGTCCTGCGCGCCACGGGCTCCGGCCGCGCGGCTGCGGACACCGCGACGATCGAGGCGTTCACCCGGGTCGGGCTGCCGTCGCCGACGACGATCGGGGTCCGGTACCCGCACGAGCTGTCCGGCGGTCAGCAGCAGCGCGTCGCGATCGCGATGGCCCTGGTGGCCCGTCCGCGCCTGCTCGTGCTCGACGAACCGACGACCGGCCTGGACAGCACGGTCGAGGCGGGCATCATGGCGCTCATCGACGAGCTCCGGACCGAGATCGGCTTCGCGACCCTGCTCATCAGCCACAACCTGCCGCTGGTCGCGGCGCACTGCGGACGGGTCGGGGTGCTCCGCCACGGGGTGCTCGTCGAGGAGGGCACCGCGACCCAGGTGCTGCTCCACCCCGCGGAGCCGTACACGAAGCAGCTCGTCGACGCCCTGCCCGACATCACGACGGGCAAGGCAGGAACGGCGGGCAAGGCCGACACGTCGGCCGACACCGCGCAGCACGACGTGCTCGCGACGATCAGGGGCCTCCGCAAGGAGTACGACGGCGCCGTCGCCCTCGACGGCATCGACCTCGAGCTGCGCCGCGGTGAGGTGCTGGGCGTCGTGGGGGAGTCCGGCTCCGGCAAGACGACCTTCGGCCGAGCCCTCGCCGGACTGGTCCGACACGACGGCACGATCACACTGGACGCGGGCGACCGGACGCCGACCGGTACCCCACCCGTGCAGGTCGTGTTCCAGAACGCGGACGCCTCGCTCAACCCGCGGCGCACGGTTCGACAGGTGCTCGGACGGGCGATCCGGCTGCTGCACGGCGACGGCACCGCCGAGCAGCTCGCGGCGCGGGTCGGGCTGCCCGCCGACGTCCTCGACCGCCGGCCGGCCCAGCTGTCCGGCGGGCAGAAGCAGCGCGTCGCCATTGCCCGGGCGTTCGCCGGACCGGTGCCGCTCGTGGTGTGCGACGAACCCACGTCCGCGCTCGACGTCTCGGTGCAGGCGCGGATCCTCGACCTGGTGCTCGACCTGCAGCGCACCACCGGCACGACCTGCGTGTTCATCTCGCACGACCTCGCCGTCGTGCGCCGGGTCGCCGACCGCATCGCGGTCTTCGACGGCGGTCGTGTCGTCGACGTGGGCCCCGCGGAGCGGCTGTTCGACGCGGGCGCGCACCCGCGCACCCGCGAGCTCGTCGCGGCCGCGCTCGACCTGCGCCGGCGCGCCGGTCTGGTGGCTCCCGCGGCCTGAGTGGGGCCCTGGACCTGCGCACAGGGCGGACGGCGGACCCGTGGCGGACCCGCCACGGGCCTCCCGTCCGCCCTGTCTCCGCGCTACTTCGCGAGGAACTCCAGCACCACGCGGTTCCACTCGTCCGGGTGGCTGACGTTGACGCCGTGCGGGCCGCCGGCCACGACGTGCAGCTCGGAGCCGGCGATCGCGGCGTGCGTGCGGGCACCCGAGCCGTCGAACGGCACGGTCGCATCGCCGTCACCGTGGATGACGAGCGTCGGCACGGTGACCTTCGGCAGGTCGTCGCGGAAGTCGGTGTTCGCGAAGGACGCCATCGCCTCGAGCGCGGCGGTCTTCGACGCCTGCTTCGCGAGCGTGAGCGCCTGCTGCCGGTCCTCCTCGGAGACGACCAGGGTGCCGTCCACCGAGAAGAAGTCGGTCGTGAACTGGTCGTAGAACGCGTCCTCGTCCTTCGTCAGGCCCGCGGTCATCTCGGCCGCCTGCTCCTTCGGCAGCGGGCCGTCCGGGTTGTCCGACGTCTGCAGCAGGTACGGCGGCACGGCCGAGGCGAAGACGACGCTGTGCAGCCGCTCGGTGCCGTACTTCGAGAAGTAGCGGGCGACCTCGCCGCCGCCCATCGAGAAGCCGACGAGGGTGACGTCCTGCAGGTCGAGCTCGGTGAGGATCGTGTGCAGGTCCTCGGTGAGGTGGTCGTAGTCGTAGCCGGTCTTCGGCTTGTCGCTGCGACCGAAGCCGCGACGGTCGTAGGTGACGACGCGGTGGCCGGCGTCGACGAACGCCGGGACCTGCTTGCTCCAGGACGCGCCGGACAGCGGCCAGCCGTGGATCAGGACGACGGTGCGGCCGGAACCGCCGGTGTCGTCGACGTGCAGGTTCGTGTCCTTGAAGAGCCCGTGGTGGGCGGTGATCTCGGTCAAGAGTCGCTTCCTTCCCGCGCCGCACGGGTGGCGGCACGCACCTCGTTGCTACCAGCGGGATCCCGAGCGACAGCGCGGAGCGGACAGACCCCTCGGCGCCGTCTCCGGCGGCGCTGTCTGTGACGCGCGCGGCGACCACGGCCTACTGTCCAGCAGGATCAGGGAACCGTCACCGCGGCGGGTGCCCCTCGTCACGAGGGAGCATCGATGAAGTACGTCAACTACGCGGGGGCCGTCCGGGTCCTGACCGGTGACGCGGTCGCCGACGCGGTGATCCGGTACGCGGCCGCCCTGCACCAGAGCCGGTTGAGCGACGTCGTGTCGGTCCCGACGACCGACGAGTTCGGCGCGGCCAGCACGGTAGAGCTGCTCCTCGCACCTGCGGTGGCGGTCGCCCTGGAGCCGGCGCCGGACGACGACCTGGAGCCCGAGGGCGGGGCCTTCCTGGCGGAGATGCGCCGACGGACCGAGGCGGTCCTCGCCGTGGACGCCAGCAGGTTCCCGACCGACCTCGGCCGGTGAGCGTCGCGACGACCGTGCTGCGGTCAGGCGACCGGCGTTTCGCCCGTCAGGTCGGAGCGGGTGTCCGCGTGGATCGTCTCCGGGTGCTCGAACGTGCCGGCTGCCGCACGCAGACGGGCGACGAACTCGCCGTTCTCGACCTCGAGCTCGTCCTCGTCCGCATCGGCGACGACGATCTCGCTCGACGGGCCGATGAGCATCTTCGTCGTGGTCATGGTGCCGTCCTCCGCCACCGCCGGGATCGCGATGGCGTCGGCTCGGTTGCCGCCGGCGAGCGCCGCGGCGTACTCGATCACGGCATCGGCGACGTCGTCGCTGGTCAGGATCGTCGAGCGGTCGTACTGGATGTACTTCATGGCCCACCAGTCAAACGCGCGGTTGCTGGCTGTCTTCCGAGGAACCCGGCGCGTCGTGCGTTGCGCGGATGCCGACATGTCGCGAGGATCGTCCTGTGCCCGAGATGATGCACCGCACGCAGCGGCAGATCAGGACAGACGAGCCGTCGGTCGCGGCCGAGGCACTCTCGGTGACCCACGTGACCCACGGCCTCACCGTCGAGGGCACCGGCGAGGGGTTCGCCTTCGAGGAACGCGTGCGGGGGACCGCCCTGCTGTCGCTCGAGTCGACGCGGTGCACGGGCACCCTGAGCGGCGCGGTCGAGCCCGGACGGGCGATGATGATCGTCTGGGTGAAGTCCGGCTCCGCGGTCGTCGACGACAACCCCGTCAAGGTCGGCCGCCCGGTGCTCTACCGGCAGGACCCCCAGCGGTTCCGGTGGGTGGACGTCCAGCACGACGTGCTGCGCATCGACCGGACGATCGTCGAGCAGGTCGCTGCCGAGCGTGGCGACTGGGCACCGGGTCCGCTGGAGTTCCGTCCGCGTCACGTGCCCGAGGGCGCGCCGCTGGCCGCGTGGTGGCTGATGGTCCGTTCGGTCGCGCAGGAGGTGCTGCAGGGCCCGGCCGACGTGCCGGTGGAACGTGAGCGCGAGCTCGCCCGGTTCGCCGCCGGTGGGCTGCTGACCGCGATCCCGCACTGGCCGGTGGGGCAGCACGAGCCGGTGATGGCCTCGACCGCCCGCTTCGCCCGCGCCGAGACGTTCCTGCTCGACCACGCGACCGAGCAGATCACGGTCAACGACGTCGCCGAGGCCGCGGGCCTGAGCGTGCGCGGTGTCCAGGCCGCGTTCCAGCGGCACCACGGCATCACGCCGACGATGTACCTGCGCCGGATCCGCCTCCTGCTCGCCCGCGAGCAGCTCGAGGCCGGCGACGACCGCAGCGTCGCCGAGATCGCCCGGGCGACGGGGTTCGCGCACCTGGGCCGGTTCGCCGGCAGCTACCGGCAGGAGTTCGGGGAGCTGCCGCGGCAGACGGCGCTGGCGGCGCGGGAGTAGCGGGCCGGGGCGTTACCGCAAGGATCACGCAACCGCCTCGGTGTCCGTTGTCGGGTCGTCCGGCACCGCCTACGTTTCGGCTGTGCGACATCGCACGCCCCGTCGAACCCAGGAGGCCGCATGGCCACGCCAGCCGTCCCCGTCCCCTCCACGTTCTCCCGACGCCTGCGTGAGGACGCCGCGCACGCCCGGGAGCACGTCCTCCTCACCGCCCTGCTCGGCTCGCCGTTCCTGCCGCGGGTGGTGCGACGGCTGCTGCTGAACGCCGCAGGCGCCCGTGCCGAGTCGGCTCCCGGTCCCGGGTTCTCACTGACCGGCGACCCGCGCAACCTGTCGGTCGCGCGCGGCGTCTACTTCAACCGCGGCACGACCATCGAGGCCATCGCCCCCGTCACCATCGGTGCGAACGCCGCGATCGGCATGCAGGTCCTCATCATGACGAGCCACCACGCGATCGATGCCGACGGCCGGTGGAGCGACACCGCGACCGGCCGGCCGGTCGTCATCGAGGACCGCGTGTGGATCGGCGGCCGTGCCACGATCCTGCCCGGCGCGCACATCGAGCACGACGTGGTCGTCGCGGCCGGCGCGGTCGTCACCGGGCGCCTGCTGGCGCACGGCGTCTACGCCGGCGTGCCGGCGAAGCGCATCCGCGACCTGGCCGGTGCGGACCCGGCCACGGACCGCACCGCGACCGCCTGACGGCCTGGAGGCGCGGGGCGGCCCTGCCACGGGCCTCCAGGGCGCATCGCACGCCCGTCCACGGCGACGTGCCCTTCCGCGGGCACGTCGCGTCTGCGACGATGGGCGCGCAGCGGGCGACGACGCCCGCCCGTCGTGAGGAGTCCACCATGTCCGTGCGTCTCAACCCGTACCTCGGCTTCCGCTCGGGAGCCCGCGAGGCCCTCGACTTCTACCACTCGGTGTTCCACGGCCAGCTCACGATCGGCACCTTCGGCGAGGCCGGCATGAGCCAGGACCCGGCCGACGTCGACAAGGTCATGCACGGGCAGCTCGAGGGCGAGAACGGCCTGCTGCTGATGGCGTCGGACGCGCCGACCGGCATGGAGACGCCGTCGGAGAGCACCATCTCGCTGTCGCTCAGCGGCGACGACGACGAGGCGCTGACCCGCTACTGGAACGGGCTCGCCGACGGGGCGACGATCATCGAACCGCTGACGAAGGCGCCGTGGGGCGACACGTTCGGGATGCTCACCGACCGGTTCCGGGTCACGTGGCTCGTGAACATCAGCGGGTCGACGAGCTGACGGCGACGGGCACGCCGCCCACGCTCGCGGCGATCGGCCACCGCGGCACCCAGCACCGGACACGCGCGGCGTAGCGGCGGAAGTCGTCGCCGAAGCGGACCTCGAGGTCGGCCTCCTCGAGCGGTCGGACGACGCAGTTCCACACGATCGAGCCGGCGAGCGCGTAGACGACGACCATCCACGACCCGAGCAGCAGGCCGACGGCGACGCCCTGCGTGATGCCGGCGAGCGCCATCGGGTTGCGGACCGACCGGTACGGGCCGGCGACGACCAGCCGGTTCGCGCTGGCGGACGGCAGCGGCGTCCCCGCGCCCTTGGTCGACATCGCCGCCGCCGACGCGATGCCGAGCGCGCTGGCGAGCGCGAGGACGACGAGCCCGACCACGAGCAGCGCGGTCACGACCGGTCCGGGCAGGGCGGGGTGCAGCCGCCAGCGCTGCTCGGCGACGGCGATGGTCACGGGGAACACCCCGAGGAAGAGTCCCCAGAAGACGACGATCTGCAGCGTCGTCGCGGCGACGTGCCGTGACCGGGCGGCATCCGGGTCGGCGGTGCGGAACCGCAGCGGACCGGACGTCAGCCACTCGGTCGGCACCCGGCCGAGCAGGACGAGCGCGAGGGCCAGCCCGGAGCCGACGGTGGCCGCGGTCATGACCAGGACTCCCCAGCCGGCCTCACCGGTGACGGTGGCCCAGACGGCGAGTGCCGCGAGGACGACCGCCGTCCAGCCGGTGGCGACGATCGCGGCGGCCCGGCCGATGGCACTGGCCGACGACGCCGCGATCGCCGACGCGACCACGAACAGCGGGACGTCGACGGCCGCAACGGCGACCGGGTCGAGCGAGCCGAGGGTGAGCGTCCGGATGCCCGGGACGGTCGCGACGGTGATCCACCAGACAGCGCCACCGAGTGCCTGCAGTGCGAAGTAGAGCCGGCCCCGGAACACGTCTGCACGCTAGCAGGGCGACGCGGTGCGCCGGGCGGCGCCTCAGTCCTGGCGGTTGATCTGCCCGAGCCACCGGCCAAACGCCGGAGTGCGGGTGTCGTGCAGCTTGGTCAGGACGGGCTTCGGCGTGCAGGTGCGCTCGTCGACGATCGCTGCGCCCTTGTGGGGTTCGAGGCTCATGGTGTGCTCCTTCGTGGTCTTCGTGGTCTTCGTGATCGGTGCAGAGTCCGACAGCGGGCGGGTCCGATCCATTCCCACCCGCTGCCGTGTCGTCGGCGAGCGGTGCCGGTCAGGGCGTGACCATGCCGCCGTTCACGTTGAGCGTCTCGCCGACCACGTAGCTCGACTCGTCCGACGCCAGGAAGACGTAGGCCGGGGCGAGTTCGGCCGGCTGCCCGGCGCGACCCATCGGCGACTCGCTGCTGCCGAACTCCGGCAACGTCGACGGGTCGACGCCGCCGCTCGGCTGCAGGACGGTCCACGTCGGCCCGGGAGCGACGACGTTCACGCGGATGCCGCGCTCGACGAGCAGCTGGGACAGCCCCTTCGACAGGTTGTTGATCGCGCCCTTCGACGCCGCGTAGTCGAGCCGGTCGGGCGCCGGCTTGTACGCCTCCATCGAGGCCGTCGTGGTGATCGTCGCACCGGGCTGCAGGTGCGGCAGTGCCGCCTTCACGAGGCGGAACAGCCCGAAGACGTTCACGTCGAAGGTCGCCTCGAACTGGTCGTCCGTGATGTCGAGCACGTCGGGCTGCCACCGCTGCTTGCCGGCGACGCTCACGAGGGCGTCGAGCCCGCCGAGTCCGGCGACCGCCTGGTCGACGAGCTCCTGCGCGTACGCCTTGTCGCGCAGGTCGCCGGGGATCGCCACGGCGGTGCGTCCGGCGGCACGGATCTGCTCGAGCACGTGGTCGGCGTCGGACTGTTCCTCCGGCAGGTAGGCGATCGCGACGTCGGCGCCTTCGCGGGCGAACGCGATCGCGACGGCGCCGCCGATGCCGGAGTCACCGCCGGTGATCAGGGCCTTCCGGCCGGCGAGCCGACCGGTGCCCCGATAGCTCGTCTCGCCCAGGTCGGGGACCGGGTCCATGGCGGACTGGAGGCCCGGCTCGTCCTGGGTCTGCGGCTCCGGCTCGACGTTCGGGTAGCGGGTGCGCGGGTCGCCGTGTTCGTACTGGTCGGTGGGCATGGGGTTCCTTCCTGCTGGCTCGTGACCACCGAACCCGTCGGCGCTGGGGGAAGCCGGAGCGCCGTCCGTCCTGCGCACTCGTCCAGGGCCGGGGCGTTGCCTCGGGGGATGAGCGACGACGACGACCAGCAGACCGAGCGCGACTTCGCCGACGCGGTGAACATGACCCCGTCGGAGCTCCGCGAGTGGCTCGACACCGACGAGTCGAAGCACGTCGGGCAGAAGCCCCCTGGGGGCGGCGAGTCGACCGGGCACGAGAGCGGGCGGCACGTCATCCGGATCCTCGAGAAGCACAAGGCGGACCGGACCGACGACGACCACGCCCACATGCGGAAGGTGATCGGCTACGTCGCCCGGCACTCGGAGCAGCGGCCGGACGGCGACGTGCACGACACCCCGTGGCGGTGGTCCCTGATGAACTGGGGTCACGACCCCGAGAAGCGCTGAGCCGCCGCCGGCTCGGAACGACGCCGGGCCGGCGCGCGTACCGTGACGCACCATGCCGAACCAACTCAAGAAGCCGGACATGTACGAGGAGCTCCGCAAGGAGGGCAACTCGAAGGAGAAGGCCGCGCGGATCAGCAACGCCGCAGCGGCCCGCGGCGAGAAGGCAGTCGGGAAGAAGGGCGGCGAGTCCGGCTCCTACGACGACTGGACCGTCGCCGACCTCCGGAAGCGGGCGAAGGAGCTCGGCCTGACCGGGTACTCGTCGAAGCGCAAGGCCGAGCTCGTCGAGGCGCTCCGGGATCACTGACCGAGGTCGGCGACCGCGTCGATGCCCTCGGCGATCTCCGCTGCGTGCGTGTGGTGCAGGTAGTGCCCGCCGTCGAGCAGGACGACCTGGCCGTCGGCCACCGACGCCGCCTGCTCACGGTGCAGACGCTCCCACCCCGGCACCTCCGGGTCGTCGCCCACGACGAACAGGCGGACCGGCAGATCGGCGGGGAACGCGAGGCTGCGGGCGTGCCGGAAGTTCGCGCCGAGGTGCTCGTACTCGTCCAGGTACGTCGCGCGCATGCTGGTGCGGTGTGACAGCAGGGTCATCTGCTCCTTCTGCGCATCGGTGTAGGGCAGCCCGGCGTACGCGTCGCCGGACACGGCAGTGAGCACGCGGGCGAGCCCGGCGGCCTTCACGAAGCGGAACAGGCCGGACCCGACGGCCTCGTCGATGCCGGGCTGCGTCGGCACACTGCTGTCGATGCCGACGAACGCCTGCACCTCGTCCGGGTACGCGTTCGTGTACTCGAGCGCGTATATCCCGGCGACCGAGTGCCCGGCGAGCACGTACCGGTCGATGCCGAGGGTCGACAGCGCCTGGTGCACCTCGTCGACGATGTTCGCGCTGGTCCGTGGTCGGTCGGTGCCGTCGCTCAGGCCGTACCCGAGCGGCTCGACCACGACCACCCGGTGGGTGTCCTGCAGCCGGTCGACGAGCGGGGCGAAGTCGATGACGGGGGACGCCGTGCCGAAGCCGGGCAGCAGCACGACGGTCGACGCCCCGGACCCGGTGACGGCGACGTTGAGCCGACCGCCGGTGACGGGTACGAGTTCGCCGTACGGGCGGATGTCGTCCCGCTCGGCTGCGGTCGCGATCGCGTCGTAGGTGGCCGTGCCGCCGAGCGTCAGGGCGCCGAGGCCCACGAGCCCGACGAGCGAGAAGCCGATGATCCTCAACGGGCGGCGGCGTCGGCGTGGAGGGCGGGCCGGGGTACTGGTGGGGGTGGCCGTGGGGTGGTGCGTGTCCATGCCTGCACGCTAGGTCCGGCTCGGACCGCCGCGCATCGGAGCACGGTACCGGCGCGCGACGTCCGTGTCGTACCGCGGGCCGACGTCGGCCGTCCGCGGAACACGCCCGGCATGGGGGAGAATGGCCGGGTGAACGAGACGGGCATGCCGCGCTTCCGACGGATCTGGTCGACCGTGCAGGTCGGCGTGCTCGCGATCGCCGTGGCGTTCTGCGTCGTGATGCTCGTGATCGGGCAGGGCAAGCTCGACCGCGTCTACGCCGTCGCCGCGATCTTCTTCGGCCTGGCGCTCGTCGGGCACAGCACGTACCTCTGGCTCCTCGCCCGGAACGCCCGCGCCAGCCGCTGAGCCGGACGGCGACGCGAGGTCGGCTCCGGCTACACCCCGAACCGCAGGGCGAGCGGCACCAACAGTCCGGCGACCCAGACGAGCACCATCACGAGCGCGCCGATCGCGATGAAGCGGCGGCGGCGACGGAGCTTCGGGCTCCGCTCCTCGCCCCACATCTGTGCACGGACGAGCACGCGGTTCGCCTGCTCGACGACCCTGCGGACCTCGGGGTCGTCCAGCTCGAGGGCACCGGACCGGGCGTGTTCGGCGATGACCGTGGCTTCGTCGACGGTCAGGTCGTCCTTGCGCATGCTCCATCCTCGCACCGGGTGCAGGGGTACGGCGCGTCTGTGCGGGAACGGACCAGCGGCGCGTACCAAGGACGCATGGGACATCGGTACCGCGGGAAGATCGTCGTCGTCACCGGAGCATCGAGCGGCATCGGGAGGGCCGCGGCGCACGAGTTCGCCCGACAGGGCGCGACGCTCGTGCTCGCCGCTCGCGGCCACGACTCCCTGGAGGCCGCCGCCGCGGAGTGCCGGGCTCTCGGCGCCGACGCGGTGGCGATCCCCACGGACGTCGCCGACGAGCACCAGGTCAAGGACCTCATCGGCACGGTGACGAGTCGGCACGGCCGCATCGACGTCTTCGTCGGCAACGCCGCCCTGTTCGTCTACGGCCTGTTCGAGCAGACCCCCACCGAGGCCTTCAAGCGCGTCGTCGACACCAACCTGTACGGGCACCTCAACGCCGTGACCCACCTGCTGCCGCACTGGAAGCAGCGCGGGAAGGGCACGTACGTGCTCGTCGGCTCGATCCAGTCGCTGCTGTCCGCGCCGTACCAGTCGGCCTACGTGACGAGCAAGCACGCGGCGCTCGGCCTGATCGACGTCCTCGGTGACGAGTTCGCCGGCACCGGCATCCACTTCACCGCGCTGCTGCCGTCGACGATCGACACCCCGATCTACCAGAACGGCGCCAACTACACCGGCAAGAACTCGCACCCGCTGCCGCCGACGGTGTCGGTCGAACGCGCGGGTCGTGCCGTCGTCACCGCCGCCACGCACCCGAAGCGGTACCGCTTCGTCGGCCGGATCCAGGCGTCGCTCGTGCCGCTGCAGTACGTGTTCCCTGGCCTGTTCCACAAGATCACGAAGCCCATGGTCGAGACCTTCGCGCTGCGCGGGAAGGCCGCGCCGACCGACGGCAACCTCTACGCCCCGGCGGACGCCGACAACGCCACGAACGGTGGTTGGGTCGCCAAGCGGCGACGCGTCACACGCCCCCTCGTGTGGCTCGGCGCGGCTGCTGCGGTCGGCGCGGTCGTGCTCGGCCGCGCGCGCCGGTAATCGGGCGTACCTGCCGAAACCGGGCGTACCTGCCGTGTTCTTCTCGGCAGGTACGCCCGATCTCGCTAGGTACTGCAGCCGTTCTGGGAAGGAACGGGCGGCTAGAAGAGCTTCGCGCTCGCACGCCGGGCACCCTCGCCGAGGGACTCGAGCTTGGCCGCGGCGATCTGGGGGTGGATGCGGCCGCCGAGCCCGCAGTCGGTGCCGGCGATGACGCGCTCGCGCCCGACGACCGAGGCGAAGCGTTCGATGCGCTGCGCGACGAGATCGGGGTGCTCGACGACGTTCGTGGCGTGGCCGACGACACCCGGCACGATGACCTTGCCGTCGGGCAGGGTGACGTCCTGCCAGACGGTCCACTCGTGCTCGTGGCGGGCGTTCGCGGCCTCGAACGAGTAGGCGTCGGCGTCGATGTCGAGCATCAGGTCGACGATGTGGCGGAGCTCGATGTCGGTGGTGTGCGGGCCGTGCCAGGAGCCCCAGCACAGGTGGAAGCGGACGCGGCTGGTGTCGAGGCCCCTGAGCGCGTGGTTGAGCGCCTCGACGCGGATGCGGGTGAAGGCGCGGTAGTCCTCCAGGCTCGGCTCGGGGTTGATCTGGTCCCAGTTCTCGGCGATCGACGGGTCGTCGATCTGCAGCACGAGACCGGCGTCGAGGATGATCCGGTACTCCTCGCGCAGGGCGTCGGCCCAGGCCCAGATGTGCTCCTCGTCCGTCGCGTAGTACTCGTTCGCGACCCGGGCTGCCGAGCCGGGCGAGAGGGCCGTGATGAACCCGTTGTCGGCACCGGCGGCCGCGACCGCGTGCGTGAGGTTGGCGGCGTCGGTGCGCGCGGCGTCGTGCCCGGTGTAGGTGATCGGGCCGGTCGTGGTGGGGAACGCGGTGGCGTTCTTGCCGGTGCCGATGCCCGACTCCGGGTCGGTGTAGGCGTCGCGGAAGATCGTCCAGTCGCGGCGGTCCGGGAAGCTCGTGAGCTGCACGTTGCCCGGGCTCGAGCGGACCGGCTCCTGCGTGAAGACGTTCTCCTCGGTGAGCGAGAGGCCGCTGACCCGCTGGAACGAGTACCCCCACCACGCGCCGTAGTCGACGCCGTTCGACATCGCCTTGCCGAACTCGCCGTCGCCCGGCTGCGTGATGCCGAGGGCGGTCTGGCGTGCGACGACGTCGTCGACCGCCGCGCTCGTCAGCTGACGGACCTCGTCGGTGGCCTCGAGCGTGAAGCCGTCCGCGCCCACGGGGCGGGCGGCGTTCGCGGCGATGAGCTCCGGCGTGCGGGGGAGCGAGCCGGCCGTGGTGGCCTGGACGTGGTCGGTGTTCTCGAAGGGCATGGGCCCAATGTGCCACGGGGGCGTCACGGTGGCCGGGGCGTTACGCGACGCGACGCGGTCCGGGGAGAATGGGACCCCTATGCCCAGCGCGCGCCCGACCTCCCGCATCCCGCTCAACACCCTCGCCGCACCGTTCGGCCTCGCCGGCTTCGCGGAGACCTGGTCGTACGCAGCACCCGTGCTCGGACTACCGGCCGTCGTCCCGCAGGTGTTCTGGGCGGTCGCGGCGGTGGCGTGGGTGTGGTTGCTCGGCGCGCACGTCCTGCGGGGCGTCCGCGTCGAGGAACGCCTGGTCGACCAGCTCCGCCACCCCGCGCAGGGGCCGATCGCGGCGCTGGTCCCCGCGACCGCGATGCTCCTCGGTGTCGACCTCGCTCGCTTCTGGGAGCTCGGCGGGCAGGTCCTCGTGCTGCTCGCGGTGACGGTCGCCGCCGGGTTCGCGGCGTGGTTGCTGAGCACGTGGTTCGAGGGGCGCCTCAGCCTCGAGGCCGTGCACGGCGGCTACCTGCTGCCGACCGTCGCCGCCGCCCTCGTGGCCGCCGTCGCCACCCACGAGGTCGGAGTCGGCTGGTCGTCGTGGGCCTGCTTCGGCGTCGGCGTGTTCTTCTGGGGCGTGATGACCGGGCTGCTGCTCATCCGGCTGTCGTTCCGTCCGGCACTGCCCGACCCGCTCGTCCCCACCATGGCGATCCTCGTGGCCCCGCCCGCGGTGGCGACCGTTTCCCTGTTCGCGCTCACCGACGACGCCCTCACCCTGCCCGTGCAGGCGATCGCCGGCCTCGGCGTCCTCATGCTCCTCGTGCAGCTCGCCCTGCTGCCCCGGTACGTCCGGCTGGGGTTCTCGCTCGGGTTCTGGTCCTTCGTGTTCCCGGCGGCGGCGGTCGCGACGGCGGCGATCGAGTGGTTCCGGGTGCTCGACCTGCCGGTGGCCTGGGTGCCCACGACCGTGCTGCTCGTGCTGCTGACCCTGCTCGTCGCCGTGGTCGGGGTGCGGTCACTGAACCTGGCCGCGCGCCACCTGCTCGGGCAGGCGGAGTCGGTGCTGCACGCCGCCGACGACGAGGACGCGGCACCGGCGACGAGCTGACGCGCGAAGCCCCGAGACACGGAACGACATCCTCGACGTCGTGTGACGTCGAGGATGTCGTCCGGGGCCGATCCGCGCCAGTCAGGCGCTGACGGTCTCGTCCGCCGTCAGGACCGGGGCGATCGTGCCCGTCCGGGCGCCCTCGTACGCCGCCAGGATCATGCCGAGCACCGCGATGCCCTCCCGCTCGGAGTGGATCGGCCGCGTGCCGTCACGCAGGCACGCCCCGAACGCGCCGATCTCGGCCGCGAAGGTGTCGACCTCGTCGAAGGTGACCGACTCGCTCGTGCCGTCCCGCAGGTCCCACCGCAGCGTGGTGCCGTCGCTCGTCAGGGAGCCGTGCTCGCCGACGACGCTGAACCGCTCGGTGCCGGCGGCCGGGTCGTAGGCCCAGCTCGTCACGAGCTGCCCCACGGCGCCGTTGTCGAAGCGGAACAGGGCCTGTGCCGAGTCCTCGCCCTCCATGAAGGCGAGTCGGTGCGTGGACAGCATCGCGGTGGCCTGCACCGGGACGCCGCCGGCCAGGTGCATGAGCAGGTAGCTCGGGTGGTAGCCCGTGTCGATGAGCTCACCGCCGCCGCTCGTCGACGCGTGCGCACGCCACCCCATGTTCGACGGGTCGAACTCGTTGCGGAACGAGTCGGTGGTGCGGACCTCGTACACCGTGCCGAGCGCGCCGCCGTCGATGAGCTCCTTGGCCTTCGCGACCGCTGGCATGAACAGCTGGTTGTGCGCGCACATCAGGGTGATGCCGGACTCCGACACCGCACGCTGCACGTCGGCGGCCTCGTCAGGGCTCAGGCACAGCGGCTTCTCGCACAGCACGTGCTTGCCGGCCTTCGCGGCGGCGACGATCGCGTCGCGGTGCAGGTGGTGCGGCAGGCAGATGTCCACGGCGTCGATGTCCGCCTGCTCGAGCATCTCGAGGTAGTCGGTGAAGCAGGGGACGCCGAGCTCGGCGCCGCGCTCCTCGGCCGTGGCCGCGAACGCGTCGGCGACCGCGGCGACCCGGATCAGCTCCGGGTGCTGGGCGTACCCGTTGAGGTGGAACGTGGCGATGCCCCCGCCGCCGATCAGGCCGACGCGGATGATGTCGCTGGACATGGTGACTCCTGTGGTGGGTTCGTGGCGTTGCACTGCTGGACTGCTGGGGCCGTCAGACGGGTGCGCCGACGGGGGCGGCGTGTCGCGCGGCGTGTCCCGCGGGCTGGCCCGCGGCGTCGTTCGCGGCGACCACCAGGCGGGTGAGCTCGACGGCGCGGGCGAGGTTGTCGTCGGCACGCGTGCCGGCGGCCACGTGGTCCACCCACTGTCCGAACGCGTCCTGGGTGTCGGCGGGGACCTCGAGGGTGACCGTCTCGTCGCCGTAGGCCGGTCCGCCGGCGGTGAGCCGGGCCTCCAGGTCGGAGTAGGCGAGCCACCCCCGCGTGCCGGCCACGTCGATCGTGAACGGGGTGCCGGCGACGAAGCCGGCCTCGATCACGCCGATCGCCTGCGAGGGGTAGCCGACGGTGACCACGGCGTGGTCCTCGACCGCTCGGCCGGTGACCGAACGGTAGACGGCCGCGACGCTGTCCGGCCGTGCGCCGAGGAACAGCTGGGTCAGGTACACGGGGTGGCAGCCGAGGTCGGTGAGGGCGCCGCCGACCGCCGTCGCCGGGTCGAAGAAGCGCTCCGGCAGCCACGGTGCGACGGCACCGTCGTGCGAGAGCCGGACGCGGGAGGACGTGACGTCGCCGAGGCGACCCGCATCGAGCTCGCGCAGGATCGCGGCGGTGTACCCGTGGTACAGCCGCGGGAGTGAGACGACGAGGGCGACGCGGGCCGTGTCGCAGGCGGCGATGACCTCCTCGCACTCCTCGACGGTGGGGGCGAGGAGCTTCTCGGTGAAGACGTGCTTGCCGGCCGCGGCGGCGCGCACGATGACGTCGCGGTGGACGTCGGTCGAGGTCGTGATCGTGACGGCGTCGACGTCCGGTCGGGCGAGCAGGGCGTCGAGGTCGTCGGTGAACTCGACACCGAACCGTTCGGCGCCGGCCCGGCCGCGCTCGGCGTCGTCGTCCCACACGGCCACGAGCTCGGTGCCGGGGTGGTCGACGGTCTGCTGCGCGTAGTCGCCGGCGTGGACGTGCCAGAAGCCGAGGACGGCGACGCGCAAGGGGGTGGAGGGCATGTGTCGGTGGTTCCTCTCGTGGTGACGGGCGGTGCGTTCCTGCTCAGATCCGGACCGTGTCGTAGTCCTTCGGCAGCGTGAACGGCGAGTACGTCTGCATCATCGGGTCGACGCGGTTCTGCGCACGCTCGACGGCCTCCTGCGGACTCGCGGTGCCGAGCAGGACGCTCGACCGCGCGTCGGCGAGGGAGTCCCACCACGCGCCGCCGACGGGCAGCGGCGGGCGGCAGGTGGACGCGCCGATCGACTCGGTGAAGAAGCGGATCGACTTCGCCGAGCCCTTCGGGTCCTTGAGCGCTGCGATGTTCGACGGCACGCTCGTGGCCGGCACCATGTAGGTCTCCTGACCCTGCTTGCTCGTGAAGTACTTCATGAGCTCCCACACGGCCTTGTTCTTCTTCGAGCCCTTCGGCACGCACAGCGCGAAGCCGCCGGACCAGGTGTACTTGTCGCCGCCGTCCTGCTGGGTCGGCAGGTACGCGGTGCCCCAGTCGAGGTCCTTCGGGCCGTAGTTGTCGAAGGTCTGGATCGTCGACGGGACGCTGACCATGAACGCCATCCGGTCCGCCATGAACGCGGTCTGTCCCGGCGGGTGCCCGGTCGGCTCGTAGGTCGCGATGAAGGTGTCGGCGTCCTTGTAGCCGTAGCGCTTCGCCCAGTCCTCGTAGAACTCGAAGATGCTCCGGACGCTCGCCGAGTCCATCGTCATCTTCGAGTCCTGCTGGTCGAAGTACGAGGCGCCCAGGCCGAGCCCCCACGTGAACGGCCAGCCTTCGCCGTACCAGGGGAGCAGTCCGACGTGCGTGTAGTTCCCGCCGGACTTCTTCGTGAGGCGTTCGCTGACGTCCCACATCCGGTCCATGCTCACCGGACCGTTGTGCTCCCAGTCGAACTCGTCCGGGTCGATCCCGGCGCCGGTGAGCATCTTCCGGTTCACGAACATGCCGCGGGCGTCGGTGTCGTGGGGGAGGCCGTAGGTCTTGCCCTGGTAGCTGACCTCGCCGATCGTGAACCCGAGCCACTGCGCCAGGAACTCGTCCTTCGGTTGGTCCTCGAACTCCTCGATCATGTCGTCGATCGGTTCGATGAGCCCGATCGCCGCGTACTGCGCCGCACTGAACCGGTCGAGGAGCCACAGGTCGGGGGCGGTGCCACCGCGCACGGCCGTGATGATGCTCGTGGCGTCGCCGGTGCCCTGCGACGGCACGACGTTCACCTTCACGTCGACCTCGGGATGGACCTCGTTGAAGTCCTTGATCACCTTCGTCTGGAACGGCACGAAGGTGCCCGTGACGCCCCAGATGGTGACCTGGTTCGGGTTGCTGCGGGCCCCGGAGCCACTCGCGCACGAGGCGGCGAGCAGTGCGAGCGCGCCGGCCCCGCCGGTGGCCGCGGCACCGCGGAGGAACGTTCGTCGGTCGAATGCGCTGCTCACTTGAAGCTCCCGATCTGGACGCCCTTGATGAACGTCCGCTGGAACACGAAGAACAGGACCACGAGCGGCAGGATGATGAGCACCGATGCCGCCATCAGCTGGTTGAACTGGAAGTCCTGCGAGTTGTTGAGGCGGAAGATCTGCAGCCCGATGGAGAGCGTCTGCACGTTCTCGTCCTGCAGGTAGATGAGCGGCCCGAGGAAGTCGTTCCAGGCGCCCACCGCCGCGAAGATCCCCACGGTGACGAGCGCCGCCCGGGCCTGCGGGAAGACGATCCGCCAGAGGATGCCCCACTCGGAGGCGCCGTCCATCCGCGCTGCGTTGAGCAGGTCCTTCGGGATCTGCAGCAGGAACTGCCGGAGCAGGAACACGTAGAACGCGGACCCGAACAGGCTCGGCACGATGAGCGGCAGGAAGGTGTTGATCCAGCCGAGTCGGGCGTACAGGTCGAACATCGGGATGAGCGTGACGGGGAACGGGATGAACAGCGTGGCGAGCACGACGTAGAACACCTTGTCGCGGCCGCGCCACTCGAGGCACGCGAACCCGTACGCGATCACGAGGTTCGACACCATCGAGAACAGCGTCACGCAGACCGTGATGATGAGCGTGTTCCGGAAGAAGGTGAAGAACGGCATCGCGTCGATCGCCTTGCCGAAGTTCGACCAGTCGAGCCACTGCGGGAACCAGGTGGGCGGGAAGGCACCGAGTTCGGAGTTGCCCTTCAGCGCCGAGATGACCATCCAGTAGATGGGGATGAGGAACAGCAGGCTCATCGCGATGAGGAGCACGCGGGCGAGGACGGACGACCACGGCGAGCGGATCGAGCCGTCGGCGTTGCGGGAACGGTCGTCGGCACCCTTGCGGCCGCGGGGTCGGACGGCCTCGATCGACGAGGTGACGGTGTCGCGGTCCGGGTGTCGTTCAGTGCGCAGTGTCATCGGTCACTCCCCGGTCACGTCGTAGTTGACGAAGCGCTTGGACAGCCAGTACACGAGCCCGGACAGGATCATGCCGGCCAGGAACAGCAGCACGGCCATGGCGCTGGCGAACCCGAGCTGCGCGTAGCTGAACGCGTTCTTGTAGAGGTAGAGCATGTAGAACAACGTCCCGTTGTCCGGGCTGCCGAGCCCGCCGGTGCCGGACGAGATCACGTACGCCTCGGTGAAGACCTGCAGGCCGTTGCTGATGCCGGTGATCAGGTTGAACAGGATCACGGGGGAGAGCAGCGGGAGCGTCAGCGCGAAGAACTGCCGGACCGGTCCGGCGCCGTCCACGCGAGCGGCTTCGTACAGGGTCTTCGGGATCCCGCGCAGCCCGGCGAGGAAGATCAGCGCCGCGTTGCCGGCGCCCATCTGGGCGAGCGCGACGATCACGAGCTTCGCCGTCGTCGGGTCGCCGAGCAGGTTCGTCGCCGGGATCCCGACGAGCTTCATGACCTGGTTGACCAGGCCGGTCTGCGGGTTGACGAGCACCACGAAGATGAACGCCAGCGCGAAGGTGGGGATGAGCGAGGGGATGTACAGCGCGGTCCGGTACCAGCCGATCTCGCGGACGTCCTGGTTCATCGCGATGGCGATGACGATGGCGATCACGATGCCGACGGGCACCGCGATCACGGCGTAGAACAGGGTGTTGCCGACCGCGGTGTGCACGAGCGGGTCGATGAACGCGGCGACGTAGTTGGCGAACCCGACCCAGGTGATGTCGGCCATGCCCGAGTACCGGGTCAGGCTGATCGCGAACGAGTAGATCAGGGGGTAGGCGATGAACACGAGCACGCCGAGGATCCACGGCGAGATGAACGCGATGCCGACGCGCAGCCGGCGTTTCTCGGCCGGGGTCCACGGATGCTTCTCGCGTGGTCGTCGACGGGCCGGAGCGTCACCGCCCGTGCGCGTCCGTGGTGGTGCAGTGGTCCCGGATCGTGTCGTCGTCGTCACGAGCGTCCCTTCCGACCCCGTGCCACGCCGGTGTGGCACAGGCGAATCCGTCGTCGGACGGGCGAACCGATCGCACCGTCGCGGTTTCAATCCAATTGATTGACAAATTCGTATGACCAGAGATGCTAGGGATCATGTCCGAGCCCCGTCAACCCCTTCCTGACACCGTGGTGCAGGGCAGAACGGGCGGCACGAACCTGGTGCGCGTCGGAGTCCAGAACCGTGCGCTCGTGCTCGACCTCGTCCGCCGCCGGGGGCCGTTCGCCCGAGCCGATCTGGTGCGTGCGACCGGGCTCAGCGCGCAGACGGTGTCGAACATCGCCGCCGGACTCGTGGGGGCGGGGCTGGTGCGCGAGGTGCCGGGCGGTGGGCGACGGCTCGAGGTCGTCGCGGGGTCGCGGTCGGCGATCGGGGTGCACCTCGACCCGGCGCACCTGGTCGTGGTGCGCACCGACCTGACCGGTGCCGTGCTGGCCGTCGAGCACGTCGACCTGGACGCGACCGACGACCCGGCGCGGACGCTCGACACGATGGCCGCGGCCGTGCGGCGTGTCCGCGGCGGCCGGTCCGCCCCTGCCGGCATCGGCCTGGCCGTCCCCGGATCGATCGACCCGGACGGCGTCCGGATGGGCACCCCCGCGCAGTTGCCCGCCTGGTGGTCGTTGCCCGTCACGGACGAGCTCGCCGTCCGGACCGGTCTGCCCGTGCTCCTCGAGAAGGACGGCGTCGCGAGCGCCCTCGGCGAGGTCTGGGCCGAGCCCGCTGCCGACGACCTGGTGTCCGTCTTCCTCGGCCACGGGATCAGCGCGGCGACGGTCGCGGCCGGTGAGGTGGTCCGCGGCGCCACCGGCAACGCCGGCGAGTTCGGGGGCATGCCGGTCGAGGCGCACGGCCGCTGGACCGAGGTCTGGGAGGCCTGCCAGCCCCTGCAGCAGGTCCGGCGCGCGGTCACCGCCGGGCTGCTCCCCGCGGGGATCCCGCTCGACCGGGCCACCGACGTCCGACGCGCGTTCGAGCGGCTCTGCGCGACGCCGGCCGCGGCACCGCTGGTCGCCGAGGCCGGGGCCGCACTCGGATCCGCGCTCGCCCACGTCGTCGAGCTGCTCGACGTGCCGCGGGTCACGATCGGTGGCAGCGCGGCCCTCGCCGGCGGCGACGTCTTCATCGCGGCCGTCCGGGAGAGGCTCGCCGTCCGCCTGCCGCAGGGGCCGTTCCCGACGGTCGCGGCGACCGCCTTCGGCGAGGCCTCGGTCGCCCGCGGTGTGGCCTGCGCGGTGCTGCAGGCCGACCTCGCCGTGCCCGCCCCCGCCGTCCACGGGGCCGGTCCGGGGCGTCGACCGGGAGGCCCGGTGCACCTCCGCAGCATCGCCCACCCCTGGTGAGCGGGAGCGTCCAGGGCACGGGGCCGGCAGCGCGCGTGACGCCGTGCGACGACGTCGGCGCGGCCGCCGTCGCGACGCCGTAGCGTCGGAGCATGAGCACGACGACGCCGACCGCATCCGACTTCGCCACCGAGTGGGCCGCCTGGCACGACGAGCACGAGCGGGCTCGGGCGAGCGAGCACGGCTTCCTGGCCATCACCAGCATCCGGTGGCTCACCGCGACACCCGAGCGCTTCGACGACGCACCCGGCACGTGGTCGACCGGCGATGGCGGCCCCGTCGTCGAGCTCGCGGACGGCGAGACGGTCGAGGTCGACGGGCAGCCGGTCACCGGCACCCACCGCTTCGGGCCGTTGCCCGAACGGTCGAGCACCGCCGTGGTGTGGCAGGACGGCGACGAGTCCGTCGTGATCGAGGTCGCCCGACGCGGCGGCAGCGACGTCATCCGCCCACGGCACCCCGGCAACCCGACCCGGACCGAGTACCCCGGGACCCCGACGTACGAGCCGTCGGAACGCTTCGTGGTCGACGCGCACTTCGAACCGTTCGACGAACCGCGCGAGGTCACCGTCGGCTCGGTCGTCGACGGCCTGCAGCACGTCTACTCGGCGCCGGGCGTGCTGACCTTCGACCTCGACGGGCCGCGGTCGCTGCTCGCGTTCAACGGGCACGGGGACGGCCTGCACGTCCTGTTCACCGACCGCACCAGCGGCGTCACGACGTACGAGGCCAACCGGAGCCTCGACGTCCCGGCGCCGGACGCCGCCGGGACCACCCGGATCGACTTCACCCGCGCGACGAACCTGCCGTGCGCGTACACGGCGCACGCGACGTGCCCGCTGCCCCCGGCCGAGAACCGGCTCGACGTGGCGGTCGAGGCGGGGGAGCGGCTGCCCGTCTGAGCCCGTGTCGCTGGGGCCGCGCACGCCCGACTCGGAACGACGTCCTCGATGTCGTACGACGTCGTTCGTTGCGCGCGCGGGTCGTTGCAGCCGCGCGGGAGCGACGAGGTCGATGTCGTACGACGGCCACGGTGTCGTTCGGCGTCGGCGGTCGGCGTGCGCGTCAGGCGAGGGGCACGCGCTCCCAGGTGCTCGTTGCTCGCCACGCGCGCGCATCGAACGCGAACACGCTGCCCATGCCGGGCTGGTCGAGCGCGCGTGACACCGGCGCTCCGGTCAGCTCGGCGAGGAGCAGCGCCCCGACCGCACCGTGCGACACGATGGTCGCGTCGCCCGCTGCAGTGAGCCGCCGGACCGCTCCGACGATTCGGGCCTGGGCGTCGACGGCTCGCTCCCATCCGCGGACCGATCGGGTCGGCTCCGCGAAGAACCGGTCGACGACCCCCTCGAACTCGGCCGGTGGCAGGTAGCCCGTCGCGCTGCGGTCGATCTCGCCGAGCAGGGGATCCTGCGCGGGCACGAGCCCGACCGCGGCCCCGAGCAGCTCGGCGGTCTCGACGGCCTTGCGCTCCGTGCTCGACACGATGCGATCGACACCCGAGTCCCACGCCAGCGCGTCCGCCCGCCCGGCACGAGTGCGCCCCACGTCGGACAACCCCCACGACTCGATCGGTTCGGCGGGTTCCACGACGACCTCGGCGTGGCTCAGGAAGTACGAGACCATCCGGCGATCCTGGCACGGGCCGGGGTGGTGTGCGCGTCGGGGGCTCGTCGTAGGGTGAGCGCGTGGAGTTCCCGGGGGAGGCGGCCGGCGCGCGTGACGCGTCGACCTCTCCGGGGTCACCCCGGGGCACGCAGGACCAGCAGGACGACACGCCCCGAGCAGGCGAGCGCGCTCCGCGCGCGACGCTGCACGGAGGCACCGACAGGTCCTCCGGGAACCCCACGCCCCTCTCCGTCGTCACCGCGGCGCTGGCCGACGCGTTCCTGACCGCCGAGCGGTGGGAGGCGGACGACCTGACGGCCGTCGGGTACGTGGTCGTCGGCGTCGAGCGCGCGTACGTCGGGCTCGCGGTCGCCACCGCGCTCGAGGCGTACCCGCGGCCGCCGGTGGACGCTCCGCGCCAGCTCGCAGCCGTGCTCGCCGCTGCGCCGCGCCTCGTCACGCTGCACCGGTCGCGCGAGGACCGTCGGCCGGTCCGGGTGCTCGTGCGCCGGGCCACCGCGGTCCGTGCCCGTCCGGAGACGGCGAGCCCGTTGCTCGTCGACACCCTGCCCGAGCTCGCGCGGGCACTCGACCTCACCGTCGGCCGGCTGCTCTGGCTCGCCGACACCCGCGCGTGGAACCGCCGCCAGGGACCCTCGAGCCCCCTCCACCACCACCGGCACGAGTGGATCACCCGGCCCGGTCGCGCGCCTCGCCTGCTCGAGAAGCCGATGGACATGCTCCGGCGCACCCAACGGACGATCCTCGACGAGCTCCTGACGATGCTGCCGGTGCACGACGCCGCGCACGGCTTCGTGCCCGGCCGGAGCGTCGTCACGGGAGCAGCGGTGCACACCGGTCAGCAGGTCGTGGTCACCGCGGACCTCACGACGTTCTTCGCGAGCGTCTCCGCGCCGACCGTCTACGGCGTCTTCCGGGCTGCCGGGTTCGCGGAGCCGCTCGCGCACGTGCTGACCGGGCTCTGCACCCACCGGGTACCGGTCCACGTGCTCAGCGCGATGCCGGCCGGCGGCTCGCCGGAGGAGCGTCACGCGCTGCGTCAGGCCCTGGCGACGGCGCACCTTCCCCAGGGTGCCCCGACGTCGCCCGCGCTGGCGAACACCTCGCTGCGGCACCTCGACGCCCGGCTGGCCGGGTGGGCCGGGGCCGTCGACGCGGTGTACACCCGCTACGCCGACGACCTGACGTTCAGCGGCGGCGACCGGCTCGCCGCGCGCCCGGACGCATTCCTGCGGGGCGTCGACCGCATCGTGACCGAGCAGGGGCACCGCCTCAACCCATCGAAGACCCGGGTGCGGCGCCGCGGGGTCCGGCAGTCGGTCACGGGTGTCGTGGTCAACGAGCGGCCGTCGCCCGGGCGCCGCGAGGTCGACCGGCTGCACGCCGTCCTGCACAACGCCGCGGTGCACGGGCCTGCCTCGCAGAACCGTTCGGGTCACCCGGAGTTCCGGGCGCACCTGCTCGGGCGCATCGGGTGGGTCGAGCAGGTCAACCCGGGCCGCGCCCGACGGCTCCGCGAGGAGTTCGCCCGCATCGTGTGGTGATGCCCTCGGCGGAGCGTGTGACGTCCGGTTGCGCTCCGTTGCCCCGCGTTGCGGCGGCCGGCCGCGCCGCGATCGCACCTCGGTAGCGTGCCGCCATGTGTCCGAGTGAGATCCCGGCCGACGACCGCTACGACGAGCTGATCGCACCGCTCCGGCCCGTCATCGAGCGGATCGGCATCGACGCCCGCCAGCGGGAACGCGAGGAGCGTCTCGCCACGGAACAGCTCGGCTGGCTCGTCGACGCCGGCTTCGCACGGTGGCGGACGCCGGTCGCGTGGGGCGGGGTCGGTGCCCGTCTGTCCGACGTGTTCCGGGCGATCGCCGAGATCGCCGAGGTCGATCCGAACCTGGCGCACGTGTGGCGGAACCACTTCTCGTTCGTCGAGGACCGCGTGCACGCCGAGGGCACCGCGTTCGACCGTGCGATCGTCACGCGGCTCGGTGACGGCGAGTTCGTCGGGGGCGGGTGGAGCGAGTCGCCGAACCCGGCCGGGGGCGACCTGACCACGCGGATCGTCCGCGACCCGGACGGGTCCTGGCGGCTGACCGGCCGGAAGTTCTACTCGACGGGCAGCGTCTACGCCCGGTGGATCACGGTCCTGGCGCTCGACGACACCGGTGCACGGTTCGTCGCGCTCGTCGACGCGGAGGACCCCGGCGTCGTGGTGGGTGACGACTGGGACGGCTTCGGCCAGCGCATCACCGGCAGCGGGAGTGTGACGTACACCGACGTGCCGGTGCCCGACGAGCGGGTGCTGCCATACGCGACCCGGTACCCGTACCAGGAGCAGTACCACCAGACCGTGATGCACGCGATCCTCGTCGGCATCGGTCGCGCCGCGCTGCGCGAGGGCGTCGAGGCACTCCGATCCCGGGCGCGCGGACACCACAACGGCACCGCTGCCGACCCGACCCGCGATCCGGAGCTGCTGAGCGTGATCGGCACCGTCGACGCCCGGGTACACGCCGCCGACGCCGCGTTCGCCGCGAGCCTCGGCCCGGTGGACGCGGCCGTCGATCGGCACACCGCCCTGCGCGCGGCCAGTGCCGAACCGTCGACCGACCCGGTGCTCCGGGCGGCGCTCGAACGCAGCTGGATCGCGGTGGCGCGCGCCCAGACCATCGTCACCGACGCGGTGCTCGACGCGACGACGCTAGTGTTCGACGCCCTCGGGTCCTCGGGGACGTTCCGCTCGCTCGGCCTCGACCGGCACTGGCGGAACGCCCGCACCCTGGCGTCGCACAACCCGCGGGTGCACAAGCGCCGCATCGTCGCCGACCTGCTCGTCAACGGTGCGAGTCCGCTGGACCGCTGACCGCTGACCGCTGACCCGCTCGGCCGTAACGGACCGTCACGGGGCGCAACCCGCCGACACCTGCGTGCGCCGCGCCGAGGCGAGCCCCTACGGTCGGTGCACCGGCTCGCCACGGACGCTGGGGAGGCGACCGTGGCGGGCCGTTCTGCGCACCCGAACGGGAGGACCACCGTGACCACCGCCCCCGCACCACCCGTCGTCGCCGTGCCGGACGCGGACCTCGCAGCAGCGGCAGCCACACCCGGCGGCATCGACCGACTCGCGGACCGCCTCGCCGGTTCCGGTGCCACCGTCGTCGCCGTCGGCACCGACCGCTTCGATCCGGCGACGAGCACCGCCCATCGACTGGACCCCACCACCGCGACGCTCGCCCTCGGCCGTGCGCTGCCGGACCACGGGTTCCTCGTCGCCGTGGCCCCGACCCGCGAGCACCCGTACAACGCCGCCCGCCGGATCCTCTCGCTCGACCACGTCCTGGACGGTCGGGTGGGCGCCGTCGTCGGTGCCCGCGACCACGGCGTGCCGAGCACCGGTGAGCAGCACGACCCTGCCGAGTTCGCCCGGGTGCTGCGTGGGTTGTGGCGCACCTGGCCGCTCGACAGCATCGTCGGGGACCGCACGTCGGGGGTCTTCGCGCACACCGACCGGATCCGACCGCTCGACCACGACGGCGGGCCGGACGGCTACCGCGTCCGGGGACCGCTCACGACGCCGTCGAGCCGGCAGGGTGAACCCGTCCTCGCGGTCTGGCACGACGTCGACCTGCCCGGAGCGGACCTCGTCCTGGGCGGGACCGTGCACCCGCTCGCACCGCTGCCGGCGGCGAGGTCCGAGGCGGAGCCGCACCGGGCCTCCCGGTCGACCGCGACGCGACCACCACGGCCACCGCGAGCAGCGCGACCGACGCTCCGCACCCTGCTGGGACTCCCGGACCCGACGGCGGTGACCGCGTGACGGGCCCGGCCGACGACGCCGGGCTGATCCTCGGCGTGAACCTGCAGGGGTTCGGGCAGCGTCCCGCGGCCTGGCGCACGCAGGACGTCGAGCCCACCGACCTGCTCTCGGCCGGGTTCTGGGGCGACGCGGCCTGCTCGACATGGTGTTCTTCGCCGACCACCCGGCGTTCGGTGACCCGAACGTCCGCGCCTACGGGTTGCTCGAGCCGTTCGTCGCCCTCGGTGCGATCGCCGACGCGACGAGCCACCTCGGGTTGGTCGGCACCGCGTCGACGACGTACAACGACCCGTTCGACCTCGCCGAGCGGCTACTGTCGCTCGACTCGGTGTCCGGCGGACGCGTCGCGTGGAACGCCGTCACCACCTACGACCGCTCGGTGTCCGCGAACTTCGGCGTCGCGACGAACCCCGACCGGCCCGAGCGCTACGCCCGTGCGGGGGAGTTCGTGGACCTGGTGACGGCGCTCTGGCGGTCCGCCGCCACCGGGGTCCCCGTCGTGCACCACGGCGGGTTCCTGGACCTCGAGGGCGTGCTCCGGGTCCCGTCGTCGGCCCAGGGCCACCCGGTCGTGTTCCAGGCCGGGGGATCGCCCCACGGCCGCGACCTGGCGGCACGCGTCGCCGAGGGGGTCTTCGCCGTCGAGTTGACGCCGGAACCGGCGCGGGAGCACCGCCGCGCCGTCAAGGCCGCCGCCGAGACGCACGGGCGGAGCGCAGCGGACGTCGCGATCGTGCCGGGGTTGTCGCTCGTGCTCGGCAGCACCGAGGCCGAGGCGCAGCGCCGGTTCGACGAGCTCGAAGCCCTCGCGCCGGACGGTTACTCGCTCCGGGCGCTCGGGACGCACCTCGACGCCGACCTGTCAGGGCTCGAGCCGGACGCGCCGATCCCGTCGGCGATCCTCGACCGCGAGGTCGACCCGGTCACCTACGGGCCCTCGCTCGGATACCACGAGACCGTCGTGCGGTGGGTGCGCGCCAACAACACCTCGTTGCGGGACGTGCTGCGGGGCTTCGGTGGGTACGGCGCCCGGATCGTGGTCGGGACCCCGGAACAGGCCGCCGACACCATCGAGGACTGGTACCGCACGGGTGCCGCCGACGGCTTCAACCTGATGATCGACGAGTTCCCGCGGGGCCTCGAGACCGTCGTGGACGAGCTCGTGCCGATCCTGCAGCGCCGCGGGGTGTTCCACCGGTCGTACGAGGACGTGACGCTGCGCGGGCGGTTCGCGGCGCGTGCCCGGGGGCTCTGACGTCGCACGGTGCGCTGTCCGCGGTACGGCCGCGCTGCTGCACCGTGCGCGTGCGTTCACACGGTGCGAGGTTGGTCGCACCGTGCGGGCTCGCAGCCGCTCACGGTGCGAGCAACCTCGCACCGACCGACGGAAGCCGCACTGTGCGGACCGCGCGTCCCGCACCGACCGCACCGCGCGTCCCGCACCCCGCGTGACGCCGTGTGACGGCCGGCGCCGCGGCCCGCGTCACACGGCGACACCGCCGGTCACGGTCCGCAACACCCGTCGCCTCGGGGCCCCGACCGCCCTAGCGTCGCCGACATGACCGACTACCTCGACCGCGAGCAGGACAAGACCTTCACGAAGGTCTACAAGCAGCAGACCCCGGACATCCTCAAGGCCTTCGTCCAGTTCGACGAGTCGGTGTTCCAGGCCGAGGGCCGCGCGATCCCGCTGAAGTACCGGGAGCTCATCGCCCTCGCCGTCGGCATCACCACGCAGTGCGTCTACTGCATCGACGGCCACAGCCAGCGCGCCGTGACGGCCGGCGCGACCGAGGCCGAGCTCGCCGAGGCCGCCTGGGTCGCCACCGCGATCCGCGCCGGCGGCGGATTCGCGCACGGCCGACTCGGCTTCAAGTTCGGCGCCGACGCGACCCCCGCCGACGCGACCCCCGCGGACGCGACCCCCGCCCACGCGACCCCCGCCGACGCGGCACCGGCCCATGCGACCCCGGCCCACGCGGCCCCCGCCCACGCGACCTCCGCCGACGCGGCACCGGCCGCCGCCGACCACGCCGCGCACACCCACTAGGAGGACCGCCATGCCCGACCGCATCACCCTCGTCACCGCGCTGCAGGGCGCCGGCTGGCACCCCGCCGCCTGGCGCGTCGCCGGCCCGGTCGCGCAGCGCCTCACCAGCCTCCGGCACTGGCGCGACGTCGTCGTGGAGCAGGACCGCCTCGGCATCGACGCCGTCACCATCGAGGACTCGTTCACCGCGGGCCCGACGGCCGCCGACCACGACCTCGACACCGCGACCGTCGTCGGACGGCTCGACGCCCTCCTCGTCGCGAACGCGGTCGCCCCCGCGACCCGCGCCGTCGGTCTGGTGCCGACCGTCTCTGTGACGCACACCGAGCCGTTCCACGTGGCCACGGGCCTCCAGACCCTCGACCACGTCTCGCTCGGGCGAGCCGGCTGGCGGATCCAGGTGAGTCCGACGACCCGCGAGGCGGCCCTGTTCGGCCGTCGACCCGGCGGCGACGACGCGGCCACCCTGTTCGACGAGGCCCGCGAGGCGGCGGAGGTCGTCTCCCGCCTGTGGGACAGCTGGGACGACGACGCGATCATCCGCGACGTCACGACCGGCCGGTTCATCGACCGCGACCGCATCCACAACGCCGAGTACGCGGGCCGCCACCTGTCCGTCCACGGCGCGTCGATCGTGCCGCGGTCGCCGCAGGGCCGGCCGCCGGTCTTCGCGCTGGCCCACCGCGCCGACGCTGCGGCATTCGCCGTGGACGCTGCGGACGTCGTGCTGGTCACGCCCGGGTACCAGGGCCGGGAGGCGCGGGACCTGTTGGACGAGGTCCGTCACCTCGAGCAGGTGGCCGGGTCTGACGTCCGTCGTCCGGTCCTCGCCGACCTCGCGGTGCTGATCGGGTCGTCGTCCGCTGCCGCGGCCGACGAGCTCGCCGCGCTCGACGGCGCTGCCGGGAGCGCGTACGCGGGGGCGTCGGACACGTCCGTGCTCGCGACGACGGTGCCCGAACTGGTGTCGCTGATCGGGGACCTGCGGGGCCTCGGCTTCGCCGGCGTCCGGCTCCGCCCCCTGCGCATCCCGCTCGACAGCACCGCCATCGCCAGGCAGCTCGTCCCCGCGCTCGTCACCGCCGGGCTCCGCGCCGACGTGGCGTCCCGTCCCACCGCCGACCTGCGCACGCGGCTCGGCATCGCCCCGGCGGTCAGCCGGTACGCGTCCGCACCCGCCGGTTCCGTCTCCGTGGAGGTCTCAGCATGAGCAGCAAGCGTCAGGTCCACCTCGCCGCCCACTTCCCGGGCGTCAACAACACCACGATCTGGAGCGACGACCGCGCCGAGAGCCAGATCGCGTTCTCGTCGTTCGAGCACTTCGCCCGGAACGCCGAGCGCGGGTTCTTCGACTTCCTGTTCCTCGCCGAGGGCCTGCGGCTCCGCGAGCAGAAGGGCCGCGTCCACGACCTCGACGTCGTCGGGCGTCCGAACACCCTCGCGGTCCTGGCCGCCCTGGCCGGGGTCACCGACCACATCGGTCTGGTCGGCACCCTGCAGACGACGTTCAACGAGCCCGTGGAGCTCGCGAAGCAGCTCGCCACGCTCGACCACCTGACCGACGGTCGTGCCGGGTGGAACGTCGTGACGAGCTCGGACGCGTTCCACGGTGCGAACTTCCGCCGCGGCGGGTTCCTCGACCACGCCGACCGGTACACGCGCGCCGCCGAGTTCATCGCGGTGTCCCGCGAGTTCTGGGACTCGTGGCAGGCCGACGCCGTCGTCGCCGGCACCGCCGCGGGCGGCGCGCTGGCGGACGGCGTGTTCGCCGACCGGTCCCGCATCCACGACGTCGACCACCACGGCCCGCAGTTCGACGTCACCGGCACGTTCCCGGTGCCCCGCAGTCCGCAGCGGCACCCGGTGATCGTGCAGGCCGGTGACTCCGACGAGGGGCGCGACCTCGCCGCCGCGAACGCCGAGGTGATCTTCTCGCTGCACACCGAGTTCGACGACGCGCAGGCGTTCTACCGCGACGTCACCGAGCGGCTCGAGCGGGTCGGACGGTCGAAGGACGAGCTGCAGATCCTGCCCGGTGCGACGTTCGTGATCGGCTCGTCGGCGGAGGACGCCGAGGAGCGGTCGAACGCCATCCGTCGCGCCCAGGTCAGCCCGGCCACGGCGATCGCGTTCCTCGAGCAGGTCTGGAACCGCGACCTGTCGTCGTACGACGTCGACGGCCCGCTGCCGACGATCGAGCCCGACTACGAGGGCACCGCGATCACCCGCGGGCGCGCCCGACACACCCGCGACGTCCCCGCCCTGGTGCAGTCGTGGCGGGACCTGGCCGAGGCCGAGCACCTGTCGATCCGCGATCTCGTCATCCGCGCGTCGACCCGCGGCGGGTTCGTCGGGACGGCGTCGCACATCGCCGCCGAGATCGACCGGTACGTGCAGGAGCGCGCCACCGACGGGTTCGTCGTCGTGCCGCACACCAACCCGTACGGCCTCGACGAGTTCGTCGACACGGTCGTCCCGCTGCTGCAGGAGCGCGGCGTCTACCGGCAGTCCTACGACGAGGGTGCGACCCTCCGGCAGACGCTCGACCTGCCCGGCACGATCCGCGACCGATCGGCCGCCGCACGCACGGCCGCTGCGGCGGGTCCGGCGCGTGCGGCAGCGTCCGCCGGGGTGCTCGCGTGACGATCTCCAGCCTCGCGATCCTCGTCCCCGGCAACTTCGAGGACGAAGCCCCCGTCGACGGTCTCGAGGCCACCCTCGACCTGTTCGCCACGGCCGAGCGGCTCGGCGTCGACGGCGCCTGGGTCCGGCACCGGCACCTCGAGCACGGCATCGGCTCGGCCGCGGTCTTCCTGGCGGCGGCGTCACAGCGCACCACGTCCATCGAGCTCGGCGTGGCCGTCGTGCCGATCGGGTGGGAGAGTCCCTTCCGCCTGGCCGAGGACTTCTCGCTCGCCGACGTCCTGGCGCACGGGCGGCTGCAGGTCGGGCTGTCCACCGGCTCGCCGCACGCCGAGATCCTCGGCGACCTGGTGTTCGACGGTGACTGGCGCGCCTTCGACCGCGGGTACGGGCGGGTGTCTCGGTTCGTGGAGAACCTGCGCGGCGCGTTCCTCGGCGCGGACGACGTCGTCATCCAGAGCCCCGGGAACGTCCAGCGCCCCCGGTTGCAGCCGTACGCGCCGGGTCTGGTCGACCGGGTCTGGTACGGCGGCGGGTCGCTCCGGTCGGCCTCCTTCGCCGGCAGTTCCGGGCTCAACCTGCTGCTCGGCAACCTCACCTCGGGCGAGGGCACCGACGACTACGGCACCGCCCAGCGGAACCAGCTCGCGGCGTACCGCGCCGCGCTGCCGACCGGCCGCACGCCCCGTGTGGCCTGGGGCCGGTGCGTCGTACCGACCGACTCGGCCGATCGGGTCTCGCGCGAGCGGTACCGCACCTGGTCCGAGTCCCGTCTCGCACGGCAGACCGCGCCCCAGGGACCGCGCCGGACCCTGTTCTCCGCCGACCTGGTGGGGCCCGCCGAGCAGATCGTCGAGCAGCTCGTGCACGACGCCACGCTCGCCGAGGTCGACGAGTTCCGGATCGAGCTGCCCTACGAGTTCGCCGGTGACGAGTACGAGCAGATCGTCTCGGACGTCGTGGCGAAGGTCGCACCGGCGCTCGGGTGGACGGCGCGGACGGCTCGGTCGGCGCCGACGCCGACGCCGCAGGGGGTGGTCGCCGCATGACCCGCTACGTGCTCTCCCGCATCGGCCAGGCCGTGCTCGTCCTCTGGGCGGCGTGGACGATCTCGTTCTTCGTCCTCTACGTCCTGCCGAGCGACCCGGCCCGGATCATGGTCGGCCCGGACGCCACCGACGTCACGGCGGCACAGCTCGACGCGCTCCGGCACCAGTACGGCCTCGACCAGCCGGTGCTCGTGCAGTACGTCCAACACCTCGGCGCCCTGCTCACCGGCGACCTCGGCCGCTCGATCGGCGTCGGTCGACCGGTCGCCGACGTCATCGGCGAAGCGATCGCGCCGACCGCCCAGATCGCGGTCGCCGGCCTCGTGCTCGCGATCGTGTTCGGCGGCGGGATCGCGGTCCTGGCGACGTGGACCCGGAACCGGGCCCTCGGCCAGTTCCTGCTCCAGCTGCCCCCGATCGGCGTCGCCGTCCCCGGGTTCTGGTTCGCGCTGCTGCTGGTGCAGTGGTTCTCGTTCGGGCTGCACGTGTTCCCGGCGTTCGGTGGCGAGGGCCCGGCGTCGGTCGTCCTGCCGGCGATCACCCTGGCGCTGCCGACCGGTGCCACGATCGCCCAGCTGCTGTCGAAGTCCCTCGTCCAGACCCTCCGTGAGCCCTACGTGGACACCGCGTACGCCAAGGGCGCCGGACGCTGGCGGGTCCAGCTCCGGCACGCGCTCAAGAACGCCGCGCTGCCCGCACTCACCGTGACGGGACTCATCGTCGGGCAGTTGTTCTCCGGCACCGTCGTCACCGAGACGGTGTTCTCCCGCCCAGGCCTCGGTCGGGTCACCGCGACCGCCGTGCAGCAGCAGGACATCCCCGTCGTGCAGGGCATCGTGCTGCTCGCCGCCGCGATCTTCGTCGTCGTGAACCTGGTCGTCGACCTCGTGTACCCGCTGCTCGACCCGCGCGTCGTGGTCGCCGGCAGCCGTCGGAAGCTCCGCGACCAGGACGGCGCAACACCGGGCGCGACGCCCGACACCACCCCGTCCAGCGCCACCGGACCGAAGGCGGTCCCCGCATGACCGAGACCACGCAGCTCGCCATCGGGCGCCCCGCGTCGCTCGCCACTGACCGCCTCCCCGGCGGCACCACGACAGCGCTCCGTGCGCTCGTCGCCCGCCCGACGCTCACCGTCGCGCTCGTCTGGCTCGCCCTCGTCGTGCTCGCCGCGCTCCTGCCCGGAGCGCTCACCCACCACGACCCGCTCGCCGCCGACCCGGCCGCCAAGCTCACCGCTCCCGACGCCGCGCACTGGTTCGGCACCGACCAGCTCGGCCGTGACCTGTACGCCCGCGTCGTGCACGGCACCGCGCTCACACTGCAGGCCGCGGTCCTCGCGATCGTCATCGGCCTGGTCGGCGGCTCGCTCGTCGGGCTCGTCGCCGGTTTCGTCGGCGGGGTCGTCGACGCCGTGCTCATGCGCGTCGCCGACGTCCTGCTCGCGATCCCGAGCCTGCTGCTCTCGCTGACGATCGTCACCGTGCTCGGCTTCGGCACCGTGAACGTCGCGGTGGCGGTCGGCGTCGCGAGCATCGCCACGATCGCCCGCATCATGCGCTCCGAGGTCGTCCGGGTCCGCACCGCGCCGTACGTCGAGGCGGCGAGCGCGAACGGCAACCGCTGGTGGCGCGTGCTGGCCGTGCACGTGCTGCCCAACGCGGCCGGTCCCGTCCTGGTGCTCGCCGCCCTCGAGTTCGGCACCGCGATCCTCGCCGTCTCCAGCCTGAGCTTCCTCGGCTACGGCGCGCAGCCACCGCAGCCCGAGTGGGGTTCCCTCGTCGCCACCGGGCGCGACTTCATCGCGTCCTCGTGGTGGCTCACGACCATCCCCGGCCTCGTGATCGCCGTCACGGTGCTCGCGGGCAACCGCGTCGCCCGCGCGCTCGACACCGAACGGAGGGCCGTACGATGAGCCTGCTCAGCATCCAGGACCTGACCGTCACCTACGGCCGCGGGAGCAGTGCGCGCACCGCGCTCCACGGCGTCTCGCTCGAGGTCGGCCGCGGCGAGCGCGTCGCCATCGTCGGCGAGTCCGGTTCGGGCAAGTCGACGACGGCGCACGCGGTCCTCCGGCTCCTGCCCGCAGCAGCGGACCTGACGGGAGGCACGGTGCGGCTCTCCGGGGCGGCCGACGGATCCGGGGACCTCGACCTGGTCACCGCGACCGACCGCCAGGTGCGTTCCGTGCGCGGCGTCCGGATCGGCTTCGTGCCGCAGGACCCGACGGTGTCGCTCAACCCCGTGACGCGGATCGGCACCCAGGTCGCCGAGGTGCTCCGGATCCACGGGCTCGCCGCCGGTGCCGAGGCTCGGGAACGCGCCGTCGAGGAGCTTCGCCGTGCCGGCATCGATCGTCCCGAGCTCCGCGCGCGGCAGTACCCGCACGAGCTGTCCGGCGGCATGCGGCAGCGGGTGCTCATCGCGATCGCGCTGATCGGCGACCCGGAGCTGCTCGTCGCGGACGAACCGACGAGCGCGCTCGACGTCACGGTCCAGCGGACGATCCTCGACCACCTGGACCGGCTCGTCGCCGAACGGGGCACGAGCGTGCTGTTCATCACGCACGACCTCGGGGTCGCCGCCGACCGAGCCGACCGCATCGTCGTGATGTCCGAGGGGCGGATCGTCGAGCAGGGCACCCCGGCCGAGGTGCTCGGCGCACCCCGCGAGCCGTACACGCGCGCACTGATCGCGGCGGCGCCCAGTCTCGACGACGTGACCATGTCCGTCGGACTCCGCACGGGCCTCCCGGCAGACGGCGACCCACTCGTCGTCGCGACCGGACTGCGGAAGTCCTTCGACCGCGTGACGGCCGTCGACGGGGTGGACGTGACCGTCCCGCGGGGCCGCACCCTGGCGCTCGTGGGGGAGTCCGGTTCGGGCAAGTCGACCACCGCGCGCCTCGTGCTCGGACTCGAACGCCCGGACGCCGGCCGTGTGCGGTTCGACGGCGCCGACGTGGGCGGAGCCCGCGGTGCGGCGGTGCGGGCGTACCGGCGGCAGGCGCAGATCGTGCAGCAGAACCCGTACGCGGCGCTGCACCCGCGGCTGTCGGTGGGGGCGGTGATCGCGGACCCGCTCGCGGCCTTCGGCATCGGCACCCGGCGGTCCCGCGCGGCACGGGCGGCGGAGCTGCTCGACCTCGTCGCGCTGCCGTCGTCCGTGCTCGGTCGTCGACCGGCGGAGCTGTCCGGCGGACAGCGGCAGCGTGTGGCGATCGCCCGCGCGCTCGCACTCGATCCGTCGTTCATCGTCCTCGACGAACCGGTCTCCGCACTCGACGTGTCCGTCCAGGCGCAGATCCTCGACCTGCTCGCGGAGCTGCAGTCGACGCTCGGCGTCTCCTACCTGTTCATCTCGCACGACCTCGCCGTCGTCCGTCGCATCGCCCACGAGGTGTCCGTCCTGCGGGGCGGCCGTGTCGTGGAACACGGCGACGTGGCGCAGGTGCTGCACGACCCGCAGCACGAGTACACGCGCGCACTGCTCGACGCGATCCCGGGACGATCCCGGCGCGTCCCCACCACCGAAGGAGTCTCATGACCACCCACCGCACCCCGTTCCGTCTGGTGGCCGCGATCGCGGCCGGCACCGCGGCGGCCCTGGTCATGGCGGCCTGCTCATCGGGCGGTACCGCGTCGACGTCCTCGTCGTCGAAGCCCGTCGACGGCGGCTCGCTCACCTACGCCATCGCGAACGACCCGATCACGCTCAACCCGACGGGCACCGGCGCGGGCAACGACACGCTCGCGATCACGCGGCAGCTCGTCGACTCGCTGCTCTGGCAGGACCCGTCCGACGGCTCGCTCAAGCCGTGGTTGGCGACGAAGTACTCGGCGAACGCCGACGCCACCGCGTTCACGTTCGACCTGCGCTCCGGTGTCACGTTCTCGGACGGCACCGCGTTCGACGCGACGGCCGTCAAGGACACCTTCGACGACATCGCCTCGGCCGGCGCATCGAGCACGGCCGCCGCGTACTTCTCCGGCTACACGGGGACGAAGGTCGTCGACGACGACACGGTCGAGGTCGACTTCTCGACGCCGAACGCCGCGTTCCCGAACGCCACGGCGTCGGTCGCCCTCGGCATCGTCGCCCCGAAGACCACCGAGACCCCGTTCGACGACCGTGCCGACGGGAAGGCCGTGATCGGCACCGGGCCGTTCACGCTGCAGTCGTACACGAAGAACACCTCCACCGTCCTCACGAAGCGGAAGGACTACGACTGGGGTCCCGCCGCGCGGTCGAACGCCGGGGCGGCGCACCTGTCCGAGGTGACGTTCCAGGTCGTACCCGAAGCCAGCGTCCGCACCGGCAGCCTGCAGTCCGGCCAGCTCGACGCGATCAGCAGCGTGCAGCCGAGCGACGTCGACACCCTGCAGGCGCAGTACGACCTCGTCACCCGCGCCAACCCGGGCCAGGTGTTCGGCCTGACGTTCAACCAGAAGCGGCCGATCGTGTCCGACCTGGTCGTCCGGAAGGCGATCGCCCAGGCCGTCGACCCGAAGGCGGTCCGCGACACCGCACTGAACGACCTGTTCGAGGTCGCGGACTCGGTCCTCGGGTCGACGACACCCGGGTACGCGGACACGTCGTCGGGTTCGGCCACGTACGACCCGAAGGCCGCGGCGGCCGCCCTGGACGACGCCGGGTGGAAGAAGGGCTCCGACGGCATCCGCTCGAAGGACGGGACGAAGCTGCAGCTCAAGCTCGTCTGGATCACGAACTTCGGACCGAACCAGACGTCCCTCGAGCTGATCCAGCAGGAGCTCGGGAAGGTCGGCGTCGGCGTCACCCTCGAGAGCGGGACCGTGCCGCAGTACCTCGCCAACCTGACGAGCGGCGACTGGGACCTGTCGTGGGACAACAGCTCGCGCGCCGACGGCGACGTCCTGCGGTCGAAGTTCTCCAGCTCGGGCGCCCAGTCGATCGGTGCGTCGGACACGACGCTCGACGCGCTGTTCACGAAGGAACTGTCCCAGTCGTCGGCGTCCGACCGGTCGGCCACCTTCGGGGAGATCCAGCAGCGCATCGCGTCCCAGGTCGACTTCGTCCCGGTGCACGAACTCACCAGCATCATCGCGCCCGCGACGGACGTGCACGGCATCGTCTTCGGGGCCGACACCCGGCTCGACCAGCTGACCGGCGCGTGGAAGGACGCATCGTGAGCGCCGCTGGACGGGCGCCGCTCTCGGTGCTCGACCTGGTGCCGGTCACCGCTGGGTCGTCCGCCGCCACGGCGCTGCACCGCACCGTCGACCTGGCCGTCGCCGCGGAACGCGCCGGGTACGCCCGCTACTGGCTCGCCGAGCACCACCTCAACCCCGGGGTGGCCGGCAGCGCGCCGACCATCGTGATCGGTGCGGTCGCCGCCGCCACGTCCGCGATCCGGGTCGGCAGTGCGGCGACGCTCGTCGGCAACGTCCGCGGGCTGCAGATCGCCGAGACCTTCGGCACCCTCGCTGCGCTGTACGGGCCGCGGATCGACCTCGGGCTCGGCCGCTCCGGAGCGCCGGCTCCCGGTACCCCGAAGCCGCCGTCGCTCGCGCCCCGGTCGGACGAGGTCGTCGACGGACTGCTCGTCCCCGCACCCTTCGACTTCCGCATCGCACCGGGCAGCCGGTTCGCCCTGCAGGGGGAGCTGCTCGGGCGGGTGCCCGGCGACGTCGACCGGTTCGAGGGCGAGCTGGACCTCGTCCGTGCGCTGTTCGCCGGCACCTGGTCGCGGGACGGCGCCGTCGTCGAGGCGCCGCCCGCCACCGGAGCCGCCGTCGAGCTCTGGATCCACGGGTCGACCGGAGGCGAGAGCGCCCGGGTCGCCGGAGCACTCGGACTGCCGTACGGCGCGAACTACCACACGTCGCCCGGCACGGTCCTGGCGTCGGTGCAGGCCTACCGCGACGCGTTCCGCCCCGGCGTGCTCGAGGCACCGCACGTCATCGTGTCGGCGGACGTCGTCGTCGGGCGCACCGAAGCCGAGGCCGCGGAACTGTCGCTCGGGTACGCGGAGTGGGTGCACTCGATCCGCTCCGGCGTCGGGGCGATCGAGTACCCGACGCCGTCCGCGGCACGGGCTGCGCCGCTCGCTGTGGCGGAGGCGGCGTCGGTCGCCGATCGGCTCGCCACCCGGTTCGTCGGCGATGCCACGGCCGTCGCCGACCGCCTCGAGGTCCTGCAGCGGGCGACCGGCGCGGACGAGCTCCTCGTGACGACGATCACGCACGACCACGACGCCCGGGTGCGCTCGTACGAGCTGCTCGCGGCGGAGTGGGCCGCGCGGGGTGCTGGTGGTGGTGCCGGTGCTGGCGTTGGTACTGGTACTGGTGCTGCGCGTGCGGGGGCTGGCGTGGGTGCCGGGGTGCGCTGACCGGACTGGTGCGCTGACCGGACTGGTGCGCTGACCGGACTGGTCCGTGTCGACCCGGAACGACGAGCTGGATGTCGCACGACATCGGGCTCGTCGTTCGTGCGCGCGTGCAAGTGTTGGCGCGTGCAACGAGCGACACCGTGGTCGTCGTGCGACGTCGACGATGTCGTTCGGCGTCGGGCCCGTGCGGCCCGTGCGGCCCGTGCGCGCGCATGTTCCGACGATGCACGCGTCGATCACCTCGTGCAGTGTCGGACGATGCACGCGCAACGAGCGACACCGTGGTCGTCGTCCGACGTCGACGATGTCGTTCCGCGTCGGAGCCGACCGCCCGCGCGCGCACAGAACGACTCCCTCGACGTCGTGCGACATCGAGGGAGTCGTTCCGAGTCGGACGGGCCCGGGCCCGAACCCGGCCCTCAGCTCGCGTCGAGCGGCAGCCCCTCGGGGTTGACCTCGGAGTGCTCCACGGCCTCGTTCGACAGGTTGTACGACTTGAGCCACTTCGCGTACGTGCCGTCGTCGATCAGCTCGTCGATGGCGTCCGCGATGGGCTCGGCGAGCCCGCTGCCCTTCTTCGTCGTCGCCGCGATGAGCCCCTGCAGGTCGCCGCCCGCTCCGGAGAACGTGCCCGCGGTCTTCGTCGGGTTCGCGCCGTCCGCGCTCAACGTGTTCTGGTACGCGACCGTCGGGTTCGGCCCGAAGTACGCGTCGATCTTGCCGGAGTCGAGTGCCAGCTTCACGGCGTTGCCGTCCGGGTAGTACTTGATCGTGATGGTCTTGCCCTGCTTCGCGAGGTCGGCCTTCCAGCCGAGCAGGATGAGCTCCTGGTTGGTGCCCGAGCTCACCGCGACGGTCTTGCCGGCGAGCACGGACGGGTCGCCGTCGAACGTCAACGAGGAGTCCTCCGGCACCTGCAGCGCGAGGTTGTCCTGGCGGTACGAGGCGAAGTCGTACTTCTCCTTGCGCTGCTCGGTCACCGTGATGTTCGAGAACCCGGCGTCGTACTTGCCGCCGTCGATCCCGACGAACAGGTTGTCCCACGTGGCGTTCTCGACCTGGGCCTCGAGGCCGAGCTTCGCGGCGACGAGCCGGCCGAGGTCGGGCTCGGAGCCGGTCAGCGTCTTCTGGTCGTCGCCGGTGAACGCGAGCGGCGGGAACCCGGCCGGCAGCGCACCGATGCCGACGACGAGCTTGCCGGACTTCTTGATCGACGCGGGGAGTTCGTCGTGGAGCTTCTCGTCCGCGTCGACGGTGACCTTCGTCTCGGTGGCGGCACCGTTCGACGCGGCGCCGATCGTGACCGTGCCGTCGGACGCGCCGGAGCCAGAGCCAGAGCCGGAGCCGGAGCCGGCCGTCGCCGACGTGGCGCACCCGGCGAGGGCGACGACGACTCCGGTGGCGAGGACGAGGGCGCCGGCGCGGGTCCGCCAGCGGGAAGGGGTGGTGATGGACATGGTTCTCCTGGGATCGGGTGGAAGGGGAAGAAGGAGGGAACGGCGTCAGCGGACGCGGGACAGGAAGTCCCGCGTGCGAGCGTGCTGCGGATCGTCGAGCACCTGGGCGGGGGAGCCCTGCTCGACGACGCGGCCGTGGTCGAGGAACACGACGTGGTCGGCGACCTCGCGGGCGAAGGCGATCTCGTGCGTGACGATGACGAGCGTGGTGCCCGTGTCCGCCAACCCCCGGATGACCCCGAGCACCTCGCCGACGAGCTCCGGGTCGAGCGCCGAGGTCGGTTCGTCGAGCAGGACGACCGACGGCTCGAGCGCCAGCGCCCGCGCGATGGCCACGCGCTGCTGCTGCCCGCCGGAGAGCTGCCGCGGCCGGGTGTCGCCACGGTCGCCGAGTCCGACGCGCTCGAGCAGAGCCGCCGCACGGTCGCGCGCCACGGCACGGGGGACCCCGGCGGCGATGGGGCCCTCGGCCACGTTCTCGAGCGCGGTCAGGTGCGGGAACAGGTTGAAGTGCTGGAACACGAACCCGATCCGCGACCGCTGCCGCAGGATCCGGCGCTCGGGCAGCTCCTTGTACCGGGGGATGCCGTCCCGCCCGGTCCGGAGCCGGACGCCGATGGTCTCTCCGCCGACCGTGACGACCCCGCGGTCGAGCGGTTCGAGGTGGTTGATCGCGCGCAGCAGCGTGGACTTGCCGGACCCCGAGGGACCCAGGACCACGGTGACGCTCCCGGACGGCAACGACAGGTCGACGCCGTCGACGACCACCGTGTCGCCGAACGCCTTGACGGCTCCGTGGATGCTGATCGCCGCGCTCATCAGATGGTCCTGTCGTCGATGGTGGAACCGGGGCCGGACGCGACCACGGCCGCGGCGGAGGCGGCCTGCCGGGCGCGATCCGGGCCTCCAGGCCGACCCGGCCCGCGTCCGGAACCGCGACGCACCGCGGCCCGCACCCGCTGGAACGGCGTGGGCGGCAACGCCCGCACCGACCCGCGAGCGGTCCACCGCTCGACGTAGTACTGCACGACCGACACCGCGCTGGTGAGCGCGAGGTACCAGAGCGTCGCGACGACGAGCAGCGGGATGATGTCGGTCGGGTAGGTGCTGGACAGGTTCTGGACGACGCCGAACAGGTCGAGCAGCGACACGTAGAACAGCAGCGACGACGCCTTGAGCAGCCCGACGACCTGGTTCACGAACGCCGGCACGATCGACCGCAGTGCTTGCGGCAGGATCACCCGCACGAACTGGCGACGGCGGGGGAGCCCCAGCGCCTGCGCGGCTTCGTGCTGGCCGTGGTCGACGGCGAGCACCCCGGCACGGACGATCTCGGACGCGTAGGCGATCTCGCTGAGGCTCAGCCCGATCACGCCGATCGCCAGGTCGCCGAGGACGTTGGCCGTGGTGACCTCGACCTGCGGCCCGAAGGGGATCCCGATGCCGATGGTCGGGTACAGCGACCCGAGGTTGTACAGGAAGACGAGCACCAGGATGAGCGGCACGGAGCGGAACAGCCAGACGTACCCCCACGCCAGCCCGGACAGCACCGGGTTGCGTGAGAGCCGGGCGATCGCTACGACGATGCCGCCGGTGAAGCTGATGACCGCGCTGAGTGCCGTCGCCACGAGCGTGAGCTGCAAACCGGTCAGGATCGCCGGGCTGAACAGCCACTTCCCGACGGCCGGCCAGCCCCACGACTCGTTCGTGAACAGGGTCTCGACGAAGTTCAGGAGCACCACCAGCACGACGGCTGCGGCGATCCAGCGCAGCGGGTGCCGCAACGGGACGACGGGTCGGTCGAGCGCGGCGCGTCCGGCCGCGTCGACGGTCGCGTCCGTCGTCCGGGAGGCCCGTGGTGCGCCCCGCGATCCGGCCGCGTCGTCGACGCTGGTCGCGTCGACCGCATCGGTCCCCGCGACGGCGCTGGTCGCGTCCCGGGGCGGTCCCGTTCTGGTGTCGGTCATGTCGCGACCGTAGAAGGGTCGCGGTGCCTGGACAACGCACGGTGCAACACACCGCTACGGGGCGGAACGCGGCGTCACAGTCGCGTCGCGCATGACGTTCCGTGACGCCGTGTGCGCAGTACGGTTCTGCCATGACAGCGCACCGCGTGACCGCTCCCGTGCCCCCGGCGGACGGCAGCAAGCCGAAGGGTCCGGCGTCGTACTTCCCGAGCATCGAGACGACGTACGGCCGCCCCGTCCAGGAGTGGCTCGACCTGGTCGCCGAGCAGCTCGACGACCACCCGCACATGCAGGTCGTCGCCTGGCTGAAGACCGAGCACGGGCTCGGGCACGGCCACGCGAACGCGCTCGTGGCGTACGCGAAGCAGGCCCTCGCACGCTGAGCGCCCGTCGCCGTCCCGCGGTGTCGACGGCAGTGTCGGTGGCGGTGCCTAGCGTGTGGACGTGGCCGAACCCGTCGACGCGTGGTGGCGCCGCCGACAGTGGTCGCGCGGCGAGGCGGTGCCGTACGCCGTCGGGCAGTTCCGCGCCGACTGGGCGCCGTACCCGGTGCTCATCCGCCAGTACCACCCCGACTGGAACCACGGTGTCGTCCTGACCCAGGTCCCGCCGGCGGCCGAGGTCCTGCTGACCTGGGAGTGCGACGTCGGTCACGTCTTCGTCGCCACTCCCGCCGAGCAGCGGTCCCGACCCGGTCGTGAACGCCGGCGCTCGGTGTGGTGCCCGGAGTGTGCGGTGCAGGCGCAGCCGCAGCGCTGGCCGGTCCTGCCGTCCGACTGGCCGGCTCAGGTGCCGGTCCCGCAGCGGGTGGTCCGTGCCACCGGCCGCCAGACCCTGCCGGCGGCGCCCTCCCGCGGCACCCCGGCGGGCGCCGTGGCCTCGAGCCGCACCCGTGCGCGTCGACCGGTGCCGGGGGTACCGCGACGCGCGAACCAGCCCGTGCCCCGCACGATCTGCCCGAAGACCCCGCGGCTGCCGTCGGGTGAGTCGTTCGCGAGCGTCTGCGCACCGGCGACGGCGTCCGCGGTCGAAGCCGAGCTGCGTGCCGCGCTGTCCGACCGGTTCGGGTTCACCTACGACCACTCGGCGATCCGCCTCGACCGGCCGTTCTTCGACCACGTCGAGGTCTGGCCGGACATCATCCTGCCGGAGCTCCGCGTGGCGATCGAGTACGACTCGACCGGTCGGCACGGCCTCGAACACGTCGGGCCGCGGCAGGACACCGACCGCAAGAAGGACCGCGCGGTCCGCGCCGTGGGCTGGGAGGTCGTGCGCATCCGCACCGGACGACTGCCGGCGCTCGGCCCGTACGACCTGCAGGTGTCCGGCATCTCCGGCCGGACGGTCGATCGGCTCACCGACACCCTGCGGCGGATCCGTGGCGACCTCTTCGTCGACGCGTACGCACGATGACCGATCGGGGGACAGGATCGGCCGACGGGGTACACGCCGCCTGGGTCCGCCGCGGAGCGACCGGTAGGCAAGAGGGGTGACCCCTGCGTTCTGCCTCCACGCGTTGGGGGCGAGCTCCGAGGAGTTCGCCCTGCTCCGCCGCGCCCTGATCCGTGACGACCTCGAACTCATCGGCATCGACCTGCCCGGCTTCGGCCGAAGCCCTGCGTCGTCCGGCACCACCGTCGAGGAGATGGCCGTGCTCGTGGAGCGCGCGATCGGTGCCAGCGGCGCGAGCGAGTGGGTGCTCATCGGGCACTCCATGGGCGGCAAGGTGGCCACGGTCGTCGCCGACCGCACCATGTCGGGTGCGAACGGCCTGTTCGGCCTGCGCGCTATCGTGCTGCTGGCGGCCTCCCCGCTGGCGCCGGAACCGATGGACGACGAGCGCCGCGCGGCGATGCTGTCCTGGGCGGCCGACGGCCCGATCGGCGCGACCCACGCCGCCGAGTTCGTCGACGCGAACACCGCGTCCACCCTGGCGCCCGAGCGGCACACGACCGCCGTGCAGGACGTCCAGCGCACCGATCCCGGCGCGTGGACGGCGTGGCTCACGCGCGGCAGCCGCGAGGACTGGTCGGACGCGGCGCCGAACCCCGTGCCGGCGCTCGTGCTCGCCGGTGCCGAGGACGGCGACCTCGACGCCGAGGCGCAGCGTCGCCTCACGCTCCCGCACTGGCCGGACTCGGAGCTCCACGTCGTCGAGGGCGCTGCACACCTGCTGCCGTGGGAACAGCCCGAGGCGGTGGCCGACCGCATCCGCGACTTCTGGACCCGCCGCTTCACCGGGGCTCCCGTGGTGCCCGTCGAGCAGGCACGGGTCATCGCCTCGCCGCGGGTCAGCGCCCGCATGCGCTCCCTGTTGGCGGCACGCGCGCTGCCCGACGACCCGACCGCCGCGCCGCGCGCGCTCACGGCGCTCCAGCTGCAGACCCTCCGCGCCATCGCCCGGATCGTCGTCCCACAGCCCGGCGACGGTCAGGTCGACCTCGCCCTGCGCGTCGACGACCAGCTCGCCGTGGGGCTCGGTGACGGGTGGCGCGTCGACGGCATGCCGACCGACGTCGAGGCGTACCGGGCGGCGCTCGACGTGCTCGCCGGGCCGGCGCAGGACGGCGTGCTCGACCGCACGCTGCAGGACGTCTCCGCCGGTCGGTACCGTGCCGACGGCGTGCTCGACGCCGAGCAGCTGCGCGCCTGGTTCGAGGACGCCAGCGTCGACCTCGTGAAGCACTGGCTGGCCCACCCCGCGACGATGGCGGCGATCGACTTCGACGGCTTCGCGAACGGCGGCGACGGCGTGCGCAAGCAGGGGTTCCAGCTGCTCGCCGCCGACCAGCGCGAGGCCTGGGAGCCACCGGCACCCGACCGCCGCGACGGCACCCACGACGACACCACGACGACGGAAGCAGCACGATGAGACTCGACGGACAGCGCACCTACGGCACGGACGACGTCGTCGACGTGGTGGTCGTCGGGACCGGCGCCGGCGGAGCCCCCCTGCTGGCCTCCCTGGCCCGTCGCGGCCTGCGGGTCGTCGCCCTCGAGGCCGGTCGCAACACCGAGCCGGGCGACCACGTGCCCGACGAGGTCGCCGCACCCGGCGACATCAACTGGATGGACGAGCGGCTGAGCGGCGGCGGAGCACCGACCGCGTTCGGCCCGAACAACAGCGGGACCGGCGTGGGCGGCTCGACGCTGCACTGGGGTGCGTTCACACCGCGCCCGAGCGAGCACGACCTGCGCCTGCGCTCCGAGAGCGGCCAGGGCCAGGACTGGCCGATCAGCCACGCCGAGCTCACCGGATGGATCGAGCAGGTCGAGCACGACGTCGGGGTGGCAGGTCCCGAGCACTACCCGTGGGACCCGTCGCGCCGCTACCGGATGCGTCCCCCGGCGCGCAACGCCTCGTCGGACATGATGATGCGCGGGGCAGCGGCCGCCGGCATCACCGCGACCGACGCCCCCGTCGGCCTGACCACCGAGGACCGCCACCAGGAGCACCACGGTCTGCGCCATGCCTGCGTGTCCTGCGGCTCGTGCCACCAGGGCTGCCGCAACGGCGCCAAGGTCTCGATGGACACGACGTACCTGCCGGCCGCCGTGGCGTTCGGCGCCGAGATCCGGCCGGACTCGTTCGTGCACGGCATCGAGCTCGACGCCGCGGGCGAGGTCAGCGCCGTGCTCTACACTCACGACGGCCGCGAGCACCGGCAGCGCTGCCGGTCGCTCGTGCTCGCCGCCGGCGGCGTCGAGACCCCGCGCCTGCTGCTGCACACCGGGATCGCGAACGGCAGCGACCAGGTCGGCCGGAACTTCACCGCGCACGGCGCCACCCAGGTCTGGGCCCGCTTCGACCAGTCGATGCGCTCCTACCGCGGCTACCCCTCGTCGATCATCACCGAGGACTTCGTCCGACCCGCCGACGCGGACTTCGCCGGCGGGTACCTGATCCAGAGCCTCGGGGTGCAGCCGCAGACCTTCGCCAACACGCTCGTCCGGGGCGGCGGCCTGCGCGGCGCCGAACTGGTGCGGGCTCTGCAGGACTACCCGTACTCGGCGGGCGTCGGCATCAACGCCGAGTGCCTGCCGTACGACGACAACCGCCTGGTGCTCGCGGACGAGGTCGACGAGCACGGTGTCCCGCGCGCACGGGTGTCGTTCACGCCCGGGTCCAACGAGGACGCGATCCGCCGTCACGCCGTCCGCACCATGACCACCATCGTCGAGGCCGCCGGCGGCAAGGGCGTCCGGGTCCTCGAGCGCACCGCGCACACCATCGGCACGGCCCGCATGGGCGCGGACCGCGAGACCTCCGTCGTCGACCCCGACGGCCGCTCGTGGGACGTCCCGAACCTGTGGATCGCCGACAACTCGGTGTTCCCGAGCGCCGTCATCGCGAACCCGGCGCTGACGATCATGGCGCTGTCGCTCCGCACCGCCGACCGGATGCTCCGGGCCGCCTGACCGGCGCGAGCGGGCCGACGGCGCGAGCGTGCCACGGCCCGCTCCGGTCAGCCGCGCAGCGCGAGTGCCTCGCTCGTCCACCGGGCGTGCAGGTCCCACGGGTCGTCCACGCCGGCGGCGACGGCGGCGACGTGCGCGAGCAGCTCCGGCGTCGCCCGGAACCACTCGGTGCCGGGGTACCGCGTGGCGGCGAACTGCGTGTGCCGGCGGCGTTCGAGCGACCGGTCGCCCCGCTCGAACGCCAGCAGGTCCTGATGCGGGATCGCGGCCAGCCGCTGGCGCGGGTTCGTCGTCGTGCCGATCTTCACCCGGTCGCCGAAGTCGTCGCGCATCCGCAGGTAGTACACGACGTCGACCCGCGGGGGAGCGAGGTCGCCGTCGGGCACGTCGCCCCACCGCCACTCGCACCGCGCGCAGACGAAGCCGGACGGGAACCGCACGCCGATGCGCGACCCGCAGACCGCGCAGGGCCCCGGGAGTGCGTCCTCGACGCCGACGTGCTCGGCCGCGAACTCGGTCACCAGCGTGACGTGCGTCGCGCACAGGGGCACGCCCGCGAGCGCGTCCGCAGCGGTGCCTGCGCAACCCGGTACGCAGCACGACGAGGTGACCATGTCCGGAACGCTAGCCGGACCCACCGACGTGCCCCGCGCCTCCCGGAACCGTGCGTACCTGCCGGAACCGGGCGTACCTGGTCGGTTGGAACGACCAGGTACGCCCGTTTCCGCTTCCCACTGCAACCGCTCTGGGAAGAACCGGGCGTACCTGCCGAAACCAGGCGTACCTGCCGGAACCGGTGCGCTCCCGCGCCGGAACCGTGCGCACCTACCGGAAACGGGCTCACCTGGTCGGTTGGAACGACCGGGTACGCCCGTTTCCGCTTCCCATCGCAACCGCTCTGGGAAAGACCGCGCGCAGGCAGCCGGCCGTCAGTCGGTGAAGATCACGCCGACCGGCTCGCGCTTCTCCTCCTGGAACTGGTCCTCGCCGCGCCCGAGCGCCCAGTAGGCGGACAGCGACATCTCGCGCTTCTCGAGCCCCCAGTCGTCCTGCAGCAGCCGACGGATCGCCTTCATCGCGGTCCGCTCACCGTGCGCGAAGACCTGGACCGGCCGGGAGGCGCGGGGCAGCGCCCGGGCCGCGTCCAGCAGGAGCGTGCCCGGCTGGGCGCCGGTGGCGTCGCGGTGCAGCCACCGCAGGTCGACCCCGGCCGGGTGCGCGATCTGCTGCTCGTCGGCCGGGCCGGCGACCTCGACCAGGGCGACGCCCGTGGCCGTGTCGGCCATGGACTCCAGCGCGGCGCCGATGGCCGGCAGGGCGCTGTCGTCGCCGAGCAGGACGTGCGTCACGTCCGGGTCGTCCACGGGCGCGTAGCCACCGCCGGGACCGGACAGGGCGAGCTTGTCGCCGGGCTGCGCCGCTGCGGCCCAGGGCCCGGCGAGCCCTTCGTCGCCGTGCACGACGAAGTCGACCGCGATCGTCCTCGCGGTGTGGTCGACGGCCCGCACCGTGTAGGTACGGCGGGCCGGCCGGTCCTGCTTCGGCAGGGTGTCGCGGAGCGCCTCGAGGTCGTACGGCGGCTCGAGGCCGAGCGACGGCTTGGCGAGCAGGAGCTTGACGTACTTGTCGGTGGCGGCCAGCTTGTCCGGATCGGCCGTGCCCACGAAGTCGTCGAAGGCCGGTCCGCCGAGGTGGACGCGCACCATGTGCGGCGTCAGCCGCTCGGTGCGGTCGACCACGAAGACGTGCTGGGGGCGTTTGGGCTTGGAGCTCATCGGTACGAGCGTCCTCTCTCCTGCTTGACGTTTGTCGAACTAAGGTTAGCCTTACCTCATGGACACGACCGTCATCCCGTTCTCCGAGCTGCTGCGCAAGCGCACCCGGCGCTCGCACGGATCCTCGGCCGGGAACGGCTTCATGCACGACCTGCTCGGCGGGAGGTGCGACGTCGCCGACTACGCGGCGTTGCTCGGACAGTACTCGTTCGTCTACGACGCCCTCGAGCGTGCCGCCGACCGGATGGCGGACCACCCCGTGGCGGCGCCGTTCGTCACCTCGCAGCTCACGCGGATGCCGGCGATCCGCGCCGACCTCGAGTACCTGATCGGACCGGACTGGTCCGAGCTGGTGTGCCCGCTCCCCGCCACGACGGCGTACGTGCGGCGGCTCAACGAGGTCGCGGCGGAATGGCCCGGCGGCTTCGTCGCCCACCACTACACGCGCTACCTCGGTGACCTGTCCGGTGGGCAGATGATCGGGCGGATGCTGTCCGACCAGTTCGGCTTCGACACGAACGGGGTCCTGTTCTACATCTTCGACCAGGTCGCGGACCCCAGCGCCTTCAAGGACACCTACCGTGCGCAGCTCGACGCGGCACCGAGGTCGGCGGACGAGCAGGAACGGGTCATCGCCGAGGTCGAATTGGCGTACTCGCTCAACAGCGGTCTGCTCGAGGGCCTCGACGCCCGTCGGCGGCCGGTGACGGACGGTGCCGGCGACGCGGCGGTGACCGCGTGACCGAGCCGTTCGACGACGAGGCGCGCGGCGCGATCCTCCGGCACATGAACGCCGACCACGCCCGCGACAACCTGGCGATCGTCCGCGCGAACGGTGCCGCGACCGCCGTGGCGGCGACGATGACCGAGATCGACGCCGTCGCCGGGGTCTGGCTCGCCCGCCTCGACGACGGCGACGAGGAACAGGTCATCGTGCCGTGGACGTCGCCGCTGACCGACCGCCGTTCGGCTCGGGTGCAGATCGTCGAGGTCCACTCTGCCGCGCAGGCCCAGCTCGCCGAACCGAGCTGAGCCGAGCCGAGCCGAGCCGCGCCGACCACAGACCCGCCGGGATCGCGGACCGCGTCGCAACTGCAGGGGTGCTCCCGCCTCGCGTCGCGATCCCGGCGTCCTCCGTGCGTGCCCGCGCCCGGCACGAACCGCCGGCTGGTCCGTCCGGACGGTCGACGTCACGGGCGCCCGTTGGCCGATACGCTGCTCGGAGCCGGGACGGTGTTCCCGGACGACCCCGAAAGGACCCCATGACGGCGATCGACGGATCGGCGCGCCATGAGCGCGCTCGGGACGACGTCAGCGGCGCGGTCGACAGTGACCTGCGCGCCGACGTGCGCTACCTCGGCAACCTGCTCGGCCGGGTGCTGCGCGAGAACGGCGGCGACGAGCTGCTGCGTGACGTGGAGTCGCTGCGCGCAGCCGTGATCGACGCCTACGAGGGCGACCACGCCGAGGGCGCCGCCCGCGCGCAGACCCTCGTGTCCGCGATGTCGGCCGAGCGCGCCGAAGCGGTCGCACAGGCCTTCACGACGTACTTCCACCTCACGAACCTGGCGGAGGAGCACCACCGCGTGCGGGTGCTCCGACAGCGCGGTGACGACGGCGGGCTGGCCGGCGACTCGTTCCCGGCGACCTACGCGGAACTCGTGGCCGAGGTCGGCGAGGCCGAGGCGGCCGAGCGACTCCGGACGCTGCGGTTCCACCCGGTGCTGACCGCGCACCCGACCGAGGCCCGCCGTCGTGCGGTGACCACGGGCGTGCGGCGCATCACGGACCTCATCGACGAGCGCGACCGCGCGAAGAACGCCACGGCACGTGCCGAGAACGAGCGACGGCTGCTCGAGGAGATCACGACCCTCCTCCGCACCTCGCCGCTCCGCACCACCCGCCCGACCCCGCTCGACGAGGTCCGCACCGCGATGAGCGTGTTCGACCAGACCCTGTTCGAGATCGTCCCGCAGGTGTACCGCCTGCTCGACGACCGGCTGCAGGGCGACGACGCCGGTCGCGCACCGGTGACCGCCCCCGCGTTCGTGCGGTTCGGCACCTGGATCGGCGGCGACCGCGACGGCAACCCGCACGTGACCGCCGACATCACGCGCCAGGCCGCCGAGATCGCGGCCGAGCACATCCTGATCGGCCTCACCCGTGCCACGACCCGCATCGGCAGCGCCCTGACGCTCGACGCGAGCGACACCCCGGCCGACGCCGGGCTCACCGCGCTCGTCGCGGCGCAGGAGTCCCTCGACCCGACCATCGCGGAGCGCATCGGCGTCCGTGCCCCGAACGAGACCCACCGTCGTGCCCTGCTGTTCGTCGCGGCGCGCATCGACGCCACCCGCCAGGGCACCACGCCGCTCGGGTACAGCGGGCCCGACGCGCTGCTCACCGACCTCCGGACGATCCAGGCGTCGCTCGTCGCCGCCGGCGCGATCCGACCGGCGAACGGCGAGCTGCAGAACCTCATCTGGCAGGTCGAGACCTTCGGGTTCCACCTGGCGGAGCTCGAGGTCCGCCAGCACTCCCAGGTGCACCGCACGGCCCTCGCCGAGATCCGTGCCGGCGGCGCCCTGAGCGAGACCACCGAAGAGGTCCTCGCCGTCTTCCGGACCATCGCCGGCCTGCAGGAGCGGTACGGCGTCCGTGCCGCCAGCCGGTACATCGTGTCCTTCACGCAGTCGGCGGCGGACCTCGCCAACGTGCACGAGCTCGCCGTCGCCGCACTCGGGTCGCCCGAGGCCGCGCCGGTGCTCGACGTGATCCCGCTGTTCGAGACCTTCGCCGACCTGCACGCCAGCGTCGACATCCTCGACGAGGCCGTCCGCACCGAGACGTTCCAGCGTCGCCTGGCCGCGACCGGCCGTCGACTCGAGGTCATGCTCGGCTACTCGGACTCGTCGAAGGACGTCGGCCCCGTCTCCGCGAACCTGGCGCTCTACGACGCCCAGGCCCGCATCGCCGACTGGGCGCGGGACAACGAGGTCGAACTGACCCTGTTCCACGGCCGCGGTGGTTCGCTCGGCCGCGGCGGCGGACCGGCCAACGAAGCCGTCCTCGCGCAGCCGCCGGGATCGATCGACGGTCGCCTGAAGCTCACCGAACAGGGCGAGGTCATCTTCGCCCAGTACGGCGACCAGGACATCGCGGCCCGCCACCTCGAGCAGATGGCCTCGGCCACCCTGTTCGCGTCGTCGCCGTCGAACGAGGCACGCACGGCCACGGCGGCGACCCGGTTCGCCGACCTCGCGCAGCAGCTGGACGACGTGTCCCGCGCGGCGTTCTACGAGCTGGTCAAGGCCGACGGCTTCGCCCCGTGGTTCGCGCGGGTCACCCCGATGGAGGAGATCGGTCTGCTCCCGCTCGGCTCCCGCCCGGCCCGCCGCGGGCTGTCGGTCGAGTCGCTCGAGGACCTCCGCGCGATCCCGTGGGTGTTCTCCTGGACCCAGGCGCGGATCAACCTGGCCGGCTGGTACGGGCTCGGCTCCGCGCTCGAGGCCGTCGGTGACGTCGACGTCCTGCGCGCCGCGTCCGCCGAGTGGCCGCTGTTCGGCGCGATGATCAAGAACGTCGAGATGTCGCTCGCCAAGACCGACGAGCACATCGCCCGTCGGTACCTCGAGCTCGCCGACCGCGACGACCTCGCCGCGAAGGTGCTCGACGAGATGGCACGCACCCGCGACTGGGTGCTCCGGATCTCGGGTGGCAGCGACGTGCTCGAGGACCGTCCGGTCCTCGCCCGGGCCGTCCGCCTGCGCAGCCCGTACGTCGACGCCCTGTCGCACCTGCAGCTCCGCGCGCTCCGGTCCATCCGGACGACGGGCAGCACCGACCCGACCGACGCCGACCACCGCCTGCTGCTGCTCACCGTGAACGGGATCGCCGCCGGCCTGCAGAACACCGGCTGATCCGCGGCCGGCGGGGTGCGTCGAATCGATTCGGCTGCGCGTAGCGTGTCGACCGTGACGACGGAGCGCATGCGGAAGCCGACGACGACCACCCTGCCGCCGGTCGTGCCACTGGCGCTGATCGTCGGGGTGTCACCGTTCGCCACGGACATGTACATCCCGGCGTTGCCGCAGATCGCGCGCGACCTCGGGACGACACCCGGTGTCGTCCAGCTGTCGCTCACGGCGTTCCTGGTCGCCTTCGCTGTCGGGCAGCTGCTCGTCGGGCCGGTCAGCGACGGGGTCGGCCGGCGGCCGATGCTCGTCGCCGGCACGGCGGTGTTCGCGCTCGCCTCGGTGGGGTGCGCCCTCGCGCCGGACGTCGGCACGCTCGTCGTCGCCCGCATCGCGCAGGGGCTCGGCGGCGCCGCCGGTGCGGTCGCCGGCCGGGCGATGGTGTCGGACGTGGCGAGCGGGACCCGGATGGCGAAGGTCTTCGGCACGCTCGCGGCGATCAACGCGATCGGCCCCGTCGTGGCGCCGCTCGCCGGGGGAGCCGTGCTGACGGTCGGCACGTGGCGGGTGATGTTCGTCGTGCTCGCGGTGCTCGGCGCGCTGTTCTTCGCGATGGTGCTGCTCTGGTTCCGCGAGACCCTGCCACCGGAGCGACGCGGCGGTGTGGGCTTCGCGGCGAACGGGCGACGCATCCGCGAACTGCTCGCGATCCCGCGGTTCCGTGCCTACGTGCTGAGCGGGGTGCTCTCGACGGTGGGCTTCTTCGCCTACATCGCGACGAGCTCGTTCGTGTTCCAGACCCAGTTCGGGTTCTCCGAGGGCATGTACACGCTGGTCTTCGCCACGAACGCCTCGATGATGATCGTCACGACGCTGGTGTTCGGTCGCGTCGTCGGGCGGTTCTCCGAGGACTCCCTGCTCACCGCCGGACTGCTCGTCGGCACCACGGGCGCGGCCGCCGTCCTCGTCGCCGCGCTGCTCGACCTCGGCCCGGTGCCGGTCTGGGGCGCGCTCGCGGTCGTCACGGGCGCGTGGGGCTTCGTGCTGCCCGCGGCGATGACCCGCACGCAGCACGTCGGCGCGGCGCACCCGGGCACCGCAGCGGCCCTGCAGGGTGGTCTCACCTTCGGCATCGGCGGCCTCGGCACACCGCTCGCCGGCGCCCTCGGCGGGACCGCGCTGGCGATGGGCGGCGTCATGGCGGCGCTCATGGCGGCGGCCGTCGTGGTGCAGATCACCGCGACGCGGCGGGACCGCACCGGGACCTGACACGACGGAGCCGGTAGGTTGCTGGTTGCAAGGCGCACCGACCTGAGGAGGCCACCCGGCATGGACATCGTCGTACACGAAGCGCAGCCCGACACCGCGGTACTGGAGTGCAGCGGACGCCTCAACATGGTGTCCGCCCCGGCGTTCCGCGAGACGGTCGCGCAGGTCGTCGGCAACGGACGTGCCCGCGTCGTGGTCGAGCTCTCGGGAGTCGAGTTCATGGACTCGTCCGGACTCGGCGCACTGGTCGGCAGCCTGAAGACCGCGCGGCAGGCGGGTGGCGACCTCCGCATCGCCGCGCCGTCCGAGCAGGTGCAGATGGTCCTGCAGCTCTCCAACATCGACAAGATCCTCCGCACGTACCCCGACGGGGACGCTGCGGTCACCGACTGGTGATGACCGCCTCCGCCGCCGAGCACACGCTCGCCCTGTCCTGCCCGCCGGACGACGTGTCCGCCGTGCACGAGTTCCTGGCCGGTGTGTGGCAGGACGAGCCGTCGGTGTCCGTCGAGGACCGGATGGCCCTCGAACTCGCGATCGTCGAACTGACGTCGAACGTGATCGAGCACGGGACGCGCCCGGACGGCGTGACCTGCCGCCTGCGCCTGGAGATCGGAGCGGACCGGTTCTCCGCACTGCTGTCCGACGACGGCGTCGCCGCGACCGTGGACACCGAGGCGGCCCAGCTGCCGGAGGGACTCGCCGAGAGCGGCCGCGGACTCGCCCTGGTCCGGATGGTCGTCGACGACCTGCGGTACGAGCGGATCGCCGACGAGAACCGCTGGACGGTCCTGCGCTCCCGGCACTGACCCCGCCCCACCGCCGTTCGTCCGTCTCGCGCACTCCACGGGCCACAATCCGCAAGGTGTCCCGGCGGATTCCCGGGCGACCTGGCCGCCGTGTCACGATTCGCGCGATGACAGGCGAACCGGATCCCAGGATCAGCTTCGAGACGTCGGGGGCCGATCTCGACGCTGCCGTGCACATGTACGAGGACGCCTACGCCAGTGTGGGCTTCACCGCGACGCGCACGGAGCGGCCGTTCGCGTACCGTTTCCGCGTCGTGGGTGACGACGTGATGTCCTTCCGCTCGACCCGGTTCGACGCCCGGATGCAGGGCGAGCTGGACGTCCGCGACGAGTACGTGGTCATGTGGACCACCGACGGGGGCGGACGCGTCGACATCGGCCGGCAGGAGGTCGCGTTCACGCCCGCCACCCCGATGATGTTCCCGACCGGGCGGCCGTTCGCCTTCGACCTGCAGGACGTCCGGCAGAGCCTGGTGCAGTTCGACCGGACCGCTCTGGAGCGCGTCGCCGCCGAGGTCCACGGTGCCCAGCCGGGCCCGCTCGTCTTCGACCACACGGCGACACCCCGGACGGCGGAACTGCGGGGCTGGAACGCGCAGGTCCAGCGTGCCGCGTCGATCGTGCTCGGTCGGGCGTCGGTCAGCCCACTCGCCCTGGCCGAGGTGGCCCAGGACACCGCCCGGTCACTGCTCCGCACGTTCCCGCACAAGCTGCTGGCGCCTGACGTGCCCCTGCCGCAGGGTGCGACGGGCCGGGTGCGCGAGGCGGTCGAGTACATGCACGCCTTCGCGCACACCCCGATCTCGACCACCGACGTCGCCGAGCACGTGGGGTTGAGCGTCCGCGGTCTGCAGCAGGCGTTCCAACGCCAGGTCGGTACCGCTCCGAACGCGATGCTGCGCGGGATCCGCCTCGACCGTGTGCGCGAAGAACTCCGCCGCGCGTCGGTGGGCGACCTCACCGTGGCCAGCGTGGCCATGCGGTGGGGCTTCGCGCACCTCGGCCGGTTCTCGGCGGCGTACGCAGCGCGGTTCTCCGAGTACCCGCGCGACACACTGCAGCGCTAGCGCCGGCCGGGTTCGCTACGCTTCCCGGGTGAGCAGACCTCGACCGTGGGTGATCGTCCCCGGGATCTGGAACTCCGACGCGGAGCACTGGCAGTCCGTCTGGCAACGCGAGCGCGGCGACGACGCGGTCCGCATCGCGCCGGCGTCCTGGGGGGAGCCGGACCCGGGGGACTGGCGGGACGCGATCTCCCAGGCCGTCGCGTCGTGCGCGGAGCCGCCGGTGCTCGTGGCGCACAGTCTGGGCGTGCTCGCGGTCGCCGACTGGCTCGCCGCCGACCGAGCGGACCGCGCTGGCCCGGGCGAGACCGCCGTCGCCGGTGCCTTCCTCGTGGCACCACCGGACCCCTCGGCACCGGGCTTCCCCGCCGCCGCCTCCGGGTTCACGGCGCCCCGCCCCGTCCCGCTCGGCACCGCGGCGGGCCGCGTTCCGATCCGCATGGTCGTGAGCGACGACGACCCGTACTGCACCGTCGACCGTGCGGTCGCCTTCGCGGACACGATGGGCGCCGCGGTCCTCCGTGTCGGCACCCTCGGCCACGTCAACGTCGCCAGCGGCGTCGGCGGGTGGTCGGCCGGTCGGGAGCTCCTCGACGCCTTCGAGCAGACCCTCTGAGGCGCGCGCCGGTGTGACGAACGACACGCCGTTCACGTTCCGGGCGATATGGCAGGGATTGCTGCGACACACCGCGGATGTCCGCAGTTCCGACGCGCGCGATATTTATCCTTCGGACATGGAAACCCAGTCCGGTGCACGCACCCCCCTCGTCGACCCCTTCGGTCGCGAGGTCGAGGAGTGGCTCCGTGACGCCCCGGCGACGCGCACGCCGTACGTGGCGGACCTCGTGGTCCCGCCCGTCACCGGCCCCGTGCAGCGCCCCGGCGTCGCGGCCGAGGCCACCGCCGTCGAGCTGCCGGAAGCCGGCAGCGAGACGGCTGCACACGGCACCGCGACGCCCGTCGTCGACCAGTCGCCGGCAGCCCCCGCGTTCCGCCGTGACCGCGCTCGGCACGCCGCCGTCTGCGCACCGTCGTTCCCCGAACCCCCGGAGCGCCTGGCCCTGCGCATCGAGGACCTCGCGATCGAGGTCTCCTCGTCCACCGGCCGCAGCACCATCGAGCGCATCGTCCTGCTCGAGACCGAGGTCCGGCGTCGTGACGAGGACCTCGCGCGCCTCGCCGCCTGGGAGGCCACGGTCTCCGACGCCGACGACCCGGAGCTCACCGCCGCTCGCGCCTTCGCCCGGACGGTCTTCGCCGACCTCCTCGAGGACGCCGCCGCCGAGTCGGACCGTCAGGACCGCGCCGCCGCCCGCCTTGCCACGACCGCCCCGGTCGCCGTCGTGACCGGGCCAGCCCCCGCTCCGGCGGCGGTCGTCCGCCCCGCACCTGCGGCAGTCGCCGCGCCCGCAGCCGACGTCGTCACGGTGACTCCGGCCGTGGAGCTGGTCACCCCGGAACGCGACGAGCCCGTGCGACCGGTGCTGGGCCTCCCGGCCGTGTCGCCGGTGTCCGCGAACACGCGACCGACCCCGCTCGTCCAGCCCGCCACCGGACCCACGGTCATCGACCGTGCCGCGTTCGCGGCGGCCCTCACCGCCCACCAGGGCACGACCGCGAGCACGCCCGTCGTCCTGCCGGACGCGGTCGCCGTGCCCGTCGAGACGGCCGCTCCCACGCACGTCGACACCGACACCGACACCGACACCGACGAGCCGGCCCGGCCCGGCTGGTGGTCGCGTCTCGTCGCCGGCCTGCTGCGTGCGCTCGGTCGCCGCTGACCGGGAGGCCCGGATCACCCCGCGCGGACCGGCTGCCAGTGCCGACGCGGTCGCCTCGGTAGACTGACCGGATGCCGACGCTCCGCGAACTCCAGGCCGTGATCGAAGACCTGTGGCCCGCCGCAGGAGCCGAGTCGTGGGACGCCGTCGGACTGGTCGCCGGAGACCCTGACGCCACCGTCGAGCACGTGCACCTGGCCGTCGACGCCGTCCCCGCGACCGCACGCGAAACGTTCGAGCTCGGCGCCGGACTCCTCCTGACGCACCACCCGCTGCTGCTGCGCGGCGTCACGACGATCGCCGAGTCGACGTACAAGGGCAGCGTCCTCGCGACCCTCGTGCGCGGTGGCAGCGCCCTGGTCGCCGCCCACACCAACGCGGACGTCGTCAGCACCGGCACCTCGGCGGTGCTCGCCGACCGCATCGGGCTGACCGACCAGCGCCCCCTCGACCCCGGTTCGGACCCGGGCTCCGACCCCGCGACGGGCATCGGCCGTGTGGGCGTCCTCGCCGAGGGCACCACGCTCGGCGCCCTGGCACGGAAGCTCGTCGACCTGCTGCCGCCCACCGCGACCGGCGTGCGGGTCTCCGGCGACTTCGACCAGCCCGTCCGCACCGTGGCGCTCTGCGCCGGCGCGGGAGACTCACTGCTCGGACACCCCGACGTCCTCGCCGCCGACGTGTACATCACGAGCGACCTCCGCCACCACCCGGCGTCCGAGTTCCGCGAACAGGCCCTGCTCGGCGGCGGCCCCGCCCTCATCGACACCTCGCACTGGGCCACCGAGTGGCTCTGGCTCGACGTCGCGGCCGCGCAACTGCGCGACGCCGCCGGCGTCCGGGTCACCGTGAGCGACCTCCGCACCGACCCGTGGGACTTCGCGGTCCTGCCGGCGGCCGAACCCACCACCCCCACTGAAGGAGTCTGACCATGAAGGCAGCACCCGAGGACCAGGTCATCCTCCTCGACGTCCAACGACTCGACAACGACGTCACCCGCATCGCGCACCGGATCACGTCGCTGCAGAAGGGCGACCAGCTCACCGAACTCGGCACCAAGGCGGCCGGGCTGCGCAGCGAACTCGTCGCCGCGACCGGCCTGGTCGAGGACGCCGAACGCGAACTCGCCCGTCTCGAGTCCGACACCGCCACCGCGCAGGCCCGCGTCGAACGCGACACCACGATGCTGCAGAACGTGTCGAACTCGAAGGACGCGGCCGGGCTCCAGAACGAGCTCGAGTCGCTCCAGCGCCGCATCGGTGGCCTCGAGACCGCCGAGCTCGAGGTCATGGAGAACCTCGACGGGCTCCGCGCCCGGGTCGGCGACGTCGAGGCCCAGCTCGCCGACGTCGAGGCAGCGCGCTCCGGCCTGGTCGCCGAGCGCGATGCCGAGATCGCACGGCTGTCCTCCGACCGCGCATCCGCCGAGCAGGCCCGCGCCGACGTCGCCGCGAAGGTGCCGGCCGAGCTGCTCGCGCTCTACGACCGGCAGCGCGCCCGCTACGGATTCGGTGCGTCGTTGCTGCAGGGCGGGGTGTCGACGGCGTCGGGCGTCGCGCTGAACAACTCCGACCTGCAGGACATCCGTCGGGCCGCTCCGGACGACGTGGTGCTCTGCCCGGACAGTGACGCGATCCTGGTGCGCACGGCCGAGTCGGGGCTGTAGGCGCTCGCACACTGTCGACGGGAGGCGCGGTGCCGGGCTGGCACCGCGCCTCCCGTCTGTGGTGCGGGGTGCGGTGGCCGGTCACCTGGTGCGAGCTTGCACGCTCGGTGCGAGGCTGTTGCGGCGCACGGAGCGGTCAACCTCGCACGGGCTGGCGAGCGCGGCACCGTGCGGGTCTGTCGGCGGGGGTGCGGGGTGTGGCGGCGCACGGTGCGGGGTCCGTCGCCTGGTGCGAGCTTGCACGCTCGGTGCGACGTTGTGGCGCTGCACCGAGCGTGCAACCTCGCACGGGATCGCGAGCGCCGCACCGTGCGTCGAGCATGGGGCTGGTGGAAGTGGGGCGAATGGGCCGGCCGTACGCCGGGTTCTGTCCCGCCGCTTGCACGGCGGTGACGGCCATCTCTCTCGGACCGACGTTGCCGTCGGCCTCCAGCGGTCTACCCGAGGACTCGGCGAGCAGCCTCAGCGTCCTCTGTCTGACCTTGCTCCGGGCGAGGTTTACCGAGCGGATCCGGTCACCCGGACCCCTGGTGGTCTCTTACACCACCGTTTCACCCTTACCGACGTTGCCGCCGGCGGTCTGCTTTCTGTGGCACTGTCTCGCGGATTGCTCCGGGTGGGTGTTACCCACCGCCCTGCTCTGTGGAGCCCGGACGTTCCTCGGCACTCCCGGGGGAGTGACGCGACCGTCTCACCGACCCATTCGCAGGTCCGAGTCTACCGGCCCCGCGCCCGCGCCCCGGCCCCGGCCCCCGAGGTTCCGAAATCTCGGCATGTCGGCGCGCACGAGGGGCCTCCGTGGAACCTCGGCGCACCGCAGACGGCGAGTCGTGGAACCTCGGTGCGACCGGCCGGGCGCGTCGAACCGCACCGGACAACTCCCACACCGCACGGTGCGGGCCGGTGTGCGGTCTGGGCGGATCGCCGGGTCAGGCGCTGCGCGCGGCCAGGGTCGCAGCGCCGATGATGCCGGCGTTGTTGCGCAGGGTCGCGGGGATGATCTCCGCCTGCAGGTCGAGCAGCGGCAGGAACTCCTCGTACTGCTTCGACACACCACCACCGACGACGAACAGCTCAGGGGAGAGCAGCGCCTCGAGCGTCGAGTAGTACGTCTGCAGGCGCTTCGCCCAGTGCTTCCAGGACAGGTCGTCGCGCTCCTTGGCGGCGAACGAGGCCCGCGACTCGGCGTCGTGCCCGTCGATCTCCAGGTGCCCGAGCTCCGAGTTGACGATGAGCACGCCGTCGTTGATGAGCGCGCTGCCGATCCCGGTGCCGAGGGTGGTCACGATGACCAGGCCGTCCTTGCCCTTCGCCGCACCGAACTGCTGCTCGGCGAACCCGGCGGCGTCGGCGTCGTTCACGAAGTGGATGGCGCGGCCGAGCTCCTTCTCGAACAGTGCCTCGGCCTCGAAGCCGATCCACTTCTTCGAGACGTTCGCGGCGGACATGGTCTTGCCGTCCCGCACGATCGCGGGGAAGCACACGCCCACGGGGACGTCGGCCGCGGGGGCGAGCTCCTCGAGGATCGAGGCGACGACGGCGGTGATGTCGTGGGGCTTCCCGCCTTCGGGGGTGGCCTTCTTGATGCGGTCCGTGGTGAGTTCACCGGACGCGACGTCGACGATCGCGCCCTTGATGCCCGTACCACCGATGTCGACGCCGACTGCGAGGGAGGTCATGAGGTTGTCGTGCCTTTCGGTTGCCTGCCGGAGTGCCCGGTCAGGAAGAGGGTCCCGTCAGGGAGACGGATCCGGTCAGGAGACGGTGAGCAGCTCCGCGCCGCGCTCGGTGACGACGAGGGTGTGCTCGAACTGCGCGGTCCACGACTTGTCGCGCGTCGAGACCGTCCAGTCATCGGACCAGATGTCGGCCTCGATCCCGCCGAGCGTGAGCATGGGCTCGATGGTGAACACCATGCCCGGTTCGATCACCGTGTCGTACTGCGGCGCGTCGTAGTGCGGGATGATCAGGCCGGAGTGGAAGGCACGACCGACGCCGTGGCCGGTGTAGTCCCGGACGACGCCGTAGCCGAAGCGCTTCGCGTAGGCCTCGATGGCGCGGCCGATGACGTTCACCTGGCGGCCGGGGGCGACGGCCTTGATGCCGCGCTCGAGGGCGAGTCGTGTGCGGGTCACGAGGTCCTCGACCTCCTGCGACGCCTGCCCGACGACGAAGGTGCGGTTCGTGTCCCCGTGCATCCCGTCCTTGTAGGCGGTGATGTCGATGTTGACGAGGTCGCCCTCCTGCAGGACGGTGTCGTCCGGGATGCCGTGGCAGATGACCTCGTTGAGGCTCGAGCACAGCGACTTCGGGTACCCGCGGTACCCGAGCGTCGAGGGGTAGGCGCCGTGCGCCACGACGAACTCGTGGCCGATGCGGTCGAGTTCGTCCGTGGTCACGCCCGGGCGGATCGCGGCGCCGACGGCGTCGATGGCCTGCGAGGCGATACGGCCGGCGGTGCGGATGCGCTCGACCTCGTCCGGCGAGTACGTGTCGCCCAGGCCGTGCTCGTGCGGTTCGACCTTGCCGACGTACTCCGGACGCTCGATGTCCTTCGGGACTGCCCGGTGCGGGGAGATGCGGCCAGCGGTCAGGTGTCCGTGTTCGTCCCGGGGCATGCCGACCACTCTAGCCGCGGCGCGACGCGCCGAGCGCAACCGCGCCACGGTGCGGCCCGACGGGGTGGGCACCGCCCCACGGTGCGGCCCGACGGGGTGGGCGTGACCGTCTGGAGGCCCGGTGCCGGTCCGGCGGACCGGCACCGGGCCTCCAGGCCGTCACCTGGGTACGGTGGGCGACATGAGCGACGAGCGCATCGAGTCCCAGTGGTGGTTCAACGACAAGACCGGTCAGGTCGAGCAGGGGCCGCAGTCCCCGCAGCGCGACCGCATCGGCCCGTTCGACACGCGTGAGGAAGCACAGCACGCCCTCGACCGGATCGCCGCGAACAACGAGAAGTGGGACGCCGAGGACCAGTGAGCCGGACACGTGCGGCGGCGGCGCGTCGCACGGCCCCGCGCACACCGCCGGACCACTAGCCTGGGACGAGGCCCGCCCGCGGCCACCCGATACACGGAAAGGTCGTGCATGGACAAGCAGACGGACTTCGTGCTCCGCACCATCGAGGAGCGCGGCATCAAGTTCATCCGACTCTGGTTCACGGACGTCATCGGGACCCTCAAGTCGGTGGCGATCGCCCCGGCCGAGGTCGAGGGCGCGTTCGCTGAGGGCATCGGGTTCGACGGCTCCGCGATCGAGGGCCTGTCCCGTTCGTACGAGGCCGACGTGCTCGCGCACCCGGACCCCTCGACGTTCCAGATCCTGCCGTGGCGCGGTGAGATCGACCCGACCGCGCGGATGTTCTGCGACATCACGACGCCGGACGGGCAGCCCGCCGTCGCCGACCCGCGCAACGTGCTGAAGCGCACGCTGGCCCGGGCGAGCGAGCGCGGCTTCACGTTCTACACGCACCCCGAGATCGAGTTCTACCTGCTCAAGAGCCGTGAGTGGAAGGACGGCGGCCCGCAGCCCGTCGACCAGGCCGGCTACTTCGACAACGTCCCCGGCGGGAGCGCGCACGACTTCCGACGCCGCTCCGTCCGGATGCTCGAGGACCTCGGCATCTCGGTGGAGTTCAGCCACCACGAGGCCGGTCCGGGCCAGAACGAGATCGACCTCCGGTACGCCGACGCGCTGACGATGGCGGACAACATCATGACCTTCCGCACGGTGGTGAAGGAGGTCGCGATCGAGCAGGGCGTCTACGCGACGTTCATGCCGAAGCCGATCTCCGGGCAGCCGGGTTCGGGCATGCACACGCACGTCTCGCTGTTCGAGGGCGATCAGAACGCGTTCTACGAGGCCGGCGGCGAGTACCAGCTGTCCCGGACCGCCAAGCACTTCATCGCCGGTGTGCTCAAGCACGCACCGGAGATCACCGCGGTCACGAACCAGTTCGTCAACTCGTACAAGCGCCTCTGGGGTGGCGACGAGGCCCCGTCCTTCGTGACGTGGGGCCACAACAACCGCTCCGCGCTCGTGCGCGTGCCGCTGTACAAGCCGAACAAGGGTCAGTCCTCGCGCATCGAGTACCGCGGCATCGACTCGGCGGCGAACCCGTACCTGGCGTACTCGCTGCTGCTCGCGGCCGGCCTCAAGGGCATCGAGGAAGAGTACGAACTGCCGGCCGAGGCCGAGCACGACGTCTGGAGCCTGACCGACGCCGAGCGCCGTGCCCTCGGGTACAGCCAGCTGCCGTCGAGCCTCGACCACGCCCTCAGCCTGATGGAGGACTCCGAGCTGGTCGCGGAGACGCTCGGCGAGCACGTGTTCAACTTCGTGCTGCTCAACAAGCGGCAGGAGTGGAAGCGGTACCGCGACCAGGTCACGCCGTTCGAGCTCGACACCAACCTCGGCGCCCTCTGAGCGAGCGCACCACATGACCGGTCGGACGACGTCGTCGCGCTCCGAGTTGGCCCGCCTGGGGTTCGCCGAGCTGTCGGAGAGCCTCGAGCGGATCGCCGACCTGGAGGCGCGGTTCGGCTCCGTCGTCCCGCTGCCGGTCAGCGGCACCCCTGCGCTCTGGGGCATCACCGCGGATCCCGACGGTGCGCTGCGGCTGCTGGAACGGCTGCTGGAACGTGCTCCTGACGAGCTGCGCCCCGTCCTGGCGGACGAGGCAGCGACCGAGCGGCTGATCCGGCTGCTCGGCGCCTCGGTCGGCCTCGGGGAGTTCCTGCACCGCCGACCGGCCGAGCTCGCGCTGCTGCTCGAGCCCGTCGTCGCACCCTGGTCGCAGGAGCGGTACACGGCGTCCCTGATCGACGCGATCGACGGCGCCACCGGCGAGGAGGCGCGGATGTGCCTGCGGGTGCGGTACCGCCGGCACCTCGCCCAGATCGCCCTCTACGACGTGCTGCACACGTCGCCGACCGAGGCCTTCCCGGCGGTCGCCGCCGGACTGGCCGACCTGGCCGGGGCAGCGCTCGACGCCGCGGTCGACGTGGCCCGGCGCGAGGTCCCGTTCCCGGCGGCCGACGTCGCCGCGACCCCGCTCGCCGTGATCGCGATGGGCAAGGCCGGCGCCCGTGAGCTGAACTACGTCAGCGACGTCGACGTCATCTTCGTCACCGAGTCCACCGACGAGATCAGCACCGACCGCGCCGTCCGCATCTCGACGCGGATCGCGATCGCCGCGACCCACGCGATCACCGACCTGGCCGCCGAGCCCGGTCTGTGGGAGGTCGACGCGAACCTGCGACCGGAGGGCAAGGACGGTGCCCTCGTCCGCACGCTCGACTCGCACGTCGCCTACTACGAGCGCTGGGCGAAGTCGTGGGAGTTCCAGGCGCTGCTGAAGGCGCGGCCGATCGCCGGGTCGGCCGACCTCGGTGCCCGCTACGCCGACGCCGTCGCCCCGTTCGTCTGGAGCTCCTCGGCGCGCCCCGGGTTCGTCGAGTCGGTCCAGCGCATGCGCGAACGCGTCACCGAGCACATCCCCGACGGCGAGGTCGACCGGCAGCTGAAGCTCGGTCCCGGTGGGCTGCGGGACGTCGAGTTCACCGTGCAGCTCCTGCAGCTCGTGCACGGCCGCGACGACGAGTCGGTCCGGGTCCGGTCCACCCTCGAGGCGATGGACGCCCTGACGGCTGCCGGCTACGTCGGGCGGGCCGAGGCGGCACGGTTCGGCCCGGACTACGCCCTGCTCCGCGTCCTCGAGCACCGCATCCAGCTCCGCCGGTTGCAGCGGACGCACCTGATGCCGACGGACGAGGAAGAGCTGCGCGTCCTCGCCCGGTCGAGCGGCGTGGCCACCTCGGCCTCCGCGCTCGAGACCCGCTGGCGTGCCGTCAAGCTCGAGGTCCGTGGCCTGCACGAGCGGCTGTTCTACCGGCCCCTGCTGTCCGCCGTCGCCGCCACCGAGGACGAGATCGTCCTGACCGACGACCAGGTCGTCGACCGTCTCGGCGCGATCGGGTTCGTCGACCCGCCCGGTGCGTTGCGGCACATCCGGGCACTCACGCAGGGGACGAGCCGACGGGCGGCGATCCAGCGGAACCTGCTGCCGGTGCTCCTGCGGTGGATGGCCGAGGGACCGGCACCCGACCGGGCCCTGCTGGCGTTCCGACGGCTCAGCGACACGCTGGGGGAGTCGAGCTGGTTCCTCCGGATGCTCCGCGACTCGTCCGGGGCGGCGCACTCGCTCACCACGGTGTTGTCCGAGTCGGCGTTCCTGTCCGGACTCCTCGAACGCTTCCCCGAGGCCGTCGCCTGGCTCGACGAACCCGAAACGCTCCTCCGTGCCCGCCCGATGGAGTCGCTGCTCGCGGAGATGACCGCGACGACCGCGCGGCACGGCAACGACGTCGACGGGGCGGCGGGTCTGCTGCGCTCGGCCCGTCGCCGCGAGACCCTGCGCCTCGGCATGGCCGCGGTGCTCGGGCACCTCGACGTGGACGCCCTCGGTGCGGCGCTCAGCGACGTGACCGAGGCGACGCTCGCCGGGGCCCTCGCGCTCGCTCGACGGGACGCCCCGGCGGACTTCGAGTTCGGGATCATCGCGATGGGCCGGTACGGCGGCCGTGAGCTCGGCTTCGGCTCCGACGCCGACGTGCTCTACGTCTACCGCGCCCCGGACCTGGCGACCGAGGTGGCCTCCCGGACGGCGCAGACCATCGTGCGCGAGCTGAACCGGCTCACCGAGGACACCGTGCACCCGCTCGACCTCGACATCGACCTGCGCCCCGAGGGGAAGAACGGCCCCGTGGCCCGCACCCTCGAGTCCTACGGTGCCTACTACGCCCGGTGGTCGCTGACGTGGGAGGCGCAGGCCCTGCTCCGTGCCCGCGGCGCCGTGGGGGATGCGCAGCTGCTCCGCGACTTCGAGCACCTGGCGGACCGCACGCGCTACCCGGAGCGGATCGACGAGCACGAGGTGCGCGAGGTCCGGCGGATCAAGGCGCGCGTCGAGTCCGAGCGGCTGCCGCGCGGTGCCGACCCGGCCCGCCACCTCAAGCTCGGTCGGGGCTCCCTGAGCGACGTCGAGTGGTTCGTCCAGCTCCTGCAGCTCCAGCACGCACTCGAGGTCCCGGCGCTCCGCACCACGTCGACGCTCGAGGCGCTCGACGGTGCGGTGTCCGCGGGGTTCGTCAGCGCCGACGACGGCGAGCGGCTGGGTGCGGCCTGGCGCTTCGCCTCGCGGACGCGCAGCGCCCTGGTGCTCTGGTCGGGGAAGACGACCGATGTGCTGCCCGTCGACCGCGTGCAGCTCGAGGGCGTCGCGCGGCTGATGGAGTACCCGCCCGGCTCGGCGAGCCAGCTGGAAGAGGACTACCTCGGCGTCACCCGGCGTGCACGGCAGGTCTTCGAGCGCGAGTTCTACGGCGCCTGACGCGACCGCGACACGCCCGGGCATGCTCCCCGGAGCCGAAGGTGACGGGACGTCGGAGGTTAATTCCCCGTGTCGCGCACCGTCCCCCGTTCGTTTCGGACTGTACCCCGAGCGGCGTCGGTGGGCCGGTCGTTACCGCGTCGTGACCACCCTGCATCGGGCTGCCGGCCGACCTGCCGAAGGTGCGCGCCGACTCGCCCGGTGACCACGCCCTGAACAGGGGTTTCCCGGGGCGGCGATCCGCGCCTCCCGGCATCACGCGTCGCGTACCAGGGTGACCGATCGGGTGGACCCGGTCCGCAGGAGTGCTGTCAGCACGAGGGGGGACCACCGGTCCCGGCGGAGATGGGGACAAGTGTGTACCCCGTAACGCGTTCGAAACGCCCCCGGACGGGGGTCGCGTTGCGCGGGGGTTCAGGTTTCTGCGTCAATGGCATCACCCGAACCGACCCTGATTCCCCAACGTCGCGGAATCTCCACCTCGAACGTTGAAGCAGGGATCAGTGTTCACCTTCATTCTGCAGATCAGGCAGATGGTCGAAGGCCACCCCGAGTTCTACCTGTTCGCCGTGTACTCCGCGGTGATCTGGTTGCTCTGGTTGGTCAAGGTCGTCATCTCCGCCCGCTACCGCCCGTTCACCGGCACCTTCGTCGGTACCACCAGCGTCGTCGTCCCCGTCGTGGACGAACCGCTCGACCTGTTCCGCGACGTCATCGGTCGCATGGTCGAGCAGCGACCCGGCGAGATCATCGTCGTCATCAACGGCGCCCGCAACGAGGCGCTCGAAGCCGTCTGCGACGAGTTCGCCCCGCTCGTCCGCTGGACCCACACGCCCATCCCGGGCAAGCGCAACGCCGTCAAGGTCGGCACCGAGATGTCCAACGGCGACATCACGGTGCTCGTCGACTCGGACACCGTCTGGACCCCCGGCGCGCTCGAGGAACTCCTCAAGCCCTTCGCCGACGAGTCCGTCGGCGGCGTCACGACCCGGCAGCGCATCCTCGAGCCCGAGCGCAGCTGGATCACGCGCTGGGCCGACTGGCTCGAGAACTCCCGGGCGCTCTACTCGATGCCCGCGCAGAGCGTCCTCGGGCAGATCGGCTGCCTGCCCGGGCGCACGATCGCGTTCCGACGGAACATCCTCGTCCGGGTCATGGACAAGTTCATGCACGAGAAGTTCATGGGCGTCTTCCTCGAGGTCTCCGACGACCGCACGCTCACGAACCTCACGCTCAAGGAGGGGTACCGGACCGTCTACCAGTACACCTCGCTGGTCTACACGGACGCCCCGCTGCAGGTGAAGAAGCTGTTCAAGCAGCAGCTCCGCTGGGCCCGCGGCTCGCAGTACAACACGCTCCGCATGCTGCCGTGGATGCTCGGCCACGCCCCGGTGCTGGCGGCGTTCTTCATCACCGACATCATCCTGCCGTTCATGCTCTTCGGCGTCATCGCCGGCTGGGTCTACCGGGCATTCACCGGGCAGGGCGAGAACCTGTACCAGGGCATCCTGTCGCAGTACGGCTTCTCGACCGGCTTCGTCTACGTCGCCGCACTGATGGTCGTGTCGTCGGTGCTCAGCATGGCCATCCGGCAGATGCGCCACCTGGCCGAGAAGCCGAGCGACTTCTTCCGCCTGCCGATGTTCATCATCGTGTCGACGTTCTTCCTGATGCCGATCCGGCTCATCGGCTTCTTCCGCCTGGCGCACGCGTCCGGCTGGGGGACCCGGGCCGGCGCCTACGCCGGCGGTCCGATGCAGGAGGACCCCGCCGAGAGCGTCCAGCCGACCACCCCTGGCACGCAGATCCCGTTCAGCCCGATCGACGCGGCGGACCGCGCCCAGGCGCTCGACGGATTCGTCCAGCTGCAGGGCACACCGTCCGGCGCCGCGCACGAGCAGGTGGCCGTGGACCGCGCATTCGACGAGCTCTTCGGCGCCGACGCCACGACCAACTCCACCGCGACCGTGCTCGCGACCCGGCGCGAGGCAGCAGCGGCGTTCGCCGACCAGCAGCCCGCGGCCCCACGGACCGCCCCCGTGAAGGCCCGCCGGTACAACCCGTACGCCGCGATCCCGTACTGCATCGGCTTCGCGATCTTCGCCCTGGAGGCGTTCCTCATTGTCTGACATCATCCGCTCCTCGAGTACCTGGTGGGCGCAGTCGAGCAAGCACGCCCGCTGGACGGCCGTCGGCACGACCGCCATCGTCCTCGCCCTCGCCCTCATCACCTGGTCGGTCTGGGTCTCCCCGGCCGGCCCCGTCTCCACCGCCGTCCACCAGGCGCTCGGGGTCACCGCCCCGAAGGCCAAGAAGGTGTCCGCCGCCGAGCTGCAGACGCAGCTCGACGCCGCCCAGGACCGCATCTGGGCGCTCGAGGGCAAGCTCGACTCCCGCACGGCCCAGGCCGGGTCGCGCGGCGACCAGATCACGCAGCTCAAGGCGCAGATCGCGTCGCTCCAGTCCCAGCTCGGTTCCGCGAAGGGCTCGGGAGGCTCGTCCTCCGTCAACGCTTCGGGTTCCGGCGCGAACGGGGCCGGCACCTCGGGCTCCGGCTCGGGTTCCGGGACCGGCGGGTCCGGTGGGTCCGGTGTGTCCGGCGGGTCCGGCGGGTCCGGCGGGTCCGGTGTGTCCGACAACGGGTCCGGCTCCGGCTCGGGCAGCGGGAGCGGCTCGGGCGGCGGGTCCGGCGGTTCCGGCGGCGGCTCCGGTGGGGTCACCAACCCGAACCCCGGCCCGTCGACCGACCCGGGCACCACGCCCGTGGCGGTCCCGACCAAGGCGGACATCCTCGCGCAGCAGTCCCGCTGGTACGGCCTGTACACGGCGCAGTCCCCGTTCAACTGGTCCGAGTACGACCAGGTCTCGCAAGAGGTCGGGAAGGCGACGAACATGGTCGGCTTCTTCCAGGGCTTCGACCAGGACTTCAACCAGAACGCCGTCCAGCGCTCGTGGGCGAACGGGCGTCTGCCGATGATGACGTGGGAGTCGGTACCCGCCAAGACGGGCAACGACCAGCCGTACGTCGAGGGCTACACCAACGAGGACGTCATCTCCGGCAAGTTCGACGCCTACCTGACGCAGTACGCCAAGGCGCTGGCGGCCAACGGCCAGCCGCTCGTCATCCGGTTCGACCACGAGATGAACGGTCAGTGGTACAACTGGTCCGAATCGGCGAAGCAGCAGAACGCCGCCGGCTCGTACACCGCGATGTGGCAGCACGTCTGGAACGTCTTCCAGGCCAACGGGGCGAACCAGTACGCCATCTGGGACTGGTCGCCGTCGCGCATCGACAAGCTCGGCAACGCGAAGTACCAGACGCTCGAGTACATGCAGAACTACTACCCGGGCGCCGAGTACGTCGACTGGGTCGGCATGAGCGGCTACTACCGTGACGCCACCGAGCAGCCGACCTTCGAGAACACGTTCGGCGCGACGCTCGCCCAGATCCGGCAGGTCGCGCCGGGCAAGGGCATCGTGCTCAACGAGATCGGGGCCACCGAGACCGGGGGCAGCGTCTCGAACCCGCAGAAGACCCAGTGGATCGACTCGCTCTTCGACGCCCTGGCCGACCCCGCCAACTCGGACATCATCGGCTTCGCGTACTTCAGCGAGACCGCGACCACGATCGTCGACGGCACACGCACCACGAACGACTGGCGGCTCAACTCACGAGCCGACTCCCTGGCGGCCTTCGCCGAGGGCATCAAGCGCAACGACATCGACTACGACCTGCAGGAGGTCACGCCATGACCGCGTCCAAGAAGTCGCCCGACCAGGCCGACACCCGTCCCGCACCCGTCATCAGCGTCATCGGCACCGGCTACCTCGGTGCCACCCACGCGGCCGCCATGGCCGAGATGGGCTTCGAGACCATCGGCGTGGACGTCGACCCGGCGAAGCTTGCCGCACTGTCCGCCGGCGAGGTCCCGTTCTTCGAACCCGGGCTGCCCGAGCTCATCACGAAGCACGTCGCGAGCGGCAAGCTCCGGTTCACCGCCGACATCGCGTCGGCCGTCGCCGCCGCGGACGTCCACTTCGTCTGCGTCGGCACCCCGCAGAAGGCCGGCTCGCACGCCGCCAACCTGGCGTACGTCGAGAGCGCCACCCGCGGCGTCGCCGAGAACCTGACCCACCCGGGCCTCATCGTCGGCAAGTCGACGGTCCCGGTCGGCACCGCAGCGCGGCTGCGCGGCATCGTCCGCGAGTTCACGCCCTCGGGGATCGACGCCGAGCTCATCTGGAACCCGGAGTTCCTCCGCGAGGGCAAGGCCGTCGAGGACACCCTGCACCCGGACCGCCTTGTCTGGGGCGGCGCGTCGGAGGCCGCCGACGCCGTCATCCGCGAGGTCTACGCCGCACCCATCAGCGAGGGCACCCCGGTCATCACCACCGACCTGGCGACGGCCGAGCTCGTCAAGGTGAGCGCCAACGCGTTCCTCGCCACGAAGATCTCGTTCATCAACGCGATCTCGGAGATGTGCGCGATCACCGGCGCCGACGTGTCGACGCTCGCCGACGCCCTCGGGCACGACGCCCGCATCGGCCGGAAGTTCCTGAACGCCGGCCTCGGCTTCGGCGGCGGCTGCCTGCCGAAGGACATCCGGGCCCTCATGCACCGCGCGAACGAGATCGGCGCGGGCCAGGTCGTCGGGCTCATGCAGCAGGTCGACGAGATCAACATGGGCCAGCGTCAGCGGGTCATCGACATGGCGATCGACTCGGCCGGGGGATCGGTGCTGAACCGTCGCGTGGCCGTGATCGGCGCCGCGTTCAAGCCCCTCACCGACGACGTGCGGGACTCCCCGGCGCTCAACGTCGCCGCTGCGCTGCACCTGCGCGGCGCCCAGGTCACCCTCTGGGACCCCGAGGCGATGGAACCCGCGAAGCGCTCGTTCCCGACGCTGAGCTACGCCGCGTCGATGACGGACGCGATCGAGGGCGCCGACGTCGTCCTGGTGCTCACCGAGTGGGACGAGATCATCACCGCCGACCCGGTCGCCCTCGGTGACCTCGTCGGTCGCCGCGTCGTGATCGACGCGCGCAACTGCCTCCCGGTCCACGACTGGGTCAAAGCGGGGTGGACCGTCCGTTCCCTGGGACGGCCCACGCCGGTCACGGGTGCACCCGTGAGCGTCGCAGCGGGGACGAACGACTCGTTGGCCACGGCTCGGTAGTCACCGTTCGCGAAGCGGGGTCCGTGCCGGGCGGCACGGGCCCCGTTCCCGTGCGCGCTGAGCCGTGCCGGAACGGGCGTACCGTGCCGAAACGGGCGTACCTGGTCGGAACTTCCGACCAGGCACGCCCGTTCTCGCTTTCCAGTCCGGGTGCGATGGGAAGGAACGTGCGCCGCGACCGCCAGCCGGCCGAATCGTCTCGCGAAAGCGACAGAATCCCGTGAATGGTTCGCAGCACACTGTCGCTGTCGCGGCACAGACGAAGGCCCCGCACCTGACGGTGCGGGGCCTTCGTGTGTCAGCGACGATCAGACGCCGAAGTACAGCTCGTACTCGAACGGGTGCGGGCGCTGGGCCAGCGGGAGGATCTCGTTCTCGCGCTTGTAGTCGATCCAGGTCTGGATGAGGTCCTCGGTGAAGACGTTGCCCTTCGTGAGGAACTCGTGGTCTGCCTCGAGGAAGTCGAGCGCCTCGTCGAGGGAGCCGGGGACCTGGGGGATGCCCTTGGCTTCCTCGGGCGGGAGCTCGTAGAGGTCCTTGTCGACCGGCTCGTGCGGCTCGATGCGGTTCTGGATACCGTCGAGGCCGGCCATCAGCTGCGCGGCGAAGGCGAGGTACGGGTTGCCCGAGGCGTCCGGTGCGCGGAACTCGATGCGCTTGGCCTTCGGGTTGGTGCCCGTGATCGGGATGCGGATCGCAGCCGAACGGTTACCGGCCGAGTAGACCAGGTTGACCGGCGCCTCGAAGCCCTTGACCAGGCGGTGGTACGAGTTGATCGACGGGTTCGTGAAGGCGAGCAGCGCCGGAGCGTGCTTCAGCAGACCGCCGATGTACCAACGAGCGAGGTCCGACAGGCCGCCGTAGCCGTTCTCGTCGTAGAACAGCGGCTTGCCCTCCGACCAGAGCGACTGGTGGGTGTGCATGCCCGAGCCGTTGTCGCCGAAGAGCGGCTTCGGCATGAACGTGGCGACCTTGCCCCACTGGTCCGCGGTGTTCTTCACGATGTACTTGAACTTCAGGATGTCGTCCGCGGCGTGGATCATCGTGTCGAACTTGTAGTTGATCTCTTGCTGGCCGCCCGTGCCCACCTCGTGGTGCGAGCGCTCGAGCTCGAAGCCGGCGTCGATCAGCTTGAGGGTGATGTCGTCGCGCAGGTCGGCGGTCTTGTCGACCGGCGACACGGGGAAGTAGCCACCCTTGTACGGGGTCTTGTTGGCGAGGTTGCCGCCCTCTTCGTCACGACCGGTGTTCCAGGCGCCCTCTTCGGAGTCGACCGCGTAGAACGACTCGTTCTGGGTGACGGAGTAGCGGACGTCGTCGAAGATGTAGAACTCGGCCTCGGGGGCGAAGAACGCGGTGTCCGCGATGCCCGTCGACGCGAGGTACTTCTCGGCCTTCTTCGCCACCTGGCGCGGGTCGCGGCCGTAGATCTCGCCGTTCCGCGGGTTGTAGATGTCGAAGATCATGATGAGCGTGCGCTCGGCGCGGAACTGGTCCACGTACGCGGTGGTCACATCGGGGATCAGCTGCATGTCGGACTCGTGGATCGATGCGAACCCACGGATCGAGGAGCCGTCGAAGAGCTGGCCGACCGAGAAGAAGTCCTCGTCGACGGTCGAGGCGGGGATGTTGAAGTGCTGCTGCACACCCGGCAGGTCCGTGAATCGGATGTCGAGGAACTTGACGTCGGTGTCCTTGATGAAGGCCAGGACCTCGGAGGAATCGCTGAACATGGGGCCGATCTCCAATGGGTTGGGTGATGTCGGAGGCACCGATCAAGGCACCTCCGACGAGGCTATTGACACGGGGTTTCCCGGACGTGACTGGATTGTTTCGGGCGTGTTACGGGCGGCCGGTCGCCTACGCTTGTCGCATGGCCAGCAGCTCCTCCAGTCCGTCCGCGCCCTCCGAGCACCCGGACGGCTGGCCGGGCAAGGACCTGGGGCTGCCCGAGGACGGTCCCCGCAGCGTCGGGCGGATCGGACGGCGGATCGTCGCCCTGCTGATCGACGGAGCACTCGCCGACCTCATCGCCTACGTGACCGGGGTCTGGTCGCCGGTGAACGGTTCCGGGGACATCGCGCACTCGTGGGTGCAGCTGGCGATCTTCGCCGCGCTCCAGGTGCTCTTCATCTGCCTGCTGTCCGGCTCGTTCGGGCACATCTGCGTCGGCCTGCGCGTCGTGCCGATGCGCGGGGGCTACGTGGGGGTGTGGCGTCCGGTCGTCCGCACCGTCCTGCTCTGCCTGGTGGTGCCGGCGCTCATCATCGACCGGGACAGTCGCGGCGCGCACGACCGCATCGCCGGGACGGTGCTGGTCCGGCGCTGACCGGCGTCCCGGGCGGCGGGGGCGCGGCCGGGTCCTGCGGCGCACGGTGCGAGGTTAGTCGGCGGGCGTGGCGGGGTGCGGGCGCACGGTGCGAGGTTCGTCGCCGGGGCGCGGCCGGGTCCTGCGGCGCACGGTGCGAGGTTCGTCGGCACGTGGGAGGTTGCCCGCCCGGTGCAGCGCGACAGGCTCGCACCGAGCGGCCAACCCCGCACGAGGTAACCGAAGCCGCACGGTGCGCTCGGCCAGTGCCACCCGCTGCACGCACGCAGAACGCCCCCGACCTGGCACGGTCGGGGGCGTTCTGCAGTGCGGCTTCGGGGGCGGATCAGCGCGGCCGGCCGGCGCGGGCCCGCATGGGGTCCATGCCCTTCGGGATCGCGGCCGCGGGGCTCTGCGTCAGGGAGTCGAGGCGGTTCGCGACCGCCAGGACCTCGTTGCGGTTGAGCGACTTCTTGAACTTGTTCATCGCACGGGGGAGCTTGTGCAGGGTGATGGTGTCGTCGCCGTCACCGACGCTGACCACGTGGACCGCGACGTTCGGGACGATGCGCTGCACCTTGCGGCGCTCTTCGTCGAGCTGCCGCTTCAGGTTGCCGCGCTGGCCCTCGGTGATGAGGACGACGCCGGGGCGGCCCACCGCGCGGTAGACCGCGGACTGCGACCGGCCGTGCACGGCGACGGGCATCTCGCTCGAGCGCCACTGCCGACGCAGCGAGTTGGAGAGCACCGCACCGACGGCGCCGGGCTGCCCCTCGATCTGGGAGTACGCGGCGCGTTCGGCCAACCGGCCGAGGACGATCAGGAAGAGGAGCACGCCCATCAGGACACCGGCGACGATCCACAGGATCATCGCGAGCCAGTTCTGGCCGGGGAGCACCAGGGCCAGCACGATGCCGAGGACGACCGGGCCGACGAATGCGAGGGCGAACCACCAGACCGACGACGGATCGGCCCGCCGGGTCATCTGGAAGACCTGGAACATCTGCTTGAGACGCCCCGGCTCCTTCGCCTTCGTGTCTGTGGAAGTGCTGCGTGCCATGCTGACAGGATACGGCCTCCGCGGTCCTGGGGAGACCGCAGCCGGTCCGGCTGTGCGCGAACACGCGTTGTCCACAGGTCGGGCCGGACGGCCAGGAGGCCCGACCCGCGTCCGACACGCTCGTCACCATGGACACGAGCACCGACCAGGGCACCCACGGCGCCCGGACCGACCGCTGGGTCGCGCAGGCCGACGACGCTGCAGCTGCCTCGTGGGTGGCGGACCGGTGTGCCACCGGGCACCGCCACCTGGTCCCCGTCTCGGCGGTCGGTCGGACCGTTGACGGCGGACTCGTGGTGCTGCTCGACCGCCCGTGCGGCACGCCGCTCCCGGCTGCGCTCGAACGGCTCGGCGCCCCGACGACCGGGGTCGCGGTGACCCTCTGCGTCCCGATGCTCGAGCTGCTCGTCGCGGCGGTGGACGGTGCGCTGCGGCTCGGTGTCGCCGGGATCGACGACGTCCTGGTCGACGATGCCGGCGCCGTCGTGCTGTGCGACCACCCGGCTGGGGCAGTCCGCGACGGCACGGACCCGGGCAGCACCGACGCCGCACGCGTCCTCGTGCTCGCCGCGCGGGTGGTCTGGGACCGGGTGGACCCGCGCGATCCGTCGCGCGACCAGGTGGACGCTGCACTCGTCGCGGCACTGGACGGTGACCGCACCGCGGTGAGCACGGCCCTCCACACGGTGCGGGGCGCTGCGCCGCCTCGGCCGTTCCGGTGGACGCCACCCCCGGCCGACCTGGTGTTCGCGGAGGCCGACCCGCCGCTCGATCCCGGTGGTGTGGCGGCTCGGCTGCGTGCGGTCGTCGAGCTCGGCATCCCCGTCGGCGTGGAGCGACGCGTGCCGCTCCGGCGCGCCCTGGTCGGCGGCGTCGTCGCGATCGGCACGGTCGTCGCGGCCGTCTCCGCGCTCGGTGCCGGTCCGCCGGGTGGTGGTGGCTGACGCCGCGGCCGCCGACGAACGAGGACCGCTCCGGCTCCCCACGAACGGGAACGGCCCCGGCTCCCCACGAAGGGGAACCGGGGCCGTCGGCCGTGCTGCGGGGAGTCAGTACCCGAGGTTGGGGGCGAAGTTGCCCTCTTCCAGGCGGTTCTTCACCGCGACCAGGTACCGCGATGCGTCCGCACCGTCGATGATCCGGTGGTCGTACGACAGCGCGAGGTAGACGAACGAACGGATCGCGATCGCTTCCTGCCCGTCGACCTTCACGACCGCAGGACGCTTCGTGACGATGCCGGTACCGAGGATCGCCGACTGCGGCAGGAACACGACGGGGGTGTCGAACAGCGCGCCACGCGAACCGGTGTTCGTCAGCGTGAACGTGCCGCCGGCGAGCTCGTCGGGCTTGAGCTGGTTGTTCCGGGTGCGCTCCGCCAGGTCCGCGATGGACTTGGAGAACTGCGCCAGGTCGAGCGACGCCGCGTCCTTGATGACCGGGGTCAGCAGGCCACGCTCGGTGTCCACCGCGATGGAGACGTTCTCGGACTCCGGGTAGACGATCTCGTCACCCTCGACCGTCGAGTTGATCTTCGGGTGGGCCTTGAGCGCCTCGGAGGCAGCCAGGGCGAAGAACGGCATGAAGGAGAGCTTCGAACCGGTCTTCTCGAGGAACTCCGCCTTGTGGGCGTCGCGGAACTGCGCCACCTTCGTGACGTCCACCTCGACGACGCTCGTGAGCTGTGCGGTCGAGGTCATCGACTGCACGGCACGCTCGGCCACGACCTTGCGCAGGCGGGTCATCTTCTCGCGGGTGCCGCGCAGCGGCGAGACCTCGGCGACGAACGGGCCGGACGCGGCGGCGGGTGCAGCTGCCCCACCGGCGGCCGGGGCCTTCGCGACGGCCGCGAGCACGTCCTCTTTCCGGATGCGCCCGCCGACACCGGAGCCGGTGACGGTGGACAGGTCGACGCCCTGCTCGTTGGCGAGCTTGCGGACGAGCGGCGTGACGTAGCCGGAGGCTGCGCCGTCCTGCGACGGGTTCGGCACCGCGGCGGCGGTCGTCGCGCTGGGCGCTGCGGCCGGTGCTGCGGGGGCGGGGACCGCGGCCGGGGGAGCCGGGGCGGCGGCGGGCGGCGGGACCGGGGCGGCCTGCGGAACCGGGGCGGCGGCAGGCGGCGCGGACGGTGCCTGCGGGGCTGCGGGCTGCGTCTGTCCGGCCGGAGCCGGCTCGGGCTCGGTGGGCTCCGGGGCGGGGGTCTCGGACTCCTGCTCGGTGCTCGGCTCGGCCTCGGGGGCCTCTGCCTCGGCAGCGGCCTCGTTCGAGGACTCGTCGGACGAACCGGAGTCGGACGACCCGGAGTCGGACGAGCCATCACCGATCTTCACGAGGGCGGTGCCGACCTCGACGGTCTCGTCCTCCTGGACGAGGATCTCCTCGATGACGCCGGCGACGGGCGACGGGATCTCGGTGTCGACCTTGTCGGTCGAGACCTCGAGCAGCGGCTCGTCGACCTCGACCCGGTCACCGACGTTCTTCAGCCATCGGGTCACCGTGCCCTCGGTGACGCTCTCGCCGAGCGCCGGGAGGCTGACGGATTCGCTCATCGGGTGGACTCCTCTTCGCGGGGGGTTGCAGTTGTTGTTGATGTCATTGTCACAGGGCGCGGACTCGTGCGGGTCACAGCGCGTGCAGCGGCTTGCCCGCGAGGTGCATGAACGCCTCGCCAAGGGCTTCGTTCTGCGTCGGGTGGGCGTGCACGAGCGGAGCGATGTCCTCCGGGTACGCCTCCCAGTTCACGGCGAGCTGCGCTTCACCGATGAGCTCGCCGACGCGGGCGCCGATCATGCTGACCCCGACGACGGGGCCGTCGACGACACGGACGACCTTGACCGAACCGGACGTGCCGATGATGTGGCTCTTGCCGTTGCCGGCCAGGTTGTACTCGTACGAGTCCACCTTGTCGGCGCCGTACTCGGCCTCGGCCTTCGCCTGCGACAGGCCGACGGAGGCGACCTCGGGGTCGGAGTACGTGATCTTCGGGATGTTCTTGTCCTCGATGACCACCGGGTTGAGCCCGGCGATCTCCTCGGCGACGAAGATGCCCTGCTGGAAGCCGCGGTGCGCGAGCTGCAGGCCGGGGACGATGTCGCCGACCGCGTAGACGTTCGGCAGGTTGGTGGCGAGGCGCTCGTTCGTGGTGACGAAGCCGCGGTCCATGGCGACGCCGACCTCGTCGAAGCCGACGTTCTGCGTGACCGGGCCGCGACCGACGGCGACCAGCAGGACGTCGCCGTCGAAGGTCTTGCCGTCCTCGAGCGTGACGACGACGCCGTTCTCGTGCTGCTCGACGCCCTGGAACCGGACACCCAGCGAGAACTCGATGCCGCGCTTGCGGAAGGCGCGCTCGAGCTGCTTCGACATGGACTCGTCCTCGGCGGGGACGAGGTGGGGGAGCGCCTCGACGATCGTGACCTCGGCACCGAAGGACTTCCAGACACTGGCGAACTCGACGCCGATGACGCCACCACCCAGGATGACGACCTTGTTCGGCACGTAGTCCATGCGCAGCGCGGTCTCGGACGTGATGACACGCCCGCCGATCTCGAGCCCGGGGAGGGACTTCGAGTAGGAGCCGGTCGCGAGCACCACGTTCTTGCCGACGATGTTCTGGTCGCCGACCTGCACGGTGTTCTGCGACGTGAGTCGACCCCAGCCCTCGACGACGGTGATGCCGCGGGCCTTGATGAGGCCCTGCAGGCCCTTGTACTTCGAGGTGATGACGCCCTGCTGGTACTCGATGACCTTCGGGACCTCGACACCGGCGAACTCCGCGATCACGCCGTACTTCTCGGCGTCGCGGGTCGCGTCGGCGACCTCGGCCGCGTGCAGCAGCGCCTTGGTGGGGATGCAGCCACGGTGCAGGCACGTCCCTCCGAGCTTGTCGCCCTCGATGAGCGCGACGCTCATGCCGAGTTCGGCGGCCCGGAGCGCAGCGGCGTAGCCACCGCTCCCGCCACCGAGGACCACGACGTCGTAAGTCTGTTCCGTCACCTGGTGCAACTCCCTCGTGCGTGTCGGGCCGATCGGGCCCTACGTGGACACCGCGGGGGCGGCGTCCGACGGTCGGACCGCGTGGTTCCGGTCCCGTCCCGTGCAGTACCGGTGGGAGGCGCGTCGATGCCCCGTCCCACCGGTACCAAACCTACTACTCGGACTGGAGGTCTTCTGCGAGTGCGATGAGCGTGCGGACCATCACACCCGTCGCGCCCTTGCCGAGCCACCCGTAGCCGCCGCCCTTGTGCTCGGACGGGCCGGCGATGTCGAGGTGCGCCCACGGGATGCCCTCGCCGACGAAGCGCTCCAGGAACTTGCCGGCGAGCAGCATGCCGCCGGCCGGGTTGCCGACCGTGGCGTTGACCATGTCGGCGACGTCGCTGGCGAGCCGCGCGTCGAGTTCCTCGGGCAGGGGCATCGGCCAGATCGGCTCCGACACGCCCTCGGCCACGGCGCGGACCTTCGCGACGAGGTCGTCGCTGCCCATCAGGCCCGTCGTGCGGTCGCCGAGCGCGACGACCTGCGCGCCGGTCAGGGTGGCCACGTCGACGATCGCGTCGGGCGTCTCGAGCGAGGCGGCGGCCATGCCGTCACCGAGCACCAGGCGGCCCTCGGCGTCCGTGTTCGTGACCTCGACCGTCTTGCCGTTCTTCAGCGTGAGGACGTCTCCCGGGCGGGTCGCCGTGCCCGAGGGCATGTTCTCGGCGAGTGCGAGCCAGGCGGTGACGCGCACGTCGAGGCCGAGGCGCGCGGCGGCGACGGTCGCGGCGAGCACGGTGGCGGCGCCGGTCATGTCGGTCTTCATGCCGAGCATCGACGCCGCCGGCTTGAGCGAGAGCCCGCCCGAGTCGAACGTGATGCCCTTGCCGACGAGGGCGAGGTGCTTCGTGGCGGACTCCGGCGCGTAGCGGACGACGACCAGGCGCGGGGGACGGGCCGAACCGCGGCCGACACCGAGGATGCCGCCGAAGCCCTGCTCCTCGAGCGCCTGCTCGTCGAGGACCTCGACCGTGAGCGGCAGGTCCGCGGCGAGGCCGGTCGCCACGTCGGCGACGTCCTGCGGCCCGAGGTCGCCGGCGGCGGTGTTGACCAGGTCGCGGACGAGCGACGCGGCGTCGGCGACGATCGCGGGCCGGACTGCCGCGTCGGCGGCGACGTCGGCGGGCGCGACGACCTCGATGCGCTGGTCACCCCGCGTCGGCGTGGTCGTGCCGGCGCCCTTGTGGCGGGTGAAGGCGTAGGCGCCCAGCGCGGCACCCTCGAGTGCGGCGTCGACGAGCTCGGCCGAGTCGGTCGGCAGGGCCAGGGTGATCGAGGCGACCTGCGGGAGCTGGCGGACGGCGCTGCCGGCGGCGGCACGGATCGCCGCGACGCCGGTGGCCGACCCGAGACCGATGAGTGCGATCGAGGACGCGGCCACGCCGGTGCCGGGCAGGCGGACGAGCTGGTCCTTGGCGCCCGTGACGCCGATCGCCGCGAGGTCGAGCCCGGCGAGTGCCTCGACGACACCGGCGGCGCTCGGCGCGAGGGACGCGCCGGCAGCGGTGTCGCCGGACGGCGCGGCGTCGGTGGACGACCCGGGGCGGACCCCGACGACGAGCACGTCGGCGGTGGTGGTCTCGGGGGCGGAACTGGTGGTGGAGAGCGTCGGTCGGACCATGCGCCAACCCTATCCGCGCGCTGTTCGCTGTCGGCGTGGTCGTCCCGCGCGGGGGCGCCGGTGGCCCCGCCTAGCATGGGGACGGTGAACCACCCCGAGGAGCTCTACACGTTCGACGAGGCCGCCCCGACCGTCCCGGCCGGACTGCACCTGGTCGCCGGGCTCACCGGTTTCGCCGATGCCGGCTCGGCCGTGGCCCAGGTGACGACGTCCGTGCTCGAGGACCTCGACACCCAGCTCGTCGCCGAGTTCGACCCCGACGTCCTGCTCGACTGGCGCGCCCGACGGCCGGTCATCACCTTCGAGCACGACCACATCGCCGCCGTCGAGCCGCCCCGGTTGGCGCTGCACCTGGTGCGCGACGAGATCGGCCAGCCGTTCCTCTTCCTGTCCGGGTACGAGCCGGACTTCCAGTGGAACCGGTTCGTGGACGCCGTCACCGGCCTCGCCGCCCGGCTCCAGGTCGCGGACACCACCTGGGTGCAGTCGATCCCGATGCCCGTCCCGCACACCCGGCCGATCAGCCTCACCGTCTCCGGCACCCGTGCCGACCTCGTCGAGCAGATGAGCGTCTGGAAGCCCGAGACGCAGGCGCCGGCGAACGTCCTGCACCTGGTCGAGCACCGGCTCGCGTCCACCGGCTCGCAGGTCACCGGTCTGGTCCTCCTCGTGCCGCACTACCTGTCGGACACCGAGTTCCCCGACGCGGCCGTCGCCGCACTGTCCGGCATCGCCGCGGCCACCGGTCTCATCTTCCCGACGGACGCCCTGCGCGAAGCGGGTCGCGAGTTCCTCACCCGGGTCGAGGAGCAGGTCGCCGGCAACGCCGAGCTGCAGCGACTCGTCGGTGTGCTCGAGGAGCGGCACGACACGTACATGGAGGGCAACCCGGTCGCGTCGCCGCTCACGGACGTCGACGGCGAGGTACCGACCGCGGACGCGATCGCGGCCGAGCTCGAGCGCTTCCTGGCGGATCGTCGCACCCAGGGTGACGGCGGCGAGTAGCCGGGTCGGGCCCTGGACGGTCCGGAACGGCGGCCAGGAGGCCCGTGGCGGGCCCGCACCGCGCCTCCCGTCCGTTGTCCGGTCGTGACCAGGGCGTCGCAAGCCTCGACGACAGCCGTCGCGTATCCGGCTCCGCCGGATCGGTACCCTGTCGGGGTGAACTCCCGTCGCGCCTTCCTGGTCTGGGGCATCGCGGTGCTCGCCTACGTCCTCGCGGTCGTCCAGCGGTCCTCGCTCGGGGTGTCCGGCGTCGACGCGCAGGACCGTTTCGCCGTGTCGGCGGCGGTGCTCTCCACACTCGCGGTCGTGCAGATCGCCGTGTACGCCGGACTCCAGATCCCGGTGGGTGTCGCGCTCGACCGGGTGGGGCCGCGCAAGCTCGTCCTGCTCGGCGCCGCGTTGCTCGTGGTCGGGCAGGCCGTGGTGGCCTTCTCGCCGACGATCGGCCCGGCGATCGCGGGACGCGTGCTCGTGGGTGCCGGCGACGCGATGACCTTCATCTCGGTGATCCGTCTGGTGCCGATGTGGTTCAGCGGCCGGATCCTGCCGCAGATCTCGCAGTGGACGGGCAACCTCGGGCAGATCGGCCAGATCCTGTCGGCGTTCCCGTTCGCGGTGCTCCTGCACGCCGCAGGGTGGACTCCCGCGTTCGGGGTCGCCGCCGCGGTGAGCGCCGTCGGGCTCGTCCTGGCCTTCGTCTTCGTCCGGAACGGCCCGGTCGTCGTCCGGACCGGCACGATCCCGCTGCCGCACTCGTGGGGCGCCGCCTTCCGGACCTTCGGGCACGCGCTGCGGCGTCCTGGCACGCAGCTCGGCTTCTGGTCGCACTACGTGACGCAGTCCTCCGGCACGGTGTTCTCGCTGCTGTGGGGGGTCCCGATGCTCCGTGGGCTCGGATACAGCCCGGCCGAGGCCGCCGGCTTCCTGACGATCATCGTCGCCGTGGGCTTCGTCGCCGGACCGGTGCTGGGCCTGTTGTGCGCGCGGTTCCCGATGCGCCGCTCGAACCTCGTGCTCGGGGTCGTCGTGCTGCTCGCCGTGGTGTGGACCGCCATCCTGCTCTGGCCCGGCCACCCGCCCACCTGGCTGCTCGTGCTGCTCGTCGTCGCGATGGGGATCGGCGGCCCCGGTTCGCTGATCGGGTTCGACTTCGCCCGGACGTTCAACCCGGTCGGTTCCCTGGGGTCCGCGAACGGTGTCGTCAACGTCGGCGGCTTCCTGGCGGCGTTCGTGATGATGTACCTGATCGGGCTGCTGCTCGACGTGATGTCCCGCGTCACCGGCGAGACCGTCTTCGCCTGGGACAACTTCCGGGTGGCCCTCACGGTGCAGTACCTGGTGGTCGGGTTCGGCGTCGCGATGCTCCTGCACGCTCGGCGCCGGACACGGCGAGTGCTCCACGCGGAGGAGGGAATACGCGTCGGACCGCTCTGGGTTGCACTCGTTGCGCGCCTGCGGAAGCGGCACGTGCAATAATGATCACGGACCCACTCAGGACCCCCTTCCTGTCGGAGCACTTCGGAGCGCCGATCGACACGGGGGACTTGACATGGGTCTTAGTGCTGCCCGGAACGGTAGGACTCGACGACGCGGGGGACTGCGGCTCGGGCCCTGGGCGGCGAGGGAGGCCACGACCCCACGAACGTGGCACGACGAGAGAGGTGATCGCATGGCTGCCCGGAGCACGACGATCGATCCCACGAAGGACACTCAGCCCGAAGGTGCTGTGGCAGAGGACGCCACGGACACCGAGGGAACCGACGCGCCGAAGAAGCGCGCCACCAAGGCCCCCGCCAAGAAGGCCCCGGCCAAGAAGGCCGCCCCGAAGGCGAAGAAGGTCGACCCCGTCGACGAGGCGAACGAAGCCACCGACGAGCCGACCGAGGACGTCGAGGAAACCGACGACAAGGCGATCAAGCCCGACGCCGCCGCTGCGGTCGCTGCCGGCGCGCTCGTCATCTCGCAGACCGACGACGACGAGGCGCCGGTCTACTCCACGACCATCACGGGCGCGACCGCCGACCCGGTGAAGGACTACCTCAAGCAGATCGGCAAGGTCGCCCTGCTCAACGCCGAGCAGGAGGTCGAGCTCGCGATGCGCATCGAGGCCGGCCTGTTCGCCGAGGACAAGCTGCAGCACTCGACCGGCCTCACCAAGCCGGCCGAGCGCGAGCTGCGCTGGGTCGCCCGCGACGGTCAGCGTGCGAAGTCGCACCTGCTGGGCGCGAACCTCCGCCTCGTGGTCTCGCTCGCCAAGCGCTACACCGGCCGTGGCATGCAGTTCCTGGACCTCATCCAGGAGGGCAACCTGGGCCTCATCCGTGCGGTCGAGAAGTTCGACTACACCAAGGGCTTCAAGTTCTCGACCTACGCGACGTGGTGGATCCGCCAGGCGATCACCCGCGCCATGGCCGACCAGGCCCGGACCATCCGCATCCCGGTGCACATGGTCGAGGTCATCAACAAGCTCGCCCGCGTCCAGCGCCAGATGCTGCAGGACCTCGGTCGCGAACCCACTCCGGAAGAGCTGGCCCGCGAGCTCGACATGACCCCGGAGAAGGTCGTCGAGGTACAGAAGTACGGCCGCGAGCCGATCTCCCTGCACACGCCCCTGGGCGAGGACGGCGACTCCGAGTTCGGTGACCTCATCGAGGACACCGAGGCGGTCGTGCCGGCCGACGCCGTGGGCTTCACGATGCTGCAGAAGCAGCTCGAGAGCCTGCTCGACTCCCTGTCCGAGCGCGAGGCGGGCGTCATCCGCATGCGCTTCGGCCTCGGTGACGGCCAGCCGAAGACCCTCGACCAGATCGGTGACACGTTCGGTGTGACGCGTGAGCGCATCCGCCAGATCGAGTCCAAGACGATGGCGAAGCTCCGCCACCCCTCGCGGTCGCAGTCGCTGCGCGACTACCTCGAGTAGGCCGATGCGGTTCTTCATCCCGATCCTGATCGGGCGGGTCCTCCGTGCCCTCGCGCGAGCGCGGGGCGGGGGATCCGCGTACCCCGGCTTCATCGTGCTCAAGCTCGTGCCCGACTTCCTGCAGCACGTGACGAAGCAGTTCCCCAACGGAGTCGTCTTCGTGCTCGGGTCGAACGGCAAGTCGACGACGACGCACATGATCTCGGACATCGTCCGGGCGCACGGGCTCCGTGTCTTCACCAACCCCTCGGGCGCGAACCTGCCGCAGGGCATCGCGTCGGCGCTGCTGTCCGAGGTCTCGCTGACCGGTCGCCTGAAGGCGGACATCGGCATCCTCGAGGTCGACGAGGCCTTCGCGGTCGAACTCGCCGGGATCCTGTCGCCGTCCACGGTGACGATGCTCAACGTGCAGGTCGACCAGCTGTACCGGTTCTTCGAGACCGAACGCGTCGCCGACATGATGCTCGACACCGCGGCACTGTCGACGGCGAACGTCATCACGAACCGCGACGACCAGTTCCTCGACGCCTACGTGGCGCGGACCGGCCAGCGCGTGCTGCGCTTCGGTGCGAGCGCCGAGGTCGTCGCCGCGGCGCCGAACGGCCTGCAGAACGCCGACGACTTCGACCGGCAGGACGCCCAGCCGAACGCCGCCGAGGCCGAGGTCGTCGTGAACACCGGTGACGGTGCGACGATCCGCTTCGACGGCGCCGAGATCCCGGTCCGGTTGCCGGCCCGCGGCCTGCACTACGCGGTCGACGCCGCCGCAGCCACGGCCACTGCCAGCGCGGCACTCGGCACGCAGTTCCGCGCCGACGCCGTCACGAAGGCCTTCGGCACGATGAAGCCGGCGTACGGCCGCGGGGAGCGACTGCCGATCGCCGGCGAGTCCGCCGAGTTCACGATGTTCAAGAACGCCGCGAGCCTCCAGCTCAACCTCGACGCGCTGCCGGACCGCCCCGAGCAGGTCCTCATGGCGATCGACGAGGGCACGCCGGACATCTCCTGGATCTACGACATCGACTTCTCGAAGCTCGACCACGTCGACGTCGTCTCCGGTGACAAGGCCTGGCAGATCGCGATCGCCCTCGAGCACGCCGGTGTCCGCATCGGTCGGGTCGAGCCCGACGTCGAGGCCGCGATCAAGCACATGGAGCAGCTCGGGTCGACGACCAGCGGGACGAAGAACTTCATCGTCAACTACGAGATCATGATGATCGCCCGCAAGGCCCTCGGCCACCCGGACATGGAGAAGACCGCATGACGGCCGACCGGCTGACCATCCTGCACGTCTACCCCCGGCAGATGGGCGTCTCGGGCGACCGTGGCAACGTCGCGGCCCTCGTGCGCCGTGCCGCTGCAGCCGGCCTCGACACCGAGGTGCTCGAGTACGCGCCCGGCGACGAGCTCCCCACGGCGGCCGACGTCGTCGTGATCGGCAACGGGCCGCTCAGCGCGATGCGGTCACTCGGTGCCGACGTCACGCGCATCGGTGCCCCGCTCCGTGCGTTCGTCAGCGACGGGGTGCCGGTGATCGCGGTCGGCGGCGGGTTCGACCTGTCGACGAACGAGGTCGTCCCCACCGAGGGCGCACCGGTCGCCGGGTTCGGCGTGTTCGACGCCCGCGCCGTCCGCGGTGCCGAGCGGCGCGTGAACTACTTCGTGCTCGAGACCCGGTACCCGCTGCTCCCGGGAGCGCCGAAGCGTCTCGCCGGGTTCGAGGACCACGCCACCAGCATCGAGCTCGCGGCCGGGGTCACTCCCTTCGCCGACGTCGTGTCCGGCGGCGGCAACCAGGCGGGCGCCCCGGTCGAGGGTGCGATCGTCGGCACGTCCTTCGGCACGCACACCCAGGGCCCGATCCTGCCGCTCAACCCGCAGCTGACCGACGGTGTCCTCGCCGCAGCCGTCGCACGGCTGGGCCGCGAGTACACCCCGGACCCGGAGCAGACGGCGACCATCGACCGCTACGCACGCGAAGCGCGCGCCACCGTCGACCGCTACGTCGACAAGGCGTTCAAGCGCATCGCGTGACGCTCACGAAGGCCGGGCCCGTGGGGGCCCGGCCTTCGTCGTTCCCGGGGGCGGTGGCAACTGTTGCCAGTTCCGGAACGTCGCGTTGTGCATGTGACATGTTGGGAGTGGACAAAGGAGGTCCCATGCAACGCAACACGCGCACACTCGCCCTGGTCGGAGCACTCGTCGTGACCCTGGCCGGTGCCGGGGTCGTCGGACAGACGACGACGGCCGAGGCGGCGATGACCCGGATCAGTCCGGCCTGCGCTTCGGTCCCGACGACCACGACCGAATCCGACGGCGTCCCCGGTCCCGTGTTCTACAAGCGGCTGCAGTGTCTCGGCAGCATGGCCACGTACACCGGCCCGATCGACGGCGTGATGGGGCCGAACTCGTGGATCGGCGCGTCCAACCAGCTCGCGAAGGGCGGGTACTACCAGGCCCCGGTCGCGTGGGGGTACGAGAGCAAGGACGTCGTGGCAGCACTGCAGCGATGGGCAGCCGCCCACGGCCGCTACAGCGGCCCCATCGACGGTGTCTGGGGGCCGAACAGCTACCGCGGCGCCGCCTGGGCGCGGAACCGCGCGTTCTGAGACGGGCAACAGACAGACGGGAGGCCCGGTGCCAGCTGGCACCGGGCCTCCCGTCTTGCTGTGCTCGCGCCTTCGCGCGCTACTTCGACTCGTAGAGTCGGCTGCTCTCGTCGTGCCACTCGATGGCGGTCGCCGCGAGCTTGTCCTTGAACTCGGCGCCGTGGTGGGCGCAGAAGAACAGTTCGCCGCTCGACATGGTGGCTCGGATGTAGGCCTGCGCCCCGCAGCTGTCGCAACGGTCGGCGGCGGTCAGCTGGTGGTTGCTGACTTCGTCGATGGAGGGGTCCTGCACGGTCTGGGTCATTGCTGTGCTCCTCACGGATCGCAGGTGGTGCCGGGTGGTTGCACCATTTCAACACGTGATGCCTGAGAACGATGCATTGTGCAGCGCTGTTTCGCTGAGCGCGGATCGGTTGTCCCCAGTGCGAGTGTCCACGCCGAGGGTGTCGGTGCCGCTCGGTACCATCGGACGGTGAGCTCCGACTACTCCGCACGCCATCTCTCCGTCCTCGAAGGGCTCGAGGCGGTCCGGAAGCGTCCGGGGATGTACATCGGCTCGACCGACTCCCGCGGCCTCATGCACTGCCTGTGGGAGATCATCGACAACTCGGTCGACGAAGCCCTGGCGGGGCACGGCGACGAGATCGGTGTCGTGCTGCACGCCGACGGCTCGGTCGAGGTCCGCGACACCGCTCGTGGCATCCCGGTGGACGTCGAACCGAAGACCGGCCTGACCGGGGTCGAGGTCGTGTTCACCAAGCTGCACGCCGGTGGCAAGTTCGGCTCCGGGTCGTACGCGGCCTCGGGTGGGCTGCACGGCGTCGGTGCCTCGGTGGTCAACGCCCTGTCCGAGCGCCTCGACGTCGAGGTCGACCGCGGCGGCAAGACCTACGCCATGTCCTTCCACCGCGGCGAGCCCGGCACGTTCGACGACGCCAAGGGCATCGGTCCGGACGCCCCGTTCAGCCCCTTCACCTCGGGCAGCGAGCTGCGGGTCGTCGGCAAGGTGAAGAAGGGCGTCACCGGTTCCCGCATCCGCTACTGGGCGGACCGGCAGATCTTCACGGCCGACGCGCGGTTCAGCACCGACGACCTGGTCACCCGCGCACGGCAGACGGCGTTCCTCGTCCCCGGACTCGGCATCACGATCACCGACGAGCGCGTGTCCTCGATCGAGGCCGCCGCCGCGCGTGCCGAGGCGACGGGCACCGCCGTCGAGGCCGGTCCGGTCGTCGAGCGCTTCCGCTACGAGGGCGGCATCGGCGAATTCGTCGAGCACCTCGCCACCGACACCGCCGTCACCGACGTCTGGCGCGTGCAGGGCACCGGGACCTTCACCGAGACCGTCCCGATGCTCGACGACAAGGGCCACATGGTCTCCACCGCGGTCGAGCGCTCCTGCGAAGTGGACCTCGCCCTCCGGTGGGGCGACGGCTACGAGACGGTGTTCCGCAGCTTCGTCAACATCATCGCGACGCCGAAAGGCGGCACGCACCAGGCCGGCTTCGAGTCCGGGTTGGTCAAGGCCGTCCGCGCGCAGGTCGAGGCGAACGCCCGCAAGCTCAAGGTCGGGCAGGACAAGCTCGACAAGGACGACGTGCTCGCCGGCATGACCGCCGTCTTGACCGTCCGACTGCCCGAGCCGCAGTTCGAGGGGCAGACGAAGGAGATCCTCGGCACACCGGCGGTCCGGAAGATCGTCGACCAGGTCGTGTCGAAGCGCATCACCGAGATCCTGACGTCGACGCAGCGCACCGAGAAGGCCCAGGCAGCGACCCTGCTCGAGAAGGTCGTCGCCGAGATGAAGACCCGCATCTCCGCCCGCGCCCACAAGGAGACGCAGCGCCGGAAGAACGCGCTCGAGAACTCGTCGTTGCCGACGAAGCTCGCGGACTGCCGGTCGCAGGAGACCGAGGGCACCGAGCTCTTCATCGTCGAGGGCGACTCGGCCCTCGGGACCGCGAAACTCGCACGCAACAGCGAGTACCAGGCGCTGCTGCCGATCCGCGGCAAGATCCTCAACGTGCAGAAGGCGTCCGTCTCGGACATGCTGTCGAACGTCGAGTGCGCGTCCATCATCCAGGTCATCGGTGCCGGCTCCGGTCGCACGTTCGAGATCGACCAGGCGCGGTACGGCAAGGTCATCATCATGTCGGATGCCGACGTCGACGGCGCCCACATCCGGACGCTGCTGCTGACGCTGTTCTTCCGGTACATGCGACCGATGATCGAGGAAGGCCGGGTCTTCGCTGCCGTTCCGCCGCTGCACCGGGTCGTCGTGGTGAACCGCGGCAAGCCCAACGACACGCTCTACACGTACTCCGAGCAGGAACTGCAGACCGTGCTGAAGAAGCTCGAGAAGACCGGCAAGAAGTACCAGGAGCCGATCCAGCGGTACAAGGGCCTGGGGGAGATGGACGCCGACCAGCTCGCCGAGACCACGATGGACCGAGCGCACCGCACCCTGCGGCGGGTGAACATCACGCACGCCGAGAGTGCGGCGAAGGTGTTCGAGCTGCTCATGGGCAACGACGTGGCCCCGCGCAAGGAGTTCATCCTGGCCGGCGAGGGCCTCGACCGCGACCGCATCGACGCGTAGCGCGCCGGACTGCCGCGCCGCTGCTGGCCCGAGTCTCGGCGAAGCCGGCCCGAGTCTCGGCGTAGCCGGCCCGAGTCTCGCGGTGGGCGACTCGTCTCGAGTCTCGCGGTGGGCGACCGAACTCGGGTGCCGGACCGCGAATGATGTCGCTCAGGCCGAGTCTCGGTGCCGCCAAAGCGACACCGTGACGCCACCCTGCGCCGTCCGTACCGCCAACGCGACAGTGTCCCGCGAACTGTTCGCGGACTTCTGTCGCTTTCGCGCCGGTGGGGCGGGATGTCCAGACGGGACCGGCCCGCGCCTCCCGGCCAGCGAGTCTCGCGGTGGGCGACCGAACTCGGGTGCCGGACCGCGAATGATGTCGCTCAGGCCGAGTCTCGGTGCCGCCAAAGCGACACTGTGACGCCACCCTGCGCCGTCCGTGCCGCCAACGCGACAGTGTCCCGCAAACTGTTCGCGGGACACTGTCGCTTTCGCGGAGGGTGGGCGCAGCGCAGCGGTGGGCGCAGCGCGGCGCCCCCGCCCGCCTACGCGTCGCCAGCGGTGCCGTCGAGCGCCGCGGCACTGCCACCGATCGAGCCGATGACGGCCTCGAGCGGCGCACCGGACCCGTCACGCTTCGACAGCCAGTCCGGCAGGGTGCGCGCCGCGCCGTCCGTGCCGACCGCGTGCGGGGGAGCGATGCCCGCCCAGCCCACGGTGAGCCCGTCCTCGCCCTTCAGGAACGCGTGCGCCCGAACGCCCTGGGTCGCACGGCCCTTGGCGGGGAACTCGGACAGCGCGGAGACCTTGGCGCGACCGGAGTCCGTGCCGGGCAGCGCCGTCGACGTCGTGGACACGGTGGCGACCACGGCGTCGTCGGAGCGGGCGACGGACCCGAACCAGATCACCGAGGCGCCGGAGGCCAGCGCCATGCCCGCGACACCGCCGGCGGGGAGCCCCTGGGCGCGGACGCCTGCCGCGGGGAACCGCAGGAGCTGGGCGTTCGAGCTGATGAACACCAGGTCGTCGGACTCGGGTGCCTGAGCGGCGCCGATCACCGTGTCGCCGGGCTTCAGGCCGATGGCGACGAACTCCGGCTTGTCCGGCCAGGTGCCGGGCACGACGCGCTTGACCACACCCTGTGCGGTACCGATGGCGAGTGCGTCCGACGACGCGCCGGACAGGTCGACGAGTGCGACGACCGTCTCGCCCTTGGTGAGCGCCAGGAAGTCGGTGACCCGCACGCCGGCGTCGAGCCGGACGGCTGCGGGCGGCACCGCCGGGACGTCGACGGGGGAGAGCCGCAGCACCCGACCGGTGGAGGTCAGCGCGCCGACCTGGCCCCGGACGGTGCTCACCACGGCGGACCGGACGGCGTCGTGCTTGGAGCGCTTCGGCACGCGGACGATGCTGAGCTCCGACGTCGGGATGTCGACGCGGATGAGCCGTCCGGTGGTCGAGAGCAGCACACGGCACGGCGAGTCGGCGACCTGGAGCGACTCCGGGTCGACAGCTGCCTTGCGCCCGCCCTTGACGGGTGCGTCGGCCTCGGTGAGCAGTGTGCAGCGCGGGGTGGCGAACCTGTCGGACACCTCGGTGAGCTCGAGCGCGACCTGGGCCCGCAGTCGTTCGTCGGACGCCAGCAGTTCCTCGAGCGCGGCGATGTCGGCGAGCAGCTGGTCGCGCTCGGCCTCGAGCTCCATGCGCGAGAACTTCGTCAGGCGCCGGAGCCGCAGCTCGAGGATGTACTCCGCCTGTACCTCGGACAGGTCGAAGACGTCGCGGAGTCGGCTGCGTGCCGCCTCGGAGTCGTCCGAGGTGCGGATGACCTGGATGACCTCGTCGATGTCGAGGATCGCGATGAGCAGTCCCTCGACCAGGTGCAGCCGCTCGCGACGACGCGCGAGCCGGTACTCGGACCGCCGGGTGACGACCGACAGCCGGTGCTGCACGTAGACGTCGAGCAGCTCGCGCAGCCCGAGCGTGCGGGGCGACCCGCCGACGAGCGCGACGTTGTTGATGCCGAAGCCGTCCTCGAGCGGGGTGTGCTTGTACAGCTGCTCGAGCACCGCGGTGGGGTTGAAGCCGCTCTTGATGCCGATGACGAGCCGGAGCCCGTGGTTGCGGTCGGTCAGGTCGTTGACGTCCGAGATGCCGACGAGCTTCTTGGACTGGACGCCGTCCTTGATCTTCTCGATGACGCGCTCGGGGCCCACCAGGTAGGGCAGCTCGGTGACGACGAGTCCGACCTTGCGCGGCGTGAGGTTCTCGACGTTCACCTTCGAGCGTGTGCGGAACGTGCCGCGCCCGGTGGCGTAGGCGTCGCGGACCCCGGAGAGTCCGACGATCGTGCCGCCCGAGGGCAGGTCCGGGCCGGGCACGAACTCCATGAGCTCTTCGAGGGTGGCCTGGGGGTTCATGAGCAGGTGCTTCGCGGCCTCGACCACCTCGCCCAGGTTGTGCGGCGCCATGTTCGTCGCCATGCCGACCGCGATGCCCGAGGCGCCGTTGACGAGCAGGTTCGGGAACGCCGCCGGCAGCACGCCGGGCTGCATGATCTGGTTGTCGTAGTTCGGGACGAAGTCGACGACGTCCTCGCCGAGGCCCTCGGTCATGGCCATCGACGGTTCGGCCAGGCGTGCCTCGGTGTACCGGGCGGCAGCGGGACCGTCGTCGAGCGAGCCGAAGTTGCCGTGGCCGTCGATCAGCGGCACCCGCATGGTGAACGGCTGCGCCATCCGCACCAGGGCGTCGTAGATCGCGCCGTCGCCGTGCGGGTGCAGCTTGCCCATCACCTCGCCGGTGACGCGCGCGCTCTTGACGTGCCCGCGGTCCGGCCGCAGGCCCATCTCGGCCATCTGGTACAGGATGCGCCGCTGGACGGGCTTCAGGCCGTCACGCGCATCGGGCAGCGCCCGCGAGTAGATGACGGAGTACGCGTACTCGAGGAAGGAGCCCTGCATCTCCTCGGAGACGTCGACGTCCTCGATGCGCTCACCGTCGGGCAGGCCGACTGCGTCCGTGCGTGCCATGGCACCTTTCTGGGAGACCGGAGTCGTCTGGAAGACCGGGGTCGTCTGGAAGACTCTGTGGAATGGGAACAAGCGTACCGACGGCCCCCGACGCCGCCGCGAACCTCGCCGACGTCTTCCCGAGTTGCCTCGTGGCGCTCGGGGCTGCGGACGACGCGTGGTCGCGTGCCAACGGCTTGGAGGCCCGGATCGCCCTCCGTCCCGCGCGTTCCGCGATCGTCGTCCTGGTCGACGGCCTCGGTTCGGTCGCGCTGTCGGCTCGCGCCGGCCACGCCCGCTGGCTGACCGCGGCGAAGGGCACCGGCACCGCGAAGAAGCTCCGCAGCGGGTTCCCGACCACGACGGCCGCGGCACTGAGCACGCTGACGACCGGACGGTCGCCCGGCACGCACGGTGTCGTCGGCTACAGCGGCTGGAACCCGGACACCGGCGCGGTGATGAACCTGCTCGGCGGGTGGGACACCGAGGTGCCGGCGGACTGGTTCCTCGTCGAGACGCTGTTCACCCGGGCCGCGGAGCTCGGCGTCGACCCCGTCGTGGTCGGTCCGGAGCGCTACCGGGCGTCCGGCATGACCGCGAACGTCCTCGGTGGCGCGCGGTACGTGGCAGCGGACACGATCCCGGAGCGCATCGACGCCGCCCTGGCCGAGACCGCCACCGGTCGGTCGCTCGTCTACCTGTACGTGCCGGAGCTCGACTCGATCGGTCACAAGTCCGGGTGGCAGTCCGACCGGTGGACGGCGACGCTCGAGCTGCTCGACGGCGAACTCGCCCGCCTCGACGCCCGTGGTGCACGCGACGTCGGCATCCTGGTCACCGCGGACCACGGTGTGCTCGACGTGCCGGACCACGCGAACATCGCCGTCGACCCGCTGCTGCTGACGGACGTCGTCGGGGTGGCGGGCGACCCCCGGTGCCGCCAGTTCACGGTGGCGCCGGGCACCGACGTGCGCGGGCTCGTCGGGGCCTTCCGTGCGCGCTACGGCAAGAAGGCGTACGTCGCGAGCCGTGACGAGGCGATCGCCGCCGGCTGGTTCGGTGCGGTCTCGCCGGAGGTGGTCCCGCGCATCGGCGACGTGATCGTCGTGGCACGCGGCTCGTGGGCGTTCAACGACGACCGGGCGCTGCGCGACGGCGAGGTCCCGAAGCGCATGATCGGACAGCACGGTGCGATGACCGACGAGGAGACCCTCGTGCCTCTCCGGCTCGCCGGGGCGTTCGCGCAGTAGCCGGTCGCCGGCTACCGAGGATCAGTCCGAGCGGATCAGGCCGGGTCCTCCGGGCGGGTGCCGAAGACGATCTCGTCCCAGCTCGGCATCGACCGGCGGTTGCGCTTCTTGCGCTCGGCACGTCCCTCGGCCTCGGGCGCCGATGCCGGGCGGCCGTCGGTCGACGACGGGGCGGTGTCGCCCTCGGGCTGGTCCTCGAAACCCTGCAGCGGGATGTCGACGACGCTGATCGAGGTGCCGCGGGCGGGCTCGTCGCGCTGCTCGCCGAACGAGGCGGCTTCGCGCTCGCCCCGGCGTCGGCGGAGGGCCTCGAGCAGGTCGGCGGTCTCGTTGCCGGGTGCGCGCTCCTCGACGGCCGCCTGTCCGATGCGGGGCAGCGGTGCACGGAGCGGCGCGCGGTCGGGGACGTCGGGGTTCGTGACGGCCTCGTCCTCTTCCTCGACGCGGAAGGCGCCGGAGTCGAAGCGGGTGCCGTCGTCGTCCTGCTGCTCGTACTCCACGGCACGCAGGCGGGGCGCGATGCCCTCGTCGTCGGTGTGCGAGAGCCGGTGCGCGTCGCCGTTGTCCGGCACGAGCGTCGAGGTCTTCGGGTCGAAGCGCCACTGGGCGTCGTGCTCGACCTCGGCCGCGGTGTAGCGGACCCGGACCTGCCAGCCGCTCTCCGGGTGCTTCCACGAGCCCCAGCTGATCGCGGTGGCCTCGCCGGCCTCGAGCTTCGCGGTGATCGCCGCGCCGAAGGTGTCCGGAGCCTCGTCGTCGACCGGGGTCACCGGCACGCGGTGCGAGGCGTCGAGCACGAACGCGCGTTCGGCCAGCACCGGACCTTCGAAGCGTCGGACGTACTCGACGTCGACGTCGAGCGCGGCGGCGACGTCGGCGGCGTCGGCACCACCACGGATGCGTGCCTGGACGTCCTTCGGGGAGACCCGCTTCTGCGGCCCGGCGTCGGGGTTGGCCTGACGGACCTGCCCCGGCAGCGAGGACGTGACGGGCAACCGGAACTCGGTACCGCCGTCGGTCGCCAGGAGGAGTGCGCCTGCCTCGACTCCGATGACTCTCACGTCTTGCATGGTCCAGCCTTCCCAGCGTCGCGTACGGTCGTGCGTCGTACCCCGTGAGTATGCAGTGGTCGTCGGCGGTTTCCACGGAGGCGCACGGGCGTGCCGCGGAGTCTGCGGCGAGCGTCGACGGGTGTCGGGAATGTCCGGAACGGGGTACGGGTTGCAGGGCCGTGACGACGCGCCGCAGATCTCGGTTTGCACTCTGGCGGGACGTCGTGCAAACTGTCGCCGCCGATCACCCGGCGACGACCTCTCGATACGAGAAATGGATGGGCATGGCCACCGATTACGACGCCCCCCGGAAGACCGATGACAACTCCGATTCGGAGTCGATCGAGGCCCTCAAGGAGCGCGTTCCCGACAAGATGTCGGGGGTCGTCGACGATGATTCGGACAACCCCGGCAGCTTCGAACTCGCCGGGCAGGACCTGAGCGACGTCGACCTCGACGTCGTGGTGCTGCCCCCGCAGGTCGATGAGTTCACCTGCGTCGAGTGCTTCCTCGTGAAGCACCGCTCCCAGCTCGACCACGAGTCGAAGCTCGGGCCGGTCTGCGCGGAATGCGCGGCGCTCTAGGCGCAACGATCACCGAAGGCCCCGCATCCTCCAGGATGCGGGGCCTTCGTCGTGCGGTGCGGGGCGGACGCGCGCCGGGCCTCCCGTCCGCCCGTCGCGGTCCGTCAGGACCGGAGCGCCTCGACCACCTTGGTGGGCTGCCGGACGCTGACCAGCCAGTAGGGCGTCGGGTCGGCGTCGTCGCGCACCTCGACCTTGACGACCCCGCGCACGTAGCCGCGGAACAGCGTCCACGCCCGGGCGTCGAGCTTCGGACCGCGCTGCGTGGTCGCCTCGGCGCCCTCGAACGCCTCGACCGTGCCGACGAGCGCGCGCGGCAGGTGCGCCTTGCCGGCGCGGAACTCGCTCTCCGTGACCTCGATGGTGGGTGCGAGTGCCCACAGGAGCACGAGCACGCCGAGCTCCATGCCGATCGCCACGAGCACGCCGGCGAGCACGCTGATGGGCAGGAACACGAGCAGGGTGGCGGGGATGACGAGCGCCGTCGCCAGGTACAGGGCGGGCGGGGCCCAGAGTCGTTCGCGGTACATGGTCACGAGTCCATTCGACCACGACTCAGGCCAGGTCACGGTCGGGTCACGTCTCTGCACTACCCTCGACACGTGACCGAACCAGTCGACGTCCTCTGGACCGGGGAGAACCGCCCCGGACACGCCCACCCCGGCGACGCGGGAGCCGACCTCGTCTCGGCCGAGTCCTTCGTGCTGCAGCCGGGCGAGCGACACCTCGCAGCGACGGGGCTGCGGATCGCGCTCCCCGAGGGGTACGCCGCGTTCGTGGTCCCGCGCAGCGGCCTCGCCGCGAAGCACGGCATCAGCATCGTCAACAGCCCGGGCACGGTCGACTCCGGGTACCGCGGCGAGATCAAGGTCGCACTGCTCAACACCGACCGGTCCGAGCCGTACGAGGTGCACGTCGGTGACCGCATCGCGCAGCTGATCGTGATGCCCGTCCCGCGGGTGACGTACACGCGGGTCGAGGAGCTGCCCGACAGCGTCCGGGGCCAGGGTGGCTTCGGCTCGTCGGGCTACGGTGACCGGAGCGGCGCCGTGACCGGTGCCGCCGACGATGTTCAGGAAGGAACGCGCGCATGAAGTTCGGTCGACGCAAGCGTGACGAGGGCGAGGTGGCCGAGGTCGAAGTGGCCGAGGCCGTCGCCGACGAGGTCGAGATCGCGGACACGACCCCCGAGGTCGACATCGCGACGGACGCCGACGCGGACCTCGACGAGGTCGACGCGGTGGCCCCCACGGACAAGTCCGCGCCCGAGGACCGCGCCGAGAACGGTCCGCACGACGAGACCGAGGCGAACCTGGTCCGCCCGTACGTCGACCTGGGTGGCGTGAAGGTCCTGCCGCGCGAGGGGCTGCACCTGCGCCTCGAGGTGGAGGAGGGCTCGCAGCGCGTCGTCGCGGTCGGGCTCGACTACGACGACTCGACGCTCCAGGTCCAGCCGTTCGCCGCACCCCGCTCGACGGGCCTGTGGCACGAGATCCGCGCGCAGATCGCCGAGCAGATCGAGCGCCAGGGCGGTGTCGTGACCGAGGTCGACGGCCCGTTCGGCCCCGAGCTCCGTGCGTCCGTGCCGGTCGCGGTCGACGGCGACGGCGGCGCGGCCGGCGTCCGGCCGGCCCGCTTCGTCGGCGTCGACGGTCCCCGCTGGTTCCTGCGCGGCGTGATCGCCGGCAAGGCCGCCGAGCAGCCCGACGACGCGAGCGAGATCGAGGAGCTGTTCCGCAGCGTCGTCGTCGTGCGCGGTACGACGCCGATGCCGCCGCGCGACCTCATCCCGCTGCACATGCCGAAGTCGACGCAGACCGCGATCTGACGCTGCGGCCGGCTGACGACCTGACGACGAACCCGCCTGGAGGCACGGTGCCGGAACACGACGACACCCCACGACCCGAGACGGCCGGGTCCGAGCCCGTCGCGCCGTCGTTCTCCTCCCAGTTCCGCGACGCGGTGCAGAACGCCGGCATCGCCCGGGTCGCTCCCGGCGAGGCGCCGTCCGGCCGTGCGCTGCTCGGTGCGGTCGGCGGGATCCGTGGGCTGGCAGAGTCGGTGTTGCCCGGGTTCGCGTTCCTCGTCGTCTACGCGATCACGAAGGAGCTCGTGCCGAGCGTCGTGATCCCCGTGGTGGTCGGTCTGGTGTTCGTCGCACTGCGCCTGGCGCAGCGGCAGTCGCTGACGATGTCCTTCGCCGGCATCCTCGGCGTCGCGGTGTCGGCCGGGCTCGCGCTCATCACGGGGCGTGCCGAGAGCAACTTCATCCCGGGGATCGTCATCAACTCGGTGTGGCTGGTCGGGCTTCTGGTCTCGCTGGCCGTGCGGTGGCCGCTCATCGGTCTGGTCGTCGGGTTCCTGCTGCCGGCGAACGAGGACGGCTCGCACGTCGACTGGCGCGCCGACCCGGTCAAGCGCCGCGTGCTGACGGTCGCCACCTGGATCTGGGTCGGGTTGTTCGCGCTCCGCCTGGCCGTCGAGGTGCCGCTGTACCTCACCGCCCAGGTCGAGCTGCTGGCGGGCCTCAAGCTCATCCTCGGCGTGCCGCTCTACGCTGCCGTGCTCTGGGTCACGTGGTTGCTGGTCCGGACCGTGTTCGTGCGAAGGGACGCCGCCACCACGGTGTAGCGTTGTCTCGACATCAAGATAGTTCTCGCAGGGCGCGCACGCGTTCTCGGGATTAGGTTTGCCTTGCTGGTGGGACGGTCCACGGCCCGCGAGGATGAGGGCAAACCGATCAGTAGGGAGGCGGCACGGTGGCTGCAGTCAATAGCTTCGGCTCGAAGGACACACTGTCGGTTGGGGGTGTCGACTACGCGATCCACCGGATCGACACGGTGCCCGGGCACGAGAAGCTCCCGTACAGCCTCAAGGTGCTGCTCGAGAACCTCCTCCGCACCGAGGACGGCAAGAACGTCACCGAGGCGCAGATCCGCGCGCTCGGCTCCTGGCGCCCCGACGCCGACCCGGACACCGAGATCCAGTTCTCGCCGGCGCGCGTCGTGATGCAGGACTTCACGGGTGTGCCGTGCATCGTCGACCTCGCCACCATGCGCGAGGCCATGGCGGACATCGGCGGCGACCCGAACAAGATCAACCCGCTGTCCCCGGCCGAGATGGTCATCGACCACTCGGTCATCGCCGACCTCTTCGGCAGCACGGACGCACTCCAGCGCAACACCGACCTCGAGTACGAGCGGAACGGTGAGCGCTACCAGTTCCTCCGCTGGGGCCAGACCGCGTTCGAGGACTTCAAGGTCGTCCCGCCGGGCACCGGCATCGTGCACCAGGTGAACATCGAGTACCTGGCGAAGGTCACCTACACACGGGACTTCGACGGTGAGACGTACGCCTACCCGGACACCCTCGTCGGCACCGACTCGCACACCACGATGGTGAACGGGCTCGGCGTGCTCGGCTGGGGCGTCGGCGGCATCGAGGCCGAGGCCGCGATGCTCGGCCAGCCCGTGTCGATGCTCATCCCGAAGGTGGTCGGCTTCAAGCTCTCCGGCGAGATCCCGGCCGGCGTGACCGCGACCGACGTGGTGCTCACCATCACGCAGGAGCTCCGCAAGCACGGCGTCGTCGGCAAGTTCGTCGAGTTCTACGGCGAGGGCGTCAGTGCTGTCCCGCTCGCGAACCGCGCCACCATCGGCAACATGTCGCCCGAGTTCGGTTCGACGGCGGCGATCTTCCCGGTCGACGACGTCACACTCGACTACCTGCGCCTGACCGGTCGCGACGAGGCGCAGATCGCCCTGGTCGAGGCGTACTCCAAGGCCCAGGGCCTCTGGCACGACGCCTCGGTGGAGCCGAACTACTCCGAGTACATGGAGCTCGACCTCTCCACGGTCGTGCCGTCGATCTCCGGTCCGAAGCGTCCCCAGGACCGCATCGAGCTGACGAACGCGAAGAGCCAGTTCGAGGTCGACCTGAACAACTACACGACCCCGAGCGAGCAGACCGACCTCGACGACGCGGTGGAGGAGACCTTCCCGGCCTCCGACCCGATCGCCGCGGGCTCCACCAACGAGGACACCGACCTGCACGAGCACGTCTACGTGTCCAGCGCCCCGTCGACGGCCTCGGCCCCGACGAAGGTCGCGATGGACGGGGCCGACCCGTTCACGATCGACCACGGCGCCGTCGCGATCGCCGCGATCACGTCGTGCACGAACACGTCGAACCCGTCCGTCATGATGGCGGCCGGCATCCTCGCGCGGAACGCCGCCGCCAAGGGCCTCACCTCGAAGCCCTGGGTCAAGACGACGCTCGCGCCCGGTTCCAAGGTCGTCACCGACTACTACGAGAAGGCCGGTCTCACGACCTACCTCGAGCAGCTCGGCTTCTACACGGTGGGCTACGGCTGCACCACCTGCATCGGCAACTCCGGCCCGCTGCCGGACGAGATCTCGCAGGCCGTGCAGGACAACGACCTCGCCGTCACCGCGGTGCTCTCCGGCAACCGCAACTTCGAGGGTCGGATCAACCCAGACGTCAAGATGAACTACCTGGCGTCCCCGCCGCTGGTCATCGCCTACGCCCTCGCCGGGTCGATGCACTTCGACTTCGACAAGGACGCCCTCGGGCAGGACCAGGACGGCAACGACGTCTACCTGCAGGACATCTGGCCCGACGCGGCCGAGGTGCAGCAGGTCATCGACGAGTCGATCGACACCGAGATGTTCACCCACGAGTACGGCTCCGTGTTCGAGGGCGACGACCGCTGGAAGAACCTGCCGACCCCCACGGGCGACACCTTCGAGTGGGACCAGGAGTCGACCTACGTGCGGAAGCCCCCGTACTTCGAGGGCATGACCATGCAGCCCGACGCGGTGTCGGACATCTCCGGTGCCCGCGTGCTGGCCAAGCTCGGTGACTCGGTCACGACCGACCACATCTCGCCCGCAGGTTCGATCAAGGCGGACAGCCCGGCCGGCAAGTACCTGGCGGAGCACGGCGTGGACCGCAAGGACTTCAACTCCTACGGCTCGCGTCGCGGCAACCACGAGGTGATGATCCGCGGCACGTTCGCGAACATCCGCCTGCGCAACCAGCTGCTGGACGGTGTCGAGGGCGGTTACACCCGCGACTTCACCACCGCCGACGGCGAGCAGTCGTTCATCTACGACGCCTCGCAGCACTACCAGGAGCAGGGCATCCCGCTCGTCATCTTCGGTGGCAAGGAGTACGGCTCGGGCTCGTCGCGCGACTGGGCGGCCAAGGGCACGAACCTGCTCGGCGTCCGCGCCGTCATCACCGAGAGCTTCGAGCGGATCCACCGCTCGAACCTGATCGGCATGGGTGTCGTCCCGCTGCAGTTCCCGGCGGGCGAGACCGTCGAGTCCCTCGGACTCGACGGCACCGAGGTCGTCTCGATCTCCGGCCTGACCGAGCTGAACGAGGGCCGCACCCCGAAGACCGTGCACGTCACCGCGACGCCGAGCGAGCACTCGCCCGCCGGCAAGCAGCCGGTCGAGTTCGACGCGGTCGTCCGCATCGACACCCCGGGTGAGGCCGACTACTACCGCAACGGCGGCATCCTGCAGTACGTGCTCCGCTCGCTCGTCTGAACGACGTGAGCACGGGTCGCTGACGCGACCACACGACGGACTGGAGGCCCGTGGCGAACCCGCCACGGGCCTCCAGTCCGTCTGCCGGTTGCGCGCATAGAGTGGGCCGACAGCCCCACGAAAGGAGCGCCCGTGAGCCTGCTCAGCAGCATCACGTCGCCGCGCGACCTGAAGCGTCTCTCCGACGCGCAGATGACCGACCTGGCCGCCGAGATCCGCCGGTTCCTGGTGGCCGAGGTCGCGAAGACCGGCGGGCACCTCGGACCGAACCTCGGCGTCGTCGAGCTGACGCTCGCGATGCACCGGGTCTTCGACTCACCGAACGACCCGTTCGTGTTCGACACCGGACACCAGTCGTACGTGCACAAGCTCGTCACCGGGCGGCAGGACTTCTCGAAGCTGCGCGAGCGGGGCGGCATCGCCGGCTACCCGCAGCGGAGCGAGTCGGAGCACGACATCGTCGAGTCCTCGCACGCGTCGTCGTCGCTGTCCTGGGCCGACGGGATCTCCCGTGCCTTCGGGCAGACCGGCCAGACCGACCGCACCGTCGTCGCGGTCGTCGGTGACGGTGCCCTCACCGGCGGGATGACGTGGGAGGCGCTCAACAACATCTCGGACGACAACGACCGCCGGCTGGTCATCGTGGTCAACGACAACGGCCGGTCCTACGCCCCGACGATCGGTGGCATGGCGCGGTTCCTCAGCTCGATGCGGACGCGGCGCGAGTACCGGGCGCTGTACGAGACCTCGCGGGCGGTGGCGGACCGGTTCGGTGCCCCCGGACGTGCGGTCTACCGAGGGATGCGTGGGGGCCTGCACGGGTTCCTGTCGCGGTTCACGAACAACGAGGCGCTGTACTCGAACCTCGACATCAAGTACATCGGCCCGGTCAACGGCCACGACCAGCGGGCGATGGAAGCGGCGCTCCGCCAGGCGAAGGCCTACGGTGCCCCGACGATCGTGCACGCGATCACCGAGAAGGGGCACGGGTTCGAACCCGCCCTGCGCGACCAGGCCGACCAGTTCCACGCCGTCGGACACATCGATCCGGAGACGGGGGAGTCGCTCGACGCCGCGTCGGGGCCGTCGTGGACCTCGGTGTTCGCGTCGGCGCTGGCGTCGGCCGGTGACTCGGACCCTCGGATCGTCGCGATCACGGCGGCGATGCTCCGGCCGACCGGGCTGCACCTGTTCCAGGAGCAGCACCCCGACCGCGTGTACGACGTCGGCATCGCCGAGCAGCACGCCGTCACCACGGCAGCTGGTCTGGCCTACGGCGGCCTGCACCCGGTCGTGGCGCTCTACGCGACGTTCCTGAACCGTGCGTTCGACCAGGTGCTGATGGACGTCGCCCTGCACAAGGCCGGCGTGACCTTCGTGCTCGACCGCGCCGGGATCACCGGGCCGGACGGCCCCTCGCACCACGGCATGTGGGACCTCGCGCTCCTGCAGGTCGTGCCGGGAATCCGGATCGCGGCTCCGCGCGACGCCGCGACCCTGCGTGAGGAGTTCCGCGAGGCGATCGCGGTCGACGACGCCCCCACCGTGCTGCGCTGGTCGAAGGGCCAGGTCGGGCCGGACATCCCCGCGGTCCGTCGTCTCCCCGACGGCGTCGACGTGCTGCACGCCGCCGCGGACGGCGTCGAGGACGTGCTCTTCGTGGCCGTCGGCTCGATGGTGCCGACCGCACTCGAGGCCGCCGGGCTGCTCGAGGCGCAGGGCATCGGCGTCACCGTGGTCGACCCGCGCTGGGTGGTGCCGATCCCGTCGTCGCTCATCGAGCTGTCGCGCACGCATCGGCTCGTCATCACGATCGAGGACGGCGTGCGCGTGGGCGGCGTCGGCACCCGGTTGCGGCAGGACCTGCGGGCCGCCGGGGTCGACACGGGTGTGAACGAGTTGGGCCTGCCGGACGAGTTCATCGACCACGCGACCCGGACGCAGATCCTCGCCGACGTCGGGTTGACGGCGCAGGCGATCGCCCGCGACGTCATCGACCAGGTCGTCGGGACGAAGTTGCCGCAGGCGAAGCCCGCACGGTCGAGGGAGTCGGCCGCGTCCGACCGCTAGTCGGGTCGCGCGGAACCAGGTTCCGGACATGGCACCACGTACTTCCGCGGTGCTGTGTCCGGAACCTGGTTCCGCCGGAAGGTCACCCATGCCGTCAGGGGCATGTCCCTCGGGGACGTCTGGCAGGATCGCTGCATGCGACGGGGGTTCAGGACGACGGCGGTGGCGATCGGTCTCGCCGTGGTGGCGCTGTCCTCAGGGTGCGCAGCGATGAACGACGGTTCGGTCGCGCCGGAGCTCGGTGCAGATGCCCGAATCGGCGCCAGACAGACGATGCACCGTGTGGTCGACTGGAAGGGCACCGCCGCAGTCCACCGGGTCGATGCCACCTGGACGGACACGTGCGGCCACGCGAGCAACTCCGGGTTCTTCCAGCCCGCTTCGGGCACGACGTGTCGGATCGACGCCGGAGCGGTGTACACGATCGACGGTGCGGACACACCGGTCGACGCGGTGCGCATCGTCGGTCCGGCACTGCGGGCGGGCGGCCTGACCGACGAAGACCTCGTGGCACAGGCGATCCAGCCGGACGGATCGACACCGTCCCTGGTCGACATCGGTGGGCGGCAGTCGATCGCACTCGGCAGCGACCTCGGGCAGGACCGGTTCGCGGTCGTGCGGGTCCGCGGTTGGGACGGGTCACTCGGACTGTGGCAGTCGGAGGGATCGTCCGTCGTGCAGTCCGCACCGGGTCTCGGCGTCGACCGACGCGATGAGGCCGTCCGGGCGAGCGGGGCGGACTACGTGCTCGTCGTGACGCACAGCGCCGCGTACTTCACGTCGTACGACAACGAGCCGCCCGAGCCGTCGGCACCACGGCCGTCGGTCCCGCCGTGCTTCAGCGGCAGCAACGACTGCGTCGGCGGTTGACGGCGGCTCACGACGGCGGTGGACAACACTGCAGCGGGCCGGCCACGCACAACCAAAGTCACCCCGAACCACGGCGATCCGCGGTTCGGGGTGACTTCGGTTGTGCGGGACGGACTCGCGCCGGCTAGCGCGAAGCCGGGCCGACGATCCGCGGGTCGTGGAAGCTCCCACCGAAGACGCGCTCGGACGCACCGCTGCGGTCGAGGTACGGGCTGATCCCACCGGCCTGGAACGGGTAGCCCGCACCGAGGATCAGGCCGAGGTCGATCTCCTCGACGTGCTGGACGACCTCGTCCTCGAGCATGCGGTGCAGCTCGTCGGCCAGGGCGTCCTCGAAGCGCTGCTGCATCGCTGCGGCGTCCACGGGCTTCGCGTCCTTCTTGGACGGCGCGACGAGCTTGACGGCGGCGGGGTCGTACCCGGTCGCGTTGCCCTTCTTGTCGCGGGTGAGGATCTTCCCGTGCTCGGCGATCTTCTTCAGCCCGTCACCGGGGTAGAAGCGCTCCGGCCACGCGGCGTGGTGCGAGTCGAGCACGTGCGCGCCGACCGGCAGTCCGACGAGCTCGAGCAGCTCGAAGGGCGACATCGGCAGTCCCAGCGGCGCGGCACCGGCCGCCACGACGTCGAACGAGGTGCCCTGCTCGACGCCGCGCATGGCCTCACCGAGCACCCGTGCGAGCACGCGGTTCACGACGAAGCCCGGCTGGTCGGCCGTGATGATCGCCGTCTTCTTGAGGGTCTTCGCGACGGCGAGTGCCGTGACGAGCGTCTCGTCGGAGGTCTCGGCGGTGCGGACGACCTCGAGCAGGGGCATCACGGCGACGGGGTTGAAGAAGTGGAACCCGACCAGGCGCGACGGGTCGGACAGCACCGAACCCATCTCGGAGACCGACAACGACGAGGTGTTCGTCGCGAGGATGGCATCCGGGGCGATGACCTGCTCGATCTTCCGGAAGACCTCCTGCTTGACGGTCATCTCCTCGAAGACGGCCTCGATCACCCAGTCGGCGTCGGCGAAGGCGTCGTAGGACACCGAGCCGCTGACGAGGGCCGTGATGCGGTTGGCGTCGTCGGGGGAGATCCGGCCCTTGTCGAGCAGCTTCGCGACCTCGCCACGGATGCGCTCCACGCCGGCGTCGACGCGGGACTGGTCGACGTCGGTGATCACCACGGGGACGCCGAGGCGTCGGGCGAAGAGCAGCGCGAACTGCGACGCCATCAGCCCGGCGCCGAGGACACCGACCTTCGTGATCTTCTTCGGCTCGACGCCCTGCGGAGCGCCGACGGGCTTCTTCGCACGCTTCTGCACCAGGTCGAACGCGTACATCGACGCGGCGAACTGGTCGCCGGAGAGCAGGTCGGCGAGGGCGTCGTCCTCGTCGGCGAACCGCTCGTCCAACGAGCCGCCGCGAGCGGCGGCGACGAGGTCGAGCGCTCGGAACGGCGACTTCGGCACGGTGCCGATCTTCGACGCCACCTGCCCCCTCGCGACCTTGACGACGGTGCCCCAGGCAGCCTTCTCGAGCATGCCCGGCTCGTTCTTGCGCACCACCTTGGTCGCGCCGGTGATGACGCCGTCGGCCCAGGCCACCGCTGCGGGCAGGAACGTCACCGACGGGATGAGCACGTCGCCGATGCCGATCTCGACCGCGGCCGGGCCGTCCATCAGGCGGTTGTTCTTGAGCGGGTTCTCGACGATGACGCGGAGCGCTCGTTCGGGGCCGATCAGGCGGGGGAGGAGCGTCGCGCCACCCCAGCCGGGGATGATGCCGAGGAAGACCTCGGGCAGGCCGATGCCCTGCGCGGCGGACGAGAACGCCCGGTACGTGCAGTGCAGGGCGATCTCGAGCCCACCGCCGAGGGCCAGGGTGTTCACGAAGGCGAACGACGGCACCCCGAGGTCGGAGAACTTGCGGAGCGTGGCGTGCCCGAGGGCGGCCAGGTCGTGGGCGGCCTCGCGCGAGGGCACCGCCGCGGCCTGGGACAGGTCGGCCCCGGCGGCGAAGCAGTACTCCTTGCCGGTGATCGCGACGCCCTGGATCGTCCCGGCGGCCGCCTCGGTCTTCAGGGTGTCGAGCACCCCGGAGAGTTCGTGGAGGGTACGCGGCCCGAGGGTGTTCGGACGCTTGTAGTCCTTGCCGTTGTCGAGCGTGATGAGCGCCAGTGTGCCGCCGGAGGGCATCGTGACGTGCTTGACGAACGAGTGCGTGACGACCTCGTCCTCGCTGAGTTCGGACAGGCGGTCGGTGTCGACGGTGGTCATGCTCAAGCCCCCTTCCGAGCCGAACGTGCTGCGGACTTGCTGAAACCGGGGTTCTCCCAGATGACGGTGCCGCCCTGCCCGAGCCCGATGCACATCGTGGTGATGCCGTACTGGACGTCCGGACGCTCGGCGAACTGCGCCGCGAGCTGCGTCATCAGGCGGACACCGCTCGATGCCAGCGGGTGGCCGACGGCGATCGCGCCGCCCCACGCGTTGACGTTCGCGGAGTCCTGGGCGATGCCGTAGTTGTCGAGGAACGCGAGCACCTGCACGGCGAACGCCTCGTTGATCTCGAACAGGCCGATGTCGTCGATGGACAGGCCGGCCTTCGACAGCGCCTTGTCGGTGGCGGGGACCGGGCCGACGCCCATGACCTCGGGCTCGACGCCGGCGAAGGCGAACGAGACCATCCGCATCTTCGTGGGCAGGCCGTGCTCCTTGGCGCCCTCGGCCGAGGCGAGCAGGCTCATCGTCGCGCCGTCGTTGAGGCCGGCGGCGTTGCCGGCGGTGACGCGCCCGTGCGGACGGAACGGGGTCTTCAGCGCGGCCAGGGCCTCGAGCGTGGTGCCCGGACGCGGCGGCTCGTCGGTGCTGACGACGTCCCAGCCGTCGCCCTTGTTCACCTCGACCGGGATGATGTCCGGCTGCAGCTTGCCAGCTGCCCAGGCGGCGGCGTAGCGCTGCTGCGACTGGACGGCGTAGGCGTCCGTGCGGTCCTTCGTGATCGCCGGGAAGCGATCGTGCAGGCGCTCGGCGGTGGAGCCCATCACCAGTGCATCGCTGGACACCATGCGCTCGGCGATGAACCGCGGGTTCGGGTCGGAGTTGAAGCCCATCGGGTGGCGTCCCATGTGCTCGACGCCGCCGGCGATCGCGAGGTCCGCGGCACCGAAGGCGATGGCTCCCGCGAGCGTCGTGACACTCGTCATGGCACCGGCGCACATGCGGTCGATCGCGTACCCCGGAACCGACTTCGGCAGGCCGGCCAGCATGCCGACGGTGCGGCCGAGGGTCAGCCCCTGGTCACCCTGTTGCGTGGTCGCCGCGACGGCGACGTCGTCCACCGCTGCGGTGTCGAGCGAGGCGTTCCGGTCGAGCAGTCCGCGCATCGCGTGCACCGCGAGGTCGTCGGACCGGGTCTTCCAGAACACCCCCTTCTCGCCGGCTCGTCCGAACGGCGTCCGTACTCCGTCCACGAACACGACGTCTGATGCCTTTGGCAATCCGGGCCTCCCAGATCCTCTTCGATCGGGCCGGAACGCTCATCGCTCCGGCCGGCCGGGCCTCGCCCGGCGACGCTCCCGACGCTATGCCCCCAGGCTGGGCGGCCGCATGCCGGTTGGGCGGTTCCTACGACTCGACGTCATCCGTCGCCGCGGGCTGCTGTGCAGCAGCGACAAAGGCCGAGGCGATGACCGAGGCCAGTTCCTCCACCTGCCACGGACGGGCCTCGTGCGAGGCGAGGGCAGCCCCGACCAGCTCGGTCGACGGTGGCGACGGCGGTGCCCACGACACCACCCGGAGGGTCTCCGGGGTGAGCAGGTTCTCGAGCGGGATGTCGAGCTCCTCGGACCGCTTCGTCACCGCAGCACGGGCGGCCTTGTACCGGCGGTCGGCCGCGGGATTGCGGTCGGCCCAGGCGCGGGGCGGCGGGAGCGTGGCCTCGCCGGATCCGCGGAGCTTCGGCAGGTCCTCGGTCGTCCGGCCCTCGTCCACCGCGGCCCACCAGCGGTCGAGCTCGGACCGGCTGGCCCGGCCGGTGAAGGCCTTCAGCCCGCCGAGCTCGGCGCGCGACGCGGGTGCGGCCGCCGCCGCTGCGACGATGGCGGCGTCGGGGATGGTGCGCCCGGGAGCGATGTCGGCCGCGCGGGCGTACTCGTCGCGGGCGAGCCAGAGCGACCGGGCGATCGCGAGCGCGCGGGCACCACGGAGGGCGTGCATGCCGGACAGCCGGCGCCACGGCTCGGCGCGGACGGGCTTCGGGGCGCGGTGCAGCACCGCGTCGAACTCCTCCTCCGCGATGCGGGACTTGCCGGCCTCGTCGAGTTTCGCGGCGAGGGCGTCGCGCAGGTCCGGCAGGAGTTCGACGTCGAGCGATGCGTACACGAGCCACGACTGCGGCAGCGGTCGGGTCGACCAGTCGGCCGCCGAGTGCGCCTTGGCGAGCGTGATCCCGAGCAGCTGCTCGACGACGGCACCGAGCCCGACCCGGGGGAACCCTGCGATGCGCGCGCCGAGTTCGGTGTCGAAGATGCGGGTCGGGACGAGGCCGACCTCCTGCAGGCACGGCAGGTCCTGCGACGCGGCGTGGAAGAGCCACTCCTCGTCGACGATGGCCGCCTGCAGCTCGGAGAAGTCGCCGATCGGGATCGGGTCGAACAGGAACGCGCCGGCACCGCGGCGGAACACCTGGATCAGGTAGGCGCGCTGCGAGTAGCGGTAGCCGCTGGCGCGCTCGGCGTCGACGGCAACGGGGCCGTGACCCGCAGCGATCGCCGCGACGGCGGCCAGGTAGTCGTCACGCGAGTCGATGACCTTGACGGCCTCGTGCGAGTCCTCGAACGCGGGGTCCGGTGCACCGGGGGTCGAACTGACGGGGTCGGTCACTTGGCGAGCCTCCTCGGGGCCAACAGGGTCACGCCGTCCGAGGCAGGAGGCAGACCGGCGAGCATGGCGACGATGTCCTGCCATGCCCGGACGTGCGCGGTGAGGTCGTCACCGCGCGGCGTCCACGATGCGCGGAGTTCCAGCTGGGCGCCGTCACCCTGTGCGGCGAGGTCGCCGTACCCGCGCGAGATGATCTTGGTGGCCGTGCCCGAGGCGTGGTCGTACTCGGCGCCGTGCGTCTCGAGCGCGTCGACGAGCCAGCTCCACGTGACGTCGGCGACGAACTCGTCGACGCCGATCTCCGGTTCGAGCGGCGCCTGGGCGAACGAGACGACCCGGAAGGCACCGCCCCAGCCCTCGGGTTCTTCGGGGTCGTACAGGGCGATGAAGCGCCCGGTGCCGAGGTCCGACTCGACGCCGTGCGCGGTGCCGGACACGTCCGCCGCCAGGGCGATCGAGAACGGTGCGATCCGCGTGGGCGAGGGGATCTCGGTGACGGTGGTCTCGGAACGGCTGCTGCCGGAGGACACGAACGCGCGGAGCCGCGCGAAGGCGTCGGGCTCTCGGGTTTCGGACACACATGCAGACTAGGCTCCGGGCCATGTCCCGATCCGCGCGACCCGCCGAGGACGCCGTCCAGGAGACCGCACGATCGGCCGGGTTCATCGCACTCGGCGCCGGTCTGGCCGCCGCCGCCGTGGGAACGGCTGTCATCGGCGGCTTCGTCGCCGCCGTCGCCCGTGCCGTCGTCACCCCGGACCGCAAGCGCACCGAACGCGTCCCGATCCACGCCGTCGACCCGGTCCGGATGACCGTGACCATCGAGCGGACCGCCGACACCGAGCTGCAGGGCCGGTACTCGCTCTGGTTCGGTGCCGGCACCGGCCACATGCGCGTCGGCCAGGTCCTCGGCACCACGGACACCACCGTCACGCGCCGCATCATCGCGATCGACGCCGGCGACCCGACCGCTGCACGCCGCGGTCGCTGGGGCGGATGGTTCTACCTGACCCCCGGCGAGCTCGACGTGCCCGTCGAGGACATCGACATCCCGACCCCGAACGGGCCCGCACCCGCCTGGGTCGTCCGCGCCGACGACCCGGATGCCCCGTGGGCCGTCCTGGTGCACGGGCGCGGCGTCACCCGCGCCGAGACCATCCGCGCCGTCCCGGTCTTCCGCGCTGCCGGCTACTCGGTCGTCCTCGCGTCGTGGCGGAACGACGGCGTCGCCCCGCCGAGCGTCGACGGCCGCTACGGCCTCGGCAGCACCGAGTGGGAGGACATCGACTCCGTCCTCCGCTGGCTCAGTGCGCAGAACGCGCAGAGCGTCGTGCTCATGGGCTGGTCGATGGGCGGTGCCGTCGTGCTGCAGACCCTGCTGCGCTCACGGTTCGCCGGGCTCGTCGACGGCGTGGTGCTCGAGTCGCCCGTGGTCGACTGGCACGCGGTGCTCAAGTCGCAGAGCCAGCTCATGGGGTTGCCGCGCCCGGTCCGCAAGGTCGCCCAGCGCCTGCTCCGCACGCCGGTGCTGCACCGCCTCGCCGGCCTGCAGCAGCCCGTCGACCTGCGCGAGCTCGACATGGTCACCCGGTCCGCCGAGCTCACGGTGCCGATCCTGCTCCTGCACAGCGACGACGACGGGTTCGTGCCGTCGTCCGCGTCGCACGACCTGGCACGCGCCCGACCCGACCTGGTACGGCTCGAGGTGCAGACCACGGCCCGGCACACCAAGCTCTGGAACCACGACGCCGACTGGTTCGACGCCCGCATCCTCGCGTGGCTCACCGAGGTGGTCCAGCGGCGCGGGGCGGCCAGCGCGCGGTAGACGCGACCGAAGGGCGGACGGGAGGCGCGTGGCGACCCCGCCACGGGCCTCCCGTCCGACGTTGCGTCCGTTCGGTCGCTTCGTGAGCAGAAATGGTCGGGTCACCGTCGCGCACTCGACCCTTTCCGCTCACGAAGCTTCGCGAGCACCACCGCGGAGACTCCCGGTGCCGGGCCAGGCTGCTCCCGTCTGCGAATCCGCTCGTGCGTGAGGTGCCCCCAACGGATCGCTAGCCTGCGACGCGTGGACCAATGGGATTCTTGAACGACGTTTCGTCGTCATTTGCTACTTCCCGCCCGCGCTCTTTCAGCTCCAGGCTGGCACCTGTTAGATGTCAGAGAAGCCTTTCGCTCTGAGGCCCTGCGGCGCGGGTAGTCATTGCCGATATTGGTTCGCCCGGCCCGAACTCTTGCAAGAACTCATCCTGAATTTTGACCCGATCCACATCGAGGATGATGGTCCAGTACGAACCGTCGCTCATATCGAGCCGAATGACTGCTTTGTCGATGTCTCCGACGTTCGATTGATCGTAACCGACGAACTCGCCATCGATGAACTGTTGTGTTGCTCCGACGAGACGTATGAAATCAGCATCTTCGAGCACCGGGTTTGGCGAGTCAGGTGCGCTTGAAACCTGTTCCAGTTCAGCAACGTTCAATCCGGGGTCCTTCGATACGTTGACGAAAATGTCTTCAGCTGTCCAGGAGAGCTGTGGCAGATGAAGGGAGGACACCACATCGGCGAGGTCGAATCGTCTCTCGTCTCCTTGCTTGAATTCACGAGTAAATATTCGCAGCATTCTATCCCATTCTTTCAGAGGAGAGGCCGGGCAATTTTCTTGCCATCTCTCTCGCTCGAGCGTCAACCAAGTTCTGTGTGCCGGTAGTCGGACTCTGGCAATCAAACCTCCTTGAGCGAGCTTGGAAGCGGTCGCTGTGGTTCCAACTCCTGTCAGGCTTCTTGGGAACGGGAACATCGTCCTGGAGATTCGCCACCGATGTCGGCAAGTGGCCAATCGACATCGCCCCCTCCCGAGGCCGCCGACGTCGCCGCGCCCTCGTCAGCGTTCCGGAGCAGACCACCGGGATCGCCAGCCTGTCACTCACCTTCTGCCACGTCCCCGAGTAGGTGCTTCCCGATCATGGCATTGGCGCCACCCCCGACGGCACCGAAGGCCCCACTGCCGGCGACCCGGCCCGAGTTCACCTCGCCGGTGGTGTTCTTCTGGAAGATGGTGTCGGCGTCGACGCTGATGAGCATCCAATTGAAGTTGGTACGACAGCATGCTTCTACTCCACAAGGGGTTGTGCGCTGCCACGGCTCCGGCCTCCGCCCGCCTCGCTTGGTTTGTACTCGTGGAAATGTGGATTCGGATGTAAATGCGGTGTGTTGTGATCGGTGAAGTCGATGTCTCGAAGAAGAAGGCCGTCAGTTCCGAACTCGCGGGCCTGAGGATGCGAAGGGGCGTTTTTCTTGAACCGCCACCCGAGTTGGGTGTGCGGATATTCGGACTCAGGCAAGCGTACGCCGTGACGACTACTCGGAAGTGGGCGCTTCGGAAACCACTGTCCGTCCGGAGGCTTTGGTACGTCGTCGCCGAGCTTGTTCACCGCGGTCGGAAGATGGACCTTGGACAGTGTGCCACCGGACGCCGCTGACGTCACCGCACCCTCGGCCGCACTCCTGAGCAGACCGGCAGGGGTGACCGGCTGCCCACTGACCGCGTAGTTCGCAGCGTTCTCGATCGCACCCTCGGCTGCGTTCCCGAGTACGTGCTTGCCGAGCAAGGCACCGGCACCACCGCCGACGGCACCGAAGGCCCCACTGACGGCGACCTGTCCCCAGTTGACCTCGCCGGTGGTGGCCTTCTGGATGATGGTGTCGGCACCGGCGCTGATGAGCACCATGCCGAGCGGTCCACCGACGCCGGTGGCGAGCAGAACACCGCCTGCAATGACCATCGCACCGCCGGCCACGTACTCCCAGTTGTTCGCGAACCAGTCCCCGGTGGCGGCCGCGGCACGGGTGAGGGGGCCCTGCTCGGCCGCCGCGTAGGCCTCCAGCTCCGCGTCCGTGATCGGTGCGAGTCCGAGCGGGTCGATGGCGTGCAGTGGATCGTTGCCGGCGAACGAGTACGGGTTGCCGGCCCAGGCTGCTCCGGAGGGCGCGGTGACCGGGTCGCCGGACAGGAAGCCGCGCGACGACGAGTCGTAGGCACGGGCGCCCATCCACTCGAGTCCGGCGACCTGCAGCGAACCGTCGGCGCCGAGCGCGATGTCGCCCGGCGGGGCCGAGCCTTCGAGGTCGGCGAGCGCCTGCCACGGGTCGGCGTCGGCGGCTGCCCTCGCGGTACGTCGACCGCTGGTGGTCCAACCGTCGTCCACCCCGATCACGCCGCCCGGCGCTCGGACGACCGGTGTGTCACCGACTGCGAGGAGCGTCGGGGCGAACGCGGCGGTGTCCCAGTCGATCGGTACGCCGTCGACGTGGGCGAGCTCGCCGAGGGCATCGACGTGCAGGTCGGTCGTGGTGCTGCCGGCCGCTGCAGTCTCCGTCACCCCGGTGAGGCGACCCTGCGGGGTCCAGCCGTACGTGGTCGTCACCCCGTCGGCTCGGAGCGCCTGCACCCGACGACCAGCGCCGTCGTACGCGTACTCCACCTCGGGCGCCTCGTCCGGAGCGTCGACTCTCTTCAGCTGTCCGGCAGCGTCGTACGTGAACGGTCGGGCCCCGGAGTCCATCCCTTCCTCGACCAGACGACCCGCTGCGTCGTAGACCCAGTCCGTGCGACCACCGTCGTGGACGGCGGCCACGAGCTGTGCAGCCTCGTCGTGCTCGTAGGAGACGCTCCCCCCGGCGCCGTCGACCCGGGTGATGCGTCCGCCGGCGTCGCGCTCGATCGTGCTGACCTGCGTACCGTCCGCGTCGATGCGCGCGTGCCGGACCACGTGTCCGTTCGCGTAGTCCCAGTTCTGCAGCTGATCGCCGGCGCGGGCCTCCAGGAGCCGCCCTGCCGCGTCGTGCTGGTACCGGACTTCGCCGAAGGCCGAGTGATCGACGCGGACGACCCGTCCGGTGGCGTCGTGCTCGTACCGGGTCGTGGACCCGTCAGGGGACTGCACCGAGGTGCGGAGGCCGTCGGCATCGTGGGTCCACCGCGTTTCGCGCGCGCCGGTCGAGCGTCGGACGAGCTGCCCCAGCCGGCTGAACTCGAGGACGTGGGCGGTGGGGGAGTCCGGACGGGTCTCATCGGTGATCGTCACCGTGCGGGCGCGGGCATCGCGGTCGATGCGGCCGATCAGACGGTCGCCGGCGTACTGCGCGGATTCCCGACCGGCTGCGTCGTACTCCCACCGCAGCACGGTGCCGTCCGGGTCGGTCTGGGTGAGCTGTCGTCCGGCGGCGTCGTAGGTCGCCGTCGTCGTTCGCCCGAGCTGATCGGTGGACGAGGCCACCTTGTCGAGCTGCGTGTACGTCCGGACGGTCACGCCACCCAGCGGATCGACGGTGCGGACGAGGCGTCCACGCTGGTCGTACTCGTACCGGGTGGTGCCGCCGAGCCCGTTCACCGCAGCGACGAGCTGTCCTGCGGCGTCGTACCGGAAGGTCCGCTGGCCGAAGCGGGTGTCCCGCGCTGACACGACCCGACCCACACGGTCGTACCGGTACCGGACGGTGCCGACCCCGGGGACGTCGGCGTGGACGACTCGACCCTGGCGGTCGTACTCGGTGCGTGCGACCTCGCCGGTCGGCAGGGTGCGCGCGACGACCCGTGAATCGGCGTCGTAGGACAGCGTGGTGCGTGCGCCGGCGGGATCGATCGCGGAGACCGGTCGGCCGCACGCGTCGTACTCGTACCGGGTGGTGCGGCCCGCCGGGGTGGTGACGGCGACGACGCGTCCGGCGAGGTCACGTTCGATGCGGGTGAGGCCACCGTCCGCGTCGACGAGCTCGACCGGGCGGCCGCACGCGTCGTACGTCGTCAGCTCAGCAGAGGAATCCGCGTGCTCGAGCCGGGTCGGACGCCCGAACTCGTCGGTCGTCACGGACACGGCGTCGAAGGCGTCGCGGACCGTGGAGACGCCGTCCGTGCGCGACCGGCGCACCTCGGTGCGGACACCGGTCGCGTCGACGGTGGCGCCGAGGGCTCCGACCGCGTCGTACTCCCGCTTCCAGGTGCCGCCGGCCGGGTCGACCACGGCTTCGAGCCGCGAGAGCGCGTCGTGGACGAACGCCCACTCGGCACCGTCGGGCAGGGTCATCGTCGACACGTTGCCGAAGGCGTCGAAGTCCTTCGTCACGACGCGACCGAGGGGATCCGTGGTGGCCACGATCTCGCCGTGTGGACCGTAGGTGACCTCGGTGCGGGCACCGGTCGGATCGATCGTCGCGGTGACCCGACCACCGTCGCCGTGCTCGAACCGCCACAGTCCGCCGTCCGGATCCTCGCGCGCGGTGAGCAGCCCGGCGTCGTCGTAGCGGTACCGGGTCCGGTGGCCGAGCGGTGTGCCGGCCTCGACGATCCGGCCTCCGGCGTCGCGGATCAACCGCGCGGTGTCGCCGACGGCGTTCTCGACGCCGACGAGCTCACCGGACGCGTCGTGGTGGAAGGAGACGACGACGCCCATCGGATCGGTCGTCCCCACGAGCAGGCCGTCCCGCCACTCGAGCAGCGTGCGACCGCCGACAGGGTCGATGACGACGGAGGGGTTCCGGTCGTCGCCCGTGTACTCGTACTCGACGACCCCGCCGTTCGCGGTGACCACCGTGGTCATGCGGTCCTGCTCGTCGTACCCGAAGGTCAGATCCGCGCCCTCCTGCGTCACGGTCCGGACCCGACGCCCGCGGTCGTCGTACCCGTGCACGGTCACCTGACCATCGCGCTCGGTCACCGAGACGAGGTTGCCGTGCGGGTCGTACGACATCGACTGGCGCCGCCCATCGGTGTCGATGATCCCGACGACACGGCCCTTCCGGTCGGCGATCCAGGTGTTCGCGTGCTCCCCGTCGACGTCGGAGACCGAGGTGACCCGACCCGGCAGGTACGCGAACCGGACCTGTCGTCCGAACGGTGTGCGCTGCTCGACGACCCGGCCGCGGTCGTCGTAGGTGTTCTCGCACTCGACGACGCCCGTCGCAGCGGTCACCCGGTCGATCAGGCCGTCCGCGTTCCAGCGGTACCCACGACTGCCGACGGCATCGGTCGCCCGGACCAGTCGGCGGGCGTCGTCGTAGTGGTAGTCGACGCGTCGCCCGTCCGACGCCCTCACCGACGCCACCCGGTCGCCGCGGTACTCGATGTCGACGAACCGCCCGAACACGTGCGCGAGCCGGGTGATCCGGTCATGCTCGTCGCGGCGCACGGTCACGGCGGTGCCCGCTCCACGCGCACTGCTCAGCCACAGTCCGGACGGCGTGAACGCCCACCGACCGCCGGCGTTGTCCCGCACGACGAGCGAGTCCTGCTCGGCCCGGAGCCACAGGTCCTCGCCGACGCCGCGGCCCCACCCGTCCCCCTGCCGCGGGAAGTCGACCTGCCGGCCGTCGTCCAGCACGACCGAGGCGGCCTCGTCGCTGACCTTGAGCCGGATGTCGAGGATGGAGGACCACCCGAGTCCGAACACCCCGACGCGGCCGTCGAGTGAGTTGTACATGCGGGTGAGCCGGAGCGACGCAGCCTGTCCCGCGAAGGACAGGTCGGTCTCGGGCTCGAGGAAGTTGCCGGTAGCGGTGTTGACCGGGTCGTCGGCGAACCCGTTCGTCGGGGGTGTTCCCATGGCCGAGAACGGCCCGATGGTGAAGTCGTCACGTCCGGCGTCGATCCCCGCGGAGGACAGGGCTGCCGCGATCGCCGCGTCCGACAGCGTCGCGGGCCCGGCACCACCACCGGCGGCCTCGAACTGCGCTGCGACGGTGCCCGCCCAGTCGGCGTCGTGCCCGTTGGCGGTGAGCCAGTCGTTGGTGGCGGTCAGGAGTGACTGGGCATCCAGCATGCCCCAGCACGGGTTGCACTCCGCCTCGTAGTCGCCCAGGGCGTTCCGGAAGGTCGTGACGGCACCGGAGAGATCTGCGTCCAAGCTGCGGCTCCCGGCCTGGAAGGAACGGAGATCTGCGGGAACGGCCGATGACGTGCTGCCGCCCGGCCCACCGCCCGCAGGGAACTCGCGCCCCTTGACGTTCACCGGCTCGGCGCGGAGCTGCGGTTCCGGTTCTGGCTCCGGCGGTTTGGGATCATCCTGCCGACCGAGCCACTTGGAGATCTCGTACCCGGCGCCGACGAGGAAGTTCTCCTCACGCTCCCGTTTGTCGGCTTCCCACGCCTTGGCATCGACGCGACGATCGTCTTCGTCTCTTGCTGCGTCGCGGAGCTCCTGCACGAACATCGAAAGGCTTTGCAGCGACTCAACGAGTTTCGTGGCGCTGCGTGCACCGATGTCCGCGTCGTCCGCGAAGACCTCGGCGAAGTAGCCCCGGAACTGCGTGCTCGCGGTCGTCACCAGGGACGCTCGGGGCCCGGTCTGGTCGCCGAGCGACGATGCGAGTGCGGTCGCTGCGGACTTCAGCGCATCAGCTGCGCTGTACGAGTAGCCAGTCGGATCGTTGCCGTGGATCTTCGCCATCGCCGATTCCCCCCAAGGTGTCGACGACCACTGTTGCATGTGATGTACTGAAGTACAAAACGGGAAATGTGCCGGTGATCAACAGACGGGAGGCGCGGTGCCAGCTGGCACCGCGCCTCCCGTCCGCCTTCCGGTCGCGTCTACGACACCGCAGCCTGCACCTGACGCTGCACGCGACCGAGCATGCCCACCATGCCGCGGATCCGCAGCGGGCTGACCGCCTCGGACAGGCCGATCGTCAACGGGTAGTCCGCGGGCACGGCCAGCACCTGCGCTGCCGTCAGGCCGCTCAGGCCCTGCGCCAGGATGGAGGCAAAGCCGCGCGTGGTCGGCGCCTCGCGCGGAGCGGTCGCGTGCATGCGGACGACGTCGGGTGCGTCGCCGTCCTCGCCCACGGTCACCGTGATGAACACGGGGGACTGGCACTCCTCGACCCGTTCGAGTTCGTCCTCGTGCCCCTGCAGCCGTTCGGGCAGTGCGGGCAGCTCGTTCGAGAACTCGAGGAGGAGCTGCAGGCGGTCCTTCTGGCCCAGGGCGAGGAAGTCGTCGCGGATCTCGGCGAGGGTGGCGGGGAGTGTGGCGTCGTTCATCGGTTCGGAACTGTACCCGGCTCCGCGCCCTGCACGATCGGGACGCGGACGGCGCTGCCCCACTCGGTCCACGAACCGTCGTAGTTGCGGACGCTGTCGTAGCCGAGCAGGTGCTGCAGGACGAACCAGGTGTGGCTCGACCGCTCGCCGATGCGGCAGTAGGCGATGACCTCGTCCGCGTCGCCGATGCCGGCGCCCTCGCGGTAGATCGCGTCGAGTTCCGCGCGCGGCTTGAAGGTGCCGTCCGGTGCGGCGGCCGTGGCCCACGGGATGTTCACCGCGGTGGGGACGTGGCCGCCGCGCAGGGCACCCTCTTCCGGGTAGTCGGGCGCGGTCGTGCGCTCACCGCTGTACTCCGGTGCGCTGCGCACGTCGATGAGGGGCTTCCCGAGGTGGGCGAGCACGTCGTCCTTGTAGGCACGGATCTCGGTGTCGATCCGGTCGACGACCGGGTACTCGGCCGGCGTCACGACGGTCTCGTCGGTGGTGAGGGCGCGGTCCTCGGCGATCCACTTCGCACGGCCGCCGTCGAGCAGGCGGACGTCCTCGTGGCCGAACAGCGAGAACACCCAGAGGGCGTAGGCGGCCCACCAGTTGTTCTTGTCGCCGTAGACCACGACGGTGGTCTCGCGGCCGATGCCCTTGCTGCCGAGCAGTTCGGCGAACGCCTCGCCGTCGATGTAGTCGCGCTGGACCGGGTCGTTGAGGTCGGTGTGCCAGTCGATCTTGACGGCACCGGGGATGTGGCCCGTCTCGTAGAGCAGGACGTCCTCGTCGGACTCGACGACGACCAGGTCGGGGGTGCGGGCGTCCAGTTGCTCCTGCAGCCACTCGGTGGAGACGAGACGCTCCGGGTGGGCGTAGGCGGTGAACTTCTCGGACGGGTCGACCGGTGCGGTCATGGTGGGCTACCTCCAGGTGGTCATCCGGCACCGGACTAGGATCGGTCGTCGGTGCCTGTGGGCAACGGTACGCGGACGTACCGTGCCCCAGCCGCAACGTGACACCGCACGACTTGCTTCCCGGAAGGCCCACTCGATTGCCAGCGCACCTCGTCGACCGTGACCCCCAGGTGACCCCGCAGCAGATGGCCGCGGCCCTCGTGCCACCGCCCCAGTTCGCGGACGCCTCGTTCGACTCGTACCGGCCGGACCCGGACTACGCCTCGCAGGCCGACGTGCGCGACGCCGTCGCCGCGTTCGTCGCGGCGGGTCCGACCGAGGCGCCCCGTCGCGGGCTGTTCGGCCGCCGGAAGCAGTCGGTCGAGCCCGCCGCGAAGTCCGGTGTCTACCTGGACGGCGGGTTCGGTGTCGGCAAGACCCACCTGCTCGCCGCGGCGTACCACGCGGCCTCGGGGCGGAAGACGTTCGGCACGTTCATCGAGTACACCGCCCTGGTCGGCGCGCTCGGGTTCCAGGGCACGGTGGACCTGCTGCGGGGGACCGCGCTGGTCTGCATCGACGAGTTCGAACTCGACGACCCGGGCGACACGATGGTCATGACGCGCCTGATCAAGGAGCTCACCGAGACCGGCACCCGGTTCGCCGCCACCTCGAACACGCCTCCGGGCGCGCTCGGCGAGGGGCGGTTCGCGGCGCAGGACTTCCTGCGGGAGATCCAGGCGATGTCCGACCGGTTCGACACCATGCGGATCGACGGGCTCGACTACCGCCGCCGCGCGGTCGACGAGTCGGCGGGTGTGGTGTCCGACGTGGCCGCGGCCCTGCCGTCCGGGGACGCCACCCTCGACGACTTCTCGGCCGTGGTCGCGCACCTCGGGTCGGTCCACCCCTCGAAGTACGTCGCGCTGGTCGAGGGTCTCGACGCCGTCGGGCTCACCGACGTCCGGGCGTTCACCGACCAGACCGACGCGCTGCGCTGGGTCGCCCTGGTCGACCGGCTGTACGACGCCCAGGTCCGGATCGTCGCCTCCGGCACCCCGCTCGACCAGGTGTACCCCGACGCGATGCTCGACGGCGGGTACCGGAAGAAGTACCTGCGTGCCGCCAGCCGTGTCGTGGCGCTGACGCGCGCCCAGGACTGACGCTCGCCCTCGCCGTCCGCTGACCGGTCGGTGCACCCCCTTTCCAGGGGGCTTCGGGCCGTGCGAAACACGACGTTTACAAACCGCGCCGTCGCGTTACATCCGCGAAACACATCGTGCTCCCTCGCGAAACCTCGCATCGCCAGACTCGGTGACACCCGAGGCGGTCCAAGAGCCGTTCGTGCAATCGAGAGGTGAACAGATGCTTGATCAGGGCAACACGACGTTCGTGTTGGTCATGGCGGCGCTGGTGTTGTTCATGACACCCGGCCTGGCCTTCTTCTACGGCGGCTTGGTGAAGGCCAAGTCCGTCATCAGCATGATGATGATGTCGTTCGGTGCGATCGCACTCGTGAGCGTCCTGTGGGTGCTCTACGGCTACGCGATCGCCTTCGCCAACCACGGTGACGGCACGGCGGTCTCCGGTGTGGTCGGGTTCTTCAGCATCGACTGGAACCAGATCGGTCTCGGCCAGGCCTTCGAGGAGGCGCAGTCCTCGAACATCCAGGCGGCGTACCCGTCGATGGCGTTCGTCGGCTTCCAGGCCACGTTCGCGATCATCACGGTCGCCCTCATCTCCGGTGCGATCGCCGACCGCGCCAAGTTCGGCGCGTGGATGGTCTTCGCCGGCATCTGGGTCACCGTCGTCTACTTCCCGGTCGCCTCGTGGGTCTTCAACCTGACCTCGGGCTGGGCCGCCACGTGGGGCGTCATCGACTTCGCCGGTGGCACCGCGGTGCACATCAACGCCGGTGCAGCAGGTCTCGCCCTGGCGCTCGTCCTCGGCAAGCGCGTCGGCTTCGCCAAGGGTGCGCACAAGCCGCACAACCCGCCCTTCGTCCTGCTCGGTGCCGCCATCCTGTGGTTCGGCTGGTTCGGCTTCAACGCCGGCTCCGAGGGCGCCGCTGACGGCATCGCCGCGATCGCCTGGGTCAACACCCTCGCCGCTCCGGCCGCCGCCATCCTCGGCTGGCTGCTCGTCGAGAAGCTCAAGGACGGCAAGGCCACCTCGGTCGGCGCCGCCTCGGGTGCCGTCACCGGTCTCGTCGCGATCACCCCGGCATGTGCCAACCTGACCCCGGGCTGGGGCATCCTGCTCGGCTTCGTCGCCGGCATCATCTGCTGCTTCGCGATCGACTGGAAGTACCGTCTCGGCTTCGACGACTCGCTCGACGTCGTCGGTGTCCACCTGGTCGGCGGCATCGTCGGCACGCTGTACCTGGGCTTCTTCGCCAACGACACCGGCCTGATCTACTCCGGTTCGTTCGAGCAGCTCGGCAAGCAGGCCACCGCGGCCCTGGCCGTGGGCATCTACTCCTTCGTCCTGGCGTTCGTCATCGGCTTCCTCATCGAGAAGACGATCGGCTTCCGCGTCAAGACCGAGGACGAGGTCGCCGGTATCGACACCGCGGTCCACGGCGAAGAGGGCTACGTCCTCTACGAGCAGACCGACGACTCGCCGGTCTCGGTCCGCTAGCCAGCAGACACCAGCACCACCCGCACGACGACGGGCCCCGCGCACACAGCAAGCGCGGGGCCCGTCGTCGTGCGGTCCGTCGTCCGTCGTCCGGCATCCGGCATCCGGCATCCGGCGGCGTCCGTCTTCTGACAGGGTGGGCGCATGACGACGACGTCGACCCTCACCAACCTGCGCGAGGTCGGGGGACCGGGCCTGCAGGACGCCCGAGCCCACACCGTGTACCGCGCGAACACCGAGCGCGTCGGTGCCGACGCGTACCCGACGGGCCTCAGCGCCGTGGTCGACCTCCGCCGCGACGACGAGGTCGCCCGCGTCCCGCACCCGCTCGCCACCACCGACGGCTACCGGCTCGTCCCGCTGTTCGACCCGTCGACCGTCGAGTCCGGCGCCCGGGCCGTGCAGCTCGAGGAGCAGTACGTCGACTGGCTCGAACGGCACCGCACCGGGATCGCCGCGGCGTTCCGCGCCATCGCCCGGGCCGACGGCGACGTACTCGTCTGCTGCTCGGCCGGCAAGGACCGCACCGGCGTCGTCAGCGGGTTGCTCGCCCGACTCTGGGGCGCGTCGCTCGAGACCGTCGGCGTCGACTACGCCGCCAGTGCTGTCGGGCTCGCCGATCGGTTCGCCGCGGAACGTGCGGTCAGCACCGACCCCGAGGCCACCGCGGTCGCCCAGCGGTGCGTGCCGGAGACGATGACCACCGTCGTCCGGCACGTCGAGTCGCGCTGGGGGAGCGTCGGCGCGTACCTGCGCTGGACCGGACTGACGGACGCGGAGATCGCGTCCCTCTGACGCGCGTGCGTGGCCCCTGCGGCTCGCCACGTGCAGTGGCCGCAACGGCGGACGGGAGGCACGGTGCGCGTCCGACGCGCACCGTGCCTCCCGTCCTTGGTCCTGATCGCGGGCCGTGGTCCCGGCCCGTTCCGTCAGCTCACCAGGCGTAGTCCTCCGGCGAGGTCTCGTGCCCCGGGAAGATCTCGTCGAGCCGGTCCAGCGCACGCTGGTCCAGGCGGATGTCGACGGCGCGGACCGCGGACTCCCACTGCTCCATCGTGCGGGGGCCGGTGATCGGCGCGGTCACGCCAGGCTGGTGGAGGAGCCACGCGAGGGCGAGCTCACCCGGGGTGTGGCCGAGCTCCTTCGCGAACGACTCGTAGGCCGTGAGCTGGTCACGGTGCCCCTCGACGTACTCGGCGCTGCGACCCGACAGGCGGCGGGAACCGTTCTCGGTCTTCTCGATGACACCACCGAGCAGGCCGCCCTGCAGGGGCGACCACGGGATGACGCCGAGGCCGTACTCGCGGGCGGCGGGCAGGACCTCGCGCTCGATGTCACGGACGACGAGGTTGTAGATCGACTGCTCGCTCACCAGGCCGAAGGTGTGGCGGCGCTTCGCGGCCTCCTGCGCCTGGGCGATGTGCCAGCCCGCGAAGTTCGACGACCCGACGTACAGGACCTTGCCCTGCTGCACGGCGACGTCGATCGCCTGCCAGATCTCGTCCCACGGCGTCGCGCGGTCGACGTGGTGGAACTGGTACAGGTCGATGTGGTCCGTCTGCAGCCGCTGCAGGCTGGCGTCGAGCGACTGGCGGATGTTGAACGCGCTGAGCTTGCCGCCGTTCGGCCAGTCGATCATCTCGCCGTAGACCTTGGTCGCCAGGACCGTCTTCTCGCGGCGGCCGCCGCCCTTCGCGAACCAGCGGCCGATGATCTCCTCGGTGGCGCCCTTGCCCACCGAGCCGCCGTAGCCGTTGGCGGTGTCGAAGAAGTTGACGCCGAGCTCGTGGGCCCGGTCCATGATGGCGTGCGAGTCGTCCTCTGTGGTCTCCGGGCCGAAGTTCATCGTGCCGAGCACTGCTCGTGAAACCGACAGCCCTGTCCGTCCGAGGTGTGTGTAGTCCATGTCTCCGGTCTACGCGCTCCGAGGGGCACCGTGCCAGGCCCTGGGAGTACCGGTTCTGCACGGTGCGGCGTCGTGGTCGTGCGTCGTGTGGTCCTGCATGCCGTCGGGGGCATGTCGGTGCTCCGGGGAGGAGTACCGTGACGTCGGTGAACACCCCAGCACTCCGTGGCAGCCGGATCCTCGGGTTCGGTCACCACCAGCCCGAACGCATCCTGACCAACGACGAGCTCTCGACCATGGTCGACACCAACGACGAGTGGATCCGCACCCGGACCGGCATCCAGACCCGGCACATCGCCGGACCGGACGACAGCGTCACGTCGATGGCGATCGAAGCGGGCCGCAACGCCCTCGCCGACGCCGGGGTCTCGCCCTCGGCCGTCGGACTCGTCATCGTCGCGTCCACCACGCACCAGGACCGCGCGCCGTACACCGCCGGCCGGGTCGCCGCGGCGCTCGGGATGACGAACGGTCCCGCGCCCATCGACATCAACACCGCCTGCAGCGGGTTCGAGTACGCGCTCGCCCTCGCCGACCAGTCGATCCGCGTCGGTTCCGCCGACGTCGCGCTCGTCATCGGGTCCGAGACCCTGTCCGCCATCGCCGACTGGACCGACCGCTCGACGTGCGTGCTCGTCGGCGACGGAGCCGGGGCCGCCGTGCTCGGCGCCACCGACACCCCCGAGATCGGACCCGTGTCGTGGGGCAGCGTGCCGCACCTGCTCGACGCGGTGCGCGTCGAGGGGTCGCCCGGCCGCTTCAACCAGGAGGGCCGCTCCATCTACCGCTGGGCGATCACCGAGGCCGAGGGACACGCCCGCAAGGTCGTCGAGGCCGCCGGACTCACGATGGACGACATCGAGGTCTTCGCGTTCCACCAGGCGAACCTGCGGATCATCGAGCCGCTCGTCACCGCACTCGGCGGGGAGTCGAAGTTCGTCATCCGCGACGTCGTCGAGTCCGGGAACACCTCAGCCGCCAGTGTGCCGCTCGGGTTGTCGAAGGCCTGGGCGCGCGGCGACCTGCCCGAGGGCGTCCCCGCGCTGCTGTTCGGGTTCGGCGGCGGGTTCGCGCACGCCGGGCAGGTGGTCAGGACGCCGGTTCGGTCGTTCTGACCGGGCCGTGCCGGTTCCCGAGCCGAGCGGTTCAGCGTTCGGGGGTCTCCGACCAGAGGTCCTCGTCCTTCGCGGATCCTCGGCGCCAGCCCAGGCCCTTCGGCTTGGGCTGGTTCTCTGTGTTCAGGTGCTTGTCGGCCTTGGGCTGCTTGTCGGCCTTGGGCTGCTTGTCGGCCCTGGACTCCTTGTCCGACTTCGGCTGCTTGCCCGACTTCGGCTGCTTGCCCGACTTCGGCTCGAGCACGATCGGGAAGTGCGCGGCCGGCGGCCCGAAGCCGGTCCGCGAGGCCTGGATGACCTTCCGCCCGAGCGCGTGGTTGCCGAGCCCACCCACCGCAGCGCCGATCCCGAACGGGAGGGCGCGGCCGAGCACCGACGTCCCCTGACGGACCGCGAACCGCTTGATGAACTGGTCGCGGACCTGTCCGCCGAGGCCGTTCACGACCTGCTTCGGCAGTGACGAGGTCACCATCTCGCCCCAGAACGCCGTGCGTGCCTGGCCGCCAGCGATCTGCCCGCCGAGCTGCTTGATCAGCTGCGTGCCCGGCGCGCCGAGGATCATCGCCATCACGAGAGTCCGTGCCCGCTCAGGGTCGTCCAGCGCGATGCCGTGGACCTCGGTGACCGACTGGGCGAACAGTGCCGTCGTCTCGAGGAACCCGATCGTCTCTGCGCCGCTCAGGCCGAGGGCGGCCACCATCCCGACGCCGGGGATCACCGCACTCGCACCGACCGCTGCGCCACCGGTGGTGACCGCGGTGAGGTACTGCCGCTCGAGGATCTGGATGACCTCGGCGGGGGTGGCGTCCGGCTTGCGTCGGCGGATCGCGTTGACGTGCGCGACGACCACCGGTCGCTGGACGCTGATGGCACGGTCGAGCAACTTGACCCACCCGGCGGGTTGTTGCACCTGTGGGGTCCGGGAGTCGTCGGGCATGGGGGAGACCTGGGCGTTCGGCAGCGGCACGATCGCCTGGTCCTTCGGGGAGCGGGCCATGCGCTCACCGTACGCCGGGCGTGTGGGAGGCTCGCTGGATGGACATCGACGGCGCGCCGGATCCGGCGGACGACGCTCGGCGGGGCGCCGGGTTCCTGACAGTCGCCGAGGTGCTCGGTCTGCTGCCCGAGGTCCGTGTGCTCGATCCCGGCTCGGTGCTCATCGGTGCGGACGTGGCCCTGGCAGCCGGGACGGTGCTCTACCCGGGAACTGTGCTCGAGACCCTCGCCGGCGGCTCGATCACCGTGGGGTCCGGCGTGCGGCTCGGTCCGGGGTGCGTCACCGTCGTCGCGACCACGGCAAAGGTGACCATCGGGTCCGGTGCCGAAGTGGGGCCCGGTCCCGACACGATCACGGCGACGGGGTCGGACGTGCACGTCGGCGACAGCGCTCGACTGTCCGGCGGGTGCCTCGTCGAAGGGCCCGCCATCCTCGGTGCCGGGGCGCAGGTGCTGGGTGCGGTCGCCGTTCGGGACGCCGTGCTCGCAGCCGGCGGCGACCACCGCGAGGCCGACCCGGACCGACGCGCCGGGGTGGTCAAGGGGATCGGACGGGTGCACGGAGCGCGGGTCGGCGTCGGCGAGGTGGTCGTCGGCGGCGGCGTGCCCAGTGCGCCGCTCGTCGTCGAACGGCAGCGTGCACACCACCCGGAGGCGCCGAGCCGCTGACGCCGGCGGAGGACCGGGTGTCGGTCGTCGCCTCGTCATCGGCAGGGGACCCCTGCTCGGCGGAGCGCAGCGCGCACGCGGTCGGGCTGCATCAGGTCGGCCCACGACAGCCGGACCACGAACCGCACCTCGGGGAACGACCGGACGAAGTCCTCGCGCCGTTTCTCCTGCCAGTGCGCCTCGGCCGTGGTGCGCCCGTCGAGCATCGTCGGGTCCTCGTACTTCGCGCGGCCGTCGACCTCGACCACGACGCCCTGATCCGGGAACCAGAAGTCGACGACGGCCGTCCCGCCACCGGCGCGTCGGAACTCGTGCTGCTGCACCGGTTCTGGCGCCCCGACCTGCCGGAAGCGCACCCGGCACACTGACTCCGCCGGCGACCCCGACAGCGCCGATCCCATCCCGATCGCCGTCCCTCCCTTGTCGTACCCCTTGCGCTCGTGAGCAGCGAGTTCGTCGAGGAGCATCTCCGGGAGCACCCGCCGATCGTGGAGCGCCTGATCGATCATCGGGACGACGTCGTCCAACGGTGCGGTGGCCGAGAGATCGACGAGCGTCCGCACCAACGACGTCACCGGCGCCCCGTCGATCTCGGTCGGCATGGTCGGAGGCGTCCCTGCCCACCGGCCGTGCGTGTCGTCGATCTCGGGCCCTGGCCTGACCCGGCCGAGCGCCGTGGTCTCCGGCCGGGTCAGACGGGGGTCGAGGACGTCGACCCTGGTGGGGGCCGGCGCGACGAAGGGCAGTCCGTGCACGGCTGCTGCGGACGAGTGCGAGAACGCTCGGGGCAGCTCGACGGAAGAAGTCGTCGCTCGGACGAGCAGGAGCAGACGGTCCTCGCTCCGCAGACCCTGGAGGTGCGACGGATCGACGAGGACGCCGGGCCGCACCGGAGCGAGCGAACCGCGGTGCACGCGACGCTGCAGGGCGCGCCGTTCAGCGCTCGGATGGTCACCGGTGCGGACGAGGGGGATGGCGAGGACTCGATCGTGCATGTCCCAACGATCGGCGGTGCGAGCCGACCACGTCGGTTCGGCGCGACGATCTGTGGGAAACGAGCCGGGCCTCCAGTCTGTGGAGGGACGAGGCGGACGCACGGTGCGACAACAGCGATGTCACACGACGTCGATGTTGTCGCCGGGCCGTGCGTGCAATTGTTGCGCGTGCGCAGGCGCGACGAACTCGAAGTCGTACGACATCGAGGACGTCGTTCGGGGTCGACCGGTGACAGGCTCCTGCGGGGATCGGTGCCCTGGGCCGAGGGCGTACGCGTGTTCGAAGCTGGACCGACGCCCGTGCAAGGTGCGACAACAGCGATGTCGCACGACGTCGATGTTGTCGCCGGGCCGCGCGTGCAACTGTTGCGCGCGCGCAAGTGCGACGAACTCGATGTCGTACGACATCGAGGACGTCGTTCCGCGTCGACCGGCGCCCCGCCCGCCCCGCCCCGCAGCCCCTACGCCCGCGCGAGCTCCGCCCGCAGCGGCAGGTCCTGGTCCTCCAGGATGAGCTGGGCGCCCACCGCGGTCCGGGCGTTCACGACGATGGGCGCGAGCAGGTTGACGGTCGTGCCGGACGCGCCGGGGTTCGCCACCACGAGCAGCATGGCGTCGGCGGGGTCGGTCAGCTCGAGCCCGGCGGCCTGCTCGTCGGTGAGCTCGGGTGCGTACGACGGCAGGTGCACCGCGGCGTCGAGCACGAACAGGCGCGAGGAACCCCCGACGAGGGTGAACAGGCCCTCGGCGCCGTCCACCGGGGTCAGCGTGAACAGGGGCGCGGCGGAAAGGCCGAACGGCGGGACGGCGAAGGTCAGGGAGATGCTCATCGGAGGTAGTCCATCAGGGTCGGCTGCAGGACCTTCGCGGTGACGGCGAGGGCTGCCTGGTAGTTGGTCTGCTGCACCTGCAGGTCGAGGACGGCCTTGGCGAGGTCGACGTCCTCGATACCGGCGCGGCGGTTCTCGAGCGCGACGGACGCGGTCTTCAGCGAGTCCTGGGCGGCGAGGGCGGTGGCGTGCCGGACACCGACGTCGGCCTGGGCGCCGCGGACGGCCCCGAGGGCACCGTCCACGTCGTTGATCCGCGCGTTCACGTTCACCCCGTTCTGCAGGTCGCTGACGATGGAGTCGAGCACGCCGAACACCGACGACGCCCCGGTGCCGAACACGTCGGCCCCTGCGGTGTCGACGCGCACGGTGGTACCGTCGCCGATCCGGCGGGTGACGTCCGTGCCGGACGCTGCCCACCCGGTCGCCGGGTCGTACGCGGCGGCAGCGGTCGAGGCACCGGCGAAGACCGACCGGGTGCCGTAGGTCGTGTTGGCCCGTGCCTCGAGGTCGGACTTCAGCGACCGGAACTGGGTGATGAAGGCGTCGCGGTCGGTGTCGCTCATGGTGCCGGAGTTCGCCGCCTGCACGGTCAGGTCGCGCACGCTGTTGAGCACGGAGTAGACGCTCGACAGGGCGCTGTCGGTGGTCGCCAGCCAGGCCACGGCGTCGTTCGCGTTGCGGGTGTACTGCGCCGCGGCGGCCTGCTCCTTGCGCACCTGCATCGACGACGCGGTGCCGACCGGGTCGTCGGACGGCTTCTGGATCGCCTGCAGCGTGGTGGCCTGCTCGGTGAGCTGCGCCACGCGCGCCGCACCGGTCTGCAGGCGGGCCGAGGCCGCGGCCATCGACATCTGGGTGGTCACCCGGGTGATCACGATCAGCCCCTCCCGACGAGTCCGACTCGGTTGATGATGGTGTCGAGCATCTCGTCGACGGCGGTCAGGACGCGTGCCGCGCCCTGGTACGCGTGCTGGTAGCTCAGCAGGTTCACGTTCTCCTCGTCGAGGTCGACGCCCGCGCTCGACTGCTGCTGGGTGCGCGCGTTGGTCAGGGCGAGTCCGGTGAGCGTCGACTCCGTCGCGGCCGACCGGGAGGCGGTGCCCACCCCCGCCACGAACGTCGCCCAGGTCGTGTCGGCAGCACCAGGGCCCGTGCCGAGTCGCGAGAGCGCGTCGGCGAACGAGTCGTCGAGCTGCCCCGCCGCGTTCCGCGTCGCGAGACCGCTGCCGTCCGTCGGGACGACCGACAGGCCCTGTGCCGCGGGGACGCCCGCCGCGAGTGCGAAGAAGGCGGTACCGGTGGTGCCGGCCGGGGTGGTGCCGGTGGCGTGCACGGCGTTGACCGTGGTGGCGAGCTGGGTCGCGACGGCGTCGTACGACGCGGCGGCCTGGGCGAGCGCACCGCCCGTGCCGTTCCCGTTCGCCGGGGCGAGGACGGCGAGGGCGCCGCCGATCGACCCACCGCTGAGGGACACCGCGCCGGCGCTGCCGGAGGTCCAGGTGAGGGTGACCGCCGCGCCGTCGGCGAGCCGTTCGCCACCGCTGAGGGCGACGGCGCGGGCGTCGGTGCCCTGCACGAGCGGGTTCCCGCCGAGCAGCACGTCGACCGTGCCGTCCGCGTTGGTGCGGGTCGTCCCGCCGGCGAGCGTCGCGATCTGCTCGGTGAGCTGGTCGCGCTGGTCGAGGAGTTCGTTGGCGGTGCCGCCGGAGGCCAGCGCGGTGCGGATCCGCCCGTTGAGGTCGGCCACCTGCTTCGCGGCGTCGTTCAGCTGCGTCACCTGGCCGGCCACGGTGCCCCGGACCGAGGACCACTGCGCGTCGACCGCCTTCGAGCCGGAGGACAGGGCCGCGGCGACGGTGCCGGCGGCTCCGAGGACGGCACTGGCGGCACCCGGGTCGTCCGGGTGGCTGGCGAGTTCGCTCCACGACGACCAGAAGGCGTCGAGCTTGGCGCTCAGGCCGTCCTTGCCGGGCTCGTGCAGGCCGGTCTCGAGGGCGGACAGGGCCGTCGCGCGGGCGTCGGCGTAGGCGGAGGAACCAGCAGCGACCCGGACGCCGACGTCGAGCGTCAGCGAGGCCAGCCGGGCGATGCCGTCGACCGAGACACCCTGTCCGGCGAGGGCGGCGGTGCCGCGCATGAAGCCGGTCTGGGTCGCCGGGACCGAGTTCTGCGTGACGCGCTGCCGCGTGTACCCGGCGGTGCCGGCGTTCGCGATGTTCTGGCCGGTGACGTCGATGCCGGCGCGGGCCGCGGCGAGTCCGGAGTACGCGGTGGCGAGGGAGCCGAAGGTGCTGACCACGGGGTTACAGGGTCCCCTCGAACAGGCGGGCGCCGTCGGAGCCGGCGCCGGAGGTGCCCGAGGCGTCGTAGGTCGCGGCGTTCGTCACGGTGCCGGCGAGGGTCTCCTCGGTGGCCTGGGCGGCAGTGCGCAGGAAGCGGTCGTTCTCGTCGCGCAGGGCGCCGATCTGGGTGGTCAGTTCGACCATCGCGGTCAGGTGCGCGGCGAGGATCTCACCCCACGGTCCGTTCGGTGCGGCGGCGACGACCTCGCGCAGGGGTGCGTCGGCGGGGACGCCCCACTCCTCGGCGACCTCGGCACTCGACGCGGCGCGTTCGAGTCCGGTGCTGCGGAGTCGTTCGAGGACCTGCTCGACCTCGCGGCTGGCGTGCGACACCCATCGGGAGCGGCCCGCGGTGAGCAGCAGCTGCTCCTCCTCGAGCTTGAAGGTGAGCAGCTCGAGCAGTTCGCGTTCGCGCCAGAGCACGGCGGACAGGTCGTTCACGCTCATCAGCTCCTCCCGTGTGGGTCGTCGTCGGGTGTTCGGGTCTTCCGGTCCACCTTCCGGCGGACACCGAGACCTATCGACGCCGTGGCACCGCCCGTAAGGCCCGAGGACGAGTGCGTGGAACGGATATCGTCCGACCGCGGACCAGTGACCCCCGATGGGGGACGAGAACGACCGTTCCCGGCCCGGTGTCCCCACAAATGCCGACCCCGAAACACCGGGAACACCCCCGCACTGGGGACTGATCGACCCCCGTACAGCGCATTGCCAGCCGATACATTCGGAACGCACCACGAGGGCGACCTCGAACCGCGCGAACGAGGCGCGGGGTGCGCCGCTCGGAGGGAACCGGGCGGGTCTTCGGCGTACGCACCGGCCATCCGAGGCCGGCGTTCGCCGTGCCCACGGACGGGTGAGTCAGGACAGTCACCTCAGGTCGATCAGGGGATCAGCATGGACCGCACCGCACGCAACGCGATGATCGTGGAGCACCTCCCGCTCGTGGGCTACATCGTCGCCGACGTCCGTTCCCGTGCCACGCACCTGGACCGCGACGACCTCGCCGCCGTCGGCTCGCTCGCACTCGTCGCCGCTGCCGACGCGTTCGACCCCACCCTCGGCGTCCCCTTCGGCGCCTACGCCCGGACCCGGATCGCCGGTGCCCTCGCCGACGACATGCGCTCCGCCGACTGGGCGTCGCGCGGCACCCGGAAGCGCATCCGCGAGACCCTCGCCACGCAGGAGGCCCTGTCCGCCCGACTCGGCCGGAGCGTCGGCGTGCAGGAGATCGCAGACGCGATGGGCGTGGACCGGCAGACCGCCTCGGACGCGATGAGCGATGCGGCCCGCATCGTCGCGCCCCTCGACGAGACCGTGCACGACCTCGTCGCCGCCGACCTGCCGTTGCCGGGCGACGACCTGCTCGAGACCGAGAAGCGCCGCTACCTGCGTGCAGCCGTCGAGGCGCTGCCCGAGCGGATGCGCTTCGTCGTCGAGGCGGTCTACTTCGGGGACCGCTCGGTGACCGACGTCGCCGCGGAGCTCGGCATCACGCACTCCGCCGTGTCGCAGCAGCGCTCGGAGGCGATGCGCCTGCTCCGCGACGGCCTGGCCGCGCACTACGGGGACGGCGGCGCGGTCGCCGAACCCGCCTCGCGCACCACGGCGGCCCGCCGGAGCGCCTACCTCGCACGTGTCGCGTCGAACGCCACCGCCGGCGTCGCGCGTGCCGTCCACGACGCGACCGCGCCGGTCGTGGTGGCGGCGAGCTGAACCGTCGACGGTCATTTCCGTCGATTCCCTAACGACTCCCGGCACCCGGTCGAGAGTCATCCACGTCAGCCCACGGACGGGCTGTAGTACGACCCAGAATTCACGGAGGAAACCACCATGGGTATGTCCATCAACACCAACCTCTCGGCACTCAACACGTACCGGAACCTCAACGCGACGCAGAACGACCTGTCGAAGTCCCTCGAGAAGCTCTCGACCGGCCTCCGCATCAACCGTGCTGCCGACGACGCTGCCGGTCTGTCGATCTCCGAGGGGCTGAAGTCCCAGGTCGGTGGCCTCACGGTCGCCGCCCGCAACGCGCAGGACGGCATCTCCGTCGTGCAGACCGCTGAAGGTGGCCTCACCGAGACCCACTCGATCCTCCAGCGCATGCGCGACCTGGCTGTCCAGGCCGGCAACGACTCGAACAACGAGGACTCGCGGAAGGCGATCACGACCGAGGTCGGTCAGCTCCAGGAGGAGCTGCAGCGCATCTCGGACTCGACCAACTTCAACGGGATCAAGCTGCTCGACGGCAAGGCCTCCACCACGGCTGCCGGTCCGGGTACCGGCAAGCTGACCTTCCAGGTCGGCGCGGACGGCTCCGACGCCAGCAAGATCGACGTCGACCTCACGGGTGCGGATGTCTCGAAGGTCGCCACGGCGGTCAAGGCGCTCGACTTCACCACGGGCGACAACGCTCGCCTCGCGGTGACCGAGCTCGACGCGCAGATCAAGTCGGTCTCGGAGGCTCGTTCCAACCTCGGTGCAGTCCAGAACCGCTTCGACCACGCCATCAACGTGACGAACGTGGCCAAGGAGAACCTCACCGCTGCCGGTTCGCGCATCACCGACGTCGACATGGCGCAGGAGATGGTCAAGTACACGCGCGACAACATCCTGAGCCAGGCCGGCACGTCGATGCTCGCGCAGGCGAACCAGAGCACGCAGGGCGTGCTCTCGCTCCTGCGCTAGCACCCACGACGCCGCCTTCCGGGATCGTTCAGGCTTCCCGGGAGGCGGCGTCGCCCTCCTGACCATCCCCACGACGCCAGGGAGTGTCGACGATGTCATCGTCCGTGTCCTCGAGCACCAGCCTCGCGATCGACGGGCTCGTCAGCGGGCTCAAGACGACCGACCTCATCAACTCGTTGATGAGCGTCGAGGGCGTGCCGCAGACCCTGCTCAAGAACAAGCTCACGAGCACCAACTCGTTCATCTCGTCACTGCAGACGATCAACGGGTTGATGCAGGCCCTCGCGACGAAGGCGAAGGACGCCGCGAAGGCGACCTCGCTCGACCTGTTCACCGCCACGAGCTCGTCGTCGGGCGTCACCGCCGTGACCGGCACGAACGCGAGCGCCGGGTCGCTGACGTTCACCGTCGGTGCGACCGCTTCCGCGCAGGTCGGGGTGACCGCCGCGATGTCGACGTGGTCGGCCGCCGCCGAGCCGATCACCCTGGTGGCCGCGGACGGCACGAAGACCACGGTCACGCCGTCGTCGGGCTCCCTCGACGACACCGTCTCGGCGATCAACAAGTCCGGCGCGGGCGTCACCGCCACGAAGGTCGCCGCGGGCGCCGCTGCCGACGGCACCAAGCTCTACCGGCTGCAGCTCACGTCCGCCAAGACCGGCGCCGCCGGCGGCTTCGAGGTGTACCGGGGGACCACCGACCAGGTCGCCGCCGGCACCGCGACGAACGTGCTGACCGAGGTCGGCGCTGCGGTCGTCGCCCAGGCGAAGGACGCCAGCGTCACGCTGTGGGCCGGCACCGCCGCCGAGCAGACGATCACGAGCGCGACGAACACCTTCACCGACCTGGTGCCCGGGCTCAGCGTCACCGTGTCGAAGGCGTCGACGGACCCGGTCACGGTCGGCGTCGCGCAGGACACCACGAAGGCCCAGGCCGTGGCCTCCGGACTCGTCGACGCGATGAACGCGATCACGTCCTACTACAAGACGAACACGGCGGTCACGAGCACCACGAGCGCGACCAGCGGCGCCACGACCACCACCGCCGGCGTCCTGATGGGCGACGGGACCTCACGCGACGCCGTGCAGCGCCTGGGCAGCACCATGTCGGCGCCCGTCGGCGGCAAGTCGCCATCGTCGATCGGCATCACGATCACCAAGGACGGCAGCTTCACCTTCGACGCCGACGTCTTCCAGAAGGCCCTCGCCACCGACCCGGAGGGCACGCAGGCGATGCTGTCCGGCGTCGCCACGAACGTCGGTGCCGCCGCGACGGCGGCGTCCGACAAGTACGACGGGTCCCTCACCACGGCGATCACCGGCCAGCAGGCGGTCGCCAAGGACCTCAACACCCAGATCGACAGCTGGACCGACCGACTCACGATGCGCCGCGCATCGCTCCAGACGCTGTACTCGTCCCTCGAGACCAGCCTCAGCAAGCTCCAGTCCCAGTCGAGCTGGCTCGCCAGCCAGCTCGCGTCGACGACGAGCTGACGGGATCACCATGACCTTCGACTTCCAGGCCGCCGCCTTCCGGCAGGCTGCGCAGCCCCGCACCGTGACCGACCAGCGTCGCGCCCAGTACACGAACGAAGCCGTCCTGTCGGCCACCCCGGCGCAGCTCGTCACGATGCTCTACGACCGGCTGCTGCTCGACCTGCACCGTGCCGAGGCCGCACAGACCGGCGCCGACTGGGACGCCGCACGCGAACAGCTCCTGCACGCCCAGGCGATCGTCGGCGAGCTGTCGTCGACGCTCCGGATCGACGTCTGGGACGGGGGTGAGGGCCTGCTCGCCGTCTACAACTACGCGTCGACGTCCCTCATCACCGCGAACGTGCACCGTGACGTGCAGGCCACGCGGGACTGCATCCGGATCCTCGAACCGCTGCGGCAGTCGTGGCACGACGCCGCGGCGTCGCTCCCGGCGACGTCGGCACGCCAGCAGGCGACGGGCGGAGCCCTCGGTGTCGCCTGAACGAGCACCGTCGCCTGAGCCGGCACCGTCGCCTGAGCCGGTCGACCACCGCCTCGCCTGGGAGGCCCTGCTCGACTCCCTGGAGCACGACGCAGCCCGGCAGGCGGCCGACCCCACGGCCGTGGTGGGGTGGTCGGAGCCGGCCGGGCTGGGTCCGGTGCCGCGCGACCTGGTGGGGCGTGCCTCCCGGCTGCTCGCCGCGCAGCGGGACCGCATCGCGGAACTGGAGTCGGACCGACGGGTGACGCTCGAGCACCTCGGTGCCCTGCGGGCCGTCGACGCGACGCGCGAGCCGCGCGGCGCGGTGTACCTCGACGCCTCCGCCTGACCCGTCCGCCCCGCTCGACCCGGTACGACATGCTCGACGTCGTACGACATCGAGCGTGTCGCTCGCCCGCGTCTGCAACACCGGGCGAGCGCACGCTGCGACGAGGTCGTCGTCGTACGACATCGACGGTGTCGACGTCCAGCGAGCGCAACCGTTCCCAGCGTGAATGGACAGCGCTGGCACCGTGCGACGAGGTGGTCGTCGTACGACATCGACGATGTCGTCCGACCCCGGACGCAACTGTCTGCGCGTGCAAGGTGCGTCATCGTCGACGTCGTACGACAACGAGAGTGTCGTCGACCCGCGCGTGCAACGTGACGCGTGTGCACGGTGCGACGTGATCGATGTCGTACGACAACGGGGATGTCGTTCTGCATCGGACGGACGCCGCCGTGCCACCCCCGTTCGGGGCGAGGGCTAACGCGGCGCGCGACGGGCACCGATAGCGCCACACGAGCACGGATCGCTCACCAGTTCGGCCACGGATCGGCCACCACCGCACGGCGACGTCCACCGACGACGCCTGACGAGGGGACCACCGTGTTCGATTCCGTGACGAGCGTCGCGCTGCAGAGCGCTCTCGACGGCCTGTCGATGCGCCAGAAGGTGATCGCGAACAACATCGCGAACATCAACACGCCGAACTACCACGCCGAGAAGGTCCAGTTCGAGGACGCCCTGGCGAAGTCGATCACCGACGGCAGCGGCGACACCGCGCCGACGGTCGCCCGCAGCCTCGAGCCGACGAACACGAACGGCAACAACGTCAACCTCGACGAAGAGACGCTCTCCAACGTCGACACCGTGCTCCGGTACCAGTTCGCCACCCAGGCGATGAACTCCGAGCTCACCAGCGTCCGTGCGGCGATGCGGACGAACTCGTGACGACCTTCGACGCGATCGGCATCGCGAGCACCGGCATGACCGTGCACCGGAAGTGGCTCGACGCCGTCGCGGACAACATGGCGAACGCGAACACCGTGAAGTCGATGGACGACACCGCGTTCCAGGCCCGCTACGTCGAGGTGCAGGAGGGCAACGGCGTGTCGGGCGCCTACGTCAAGGGCGCCGCGTTCGGCAGCGCCGCCGGCCGCGTGACCTACGACCCGGACAACCCGCTCGCGAACGACGAGGGCTACGTCCGCATGCCGGACATCGACCTCGGCACGCAGATGGCGGACCTCATCATGGCCCAGCGCGGCTACCAGGCGAACGCCGCCGTGGTCGACCGTGCCAAGACCGCCTACGAGGCGGCACTGCAGATCGGGAAGAACTGATGCCCATCGACGCCGTCAACGGTGTGACCACCAACGCGATGACGAACGCGCTGACGAGCGTGTCCGGCACGTCCAGCGACGTCGCCGGAACCGCCGGCGCGACCAGCACCGACGGCAGCGGGTTCGCCGCCAGCCTCGGGAACGCCGTCGACGGGCTGCAGGCGCTGCAGAGCGACTCGAAGACCCTCGCGCTCAAGGCCGTCACCGGCAACCTCGACGACATCCACGACGCGACCATCGCCGCCACCCGCGCACAGGTCACGCTCGAGCTCGTCTCCGCCGTCCGCAACAAGGGCGTCGACGCCTTCAACGAGATCATGAGGATGCAGGCCTGATGCCCGTCGCCGTCAAGAACGTCTTCGCGCGCCTGTCCGCGTACGTCAAGGGCTTCTCCGCCGCGCAGCGCACCATCGCGATCCTGGTGATCGCCGCGCTCGTGCTCGGTGGGATCGCCCTGGCGTCGTGGCTCGGCAAGGCCTCCTACGCGCCGCTCTTCACCGGGCTGGCCGCCGCCGACGCGAGCTCCATCACCGACCAGCTGCAGACCGACGGTGTGCCGTACCAGCTCACCGACGGCGGCGCGACGATCCTCGTGCCCCAGGCGCAGGTCTACTCGGAGCGCCTCAAGGCCGCGTCGAACGGGCTGCCGTCGTCGAACGAGGGCGGGTACTCGCTGCTCGACCAGATGGGCGTGACGAGCTCGGAGTTCCAGCAGGACGTCACCTACAAGCGGGCGATGGAGGGCGAGCTCGCCAAGACCATCGGCGCGATGGACGGCGTGCAGACCGCGACCGTGCAGCTCGCGATCCCGGAGAAGTCCGTGTTCGTGTCCGAGGAGAAGGACCCGACGGCGTCGGTGTTCATCGCCACCGACAACGGCACGCAGCTGAGCACCGACCAGGTGCAGGCGATCGTGCACCTGACCAGCGCGTCGGTCGAGGGCATGCAGACCACCGACGTCTCGGTCGTCGACGCCAAGGGCCAGACGCTGTCCGCCGTCGGCACCGGCGCCACCGGCAGCGGCGCCGACCAGGCAGCCGACTACGACGCCGCGACGAGCAAGAAGATCCAGGACCTGCTCGACACCACCCTCGGCGTCGGCAACGCGACCGTCGTGGTCTCCGGCACGATGAACCAGGAGTCCGGCACCCGCACGTCGGAGAGCTACACGACCCCGACCTCCGGACCGGTCGCGCTCAACGAGTCGAGCACCACCGAGCAGTACGGCGCCGGATCCGGTGCGTCGAAGGGTGCGACCGGGGTCCTCGGCCCGGACAACATCGCCGTGCCCAACGGGACGGCGACGAGCGGCACGGGCGACGACGGGTACACCAACGAGTCGGCGACGAAGAACAACGCCGTCGACCACACCACCGAGACCACGCAGATCCCCTCGGGGTCCCTCGACCGGCAGACCATCTCGGTCGCGCTGAACTCGAAGGCCGACGCGGTGCAGAACGCGAACCTGCAGAGCATCAACGACCTGGTCTCCGCCGCCGCCGGCGTCGACCAGGACCGCGGCGACCAGGTCAAGGTCGCGATGATGGACTTCGACACCAGCGGTGCCGACCAGGCCGCCAAGGCCCTCGAAGCACAGCAGAAGGCCGACCAGCAGGAGGCCCTGTGGTCGTCGATCCGCACCGCCGGCATCGTCATCGGCATCCTGCTCGCGCTCATCGCCGTCATGTTCGTCATCGCCCGCCGCAGCCGGAAGCAGGAGCGCGAGGCGGTCGACCTCGGCGAGCTCGACGCCTTCGCCGGCGAGACGTTCCAGCTGCCCCTCGCGATGGACGGCGCCGCCGACCGTGCGACCCTCGGTGCCGGTGACGCCCCGACCGCCGTGCTGTCGACGATGCCCGCCGGTGACCCGCCGACCGAGGTGCTGACGACCGACGAGATCACGGCTGAGCGTCGCCGCCAGGACATCTCCGCGCTGGCCGAACGCGACCCGAAGCGCACGGCCGAGCTGCTGCGCGGGCTCCTCGACGACCGGGCGCCGGTGTGAGCGCCCTGATGCCGAGCGCCGGCGGCCCGGGCAACGGCACCGGCAAGAACTCGAGCGACCGCACGCTGACCGGCGCGCAGAAGGTCGCGCTCATCCTCATGCAGATGGACACCGACCGCGCCGCCGAGGTGATGAAGCAGTTCACCGAGATGGAGGCCGAGGAGATCTCGGCCGAGATCGTCCGGATGCGCCGCGTCGAGGACACCGTGGTCGACCAGACCATGTCGGAGTTCCACCGGATCACGATGAGCGGTCGGCTGCAGAAGCGCGGCGGCAAGGAGACCGCGCTCGGGCTGCTCGAGGCGTCCTTCGGCGCCGAGCGGGCCGCCGGCGTGATGGACCGCCTGGCCTCGAACCTGGCCGGCCAGTCCTTCGACTTCCTCGACGACGCCGAGCCCGGTCAGGTGATCACCCTGCTCGAGGGCGAGCTGCCGCAGACCATCGCCCTCGTCCTCGCACACCTCAAGCCGGGGCAGGCGAGCGCCGTCCTCGCGGGTGTCGACGAGCGCGTCCGCACCGACGTCGCACAGGCGTTCGCGACGATGGGCAGCGCGACCCCAGAAGCCGTCGGCATCGTCGCGGGTGTCCTGCGGCAGCGCGCCGGCGCCGTCGTGTCGCCCCGCGAGAGCGTCGAGGTCGTCGGCGGCATCGCGCCCCTGGTCGACATCATCAACCGCTCCGACGTCGCCACCGAAAAGGCCGTCCTCGACGGGCTGGAGGCCCGTGACCCGGAGCTCGCCGAGGACATCCGCTCGCGCATGCTCACCTTCGAGGACATCGTCAAGCTCGAGTCCCGCGACATCCAGCAGGTGCTGCGCGGCATCGACTCGAAGCTGCTGGCGACCGCCATGAAGGGCGCAGCCGGACCCGTCGTCGAGACGATCCGCGCGAACGTGTCCGAGCGCAACCGCTCGCTGCTCGACGACGAACTGCAGGCCATGGGTCCGGTCCGTGTCTCGCAGGTGGAAGAGGCGCGCGCCGAGGTCGTCCGTTCCGTGCGCGAGCTCGAGGCGCAGGGCGTCATCACCGTGCACCGCGCCGAGGAGGACGAGCTCGTTGACTGACACGACGACCGCCGGCACCGTGCAGCGCATCGCGTTCCCCGTCATCGGCGACGCCGCCGGGCGCGAGCGCGCGTCCGGTGCGGACGTCCGCGGCCACGCCGCCGGCTACACCGCGGGTCTGCGCGCCGCGCAGGCCGAGACGGACGCCCTGCGCGCCCGCCTGCAGGCCGAGCACGCCGCGCTCACCGCGTCACTGCGCGCGGACACCGTTCGCCGCATCGCGGTCCTCGACGCGGCGACGAACGCGATGCTGTCCACGGTCGCACCCGTCCTGAGCGACGCGGAGGCGTCGGTCGCCAGCGCGGCCACCGACCTGGCCGAGGCGATCGTCGGGTACGAGATCCGTGCCTCCCGTCCGACGGTCGGTCCCGATGACGGAGGGGAGGCCCGGATCACGTCCGGCGCCGAGACCACCGTCCGGCGGGCGCTCGCGTCCATCGACCGCAGCGTCCCGGTGGCCGTCCGGCTCAGCCCGGCGGACGCGGCTCGCGTCGCGGAGGTCGACCTGCCCGTCCCGGTGGTCGCGGACCCCGCGTTGCGGGACGGCGACGCCGTCGTCGACCTGCCCGACGGCATCCTCGACGCCCGGATCGCGACCGCGCTCGACCGCGCCCGCACCGCGCTCGGTGTCGAGCGGCAGGGGGCGTCGGCATGAGCGCCACGCTGCTCCGGCCCCGGGGGCTCGACGACGCCCTGCGGCAGGCCGCACCCCAGCGGGTCGGCGTCGTCACGAGCGCCGTCGGCCTCGGTCTGACGATCGCCGGGCTCGACGCCCACGTCGGCGAGGTCGTCACGGTCGGGGCAGAGGACGGCGTGCAGACCGCCGTCGAGGTCGTCGCCACCGACGCCTCCGGCGTTCGCTGCATGCCGCTCGGCCGCCTGACCGGTGTCACCGCCGGCACCCCCGCACGCCCCACCGGCCGTCCGGTGCTCGTGCCGACGGGGGCCGGGCTGTTCGGCCGTGTGCTCGACGGGCTCGGCCGGCCGATCGACGACCGCGGCCCGCTCGTCGACGCCGGTGGCGAGCCGGTCGACCTGGTGCCGCTCGACCACGCGACGCCGAACGCGATGGCGCGCACCCGCATCGACACCCCGATGCAGCTCGGCGTGCGGGTGCTCGACACTCTCACCACCGTCGGCCGCGGCCAGCGCATGGGGCTCTTCGCGGGCTCCGGTGTCGGCAAGTCGTCGCTGCTGTCGATGATCGCGCGGGGGAGCGACGCCGCCGTCAACGTCATCGCGCTGGTCGGCGAGCGTGGCCGCGAGGTGCGCGAGTTCCTCGAGGACGACCTGGGGCCCGAGGGTCTCGCCCGCTCGATCGTCGTCGTGTCGACCTCCGACGAGCCCGCGCTCATGAGGTTGCGTGCCGCGTTCGTCGCCACCCGCATCGCCGAGTCGTTCCGAGACGCCGGCCAGGACGTCGTGCTCATGATGGACTCGCTCACCCGCGTCGCGATGGCGCAGCGCGAGATCGGGCTGTCCGTGGGGGAGCCGCCGGCGACCCGGGGCTACCCGCCGTCGACGTTCTCGGTGCTCGCCGGGCTGCTCGAGCGCGCCGGCACCGACCGGGTCGGCAGCATCACCGGCATGTACACCGTGCTGGTCGACGGCGACGACCACAACGAACCGATCGCCGACGCCGCCCGCAGCATCCTGGACGGGCACGTCGTGCTCGACCGGAAGCTCGCCATCACCGGGCACTTCCCGTCGGTGGACGCCCTCGGCTCGGTGTCGCGCGTGGCCTCGAAGGTCACCCGACCCGAGCAACGCGCCGCCGCCACCGTGCTGCGGAAGGTGATGGCCGCGCGCGCCGGCGCCCAGGACCTGCTCGACGTCGGCGCGTACCAGCGCGGCTCGAACCCGCTCGTCGACGCCGCCGTCGACCACCAGGGCGCCATCGACGCGTTCCTGCGCCAGGGGATGGACGAGCGGGCGACCGCCGACGCGTCCTGGCAGCGACTCGGTGGCCTCGTGCAGCAGCTGGGGGTGTCGTGATGGCCCGCCGGTTCCCGCTCGCCGGACTCCTGCGCCTGCGCCACACCGAACAGGACCGCGCCGCCGCCTCGCTCGCCACCGCGAACGAGCGGGTCCGTGACGCGGCCGACGCCCGGATCGCCGCGCGTCGGAGCCTCGCCGACACCGAGGGCGCGCAGCCGATCGAGGACGCCGCCACCCTGAGCGCCGTCGCCGCCGCGCGTGCTGCGACCCGCGGGATGCTCGAGGAGCTCGACGCCGTCGTGCGAACCCGCCGCGCGGACGCCGACCGTGCGCAGGACGAGTACACCGCCGCTCGACGTGCCGCGGTCGGCCTGGAGAAGCTCGAGGGCAAGCACGCCGCCGAGCAGGCCGCCGAGGAACTCCGCACCGAACAGAACGCCCTCGACGAGATCGCGGCACGACGCCGCACGGAAGGTGGTGCCCGATGAGCGTCGAAGCGGTGCTCTCCCGGATCTCCGAGATCCGGTCCCAGATCGACACCCTGCGCGGGGGCTCGGCCGCGGCGGCCAGCTCGTCGTCGTCCGCTGCCGCGACCAGTGCGTCATCGAGCGCGTTCGCCGATGCACTGGCGACCGCCACGGGCTCCACCGGCACCGGCACCGCGACCACCGCTGCCGCAGCCGCCGCCACGACCGGCAGCGCGCCCGCCACCTCGGTCGACGCGGGCGCCGGGACGCTCGCCACGGGCAGCGGCGCCACCGGCTCGGACGTCGTCGCGGACGCGAAGAAGTACCTCGGCGTGCCCTACGTGTTCGGCGGCACCACGACCGCCGGTATGGACTGCTCGGGCCTGGTGCAGACCGTGTTCAAGGACCTCGGTGTGACCATGCCCCGGGTCGTGCCGGACCAGGCGAAGATGGGCGTCGAGGTCGGGTCCCTGAAGGACGCACAGCCCGGCGACCTGATCGTCCCGAAGGGCGAGGGCCACGTCGTCATCTACGTCGGCGACGGCAAGGTGCTGCACGCGCCGCGCCCCGGAAAGGACGTCCGCATCGTCGACAACTGGTACTCCGACGCCGACATCGCGACCATCCGCCGCATCGTGCCGGCCCAGGCGTCCGCCACCCCGGCGCCGACCGCGACCACGGCCGTGAGCAGTGCCACCGACCTGCAGACCGCCGCGCTGCTGTCCATGATGCAGACCGGGAGCGCCGCATGAGCCTGACCATCGCCACCCAGCCCGCGCCCGCTCCGGCGAGCACCACTGCGCCATCCCGCGCGAGCTCCGACCCTGCAGGGCCCGGATCGTTCGACGCTGCCCTGTCCGCGGTCGTCGCCGGCGACCGTCGTGCCGGCGACCATCGTGCCGGCGACCGGGCAGCGGCGCGCGACGACGGTGCCGGCACCGCGACCGACGACGGCACCGCCCCCGCGACGCCGCCCACGCCGGACACGACGCCGCCCACGCCGGACACGGCCACGGCCGACACGGCTGCGGCTGCCGACGCGCAGGCGCTGCTGCTCCCCGGACTGGTGCCCACACCCACCGCCGCCCCGGTTCCGGCGACCGCCGCCACCGCTGCTCCGGAGGCCGCCACGCTCGAAGCGGGGTCCGCCGCGGATGCCGCGACGACGGCTCCGGCGGTCCTGCGGCCGGCCGTGACCGAGACCCCGGTGGCCGGTGCGGTCGCGGTTCCGGCCCCGGCCGAGCTGTCCGCGACTCCCGTGGTCCCCGCGCAGTCGGCACGCTCCGACGCAGTCGCCGGTGCGGACGCAGGGGAAGCGGCGGGCGAGTCCACCCCGGCGCCGGCACGCTCGACCGCTGCGCCGACCGCGTCAGCGCAGCTCCCGGCGGCCACCGCCCAGCAGGGGAGCGTTCCGCCCACCCCGACCGACGCCGGCTCGGCCGGAGCCGCCGTCCGCACGGCCGCCGCACCTACGGCCTTTGCATCTACGGCCGCCGCAGCGACCGCAGCCGCCGCACCGCTCACGTCGGCGGTCCCCACGCAGGCCGCGCCCACGAACCCGACCCCCGCGGACGGCACCGCGACCGCGACCCCCGTCGTCGTCACCGCCGTCGCGTCGACCGCTGCACGCGGTGCCCAGACCGGCCACGGGACGGAGCAGCAGGGGTCGACGGCGGGTGATCCGGGCCTCCCGGCAGTCACCACCGCCCGCGGTGGCGAGACGCCCTTCGTCCTGCCCACGACGCCGACCGCCGCGCCCACCCCGGCCACCGCGGCTCCGTCTGCGTCGGCGACGCCGGCACCGCTCGGGCAGCAGCTCGCGCGCCCGGTGTTCTCGCTCGCGCAGGCCGGCCCCGGTGCGCACGTCGTCACCGTGCAGGTCGTGCCGGACAGCCTCGGACCGGTCACGGTCCGCGCACACGTCACGGCGCACGGCATGCACGTCGAGCTGTTCGCAGCGTCCGAGGCGGGCCGCGACGCGGTCCGCCAGGTGCTGCCCGACCTGCGGCGCGACGCCGCCGGCATCGGGCTGAGCACGACGCTCGACCTGTCCTCCCAGAACCACCCGGACACGGCGCCGGGTCGCGACCAGCGACCGGCCGACGGCCGCCTGCGTGCCGACACCGGCCTGGAGGCACGGCGCACGTCCGCCACGCAGCCAGCGTCCTCCGCCACCACCTCCACCATCCGCACCGCGGGACTCGACGTCCTCGCCTGACCGGCTCACGAACAGGAACCAGACCATGCCCATCGACGGCATCACCGGCAGCGTGGACCAGGCTGCCCAGGCCGCGGCCCTCGCCGCGAACTCGACCGCGAAGAAGTCCCAGACGATGGACTCCGAGGTGTTCATGAAGCTGCTCGTCACGCAGCTGCAGAACCAGGACCCGTCGTCGCCGATGGACACCAACCAGATGATCAGCCAGCAGACGCAGCTCGCGATGATGGAGCAGATCACCAACCAGACCACGACGGGGAACGAGAACTTCTCGCTCCAGATGCGCATCGCCGCAGCCAACCTCGTCGGCAAGCAGGTCAGCTACACCGACGCCGCGACCGGCACCGCCGTCACCGGGACCGCCTCGGCCGTGTCGTACGCGAACAGCGTGCCCACGGTCACCGTGAACGGGAAGGAGGTCGCTCTCGACGTGATCTCCGGCATCACCACCACCGCTCCGGCTTCCTGACCGCTCTCCTTCCCCTCTTCCTTCCTGCTCTTCCTGCCTCTCCGAAAGGACGCACCATGCTCCGCTCGCTCTACTCCGGGATCTCCGGCCTCCGCTCGCACCAGCAGATGCTCGACGTCACCGGCAACAACATCGCCAACGTCAACACCGTCGGCTTCAAGGCCTCGTCGACGGTCTTCCAGGACACCCTGTCGCAGATGACCCAGGGTGCCGGCGGACCGCAGACCGGTGTCGGCGGCACCAACCCGGCGCAGATCGGCCTCGGCGTCCAGGTCGCCGGCGTCTCCACCAACTTCGCGCAGGGCTCGGCCCAGGCCACCGGCAAGGCCACCGACCTGATGATCTCGGGCGACGGCTTCTTCGTCACCCGCCTCGGCAACGACACCGTGTACACCCGCGCCGGCGCGTTCGACTTCGACGCCGACGGTCGTCTCGTCACCGCCGACGGCAAGATCGTGCAGGGCTACCCGGCCACGAACGGCGTCGTCAACGACAACGGGGGCCTCGCCGACATCACGCTGCCGCTCGACGCCGCGGCACCGGCCGTCCGCACCACCTCGGCCTCGGTCGCCGGCAACCTGCCGTCCGAGACCGCGGCGGGCGCGACCATCACCCGCGAGGCCACCGTCTACGACGCCTCCGGTGCCAAGCACACGATGTCCCTCGCCTACACGCGCACCGCGAACGGCTGGGACGTCACCGCCCGGAACGGGCAGGGCACCACCGCGAACGGGTCCCTCACGTTCGGCACCGACGGCAAGCTGACGTCCGGCGGCACGCTGACGGTCGGCGGCATCGCCGTCGACATGGGGGAGCTGACCGGCTTCGCGTCGCTCAACACCGCGTCGATCGGGTCGCAGAACGGCCGCGAGGCCGGCGCGCTGCAGGGCTACGCCATCTCGAAGGACGGCACCGTCACGGGCACGTTCTCGAACGGTGCGTCGCTCGCCCTCGGCCGCATCGCCCTCGCGACGTTCGCCAACCCGGCGGGCCTCGAGAAGACCGGCGCCTCGGGCTACCGTGCGACCGGCAACTCGGGCACCGCGACCGTCGGCGGCCCCGGCTCGGCCGGCGTCGGGTCGCTCGCGGCGGGCACCCTGGAGATGTCGAACGTCGACCTGTCGCAGGAGTTCACGAACCTGATCGTGGCGCAGCGCGGGTTCCAGGCGAACGCCCGCATCATCACGACCTCGGACGAGGTGCTGCAGGAGCTGACGAACCTGAAGCGCTAGCGGGCGAAGTCCCCCAGGCGCGGGACGTTCGGCTCTGGGGGTCCGACCCGGCGGGTACGGACGATTGATGCTCCGACACCACGGGGAGGATCGATCATGACCACACACACCACCCGCGCTCAGCGCGCCCGGCCCGACGACGACCCGCGAGCGTTGGTCTTGCCACGCTCCGCAGCGTTCCGGTGGTCCGCGATCATCACCACCGCGTTCGTCGGCCTGACGGCCGTGGCCGGGGGCATCGCGCTCGTGGTCGGGGTCGACGCCGAGCTGTTCGCCCCCGCCACGAGCGTCCTGGCCGACACGGTCTTCCGTTCGTTCGTCGTGCCCGGGCTGCTCCTGGCGGTCATCGTCGGCGGCACGCACCTGCTGGCAGCGATCCTGGCGGTCCGCCGGTCCCGGTGGACCGTGCTCGCCGTGGCGGCCGCAGCCTTCGGTCCTGCTCGTGTGGATCTTCGTCGAGACCGCGATGATCCCGTGGAGCCTGCTCCAGGCGGTCTACTTCGCCGTCGGACTCCTCGAGGTCGGAGTCGTGCTCACGGGGCTCGGGCTCCTGTCGGACGGAGGCCGCCGATGAGTGCGGATGGTCGTGCTCCGGCACCGGCGTCGCCGTCGCGCGCCGGGGCGGGTACGAGCAGCCAGCAGTCAGCTGATGCCGCGCGGTCCGCGGACGTCTCGCACCGGATCGCACAGGCAATGTCCGACGAAGCGTCGCGACGAGCTCGGGACCTGCTCGTGATCGTCAGCGGAGACGAGATCGTCGTGCGGGGACACGTGCGGTCCTGGTCGGAGCGGGACCACATCGGAGCCGTCGCTCTCGACACCCCCGGCGTCCGGGTGGTCTGCAACGACCTGGTCCTCTTCGACGACGCAGCGGTGCACGGGCACCTCCACCACGGTGGCGACGGCCACGATCTCGGGGCCGGAGGCTGCGATGTCTGACGCGGGCCGCGAACCCTACGGATGGTGTCCGCTGAGCGAGACCGCGCAGCGGATGGCCACCGTGCTGGAGTTCCAGCAGCGCGGACACGACCGGTGGTGGCGGTTCCTCCCGGGACGTCACGCCTCGGACGACGCTCGGGAGCGTGAAGCTGTTCGTCGACTCCGATGCATCGTGACGGAGGTGGCCGCACGGGTGCTCGCGGTGACGGTCCCGGGCATCCTGAGCACCCGCGACGCCGTTGCCTACCTCGGTCGGGAACCAGTTGCCACCGAGACGTGGCGCATCGTGGCCGACCCGTCCGCGGCGTGGTCAGCGGAGCGATTCGGCTGAGCGCCGAGCCGAACCGGCTCCGCAGTGGGACGTGGTCCGCGCACGGGACGTTCGGCCTGGTGAGCCGCCGGTGCTCCTCGTACCGTCGAGCAACGGAGTTCGCCGCACCGGTGTGCTCGTCGGACTCGGAGGCCGCCATGAGCCGGTACATCGTCGCTGTCGATGGTTCGGGCGCGGCGCAGTCCGCGGTCAGGTGGATCGCCGACGTGACGGATCCCTCGACGGACACGGTCCGGCTGGTCACCGTGGCCGAGTTGCTCGGAGACCTGCCGTCGACAGCCGAGGCGCGGCTGCTCGAGGCGCGGTCCCTGCTGCTCCGGCGCCATCCGACGCTGGAGGTCACGACAGACCTCGTCGGCGGCGGGACCGTCCACGGCATCGTGCTCGAGGGCACGGCGGGTGACGTACTGGTGCTCGGGGGGCGCCAACGCCATCGGTTCATCGGGGCGCTGCGCGGCCGGGTCGCCGAACGGGTCGTCGCCGAGGCGAGGACTCCGGTGATGGTGGTGCCGGAGGAGCGCGTCGACGAGGTCGGCCCCGTCGTGGTCGGAGTCGACGGGCAGTCCGGTGTGGCAGCGCTGGCCTACGCGGCCGCGTTCGCTGCTCGGTGGCGTCGAGAACTCGTGCTCGTGCGGGCGTGGCAGTCGCCGTCGACGACGACACCGTTCGGCAACGTCTACTTCGAGGGCGACCTGTCGTCGTGGGAGCACGCCGCTGACCTGCAGGTCGAAGCCGCGATGCACGCGGTCGATGCTGCCCATCCGGATGTGCCGGTGCTCGGTCGAGCACGCCGTGGATCCCCGGGGCGCGTACTGCTGCGCGAAGCGGCATCTGCGTCGGCCGTCGTCGTCGGCCGACGTCACCGGAGCTCGCTGACCGGCCTGATCGCCGGCAGCGTCGGGGAGACACTGATGCACGAAGCGCACGTGCCCGTGCTGATCGTCCCCCCGAACGCAGTCCTGCCAGCTGCCCTGGATCGTCCGACGCACTGATCACCGAGGAAGGAACGACCACCACGACCGATCGATCTCGCCCCACCGTCGTCCGCGACGGACCCTGGGGTTTCGTGTTCCTCTGCGCGTTCGTCGGCGCCGCGGTCTCCTTCACCTCAGCGTCGGACGGGAGCTTCGGCGGCCTTCGTCGGGTGGCGAAGCCACAGCCGCGTCATGTGGTCGCATCGGTCCCGGACTCGCCAGCACGTGTCGTCGCCACAGGGGTCCTGGTCGCACCGGTGAGCGGCGCGCCGTCCCCTGTGGACGACTCCGGTGGTCCGCCGGTCGCCGGTGCACGCCACGGTCGCCTCCGTGCGAACGCGAGCAGCTGTGCGCCGGTCCCGAGCAGGACCACGAGCACCCAGACCGCGATGTTCAGGAACGGGACGTGCAGGGCCACGACGAGGATCGCGCCGCCGACGAGCGAGGTCACGACCGCACCACGCCGGTCGCGGAACACGACGCGACCGACGTAGTGGGCGCCGTACGGGAACGAGGCAAGGCACAGGACCGACCAGACGACCAGCACAGCGAGCGCCAACGGCGCACCGACGAGCGTCACGAGGAGGACGAGGATCCCGGCAGGTACGGCCAGGGACGCGACGAAGCCGACCAGTAGCGCTCTCCACGGGGTCGGGTACAGCTGATCCGTGACCTCTCGGAGGACGCGGGGCACGAGGAGTGCCGTCGCCGACGTGATGAGGCTGAGCGCGACAAGTGCGGCGAGCAGACCCACCAGCCAGGCGAGGAACGTCGCTGCCGGCCGTGCCGGAGCGTCGTCCGAGCTCGACGGTTCGCTCCGCTCGACCGTCCCTGCGACGGCTCCCGTGCGGATCGAAGCCTCCTGGTCGCTGACGTACGAGACGTCTCCGCCGACGTTCCCGCTGATGGACAGGCCACCGACGTTCAACCGCAGGTGGCGCCCGACGTCCCCGGCGATGCGCACGGCGCCGGCAGAGGCGACCACGTCGTCGCCGAACGACCCGGCTGCGGGAATGGTCAACTCCGCCGCGGCGATCGTCCCGCTGCGACTCACGTCGCCGCTCACGGAGACGTCCTGTCCGGCCAGCCGGACGTCGCCGTCCACGGAACCGCTCACCACGATGGTCTGGGCCGCGACGATCACATCGCCTCGGACGTCCCCACGGATCGTGACGACCCTGCCCGTGGCGTACACGTCGCCGTCGACGTCCGTTGTGATGTCGATGTCGGATCCGCTGTAGAAGCGAGGACCGGGATCGGACGCCGCGAAGGATGCGCCGTCGCTTCCCGTCATCGCGAGTGCCACACCGCCGGAACCTGCCACGAGGAGGCCGGCGGCCGTGAGCGTGACGAGTACCCGTGCCGTGGTCGACCGCGTGGTCACGGCGCTGGGATGGTGATCGAAGGAGTCATACCTGACTGTCCAGCGTCTCCAGGGCGACGGACAGGGCCTGAGGTCCCTCCGACGTGACCGGCCGGACGTTCACTCGTGGAGTGCGCGGCCCTTGAGGACGTCGAACTCCTCCGGCGTGATCGTTCCCTCGTCCAGCAGCGATCTCGCCGTGGCGATCTCATCGGCCGGGCTGCGACCGCGCGCCGCTCGTCCTCGAGCCGGTTCGTCCGACGAGGTGGACCGACCCGCGTCGCGCGCCGCACGGTCCTGCATCCCCTTGCCGCGAGCGACGAGGTAGACCAGGACGGTGAGGAACGGCACGAAGATCAAGAACGCGACCCACACCGCCTTCCACCAACCGTTCAGGGTGTGGTCACGGAACAGGTCAGCGATGACCGCGAACAGGGCCACGAGGTAGGCGACGAACGCGACGATCCAGAAGAAGGACCAGATGACGGCTGCGACACCGCCCCAGGGTCCGTCCCACGGACTGTTCCAGCTGAACATCATGAGTTCGCTCCGTTCGGTCGATCCTGCGCGCACGGACGATCGGGTCGGCCCGCGCTGACGACCTTCGGGTCTCGAGTCCGACGCGCACAGGGGCGAACGTCCCGCCGTGCCGCCTCCTGCTGGACGCGAGGGACCGAGGCCTGGCGGACGTCGTGGAGCTGGTCATCGACGCGGTCAATCAGGCTGAACACGTCGTCGGCGCGGCCCCGCACCTTCGCAGCGAGCAGGAGCGGTGACGGGCGCGCACGACCGCGACCACCCGCACCCGCACGGCGGGTCGCGGGGCTTGCTCCAGCGGTCCGTGACGTCCGCCTCCGCTGGACCGGACACAGGCTGACGGGGTCCGCGACGATCGAGGTCGCGACCGCTGACCTGCACGGCGCCACCCACCTCGCGGCGCACGCCGAGGAGCACCTCCGCCACGCGATGCGGAACATCGACGTCTTCACGGTCACGCCCGCGGTTCCCCCGGCCGGCTGACGGAGGACCTTCGACCCTCGATGCAGCGCCGGTGACCGCCGACACTCGTCACGACGCCCACCGGCGTCGTTGCTCGACGTCGGAGGCTCCGTGGCACGGTCGTCGCAGGGAACGCTCGTCCGCACACGACTCGTCGTGGTGTCCGCGGTGGGGACCGCGGCACTCGTCGCGGCCTGGTCCGGCGCCGGCGAGGTCGTGCCGCCGTTGCTCACCCTGACGGCCCTGGCGGCCGCGGTCGTCGCAGCGGTCTCGATGGTCCGGGAGATGGTGCACGGACGCTTCGGGGTCGACCTCTTGGCGGTGACGGCGATCGTCGCGACCGTCGCGGTCGGCGAGTGGTTGGCGGCGTACGTCATCGTGCTCATGCTCGTCGGGGGAGAGGCGCTCGAGGCGCATGCGCAGCGCCGGGCCACGAGTCAGCTGTCACGGCTGCTCTCCGATGCTCCGAAGACCGCGCACCAGACGAGGGACGGGGTCGTCGTGGACGTCCCCGTCGCCGACGTGGCGGTCGGGGACGTGCTCGTCGTCCGACCGTACGAGGTGGTGCCCGTCGACGGCGTGCTGGTGTCGGGCACAGCGACGTTCGACGAGTCGAGGCTGACCGGGGAGAGCGTGCCGGTCGGCGCGGCGGAGGGGGACGCGGTCCCGAGCGGCGCGGTCAACGGCACGGCCGCGGTGCTGCTGCGGGCGAGCCGACCAGCGGCGGCCAGCGAGTACCAGCAGATCGTCGCCCTCGTCTCCGGAGCGATGTCCTCGCGGTCGCCGATGGTCCGTCTCGCGGACCGGTACGCGCCGTGGTTCACCGCCTTCGCCGTCGTCCTCGGCGCCGTGGCCTGGTGGCTCTCCGGGGATCCGCGACGATTCGCCGAGGTCCTGGTCCTCGCCACTCCGTGCCCGATGCTGATCGCAGCGCCGGTGGCGTTCCTCGGCGGAATCGGGCGCGCTGCCCGGGCGGACGTCGTGGTCAAGGACGCGTCGGTGCTGGAACGGCTCGCGGCGGTCCGCACCGTCGTGTTCGACAAGACCGGCACCCTCACGCTCGGTCGCCCGACACTCGAGCACGTCGTGACCACCGCTGACGGACCGGACCGCGTCCGGCTCCTGCAGCTCGCGGCCAGCGCGGAGCAGTACTCCTCCCACACGCTCGCGGCCTCCGTCGTCGCGGCGGCGCGGGCCGAGGGCATCGGGCTGTGCGGGGCCAGGAACGCCGTCGAATCCGAGTCGGACGGCGTCGTGGCCGAGGTCGACGCGCACGAGGTCGCCGTCGGGACACTCGCCTTCGCTCGGCGACGTGCTCCGGAGGCAGACCCGCTCGACGTCCCCGGAGGTCGGGTCGTGTCCTACGTCCTCGTGGACGGACGCCCCGCCGGCGCGCTCGTCCTCCGTGACCCGATCCGGTCCGAGGCCCGGGCGACGATCGCGGAGCTCCGGCAGCTGGGGATCGCCGACGTCGTGATGCTCACGGGCGACGCGCTCGCGACGGCCGACGCGGTGGCCGCGGACGTCGGCGTTGCCGTGCTCCGAGCCGAGTGCCGCCCGGGCGACAAGGTCTCCTCGGTGCGGGCGCTCACCGCTCGGCCCGTCCTGATGATCGGCGACGGGGTCAACGACGCCCCGGTGCTCGCCGTCGCCGACGTCGGGGTGGCGATGGGAGCGCGCGGTGCGTCGGCCGCGAGTGACACCGCCGATGCCGTCGTCCTGGTCGAGTCGGTCGAACGGGTCGCGGTCGCCGTCCGGATCGGCCGTGAGACGGTCCGGATCGCGCGCCAGGGCATCTGGATCGGGATGGGCGCCTCGATCGGACTCATGCTCGTGGCATCGACGGGTGTCGTGCCCGCCGTCGCCGGAGCGTTGTTGCAGGAGGCGGTCGACGTCGTGACGATCGTCGCATCGCTCCGGGCGACCGCCGGTCCGGCCGCTGCCACGGGCCGTGGCGACCCGGTCAGTCGACCGGCACCGGCACGATGACGACCGGCGTCTTCGACCGGTGCATCGTCTCGCGGGCAACGGAGCCGAACAGCTCGCCGCCGATCGTGGTGCGGTGGCGTCGACCGACGACGATGAGCGAGGCCTCGACACCGGCCTTCGCGAGTGCTTCTCCTGCGTCGCCCTCCCAGAGCGTGGCCCGGACGGAGACGGCCGGTTCCCGGTGCGCGGCTTCGCGTTCCGCCGTGCCGAGCACGAGGCGCGCGGATTGCTCGTCGGCGCTCGACGCGTCCTCGAGCAGTGCGATCGGTCGCGCTGCGACGGGTGCCGTCACCCGCCATGCGTGCACGAGCCGGACCGAGCGCCCGGTGCGTCGCGCTTCGTGCAGCCCGAAGGCGAGCGCGGCCTCAGCGGTGCCGGCGTCGATCCCGACGACGATCGGTCCGCTCCCGAAGGTCCAGTCGTCGGGGACGACGACGGTGGGCACCGGTGCCCGTGTCGCGATGCGGTCGGGGAACGAGCCCGTCAGCGCTGAGCGGACCCTGCGGTTCCGGTGCGCCCCGATGACCACGAGATCGGCCTCGGCCGTGTCGTCCACGAGCGCATCAGCGGCGAAGCCGCGTTCGACGGACGTCTCGACGACGGTCCCCGGGGCGGTCCCGCGGACGAACGCCGCGGCCTCCGCGAGGCGCTCGCGCACGACGAACACGCCGGTGTCGGCCACCTCGAGCGCGTGCACGATCCGAACGCGTGCCGCACCGTCGGCAGCACGGTTCGCCACCCACCGCAGGGCCGTCCAGCTGGCCTGGGACGCGTCGAGGCCGACGAGGATCCGCTCAACGGACATGGTGCGCTCCTGCTCTTCGGTTGACCGCGCGCGTGCAGCACGCGCGGCGACGATAACCGGTCGGCTCGTCACCGAGGCGGGCCGAACGTCCCGCGGAACGGAGCGCCGCCGGGGCGAAGGACCCTGGCGCGGACGGGCAGCCGGCGCTGAGGTGGACACGAGCCGGGCGCACCGGCCGAGCGGGCCGTCGGGCTGCGCCGGGCACACCGGCCGAGGCGACGGACCCGCACCACCCACGAGCGACGGGAACGACCATGGACGAGACGACGACAGGGACGACGGCGACGCCGACGGCGGGGCGCTTCACCGGGCGGACCGTGATCGTCACGGGTGCCGGGGCAGGCATCGGCAGGGCGACGACCGAGCGGCTGATCGCCGAGGGGGCCCGGGTGGTCGGGGTCGACCTGCTCGCCGATCGGCTGGACGACCTCGTCGCCGCGCTCCGTTCGGATCGTCTGGTCACCGTCTCAGGCGACCTCGCCGACCGCCCGGTGGTCGACCGGGTCGTCGCAGCCGCGGGTGGGCAGGTCGACGGGCTCGCCAACGTCGCCGGCATCATGGACGGGTTCGTCCCGACTGCCGAGCTCGACGACGACGTATGGGACCGTGTCCTCGCCGTCAACCTGACCGCGGTCATGCGACTCACCCGGGCGGTCCTGCCGACGATGATCCGGGCAGGGAGGGGGAGCATCGTCACGGTGTCCTCCGAAGCCGGCTTGCGGGGCTCCGCAGCGGGCACTGCCTACACCACGTCGAAGCACGCGGTGCACGGCTTCACGCTGAGCACGGCGTTCTTCTACGCCCCGGCGGGGGTCCGGTGCAACGCGGTCGCGCCCGGCGCGGTGGCCACGAGCATCGAGGCGCCGTTCCGGTCGCAGTACGCCGGAGAGCGGCTCGGGCCGTACCTGCAGACGAACGTGCCGCCGATCGCCACTGCGCAGCAGCTCGCGGCCGCGATCACGTGGCTGCTGAGCGACGACTCGGCGAACGTGACGGGCGCGGTGGTGCCGTCCGACGGCGGGTGGTCGGCGATCTGATGCGCCGTGCGGTGCGACTAGCCCTTCCAGACGGACTCGGCACCCGCGTGACCGATGACCACGACCTCGATCATCGAGACGACGCCGACGGCGATCAGGGCGACCGGGACGACGATCGCGACTGCGCGAAGGGTGCCGCCGCTCGTCACCCGAGCTGTTCCGAACCGGTGCCATCCCCACCACAGCACCAGGAGCACGAAGACCGCGATCGACCACGGCAGCAGCCCGTCGGCGAGCTCGGTGTGTCGCTCGAGGAGCGCCGTCTCCTGCTCACGGTGTTCGAGCCACTCGCCCGACGACGTCGCCAGGGGGACCGAGACGAGGGCGACCAGGCCGATGATCGGCGCTCCGACCGCGAGCCACCGTCGCGCTGCGGGCCACACCGCCACCACGATCGCGGTCAGTGCCGCGACCGGAACCGCGACGGAGGTCAGGTGGACGAAGAGGGGGTGGAGCGGGATCCCGCCGAACTGCCAGTCCATGACGGCCTTTCACGTCGTGCGCCGATCAGTCACGGCGCTGTGCGACCACACAACACGATCCGCGCGTTCGCATCGTTCGAAACCTCACACGAACGGGACGACCCGGACATGGTTCGCTGAGACCATGACCACCTCGGAGCCGCACGCAGGCGAAGCACACACGGGCGACCTCGCGGCGCGCCTGAACTGGCTCCGCGCCGGAGTCCTCGGGGCGAACGACGGGATCGTGTCGACGGCGTCGATCGTCGTGGGTGTCGCAGGCGCCTGGTCGTCCGTCCCGGCGATCGCGACGGCCGGCATCGCGGCCCTCGTCGGCGGTGCGGTGTCGATGGCGCTGGGCGAGTACGTCTCGGTGAGCAGTCAGAAGGACAGCCAGCAGTCCCTCATCGAGAAGGAGCGCCGAGAGTTGGCGGACGACCCCGTCGCCGAGCTCGAGGAGCTCACCCAGCTGTGGCAGGGCCGTGGTCTCCGCCGGTCCACGGCCGAGCGAGTGGCGTCCGAACTGACCGAGCGCGACGCCCTCGCCGCACACCTGACCACCGAGCTCGGCATCGACGAGGACGAGGTCGTCAGCCCGTGGCACGCTGCGTTCGCGTCGGCGGCTGCGTTCTCGATCGGGGCGATCCTTCCGCTGCTGGCGATCCTGCTGCCGCCGGAAGGAGTGCGCGTGCCGGTCACGTTCGTGGTCGTGCTCGTCGCGCTCGCACTGACCGGCGCCACGGGTGCGCGGATCGGAGGGGGGTCGATGGTCCGTGCCACCGTGCGTGTGGTGGTCGGCGGAGCACTGGCCCTGGCGGCCACCTTCCTCATCGGCTCACTGCTCGGCACGAGCGGGGCGGTGTGACGTGGCGAACATCCTGGTGGTGGAGGACGATCCGGAGATGGGTGCCCTCGTCGACCGCGGTCTGGCAGGCGAAGGGCACGCGGTCACGGTCGTGACGGACGGCATCGCCGCCCTCGTGCAGGCCCGGTCGCAGGCGTTCGACGCCGCGGCCATCGACGTCATGCTGCCGGAGATGACGGGGTTCGAGGTCTGTCGTCGACTCCGCGAGATGGGATTCGACTTCCCCGTCGTCCTGGTGACCGCACGTGACGCGGTCGACGACCGCGTGTTCGGGCTGGACTCCGGGGCGGACGACTACCTGACCAAGCCGTTCGCGATCGCCGAGCTCAACGCCCGGATCCGGGCGCACCTGCGACGTCGTGCCGCCGGTACCTCGACCGTCGTGGAGGCCGGCGCGGTGCGGCTCGACCTCGTGGCCGTGCGTGCGTCGGTGCACGGGCGGGACCTACCACTGAGCGTCAAGGAGTTCTCGCTCCTGCGGTTCCTCATGCAGGGAGCACCCGACACGCGTACCCGGACCGAGGTGCTCGAGGAGGTCTGGGGGAGTGCCGAGCACTTCGACCCGACCATCGTCGACCAGTACGTCAGCTACGTGCGCAAGAAGCTGCAGGCCTCGGACGCCGACGTCGTCATCCGGACGGTGCGCGGCGTGGGGTACGCCCTCGAGGTCGTGCCGCCCGCATGAAGTCCCTGCGCTACCTGTCGATCCGTGCCCGGATCACCCTCGGGAGCCTGGTCGTCGGCGCCGTCGTGCTCTCCGGGGTCGCGGTCGTACTGCACGTGCAGATCGAACGCGCGACGGTCGCGACCGACCGGTCCCTCGCCTCCGGGGACGCCGCACCCTTCGTGTCCGACCTGCGGAACAACCCGGACGAGGCGCCGGACCGTCCAGCAGAGGACGTCCTCGTCGGGATCCGGTCGGCCTCCGGCGACTGGGTGGTCGATTCCCTGCCCCGCGACGTCCGTGCCGTGCTGCCCCCGTCGGTGCCTGACGACGACGTCGCGTTGCGGCTGCACACCGGTCACCGCGTCGTGACGGTCGTCGGGGTCCCGGTGCGGAACGACGTCGGGTCGTTCATCGTGTGGGCGGCGCACGACGGCCGGGCGGGGCAGGAGACGGTGGAGCGGGTCGACCGGTCCCTCGTCGTCGGCACGGTCCTGGCGCTGTTCGCCTTCTCGGCGACGGCCTGGCTGCTGTCCACCCTCGCCCTCCGTCCGGTGGGGCGGATGCGCCGCATCGCCGAGCACCTCAGTGCGGGGAACGGTGGCGGTCACCTCCCCGTCGGGGCGTCCGACGACGAACTCGCGGCGCTCGCGCGGACGCTCAACGCGTTCATCGACCGCCAACGCGAGAACACCGAGCGCGAGCGGCGGATGGTCTCCGACGCGAGCCACGAGCTCCGCACGCCGCTCGCCGCCCTGACCGCCCGGCTCGAACTCGCGCACCGGTCGTCGGGCGATGCCGTCGCACTCGAGCGCGAGCTGCGCGCCGCTGAGGGCGATGCCGCACGGCTCGTCGCGCTGGCGAACACCCTCCTCGAACTCAGCCGACTCGACGAGGCGGGAGTCGTCCCTTCGACGTCGGGCGCTGAGCTCGTCACCGAACTCATGGGGTCCATCGACCGTGCTCGCGCCATGTCGCACGCAGGTGGACGCGACATCGACTTCACCGTTGCCTTGACGGTCCCGGACGAGCGGTACGGACTCGAGCCCGCGGCGTTCGCGCGGGTCGTCGACAACCTCGTCGCGAACGCGATCGCGGCGGGAGAGGACCGCGGCGAGATCCGGGTCACGCTCGAGCAGTCCGCCGACGGCCGACTCGATCTGCGTGTCGTCGACGACGGGCCCGGTGTCCCGGACGACTTCCTCCCGCAGGCCTTCGACCGCTTCACCCGGGCGGACAGCGCTCGACGCGCGGTCCTCGGTGGGAGCGGCCTCGGGCTCGCCCTCGTCCGCGGCATCGCCGAACGCGCGGGCGGGACGGCGGACCTCCGCAACGCGGCGTCCGGAGGTGCCGTCGCGACGGTCAGCCTCCCCGCGCACTGACCGGGACCGCCGCCGGGACCGATCACTCGAGGTCTCGAACGAAGGGCACGCTCCGTTCGGGGTCCGTCCACAGGACCGGTCCTGATGCTGTGAGTCTCCCGATCGCATCATGGAGAGGACCGAGACGATGATCGACACCGCTCACCGCGCACCGAGGGCCACCCCGAGCACGACCGGACACGGGGGTCTCCGAGGTGCCGTGCCGCCGGCCGAGTCCCTCGACGTGGCCGCACGACGCCGCCGACGAGCCGGCCGCCGTCGTGGTGCCGTGACCGATCTGCTCGGGATCCTCGCCTGGGTCTCCGCTGCCGTCGCCGTGACGCTCTGGCTCGCCACGCCCGGCTCGCACACGATCGTGGGGATCGGCGGCTGGCTGACCGACGCCGGGATCGTGGCAGGCCTCGTCGCCACGGACCTCGTCCTCGTCATGGTGGTGCTCGCCGCCCGCGTCCCCCTGATCGACCGGACGTTCGGCCAGGACAACGCCATCGCGGTCCACCGTTCGCTCGGGAAGCCGGTTCTGTACCTGCTGCTCGCGCACGGCGCTCTGCTCACGCTGGGCTACGGCGCTTCCGCAGGGACCGGTCCGATCGCCGAGACCATCGCACTGTTCTCGACACCGGACATGCCGCTCGCCTACCTCGGCCTCGGGCTGTTCGTCGCCGTGGTGGTCTCGTCCCTGGTCGCGGTGCGGCGCCGGATGCCGTACGAGGCGTGGCACCTCATCCACCTGCTCAGCTACGCCGCGGTGCTCGTCGCGCTGCCCCACATGCTCAGCGCCGGCGGTGTCCTCGCGCAGGGGACCTGGCAGCGCGGTTACTGGATCGCCCTGTACGTCGTGTCGCTCGGGCTGATCGCGGTCCACCGCTTCGCGATGCCGCTCGTGGTGACATTCCGGCATCGCATCCGTGTGGTCGGCGTCGAGACCATCGCCCCGGGGGTCGTGTCGATCCACCTCGCCGGACGGGACCTCGACGGCCTCGGTGCTCGCGGCGGGCAGTACGGTGTCTGGCGGTTCTGGACCGCGAAGACCTGGTGGCACGCCCACCCGGTGTCGTTCTCCGCGGTACCCGGTCGCGGTCGTGCACGGATCACCGTCCGTGACCTCGGTGCAGGGTCCGCTCGACTCGGACGCATCACGCCCGGAGCGCTCGTGTCCCTCGAGGGCCCGTACGGCCTGTTCACCAGCCGGGCCCGGACAGCCCCGTACCTCTCACTCGTCGCCTCCGGGGTCGGGATCACTCCCGTTCGTGCGCTGCTCGAGGACACCGACCTGCGGCCGGGCGAGGCGACCGTGCTCCTGCGCGGAACCGGCGTCGACCAGCAGTACCTGTGGCACGAGACGGCCGAGCTCGCCGAGGCGACCGGCAGCCGGCTGTACACGATGGTCGGCCACCGAGCGCGGTCCCGCGAGAGCTGGATGACCGAGGAGGACGTCCGGCGCGGTGTCACCCTCCGCTCCGTGTTCCCACGGTTGCTCGAATCGGACCTGTACGTCTGCGGCCCCCGTGCGTGGTCCGACCTCGTCGTCAGCGAAGCACGGCTGGCAGGAGTACCGGAACACCGGATCCACCAGGAACGGTTCGAGTCATGAGGACACGCGTGATCACCGGCGGCGTCGTGTCGTCGCTCGCAGTACTCGTGATCGGGTGGCAGCTCGGGGGCCAGCCCGCAGTCACGGCTCCGGCAGAGCACGCCACGACCTCGGGCAGTGGCACCGACTCCGGCGGTACGAGCAGCAGCGGGAGCACGGGCGCGAGCAGTGGACCGACCGGGTCGGCTGCCTCCGGCACCTTCGCCGGCGAAGCCGTGCAGACCCGCTACGGACCGGTCCGGGTGCAGATCACCGTGGCGAGCGGGAAGCTCACCGACGTCACCGCCCTCCAGCTCACGGACAGCGACGGCCGGTCGGTGCAGATCAGTCAGCAGGCGGCACCGATCCTGCGCCAGGAGGCCCTGCAGGCGCAGTCCGCGCAGATCCAGTCGGTGAGTGGTGCGACCTTCACGAGTCAGGGCTACACGACGTCGCTCCAGTCCGCGATCGACGCGGCCGGGCTGTGAGCGTCCAGACCTTCGACACGATGGGAACCGTCGTCAGCCTCCGGGGAGCGACCCCGGAGGCTGCTGCCGAGGTCCGTGCCGTCTTCGCCGGCTACGACCACCGGTACAGCCTGTACGACCCGGCGTCGGTGCTGAGCCGCGTCGCCGAGGGATCGCTCCGGCTGTCCGACACCCCGGCATCGGTCCGCGACGTGTACGCGCTCGCGCTCCACTGGCGGGAACGGACCGGCGGTGCGTTCACTCCGCACCGCCCGGACGGCGTCGTCGACCTGTCCGGTGTCGTGAAGGCCCTGGCCATCCGTGACGCCGGAACGGTCCTCGACGGTGTCGCCGACGACTGGATGATCAGCGCCGGAGGAGACGTGCTCATCCGGGGACACCACGGCGGCGACGAGCCGTGGAGCGTCGGCGTGGTGAACCCGACCCGTCGGGACACGGTCGTCGGTGTCGTCCACCTTGATGCGCCGGGCCGTGCCGTCGCGACCTCGGGGACCACCGAACGCGGCGAACACATCTGGCGGCGAGCGGCCCCGACCTTCGTGCAGGCGACCGTCGTCGCTGACGACATCGTCACCGCGGACGTCCTCGCGACGGCGGTCGTCGCGGGCGATGCCGACGATCTCCGCAGGCTCACGAGCGACGCCGGCGTCGACGTGCTCGCGTTCGCGGCGGACGGCACGGTGTGGGCGACCCCCGAAGCGTCGGCCTGGATCCGGCCCATGGGTGCGCCCCCGGCGAGCTGATCCGGCGTCGACCGGTCGATCAGGTGTTCTCCACCACGACGCGGTCCTCGACCTCGGTCACGTGCGGTGAACGCCAGGCTGCGATCTCCGCTTGACGACGTTCGGCCCAGGTCCGTGCCGACCCGGAGAGGGTCACTGTCGTGCCGACCACGCCGACCTGGATCCGGTCCGCGTCCAGCTCAGCGTTCCGGACGAGCGCCTGCCGGATCCGCTTCGCGGTGTCCGGAGCGCTCGGGCGCGGCGTGAGCTCCAGCCGGTCGAGGACGAACTGCACTCCATCGACGCGCTCCGCGTCGCGGACGGCCGCGAGTCGCTGGAAGTACCAGTGGGTCGAACCGGTGAGCGTGACGATCTGGTCACGGGCCTGCACGTCGACGGTCTCCGACGGCACCGTGGCGTCGGCGTCGGCGTCGAGCGCGGCACGGACGGCGGAGGCGATGTCGGCGTCGGTGCGGACGTTCGGTCCCCGGACGCCGAGCTCCTCCGCGAGGCCGCGCACTCCGGTCACACGGAGCGCGGCCTTGCCGGCCTGCACGCGCTCGGCGTGGCTCCCGACCTGGCCGGTGAGGGTCACCACGCCGTGCTCGACAGCGACGCCGATCCCTGCTGCCTCGAGTCCCGGTGTCCAGTCGAGCTCTTCTTCCACGTCGCTCTTCACGTCGGCGTCCGGACGGTGGTGCACGGTGTCGTCAGTCATGGCCCCAGGTTCGCGAGAACGACACGTGACCACCACGGTCCAACGTCCCGCAGTCGGGGATCGCTCACGGTGGGACCTTCGTCTCTCGGCGATCCGGTGGCAGGCGTCGTACGGTCACCGGCACGGGCCAGCGCCCGAGCAACCGGACGGAGTGGGCGATGCACGAGCAGGTCGAACGGATCACGATCGGCATCGACGACACGGAGGCCAGCTGGTCCGCTCTCCGCTGGGTGGCAGAACGTGCGGCGCGGCACCCGTGTCGGGTCCGGATCGTGCGTGCCGTCGACCCGCTCGAGCCCGAGGAGACCTGGACCCACCACCGTCTCGTCGCCGGGCGGTCCCTGATCGTGGTGTCCGCGCCGGGCACCGAGGTGGAGCTCGCGGCACCACCGGAACCGATCCTGGACGCACTCGTCGCCCACGCCCGCGCGGAGGACCTGCTCGTGGTCGGCAGCCATCGACGTCGGCGGCTGCAGTCAGCGCTGACCGGGCTCCTGCCCGACCGGATCGCCGGCGCGTCGCCCGTGCCGACCGTCATCGTCCCGGACGACTGGCCGGCCGGACTGCTCGACGCTGACGTCGTGCTCGCGGTGGACGCCGACACCGCTCCGCAGGTCGTCGACTTCGCGATCGGCGAGGCCTGGCGCCACGGCGCGGTCCTGCGAGTGGTGCACACGTGGCTGGAGCCTGCTCCGGTCGGGCAACCGGTGCTCGCCTCGGCCTCGGAGTCCCCGATCGCCGAACGCACGAGCGCCGAACACGTCCTGGACGACGTGGTCAGGCGCATCACCGCGGTCGCACCGGAGCTGGCCGTCCGCTCGGAGGTCCTCCACGGCACCGCCGGGTCCACCGTCGCGTCCGCCGCGGAGCACCACGGGCTGGTCGTCGTCGGGCGTCGGCACCGCTCCGTCTTCGGCGGTGCGGTGCTCGGCTCCGTGGCGCAGGACCTGATGGCCGAGTCGAGCACCGCGCTGTGCGTCGTCCCGGTCCCGCCCGTCTGACCGGGCAGCACCCGCTGGCACCGTCAGGTGACGACGAGCAGGTCCACGACGAAGTGCACGCCGGGACACCTCGCGGCGGCGGCGTGCAACGAGCGGCGATCCGCGTCCGACCCGACCGCACCGGAGAGTGTGACGACGTGGTCGAGCACCCGCGGTGCGACGGCGGCCGTCGGCACAGCGAGGGTGATCGCGTTCGTCACCCGTGCGGTGACGGCTGCGTCCGTCTCGTCCGGGTCGCAGTCGTACCCGCGCACGACGATCCGGTTCTCCACCGCGAGTCCGGGCGCGGCCTGCTCGGCCAGCCCGACCGCGGTGACCCGGTCGCTGTGGCAGCCGACGTCACCGGTCAGCACGACGCGACCGTCGCGGACCGTGGCGTCGAGGGTGCTCGCGTCGAGGGAACGCTCCGCGGACCAGGCCTGCAGGAGCCGACCTCGGACGGTCGACGGTGCTTCGTGGTGGGGAGCCCGGGTGTCCATGCAGCCATCGTCGGGGGCGCCGGTGCCGGCGCCGAGTGTCCAAGGTCCCGCCACCACGAGCGCCCGACTCGGTCGTGACGGACGGGAGGCGCGGTGCGGGCCCGCACCGCGCCTCCCGTCCGTCACGCTGGTCACGTCCACGACGCGACTCACGGCGCCGCCTGGTCGAACAGCCGTCCGGTGATCGACGTGGGTTCGAGGACGACCGTGGCCCGCTTCGGGGTCGGGAGCATGGACCGGAGGCGCTGCGCGGTGACGTGACGGGTGTCCGGCTGGTGTCCCGTCCCCTTCGCGACGACGCTCCAGGCAGTCCAGCCGTCGTGTTCGTCGACCTCCATCACCAGCTCGCGACCGTCCTGCACCGCTCCGAGGATGCTCGCGCTGGACGTGGCGAACACCAGTCGGCGTACCTCGGCGACGTAGTTCACCGGGATGACCTCGAGCGAGTCCTCGGTCCGGAACGCCACGCGCGCGGTGCGCGACCGGTGCAGCCGTTCCCAGCACTGGTCGGGATCGAGGGCGACGACGAGCTCGTCGACCGTGGGGACGTCCGGCGTCGCCATCGCGGGCAGGGGCAGTTCGTCACGGGTCGGTACCCCGTCCGGCGTACCCGCCGCGTCCGAGGGGGTCATGCCGCCACCACCCCTCGCTCGGTGCTGCGTCGCGCGTCCGACGTGAAGACGAGGCCACCGATCTCGAGGAGCGTGTCCGTGCGTCGGCACACGGTGGTGCCGAGTTCGACCGTGATCCGCTTGCCCCGCCGGTCCACGGCGATCACCGACACGGTCGACGGGGTGTCGTGCACCAGACGAGCGGACGACGTCCTCGCCAGGAGCGCCCAGCATTCGGCCGGATCGAGCGAACGATCCGCCGTGCCGACCGGCTGCGCCGTCATGGTCGGGCCTGTTCCGCCGGCCCGGCGACGAGCGGTTCCCGGTCGATCGTCGGCAGCTCGAAGACGATCCGTGCGGGAACCCGCCCGGCGAGGACGTCCGCCATCGACTCGTTCACGTCGCCCAACGGACGGCGGACCGACACGACACGGGTCCGCCCGGCAGCGTGCAGGGCGAACACCTCGGCGAGGTCCTGCCGCGTGCCGACGATGGACCCGATGATCGAGATGCCCTTGAGCACCGTGTCGAAGATCGGGATCGACATCGTGCCGTCCGCCGGCAGTGCGACGCACACCAGCCGCCCCCCGCGCTTCAGGGATGCGAAGGCCTGCTCGAACACCGACGCGGACGCGGCGAGCACGACCGCGACGTCGGCACCGCCGAGCTCCTGGACCTGTGCCGCGGCGTCACCGGACGACGCGTCGACGGTGTGGTCGGCGCCGAGGTCGCGAGCGAGCTGCAGTTTCTCCGGCTCGACGTCGACGCCGATCACCTGGCCACCGAACACCCGTGCGTACTGCACGGCCAGGTGTCCCAGACCACCGACACCGAACACGGCGACGGTCTCGGCCGGCACGACGTGCGCGACCTTGAGGGCCTTGTAGGTGGTGACGCCCGCGCAGGTGAGTGGCGCGGCGTCCCAGGGGTCGACGCCGGCGGGCACGGGGACGGCGTAGCGGGCGTCTGCGACCGCGAACTGGGCGAAGGCTCCGTCGACCGAGTAGCCGGTGTTCTGCTGGTGCTCGCAGAGGGTCTCGCGGCCGTCGATGCAGTACCGACAGGCGCCACATGCGTGTCCGAGCCAGGGGAGCGCCACGCGGTCGCCGATCCGCAGCTCGGTGACGCCTGCGCCCAGCTCCTCGACGACACCGACCCCCTCGTGTCCCGGGACGAAGGGCGGCGTCGGACGGACCGGCCAGTCGCCGCGCGCCGCGTGGATGTCGGTGTGGCACAGTCCCGATGCCTCGATGCGGACGAGTACCTGCCCGGGTCCTGGATCGGGGATCGGGCGTTCCTCGACGACGAGTGGCTGCCCGAGAGCGTGGACGACTGCTGCCTGCATGGTCGGCCTTTCCGGTGGACGCGGGACGGGACGCCGTGCCCCTCGCCGTGTCGGCGCTCGCACGGTCACGATGACCGAGACACCGCCGGCAGCGCAGGGTCGGAGGTCCCGTCGTCGGCTCCGCGGGACACCGCCATGGACACGATCGCGCTCGCGAGTCCCAGGGCAACGGGCGAGCGGTCCGTGATGCAGGTCGGTGAGAGCCACACGCTGCGGTCGGTCCTGCCCTGGACCAAGCGCTCCCCGAGGGTGACGTGGAGCATCCCACCGGGCAGCAGCGTCGCGAGGCCACGGAAGTACCGGAGCGCGCCGACGTCGACGTGTTGGGTGAGTCCCAGGACGACGGCCTCGCCGCCGATGAGGGCCGCGCCGAGGTGCACGGTGGCCAGGTCGAGCGGGAAGCCGTCGTCGACGACCAGCTCGGTCCGGAGCCCACCGACGTGCGTGTGCTCCTCGGCACGCCGCCCGAGGTGGACGGCGATGTCCTGCAGCATCTGGTCGCACCGTCCTGGGACGTCCGCCGTGTCGTTCGCGTCGCCAGGCGGAACGAACCCGTCACGCATCGGGGTGATCGTCCTGGCGACCGCGATGCCGCTGCACCGGGCGAGGAGGTCAGCCCGCTCGTGGTCGGTGCACGACGCCCAGGCTGCGCGCGCTGCGGTGCGTTGCCGTCGGGACCGAGCCGGGTGCGCGCCCGGAACGGTCGCTTGGAGCGTCGTGGTCATGGGTCGGGTCGCCTCGGACGATCAGCGGAAGGGCAACGATGACCGATGCGAAGGTGCTCCGTCAGGGCCGATGGTCCTGCGACCGGGCCCGTAGGGCCGGCCGCGCAGGAACCGCGCGAGACGGGCGCGCGGCCCACCCTCAGGGGCGCCGGTGATCCCGGACGCCGTGGTCGGCGCCGTAGACGGCGGCCTGCGTCCGTCGTTCGAGTCCGAGCTTCGCCAGCAGTCCGGACACGTAGTTCTTGACGGTCTTCTCGGCGAGTCCGAGGCGGTCGCCGATCTGGCGGTTCGTCAGGCCACCGGCGATGAGTTCGAGGACCTGCCGTTCGCGCAGGGTGAGGTCGGGCACGTCGTCGCGGACGTCCTTCGTCAGTCGCTCGACCGTCGCCGGCACGCTCGCGGCCGGCAGCAGCCGCCGTCCTGCCGCGACCCGTCGGATGTCCTCGAGCAACGTCTGTCCGCGGATGTCCTTCACGACGTACCCCGCCGCACCCGCGAGGATCGCGGCCTGCATCGCGCGGTCGTCGTCGTACGCCGTCAGCATCAGACAGGCGATGTCGGGGAACGCCGAGCGGACCGACCGGCAGGCGTCGATGCCGCTGCCGTCCGGGAGGCGGACGTCGAGCACGACCACGTCGGGTAGCGTCGCGGCGACCCGACCGACGGTGTCGCGGACGGTGCCGGCCTCGCCCACGACCTCGAGGTCCGGTTCAGCGTCGATGAGGTCCGCGACGCCACGACGCACGATCTCGTGGTCGTCGACGAGGAACACGCGTGTCGTCATGGTCGGTCCGTTCCCTGGGGATCGATCGGCACCGTCCATGCGACGTGTGTGCCGCCGGAAGGGGGCCCTTCCAGGTCGTACGCACCGCCGCGGAGGCGTGCTCGGGCGGCCAGGTTGGCCGTCCCGCTGCGCCGTTCGCGGGTGCCCGGCCCGAGACCGTCGTCGTCGACCTCGACCCGGACCGTACCGTCCGAGACTCCGACGCTGATGCGACAACTCGCCTCCGCGGCGTGGCGTGCGACGTTTGCGAGCGACTCGCGGACGACCGCGACCACGTCGTGCGCCAGATCGCCGACGAGGACGGTGTCGACGGGGCCGGAGAAGCTGATCCGCGGTGCGGTCGTCAGTGCGGGACCGAGTTCCGCGACGACGTCGAGCAAGCGGTCGCGCGTCGAGCGCGGCTGGTGGCGCTCAGGCGTCTCGAGGGCGAACACCGCGGTGCGGATCTCGCCGATCGCCTCGTCGATGATCGTGATCTGGTCGTCGATGTGCTCACGCAGCTGGTCCGGGGCGCGCTGGGCGGTCGCCTGCAGCGAGAGCCCCGCGGCGAAGAGCCGTTGGATGACGTGGTCGTGCAGGTCACGCGCGATGCGGCCGCGGTCCTCGGCGCGTTCGAGGAGGCGGCGGACCTTCCGGCCGCGTGCCACGGCGAGGGCGACGCTCGTCTGCCGCCCGAACTCGTCCGCCATCGCGACCTCGTTCACCGAGAACGGCCGCGCTCCCGGGCCGCGGGAGATGATGAGCGCTCCGAGGGCGGCGCTCCCGTCGCGCAGGGGCACGGCGAGCGTGGGGCCGAGCGGCGGTGCCCAGTCGTACCGGGGCAGTTCGGCGCCGGTCGGGTCCGCGATGACGGTCCCGGAGGCCATGGCACGGCCGCCCAACGAGCCGGCCGCGGCGTAGTCGCGCCCCTGCACGCCGGCCGCCCCGGCGCCGACGGCGACCGCGACGTGGATCGTGGTCGGGTCGCTGCGGGGTTCGACGACGCTGACGAGGACCGCGTCGACGAAGGCGATGACCCGGTCGGCGATCAGGGTCAGGACGTCCTCGAGCGTCTCGTCACCCACGAGGGCTGCCGAGACCTCGGCCGCGGCGGTGGTCCATCGCTCGCGTTGCCGCGCCTCGTCGAACAACCGAGCGTTGTCGATCGCCACCCCGGCCGTGGCCGCCAGCGCCTCGACGAGTTCTTCGTCCTCGGCGGTGAACCGACCGCGGGCGGGGTTCGCGAGGTAGAGGTTGCCGTAGACGGTGTCGCGGACACGGACCGGCACCCCGAGGAAGCCCCGCATCGGCGGGTGCCCGTGCGGGAAGCCGGTGGACCGGGGGTCCGCCGCGATCGAGTCGATCCGGATCGCCGTGTGCTCGCGGACGACCGCCCCGAGGAGTCCGTCGCCGTGCGGTGGGTGGCCGATGCGGGCGACGTGCTCGGCGTCCATGCCGACGTGGATGAACCGTTCGAGTGCGGTGCCGTCGGGGGCGATCACCCCGAGTGCACCGTACTGTGCGCCGACGAGTTCGACTCCGGCTCGGACGACGGCGCGCAGGGTGTCCTCGAGGTCGAGGTGCTCGACGATGCGCCGGTTCGCGGCGAGCAGGTCGCGCAGGCGGCCCTGGGTCCGGAGCACCGCCTGCGCGCGGTCGACGAGTTCCTCGATCGTGCTCTCGAGGGCGGATCGGGGGCCGTCGGGAAAGACGAGGTCATCGGCCATCGGCGTGCACCCCTTCCCTGCGGAGTCGCTGCCGAACCTACTCTGTTCGTGACGTGCCGCTCCCGACCGGTTCGGGTCCTGGGCGGGAGCGGCTCCGCTCCGAACGGCACCGACGGTAGCGGGCGCCGTGTGCGGGCACGTAGGGACCAAGGTCCCATCGGTCCCGGTCGCGTGGGCGCTGTCATCGACCGTCGAGTGTGGGCGTCCGCAGCGGCGCGACGCACACCGGGGTGCGCGACCGGGTGATGAGGTCGTGCGCGGTGGAACCGAAGAACAGTCCGCCGAGCGTGGAGCGGTGGTGCCGGCCGAGGACGATGAGGGACGCGTCGGCGGCGTGGCGTTCGAGCACCTCGGCGGGGTCGCCTTCCTCGAGCACCGGGCGGTGCTGCAGGCCCGGGAACCGGATGTGGAGCAGGCGCTCCGCGTCGACGAGGACGGACCGTGCGTGTTCCTCGAGCAGTCTCGGGTCCTCGAGGACGCTCAGGCCACCGACCCGGGCCGGAACCGGGGCCTTCCACGCCCGGACCAGGCTGATCCGACGATGGTCGCGGACCGCTTGGGCCCCGGCGAACCGGAGCGCGCTGTCGCCGTTCTCGTCATCGACCCCGAGGAGGACGTCGCCGTTCGTCGGCCGCCAGTCCTCGGGCACGACCACGGTCGGTCCGGTGGCGATGGTGGGCACCCGTTCCGGCATCCAGCCGTCGAGCGCGGTGCGCACACGGTGCTGGCGCCGGGAGCCGACGACGAGCAGGTCGGCTGTCGCAGCGGTCTCGACGAGCATGCGGTCGGGTGCACCGAACAGCGTCGCCGTCGTGACGTCGATCCGGGGGTGCGCCGCGGTGACCCGATCCGCGGCTCGGCGGAGCCGGTCGTCGAGCCCCGTCACGTCGCCGCCGTACCCGTTCGAGACCGTGACGATCTCGACGGTGCTGCCCGGGACCACCCGGCGCACCGCGACCCAGTCGACCGCGCGGTCGCTGGCGTCGTGGTCGTCGACGCCGACGACGATGCGCTCGGTCATGACCACGTTCCCGTCGTGCATCAGCCGACCTCGGCGTGTGCGGGTTCAGCCACCCGGTCCGAGTCCTCTGCGCGGCGCCGCGGTTGCGGGACGACGCACACCGGGGCGTGCCCGTGGTGCATGAGGTGCTCGCCGACGGAGCCGGCCAGGAATCCACCGATGGCGGTCCGGTGCCGACGGCCGACGACGACCAGGGACGCTCCCCGCGACGATTGCAGCATGACCTCGCGCGGCTGCCCCTCGACCGAGGACCCGTCCACCCGCAAGCCGGGATGGGCGTTCCCGACGGCTCGGATCGCAGCGCGGAGTTCGATGTCGGCCTCGTTCGACCAGAGCGCACGGTCCTCTTCGAGGTAGATGTTCGCGTAGGGGGCCATCGCGATCGGCACCGCCCAGGCCCGGACGAGGTCGAGTTCCCGCCCGCGACGCTGCGCGGCGTCCGCGGCCCAGGCGAGCGCCGATGCCGCCGATCGCCCGTCCACACCGACGACGACGGGGCCGTCGGCACGCTCCCACTGCTCGGGGACCACGATCACGGGGGTCGTTGCGTGCGCGACCACCCGCTCCGCGACACGACCAGTGATCGCGGCCGCGATCGTGTGCGCCTGTCGTGCGCCGATCACCAGCACGTCCCCGAGGACCGCGTCCGCGACCAGGCGATCGGCCGTCGGGCCGCCGGTGACGTCGTGGGTGACCGCCAGTCCGGGATGCGTGGTGCGCAGTCGCTCTGCGGCTGCCGCCAGACGGTTCTCCGACCGCGTCAGGGCCTCGCCGTAGAACTCGCTGACGGTGAGCAGTCGCACGCTGTCGGTCGCCGGGTCGACGGTGTCCCCGGTCCAGTCGATGGTCTTCCAACCGGCGACCGTGTTGTCGATGGCGACGGTGTAGGCGGTCATGATCGCTCCCTCTCGCGGCGGCGCACCGTGCGTCGCCTGCGGCTCGCGCCGCATCGGATGACCGGACGCTACGGCGCGCCGCCGCCTCGCCGGCAGGGCCCTAGGTCCCGCACCCGGCCGGATCCGGAGAGCGCCGACGCACGCAGGACCAAGGCCACTGTGCCGGTCGTGCGCTTCGTCGCAAGGTGCCTGCGGCGGCACACTGCGGCTTCCGGAGAGGCGGTCGACCATGACCACGAGGATCGTGCTGGGTTGGGACGGCTCGGCTGGCTCGCGCGCCGCGTTGCGTTGGGCGGCGACCCGGGTGGGCGGAACCGTCGAGCGGCTCGTCGTCGTGCACGCGGTCCCGGACGACCGCTCAGCGCCGGCACTCAGCGATGCCGACGGCAGCGTCCGTACCGGTGTCACGAACAGCGCACACGCTCCCGGCGTCGACGTCGCCGTCGAGGTGCACCGCGGAGGTCCGGTCGCCGTGCTGCTCGGTGCCGTCGACGCGGGCTGTCTCCTGGTCGTCGGGCACGACGTGGTCCCGGCTGCCGCCGGCGCGCGTCCGTCCGTCGCCGCGCAGCTAGTGGATGCCGCGCCCTGCACCGTCGTCGCCGTCCCGGCGGACGCCCCGGCCGGACACGGGGTCGTCGTCGGCGTGGCACCCGGGTCCGACGCACAGGCGGCACTGCGCTTCGCCGGCCAGGAGGCACGACGCACCGGGTCGACCCTGCGCACGGTCACCGTGTGGTCACCTCCAGGGCATCCGGCCGACGTCGATCGAGCACGCCACCGCCGACTCCAGGAACTCGAGGAGCACGTCGAGGACGCGCTGCTCGGCCTGGTGGACCTCGACGTGCACCGCGAGCTCGTCGAGGGGCCGGTGGCCCGTCGACTCGTCGAGGCGGCGGACGGTGCCGGCCTGCTGGTCCTGGGGGCCGGCGCGCACCGCGGGCGGACCGGGACCGTCGTCGACCAGGTGATCCGCGCCTCCCGGACCGCCGTCGCGGTCGTCCGCTGACCGGGCCGGCGCACGTCACCCGTCCCAGCGCCACCCGGCGACGGCGGGGAGGTCCTCACCGTGGCTCCTCGTCCAGGCGCGCGCCTCGAGCCGGGCGTCCTGCATCCGCTGGCGGAGTCCGGCGTGGCGGACCGCGAGCCCCGGGACGCGGTCCAGGACGTCGAGGACGAGGTGGAAGCGGTCCAGGTCGTTGAGCATGAGCATGTCGAAGGGGGTCGTCGTCGTGCCCTGCTCGGTGTAGCCGCGGACGTGCATGTCGGCGTTCGCCGCGCGGCGGTAGGTGAGCCGGTGGATGAGCCACGGGTAGCCGTGGAACGCGAACACGACCGGACGGTCCCGGGTGAACAGGGTGTCGAACGCTTGGTCCGGCATGCCGTGCGGGTGCTGCTCGGGCGAGGTGAGTCGCATGAGGTCGACGACGTTCACCACCCGTACCCGCAGCGCCGGCACCTCGCGCCGCAGGATGGACGCCGCGGCGAGGACCTCGAGCGTGGGGACGTCGCCGGCACACGCCAGGACCACGTCCGGCTCCTCGCCCGCGACCTCGGTGCCGGCCCACGGCAGGATCCCCAGGCCCCGGGTGCAGTGCGCGAGCGCTTCGTCCGGAGTCAGCAGGTCGGGTGTCGGTTGCTTCCCCGCCACGACGACGTTGACCTGGTCGACGGATCGCAGGCAGTGGTCGAACGTCGAGAGCAGCGTGTTGGTGTCGAACGGCAGGTAGACCCGGACGACCTCCGGACGCTTGTTCATGACGTGGTCGATGAACCCCGGGTCCTGGTGCGAGAGCCCGTTGTGGTCCTGGCTCCAGACGTGCGACGACAGCAGGTAGTTGAGCGACGCGACGGGGCGTCGCCACGGGATCCGTCGGCTCTCGGCGAGCCACTTCGCGTGCTGGTTGAGCATGGAGTCGACGACGTGCGCGAACGCCTCGTACGTGGCGAACACCCCGTGGCGCCCGGTCAGCAGGTAGCCCTCCAGCCAGCCCTGGCACTGGTGCTCGCTGAGCATCTCCATGACCCGGCCGTGCGGGGCGAGGTGCTCGTCCGTCGGACGCACCTCGGCGTCCCACTGCTTGTCGGTCACGTCGTACAGGGCGTCCAGCCGGTTCGACGCGGTCTCGTCGGGCCCGAACACCCGGAAGGTCGACGGGTTCGTGCGGACGACGTCGGCGAACCAGCGCCCGAGCACGCGGGTGGGCTGGGTCGAGGTGGCACCGGGGGTCTCCACCGGGATCGCATGGTCACGGAAGTCCGGCATCCGCAGGTCCGTGCGGACGAGACCACCGTTCGCGACGGGGTTCGCGCTCATCCGGAGATCGCCGTCGGGTGCGAGCGCCCGGATGTCACGCGCGGGGGAGCCGTCGGCCTCGAACAGCTCCTCGGGACGGTACGAGCGCATCCACTCCTCGAGGACGGCGAGGTGCTCGGGCGAGTGCCGGGGATCCGACAGCGGGACCTGGTGCGACCGCCAACTGTCCTCGGCCGGCTCGCCGTCGATGACCGGGGGACAGGTCCAGCCCTTCGGTGTGCGCAGGATGATCATCGGCCAGCGCGGGCGCCCCTGCAGGGTCCCGGTTCGCGCGGCCTCACGGATCCGCGCGATCTCGTCGAGCACGACGTCCAGGGTCTCGGCCATCCGGCGGTGCACCGCGTGCGGGTCCTCCCCGTCGAACCCGCCGGAGACGGTGAACGGCTGGTGTCCGTACCCGCGCATCAGGGAGACGAGTTCGTCCTCGGGGATCCGGGCGAGGACCGTCGGGTTCGCGATCTTGTAGCCGTTCAGGTGGAGGATCGGCAGCACCACCCCGTCGCGCAGCGGGTCGACGAACTTGTTCGAGTGCCAGCTCGTCGCGAGCGGGCCGGTCTCGGCCTCGCCGTCACCGACGACCGCCGCCACCAGGAGGGTCGGGTCGTCGAACGCCGCGCCGTAGGCGTGCGACAGGGAGTACCCGAGTTCGCCGCCCTCGTGCATCGATCCCGGGGTCTGTGGTGCCGCGTGGCTCGGGATGCCGCCGGGGAACGAGAACTGCCGGAAGAGCCGCCGCATGCCGTCCTCGTCGGCGGACACCGCCGGGTAGACCTCGCTGTACGTGCCGTCGAGCCAGGCGTTCGCGACCACCGCCGGTCCGCCGTGCCCGGGCCCGCAGACGAAGAGCGTCCGGATCGCGCGTTCCCGGATGACCCGGTTCAGGTGTGCGTGGACGAAGTTCAGGCCAGGTGTCGTGCCCCAGTGCCCGAGCAGCCGCGGCTTCACGTCGTCGGGGGTCAGCGGGCGCCGGAGCAGCGGGTCGTCGAGCAGGTAGATCTGCCCGACGGCGAGGTAGTTCGCGGCACGCCACCACCGGTGGACCTGTTCGATCGTCGTGTCGTCCATGCAGGCGCTCCTCGTCCTCGCCGGGCGGCGTGCCCGCACCGGTCGACGCGACCGTGGCACGGCGAGCGCCGACCGGACAGGGCCTTCTGTCCTGCTGGTCACCGGGGGACCAAAGCCCTGCGGTCCCGAGTGCGATCGCGCGCACGGTCGTTACATCGTGCGACGAGAGGACCGACCGTGCCCGACCCGATTCGCTGGACCGTTGCCGTCGATGAGTCCGAGGCCGCGTGGAACTGCTCGACTGGGTCGACGGGAACGTCGGCGACGGCGATGCCGTCCGGCTCCTCACGGTGCACGAACTGTTCGGCGAGTCACCGGAGCGATCGACCGGCCGGCTGGCGATCGCCGAGCGCCGCCTCCGGAGCCGGCACCCGGGCCTGCGCGTCGAGCGCCACGTCGTGAGCGGGCCGACCCTCGCCCGGCTGCTGGTCGACGCGACGGTGTCCGACGTCCTGGTGCTCGGCGGGCGACGGACCGACCGGCTGTGGGCGGCGATCACGGGTCGGATGGCGGAACGTGTGGTCGCGCACGCGACCACACCCGTCGTGGTCGTCCCGGAACGGCCGTCGTCCTCGGCGGACCGTGACGCCGTCGTCGTGGGCGTCGACAGCCGGACCGCCGCGGGCGCGCTGGCGTTCGCCGCCGGCAGGGCCGAGGGGCGTCGAGACGGACTCGTCCTCGTCCGCGCGTGGGAGCCGCCGACGAGTGTCTCGCCGTTCGGTCGCGTCTACCTCGCGCGTGACCGGCCGCTGTGGGAGCACGAGGGACAGCTCGAGCTCGATGCCGCGATCCGTGCGGTGAGCCGTTCGCGCCCGGATCTGCGGATGCGTGGCGAACTGCGGCAGGGCACGGCATCCGACGTGCTGCTGCGCGCTGCCACCACGGCCTCGCTCGTCGTGGTCGGTCGACGGCACCGTTCAGCACTGGGAGCCTTCCTCGCCGGGTCCGTCGGCGAGGCACTGCTGCACCGGGCGTCGGTCCCGGTCTGCGTGGTACCGCCGGACGGTGACACGCCGCGAGCGTGAACCCGGCGGCGGTACGGGCCCCGATGGCGGCAGGGTCGAGGTCCGCTTCCGCCGCTGCGTCAGACGGTCTGGGCCGCGGGACCGAGCGTGTCGGATCCCGAGCCGCTCTCGGGCAGGTCCTTGAGTTCGACCAGGATCGTGTGCGTCGGTGTCGTCCCGCTGTTCCGCCCGGAGTGGCGTTGGGCTCCGAGCCACACGGCCGTGCCGGCGGGCAGCGTCACGTCACGACTGCGGTCGTCGATGGTGAGACGGCGTTCGAAGGCCGTCAACGTCACCATCACGCTGTCCGGGTGGTGGTGCACCTGCGTCTCGTCGCCCGGCGCGTCGGTGTAGTCGAGCACACGCACGTGCTGGTTCTCCCACAGCAGCCGGTAGTGCTGAGGGTCCGTCTCCAGGGGATCGTCCGTGTCCATGGTCGCGCTCGCTTCCGTCCGTGTGTGTCCGCCCGTGGGCGGCTTCCGACCATGGTGCGCTGTTCTCGCCAGGACGGCACCCCTGCTCCACGTCGCTCCGGCTCCCGGCTCCCGGCTGATCCACCCGGCGTACGAGGCACCGCGCAGGGCATGCACGCGATGGGGTTCCGCCCCGCCAAGCGGAACGCCGTCCTGGCAGGGATCGGGGAGGCCGGCTCCGGCGCCGCCCTGGCACTCGGACTCGCCACCCCGATCGCCGGTGCGGGTGCCGCGACGACAATGGGCGTCGCGTCGAGCGTGCACACCCCGAACGGCTTCTTCAACGCCGACGGCGGGTTCGAGTTCCCGGCGTTCCTCGGCTTCTCGGCGGCGATGTTCGCGCTCGGCGGCCCCGGTCCGGTGTCGCTGGACCACGCCACGCGGCACGTGTTCGACCGCCCGTGGTTGCGGGCGGTCGCCCTCGCCGCGATCCCGGTCGCGATCGCGGTCCAGGTCGCGCAGCGTCGGAAGGCGCTCGCGTCCGACGCTGCGGCCTCCGACGACGCGGACGGTGGCGTCACGCCGGCGTGATGCCGCCCAACCGTGCCTCTTCCGCGTCGTAGCCGGCGCGGACCTGCCGGAGCACCAGGTCGTCGATCTCGTCCGAGTCGCGGAGCCGCAGCAGGGTCGCGGCCTTGTGCTGCACCAGGGCGAGTTCGAGCGCGACGGCGGAGTCGTGCCGCTGCAGTGCCGGGTGCTCGTCGTCGTCCTCTTCGCGTGCCCGGATGACGTCGAGGTGCGCCTCGTAGTCCTTGCGGACGCGTTCGACGGTCGCCCGGTCGGCGCCCGTGGACCGTGCGAGCCGGGGGAGTGCGTCGAGCGCCTCCTCGATCGCCGTCCGCTCCGCGAAGCGGCGCTCCTCGCCGACCGACTCGTCCTCGGGCAGCGCTGCCCGCCGCAGGACCGCCGGCAGCACGAGCGCCTGCCCGACGATCGTGACGACGACGACGCCCGCCGTCACGAAGACGATGAGGTCGCGGTCCGGGAAGTCCGCTCCGGACTCGAGCATGCGCGGCACGGCGACGGCCATCGCGAGCGACACCGCTCCGCGGAAGCCCGCGAAGCCGCTGACGAGCCGGTCGCGGTGCCCTTCGCGCGGAGCGCCGCCGGTGCGCCGCGTGACGAGCCAGACGGTGCCGCCTGCGGCGTTGAGGAAGGCGAACCGCACGACGACGAGCACCACCGCGACGGCGAGCACGATCCCGGCTGCGCGGAGCAGCTCGGGTGGGGTGAGGGCCCGGGCCGCGACCATCGCCTCGATGCCGACCAGGACGAACAACGCGCCGTTGAGCAGGAACGTCAGGAACGACCAGAACGCCCGGACCTGCTGCCGGGTCTCGGCCCGGTCGAGTTTCGGGCCGACCTGGCTGACGACGATGCCGGCCGCCACGACGGCGAGCACGCCGGACGCGCCGATGGCCTCGGCCGCGAGGAACGCGCCGAAGGGCACGAGCAACGTGACGAGGTTCTCGAGCACCACGGTGTCGACCCGGCGCAGCACGAGCGTCCCGACCCACGCGGCGGCGAGGCCAGCGGCGACCCCGCCCACGTAGGACAGGACGAGCATCCCCGACACGCCCCAGAAGGTGAGCTCCTGCGTCCCCACCGTGACGGCGACCGCGATGCCGTAGACGACGAGGGTCGTACCGTCGTTCACCAGGCTCTCGGCCCGCAGGACGGTGACGTTGCGGCGGGGCAGCATCTTCGTGAGCACGCCGACCGCGGTCGCGTCGGTCGGGGCGACCGCCGCGCCGAGCACCCATGCTGGTCCCCAGGGCAGGCCGAGCAGGTGGAGGAGCACCGCGACCGCTCCGGCGGTGACCACCACGAGCAGCGTGCCCATCAGGACGATGCCGCGCAGGTTCTTCCGGATCTCGCGCAGCGACGTGGTCAGGCTCTCCCAGTACAGGAGTGCCGGCAGGAACAGCAGCAGGACGGCGTCGGCGGGCAGCTCGACGTCGGCGAACTGCGGCACGAACGCCAACGCGGCGCCGAACACGAGCAGCAGCACCGGCGGGGCCACCCGGATCCGGTCCGCGATCCCCGCCGTCAGCGCGATGGCCAGGCCGAGGACGACCACCAGTTCAGGACCCAGCACGTGCACTCCGATCGTCGTCCGACCCGCAAGTCAACGCCGATCGCCGGTGGATCCTTCCAGGCGCGCGATCAGGCGGGGTGCGGGCGCCGCGACAGCCGACGCCACCAGGCTCGCCACGGCAGGGAGCTCGCGAGCGCCGAGCCGATCACCACGCTGCCGAACCACCCGACGACGACACCCGGGATCGGCACGAGCAGGCTCGCCCAGAGCAGCACCGCGAGCACGCCGAGCACGTACGCCGCCCCGGCCTTCAGGTAGCGCAACCGCTTCAGCCCGGAGGCTTCGTCCAACCGTGAGGTCAGGCGCGCCAGGAACACCGCGCCGACGCCGATCGCCGCCACCGCGACCGCGGCCTGTTCGAGCGCTCCGAGCCCGTCGGCGCCGAGCGTGCCCGAGCCCGACAGGCTGTACACCCCGTCCAGGATCTCGAACAGCATGAACACGACGAGCCCCCGCTCGAACACGACCGTCGACGCGTAGGCGTGGATCCGCCAGGCGCCCCGCCCGACCCCGATCGACGCGGTGTCCGACCCGACCCCGTCGAGCGCCCAGGCGGCGACGCGCTTCGACCCGAGGTACGCGGCGATGCCCGCCGCGCCGCCGAGCACGACCGGCAGCAGGGCTCCCGGCGACCACGCGCGGTCGACGCCGACGAGGACGGCCGTCACGGCGACCCCCGTCGCAGCGGTGACCAGCGACCAGACGCGAGGCCGCGCGACGGCGGCGAGCCGGGCCTCCAGGCGGCCGAGCCAGGACCTGCGCGACGCACGGTCCGTGTTGAACAGGTACTCGGCGAACACGAGCCAGATGAAGGCGGCGCCGAAGGCGGCGAGGGCCGGGCGCACCTCGGCGAGGTGTGCCGAGAACGACCCGGGGGCGAACACGGCCTCCTGCACGGAGCTCGCCGGGTCGGTCGCATCGCCGACGGCGACCGCCGCCGGCGGCAGGAGCAGGCGCATCGCGAGGACGCCCGCGACGATGCCGAGCGACAAGAAGAGTCGGCGGGCGGGGGAGTGCAGTCGTCCGGCGATGCCGGCCATCGGCACCGACGAGTCGGCGGCCATCGCGATCTCGAGGAGCGCGAGCGCGACGAACGCGAGGGCGGCGGCGGGGCCGAGGACGAACCAGGCCGTGGCGGCGGCCGCGACCGTGGTGAGCAGGGGGACGGTCAGGAGCGATCTCGTGGCCATCACCCCATCCAGCACCGGTCGCCTGGGTGGGTGGTGGAGCGCTCCTGCGCATCAGCCTGGAGGCACGGGTCGATCCGCGCAGAACGGGTGACGGCCCGTCCCCACTTGCGGGGACGGGCCGTCAGGTCACGCGGGTGGGCGGTCGCCTCAGTCGTGGAACGTCTCGATGGACGCGCCGAGCGAGTTCAGGCGCTCCTGCAGCTGCTCGTAGCCGCGGGCGATGATGCCCACGTTGCGCAGGACGCTCTCGCCCTTCGCCGCGAGCATCGCCAGCAGGATGACCACCGCGGGGCGGAGTGCCGGCGGGCAGCTGATCTCGGCGCCGGAGAAGTGCGTCGGACCGGTGACGTCGAGGCGGTGCGGGTCGCGGAGGGTGACGCTCGCGCCGAGGCGGGTCAGGTCGAGCAGGTGGATCGCCCGGCCCTCGTACACCCAGTCGTGCACGAGCGTGGTGCCCGAGGCGCACGCGGCGATGACCACGAAGAACGGCAGGTTGTCGATGTTCAGCCCGGGGAACGGCATCGCGTGGATCTTGTCGATCGGTGCGTGCAGCTCAGACGGGTGCACGGTGATGTCGACCAGTCGGGTGCGGCCGTTCGCGGCCGGGTACTCGTCGGTAACGTCGAAGCGCAGCCCCATCTCGGCCAGGGTCGCGAGTTCGATCTCGAGGAACTCGATCGGCGCACGCGTGACGGTCAGCGTCGAGTCGGTGACGATGCCCGCGGTCAGCAGGCTCATCGCCTCGACCGGGTCCTCGCTCGGCCAGTAGTCCACGACCTCGTCGATGCGGCTCTTGCCGGTGATGCGGAGCGTCGTCGTGCCGATGCCCTCGATCTGCACCCCGAGCAGCTCGAGGAAGAAGCAGAGGTCCTGCACCATGTAGTTGGGGCTGGCGTTGCGGATGACGGTCTCGCCGTCGCGGGCTGCCGCGGCGAGGATCGCGTTCTCGGTCACCGTGTCGCCGCGCTCGGTGAGGACGACCGACTTGGTGGGGACGTCCTGGTTCGCGACGCCGACCTCGTACCAGCCGGAGGTCGCCTCGACGTCGACGCCGAACGGACGCAGGGCGATGAGGTGCGGCTCGACCGTGCGGGTGCCGAGGTCACAGCCGCCGGCGTACGGCAGCCGGAAGGACTCGTACCGGCCACTGAGCGGGCCGAGGAACATCAGCACGCTGCGGGTGCGGCGGGCGGCGTCGGCGTCGATCGCGTCGAGGCGCAGGTCGGACGGGGCGACGATCTCGAGGGTCTCGCCGTCTTCCGACCAGGTGACGCTCGCGCCGAGGCTGCGGAGCACGTCGATGATGCGGTCGACCTCGACGATCCGGGCGACCTTGTGCAGCCGGGTCACGCCGCGGTTGAGCAGCGACGCGCAGAGCAGTGCGACGGCCGCGTTCTTGCTCGAGTTCACGGCGATGGAGCCGCTGAGCTTCCGGCCGCCCTGCACGCGCAGGTGGGCACGCTGCGGGGCGCCGCCGATCGAGACGATCTGCTGGTCGAGGGCGTCGCTGATGCGCGTGAGCATCTCGAGGGACAGGTTCTGCCCACCCTGTTCGATGCGGTTGATCGCGCTCTGGCTGGTGCCGACGCGTTCGGCGAGCTGCGCCTGGGTCATGCTGCGGCCCTTGCGGGCGCCCCGGATGAGGGCGCCGACCTCGCGGAGTGGTGCTGCGGTCGCCGGAGATGCCGGCGAGACGACGGTGGTGGTGTCGGTCATGCGCGCCACGCTAACACGCTCATGAGATAAAACGGGTGCACATCGACACCTGTCGCGCACCTGGTGGTCTCGAATACGTCACAGCTGAGAATTCGGGGGACGAACACGCTCAGGGATCGGTCAGCGTTCCCCGCACGATCGAGTCGCCGGAGTGTGCCGGGTCGCCGTCGTCCGCTTCGGCCGAGACGTCCACCACCGGGAACCGCGCGGTGTCCAGGTCGGCGGGCACGGTGAAGGTGCCGCGGTCGCCGTCCAGGTACCCGACGCTCACCAGGCCGGCCAGGTCCGATCGCATCATCCAGACCTCGCGGAGCGGTCCGGTGCCGGAGCGACCGCGTTCACCGTGTAGGTCGACCACGAGCGTCACCCGGCCGTCCCGGTCGCGTTCGAGTTCAGCGGTGCCGGACGTGCCGGACCACCCGGGCAGGGGCGCGAGCTCGGTGTCCGCGAGCACGGTCTCGGTGCTGCCGCGGGGCAGCCCGGGGACGACGCCGGTCGCCACACCGATGCCCAGGACGACCGCGAGGACGCCGGCACCCGCGACGACGACCGTCACGAGGCGACGACGACGCGCGCCCGACCGGGGGCGACGGGACACGACGTGGGGCTGCGGGTCGACGGGCGCGGTCACCTGCTGCGGCGTCTGCGCGATCTCGGCCGCGATCCGGTCCCAGACGTGGTCCGGGGGCGCGATCAGCTCGAGGTCGTCGGACGCCCGCGTGACGGCGGCGACCCGCTGCAGCACGGCGACCTCGTCGCGGCACCGGGCGCAGGACGCCAGGTGTTCGGCGACGTCGTCCGCAGCCACCTGGTCGGAGACCGCGAGCATCGCCAGCGTCTCGTCGTCGACGTGCTTCATTCGACCACCTCCAGACGTGTTCGGAGCCGAGCCAGACTTCGGTGGATGTGGCTCTTCACGGTGCCCAGCGGCAGGTCGAGCCGTTCGGCGATCTCACGATGGCTGAGGTCGTCGTAGAACGCCAGCCGCATCACCCGTCTCGGTGTCTCGTCGAGTCGGTCGAGCTCACCCGCGACCAGTGCGCGCTCGGCCAGGTCGAACGCCGGCTCCGGAGCCGGGGTGGTCTCCTCGACCACGTCCGGGTCGGCGGCGCTGGCGTGCCGCCGGCGATCGTTCAGGGCGTCGGCGATGCAGTTGCGGGTGATGCCGACCAGCCAGGCGCCGAGCGGGCCCCTGGTGGGGTCGTAGCTCGTGCTCCGCTGCCAGGCCTTCACGAAGACCTGCTGCGTGACGTCCTCCGCGGCGGCCGGGTCCGCCAGGGCGCGCAGGGCCAACGAGTACACCAGCGACGACCAGCGTTCGTAGACGGCGCGCAGGGCGTGCTCGCCCCCGGCGCGGAACGCGTCCGAGAGTTCGCCGTCGTCCGGGAGGATGGTCGTCACGTCTTCCTGTCGCTGGTGCGGTCGTCGTCGACCACGACCTGATCGTAAGCGGCCGTCGGTCGCCACGGTCAGATCGGTGCCGCGGTGACGACGAGGTTGCTCTCGTAGTGTCCGGTGCCCGTGTCGAACCGGCCGCCGCACGTGACCAGGACCAGTCGGCGCGGTCCGTCGCCGCGGAACACGTCGCCCCAGGGGAGTCCCTGCTTCTCGAGCATGCTGACGGAGTCGATCCGCCACCGGGTGTCGGTACCGGCAGCGTCGGTGAGGGTGACCGTCGTCCCGCGGGGGACGTCCCGGAGCCGGGCGAAGGGTCCGATGCCGTACCCGACGGCGTCGACGTGGGCGGCGAGCACCACGCTGCCCTCCGACGACGAGGGAGCTGCGCCGAACCGGTACCAGCCGGCCGTCGCGGGATCGGGCGGCAGCCCCATGGCCCCGGTGCGGTCGACGCCCTCGGGCCGGACGGGGGCGCTGATGCCGTCGTGGTCGACGACGATGCGCGTCGGAGCCGGTGCACGCCGGACCGGGGGGATGGTGGCTGCCTGCTGCGGCACCTCGGTCGAGAACGCCGTCGGGACCGGGGTGGGGGTGCTCGTCGGCAGGGCGGGCGGCTGCCCGTCGGGGGCGGATCCGGCCGACGAGCACCCGGTCAGGGATGCGATCGCCACGGCGACGGCGATGGCCGTCACCGCGGCGGACCGCACGGGGAACCGCACGTTCAGCGGCGGACCGCTGCGTGACGGCGACGGAGCACGACCGCTCCGACCACGGCAGCGGCGGCCAGGGCTGCTGCCGCACCACCGACGAGCGGCAGGGAGTCCTGACCGTTCGTGGCCACCAGACCGGCGTTGCCGGCGGGGACACCGTTCGGCGTCCCACCGAGGTCCGAGATCGTCTGCGTGGCGAGGGCGAGGTTCGAGTCGTCCAGGCTGCCCCAGGCGTACACGATGGTGTCGGCGCCGGCCGTGACCTCGACGTCCGCCGGGCCGATCACCGGATCGGTCGTGCCGGTCGCGGCGACGCTGGCCGAGACGGTGCCGGCCGGGAGTTCGAGCGCCTGTTCGTCCGGGTTCGACAGGTTCGTGACGACGGCCTCCCCGCCGGCGAGGACGTCGACCGCGGGTGCGGCCGCGACGTGCCGGACGACGAGACGCCCCTGGCCGGCGGGGACGGCGGAGGTGTCGTTGGTGAACACCGTGGCGGTCGGCGAACCGTCCGCCGCGTCGTGTGCGACGGCGGTGTAGTCACCGCCCGCGTCGAACGACACGTCGGCCGGGCCGATGATCGGCTTCGACGCGTCGGTGGCGTCCGATGCGGTGATCGCGAGCTGGTGGGCACCGGCGGGCACCATCATCGGGCCGGCGAGTGTCCCGGGGGTGAAGTCGTCGATGGCGCGCTCCCCGTCGAGGTAGACGTCCACGGTGACGTCCGGGACGGCGTGCAGGACCGAGAGCGTCGCCTCACCGGTGGCGGCGGTGGCGGCGGTCGCCGGTAGTACGACGGCGGCGGCGGCGAACAGCACACCGGCGCTCAGGCCGGTGACGAGTGTCTTGCGCATGGCGTTCTCCTTCGGGCCGGTCCGGGCCGGAGCGGACGACGTCGTCGTCGACGTCGTACCCCCACTACCTGCCGTGGGCCCCGATCGGATGCACCGGTTCCCTGCGGATCAGCCGAGACGCCGCCAGACCCCTGCTAACGCCCCGGCCCCACCCGCCGATAGACCTCCGTGCAGGCCCACGGACGGGCAGCATCCCGCCCCACGGACGGCGGCGGGACGATCGAGAACCAGGACGGGCCATGATCGTCGTCACACGACTCAACGGCAGCGCATTCGCTGTCAACCCCGACCTCGTGGAGCGCATCCACGAGACGCCGGACACGACGCTCATCATGGTCGACGGGGCGAAGTACATCGTCCGCGAGTCCATGGCCGACGTCATCGACCTGATCGCCGCGTACCGCGCCCGCATCGTCGGGATGGCGTACGGCACCGACCTGCCGACCAGGAACGCCACCGGCCCGCAGCCGACGCTCACCGCGGTCGCACCCCTCCGCACGCAGGACGGGGGTCGCTGACGTGGACATCGCGACGATCATCGGGATCCTGCTCGCCTTCGGCGCCCTGTTCGGCATGGTCGAGATGGAGCACGTCGAGCTCGCCGGACTGTTCCTGCCCGCGCCGATGCTGCTCGTGTTCGGTGCGACCATCGGGTGCGGCATCGCGAGCACGACGCTGAAGGACGCCATCGCGAGCTTCAAGGCCGTGCCGAAGGCGTTCACGGGCAAGGTCACCCCGCCGCAGTCGGTCATCGACGACGTGGTGGGCCTGGCCGAGACGGCGCGGTCGAACGGTCTGCTCGCGCTCGAGCAGGAGGCCGACAAGCACGACGACCCGTTCCTGAAGAAGGCGCTGCAGAACATCGCGGACGGCACCGACGGCGACGAGCTGCGGATCCTGCTCGAGGACGAGATCGAGTCGAACGCGGCGCCGACCCGGAGCGCGAGTGCGTTCTTCATGGGCCTCGGCGGGTTCGCCCCGACGGTCGGCATCATCGGCACCGTCGTGTCCCTGACCCACGTCCTCGCGAACCTCGGCAAGCCCGACGAGCTCGGCCCGCTCATCGCGAGTGCGTTCGTCGCGACCCTCTGGGGCCTGCTGACGGCGAACTTCATGTGGCTGCCGATCGGCGGCAAGCTCCGGAAGCTCGCGCAGCTCGAGTCGGACCGGCAGACGCTCCTGATGGAAGGCCTGCTCGCGGTCCAGGCCGGCAGCCAGCCCCGGTTGCTCGGTGAACGCCTGAAGGCGATGGTGCCGCCGGCCGCACGCGCCGACACCACGAAGCGCAAGGCCGGCAAGAACGACCAGGACGTCGACGACCAGCAGCTGGCGGCCTGACGATGAGCGCCAACCCCCGGGGCCGCGGCCGCGGCCGCGCGAAGAAGGGCCACGACGAGGCCGAGCACCCCGACGAGCGCTGGATGGCGTCCTACATGGACATGATCACGGTGCTGATGTGCATGTTCCTGGTGCTCTTCGCGATGTCGACGGTCGACCAGGAGAAGTACATCGCCCTGAAGAACTCCCTGGCGACCGGCTTCGGCGAGGTGAAGTCGCAGAAGGTCGACACCGCCAGCGGCACGGTGGTGACGAAGGACCAGGTCGAGGACGGATCCGGGTACTCCAGCGACAAGTCGCAGGCCGACCACTCGACGGCGTCGTCCGGCGCGGAGGACACCAACGTCGACCCCGCGTCGACCGTCGTGCCGGTGACCGCGACGAAGCAGGACGTCGCCGCCGCGAAGCAGGAGCTGGACGACCTCACCGCGATCGAGACGGCGATCAAGCGGAACCTCGCGAAGGCCGGGCAGACCGCCAACGTGCAGTTCACCGTCGATGCCCGTGGCCTGATCGTCCGGCTCATCGGCAGCGAGACGTACTTCGGCACGAACAGCGCGGACCTGTCCGACCAGGCGAAGTCGATCATGGACGCGATCGCCCCGGTGCTGAAGGGCAGCCACCACGACGTCAGCGTCGAGGGGCACGCCGACCAGCGGAACTCGACGGCGCCGTACGCCACGAACTGGGAACTCAGTGCGGCCCGGGCGACGGGGGTCCTCCGCGACCTGGTCGAGCGCGGCGGGATGCCGGGCGACCACGTGCAGAGCGTCGGCTTCGGGTCGAGCCGGCCGCTCGCGAAGGGCGGCACGGACCAGGACCTCGCGCTGAACCGACGGGTCGACATCGTGGTGCTGTCGAACGCCGACCAGGACGTCAGCGCGCTGATGCCGGCGCTCGCGAAGGCGCAGGACGGAGCACGCCAGGGCTGACACGCGATCGGCGGCCCGACCGGACCCCGCCTCCCCAGTACGGGGTACAGCACTGACGGGTGCCACACAGGCGACCGATAGACGCACCCGTGACCGAGACCCTGCCCGCGCCCGAGGTGTACGACTTCGCGCGCCCGTCGACGCTCGCCCGTGAGCACGCCAGGGTCCTCGAGCTCGCGTTCGAGACGTTCGCGCGCCAGTGGGGCACGCAGCTCACCGCGAAGGTCCGCGCCGTCAGCCAGGTCACCTGCGAGCAGGTGCAGATGGTGACGTACGACGAGTACGCCGCCTCGCTGCCCGCGCTCACCGGCATGGTGCTGCTGCCGATCGCCGACGTCGTCCCGAAGGGCGTCCTGCAGGTCCCGCTCGACGCCGCCCTGACCTGGGTCTCGCACGCCCTCGGCGCCTCGAAGCCCCTGCCGACCCCGGAGCGCACCTTCACGCCCATCGAGCAGGCCCTCGTGCGCAAGATCGTCGAGGACGCCCTCGACGACCTCCGGTACTCGTTCGGCGGGCTGCTCGCGCACGACGTCACGGCCGGCGGCTTCCAGTTCAACTCGCAGTTCGCCCAGGCCGCCCAGAAGGGCGACCTGATGATCGTCGCGGCGTTCTCGATCCGCGTCGGCGACCGCGTCGCCCCCGGCACCCTCGCCCTGCCGGCCGAGGCCGTGCTGCCGCAGCTCGGTGAGGCCGCCGCCAACGTGTCGCCCGCCGACGCCCAGGCCCTGCTCGACGCGCAGCTCGCGGGCGTGCCCGTCGGGGTCAGCCTGCGCTTCGCCCCGGCGACGGTCCTGCCGACGCAGGTGCTCCGGCTCGCCGTCGGCGACGTCCTGCCGTTGCCGCACCCGCAGCACCGTCCCCTCACCATCGCGGTCGACGGGGAACCCGTCGGCACCGCCGCGGTCGGCGCGAACGGCTCGCGCCTCGCCGGCATCGTCGTCACCACCACCTCGGCCGCCGCCGGCACGTCGTCCGCAACCAGCACGGAGCTCGCATGAACGCCACGACCACCCTCCAGACCACCGCGGCCGAGTCGCTCGCGGCGCAGCTCCCGACGGCCGTCCCGCTGGGTGCACAGCTGCTGCCGGGAGGCGCGACCCCCGTCGCGCTCGAAGCGGCGACCGACGCCGTGGTCGCCTCGTTCGTCGGCGGCCTGTCGGCCGATCTGGCCCTCGTGCTCACCGACCTCGAGGCCGTGATCGCGGCCGGCGGCACCGACCACGGAATCGTCGCCGTCACCGACGTGCTGCGCCCGTCGCTCGAGGCCGCGGCTTCCGTGCTCGGCGTCGGGGTCCTCGGCGAGGCGAGGCGCGAGTCGGCCGCCGCGCTGCTGGCCGACCCCGACACGGTGGTGTTCGAGCTGGCCGCCGGTGGTGTGCCGAGCGGCTGGTTCGGCATCCGCGTGCGCGAGCACGGCACGGTCTCGGCCGCCGCGCCGGTCGGTGTGCCCGCCGGCAACCTCGGCCGCATCAACAACGTCGAGATGACCCTGACCGTCGAGATCGGGCGCACCCGCATGTCGGTCCGCGACGTCCTCGGCATGGAACCCGGAGCGGTCGTGGAACTCGACCGCAGCGCCGGTGCCCCCGCCGACGTCCTGCTGAACGGGCGCCTGATCGCGCACGGCGAGGTCGTCGTGGTCGACCAGGACTACGCCGTCCGGATCACCCGCATCCTCGACGTCGCCGAATCCCTCTGAGCCTGCCCGTGGACACCCTCCTCGTCACCCTCCGCGTCGCGCTGTCGCTCGGCGTCGTGCTCGCCCTCATGTGGGTGCTGCACCGCGCCAGCAAGAAGCGCTTCGTGGGCAGGACCTCCGGGCGCCGGGCGGCGACCGTCGAGGTCGTCGGCCGCCAGGGCCTGGGCGGCAAGGCGAGCGTCGTCGTGGTCGACGTCGAGGGGGAGCGCCTCGTGCTCGGGGTCTCCGAGCAGGGCGTCAGCCTGTTGACGAGCGGGCAGGCGCCCGCTCCCGAACTCACCATCGTGACCGGACCCGTGCAGCTGCCCGTGCGTCCCGCCCCGTCGGCCGACGCGTTCGGTCAGGAACTGGCGCTGCAGGCGGACGCCCCCACGGGCCTCCCGGAGGCCCTGCCGATGCGCCCGCGCAACCGTCGTCCGCAGCGCACCACGCTGCCGACGGCGCAGCAGCTGCAGGGGTCGATCCTGTCGGTCGACACGTGGCGGCAGGCGGCCGCGGCGCTCCGGAACCGGCGGGTCGGGTGACCGCCGCAGGGTCGCACCGGCTGGCGCTGTCCGGACGCGTCGTCGCCCTCGTCCTGCTCGGGCTGGCCGTCGTCGCCGGCTTCCTCATGCTCACCGCGACCGGTGCCCACGCCGCCGGGGTCGTGGAGCCGACCGCTCCCGCCACCCCGACCGCTCCCGCGAACGGCGACTTCAGCGTCAGCGTGAACGGTCCGGACGGCACCCCGTCGTCGGCGGTCGTGACGCTCATCGGCATCACGCTGCTCAGCGTCGCCCCGGCGCTCATGCTGATGATGACGTCGTTCACGAAGATCTTCGTCGTCCTGGCGATGACCCGGAACGCGCTCGGACTGCAGTCGATCCCGCCGAACCAGGTGATCGCGGGCCTGGCGCTGTTCCTGTCGCTGTTCGTGATGGCGCCGGTGCTCGGGCACATCAACGACGACGCGCTGCAGCCCTACCTCGCCGGCCACCTGGACTTCGACCAGGCCGTCGAGATCGGCACGAGGCCCCTGCGGACGTTCATGCTGCACCAGACCCGCGACGAGGACGTCGCCCTGATCGCCCGCGCCGCCGGCCTCGACAACCCGAAGTCGATGGCGGACGTGCCGATGACGACGGTCATCCCGGCGTTCATCATCTCGGAGCTCCGCAGCGCCTTCATCATCGGGTTCGTCATCTTCATCCCGTTCCTGGTGATCGACCTCGTCGTCTCGGCGGCGCTCATGTCGATGGGCATGATGATGCTCCCGCCGGTCATGATCTCGCTGCCCTTCAAGATCCTGCTCTTCGTCCTGGTCGACGGCTGGGGCCTCATCATCACGTCGCTCATCGAGAGCTACCACGTTGTCTAGGGGGCGCGCATGAACCAGCAGGCCGTCATCGACCTGGTCCTCCAGGCACTCCTCGTGTCGGCGAAGCTCGCGGCGCCGGTGCTCATCACGTCGCTCGTCGTCGGCTTCGCGATCTCGCTGTTCCAGTCCGTGACCCAGATCCAGGAGGTCACGCTCTCGTTCGTGCCGAAGGCCGTCGCGGTCGCGATCGCCCTGGTGATCTGCGGCAACTGGATGATCTCGGAGATGGTGGCGTTCACCCACGTCGCCTTCGACATGATCCCGAAGCTGCTCGGGAGCGGTTGATGGAGCTCAGCGTCGACGCCGACCGTCTGGAGGCGACCATGCTCGCCGGTGTCCGGCTCGTCGCGTTCTTCGTCATCGCGCCGCCGTTCTCGTACCGGGCGTTCCCCGGCACCGTGAAGGTGATCCTCGGGCTCGGCCTGGCGATCGGCGTCGCCCCGCGCGTCGCCGTCGGGTACGAGTCGCTCGCCACCGGGCCGTTCCTGCTCGCACTGCTCACCCAGCTCGTCGTCGGGTTGTCGCTCGGCTTCCTCGTGTTCCTGGTGTTCGCCGCGGTGCAGTCCGCCGGTGCGCTCATCGACCTGTTCGGCGGGTTCACGCTGGCACAGGCGTTCGACCCGCAGTCGCAGGTCAACGGCGCCCAGTTCACCCGGCTGTTCCAGATGGCGGCGCTCGCGCTCCTGTTCACCTCGGGCGGGTACCAGCTCATCGTCGGTGGGCTCGTGCGGTCCTTCGACGCCGTGCCGCTGACCGGGGCGTTCGCCGTCGACGGTCTGGCGCACGCCCTCGTGGCGGCGATGTCGCAGATGTTCCTCGCGACGTTGCAGATCGCCGGGCCCCTGGTGGTCGTGCTGTTCCTGGCGGACGTCGGCCTCGGTCTGCTCACCCGCGTCGCGCCGGCCCTCAACGCGTTCCAGATGGGGTTCCCGATCAAGATCGGGCTGACCGTCCTGTTCGCCGGTGCGCTCTTCATGGCGCTGCCCTCGGTGGTGTCGTCGTTGACCGGCGACGCCGTGCAGGCGATCACGGGACGGGGGTGAGGCGCCGTGTCCGACAGTGGTGAGAAGTCCGAGAAGGCCACCCAGAAGCGCATGCAGGAGGTCCACCGGAAGGGTCAGCTCGGCCGGTCCCAGGACCTCGGTGCGTGGATCGGCATCGCCGTCGTCGCGCTCATGGTGCCGTCGATGATCGGCAACGCGGCAGCCGCAGGCACCGCGCAGCTCGTCGCCGTGCAGTCCGTCATCGCGAACCCGACCATCGGCACCATGAACCACGTGTTCGGCGAGGCGATGGCGAGCGTCGGCGCGACCCTCGGACCGATGCTCGCGGTGGTCCTCGTCGCGGTCACCGCGGCCGCCGTCGCGCAGGGCGGGGTGCACATCCGGAAGCTCGCACCGGAGGCGTCGCACTTCGACCCCATCGCGGGCCTGAAGCGCGTGTTCGGCGTCCAGGCGCTCTGGAACGGGGCGAAGGCCCTGCTGAAGACCGCCGTCGTCGGGCTCGTGCTCTGGTTCGCCGTGCAGGGCCTGATGCCCGTGCTCATGACGAGCGGCTCGCTGCCGTTGTCCGCCGTGCTCGAGGCGGCAGCGGACGGCGCCGGCACCCTGCTCCGCGCCGCGATCGCCGCCGGGCTCGTCCTCGCGGCGATCGACGTGCTCGTCGTCATCCGCCGCAACCGCAAGCGCACCATGATGACCAAGCGCGAGGTCAAGGACGAGCACAAGAAGAGCGACGGTGACCCGCTCGTCAAGGGCCAGCGCCGCTCCCGTCAGCTCGCGATGAGCCGCAACCGGATGATCGCGTCCGTGGGCACCGCGGACGTCGTCATGACGAACCCGACCCACTACGCCGTCGCGCTCAAGTACGAGCCGGGCAAGGCCGCACCGCGGGTGGTCGCGAAGGGCGCCGGCCCGGTCGCCGACGTCATCCGCGCCCGTGCCGAGGAGGAACGCGTGCCGATCGTCCGCGACGTCCCGCTCACCCGTGCGCTGCACGCCGCGTGCGAGCTCGGGCACGAGATCCCCGTCGACCTGTACACGCCGGTGGCCCGGGTGCTGTCGTTCGTGATGGCGCTCAAGGCCCGCGGTGCAGCGGCCGGCACCCACGCACCACCGCGGCCGACCACGCCCGACGAGGTCGCGAGCGTCATCGACCCGGCGACGCTCACCGGCGACCTCCGCCCCCGCAGGCTCCGCCCACCGCGCACCGCAGCGAACCAGACCGAAGGACTCCCCGCATGAACCGCAAGGACCTGCCGAAGCTCGTCGTCCCGGTGTTCATCGTCGGCATCATCCTGCTGCTGATCCTGCCGGTGCCGTCGTTCCTGCTCGACTTCCTGATCATCTGCAACATCCTGCTGGCGCTGGTGATCCTGCTCACGACGCTGTTCGTGAAGAAGCCGCTCGACTTCTCGGTGTTCCCGTCGCTGCTGCTCGTCGCGACGCTGTTCCGCCTCGGCCTGAACGTCGCGTCCACCCGCCTCGTGCTCGGCGAGGGCTTCGCCGGCGACGTCATCCAGGCGTTCGGCCACGTCGCCGTGTCCGGGTCGATCATCATCGGCGCGGTGATCTTCCTGATCCTCATCGTCATCCAGTTCGTCGTCGTCACGAAGGGCGCCGAGCGCGTCGCCGAGGTCGGGGCACGGTTCACCCTCGACGCCATGCCCGGCAAGCAGATGGCGATCGACGCCGACCTGAACGCCGGGCTCATCACCGACCAGCAGGCGAAGGACCGCCGGGCCGCGGTCTCCGCCGAGGCCGACTTCTACGGCGCGATGGACGGCGCCTCGAAGTTCGTCAAGGGCGACGCGATCGCCGGCATCCTCATCATCATCATCAACCTGGTCGGCGGCATCGCGATCGGCATGCTGCAGAACGGGCTCTCCGCCACCGACGCCCTGTCGAAGTACGGCATCCTGACCATCGGCGACGGCCTCGTCACGCAGATCCCGGCGCTGCTGATGGCGGTGTCCACCGGCATGATCGTCACCCGCTCCGGCGCGGAGTCCGAGATGGGCGCCTCGGCCGCGACGCAGCTGTCGCAGTCACGCAACGCGCTGATGATCGCCGGTGTCGCCGCCATCGCGATGGGGTTCATCCCCGGCATGCCGATCCTGCCGTTCCTGCTCGTCGGCGCGACACTGCTGTTCACGGCCTGGCGGATCGGCCGGAACGCCGCGAACGCAGAGTCGGCCGCCGCCGAGCAGCAGGCCCTCGAGGCCGCAGCGCCCACCGGCGACACCCCCGAGGACCTCATCGAGCAGATGCGCGTGCACGCCCTCGAGATCCTCCTCGCGCCCGACCTGGTCGACATGGTGTCCGGCGCCTCCGACGACCTGCTCGGCCGCGTCCGTGCGCTCCGCCGGAAGATCGCCGTCGACATGGGCATCGTCGTGCCACCGGTCCGCACCCGCGACAGCATCGACCTGCCACCGTCCACCTACGCCATCCGGATCGCCGGCGTCGAGGCAGGCCGCGGCACCGCCCCGGCCCGCAGCGTGCTCGCGCTCGGCGACCACCTGGACGGACTGCCGGGCGCCTCGACGGTCGAGCCGGTGTTCGGTCTGACCGGCAAGTGGGTGCCCGCCGAACTCCGGCACGCCGCCGAGATGACCGGCGCCACCGTGATCGACCGCGTGTCCGTCCTCGTGACGCACCTGCAGGCCGTCATCGGCGACAACGCCGCCCGCCTGCTCACCCGCGAGGACGTCAAGGTCCTGACCGAGGGCGTCAAGCAGGTCAACCCCGCCGCGGTCGAGGAGCTTGTGCCGGGCATGCTCTCGATGGCCGAACTCCAGCGCGTGCTGCAGGGTCTGCTCGCCGAGCGGGTGCCGATCAACGACCTCGGCCGGATCTGCGAAGCCCTCACGCTGCGGGCCAAGGCGTCCACCGAACCCGAGGGGCTCGTCGAGGCCGCACGCGCCGCGCTCGGTCCCGCCCTCGCCGCCCGCTACACCGACCAGGGCACGCTCCGCGTCATCATGATCGACCCGCTGCTCGAGCAGTCGATGCTCGAGGGCCTGCGGCCGTCCGAGCAGGGCAGCCAGATCGTCCTCGACGCCCACCGCATCGAGCAGGTCCTCGGGTCCGTCCGCGACGCCGTGCGCAGCGTCGAGGACCAGGGCCTGTCCGCCGTCCTGGTCTGCGCCCCGCAGCTCCGACCGGCCGTGCACCGCATGGTCGCCGCGCAGTCGAACGGGCTCCCGGTGCTGTCGTACCAGGAGGCCACCGCCGCGGGTTCCACCATCGAGACCGTGGGAGTGGTCCGTGCCGCCGACCCGATTGCAGCGTAGCGGCGCCACGCTCGACGAGGTCCGCGACGCCGTCCGGACCGAGTTCGGCGCGGGCGCACGGATCGTCGCCGCGGAGCGGGTCACCACGCCGGGCATCGGCGGGCTGTTCCGCAAGGCGCACGTCGAGGCCACCGTCGAGGTGCCGGAATCAGGGGAGACCCCGACCGCACGCGTGGTCATCGCCGACTCGCCCGTCCAGCGGATCGGGATCGCGGCGCTGCTCGCCGACGCCGAGGAGGCCGAGGCCCGCATCGCGGGTGGTGACGGCACCGCGACCACGCGCGCCGACGCGTTCGCGTCGGTGCTCGACGGTTTCGTGGCGGACGGGATCACGGGGAGCGCCCCGCGCCCGACGCGCGTCCTGCCGGAGCCGGACGGGTCTGCGGACGTCGACCCGCGCCTCCAGGCCGTTGCCGACACCCTGCCAGGAGGCCCGGCCACCGTCCCCGACGCCACACCCGCCGTGCGCGTGGCCCGGCCCACGGCCCCTGCCGCGCGGTCTGCTGTTCCGGCAGTCCGGTCTGCTGTTCCGGCAGCGCGGTCCGCTGTTCCGGCAGTGCGGTCCGCCGACGGCGACCTGGTGTTGCTGGTCGGTCGACCGAACGACGTCGATGCCGCCGCCGGCCTGTTCGCCGTCCGGCACGCACTGCGCCCGACCGACGCCGCCGACCGGCGGTCCGCGATCCTCGCCCGTGCCGACGGCGTGCGCGACGGCCACGCCGTGCTCGCCGTGGCGGCCTGGGACGACCGCGCCACGGGCGACCGGATCGAGGCGGACCAGGTCTGGGTCGTCGTCGACGTCGGCCGGAAGCCGGAGGACTCGGCGGCAATGGTCTCCGCGGTGGCCGCACGGTTGCCGGTGGCCGGCGTCGTCGCGATCGGCGCCGGGGAGACCGCCACGCCGGAGTCCGTCGACCTGCTGGGGGTCCCCGTCCTGTCGCTAGGCTGAGCGGGTGCTGGTACTCACGCGGAAGGTCGGCGAGCGGATCCTCGTCGGTGACGACATCGTCATCACGGTCCTCGACGCCCGGGGGGACGGCGTGCGGATCGGCATCGACGCACCACGCGGGGTGAAGATCCAGCGCGAAGAGGTCGTGCGCGCGGTCGCCGAGGCGAACGCCGAGGCCGCCGCGGCTGCCGGGGCGTCCGGTGCCTCCGGAGACGACGCCGAGGCGCGGTTGCGTGCGGCGCTCGGCGACCGCGGCGGGGCCGACCGGGCGTAGTCCGGGCCGTCGCGCGCCGTGGTGCGCGTCGCGCCCCGTGGCGGGCCGCGCGCCCCGTGGCGGGCGTCGCGCCCCGTGGTGGGCGTCGCGCCCCGACTCTTCGGGGCGCGACGACGCTGGCGGGGCGCGGACCGGACGGAACGACGGGCGGCTACGCGCGGGGCTTCTTCTCCTGTTCGGGGAGCCGTCCGGCTGCCGCCTCGGCGGCGAACCACGCACGGGCCTCGTCCTGGCGCGCCTGCTCCTCGCCGAGCGCGATCGGTGCCCGCACGTGGCCGGGCTCGTAGCCGAAGGTCTCGAGGAGCTGCGGGACGACCGGACGGAGCCGCGCGACGAGCCGGTCGATCGACGCCGAGACCGCACGGGCGCGCTGTGCGCTCAGGCGGCCGTGCACCAGGTGCCAGTCGAGGTGCTGCTCGAGCAGTCCGAGCGCGAACAGGTCGCGCAGCCACACGAGCACCCGGCGTGTGTCGCCCTCGGGGACCGCGGCGAGCGCCTCGGTGAAGGCATCCCACTGCATGAGCTCGGCGTGGGCGCGCGCGGCCTCGATGAGCTCGTGCTGCGACCGGTTCAGGAGCACGGCCTGACGGGCACGGTCCTTGCCGGCGGTGTTCAGCCGGAGCCCGATCTCGGTGACCATGGTGTCCACGCGGCCGGCGAGCAGCGCCCGCTGGGTGGCGGGGTCGTGCAGGTCGGTGACGCTCGCCGCGAGTGACCCGCGGTCGGCGACCGTCTGCCCGAGGCGGCGGATCCCGGAGGCGTCCGCGAGCTTCACGCCGACCTGGGCGGCGACGAACTTCGCGGTCGATGCGGCATCGCGCGGCGCCCGCTTCCGGAAGTCGGTGAGCAGCCGCTTGCCGACGAGCTGCAGCAGGACGGTGTTGTCGCCCTCGAACGTGACGTAGACGTCGAGGTCGGCACGCAGGCTCGTCAGGCGGTTCTCGGCGAGGAAGCCCGCGCCGCCGCAGGCCTCGCGGCACTCCTGCAGGGTGTCGAGGGCGGACCACGTCGACAGCGACTTGAACGCGGCGGCCTGGGTCTCCAGGTCCTCGCGGCGCTCCGGGGTGTCGGCACGCCCGCTGAACACGTCGTCGAAGGTGCGGAGCAGCTGCTCGTGCGCGAAGGACTGCGCGAACACCGTCGCCAGGCGGGGGATGAGCCGGCGCTGGTGCCGCCCGTAGTCGAGCAGGACGCCCTCGACACCGCCTGCGGTCGGGAATTGCCGGCGTTGCATCGCGTACGTCAGGGCGATCTGCAGCCCGATCTTCTGCGCGACGACCGCGGCGCCGTCGAGCGACACGCGGCCCTGCACCAGAGTGCCGAGCATCGTGAAGAAGCGGCGACCGGGGGAGCCGATCGGCGAGCTGTAGGTGCCGTCCTCGGCGACGTCGCCGTAGCGGTTCAGCAGGTTCGTGCGGGGGATCCGGACGTGGTTGAAGTGCAGCCGGCCGTTGTCGATGCCGTTCAGACCGCCCTTGACGCCGTCGTCCTCGCCGCCGACGCCGGGCAGGAACGCGCCGTCGTCGTCGCGGAGCGGCACGTAGAAGGCGTGGACGCCGTGGTCGACGCCCTGGGTGACGAGCTTCGCGAAGACGACGGCCGCCTTGCCGTGCAGGGCTGCGTTGCCGATGTAGTCCTTCCACGCCCCACGGAACGGTGTGTGGACGACGAACTCCTGCGTCGCCGGGTCGTATGTGGCCGACGTGGCGATGTTCTGCACGTCCGAACCGTGGCCGGTCTCGGTCATCGCGAAGCAGCCGGGCACGTCGAACCCGATGATGCCGGGCAGGAACTCCTCGTGGTTCCGCGCGGTGCCGAGGTGGTGCACCGCGGAGCCGAACAGGCCCCACTGCACGCCGGCCTTGATCTGCAGCGACGGGTCGGCGGTGGTGATCTCTTCGAACGCCGCCAGGTTGCCGCCGTGGTTGGCCTGACCGCCGAGCTCGCGCGGGTACGGGCGCTGGATCGCACCGGCGTCCACCAGGATCTGCAGCTGCTCGAACGCGCGGGCGCGGTGTTCGATGGTGTTGAGGCCCTCGGTCTTGTGCAGTGCGGGGTCGAGCACGAGGCGGCGTGAGATGCGGCGGTCCTCGGCCCAGCGGCCGAGCAGGAGGGTCTCGACCATGTCGACGTCGATGCGGACGTCGGTGTTCGTGCTCGTGCTCGTGCCCGGGCTGGTGTTCGTGCTCGTGCGCGCGCCGGCGTCCTGCTTCGTCTTCGGGGTGCCGGTGTGCTGCGCGGATGCGGTGTCGACCATGGTCGGAGTCCTCCTGAACTGCGGTGTCCGGTGTTGCCTTCCCCACGCTAGACACCGCGCCCGACAGTCGGCGGAACGCGGTGCGGGGCGTACAACCCTGGTCCACGCGGACCGGCCGCGTTGGTGGGAACCCTCCAAGCGCCCCGGCCGCCGGATTTGTTGAGCACCCATCGACGATTGGGCGTGCCACCGGCCCGCGGGGCAGACTGGCCGACATGTCAGGCTCCACCACGGGACACGATCCCAAGCCCAAGCGCACCTTCTTCGGACAGCCGTTCGAGCTGTCGACACCGTTCGCGGTGGAGCTCTGGGAGCGGTTCTCGTTCTACGGGATGCAGGGCATCGTCCTCATCTACATGTACTACACCGTCACGCAGGGCGGCCTCGGGATCGACAAGGGTGTCGCGAGCGGGATCATGGGCGCCTACGGCGGCGCCGTCTACCTGTTCACGATCATCGGCGCGTGGATCGCGGACCGGCTGCTCGGCGCCGACCGCACGCTGTTCGGCAGCGCGGTCGTCGTCATGCTCGGGCACATCGCCCTGGCGCTCATCCCCGGGGTCGCGGGCGTCGGCGTCGGCCTCGTGCTCATCGCGCTCGGGTCCGGCGGGCTCAAGGCGACCGCCACGACGATCGTCGGTGGGCTCTACAGCCGCGACGACCCCCGTCGTGACGCCGGCTTCTCGCTGTACTACCTGGGCGTGAACCTCGGAGCGTTCTTCGGACCGCTCCTGACCGGCCTGCTGCAGAGCTCGCTCGGCTTCCACTACGGCTTCGGGCTCGCCGCCGTCGGCATGGCCGCGGGGCTGGTGCAGTACGCGATCCGGCGGAAGAACCTGCCCGACACCGTCCGCCGCGTCACGAACCCGGTCGACCGCCGTCGCCTGCCGCTGATCGGTGTCGGCGTCGTCGTCGCCCTCGGTGTGGTCGTGGTCGCCGTGCTCACCGGGCTGCTGAACGTCGGCAACCTTCCCACCGTGGTCGTCGCGATCGTGATCCTCGCCACGATCGGCTACTTCGTCGTCATCCTGACGAGCGGCATCACCGCGCAGGAGCGCTCGCGGGTGTTCGCGTTCATCCCGCTCTTCATCGGCAGCGCGGTGTTCTGGTCGCTCTACCAGCAGCAGTTCACCGTCGTCACCGTCTACTCCGACGAGCGACTGGACCGCTCGCTGTTCGGGTGGGAGATGCCGGTGTCGTGGGTGCAGTCGATCAACCCGGTCTTCATCATCGTGTTGTCCGGCGTCTTCGCGGCGCTCTGGACCAAGCTCGGCGACCGCCAGCCGTCCACGCCGACGAAGTTCGCCCTCGGCACCGGGATCATGGGTGTCGCGTTCCTGCTGTTCCTGCCCTTCGTGAACTCGGGCCAGAACGGCACACCCCTGCTCGCCCTGGTCGCGATCCTGCTGGTCTTCACGCTGGCCGAGCTGCTGTTGTCACCCGTCGGGCAGTCCGTCGCCACGAAGCTCGCGCCGCCGAAGTTCCAGACGCAGATGGTCGCGCTCTTCTTCCTGTCGGTGTCGCTCGGCACCGCCGTCACCGGGGTGCTGTCGCGCTACTACGACCCGGCGGACGAGGCCCCCTACTTCACGATCCTCGGTCTCGTCGCCGTGGCGGTCGGTGTGGTCCTGCTCGTCCTGGCGAAGCCGGTCCTGAAGCTCATGCGCGGTATCCGCTGATCCGTCGCGCATCCGCTAACCTGAGGGAAGCCACACGGCCGAAGCAACCAAGGAGTCACCCCATGCTCGAACTCATCGCCGGCATCATCATCGGCATCGGCGTCCTCGGTGGTGTGGGCTGCTGCATGGCGGTCGCCGCCATGATGAAGAGCGGCTCCGAGGAGTACTGAGCCCGCTGGGCTACTCGCCGCTGCCGGTCGTGATCGGCACCAACTGACGACTCAGGACGGTCGCGCGCTCGAAGGGGCCGCGGCCGTCCTTCGTGTACACGGGCTCCTCGAACGCGACCGTCCACGACAACGGTTCGCCGACACCGGGGTACCCGACGATCTGGTTGCCGCCGGGAGCCACGATGACGCCGATCGGCTCGTCGGCCCACCGCTCGCCGCCCTGCGCGGAGTCGATGACCTGCACGAGCGCGCCGATGCCGAGGCCGGGGGCGTCGTCGGGGCGGGGCTTGGGGGAGCGTCGTCCGAACACGCCATCACCGTAGCGTGCTCGCCGATCAGCCAGCTCCGTGCTGCTGGCGATACCCGTTGGGGCGCCCGAAGTTCCGAGATCTCGGAACCTGACGAGTCGGACGCGGAGGTTCTGCGACACGCCGCCGGGGCATCGCCGAGGTTCCACGACATGCCGCGCGCGTTCCGTCCGGGTTCCACAGGTGCCCGTTGGGGCGCCCGAGGTTCCGAGATCTCGGAACCTGACGAGTCGGACCCGTCGGGGACGTCGGGGACGCCGGGGCATCGCCGAGGTTCCACGACATGCCGCGTGCGTTCCGTCCGGGTTCCACGGAGGCCCGTTGGGGCGCCCGAGGTTCCGAGATTTTGGAACCTCGGGGACGACACCCGCGCCGCGGGTCAGGCGTCGGCGGGGACCCGGGCGATCTCGGTGATGGACGAGTGGCCGGTCTCGGGGTGCTTGCGCATCGAGAGCAGCCGTTCCATCGACGGTTCGAGCGCCGTGACCTTGTCGAGGGGCGCACTCACCACCAGCTGGAACCCGAGCCGGAGCCACGCGGTGACCGCTCGGCCGGCGAACTCCGAGTCCGCCTTGATGAACGCCTCGTCGAGGAACACCGGGGCGAACCGGGGACGGGGACGGGTCTCGTCGCCGAGCTGGTACCGGAGCGCCGCACCGACGATGAACGCCACGAGCTCCTGCGTCTCACCACCGGACTTGTCGCCGAGCGACGAGTACACCCCGAGGTCGACGCCCGACGTGTCGTAGCGCACGGCCGTGATCTCCATGTGCCGTCGGACGTCGAGCACGGCGTCGCGCTGCGTGGTGCGTCCACGGGCGGCGTCGGGGTCGGGGCGGATGACGGCCATGAAGCGCCGGAGCCGGCGGAACCGGGTCTCGAGCACGTCGTCGGTCAGCTCGGAGTCGACCGAGGCGGACAGGGCGCGGAGCTCGCGGCGGAACGCGGTGACGTCCTCGCGCGTCACCCGGCGGATCTGGATCTTCAGGCGGTCGCGGTTCGCGCCGAACGGCAGGTCCCGCAGGATCTCGTTGACCGGCTCGAGACGCTCCTCGATCTCGACGACGGCACGGTCGAAGGCGCCCGCGAGCGGGACGAGGTCCTCGCCGCTCCACTGCGACAGCCGCCGACGCCACTCGGTGCGGCGGGCGTGCAGTCCGGTCGCGACGATCTGGTCGAGGATGGCGTGGTAGTCCGGGTAGGACGCGACGCCGGTGCCGAGGTTCGGGTCCGGCCAGGCGTCCTGGTACCGCTGGAACGTGAGCGTCAGCGACGTCGAGGCCGCTGCGGCACCGTCGAGCGCCTGCGACAGCCGTTCCTCCAGGCGGCGTCGGAGCCGTCGGGTGGCGTCGTCGAAGCCGTCCACGCCGTCCGGGGCTCCGACCTCGGCGAACGTCTCGGCGAGCAGTCGCGACTGCTCGTCGTCGGGCAACGACTCGGGGGTGTCGTCGAAGCGCGACAGGATCTCGGCGGCCGCGTCCTGGCCGTCGACGAGCACGGCGTGCCGCTCCTCGAGCCGCTGGACGGAGAGTCGTGCGGCGGAGCGTCGGTCGGCGGTCTCGTCGAGCGACTTCCGCAGGCGGGCGACCGAGGCGCGCAGCGTCCGCAGGCCGTCGTCGGCGGCGAGCAGCGCCTGGCGTTCCTCGTCGAGTCGGGCCAACGAGGTCTCGACCCCCTCGACGTCGATGGCGTCCCATGTGACGTCGACGACGTGCTGGTGGGCGGCGCGCAGGACGTCGAGCGCGGTGAGGTCCTGTGCGACGTCGGTGCGACGGGCCTCGAGCGTGGCGAGGTCCTGCGCGATCGACGCGAGCTCCTGCTCGACTGCGGCGACGCGGGCCTCGTTCGTGAAGCCGATGACGTTGGCCTGGCGCCGGTCGCCGTGCGCACCACGACGGCCGTCGCGGAGCTGGCCGGACTCGGTGACGCGCCGGCCACCGCCGCCGAGCTCGGAGGCGTCGATCACGCAGCGGGCGTCGGTGCGCTCGGACTCGATCCGCTCGCGCACCCAGGTGCTGAACGGCGAGTGCTTGATCGCGAGCTTGCCGGACACCATCGCGGGGTCGCCGTCGAGGTCCAGGTGCGGACCGGTCGGCACACCCTCGAACTGCACGCGGACCGGCAGGCGGAGTGCGTCGATCGCCTCGCTGAACGCGCCCAGCCGGTCCTGGTCGACCAGCAGGGTGCGGGCGACGGGAGCCAGCACGGACTCGATCGCCGTGCGCCAGCGCTCCTCGCCGGGCTGCACGTCGAGCAGTTCCGCGACGAAGGGCAGGTCTGCGGGGTCGATGCCGGCCGCCCGGGCCATCGCGAGCCGGGCCTCGTGCATCGGCAGCGGCATCGCGCCCTGGCGGTGTTCGAGCGACTGCCGCTCCTGGCGCAGCGAGCGCTCCCGGTCGAGGAGCGGGTACTCCTCGCGCGTCAGGGCGTCACGGCGGTCGTCCAACGACGAGCGCGAAGCAGCGTAGGAACCGAGGAACTCGTGCGAGCTGCGCTGCGCGGCAGTGAAGTCGGCCTCGGTCGCGACGGACGTGCCGAGCACCGCTGTGCGCTCGTCGAACGTCGCCCGAGTGCGGACGACGGCGTCGCGTTCCCGCGTGCGGCGGTCGATGCGGTCCTCGAGCTGGGCGAGCGCGTTGCCGCCCTGGTCGCGCAGCCGCGCCTCGGCGTCGCGCAGCTCGATCTCCACGGCGGCGTGCCGGGCCTCGGCAGCGGCGACCTCGGCGCGCGATGCCGTGCGCTCCCGTGCGTTCCGCGAGACCTCGGCGTCGAGCAGATCGCGCTTCCGCGAGGCCGTCCAGTGCGCGAACGGGGAGACCTCGGCACCGGTGGCGATGCCGTCCAGCGCCTCGGCCGCGGCCTTCGAGCGTTCGATCTCGTCGTGCAGGTCGGTGATGGGGGAGAGGATGCGGACCTTGCGCTCCTCGGTGTCCATCGCCTCGTACGCCTCGTCGAGCGCGGAGAAGTGCGCGAGGGCACGGTCGGCCGCCTCGTAGGTGCCGGGGGTCTCGAGCACGAGCGACTTGTACAGCGCGTCGACCGTCGGCAGGTGCTGCCCGGCCTGGATGCGCGCGAGCAGGCGCATCGCCCGGTTGCCGCCACCGGAGTCGCCGATGCCGAGCCGGGTCTGCAGCGTGTACGCGAGCTCCTGGTAGGTGTCGCGGATGACGAGGCCGGGAACACGACCGGTCAGTTCGAGGTGGTGGAACCGCGTCGGCACGAACTCCTCGAGGCGACGCAGGTCGAAGGCGTCGTCGACCGTGGCCATGGTCATCTGGATGTCGCCGACGCCCCGCGCGCGCTTCGGCACGATGTAGGCCCGCAACACCGTGAAGCGGCGCTCGTCGTCGTTCCGGAACGTGACCGCGGCCGCACCCCAGGTGGTCTGGTCGTCGCCGCGCAGGTTCACGTCGCGCAGGGCGCCGGACTCGGGGTCGCGGCGGGTGTCGACCTTGCCGCGCAGGTACGTGAGCAGGTTCCGCTGGTCGGCGCTGCGGGCACGCCCGGTCGTGGCGTCGTTCGAAGCGCCGTTGAACGGCACGTCGGACGGCATCATCACGGCCAGGTACGCGTCCATGAGCGTGGACTTGCCGGTGCCGGACGCGCCGGAGATGAGCGTCGCGGTGCCGGACAGCTCGACCTGGCGGTGACCGTGGAACCCGCCCCAGTTGACGACCTGCATCGACTCGGCGCGCCACTGCGCGACCGTGTCGAAGAGCGCCGGGATCTCGAACGTGTCGGTCACGCTTCCGTCTCGCCTTCGTCGTCGGTGTCGGTGTCGTCAGTCGGGAGGCCCGGGTCGGCTCCGTCGTTCGGCTCGCCGCCCGGGGTGGTCGCCACTTCCTGCGCGGTGGTGGTCCGCAACCAGGTGTCCAGTTCCAGCAGGCGCTCCAGGGGGAGCAGCACCTCGACGACGCTCGCCACCCGGAAGCGGTCCGGGTCGGACGTGCGGATCAGGATGCGCGCCGTGACGAGACGCTCGACGGCCTTCGCCACACGGCCCTCGTCGCGGGTGCGGTCGGTCGCGGTGGCCGGTCGGAACCCGGCGACGTGCCCGAGGATCTCGGAGCGGTCGACGACGACTTGGTCCGGCCCCGGCCGGGCATCGGCTCGCAGCCGCATCCGCAGGTAGACGAGGACGATCGTCTCCTCGCGGGTGTACGGCAGGTCGCGCAGCAGCGTGGGGAACGGACGGCGCTGGCTCTCCGAGCGGGCCTGGCGCTTCCAGGCGACCTCGCGGTCGCGGTCGACGTGCAGCTCGAGGAACAGGTCGTTCAGGCGCGACCGCAGTTGGTACTCGCCGTCGAGCACCGCGCGCCACTCGTCGGGGTGGGTGCGGGAGCTGACGTACGAGTGGCGGAGCAGCGCCACCAGGGCGCGGCGCTGGTGCTCGTCGAGCCGACCCTCGTCGCCCTCGAAGAGGGCGAAGCTGGACTCGTCGCGTTCGTCGTCCTGCAGGACCGTTGCGGGGTCGTCGTAGGGGACCGTCTCGTCGACCGGTGTCGGCGTCGTGTCGCTCACCGTGCCTCCTGTGCGTTCTGTGTGTCGTCGTGGGGTTCGCCGGCCGGCGTGCGCTCCGCAGCGAGCGCCGCGGTGGGCATGTGGAAGGTCACCGGGCTGCCGTCCGGGCGCACCGTGCGGTGTTCGGCGAGGTGCGCGGCGGACTCGAAGTCGTCGCGCCCCGTCAGCAGGTGGGCGAGGCCGAACAACTCGACCGGTCGACGCTGCTCGGGCGGCAGCCCGTGGAACGCGTCGACGCTCGAGTCGGCCTCGGCGAACCGGAGTGCGGCGCGCAGCTCGGTCAGGAGCGGACCGCCGTGCTTGCGGAGCATCTCGACGTCGAGGTCCTCGAAGACGTCGTCGTCGGGTTCCTCGATGGGCGGCGGCACCGACTCGGCGTCCGGGTCGTAGAAGCGTTCGCGCAGGGTGCCGACCTCGGCTGATGCCGGCAGCAGCGGGAGCGGGATGCGGTCGCGCGCCCCGCCCTTGTCCATCAGGGTGGCGAGCCCGCGGTTGATCGAACGGATGACGGCGTCGAGCTCGCGGTCGCGGACCACGTCGTGGGCGACGATCTGGTCGCGGAGCGTGGCCGTGAGCTGGCGGCGCTGGGCGAGGACGTCCTCGATGCCCTGGCGGAGGATCGTCACCGTGTTGCGGAACGCGCGACGCTCACCGGCGCCGAGGCCCTCGGCGAAGGGATGGGACAGGATCGTCGCGATGTCGTCCCGCAGGCGGAGCAGCAGCGCGTCGTCGCGCAGGAGCTCGAAGGCGCCCTCGAACGCGCGGCCCTCCGGTGTGGCCTGCATCAGGTTGTCGGTGCGTGCGAGGTAGTCGTCGAGGATCTCGCCGATCGGACGGACCTCTTGCCGGAAGTCCTCGACGATCGAGCGGTGCATGGTCGCGACGGCCTCTTCCACGCGCTTGAAGTCGCTCGGGAGCTGCCGGATGAGGTCGGAGATGTTCGTGTAGCCGTCACGCATCCGGTCGTCCTCGACGGTGACGACGTCGTCGCCGTGCTCGAGGCGTTCGCGCTCGGCCTGCAGCTCGGCGATCTGGGCGTCGATGCGGCGGATCTGCACGTCGGGATCGGGCTCGGCGCGTGCGGCCCAGCGGTGCACGGCGTCCACGATCATCGCCAGGCGGCTCTCGCTGATCAGGGCACGGTCGGCGGACAGGGCGTCGACGAGGCTCAGGGCCTCGAGCGCGTGGCTCGTCAGGGAGTACTGCTCGTCGCCGTCCGGGGAGTTGGAGCGCACGAGCCACTGGGCCGCCACCCACTCACGACAGAGGGCACGGCCGTTCGGTCGGGGGTCCTGCTCGGCCTGCTCGTGTTGGTCGCTCGCGGGCACGCGCGCGCCCGAGGCCTGCAGGCGGGCGACGTGCTCCTCGACCTGCAGGTGCATGCGGTCGGCGGGGACGTACTGGACGTCGCGGTCGAAGACCGTGCGGAACACGGCGAGGACCGTCGCGCTCGTCGGGCGGGACATGAGCCGCAGGGTCGGACGGTCGAGGACCGCTCGGACCCGGGCGAACTCGAGGTCGACGTCGGTCATGCGCCCCTTCGTCCGATCGTGCTGATGGTGCGTCCCGCGTGCTGCGGGCCGGTGAGATGACAAGAGCCCGACGCTGCTGCGTCGGGCTCTGTCTCAAGGGTGGGCGATACCAGACTCGAACTGATGACCTCTTCGGTGTGAACGAAGCGCGCTACCAACTGCGCCAATCGCCCCCTGCACTGTTCGTGCGAGTCGATAGTAGCGGATGTCTCGCGGTGCTCCGAACACGACGTGCTCCCCGGGTGTGGCGCGCTGCTGACGAGGGGGCTCGAACCGGCCGGATCCGCATGAACTCGGGGGACACGCCCGGTGAACAGGAAGGATTTTGGTGGAAGCGCCCGGGTTCGTATAGAGTTTACGTCGTCGCCGCGACAGCGGAAAGACAAGTGCGGATGTGGCGCAGTGGTAGCGCATCACCTTGCCAAGGTGAGGGTCGCGAGTTCGAATCTCGTCATCCGCTCGAGTGTGGGGCTTCTCGAAGCCCTGCGACTCACCAGAGGGTATCCCACCGTTCGGGTACTCACGGAGACGTGAACCTCGATGGTGGGGTGGCCGAGAGGCTAGGCAGCGGCCTGCAAAGCCGTCCACGCGGGTTCGAATCCCGTCCCCACCTCCAGCAACACCCTCCAGATCCTGTACGAACCCCGGTTCAGACAGGGAATCTGGGCGATTGGCGCAGCGGTAGCGCGCTTCCCTGACACGGAAGAGGTCACTGGTTCGATCCCAGTATCGCCCACCACGAGAAAGCCCCGGCAGGACCATCAGGTCCCGCCGGGGCTTTCGTCGTTCCGGACGACCGCGGCGCTCGGCTGGCACGATGGCGAGGTGGATTCGATGCGTGGGTGGCCGCTGTGGGCCGTGATGATCGTCCTCGCAGTCGCGTTCGGCGGGTTCTGGTACCTGTCGACGTTCGTCACCATGCCCGCCGACGTCCCCGTCGGGATCCGAGTCGCCGCGAGTGTGGTCACGGGCGCGGTGTTCGGCGTGCTCTTCGGGCTCTGGATCGGTCGGCAACGTCGCAGTGTCGGCCCGGCCGCGCGTGATCGTGCACTCGGTCGAGCGGTGCGGCGCGGCGAACTGCCCGCTGATGCGGACACGGCGCAGTGGCGTCAGGCGCTCACGCACTACCAGCAGCAGTACCGCCGGCAGCGGTGGTTCGGGCCCGTCGTGTTCGTGGTGCTGATGGCGCTCGAGGTGTCCCTCGCCGTCACCGGGCGTCCGGTCTTCTGGTTCGCGGCGGCGATGTTCCTCGTGTTCCTGGTCATCACCCTCGTGCAGACACCGCAGGTGCTGCGGAACACCGCCGCGATGCTCGCCGAACTCGACCGTCGTGAGGCAACCGAACCGCACCGAGCGACCTGACGCGGCGGACCGCCGGGCGGTACCTCGTCGAAGCCGACGCCCGCGTCGGCGCCGAGGCGGCCGACGCCGGCGACGACTCAAGCGGAGACGGAGGCAGCCCGTCGCCGTCGGTCGATCGCGCAGATGGCGAGCGCCATCGCCGCCCCCAGCACCGCTCCGACGCTGTTCATGAACCAGTCGTTCGTGTCGCAGCGCCGGCCGAGCACCGGGGCGAGCGCCTGGACGACCTCGATGACAGCGGAGAGGGCGACCGCGCCGGCGAGGACGGAGAGCGGTCGGTTCGTCGCCGTGCCGAGGAAGAGTGCGAGCGGTAGCAGCATCGCGACGTTGGCGAGCGTGTCGAGGCCCTGGAACGGCACGGAGAACTGCACGGTGCACGCGACGCCGTCAGGCCGAGCGCCGTCGGGCAGCAGCGTGAGCACGAGCACCGCGATGAACGACAACCCGGACAGGCCGAGCATCACACCACGGAGCCGCAGGCGGTGGAGCGCCCAGGCCAGGCCCGCGGCGACGGTGACGCCGACCCAGAAGGCGACGCGGACCAGGGGCGCGTGCTCGACGAGGAAGGTGGAGATCATCGGGATCCTCCGTGGCCGCGATCGTTCCGCGGATCGAGTCGGTCAAGCCACACTCGCATGAGTGCGGCTTCCTCGGGCAGCAGCGCGCTCGAGCCGCCGGCGTCGAGCTGCGCGCGGAGCTGCCGGAGGGGTGCTGCGTCGAGGTCGTCGTGATCCGGGCCGGGCGGTACCACCAGGACCGCGCTCAGGACTGCGTCGCGGAGCGCGTCGGCAGCGATGCCGGATTCGTGCCGCGCGGGTGTGCTCATCCGGTCGAGGGCGAGTCCGACGTTGGCAGCGAGCAACATCGTCGCCGCGACGGGTACGTCGACGCGGAGCAGGCCGGCGGCGGCACAGCGCGTCAGTGTCCTCTCGAGCAGGACGGTCAGTCCGTCGCGGGCAGCGCTGTTCGCCCACGGTCGCGGAGCGAACATCAGCCGGTAGAGCGCGGCGTGTTCGCGGGCGAAGGCGAGGTGGTCGTCCCAGCCGCGGCGCAGGTCCACCGACGGGTCATCCGACGCCTCGAGTTCGGCCTTCCGCTGCGTGTACCGCTGCAGACCCGTCTCGGCGAGGGCGTCCAGGAGACCACGCTTGTCGCCGAAGATCCGGTAGAGGACGGGCTGTGTCACACCGACTGCTTCGCAGACCGCTCGGGTGGCGATGTCCCCGTCCGGCGACGCGACCAGCTGCTCCTCCGCCGCGCTGAGCAGCGCGTTGCGAAGTGTTTCGTCAGAACGAGCCATGCCGTGATCGTAGCGCAGCTTGTAGCACCGATCGTAGTCATGCTACGTTCTGGCGTAGCGCCGAAACGACGAGCGCGTATCAATGAAAGGACACCCCATGGCTCACACTTCTGCACGCGTTGCCATCGTCACGGGCGGCTCGCGCGGGATCGGCCGCGCGGTCTCTTCCCGTCTGGCAGCGGACGGCTTCACCGTGTTCGTGAACCACGCGAGCGGGACGGCAGCTGCCGCGGCCACCGTCGAGGAGATCACAGCAGCCGGCGGACGCGCGGTCGCCGTGCAGGCAGACGTCGCCGACGAGCACGCCGTGGCCGCCATGTTCGACCAGGTCGAGGCCGACCACGGTGGCGTCGACGTCGTCGTGCACTCCGCCGGGCGCCTCGCACTGTCGACGATCGCCGACCAGGACCTGGAGGTCCTCGACGCGCTGCACCGGACGAACATCCGCGGCACCTTCGTCGTCGCGCAGCAGGCGGCTCGTCGCCTCCGCTCCGGTGGCGCGTTCGTCGGCATGTCGACCTCGGTGGTCGGGACGCAGTTCCCCACCTACGGCGCCTACGTCGCGAGCAAGAGCGCGGCAGAGGGCATGACGCTGATCCTGGCGAAGGAGCTCCGTGGCCGTGACGTCACGGCGAACGTGGTCGCTCCGGGGCCGACGGCGACCGAGTTGTTCCTCGACGGGAAGACGGAAGAGCAGATCGACACGCTGGCGAAGGTACCGCCCCTCGAGCGCCTCGGCGCCCCGGAGGACATCGCCGGCGTCGTGGCGTTCCTGGTCGGACCGGACGGACACTGGGTCAACGGGCAGACCATCCGCGCCAACGGGGGGATGGTCTGATGCCCACGCCGCGGGTCGTCCTCGTCACCGGAGCCTCGAGCGGCTTCGGTCGTCTGACGGCGGAGTCGCTCGCACGGGCAGGCAACGTCGTCGTCGCGGGGATGCGTGCCGTTGACGGTCGGAACGCGACCGCTCGCCGGGCGCTCGAGGACCTCGCTGACCGTGAGGCGCTGCAGCTCGGCGCCGTCGAGCTCGACGTCCAGTCGCTGCAGTCCGTCGAGGACGCGGTCGATACCGTCGTCCGTGCACACGGGCGCATCGACGTCCTCGTGCAGAACGCCGGACACATGGCCTACGGCCCGGCCGAGGCGTTCACGCCGGAGCAGTTCGCGGCGCTGTACGACGTCAACGTCGTCGGCGCCCAGCGCGTCGCCCGTGCCGTCCTGCCCCACATGCGTGACCGCCGGTCCGGACTGGTCGTCTGGGTGGGCAGTTCGTCGACCCGCGGCGGGCACCCGCCGTTCCTGGCGCCGTACTTCGCGGCGAAGGCCGGGTTGGACGCCCTGGCCGAGAGCTATGCCGCAGAACTCGTCCGCTTCGGCATCGACACCACCATCGTGGTCCCGGGCGCCTTCACCTCGGGCACGAACCACTTCACCAACGCCGCGGTGCCGGCGGACGCCGACCGCGTCGCTGCACACGACGAGGAGTACGGAGCGCTCCGGCGGGACCTGACCGGCCGCCTCGCCGAGACCGTGCCGACGGGCGCCGACGTGCAGGACGTTGCCGACGAGATCGTACGGGTCGTGGACCTGCCCGGCGGTGGTCGTCCGTACCGCGTCCACATCGATCCCTCGCACGACGGCAGCGAGGTCGTCTCGGCCGTCGCGGACCGCATCCGAGCCGAGTTCTACCGCCGCGTCGGCATCGAGGACCTCCTGTCCCCGAACGCCGCACCCTGACCCCCGGAACGTCCGGACCCCCACTGAGAGGAACACCATGCCCTTCGCCAACATCAAGGTCCCTGCTGACACCCTGACCCCCGAGTCCAAGAAGAAGCTGCAGGACGCCGTCACCGATGCCATCGTCGACGTCTACGGCGAGCGAGCCCGACCCACGACGCTCGTCATCCTCGACGAGGTCGCCGACGGTGGCTGGATGCTCGGCGGCACCATCCTCAACGAAGCGATGCTCGGCCGCGTCTGACCGTCCGCGCGCGGCGGGGGGCCGGCAACACGGTTCCCCGCCGCCTTCTCGGCGACGACGACTCCGACACCGCGCTCGTCACGACGTCCGGACTGAATCCCGGCGACTCGCTGACCGCGGCCGCCACGCGTCGATCAGGGGCCGGACTGGCTCGTCGAGACGTCGGAGGGCCGGCCGAGCTGCTGCTCGATCTGTGGGAGGAGCATCCGCACCGCCGCGACGACGACCTCGTCCACACGCTCCGGCGGGATCCGCCCGGCCGCCGCCAGTGCGCTGATGCCCTCGGTGGTCGCTGCGAGCAGGAACGGGACCGGACCCATCGATGCCGGGTCGCGCTCGCCGAGCAGTTCCGCACCCAGGGCGAAGAACCGTTCCGCCGAGGACCACGACCCGTGGTCGCGCTCGGGTTCCGGGCCGTCGTCGGTCGACGTGAACATCAGTTGGACGAGAGGGCCGTTCTCCTGGGCGAAGCGGACGTGCGCTCGGACGTACTCGGTGAGACGGGGCCCGAGGTCCCCGGGGCCGCGCGCGGCCTCCAGGTGGCCACGGAGTTCGTCGAAGCCGTCCGCGGCGATCGCGTCGAGGACGGCCTCCCGGTCGCGGAAGTGTCGTAGGGGTGCGCCGTGACTGACGCCGACGCGGCGCGCGAGCTCCCGCACGGTCACCGCCTGCTGCCCCTCCTCGACCAGGAGCGCACGGCCCTCCCGCACGAGCTCCTGCCGCAGTGAGCCGTGGTGGTACGGACGAGCTTGCGCACTCATGACGCCAGTGTAGACGTTGACAACAAAGTAGTCAGTGTCTACATTGACGGCATGGACGACATCAGGACCGGTCGAGCTCCGACCGACGAGACCGTGATCATCACCGGCGGCACGAGCGGCATCGGCCGTGCGACGGCCGTCGCACTGGCGGGATCGGGAGCGCGGATCATCCTCGCGGTCCGCAACGAGGAGAAGGGCCGGGCGGTCGTCTCCGCCCTCCCCGGCATTCCGGGGACCCACCGTGTGCGCCGTCTCGACCTCGCCCGGCTCGACACGGTCGAGGCGTTCGCCGACGGCATCAACGAGCCGATCGCGATCCTGGTGAACAACGCCGGCGTCGAGTCGAAGGACCTGGAGCGGACGGCGGAGGGGCACGAACTCCAGTTCGGGACGAACCACCTCGGACACTTCCTGCTGGCGACGCTGCTCCTACCGCACGTCACCGACCGCGTCGTCACCGTCGCCTCCCAGGCGGAACGTATGGCCCGACTCGACCTCACCGACCTCGACTGGTACCGGCGCACCTACAACGCCGGCCGTGCGTACGCCGACTCCAAGCTCGCCAACCTGCTGTTCACGTCCGAACTCGACCGGCGCCTGCTGGCGTCGGGGTCCCGGGTGCGCGCGCTGGCAGCCCACCCGGGCCTGGTGAAGACGGCGATCTACGAGCGACCGGCCGGGCAGCGCCCCAACCTGTGGGACCGTCTCGTCCCGGTCCTCGGGCAGGAGCCAGAGGACGGTGCGCTGCCGTCTCTCATGGCCGCGAGCGCCGACCTGCCCGGTGGGACCTTCGTCGGACCGCGGCGCATGATGCACATGCGCGGTGGAGCCGAAGTCATCGGCCGGTCGAAGCAGGCACAGGACCCGGAGATCGCTGCTCGGCTGTGGTCGATCTCCGAGGAGCTGACTGCGGTGGACGCCCGCTCGTGAGCGTCGTCCTCGACGCGACCCGTGCCCTCCTGCTCAGTACCCGGGGATGGCACCGGCCGCTCGTGGCGTTCGCTGCGCTGATGGGCGTCTGGGCGGTGGTGTGCGTCGTCGGGTTGTTGGTCGATCCGCGCACGCTCGCAGCCGACCCGATCTGGGCGAAGCCGCTCAAGTTCTCCGTGTCGCTCGCGCTCTACGCCGTGACGCTGGCGTGGATGCTCTCCCTGGTGCAGCGGCCCGTCCTGCGACGGATCGGCTGGTGGGCCGGGACCGTCGGCGCGGCCGCATCGCTGCTCGAGATCGTCGTGATCTCGATCCAGGTCGTGCGAGGCGTGGGGAGCCACTTCAACGTGTCGACCCCGACGAACCAGTTGTTCTACCAGCTCATGGCCGGTGGGGTCACCCTGATGTACTGCGCCACGCTGCTCGTCGGCGCCGCAGTCGCGGTCTTCTCGAACCTGGACGACCGGGCGTCGGCCTGGGCGCTCCGGATCGGGCTCGTCGTCGCCCTGGCCGGCCTCTCCGTGGGGTTCCTCATGGTCATCCCCACTGCGGCGCAGCTGGCCGATCCGGGCTCGGGGACGTACGGCTCGCACTCCGTCGGGGGCGACGACCCTTCCGGCGGGATCCCCCTGCTCGGCTGGAACAGCCTCCACGGTGACCTCCGCGTGTCCCACTTCATCGGGATGCACGCCCTGCAGGTGCTGCCCCTCCTCGCGCTCGTCCTGCCGGCGACGATGCGGGAGCGGTCGCGCGTGCGCGTCGTGGTCGTCGCAGGGGCGGCGTACGCCGCGGCCACCTCGATCGCGCTGTGGCAGGCCCTGCGGGGCCAGTCGGTCCTCCGCCCGGACCTGCTGACGATCGGAGCGGTGGGAATCGTCGCCGTGCTCGTCGTGACCAGCGTCGTGGTCGTTGCCCCACCGGGGCGAGCCGTCCGAGCGTTCGTGGTTCGCAGAGGGAATCGAGAAGGCGGTGGATGAACGCGTCGGGCCGTGACCGGGACATCGGACCTCGGCGATCTCCACGGGCCCACGGTGACGGGCTCCTGCGCCGGCCCTCGAGGTGCACAGCAGTCGGCGTCGCGGGAGACAGGGCGGCGGTGGTCGTGAGCACAGCCGTGGGCGCGGTGCGGGGCGGACGCACGCCGCGCCTCCCGGCCGGGGGCGTGTACGCAGGGCGGTACCTCGTCGACGCGGTGCACGGCGTCGACCCCCTCAGGAAGGCGCCCACACCATGACCTCACCCTTCGACCTGACCGGCAGGACCGCCCTCGTCACCGGCGGCAACCAGGGGCTCGGACGGGCGTTCGCGTTCGGCCTCGCCGAGGCCGGCGCCCGCGTCGCGATCGTCGGGCGGTCGGCCGAACGCAACGCCCGGGTCGCCGCCGAAGCCGCGGACGCCGCCCACGACTTCGTCACCATCACGGCGGACATCACCGACGGCGAGCAGGTGCTGCGCATGACCGAGGAGGCGATGACGGCCCTCGGTCGGATCGACGTGCTCGTCAACAACGCCGGCACATGCCACCACCGGGACGCGTTCGACGTCCCCGACAGTGAGTGGGACGACGTGTTCGACCTGAACGTCCGTGCGCTCTGGAAGACGTCGACCGCCGTCGGCGCGCACATGCGCGACGCCGGGTCGGGCTCGATCGTGAACATCGGCAGCATGTCGGGCCTCATCGTGAACCGGCCGCATTGGCAGCCGGCGTACAACGCGTCGAAGGCCGCCGTGCACCACCTGACGAAGTCGCTCGCGGTCGAGTGGGCGAAGTACGGCATCCGCGTGAACGCCGTCGCACCCGGGTACGTGAAGACCGAGATGGCTCCGGTGGACTCCCCGGAGTTCCGGCGGTACTGGATCGAGGACGCGCCGCAGCAACGGTTCGCCCTGCCCGAGGAGATCGCCCCGAGCGTCGTGTTCCTGGCGAGCGACGCGGCGTCGTTCATCACCGGGTCGGTCCTCGTCGCGGACGGCGGCTACAGCGCGGTCTGAGCCGGTTCGGCCACCGGCGTGCCCGCGCGGGTCGTCGCGCGGGCCATCCCGAAGCCGACGAGCAGGGCGGCGACGACCGTCAGGACGGCGCCCGCGACGGTGATGCCGCCCTCGAAGGCGGCCAGCCGGCTCGCCGTCCACGACGTCGAGGCGATGCTGTTGGGCACGAGCAGTGCCAGGACCATCCCGGTCGCCGTGATCCCCACCGCGGTCGCGAGCTCGCTCGAGGTGTCGACGAGCGCCGCACCGACCGACGTCCGGTTCGACGGCAGGCCCTGGAGCACGTTGTTGCCGGCGACGACCCCGACGACCCGCATGCCCGCGGCGACCAGGACGAGTGACCCGGCGACCCAGCCGTACCCGGCACGCCCGCCGACGGTGAAGAGCGCGAGTCCCGCCACGACGGCACCGGCGCTCAGCCAGGCCGCACGACCGAGGCCGACCCGCTGCACGAACGGGCCGACGAACCGTCCGGAGGCCAGGAGCACCACAACCTGCGGCAGCGTCGCCGCCGCGGCCAGCGCCGGCGACCAGCCCCAGGCGAACTGCAGCTGCAGCGTCACCAGGTACGACAGCCCGGAGACCGCGAGTCCGGAGGCCGCCTTGTACGCCAGACCGCTCGCGACGAGCGGACGGGCGAGCAGGCGCAGGTCGAGCAGCGGCTGTGCCGCGGTGCGCTCCCGCTGCACGAAGGCCGCCACCGCTGCGACCGTCACGACGACCCCGGTCCACCCCGGCCAGGAGGCGCTGCCCGCCTCCGCGAAGAGGGTGGGCGTCCCGAGTGCACCGACCAGGGCCGTGGTGCCGAACAGCGCGCCGGTCACGTCGATCCGGTCGGGGTGCAGGTCCTCCGGTCGGTCAGCGGGGACGCCGGTCCGGATGCCGATGAACGCGAGCGCCGCGATCGGGACGTTCACGAGGAGCAGGGCGTGCCACGGCGCCACCGCGAGGGCGAAGCCGCCCGCCGTCGGTCCGACCGCGAGCCCGACGAGGCCGGCGGTGGAGATGACCGTCAAGGCGCGGACGCGCAGGGCCTCGGTGTCGAAGAGCCGGAAGGCCAGGGCCATCGACCCGGGCGTCGTCATGGCCGCTGCGAGCCCCATGAGCGCGCGGACCGCGATGAGTTCGCCGGTCGTGGTGACCAGGGTGGTCGCCAGGGCGGAGAGCGCGAGCAGCACCAGACCGACGAGCATGACCCGACGTCGGCCGAACCGGTCGGCGACCGCGCCGAACAGGAGCATGAGGGCGCCGAAGACGACCGAGTAGGCACCGGTGACCCACTGCAGGCCGGTCGTCGACGCGTGGAGTTCGCGGCCGATGGTGGGGAGGGCGACGTTCAGCACCGAGTTGTCGAGCATCTCGAACAGGAAGACGGCGGACAGGCCGGTGAGAGCGATCCCGGCGTCGCGGAGCCGGGCGGGGGAACGGGTGGACACGTGCACTCCTTCGATGAAGAAGTGGCGACTCGTCCGAGACCGCGTGTGGGTGCCAGGCCGCCGGGGCGACGAGGCATTTTGCCCTCTGCCGCCAGAGTAGGTCGCCGGCACGACCGGTGCAAGTCCGCGTCCGCTACGGTGCTCGTGAGCGGCACCGGCGCCGCCCGGGAGGCAGGACCGATGACGGACCACGCGGCCACAGCGGCCCAGGAGTTCCTCCGCACGCACGACGAACGGCTCCGCGCCCTGGTCGACCGGGTGGTGCCGGCGGACGAGTACCCGTCGGCGTCCGAGGCCGGCGCGCTCGACTTCCTGGCCGGGATCCTGGTCGACCGGCCGGACTGGCTGGACCGCCTCCGGGTCGTCCTCGAGCACGCGGACGACCACGACCGCGCCGACGGCGTCGACGAGCAGGATCCGGACTGGACCTGGTTCGCCGAGCTCGTCGCCGCGGGCTACTACGCCGACGCAGGCAACGGCGGGAACGCGGGGGAGCGGTCCTGGGAGATGGTGGGGTGGCAGCCCGGTCCGCCGGACGGCTGGAGCGTGGCGGTACCGGTACCGACCGCCGTCCCCTCGGTCGTGCACCCGTCGCAGCTGGCCGACCGGTACGACGCGGTCGTCGTCGGGTCGGGCGCCGGCGGGGGTGTCGCCGCGTGCGGGCTCGCCGAGTCCGGGCGGCGCGTGCTCGTCATCGAGGCCGGTGGGTGGCCCGGCACCGCGGACCTCAGCCGAGACCACATCCGGAACCCGCGGTCGAGCTGGGGCGTCGCACCGCTGTCCGGGCCGTCGGACGTCGGGAACCCGCGCACGGTGGCGGACGGGCGGGAGCTGCTGGTGCTCCGGCCGTCGTCGCCGGGGTGGCACAACAACGCGGCCACGGCCGGGGGCGGTACCCGGGTCTACGGCGCACAGGCGTGGCGGTTCGGACCGCGGGACTTCACGATGGCGTCGACCTACGGGGTGCCGGACGGCAGCAGCCTGGCCGACTGGCCGTTCGGCTACGACGAACTCGCGCCCTGGTACGAGCGCGCCGAGTGGGAGGTCGGGGTCAGCGGGGGCGACGTCGACGGTCCGTGGTCCGGGGAGCGCTCGCGCGCGCGACCGATGCCACCGCTGCCGTCCGGGGCAGCGCGGGACCGGCTCGCCGCCGCCGCGGACACCCTGGGCATCTCGACGGTGCACGTCCCGCTCCTGATCAACTCGACGCCGTACCTGGGCCGCCGGGCCTGCGAGCAGTGCGGCATGTGCGTCGGCTTCGCGTGCCCGGTCGACGCCAAGAACGGCAGCCAGAACACCATGCTGACCCGCGCGTTCGCCACCGGCAACGCGTCGATCGTGCTCGAGGCCCGCGTCGCCCGGCTGCGGACGGACGGCACGGGTCGTGTGGTCGGCGTCACGATCGTCGGCACGGTCGACGGCCACGACTGGCGGACCGACGTGGACGCGGCCGAGGTCGTGGTCGCGGCCGGGGCGGTGGAGTCGGCGCGGCTCCTGCTGAACAGCCGGAGCGACCAGGAGCCCGACGGCATCGGCAACGGCGCGGACCAGGTCGGTCGGCACCTGCAGGGTCACGTCTACGGCGGCGCGATGGGGGTCTTCGACGACGTGGTGGACGACGGTCTCGGACCGGGACCGTCGATCGCCACCACCGACTACCGGCACGGCGTGCCCGGGCAGATCGGCGGCGGGATCCTGGCGAACGAGTTCATCGCGACGCCGTCGAACACCTACCAGTACCTCGTCGGCACGGGGCTCGTCCCACGCTCCGGGCTCGACGGCAAGCACGCGATGCGGGACCTGGCGCGGCGCAGCATGCGGATCATGGGTCCGATCCAGGAGGTCACCACGGCCGACGCCCGCGTCCGGGTGGACCCGGCGGTGACGGACCGGTACGGCATCCCGGTGGCGTCGTTCAGCGGTGGCGTCCACCCCGAGGACGTCCGCGCACGCGACCACACCAGCGCTCGCAGCGGCGACTGGCTGCGAGCCGCCGGCGCCACCCGCGTCGCCGAGCTGCACGGCCCGGTCCACGGCACGAGCGGCGGACAGCACCAGGCCGGCACCCTCCGGACGGGGGCGGACCCGGCGACGTCGGTGGTCGATCCGTCCGGCCGGGTGTGGGGGCACGACAACCTGCGCGTCGCCGACGGCTCGGTGCACGTCACGAACGGCGGCGTCAACCCGGTCCTGACCATCCTGGCGACCGCGATGCGGACGGTCGACGCAATGGTCGCGGACCGTCCGTGACCACACGACCGCGCCCCCACCGATACGGTGGCGTCCGTGACCGACGACCCTGAAGCCGCCATCGCCCAGCACGTCCACGATGCCTGGGACGGTTCCCTGCGGCTCGTGCACATCACGATCTCCGACGAGGACGGCGACGCCTACCCCGGGCAGGACGTCGACCGGTGGGTGATCGACGTCCGGGTGCCGATCACCGACGACGAGGCAGAGGCGGTGTCGGTCGCCGAGGTCACCGCCTACACGAGCCGGTCACCGGAGTCGGTCGAGGCGCTGGTGCTCGGCTACCAGGTGTCCGACGTCGACGGGGACTTCGCCGCCGCGATCGTCGTCCCCGACGCCACCGGCGAGACCTTCCTGTCGCTGCAGACACACGCAGCCGAGATGCTCGGCAAGCCGGACCTGCTCGCGCTGGACCGGGTCACCGTGCGTCCGGCCTACCGCGGGCTGCCCGGGCTCGTCCCCGCCCTGGTCGACGCCGTGCGGCGTGGTCCCGCCGGTCGCTCGGCATCGTGGGTGCTCGCGGACCCCTCGGTCTGGAACGTGCCGTTCGGTGACCAGGACCGTGCGGCCGGCGAGTTCGTCCAGTGGGCGGACACGACCGTGCTCGCATCGATGAACGCGGACCACGAGGACCTGGAGCGATTGGCCGCCGTGCCCCCGGCCGGCGGCGTCGTCATGGGTTCCCGATCGGACGAGGTGCACCTCGGCGACGCGCTGGACGAGGCGTTGGCGCGCCCGGCGATCGCGGTGGCGTTCGACCTGCCGCCGAAGCTGCCGGCGAGCATCTGGGCAGCCGCCCCCGAGGACGTGCACGGCGTGCACCCCGACGAGGTCACCGGCTCCATCACCGTCGAGACGCACGACGAGCAGCTCGAGGTCGTCGGGTCGCCGGGCACGGCGCCGCAGCTGGTCGGGACCTCCGCCTCGGCCGACGCCGCGACGCAGGACTGGCTCCGCGCGGTGCACCAGCGGTGGTGGCAGTACGAGCCCGGACTGCACGACCGCATCCACGAGGTCGTCGACGAGTACCTGACGTCCGGCGAGATCGAGTCCGTCACCGACGAACGCGCCCCGCACCTGCACGCACCGGACCTGCCCGTGTTCCGCACCGAGTGGCCCGGCATCGGTGAGGTGCACCTGGAGCCGCTCGGCGAGGACACCGAGCCCGTCGTGTACGACGCCGTGCTCGAGGTCGGCGACAGCCACGACCACATCGGCGCCGTCATCGTGCACGAGTCCGGACACGTCCGTGCGTCCCTGCACGACGAGTGGAACCCCGGCCTGACGGACGTGGGTGGCGCGCTCACCCACCTGATCAGCCTCGGGGCGGGGGAGTTCTTCGCGGACGCGCTGCACGACGAACTGTCGGCCGGTGCCGAGCACGCGATCCTGACGGGTGACGTGCGCGGACACTGAACCGATCGGGTGTGCCGGGCTGGACGGCCCGGCAGACGTTCACCCGAGCCGGGCCGTCAGGCTGCGCAGGTGCGCCCGCGTCCGAGCTGCCGCAGCGGCGGGATCCCGGTCGGCGATGGCGTCGACGATGTCGTCGTGCACGTCGCGGTCGGCCTCGCTGCCGTACGCACCGTCGATGCGGAGCAGCTCGATCATCGCTTGACGGCTGCGCGGCGTGAAGCCGTCGAAGAGCTCGGTGAGCAGCGGGCTGTGCGCGGCGACCACGATCGCGCGGTGCAGCGCCGTGTCGGCGTCGACGTGCTGCTCGATCGAGGCGCGTCGTTCCTGGCGGTGGTCGACCGCGCGCCGCATCGCGCGGAGTTCGGCCGGGGTCCGCCGTTCCGCGGCCAGGGACGACGCCTCGACCTCGATCGCGATGCGAGCCTCGACCACGGCGGTGATGTCCGCGTGGCGGAGCACCTCGTCGAGACCGTCCTGGACGTCGAGTGCGGTGACGAACACCCCGGCACCCTGCCGCGAGGCCAGCACGCCCCGGCCGGCGAGGTGCCGGATGGCTTCGCGCACCGTCGAGCGACCGACGCCGAGCTGCGGTGCCAGCGTCGTCTCGCCGGGGAGCTTCGCTCCGAGGACCCACTCGCCGTCTCGGATGCGGGCGAGCAGGGCGTCGGCCGCCTGTTCGGCGAGTGGTTCGCGGCGGACCGGTGTCATGTGCCCATCCTGCCGCATCGTGCGGAACACCTCCACTTGTCTGAGGAGTGGTGCTACGGTCGTCACGACAGCAGCACGAGGAGCCCCATGACCACCACCACTCCCACCGTCGCGACCCAGCCGTGGAACCGACAGCGTTCGTCCCCGATGCCGTCGCACCGGTACCGTGACGTCTCCGAGCGGGTCGCCGTCCCGCTCACCGACCGCACCTGGCCGACGCGGTCGCTCACCACCGCGCCGCTCTGGGTGCCCGTCGACCTGCGCGACGGCAACCAGGCACTCGCGGAGCCGATGGACCCCGAGCGCAAACGGCGCTTCTTCGAACTCATGGTGCGGATGGGCTACAAGGAGATCGAGGTCGGCTACCCGTCGGCGTCCGAGACCGACCACGCGTTCGTCCGGCTGCTCGCCGAGACCGACCTCGCGCCGGAGGACGTCACGATCGTCGTGTTCACCCCGGCCAGGCGTGACCTGATCGAGCGGACGGTGGAGTCGATCCGCGGCATCACCAACGACGTCGTCGTCCACATGTACACCGCGACGGCCCCGATGTGGCGGGACGTCGTGCTCGGCAAGGACCGGGACGAGCTGCGCGAGATGATCCTCGCCGGCGGCCGCGATGTGCTCGAGTTCGCGGGGCACCTGCCGAACGTCCGGTTTGAGTTCTCACCGGAGGTCTTCAACCTGACCGAGCCGGACTTCGTCCTGGAGGTCTGCGACGCCATGACCGAGCTCTGGGACGCCAGACCAGAGCGTCCGGTGGTCATCAACCTGCCGGCGACGGTCGAGATCGCGACGCCGAACGTGTACGCCGACCAGATCGAGTGGATGCACCGCAACCTGGCCCGGCGCGACGGGGTGATCCTGTCGGTGCACCCGCACAACGACCGGGGGACCGGCATCGCGTGCGCCGAGCTCGCGGTGCTCGCGGGGGCGCAACGCGTCGAGGGCTGCATCTTCGGCAACGGCGAACGGACCGGCAACGTGGACATCGCCACCCTCGCGCTCAACCTGCACGCGCAGGGCATCGACCCGATGATCGACTTCTCCGACATCGACGACGTCCGACGGACGGTCGAACACGCCACCCGCATCGAGCTGCACCCGCGACACCCCTACGTCGGCGATCTGGTGCACACCGCGTTCAGCGGCACGCACCAGGACGCCATCCGGAAGGGGTTCGCCGAACACCGGGCCCGCGCTGCCGCCGAGGGCCGCCCCGAGTCGGAGACGGCGTGGCGCGTGCCGTACCTGCCGATCGACCCGGCGGACCTCGGCAGGGACTACGACGCGGTCATCCGGGTGAACTCGCAGTCCGGCAAGGGCGGGATCGCACACCTGCTCGAGACGGCATCGGGCATCGAGCTCCCGCGCCGGCTGCAGATCGACTTCGCACGACGTGTCCAGCGCCACGTCGACGGATCGGGGGCCGAGGTCGACGGCCCGGAGCTCCTCGAGCTGTTCGAGCGGAGCTACGAGCGGACGCCCGACGGCACGGCGGACATCGAACTGGTGGCGATCGAGACGGCGCACGGCGCCGACACCCACACCGAGCTCACCCTGCGGGTCGAAGGAACCGAACACCACGGGACCGCCGTCGATGTCGGCCCGGTCGAGGCGGTCGTCGACCTGCTCGCTGCGTGCGACATCGTCGTCGACATCGTCTCGCTGCACCAGACCTCACGGACGACGGGCAGCGCCAGTGCGGCACTGACCCTGCTCGAGTACCGCGACGGGACCGGGGTGCACTGGGCAGCGGGTCGAGACCGGTCGGTGCTCACCGCGAGCGTGGAAGCGGTGCTCCAGGCCGCACGAGCGATCCGTTCGGCTCAGACCGGCCGGTAGATCGCGATCGGCGGAGCCTGGTCGTCCCCGTCGTCGTGCGCGCCCCCGGTGGCGAGCCAGGTCCGCCCCTCGTGCTCGATCGTGGTCGGCAGGTCGCCGTGCACCAGGATGCGGATGGCGGGGGCGTCGCCGTCGATCAGGTCGACGCCGTGGGCCTCGGTCCCGCCCGGGTTGTCGTGCACGTAGCTCATGCACCGATCGAACTCCTCCCCGCCTGATGACCGCCATCGCCGCCCAGCACGGCGCCTCGTGACGACCGGACACGCCCGGATCTGTCGAAGAACACGTCCCGGTGCCCGGGATCGGGTACAGTCGACTCCGCACGGCCGACACGGCGTGCGAATGCGGATGTGGCGCAGTGGTAGCGCATCACCTTGCCAAGGTGAGGGTCGCGAGTTCGAATCTCGTCATCCGCTCGGACAGGACACGACCCCCGGGTTGCTCGACGGAGCAGCACCGGGGGTTTCGTCGTCTCCGGGCACCGCACGCGGTGCTTCCGGGGGCGCAGGCTTCGGGTACCCGCGCCCACCGGACGCAGAGGCCACGCTGCCCCGAGTGGAGACGCCGGGTGGGTGGCCCAGCGATGTCCCGAAGAGTGATCCGGAGCATCGCCGTCCACGGATTGGGCCCCAGTTCGGGTCGTGCGGAAATCCGCAAGAACTCCGCAGGGCACGCCACTGTGGGTTGCTCTAGCCGAGTCCCTCGGGTAAAGAAGCCGCCGCGGCCCGGGTGCCCGGCAGCCCGACCCACCGGGTCGCCCCGGCATCCACGACCGTCACGAGCACGGTGTCGCAGTCGCGACAGCGGGCGACGGAGCCCATCGCCGTTCGGTAGACCGCGGTGCGCGCGACCGAGCCGAGCGAGCCGCAGCCCGCACAGCAGAGCACCGTCACGGTCGGCTCCGGACCGAGCACCTCGGACAGGACGCCCGCGAGCGCGTTGCCGTCGACGACCGTCATCAGCTGCCCCCGAAGCGTTCGGCACGGACGTCGGTGGTGTCGTGCCCGAGCTCGGCGAGCCAGCGGAGCACCTGCTCGACGAAGGGCGTCGACCCGCACACGTAGACGAGGGCTCCGACGTCCGGTGGGAAGACCGCGGCGGCGAGGGCGTCGCGGGTGAGCCGCCCCGCGGGAACGTCGGACCCGGGGGGAGCGGTCCGGCTGTACACGGCGGTGACCTCGAGCGGGGCCTCGGAGCCGACGGCCCGGTCGAGTTCCGCACGGAAGAAGACGTCGTCGGGAGTCCGGACGGCGACGAGCAAGCGGAACGGTGCGGGGTCCTCGGCCTCGGCATGCGCGGTGACCATGGCGACGAGCGGCACGATGCCCGATCCGCCGGCGATCAACTGCACCGGTCGGGTGGACCCGCCGGGACGCCACACGAACCACCCGCCGAGCGGGCCGTGCACCTCGAGCGCGTCGCCCACCTCGACCGCGTCGACCAGGAAGGGGGACACCTCACCGCCTTCGACGCGGTCGACGGCGAGGACGACGTCGGTGCCGTCGCCGGCCGAGGCGATCGAGTAGGACCGGGAGGCCTGGTACCCGTCCTCGGCCGTGAGTCTGACGTCCAGGTGCTGGCCGGGGTCGTTCCCCGGCCACGTCGGGACGTCGAGGACGACTCGACGTGCGTTCGGGGTCTCGCGCTCCACCGACGCGACCGTCGCGGGGTGCCAGGCCGGCCGCCTGCGCACCGCAGGGCGCACGGCGGGGCCGGGCCGGGCCTCCAGGTCGGTGTCGGGAACCGTCACCAGTACCGCTCTTCCTTCCACGGGTCGCCGTGCAGGTTGTACCCCGCGTTCTCCCAGAAGCCCGGCTCGTCGTCCGCCTGCATGACGATCCCGCTCACCCACTTCGCGCTCTTCCAGAAGTACAGGTGCGGCACCAGCAGGCGGGCCGGTCCGCCGTGTTCGGGTTCGAGCGGTTCGCCGTCGGCCTCGAACGCGATCCACGCCTTGCCGTCCAGCAGCTCGTCGAGCGGGACGTTCGTCGTGTACCCGCCGGTGCTGTGCACCATGCAGAAGTCCAGCGAGGTGTCGACGTCCTCGAACAGGCGGTCGAGGGGGACGCCGCGCCAGGGCATGTCGAGCTTGGTCCAGTGGGTGACGCAGTGGATGTCGACGGTGACGTCCTCGACACCGAGCGCGTGCACCTCGTCCCACGTCCAGGTGTGCAGCCCGTTCTCGGTGCGGATCGAGAAGGTCCACGACTCGGGCTCGATCTCGGGTGTGGCTCCGGCCGACAGCACCGGCCAGTCGCGCACCAGGGTCTGGCCGGGCGGGATGCGGGTGTCGTCGCGGTCGGCCCGGCGGCCACCGAACCCCCTGGTGAACGTCGCCATGATCCTCCTCGGACGGGATGCTCCGATCATGCACCGCACCGAGGGCGTCCGTGTAACGACTTCGTAAACACTCGGGCCGACGAGGGCCAGGACTTGGGGGATCGCCGGTCTCCCTCTATCGTTCACCGGAACGATTACAGGAGGGGTCACCCCGAATGCAGCCCATCGTCCCCGAACCCCGGAACGCCCGCGGCCCGAGCCGTCGAGCGCTCCTCACCGGTGCCGCCGGTCTCGCCGGCCTCGGCCTGCTCACGCTCACCGGGTGCAGCTCCGGTGCGAACGCCGGCACCCCCACGATCCCCGAAGCGGCGGCCACCGGTGTGGCCCGACGCGGCGGTCGTCTGCGCATCGCGCGCCCGGCCGCCTCGGCCGCCGAGACGCTCGACTCCGCCAGCTCGCTGTCGGCCTACGAGTACCTCGGCGCGCTGTACAACCGGCTCGTCAAGCTCGACGAACAGGGCACCACCGTGCCCGACCTCGCCGAGGAGTGGTCCGCGAACGCCGACGGCACCGAGTGGACGTTCTCGCTCCGTCGCGGCGTGACCTTCCACGACGGCTCGCGCTTCACCGCGGACGACGCGATCGCGAGCATCCGGCACATCCTCGACGAGAAGACCGGCAGCCCGCAGGCCGGTGTCCTCGGCGAGGTGATGGACGCCGACTCGATGCGCGCGACCGACCCGTACACGCTGCGGTTCTCGCTGACCAAGCCGAACGCCGAGTTCCCGTCGCTGCTGACCGCCTACCAGTGCTACATCGTGCCGGCGGCCGCGATCACCGACATCGGCCGGACCGGGATCGGCACCGGGCCCTTCAGGCTCTCGTCGTTCACGCCCGCCGGTGCCGGCAGCGTCGAGGCGTTCGACGACCACTTCGCCGGCCGCCCCGCGCTGGACGGCATCGACTTCTACTCGATCCAGGACACCACGGCCCGGGTGAACGCGCTGCTCGCCGGGCAGATCGACCTGATCTCGCAGACGAACCTGGACTTCGCGACCGCGCGGGTGGTCTCGGCCTCCGATCGCGCCACCGTCGCCCGGTCGAAGAACGCCCAGTGGTACACGATCCCGATGCTCGCCACGAGCGACGAGTTCAGCGACCCGCGGGTGCGTCAGGCGATGAAGCTCGCCTACGACCCGCAGCAGATCGTCGACACCGCCCTGCAGGGCACCGGCTCGCCCGGGTGGGACAACCCGGTGCCGCCGCAGCTCGCCGCGTTCGTCGACGACCACCGCGAGTACGACCCGGACAAGGCGAAGGCGCTGCTCAAGCAGGCCGGCCACGAGGGGTTCCGGACGTCGATATACACGTCCAGCTACGAGTCGGTGTTCACGCCGATGGCGGTCGCCTACCGCGACGCCGTCGCCGACGCGGGCATCCACCTGACGGTCCGCAACGCGAGCTCGGACTCGTACTACACGCAGATCTGGATGCAGAAGCCGCTCATGGTGAGCTACTGGTTCACCGGCCGGCCGATCGACCAGCTGCTCAACCAGATCTTCCGCACCGGGTCGTCCTACAACGAGAGCGCGTGGTCGAACGAGACCTTCGACGGGCTGCTCGACGACGCCCGCGCCGAGATGGACGACGCCAAGCGCCTCAGCCTCTACCAGGACGCCCAACGGCTCGTCGTCGAGGACGGAGCCGACATGACGCCGATGTTCGGCGACCGGCTCGTGGGGCTCTCCCGCGACGTCGTGAACTACTTGGAGTACGGCTTCGAGTTCGACTACCTCCGGATCGGACTGCGCCGATGACGACCACGAACACGCCGTCGGACGTCCTCGTCCCCGTCCTCCGCCGGGTCGGCATCGCGGTGCTGACGGTGGTGCTCGCCTCGCTCTTCGTGTTCCTGGCCGTGCAGGCCCTGCCCGGCGACGTCGCGCAGCAGCTGCTCGGGCAGAACGCCACGCCGGACGCCGTCAAGCAGCTGCGCGAGACCCTCGGCCTCGACCAGAACGTGTGGCTCCGCTACCTGCAGTGGCTCGGTGGTGCGGTGCACGGTGACTTCGGCACCTCGCTCGTCAGTGGCGAGGCCGTCGCGCCGACGCTGTTCACGGCCTTCCGCAACAGCATGCTCATCGCCGTGCCCGCCATGCTCGTCGGCGTCACCGTGTCCCTCACGCTCGGCGTCCTCGCCGGGGTCCGTCGGGGTCGCCCGTCCGACAAGGTCATCTCGATCGTCAGCCTCGTCGTGATGAGCGTCCCCGAGTTCATGGTCGCGACCGTGCTCGTGCTCCTCTTCGCGATCGGCCTGCCGGTCTTCCCCGCCGTCGTGCTGCGGGGGAGCGACGCCACCGTCGGCGAGCTGCTACCGACGATCTGGTTGCCGATCATCGTGCTCACCCTGGCGATGGCCGCCTACATCGTCCGCACCGCGCGGTCCTCGACCATCGACGTGATGGCATCCGAGTTCGTCACCACCGCGGAGCTCAAGGGCCTGACGATGCGCCGCGTGGTCTGGAAGCACGCGGTGCCGAGCGCGCTGCTGCCGACGCTGAACGTCGTCGCGCTCAACGTCGCCTGGTTGCTCGGCGGGGTCGTCGTCGTCGAGAACGTCTTCAACTACCCGGGCATGGGCAAGCTCATGCTCGAGTCGGTCTTCAACCGCGACCTGCCGACGATCGAGGCGATCGCGCTCCTCAGCGCCGTCATCTACGTCGTCTGCAACCTCGCCGCCGACCTCGTCGCGCTCGCGCTCGACCCGAAGCTGCGGACCCGCCAGCGGCGACCCCGCACGCGCACCCGTCCGACGCGCAGCACCAGGAAGGCCGCCGCATGACCGCCATCGCCCCTCGCCGCCCCGGACGCGCCGTCCTCGCCGGCGCACTCGCGCCCCTGCGCGGCTCGACCGCGCTGAGCATCGGTCTCGGCCTCATCGCCCTGCACGTCGTGCTCGCGGTCCTCGCCCCGGTCATCGCCGGGCACGACCCGGTGGCCACGAACGCCGGCGACGTCCTCGCCGGACCGACCTGGACGCACTGGCTCGGCACCGACCAGTACGGCCGTGACGTCCTGTCGCGGACGCTCAACGGCGGCCGGTACGCCCTGCTCGTCACGTTCCTGGCCACGACGATCGCCGTCGCCGTCGGCACCGTGCTCGGCTGCATCACGGCGTACGCGGACAACTGGTTCGACGAGACCGTCATGCGCGTCGTCGACGCCCTGCTCAGCGTGCCGTCGATCCTCGCGCTGCTCGTCGTCGTCACGGTCTTCGACGCCGGCCTCTGGGTCATCGTCCTCGCCGTCACCGTCGTCTACGCGCCCGCCGTGACCCGCGTCGTCCGCGGTGCCGCCCGCACCGTCATCACGCAGGACTACGTGACGGCAGCCCGGGCCCGTGGTGAACGCGCGCTGTCGATCGTGTTCCGCGAGATCCTGCCGAACGTCCTCGACGTGGTGCTCGTCGAGTACGCCATGCGGGCCTCGTGGATCGTCCTGCTCGTCGCGTCGCTGTCCTTCCTCGGGTTCGGCGCGAACCCGCCGACCCCGGACTGGGGCCTGATGGTGCAGGAGAACCGCACCGCCCTGACCGTCGTACCGCTCGGGACGCTCGCGCCGATCGTCGCCCTGGCGACCCTCGTGATCGGGCTCAACCTCGCCGCCGACGGCCTGAGCAAGTCGCTCGGCGTCGACCGCGCCAAGCAGGGAGTGAGCGCATGACCGCCACCGACACCAGCGCCGCGTCGGCCACGACGGCGACCGCCCCGGGCCCGATCGTCCGCGTCGAGGACCTCGCGATCTCCTACGCGGCCGGCAAGCGCCTGGTCCCCGTGGTCCGGGGCGTGTCCTTCGCGATCACCGCCGGCCGCACCCTCGGCCTGGTCGGGGAGTCCGGCAGCGGCAAGTCCACGGTCGCCCGGACGCTGCTGGCACACCTCCGTGCCGGCTCGACGATCGTCGGCGGCTCGGTCCGCGTCGGCGGTGACGACGTCTTCGCGCTGTCGCCGTCCGGTCGGCGCGAGCTCCGGGGTGGCGTCGCGTCCGTGGTGGCGCAGAACGCGGGCCAGGCCCTCACCCCGTCGATGCGCGTCGGCGAGCAGATCCGCGAGGCCCTCCGCGCGCACCGTGAGCCCGACGGCCCGGAACGGGTCCTCGAACTCGTCCGGTTGGTCCGGCTGCCCGACCCGGAGGCGATCGTCCGCCGCTACCCGCACCAGCTCTCCGGCGGGCAGCAGCAGCGCATCGCGATCGCGATGGCCGTGGCGGCCCGCCCCCGGGTGCTCGTCCTCGACGAACCCACGACGGCGCTCGACGTCGTCACCCAGGCAGCCGTCCTCGACCTGATCGCGGACCTCGGCCGGCAGCTCGGCATGGCGGTCCTGCTCGTCAGCCACGACCTCGGCGTCGTGTCCGCGATGGCCGACGAGATCGCCGTCATGCGCGACGGCGAGATCGTCGAGCACGCCGCCACGGCGGCGCTCTTCGCCGCCCCGCAGCACGAGTACACGCGCGCCCTGCTGGCCGCGGTGCCGGACGGGCGACGGCCGGGAGGATCGGGGCACGTGCCCGAGGACGCGACCGCCCCGGAGACGGTCGGCTCCACGGCCACCGGCACCGTGCCTCCCGACCGCTCCGCCCGTCCCGTGGTGACCGCGGACGACCTGGTGATCCGCTACGGCCGCGGCCTGCCGGCCGCCGTCGACGGCGTCTCGTTCACGATCGCCGAGCGCGAGACGCTCGCCGTCGTCGGCGAGTCCGGCAGCGGCAAGTCGACGCTCGCGACGGCGCTGGCCGGGCTGGTGCCCGCCGAGTCCGGCACCTTCACCTACGACGACGGCACCACGAACGGCGACCTGCGCGAGCCGATCGCCGGACGGACGGCGGCACTGCGGCGCGCGGTGCAGCTCGTGTTCCAGAACGCCGACACCTCGCTCAACCCGCGGCGCACCGTGGGGGCGGCCATCGGGCGTCCGCTCAAGCTGTTCACGGGCGTCTCCTCACGACAGCGCGTCGGCGAGCTGCTCACCCAGGTCGGCCTCGGACCGGAGTTCGCCGACCGGCTGCCGGCCCAGCTGTCCGGTGGGCAGCGGCAGCGCGTCGGGATCGCGCGCGCCCTCGCCGCCGGGCCCTCGCTCGTGATCGCCGACGAGATCACCACCGCGCTCGACGTGCAGGTGCAGGCCGGGATCCTCGCGCTCCTCGCCGACCTGCAGCGCGAGCGTGGACTGAGCTGCCTGTTCATCAGCCACGACCTGGCCGTCGTCCGGGGCGTCGCCGACCGGGTCGCGGTGATGACCGGCGGCCGGATCGTCGAGATCGGACCGACCGAGCGGGTCTTCACCGGCCCGAACCACCCGTACACGTCGACGCTGCTCGCCGCGACGCTCGAACCGGGCAGCACCGTGCTGCCCGACGTCGGCGACGGTGTGCCGCGCTGGAAGCACGCCGAGGGCTGGACCGACCACGGCGACGGACACCGCACCCGCAACTGGGAGGACGCATGACCGACGGGGCCACTCCCGCCACCTTCACCGCCATCGGCGACGCGGGTTCACTGCCCGAGGGCGTGACCGTCCGCGACGAGTGGATCCCGATGCCCGACGGCGTCCGGCTGCACACCCGGATCTGGTCGCCGGCGTCGCCCGACGGTCCGGTGCCCGTCCTGCTCGAGTACCTGCCGTATCGGCTCGACGACTGGACCGCGCCCCGCGACTCCGAGCGGCACCCCTGGTACGCCCAGCACGGGTACGCGTCGGTCCGGGTCGACATCCGGGGCAGCGGTTCGTCGGACGGGTTCTTCGACGACGAGTACAGCGAGCAGGAGCTCCGTGACGGCGAGGCCGTGATCGCCTGGCTCGCCGCGCAGCAGTGGTCGACGGGCGCCGTCGGCATGTTCGGCATCTCGTGGGGCGGGTTCAACGCCCTGCAGTTGGCAGCGCGGGCACCAGCGGCCCTCAAGGCCATCGTCACGGTGTGCTCGACCGACGACCGGTACGACAACGACGTGCACTACGTCGGCGGTGCGGTGCTCGGCATCGACATGGCCGCGTGGGGCGCGACGATGTTCGCGTTCAACTCGCGACCACCGCGGCCCGAGGTCGTCGGCAGCGGCTGGGTCGACCGGTGGCGCGAGCGCCTCGAGGCGAACCGGCCGATGACGCCGGTGTGGTTGTCCCACCAGGAGCGCGACGACTACTGGCGGCACGGGAGCGCCGCCGAGGAGTACGGGAACATCGGCGCAGCCGTCCTGGCCGTCGGCGGCTGGGCCGACCCGTACCGCGACGCCGTGCTCCGACTGGTGTCGAACGTGCAGTCCCCGGTCAAGGGCATCGTGGGGCCGTGGTCGCACCAGTACCCGGACCGCGGTCTCGCACCCGGCCCGTCGATCGGGTTCCTGCAGGAGACGCTGCGCTGGTGGGACCGCTGGCTGCGGGACGAGGACACCGGGGTCGAGCAGGACCCCGCACTGCGGGCCTGGATCAACGACGGCGAAGCACCGGCGACGTACTACGCGTCCCGACGGGGTCGGTGGGTCGGCGCCGAGGCGTGGCCCTCCGCAGCGACCCACCGGCGCGTGCTGCCCCTCGCGACCCTGCGCGGCGGTGGGGACGGCCCGGTCGTCGTCCGCTCGCCACAGCACACCGGTGCCGACGCCGGCCGGTTCTTCCCGTTCGGCAACGCGACCGACCTGCCACCCGACCAGCGTGCCGAGGACGGCCGATCCGTCTGCTTCGACCTGCCCGTCGGCAAGGCGTTCGACCTGCTGGGCAACGTCGTCGTCACGCTGTCGGTCACGAGCGACGAGCCCCGCGCCACCCTGACGGTGCGGTTGTGCGACGTCGCGCCGGACGGCTCCTCGACGCTCGTCACCCGCGGGGTGCTCAACGCGGCGAAGCGGGACGGGATGGACCGCAACGACCCGCTCGTCCCGGGAGCGACCGCGTCGCTGCCGGTGCAGCTGGTCGCGACCGGTCACCGGTTCGCCGCCGGGCACCGCCTGCGGATCGCGGTCTCGTCGTCGTACTGGCCCTGGGTCTGGCCGCACGGCACCGAGGCCACCCTCACGGTCGACCCGACGACGTCCGAGGTGTGCCTGCCGGTCTGGACGCGCGACACCGACGACGACGTGCGGTTCGACGAGCCGGAGCGGTCGGCGCCGCTGGCGATCGAACGCGTTGCACCGACCGAGCGGCTGCCGCAACGCACGGTCACGCACGACGTCGAGTCGGGGGAGTGGACCCTCGACGTCGACCCCGGCTACGGCGGCGGACGGGTGTACCCGGACGGACTCGTGTTCAGCGAGGACGCCCGCGAGACCTACCGCATCCGGTCGGACGACCCGAACTCGGCCGTGGCTGCGTCGCGTTGGTCGATCGGCCTGGCGAAGCCGGAGTGGACGGCACGGCTCGAGACGTCGTCCGAGGTCACCGCCGACGCCGACGCCTTCCACGTCGTGAACACCGTCCGTGCCTGGGCTCGTGACGGCGGCCCCGACGTGGACGAGGTCCTGGTCACCGAGCAGACGTTCGTCGACGACGTCCCGCGGACCTCGGCATGACCGGCGCGGCAGCGGAGGCGGCGGGCGCGGCAGCGGAGACGGCCGGCGCGCCACCGCGGGTCCGGCAGCGTCCCGCCGTCCGGCGCGCGATGATCGTCGAGGCCGCCCGCGCCGTCATCGTCCGCAACGGCGTCGGGGCGACGGGCCTGCGGGACATCGCCGCCGAGGCCGGGGTGTCCGTCGGTACCGTGACCTACCACTTCGGCAGCGTGGCGGAGATCCTGAACGAGGTCGTCGTGCTCGAGACCGAGCGCTTCTACGGTGCGATCGTGATCGCCGTGGACGCCGAACCCGACCCTGTCGAGGCGCTGCGGATGCTCGTCGCCCCGTTGTTCGGCGACACCGAGCAGGTCCGGCAGCACTGGCGGATCTGGTCCGACTACTGGACCGCGGTCGTCCGCCGGCCCGAGGTGGCCGCCGAGTACGCCGAACGGATCCGCGTCTGGGAGGCCTGCCTGGTCCGGGTGATCCGCCGCGGCGCCGATGCCGGGGTGTTCCGGGGTGGCGCCGAGCCCGTCGACCCGGACGCCGTCGCCCTGAAGCTCGCGGCGTACAGCGACGGCGTCGCGACCCAGATCGCCCAGGGCGTCCCGGGGCTCACGAACACCGTCGCGCTGTCGTGGATGTGGACGTTCCTGGCGCACGAACTCGGCGTGCCGGCTGTGGACATCGCCGGAACCGGCCAGCAGCCCTTGTGATGAGGTAAGGCTTGCCTTACCGTTGCAGCATGGCACGGACCCGGCGACAGCCCACCGAACGCATCCTCATCGCCGGCGGCGTCGAGGACCTGTCGGAGATCCGCCGCCAGCTCGAGGACCTGCCGGAGAACGCGTACGGTCAGGTCTTCGTCGAGGTCGCCCTCGACGAGCAGGTCCGCATCCTGCCCGCTCCGCCCCGCGTGACCGTCACGTGGCTGGTCCGAAGTGCCCGCGCCTCCGCCGTGTCACCGCTCGTCTTCGCCGACCACGGTGAGGCACTCGCGCACGCCCTGACCGGGTGGGCCGCCGAGTGGTGCGTCGCCGACTGCGAACCGCGCACGAGCGTCTGGATCGGGTGCACCGACAGCCCCTGGGTCGAGCGCGCGCGGTCCGTCGTGCAGATCGAGCTCAGCGACGCCGGTTTCGACACCCTCGTCGGCTGACCGCCGCCGGTAAGGGCAGCCTCTACTTCCTTGCGGCATACAAGGGAAGGGGGCATGGTTGTGACCATCGGCAGCACCGAACTGGTCAGGACAGGCCCAGCGATCCGGTGTGACCACGACGCAGGAGGTTCAGACATGACCACGACCACCACCAGCACCACGACCACCACGTCCCCGTTCTCGACGACGCCGGAGCTCGCCGCCGGAGTGGCACAGTTCCTCGCCCCCGTCGTGATCGACCTCGAGGCACTCGTCGTCAACGGCAAGCAGGCGCACTGGCACGTCCGCGGCCGCAACTTCGTCGGCGTGCACGAGCTCCTCGACGACATCGTCGAGCACGCCCAGGCCTACGCCGACACCGCCGCGGAGCGCATCGTCGCCCTCGGCCTGCCGGTCGACTCGCGCATCGCGACCGTCGCCGCCAACACGACGCTGCCGCCGCTGTCGCAGGGCTTCCAGAACTCCGACGTGACCATCACCGAGGTCATCGCCCAGATCGACGCGGCCCTGCTGCAGGTCCGTCGCGCCGTCGAGGGCCTCGACGAGGTCGACCTCAACAGCCAGGACGTCGTCATCGAGATCGAGCGCGGCCTGACGAAGGACCGTTGGTTCCTGCAGGCGCACCTCGCCGCCTGAGTCGCGACCACCCACGGACGGGAGGCCCGGTGCCAGCTGGCACCGGGCCTCCCGTCCGTCTGCGGCCCCGTTTGCCCACCGCGACCCGCGTCGACCCGGTGCGACACTCTCGATGTCGTTCGACGACGACCTTGTCGCCGCTCCGCGTGTGCAACCGTTGCGGGCGCGCAGTTGCGACGTACTCGATGTCGTACGACATCGGCGATGTCGCTGATTGCGCGCGCAAGGACCCGCGCGTGACCTGCACTCGTGCCCGGCCGTGCGACACCGACGAGATCGCGCGACACGCCGCTGGCGCGACGCCGAGGTGCCACGGACCGATGTTTCGGCGCGCGAGATGTGCAGATTTCGGAACCTCGGGGGACGTGAGCGGCGCGGCGGACGGGCGCGGGGCGTCAGCCCAGCGGGCGAACCAGGCCGGCCTCGTACGCCAGCACCACGGCGTGCACCCGGTCGCGCAACTGCAACTTCGCCAGCACCCGCCCCACGTGGGTCTTGACGGTCTGCTCCGCGATGAACAGGTCGCCCGCGATCTCGCCGTTCGACCGCCCGCGCGCCATGAGCAGGAACACGTCGCGCTCCCGGTCGGTCAGGACGTCGAGCACCTCGGTGCGCGGAGCGGCGGTGACCGGTCCGGCGACGAACGCCTCGACCAGGTGCCGGGTCACGCGCGGAGCGAGCAGCGCCTCGCCCGCGGCCACCGTGTGCACCGCCGCGACGAGCTCGTCGGCGCTCGCGTCCTTGAGCAGGAAGCCGCTCGCCCCGGCCCGCAGGGCGTCGAACACGTAGTCGTCGATGTCGAACGTCGTCAGCATGACCACGCGGACCGGTCGGTCCGTCGGCGCCGCCGTGATCCGTCGGGTCGCCTCGATCCCGTCGAGTTCCGGCATCCGGACGTCCATCAGGATCACGTCCGGCTGCAGCCGGATCGCCGCGACCACCGCTTCGGCACCGTTCGCGGCCTCGCCCACGACCTCGACGTCGTCCTGGGCCTGGAGGATCGCCCGCAGTCCCATGCGGAACATCTGCTGGTCGTCCACCACCATCACCCGCGTCATCGGCTTCCCCCGTCGGCTGCCGGCACGCGGACGGGCAGGGTCACCACGACCGTGAAGCCGCCGTCCGCCCCGGGGCCGTGGTCGATCGTGCCGTCGAGCGCGGTCACCCGCTCGCGCATCCCGGCGAGGCCGAAGCCACCGTCGTCGGGTGGTGCGGCCGGCACGGTGCCAGCTGGTGGAGCGGTGTTGGCGACCTCGACCCGGAGACGCGTGTCGAGCCTCCTGACCGTCACGACGGTCGACGCGCCGGGCGCGTGCCGGGCGACGTTGCCGAGCGCCTCCTGCACGACCCGGTAGACCGTGAGCTGTGCGAGCCGGTCGACGTCGTCGGCGACGTCGATGTCGAGCTCCACCGCGATGCCGGCGGCGCGCGTGGCCTGCACGAGCGCGGGCAGGTCGGTGAGGTCCGGCTGCGGCGCGCGCTCGGCGGCGGTGTCCCCGCGCAGGGTGCCGAGCAGCTGGCGCATCTCGCGCAGCGCCGTGCGCGAGGTCTCGGCGATCGCGGCGAACTCGGCGCGGGCCTCCTGCGGCAGGTCGGCCACCCGGTACGGGGCCGACTCCGCCTGCATGTGCACGACGGACATGCTGTGTGCGACGACGTCGTGCAGCTCGCGGGCGATCCGGGAGCGCTCCTCGACCGTGCGGCGCCGGGCCTGCTCGAGCTCGGCGTCGCGGCGGGCCGCGACGAGCTCCTGGCGGATGCTGCGGCGCTGCCCGATGACGACGGCGGCCGCGGCGACCAGGAGCGTGTCGCCGGCCGACACGACGAAGCTCGTCGCCCACACGGCGGGCTGATCCCAGCGGCCCGGCGTCACGGCGACGAGCAGCAGGGGGAGCACGGCGGCGACGGCCCACACGATCGCGGTCAGCCGCCAGGTCGAGCGGACCCCGAGCACGACGAGCAGGACGCTCAGGCCGATGATGCCGGTGACCGGGATCGGCCACGGGCTCGTCTCGACCGGGGCAGTGAGCAGGCCGAGCGCGACGAGTCCGACCAGGTGGACCGCGGCGGCGGTGCGGGGGACGAACGGGGCGATGCCGATGCTGACCGCGAGCACCGCCGACACGAGCAGGGAGAGCGGGACGGCGACGGCGTAGTGGACCGAGGTCACCGGGGCGGCGACGCTGAACAGGGACACCACCGAGACCACGAGTGCGATCCGGGTCGCCAGCGGCAGCCAGGTCGGTCGCGGGCGGAGCAGGGCGGTGGTCACGGTCGGACGATCTCTCCGGTGGGGACGATGCGGGGTGTGGCGGACGGGGCGTGCGGGACGGGTGTGGTGCTCGCGGTGGGCCCGTCGGTCGCGGGCACCCCGGTCGCGGGCACCCCGGCCGTGGGCACGCCGGTCGTGGGGACGATCGCGGCGGCCGCTCGGGCGGCACGGGCGTCGCGCCTGCGGCTGATGCTACCGATGACCCGGTCGACCGCGATGCCGAGTCCGCCCGCGACCACCATCGACACGAGGGCGGCGACGAGCGGCTCGTGCAGCACCTGCGACGCGGCCAGGGCGATCCCGACCGAGGTCGCAGACCACGCCGTCCCGGCGATCGCACTGATGGCGAGGAAGCGACGGTAGGGCAGCCGGGTCGCCCCGGCGGTCGTGTTCACCGCGACCCGGCCGACGGGGATGTAGCGGCCGACCAGGATCAGGCTCGCGGACCGGCGCTGCATCTGCCGCTCGGCGAAGGCGAACGCCGCAGCGATCCTCGGCCGTCGGGACTGCGCCAGGCGGGCGAGTCCGATCCGGCGGCCGATCCAGTACGCCACCGAGTCACCCGCGATCGCCCCCACCGCGGCGGCCACCAGGACCCCGGCCAGGACGGGCTTGCCGGACGTGGCGGCGATGGCGGCGACGGCGACCAGGGCCGACTCGCTCGGGACCGGCGGGAAGAAGCCGTCGACGAAGCACAGGGCGACGACCACGACGTAGACGAGCGGACTCGCGGCCAACTCGACGACGAACGGGGTGATCTGGTCGAACACGGCGACGCTCCCTCCACCGACGGACCTCGTCGACGGGTTCGACGCTACGGAGCGCCGCGAGCGCTGCCATCCCGCCGGGGTCTCGACGACCCCCTACCGCGGTATGACCTTTCCGTCGGGGGTCCCCTCGGGGTCGGTCGCGGCTGCGGCCGCGGGCGCGGTGGTCGCGGCGGCCGGCACCGTGGGCCCGGCCGACGCTGCCGCGGCTTCGCGGATGCGTCGGACCACGGCCGTCGTGGAGTGCTCGGGGACGTAGTCGACCATGACGCCCTCGCCGCCGTACCCGCGGACGACGGCGGTCTCGCGGAGCATCTCCGGCGAGTAGTCCCCGCCCTTGACGTAGACCTCGGGTCGCAGCCGTTCGATGAGCGGGATCGGGGTGTCCGTCGCGAAGACCGTGACCAGGTCGACGCAGGCGAGGGCGGCGAGCACCCCGGCACGGTCCTCGGCCGGGTTGATCGGTCGCTCCGGGCCTTTCAGCCGTCGCACCGAGTCGTCGTCGTTCAGCGCGACCACGAGCAGGTCGCCGAGGTCACGGGCCTGGCGCAGGTACGTCGTGTGTCCACGGTGCACGACGTCGAAGCAGCCGTTCGTGAACACCACCCGGCGCCCGTCCTGGCGCGCTCGTTCGACCGCGACCGCGAGCTCGTCGTGGTCGACGACGGTGGCTGCCGGGGCGGTCACCGAGGCGAGCAGGGCGGCGGCGCTGCACACCGACGTGCCGGCTTCACGGACGACGACGTCGGCGGCGGCCTGCGCCACCGACACCGCGTCGCGGACGGACGCGTCGACGGCGAGTGCCACCGACGCGGCGGCGCAGAACGTGTCGCCGGCTCCGGAGGCCTGCTGTTCCGAGGCCGGGACCGCGCGGGTGCGGTAGCCCTCGTCCGAGCCGCGTTCGAGCAGCACGGTGCCGTCGCGGTCGAGCGTGACGACGGCCGCGCGGGCACCGGTGCGGGCGAGGACGTCGGCGCGGGCGTCCACGACGGCGGCCACCCGGTCGGCACCGGTCCCGAGGTCGCGGCCGAGCAGCGCTGCGGCCTCGCCGGCGTTGGGCGTGACGAGGTCGGGTCGCAACGACGCCCAGCGGGGGAGGTCGTGCGCGTCGACGACGATCGCGCCGGGGCGGTCGCGGTCCAGCACCGGCACGACGTCCTCGGCCCGGACGCCGAGCCCGTAGTCGCAGACGACCGCGGCGTCGGCGCACCGGATTGCGCGGGCGACGGCGCGCGCCAACCGTTCGTTGTGCTCGGCGGTCGGGGTGCCGGCCAGGTCGTCGACCCGGACCACGACCCGGTCGCCGCCGACCACGCGGGACTTCGTGGTGGTGCGCGCCCCGGTGATCTCGACCAGGAACGAGGTGTCGACACCGGCGGTCTCGAGCCGTTCGCGCAGGACGTCGCCGGCCTCGTCGTCGCCGATGAGTCCCACCATCCGGACACGGGCACCGAGGGCGCGGGCGTTCACCGCGGTGTTCGCGGCGCCACCGGGCACCGCGATGGTCTCGGTGACCCGGACGACGGGTGCCGGTGCCTCGCGCGAGACCCGCTCGGCCTCGCCGACGGTCCACCGGTCGAGGATGCAGTCGCCGATCACGACGACGAGCGGTTCGCGGTCGTCGATCGTGGCGACCAGGTCGCGGACGAGCCGGACGTCGACGCTCACTTCGTGCCGCCGGTGGTGCGTGCGGGTGCCGGTTCGAGATGGACGACCGTGGTGGTGGTCAGCTCGTCGAGCAGGTGCGGGCCGTACCCGAAGCCCGCTCCGGACGCGCCGCGCGGCTGGGCGCTGCCGCCCGGTGCGCCGCCGAACACCGCGTTGACCTTCACGGTGCCGACCGGCAGCTCGGCTGCGGCGCGCAGGGCGTGGCCGGTGTCGTTCGTCAGGACGGTCGCGGCGAGGCCGTAGCGGTCGGTGGCGGCGAGCCGGAGTCCCTCGTCGAAGTCGTCGACGACGCGGACCGGCGCGATCGGGCCGAAGGTCTCCTCGGTCATCACGAGCATCTCGTCGGTGCAGCCGGTGAGCACGGTCGCCGGGTAGAACGTCCCGACACCGTCCGGGGTGACCCCACCGGTCCGAGCCGTCGCGCCGCGCTGCACGGCGTCGTCGACGTGGGACTGCACGGTGCTGCGGAGCCGCTCGTCGACGAGCGGACCGTAGGTGTCCGCGGGTGCGGCCGTGCGACGCTCCGCCTCGGCCACCAGCGCGGCGACGAAGGGCTCGGCGACGTCGCGGTGCACGTACACGCGCTCGACGCTGGTGCAGATCTGGCCGGTGTTCGCGAACGCGCCGAGCGCCACCTGGGCGGCGGCCCACTCCGGGTCGACGTCGGCGTCGACGACGACCGCGTCGTTCCCGCCGTTCTCGCGGACCACATGGGCACGGGTCGCGACGGCGACCTCGGACAGTCGGTCTCCGGTCGCGGTGGACCCGACGTGCGCGTACACGTCGATGCCGTCCTGGGCGAGCAGCAGCTCGCCCGTGGAGCCGTCCCCGTCGACGCCGACGAGCACGCCGTCGGGCAGGACCTCGGCGAGCAGGGCGTTCAGGCGGGCGATGGTCGCGGGGGAGCGCTCGCTGCCCTTGTGCACCACGGTGTTGCCCGTCACGATCGCTGCGCCGAGGATGCCGCACGCCACGGCGACGGGGTCGTTCCACGGCGTCAGGGCGAGCACTACGCCACGGGGATGCGGGACCGCCCAGTCGGCGGCACCGAACTGGCCGCGCAGGGCCTCGCCGCGGTGCACCGGTCCGAGTTCGGCGTACTGCACCAGGGTGCCGACGCCCGCCTCGACCCCGCCGAGTGCATCACCCGGCACCTTGCCGGTCTCGCGGGTGTTCAGGTCGGCGAGCTCCTGCGCGTGCGCACGCACGTGCTCGGCCGCCGCGCGCAGGAGCGCGCCGCGCTCGGCCGGGGCGGTGCGCGCCCACGGGCCGGCCGCGGCCCGGGCACGGGCGACGGCGTCACGGACCTCCGGCTCGGAGGCACGGGGCACGGTCGACGCGACCGTCCCGTCGACGGGGTCGGTCACCACCAGGTCCGTGGTGGCGTCGGCAGCAGCGGGTGCGATCGTCATGGTGTCCTTCCGGAGGCGGGCGGGAGTCAGACGCTGCTCGGACTCCTCTGTGTGCGGTCTCGGCATCGCGCTTCGTGTCCATCGACGGCCCTCCGCAGCCGGGTGCTGGACGTGCCACCGGCATCCGACCGGTAGACGGGAGTCGTGCAGCAGATCGGTGTGGGCGGAGAACGGTTCGACGGCGTGACGGAGATCGCGGTGCTCCGCGGTGGGGGTCTCGGCGACCTGATGTTCGCCGTACCTGCGCTCGAGGCACTCGCGGCGGCCTACCCGGACGCGCGCATCACCCTGCTCGGCACACCCGCTGCCGCAGCGGTCCTCCGAGGGCGGACCGACGCCGTCCACGCCTTCGAGGAACTCCCGATCGCGCCGGGCGTCCGCGACTCCGGCGACGGAGCGCCCGACGCCGAGGACTTCGTCGCGCGCCTGCACGGCCGGTTCGACCTCGCGGTGCAGCTGCACGGTGGCGGCCGCAACTCGAACCCGTTCCTGCTCCGGCTCGGCGCCCGGCACACCGTCGGCACCGCGACCGAGGACGCCGAGGTCCTCGAGCGCTGGGTCCGCTACGTCTACTACCAGCACGAGGTGCTCCGTGCCCTCGAGGTCGTGTCCCTCGCCGGGGCCGTGCCCGTGACGCTCGACCCCCGGGTGCGCGTCGCCGACCACGAGCGGGCAGCGGTCCGTGAGCGGTTGGGTGTCACCGGGGACGGCGCGCGACTCGTCGCGATCCACCCCGGCGCGACCGATCCGCGTCGGCGCTGGAGCCCGGACCGGTTCGCCGCCGTCGCCCGCGCGCGTCTCGAGGTCGGCGACGACGTCGTGCTCGTCGGCGACGCGTCCGACGTGCCGGCGGCGACGGCCATCGTCGACGCGCTGCCCGCCCACCTCACCGGCCGGGTGCACGACCTGACCGGTACCGTGCCGCTCGGCGGGCTGCCGGCCGTGCTCGCCGCCGCCGACGTCATGGTCGGCGACGACTCGGGGCCGCGGCACCTGGCGGTCGCCGTCGGGACGCCCACCGTCGGCGTGTTCTGGTTCGGCAACGTCGTCAACGCCGGACCGTTCGACCGCGGGCGCCACCGCGTGCACCTGTCGTACGTGACCCGATGCCCGGTCTGCGGGGTCGACGTCACGCAGGTGGGGTGGACGGCCGAGCGCTGCGCGCACGACCCGTCCTACGTCGACGAGGTCGACCCACAGCTGGTCCTCGACGACGTGGCCGACCTGCTCCGCACCGTCTGACCGCACCGTGCAGGCAACGTCACGAAACGGACGGACGGGAGGCCCGGCGCACGACCGGCACCGCGCCTCCCGTCCGCCGTCCGCGAAAGCGACAGATCCCCGCGAACGTTCCGCAGGGATCTGTCGCTTTCGCGAGGTGGACGGGGCCGCCGGCCCTACGGCCAGCTGGGCTCCGTCGCGGGCATGATCGACAGCTCGCGGATCTCGCAGCCAGCCGGCTGCGACAACGCGAAGATGATCGAGTTCGCGACGTACTCCGGCTCGATCAGCTGCGCGTCCGGGCCCGGCTTGTACTGCTCGGTGCGGTCGGCGAAGAAGTTCGTCCGCATGCCGGCCGGGATCACGTTCGTGACGCCGATGCGGCCGGCGGTCTCGGCCGCCAGGGCCTGCGAGAACCCGCGGACGCCGAACTTCGACGCCGAGTACGCGGTGCCGTCGCCGACGCCGCGCAGGGCCAGCGACGACGAGATCGTCACGACCCGACCGTGGGTCGCCTCGAGCGCGGGGAGCGCTGCCCGGACCACCGAAGCGGTGCCGATCAGGTTGACGGCGACGATCTTCTCCCAGTTGCCCGACGAGATCGCGTCGATCGGTGCCGGCGTGTCGATCCCCGCGGCGGTGACGACGGCGTCGAGTCCGTCGTGGCGCTCGGCGGCCTGACGGACCGCCTGCTCGACCGCGTCGGTGTCCGACACGTCGACGGCCACGGCGTCGATGCCCTCGGGCACCGCGTCGACGCGCAGGTCGAGGACGATCGGGGTGCCGCCGGCCTCGGTGACCGCGGCGACGACCGCGGCGCCGAGACCGGAGGCACCGCCGGTGACGAGGACGCGGCCGATGGGGGTGGTGGGGACGGGCATGGACTTCCTTCCGTAGGGGCGTGGATCGTGTCGGCCTCAGCCGACGTGTTCGAGGGCCGCGGCGAGCCGGGTCGTCGAGCGGCCGGGGTGGAACGGGACGGTGACGACCCGTCCGCCCCACTCGGCGAGCGTCTCGGCCTCGGGCAGCTCGCTCGCGGTGTAGTCGCCGCCCTTCGCCCAGACGTCCGGCCGGAAGCGCCGCAGGGCTTCGTCGGGGGTGTGCTCGTCGAACACGACGACGGCGTCGACGCAGTCCAGGGCGAGCAGCAGTTCGACCCGGTCGTCCTGCGTCATGATCGGCCGGTCGGGTCCCTTGAGCGCCCGGACGGAACTGTCCGAGTTGAGGCACACGACCAGGCAGTCGCCGAGCGCCCGAGCCGCGGACAGCGTGCGGGCGTGGCCGGCGTGCAGCAGGTCGAAGCAGCCGCCCGTCGCGACGACGGTGCCGCCGACACTGCGGACGTCGTGCACGGTGCGCAGGGCGTCGCGGTCGGCGCCGGGCACCGGGAGCGGAGCCGCGCCGACGTCGGCGAAGAGCGCCGCGACGCCGCCGGCCGCGAGGTACTCGGACGCGGCGACCACACCGGCGGAGACGGCATCGGGGACGTCCGCTCCACCGGCCAGCGCGACGGCGACCCCGGCGGCGAGCCGGTCACCGGCACCGCAGGGGTCGCCGGCGCTGACGGAGGGCGCCGGGACGAAGCGGCTGTCGCCCTCGGCATCGGCGAGGAGGGCCCCGCGGTCGCCCATCGTCACGGCGACCGCGCCGACCTCCCACTGCTCGACGAGCCGGGCTGCGGCGACCGTGGCGAAGGGCACGCCGTGCCCCTCGACGTCGGTGAAGCGTCGTGCCTCGGCGGCGTTCGGGGTGGCCACGGTGATCCCGGCGACCGGTGCGGCGCCCTTCGGGTGCGGGTCCCACACCACGGGCGTGCGCTCGGCGACCCGTGCCAGGGCGTCACGGAGGGCCGGGACGGCGGCGACCCCGCGGCCGTAGTCGGCGACGACGACCGCGTCGACGTCGTCGAGGGCGGCGGTCATGGCGTCGGTCGCCTCGGGGACGGGCGGGGTCGCGCAGCCCTCGTCGATCCGGACCAGGGCGTGGTCGACGACGCGCACCCGGGTCTTCACCGGTGTCGGTGCGCCGGACGGGCCGGCGACGACGGTGACGTCGGGGAGCAGGTGGCGGATCTCCTGCGCGCGGGCGTCGTCGCTCAGCACGGTGACCAGGGTGACGTCGTGCCCGTCGCGCGCGAGCATCGTGGCGACGAGTCCGGCACCACCCGCTCGGCGGTCGTCGGTGGTGACGTCGACGACGGGGACGGGCGCGTCCGGACTGAGCCGTTCGCTCGTGCCGGCCACGTCGACGTCGAGCAGCGTGTCGCCCACGACGGCGATCCGCAGGCGACGACCGGCGGTGCGGTGGGGTGCCGACGGCTGCGGCTGCGGTTGTGTCGTCATCGTCGTCCTCCACGGTGCAGTGCGGGCTCCATCGCCCGGCACAGGGCGTGCACGAGCACGAGCTGCGCCTCCTGCACGTTGGCGGACGGGCCCTCGATGCAGATCGCGTCGTCCACCGCGTCGGCCAGCGGGTTCGGTCGCGGTCCGGTCAGTGCGACCGCACGTGCACCGACGGCGCGGGCGGCCTCGGCGGCGCGGAGCAGGTTCGGGCTCCTGCCGCTGGTCGACAGCAGCACGACGACGTCGCCGACCCGGGCGTGCGCCGACACCTGGCGGGCGAACACCTGGTCGAACCCGTAGTCGTTGCCGATGGCCGTGACCGCCGAGGTCTCCGCGTGCAGCGAGATCGCCGAGTAGGCGGGGCGGTCGCCGTCGAACCGACCGGTGAGCTCCGAGGTCAGGTGCTGCGCCTCGGCGGCGGATCCGCCGTTGCCGGCGGCGAGCAGCCGTCGGCCCGCGACGAGGCGGCCGGCGATGTCGTCGGCCCAGGCGGCGATGTGGTCGTGGTGGTCGACGAGTGACGCGATCACGGGGACCGAGGCGGCGACGTGGTCGAGCACGATGCGTGCACTCGCGGTCGTGTGCTCGTCGATCCCGGGCTGCTGGTCGATGGTCATCGGGCGGTCCTCTCGGTCGGCTGTGCGGCACGGGTGACCCGTCCGGCGTGGGTGGCGGTGCGCTGCGGTGCGCCCGCGGGTGCGGTCGGTGCGGCCACGGCGACCGCACCGGCCAGGAGCCGCTCGTAGACGCGCTCGCTGTCCGCGGCGACCTTCTGCCACGTGTACCGGGACTCGGCGCGTGCGCGGCCGGCCCGGCCGAGTGCCTCGCGGCGGTCGGGGTCGTCGAGCAGGGCGCCGACGGCGGCAGCGACCTCGGCCTCGTCGCGCGGCGGGACGTGCAGCCCCGTGCCGTCCTCGACGACGGTGTCGATGAGGCCGCCGACGCTCGACGCGACGACGGGTCGTCCGCAGGCCATCGCCTCGAGGGGCACGATGCCGAAGGGCTCGTACCAGGGTGCGCAGACCACGACGTCGGCACTCCGGTAGACGGCGGGCATCTCGTGCTGCCCCAGCTGGCCGCGGAAGGTCACGTGGTCACGGACCCCGAGCGTCCGGGCGAGGGCGTCGAGCCGCTGGTACTCGGGGTCGTCCACCAGGTCGGCCCCGGCGACGCCGGCACCGCCGACGACGACGAGTTCGACGTCGCGACCCTGGGCGACCAGGGCGGCGAGCGCCGCGATCGTCGTGCCGACGCCCTTGCGCCGCACCAGGCGCGACGCGGTGAGGACCCGCTGTGCACGGCCGCGCTCCTCGACGGGTCCGTCCGGGCGGAACAGCGACACGTCGACGCCGCACGGCACGACGGAGATGCGCTGCAGGGGGACTCCGAGCGCCTTGAGTTCGAAGGCCTCGTCGGAGCACGTGGCGACCACCTGGTCGGCACTCCGCCCGACGGCCGGTTCGAGCCACTCGCGCTCCGCGGGACTCGTGTCGGCCGACCCCTGGTGTCGACGCTTCACGACGCCGAGCGCGTGGAACGTCTGCGCGACGGGGATGCGGGTGCCACCGGTCCGCGCCTGCACCTGCGCGACGGCGTCGAGCGCCGCGTGCCCGGACATCCAGAAGTGGGCGTGCACGACGTCGGGCCGGTCCACGAACCACTCCGCGGCGAGCACCGACGCGAACGTCCCCATGTACGGGAACAGCTCGTCCTTCGACACGTGCCGCGCGGGTCCGGCGTCGACGTGCACGACCTCGACACCGGGGCGCAGCGGGACCCGGACGGGCTGCGCCGCGTCGTCCCGCCGCGTGTAGACGGTCACCTGGTGCCCGCGGTCGGCGAGCGCTCCGGACAGTTCGGCCACGTGGACGTTCTGTCCACCGGCGTCGACACCGCCGAGCACGGCGAGCGGACTCGCGTGCTCGGACACCATCGCGATCTTCATCGGGGGCTCCCCTCGAGGGCGGCCGCGGCCACCCGGTCGCTTCCGGTACCACGGGTCACGGCGTCGTCGAGCAGCTCGTCCCAGTCGGCGGTGAAGCGGCCGAGCGCGTGTCGTGCGAGCACGGCCTCGCGGGCCACGGCGCCCCGTCGGCGTGCCTCGTCGGGGTCTTCGATGAGGATCCGGGAGGCGCGCACCAGCTCCTCGACGTCCGTCGCGATCGCACCGGCCTCGCCCGGCACCGTGCGGGGCGCGTCGGTCGAGGCCAGCACCAGGACGGGCATGGCCAGGTGCATCGCCTCGAGGAGCGAGAGCCCGAGCGAGGTCCACCGGTTCGGGTGGACGTAGGCCCGTCGTTCGGCGAGTGCGGCGTGCATCGGGTCGGCCTGGACGTCGCCCTGCGCGACCACACGGTCGCCGAAGCCGAGTTCCGGCAGTCGTTCGGTGCGCATGCCCCAGACGTCGACGGGCGCCACGGCCGCGAACCGGGGGAGCAGGTCGGTGCCGACGACGCGGTTCCGGCGGACGGGCTCGTTGATGACGACGCCGAGGCGTTCGAGTGAGCCGGTGTACAGCGGCCCGGGGTCGACGACCCCGTGCTCGACGACGGTGGTGCGCGTGGTCCCGCAGTCCCACATCAGCGCGTTCCAGTGCGTGACGTGCGCGATGGTCAGGTCGTCGCGGTCGCGGAACGGGTGCAGGCTGTTCGGCACGTCGACCCGGGGGGCGTTGTGCTCGACGAAGACGATCGGCACGTCGCGACCGCCGAGCAGGCGCTTCGCCGCGTCGAGTTCCTCGGTGCGCTGCAGGACGACGACGTCCACGTCGGCGTCGGCGACGTCGGCGGGGTCGATCTCGATCGCGGACGCCGGCCAGGCACGGCCACCGCGGCCGAGGCCCCAGGCGTCGCGCTCCGGTGTGGTCGGGATCAGGTACTCGTGCGGGCCGCGGACGAACGCGTCCATCCAGCCACCGTGCACGTGCCACACGAGGATGCGCATGCGGAGCCTTTCGGGTGGGTCGGGCAGGAGGAGAAGGAGGAGCAGTGGCGGACGCTACGCAGCGCCTTCTGGGGCGCTCCGCAGACTTCTCGGTTCCATCCGCGAAGCGCGGTCGAGCAGCCGTCCGTGGGCTGCGAGGACGTCCTCGATGCGCACCGTGGACAGGCACGGGTGCCCCGCGACGGGGCACTCCCGCGCCCGGCTGAGACGGCACGGAGCGGCCTGGTCCCCGAGGAGTTCGACCAGCGGCGCGTACGGCGCCCACTTGACCGCGGGGACGACCGGCGAGAACAGGCTGACGATCGGAGCCCCGACCGCAGCGGCGAGGTGCGCCGGGCCGGTGTTGCCGACGACGACGACCTCGGCGCCGGCCAGGACGGCGGCGAGCTCGGCCGGCGTGGTCCGGCCGCCGAGGTCGACGGCGGTGTCACCGGCGACGGCGGCGGTGAGGTCGCGTTCGCCGGGGGAGCCGGTCACGACGACGGGCATGCCGCGCTCGGCGTAGGCGGCGACGAGCTCACGGTGGTGCGACTCCGGCCACGACCGGGTCGGCACGCTCGCGCCGGGGTGGACGACCACGTACCGCTCCAGCCCGGCCACGGACCGTGGTGCGACGGCGTCGTGGCGGACCACGAGCCTCCCGTCGTCCTCCGGCGGCAGCCGGAACCCTGCCGCCGCGGCGATCCGCAGCGCACGTTCCGGCTCGGGGAGGTCCTCGGGCAGGTCCTCGCCGGGCCGGAGCCGGACGTCGAGCAGTGCGCCGGGGTGGTCGACCGACGCCCCGGACACCCGGGGGACGCCGGCCAGGCGCAGGAGCAGCGCCAGCGGCAACGGCGACTGGTGGAACGAGGTGAGGACGACCGCTTCGTCGGGGCGTTCCTCGGCGACGAGCCGACGGAACTCGTCGAGCACGGTGTCGTCGATCTGCCGCGCGGTCTCGGTGACCCACGGCGCGGCCCACACCCGGACCCGGTCGACGCCGGGCAGCAGGTCGGCCGCCGGCGCGCCCTGCGGCCCGCACAGCATCGTGACGTGCGACGCCCCGGCGGCGACGGCGCGGACGGCGGGGCCGGCGACCAGGACGTCGCCGAACGAGTCGAGGCGCGCCACGAGGACGCGGGGACGGCTCACGCCCGGTCCCGCTCGACGAGCGAGGGCTCGGCCGCCGCGATCACGAGGTCGACGGCCTCGGCGAGGGTCCGCGCGACCGTGTCGGCGGCGTCGACCTCCTCGGCGCGCGTGCGCGGCGTCGGCACGAGCACGCCCTGCGCCCCGGCGGCCTGCGCCGCCAGCACGTCGGCGCCGATGTCGCCGATCACCACGAGCGCCTCCGGGGGCACGCCGAGTCGCTCGGCCGCGTCGAGCACCATGCCCGGGCGCGGCTTCCGGCAGGCGCAGTCGTCGGCGGCGTCGTGCGAGCAGACGCACCAGACGTCGAACGGTCCGACGAGCTCGTCGACCCGGTCGTTCGTCGCGTCCACCTGCGCACGCGTCGCGAGGCCCTTCGCGATCGCGGACTGGTTCGTGACCACGCCGAGCAGCAGTCCCGCCGCACGGGCCCGCTCCACGGCACGACGAGCGCCGGGGACGGGGACCACCAGGTGCGGGTCGGCGTTGTAGGGGACGTCCACGACGAGGGTGTCGTCGCGGTCGAAGAGCAGGCCGCGGATCACGCGGTCCGGTGCGAGGGACATGCTCCCGGAGTACCGGGGAGCCGCCGGGCGCCGCCCCAGGAACAGCCGGGGAACGCGTTGGCTGCCGACGCGACCAGCGCACAGCGCCTACCGTCGCGGTCGTGACCGCCCTCGAGACACTCCCCGACGCCGACGGACGCCCCGAACTCGTCGTCCTCCGCGCCATCAAGCTCGGCGACCTCCTGGTCGCCGTCCCCGCGCTCCGTGCCCTGCGACGGGCCTTCCCCGACCACCGGATCACCCTCGCGACGACCGCGTGGTTGGCTCCGGTCGTCGAACTCGTCCCGGCGGTGGACGTCCACCTGGCGCAGCACGGCCTCGACCACCCGATCGCCGTCCCCGCGGGCACGGTCGACATCGCGGTGAACCTGCACGGCGCCGGTCCGGAGTCGTCCGACCTGATCGCCGCCCTCCAGCCCCGCCGGGTCATCGGGCACGCGGACCCCACCCACGGCTACGAGGGTCCGGAGTGGCGGTCCGACGTGCACGAGCGCGACCGCTGGGCGGACTTGCTCACCTGGCACGGCGTGCCCGCCGACGCCGACGACGTGTCCCTCGCCCGTCCGGTGGCGCCGCCCGTCGTCGCCGACGCCGCCGTCGTGCACGTGGGTGCCTTCCACGGGGCGCGGCACTGGCCGACGGACCGCTTCGCCGACGTGGTGCGTGGGCTGCGGGACCGCGGTGCCGACGTGGTCCTGACGGGAGGCGCGGACGACGTCGTCCGGGCCCGTGCCGTCGCGGACTCGGCCGGCCTGGCGCCGGGGGCGGTGCTGGCCGGCTCCCTGGAGCTGCAGGACTTCGCGGGGGTGGTCGCCGCGGCACGCGTCGTCGTGACCGTCGACACCGGCGCCGCGCACCTCGCGACCGCCTACGGCGTGCCGTCCGTGGTGCTCTTCGGTCCGGCGCCGCCGGAGGCATGGGGACCCCCGGCATCCGGCCCGCACATCGTCCTCACGGACGCCTCGGTCCGGCGCGGCGACGTCTTCGCTGAGGACCCCGACCCCGCCATCCTCGCGGTCGGGGCGGACGACGTGCTCGCCGCGGTGGACCGACTCGGCGTCCTCGCGGTGACCGCACAGGCGACCGACCGGTAGCGTCGACCGAGAGCCACCCGGACCCACCGGGCACTCGGAAGGAGTCCTTCGTGTTCGAAGCCGCCAACATCCGTGACTGGATCGGCCTGCCGGTCGTCGACGAGGCCGAGGACAAGGTCGGGACGCTCGAGAGCATCTACTACGACACCGCCACGTCCGAACCGACGTTCGGTGCGCTCACGACCGGGCTCGTCGGCTTCCACAAGCTCGTGTTCGTCCCGCTCGTCGGGGCGACCGTCGCGCCGAAGCACCTGCGTGTCGCCTTCCCGAAGAAGCTCGTGAAGGACGCGCCGTCCATCGCGACCGACGGCGAGCTCGACGCCGCGACCGAGCCCGAGCTGTACCAGCACTACGGCATCGAGTACCGCACGGGCAGCGGCGGCGAGCGCCGCCTCGGACGCCGCTGAGGCCGCACCTGCTCCGCATCGTCCGCCGACCACTGCGCGCCGCCCTGGCGGTGGTCGGCGCCGCCTGTCTCGTGGCGGCGGGCCTCGGCGGGTCCGTCGGTGCGCCGTCGGCGTCGGCGGCGCCGATGTGGCCGGTGCCGGCGCCGTACCCCGTCACCGGCGAACCCGCCGAGTCGCTCGACGCGATCCCGCCTGGGAGCGAGTACGTCGCGCTCGGCGACTCCTACTCGGCCGGGTACGGCCTGCGGGACCGCACCGGACTGCCCACCACCGCCTGCGTGCAGTCGGCGCGCGACTACCCGCACCGGCTCGCGGCGCAGTTCGGGCTCGCCCTGACCGACGTCACCTGCGCCGGCGCCACGAGCGACGACGTCACCACGGGCCACCAGTTCGACGGGGTCCCACCCCAGATCGAGGCGTTGTCCGACCGCACCCGGCTGGTGACCCTGACGATCGGCGGCAACGACGCCGACCTGTTCGGCACGGCCGCGTCCTGCCTGGCGATCTCCGCGGACGGCCCGGTGTTCTCGGGCCGCGACGCCCCCTCGTGCGAGAGCACCCTGGTGCGGGACGGCGTCGACCAGCTCGCCGTGAAGATCCAGTCGCGCGTGGCACTCGGCATCGCGGACACCCTGGGCGCGGTGCAGCGGGCCGCCCCGAACGCCGTCGTCGTGTTCCTCGGGTACCCGGCGATCTTCCCCGACGCCGAGGACACCCCCGCGAAGGGCTGCTTCCGATCCGCGCTCGACCTCGGCACCCTGGCGGGTTCGTTCCCCTCGGACACCTACCCGTTCACGGACACCGACGTCGAGTACCTGCACGGGGTCCAGGACGAGCTCAACGAGGTCTCCCGGTCGGCTGCCGACGCCGCCGGGGTGCGGTTCGTCGACGTCTTCGCGAGCACCCAGGACCACTCACCGTGCGCGGCGTCGAAGCGCTACGTCGCCGGGGTCACCCTGACCGGCTCCGGTGACCTGCGGAAGATCGACCTGAAGGCGGGCGCCCTGCACCCGAACGAGCGCGGCGTCACCTACCTGACCGCGCGGATGGCCGCCGCGATCCGCGCCCTCGCCGGCTGAGCGCACCGTCGGCCGCGTCCACTGACGCGGCCCGCGCGTCGGGGTGCGCCGCCGGTGGCACGACGCAGACGGGGGCGGCCGTCTCGCGCACCACGTCGTGGAGCAGCGAGCCCGACAGCGCCCGCACGTGGCCGCGGCCGAGCACCACCAGCGACGCCCGGCGGGTGTGCGAGGCGATCGCGTGGCCCGGGTGCCCCTCGACCAGCAACGGGCGGAGGCGGAGTGACGGGTACCGCGCCGTCAGGACGGACGTCACCTGCTGCAGCAGCTCGGCGTTGCGCGTCCGCCACCGGAGCGGGTCCTCGGCGAAGTCGGTGAGCCCCGTCCGGGTGAGCACGGGCATCTCCCACGCACGCAGCAGCGTCAGCCGGCGGTTCCGCCGGACGGCCTCGTCGACGGCGATGGACACCGCCCGCTCGTCGATCGGGTCCTCGACCGCCAGCACGACGTCGCCGTCGATCGGGTGCGGACCCTCCGGTACGACAACCGTCGGGACGGCCGCACGCTCGGCGACCCGCGCCGGGTCCCCGCCGGCCGTCGACCCGCGCCGGTGGCGGAAGCTCCCGATCACGAGCAGGTCGCCGCCGTCCGACTCCTCGACGAGCGCGGCCGCGAACGGGCCGGCGTGCCGGTGCACCTCGACCGCCACACCGGGCAGCGCGGTCCGCGCGGCCTCGGCGAGCTGGTCGGCGACCGGGGTCCGGCCCTCCAGCGCGTGGTCGGCGCCGATGATCCGCAGCCGTTCGATGCCCGTGCCGACCCGCGCGGCGATCCACCGGAGCGCCTCGTCGTGGGGCATCGCCGCGTCGGCGGCCAACGTCACCGTCGTCCATCGCTCGTCCATCCCGATCGGCCTCCTTCGTCGCAGGTCCTCCGGGGGCGTCACCTGGCGCTCCGTGCGCCACACGGTACTCCGGTCGGGGGCCGTGGAACCGGCCGTGCGCGCTGGTGACCGGCGTGACGGACGCTCGCCGGGCCTCCCGTCCGACGCCGCGTAGTGTCGCAGGCGTGGTGGTGAGCGCCGGACTGTTGCTGCACCGGACCGGTCCGACCGGGCCGGAGGTGTTCGTCGCGCACATGGGCGGGCCGTTCTGGCGGAACCGACCGCGAGCCTGGTCGATCCCGAAGGGGCTCGTCGAACCAGGGGAGGACCCGCTTGCGACGGCGCTGCGCGAGTTCGGCGAGGAGATCGGCGTCCCCGCACCGGTGACTGCCGACGCGGTCGCGGACCTGGGCGAGTTCCGGCAGGCGTCCGGCAAGCGCGTGCGGGTGTTCTCGGCCTCGGCGCCGGGGTTCGACGTCGCCGCGGTGCGGAGCAACACCGTCCGGCTCGAGCTGCCGCGCGGCTCGGGGCGGTTCGTCGACGTGCCGGAGGTGGACGACGGGCGGTGGGTGCCGGTCGACGAGGCACGGGAGTTGCTCGTCGCCGGTCAGGTCGCTGCGCTGGACGCGCTGCTCGTGCTGCTCGCCGGGCCCGCTGCTGCCGGCTGAGGGGATCGCCCGTTCCGGGTGATCACGATGTGGTGACGGGCCGGACACGCGCACGGGGCCGTGGATAACCTGGCCGGGCGTCGGGAGGGCCGACGCGACCACCAGGGGAGTACAGATGCGGCGCTGGCGCGCGGTCACGGCGGGGCTCACCGCCCTCGCACTCGGAGCAGGACTCGCGATCAGCGGCGCGACGAGCGCCTCGGCGGAACCGGCGGGCAACTGGGGCACGTTCACGCTGAGCGGCGCGTCGAAGGCGTACACCGGCACGATGACGTTGCCCGGGTTCCCCGCCACGACGTTCACCTCGAACTCGCGGCAGTCGACCGTCATCAGCGGCGCGTCGACCTGGCAGTCGGCAGGGACGCCGTCGGGCGCGGTCTACGGCACGAGTCGGGCGCAGACGTACATGAACCAGCGGCCGTTCGCCGACTCGCCCACCACGGCCGGCGCCTCGACCACGACCTACACGTTCGACGGCGCGACGCCCGGCGCAGAGAGCTGGTCGTTCGTCCTGGGCGACATCGACGCCGACCAGGCCACGATCTCGGCCACGGTGGCCGGTGGTGGTGCGGCAACCGCGGAGCAGCTCGGTTACGAGGGGTCCTACAACTCGTGCTCGGCGGCACCGGCGCCGGGCGGCTGGTCCTGCACGCCCGACCCGGACGGCACGACGGGCCAGGACGAGCCGACCTGGGACGAAGCGACCCGCACCCTGACCGGCAACGCCGCCGCGTCGGACACCGCGGGTGCCTCCGCCTGGTTCACCCCGACCGTCTCGCTGACCAGCCTGACGATCACGTACCAGCAGCGCAGCGGGTTCCCCGTCTACCAGACCTGGTTCGCCAACCGCACGGCGGCGATCAGCGGCACCGCGACGCTCGACGGCGCGGCGATCCCCGGCGCCACCGTCACCGTGACCGCACCGCGCGGCACCGTGTACACGACGACCACCGACGCCGACGGCGACTACGTGTTCCCGCAGTTGCCGGTGATCGCCAACTACCGGGTCGAGATCACCCCGCCGGCGGGTGCTGACGGTCCGGAGCAGCCGCAGCGGGTGTCGCTCGCCGTCGCCGGCACCCCGGGCGGTGTGGACGGTACCGCCGACTTCGCGTTCACGTCGCCGCCGGAGACCGTCGCGGTGATCGGGAGGGTGACTGACGAGGAGGACCACCCCGCGGCCAACGTGCCCGTCGTCATCGACGTCCCCGGGGGCGACCCGATCGAGACCACGACGAACAGCGACGGTGTGTACACCGCATCCGACCTGCCCGCGGACACCGCTGTGGAGGTCTCGGTGGCCGGCGAACCACCCGTGTCGATCACCACCGGTGACGCCGGTGCCGCACCGGCCGAGCCCGAGCCGATCGTCGCCCCGCCCGCCGTGATCGCCACCGTGAACGGTGTCCTGTCGCTCGACGGGACACCCGTCCCAGCCGGCGTCGTCGTGGAACTCCTCGACGAGAACGGTGCCGTGGTCGGCTCGGACACCACCGACGCCGACGGCCGCTACGTCTTCGCCACGGTGACCGGCACCTACACGGTCCGCACGGTGGTCCCCGCTGCGGGTGCGACCGGCGACACCGCGAACACCGGCATCGAGGCGCTGGCCGGCACCAGCGTGAGGTCGGACCTGCCGTTCACGTCGGCCGCCGAGCCCGAGGTCGTCACGACCGACCAGCCCGGCACCGTCGTCGACACGAACGGTGACCCGATCGCCGACGTCGAGGTCGTCGCCACCCCGACCGAGGACGACGCCGGCGACCCCGTCACCGTCTCGACCGACGAGGACGGCGCGTTCGACCTGACCGGCCTGCAGCCGACGACCGAGTACGTGATCACCGTCGACGTCGACGGCGCCACCCCGGCGACCGTCGTCACGCCCGAGGACGGTGCTGCGACGCCGCTGGCCTTCGTGGTCGACGCCGCGGTCACCCCGGTGCCGTCGCCGTCGCCCAGTGCTCCGACGCCGAGCACCTCGCCGACGGCGGTCCCGACCGTGCCCGCTGCCGGTGGCTCGGGCGACGCGCCGGCCGCTGGTTCGGGTGACGTCGGCGACGGTGGGCCCCTCGCCTACACGGGTGCCGACCTCAAGCCGGGGCTCATCGCGGCCGGGGTGCTCGTGCTGCTCGGTGCGGCGCTCCTGACCTACCGCGCGGTGCGCAACCGTCGCCGGAGCCACCTGCAGGACTGAGGGCCCCACGACGACGAGGGGCGGGTCCGGCGCGATGCCGGGCCCGCCCTTCATCGTCGGTGCGCGCCCCGAGGTTCCGAAATCTGCCCATCTCGGCGTCCCGAACGGCAGTTCGTGGAACCTCAACGCAACGCGAACGGCAGTTCATGGAACCTCATCGCCGCGCGGACGGCACGTCGCCGCGGCCCCTCGCCACACGCCGCCGCCCTCCGCCGCGACGACGACACGCCCGGGTCTCGCCGCCGAGGTTCCACGACATGCCGCCGCCCCACCGCCGAGGTTCCACGGATGGCCGCCAGGACCGTCGAGATGCCGATATTTTGGAACCTCGGCGCCGCACGGGCACGGGTACGCGCCCGACGACGACGCGCCCGCGCCCGCGCTACTGCGTGCGGTGAGTGCGGTGCGACCCCGTGACCGTCGCCACCGAACCCGTCAGGGTCTGGATCGCCCGACCGACGACGGGCACCGACGTGGTGACCACCGCGAGCGAGGACGTGATCGCCTCGATCGACGACGTCGACAGGTGCTCCTGCCCGACCGAGTGCACCGGGAAGCCCCGACGCGCCAGGACGACGACCCCGAGCGAGCCGAGCAGCACGGCGCCCCCGGCGAACGGCAGGTACTGCAGCCCGACGATCCCGAGCGCCTGCCCGCCGATGGCCGCGCCACCGGCGATGCCGATGTTCGACGCACCGTTGATGAGCGCGCCGGCGATGTCGGGGGAGACGCCCCCGGAGCGGATCGCCGCCGCCATGAAGAGCGTGCCGGTCGTGCCGTTGGCGGCCATCCACACGCCGGCGACGACCATCGTGCCGACCAGGGAGCCGTGCACGAACGGCATCGCGGCGAACGCGGCGGCCATCACGGCGACGGAGGCGATGAGGGTCTGCCGCGGAGCCCGGTCGACGAACATCCCCGCGAGCCAGAGGCCGATCACCCCGGTGCCGCCGAGCACGAGCAGCGCACCACTCACCATCGAGGCGTCGAGTCCGGCGTCGATCGCGTAGGGCCCGACGTAGGTGTAGACGACGTAGTGCCCGGCGAACAGGAGCAGGTCGGCGATCACGACGGACAGCAGGCCGGTGCGCGCCCAGGCCTTCGGGGACCCGATGTGCGGCGACGACGCACCGCTGACTGCGGGCAGGAACAGCAGTGCCACGGCGGCGAGCACGGCGGCGGCGACACCGATCGAGAACACGGCGGGACGCCAGCCGATGTGCTGCGCGACCCAGGTGGCGACGGGCACGCCGAGCACGAAGCCGAGCGAGCTGCCCGAGTACACGAACGCGATCGCCCGGCCGGCCAGGCGCGGCGGCACGATCCGGGTGGCGTACGCCGAGGCGACCGAGAAGAACAACGCGTGCGCGACGCCGCCGACCACTCGGCCGGCGCAGACGACGGCGAACGACGGTGCGAACGCGATCATGAGGTTCGAGACCGTGTAGCCGACGAGCGTCGACACGAGGACGGCCTTGCGGGGGAGCTTCGCGGTGAAGGCGGTGAGCGGCAGCGCCAGGAGTGCCACGGCCCCGGCGTACACGGTGACGACGATGCCCATGGTGGCCTCGGAGACGCCGAGGTCGGCGCTCATCGTGCCGAGCAACCCGACGGGCATGAGCTCGGTGGTGATGGCGAAGAACGTGGCCAGCCCGAGCACGGCGATGCCGACGATCGACTGGGTGGTGACGGTGATCGGCCGCGTGTTCGTCGACACGGCCGAGGTGGTGGTGTTGGTGGACACGCTGCTGACCTCCTCCGGGGCACGGGCGAGCGCGCGACGGCGCCGTTCGGGGGGAACGACGGTGACCGGAGGGTCTGCGGGGCGCGCTCGCTGTGGATGTGGGTGATGTGGGTACGACTCCACGGCGAGTGCGCTCATCCAGTGTTGCACGATGGACCGCAGCCCGCGAGGGGGTCGGACGAGATTCTCGGAGCGCTCCAATACTCGGACCGACGAGAAGGGGCACCCGCTCAGTTCTCGTTCGTCACCCGCCCCTGCACCCCGCCGCCGCGCAGCGCGATCGTCAGCGTCCCGCTCATCGACTGCGCCGACATCGACACCGAGCCGTGCAGCGCCGCCTCGCGCGGGAAGCACGCCGTCGACGACTCGATCCGGTTCGCCGTCGCGACGAGGCAGATCGTCGACCGGTCCGTGCCGATCCCGGCCCACACGGCCCACGGCGTGTCGAACGAGCTGCCGTCGAGCGCCCGGTTCGTGAACACGAGCCGCGTGGAGTGCAGGCTCACCGGCGCCTCCACCGGCCCCGGCAGCTGGTCGGCGTAGGTCTGCGGGACGTCGAGCAGCTGCTCGAGCGTCACCGTGCCCGCCGTGGGCGTGACGCTCGGTGCCGCCGCGACGTCGCCACGCACGGGCCCGACGACGGTGCCGGCAGCGAACGCGACCCCGACCGCTGCCGCCGCGCCGAGCGCGACCCAGAAGCGCGGCCGTTCCGTCCAGAGCAGCGTGCGCCACCCGGACCGTCGCGCCGGTTCGACCGGGAGGCCCGACTCGCCCCCGCCGTCACCACCCGCGTCGTCGACACGCTCGGGTTCCCGGGCGTCGGTCGCCGCCCACGGTCCGGCCGGCGTCCGCAGGGACGACTCCGGCTCGGCAGCAGCCGTCGGGCGCTCCGGAGCCGACCGCTCCGGCGAGCGCTCCGGCGAGGGCACGGGCGGTGGAGCCGACCGTTCGGGGGACGCGACCTGCGCGCTGGCGGGGGCCGTGCCTCCCGACCGCTCGCCCGACCCCGAGGCGGACGCGACACCCGCGCCCGCCCGCCGACCACCGGACCGCCGCCCGCTCGCCAGGTCCTGCAGCGCGATCCGGGCGCGCGCCGCGTCGGCGGGGCTCGATCCCGCTCCCCAGGCGACGGCCTCGAGCCGTGCCCGTTCCGCTGCCACGTCGTCGTGGGCCATGCGCACTCCCGATCTGCCGGTCGCGTGGACTCCCTTCATCGTGGCACTGCGCGGACGGCGGCGCGCACCCAGAACGAGGGGAGTAGGCGTGACCCATGAGCACCGAACCCGAACCGCGGCACGACGCCGACCCGGAGACCCTCGAGCCGCTGAGCCACGACACCCAGTCGGGCGAGGCGGACTACGTCGCGACGAGCCCCGGCGGGACCGGCACGGAGCGCCACGTGCCGACCGCCGACGAGGAGCAGGGCCGCGGCACCGAGTACGACCCGGTCGACCAGGGACCGCAGCAGGAGGGCCAGGGCGGCTGACCGGATCCGGACCGCGCTACCGGATGACCCGGCGCAACACCGCGCGCTCGCCTGCCGTCCACGCGGCGCTGGTCACGACGTACAGCGCGGCGGCGAGCGGCGCGATCGCGGCGAACACGACCGTGATGAACGGTGCGAACCGCCCGATCGCCGCGATGGCGGCGGCACCGGGAACCTGCGCGCCCGGCTCCGGCGGGGGCAGCGGGTTCCAGCGCAGGTTCGCCCGACGGCTGAGCTCCACCACGACGGCGAGCACGGCGAGCAACAGCACCACGACCCAGGCGTGCACCCAGAGCGGCGACGTCAGCGTGACGATCAGCGAGTGTCCGAGCGGGACGCCGACCAGGGTGGCCTCGAGCAGGGCGTTCGCCGCGCCGCCGATCGACGCGTGCGTGAACAGGGCGTAGACGAGGGACAGCACCGGAGCCTGCGCGAGGACGGGCAGGCAGCCGGCGAGGGGCGAGACCTTCTCGTTCGTGTAGAGCTGCTGGACGGCGCGCTGCAGCTGCTCGGCGTTCTTCCCGTGACGCTTCCGCAGTGCGGCGAGCTGCGGCGCGAGCCGACGCCGGTCGCGCTCCGCCCGGACCTGCAGCACGGACAGCGGGACGAGCACGGCTCGGACGGCGAGGGTGAGCAGCACGACGGCGATCGCCGCGGCGAACGAGCCGGCGACGGGGGAGAGCGCCGCGGTCAGGGCGGCGACGAGGTCCGCGCCGCCCTGCAGCAGCGGGCCGACGAGGGGCAGGGTGGACAGGTCCATGACGGTTCCGATCGGTGGTGGTGCAGAGCAGGGGTCGCGACGGGCCCGGCCACCGATGGGTGGTCAGGCCGGGGCGACGACTCCCGGAGCACGCGATCGGACGTGCCCGTCGGCATCGGGGTGACTCCATGCGATGCGCGTCACCAGGTCGGGGACCGCGTCGCGCTCGACGACCGTCGTGCCGAGTCCGAGCACCGCGGCGAGCACCGTGGCGAGCACCTGCGCGACGAGCACCGCCACGGCGACGGCCGTCAGACCGAGCGCGGCGACCGCCAGGAGCGGCAGGACACCGCTCGCGGGGTCGCCGACTGCTGGCGCACCGAGCACGAGCGCGGCGGCGGCGCGGAGGATCAGCAGGGCGACGGTCATGGTCGGTTCAGCGTAACGCCCGCGTGCCGCCACGGACAGGACGGGAGCACGGGAGAGGATCGGCGCATGACCGCAGGTTCGCCGAGCACCCCAGCGACCGTCGCGCTCGACCGAGCCGGGGTGTCGTACACGCCGCACGTGTACGACCACCACGAGAGCGCCACGAACTTCGGCGAGGAGGCCGCCGCCGCCCTGGGACTCCGCGAGGAGCAGGTCTTCAAGACCCTGGTGGTGTCGGTCGACGGCGCACTGGCGGTGGCGATCGTGCCGGTGGCGAACCGGCTCGACCTCAAGGCCATCGCCGCGGCCGTCGGCGGGAAGAAGGCGACGCTGGCCGATCCGGCCCTCGCCGAGAAGCGCACCGGGTACGTCGTCGGCGGGATCAGCCCGGTCGGCCAGAAGTCCCGGATCCGGACCGTCCTCGACGAGTCGGCGCTGGCGTACGACAGCATCTTCGTCTCCGGTGGTCGCCGCGGGTTCGACATCGAGGTCGCGCCGGCCGACCTCGCGCGGGTCACCGACGCGGTCTCCGCTGCGATCGCGCGGACCTGAGTCGGGTCGCCGCAAGTTTCTCTCCGGACCGGGAATGACCCTGGTTCTCCTGCGTTGCATTGAGTCGAAGGCACTCAAGTTCCCAGGAGGTCCCTTTGCCAGAGACGTTCGGCCCGACCAGCGGCAGTGACTCGTTCGACGAGTTCCTCGCCCGACTCCTCGCGGCGCAGAACACCGGCGACCCGCAGCGCGTCCGTGCGTTCGGCCGACCGGTGGACATCACGCGGCTCCTCAGCCGCCGTACCCACGAGCTGCTCCAGCACACCGCCGAGTACGCGGTGTCGCAGGGACAGCGCGAGGTCGACGCACTGCACCTGCTGCACGTGCTCGTCCGCACCGAACCGTTCGACGCCGTCGTCCGTTCCGCCGGGGTCGACCCCGAGCGCCTCGCCGCCGAGATCGAGCAGCGCCTGCCGATGGCGCGCGAGCCGCAGGCCGAGCAGACCGGTCGCCCGGCCCTCACCGCCACGGCGCAGCGCATCCTCGTCGAGGCCACCCAGGCCGCGCGGGGCTTCGGCAGCACCTACACCGACCCCGAGCACGTCTTCTTCGCGCTCGTGACCGACCAGGAGACCGTCACCGGGCAGCTGCTCGCCAGCGCCGGTGTCACCCCGCAGGCCATGCAGGACTACGCCCAGCAGGCCGCGGCAGCAGCACGAGAGGGGCGCCCCATGCCCGGAACCGACACAGCACCCGGCACGACCGAGACCGACAGCGACACCCCGACCCTCGACCAGTTCGGCACCGACCTCACCGCGCGGGCCCGTGACGGCCGCATCGACCCGGTGATCGGTCGTGCCGACGAGATCGAACAGGCGGTCGAGATCCTGCTCCGCCGCACCAAGAACAACCCCGTCCTGATCGGCGAGCCCGGGGTCGGCAAGACCGCCATCGTCGAGGGACTCGCGCAGCGCATCGTCGACGGCGACGTCCCGTCCCTGCTGCAGGGCAAGCGGGTCGTCGCACTCGACCTGCCCGGCATGCTCGCCGGCACCCGGTACCGCGGCGACTTCGAGGAGCGCCTGACGAAGGCCATGGACGAGATCGCGGCGCACGCCGACGAGCTCATCGTCTTCGTCGACGAGCTGCACACCGTCGTCGGCGCGGGTGGTGGCGGTGAAGGCGGCTCGATGGACGCCGGCAACATCCTCAAGCCCCGGCTCGCTCGCGGCGACCTGCACCTGGTCGGCGCGACCACCCTGAACGAGTACCGCCGGATCGAGAAGGACGCCGCACTCGAGCGTCGCTTCCAGCCGGTCACGGTCGGGGAGCCGAGTGTCGAGGACGCCGTCGCGATCCTGACCGGACTCGCACCCCGGTACGAGGAGCACCACGGCGTCGTCTACTCGCCGGAGTCGCTCCGCGCCGCCGTCGAGCTCTCACACCGCTACGTCACGGACCGGCACCTGCCGGACAAGGCCATCGACCTCATCGACCAGGCCGGCGCCCGTCGCCGGCTCGCCCGCTCGGGTGACGTCGACGTCGAGGCCCTGCGCGACCAGGTCGCCGAGCTGCTCGCCGAGAAGGACCGCGCGGTCGCCGAGGAACGGTACGAAGAGGCGTCGCGCCTGCGCGACGAGACGGTCGGACTGGAGGCCCGGATCGCCGCCGCCACGTCGGCGGACGCTGGGCGCGCCTCCCGTCCGGAATCAGTGGGCACCTCGATCACGGAACGCGACATCGCGGGCGTGGTGTCGCGTGCCACCGGCATCCCGGCGACGCGCCTGACCCAGGGCGACCGTTCACGGCTCGCCGTGCTCGAGCAGGAGCTGCACGAGCACGTCGTCGGCCAGGACGACGCCGTCGCGGCGATCGCGAAGGCCGTCCGGCGCAGCCGCACCGGCATGGGCGACCAGCGCCGACCGGTCGGCAGCTTCCTGTTCCTCGGCCCGACCGGCGTCGGCAAGACCGAGCTGGCGAAGGCCCTCGCGTCGTCGCTGTTCGGTGACGAGTCCGCCATGCTCCGCTTCGACATGAGCGAGTTCGGCGAACGCCACACCGTCTCGCGCCTGGTCGGTGCGCCTCCCGGGTACGTCGGGTACGACGAGGCCGGGCAGCTCACCGAGCGTGTGCGCCGCAACCCGTACTCGGTGATCCTGCTCGACGAGGTCGAGAAGGCCCACCCCGACGTGTTCAACCTGCTGCTGCAGGTGCTGGACGACGGTCGGCTGACCGACGGCCAGGGGCGCACGGTGGACTTCCGGAACACCGTCGTCATCATGACGTCGAACATCGGCTCGGAGTTCCTGGCCTCGCGGTCGGGCGCCCTCGGGTTCGCGCCGGTGGGCACGACCGGCGGCTACGCCGAGGACGACCTCCGTGCCCGTGTGATGGGCAAGCTGCGCGAGGCCATGCGGCCGGAGTTCATCAACCGCATCGACGAGATCGTGCTCTTCCGCAAGCTCGACCGGTCGCAGATCGCGTCGATCGTGTCGCTGCTGCTGCAGGACACGGCGCTCCGGCTCGTCGCGCAGGACATGGTGCTCTCCGTGTCGGACGCCGCGGTCGACTGGCTCGCCGAGCACGGGTACGAACCCGAGTACGGCGCCCGTCCGCTCCGCCGGCTCATCCAGCGCGAGGTCGACGACCGCATCGCGACGCTCGTGGTCGACGGTGGCGCGACCACAGGGGACACCGTGCGGATCGACGTCGAGGGCGACGTGCTGACGGCGGCCGTGGTGGAACCCGCGACGCTGTAGCAGCCGTCCGACCACGAGGGCCCGGTACCGATCAGGTACCGGGCCTTCGGCGTGCGCGGACCGCCGCCATGCGCGCCACCGCCGCGCACCGTGCGTGCTCCGTCACACGGTGCGAGGTTGCCCGCACCGTGCGCGCCTGCGATCCCGCACCGAGCGCGCAGGCTGCCACCGTCCCGCGGACGACGCACGGTGCAGCCGGGAGGCCCTGCTCCGGTGCACGACGGGAACTCGGCACGCAGCCTGCTCGTCGACACGAGTACACCAACCTCGCACCGTGATCAGCCTGTTCGGAATGCAATTCCGGATCTTTTCCGGAAAAGGGGTTGCGCTCTGAATTGCGGTGCCGATAGTGTTCACTCGTCGCGAACGGTCGAACATTCGACCCGGACGACTCCGCCAGCTCGAGACCGAAAGGGGGCCGACCATGATGATCACAACGACCACTCCGTTCCGTGGAATCCGTGGACGCGTCGGTACCCCGTTCCGCGTCCGCTGACCCGGAGCGTCCCACTCTCCTGACATCTGTGCCTCCGGGCGCCGTGCGCTGAGCCGATCAGGCTTGTGCAGCACCGGTTCGTTCGTCCGACGAACGGCTCGACGGCACGTTGGTGCGTCCCGTCCGATCTGTACGGACGACGCCGGAAGAATGTCGGTGGGCAGTGCGACGCTCTCGGGGTCGACGTGCATTCCGCGATCGTTGTCCGAACATTTCCGGACCATCCCGGAGTGCATTCCCACGCATTCAATTCTCGCTGCCCGCGATCCGGGCGGTTTCGTCATGCCCGACACCCGGGCAGCTCTGCCATGCCCTGAAGGGGATCACCGTGTCCACGAAGACCACCACCCGTCCACCCGATACCCGCGCGGTGCGCCGCCGGGTCTCACTCGCCGACCGCATCGCACTCCGGGTCGGGATGTCGCTCATCATCTGGAGCCGACGCACCCGCAAGGAGCGGCCCGAGGTCGACCTCGCCACGCTGGCCCGCACGGAGCGCGAACGCCAGCAGCGCGAGGCCGACCTGCTCCTGCAGGCCGCACTCATGCGTGCCTGGCGCTGAGCCGGCCGCCCGCTGCACGAACCGTGCGAGGTTCCGTACTCGGTGACCGCCCCTCCGGGAGACACCGAGTACGGAAGCTCGCACCACCCCGGACATCCCTCGCACCGTGCGGGGCGTCCGGACGCACCCCGGGCCTCCCGTACCGTTGATGGGTGACCGAAACCGCAGCTGCACTCGTCGAACGCCTGACCGCCGTCGTCCCGGACTTCCCGAAGCCGGGGGTGCTGTTCCGTGACGTGACGCCGGTGTTCTCGGACGCCGTGGCGTTCGGCCGCGTGTGCGAGGCACTCGCCGCGCCGTTCGCGGTCGGCGCCGGGTTCGACGCCGTCGCCGGCATCGAGGCCCGTGGCTTCGCCCTGGCCGGTGGCATCGCCGCACAGCACCAGGTGGGCGTGCTCACCGTGCGCAAGGCCGGCAAGCTGCCGGGCGAGGTCCTCAGCGAGCAGTACGCGCTCGAGTACGGCGAGGCCGAGCTCGAGCTGCGCCCGGGCCAGCTGCCCGCGGGCACCCGGGTCCTCGTCGTCGACGACGTCCTGGCCACCGGCGGCACCGGAGCAGCCACCATCACGCTGCTCGAACGCGCCGGGTACCAGGCCGTCGGGTTCGCCGCGCTGCTCGAGCTCGACGGGCTGAACGGACGCGAGCGGCTCGAGCCCCGACTGCCCGTCACCACGCTCGGCGCCGTGCCCGCCTGACCGCCGCGCGCGCACTAGTCTTGACGCACCATTTCGATCGAGGAGTCCCATCATCGTGACCGAGTCAGTCGCACCCGCGCCCGCAGAGCTTCCCCAGGCACCCGAGCCCCGGACCGCGACGACCACCACGACGGGCACCGAGCTCTTCGACGGTGAGCGCGGCGTCGTCGCGATCCGTGTCGACGGTGTCCTGAAGGACCTCGCTGCCGACGTCCAGGCCGGCGAGACCGCCGAGGCCGTCACCCTGCAGGAGCAGGACGGACTCGACATCCTCCGTCACTCGGCCGCGCACGTGCTGGCGCAGGCCGTCCAGCAGATCAACCCCGACGCCAAGCTCGGCATCGGGCCGCCCGTCACCGACGGCTTCTACTACGACTTCGACGTCGCCGAGCCCTTCACGCCCGAGGACCTCAAGGCCATCGAGAAGGGCATGGACCGCATCGTCAAGCAGGCCCAGCGCTTCCGCCGCGTGGTCGTCACCGACGAGCAGGCGCGCGAACTGATGGCGGGGGAGCCGTACAAGCAGGAGCTCATCGGGCTCAAGGGCGCGGCGACGGACGGCGACTCCGGCGAGAGCGTCGAGGTCGGCGCCGGCGAGCTCACCGTGTACGAGAACGTCGACCCGAAGTCGGGCGAGGTCGTCTGGCAGGACCTCTGCCGCGGCCCGCACGTGCCGCACACCCGGTGGATCGGCAACGCCGCGAAGCTCATGCGCGTCGCAGCCGCCTACTGGCGCGGCTCGGAGAAGAACCCGCAGCTGCAGCGCATCTACGGCACCGCGTGGCCCGACAAGGACCAGCTCAAGGCGTACCTCGTCCGCCTCGAGGAAGCCGCGAAGCGCGACCACCGCAAGCTCGGTGCCGAGCTCGACCTGTTCTCGTTCCCCGACGAGATCGGTTCCGGCCTGGCGATCTTCCACCCCAAGGGCGGCATCATCCGCCGCGAGATGGAGGACTACTCGCGTCGCCGGCACGAGGAGAACGGCTACTCGTTCGTCTACACGCCGCACATCACCAAAGGCGACCTGTTCGAGACCTCCGGGCACCTCGGCTGGTACAAGGACGGCATGTTCCCGGCCATGCACATGGACGAGGCCAAGGACGAGGACGGCAACGTCACGCGGCAGGGTGCCGACTACTACCTCAAGCCGATGAACTGCCCGATGCACATCCTGGCGTACCGGTCGCAGCCGCGCTCCTACCGCGACCTGCCGCTGCGCATGTTCGAGTTCGGGACGGTCTACCGCAACGAGAAGTCCGGCGTCATCCACGGCCTCACCCGCGTGCGCGGCATGACCCAGGACGACGCCCACATCTTCACCACGCAGGAGAAGATGAAGGAGGAGCTGACCACGACCCTCGAGTTCGTGCTCTCGCTGCTGCGCGACTACGGTCTCGACGACTTCTACCTCGAGCTCTCGACGAAGGACCCGGAGAAGTACGTCGGCGACGACGAGGTCTGGGACGTCGCCACGAACACCCTGCGCGAGGTCGCCGAGGAATCCGGCCTGGAACTCGTGCCCGACCCCGCCGGCGCCGCGTTCTACGGCCCGAAGATCTCGGTGCAGGCGCGTGACGCCATCGGCCGCACGTGGCAGATGTCGACCGTGCAGCTGGACTTCAACCTGCCCGAGCGCTTCGGCATCGACTACACCGCGGCCGACGGCTCCCGTCAGCGCCCGGTGATGATCCACCGCGCGCTGTTCGGCTCGATCGAGCGGTTCTTCGGCGTGCTGACCGAGCACTACGCGGGCGCCTTCCCGGCCTGGCTCTCCCCGGTGCAGGTCGTCGGCATCCCCGTCGCGGCCGAGTACGGCGACTACCTCGACGAGGTCGTCGCGAAGCTCCGCTCGCACGGCGTCCGCGCCGAGGTCGACCACTCGGACGACCGCATGCAGAAGAAGATCCGCACGCACACCAAGGCGAAGGTGCCGTTCCAGCTCATCGCGGGCGGCGACGACCGCGACGCCGGGGCGGTGTCGTTCCGCTTCCGCGACGGACGGCAGGACAACGCCGTGCCCGTGGACGAGGCGGTCGACCGCATCCTGACGGCGATCCGCGAGCGCGCGCAGGTCTGATGACGGACGAGCAGGACCCGCTGGTCATCCGGGACGCCGCCACCGGAGCGGCCGTCCCGGATGCCTTCCAGCGCCTGTGGAACCCGCACCGGATGGCGTACATCGACGCCGGGCGCGAGGGCACGGGTCGCGGGCACGCCGACGACTGCCCGTTCTGCGAGGCACCGCGGAAGTCCGACGAGGACGCCCTCATCGTCGCGCGGGGCGAGCACGCCTACGTGCTGCTCAACCTGTTCCCCTACAACAACGGACACCTGCTCGTCTGCCCGTACCGCCACGTGCCGCTCTACGACGAGGCCACACCGGACGAGCTCCGCGAGATGGGCGAACTCACCCAGACCGCGATGCGGGTCCTGCGTGCCGTGTCGCACTGCGACGGCTTCAACATCGGCATGAACCAGGGCGAGGTCGCGGGGGCCGGCATCGCCGCGCACCTGCACCAGCACATCGTGCCGCGGTGGCAGTCCGACGCGAACTTCTTCCCGATCATCGCGCGGACGAAGTCGATGTCCCAGATGCTCGGGGACACCCGCCGACTGGTCGCCGAGGGCTGGCCGGCAGCGGACTAGACTGATCGGCATCATGAGCGACAGCACCAGCACCTCCGGCACCCCTGGCACCTCGATCACCGGCTCCGACCGCGTCAAGCGCGGCCTCGCCGAGATGCTCAAGGGCGGCGTCATCATGGACGTCGTCGACGCCGAGCAGGCCCGCATCGCGGAAGAAGCCGGCGCGACCGCGGTCATGGCCCTCGAGCGCGTCCCCGCCGACATCCGCGCACAGGGCGGCGTCGCCCGCATGTCCGACCCGTCGATGATCGAGGAGATCATCGCCGCCGTGTCGATCCCCGTCATGGCGAAGGCCCGCATCGGCCACTTCGTCGAGGCGCAGGTGCTGCAGGAGCTCGGCGTCGACTACATCGACGAGTCCGAGGTGCTCTCTCCCGCCGACTACGTCAACCACATCGACAAGTGGAACTTCACCACGCCGTTCGTCTGCGGTGCCACCGAGCTGGGCGAGGCGCTCCGTCGCATCACCGAGGGCGCCGCGATGATCCGTTCCAAGGGCGAGGCCGGCACGGGTGACGTGTCCGAGGCCACGAAGCACATCCGCACGATCAACAAGGAGATCGCGGCGCTGCGCCACCTCAAGGAGGACGAGCTCTACGTCGCCGCCAAGGAACTGCAGGCGCCGTTCGAGATCGTGCGCGAGGTCGCCCGCACCGGCAAGCTCCCCGTCGTGCTCTTCACCGCCGGCGGCGTCGCCACCCCGGCCGACGCCGCGATGATGATGCAGCTCGGCGCGGACGGCGTGTTCGTCGGCTCCGGCATCTTCAAGTCCGGCGACCCGGCGAAGCGTGCCGCGGCGATCGTCAAGGCCGTGACGTTCCACGACGACCCCAAGGTCATCGCCGAGGTCTCGCGTGGCCTGGGCGAGGCGATGGTCGGCATCAACGTCGCCGACGTCCCCGCACCGCACCGCCTCGCCGAGCGTGGCTGGTAGCACGACGGGCGGCGCTCGGCCCCGCATCGGGGTCCTGGCACTGCAGGGTGACTTCCGCGAACACATCGCCTCGTTGACGGAACTCGGCGCCGACGTCGTGCCGCTCCGTCGACCCGAGGAGATCGCGGCCCTCGACGGCGTCGTGATCCCCGGCGGCGAATCGAGCGTGATGGACAAGCTGTCCCGGGCGTTCGGCGTCGCCGAGCCCCTCGCCGAGGCGATCCGTGGGGGCCTGCCGACGTACGGGACCTGTGCCGGCATGATCATGCTGTCGTCACGGATCACCGACGGCATCAGCGGGCAGCAGACCCTCGACGTGCTCGACACCACGGTGCGACGGAACGCGTTCGGCAGCCAGAACGACTCGTTCGAGGTCGACGTCCCGATGCCCGAACTCGGCGACGCCCCGGTGCACGCGGTCTTCATCCGTGCCCCCGTCGTCGAGCAGCACGGACCCGGTGTCCAGGTCCTCGGCGCGTTGGCGGACGGTCAGGTCGTCGCGGTGCAGCAGGGCAACGTGCTCGCGAGTGCGTTCCACCCCGAGGTCGCCGGCGAGGACCGCTTCCACCGCCGCTTCCTCGCCATGGTGCGCAGCGCCTGACGTGAGCCGCGCGCCCTGGGCCCGGCCGCCTGCGCGCCCGCACCGGCGGGGCGGGGCGGCGCCGGGCCTCCCGGCTGGGTAAACTGACCCCGACTTTCCGCAAGACGCAAGGAGAACCGTGTCCGGGCATTCCAAGTGGGCGACGACCAAGCACAAGAAGGCCGTCATCGACGGCCGCCGTGCCAAGTCGTTCGCCAAGCTCATCAAGAACATCGAGGTCGCCGCGAAGATGGGTGGCGCCGACCTGTCGGGCAACCCGACGCTGGTCGACGCGATCCAGAAGGCCAAGAAGACCTCGGTCCCGAACGACAACATCGACCGTGCCGTCAAGCGCGGTGCCGGCCTGACCGGTGAGTCGATCGAGTACACGACGATCATGTACGAGGGCTACGCCCCGAACGGTGTCGCGATGCTGATCGAGTGCCTCACCGACAACAAGAACCGCGCAGCGGCCGAGGTCCGGACGGCGATGTCCCGCAACGGTGGCACCATGGCCGACCCGGGCAGCGTCGCCTACAACTTCTCGCGCAAGGGCGTCATCTCGGTCACGAAGGTCGACGGCCTCGACGAGGACACCGTCATGACCGCCGTGCTCGACGCCGGTGTCGAGGACGTCATCGACCAGGGCGGCGGTTTCGAGATCATCACCGAGGCGAGCGACCTCGTCGCGGCCCGCACCGCGCTGCAGGACGCCGGCATCGACTACGACTCGGCCGACGCCGAGTTCGTGCCCGGCCTCAAGGTGCCGGTCGACGCCGAGACCGCCCGCAAGGTCTTCCGCCTGATCGACGCGCTCGAGGACAGCGACGACGTGCAGAACGTCTACGCGAACTTCGAGGTGCCGGCGGACGTCCAGGCCGAGCTCGACGAGGACGAGGGCGAGTAACCGTGCTCCGTGTGCTCGGGGTGGACCCCGGGCTCACCCGGTGCGGCGTCGGCGTCGTCGAGGTCGCACCGAACCGGCGCGCACGGCTCGTCCACGTGACGGTCGTGCGCACCCCGGCGGACATGCCGCTCGAACAGCGGCTGCTCCGAATCGCCGACGGCATCGCCGCCGAGATCGACGAGCACCACCCGGACGCGGTCGCCGTGGAGCGCGTGTTCGCCCAGGCGAACGTCCGCACCGTGATGGGGACCGCCCAGGCGGCCGGTCTGGCCCTGCACGCCGCCGCGGCGCGCGGGCTGCCGGTCGGCCTGCACACCCCGTCCGAGGTCAAGGCGGCCGTCACCGGCTACGGCAACGCCGACAAGCGCCAGGTGCAGACCATGATCGCGCGCGTGCTCGGTCTGGACGAGGCCCCGAAGCCGGCCGACGCCGCCGACGCGCTCGCGCTGGCCGTGTGCCATGCCTGGAGGCTCGGATCACCTGACGTCGCCGGCGAGCGTGCCACGAACCTCACCCCGGCACAGCGCGCCTGGCGCGATGCACAGGGCGGCACCGTCGACTCCCCGCTCGCCCGTGCGGCCGCTGCCGCGGCGCGACCGCGTGGCTCGTCGGCCGCGTCGGTGGGCAGCCGTAGGCTCGGGGCATGATCGCGAGTCTCCGGGGTACCTGCATCGACATCGCCGGTTCCGCCGTGGTGATCGAGGCCGGGGGAGTCGGGTACGCCGTCACCGTGACCCCGGCCCACGCGCTGACGATGCGCCACGGGGCCGAGGTGTTCGTCCGCACGGCGATGATCGTGCGCGAGGACGAGCACCTGCTCTTCGGCTTCGAGTCGACCGACGCCCTCCAGGTCTTCGACCTGCTGCGCAGCGTCACGGGCGTCGGGCCGAAGTCCGCGATGGGCGTCCTCGCCCACATGGACCCGTCGCAGGTCGCCAACGCCGTCGCGAAGGACGACGACGGCGCCTTCCGCAAGGTCTCCGGCATCGGCCCGAAGACCGCGAAGCTCATCATCCTCGCGCTCACCGGCAAGCTCGCCGCGTTCGAGCAGGCCGCCGTCGTCACCGCCGGTCGAGGCACCGCCGCGCACCCGGCAGCCACCGACGTCGTCTCCGCACTGGTCGGTCTCGGCTGGCGCGAGGACGCCGCACAGACCGCCGTCGACGAGACCGTCGCGAACGAGCCCGGGGCCGCGGCCATGGGGACGCAGGCGCTGCTCCGTGCCGCGCTCGGTGCGCTCCGGCCCGCCGGTGCCGGTCGATGAGCGGCATCACGTCAGCCGGAGCCGAGTCGCAGGAGGAACTCGCCTTCGAGGGTGCCCTCCGTCCGCGGTCGCTCGACGAGTTCGTCGGGCAGCGCAAGGTGCGCGGGCAGCTCGACCTGTTGCTCAAGGCCGCCGGCATGCAGGACCGCACCCCGGACCACATCCTGATGGCGGGTCCTCCCGGCCTCGGTAAGACCACACTCGCGATGATCGTCGCGCACGAGACCGGTCGTCCCCTGCGGATGTCGAGCGGGCCCGCGATCCAGCACGCCGGCGACCTCGCGGCCGTGCTGTCCTCGCTCGTGCCGGGCGAGGTCCTGTTCATCGACGAGATCCACCGGATGGCGCGCTCGGCAGAGGAGATGCTCTACCTGGCGATGGAGGACTTCCGGATCGACGTCATGGTCGGCAAGGGCGCCGGCGCGACGAGCATCCCGCTCGACCTCGCACCGTTCACCCTGGTCGGCGCCACCACCCGCGCCGGCCTGCTGCCGAACCCGCTCCGTGACCGCTTCGGCTTCACGGCGCACCTCGAGTTCTACGAGAAGGACGAACTCGAGCAGGTCCTGATCCGCGCCGCCCACCTGCTCGAACTCGACATCGACCGGTCCGCGCTGCGCGAGATCGCCGGGCGCTCCCGCGGCACCCCGCGCATCGCGAACCGGCTGCTCCGCCGGGTCCGTGACTACGCCCTCGTGCACCGCACCACCGACGGCATGGCTGCCGTCCAGGGCGCGCTCGACCTCTACGACGTCGACGAGCTCGGCCTCGACCGCCTCGACCGCGCCGTGGTCGAGATCATGCTGACCCGCTTCGACGGCGGACCGGTGGGCCTGAACACCCTCGCGGTGTCGGTCGGTGAAGAGTCCGAGACCATCGAGTCGGTCGTCGAACCCTTCCTCGTCCGGGTCGGTCTGGTCACGCGCACCCCGCGCGGCCGCATCGCGACACCGGTCGCGTGGCGGCACCTCGGCCTCACCCCGGGGCAGGGCGTCGGACCGCTCCCGGGCCTGTTCGACGACGCAGACACCACCGACTAGCGGCCGATCGGTCGGGTGACATGCCACGCACAGTGGCGTGCCCTAGACTGCTACGGCCCGAAACCGAGCAACCAGAGAAGGCAACTGCATCATGGGTCAAGAAGTCATCCTCATCGTCATCGTCGTGGCGTTCGCGGCCTTCATGTTCTACAACAGCCGCAAGCGCAAGAAGCAGCAGGGCGAGCTCGCCACCAAGATGGTGCCGGGTGCTCGCGTGATGCTGTCCTTCGGCCTGTACGGCACGCTCCTCTCGGTCGACGACGAGAAGGTCACCGCCGACGTCGAGATCGCACCGGGCACGGTCGTCACGGTGCACCGTCAGACCCTGTCGCGCGTCGTCGACGACAGCGCCTCGGACATCGAGACCACCGCGACGCCGGAGGACGAGGCCAAGCCCGTCGCCGAACTCAACGGGGAGCCGGTCTACGGCGAGCGGGTCGACAACGACCGCCTCGACGAGACCGACGCCACGAAGCGCAAGTCCGACGACTGACGCCCTCGGCCGCCGGGTCGTCTGACCCGGCGGCTTCCCTCTGCCGTCGTGCCTGAGTGCCGATGGTCCTGACAGAAAGACGAGACGACCGGTGGCACGATCGACACCCGTCAAGAAGGCGCTGCGCTCGCTCACCTGGTTGGTGATCCTGATGGCGATCCTCGCCGGCCTGAACACCGCCGCGTCGATCCTCGCCGGCAGCTCGAAGGACGACACGGACAAGTGGTACCAGGGCGCGAGCTGGGTCCCCGAGCTCGCACTGGACCTGCAGGGCGGCACGCAGCTGACCCTGGCGGCGCAGAACACCGAGGGCGACTCGGTCACCTCGCAGCAGCTGCAGCAGGCGGTGGAGATCATCCGCCAGCGCATCAACGCCACCGGCGTCTCCGAGACCGAGATCAACACGCAGGGTGCGAACAACATCGTCGTGTCGATCCCCGGTCGGCCCGACAAGGCCACGATCGACCGCATCGAGGCGGCCGCGAAGCTGACGTTCCGCCCAGTGCTCTTCACCGAGGCCGCGACGAACTCCGCCGTCGGTGACGACGGGAAGTCCACCGCCTCGCCGACGCCGTACTCGCCGCCCGCCTCGCTCGCGGCGACGCCGAGCGCGAAGCCGACGAACGGCAGCGACGTCAACTGGGTGACCCCGGCGCTCCAGGACCTCTACACGAACTACAACTGCGCCGCCCCGGACGACGTCACCTCCGCTCCGGACGACGAGCCCCTCGTCACCTGTGACGCCGACGGTGCCGCGAAGTACATCCTCGGCCCGGTCGAGGTCTCCGGTGCGAACATCAGCAACGCCACCTCGGGTCTGGCCACCGACTCGCAGGGCACCTCGACGGGCCAGTGGGCCGTCAACCTGACCTTCGACGGTCAGGGCACGAAGGACTTCCGCACCGTCACGAACCGTCTCGTCTCGCTGCAGGCGCCGCAGAACCAGTTCGCGATCGTGCTCGACGGCTCGGTCATCACGGCCCCGTCCACGAACTCCGCCATCACCAACGGCAAGGCGCAGATCACCGGCTCGTTCACGGCCGAGTCGTCGAAGACGCTCGCCGACCAGCTCAAGTACGGTGCGCTGCCGATCAACTTCCAGGTGCAGTCGAACGAGAACATCTCGGCGACGCTCGGCACCGCCCAGCTCATCGGTGGTCTCGTCGCGGGCCTGATCGGGCTCGTCCTGGTGATCATCTACTCCGTCATCCAGTACCGGGCGCTCGCGTTCGTCACGGTGCTGTCACTCGGGGTCGCCGCGGTGCTGACCTACCTGGTCATCGCGATCATGTCCTGGCGCGTCGACTACCGCCTGTCGTTGGCGGGTGTGGCGGGTCTGATCGTCGCGATCGGCATCACGGCCGACTCGTTCATCGTGTACTTCGAACGCATCCGTGACGAACTCCGCGACGGCCGTGCCCTCGAGAGCGCGGTCGAGTCCGGCTGGAAGCGTGCACTCCGCACGATCCTGGCGTCCGACGCGGTGAACTTCCTCGCAGCCGTCACCCTGTACGTGCTCGCCGTCGCCGACGTGAAGGGCTTCGCGTTCACGCTGCTCCTCACGACGCTGATCGACATCGTGGTGGTCGCGCTCTTCACCCACCCGATGATGCAGCTCATCTCCCGCAGCCGGTTCTTCGGCGAGGGGCACAGGTTCAGCGGGCTCGACCCGGCGGCGCTCGGTGCGGTCTACAAGGGGCGCGCGCAGTTCCGCGCTCCCGTGGTGGACGGCAAGCGCCAGCGCAGCGCCGGTGAGGCGCAGCGCCGACAGACGATCGCGGAGCGGAAGGCCCAGCAGGCCTCCGGCGACAACGGCTCGACGCCGGACGGGAAGGACGACTGATGGCCAGCTTCAGCCAGTTCGGCAGCGACCTCTACACGGGCAAGCGGTCGTACGACATCATCGGACGACGCAAGACCTGGTACCTCATCGCGCTCATCATGATCGTGATCTCGCTCGCCACCCCGTGGCTGCGCGGCGGGTACCAGCTCGGCATCGAGTTCACCGGCGGCTCCGAGTTCACCCTGTCGGACGTCAAGAACACCGACCAGAGCATCGCGACCGACACCGTCGAGCGGGTCGTCTCGGACGAGATCCCGCGCGTCTCCCAGCTCGGGACGCACGGCATCCGCGTGCAGACCGGCCAGCTCACCGACCGCCAGACGACCGAGGTGCAGGACGCCCTGGCCGAGGCGTACGACGTGCCGGAGAGCCAGGTCGCCGCGACCTTCATCGGTGCCACGTGGGGTGCCGACGTGCTGGCCCAGGCCATCCGCGGTCTGGTGATCTTCCTCGCCCTGGCCGCCGTGTTCATGACGCTGTACTTCCGTACCTGGAAGATGTCGCTGTCCGCGATGGCGGCCCTGCTGCACGACCTGCTGATCACGGCGGGCGTGTACGGCATCGTCGGGCTCGAGGTCACGCCCGCAGCCGTGATCGGATTCCTGACGATCCTCGGCTACTCGCTCTACGACACCGTGGTGGTGTTCGACAAGGTGCGCGAGAACACCGCGCAGGAGTCGATCCGGACCTTCAAGCAGTCGGTGAACCTCGCGGTGAACCAGACGCTCGTCCGCTCGATCAACACCTCGGTCGTGGCACTGCTGCCCGTCGCGGCGATCCTGTTCATCGGGTCGTACGTGCTCGGCGCGGGGACCCTCCGCGACATCTCGCTCGCACTGTTCATCGGCATCATCGTCGGGACCTACTCGACGATCTTCATCGCGTCGCCGATGTACGCGCACCTGCGCGAGAACGAGCCGAAGATCAAGCAGGCGGACGCGAAGAAGACCGAAGCGGCGGCCAAGCGCCAGCGCGAGGTCGACGCCGCGGCCACGGCGGACGTCTGATGCCGATCGAGATCACCGAGGTCGACGTCGCCGAGGCGCGACGTCGACTGGAGTCCGGCGCACGACTGTTCGACGTCCGCGAGCAGGGGGAGTGGGACGAGGTCCACGCGCCGGAGGCCACGCTCGTGCCGATGTCCGAGCTGGTGAACCGGTGGCAGGAGATCGACGGCGGCGACGAGCCGGCGATCATCGTCTGCCACTCGGGCGCCCGTTCGTCACGCGTGGTCGCAGCCCTCGAGCAGTCCGGCGTCTCCGCGGTCAACCTGACCGGCGGCATGGTCGCCTGGGAGCAGTCCGGCGCCCCGGTGGTCCGCGACGCCCAGGGCGAACCGGGTCACGAGCACTGACCGGACACGCGTAGTGTTGTCGGATCGAGCTCGGATCGAGCTCTCGGACCGAGTCCTGGGAGGCGCATCATGACGGACACCCGCGAAGAGCCGTCTGCGCCGAGTCGCCCCGGCTCCGCACAGCGCCCGACCAGCCCACTCGGCCCGAACACCACGGGCAACCTCGGTTCCCTCCGCTCGCTGCTCCCGCGCCTGTTCTCGCGCGCCCAGCCGGCAGGTGCCGTGGACACCCTGATCCGCACGGTGCGGTCGCACCACCCGAAGGCCGACGTCACCCTCATCGAGCGCGCCTACTCGGTCGCCGAGCGCGCGCACGACGGGCAGAAGCGCAAGTCCGGCGAGCCGTACATCACGCACCCGGTCGCCGTCGCCCAGATCCTCGCCGACCTCGGCATCGGGCCGATCACGATCGCTGCGGCGCTGCTGCACGACACCGTCGAGGACACCGAGTACCAGCTCGACCAGCTGCAGGTCGACTTCGGCGACGAGATCGCCATGCTCGTCGACGGCGTCACGAAGCTCGACAAGGTCAAGTACGGCGACAGCGCCCAGGCCGAGACCGTCCGCAAGATGGTCATCGCGATGTCGAAGGACATCCGCGTGCTCGTCATCAAGCTCGCCGACCGACTGCACAACGCCCGCACCTGGGGCTTCGTCGAGTCCACCTCCGCCACCCGCAAGGCGAAGGAGACGCTCGAGATCTACGCGCCCCTCGCGCACCGGCTCGGCATCCAGATGATCAAGCTCGAGCTCGAGGACCTGTCATTCGCGGTCCTGCACCCAAAGCTCTACGTCGAGATCGACAGCCTGGTCAAGGAACGCCAGCCGAAGCGCGAGCAGTTCGTCCAGAACGTCATCGGCACCCTCAAGAAGGACCTGAAGGCCGCGAAGGTCCGCGGCGAGGTCATGGGGCGGCCGAAGCAGTACTACTCGATCTACCAGAAGATGATCGTGCGGGGTCGCGAGTTCGACGAGATCTACGACCTCGTCGGCATCCGGGTGCTCGTGCCGACGGTGCGCGACTGCTACGCGATGCTCGGCTCGGTGCACGCCCGGTGGACGCCGCTGCCCGGCCGGTTCAAGGACTACATCGCGACGCCGAAGTTCAACCTGTACCAGTCGCTGCACACCAGCGTGCTCGGGCCGCAGGGGCGCCCCGTCGAGATCCAGATCCGCACGCACGAGATGCACCAGCGTGCCGAGTTCGGTGTCGCCGCGCACTGGAAGTACAAGCAGCGCGCTGCCGGCCGCGACGTCGGCACCTCGTCGACCACCGACGACCAGGACATGGCGTGGCTCGCCCACATCACCGACTGGCAGGCGGAGACGAGCGACCCGGGGGAGTTCCTCGACTCCCTCCGCTACGAGATCGGCGCGAAGGAGACCTACGTCTTCACGCCGCAGGGCAAGGTCATCGGACTCCCCGCCGGCGCCACCCCGGTCGACTTCGCGTACGCGGTCCACACCGAGGTCGGGCACCGCACCATGGGCGCCAAGGTCAACGGTCGACTGGTGCCGCTCGAGAGTTCGCTGTCGAGCGGTGACGTCGTCGAGATCTTCACGTCGAAGAACCCCGACTCCGGCCCTTCGCAGGACTGGCTCAAGTTCGTCAAGAGCCCGCGGGCCCGCAACAAGATCAAGCAGTGGTTCACCAAGGAGCGTCGCGAAGAGGCAGTCGAGCAGGGGCGCGACGCCATCGCCCGCGCCGTGCGCAAGCAGAACCTGCCGCTCCAGCGGATCATGAGCCAGGACACCATCGCCGAGGTCGCCTCGTCGATGCGGTACGACGACGTCTCGGCCCTCTACGCCGCGGTCGGCGAAGGGCACGTGTCGACCCAGTCCGTCATCGAGAAGGTCCTGGGCAGCGTCCAGAGCGACACCGAGACCGACGAGCCGGAGCTCACGTTCCCCCGCCAGGTCACGAGCCGCCAGCTCCGCACGAGTGACAGCGGCGTGCTGGTGCGCGGTGCGCCGGACATCCTGGTGAAGCTCGCGAAGTGCTGCACCCCGGTGCCGGGCGACCAGATCGTCGGGTTCATCACCCGCGGCCAGGGCGTCTCGGTGCACCAGTCGTCGTGCACGAACGTCAAGTCCCTGATGAACGAGCCGGACCGGATGATCGAGGTCGAGTGGGCGCCGTCGTCGAAGTCGGTGTTCCTCGTCCAGATCCAGATCGAGGCCCTCGATCGGTCGGGGCTGCTGAGCGACGTCACCCGGGTGCTGACCGACCACCACGTCAACATCCTGTCCGCGACGGTCTCGACCTCGTCCGACCGGCTCGCGCTCAGTCGCTTCGTGTTCGAGATGGGCGACACCATCCACCTCGACCGGGTGCTGAATGCCGTCCGGCGGATCGACGCGGTCTACGACGTCTACCGCGTCAGCGCCGGCTGAGCGGACGGGCAGACCCGTCAGCGCCGGCTGACCGGACGGGCAGACCCGTCACCGACGGCTGAGCCGACAGTCCATCCGGTCGCCGCTCGCTGAGCAGCGCGCGCAGACGACGTTCGGCCTGGCGCACCATCGGGATGGTCCCGAGGGCGCTCAGGCGCTCCCGCAACTCGTCGCCTGTCACCGCACCGATCGCGAGCAACCCGGCGACCGCGTCGATGCGCGACGGGTTCGTCGGTCCGGGCGTGCGCAGCAGGTCGACCGCGGTGCGCGCCGGTGTCGTCACCGTGGTCTGCGCCGATCCCAGCCGGACCACGTCGACGGGCTCGAGCGCCACCTCGCGCAGGTGCAGGGCCGGCCCGGCGGCGATGCGTAGCTGCGGCGGGACGCTCGCCTCGAACGGGTCCGGCGGACGGGACGTCGCGCCCCAGATCCACGCGGCGGTGCGGCCGGCGGCGACCAGCCGGGCATCACCGAGGACCCAGGCGGCTGCGGTCGCTCGGAGCGCCGGGTCCTGCGGGGTCGCGGGTGAGGCCCAGCACGGCCCGACGGGGACCAGCTCGCCGGCCAGCACCGCTGCGCGCAGTTCCGCCTCGGGCCAGTCGTCCGTGGTCAGGAGACGGGAACCGGGCACCTCGTCATCCTGCCGGACACCGGCGCCCCGCCGACACCCCCTGTGGACAGCCCGGACAGCCCGCACACCCGGACGCCCCGGACGCCCCGGACGCCCCGGCGTCAGCGTCAGCGTCAGCGCAGGACGTCGGCGCGGTGCACCAGCGCGGCGGCCCCGATGAGCGGGCCGTCCTGCGACAGCGCCGTCGGCACGATGCGCACCTTCGTCACGAACCCGAACTCGACGCGCTCGGCCACCGCTTCGCGTGCGTACTCGAACAGGTCCGGCGTGACGTGCGAGAACCCGCCGCCGATCGCCACGACCTCGAGGTCCACGAGGCTCGTCGCCGCGGCGATCGCCTGGCCGAGGGCCCGGCCGCTGCGCTTGACCGCCGCGACCGCGATCTCGTCGCCGGCCGCGTACGCCGCCGACAGCTCTTCGCCCGTGGACCCGGCGAACCCCTGCCGCTGCGCCCAGGCGACGGTCTTCGGGCCGCTGGCGATCGCTTCGAGGCAGCCGGTGCCGCCGCAGGCGCACGGGTCGTCGTAGCCGCCGCACTCCACGTGGCCGATGTGCCCGGCGTTGCCGGTCGGGCCGCTGACGGTGCGGCCGTGCAGGATGAGGCCGCCGCCGACGCCCGTCGAGACGATCATGCCCATGACGTGGTCGTACCCCTGGGCCGCCCCGACCCAGTGCTCGGCCAGCGTGATCGCCAGGCCGTCCATGCGCAACGTGACCGGCACGCCCTCGGGCACGAGTGCCGCGATGCGGTCCCGCAGCGGGTGGCCGCGCCACACCGGCATGTTGAGGGGGGAGACCAGGCCGTGCTCCTCGTCGACGGGGCCGGCCGAGCCGACGCCGACGCCGACCAGGGTCGCGTCCGCGGGGACCGTGCCGAGCGCGCTCGTCACGACCTCGTCGACGGCCGCCTGCAGCTCGTCGGACGTGCGCTGCGGCCCCGTGGGGCTGCGGAAACGCGTGCCCGGCAGGACGACGCCCTGGTCGGTGACGAGAGCGGCTTCGACCTTGGTGCCGCCGAGGTCGACGGCGAGAGCGAGGGCGGGGGACTGGGGTGCGGTGCTGGACATGCGCGCTCCGATGCGGCGGTCTGGAGGCCCGGCGCGGCTCCCGGACGCGTCGTCGCGTTCGGTGGGCCCCGGCCTGGCAGGTGGTGGGTCGGTCGGGTCAGGTCGTCGTGCGGTGGATCAGGTCGTGTCGCGGTGGATCAGTAGGAGGTGGTGTCGTCGCCCTGCGACGACGCGACCCCGGTCTCGACGCGGTGCGCGACCTCGTCGAGGATGCGCGCTGAGGCGCTCGTGCCGATGCGGTTCGCTCCCGCGTCCACCATCTCGAGCAGGGTGTCGAGCCCGCGGACGCCGCCCGAGGCCTTCACCCCGGTGTCGGCACCGACGGTGCGGCGCATCAGGGCGATGTGCTCGGTCGTCGCTCCGCCGCCGGCGAACCCGGTGGAGGTCTTCACGAACGCGGCACCCGCCGACTGCGCGGCACGCGACGCCGCGACGATCTCGTCGTCGGTCAGGAACGCGGTCTCGAGGATCACCTTGACGACGGTGGACCCGGCGGCGTCGACCACCGCGCGGACGTCCTGCTCGACCCGCTCCCAGTCGCCGGACTTCGCGGCACCGATGTTCTGCACCATGTCGAGCTCGAAGGCACCGTCGGCCAGCGCCTGCAGCGACTCGGCGACCTTGGCCGCCGTGGACGTGGTGCCGTGCGGGAAGCCGATGACCGTGCCGACGCCGACGCCGGTGCCCTGCAGGCGCTCGACGGCGTACGCCACGTCGCTCGGCCGGACGCACACGCTGAAGACCCGGTACGCGGCGGCTTCGTCGAGCTGGGCGTCGACGTCCGAGCGGGTGAGCTCGGGCTTCAGGATCGCGTGGTCGATGAGGCCGCGGACGGCATCGGCGGTGACGGGGAAGGCTGCGTTGTCCACCCGGCAAGCCTACCCGTCAGGCGTGCCGCGTAGCGTTCGGGGCATGCAGGTCCTCGTCACCGGCGCCACCGGGTACATCGGCGGTCGTCTCGTCCCCCGTCTCCTCGAAGCCGGACACTCCGTGCGCGTGTTCGTGCGCAACCCCCGCAAGCTCCAGGACGTCCCGTGGAGCAGCGACGTCGACATCGCCGAAGGGGACCTGCAGGACGCCGACGCGGTCCGTGCCGCGGCCGACGGCGTCGAGGCCGTGTACTACCTCGCCCACGCGATGGGCGCCGACGGCGACTTCGAGTCCGCCGAACGCCAGGCCGCCGAGACGATGGCACACGAGGCGAAGCGCGCCGGTGTCAGCCGGTTCGTCTACCTGGGCGGGCTGCACCCCGACGGCGACCTGTCGAAGCACCTGCGCAGCCGCAAGGAGGTGGGGGAGATCCTGCTCGGATCGGGCGTGCCGACCGTCGCCTACCAGGCGGGTGTCGTCATCGGGTCCGGCAGCACCTCGTTCGAGATGATCCGGCACCTGACCGACGTCCTGCCCTGGATGCCGGCACCGCGGTGGGTGCGCAACCGCATCCAGCCGATCGCCGTACGCGACGTCCTCTACTACCTGGTCGCGGCGCTCGACGTGCCAGCAGACGTCAACCGCACCTTCGACATCGGCGGTCCGGACGTGCTCCGCTACGGCCAGATGCTCAACGGCTACGCGGTCGAGGCGAAGCTCCGGCAGCGCCCCATCACGGTCCTGCCGGTGCTCACCCCGCGACTCGCGGCGCACTGGTTCAACGCCGTCACTCCGATCCCGCGCAAGCTCGCGACCCCGATCATCGAGTCGCTGCAGTTCGAGTGCGTCCAGCGCGAGCACGACATCGACGACGTCGTGCCGCAGCCCGAGGGTGGGCTCACCTCGTACCGCCGAGCCGTCCGCCTCGCCCTGAACAAGATGCGCTCGGGCCAGGTCGAGACGAGCTGGCGGAGCGCCACGCTGTCGAGTGCCTCGGCGGACCCGATGCCGAACGACCCGGACTGGGCCGGCCACACCGTCTACGTCGACGACCGGAAGCGGCACTCGAGTGCCTCGGCCGAGGACGTCTGGCGCGTCGTCGAGTCGATCGGCGGCGAGAACGGCTGGTACTCGTTCCCGCTGGCCTGGGTCGCGCGTGGCTGGATGGACAAGGTCGCCGGCGGTGTCGGGCTCAGCCGTGGGCGCCGTGACCAGGACCGGCTCGAGCAGGGCGATGCGCTCGACTGGTGGCGCGTCGAACGACTCGAGCGCGGCCGGTACCTGCGGCTCCGGGCAGAGTTCAAGTCCCCGGGACGCGCCTGGCTCGAGATGACCGTCACCCCGAACCCCGAGGGCGGCAGCGACTACCACCAGCGGGCGATCTACTTCCCGCAGGGCCTCCCCGGACGCCTGTACTGGTACGGGATCCTGCCCTTCCACGGGATCATCTTCCCCGGCATGGTCGAACGCATCACCGCGGCCGCCGAGCGCGAGTCGGACAACACCGAGTCGACGCAGCGCAACCGGACCCAGCACAATGGGAGTCCGGAACCGGCGAACGAGGAGGCAGCATGACCGAGGAACGCAGTCCCGTCCTGTTCCTGGGCGACAGCATCACGGCCCAGGGGTCGTGGGACACCTGGCTCCCCGACGAGCACACGCTGAACCAGGGCGTCAGCGGCGACACGACCGACGGCGTGCTCGCGCGCCTCGAGGCCGTCGTCGCCGAACAGCCCGAGGTGATCGTGCTGCTGATCGGCACGAACGACTTCGGCAACCACCGGGCGAGCGCCGAACACGTCGTCCGCAACGTCGAGACCATCCTCGTCACGCTCCGGCGCGAGCTGCCGGGCGTGCGCCTGCTGCTCGTCTCCGTCCTGCCGCGCCAGGCCGAGTACACGACGAAGATCGAGGAGGCGAACCGGCACCTGCGCCAGTTCGTCGCGACCTGCCACGCGCAGTACCTCGACGCCTGGCCCGCGCTGGCCGACGGCGACCACCTCGACGACCGCTTCACCGACGACGGACTGCACCTCACCGACGAGGGCTACCGGGCGTACCTCGGCGAGCTGGTCCCCGCGCTCGAACGTGTGCGGGGTCTCCCACCCATGTCCCGGTCCTTCACGGCCATCGACCTCGACGAGGCCCCCGCCTGATGGCTGCCCGCAAGGGGCGACCCCCGGTGGGGTCGTCGCAGCACGGCGTGCCCGCCGCCCCGGTCCGACCGTCCGCGGGCGCGACGAGCACCCGTGCGACCCCCGGGTTCACCCGGCCGGCGCTCGCGCCGTCGCTCATCGCCGCGATCGTCCTGCTCGCCTGCGTGGCGATCATCGACTCGTCCGGATTCGTCTTCGCCCGGTGGGGCGTCACGGTCCTCGCCCTCATCGTGCTGGTCTTCGCCGTCCGCGGGAAGACGTGGTGGGCTGCGCTGCTCATGGCCGCCGTCGCCGTCTGCTGGAACCCCCTGGTCACGGTGCCGATCCCCGGCCAGGTGTGGGCGGCCCTGCAGATCCTGGTCGCCGCGCTGTTCATCGTCGTGGGCATCGCCGTCAAGGTGCCGCGCGAGGCGGACGCTCCCCGGGCCTCCTGAACGGCTCGGGTGGCCGCCTGCGGAACCGAGCGGGCGGGCGGACGGTAGGATCGCAGGGTCGGGTACAGGACCCGGCAGCGCGACCCGAAGGGCATGGATGAACGACGAGACCGAGCCGGTGACCGAGAGTCCTCTGCTGAACCCTCGACCGTCCTCCGGCGGTCTCGACCGGCCCGACGTCGTCGTCCGCAAGGGGCGCCTGACGCTGCTCAACGGCCACCTGACGCCGCAGCAGTCGATGATCGAGGACCTGCTGTTCCTCGACGACGCGCTCACCGAGGCCGACGTCGACCACCTGCTCATCCGCGGCAACGACGAGCGTCCGGTCATCGCGATCGACGAGCGCGACCGGCAACGTGCGGAGAGTGCCGTGATGGCCGCCGCCGTCAACGAGCCCTTCTACGCGAAGCCGCCGGGTCAGCCTGCCGTGCTCGTGCAGGACGACGGGCTCGGGCCAGTCGACGAACCGGTGCTGCGTGTGTTCCGTCCGCGCCTCGAGCCGCTCGGCCGTCTGCGCTACGGCGCCGAGACGAGCGTCCAGCTCGAGTTCTGGCGACTCACCGACACCGAGGTGCTCGCACCCGTCGAGAACGCCCTGATGCGCCGCAGCCTGCCGGTCGAGGAGTTCGTGCTCGTCGACATCGAGCGCTACGGCCGCACCTGGCGCACCGTCGAGCACATGTTCGACGACCACGTCTCCGACATCCGGTTCCCGATCGACATCGTCTTCTCGTGGGTCGACGGCAACGCCATCGAGTACCAGCGCGCCCGCCAGGCAGCGCAGGCCACGGCCGTCCTGGGCGAGGGCGATGACGCCCCCGCCCGCTTCCGGCAGATCGACGAGCTGAAGTACGCGCTGCGTTCCGTGCACACGTTCGCACCGTGGATCCGTCAGATCTACATCGCCACCGACTCGCCCGCGCCGCACTGGCTCGCCGACCACCCCAAGGTCCGCATCGTGCGCAGCGAGGAGTTCTTCGCCGACCCGTCCGTGCTGCCGACGCACAACTCCCAGGCCGTCGAGTCGCAGCTGCACCACATCCCGGGCATCAGCGAGCACTTCATCTACTCGAACGACGACATGTTCTTCGGCCGCACCGTCGACCCGTCGGTGTTCTTCAGCCCGGGGTCGGTGACGAAGTTCATCCTCGCCACCACCCGCATCGGGCTCGGCGTGAACAACGCCGCGCGCAGCGGGTTCGAGAACTCGGCGCGCGTGAACCGCCGGCTGTTGCAGCAGCGGTTCGGTGCGGTCACCACGCGGCACCTCGAGCACGCGCCCACGCCGCTCCGAGCGTCGATCATGACGGAGATGGAGCACGAGTTCGCCGACGAGTTCCGCGCCACGGCGGCGTCGCGCTTCCGCGCCGCCGAGAACATCTCGGTGACGAACTCGCTGTACCACTACTACTCGTTGCTCACCGGCCGGGCGATCGTGCAGGAGAACGCGGACGTCCGCTACATCGACACCACGATGCAGTCCGGGCTGCGGTCCCTCGACGAGCTGCTGAAGAAGCGGAACGCGGACTTCTTCTGCCTGAACGACGGCAGCTTCCCCGAGGTCAGCGACGAGGAGCGCACGCAGCGCGTCACGGACTTCCTCGAGCGCTACTTCCCCTTCCCCGCGCCGTGGGAGCGTCCCGGCGCTTAGGACGCGCCAGCGTCCTGCCGGGGCGCTCCGGGCGAGCCTGCGAGCCCGGCGCCGAGACCCGGCCTCGCGCTCCGGGCGAGCACGCCGCCGACCCTCGCCACGCGCCGTGGTCGCGACCACAGCCGGACGGGAGGCCCGGAGCGGCCCCGCCACGCGCCTCCCGTCCGCCTCGGGCGCACGCCCCTCGCACATGGTGAACAGGAATGGTCGGGTCCCCAGACGGGACCCGACCATTCCTGTTCACGAAGTGCGGCGGCCTACCGGTGGATGGGGGAGACCGGCACCGAGTCGAGCGTGAAGACGGGGATGCTCGAGGTGACCGGAGCCGGTTCGACCGCGGGCGGGATCGTGACGCCGTGCGCTGCGAGGCGGGCCTCGGTCTCGACCGCCGACACCGGTTCACCGACCGTGGAGTAGTGCCCGATCGGGACGACCGAGTGCACGACGTTGCGACCGTAGACGTGCACCAGGTTGAACGACTGTGCGCCGTCGCGCCCGCGGGTGCCGCCCTGGAACTCGGTGAGGTCCTGCGTGTAGCAGGTGGCGCTGGCCACCGACACGGGGATGCCCGCGAAGACCGCGCTCGTCGAGTAGTGCAGGTGCCCGGCGATGATGGCCAGGACGTCACTGCCCTCGACGACCTCGGCCAGGGCCTGCTGGTCGCGGAGCTCGACGAGGACGGTCAGGTCCTGCACGCTCGGGACGGGCGGGTGGTGCATCGCCAGGATGGTGCCGTGCGGCGCCGCCTCGGAGAGGACCTCGGCGAGCCAGTCGAGCTGCTCGGGGGAGACCTCACCGTGGTGGCGGCCTGGGACGCTCGTGTCGAGGGTGATGACCCGCAGACCGTTGACGTCGTAGACGAAGTCGACCGGGCGGTCGGTGGGCTGGAGGCCGAAGAGTTCCTGGCGGAAGGCGCCGCGCTCGTCGTGGTTGCCCATCGCCCAGATGACCTGCGCGCCGATCCGGCGGGCGGCCGGCTCGACGATCTCGCGGACGCGGGCGTAGGCGCCCGGTTCGCCCTTGTCGGCCACGTCGCCCGTGACGACGATCGCCTCGGGCCGGGTTCCGGATGCTTCGATGTCCGCGACGATCTCGGTGAGCCGTGCGGCGGAGTCGACTCCGCCGTACAGATCACCGTCGCCGGAGACGAGGTGGGTGTCGCTGAGGTGGAGGAGGAAGTGGTTCGGCCTGGGGTGTTCGGCCGTCCGGCTGTCCATCGGGGTCTCATTCCGTTGGCGGATGCGTGGTGCAACACGTTGCCACACCGTCCTGGACGAGTCCAGCACGTGTCGGTGAACCAGCCGTGAACTGGGGGCGGCGTGTTGCCCCACACACGAGGAAACCCCCGCCACATCGTGACGGGGGTTTTCTCGTGTGCCTCGGATCAGTGATCCCCGGGGCCGACCTGCGGAGCCTGGTGGCCTCCCGCGAGGTCCGGGCCGTGGTGGGCGGCGTGCGCTGCCTCGAGCTCGGCCTTCGACACCGGTTCGATGCGGTCCTCGAAGAAGAAGCGGGAGATGCTCGCACGGGCCTTCTGGACCACGGTGATCTGCCCCTTGGCGTTCGGGCGGATCATGAGCGGCTTGTACTCGTTGAACTGCAGGAGCTTCCACCGCTCGTACTCGTCGAGCTGCTCGTGCACCTCGATGTACTCACCGTGGGGGAGTCGGACGATGCGACCGGACTCGTAGCCGTGCAGGACGATCTCGCGGTCCTTCTTCTGGAGTGCGAGGCACACGCGCTTCGTGATCCAGAAGGCGACGAACGGGCCGAGGACCGTCGTGGCCTGGATCACGTGGATCACGTGTTCGATCGACACCAGGAAGTGGGTCGCGATGATGTCCGACGACGCCGCAGCCCAGAGGCTGGCGTAGAGCGTGATGCCGGCGGCACCGATCGCCGTGCGGGTCGGGGCGTTGCGCGGGCGATCCAGGATGTGGTGCTCGCGCTTGTCGCCGGTGATCCACGACTCGAGGAACGGGTACAGCAGGATCGCGAGGATGAGCAGTACCAGGACCGCGATCGGCGCCAGGATGTTGAACGACACCGTGTAGCCGAACCACACGACCTCCCAGTGCGGCGGCACCAGACGCAGTGCGCCGTCGGCGAAGCCGATGTACCAGTCGGGCTGGGTACCGGCGGAGACCGGCGAGGGGTCGTACGGGCCGTAGTTCCAGATCGGGTTGATCGTGAACATCGAGGCGATGAGGGCGATGATGCCCGCGACGATGAAGAAGAACCCACCGGCCTTGGCGGCGAACGCCGGGAGGATCGGGACACCGACGACGTTGTCGTTGGTCTTGCCCGGTCCGGCGAACTGGGTGTGCTTGTTGATGACGACGAGCACGAGGTGGACACCGAGCACCGCGACGAGGATCGCCGGCAGCAGCAGGATGTGCAGCGTGTAGAGGCGGCCGACGATGTCGGTCCCCGGGAACTCGCCACCGAAGAGGAGGTAGGCGATCCAGACGCCGATCACCGGGACACCCTCGATCATGCCGACGATGATCCGCAGCCCGTTGCCGGAGAGCAGGTCGTCGGGGAGCGAGTAGCCGGTGAAGCCCTCACCCATGGCGAGGACCCACAGCAGGAAGCCGAAGACCCAGTTGAGCTCACGCGGCTTGCGGAAGGCACCGGTGAAGAACACGCGGGCCATGTGCAGCATGATCGACGCCACGAACAGCAGGGCTGCCCAGTGGTGGACCTGGCGGACGAACAGCCCGCCGCGGATGTCGAACGAGATGTCCAGCGTGGACTGCAGGGCCGTCGACATCTCGACGCCCTTGAGCGGGACGTACGAGCCGTTGTAGACGACCTCGGCCATGGAGGCCTGGAAGAAGAACGTCAGGAACGTACCGGAGAGCAGGACGACGACGAAGCTGTACAGCGCCACCTCGCCGAGCATGAAGCTCCAGTGGTCCGGGAAGATCTTCCGGCCGACTTCCTTGACGAGCCCCGAGATGCTGGTGCGCTCGTCGATGTAGTTGGCGACCCCGCCGATGATGCGGGATCCGCGCTCCGGAGCCGGCTTGTTCGCCGTGCTGCTCGGTGCCGTGGTGGTGGGGGTGCTGGTCATCAGCGTTCACGCTCCCAGAAGGACGGTCCGACCGGCTCGTGGAAGTCGCTCTGGGCAACCAGGTAGCCGTCGTCGTCGATCGCGATCGGAAGTTGGGGGAGGGGGCGTGCGGCCGGACCGAAGATGACCTCGCAGTTGTTCGAGACATCGAAGGTGGACTGGTGGCACGGGCACAGCAGGTGGTGCGTCTGCTGCTCGTAGAGCGCGACCGGGCATCCGACGTGGGTGCAGATCTTGGAGTACGCGACGATGCCGTCGTAGCCCCAGTTCTCGTGGCCCTTGGCGGGGTTGAGGTCCTTCGGGTCGAGACGCATGAGGAGGACGGAGGCCTTGGCCTTCTCTTCCAGCATGTGCTCGGAGTCGAGCATGCCGTCCGGGATGACGTGGAACACCGAACCGATGGTCACGTCGGAGGCCTTGATCGGCAGACCCGTCGGGTCCTTCGTCAGGCGCAGGCCCTGCTTCCAGAAGGTGTGGCGCAGGAGCTCGTTCGGGTCCTCGGCCGGAGCGAGGTCGCGGACCAGGACGATGCCCGGCAGCGGGAACGCAGCCAGCGCGCCGATCATCGAGTTGCGGATCAGCTTGCGTCGGCTGAAGCCGGACTCCTTGTCGGCCAGCTGGAAGGCCTCGACGGCCTTGGCGCGGGTCGCGTCGGTGCCGCGGGTGCCGTGGCGGAGCTCGGTGATCTCGCGGTCGACGACGAGCGACTTCGACCAGTAGACCGCACCGAGGCCCAGCGCGATGAGTGCGAGGGCGATCGACAGGCCGAGGAAGAGGTTCGCGGTGCGGACCGTCCCAAAGTCGTTCGAGTCGATCGGGAAGGCGACGTAGGCCGCGATCGAGAGGACGCTGCCGACGATCGAGAGGTAGAAGAAGGTCGCGACCTGGCGCTCGGCCAGACGCTGCTTCTTCGGGTCGACGTCGGTGCGGCGCGCGCGGTGCGGCGGCTCACCCGGGTTCTCGAACGGGTCGGTGGGCAGCACCGCGATCCCGGGGGAGGTGGTCGTGCCGTGCTTCTCGACAGCCGAGGACGAGTTCAGCGTCTCGTCGTCGTGCTCTGCCATGGTGTTCCCTTCAGTGTCGTTCGACACGGACGATCAGTTGGACTTCGCGGTCAGCCAGACGGTCATCGCAACGACCGCGCCGAGTCCGAAGATCCAGATGAACAGACCCTCGGCCACCGGGCCCAGGGAGCCGAGTGCGAACCCGCCGGGCGACTTGTTGTCCTGCACGTACTTGAGGTACGTGATGATGTCGGCCTTCTGCTCCGGCGTGAGGTTGAGGTCGTTGAAGACCGGCATGTTCTGCGGGCCGGTCTGCATGGCCTCGTAGATGTGCTTGCCGGAGACCGTCGACAGGTTCGGGGCGTACTTGCCCTCGGTCAGAGCGCCGCCAGCGCCGGCCACGTTGTGGCACATGGCGCAGTTGATGCGGAAGAGCTCTGCGCCTTCGGCCGCGTCGCCGTCCTCACCGTTGGTGAGCTCGGTCGAGGGGACGGCCGGGCCGGGGCCCAGCGAGGCGACGTACTCGGCGAGGGCGTCGACCTGCTCGTCCGTGAACTGCGCGGGCTTCTCTTCGGCCTGCGGGCCCTGGGCGGCCATCGGCATGCGGCCGGTGCCGACCTGGAAGTCGACCGAGGCGGCGCCGACGCCGATGAGGGACGGACCCTCGCTCGTGCCCTGGGCGGAGAGGCCGTGGCAGGTCGCGCAGTTCGAGGCGAAGAGCTTCTGGCCCTCGTTCACCTTCGACTGGCTGGTCGCTGCGACGGTGGTCGTGCTGTCGTCCGCGTTCGCCGTGGAGCTGAACAGCGCGTACGCACCGCCGGTGGTCATGAGACCCACGACGATGAGCGAGACGGTCGCCATCGGAGAGCGGCGGCCCTTCTTGGACTTGGTTCTGTTGAACATGTGCTGGGGGGTGTCCAGTTCCTACTTGAGAAGGTAGATGACGGCGAAGAGGAAGATCCACACGACGTCGACGAAGTGCCAGTAGTACGACACGACGATGGCGGTGGTCGCTTCCTTGTGACCGAAGTTCTTCGCGGCGAAGCCGCGGCCGAGCGTCAGCAGGAAGGCGATGAGGCCACCCGTGACGTGGAGGCCGTGGAACCCGGTCGTCATGTAGAAGGCCGAGCCGTAGGCGCTCGAGGAGAGCGTGACGCCCTCGTGCCAGAGGTTGGCGTACTCGAAGATCTGGCCGCAGACGAAGATCGCGCCCATCGCGTAGGTGACGAAGAACCACTCCGTCATGCCCCAGTGGCGCGGGTTCCAGCTCGTGCGGTGCACCTGGAAGCGCTCCGCTGCGAACACCGCGAACTGGCACGCGAAGCTGGACAGCACCAGGATGATCGTGTTCACCGAGGCGAACGGCACCTCGAGCTTGGAGGTTTCGGCCGCCCAGAGCTCGGGGGACGTGCTGCGCAGCGTGAAGTAGATCGCGAACAGGCCGGCGAAGAACATGACCTCGCTGCCCAGCCACACGATCGTCCCCACGGCAACGGCGTTCGGCCTGTTCAGGGCCGGACCGCTGGCGGATCGGGAGAGAGAGGTGCTAGTCACGTCCTCCATTATGGCCGAAACCCCCGACAGTGTTTTCGCAGGAGACTGGCGGGTCTCTCGAATTCACTACGATCGAGCCATGCCTGACGCACTCTCTTGGCCTGCAGTGATCAGCGCGCTCATGGCGCGCGAGGACCTGACGATCAGGCAATCCACATGGGCCATGGAGGAGATCGTGCACGGGCGCGCCACCCAGGCGCAGATCGCCGCGTTCGCCGTGACCCTCCGAGCGAAGGGCGAGACCGTCGACGAGGTCGTCGGGTTCCGCGACGCGATCCTCGACGCCGCGGTTCCGCTGGACGTCGACCCGATGGCCCTCGACATCGTCGGCACCGGCGGTGACGTCGTCGGCACCGTGAACGTGTCGACGATGGCCGCGATCGTCATCGCCGCCGCCGGGGTGCCGGTCGTCAAGCACGGCAACAAGGCCAGCTCCTCGAAGTCCGGGTCGAGCGACGTGCTCGCTGCACTCGGCCTCGATCTCACGATGGACGCCGCGCGTGTCGCGGACACCTTCCGGCGTGTCGGACTGACCTTCGCGTTCGCCAACGCGTTCCACCCCGGCTTCGCCCACGCCGGGCCGGTCCGGCGCGAGATCGGCGTGCCGACGGTCTTCAACTTCCTCGGGCCGCTCGTCAACCCCGCACGGTGCGAGGCCAACGCCGTCGGAGTGGCCCAGCTCGAGCTCGTGCCGATCATCACGGGCGTGTTCCAGACCCGCGGCGCGACCGCCCTGGTGTTCCGCGGTGACGACGGTCTCGACGAGCTCACGACCACCGGGCACAGCCACATCTGGGAGGTCACCGGCGGGCGCATCACCGAGCACGACCTCGACCCGCGTGACCTCGGCATCGCCCGCGCCCGCACGGAAGACCTGCTCGGTGGCGACCCGGAGCACAACGCCGGCGTCGTGCACCGCGTCCTGGCGGGGGAGACCGGCCCGGTCCGCGACATCGTGCTCCTGAACGCCGCCGCCGGCCTGGTGTCCTTCCGTCTCGCGCAGGACCCGGCACAGTCCGACCGCCCGATCCTGCAGCGGTTCCGGGAGCAGCTCGCGGTGGCCGCCGAGGCGATCGACTCCGGCGCCGGCGCCCGCAAGCTGGCTGATTGGGTCGGCGAAGCTCCCGCCGCGTAGTCCACGCCGCCCCGCGCACCGTGCGGGGTGCGTCACCCGGTGCGAGCCTGGCGGCTCGGTGCGGCGCCACGAGCGCGCACCCGGCGGTCACCGCTGCACCCGGCGAACAAATCCGCACCGTGCCGTGCTGGCAACCCCGTGCCGGACGGGAGGCCCGTTGCGGGGCCGCCCCGCGCCTCCAGTCCGCACCGTGCGCGGTCCGCAGTCCCGCGCCGCTTCCGCGCGAGCCGCACCGTGCGGGGTGCGTCACCCGGTGCGAGCCTGGCGGCTCGGTGCGCCGCCACGAGCGCGCACCAGGCGGTCACCGCTGCACCCGGCGAACGGACCCGCACCGTGCCGTGCCCGCAACAACCCCACCACCCAGCACCCCGCCACCCGCCGACCGGACCCCGCGACCGACGCGGGGGAGACGCAACCGACGGGAGGCCCGGTGCCGGTTCCAGGAACCGGCACCGGGCCTCCCGTCGGTGCGTTCAATGCACGCGGTCAGCGTGCGCCCGCGTCGTTACTGGACGTCCTCGTCGACCCAGTCGAAGGTCTTCGTGACGGCCTTCTTCCAGAGGCGGAGCGTGCGCTCGCGCTCCGCGGCGTCGAGCTGCGGCTCCCAGCGCTTGTCCTCCTGCCAGTTGGCACGGAGCTCGTCGAGGTTGGCCCAGAAGCCGACCGCGAGACCGGCCGCGTAGGCCGCGCCGAGCGCCGTCGTCTCGGCGACGACCGGACGCACCACCGGCACGTTGAGGATGTCGGCCTGGAACTGCATGAGCTCGTTGTTGGCGGTCATGCCGCCGTCCACCTTGAGCTCCGTCAGGTCCACGCCCGAGTCGGCGTTGACGGCGTCGAGGACCTCGCGGGTCTGCAGCGCCGTCGCCTCGAGGGCCGCACGTGCGATGTGCCCCTTGTTGACGTAGCGGGTCAGGCCGACGATGGCACCGCGGGCATCCGGACGCCAGTACGGCGCGAACAGCCCGGAGAACGCCGGCACGAAGTACACGCCGCCGTTGTCCTCGACGGTCTTGGCGAGTGCCTCGACCTCCGGGGCACTGCCGATGAGACCGAGGTTGTCACGGAGCCACTGGATGAGCGAACCCGTGACGGCGATCGAGCCCTCGAGTGCGTAGTGCGTCTCCTGGTCGCCGAGCTTGTAGCCGACGGTGGTGAGCAGGCCGTTCTCGGAGCGGACGATCTCGGTACCGGTGTTGAAGATGAGGAAGTTGCCGGTGCCGTAGGTGTTCTTCGACTCGCCCTGGTCGAACGCAGCCTGGCCGAAGGTCGCGGCCTGCTGGTCGCCGAGGATGCCTGCGATCGGGACCTCGCGGAGCAGGTTGGACGACTCGACGTGGCCGTAGACCTCGGAGGAGCTGACGATCTCGGGGAGCATCGACTTCGGCACACCGAAGTCGGCGAGGATGTCGTCGCGCCACTGGAGCGTCTCGAGGTCCATGAACAGCGTGCGGGACGCGTTCGTGACGTCGGTCTTGTGGACGCCGCCGTCGACGCCACCGGTCAGGTTCCAGAGGACCCAGGTGTCGGTGGTGCCGAAGAGCAGGTCCCCGGCCTCGGCCTTCTCACGCGCACCCTCGACGTTCTCGAGGATCCACACGATCTTGGTGCCGGCGAAGTACGTCGCGAGCGGGAGGCCGACGATGGCCTTGTAGCGGTCGGTGTCCCCGTCGGCGAGCTTGTCGACGATCGACTGCGTGCGGGTGTCCTGCCAGACGATCGCGTTGTAGATCGGCTTGCCGGTGGTCTTGTCCCAGACGACGGCGGTCTCGCGCTGGTTCGTGATGCCCACGGCGGCGACGTCGTGACGCGTGATGTCGGCACGCGACAGTGCCTGACCGATCACCTCGCGGGTGTTGTCCCAGATCTCGGCGGGGTCGTGCTCGACCCATCCGGCGCGCGGGAAGATCTGCTCGTGTTCCTTCTGCCCGGTCGAGATGATCGAGCCGGAGTGATCGAAGACGATCGCTCGGGTGGAGGTCGTGCCCTGGTCGATGGCGACGATGTAGTCGGCCATTGGTGCTCCTTACGGGTGTTCGGTGCGGTGAGCGGCCCGTGCGGACGGGCCGCTCACCCCGGGGTTGGGTTGGTTCAGCTGACGACGGGCAGCAGCGCGTAGGACAGGCCGGCGGCGATGGCGCCACCGAGCAGCGGTCCGACGACGGGCACCCAGGCGTAGGCCCAGTCGCTCGAGCCCTTGCCCTTGATGGGAAGGAAAGCGTGCGCGATGCGCGGGCCGAGGTCACGGGCGGGGTTGATGGCGTAGCCGGTCGGGCCACCGAGGCTGACACCGATCGCGATCACGAGGAAGGCGACGGGGATCGCGCCGAGCTCCGACGGGGTCTGGCCGTTGGTGAAGGCGATGACGACGAACACCAGCACGAAGGTGCCGATGATCTCGGTCACGAGGTTCCAGCCGTACGAACGGATCGCGGGGCCGGTGGAGAAGACGCCGAGCTTGGCGGCCGCGTCGGGCTCCTCGTCGAAGTGCTGCTTGTAGGCGAGCCAGACGATCACGGCACCGATGACCGCGCCGATGAGCTGGGCGAGCCAGAACAGCAGCATCGCGCCGACGGTGATGTTGCCGAGGATGGCCTGGGCGAGGCTGACGGCCGGGTTGAGCTGGCCGCCCGACTTGTAGGACACGGTGACGCCGGCGAAGACCGCGAAGCCCCAACCGATCGTGACCATGAGGAAGCCGGCCCCGAAGCCCTTCGACTTCGTGAGGGAGACGGCGGCGACGACACCGCCACCCAGGATGATGAGCATCGCCGTGCCGACGAGCTCGGACAGGAACTTGACGCCGATGTCGTCCATCGGTGACCTCCAGTGCGTGAGGTGGGGGTCCGGTGGTGCTGCGCCGCACTCCCCGTTGAGTGATTGAGGCCGAGCATAGTGACGCGGAGAACGACGGGGCGATGAATTCCTGAGGGAAGTCCGCGATCGTGCACGAACGTGCAAGCGCCGTGCGCTGCGGGGGATCACGAGCCGGTGACACGTCCCCGTGGTGCTGCACGAACGTGCAGACCGGACGAACGAGCGCCCGGGCGTCGGATGTAGATTGGGCGCACTCCGGTCGACGACGGCGGTGTGCAGTTCGCCTCGGTTCGGCCCCGTACCCGTGGAGGCACGCGCATGAAGAAGCTCATCAACGACCCGCAGGCCGTGGTCGACGAGACCGTCCGGGGCTTCGCCCGGGCACACGCCGGTCACGTGGTCCTGGTCGAGGACCCGATCCACCTGCACCGCGCCGACGCTCCCGTCGCCGGCAAGGTCGGCATCGTCAGCGGCGGCGGCAGCGGACACGAGCCGCTGCACGCGGGCTTCGTCGGGTACGGCATGCTCGACGCCGCCGTGCCCGGGCCGGTGTTCACGAGTCCGACCCCCGACCCGATCGTCGCGGCCACCAAGGCCGTCGACGGCGGCGCCGGCGTCCTGCACATCGTGAAGAACTACACCGGCGACGTCCTGAACTTCGAGACCGCCGCCGAGCTCGCCGAGATGGACGACATCCGCGTCGAGGCCGTCGTGGTCGACGACGACGTCGCCGTGCAGGACTCGCTCTACACCGCCGGCCGCCGCGGCGTCGCCGGCACCGTCGTCGTCGAGAAGTGCGCCGGTGCCGCGGCCGAGCGCGGTGACGACCTGGACGCAGTCGCCGCGGTCGCCCGCCACGTCAACGACGTCACGCGGTCGATGGGCCTGGCCCTGGCGTCCGGCACCGTGCCGCACGCGGGGGAGCCGTCCTTCACGCTCGCCGACGACGAGGTCGAGCTCGGCATCGGCATCCACGGCGAGCCCGGACGCGAGCGCATCCCGATGGCGCCGGCCGACCAGCTCGTCGACCGCGTGCTCGAACCGATCCTCACCGACCTCGACCCTCCGGCCGGCTCGAATCTGCTCCTGCTCGTGAACGGCATGGGCGGCACCCCGCTGTCCGAGCTGTACATCGCCTACCGACGCGCCGCCGAGGTGCTGACGGACCGCGGGTACGACGTCACGCGTAGTTTGGTGGGCGACTACGTCACATCCCTCGAGATGCAGGGGTTCTCGCTCACCGTCACGGTGCTGGACGACGAACTCACGGCACTCTGGGACGCACCGGTGGAGACCCCGGCACTGCGCTGGGGACGCTGAGCGGCCGGACCGACCGCTCGACCACCGACCACGACACCGAGCCCACCGGGCCGGACACACGAAGGGAACCGCATTGGCGCTCGACACCGCATGGGCCATCGACTGGGTCCGTCGCACCGCCGCGACGATCGACGAACACCGGGCCGAGCTCGTCACGCTCGACCGGGAGATCGGCGACGGCGACCACGGCGAGAACCTCGACCGCGGCTTCCGCGCCGTGCTCGAGGCCGTCGACGGCGGCTCGTTCGACACGCCCGGCGCCGTGCTGAAGACGGTCGCGACCAAGCTCATCTCGACCGTCGGCGGTGCCGCCGGTCCGCTGTTCGGCACCGCGTACCTGAAGGCAGCCCAGGCCGCCGGCGACGCGTCCGAGCTCGACGCCGACACGCTCGTCGCCGTGCTCGCCGCAGCCCGTGACGGCGTGGTCTCGCGCGGCAAGGCCGCGGTCGGCGACAAGACGATGGTGGACGCTTGGGGCCCGGCGGTCGACGCCGCCACCGCCGCAGCGGCAGCCGGTGCCGACCCGGCAGCCGTGCTCGCCGCCGCGGCCGACGCCGCCGCCTCGGGCGCCGAGGCAACCGAACCGCTCGTCGCCCACAAGGGTCGTGCGAGCTACCTCGGCGAACGCGCGGTCGGGCACCGCGACCCGGGTGCGCAGTCGACCGCGTACATCCTGCGTGCCGCGGTGGAGGCGACGACGGGCGCCGCCGCGTGACCGTCGGCATCCTGATCGTGTCGCACAGCGCCGCGATCGCCTCCGGCACCGTGGAGCTCGCCCGCCAGATGGCGGCGGACGTACCGCTCGTCGCTGCCGGCGGGACCGACGACGGCGGCATCGGCACGTCGTTCGAGGCGATCACCGCCGGCATCGAGGAGCTCTCGGACGCCGACGCCGTCGTGGTCCTGTGCGACCTCGGATCGGCTTACCTGACCACCGACACGGCGCTCGACTTCCTCGACGACGACGTCCGCGCACGCGTGCACGTCTCGCAGGCTCCCCTCGTCGAGGGCGCGGTCGCCGCGGCCGTCGCGGCCCAGACGGGTGGTGACGCCGGGGCAGTGCTCGCTGCTGCGGCGTCCGCCGCAGGGTCCGCGGACGACGCGAGCAGCGCCTCCCGTCCGTCCGGTGACCAGCCGGGAGGCACGGGGCCGGGTGAAGGGGCCGCCAGCGTCGACGACGTGGCCGCGTCCGAGAGCGTCGAACTGGTGAACGAGACCGGCCTGCACGCCCGCCCCGCGGCGGAGTTCGTCAAGACGGCGGCCAGGTACGACGCAGCGGTGCGCGTGAACGGCGTGGACGCGAAGAGCCTGCTGGCGATCATGGCGCTCGCGCTGCCGAAGGGGGCGACCGTGTCGATCGAGGCGACCGGTGCGGACGCGCAGGCCGCGGTGGACGCGCTCGCGGAACTGGTGCGGAGCGGCTTCGGCGAGTAGGCGTCGCCACTCGCCGTCCCGTGTTCAGCGGATGGACACCGTTCCTGCGAGGTCGAGGTCCGACGGCCCGCCGGTGACGCCCGCGTCGGCGAGGAGCGTGGCGCCGAAGACCGCGCTCCAGAACGTCCGGGCATCACGGCCGACACCGCTCGGACTGGTCCAGCCGTGCTCGGCAACGATGCGCTCGAGGTAGCGCTCCGACTGCCGGAACAGGACCGCGAGCAGGAGTCGCACGCGCTCGCGCTGGGCGTCGTCGTCACCGGCGGCGGCCAGCGCGCGCACGACGAGCGGCGTCGACGGCATCGCGAGCGCCGTGCGCGCGAGCACCTGACGGAACGCGTCGGCGGACCCGGCGCGCCGACCGGCGGCCTGCAGGCGCGTGGTGTCACGGAGGAAGAGCGCGAAGGCGGCGTCGAGGACGAGGCGGTCCTTCGAGCCGTAGTGGTGCGTGATCTGGTTCGGGTAGACCCCGGCCGCACGGGCGATCTCGCTGACGGTGACGGCGTGGCGCGCGGTGCTCGCTCCGCCCGCGTCACCGGCTGCCCCTGCGCTGAGGAGTCCGGCGGTCGCCGCGAGGATCCTCGCCCGGGTCGCTGCGCCGCGGGTCGTCCCGGCGCCGTCGGTGGTTGCCATCTCTGAATTGTACGTGGTACAACTCCACTTGTTCAACGTACAAGAAGGAGCACTCGTGGACATCTCCATCACCGGCTACGGCGCCGTCTCGCCGTTCGGCCACGGCGTCGCGCCGCTGTGGGACGCCCTGGTCGCCGGGCGCTCCGGTGTGCAGGAGCTGCACCGGGACGCGCCGCTCTGGGAACAGGTCCCGATCATGGTCGGTGCCGACGCGGCACTCGACGCCGAGTCCGTACTCGGTCGCGTCCGGGCGAACCGACTCGACCGCAGTCAGCAGCTCGCCCTCGTCGCCGCCGCCGAGGCCTGGGCAGACGCCGGCGCTCCCGCCGTCGCGGGCGACCGCCTGGCCGTCGTCGTCGGGACCGGTATCGGGGGAGTGGAGACACTGCTCGACGCGCACGACGTGCTCGGGGCCTCGGGCGCCCGCCGGGTGTCGCCCCGGACCGTCCCGATGCTCATGGCCAACGGGGCCGCGGCGCAGATCAGCATCGAGTACGGTGCCCGTGCCGGCGCCTACACGACCGTCTCGGCGTGCGCGTCCGGCGCCGAGGCGATCGCGATCGCAGCGCGCCTCGTCGTCACGGGGGAGGCCGACGTCGTCATCGCCGGCGGCACCGAGGCTGCGGTCACCCCGGTGACCATGGCCTCGTTCGCGCAGTCCCAGGCCCTCGCGAAGCCCGACGGCGGCGACCCCGCCACGCTGTCGCGACCGTTCGACGCCGACCGCCGCGGGTTCGTGCTCGGCGAGGGCGCCGGGTTCGTCGTCCTCGAGCGGGCCTCGCACGCCGCCGCCCGCGCACAGCGGTCGCACGGCACGCTCGCCGGGTGGGGGATCACGTCGGACGCCTTCCACATCACCGCCCCGCTCGGGGACGGCAGCGAGCAGGAGCGCGCGATGACGGCCGCGATCCGGATGGCCGGGCTCACCGGGACGGACATCGACCACGTCAACGCGCACGCCACCGGGACCCCGGTCGGCGACGTCGGTGAGGCTGCCGCCATCGCTCGTGCAGTGGGCAGCGGCGCGATCGTGACGGCGCCGAAGAGCGCGATCGGGCACATGTTCGGCGCGGCGGGAGCGGTCGAGGCGATCCTGACGGTCCGGACGCTCGAGACCGGGATCGTGCCGCCGACGCTGAACCTGGAACACCAGGACCCGGCGATCGACCTGGACGTGGTGGCGGGGGCAGCCCGGACGGCGACCGTGCGTGCCGCGCTGAACAACTCGTTCGGGTTCGGTGGACAGAACGCGTCGTTGGTGTTCACCGCGGTCTGAGGGGCACGGGGACCGACGTATCCTGACTGCCATGAGCATGGAAGGCGTGGCCTGGAGCTCGCTGTACAAGATCTCCACCGCCAAGGACGGCAAGCACGGCATCTCACGCGAGTCCGTGCGGCGGATCATGACGTTCGCCGTGCCCTACCGGGCCAAGCTGGTGGTCTTCATCGCGCTCTCCGTCGTGGGCGCGGTCCTCGCGGTCGCGACACCGGTCCTCGCCGGCCGGGTGGTCGACGTGATCGTCGCTCGGGGCGCACTCAGCACGATCGTCTGGCTCGCGGTCGTCATCGCCCTGGTCGCCGTGGGCGACGCGGCCGTGTCACTCGCGACGCGCTGGTTCTCGGCACGGATCGGCGAGGGCGTCATCCTCGACCTCCGCACCGCCGTCTTCAACCACGTGCAGAAGATGCCGATCGCCTTCTTCACGCGCACACGGACCGGCGCGCTCGTCAGCCGCCTCAACAACGACGTGATCGGCGCGCAGCAGGCCTTCAGCGGCACGCTGTCCGGCGTGGTCACGAACCTCGTGGCGCTGATCCTCACCCTGACCGTCATGCTCAGCACGTCCTGGCTCGTGACGGTCCTGGCGATCGTGATGCTCCCGATCTTCCTCGTCCCCGCGCGCCGCATGGGCAGCCGCCTCGCCGCGCTGCGTCGCGAAGCCGCCGACCACAACGCCGCCATGAGCACGCAGATGACCGAGCGCTTCTCCGCGCCCGGCGCCACCCTCGTGAAGCTGTTCGGCCGCCCCGAGGAGGAGGCCGAGGAGTTCCGGGTGCGCGCCGCCCGCGTCCGCGACATCGGGGTGCGGAGTGCCCTGCTGCAGTTCGTCTTCGTCACCGCCCTCACCCTGGTCTCCGCCCTCGCCCTCGCGCTCGTCTACGGGGTCGGCGGTGCCCTCGCACTCGGTGGCCAGCTGAACACCGGCGACGTGGTGACGCTGGCCCTCCTGCTCACCCGCCTGTACGCGCCGCTGACCAGCCTCGCGAACGCCCGGGTGGAGATCATGAGCGCCGTGGTCAGCTTCGAGCGCGTCTTCGAGGTCCTCGACCTCGAGCCGCTCATCCGGGAGAAGCCCGACGCCGCCACCGTCCCCGACGGCCCGGTGGCGGTCGAGTTCGACGACGTCCGCTTCGCCTACCCGTCCGCCGACAAGGTGTCGCTGGCCTCGCTCGAGGAGGTCTCCACGCTGGACACCCGCGGCGGTGACGAGGTGCTGCACGGTGTCTCCTTCCGGATCGAGCCGGGGCAGACCGTCGCGCTCGTCGGGACCTCCGGTGCCGGCAAGTCCACGATCGCGCAGCTCCTCTCCCGCCTGTACGACGTCGACAGCGGAGCCGTCCGCCTGGCCGGGGCGGACGTCCGCGACGTCACGTTCGCCTCGATGCGGCACACCATGGGCATGGTCACCCAGGACGGCCACCTGTTCCACGAGACCATCCGGTCCAACCTGCGGCTCGCGCGGCCCGAGGCGACCGAGGACGAGGTGTGGGACGCCGTCCGCCGCGCGCGGCTCGAACCGCTGATCCGGTCCCTGCCGGACCAGCTGGACACCATGGTCGGGGAGCGTGGCTACCGACTGTCCGGCGGTGAGCGCCAGCGGATGACCATCGCGAGACTGCTGCTCGCACAGCCGCGCGTCGTCATCCTCGACGAGGCCACCGCGGCGCTGGACTCGACGTCCGAGGCCGCCGTGCAGGCAGCGCTCAGCGAGGCGCTCGAGGGGCGGACGGCGATGGTGATCGCGCACCGGCTCTCCACCATCCGGAGCGCAGACCTCATCCTCGTGGTCGAGGACGGCTCGATCGTGGAGCGCGGGACGCACGAGGAGCTGTTGGCCGTGGGCGGGCGGTACGAGGAGCTGCACCGGACCCAGTTCGCCGTGCAGAAGGACGTCGCCGCGGACGAGGAAGCGCTGAGCGGGAGCTAGTCCGCCGTCTGCGGTGCCGCCACCCACAGCACGGGGTCGCTCACTGGGCCCCTGGCCGATCGGCACGCCCTGTCATCCGAGGCCGAGGCAGAACGACATGACGGCCTGCTGCACCGGGAGGAGCGCGGCCTTGAAGTCGTGTCCGACGAACGCGGGGTGTTCCACCGCGTCGACGCTCACCTCACGGCCGCGCACGAACGGCGGACACGGGGCGAAGCGAACTCCCGCGGGGGCGAGGTCGAGCAGCGCGGCCGTGATCCGGTACGGCTCGAGGGCCCGGGCGTGCGGACCGGGTCCGTCCGTGAGGATCACGTCCGCCGACCGCACAGCAGCCTCGAGGTCGTCGGTCCACCCGGCTCCCGGGGTCGCGAGCTCGGGCGGGCAGCACTGGACCAGATCGAGCTGCAGGACGCGAGCGGCTTCCTGCCATGCCCTGGCGATGTTGCCGTCAGCACCCACGAAGAGGAAGCGGAGCGACGCGATGTCCCCCCGCTGCTGCTGCAGGGCGTAGAGGTCGGACAGCACCTCGCACGGGTGGTTGTCGTCCGTCATCGCGTTCACGACGGGTACCGCACGAGCCGCCGCCAGCGCCGCGACCATGGCGAGGTCCCGATGGCGCACCACGACGATGTCGACCCAGTTGTCGAGGTACCGGGCGACGTCTGCCAGCGCTTCCGGCTTGTCGAGCGTCGTGTCCGCGAACACGATCGGTTCGAGCCCCATCGACGAAGCGCCCCGCTCGAAGGTCACCCTGGTGCGCAGACTCGTCGGCGGGAAGAACATCGCCGCGGCACCCTCCGTGGTGGGCCCTCGACCCGCGACGAACGCGTCAGCCAGGTCGAAGACCGCACGGACGTCGGACGGGGACCAGTCATCGAGTTTCACGAGCGAACGCATCCCACCACCGTAGGGACTGTCCGGACCAGGGTCCGTCACCGGACGGCGCAGCAGGTCGGACCTCACACCTCCCAGTCTGATGTGAAGGTCCGGCCCCGGAGCAGGCCGGCCAGCTCCGCGTGGACGTCGATGGTCTTGCCCAGTCGGGCGGCGCGATCGGCGTTGAGCGCCGTGCCCTCCCAGTCCCGCTCGGAGACGTAGGCCGTGTACGGGTTGACGAGGCACTTGAAGTCGAGCATGAGCGACTGCGCAAGGGCGCCCGTCGCCATGTAGCTGTGGGGGAGGCCCGCAGCGCACACGAAGGTGACGACCTTGTCGAACCACGCTGCGCGGCGGCCCTCACCGGTCGCACCGGTGGCTTCGATGAGCGACTTGACGGCGGACGACGGAGCCCAGTTGTAGACCGGGAACGCCAGCACCACGCCGTCCGACTCCTGGATCTCGCGGTGCAGCACCTCGAACGCTCCGCTGCTGAACACCTGGTCGTTGTCGAACGGCGGCAGTGCCACGTGGGCGAGGTCGATGACCGTCGATGCGTGCCCGCCGTCGGTGAGGAGCTGCGCTGACTGCTCGGCGAGGCGGCGGCTCGCACTGGTCGGATCGAGGCTGCACGAGATGACCGGGAGGTTCAGCGGGACCATCCGAGAACCGTACCGATCGGCACCTGGGGCGACGAGGGGACCGGAGTCCGTTCCGTGCTCACGGTGCCGGTGTGAACTGCTGGAGGCCGGTGACGCGCAGCAGGTCGAGCTTGGCGGCGTCCTCGGTGCCGGGGACCGCGGTGTAGACGACGATCCGCAGGTCGCCGCCCGGCACGGTCAGCACGTCGCAGTCGATCTCGATGGGTCCGACGGGTGTGTGCACCTGCTTGCGGCTCGCCCGGTGCTCGGCGATGCGACCGGTGTCCCAGCGACGTTCGAACTCGGGTGACTCCCGGCGGAGCCGCGCGACGAGTTCGGCCAGGTCGCGGTCGGCGGGGTAGCGGCCGGATGCCTGCCGGAGGTCCGCTGCGAGGTCGCTCGAGAACTCCTCCTGGTGTTCGTCGTCCCACTCGACGCCGTCGTGTGCGTGCATGAAGTGCCGCCACACCAGGTTCCGCTCGATCCCGACCGCCCGCGAGGGGTCGCCGTTCAACGCCGCCCACAGGTCGTTCCACAGGACGATGTCGTGCGTCGCCGTGAAGACCGCGATCGGGACGTCGCCGAGTCGGTCGACGAGGCGCTGCACCCCGGGTGTGATGTGCCGGGGAACGACCTGGAGCGACGGGGGAGCGACGCCGGCGACCCGGCACAGGTGGTCCCGCTCCGCCGCCGTGAGCCGGAGCGCCGTGGCGAGGGCGCCGAGCAACTGGGGTGAGGGGTTCAGCGCGCGGCCCTGCTCGAGCCGGACGACGTAGTCGACGCTCACCCCCGCGAGCGCCGCGAGCTCCTCGCGTCGGAGACCCGGGGTCCGCCGGCCGGGCCCGGCCGGCAGGCCGACCTCTTCGGGACGGACCCGGTCGCGCCAGGAACGCAACACACTCGCGAACTCGCTCATGTCCACCATCCTCGCCCCGCGCCTCCTGTCCTTCCTGGTACTGGTGGTCCCACCGTCGCACGGTGCCTGGGGGAGTCAGCCGCAGGGGCGGAGAGTGGGGGCATGACAACGACACTCATCACCGGAGCCAACCGCAGCCTCGGACTCGAGACCGTTCGCCGCCTGGTGGACGCGGGCCACACCGTGTACGCCGGCATGCGCGACCCCGCCTCGGGCGACGACGCGCGGGAGCTCGGCGCCCACGTCGTCCAGCTCGACGTGACCGACCAGCACAGCATCGACGCCGCGATCGCCACCATCCCCGCCCTCGACGTGCTCGTGAACAACGCCGGCATCCTCGGGACGTCGTTCGGGGTCGACGACCTCGACGCCGCGGCCATGTCCGCCGTGCTCGACACCAACGTCACCGGCATCGTCCGGGTCACGCAGGCGGCGCTCCCGCTCCTGCGGCGGTCCGACAACCCGGTGATCGTGAACGTCGCCTCGGGCGTCGGCTTCGCCCGCTGGTTGACGACCCCGGGCCACGACGAGTACCCGGTGCCCGCTGTGCCCTACGCCGCGTCGAAGGCCGCGGTGATCGCGTTGACCGTGCAGTACGCGAAGAACCTGCCGGGGTTCCGGATCAACGTCAGCGACCCCGGCTACACCGCTACCGAGTTCAACGGCTTCGGCGGGCACCAGACGATCACCGAGGGCACCGACGCGACCGTCGCGCTCGCCGTGGTCGGGCCGGACGGGCCCACGGGGGAGTTCCACAACCGGGACGGCCGTATCGAGTACTGACGCGCGCTGGGCACGGACGGTCGCGGCATCCGCTTCAGTCGTGCACATCGGCACCGAACCCCGGCCCGGGGCGCATCATCCAGCCCTCCGGGTCGGGGAGCGGACGGAACCCGAACCGTTCGTACAGGCCGTGGGCGTCGGCGGTGAAGAGCGCGAACCGCTTGAGGCCGAGCGACTCGATCGCCTCGGTCACGCCCTGCACGAGGGCGACGCCGACGCCGCGGCCACGAGCGTCGGGATCGACGAACACGTCGGCCAGCCACCCGAACGTCACCCCGTCGGTGATCACCCGGGCGTACCCGAGCTGCGCACCCGTGGCGGTGTCGTACACGCCGAAGTTGCGGGACCCGGCGATGATCGCGTCCTGGGTGGCTCGACTGCGACCCCGTGCCCAGTAGGACTCCTCGCTGAGCCAGCGGTGCACGCGATCGACGTCGAGGTCGGCGGGGTCGGCGGAGAAGTGCAGTGCGGTCGGTTCGTCCATCGCACCAGTGAACCGGCGGTCGCCCGCCGCGGGCAACGGCCAATCCGTCGTCTGTGGACAACACGACGGCACCGTCTGGGACGATGGCGGGATGCGCGCAGTCCAGTACGACCACTTCGGATCCGCCCCGTCGATCGTCGACCTGCCCGATCCCGTGGCGCCGGACCACGGGGTCGTCGTCCGGGTCGCCGCCACCGGGGTGTGCCGCAGTGACTGGCACGCCTGGAAGGGGCACGACGACTCCGTTTCGCTGCCGCACGTCCCCGGGCACGAGTTCGCCGGTGTCGTGACGGCCGTCGGGTCGTCGGTGACCCGGGTGTCGCTCGGTGACCGCGTGACCGCGCCCTTCGTGTTCGCCTGCGGGACGTGCCCCGAGTGCGTCGACGGCGCCACCCAGGTGTGCACGCGTCAGCAGCAACCGGGGTTCACCCTGCCCGGGTCCTACGCCGAGTCGGTCGTCATCCCGCACGCGGACGTCAACGTGGTCGCACTGCCCGACGCCGTGGGGTTCGCGGAGGCCGCGGCACTCGGTTGCCGGTTCGGCACGGCGTATCACGCCCTGCACGCCCGAGGTCGGGTCATGTCAGGGGAGTGGGTGGTCGTGTTCGGCTGCGGAGGCGTCGGCCTGTCGACGATCATCGTCGCGGTCGCTGCGGGTGCCCGGGTGATCGCGGTGGACGTCTCACCGGCGGCGCTCGAACGTGCTGCGGCACTCGGCGCCGTCCCGGTGCCGATGGACACGGAGGCCGTCGCAGCGATCCGCGCCCGGACCGACGGCGGAGCACAGGTCTCGGTGGACGCGTACGGCAGCCGCGCGACGTCCGTCGCAGCGGTGGCGTCCCTGCGCCCCCGGGGCCGTCACCTGCAGGTCGGCCTGCTGCTCGACGACGAAGCCGAACCGGCCATCCCGATGGGGCGTGTGATCGCTGACGAGCTCGAACTGCTCGGCAGCCACGGGATCTCAGTCGGGGAGTACGCCGCCATGCTCGCCGACGTCGTCACGGGCACGCTGCGTCCGGACGAATCGATCGGCCGGACCATCGGCTTCGACGATCTGCCGGACGCCATCGTGGCGATGGACCGTCCAGCCACGTCGGCCGGGATGACGGTGGCGGTCTTCTGAGCGACGTCACACCCGGCGGTCGCGGCGCTCGATCGACGCAGCGCTCGACCGTCGCCGGTTCACGTGCGGGGAGCGTCCGGGTGTCACCTCATGACACATGAGTTGACATAATATGCATTATCGGCGCGAAGCCAAGCTGCACGGTGACAGAAGAGATCAGGTCCCCGTTCGGGACCCGATCCCTTCTGCTCACGGAACGACATCGTCCGCAGACGACCTCAGTCCGCCGACTCGTGCGGGACGTCGTCCTTGTCGATCTCGAGCGCGGCCGATTCTTCGCCCTGCTCGTGCAGGTCGGCCTGGTCGGTGTCCGGCTGCTCCGGCGTCTCGCTCTGGGTGGTCTCTTCGGCTGGGTCGGGCTGGCTGTAGCTCATGCGCCGGACGGTACGCCCGAGATCCTGAACACGCGCCAGCGGTTCGCCGGAGACGCCTGGTGAGCAGCAATGGTCGAGTCCATCGGATGGACTCGACCATTGCTGCTCACGATCTGGGCCCGCCTGGCAGGCCGGGCCTCACGACTGGGTCAAGAAAACCGCGGTGGCGATGTACCCGATGATCCCGACGACGATCGCGACCACGGAGAGGATGATGCCGGCGAGGATCATCCCCCGGCTGCCACCGCGCTTGCGCGCGAGGATGCCGAGCACCAGCCCGACGATGCCTGCGACCACACCGATGATGGCGATGAAGATGCCGCCGACGGTCCCGACGATGCCGAGCACCAGGGAGACGATGGCGAAGGTGTTCGACTGCGCGGGTGCGTTCCCGGGGTTGGACATGATGGGGCTCCTTCTGATCAGGACGCCGATCCAGGCCGGGCAGCCGATCGTGAGCGTCGATCAGACGCTATCCGAACTGCACCGGCAACGTTCAGGTTTCGTCCGCGAACCTGTCCCCTGCCTCAGGCACCGACGTAGGTGGCGAGGTGCTGTCCGGTCAGGGTCGAGCGGGCTGCGACGAGCTCGGCGGGTGTCCCCTCGAACACGATCCGACCGCCGTCGTGCCCCGCGCCGGGCCCGAGGTCGATGATCCAGTCCGCGTGGGCCATCACCGCCTGGTGGTGCTCGATCACCACGACGGTCTTGCCCGAGTCGACCAGGCGGTCCAGCAGGCCGAGCAGCTGGGCGACGTCCGCCAGGTGCAGTCCGGTCGTCGGTTCGTCGAGGACCACGACGCCACCCGGCTCACCGAGGTGCGTCGCGAGCTTCAGCCGCTGACGCTCCCCGCCGGACAGCGTCGTGAGCGGCTGCCCGATCGTCAGGTACCCGAGACCGACGTCGGCCAGACGCGACAGGATCGTGTGCGCCGCTGGGAGCTTCGCGGGGCCGTCTGAGAAGAACGCCACGGCATCGGTGACGGACATGCCCAGCACCTGGCTGATGTCCTTGCCGCCGAGGTGGTAGCCGAGCACCGACTGGTCGAATCGCTTCCCGTCGCACTCCACGCACGGGGTGGCGATGCCCGCCATCATCCCCAGGTCGGTGTAGACGACGCCGGCGCCGTTGCACGCGGGGCACGCGCCCTCGGAGTTCGCACTGAACAGCGCGGGCTTGACGCCGTTGGCCTTCGCGAACGCCTTGCGGATGGGCTCGAGCAGCCCGGTGTACGTGGCCGGGTTGCTGCGCCGGGATCCGCGGATGCCACTCTGGTCGATGGCGACGACACCGTCGCGCTGCGCGAGCGACCCGTGGATGAGCGTGCTCTTGCCGGACCCGGCGACGCCCGTCACGACGGTGAGCACCCTGGTGGGGACGTCCACGTCGACGTCGTGCAGGTTGTGGGCCGAGGCACCGCGGATCGCGATCGCCCCGTCGGACCTGCGGACGTCGGCCTTCACCGAGACGCGGTCGTCGAGGTGCTGACCGGTGATGGTCCCGCTCCCCCGCAACCCGTCGACGGGTCCCTGGTAGCAGAGTGTCCCCCCGCCGGAGCCAGCGCCCGGGCCGAGGTCGACGACGTGGTCGGCGATCGCGATCACCTCGGGCTTGTGCTCGACGACCAGCACGGTGTTGCCCTTGTCGCGCAGCCGCAGCAGCAGGCCGTTCATCCGCTCGATGTCGTGCGGGTGCAGGCCGGTGCTCGGTTCGTCGAAGACGTAGGTCACGTCGCTGAGCGACGAGCCGAGGTGCTTCACCATCTTGACCCGCTGCCCCTCTCCCCCGGACAGCGTGCCGGTGGGACGGTCGAGCGAGAGGTAGCCGAGGCCGATCTCGACGAACGACTCGAGCAGGTCGCGGAGGCCGTCGAGCAGCGGCGCGACACCCGGGTCGTCGATCGCCCGCAGCCACGGGACGACGTCGGTGATCTGCATCGAGCAGACGTCGGCGATGCTCTTGCCACCGATCTTCGAGGAGCGAGCGACGTCGTTCAGCCGGGTGCCGCCGCACGCCGGGCACGTCGTGAAGGTCACCGCGCGGTCCACGAAGGCGCGGATGTGCGGCTGCATCGCCTCGCGGTCCTTCTGCAGGAACGAGCGCCGCACCCGGGGCACGAGCCCCTCGTACGTCATGTTGATGCCGGCGATCTTCTGCTTGGTGGGCTCGCGGTACAGGAAGTCGGCGCGCTCCTGCTCGGTGAAGTCGCGGATCGGGGTGTCCTTGTCGAAGTACCCGGACTCGGCGTACATGCGGACGTTCCACCCGTCGGTGCCGTAGCCGGGGATCGTGATCGCTCCGTCGCCGAGCGCCTTCGCGTCGTCGAACAGTTGCGTCAGGTCGATGTCGTTCACGAGCCCGCGGCCCTCGCAGTCGGCGCACATGCCGCCGAGTCGGGTGAACGAGACCTTCTCGGCCTTGGCGTCCTTGCCCTTCTGCACCGTGATCGCTCCCCCGGCGGTGACCGTCGCCAGGTTGAACGAGAACGCGTTCGGACCGCCGACGTGCGGGTCGCCCAGACGGCTGAACAGGACCCGCAGCATCGCGTTCGCGTCGGTGGCGGTGCCGACGGTCGACCGCGGATCGGCGCCGATGCGCTCCTGGTCGACGACGATCGCGGTGGTCAGGCCGTCGAGCAGGTCGACGTCCGGGCGTGCGAGCGACGGCATGAAGCCCTGCACGAAGGCGCTGTACGTCTCGTTGATCATCCGCTGCGACTCGGCGGCGACGGTGCCGAACACGAGCGAGCTCTTGCCGGAGCCGGACACCCCGGTGAAGACCGTCAGCCGACGCTTGGGCAGGTCGACGTCGATGCCCCGCAGGTTGTTCGCGCGGGCGCCGCGCACGCGGATGCGGTCGTGGCCGTCGGCGGCGTGCACGATCAGGCTCGGGGCGGTGACGTCACCGGAACTGATGTGCATGTCGATCAGGGTACCGACGGGTACCGACACCGACAAGGCGCCCCGGCACCCACCAGCAGACCCAGCACCGTGCGCGCTGTCTCACCCCGTGCGCGGTTACGCGCACCGTGCAGCGCCACAAGCGCGCACCACGCCACCAACCCTGCACCGACCAACGGACACGGCACCGTGCATTGGAAACAACCCACCACCGCACGGGAGGCACGGGTCGGGCCCGCACCGCGCCTCCCGTCAGCACCGTGCGCACTTTCTCACCCCGTGCGCGGTTACGCGCACCGTGCAGCGCCATTAGCGCGCACCACGCCACCAACCCTGCACCGACCAACGGACACGGCACCGTGCAGCGCACGCGACCGGACACGGCGCCGGTGGGGAACGGGTCAGGCGGAGGTGAAGCGGCGGACCAGGTCCGGCAGCTCGGCCGGTTCGAAGTCCTCGTCGGTGGCGTCGAGCTCGTCAGCCGTCCACCACCGTGACGCCAGGATGTCGACCCGTTCGTCGTCCGTCCACTCGGCGTCCGACAGCTCGAAACCCGGCGTGCGCACGACGTAGAACTCGCTGTGGCCACGGTCGTGGTCGGCGAGGTCCCACTCGACGGTGAAGTCCCACGACCACACCGGCTCACCCGGGTCGTCGATGACGATGCCGGTCTCCTCGCGCAGCTCGCGGATCGCGGCGTCGCGGTGGTCCTCGCCGGGGTCGACCCCGCCACCCGGCGTGATCCACCGGTGCGCGCCGTCGGAGGACGGCGAGTTCGTGTCCATCAGGAACACGCGACCCTCGGGGTCGAGCAGGATGATGCGGGAGGTTCGGCGCAGGCCGGGCTTGGCGGTCACCCGCCCGACGCTAGCCGACGAAGCCGCTGACGTCGCCGACGAGCTTGGTGTGGTCTGCGGGGATCGGCTCGATCGCGGCGAGGGCGATCTCGGCGGCGAACTCCGACACGCTGTAGAGCTTGCCGACCTCCTGCCGGCGGCCCTCGATCGCGCCCGGGTTCAGGCGGTTCAGCAGGGTCGCGGTGATCGTGCCCTCGATCATGTCGCCCGAGACGACGACGAACTCGATGCCGGCGGCCTCGAGCTGCGGGATGAGCTCACGGAGGGCGAGTTCGCCGGCGCGCTTGCTCTTCGCGACGGGGACGTACTCGTCCATCGTCTCGGCGGTCTCGACGAAGTGGGCCTGGTGGCTCGTGACGAACACGACGCGGGAGCCGGCGGGCATGTGCGGCACGGCGGTCTGGAGCATGTCGACCTGGGCGTCGCGGTTCAGGCGGAGCGCGTAGTCCTCGCCGAGGCCGGACTCCATGCCGCCCGAGGCGTTCAGGACCAGCAGGTCGATGCCGCCCCACTCCTGCACGACGGTGTCGACGAGTGCCTGCACGGACTCGTGGTCGGTCAGGTCCGCGCCGACGGCCAGGGCGGAGCCGCCGGCCGCGACGACCTTCTCGGCGATCTGCTCGGCGCGCTTGGCCTTGTTGCGGTAGTTCACGACGACCTTGGCGCCGGCCTCGGCCAGGTACCCGACGGTGTCGGCGCCGATGCCGCGCGACGAGCCGGTCACGACGGCGCGCGTATCGGTGAGGGATCCGGGGGCGAGGGGGTTGCTCACAGTCGTGTGTTCTCCAGGTCGGGTTCCGGCCGGTCGGCCGCACCGAGCCTACCAATCGCCTGCACGACCGTCGGACCCTCCTGATATGTTGAACGGAGTTGTACCGGCCGTCGCGACGCTGCGAGCCACGGCGCGCGACCGAGGGAGGGAGATCGCGTGAACGGAATCGATTGGATCCAGACCATCGTCTGGATCGGACTGGTGTTGCTGCTGGGAGTGGTCGAGATCTTCACCCTCGACTTCATCTTCATCATGCTCGCGGCCGGAGCCGCCGGCGGGTTGATCGCCGCACTGCTCGGCGCACCGTGGTGGCTGTCGGCCATCATCTCGGCCGTGCTCGCGCTCGTGCTGCTCTCGCTCGTCCGACCGCGTCTGCTGCTGATGCTCGGCCGCGGCGCCGACCCGCACCGCACCAACATCGAGGGGCTCATCGGGCTCCCCGGCACCGTCGCCGTCGCGTTCACATCCTCTGCTCCCGGCCAGGTCCGCCTGGCCAACGGCGAGACCTGGAGCGCACGGTTCGCCGTGGGCGCCATCGACCGCACACCGCCACTCGGCACCCCTGTGGTCGTCGAGTCGATCGAGGGGTCGACCGCGGTCGTGCGCCTCGCAGAAAGGGCCACCTCGTGACCATCACACCCGGGACGATCGCACTGCTCGTCCTGATCCTCGTCGTCGTCATCTTCGTGATCGTCGTCCTGGCGAAGGCGATCCGCATCGTCCCGCAGGCCACCGCCGGCATCGTCGAACGCCTCGGCAAGTACCACAAGACGCTCTCGCCGGGCCTGAACCTGCTCGTGCCGTTCATCGACCGTCTGCGTCCGCTGCTCGACATGCGCGAGCAGGTCGTGTCCTTCCCGCCGCAGCCGGTGATCACCGAGGACAACCTCGTGGTCTCCATCGACACCGTGGTCTACTTCCAGGTCACCGACGCCCGTGCGGCGACCTACGAGATCGCCAACTACCTGGGCGCGGTCGAACAGCTCACCACCACCACGCTCCGCAACGTCGTCGGTGGCCTCAACCTCGAAGAGGCCCTGACCAGCCGCGACAACATCAACGGTCAGCTCCGTGTCGTCCTCGACGAGGCGACCGGCAAGTGGGGCATCCGCGTCGGCCGTGTCGAGCTCAAGGCGATCGAGCCGCCCGTGTCCATCCAGGACGCCATGGAGCAGCAGCTGCGTGCCGAGCGGAGCCGTCGTGCCGCGATCCTCCAGGCCGAGGGCACCAAGCAGTCCCAGATCCTCGAGGCCGAGGGGCAGCGGCAGGCCGCCATCCTCGCCGCAGAGGGTGACGCGAAGGCCCAGGTGCTCCGCGCCGAGGGTGAGGCGTCCGCGATCGCCACGGTGTTCGAGGCCATCCACACCGGCGACCCGGACGACAAGCTGCTGTCGTACCAGTACCTGCAGATGCTGCCCAAGATCGCCGAGGGCACCGCGAACAAGCTCTGGATGATCCCGAGCGAGTTCACCGAGGCACTGTCCGGCATCGCGAAGGGCTTCTCGGGCGGACGGAACGGCAGCGGTCCGGTCGCCGGCGCCGGCACGGGTGGGGACTTCCTCTCCCGCATCTCCAAGCTCGCGAACGAGAGCCTGGCGAACACCGCGGCCGCCGACTCGGCCGGCGCATCGATGCCGCGCGCCGACGCCACCGCGGCGGACATCGTCCCCGAGTCCGACCTCGACGCCCGACTGGCCGAGTCGAACCGGAGCGTCGACGCGCACCTCGCGGCCGCCGACGACGCGACCGCCAAGAAGGTCGACGACGCACCGGCTCCGCAGTCCGACGCCGCGCAGCACCCGAACGACGAAGCGTCGGGGCACCGCACGAGCGACGGCTCCGGACGGCGCTGACCGGCGTCACGACGAACGACGATGCCCGCCCCGGGGAACCGGGGCGGGCATCGTCGTTCGTCAGGTGGTGGTGTCAGGCACCGCGTCGTGCACGGAGGACCTGCAGGCGCTCCTCGAGGAGCTCCTCGAGTTCCTCGCGCGAGCGACGCTCGAGCAGCATGTCCCAGTGGGTTCGGGGCGCCTTGACGTCCTCTGCTGCGACCTCGACGGGGATGCCGTCGTCACCGAGCAGCCGTCCTTCGCGGCCGGAGCGTGGCTCCGACCAGGTCTGGGGCACGTCTGCGTCAGCGGAGAAGACGATGTCGAAGGTCTCCCCCGAATCGGTCTGGTAGACCGCGCGCTTGCGGTCCGAGAGCTCGACGCCCTCTTCGCTCTGGAGGCTCTGACTCCCGAGCCGCATGCCGCGGAGACTCCGATCAGCCATGTGTGTGCTCCTCTCGCTCGTCTGCCCTCCACAACACTGTCCCACGCGCCGTCGTTCCCGACTGGGCGCATTCACAGTCCGTTCCCAGTGCGTGCCCCTGCTGCACCGGATCACGGCGTCGGGAGCACCGGGACGCGGCGGCGGTTCAGGAGCGGTTCCGGCGTCCCCACGGCGCGCAGGCCAGCAGCACGAGGAGCCCACCGAGCGTGAGCACGAGGACGATCGATCCCGACGCCAGCGACGCCGGCGTGGTCGAGGTGCCGAGCGGCACGTCGGTCACCATCGAGGTCGCGGTGTACTCCGGGACCCGGTCGATCGTGCGGCCGGACGGGTCGATGACCTGGGAAGCGCCGACGGTCGAGATGTTGACGAGGGACCGGCCGGTCTCGATCGCCCGCATCCGTGCGATCTCGAGCTGCTGCAGGTTCTCGTCGGTGCCGGAGAAGTCCGCGTTGTTCGTCTGCGCGAGGATCACCTGCGCTCCCCCACGCACCATGTCGCGGGTCAGCCCGTCGTCGACGATGTCGAAGCAGATCGCGATGCCCGCCCGGATCCCCGCCACCGGCAGGACGTTCGGCTTCGTCCCCGGCGTGTAGTCGCGCTGCAGCAAGCCGATCAGCGACGGCGCGAGCTTCGAGAAGAACCAGCGGTCCGGCACGTACTCGCCGAAGGGCACCGGTCGCTTCTTGTCGTAGGACGACTGCCAGCCATCGGCCGTCCACACGAACGAGGTGTTGTGCAGCACCCCGGAAGGGGTCTGCGTGATGGCTCCGGCGACCAGCGGCGCACCGACCGAGTCGACGACGGCGTCGAGGGACGAAGCGATCACGGGCTGCCGGCGCGGGTCGAACTCCGCCGAGGCCTCGGGCCAGACGACGAGGTCGACGTCCTTCGCCTCGACGTCGGTCGCCGCGACCTGCGCCGCCAGGACCTCGCCCGGCGCAGCACGGTCGAAGTACCCGGCCGGCCCGTTGCCCTGCACGGACTCGACCCGGATGGTTCCGGAGGTCGCGGTCGGCCAGGCCGGCACCGCGAGCACCGCGGCGACGAGCAGACCGGCGGTCGCGACCCGGACCGGCAGCCGCAGGGTCGCGCCCGGTGCCCGCGGGGACACGAGGGCGAGCGACACGACCACCGCCACGCAGTAGACGACCACGAACGTCACGCCGAGCACGCCCACGTAGGCGGCGAGGTGCGTGAACGGCCCCTGCGACTGCGACAGGCCGACGCGCCCCCAGGCGAAGCCGCCGTACGGCCAGCTCCCCGAGAACCACTCGCGTCCGGTCCACAGTGCGGCGACGACGGCCGGGAGGCCCCACACGCGTCCGGCAGTCGAGGGCACCACCCGCGCCACCCACCGGTACGCGAGGGCGATCGCGACGCTGCCGAGGGCGAAGAACGCCGCCTCCAACAACGCCAGTGCGAACCACGGGACGGGGCCCAGGTAGCGCCCGGCCCACGAGATGGCGGGGATCCAGAACGCGGCACCGGCCACGTAGCCCACCCACGCGGCCCTGCGGGCGCGCTGCCCCATCACCGCGAGGAGCATGCACGCCAGCGCCGGGAAGGCCAGGAACCACCACCCGGGCGACGGGAACGCGAGCGCGAACAGCACCCCGCCGATGACGGCAAGCGGCAGCGCGGTGCCCAGCGGGAGCGCCGCGAACGGGCCGTCCGCGACCGCACCGCGGCCCACGCGCGCGGGCACCCCACGCACACCGGTCTCCGGAACCCGCACCGTGCCTCCCGTCAGACCGCTGCGTAGGCGACGATGCCGCGGCGGACCGCGTCCGTCGCACGTCGGGCGGTCTGGGCGAGGTCGTCGTCGCCGGCGTTCCGGATCTGGTCGAGCAGGTCGATGACCTGCTTCGACCAGCGGACGAAGTCACCGGCGGGCAGGTCGAGGGTGCGCAGGACGTCGTCCAGCGCCGAGCCGGACGCCCAGCGGAACATGCCGACCGCCATCGCCGGGGTGGGCGGCAGCGAACCGGCCAGGCGGGCGTCGCGCTCGATGTCGTCGAGGCGCGACCAGATCGTCAGGGTCTCGTCGAGGGCCGGGCGGAACGCACCGCGGGGCAGTGCGTGCTCGGTGCCGGGGGCGTCGTCGCGACGGGGCTGGTAGATGATCGTGGCGGCCATCGCGGCGAGCTGCGCCGGGGTGAGGTCCTTCCAGACCCCCGCCTCGAGACACTCGGCGACGAGCAGATCGCGGTCGCCGTAGATGCGCTGCAGGCGACGGCCCCCGGCGGCCACGGTGGCCTCGCCGTTGCCGGCATCGACCAGGTACCCGAGCTGCAGGAGCACGTCGGTGACCCGGTCGAACGTGGTCGCCACGGCACCGGTGCGGGACCGGATCTGCTGGACCAGCTTGTCGTTGACGCGCTTGAGCTTCCACCAGCGCTCCGCCCAGCGGGCGTGCGCCTCGCGGTCGGGGCACGCGTGGCAGGGGTGACGCTGCATCTGGCGACGGACCGCCGTGATCGCGGCCTGCCGTTCCTGCCGTGCGCCGTGCGAGGCCTCGCGTCCGCCGGGCACGTTCGTGCGCTCCAGGTCGGAGAGCTCCCGGCGGAGCGCCGCGTACTCGGTGAAGTCGCCGAGGTGGCACTGCATCGCCTCGCGGTACCCCTCGAGCGATTCCTGCTGCGAGCGGACCTTGCGGGCCAGGTCGACCACGGACCGGTCGGCCTGGAACTGCGCGAACGACGTCTCGAGGACCTCGCGCGTGCGCTGCCGGCCGAACTGGTCGATCAGGTTGACGGCCATGTTGTACGTCGGCTTGAACGACGAGTTCAGCGGGTACGTGCGACGGCTGGCGAGTGAGGCGACGGCCTGCGGGTCGAGCCCGTCGGTCCACTGGATGACCGAGTGTCCCTCGACGTCGATGCCACGGCGCCCGGCTCGACCGGTGAGCTGGGTGTACTCCCCCGGGGTGATCGGGACACGGGCCTCGCCGTTGAACTTCTCGAGCTTCTCGAGCACCACCGTGCGGGCCGGCATGTTCACGCCGAGCGCCAGGGTCTCGGTGGCGAACACGACCTTGAGCAGCTTGCGCTGGAAGAGGTTCTCCACCACTTCCTTGAACGCGGGCAGCATGCCCGCGTGGTGCGCGGCGACCCCGCGCTCGAGCCCCTCGAGGAACTCCCAGTAGCCGAGGACGGCGAGGTCCTCGTCCGGCAGGGTGCGGCAGTGGTACTCCGCGGTCTCACGGATCTCGTTGCGCTCCGGCACCGTCGTGAGCGACAGCCCGGACCGCAGGACGTTCCGGACGCCCTGGTCGCACCCGGCACGGCTGAACACGAAGAAGATCGCGGGCAGCAGCATCCGCTCGTCGAGCATGTGCGCGATGCGCTCGCGGTGCAGCTTCTCGGTGCGCGGCCCACGGCGGTCGTGGTACCCGCCGCGTCCACGTCCACCGCGGTGTCCGCCGCCGTGCCGTTCGCTACGCGACGCACCGCCGACCATGCGGAGCAGCTCCGGGTTGACGCGGTTCGTCGCCGCCGCACCGCTGGAGTCGAACAGGTCGACCATCTTCGACCCGACCAGCACGTGCTGCTCGAGCGGGACCGGGCGGTCCTCGGACACGATGACGTCCGTGTCGCCGCGGACGGTCTGCAGCCAGTCGCCGAACTCCTCGGCGTTGGAGACCGTGGCGCTCAGCGAGACGAGCCGGACCTCGGTCGGGAGGTGCAGGATCACCTCTTCCCACACGGCCCCGCGGAAGCGGTCGGCCAGGTAGTGGACCTCGTCGAGGACCACCCAGGCCAGGTCGTCGAGCAGGTCGGAGTCCGCGTAGATCATGTTCCGCAGGACCTCGGTCGTCATCACGACGACCCGCGCCCGCGGGTTCACGTTCGTGTCACCGGTGAGCAGGCCCACCTCGGACTCGCCGTAGACCTCGACCAGCTCGGCGTACTTCTGGTTGCTCAGCGCCTTCATCGGCGTCGTGTAGAACACCTTCGCCGTCGGCTGCCGCATCGCCAGCCAGATCGCGAACTCGGCGACGATCGTCTTGCCGGCACCGGTCGGCGCGGCGACGAGGACGCTGCGGCCCTGGTCGAGCGCGTCGCAGGCGGCGAACTGGAACGGGTCGAGGTCGAAGCGCAGGTCGGAACGGAACAGCTCCAGGTTGCGGGAGCGGTTCCGGACCTTGGCGGCGGCGAAGCGCTCGGCCGCGCTGAGGTCCGCGGTCACAGGCCGTACTCTTCGTCGAGCTTGGCCTGCTTCTTCGCCACCCTGCGGTCGTGCAGCCACGCGACGAAGCACGCTGCGATGTAGAGCACGACCATCGGGACCGCCAGCAGGAACATCGAGATGACGTCGGCGCTCGGGGTGACGATCGCGCAGAAGACCAGGATGCACAGGATCGCGATGCGCCACGACTTGATGATCGCCGACGCCGACAGGACCCCCACGAAGTTCAGCAGGACGATGAACACCGGCAGCACGAAGGCGATGCCGACCGCGACGATGAGCTTGATGACGAAGTCGTAGTAGGCCTTCGCGTCGACGATCGAGGTGTCCTGGCTCGACACGAAGCTGCCGAGGATGCCGACCACGTGGGGCAGGATGTACCACCCGAAGTAGCAGCCGGCGAAGAACAGCGGGATCGCGGTGCCGAGGAAGCCCCACACGTACTGCTTCTCGCGCCGCACCAGGGCGGGCACGATGAACGCCCAGATCTGGTAGAGCCAGACCGGGCTCGAGATGACGATGCCGATGGTGATCGCGATCTGCAGCTTGAGGTCGAACGCCCCCGTGATCATCGGGAAGTTCAGCTCGGCCGTGTGCCCGCCGACCTTGGCGAGCTCGGCCACCGGTTGCCGGAGCGAGTCGAGCACGAACGGGGTGAGGAACCATCCACCGACCGCGGCGATGACCACGGCGAGCACTGCGCGGAACAGGCGGTTGCGCAGCTCGATGAGGTGCTGCCCGAGCGACATGCGGCCTTCGGCGTCGTTGTCCTGGCGCCCTTGCCGCCTCGCTCGCCCGCGCGCGGTCGTCGAAGCCATGGGTCGATCCTACGGGGTGGGGACCGACAGTTCGGCGCGCTCCGTGCGAACGCACATGCAGAACTCGTCAGCCCGCGGCGAGGGCGGCGGCTGCGAAGTCGCGCACCGCGTCCCGCGCCGCCGGCGGGTCGAGCACCACAGCACGGCCGGGCAGCCCCGCGACGAGTCGGACCACGCCGTCGAAACCGTTCGACGCCGCGAGCCGGATGCGCACGCGCGCCTCGGCGTCGGGGGCGTCGGCGGTGTCGGCGAGGAAGTCGGCCACGAGCGGCAGCGACGACGAGTCGAGCTCCACGGTGACGATGACGTCCTCTGCGGACTGCTGGAACAGCGTGTCCGGGATCACCACCTGGTCGGCCGACTTCTCCACCGCACGGTCGTCGACGCGTGCGCCGGACATCCGGTCGAGCCGGAAGGTCCGGAGCGCCTGCCGGTCGAGGTCCCAGGCGCGGAGGTACCAGTCCGTGTCGATCGACTCGACGCGCAGCGGGTCGACCCGGCGGGTGCCACCCTGGGTGCGCGGGCCGGCGTACTCGAAGGAGAGTCCGCGGCCGTCGGCCATCGCGCGACGGATCGTGGCGAGGGCGACGTCGTGCAGGTCCTGTCCGACGGCGACCGTCGAGGCGGCACCGCCGGCACCGCGCGACAGCTTCGCCATGAGCGCGCGGATGGCGTCGCGGTCGGCGGCCTCGGGCAGCGCGGAGAGGTACTGCAACCCCGCGATGAGCGCCGAGGCCTCACGCGCGGACAACCGGGGCGAGTCGTCGATGGCGACGAGGTTCGTCAGGACGATCATCTCGTTCTGGTCGAAGTCGTCCCAGGCGATGTCGAACAGGTCGCCGTGCTGGTACTGCATCGTCTCGCCGGGGACACCCGACACCGCGATGAGTTCCACGGCGCGGCGGATACGGGCCTCGGGGACGCCGAAGTGGCGTGCGGCCTCGGCCACCGAGACGCGCTCGCGGTCGATCAGGTACGGCACCAGGGCGAGCAGGAACGCGAGCTTGTCCTGCGCCTGCAGGGGCTGGGCGTCAGCCACGGGCGGGCTCCTCTTCGTCGCTGTGGTCCCGCACGAGCGCCCGGAGCCGCTCGACGACCCGCAGCCGCAGGTCCTCCGGCTCGAGCACCCGGACCTCGGGTCCGAACGCGGCGAGTTCCTCGGCCAGGATCTGCGGGTCGACGTGGTGCAGCACGAGTGCGCCGTCGGCGTCGGTCTCGGTGTCTCGGCGCCGGGTGAGCCGTCGTTCGGCGTCGGAGCCCGGGGTCACCGCGATGCGCGCCGTGCGGGCGGACCAGATCCGCTCGAGCTCGGCGAGCGTGCGTTCCCCCGCGCCCACCGGTGCGGTGTGCTGCCCGACCTCGTACTGCGTGACCGTCCCGACGATGCGGGACAGCAGGTAGTTCTTGTCCGAGTCCGTGGCGAACTCGTGGGCCGCGAGCATCCAGCGGCCGCCGTGCTGGACGAGGGCGAGCGGGGCGACCTCGCGACGGCGGGCCTCGTGCTGCCCGGGGGTGATGTAGTCGAACCGGACGGCGGCACCGCGGTCGAGGGCGGAGCGGAGCGGCTCGAACGCCGCGTCACGTGCCCGGAGCCGCGGGGCGTACGCGTCGACGCCGAGCTGGAGTGCGCCGTCGTCGTCCTCCGAGCCCGCGGACCGGACCTTGAGCAGCCCTCGGCGTGAGTCGGCCGACAGGGCTCCTTCGCGCCAGGCCATGGCGGCCAGCGACAGCAGGGCCGATTCGTCCGGGGTGAAGCGGACGTCGACGGGCAGGTCGTACTCGCCCTTCGGGATCCGGTAGCGCAGCGTCTGGTTGTTGCCGGCGGCACCCGGTGTCTCGATGGTCTCGAGCGGGATGCCGAGCTCGCGGACGTCGTCCTTGTCACGTTCGAACTGCCGCTCGAGCGAGGCGTTGTCCCCGCCCGGCGTGAACCGCTGACGGTAGCCCTGCACGTTGGTCAGGATCTCCGCCTTGGTCAGCCCGGACTCCGTCGAGAGCAGCGCGAGCACGAGGCTGAACAGCCGCTCCTCTGCGGGCACACGGGGCACACGGGTCGCTGGCACGAGCCGATCCTACGGCAGCGCGGGTGCACCGGAGTGCACCCGCGCCGCGGTCGGTGGACGGTGTGTGCGCGTCAGCTCGACATCGCTCCGAGCACGTCGATGACGTACGCGTAGGCGGTGCCCTGCTGGTTCACGACGGCCAGGACCTGGTCGCCGACACGGTGCCCGACGATGGCGGTGCGAACGCCCTCGTCGACCTGGCCCTTGACGAGCGGCACGGTCTGCGCACCCGAGCCGTCGGTCCAGCTGGAACCGGCCACGGACGGGTCCGCGCCCCACGTCACGGCGGTGTACTTGATGACCGCGGTGTCCTTCGCGGTGAGCACGCGACCGGACCCCTTGCGGAGCAGGTGCGTCTGGTTCGACTTCGGCGCGTTCCACGACGGGATCGTGATGCCGGGGGCGCCTGACGGTGCGAGCACGACGGCGGGCATCTTGTCGCCGGCGAGCTGCGGCGTACCGGTCGCACGGGCGTCGAAGGCGCGCTTGACGTCGACGACGGCGATGACGGCGTCCTCGGTCTTCGTCGACGAGCCGCTGTCGGTGGTGGCGCTCGCGTCCGAGCTGCTGAGCGCGCTCTTCGGCAGCGCGACGGCCAGGCGGTCGCCGACCTGCGCGCACTCGAGCGATTCGCCGAGCGCACCGTAGTTGCTCGCGCCGGCGGTGATCGGGGCCGTCTGCCCGGAGTAGCCGCTCGTCTGCGCGACCTCGCCGGTGGCGCCGTCGACGAGCGTGTACTCGATCAGGACGGGGGTGCCGTCCTCGATGGTGCGGCCGTCGCCCTGCTTCAGGACGGAGACCTGCGTGCCCTTCGTGGTGAGCCCGCTCGGGATCGACACCTTCGGCTCCTTGCCGAACGCGCCGGTCGCGGTCACCGCCTCGGACGCCTTGCCGGGTGCGGCACAGCTCGAGGGGGTGGTGCCGGCGCCGTTCGAGGCGCACGCCGTGAGCGACGCCACGAGACCGATGGTGACCAGGAGTGCGGGGATGGTGCGCACGGACCCTCTTTCCGTTCGATGCAGGACGGGCACGACCGTCAGCCTACCGGTCGCCGTCGGCCGGCTCGGACGCGTCGCCGACGGGCTCGGACGGTGCCCCGGACCCCTCGGCGACGGCGGCTGCGGACCCGGCCTCGGCTGCGGCGACCTTGCGGGCCTGCGCCGCCGACTGCCGTGCGACCTTGCGGAGCTTCTTGTCGCTCGTCGCCCGTTCGCCGACGGCGCCCGGGGTCCAGGCCTCGATGTCCTCGTCGGAGAACTCGACCTTGCCCGCTCGGCGCTTCAGGTTCGGCAGGACCGTGCCGTCGGCCAGTCGACGGGCCGTGATGAGGAACCCGGTGTGCCCGACCATGCGGTGGTCCGGGCGGACGGCGAGGCCCTCGACGTGCCAGGTGCGCACCAGCGTCTCGCTCGGCATCGGGTCGGTGAAGCGCCCGGTGTCGCGCAGGGCCTCGGCCGTGCGGGACAGCTGGGTGACGGTGGCGACGTAGCAGACGATGAGCCCGCCGGGCACGAGGGCGTCCGCTGCGGCGTCGACGCACTCCCAGGGCGCGAGCATGTCGAGGACGACGCGATCGACGCTCTGCTCCTGGACGGCGCCGGGCAGCTCCTCGACCAGGTCGCCGACGGTCACGGACCAGTTGTCCGGGACGGCGCCGAGGAACGTGCCGACGTTGCCCTGCGCGATCGCGGCGAACTCCTCGCGACGTTCGAAGGACTGCAGCTGCCCGGTCGGTCCGATCGCCCGCAGCAGGAACAGCGAGAGGGCGCCGGAACCGACACCGGCCTCGACCACCCGGGCGCCCGGGAAGACGTCCGCGAACGCCACGATCTGGGCGGCGTCCTTCGGGTAGACGATCGCGGCGCCGCGCGGCATCGACATCACGTAGTCGTTGAGCAGCGGACGGAGCGCGAGGTACTCGTCACCCGTGCTGGCACGGATCACCGAGCCGTCCGGCTGACCGATGACGTCGTCGTGCCGGAGCACCCCGCGGTGCGTGTGGTACTCGCCGGCGGTCTCGAGGGACAGCGTCGTGAGCTTGCCCTTCGGACCCGTCAGCTGCACGCGGTCGCCGGCCCGGAACGGGCCGCGCGGCGGCGTGTGCGGTGCGCCACCGGCGGTGTGCGGGAGCGCTGCGGTCGGGTCGTCGGTGTGGTTCATCGGGTGACCCCCTCGGTGTCCGCCGCGTGTGCCGGGTCCGGCACCGCGCCTCCCGTGCCGAGAACGCGCGCAGCCAGTGCCGGCGTCGTCAACTCGACCAGGCGGTCGACGTCGACACCCGACAGGGTGGTCAGGTGCACGTCGCCGCCGGCGATCTCGGACAGCGGGACGATGTGCTCGACGGCGATCGTGACGGCGCCCGAGGCGACGGCCGACGCGACGCCGGTGGCGGAGTCCTCGATCGCGACGCACGCGGTGGGCTCGACGCCGAGCTGGGCCGCGGCGGACAGGTAGGCGTCCGGGAACGGCTTCGGACGGTCGACGTCGTCACCGGCCACGACGACGCGGAACCCGCGCTCGCCCAGTGCCTCGGCGGCGACGAGCGCCATCTTCCGGCGGGACATGGTGACCAGGGCGGTGGGGATCCCGCGGGCGTGGAGCTCCTCGACGAGTTCGCGGGCGCCCGGACGCCACGGCAGCTCGCCGGCGCGCAGGTGCTCCATCACGTAGTCGGTCATCCACTGGATGATCTCCTCGACCTCCATGTCGACGCCCTTGGCGCGCAGGAGTTCGCCGGAGCGCTCGAGACCGGAACCGACCAGGGACAGGCCGTCCTCGTGGGTCCACTCGGCGCCGTAGCGGTTCGTCAGGTCGACCTGGGAGCGCTGCCAGATCGGCTCGGTGTCGATGATCGTGCCGTCCATGTCCCACAGCACGGCTGCGGGCGGGACGAGGGCAGGAGGATGCGCGGTCACGGGCGACGAGTCTACCGGGGCCGTTCCGCTGGGCGCGGACGCGCACGTGCGGGAGCGCTGCCGGGGCCTACAGTGGATGCCTGAATCGTGTCCGGCCGGGTGCCTCGTCGCACCCGCCCCGCTCCGCTCCACCACCAGGAGGTCCGCTCCGTGCCACAGCACTCCCCCTTCAGCGACGGCCGGTTGCTCGTCGTCGCCTTCGAGGGCTGGAACGACGCCGGCGAAGCCGCGAGCGGACTCGCCCGACGCATCGTCGAGTCGCTCGGGCTCGACGAGCTGCGTGAGCTCGACGGGGAGCGGTACGTCGACTACCAGTTCAACCGTCCGACCATGGGGTCCGACGAGACCGGCGCCCGCGGGGTGCAGTGGCCCCGCATCGTGCTGCACGGCCCCGGCGCCGAGGGCCGGCCCGTCATCGGCGCCACCGGCTCCCCGACCGACCGCGACGTGTTCGTGCTCGTCGGGCCGGAGCCCTCGCGCACCTGGCGCGGCTTCTGCGCGGAGATCATCGACCTCGCCGACGTGTACTCGATCGACGCCGTCGTCTTCGTGGGCGCGATGCTCGCCGACGTCCCGCACACCCGACCGATCTCGGTCTTCGTGTCGAGCGAGAACGCCGGCGTCCGCACCGCGTTCGACGTCGACAAGTCGTCGTACGAGGGTCCGACGGGCATCCTCGGCGTCCTGGCCGACGCGATGGACAAGGCCGGGCTGACCACGCTGTCGCTCTGGGCTTCGGTCCCGCACTACGTGCACAACTCGCCGTCGCCCAAGGCCACGCTCTCGCTGCTCGACAAGATCGAGGAGCTCACCGACGTCACCGTGCCCCGCGGCACGCTGCTCGACGACGCCACCGAGTGGGAGGACGGCATCGACGCCCTCGCCGCCGACGACGAGGACATGGCGTCCTACATCGGGCAGCTCGAGCAGGCCCGTGACACCGTCGACTCCCCCGAGGCCTCGGGCGACGCGATCGCGCAGGAGTTCGAGCAGTACCTGCGGCGCCGCGAGCACAAGGACGGCAAGGACGGCGGCACCGCCGGTGGCGAGGGGCCCTGGCGTCCCCCGCAGCCGCCCCAGCAGTAGGGCGCGGGCGGGGCGGGCGCGCCCGGCCCCGTTCGCCGAGGTTCCAAAATCTCGGCATGTCGCCGCCGCACACTGCCGTCCGTGGAACCTGCGCGCGACGCCCATGGCGTGTCGCGCGGCTCGCGCCCGTCGAGCGGTCGCCATCTGCCGGCCGCAAGCACAAGGCCCGTCACGACCGATCGGCGGACGGGAGGCACGGTGCCAGCCCGCCACGGGCCTCCCGTCCCCCGACGGTCGCGTCCAACGCGCCCAACGCGCCCGTCCGCGACCGCCGAGGTTCCGAGATCTCGGCATCTCGCGGCCGCACACGGCCGTTCGTGGAACCTCGGCGGCACGCGCGCGGCATGTCGTGGAACCTCGACGAGGCGCACGCGGCCGAGCGTGGGGACAGCCCCCGCCCCGGGGCCCGCGTCAGCCCAGGCGGATGCCGAGCAGAGCGTCGATCAGGTCGGCGAGCTCCGGCGTGCACGCCGTGCCGCCAGCGATCGCCGTGTCGACCGCGGCGACCGCGCCCGGCGTGTCGAGGTCGTCGGACACCCGCGCCCGGATCCGCGACGCGACGTCGGCCGCGTCGTCGGCGTGCCCTGCAGATGCACCCGACGCCCATGCGTCCCAGGTCGCGAGCCGCGTCGTGGCACTCGTGAGCTCGGCGTCGAACCACTCCCAGTCGTCGGAGTACTTGTGCGACAGCAGTGCGAGCCGGATCGCACGGGGGTCCGCGCCGTCGTCGAGCAGCCCACGCACCGTGACGAGGTTGCCGAGCGACTTCGAGATCTTCGTGCCCTGGTAGGCGATCATCCCGGTGTGCACGAACGCGTGTGCCAAGGGCTGGTGCGCCAGCGCGGCTGCGTGCCCCGCGCTCATCTCGTGGTGCGGGAAGACGAGGTCACTGCCACCGCCCTGCACGCTGATCGGCAGGCCGAGGCGGTCGCCGGCGATGACGCTGCACTCGATGTGCCAGCCGGGCCGGCCGGGGCCGATCTCGGAGTCCCAGCTCGGCTCACCGTCGCGGGCCGCGCGCCAGAGCAGCGGGTCGAGGGGGTCGCGCTTGCCGGGGCGCTCCGGGTCGCCGCCACGCTCGGCGGCGAGCGTGAGCATGGTCTCGCGGTCCAGGCCGCTCTCGTCGCCGAGCGACCACGCGTCGGTGGGGTGGTTCACGTCGAAGTAGAGATCGTCGCCCTCGGCGTCCGGGGTGGGGACCTCGTAGGCGGAACCGGTCTCCTGCAGGAACGCAACGGCCTCGGCAACGCGGTCGACCTCGTCCGTGACGGCCACGAAGTCGTCGGGCGGCAGGATCCGGAGCGACTCCATGTCGCGGCGGAACAGGTCGATCTGCGAGGCGGCGAGCTCGCGCCAGTCGACGCCGTCGCGGGTGGCGCGCTCGAGCAGGGGGTCGTCGACGTCGGTGACGTTCTGGGCGTACTCGACGTCGAGGCCGGCGTCGCGCCAGGCGCGGCCCAGCGTGTCGAACGCCAGGTACGTCGCCGCGTGGCCGAGGTGCGTGGCGTCGTACGGGGTGATCCCGCACACGTACAGCGCGGCGCGCTCGTCGCCGTGCGTCGGGTCGACCGGCTTCCCGGTGGCGGTGTCGTGCACGACGGGCCGCGGCGCTGCGCCGGGGACGTCGGGGACGGACGGGGCCTGCCAGGCCCTCACGGCTGGATCACTCCGAGCGACAACAACACGATGAGAACGATACCGAGTGCGATGCGGTACACGACGAACGGCATGAAACTGCGCTTGCTGATGTAGTTCATGAACGCCGCGATCACCACGAACCCGACGATGAACGCCACAACCGTCGCGATGAGCGTGTCGGCGAGTCCGAACGGCGCCCCGTGGTCCCCGAGGCTCGTCGCGGCCTCGTACAGACCGGAGAGGAACACGGCCGGCACCGCCAGCAGGAACGCGAACCGCGCGGCAGCTGGTCGCGTGTACCCGAGCGCGAGCCCCATCGACACGGTCGCGCCGGAGCGGGACACCCCGGGGACGAGCGCCAGCACCTGGGCGAGCCCGATCAGGATGCCGCCGCCGAAGGTCATGTGCTCGATCCGGCGCTCCTTGCGGCCGACGACGTCGAGCACGCCGAGCACGATGCCGAAGACGATGAGCACGATCGCGACGATCCACAGCGAGCGGAACGTGGTCTCGATGGAGTCCTTCAACAGGAGCCCCGCGATGCCGATCGGGATCGTCCCGAGGATCACGAGCCACCCGAGCCGCACGTCGGGGTCGCCCTTCGGGACGTCACGACGGAACACCGAACGGAACCACCGTCCGATGATCCGGGTGATGTCCTTCCAGAAGTAGATGAGCACCGCGGTCTCGGTGCCGAGCTGCGTCACCGCGGTGAAGGCCGCGCCCGGGTCCTTCGCGTCGGGCAGGAACAGCCCGACGATGCGCAGGTGCGCGCTGGAGGACACCGGCAGGAACTCGGTGAGTCCCTGGACGAAGCCGAGGAAGATCGCCTCGAGGATGTGCACGCACGGGCCTTTCGGGGGAGGGCGGTCAGGACACCGCCACGGAGGCGACCATGAACAATATCAGTACGTGGCCAGGAGGTCCCCGAGGACGCGCCGACCGAAGGCCAGCGAGTCGAGCGGCACCCGCTCGTCGACGCCGTGGAACATCGCCGGGAAGTCCACCCCTGCGGGCAGCTGGAGCGGCACGAAGCCGTACCCCGCGATCCCGAGCGTCGACAGCGCCTTGTTGTCCGTGCCGCCGGACAGCAGGTACGGCAGGACCGGAGCGCCCGGGTCGTGGCGACCGAGGACGTCGCGCACGGCGTCGACGAGCGGTCCGCCGAAGTCCTGCTCGAGACCGATGTCGCGGAACGACATCACGACCTCGACCTCGTCGCCGGCGAGCTCCCGCACGCGAGCGAGGACCGACTCCTCGTCACCGGGCAGGCAGCGGATGTCGACGAGCGCCTCGGCCGTGTCCGGGATCACGTTGTGCTTGTAGCCCGCGGTCAGGACCGTCGGGTTCGTCGTGGTGTGCAGGGCGGCGTGGATGAACCGCGAGGCCGAACCCGTCGCCAGCGCGACCTCGTCCGGGCCGGTCACCGTCGGGTCGACACCGAGGAACCGAGCGACCTCGGCGACCATCGCGTCCGTCGTGGCCGACAGGCGCACCGGCCACTCCTCGCTGCCGATCCGGGCGACGGCCGCGGCGAGCTTCGTCACCGCGTTGTCGCGGATGACGTGGGAACCGTGTGCCGCCGTGCCGCGCGCGACGAGCTTGATCCACATCAGCGCCTTCTCACCCGTCTGCAGCAGGTAGGCGCGGCGGTCGCCGAGGGTGATCGAGTACCCGCCCACCTCACTGATGGCGGCGCTGGCCCCGGCGAAGACCTCGGGGTGGTGCTCGACGACGTGGTGCGAACCGAGGACTCCCCCGGCTTCCTCGTCGGCGAAGTAGGCGATCACGAGATCGCGCTCGGGAGCCCCGTGCTGCTCGATGACGTCCGCCAGCGACGTGAGCATCATCGCGTCCATGTTCTTCATGTCGACGGCACCCCGCCCCCACAGCGACCCGTCTTTGACCACGCCGCCGAACGGGTCGACCGACCAGTTCGCCGGGTCGGCCGGCACGACGTCGAGGTGTCCGTGCACCACCAGCGCCGGCTTGTCCCGGTTCCGACCAGGGACGCGTGCCACGACGCTCACGCGGTCCGGCTCGGACTCGAACAGCTGCGGCTCGAGGCCCAGCCCGCGCAGCTTGTCCTCGACGTAGTGCGCCGCCTCGGTCTCACCGCGCGACTTCCCCTCGCCCCAGTTCGTCGTGTCGATGCGGATGAGGTCACGCGCGATCGCCGCGGTGGCCTCGAGCTCGGTCGCGGTCGGCTCCGGGTTCGTCATGCCACCACGGTATCGGTGCGCACCGACGCTGCTCGGCCCGGAGACGCCGCGCGACACCGCGGGGCGCCACGGCTGGACGCGCCCGGGATGCGCGGCCGTGTTCATCGGGCGTTCAGACCCGTGCTAGTGTTTTCTCTCGGCAGGGACGCCGGGGAAACCCGGTGAAATCGCCACACATCCAGTCCGGATGGCGGAATTGGTAGACGCGCTAGCTTGAGGTGCTAGTGCCCGTATTAGGGCGTGGGGGTTCAAGTCCCCCTTCGGACACAGAACATGCAATGCCCCCTGACCTTTCGGTCCGGGGGCATTTTCTGTTGTGCCTCCCGGCGAGTGCCGCCATCGCTGCGCTCAGGGCGTCACCGCCTCGGGGACGGCCAGCTCGCTGCGCTCACGGCCGGGCGACAAGATCGACGTCGTACGACATCGATGGTGTCGTTGCGGGTCGGGCACAACAGTTGCCGGCGCGCGCCGGCGACAACGTCGACGTCGTACGACATCGATGGTGTCGTTGCGGGTCCGGCCGGGGGCACGGGTTGCAGCGCGCGCACAGACGGACGGGAGGCGCGGCGCCAGCTGGCACCGCGCCTCCCGTCCATCAGGTGGTTGCGTCGAGCTCTTCGACGCCTCGACGAAATTGCGGCCTGATGCCGCGTTCCGTCTCCTAGCTCTTCGACGCCTCGACGAAGTTGCGACGCGGGTCCGTCTCCTTGATGAGCGAGGTCGCGTCGCGGCCCGAGACGGCGCCGGTGACCCAGCCGATGACGATGCGCGCCTTGCGGTTCAGCGTCGGCATCGCGTACACGTGGTACGCGCGGTGGGCGAGCCAGGCCAGCAGGTTCGTCATCTTGATGCCCTTGATGTTCGCGGCACCCTTGGCGACACCGTACGACGCGACCGTGCCGATCGAGGGGTGGCGGTACTCCTCGAGGGGCTTGCCGGTGATCGTCGCGACGACGTTGTCCGCCGCCACGACGGCCTGGCGCACGGCGTTCTGCGCGTTCGGCGGGTAGAACGCCGGCTGCTTGTCGGCGGTCAGGTCGGGCACCTGCGCGACGTCACCGAGGCCCCAGACACCGGGGACGACCTCGTGCGTGTCCTCTGCCTCGACCTGGAGCTTCGCGTTGGCGGCGAGGTGCCCCTTCGGTCCGCGGGGCAGGTCGGAGGCGTCGAGCAGCGGGTTCGGCTTGACGCCGGCGGTCCACACGAGCAGCCCGGTCGGGATCTCGTCGCCGTCGGAGAGCTTGACGATGCCGTCCTCGGCGCTCGGCATGGTGGTCTTCAGACGCACGTCGATGCCACGGGCGCGGAGCGACTCGAGCGTCCACTTGGACAGCTCGGGGCCGACCTCGGGCGCGACACGGTCGAGTGCGTCGATGAGGATCCAGCGGGGCTGCTCCCCCGCGAGCGACGGGTAGGTCTTGATGGCGGCCTGCGAGACGTCGAAGAGCTCGCCGATCGCCTCGACACCGGTGTAGCCACCGCCGACGAAGACGCTGGTGAGCAGACGACGACGTTCGTCCTCGTCACGCGTGGCAGCTGCCTTGGCGATGTTGTCGAGGAGCTTGGCGCGCACGTAGGCGGCCTCTTCCACGCTCTTGAAGCCGACGCCGTACTCCTCGAGCCCGGGGGTCGGGAAGGTGCGGGTGACCGAGCCGAGCGCGACGACGAGCTGGTCGTAGCCGAGCGTGCGGTCGTCGCCACCGGCGGTCGCGATCGAGACGGTCTTGTCCGCCGACGAGATCCCGGTGACCTTGCCCTGGATGACGCGGGTCTTGCGCAGCGCACGGCGCAGTTCGACGGTGACGTCCTTCGGGGCGATGTGGCCGCCGGCGACCTCGGGCAGGAACGGCAGGTACGTGTAGTAGGTGTTCTGGTCCACGAGCGTGATGCGCATGGGCACGGTCGCTGCGTGCTTCTGCAGCTGCTTGACGGTGCTGTAGCCAGCGGAGCCGCCGCCGAGGACGAGGACGTGAGGGATCGAGTCTGCCATTCCTCCGGTCTACCGGACTTTGGCTTGGCGCGTCATGAGCTGCGCGGCCTGTCGCGCAGCCGCCACCAGGCCGTCTCCGCCAGGTCGACACCCGTGTAGACGCCGTGCGGGGTCCGTCGGGACTCGGTGAGCGAGAACCGTCGCAGCCGGTAGCCGCCCCCGAACCGGTCGATGATCGCCTCGGGAGAGGACTCCGCGTCGCGTTTGACGTACCAGGTGCGGTCGTCGACGGACTCGATCACGGGCGGACCGCCCGGACCGCACCCGTCACCGGCGCCCGCCGATGCGGGAGCGCAGGACGTCGATGCGCTTCTGGATCTGCTCGATGCTCGCCTGCGCCACCGCCGGGCCACCGCTGATCCGCCGGAGTTCGGCGTGGATGGCGCCGTGCGGCTCGTTCGAGTGCCGCGACCAGATGGACACGAGCCGGGCGAGCTCGGTGCGCTGCTCCTTGATCGTCATGTACATCGGGCGGTTCTCGGGCTCGGCGGCCTTCGGCAGGCCGTCCTTGACGGTGCGGCCCTTGGAGCGCTTCGCCTGGGTCGCCTGGCGCGCCCGGAGCAGGTCGCGCACCTGGTCGGGTTCGAGCAGCCCGGGGATGCCGATGAAGTCGAGTTCCTCGAGCGACCCGACCTCGCCGCCGGTGCCGAACTCGCCGCCGTCGTAGAGGACGCGGTCGAACGACGCCTGCGAGTCGAGCGCCTCGAACGGCTGGACCTCGAGCAGGCTCTCGGACGCCCGGTCCTCCTTGTTGGCCTCGGCGACCATCGCGTCTTCGGGGTTGTACATGCCGTCGTCGGCGTCCTTGGGACGGTCGAGGGCGTGGTCGCGTTCGAGCTCGAGGGTCGCGGCCAGCGCCATCAGGCCGGGCACGCTGGGCAGGAACACCGACGCGGTCTCCCCACGGCGGCGAGCACGCACGAAGCGGCCGATCACCTGGGCGAAGAACAGCGGGGTGCTGGCACTCGTGGCGTAGACCCCGACGCAGAGCCGCGGGACGTCGACCCCCTCGGACACCATGCGGACGGCGACCATCCACCGCGAGGTGTCGTCGGCGAACGCACTGATCCGGCTGGACCCGGCGGCTTCGTCGGACAGGACGACGGTCGGCCGCTCCCCGGTGATCTGCTGCAGGATCCGGGCGTACGCGCGGGCCGTGGTGGTGTCCGTCGCGATCACCAGACCGCCGGCGTCGGGCACACCACGGCGCACCTCGGTGAGGCGCTTGTCCGCCGCGGACAGCACGGCCGGCATCCACTCGCCCTCGGGAGACAGCGCGGTGCGCCACGCCTGTGCGGTGATGTCCTTCGTGACCTGTTCGCCGAGGGAGGCCGACATCTCGTCGCCCATCCGGGTCTTCCAGCGCATCTGGCCGGCGTAGGCCATGAACAGCACGGGTCGGACGACGCCGTCCTTCAGCGCGCGGCCGTAGCCGTAGTTGTAGTCGGAGATCGAGGTGCGGATGCCCTGCTCGTCGGGTGCGTACTGGACGAACGGGATCGGCGCGGTGTCGGAGCGGAACGGCGTGCCGGACAGCGAGAGTCGTCGGGTGGCGCCGGAGAACGCTTCTCTGATGCCGTCGCCCCAGGTGAGTGCGTCGCCGCCGTGGTGGACCTCGTCGAGGACGACCAGGGTGCGCCCGCCCTCGGTGATCTTCTTGTGCACCTCGGGGTTCATGCCGACCTGGGCGTACGTGATCGCGACGCCCTGGTAGTGCCGGCCGAACATGCCGTCGCCGTTCTTGAACATCGGGTCGATCCGGATGCCCACGCGGTCGGCGGAGTCAGCCCACTGCCGCTTGAGGTGCTCGGTGGGGGCGACGACCACGATGCGGTCGACGGTGCCGCGCGCGAGCAGCTCGGTGGCCAGACGCAGCGCGAACGTCGTCTTGCCGGCGCCGGGCGTCGCTGCCGTGAGGAAGTCGCGCGGCTCGGATTCGAAGTACTTCGTGAGGGCTTCGACCTGCCAGGCGCGGAGCTTCGACGCGGTCCCCCACGCAGCGCGGTCCGGGAACGCCGGCGACAGGTGTTGGACGGCCGAGTTGCCGGCTGCCTCGGCCAGGGCGGCCGCGTCGGCCTCGTCGCGCGCCACCGCGTCGGCGTGCGCGGACGACGATGGGCCCGACGACGTGTCGGTCGACCCCGCGGCGCCGTCTCCGGCCCGGTCGTCCCCCGACTCGGCCCACAGCGTGGCGGGCTGCTGCTGTTCGTACTCCGCTGCGCTCACTGGACCTGATTCTACCGCCACCGTCAGTCCTGCCTGGCGTGCGGGACGTGGCCGTCGGGGGTCCGGCGGACCAGAGATGCCGGTCGCAGCACGCCTGCGCCGAACCGCGCGGCGACCGCGTCCACCGTGGTCTCGGTCTCGCGCCACGGCGCGTCGTCGTCCCAGAGCGCGTTGCTCGCCGCGGCCGGCACGAGGTTCTCGCCGCGGACCCCGATGAGCCGGATCCGGTTGCCCGGCCGGTGCAGCACGTCGTACAGCTCGACGGCTTCACGGTGCAGCCGCTTGGCGACGTCGGTGGGCTCGGCGAGGGTCCGCGAGCGGGTCAGAGTGGTGAAGTCGGTGTAGCGGACCTTGAGCGCGACGGTGCGGGCCTGCACGTCGGCGTGACGCAGGCGGACGGCGACCTTGTCGGCGAGACGCAGGAGTTCACGCGCGACGTCGTCCCGCTCGGTCAGGTCGTGGCCGAACGTGACCTCGTGCCCGATGGACTTCTCGCCGACGCCGGTGTCGACGACGCGGGGATCGCGCCCCCACGACAGGTCGTGCAGGCGCTGGCCACCGGCGGGCCCGAGGGCGGACACGAGCGACCCGAGGGGCGTGTTCGCCAGGTCGCCGACGGTCCGGATGCCACGGCGCTCGAGGGTCTCCTGCGTCTTGCCGCCGACGCCCCAGAGCGCCGAGACCGGCTGCGGGTGCAGGAACGCGATGGTGTCGGCTCCGGGGACGACGAGCAGCCCGTCCGGCTTGGACCGGCTCGACGCGAGCTTCGCCACGAACTTGGTCGATGCGGCGCCGACCGAACAGTGCAGGCCCGTCTCGGCGTGGACCGTGCGTCGGATGGCCCGACCGATCTCCCACGGCGTGCCGTAGAGCCGGAGCGCCCCGGCGACGTCGAGCAACGCCTCGTCGATGCCGAGCCGCTCGACCCGCGGGGTGAACCGGTCGAAGATCGCCATCACCGCGGCGGACTTGTCGCGGTACTTCTCGAAGTGCGGCTCGACGATGATCGCGTTCGGGCAGCGGCGCTTCGCGATGGCCATCGGCATCGCGGAGTTCACCCCGTACTTGCGAGCCTCGTACGTCGCCGCGGTGACCACGGACCGGTCGGAGTCGTGGCCGACGATGACCGGCAGCCCCACCAGGTCGGGCCGGTCGAGCAGCTCGACGGACGCGAAGAAGGCGTCCATGTCGACGTGCAGCACCGTCGCCGAGACGTCGTCCACCGGGGCGTCGGAGACGAGCCGGTTGCTACCGTCCTGCTTGCTCACACGGAGATGATGCCAGGCACCACCGACATCGCCGACGGGCTCGGCGTGCGGAGGTCGCTATGCGCCGAGAGCACCGTGCGACCTTCCCCGATCCGTGCCGGGTTGATCGCTCGGTGCGGCGCTACAAGGCCGCACGGAGCGGGCAACCTCGCACCAGCCCACAAGTCCCGCACCGTGCTCGCGCGCCCGGCGCCCGGCGCGCGCGGGTGCCGCGTCAGGCGGGCGGGCCGAGCACCGACGTCGCGAGGGTGCGCGCCGCCGAGTCCCGCGACGACGGGTGGTACTGGCCGGCCCGGACGTCGCGCGCCAGGCGGGCGAGCTCGCTCGACGACCGGAACGCCGAGCCCCCGACGACCCGCATCGCCTCGTCCACCACGTGCTGCGCCGTGTCCACCGCCCGCGCCTTCGTGCCGACGAGCAGCGGGAACCACCGGGCGCCGAGCTCGTCGCATTCGTCCACCGAGCGGGCGAGGGCGTCGACCTGCAGGGTGATCGCGTCGACGGCACCGCGCAGGTCCGCGAGCGCACGACGGACGTCGGGGTCCTGCGACCGGGGCGAGCCGTCGGCCGCCACGCGTCGCCCGACGGCGTCGACCGCCAGCGCGATGGCCCGCTCGGCGACGCCGACGTACACCGACGCGATGAGCAGCTCGAACGCCGCGAAGACCCCGAACACGAGCGGGTCCTGGTTCGGTCCGACGGGCAGCGACCGGACGATGCGGTCGGCGGGCACGAGCACGCCGTGCAGTTTCGTCGTGCGGCTCTGCGTCGCCCGCATGCCGAGGGTGTCCCAGTCGTCCAGGTGCTCGACGTCGCCGTCGGACCGGAGCACGAAGCCGTGCACGAGCCGCGGTTCCGGCCCCGTCTCGTCCTTGCCGAACACGCTCAGCACGTCCCACGCCGGCGCGAGGGACGTGAACACCTTGGTGCCGGTGAAGCGGTACCCGCCGTCGCCGTCCGGCTCCGCCGTCGTCGACGAGTCGAACAGGACGGCGTCGTTGCCGGGTTCGCTCACCCCGAACGCGAGGAGCTGGTCGTCCGCAGCGTGGTCGGTGACGGCCTGGAGGAACGACTCGCCTCGCGCACGCACGGCGCGCGCCGCCTGCACCCACACCTGGTGCATGCCGAGGCCGAGTGCCGTCGCCGGCGCGGCCTGGGCGAGGGTCCGCTGGACGGCGGCCGTGGCGCGGAGGCCGAGTCCGGAACCGCCCTGGGCAACCGGGACCCCGATGCGCAGGTAGCCGGCGGAGCGGAGCTCGTCGAGGTCCTCGGCGCAGAAGGCGTTCGCGGCGTCGTACCCGGGGGCACGGTCGGCGATGCGGGCGAGCAGGTCGTCCGGCACGGTCCAGGGTGCCGCGTCCGTGCCGGCGTCCGTGCCTGCGTCCGTGTTGGCCTTCGTCATGGCACGAGACTAGGGTCCGGAGCGTGTCAGATCGTCATCCTTGGTCCAGGTACGTCGCGATCGGTGACTCGTTCACCGAGGGGATCGGCGACCCCGACCCCACGGTCCCCGGGGGCAACCGGGGGTGGGCGGACCGTGTCGCCGAGGTGCTCGCGCACGGGTCCGACGACTTCGCGTACGCCAACCTGGCGATCCGCGGGCGGCTCCTGCAGCAGATCATCGACGAGCAGGTCGAACCGGCGCTCGCGCTCCGCCCGGACCTGGTCACGGTGTCCGCCGGTGGCAACGACATCATCCGGCCGGGCTCCGATCCGGACGAACTCGCCGAACGGGTGGACGCCATGGTGTCGCGACTGCGGAGCGACGGCGCCACCGTGGTGCTCTTCACCGGCCCCGACGTCGGCATGACGCCGGTGCTCGGCATGGTGCGCGGCAAGACGGCGATCTACAACGAGAACCTGCACGCCATCGCCCTGAAGCACGGCGCCCTGGTGGCGAACATGTGGGCGCTGCGGGTGCTCCGCGACCCGCGCATGTGGGCGCCGGACCGGCTGCACCACTCCCCGATGGGCCACTCGACGATCGCCGCGGCGGTGCTCGACGCCCTCGGGGTGCCGCACGGGCTTGAGCCGTTCAACCCCGATCCGCTCGAGGCACGGCCCTGGCGCGAAGCCCGTGCCGAGGACCTCGGCTGGGCGAAGGAGTACCTGGTGCCGTGGGTCGTCCGGCGCATCAAGCACACGTCGTCGGGCGACGGCGTCTCGGCCAAGCGCCCCGAGCTGCAGGACGTCGTCGAGCACCGGTCCGACACCCCGTAGCGGAACGAGGGGCATCCGAGTCCGCACGCCTCTCCAGCCGCGCCCCACCACGGTCATCGCGCCCCGACTCCCCAGGGCGCGATGACCGTGCGGGGGCGCGAACCGGGTCGTGCACCCTGTGGTGGGCGCAGGTCAGTCGGCGGGCCGGTGCAGCGTCAGCGCGCCGTCGTGCAGCGGTTCGGTCTCCCACGTCGTGCCGACCGTGCCGGCAGCGAGGTCGACGCGGAGCCACAGCAGGTGCGGCGTCTCCACGAAACGGAGCGCGACGAGCACGGCGCCGTCCGACCGGGTCGCGGCGCTCGCTGCGAGGGCACCCTCGACGGCCCACTTCCCCTCTCCGACCGGCACCGACGCCGAAGCTCCATCGGCTGACACGGTCAGTCGGATCCCATGGGCCCCACGGTCGAAGCCCACGGCGTCGAGCGCCGCACCGGGCAGCAGCCGGAGTGCACGACCGGCCACGTGCTCGGGGAGCGAGCCGCCGCGCACCGCGGGCAGTCCCAGGGAAGCGAGTCGGGCCTCCAGGGCGGTGTCCGCGTCGGCGTCGGACGGACGGTCGACGGCGGGCAGCAGGTGCTGCCAGGCCGCATCGAGGACCGCCTGCATGTCGAGGCTCTGTCCCGTGATCGCGAGGACGACGTCCTGCTCGGGCAGGACGACGCAGAACTGGCCGTAGGCGCCGTCGCCGCGGAAGCCGTGGCGGGCCATCCAGAACTGGAAGCCGTAGCCCTGGGACCAGTCCGGGTTCTCCTCGCCCGGGTTCTCGACCTGGGTCCTCGTGGCGGCGGCGACCCAGTCCTCGTCGAGGATCCGCTCGCCGTCCCACACCCCGCGCTCCAGGTAGAGCTGGCCGAGCGCTGCGATCGCCGAGGTCGGGGCGTAGCACCCGCTGTACCCGAGTTCGGCGCCCGTCTCGTCGCGTCGCCAGGCGAGGTCGTCGATGCCGAGCGGGTCGAGCAGCCGCGGCCGCAGGTACTCGACGAGGGACCCGCCGCTGACCCGTCGGACGATGCTCGCGAGCGTGTACGTGCACGGCTGGTTGTAGGCGAAGACGGAGCCGGGCTCCTCGTCCGGCGGGGTGAGCAGGAAGCCCCGGACGGTGTTCGTCGGGTCGGCGGCGCGAGCGCGGTCGAGGGTCTCCTCGCGGTGGCCGCTCGCCATCGCGAGCAGGTGCCGGACCCGGATGCGGCGGCTGCGTTCGTCCGTGATCTCGGCGTCGAGCTCGGGGAAGTACGACAGGGCGGTGGCGTCGAGGTCGATGAGGTTCTCGCGCACGGCGATGCCGACCGCAGCCGCGGTGAAGCTCTTGCTCAGCGAGTAGAGCAGGTGCACCCGGTCGGCCGCGTACGGCTGCCACCACCCCTGGGCGACGACCTGGCCGTGGCGGAGCAGCATCAGGCTGTGCGGCTCGACGCCGGGGGTCGACTCGAGGGCGTCGACGAACGCGAGCACACCGCGGGCGTCGATGTCGCGGGCGGAGGGGGTGGTCCGGGGGAACGTCTTCGTCGTCGTCACCCGTCCGACAGTACGGACTCCGGGTGGTGCGCGTCAGCGCGCGAGCACCGTCAGCCCTGGAACGGGTTCGTCCAGCGCCACCAGACGCCGGGGTCGTCGATCGTCCGCTCGAGCACGAGCGGCACCGTCACCGGGTCGTGGTCCGTGACCGTGAAGCGGACCGTCCCGACCCGCTCGCCCTTCGTCCCGAGGGTGACCTCGTCGAGGTGTGCCGTGGCGCGGACCTTCGTCTTCCCCCAGACCAGGACCTCGGCTGCCTTCGCGGTGACGGCGTCGGCCTCGTCCTGCCAGGGGGTGGAGAACGTGCCGAAGGTCTGCCCGGCGTGCGTGAGGGGCACGACCTGGAAGTTGTCGGCGACCGACCGGAGCAGCCGCTGCACGTCGACGTCGAGCGAGTCGTGGTCGACCCCGCCGAGCATCACGCCGATGACGGTGACGTCGCGGCCGCCGCGCTCGTAGGTCGCCGCGAACAGCAGGCAGGCGCCCGCTTCGTCGAGGGTGCCGGTCTTGATGCCCTCGATGCCGTCCAGGCCGAGGAGCTTGTTCGAGTTCTCGATCTCACCGACCGTCGGGATCGTGACGTCCTTCGTGCCGACGATCTCCTTGACGACCGGATCCGCGAGCGCGAGCTGGCCGAGGTCGACCAGGTCGGTGGCGGTCGACGTGTTCTGCGGGTCGAGACCGGTCGGCTCGTGGATCGTGGTGTCGTCGAGGTCGTGCTCCTCGAGCCACTTCGTCGCCGCCTGCTCGTACTCGGCGATCGACCCGAACGCCCAGATGGCGAGAGCGCCGGCGTAGTTGTTCGCCGACTTCATGAGCATCACCTGGAACGCCTGGTGCTCGGTGAGCTTCAGGCCGGCCGGCATCGGCGCGACCTCGCCGTTCATCGCCGCGTACTTGGCGTACAGCGACTCCATCTTCGGTGTGAAGGTGATCGCGGGACCGGACTCCCCCGCAGCCATCGGCTTCTCGTCGAGCACCACGAGCGCGGTGACGATCTTGGTGATGCTCGCGATCGAGCGCGGCTTCGTGTCGCCGCTGGTGCGCAGGCTCTCCGGGAAGTCGGTGGCCTCGACCGCGGTGGCGCCGTAGCCGGGGAAGCTCAGCGCCGGCACGCTCGACGTCGGGGCCGAGTACGTGGTGGTCGAGGCGCTCGCCGGGCCGAACGGCACGACGGCCGCGGCCACGAGGTACCCGGCGACGAGCACGAGGACCGCCACGACGGAGATCGTCACGGGCCTCCGGACGGCGGAGCGGGGGCGACGGACGACTCGTGACACGGGAACCGAGCGTACCGGTCGGTCCCTAGACCCGGGCTGCGACCGGCTGCTCGGCGGCGGGCGTGTCCGTCGTCGCCCCGGTCGGGGTCGGCTGAGCGAACGTCAGCCGTCGGGACAGGTACGCGAACACCGGGCCGAGCGCGTTCATCACGACGACCGAGGCCCATGCCGCCCAGGCGTTGCCCGGATCGAAGCCGAAGCCGCCGAAGCACGTCGCGAAGAACGAGGCGAACCCGAGGAACATGCCGGGGACGAGCCCGAACAGTCGCGTCCGACCCGTGTACATCAGGGCGCAGTTGACGACCAGGATGAGCAGCGCGAGCACCGTGTTCCGCGCGGCCTGACCCTCGCCGAGCACCGTGCCGAAGCGCTGGTCGAGCAGCACGATCACGAGGCCGAAGGCGGACCCGATCGGCATCGCCGCCCAGAGCCGGGTGGCGTTCCGGAGCGTGGGCTTCGCCCCGAGCAGGAACATCCCCGCCCAGCTGATGAAGATCGCCCAGGTGGGCAGGTGCAGCGCGTTGCCGCCGATGAACGCCGTGGTGCCGGCGAGGACCGAGGCGACGATCTCGTGCGGGATCCGTTCACGCATGGGTGAGCTCCTTCGATCGAGTGGTGGACCCGGTGGTGAGTCGGGTGGTCCTGGTGGTCTCCGCGACGACGCGGCCGCGCTTGAACACGAGGTTCCGGTCGGGACGGTCGAGCAGGACCCCCGCCGGGTCGGTCGTCGACAGGACGACGAGGTCGGCGGCGGCTCCCGGCCGGATGCCGTGGGTCTCGGCGACGCCGACGACGCGGGCCGCGGACGACGTGGCCATCTCGAGCACGCGCCCGAGGTCGTCGGGGCCGGACAGGTGCCCCACCTGCGCGAGCAGCAACCCGATGTCGAGCAGGTCCGCGTTGCCGAACGGCGTGAACGCGTTGCGGACGTTGTTCGACGAGTAGGCGCTCGTGACGCCAGCGTCCCAGAGCTCGCGCACCGGGACGACCCCGCGGCGGACGTCACGGTCGTCCGAGCGACCGCCGAGGTGCAGGTCCGTGGCGGGCAACGGCACCACCGCGACACCGGCCGCGGCGAGCTTCGCGAGCACGGCGCTGCGCGGGACCGGCGGCAGGCTGGCGAGCGAGGTCACGTGTCCGAGGGCGACCCGGTCCTGCAGCCCGCGAGCGGCGACGCGGTCGGCGATGTGCCCGGCGAGGGCGAACCGCGGGTCGGACGTGTCGTCGGCGAAGTCAGCGTGCAGGTCGGCCGGCACGTCGAACTCCTCGGCCAGGTCGAGGACGGTCTCGACGTGCTCGTGGCACGCGGCCAGGGTCGCCTCGTTGTAGGTGCAGCCGCCGATCACGTCGGCCCCGGCGGCGAGCGCCCGGCGGAGCAGTGCGAGCGTGCCCGGCGCCTTCGCGATGCCCTCCTGCGGGAACGCGACGATCTGCAGGTCCAGGGCGTCGCGGTACTCGTCGCGCAGTGCGAGGAGCACCTCGACGCCGGTCAGTCCGACGACGGGGTCGACGTCGGGGTGTGCCCGGACGAGTGTCGTGCCGTTGGTGATCGCCTGGTCGAGCAGGTTCCGGGCGCGGTCACGGACGGTGTCGTGGGTGAAGCCGCGCTTGAGCTCCCCCGTCACCGCGATCGCGCCGGCGAGGGTGCCGTCGGGGTTCGGTCGTTCGCGGTCGAGTAGTGCCTTGTCGACGTGCAGGTGGGCCTCGATGAGCCCGGGGATCACGACGCGACCGGCACAGTCCACGACGTGCGCCGCGCCGGTCGGCTCGTCCTCCGTGCCCGCCTCGGCGACCCGGACGATGGTGCCGTCGGCGACGTGGACGTCGACCAGGCGGCCGTCGGTCAGGCGGGCCGTGCGCAGGATCAGGTCCATGGTGGTTCTTCCTCGCATCGGGATGGATCGGACGTGACCCACCCTTCGCCCGCCGTGTTTCCGGCTCCGTTTCGTCGTGTGACGAGCGTGTAAACGTTGGTCGTACCAATGAACCAATCGGACCAACGGACCGTAGGCTCGTGCTCATGCAGAGAGGCCGCACACTGAGCGCCGCGACCGCCGCGCACCTGGCCCGCCTGGTGCTCGAGGACCTGGCACCCGGCGACAAGCTCCCGCCGGAGCGGACCCTGGCCGAGGACCTCGCCGTGTCACGCACCACGGTGCGTGAGGCCATGCAGGAGCTCGAGCGCCGTCGGCTCGTCTCCCGGACACCCGGCCGTGGCACCGTCGTGCTGCCGCGCTCCGAGGAGGCGACCGCCCTGCTCGAGCAGCAGACGGGCGCGGCCCACGGCGACGACCTGGCGCGACGAGCCGAGCACGTCGCCGAGTTCCGCACGGTGGTCGAGCCGAGGGTCGCCGGCCTCGCCGCGGTCCGTGCCGGCGAAGCGGACCTGCTCGCCCTCGAACGCGTCCTCGCCGCCACGCACGCGGGGCTCAGCCCCGAGGAGTCCCTGGCCCAGGACGTCGCGTTCCACGTGCAGGTCGCGCGCGCCTCCGGCAACCCGCTGCTGGTGTCCCTGTGCGAGCTCAGCAGCGGGTGGGTGCAGGACGTCCGTGCCCGGTCGCACAGCACCAGCGAGGGTCGCCGCTCGTCGTTCGTCTGGCACGAACGGATCCTCGACTGCATCCGACGTCACGACGAGGACGGCGCCCGTGACGCGATGACCGACCACCTCGCCGACGTCGCCCACCTCGTCGAACGGAAGGCCGACCGATGACCACGATGACGACTCCCGCGATCCCGACCCTGCAGCCCGGTGCCGGCCCCGTCCGCTCAGCGCGCTACCTGCCCGTCGACCCCGACACGGTCCTCTGGGGTCGACTGCCGAACGGCGACGACCGCCCGGCGATCACGATCGCGTCCGGCGAGGACGTGACGGTCGACACCGTCAGCCACGAGGGGATCCTGCCCGACCAGGGCAGCGACCCGCGCGCGTACTTCGGGTCGCACGGGGTCGCCCCGGAGCACGTGCTGGACGACGCCGACGCGATCGCCCGCGCCGCTCGTCGTGACCCGTCCACCGACGGTCCGCACGTGGTCTCCGGCCCGATCGCCGTCGAGGGTGCCGAACCGGGCGACGTCCTGACCATGACGGTGCTCGAGACGCTGCCGCGCGTGCACTACGGCGTCGTCTCGAACCGGCACGGCCGTGGTGCCCTGCACGGCGAGTACCCGGTCGACGGCACCACGGTCAGCGTCTTCGCCGACGTGGTCGACACGGCCGAGGGCCGGCGGGGCCGCATCCCCCTGACCGGTGCCCGCGACCGCTTCGCGCACTTCCCGCTCGCCCCCTTCCTCGGCATCATGGGCGTCGCGACGCCCGGCGAGCGGTTGCACTCGGTGCCACCGGGCCGGCACGGCGGCAACGTCGACGTGAACCTGCTGCAGGTCGGCGCGCAGCTGCACCTGCCGGTCCTGGTGCCCGGGGCGCTCGCCTACGTCGGCGACCCGCACTTCGCGCAGGGTGACGGCGAGGTCGCCCTGACCGCGATGGAGGCATCGCTCCGCGCGACCGTCCGGTTCGACGTCACGCCCGCCGCCGAGGCCGCGCAGCAGTTCGGTGACCTGGTCTGGCCGCTCGTCGAGACCCACGAGTTCCTCGTGCCGACCGGCATGGACCCGGACCTCGACGAGGCCGTCCGCGCCTGCGTCCGGCACGCGGTCGCGATCCTCGGTGCCCGCTGGGGCATGGAGCCGCACCTGGCGTACGCCTACCTGTCCGCCGCGACGGACTTCAACATCTCGCAGGTGGTCGACCTGGTCACCGGCGCACACGCCCGCATCCGCAAGGCCGACTTCGAGGAGCCCGCCCGATGACCACAGGAGCGCCGGAGGGCCTGCTCGACGCCCTCGACGCGTACGAGGCCGCCCTCGCCGCGAACGACCTCGACGCCCTCGACGCCGCGTTCGTCGACGTGCCCGGCACGATGCGCGGGGACGACCGCGGCCTGCTCGTCGGGCACGACGCGATCAGCGCGTTCCGCGGGGCACGGGGTGGGGTCCAGGCCCGCTCGCTGACGCGTGTCGAGGTCCGACCCCTGGCCGACGGACTCGCCCTGGTCGTGTCGGTGTCCGAGTTCGCGGCGGGTGGGCAGGGCCTCCAGACCCAGCTGTGGCGCCGCGACGGCGACACGGGCACCCACACGGGGTCCGGCACCGGCGGTCCGCGCTGGCGCATCGAGGCCGCCCACGTCACCGGCCGCCCCAAGGCGTTCGACACCACGGTCTGGCGGGCCGTCGGGGACCCGCTGGTCGCCCCCACCGCGTCCGGACCGCTCGACGGACGCACCGTCGCGGTGAAGGACCTCTACGCCGTCCCCGGCCAGCCCGTCGGCGCCGGCAACCCCACGTACCTGCGCGAGTCCCCCGTCGCGACCTCGCCGGCCGCCGCCGTCGCCGCGCTCCTCGACGCCGGCGCGTCGATCCGCGGCATCGCGCGCACCGACGAGTTCGCGTACAACCTGACGGGTCGCAACGAACACCACGGCACCCCGCCCAACGGGGCGGTCCCGACCCGACTGCCGGGAGGCTCGTCCAGCGGATCCGCATCGGCCGTCCGCCTCGGGATGGCCGAGATCGGGATCGGCACGGACACCGCGGGATCGGTGCGGGTCCCCGCCTCGTACCAGGGGCTGTGGGGCCTCCGGACGACCCACGGCGCGGTGTCCCGACAGGGCCTGCTCCCGCTGGCGCCGTCCTTCGACACGGTGGGGTGGCTCACCCGGAGCGCCGACGTCCTGCTCGCGGCGCTCGACGCCACGGTGCCGTCGGACCCGGGAACGCCCGCCGCGTCCGAACTGCTCGTGCCCACCGAACTGCTGGACCTGGTCGAGCCCGCCGTGGCCGAGGCCTTCACCGCGTTCGTCGCCGGACAGGACGCACCGATCGATCCTGTGCGGCTCGCCGACCTCGGGGTCCCGCCGCTCGACGACCTGCGCGAACTCCTGCGCCTCGTGCAGGCCGCCGAGGCCGTCGCCGCCCACGGTGCCTGGATCGACGCCCACCCCGGCGCCCTGAGCGCCGTCGTCGGCGACCGGTTCGCCGCCGCCCGGGCGAACGACCCCGCCGCCACCGCCGACGCCGTCGCGCGGCTCGACGACGTCCGGGCCACGATCCGCACGGCGCTCGCCGACCGGACCCTGCTCTTCCCGACCGTCCCGGGGCCCGCACCGCTCATCGCCGCCGACACCACGGCGCTCGAACGCACCCGGACCGCGACGACGGCGATGACGAGCCTCGCGAGCGTGGGCGGCCTGCCGGCGGTCAGCGCTCCCGCCCTCACCGTGGACGGCGCACCCGTCGGCGTCTGCCTGGTCGGCGGACCGGGCACCGACCGTGCCCTGGTGATCCGTGCCGGACGGATGCTGCAGCACTGACGCGAGCCGCGCCTCCCGGTCCGCTCGTCGCGGCGCTAGGAGGCGAGTCGCTGGGCCTGGGTGACCGCCCACAGTCCGACGGCGCTCGCCGCGGCGATGTTGAGCGAGTCAACCCCGTGCGCCATCGGGATCCGCACCGTGGTGTCGGCCGACGCGATCGCGGCGGGCGTCAGCCCCTGCCCCTCGGTACCCATGACGAGCGCGACCTTGCCGGGGACGTCACGGGCGAACTGGGCGAGGTCGACGGACTCGTCGGTGAGCGCCATCGCGGCGAGGTGGAAACCCTGCGCACGCAGTTCCTCGCCCGCCGCCGGCCACTCGCCGATCCGGGTCCACGGGATCTGCAGGACCGTGCCCATGCTCACCCGGACGCTCCGGCGGTACAGCGGGTCGGCGCAGCGCGGGCTGACCAGGACCGCGTCGGCGCCCAGACCGGCGACGCTGCGGAACACGGCTCCGACGTTCGTGTGGTCGACGATGTCCTCGAGCACGACGACGAGCTTCGCGTCCCGCACCACCTCGGCGACCGTCGGCAGCTCGGGGCGCTGCACCGCGGCGATCGCGCCACGGTGCATGCGGAAGCCGGTGAGTTCCTCGAGCAGGGCATCGGGACCGACGAAGACCGGACCGTCGTGGTCGGCTACCAGCGGCAGGACGCTGTCGAGCCACTTCTCCTGCACCAGGATGCTCCGGGGGACGTGCCCGGCACGGACCGCGCGCTCGATGACCGTGTTCGACTCGGCGATGTACAGGCCGCCCTCCGGTTCGCTCACCCGGCGGAGCGCCACGTCGGTCAGACGGGCGAAGTCGTCGAGGCGGGGGTCGTCGAGGGAGTCGATGCGGACGGGGTGCACGGGGCTCGTTTCGGTGTGGCGCAGGTGGTGGGCCGGCCGGTGACGCGCTGGTGTCGCGGATGGCGTACCGGTCGGTGGCGCGGCTGGCGTCGCGGCTGGCGTGCCGGTCGGGAAGCGACCGGGACGGTCGGCTGTTGAGGGTACCGTGAACAGGGTGCTGGATGATGCTGCGTCGACGACCGGACCGCCCACCGGGGCGCCGACCGGTCCGCCGACCGGTCCGCCGACCGCAGCGGACCTCGACCGCGTGGTCGAGGTGCTCGCGGGCAAACGCTTCGCCGTGCTCTCCGGCGCCGGCCTGAGCACCGACTCCGGCATCCCCGACTACCGCGGCGCCGGACGCGTCGTGCGCAAGCCGATGACGTTCCAGGAGTTCCGATCGGACGGCGCCAAGCGGCAGCGGTACTGGGCCGGGTCGCACCTCGGCTGGCGGAGCTTCGCCGCTGCCCGGCCGAACGAGGGACACCGGGCACTCGCCGCGCTCGAGCAGGCGGGTGTCGTCACCGGGGTCATCACCCAGAACGTCGACGGACTGCACCTCCGCGCCGGATCGCGCCGCGTCGTCGAGATCCACGGGTCGATGGACCGCGCCCTCTGCCTGACGTGTGGGCAGGTGTTCTCGCGCGCCGACCTCGCCACGACGATCGACCGCGCCAACCCGTGGATCGACGAGCCCGGCTCGGTGCAGCTGCAGCCCGACGGCGACGTCGAGATCACCGACGTCGAACGCTTCGTGGTGCCCGACTGCTCGGTGTGCGGCGGGATGCTCAAACCGGACGTCGTGTTCTTCGGCGAGTTCGTGCCGACCGAGAAGTTCCACGAGGCCGTGTCGATCGTCGCCGACGCCGAAGCGCTGCTCGTGGTGGGGTCGTCGCTGACGGTGAACTCCGGCGTGCGGCTCGTCGACCACGCTGCCCGCCGCAAGAACCCCGTGGTCATCGTGAACCGCGGTGCCACCCGCAGCGACCGCCGCGCAGCCGTGAAGCTCGACGGCGGGACGACCGAGACGCTGGTGCACCTGGCCGAGCGGCTGGGGGCGGCGGGGTCCGCGCCCGCGGGGTCCGCTCAGCCGTCTGGGATGATCGACGGGTGACGACGCTCCTGTACCTGGTCCGGCACGGTGAGACCGACTGGAACGCGCAGCGCCGCATCCAGGGTTTCACCGACATCCCGCTCAACGACACCGGACGGCGACAGGCCGCCGAAGCCGCCGAGCTCCTCGCCCGACGGCGGTTCGACGCCGTCGTCGCCTCACCGCTGTCCCGCGCCGCCGAGACCGGGGCGATCATCGCCGACCGCCTCGGACTGGCAGCGCCCACCACGTACCCCGGGTTGGCGGAACGCTCCTACGGCGAGGCCGAGGGACTCACCGACACCGAGGTCACGGCCCGGTACCCGCACGACGACATCCCCGGGCGCGAGTCCCGGTCGGCGCTGCTCGCCCGCATCACCGAGACGCTCGGCGAGGTCGCGGTGCGCTTCGACGGCGGGGTCGTGGTCGTCGCCACCCACGGCGCGGTGATCCGGAGCGTGGTGAACGAGGCGGCGCCCGGCACCGCCGATCGGCACGCGACCCCGATCCGCAACGGCTCGATCCACTCGTTCCGCTGGGACCCCGAGCGTTTCCACGCGGAGCTCGTCCGGTTCGACGACCCGATCGACGACGTCTCGGACGGGCCCGGGCGGTACGCGTTCGACTACCAGAACCCGCTGGAACGCCGGGGCTGAGCGGACGGCACGGCCATCCTGCGACTAGGCTCCGACGCACCCGAACCAGGGGGCGACATGGTGACCGACGGAACCGACACGGGTGGCTGGCAAGCCACCGACCGGCAGGACGACGACCTCGACCGTGCCTTCGGCCCCGAGACCGCCAGCGTGCAGACCCGCACGATGGGACAACGGGCCCGCACCTGGCTCGTCATCGGCGGCAGCACCGTCCTCGTCGCCGGGGTGATCGCCCTCGTGCTCGGCACCATCATCGGCAGCGTGCAGAACGGCATCGGCGGCGTGTTCCCCCGACCGGACATGGCCCTCGACCGGCTCGACGACCGGCTCGCCGACGTGCCGGGCGTCACCGAGGTCCGCCACCACCGGGCCGAGAAGACCGGCTTCGCGAGCTACGACGCCACCGCGACGATCACGGCCGACCCGTCGCTGGACGCCGCTGCCCGGACCGACCTCGTCGACACCCTGAGCCGTGCGACCGACTCGGCTGGCGGCAACGGCGTCCGGGTCGTCGCGATCGCCGACCTCGGCACGCTCGAGGTGGGCGTCTCCGACTCCCGTGCGGTCACGGCGAAGCGCCTGGTGCTGGCGGACACGCTCGACCACATCGGCGGGGTCACGGCCGTCCGCTGCTCGTGGGAACGCGGTGGCACCCCGTCGGACCGCGCCGCCGACCAGTCGATCACCGTCGAGACCCCGGGACGAGGGGCTGCCGTCCCACCGATCGTGGCGCGGGTGACCGAGGAGACGCACAAGGTGTTCCCCGGGGCGAGCGTCGAGGTGGTCGCGGCGAAGTAGGTGCCGGGCGGTTGGCCGACGCGGAACGACGGAACCGATGTCGCACGACGTCGACCATGTCGCATCGCGTCGCGCGTCCCCGCCCAGCCCGACCCGACCCCGCCGCGCCCCACCCGGCCCCGCCCCGCCCCCGCCTACCGCGCGCGCCGGTCGGCCACGGCCCGCTCGACCGCCCGCACCACCTGCTCCGCCGAGTCCTGCCACCGGAACCGCGCCGCCCGCTCGACCGACTGCACCGAGGCCTCGTCCCACCGTTCCTCGACCCGCCGCACCGCAGCAGCGACCGCCGACGGCGACGCCGGGTCGAAGTACTCGGCCGCACCGCCGCCGATCTCGCGGAAGATCGGGATGTCGCTCACCACGACCGGGGTGCCGACGCCCATCGCCTCGACGAGCGGGATGCCGAAGCCCTCGTCGAACGACGCCGTCGCCAGGGCGGTCGCCGACCGGAGCACGGACAGGTACTCCTCGTCGGTCGCACCGTCGTGGAACACGATCGCGCCGGCCGGCGCGAGCGCCTCGAGCCGTGCGCGGTCGGCGTCCGACACCCGTGACATGCAGTGCAGGGTCCAGTCCGCCCCGAGCAGCGGCAGCGCGGCCGCCAGCGTCTCGACGTTCTTGTAGGGCATGAACGAACCCATGTAGACGAGCGAGCGGTCGCGCGGCGCGCCGGCCACTCGCGGTGTCGCCGGGTCGGCGGCGTTGTACGCCACCGTCACGGGACGCTTCGTCAGCCGGTGCTCGGCGATGAGCCCGGCGGTCGTCTCCGACACGGTGACGACTCCGTCGGCACCGTTCAGCAGGAACCGCTGCGGCGCCCAGGACAGGTGGAACGCGCGCCACCCGAGCCGGAGCGGCCACGAGAACTCCCGCGGCGGCGTGCGGTTCCGGTAGTAGATCAGGTCGTGCAGCGTCAGCACGAGCGTGTAGTCGCGCCCCCGCGAGCCCATCGTCTGCATCGGCGAGAACACCGCGTCGAGGCCGAGCCGGTTCACCCGTCGCGCGACGAGCGGCTCCCCCGCGTCGGTCGGCGCCGGCAGCAGCTCCCACGGCAGGTCGCGCGGCAGGGACTCGAGCTGGCGCTCGTCGTGGACGAGCAGCACGAAGTCGTGCCGGTCGGGCAGATTCGCGACAACCCCGGCGGTGAACCGGCTGATGCCGTCGTGGCGGCCGATGCGGACGTAGCGGCAGTCGACGCCGATGCGCAGGCGCGTCACGCGTCGGTCTCCTCGGTCGCGCTGGCCGTCGTCGCCGTCGCCCTGGAGGCCCGGCCCGCGCCCGCCGGTCGGCCCGCCTTGGCGGCGCGGCCGCGTCCAGGGCGCGCGGGTGTGTCCGCCATCCGGCGCAGCACGGCGGCGGCGGCCGGTGCCGGTGTCTCGTAGTGGACCAGGTGCCCGACCCCGGGGATGACCACGAGCTCGGCATCGTGCAGGCGTGCGGCCAGTGCGCGCTGCTCCGGCACCGCCGTGATGTCGTCGTGCTCGGCGGCGATCATCAGGACCGGCACGTCGATGCGGTCCGCGTACTCGGACACGTCGTTGGTGACCGAGGTGCGGAACGCCTCGAGCACGCTCGTGCGGTTCGCGAAGGCCGAGAAGTAGCGGTCGTGCTGGTCGTGCACCCAGCGGCGCATCCCGCGGTCGTGGGACTTGAGCATCGCGATGCTCATCACCCGCACGATGGCGGCGTTCCGCAGGATGCCGAGTCCGATCGGCTTCGGCAGCACCGCGCCGGCCCGGTAGTAGCCGATCGCGATCCCGGTGCCGACCGCCCGGGGTCCCTGCAGCGCGGGAGCGGCGATCGGGTTCACGAGGACGAGCAGCCGCGTGTCGAGCCCCGCGGCGACGCTGGCCGACACCACGATCGAACCGAACGAGTGACCGAGCACGACGGCGTCGCGCCCGAGTCCGAGCGTGGCGTGGAACGCGGTCAGCCAGGCGACGTACGACTCGATGTCGGACACCGGCAGCGGGTCGGACACGCCGAAGCCGGGCAGGTCGGGCACGATCACGCGCACGCCCGTCAGGTGCGCGGCGATGGTCTCGAGGCCGTGGTGGTCGCCTCGGAAGCCGTGCACCGCCAGGACGGTCTGCGTCGCGTCGGACGGCCCGTACTCCCAGTAGTGCGTGGTGCGGCCGTCGACCTGCACGGACCGGTGGACCACCGGCGTGGCGGCCATGAGCGACTGGTACGGGGAGAGCACGGGCGGTTGCATCGGCGCCAGTCTACGAAGACATCCGCACGAAACCCCGGACACCCGCAGCATCGCGCGCCTATCGTGTCCGGGGCGGGCTCTCGATGCGGCCCGTGGACCTTCGACGAGGAGCACGGTGACCTTCACAGCCCCGATCCAGCTGCCCGGCCTGACGCTCGACCCGCAGTGGTACAAGCGCTCGGTCTTCTACGAGTGCATGATCCGCTCGTTCGTCGATTCGAACGGCGACGGCATCGGTGACCTGCAGGGCGTGATCGGCAAGCTCGACTACCTGCAGTGGCTCGGTGTCGACGCGCTCTGGCTGCCGCCGTTCTTCCAGTCCCCGATGCGCGACGGCGGCTACGACATCGCCGACTACAAGGCGATCCTGCCGGAGTTCGGCACCCTCGACGACTTCCGCGAGCTCGTCACGAAGTCGCACGAGCGCAACATGCGCATCGTGATCGACATGGTGATCAACCACACGAGCGACCAGCACGAGTGGTTCCAGCAGTCGCGCGAAGACCCCGACGGCCCCTTCGGCGACTTCTACGTCTGGCGGGACACCGACGAGGAGTACCCGAACATCCGGATCATCTTCGTCGACACCGAGGAGTCGAACTGGACGTTCGACCCGGTCCGCCGTCAGTTCTTCTTCCACCGGTTCTTCTCGCACCAGCCCGACCTGAACTTCGAGAACCCCGCGGTCGTCGAGGCCGTGTACGACGTCGTCCGGCACTGGCTCGACCTGGGCGTCGACGGGCTGCGGCTCGACGCGATCCCGTACCTGTTCGAGTCCGAGGACGGCAACGGCGAGGGCGAGCCGGAGACCCACGAGTTCATCAAGAAGATGCGCGCGATGGTCGACGACGAGTACCCCGGCCGCGTCCTGCTCGCCGAGGCGAACCAGTGGCCGCGCGAGACCGCCGCCTTCTTCGGTACCGACGAGGAGCCCGAGTGCCACATGGCGTTCGACTTCCCGGTCATGCCACGCATCTTCTACTCGCTCCGGGCGCAGCACGCGAAGGAGCTCGCCGCGATCCTGTCCGAGACCCTCGACGTGCCCTCCGCGGCCGCGTGGGGCGTGTTCCTGCGCAACCACGACGAGCTCACGCTCGAGATGGTCAGCGAGGAGTACCGGCAGGCGATGTACGGCTGGTACGGCTACGACCCCCGGATGCGGTCCAACATCGGCATCCGGCGCCGCCTCGCTCCCCTGCTCGACAACTCGCGCGCCGAGCTCGAGCTCATCCACGCGCTGCTGTTCTCGCTGCCGGGGTCGCCCTTCCTGTACTACGGCGACGAGATCGGCATGGGCGACAACATCTGGCTGCCCGACCGCGACTCGTCCCGCACGCCGATGCAGTGGACCCCCGACCGCAACGCCGGGTTCTCGACCGCGGACCCGGGCAAGCTCTACTTGCCCGTCGTGCAGTCCCTCGTCTACAACTACGCGCAGGTCAACGTCGAGGCGCAGCTCGCGCAGTCGCGCTCCCTGCTGCACTGGGTCCGCAACGTCATCCACGTGCGGAAGGCCCACCCGGTGTTCGGACTGGGCACGCTGCACGTGCAGGAGACCTCGAACGAGTCGGTGCTCGCGTTCGTGCGCTCGTGGGAGGGCTCCGGGCAGCAGTTCGGACCGTCGGCAGAGGACGTCCTGTGCGTGTTCTCGTTCGCCACGAACCCGACGTCCGTCACGGTGTCGGCCCCGGAGTTCGCCGGTCGCCCGCTCTACGACCTGTTCGGCGGCGGCTCGTTCCCCGCGTTCGACGAGGACGGCACCGTCACCCTGACCCTCGGGACGCAGTCGTTCTACTGGCTGCACGTCGGCGCGCCGGTCGGGTAGCGCGGGTGGTGTCGGTGCGTCCCGTTAGCCTGACCGCGTGACGTTCCCCACAGCACAGCTCGAAACGCCCGCCCCGGCGCAGGACCTCTCCGGACGCCCCTGGTGGCACGCCCTCGGCGTCTTCGACCTCGAGACCACCGGTGTCGACGTCGAGACGGCGCGGATCGTCACGGCGCACGTCGGCCTCATCGACATGACCGGAGCCTCCATCGCCGAGGGCGCGTGGATCGCCGACCCGGGCATCGCGATCCCCGAGGGCGCCGCGGCCGTGCACGGCTACACCACGGAGCGGGCCCAGGCCGAGGGGCGTCCCGCCGCCGAGGTCGTGGCCGAGATCATCGCTGCGATCGAGGCCGTGTTCGCCCGCGGGATCCCGCTGGTGATCTACAACGCGCCGTACGACCTGACGGTCCTCGACCGCGAGGCGAAACGGCACGGCTTCGCCTCCCCCGTCATCGGCAACGTCGTCGACCCGCTCGTCATCGACAAGGCCCTCGACACGTTCCGCAAGGGCAAGCGCACGCTCGAGGCGGCGTCCGAACTGTACGGCGTCACCCTCGACGACGCGCACGACGCGGGTGCGGACGCGATCGCGGCCGGTCGGGTCGCCCAGGCCATCGCCGGCAAGTACCAGGACGAACTCGGCATCTCGGCCGAAGAGCTCCACCGCAAGCAGGTGGGGTGGTGCGCCGAGCAGGCGACCTCGTTCCAGGACTACATGCGCAAGAAGCGCGATCCGTCGTTCACCGCGGACGGCCGGTGGCCGCACCGCAACGGCTGACGCAACGCGGAACGGGCGGCCCTCCCGAAGGAGGACCGCCCGTTCCGACGTGCTGTGGGGCTGCTTACTTGGAGAAGCCCTTGAAGCGCTGGTTGAACTTCTCGACGCGACCGGCCGAGTCGAGGATGCGCTGCTTGCCCGTGTAGAACGGGTGCGAAGCGGACGAGATCTCGACGTCGATCACCGGGTAGGTGGCACCGTCGAGCTCGATCGTCTTGTCGCTGTTCGCGGTCGAACGCGTCAGGAAGGTCTCACCGGAGGCCAGGTCACGGAAGACGATGGCGCGGTACTCGGGGTGGGTGTCGGTCTTCATGGAGTTTCCTCGATAGCGGTAGCGGTGGTGGGATTGCGCGAGATGCGCGGGAAGTCATCGGCTTGCGCCAGCCGTCAACGTTACCAGACGGACGGCACGATCGCAGCGCTACGACGCGCGCGCCGTGTAGCGGCCGGTGTCCTTCGTGACGGACAACGCGATGCCGAACGCCTCGGTCAGGGTCTCGTCGGTCAGGACCTCGTCGATCGGTCCGGCGGCCTGCACGTGGCCGTCGGCGAGCACCAGGGCGTGGGTGAACCCGGCGGGGATCTCCTCGACGTGGTGGGTGACGATCACGATCGCCGGCGAATCGGCGCTCTGGGCGTAGCCGCCGAGGGTGCGGACGAGGCTCTCGCGGGCGCCGAGGTCGAGCGAGGCAGCCGGCTCGTCCAGGAACAGGATCTCGGGGTCGGTCATGACGGCGCGGGCGATCTGGACGCGCTTCTGCTCGCCGTCGCTCAGCTCGCCGAAGGTGCGGTCGGTGAAGGACCCCAGGCCCCACTCCTCGAGCACGCGCTGGGCACGGCGGACGTCGAGTTCCTCGTACTCCTCGTTCCAGCGACCCGTGACCGAGTACGCGGCCGTCAGCACGACGTCGATGACCTTCTCGGTCACCGGGATGCGACGGGCGAGGGCGGTCGACGCGAAGCCGATGCGCGGGCGGAGCTCGAACAGGTCGGCGCCGCCCAGCTCGGTGCCCAGCACCTCGACGTCACCGGAGGTCGGGAACGTCTGCGCGCCGGCGATCTGCAGCAGCGTGGTCTTGCCAGCACCGTTCGCGCCGAGCACGACCCAGCGTTCGTCGTCCTGCACCTCCCACGAGATCGAGTCGAGGATGGTGGCCCCGTTGCGGACCACGGAGACGTCTGACAAGCGCACGACCGAGGGCATGCGACCAGCCTACGGGTTCCGGCCGAGCACCTCGTCGTAGACCTGCCGTGTCCTGGTGGCGATCGCGTCCCAGGTGAACTCCGACTCGACGCGCAGGCGTCCGGCGCGGCCCATGAGCTTCGCGAGCCCCTCGTCGGCCAGCACCTCGTTGAGGGTCGCCGCCAGGTCCGCCACGTACTTGTCCGGGTCGGTCGGGGTGCCCGTGCCGTCCTGCGCCTGGTCGATCGGGACGATGCGGCCGGTGAACCCGTCCGCGACGACCTCGGGGATGCCCCCGGTGCCGGTGCCCACGACGGGGATCCCGCACGCCATGGCCTCGAGGTTCACGATGCCGAGCGGCTCGTAGATCGACGGGCACACGAACACGGTGCCCGAGGACAGCACGTTGACGATCTCCTGGTGCGCGAGCATCCGGTCGATCCAGACGACGCCCTCGCGCTGCTCGCGGAGGCCCTCGACCAGCCCGGTGACCTCGGCGAGGATCTCGGGGGTGTCCGGCGCGCCGGCGCAGAGCACGATCTGGACGTCCTCGGGGAGCGAGGCCACGGCGCGGAGCAGGTAGGGCAGCCCCTTCTGACGGGTGATCCGGCCGACGAACACCACGCTGGGACGCGACGGGTCGATCCCGAGGGCGCGGACGGCGTCCTCGTCGACCTGCGGCTTCCAGGCGTCGATGTCGATGCCGTTGTAGACGACGTGCACCTTCGACGGGTCGATCGACGGGTACGAGCGCAGGATGTCGGCGCGCATGGCCTTCGACACCGCGATGACACCGTCGGCGTTCTCGAACGCCTCGCGTTCCATCCAGCTCGACAGGCGGTAGCCGCCGCCGAGCTGCTCGGCCTTCCACGGACGGAGCGGCTCGAGGCTGTGCGCGGTGACGACGTGGGGGATGCCGTACGTCAACTGCGCGATCCGGCCCGCCGAGTTCGCGTACCAGGTGTGCGAGTGCACGAGGTCGGCACCCTCGACGTCGGCAGCGATGGCCACGTCGGTGCCGAGCGCCTGCAGCGCGCCGTTCGCCTGCTCGAGCCCGGCCGGCGTCCGGTACCCCCAGACGTCGGCTTCGTCGCGGAAGGCCCCGAACGCCCGGACACGGACGTCGGTGTCCGTCCCCGACCGCAGCGCAGCGGTGAGTTCGGACACGTGGACACCCGCACCGCCGTAGACCTCCGGCGGATACTCCCTGGTCAGCAGATCGACTCGCACTGGATCAACGTAACCGGTTCCCAGTGCTGACGCCTACTGTGAGCGGCATGGCTCCAAAGAAGGTCTTCGGCATCGTGCTCGCTGGCGGCGAGGGGAAACGGCTCATGCCGCTCACGGCCGACCGGGCGAAGCCCGCAGTCCCGTTCGGCGGGAACTTCCGTCTCATCGACTTCGCGCTCTCGAACCTGGTGAACTCCGGTCTGCAGAAGATCGTCGTCCTCACCCAGTACAAGTCGCACAGTCTGGACCGGCACGTCGCCGAGACCTGGCGCATGGAGGGCCTGCTCGGGTCCTACGTGGCGTCGGTCCCCGCGCAGCAGCGGCTCGGCAAGCGCTGGTTCGCCGGGTCGGCCGACGCGATCCTGCAGTCGCTCAACCTGCTCCGCGACGAGCGCCCCGACATCGTCGTCGTGGTCGGCGCCGACCACGTGTACCGGATGGACTTCCACCAGATGGTCGAGGCGCACATCGCCTCGGGCCGCAGCGCCACGGTCGCGGCGATCCGGCAGCCCATCGAACTGGCCGACCAGTTCGGCGTCATCCAGGTGGACCCCGACGACCCGACGAAGATCGACGCCTTCCTCGAGAAGCCGAAGGATCCCGTCGGACTCGCCGACTCCCCCGGCGAGGTCCTCGCGTCGATGGGCAACTACGTGTTCAACGCGGACGCCCTCGTCGACGCGGTGCTCCGCGACGGCCAGCTCGAGACCTCAGCGCACGACATGGGCGGCGACATCGTCCCCGACTTCGTGAACCGCGGCGACGCCGGCGTCTACGACCTGCAGCGGAACGAGGTCCCCGGTTCCACCGACCGTGACAAGTACTACTGGCGCGACGTGGGAACGATCGACTCGTTCTTCGACGCCCACATGGACCTCATCGCGCCGGTCCCGGTGTTCAACCTCTACAACCAGGACTGGCCGATCTTCAACCAGCAGACGAACCTGCCGCCGGCGAAGTTCGTGCGGGACGCGAACGGCAACACCGGCTCCACGGTCGACTCGCTCGTGTCGCTCGGCTGCCTCGTGTCGGGCGCGCAGGTCGAGCGCAGCATGATCGGCCCGTGGTGCGGGATCGACTCCGGTGCGAAGGTCCTCGACTCGATCGTGTTCGAGCGGGCGACGATCGGTGCGGGGTCGGTCGTGAACCGGGCGATCCTGGACAAGGACGTCGTCATCGCACCGGGCGCGCAGGTCGGCGTCGACCGTGAGGCCGACGAGGCCCGCGGCTTCACGGTGACCGAGTCGGGCATCACGGTGGTCGGCAAGGGCGTCCGCGTCGACGCGTAGCGTCGGCCGGTCACGTCGACACCGACGAACGGACGGTCAGGAGGCACGGCTCGCGTCACGGACGCGGGCCGTGCCTCCTCTTGTCGGTACCGTTGGTGCGTGCCCCGCTTCCTCGTCGTCCTCGATGCCGATTCCACCCTCCTCGAGGACGAGGTGATCGAACTCCTGGCGGACACCGCCGGGACCCGGCCACAGGTCGCGGCGATCACGGAGCGCGCCATGCGCGGGGAGATCGACTTCGCCGAGAGCCTCCGGGAGCGTGTCGCGACCCTGACGGGCCTCCCGGTCGACGTCTTCCGACGCGCACAGCAGGCGGTCCGCGTGACGCGGGGGGCCGACCAGCTCGTCCGCGGCGTGCACGCCGCGGGCGGGACCGTCGGTGTCGTGTCGGGCGGGTTCCACGAGGTCCTGGACCCGTTCGCCGAGCAACTCGGTCTCGACCACTGCCGGGCGAACCGGCTCGAGGTGACCGACGGCGTACTGACCGGACGCGTCCTCGGCGACGTCGTGGACGCGCACGCGAAGGCCGTCGCCCTGCGCGAGTGGGCCGAGGCCGACGGCGTGGACGCGGTCCGCACGGTCGCGGTCGGCGACGGCGCGAACGACCTCGAGATGATGCGCGTCGCCGCCCTGTCGGTGGCGTTCGACGCGAAGCCGCGCGTGCGGGAGCAGGCGGACGTCGCGGTCGTGGACCGCGACCTGTCCGCCGTTCTCGCGACGCTCGGCCTGCGCGGCTGACCCGGACGGGCGGCTAGTGGCCCATCCCGAGGCCGCCGTCGACCGGGATGATCGCGCCGGAGACGTACCCGGCCCCGTCGCTCGCCAGGAACAGCGTGGCGTCGGCGACGTCGTCGACCGTGCCGTAGCGGGCGGCTGGGATCGCCTTCTTGAACTCGGCCTGCAGCTCGTCGGACAGCGCGGCCGTCATGTCGGTCTGGATGAACCCGGGCGCGACGACGTTGGCGGTGATGCCGCGCGAGCCGAGCTCGCGGGTGATCGAGCGGGCCATGCCGACCAGGGCGGCCTTCGACGACGCGTAGTTGACCTGGCCGATCTGGCCGTAGGCGCCGACGACGCTCGACATGAGCACGATGCGGCCGAACTTCGCCTTCATCATGCCCTTGGTGGCGCGCTTGACGACGCGGAACGTGCCGGTCAGGTTGGTGTCGACGACGCTCGTGAAGTCGTCCTCGGACATGCGGAGCAGCAGCTGGTCGTTCGTGATGCCGGCGTTCGCGACGAGCACCTCGATCGGGCCGAGCTCGGCCTCGACCTGCGTGAAGGCGGCGTCCACCGACGCCGTGTCGGTGATGTCGGCCTGCACGGTGAGCGCACCCTCGGGTCCGCCCTGTCCGCTCCGCGACGTGACCGCGACGCGGTGCCCTGCGGCGACGAAGCGCTCGGCGAGGGCGTGGCCGATGCCGCGGTTGCCGCCGGTGATCAGGACGGTACGGGGGGTGCTCATGGTCGCTCCGTTCGGTGGTGGTGTGCGGTCGTGTCGTGCCGACGGGTCGGCGGACACGCCCGGACGAGCGTACCGGAGCCACCACGACAGCCCGTTCGCGCGCGGCGCACCCACGATCGGTCCCGGAGGCTTAGGCTTGACCACGGGTAGACGGAGACCATCTGTATGAAGAGCACGCACACCAGCATCACCACGCTCCCGGACTCGCCGGAGCTGGACCGGGCGCACCGCCTGTCCCGCTACGTGTGGCAGATGGCGATCCGCGTCGTCCTGTTCGTCGTGGCCGTGCTCGTCTACTCCATCTGGCACTCCTGGATCGCCGTCGTGCCGATCGTCCTCGCCGCCGTGATCCCCTGGGTCGCCGTCATCGTCGCGAACGCCGGTAGCCGGACCGAGAGCGACATGATCTCCCCCGCCGGTGCGATGCAGCTCTACGACGCGGTCGACCCCGGCCTCCGGGAGCAGCAGGAAGAGGACCGCGCCCAGGCCTACCGCGACGAGCAGGACCGCCTCCGGCAGCAGGCGCAGCACGCGCAGGACGAGTGGCAGCGCAACGGCGACCGCTCGAAGATGTGGGGGCACCGCTGATGGGGGCCACCTTCGACCTGCACACCGAGCCGGGCTCGACCCCCGTGTGCTCGCGTGCCGGCTGCTCGAACACCGCTGCGTGGCGGGTCAACTGGCGCAACCCCCGGATCCACTCCGCCGACCGCGTGAAGATCTGGGCGGCGTGCGAGGAGCACCGCGACTTCCTCGCCGACTACCTGCGGTCCCGTACTTTCCCGGTGCGCGTCACCGGCATGCACGAGGACGTCGACCGGCTCGACGACGAACGCGACCCGGCATCGTCGCCGAAGAACGACGTCGGGGTGCGCTCCACCGGCACCGGTCGATGACCGACGACTTCGACCCGCACTCCCGGTACGGCCGGAAGCACGCAGCCAAGCTGCAGCGCGCCGCCGACCACGCCCGTCGGTCCGTGCCGGCCGACGACCGTCCCGCCCAGGACCCGGACGAGCCCTTCGTCGGCTGGCACTTCGTCCGCAGTCGCCGCTGGCTCGGGTACTTCGCGATCGCCGTGGCGTTCGCGATCGTCTGCGCGCTGTTCGGCATGTGGCAGTGGGACCGCCGGAACGAGGCCGTCCGCCAGAACGAGCAGGTCGCCCAGAACTACGACCACACCCCCGTGCCCCTCGACCAGGCGCTGCCGACGGCCTCGAGCTGGCAGGACGAGCAGGAGTGGCTCCGGGTCGCCGTGACCGGCCGGTACGACGTCGACGCGCAGCTGCTCGTCCGCAACCGCGTGCACAACGGCCAACCCGGCTTCGAGGTCCTCACCCCGCTGGTCACCGACGACGGCCAGGCGTTCATCGTGGACCGCGGCTGGGTCCCCACCGGCAACGCGCAGGACGCCCCCGACCACGTACCCGCTCCCCCGTCGGGTGAGGTGACGGCGATCGTCCGCCTGCAGCAGAGCGAGCCCCGCATCCCCGGCCGCACCGACCCCGCGCACACCGACCAGGTGCAGTCGGTCACCCTGGCGGACGTCGCGAAGAAGGTGGACACCCCGATCTGGACGGGCGCGTACGGCGAACTCGCGTCCGAGTCCCCCGCCCCGACCGAAGCCCGCCCGCTCGGCTGGGAACGCCCCACCGCCGACACCGGCCTGCACCTGAGCTACTTCATCCAGTGGTTCCTGTTCGCGGCCGGCGGCTTCGGGTTCCTGGCGTACGTGATGGTGCAGGAGTACCGGAACCTCAACCAGGACGACCCGGAGGAACGCGAGCGCGCCCAGGAGCGGCAGCGCCGCAAGGACGCCAAGCCGAAGACCGACGCCGAGATCGAGGACGACCTGATCGCGTCCCGTCGCTGACGGCCGGCGCGCGTGCGCGTGCGCGGCCGCACCGTGCGCACCTCGCAACCCCGTGCGGGCTTCCGCGCACCGTGCCCCGCTACAAGCGCGCACCCAGCACGTTTCGCCGCACCGGACCGCGAACCCGGCACCGTGCGGACGGGAGGCGCGGTGCACGACCGGCACCGCGCCTCCGGGCCGCACCGTGCGCACCTCGCGACCCCGTGCGGGCTTCCGCACATCGTGCCCCGCTACAAGCGCGCACCCAGCACGTTTCGCCGCACCGGACCGCGAACCCGGCACCGTGCGGACGGGAGGCGCGGTGCACGACCGGCACCGCGCCTCCAGGCCGCACCGTGCGCACCTCGCAACCCCGTGCGAACTTCCGCACACCGTGCCCCGCTACAAGCGCGCACCCAGCACGTTTCGCCGCACCGGACCGCGAACCCGGCACCGTGCGGACGGGCTCCGCCCGCCCGGCTGGCCGGCGTCAGGCGAGCTCGATGAGCTCCGCGTAGTCCTTGTTCCAGTGGTCCTCGGTGCCGTCCGGCAGCAGCAGGACGCGCTCCGGGTTGAGCGCCTCGACCGCGCCGGCGTCGTGGGACACCAGGACGACGGCACCCTCGAAGCCGGCCAACGCGTTCAGGATCTCCTCGCGCGACGCCGGGTCCAGGTTGTTCGTCGGTTCGTCGAGCAGCAGGACGTTCGCGCCCGAGACGACGATCATCGCGAGCGACAGACGCGTCTTCTCACCGCCGGACAGGACCCCGGCCTTCTTGTAGCCGTCGTCGCCGGTGAACAGGAACGACCCGAGCACCCGACGGGCCTCGGTCTCGTTGAGGTCGGTCGACGCCGACACCATGTTCTCGATCACCGTGCGGTTGATGTCGATGTTCTCGTGCTCCTGCGCGTAGTACCCGATGCGCAGACCGTGGCCTGGCTGGATCTCGCCCGTGTCGGGCAGGTCGGCACCCACGAGGATCCGGAGCAGCGTCGTCTTGCCGGCACCGTTGAACCCGAGGATCACGACGCGCGAACCGCGGTCGATCGCGAGGTCGACGCCCGCGAAGATCTCGAGCGAGCCGTAGGACTTCGACAGCCCCTCCGCCATGAGCGGGGTGCGGCCGCACGGGGCCGGCGTGGGGAAGCGGATCTTGGCGACCCGGTCGGCGACGCGCTCGTCCTCGAGTCCGGCGAGCAGCTTGTCCGCCCGCGCGACCATCTGGTGCGCAGCCGCGGCCTTCGAGGCCTTCGCACCGAAGCGAGCGGCCTGGTCCTTGAGCGTCGCGGCCTTCTTCTCGGCGCCCGCGCGCTCCTTGCGGCGACGCTCCTCGTCGGCGACGCGCTGGCGCTGGTACAGCTTCCAGCCCATGTTGTAGATGTCGATGGTCTGGCGGTTCGCGTCGAGGTAGAACACGCGGTTGACGACCTCGTCGACGAGCTCCACGTCGTGGGAGATGATGATGACGCCGCCGGGGTAGGTCTTCAGGTGCTCGCGCAGCCACACGACCGAGTCGGCGTCGAGGTGGTTCGTGGGCTCGTCGAGGATCATCGTCTCGGCGTCCGAGAACAGGATCCGGGCGAGCTCGATGCGCCGCCGCTGCCCACCGGACAGGGTCTTCAGCTGCTGGTCGAGGATGCGGTCCGGCAGCTTGAGGTTCGACGCGATCGAGGCTGCCTCGGCCTCGGCCGCGTAGCCGCCGAGCGCGTTGAACTGGTCGTCGAGCCGGCTGTACCGGCGCATCGCCTTCTCGGCGACGGCCTGGTCGTCACTCGCCATGTCGAGCGTGGCGAGGCGGATGCCCTCCACCAGCTCGCCGAGCCCGCGGGCGTCGAGGATGCGCTTCCGCGCCGTCTCCTCCGGGTCGCCCGAGCGTGGGTCCTGCGGCAGGTAGCCGATCTCCCCACCGCGGTCGATCTTGCCGCCCGTGGGCTGCGTCTCGCCCGCGAGGGCCTTGGTCATCGTCGTCTTCCCCGCGCCGTTGCGGCCGACGAGTCCGATCTTGTCACCCTTCTCGACACGGAAGGACACGTCCTCCATGAGGAGACGAGCTCCGACGCGGATCTCGAGTTCGTGCACGGCAAGCACAGTGGACGTCCAATCAGTTGGTGGGTTTGCACAACGACGTGTGCGTGAGGTGCACCGCTACGCTGACGGGACCGATGGTTCCGAACGGGACCAGCAGTCCATTCTAGGAGAATCCATGACGAACGCCACCGGGTTCGCTCCCCGCGCAGTCCTCGCCGACCGTCTGCGGACGCACGGGCTGGCCACGAACGCCGCCCTCGTCGCCGGCGGAGCCCTGTTCACCGCTGCGATGGCACAGCTCGAGGTCCCGATGTGGCCGGTCCCGATCACGGGTCAGACGCTCGCCGTCGTGCTCGTCGGCGCGACGCTGGGTGCCCGCCGCGGCATGCTCGCGCTGCTCGTCTACGCCGTCGCCGGCCTGGCGGGCGCACCGTTCTTCGCCGACATGACCGGTGGCCTGCAGGCCCTGGCCGTGCCGAGCTTCGGGTACGTCATCGGGTTCATCCCCGCCGCGGGTGTCGTCGGCTGGCTGGCGCGCCGCAACTGGGACCGTCACGTCGGACGCGCCGCGGTGGCGATGCTGCTCGCGAGCGCCATCCCGTTCGTGACCGGTCTGCCCTACCTGGCGATCGTGCTCGGTCAGCTCGGTGCCCCGAACGACCTGCAGTCGGTGCTCGCCGCCGGCCTGTACCCGTTCGTCGTCGGTGGGATCGCGAAGGCGCTCATCGCCGCGGGCATCCTGCCGCTCGCGTGGAAGGCCGTCGGCCGCCGCTGACGCACGCCCATCGGCTGCGATCGGCACGCCCGGCTCCTGCGGCCGGGGTTCCGAGATCTCGGAACCCCGGCCGTTTCTGCGTCCGTTCGTGGAACCCCGGCGAACGTGAGCGGCGTGTCGCGCCCCGCGCGCTTCCTGCGTACAGACGGACGGGAGGCCCGGTGCCAGCTGGCACCGGGCCTCCCGTCCGTCAGGGGGTCGCGACTAGATCGCGAACCCGAGCGCGCGCATCATCTCGCGTCCGTCGTCGGTGATCCGCTCCGGACCCCACGGCGGCATCCAGACCCAGTTGATGCGGAAGGCGTCCACGATGCCGTCGAGGGCGTTCGCGGTGTCGCCCTCGATGACGTCGGTGAGCGGGCAGCCGGCACTGGTCAGCGTCATGCTGATCACGAGCGCCGAGGCCTCGTCGTCCCAGGCGAGGTCGTAGATCAGACCGAGGTCGACGATGTTGACGCCGAGCTCCGGGTCCTGGACCTCCTTCAGGCCCTCGACGACCTCGTCGAACTTGTCCGGGGCGAGTGCCGCGATCATCAGGCCTGCGCCTCTGCGGCGGACGCCGCGGCGGCCTGCACGTAGCGGTCGTAGCCCTCGTTCTCGAGGCGGTCGGCGAGCTCGGGGCCACCCTGCTCGGCGACCTTGCCCGCGACGAACACGTGCACGAAGTCCGGCTTGATGTACCGCAGGATGCGCGTGTAGTGCGTGATGAGCAGCACACCGAGACCGGTCGCGGCCTTGGCGCGGTTCACGCCCTCGGACACGATCTTCAGCGCGTCGACGTCGAGGCCGGAGTCGGTCTCGTCGAGCACGGCGAAGCGGGGCTTGAGGAGCTCGAGCTGCATGATCTCGTGGCGCTTCTTCTCGCCACCGGAGAAGCCCTCGTTGACGTTGCGCTCGGCGAACGACGAGTCCATCTTGAGGTCGGCCATCGACTGGCGGAGCTCCTTGATCCAGCCGCGCAGGGCCGGGGCCTCGCCGTCGATCGCCGTCTTGGCGGTGCGGAGGAAGTTCGACACCGTCACGCCGGGGATCTCGACCGGGTACTGCATCGCCAGGAACATGCCGGCACGGGCGCGCTCGTCGACGCTCATCGCGAGGACGTCCTCGCCGTCGAGGGTGATCGAGCCGCCGACGACGTTGTACCGGGGGTGCCCGGCGATCGTGTACGCCAGCGTGGACTTGCCGGAGCCGTTCGGCCCCATGATCGCGTGGATCTCGCCCTCGTTGATCGTGAGGTCGACACCCTTGAGGATCTCCTTGGTGCCCTGATCGGTGTCGATCGAGACCTGGAGGTCGCGGATTTCCAGAGTGGACATTGCGTGGGTTCCTTCGGTTTTCTGTCGTGTCGCGGACGGGCCGCGGAAAGTGTGGGGGCCGGGAGGCGGTGTCAGTCGACCGGGACGGGATCGTGCACGTCGACGTAGACGTCGCCCTCGCGCACCTCGACCCGGAACACCGGGACGGGCTCGTACGCCGGGAAGTTCTGCGGCTTCCCCGTGGCGAGCGAGAAGCGGGAGCCGTGCGCCCAGCACTCGAGCGTGTCGCCCTCGATGAACCCCTCGGCCAGCGAGATGTCCCCGTGGGTGCAGGTGTCGCCGATGGCGTGCACGGTGCCGGACGAGTCCTTCACGATGGCCACCGCGGTGCCGTCGACGACGGCACGCATCGGGCTGTCCACCGCGATCTCGGACTCCGCGCAGACCTTCGTGGGCATCAGGCGTCGGCCTCCGCCGGGGCGACGGTCACCGAACGCCCCTCGGCGAGCTCCTGCTCGACTGCGGCGATGAGTCGTTCCTCGAGCTCGGGCGCACCGATCTTCTGGATGACCTCGACCAGGAAGCCGAGCACGACGAGACGGCGCGCTTCCTCTTCGGGGATGCCGCGGGCCTGCAGGTAGAACAGCTGCTCGTCGTCGAAGCGACCGGTCGCGCTCGCGTGGCCGGCGCCCTCGATGTTGCCCGTCTCGATCTCGAGGTTCGGGATGCTGTCCGCGCGGGTGCCGTCGGTCAGCACGAGGTTGCGGTTCTGCTCGTACGAGTCGGTCCCGTCACCGGCGCGGCCGATGAGCACGTCACCGATCCACACGGTGTGCGCGCCCTTGCCCTGCAGCGCGCCCTTGTAGTTGACCCGACCGCGCGTGTTCGGCGCGTCGTGGTTCACGTAGACCTGCTGCTCGATGTACTGGCCGGCGTCGGCGAAGTACACGCCGTACATCTCGGTGTCGGCGCCCTGCGCACCGAGGTGCGTCGAGGGGTTGACCCGGATGACGTCGCCGCCGAGCGAGACCACGACGTGCTTCAGGAAGGCGTCGCGGCCGACCTCGGCGAAGTGCGTCGAGACGTGCACCGCGTCGTCGTCCCAGTCCTGCAGGCTGACGACCGTCAGGCGTGCGCCGTCCTGCACGACGATCTCGATGTTCTCGCTGAGCAGTGCGCTGCCGCGGTTGTCGAGCACGACGATGCCCTGGGCGTGCGGCTCAGCGGTGATGACCGTGTGCGCCGCGCGGGGCTGCGTCCCGAAGTCGGAGCGCGTGATGGTGATGAACTCGTGCGCCTCGGTCGCCTTCACGGTGACGGCGAGGACCGCGTCACGCGCGGTCCAGGCCGCGGCTGCCGCGCGGTCCTCCGGCAGCCCGGCGGTGCCGACGCGGGGGTCGTCGCTGCGACCCCACTCGACGTCGGCACCGTCGGACTGCCGGGCGAGGAACCGGTAGGCGGATCCGTCGAGGCCGCCGTCGAGCAGCGGCTGGAGCTTCGCCAGGGGCGCGAACTTCCAGTTCACCTCGCGCCCGGTGACGGTCGGGAACGCCCCGAGGTCGCCGGACTGGAACCGCTCGGAGCGGGTCTGGACCGGGATCTTCTTGTCGGGGGCGTCCCAGCCGCCGTCGGAGTGGGCTCCGGCGCCGTGCTGGTCGGCACCCTGGGCGGCTGCCGCGGGCTCGATCGGCTGGTCGATGTGGGGAGGGGTGGTGCTGGACATCTAGCCGACGGATCCTTCCATGCTCATCTCGATGAGCTTGTTGAGTTCGAGCGCGTACTCCATCGGGAGCTCGCGGGCGATCGGCTCGATGAAGCCACGGACGATCATCGCCATCGCTTCGTCCTCGGCCATGCCGCGGGACATCAGGTAGAAGAGCTGCTCCTCGCTCACGCGCGAGACCGTTGCCTCGTGCCCGAGCTGGACGTCGTCGACGCGGATGTCGATCGCCGGGTACGTGTCGCTCCGGCTGATCGTGTCGACGAGCAACGCGTCGCAGCGGACGGTGTTCGCCGCGTGGTGCGCGGCCGGGTCGACCCGGACCTCGCCGCGGTAGCCCGCACGACCGCCACCGCGGGCGATCGACTTCGAGACGATCGACGACGTCGTGTACGGCGCCATGTGGATCATCTTCGCGCCGGCGTCCTGGTGCTGGCCGGGGCCGGCGAAGGCGACGGACAGGGTCTCGCCCTTGGCGTGCTCACCGGCGAGGTAGATCGACGGGTACTTCATCGTCACCTTGGAGCCGATGTTGCCGTCGATCCACTCCATCGTGGCGCCCTCGTGCGCGATCGCACGCTTGGTCACGAGGTTGTAGACGTTGTTCGACCAGTTCTGGATCGTCGTGTAGCGCACGCGGGCGTTCTTCTTCACGATGATCTCGACGACGGCCGAGTGCAGCGAGTCCGACTTGTAGATCGGGGCGGTGCAGCCCTCGATGTAGTGGACGTAGGAGTCCTCGTCCGCGATGATCAGCGTCCGCTCGAACTGGCCCATGTTCTCGGTGTTGATCCGGAAGTAGGCCTGCAGCGGGATCTCGACGTGGACGCCCTTGGGGACGTAGACGAACGAGCCGCCGGACCAGACGGCCGTGTTCAGTGCGGCGAACTTGTTGTCGCCGGCCGGGATCACGGTGCCGAAGTACTCCTGGAAGAGCTCGGGGTGCTCACGGAGCGCCGTGTCGGTGTCCATGAAGATGACGCCCTGCTGCTCCAGGTCCTCGCGGATCTGGTGGTACACGACCTCGGACTCGTACTGCGCGGCGACGCCGGCGACGAGGCGCTGGCGCTCTGCCTCGGGGATGCCGAGCTTCTCGTAGGTCGCGCGGATGTCCTCGGGGAGGTCCTCCCACGACTGCGCCTGCTTCTCGGTGGAGCGCACGAAGTACTTGATGTTGTCGAAGTCGATGCCCGTCAGGTCGGCACCCCACGTCGGCATCGGCTTGCGGCCGAAGAGCTGCAGGCCCTTGAGCCGGTTCTTGAGCATCCACTCGGGCTCGTGCTTGAGGTTCGAGATGTCGGTGACGACCTCGTCCGAGACCCCACGGCGGGCCGAGGCCCCGGCGGAGTCGGAGTCGGACCAGCCGAACTCGTATTGCCCGAGCCCTTCGAGCTCGGGACGGTCGATGAGCACGTCGGACATGGTCTCCTCGTTTCCTTCTCGCGGGACAGCGTCTTCAGGTGTGAACCCGTGGCGTCTGGACGCCATTCCACCGCAGACCGCTGACAAGCGGTCACGGTGCTGCTCCCTCGCAACGACAATGGTTCCACGCAGTCCGTGGAGTGATCGGCGATCTCGGCCCATTCGGAGCCGGCGCCTGCCTAGACTTGACTGCTGCTGAACCCTCGAATCCTACAGGTTCGCTGCACGGAACAACAGGAAGGCACCACCCTCGTGACTCGCGTCGGACCCCCCGTCGACCAGGATCTCCGGACCGCACGGTGGTGGTCGCTCCCCCGGGTCGTCGACCGTCGGGTCATCGCGCTGGCGTGGGCCTCGTTCGTGGTCGAGGTCGTGTTGATCGGCACCGGCGGCCTCGTCCGGCTGACCGCGTCGGGCCTCGGATGCCCCACCTGGCCCAAGTGCACGGCGGATTCGCTCGTGTCGACGCCCGAGATGGGCGTCCACGGGATCATCGAGTTCGGCAACCGACTGCTCACCTTCGTGCTCGTGATCGTGGCGATCGCGATGTTCCTGGCGGTCGTCCGGATGCTCCGCACGCGCCCCGAACTGTTCTGGCTCGCGTTCGCTCAGGGCGTCGCGATCCCGGTGCAGGCCGTCATCGGCGGGCTCAGCGTGCTCACGAACCTCAACCCCTTCGTCGTCGGGCTGCACTTCGTCGTGTCCGCCGCCCTGACCTCGGTCACCGCGGCCCTGGTCTACCGGACGATGCACGGACCCCGCACCAGCCGTCGCGTGGTGCCCGGCTGGTACACCGGTGTCGTCCGCGGCACGGTCGCCGCGGTCGTGGTCACCGTCCTGGTCGGCATCCTCACCACCGGCAGCGGTCCGCACGCCGGCGCCGACGAGGCCGTGGACGGCGGCATGCTGCACCGAACGGGCTTCGACCCCGCGGTCATGGAACACCTGCACGCCTGGCCCGCCTACACGCTGTTCGCGCTGACGCTCGTCCTCGTGGTCGGTGCCGTCCGCCTCCGGATCTCGAGCAAATGGGCGCTCCTGCTGCTCGTCGTCGAGTTCCTGCAGATCGCCGTCGGCCTGACGCAGGCGCGCACGGGGCTGCCGGTCGGGCTGGTCGGCACGCACATGGTGCTCGCCGGGCTGCTCGTCGGCGCCACCACGGCGGTCGTGCTCGCGACCCGGGCCAGCGCCGGTCGCGCGGCCGTGCGCGAACCACTCGACGCCTGACGCCCGGGCGCGTCGCGCCCTCGCCGCCCGTCCGACACCCGTTCTGCGACACCCCACGAGTCGATCGACTCGTGGGGTGTCGTTCGTCGCAGACGCATCGCACCACGCGTGCGCCCTGCGCCCAGCGCACGCACACGGCCGACGGGAGGCCCGTGGCGGCCCCGCCCCGCGCCTCCCGGCCGTCCCGTGCGCACGTCGAGAGCCCCACCCGGTCGCGCACCCGACGGCGACCCAGAACGACGAAGGCGACGTCGCACGACATCGAGTTCGTCGTACGACGTCGCCCAGCGGCGGCGCGCAGTGCCTAGAAGGTGAAGACCTGCGGCAGCAAAGGGTCGATGCCCACGGCGATGAAGAGCAGCGTCAGGTACGTGATCGAGCTGTGGAAGACGCGCATCGGCTGCACGTGCTCGACGTGCTGGATCGCCCGCGAGTACAGCCGGTGCGACTCGACGACGAACCAGATGCCGCCGGCCAGCGCGACCACCGTGTAGAGCGGTCCCATGTGCGCAACGGGGATGAGCAGGAGCGAGCAGACGAGGGTGGCCCACGCGTACAGCACGACCTGCAGGCCGACGACGGTGCGACCGCGGACCACGGCGAGCATCGGGACGTCGGCGGCGTCGTAGTCGTCGCGGTACTTCATCGACAGCGGCCAGTAGTGCGGCGGCGTCCAGAGGAAGATGACCATGAACAGGATGACCGGGGCCCAGGTGAGCGACCCGGTGACGCCCGCCCAGCCGATGAGCACGGGCATGCAGCCGGCCGAGCCGCCCCACACGATGTTCTGCGGGGTGCGGCGCTTGAGCCAGAGCGTGTAGACGAACACGTAGATGAGGATGGCGATGACGCTCAGGGCGGCCGCGAGCCAGTTCACCAGGAACCCGAGGACCGCCGTCGACAGGACGCCCAGGATCCACGAGAACACCAGGGCTTCGCGGTCGGAGAGCTCGCCGGTCACCAGCGGGCGCGTGCTCGTCCGCTTCATCAGGCGGTCGATGTCGCGGTCGATGTAGCAGTTGAACGCCGACGCCGAACCGGCGGACATCGCGCCGCCCAGCATCGTCCAGAAGACGAGCCACAGGTCCGGCACACCGCGCTCGGCCAGGAACATGGTCGGCGCCGTGGTCACGAGCAGCAGCTCCATGACCCGCGGCTTGGTCAACGAGACGTACGCACGGACCTTGCGGGACAGCGGCGATCGGGGTCGATCGGTGTCGGGCCTGGTCACGGTGGCAGTCGGCAAGGGAACCTCAGTCTGTTCGCATCAGCTCGCACACTCGGTGGACGACTGCGGCGGCGTCCGGGCATGCGCTGACCCGGAATGTCCACGGGTCTCGATCAGTTTACGGGATGGAAGCGCCGCGACGATGCCCCGCTCGCCCATCCCGCGCGGAACGACGGGCCACGGAGCACGACACGCCCGGCAGACGGGGCCTCGACCGACTCGAGTCATGAACATCGGGCGTCACCTGAACCCCTTCTGAGTGGCTGGTCACTATGCTGGACCTGCCCTCCCGCAGTGCGCGCCCCGATGACGTCGGCCGCGATGAGCCGGTCGGCCGCCGCTAGACGGCGACACGACTCGGCCCCGGGATGGCCACATGTCCGTGCGATGGCACGAGCCCTCGCACATGTCGCATCAAGAAGGGTCAACATCCAAGTGGCTGAATTCACCTGGGACGCCATCGACCGGAAGGCCGTCGACACGGCCCGCGTTCTCGCCGCCGACTCGGTCGAGGCCGCCGGCAACGGTCACCCCGGCACCGCGATGAGCCTCGCGCCGCTCGCACACCTGCTCTTCCAGAAGGTGATGCGTCGCGACCCGAGCGACTCCACCTGGATCGGCCGCGACCGCTTCATCCTGTCCGCCGGTCACGCCTCGATCCTGCAGTACGTGCAGTTCTACCTGCACGGCTACGGCCTCGAGCTCGAAGACCTCCAGCACCTGCGCAAGTGGGGCTCGAAGACCCCGGGTCACCCGGAGTACGGCCACACCGACGGTGTCGAGATCACCACCGGTCCGCTCGGCCAGGGCCTCGCGTCCTCGGTCGGCTTCGCCTACGCCCAGCGCTTCGAGCGCGGCCTGTTCGACCCGGAGACCCCGGCCGGCCAGTCGCCCTTCGACCACTTCACCTACGTGATCGCCGGTGACGGCGACATGCAGGAGGGCGTGACGAACGAGGCGGGCTCGCTCGCCGGTCGTCAGCAGCTCGGCAACCTGATCGCGTTCTACGACTCGAACCAGATCTCGATCGAGGACAACACCGACATCGCCTTCTCGGAGAGCGTCCCCGAGCGCTACGAGGCACTCGGCTGGCACGTCCAGATCGTCGACTGGAAGAAGACCGGCGAGTACTCCGAGGACGCCGTGGAGCTCCACGCCGCGATCGAGGCCGCCCAGCAGGTCACCGACAAGCCGTCGCTCATCGTCCTCAAGACGATCATCGGCTGGCCGTCGCCGACCAAGCAGAACTCCGGCAAGATCCACGGTTCGGCGCTCGGCGCCGACGAGATCAAGGGCCTCAAGGAGGTCCTCGGCTTCGACACCGCGAAGACCTTCGAGGTCGCCCCCGAGGTCCTCGAGTACACCCGCGGCGCCGTCGCCAAGGGCCAGGCGCAGCACGCCGAGTGGCAGAAGGCCTTCGACGCGTGGGCCGCCGCCAACGCCGACAAGAAGGCGCTGTTCGACCGCGTCAACGCCAAGGAGCTCCCCGAGGGCCTCGAGGCAGCACTGCCGGTCTTCCCGACCGACAAGGCCGTCTCGACCCGTGCCGCCTCCGGCAAGGTCATCAACGCCATCGCGCCGCTGATGCCCGAGTTCTGGGGTGGCTCGGCCGACCTCGCCGAGTCGAACCTCACCACGATCGAGGGCGCCAAGTCCTTCGGTCCGGCCGAGGCCTCGACGTCGACGTGGAGCACCGACCCGTACGGCCGCGTGCTGCACTTCGGCATCCGCGAGCACGCGATGGGCTCGATCCTCAACGGCATCGTCCTGCACGGGAACACCCGCCCCTTCGGTGGCACGTTCCTGATCTTCAGCGACTACATGCGTCCGGCGGTCCGTCTCGCCGCGCTCATGGGCGCACCGGCGATCTACGTCTGGACCCACGACTCCATCGCCCTCGGTGAGGACGGCCCGACGCACCAGCCGATCGAGCAGGTCTCGTCGCTCCGTGCGATCCCGGGTCTCGACGTGGTCCGCCCCGCCGACGCCAACGAGGTCGCGTACGCCTGGCTCGAGATGCTCAAGCACACCGACCGTCCGGCCGGCATCGCACTGAGCCGTCAGAACCTGCCGGTCTTCGAGCGTGGCGAGGGCGACGCCTCGGGTGAGGTCTTCGCCTCGGCGAAGAACGTCGCCAAGGGCGCGTACATCCTGGCCGAGGCGCCGAACGGCACCCCGGACGTGATCCTCATCGCGACCGGTTCCGAGGTCCAGATCGCCGTCGAGGCCCGCGAGCAGCTCAAGGGCGAGGGCATCAACGCCCGCGTCGTCAGCGCCCCGTCCATCGAGTGGTTCCGCGCCCAGTCCGAGAACTACCAGGACCAGGTGCTCCCGAAGGACGTCACCGCTCGCGTGTCGGTCGAGGCCGGCATCGCGATGAGCTGGCGCGACATCATCGGCGACAAGGGCCGCAGCGTCTCGATCGAGCACTTCGGTGCCTCGGCCGACTACCAGACGCTCTTCAAGGAGTTCGGCTTCACGACGGAGCACGTCGTGGCCGCCGCGAAGGAATCGATCGCGGCTTCCTGACCCGCAGGGGCCGGGTCCGGTTCGCCGGATCCGGCCCTTCTGCCGGGAGGCGCGGCTCGGCCCCGCCACGCGCCCCCGGTCCCCCAGACCCCGGCCACCAGGCCGATGAAGGAAAGAAGAGAAACACATGGCTGAGAACACCCCCACTGCCGCCCTCTCCGCGGTCGGCGTGAGCATCTGGCTCGACGACCTGTCCCGCGAGCTCCTCGAGACCGGCAAGCTCACCGAGCTCATCGAGCAGAAGAACGTCGTCGGCGTGACCACGAACCCGACCATCTTCGCCTCGGCCCTCGCCAAGGGCGAGCGCTACGACGCCCAGGTCAAGGAGCTGGCCGCCGCCGGCACCGAGCTCACCGACGCGATCTTCGAGATCACCACGCAGGACGTCGCCAACGCGTCCGACCTGTTCAAGCCGATCTACGACTCGACGAAGGGCTTCGACGGCCGCGTGTCGATCGAGGTCGAGCCGGGCCTGGCACACGAGACCGCGAAGACCATCGAGCAGGCCAAGTTCCTGTTCGAGAAGGTCGGGCGCGAGAACGTCCTCATCAAGATCCCGGCGACGGTCGAGGGCCTCGAGGCCATCACCGAGGTCATCGGCGCCGGCATCTCGGTGAACGTCACCCTGATCTTCTCGCTCGAGCGCTACCGCGCCGTCATCGACGCCTACCTCGGTGGGCTCGAGAAGGCCAAGGCCGCCGGGCACGACCTGTCGAAGATCCACTCGGTCGCCTCGTTCTTCGTGTCGCGCGTCGACTCCGAGATCGACAAGCGCCTGGACGCCGTCGGCACCGACGAGGCCAAGGCCCTGAAGTCGAAGGCCGGCATCGCCAACGCGCAGCTCGCCTACCAGGTCTGGACCGAGGCGTTCGCGTCCGAGCGCGCCCTCGGCCTGCTCGAGGCCGGCGCGAACACGCAGCGTCCGCTCTGGGCCTCGACCGGCGTCAAGGACCCGTCGCTGCCGGACACGCTCTACGTGACCGAGCTCGCCGCCCCGAACACCGTCAACACGATGCCGGGCAAGACGCTCGACGCCACGTTCGACCACGGTGAGATCCACGGCGACGCCATCGCCGGCACCTTCGACGCCGCACAGCAGGTCCTCGACCAGCTCGCAGCGCAGGGCATCGACTACGACGACGTCGTGGCGCTGCTCGAGAAGGAGGGCGTGGACAAGTTCAACGTCTCGTGGGGCGAGCTCGTCGACACCGTGAAGACCGCGCTCGAGGGCGCCAAGTAGTGACGGTTTCCATCGCTGCCAGCGGCGGTGCCGCGCGGGCCATCGACTCGGTGGTCCCGCGGCTCGTCGCTGACCTGGTGGCCTCGGGCATCACCGCCCAGGACCCCGAGCTGTGGGGACCGGACGCCGAGGCCGAGGCGTCGAAGCGCCTCGGCTGGGTGGAGGCCGTCTCGGTCTCCCGCCCGCTCGTCGCCCAGATCACCGCGCTGCGCGAGTCGCTCCGTGCCGAAGGGGTCGACCACGTCGTCCTCGCCGGCATGGGCGGCTCGTCGCTCGCTCCCGAGGTGATCACGCGCACCGCCGGTGTGCCGCTGACGGTCCTCGACTCGACCGACCCCGCGCAGGTCCGCGCCGCCGTCTCGACCGACCTCGAGCGCACCGTGCTCGTCGTCTCGTCGAAGTCCGGTTCCACGCTCGAGACCGACTCGCAGCGTCGGGTCTACGAGCAGGCGTTCCGCGACGCCGGCATCGACCCCGCCCGCCGCATCGTCGTCGTCACCGACCCGGGCTCCGCGCTCGAGGCCGCCGCGACCGACGCCGGCTACCGTGTCTTCACCGCCGACCCGACCGTCGGCGGCCGCTACTCGGCCCTCACCGCGTTCGGGCTCGTCCCCTCCGGTCTCGCCGGGGCGGACATCGCCGAACTGCTGGACGAGGCCGACGCCATCTCCGCGCTGCTGTCGGTCGACCTCGACGAGAACCCCGGGCTCGTGCTCGGCGCGGTGCTCGCGGGGACCGACCCGCTGCGCGACAAGATCGCGATCGTCCCGGACGGCACCCACATCGTCGGGTTCGGCGACTGGGTGGAGCAGCTGATCGCGGAGTCGACGGGCAAGAGCGGACGTGGCCTGCTGCCCGTCGTGCTGCACGCCGACTCCCCCGAGGTCTCCGCAGCGCTGCCCGACGTCCAGGTCATCCGCCTGGTCGGTTCGCGCGAGGACGAGCGCCACGTCGCCGAGGGCGAGGTCGAGATCACCGGGACGCTCGGTGGCCAGATCCTCGTCTGGGAGTACGCCGTCGCGGTCGCCGGGCGCCTGCTCGGCATCGACCCGTTCGACCAGCCCGACGTCGAGGCCGCCAAGGTCGCGACCCGTGCGCTGCTCGACGACCGTCCCACGGCCGCCGTACCCGCGTTCACCGAGGACGGCATCGCCGTCTCCGCGACGCCGGGACTGCCGGTCGGGACGACGCTCGCAGAAGCCGTGACGGGCCTCCTGTCCGAACTGGGCGCCACCGGCTACGTGGCGGTGCAGGCGTACGTCGACCGCACCACGAACCGTGACCTCGAGACGCTCCGCGACGCCCTGGCGGCGCGCACGCGCCGTCCGGTCACCTTCGGGTACGGCCCGCGGTTCCTGCACTCGACCGGGCAGTACCACAAGGGCGGCCCCGCCACCGGAGTGTTCCTCCAGATCGTGGCCGACGAACCGGACGACCTGGCGATCCCGGGCCGGCCGTTCACGTTCGGGCAGCTCCTCCGGGCCCAGGCAGCCGGTGACGCGAGTGTCCTCGCGCAGCACGGCCGCCCGGTCCTCACCCTCACGACGTCGGACGTGCGCGCCGCCACCGCGGCCATCGCCTCCGCCGTCTCCCACTGACTCGTAAGGAGTTCACCGACTCATGTCACCGGTGGCAATCACCCCGGAGCACAACCCGCTCCGGCTGCCGACGGATCGTCGACTGAACCGGATCGCGGGACCGAGCACGCTCATCATCTTCGGCGTGACGGGCGACCTGTCACGCAAGAAGCTGATGCCGGCGGTCTACGACCTGGCCAACCGGGGGCTGCTGCCCCCGGGGTTCGCGCTCGTCGGCTTCGCCCGGCGCGACTGGGAGGACCAAGACTTCTCCCAGCTCGTGCACGACGCGGTCAAGGAACACTCCCGCACCCCGTTCGACGAGGACGTCTGGCGTCAGCTCGAACAGGGCATCCGCTTCGTCCAGGGCTCGTTCGACGACCCCGAGGCGTTCCTGCAGCTCAAGCAGACCGTCGACGAGCTGGACGCCGAGCGCGGGACGCTCGGCAACCACGCGTTCTACCTGTCCATCCCGCCGAAGATGTTCCCGGTGGTGACCGAGCAGCTGAAGCTGTCCGGGCTCACCGAGAAGCGTGAGGGCTCGTGGAGCCGCGTGGTCGTCGAGAAGCCGTTCGGTTCCGACCTCCGCACGGCACGCGAGCTCAACGCGATCGTCGAGAGCGTCTTCGCGCCCGACGACGTGTTCCGCATCGACCACTACCTCGGCAAGGAGACCGTCCAGAACCTGCTGACGCTCCGGTTCGCGAACCAGATGTACGAACCCATCTGGAACTCGAACTACGTCGACCACGTGCAGATCACGATGGCCGAGGACATCGGCGTCGCCGGACGTGCTGCGTACTACGACGGCATCGGCGCGGCGCGCGACGTCATCCAGAACCACCTGCTGCAGCTCCTCGCGCTCACCGCGATGGAGGAACCCGTCTCGTTCAAGGCCGCAGACCTGCGTGCCGAGAAGGAGAAGGTGCTCTCCGCCGTGCGCCTGCCCGAGGACCTGTCGACCGCCACCGCGCGCGGACAGTACGCCGGCGGCTGGCAGGGCGGCGAGAAGGTGCTCGGGTTCCTCGACGAGGCCGGGATGAACCCCGAGTCCGGCACCGAGACGTACGCGGCGATCAAGCTCGACATCGCGACCCGTCGCTGGCAGGGCGTCCCGTTCTACCTGCGTGCCGGCAAGCGGCTCGGCCGTCGCGTCACCGAGATCGCGATCGTCTTCAAGCGTGTCCCCGAGGACGTCTACGGCAACTCGCAGTCGCCCCTCGGCCAGAACGCGCTCGTCATCCGTGTGCAGCCGGACGAGGGCGTCACGCTCCGGTTCGGCTCGAAGGTCCCCGGCGTCGGCACCCAGGTGCGCGACGTGACGATGGACTTCGGCTACGGCCACGCCTTCACCGAGGCGTCCCCCGAGGCGTACGAGCGACTCATCCTCGACGTGCTCCTCGGTGACCCGCCGCTGTTCCCGCGGCACCAGGAGGTCGAGCTGTCCTGGAAGATCCTCGACCCGATCGAGGAGTTCTGGGCCACGCAGGGCCAGCCCGAGCAGTACCGTCCCGGCACGTGGGGCCCGGCGTCCGCCGATGCCCTGCTCGCCCGCGACGGCCGGACCTGGAGGCGTCCATGAAGATCGACATGCCGAACACCACGGTCTCGAAGATCCAGAAGAAGCTCGTCCACATCCGAGAAGAGGGCGGCGCCGTCGCCCTCGGACGCGTCCTGACGCTGATCATCTCGACGGCCCTCGGCCACGAGGAAGAAGCGATCGAGGCGGCGAACGAGGCGTCCCGCGAGCACCCGATGCGCGTGATCATCGTGTCGAAGAACGACGGTGACACGAAGTCGCCGGGTCGTCTCGACGCGCAGATCCGCGTGGGCAGCGACGCGGGTGCGAGCGAGGTCATCGTCCTCCGCGCCTACGGCGAGACCGCGACCGACGAGGAGAGCCTGGTCACGGGCCTGCTCCTGCCGGACGCCCCCGTCGTGGCCTGGTGGCCGCAGACCGCGCCGTCGCAGCCGTCGGCCTCGGCACTGGGCCGCATCGCCCAGCGCCGGATCACCGACGCCGCCGCGCAGAAGGACCCGAACGGCGCGATCGAGGCCCTCGGTGCCTCGTACGTGCCGGGCGACACCGACTTCGCGTGGACGCGCCTGACCCTGTGGCGGAACCAGCTCGCCGCGGCACTCGACCAGCCGCCGTACGAGCCCATCACCAGCGTCGAGGTGACGGGCGCGTCGGACAGCCCGTCGACGATCCTGCTCGCCGCCTGGCTGCAGCTCCAGCTCGAGGTGCCGGTCACGGTCACCACGTCGCCGCGTGCGACCGGGTCGAGCGGCATCCACGGCGTCAAGCTCGTGCGAGAGTCGGGCACCATCGACCTCGAGCGTTCCCTGGTGGACGTCGCGACCCTCTCGATGCCCGGTCAGCCCACGCACGACCTGTCGCTGCCACGCCGCAACCTGCGTGACTGCCTGGCCGAGGAACTCCGTAGACTCGACCCGGACGTCCTCTTCGGAGACGTCGTCAAGCACGGGGTACCCCAGCTGCGCGAGACCATCGCCCGCTGAGCACCCACAACGGTCGGGCCGAAGGCGGTCGTACGACCGGTCGGCCGCCACGAACACGGGAGTCACGTGACCAACGAACGGCGGGTGCTCGTGCACCCGGACAAGCAGGCCCTCGGCGCTTCGGTCGCCGCACGCTTCATCACGAAGATCATCGACGTGCTCGACGAGCAGGAGCGTGCCGACATCGCGATCAGCGGTGGCTCGGTGTCGTCCCTCGTCCTCGCCGCGATCGGCCAGTCCCCGGCGCGCGAGAGCGTCGACTGGTCGAAGGTCCACGTCTGGTGGGTCGACGAGCGTTGGGTGCCGGCCGGTGACGCCGACCGCAACACCACGGGGACGCAGACCGACTTCTTCGACCACGTCGACATCCCGGAGTCGAACATCCACCCGATGCCCGCGTCCGACGCCGGCATCGACATCGAGGAAGCCGCGCTGCAGTACGAGCGCGAGCTGCAGGACGCCGCGTACGAAGGCGCCGTCGCTCCCCGCTTCGACATCACGCTGCTCGGTGTCGGCCCCGACGGGCACACCGCCTCGCTCTTCCCGGAGTTCCCGCAGCTCACGGTCACCGACCGCGCCGTCGTGTCCGTCGACGACTCCCCCAAGCCGCCGCCGCAGCGTCTGACGGTCACCTACCCGGTGATCAACGCCTCGCAGCGCGTGTGGGTCATCCTGTCCGGTGCGGAGAAGGCGTCGGTCCTCGGGCTCGCCCTGGCCGGCGCCTCCGTCGAGGACGTCCCCGTCGGTGGCGTGCAGGGCCGCAAGCGCACCGTGTTCTTCGTGGACCAGGACGCCGCGCGCGACGTCCCCGAGAACCTCATCGCGTCGACGTACTAGACGCGCGTCCTGACGGGAGGCCCGGTGCCGGTTGGCACCGGGCCTCCCGTCTGTCTTCCCCCTCGCCCACCGCCCCGCCCCACCCCGCTCCAGGTTCCGAAATCTCGGCATCTGAGCGCGCGCGTCGGCCGTCCGTGGAACCTCGGCGAACCGCACGCGGCATGTCGTGGAACCTCGGCGAACCGCACGTGGCGTGTCGTGGAACCTCGGCGGGACGCACGTCCTCCGCGACACACGAAGGCCCCCACACCATCTCGGTGCGGGGGCCTTCGTCAGCGTGCGTGCGTTACGCCTTCTTGGCGGCGGTTCCGCGACGCTCGCGAAGCTGCTGGAGCGCGTCCTCGAGGAGCTGCGCTGCCTCTTCCTCGGTGCGACGTTCCTTCACGTACGCCAGGTGCGTCTTGTAGGGCTCCGTTTTGGAGACCACGGGCGGGTTCTCCTTGTCGCGCCCGGCGGGGAGACCGCTCGACGGCGAATCGACCGTCTCGGGGATCTCTTCGTCCGGGAGGTTCGCGGCGAAGTACCGCACGACCTCGTTGCCGAGGGCGTCCCAGTAGGAGATCGCCACACGCTCGGCCTGGACCCCACGGTCCTGTTCGCCCATCGGTCCCGCGCCGACGCGAGACCCTCGGATTGCACTGCCTCCGCTAGCCATGGATCAGACCCCCGCCGTGAACTTGTTGATGAGACCGAGCACGATGATGGAGACGATCCAGACCAGACCGAGGATCACCGTGATGCGGTTGAGGTTGCGCTCGGCGACGCCGGACGCCCCGAGGTTGCTCGTCACGCCGCCACCGAACATGTCGGAGAGGCCGCCACCGCGGCCCTTGTGCAGGAGGATGAGGAGCGTGAGCAGGAGGCTCGTGATTGCGAGCAGGACCTGCAGCACGACGGAGAGTATCGCCACGACGTACCTTTCGTGTCAGTCAGCCGTACCAGTGTACCGGCCGCGCGGAGCACGGCCGGTACCTGGACGGGAGTGGTGCGGACGAGAGCCCGCGTCGACGGCAGCGTGTGACGGCTACAGCCCGACGTGCTGGCGGAACCGGGCGATCGCCGCGAACTCCTGCACGTCGAGGGATGCGCCACCCACGAGGGCGCCGTCGATGTCGGGCTCGCGGAGGAACCCAGCGATGTTGCCGGACTTGACCGAGCCGCCGTACAGGAGGCGCGTGTCGGCAGCGGCCTGGTCGCCCCAGGCTGCGGCGATGCCACGTCGGATGGCCGCGCACTCGTCCTGTGCCTGCTCGGCCGTGGCTGCCTGGCCGGAGCCGATGGCCCAGACGGGCTCGTACGCCACGACGATGTCGGCGGGCTTGACCGCGTCGAGCACGACGCGGAGCTGCTCGACCGGCACGACGCCGGCACCGCGCTCCTCGCGCTGCGCACCGGTCTCGCCGACGCAGACCACGGGAACGAGACCGTGCTTGACGGCCGCTGCGGTCTTCGCGGCGACGACCTCGTCGGTCTCACCGTGCAGCGTGCGCCGCTCGGAGTGGCCGACGATGACGTACTGCGCGTCGAGCGCGGACAGGAACGCGCCGGAGACGTCGCCGGTGTAGGCACCGGAGTCGTACTGCGACAGGTCCTGCGCGCCGAAGTGGATCGGCAGCTTGTCGGCCGAGATGAGCGTCTGCACGCTCCGCAGGTCGGTGAAGGGCGGGAACACCGCGACCTCGACGTCGTCGAAGTCGTGGCGGGCGTCCTTCAGGGTCCACGCGAGCTTCTGCACGGTGGCGATGGCTTGGAGATGATCGAGATTCATCTTCCAGTTGCCGGCGATCAACGGCGTGCGGATCATGCGGACCACCCCAGTGCTTCGAGACCGGGGAGCGACTTGCCCTCGAGGAACTCGAGGCTCGCACCACCGCCGGTCGAGATGTGTCCGAACTGGTCGTCCGAGAACCCGAGCGACCGGACCGCAGCGGCGGAGTCGCCACCGCCGACCACACCGAGGCCGTCGACCTCGGTCAGGGCCTTCGCGACGGTCTTCGTGCCGGCAGCGAACGCCGGGAACTCGAACACGCCCATCGGACCGTTCCAGAACACCGTCTTCGAGCCGGACACCGCCGACGCGAACCGCGCAGCCGTCTCCGGGCCGATGTCGAGGCCGATGCCGTCCGCGCCGAACGACGACGACTCGATCGCGTCGGCCGCGACCGTCTCGTGTGCAGCGTCGGCGGAGAACCCGGAGGCCACCACGACGTCGGTCGGCAGGTCGATCGTCACGCCGAGCTCCTTCGCCCGCGAGAGGTACTCGCGGACGACGTCGAGCTGGTCGGCTTCGAGCAGGGACTTCGCGACCCCTTGGCCCTGGGCCGCGAGGAACGTGAAGAGCATGCCGCCACCGATGCAGAGGGTGTCGACCTTCGGCAGGATGTGGTCGATGACACCGAGCTTGTCGCTGACCTTGGACCCGCCGAGCACGACCGTGTACGGCCGTTCCGGCGAGGTGGTCAGACGCTCGAGCACACGCAGCTCGGTCTCGATCAGCGAACCGGCTGCACTGGGCAGCGCGGACGCGAGTTCGTAGACCGAGGCCTGCTTGCGGTGCACGACACCGAAGCCGTCGGAGACGAAGGCGTCGCCGAGTGCCGCGATGCGGTCCGCGAAGGCGCTGCGCGCGGCGGCGTCCTTCGAGGTCTCCTCCGGGTTGAACCGGAGGTTCTCGAGCAGCAGGACGTCGCCGTCCTCGAGGGCCTCAGCGGCTGCGGTCGCCTCGTCGCCGACGGTCTCGCCGACGAACGTGACCTCCTTGCCGAGCAGCTCGGAGAGCCGCTGGCCGACCGGCGCGAGCGAGAACTCCGGCTTGGGTTCCCCGTCGGGGCGGCCCAGGTGGGAGATCACGATGACGCGCGCGCCGGCGGTGATGAGGGTGTTCAGGGTCGTCAGCGACGCCCGCACGCGGCCGTCGTCCGTGATGGTGCCGTCCTTGAGCGGGACGTTCAGGTCACAACGGACGATGACGCGCTTGCCGGCGAGGTCGCCGAGGTCCTCGAGGGTGCGGAGAGCCATGTGCTACAGACGCTCGCCGACGTACTCGGTCAGGTCGACCAGACGGTTCGAGTAGCCCCACTCGTTGTCGTACCACGAGGTGATCTTCACGAGGCCGCCGATGACCTTGGTCAGGCCGGAGTCGTAGATCGAGGAGTGCGGGTCCGTCGTGATGTCGGTCGACACCAGCGGGTCCTCGCTGTAGAGCAGGATGCCCTTGAGCGGGCCCTCTGCGGCCTCCTTGTAGGCGGCGTTGATCTCGTCGACGGTGACCTCGGACTTGGTCTCGAGGGTGAGGTCGGTGATCGAGCCGGTCGGCACCGGGACGCGGAGCGCGAAGCCGTCGAGCTTGCCGGCGAGCTCCGGCATGACCTGGCCGATGGCCTTGGCTGCACCGGTCGAGGTCGGGACGATGTTCAGCGCGGCCGCGCGGGCACGACGGGGGTCCTTGTGCGGGCCGTCCTGCAGGTTCTGGTCGGCGGTGTAGGCGTGGACCGTGGTCATGAGGCCACGCTCGATGCCGAACTTGTCGTGGAAGACCTTGGCGAGCGGCGCGAGGCTGTTCGTGGTGCACGACGCGTTCGAGATGATGTTGTGGTTCGCCGGGTCGTACTGGTCCTCGTTCACGCCGAGCACGATGGTGACGTCGTCACCGGTGGCCGGGGCGGAGATGATGACCTTCTTGGCGCCCGCGTCGATGTGCTTCTGCGCGTCGGCGGCCTTGGTGAAGAACCCGGTCGACTCGATGACGATGTCGACGCCCAGCTCGCCCCAGGGGAGGTTGGCGGGGTCGCGCTCCGCCAGGACCTTGATCGCCTTGCCGTCGACGACGATGTTGTCACCGTCGAGCTCGACGGAGACGCCGAGACGACCCGTGATGGAGTCGAACTTCAGCAGGTTCGCCAGTGCGGCGTTGTCGGTGAGGTCGTTCACCGCCACGATCTCGAGGTCCGAGCCCTTCGCGAGGGCGGCCCGGAAGAAGTTGCGGCCGATACGGCCGAAGCCGTTGATACCGATCTTGACGGTCAATGGATCTCCTGGTGAGTGTGGAGCGCCCAGGGGGCGCTGCTTTCGGGAGTCGCGCACCCTGGCGGGCCCGCGTGTGGTGGACGATACGCCCCGTAACGTCGCCGTAACGACCCTAGCAGTCGGACACTGCCAGACCGCGCGGGATGACGGTCCGTCCGGACGGTCACCGACCAGGCCGGGGACGGGTCCGAGAACGGGTCCGGAAACGGACGGGAGGCGCGGTGCCAGCTGGCACCGCGCCTCCCGTCAGGCAGGTCGGACGACCCGTCTCAGACGCCCTCGAGCTCCTCGGGGACACTCGCTTCCGTCCCGGGGATCCCGAGGTCCGACGCCCGCTTGTCGGCCATCGCGAGCAGTCGGCGGATGCGACCGGCGATGGCGTCCTTCGTCATGGGCGGGTCCGCGTGCTGGCCGAGCTCGTCGAGGGACGCGTCGCGGTGCTGCAGGCGCAGCGCGCCGGCGTACTGCAGGTGGTCGGGGACCTCGTCGCCGAGGATCTCGAGCGCGCGCTCGACCCGGGCGCAGGCGGCGACGGCGGCCTGCGCCGAACGGCGGAGGTTGGCGTCGTCGAAGTTGACGAGGCGGTTCGCGGTCGCACGGACCTCGCGACGCTGCCGCATCTCCTCCCAGTCGGCGGTGGTGCGGGCGGCACCCATCACCGTGAGCATCTGGCCGATGGCCTCGCCGTCGCGGATGACGACGCGGTGCACGCCACGGACCTCGCGGCCCTTCGCGGCGACGCCGAGGCGGGACGCGGCCCCGACGAGCGCCATGGCGGCCTCGTTGCCGGGGCAGGTGACCTCGAGCGCGGCGGCCCGGCCCGGGTCGGTCAGGGTGCCGGAGGCGAGGAACGCACCGCGCCAGATCGCGGCGAGGTCCTCGCGGTTGCCGGTGGTGAGCCGGTTCGGCAGGCCGCGGACGGGGCGACGACGGGCGTCCATCAGACCGGTCTGGCGCGCGAGGGTCTCCCCCGCCTCGAGCACGCGGACCAGGTAGCGGGTGCCGCGACGGGACGACGCGGACGACCCCACCGACGCCTCGCTGCGGACGCCGTACAGCTCGGCGAGGTCCTTGCGGACCCGGTGCACGATGATCCGGGTGTCGAGCTCCACCTCGACCGCGATGCGGCCCGAGATGACGTGCAGGCCACCAGCGAACCGGAGGATCGTGGCCAGTTCGGCGGCGCGGACCGTGTTGCGGTTCACGGCGACCCTGGCCAGTTCGTCCTTGACCTCGGCAGTCAACGGCACAGCATCATTCCTAACGTTCATCTGGTGGTCCCGCGATTCCGGCGGCACGTGCGTGGGGAGCGGCCGGAGGGACGGTCACTCCCGGCCGAGATCTCGGTTCTTCACACGCACGGCGACGCCAGGCATCCCGCGGAGGAGGTTCGCCAACTCGGCGACGATGGCGACCGAGCGGTGCTTCCCGCCGGTACAGCCGATGGCGATCGTAGCGTGTCTTTTGTTCTCGCGCTGGTACCCCTCGAGCACCGGCTCCAGCACGGAGACGTACCGGTCGACGAACGGACGGGCTCCGGCCTGGGCCAGGACGTAGTCCGAGACGGGCTGGTCGAGGCCCGTGTGGGCCCGGAGTTCCGGGACCCAGTAGGGGTTCGGGAGGAACCGGACGTCGGCGACCATGTCGGCGTCAGCAGGCAGTCCGTACTTGAACCCGAAGCTCATGAGCGTCACCTGAACACCCACGAAGTGATCGTCGGCGAACTGTTCGGTGACGGTGTTGGCGAGCTGGTGGATGTTGAGGTCCGAGGTGTCGATCACCATGTCGGACGCCTCGCGCAGTCCGGCCAACCGGGTCCGCTCGCGCGCGATGCCGTCGAGCAGGGTGTCCTCACCCTGCAGCGGGTGGGGTCGCCGGACCTGCTCGAAGCGCCGGACCAGGACGGCGTCGGTGGCCTCGAGGAACAGCACCCGGACCCGCGCTGACGTGGTCGACCGCACCTGTTCGACCGCGTGCTCCGGGTCGGTGAAGAACCGTCCGCCGCGGACGTCGACGACCGTGGCGATCTTCGGGATCTTCTCGCCGGCGCGGTCGGCCAGCTCGGTGAGCGGGGCCAGCATCTGCGTCGGCAGGTTGTCGACGACGTACCAGCCGAGGTCCTCGAGGGCCTTGCCGACCGTCGAGCGCCCGGCCCCGGACATGCCGGTGACGATGAGGATGTCGTGCTGCGACCCGTGCGGGGTCGCCGTGGCGCTGTCGGTCATCTGGGAGTGGGCTCCGTCGTGGCGGCCCGGGCGCGTCGCCCGGGGAGGTCTCGGCTGCGGGTCCAGGGTATCGCCCGACACGTGTCGGGAGGCACGGGATGCGTCACGACGGCAGCTGCGGACCGTCGTGGGTCACTTCCGGGACCCGCACCGCGCCTGCTGGGACCGGCTCGGCGTCCGCAGCGTCCGGCTCGGCGTCCGGCGCGCTGGTCGGGGTCTGCTGGAGCTTCGTGACGACCGCCGCAGCGGTCGCCGGCCCGACGCCGTTGACCTCGCTGATCTCCTCGGCGGTGGCCTCACGCAGACGGGCGACGGAACCGAAGTGCTTCAGCAGCGCGTTCACACGGCTCGGCCCGAGCCCGGGGATCTCGGACAGCCGGGACCGCACGTCGCGCTTGCGCCGCGTGCGCTGGTGCGTGATCGCGAAGCGGTGTGCCTCGTCGCGGATCCGCTGGATCAGGAAGAGTGCCTCGGAGTTGCGCGGCATGATCACCGGGAAGTCGTCGTCGGGCAGCCAGAGCTCCTCGAGCCGCTTCGCGATGCCGACCAACGCGATGTCCCGCACGCCGGCTTCGTCCAACGCGCGCTTCGCCGCCTGCACCTGCGGCTGTCCACCGTCGACGATGAGCAGCTGCGGGCGGTACGCGAACCGCTTCGAGGGTTTCGAGCCCTCGACCACCTCGTCGCTCGTGACGTCGGGGACGTCCGGCAGGTCGGCGTCCTCGTCGAGGCGCGCCAGACGCCGGGTGAGGACCTGGTACATGCTGTCGGTGTCGTCCGTGGTCTCGGCGATCGTGTAGCGGCGGTACTGGTCTTTGCGGGGCAGACCGTCCTCGAACACCACCATCGACGCCACGACGTTCGTGCCCTGCAGGTGCGAGATGTCGTAGCACTCCATGCGGAGCGGGGCCTCGGTCATGCCGAGGGCGTCCTGGATGTCGGCGAGGGCCGCCGAGCGCGTCGTGTAGTCGGCGGAGCGCTTCGTCTTGTAGAGCATCAGCGCCTGGGCCGCGTTCTGCGCCGCCGTCCGGGCCAGACCGGCCCGGTCGCCGCGCTGCGCGGTGCTGAGCTTCGTGCCGCGGCCACCCCGCCGTTCGCTGAGCCACTGCTGCAGCGCCTCGGCGTCCTCGGGCAGGGTCGGCACGACGACCTCGCGCGGGGGCTCCTCGGCGACGGCGGCCGGGGTGAGCTCGTTGTCGGCGTACACGCCCTGCACGATCTGCTCGACCAGGTCACCCGTCGAGATGTCGAGCTCCTTGTCGACCACCCACCCGCGGACACCGCGGATGCGTCCGCCACGCACCGAGAACAGCTGCACGGCGGCGGCGAGCTCGTCCTCGGCGATGCCGAACAGGTCGAGGTCCACCGAGTCGCGGAGCACCACGGCGGACTTCTCGAGCACGGCCTCGAGCGCCTCGACCTGGTCGCGGAACTTCGCGGCCTGTTCGTACTGCATGGCGTCGGCCGAGGCCCCCATGCGCTGGCGCAGTTCGGTGATCACCCGGCGGTCGTAGCTGTTCATGAACCGCACGAACTCCTCGACGAGCGCCCGGTGCTCCTCGATGGTGACGCGCTGCGAGCACGGCCCACCGCACTTCCCGATCTGCCCGGGGAAGCAGGGCTTGCCCGTCTGCATCGCGCGTTTGTACGACGAGTCCGAACAGGTGCGGATCGGGAACACCTTGATCATCAGGTCGATGGTGTCGTGCACCGCCCAGATCTTCGGGTACGGCCCGAAGTACTTCGCGCCCTTGATCTTCCGGTTCCGCGTGACCATCACCCGAGGCGCTTCGTCGGCCATGGTGATCGCCATGTACGGGTACGACTTGTCGTCGCGGAACTTGACGTTGAACGGCGGGTCGAACTCCTTGATCCAGGTGTACTCGAGCTGCAGTGCCTCGATCTCGGAGCCGACCGTCGTCCACTCGACGCTGCGGGCCGTCAGCACCATCCGACGGGTGCGTTCGTGCAGCGTCGGCAGCGGCGCGAAGTAGTTGCTCAGCCGCGCGCGGAGGTTCTTCGCCTTGCCGACGTAGAGCACCCGCCCGGATTCGTCACGCCATCGGTAGACGCCCGGGTCGGTCGGGATCTCCCCCGCCTTCGGACGCCACGGAACGGTGTCCGCCACCTACCGTGCACCCGCCTTCTGCTTGGTCGACTTCTTCGGCCGGCTCGCCGTGCGGGCCTCCACAGCCTGCTGCTTGCCGACGCGGGCGTCCTGGGCGTCGAAGATCTCGCGCAGGAAGACACCGGTGTGGCTCTCCGGGACGTCGGCGACGTGCTCCGGGGTGCCGGTGGCGAGGACCGTCCCGCCCCCGGCGCCGCCCTCCGGCCCCATGTCGATGACCCAGTCGGCCGACTTGATCACGTCGAGGTTGTGCTCGATCGTGATGACGGTGTTGCCCTTGTCGACCAGGCTCTGCAGCACCAGGAGCAGCTTGCGGACGTCCTCGAAGTGCAGACCCGTCGTCGGCTCGTCGAGCACGTACACGGTCCGGCCGTTCGAGCGTCGCTGCAGCTCGGTCGCGAGCTTGACGCGCTGCGCTTCGCCGCCGGAGAGCGTGGTCGCGCTCTGGCCGAGACGGACGTAGCCGAGGCCCACGTCGACGAGCGTCGCCATGTAGCGGTGGATCGCGGAGATCGGCTCGAAGAACTCGGCCGCCTCGCTGATCGGCATGTCCAGGACCTCGGAGATGCTCTTGCCCTTGTAGTGGACCTGCAGGGTCTCGCGGTTGTAGCGCGCGCCGCCGCAGACCTCGCACGCGACGTAGACGTCGGGCAGGAAGTTCATCTCGATCTTGATCGTGCCGTCGCCGGAGCAGTTCTCGCACCGACCGCCCTTGACGTTGAAGCTGAACCGACCGGGCTGGTAGCCGCGGGTCTTCGCCTCGGGCGTCTCGGCGAACAGCTGACGGATCCGGTCGAACACGCCCGTGTAGGTCGCCGGGTTGGACCGCGGCGTGCGGCCGATCGGCGCCTGGTCGACGTGCACGACCTTGTCCAGCTGGTCGAGGCCCTTGACGCGGGTGTGCTTGCCGGCGATGTGCCGGGCACCGTTGAGCTGGTTGGCGAGCACCTTGTACAGGATGTCGTTGACCAGGGTCGACTTGCCCGACCCGCTCACGCCCGTGACCGCGGTGAACACCCCGAGCGGGAAGTCCGCGTCGATCGTCTTGAGGTTGTTCGCCCGAGCGCCCTGCACGCTGATGGCGCGCTTCAGGTTGACCTTGCGTCGCTCGGCGGGGACCTCGATCGCACGACGGCCGGCGAGGTAGTCCCCCGTCACCGACTCGCGGTTCGCGATGATGCCCTCGTACGAACCCGAGTGCACGACGTTGCCGCCGTTCACGCCGGCTCCGGGACCGATGTCGACGACCCAGTCCGCGGTGCGGATGGTGTCCTCGTCGTGCTCCACGACGATCAGCGTGTTGCCGAGGTCCTTGAGCTTGACCAGGGTGTCGATGAGGCGACGGTTGTCGCGCTGGTGCAGACCGATGCTCGGCTCGTCCAGCACGTACAGCACGCCGGTCAGACCGGAGCCGATCTGGGTCGCCAGACGGATGCGCTGTGCCTCGCCGCCGGAGAGCCCGCCGGCACCGCGCGCGAGCGTGAGGTAGTTCAGGCCGACCTCGAGCAGGAACTCGAGGCGCGCCCGGATCTCACGCAGGACCGCTGCGGCGATGTGCGCTTCGCGGTCGGTGAGCGTCAGGGTGTCCATGAACGAGTACGCGTTGTCGAGCGACATGTCGGTGACGTCGGCGATGCTGCGGCCGTCGACGGTGACCGCCAGGACCTCGGGCTTGAGGCGCGTGCCCTCGCACACCGGGCACGGGACCTCGCGCAGGTAGCCCTGGAACCGCTGGCGCTGCGAGTCCGACTCGGCCTCGGCGAACTTCCGCTCGATGTACGGCATGACGCCCTCGAACCCGCTGGTGTAGCGCATCTCGCGGCCGAACCGGTTGCGCCAGGACACCGACACCTGGAAGTCCTTGCCCGTCAGGATCGCGGCCTGCACCGAGGCGTCGAGCTGGCTCCACGGGGTGTCGAGCGTGAACCCGAGGTCCTTGCCGAGGCCGGCGAGGAGCTTCTCGAAGTACGAGTACAGCCCGCTCGCTCCGGTCCAGGGCAGCAGGACGCCGTCGCGCAGAGAGGCATCGGGGTCGCCGAGCACGAGGTCCGGGTCGACCGACATCCGCGTGCCGAGCCCGGAGCACTCCGGGCAGGCGCCGAACGGTGCGTTGAACGAGAACGTGCGGGGCTCGATCTCGGTCAGCGCCAGCGGGTGGTTGTTCGGGCACGACAGGTTCTCGGAGTAGGTGCGGACGGCGCCGGGGCCGTCGTGGTCGACCAGGTCGATGCCGACGGTGCCACCGGTCAGGCGCAGCGCCGTCTCGAGCGAGTCGGTGAGTCGACCGAGGATGTCGTCGTTCGACACCAGACGGTCGACGATCACCGAGATGTCGTGCTTGACCTGCTTCTTGAGCTTCGGCGGGTCGCTGAGCTGGATCCGCTCCCCGTCGACGATCGCGCGGGCGTAGCCGGAGGCCGCGAGTTCCTGGAAGAGGTCGACGAACTCGCCCTTCTTCTTGGAGATGACGGGGGCGAGCACCTGGAAGCGCGTGCCGGACTCGAACTCCATGAGCTGGTCGGCGATCTGCTGCACGGTCTGCTTGCTGATGACCTCGCCGCACGTCGGGCAGTGCGGCACCCCGATGCGCGCCCAGAGCAGACGCATGTAGTCGTAGACCTCGGTGATCGTGCCCACCGTCGACCGCGGGTTGCGGTTGGTCGACTTCTGGTCGATCGACACCGCGGGCGACAGCCCCTCGATGAAGTCGACGTCGGGGCGGTCGACCTGGCCGAGGAACTGTCGCGCGTACGCGGACAGGGACTCGACGTAGCGTCGTTGCCCCTCGGCGAAGATCGTGTCGAAGGCCAGCGACGACTTGCCGGATCCGGACAGGCCGGTGAACACCACGAGGGAGTCACGGGGGATCTCGAGGTCGACGTTCCGGAGGTTGTGCACCCTGGCCCCGCGGACGCTGAGCGTCGAGGAGCCGGTCGGGACGGTCACGCCGGGGAGGTGGGGGTCGGTCGGCTCGCCGAAGGCGTTCCGGCCCGAGGTCGCGGTGCCGCGGTCAGAGGTGATTGTCATCGCCGTCGATTCTACGAAAGGGGTCCGACATCCGCCCGCGAGTCGGTGGTCAGACGAGTGCGTCGAGAGCGAACGCGACCCCGGAACGACGCTCGCTGGCCGTCCAGAGCCGCGCTGCAGCGGTCCGGTCGTGCGCGCGCGGCTCGGCACGGACCACGGCTGCGGATCCGCGCAGCTGCATCCACCCGGCCGGGCCCCAGTACTCCCCCGAGCGCACACCCGCGGCGACCGCGGCGTGCACGAGGGGCTCGGCGCCGGCGTCCTTGCCCTGCGCGTACAGCCGCTGTGCCGGCCGGGTCCACGCGGGTTCCGGACGGGACGGCGCGACGTCCGGTCGCTCCGGCGAGAGCGCGTCGAGCGACAGCCCGGGGTGTGCCACGACGCTGGAGACGGACGAGCCGGCGTCCGCCAGCCGCTGGGCGAGTTCGAAGCCGAACAGCATCACGGCGAGCTTGCTGCGGCCGTACTGCCGGTAGCTGGAGTACCGGCCGACGCGGAACGGGTCGGCCGGGTCGAGCCGGGCCCACCGGTGCGCGATGGACCCGAGGTGCACGACGCGACCGGCACGCCGTTCGAGCAGCGGCATCGTCAGCGCCGTCCAGGCGAAGTGCCCGAGGTGGTTCGTGCCGATCTGCAGCTCGGTGCCCTGTGCGGTCGTGCTCGCGGTCGAGGCACCCACGACTCCGGCGTTGTTCACGACTGCGTCGACGCCGTCCGGTTCGAGGGCCGCGAGCTCGGCGGCGGCGGCACGGACGGAGTCGAGGTCGGCGAGGTCGAGGTGCACGTGCGCCAACGACGCAGCGTCCACGTGGCGGCGGATGCTCTGCTCCGCCGCTGCCGCCCGAGCACGGTCGCGGGTGGCGAGCACGACCCGGTGCCCGGACGCGGCGAGCTGCTCGGCCGCGTGGTACCCGAGGCCCGCGCTCGCCCCCGTGACGACCACCGTGCGGCGACCGTCAGCTGACATGCCCGGCCGACTCCATCTGCCGCAGCGCCTTCTTGAGGTCCTGCACCTCGTCACGGAGACGCGCGGCGAGCTCGAACTTCAGCTCGGCCGCGGCCTGCAGCATCTGGTCGTTGAGGTCGCCGATCGTCGCCTCGAGCTGGGTCGCGCCCTCGCCCGCGATGCCGCCGCGCTTCAGGTTCGGCGTGGGCGAACGGCGACCGTCGGCACCGGGACGGCCCTGCAGCAGCGCCTTGGTGTCGTCGTTCTCGCGCTGCAGCACCTCGGTGATGTCGGCGATCTTCTTGCGGAGCGGCTGCGGGTCGATACCGCGCTCCAGGTTGTACGCGACCTGCTTCTCGCGACGACGATCGGTCTCCTCGATCGCGGTCTTCATCGAGTCGGTCATCTTGTCGGCGTACATGAGGACCTGGCCCGACACGTTGCGGGCCGCGCGACCGATCGTCTGGATGAGTGACGTCGAGGACCGCAGGAAGCCCTCCTTGTCGGCGTCGAGGATGGCCACCAGGGAGACCTCGGGCAGGTCGAGGCCCTCTCGCAGCAGGTTGATGCCGACGAGCACGTCGTAGACGCCCTGTCGCAGTTCGGTCAGCAGCTCGACGCGCTTCAGGGTGTCGACGTCGGAGTGCAGGTAGCGCACCCGTACGCCGGCGTTGCCGAGGAAGTCGGTCAGCTCTTCCGCCATGCGCTTCGTCAGGGTGGTGACGAGCACACGCTCGTCCTTGTCGACGCGCTGCTTGATCTCCTCGAGCAGGTCGTCGATCTGGCCGTCGCTCGGCTTCACCACGATCTCGGGGTCGACCAGGCCGGTCGGGCGGATGATCTGCTCGACGACGCTGTCCGTGATGCCGAGCTCGTACCGACCGGGCGTCGCCGACAGGAAGACCTTCTGCCCGACGCGGTCGAGGAACTCCTCCCACCGCAGCGGTCGGTTGTCGAGCGCGCTCGGCAGGCGGAACCCGTGGTCGACCAGGGTGCGCTTGCGCGAGGCGTCGCCTTCGTACATCGCGCCGATCTGCGGCACGGTGACGTGCGACTCGTCGATGACGATCAGGAAGTCGTCGGGGAAGTAGTCGATGAGGCAGTGCGGGGCCTCGCCCGCGACGCGGCCGTCCATGTGGCGCGAGTAGTTCTCGATGCCCGAGCAGAAGCCGATCTGCTCCATCATCTCGATGTCGAACGTGGTGCGCATGCGGAGCCGCTGGGCCTCGAGCAGCTTGCCCTGTCCCTCGAGCTCGGCCAGGCGCTCGGCGAGTTCGACCTTGATGTCGGCGATCGCACGGTGCATGACGTCGGTGTCCGCGACGTAGTGCGACGCCGGGAAGATCGACACGGCCGGCAGGTCGTCGATCACGTTGCCGGTCAGGGGGTGCAGCGAGGAGAGCGCTTCGATCTCGTCGCCGAACATCTCGATCCGGATGGCGTGCTCTTCGTACATCGGGATGATCTCGATGGTGTCGCCGCGCACGCGGAAGGTGCCGCGGGCGAAGTCGACGTCGTTGCGCTGGTACTGCATCGAGACGAACTTGCGCACGAGCTGGTCGCGCGAGATCGTCTGCCCGACGTGCAGCGCCACCGAGGCGTTCATGTACTGCTCGGGCGTGCCGAGGCCGTAGATGCAGGACACGGTCGACACCACGACGACGTCGCGCCGGCTGAGCAGCGAGTTGGTCGTCGAGTGCCGGAGCCGCTCGACCTCGGCGTTGACCGAGGAGTCCTTCTCGATGAAGGTGTCCGTCTGCGGGACGTACGCCTCGGGCTGGTAGTAGTCGTAGTACGACACGAAGTACTCGACCGCGTTGTTCGGCATCAGACTGCGGAACTCGTTCGCCAACTGCGCGGCGAGGGTCTTGTTGTGCGCGAGCACGAGCGTCGGCCGCTGCACCTGCTCGATGAGCCACGCGGTCGTCGCCGACTTGCCCGTACCGGTCGCACCGAGCAGCACGACGTCGGTCTCACCGGCGTTGATCCGCCCGGCGAGTTCCGCGATGGCCGCGGGCTGGTCGCCACTCGGCGTGTACTCGCTGATGACCTCGAACGGACGTACCGCTCGGGTCGGTTCGATCGCAACACCCATGCCGTCAACGGTAGTCGGCACCCCTGACACCGGCGCCCCTGCTCGCCCTCGGCGTATCGTCCTCGCCAAGCAGCCTCCAAGTCCGCTGATAACCAGCGGGCATAGCGTCCGGTCCGTTCAGCAACCCGATCGCTCCGCACGTCCCCGACGAGCCAGCACGAGCCACACCCGAAGAGGCCCCATGACGACGGCGACCCCCGCCGCACCGACGAAGGGCACCCCGTTCCGCGGTCGCATCCGCGGACGAGTGCTCATCCTCCTCTGCTGCATGTACGCGATCTCGTACATCGACCGCACGAACATCTCGACCGCGCTGCCGCACATCACCGAGGAGTTCGGCTTCAACGAGGCCACCGCCGGCCTGATCGTGTCCGCGTTCTCGCTGCCCTACGCCCTGTTGCAGGTCTTCGGCGGCACGATCAGCGAGAAGTTCGGGCCGCGCAAGGCCCTCTTCGTCATCACCGTGGTCTGGGGCGTCGCGACGCTGTGGACCGGCTTCGCCGTCGGCTTCTGGACGCTGTTCGCCGCCCGTGCGCTCCTCGGGCTCAGCGAGGCCGCGGCGTTCCCGACCGCGACCCAGGCCATGACCCGCTGGATCCCCCGCGACCGCAACGGCTTCGCGCAGGGCGTCGTGCACTCCGCGGCCCGGCTCGGCAACGCACTGGCTCCGTTGCTCGTCGCCTGGGTCATCGGCTCGACGGGCAGCTGGCGGTGGGCGTTCTTCGCCACGGCGGTCCTGTCCTTCGCCTGGGGCATCGTCTGGTTCGTCTGGTTCCGCGACCGGCCCGAGTCGACGAAGGGCATCACGCAGGTCGAGATCGACGAGCTCCCGCCCGTCGAGACCCGTGCCACCCGCCCGCCGGTGCCGTGGCGCCAGATGGCACGGCAGATCCTGCCGGTGACGTTCGTCGACTTCGGCTACGGCTGGACCCTCTGGGTGTTCCTCACCTGGCTGCCGACCTTCCTCAGCTCGACGTACGGGCTCGAGATCGGCGACTTCGCGCTGTTCACCACCCTCATCCTGCTCGCCGGCGTCGTCGGGGACACGGTCGGCGGCATGCTGAGCGACCGGATCATCCACCGCGGCGGCAACACCCGGAACGCCCGCCGGACCGTCCTGGTGATCGGACTCGGCGGCTCGCTGGTCTGCCTCATCCCCCTCGTGATCGGGCAGGGCCTGCTCGTCGCGACGATCTCGCTGGCGCTGTCGTTCTTCTTCCTGGAGCTCTGCAACGCGAACCTCTGGGCGATCCCGATGGACGTCGCCCCACAGTGGTCCGGCACCGCGTCCGGGTTCATGAACACCGGCTTCGGCATCGCCGGCGTGGTCTCCCCGATCGTCTTCGGCCTGCTCATCGACGCGTCGGGGTGGCAGCTGCCCTTCGCCCTGTCGTGCGTGCTGCTCGGCGCCGCGGCGGTCGTCGCGTGGTGCATGAAGCCGCAGCGGCTCACCTCCACGAACGGCGTCCTCGAGGTCGGCACCCCCGCCGCGGAGCAGCGCGCCGCCTGACGCACGCGGTCCGGACCCACCGGACGCGCGTGGTCCGGACCCCCGGACGCGCGCGGGGCCCTGCTGGTCCCCACCCACCGGACGGGAGGCCCGGGTCCAGCCCGCCCCGCGCCTCCCGTCCGCCGCACCACGCGTCCACCGCCGCGAACAGCAAGCAGGAACGGGCGTACCTGGTCGGAAGAAGCGACCAGGGACGCCCGGAACGCACGGGTCAGCGCTGCCGGCTGCGCGCCTGACGACTCGCGCGCGACGCGAGCGACGGCCGGCCCGTGAGCGGCACGCTCAGCGGGGTCCACCGGAAGGCCTCGGTCACCGCCACGGACAGCACCACCACGAGCAGGTACGTCACGAGCGTCAGCCACGGCCGCGGCACCACGGCCTCGAGCCAGCTGTCGCCGTACAGCAGGATCCAGATCAGGAACGGGTGGCTCAGGAAGATCCCGAACGACCGGTCCGAGGCGTAGTCGACGAACCGTGCGACCGGGCTGCCGGGTCGCCGTCGGTCCGCCCAGCGCGCACCGATCGCCAGGAAGCCGACGAACACCGCGGTGCTCCACACGGCCTCGATCGGCTGCAGCGGCGTCCCCGCGGCGTAGAGCGACTGGCCGAGGGCGACCTGCAGCGCCCAGACGCCGAGCGTGAGCCCGCCGACACCGGCGAAGGCCCAGGGCACGGCGCGGCGGTGCACGCGGATGAACCGGAGGAACGCGTCGGCGTGGTCGGCGGCGATCGCCCCGGAGACGATGAAGAACACGTACGAGAAGAAGAACTGCTTCTGGTAGCCGTGCAACCAGGCGTCGCTCGACGGGAAGTACTTGTAGCCGGCGAACACCACGAGCTGCACCACCAGCGCCACGACGAGCGTCGTCAGGTGGTGCCCACGGGTCTTCCGGACGAGCCACACGATGACGGGCAGCAGCAGGTAGACCTGCATGGTCACGAGCAGGAAGTACAGGTGGTACCAGGACGTGCCGGTGACGATGCCCTCCGCCAGGGTGCGCACCAGGTCGGGCACGTCACCCCGACGGGTGCTGCTGAGGAGCCAGCTGGACCCGACGTACACGAACGACCACGCCAGGTACGGCACCCCCACGAGCAGGAACCGCTTGGGCCAGAACTGCGCCATCGGCCGCGGACGCAGCGTGTAGCTGTAGACGAGCACGAAGGCGGTCAACGAGAAGAAGACGAGCCGGGTGAAGTGCAGCAGGGCGAGGAGCGCGTTCAGGCCGACGTCGTCGGACGCGGCCGTGTGGCTCGTGGTGTGCACGCCGATGACGCAGGCGAAGGTCAGGATGCGGAGGACGTCGACCTCGTACAGGTGGCGCGGCTTGCCAGCAGCCGTGCGGGTCGGGGTCTGGGTCTGAGCCTGGGCCTGCGGCTGCGCCTGCGCGGGTGCTTGTGGGTCGGTCACGACGGCTGCGCCATCGTCCGGACCTTCGCCCGCTGCACCTTGCCGGTGGGAGCCCGCGGCAGGTCGGGGACGACGATGATCTCGACGGGTCGGCGGAAGCGGGTCAGGTGGGCCTCGGCGCGCGCGGTGAGGTCGGCGACGACGACGTGGGCGTCAGGGTCGCGGTCACCGTCCGGCTGCAGGATCACGTACGCCACCGGGACGGCCCCGAGCACGTCGTCCGGCCGCCCGACGACCACGGCCTCGAGCACCCGGGGGTCACCGAGCAGGACGTCCTCGACCTCGGCGGGGTAGACCTTCTCGCCGCCCCGGTTGATGACGTCGTCGGAGCGTCCGGCGAGCGAGACCCACCCGTCCGCTGCGACGGACCCCACGTCGCCGGTGCTGAGCCATCCGTCGGCGTCGAAGCGGTCCGCCGCACGCCCGAACAGGTAGCGCCCGACGATCCCCGGCCCGCGCACCCACAGCGCACCGACCTCGTCGGCGGGCAGCGGGGTGCCGTCCTCGTCGCGCACCTGCACCTCGGCCCCGACCGGCACGCCGACGGTCCCGGGGCGGGCAGGCGCGTCCAACGGCGTCGCGGTGATCTGGGACGCCCCCTCGGTCATCCCCCAGCTCACGACGAGTGGGACGTCCCCGAGCGCTGCGCGTACCTGGTCCGGCAGCGGCGCCGAGGCGCTCCGGACGAACCGGAGGCCCTCCGGGAAGTCCGGTGGGCCGGTCTTCGCGAGCACGGCCAGGATCGCCGGCACGGCGTTCAGCCAGGTGATGCGCCGTTCGGCGAGCAGTTCCCAGAACCCGGTCCGCCGGAAGCGCGGGTCGAGCACGAGTGTCGCCCCGGCGACGAGCGTCGCCAGCAGGCCGACGACCTCGGCGTTGACGTGGAACAGCGGCAGCGAGTTGAAGCCGCGGTCGCGGTCGGTCAACCCGTTGTGCCGTGCGACGGCACGCGCGACGAACAGCAGCTGCGACTCCGGCAGTTCGACGCCCTTCGGCGCGCCGGTCGACCCGGACGTGAACAGCACCACGGATCCCTCGCCCGGTGCGTCCGGGCTCTGCGTGGGCACGTCACCGTCGCGGACGGCGGCCGGGAGGAACGTGGCCGCGTCGATCCCGCTCGCGGGCGCCCCGGGGACGGCCCGGTCCACTGCACGGTCCGACACCACGATCGACGCCCCGCCGATCAGGTCGGCGAGCCGGGCCGGCTCGGTCGCCGGCTGTCCGGTGTCCACCGGGACCGCCCGCCGCCCGGTCGCCACGGCGGTCAGGTGCACCACGGCGAAGCAGAGGGGGTCGCCCACGTCGACGAGGACGGCTCCGGAAGCCGGGACGCCGATCGCGTCGAACGTCGCGGACCAGGCGGTCACCGCGTCCTCGAGGGCGCGGTAGCTCAGGACGCGCGCGGAGCGGGCGTCCTCCAGGTACGGGCGCTCGGGGCTCTCCGCTGCACGATCGCGGATGAGCGAGCGCAGGTCGGGTTCTCCGTCGACGGGCTGCACCAGCAGAGGCTATTGCGGGAGCCTATGAACCGTCGGAGGGAGCAGCTCCCCCGGCCGTCGTCGGGAAGCGGTGCAGCATCCACTGCCAGAGCGCCGACATCCGGGGGTCGCCGTCCGGTCCGAGCGGCGTGGAGTCCTTGATGATGAGCGAGTGCGCCTTCCCCCGGCCCCGGACGTCGGTCAGGATCGCGTGCGGGTCCGCGCCGGCGAGTGGTGGGGCGGTGTCCGTCCGGAAGGGTCCGTCGACGCCGTCGAGCCCGAGCACCTTCCACGAGCCGGTGATCCGCGGCCCGAAGGCGTCGCGGACGTCGTCGACGGCGTACATCCTGGCGACGGGGGTCTTGCCGGGGCGGTCCATCCACGCCGCGTGCGACGGACCCCGCGACTCGACGGGCGACGAGAACATCAGCGCCCCGCGGACGGACCGGATGTGCGCGATGTACGCCGCTTCGCCGCCGCCCTGGGAGTGGCCCGCCACGACGATGTCCTGCCAGGCGATGTCGTCGTCGCCCTGCACGAAGCGGCCCCATCCGCCGTCGGGGTCGTGGTCGTCGAGGTACGCGACGGCGTCGCGGAAGCGCGACACGATCGACCCGGCGGGCGTCACGGAGCTGAACTCGGACGGACGGGTGCCGTCGAACCGGTTGCGCTGCACCATGCCGTAGCAGCGGGCGTCGGCCTCGCAGGTACCGGACAGCGTGCGACCGAGGTTCCAGTAGTCGAGCCCCAGCACGTGGTAGCCGTCGGCGAGGGCCTGTCCGAGGAACCGCTGGTACTCGGCCGGGCGGGACCGTGTCGCGGGCAGGAACAGCAGCAGGGGGCCGTCGACCGAGGTGCGGGCGGCGAAGTCGTCGCGGTTGGGGGTGAGCCGCTCGCCGTTCACGGTGCCGAGTCGGAACCTGTGGAACTCCCCCTCGGGGCCGCGCTCGTCGCCCGACGGGGCCTCGTCGGCGTGCGAACGGTCGATCGTCGGTGCCCGCCCCTCGTCCTCGATGCGCTGAGCGCCGAGCAGGTTCGCGGCGACCAGTGCTCCGCCGCCGATCGCGACGAGCACGATCGCGGCGAGGACCAGCAGCAGACGATGCTTCACGGGGTGATCCGCGACCACACCTCGTCGGCCGATCGAACGGTCTGGTCGAGCGAACCCGTCGCGTCGACGACGTGGTCGGCGAGGGCCAGCCGGTCGGCGTCGCTTGCCTGTGCGGCCACGCGGCGCTCGGCTTCGTCCCGGGGCATGTTCCGGTGGGCCACGAGCCGCTCGATGCGCTGTGCGGCCGGGGCGTCGACCACCACGACGGCGTCGAACCGGAGCGGGCGGGATCCGCGGGCCTCGGCGAGGAGCGGCACGTCGTACACGACGACGGCATCGGGATCGGCGGCCTCGGCCGCGTCGAAGGCACGCTGGGCGAGCCGCCAGACCTCGGGGTGGGTGATCGCCTCGAGGTCCTTCCGGGCCGCCGGGTCCGAGAACACGATCGCCCCGAGCGCCGGACGGTCGAGCGAACCGTCGGCCGCGATCACCGTCGGGCCGAACCGCTCGGCGACCTGCGCGAGACCGGGGCTGCCCGGCGCGACGGCGTCCCGCGCGAGCCGGTCGGCGTCGACGACGATCCCGCCGTGTTCCGCCCAACGCCTGGAGACCGTCGACTTGCCCGCGGCGATGCCGCCCGTGAGACCGATGATGCGCACGCGGACAGGCTAACGACCCGCGGCGTGGAAACGCCGGAAGCCCGGCACCCCCTGGGGGATGCCGGGCTTCCGGTCAGTGCGACTCGCTCGATCAGTTGGTCGAGCTGAGCTTCTCGCGGAGCGCCGCCAGCGAAGCGTCGTCGGCGAGGGGGCTCGCGCCACCGGTCTCGCTCGAGAACGACGACGAAGAGGAAGCGGACGACGACGATGCGCCGGCCGGGAGGTCGAAGCCGCCCTTTTCCTCGTCGGCGATGGTCTTCGCGACCTGCGCCTTGTGGGCTTCCCAACGACCCTGGGCGGCCGCGTACTGGCCCTCCCACTCGGTGCGCTGGGTGTCGTAGCCCTCGAGCCACTCGTTCGTCTCCGGGTCGAAGCCGTCCGGGTACTTGTAGTCACCCTTGTCGTCGTACTCGGTCGGCATGCCGTAGAGCGCCGGGTCGAACTCGGTGCCCTCGGGGTCCACGCCCTCGTTCGCCTGCTTGAGGCTGAGCGAGATGCGGCGACGGTCGAGGTCGATGTCGATGATCTTGACGAAGACCTCGTCGTTGACCGAGACGACCTGCTCGGCGAGCTCGACGTGCTTGTTCGAGAGCTCCGAGATGTGCACCAGGCCCTCGATGCCGTCGGCAACGCGGACGAAGGCACCGAACGGGACGAGCTTCGTGACCTTGCCCGGTGCGATCTGGCCGATCGCGTGGGTGCGGGCGAAGACCTGCCACGGGTCCTCCTGCGTGGCCTTGAGCGAGAGCGACACGCGCTCGCGGTCCAGGTCGACCTCGAGGATCTCGACGGTGACTTCCTGACCGACCTCGACGACCTCGCTGGCGTGCTCGATGTGCTTCCAGCTGAGCTCGGAGACGTGGACGAGACCGTCGACGCCACCGAGGTCCACGAACGCACCGAAGTTGACGATCGAGGAGACGATGCCCTTGCGGACCTGGCCCTTGTGCAGGTTGTTGAGGAACGTGGTCCGGGACTCGGACTGCGTCTGCTCGAGGAGCGCACGGCGCGACAGGACCACGTTGTTGCGGTTCTTGTCGAGCTCGAGGATCTTCGCCTCGATCTCCTGGCCGAGGTACGGCGTGAGGTCGCGGACGCGACGGAGCTCGATGAGCGACGCGGGGAGGAAGCCACGGAGACCGATGTCGACGATCAGGCCGCCCTTGACGACCTCGATGACCGTGCCGGTCACGACGCCGTCGGACTCCTTGATCTTCTCGACGTCGCCCCATGCGCGCTCGTACTGCGCACGCTTCTTCGACAGGATGAGGCGGCCTTCCTTGTCCTCCTTCTGGAGAACCAGGGCCTCGACCTCGTCGCCGACCTTGACGACCTCGTTGGGGTCGACGTCGTGCTTGATCGAGAGCTCGCGCGAGGGGATGACGCCCTCGGTCTTGTAACCGACGTCGAGGAGGACCTCGTCGCGGTCGATCTTCACGACGGTGCCGGAGATGAGATCACCGTCGTTGAAGAACTTCAGGGTCTTCTCGACCTCGGCCAGGAAGTCATCAGCCGAACCGATGTCGTTGATGGCGACCTGCTTAGGAGCCTTGGTCGTAGTGGTTGTCATGTAGAGATTGCTCCGAACGGACATGAGTCGGGCCGTGGCGTGCGGGGAGTCGAGACCCCCGTGGTGCTCCGCCGTGGCGATTGATTGAGTGGCGCGGATTGCGCCGCACAAGTCTAACCGCACCGGCCGAGCCCCCACAACCGGGCGTGTCGGCGGCGCGTCAGCGGAGCAGGGCGCTGCGCAGGGTGTCGAGACCGATGCTGCCGAGCGCGAGCGCACGACGGTGGAACGCCTTCAGGTCGAAGTCGGCGCCTTCGCGGGCGGCGACCTCGTCGCGGATCGACTCCCACACGCGCTGGCCCACCTTGTAGGACGGCGCCTGGCCGGGCCACCCGAAGTAGCGCGCGACCTCGAACTGCACGAACGCGTCGTCCATGTTCACGTTCTCGCGCATGAAGTCGAGGGCGTACTCCCACGTCCAGCCGCCGCCGTCCGGGTTGGTCTTCTGCAGGTGCACACCGATGTCGAGCGCCACGCGGGCGGCACGCATGCGCTGCCCGTCGAGCATGCCGAGCCGGTCGCCGTCGTCGTCGAGGAACCCGAGCTGCTCCATCAGGCGCTCGGCGTAGAGCGCCCAGCCCTCGACGTGGCCCGACGAGCCGGACAGCTGGCGGCGCCACGTGTTGAGCTCGCCGCGGTTGTAGACGCCCTGGCTGATCTGCAGGTGGTGACCGGGGACGCCCTCGTGGTAGACCGTCGTCTTCTCACGCCAGGTGCCGAACTCGGTGACGCCCTCGGGCACCGACCACCACATCCGGCCGGCGCGCGAGAAGTCGTCCGACGGACCGCTGTAGTAGATCCCGCCCTCCTGCGTGGGGGCGATCCGGCACTCGAGGCGGCGGATCGGTTCCGGGATGTCGAAGTAGGTGCCGGCCATCGCCGCGATCGAGGCGTCGCTCGTCTCCTGCATCCACCGCTGCAGGGCGTCCGTCCCGTGCAGGATCCGGGAGGGGTCGGTGTCCAGCACCTCGATCGCACGGGCCACGCTCGCGCCCGACTCGATCCGGTCGGCGATGCGTTCCTGCTCGTCACGCATGCGGGCGAGTTCCTCGAGGCCCCACTCGTACGTCTCGTCGAGGTCGACGACGGCGCCGAGGAACCGGCGGGAGTGCAGCTCGTACGCCTCGCGTCCGACGGCGTCGACCGGGGTGGCGAGCGGCAGCAGTTCGTGCTCGAGGAACTGCCCGAGGCTCCGGTACGCAGCCGATGCGACCTCGGCGCCGCGGGTCAGCTCGGCGCGGAGCGAGTCCGGCACGGCGGAGCCGTCGTCGAACGCCGCGCCCTCGGCCAGGCGGCGGAAGAAGCCGTCCTCCGCGCCGTTGCGGGCGGCCTGCTCCGCGACCAGGGCGACCTGCCGCTTCGCCGGGGTGACGTCCTCGCGCGTGCCCTCGAGCAGGGTCTCGCGGATGCCCTCGAGCGCGTCCGGCAGCGCGTGCAGCCGGCTGGCGACGTCCTGCCAGTCCGCCTCCGTCGCCGTCGGCATCAGGTCGATGATCTCGCGGACGGACTGCGCCGGGCTCGCGATCACGTTGAGGTCGCGCAGGTGGAGCTTCCGCTCGTACGACTCCTGCACGAGGTCGAGTTCGGCGCCGAGGTCGGCCTTCGTGACCTCGTCGACCGGGTCGACCGCCGCGGCGGCGTCGAGGGCGCGCTTCGTCGCCCGGGCCGCATCGGCCAGGGCGGCTGCTCCGGCGGGCGAGGTGTCGCCGTACTCCCCCGTCCGACCCGGCACACCGATGTACGTCGCCGTCGTCGGGTCGAGGTCGACGAGGGTGGCGACCCATCCCTCGGCCACGTGGTCGACGGCGGTCTGCTGACGGACGGGACGCGCTTCGCTCATGCTCCGACCCTATCCACCAGCGCCGTCCGGCACGCGGTCAGTGCGCCGCGCTCTCCCAGTTCGCGCCGACACCGACCGAGACGTCGAGCGGCACGGTGAGCTCGGCGGCGCTGCCCATCCGGGTGCGCAGGATCTCCTCGACGCGCTCCTGCTCGCCGGGCGCGACCTCGAGGATGAGCTCGTCGTGCACCTGGAGCAGCAGGTGCGACTCGAGGCAGCCGTCGCGCAGGTCCTCGTCGACACCGAGCATCGCGATCTTCATGATGTCGGCAGCCGAGCCCTGGATCGGCGCGTTCAGCGCCGCGCGCTCGGCGTTCTCGCGCAGGACGCGGTTCGGGCTCTTCAGGTCCGGGAACGGGCGGCGACGGCCGAAGATCGTCTCGGTGTAGCCGTCCTCGCGCGCCTGCTCGACGACGTTGCGCAGGTAGTCGCGCACCGCGCCGAACCGGGCGAAGTACTCGGTCATGAGCGTCCGGGCCTCGGACTGCTCGATCCGCAGCTGCTTCGACAACCCGAACGCGCTCAGCCCGTAGGCCAGGCCGTACGACATCGCCTTGACCTTGGTGCGCATCTCGGCGGACACCTCGGCCGGCTCAACGCCGAACACCCGGGCGCCGACGAACCGGTGCAGGTCCTCACCCTCGTTGAACGCCTGGATGAGCCCGGGGTCACCCGACAGGTGCGCCATGATCCGCATCTCGATCTGCGAGTAGTCGGCCGTGATGAGCGTCGTGTAGGGCTCGGCGACGGCGAACGCCGACCGGACCCGGCGCCCCACGGCGGTCTTCACCGGGATGTTCTGCAGGTTCGGGTCGGTCGACGAGATGCGGCCGGTGCTGCTGCCCGTCTGCTCGTACCGGGTGTGGATGCGCCCGTCGACGATCGCCGCGTCGAGCGTGTCGACGATCTGGCGGAGCTTGGTGGCGTCGCGGTGCTGCAGCAGCAACCCGAGGAACGGGTGCGGGTGCTGCTCCTGCAGGTCCGCCAGGCTGGCGGCGTCGGTCGAGAACCCGGTCTTCGTCTTGCGGGTCTTCGGCATCGCGAGCTCGGTGAACAGGACTTCCTGCAGCTGCTTCGGGGAACCGAGGTTCACCTCGTGCCCGATCTCGGCGAACGCCTGCTGCGCCAGTTCGGCGGCGCGCTCCCCCAGTTCCTTCGACAGCCCCGTGAGCACCGGACGGTCGATCCCGACGCCGATCGTCTCCATGCTCGCGAGCACCGACACCAGCGGGAGCTCGATGTCGTCGAGGACCGTGAGCGACGACTCGTCGAGTCGGGCACGGAGCGCCGTGGTGACCCGCAGGACGAACCACGCGTGCACGCCGACGTTCACCGGGTCGGTCTCGGGCACGAGCTGGTTCGGGTCGGCGGTGGGGAGCTCTTCGCCGAGCTCCTGGTAGACGAGGTCGGCCAGCGGCTGCCCCTGCTTGCCGGGCTGGGCGAGCCACCCCGTGATGCGGGCGTCACCGGCGACGCCGTTCACCACGAAGCCGGCGGTCGCGAGCGCCTTGATCGCCGCCTTGGCGTCGTGGAAGTGCTTCGGGGCGTCGGAGGCGAACCACGCCGACAGCTGCTCGTAGTCCTTCGCGCCGCTGCCGCCCGGGACCTGGACGGCGTCGTCGTGGGTCGCGATGCCGATGGTGCTGAGCCGGCCGTCGATGACCTCGACGGCGACGCCGTAGCCGTTCGCCGCCTCGGACGCGTTGCGCCGCTCGAGCCAGTAGCCGAGTTCCTCGTCGATCAGGGTCTTGACCGACGGCGGGGTCGCGGCCCCGTCCGTCACCCCGCCCTCGGCCGGCTGCTCGGACGGCTCGCCCGAGCCGGCGACCTTGAAGACGCGGTCGAGCAGCGTGCGGAACTGCAGCTTGGCGAACAGCTCACGCACGGCGGTCTCGTCGAGGGGCCGGAGCGCGACGTCGGCCGGGCCCACCGGCAGCTCGACGTCCGTGACCAGGCGGTTCAGCCGGCGGTTCCGGATCGCCCGGTCCTGCTGCTCGCGCAGGTTGTTGCCGACGACGCCCTTGATCTCGTCGGCGTGCTCGAGGACGCCCTCGAGCGAGCCGTACTGGGTGACCCACTTGACCGCGGTCTTCTCGCCGACCTTGTCGATGCCGATCAGGTTGTCGCTGGTCTCGCCCACGAGGGCGGCGATGTCGGGGTACTGGTGCGGCTCGATGCCGTAGCGCTCGTACACCTTGTCGCGGTCGTACCGGGTCAGTTCGGACACGCCACGGACCGACGGGTAGAGCAGCGTCACGTCGTCGTTGACGAGCTGGATGGCGTCGCGGTCGCCGGAGACCACGTAGACCTGGTACCCCTGCGCAGCACCCTGGGACGACAGGGTCGCGAGGATGTCGTCGGCCTCGTAGTCCTCCTTCGTCACCGTGGTGATGCCCATCGCCTCGAGCGCCTGCTGCAGCAGCGGGATCTGGCCCTTGAACTCGGCCGGGGTCTCGGAGCGGGTGCCCTTGTACGCCTCGTACTCACGGGTGCGGAACGAGAACCGGGAGATGTCGAACGCGACCGCCAGGTGGGTCGGCTTCTCGCGCTGCAGGAGCATGAGCAGCATCGAGATGAAGCCGTGGATGGCGTTCGTGTGCTGCCCGTCGCGGTTCACGAAACTGTCGACCGGCAGTGCGTAGAAGGCCCGGAAGGCGAGCGAGTGGCCGTCGATGACCATGAGGGTAGGCTTTGCGGAGTCCGACACCCGGACAGCCTACCGACGCCATCCGACACGGGAGTTCGAGCGCGTGACCGACGAAGCCACCATCACCGGGAACGTCGACGAGCGCCTCGCGGCCCGCGGAATGGGTGAGCTCGCCGACAAGATGGGCATGGTCATCACCGAGATGACGGCCGACCGTGCCGTCGGCAGCATCCCGGTCGAGGGCAACCGCCAGCCGGTCGGCCTGCTGCACGGGGGCGCCTACGTCGTCCTCGCCGAGAGCCTCGGTTCGATGGCCGCCAACGTGCACGCCGGCGAGGGCCGCTACGCCGTCGGCATCGAGCTGAACGCCTCGCACACCCGCAGCGCCACGTCCGGCACCGTCACCGGCGTCTGCACCGCGATCCACCTCGGCAGCACGCTCACCACGCACGAGATCGTGATCACGGACGACCAGGGGCGGCGCTGCTCCACCGTCCGCATCACCAACCTCATCCGCGAGGCACGCTGAACCGTCGTCAGTCCTCGGGCGGACGCTGCAGCAACAGGCGCGCATCGCCGAAGCCGAGACGCCGGTAGAGCCGCTCGCCGTCGACGCTCGAGTGCACCGAGGTCCGCTCGACGCCGAGGTCGTCGGCTATGTCGAGCAGTGCCGTGACGAGCCGTCCGGCGACACCGAGCCCGCGCAGGTCGGGGTGCACGTACACGGTCTGCACGTCGGCGGTCAGGCGTCGCCCCGGCCGGTCCGGGGTCGGCGGCCGGGCGACGAGCCCGAGCCACGCCATGCCGAGGACCGCGCCGTCGCGCTCCGCGACCACGCACCGGTGCGTGTCCGGGTGCTCCAGGGCGAAGGCCGTCATCGCCGCGCGGTAGTCGTCCGGCGTCGCGGCCGGCTCGGCGCCGCCCTCGCCGACGCTCCACCGCCACCGCAGGTCGGCCACCGCAGGCATGTCGTCAGGCCGGGAGGCCCGGATCACCACGTCGTCCACGGCTCCAGCCTGCCAGGTGGTCGCCTCCACCGCCCCACGCGTCCGGGAACGCAGCAGCGCCGCCGGACCGGGGTCCGACGGCGCTGGTGTGAGCGACGGTGGTGCTACTTCTTGGCGCTGAGCTGCTCGATGATCGCCTTGGCGACGTCGTGCATGGTCAGGCGGCGGTCCATCGAGGCCTTCTGGATCCAGCGGAACGCCTCGGGCTCGGTGAGGCCCATCTTCTCGTTGAGCAGGCCCTTGGCGCGGTCGACGAGCTTGCGCGTCTCGAAGCGCTCGACCAGGTCGGCGACCTCGGCCTCGAGCGTGATGATCTGCTGGTGCCGCGAGAGGGCGATCTCGATCGCGGGGAGCAGGTCGTTCGGCGTGAACGGCTTGACCACGTAGGCCAGCGCGCCGGCCTCGGTGGCACGCTCGACGAGGTCCTTCTGGCTGAACGCCGTGAGGAGGACCACCGGAGCGATGTGGTTCTTGGACAGCTTCTCGGCTGCGGAGATGCCGTCGAGCTGGGGCATCTTGACGTCCATCACGACGAGGTCGGGACGGAGGTCGGTGGCGAGCTGCACGGCGGTCTCGCCGTCGCCGGCCTCACCGACCACGTCGAACCCGTTGTCGCGGAGGATCTCGACGATGTCGAGGCGGATGAGCGACTCGTCCTCGGCGACGACGACGCGACGGGGTGCTGTTGCAGTTGCTTCTGTGTCACTCACAGCCGCAAGCCTACTAGACGTCAGAAGTGCTTCATGTCAGCACACGACTCAGGTTGCCAGAAAGCGTTGTACGAGTGGCGGGACTTGAACCCGCACGCCGTGAGGCAGAGCATTTTGAGTGCCCCGTGTCTGCCGATTCCACCACACTCGCGAGGCCTCCAGGCTAGCAGGACCCCCGCCCCTCGACCGCCGCCGGCAGCCGCAGCTCGAACACCGCACCGCCGAGCAGGCCGACCTCGTGGCCTCCGCCGTCCTCGGCGTGCTGCAGGGACCCGCCGTGCGCCTCGGCGATGCCCCGAGCGATCGGCAGTCCCAGTCCGGCCCCGCCGGAACGGGCGTCGCGAGCGGCCTCGAGCCGGACGAGTCGGTCGAAGACCCGCACGCGGTCCTGCACCGGGATGCCCGGACCGTCGTCCTCCACCCGGACCACGGGGCCCGTTCCCCGGTCGTCGAGCGTGACGACGATCCTGCCCGCGGGTCCGGCAGCGCGGGCGGCGTTGTCGACGAGGTTGGCGACGACCTGGGCGAGCCGCTCGGCGTCGACGTCGGCGCACACGGCCCGCTCGGGCACCACGACCTCGAGCGCGACGGACGGCAGCCGCAACCGCAGCCGGTCGCCCTCCGCCACGAGGACGGCGCCGAGGTCCACCGGTCGTCGGTCGAGTTCGATCCCCCGGTCGAGCCGGGCCATCGTGAGCATGTCCTCGACGAGCCGCGCGGCGCGGTCTGCCTGGCGGACGACGTGCACGGCGAGCACCTCGCGCGTGGCGACGTCGCCGCCGCCGCGCACGAGCGTGTCGGCCGCCGCACGGACCCCGGCGACCGGCGTGCGCAGCTCGTGCGCGGCGTCGGAGAGGAACGAGCGGACCCGTGCCTCCGCGGCGACGGCCTCGCGCTCCGCGCCCTCGACGGCGTCGAGCATCTCGTCCATGGCGACGGCGACGCGACCGATCTCGGTGTCCTGGCGCGAGGGTCGGAGGCGCCGGCCGCGGTCGCCGCCCGCGATCGACCGCGCGGTCGTCGCCATCTCGTCGAGCGGCCGCAGGGACCGACGGACGACGAGCACCACACCGAGGACGGCGACCCCGAGGAACGCCGCGGAGGCACCGCCCATCACCCAGCCGAGTTGCACCAGGGTGTCCTGCACGTCGCGAATGCCGACGGTCAGCGTGATGCGGGTGCCGTCGTCGAGCCGGCTCACGAGGGTGAGCACCCCGTCGCCCTCGCGCACGGACGACGACGAGATCGTGGCGCCGTCCGCGGTGGTCGTCGGCGTCGCCGCGGCCGTGGGTGCGGTCCCACCGGCGAGTCCGCTGCCGCGCGGTACGGTCGCCGGCAGGCCGCCTGGGTCCGGCGGGCCCGCCCGCAGCTGGTCCGGCGTCGGACCGGCCTCGACGGCCCCGCCGTCCGGCCCGACGATGCGCACCGACAACCCCTGCGCGGAGAGCCGGTCGGCGAGGTCCTCGGCGTCGACGGTCCCGACGAGTGCGGCGGCGGCCGATGCCCGGTCGCGGAGCCGGTCCTCTGCCTGGGCGCGCAGCCGGATGCCGAGCAGCACCTCGACGGCGACCGCCAGTCCGGCCAGCAGGACCGCGAGCAGGACCACGATCGCGACGACCGTGCGCAGCCGCAACGACGTCGTCCGGAGCGGGCCGCTCTCGCCCGTCACGCCGCCGTCCGCTCGTCGCTCAGCCGGTACCCGATGCCGCGGACGGTGTGCACGAGCCGCGGCCCGTGCGCCTCCATCTTCCGTCGGAGGGCGCTGAGGTGGACCTCGACGACGTTCGCCGCGACGTCGTCGTAGCCCCACACCTGCGTCGTGATCTGCCCCTTCGACACGGTGCGACCCCGGCTCTCGGCGAGGAACCGCAGCAGTCGGAACTCCGTCGCGGTGAGGTCGAGCAGGACCCCGGCACGCCGAGCGGTGGCGGCGTCCGGGTCGAGGACGAGGTCGCCGACCTCGACGACCGACGGGATCCGCCCGCGCCGCCGGAGCACCGCCGTCACCCGCGCAACCAGCTCGGCCATCGCGAACGGCTTCACCACGTAGTCGTCGGCGCCCTCGGCGAAGCCGCGCAACCGCTCGTCGAGCTCGTCCCGCGCGGTCATCATCACGACGGCGGCGTCCGAGGTGGAGCGCACCCGCCCGGCGAGCACGATGCCGCTCGGCCCGGGCAGCATCCAGTCCAGCAGGACGAGGTCGGGTGCGGCGCGGCGGAGGTCCTCGACGAGGTCGCGTCCGTCGGACGCCTCGGCGACGGTGAAGCCCTCGGCACGCAGCGTCGTCGCGACGGAGGTCCGGATGGAGTCGTCGTCGTCGACGACCAGGATTCGAGCGGGAACAGGCACGGCGGACACCGTAGGGCGCTCCAGCAGCCGCCGACCATGGAGGACGCTGGAGAACCCCTGTGCTTCAGGCATGCTTCAGATTCGGACTCGAGCGTCGTCTCCAGCGGCGGATCACCCGGATCTGCCCGGTCACGGAACGGAACCACCATGTTCGACGAACGAGACGACTCGACCACCACCGCCACCCCGCGACGCGGCGCACTCCTGCGACGGGTCGGGATCGGCACGGCCGCGGCCGCGGTGCTGGTGCTCGGCGGGTTCGGCATCGCCACGGCGAACGCCGCGACGACCACCCCGGCGCCGAGCGCCCCGACTGGTGCACCGAGCGGTGCTCCGACCAGCGCGACCACACCGGCCCCGGTTCCGTCGGACGGCGACACCGCGACGGTGCCCGCACCGCCCGAGGGCGGCCCCGCGACGACGCCCGGCTGCCCGGCACTGCCGACGGCCGGCGATCCAGCGACCGTGCCCGCGCCGCCGAAGGGCCACGAGGGGAAGGCCCCGACCCCGCCGGACCCCGACGCGACCACCACGCCGGCGCCGACCTCTGGTTCCTGATCACCAGGCCGGGAGGCGCGCGCCGTCGGCGATCTCGACCGCGCGGGGCGCGCCTCCAGGCCGGGTCGTCGCGACCGACTCAGGGACCCTCGAGCGCCTCGATCGCCGCCACGAGACCGGCCCGTCGCGGCGACCGCCGCGGCAGGACCGCGAGCAGCGCGCGGAGCACGCGGCCGTCCGCTGCGCCGTCGGGCGTCCGCGCCCACGCGAGCAGCGCCTCGACACTGCCGTCCGCGACGACCGACTCGCGGAACCGACCGCGCACCAGGTCGCGCACGGCGTCCACCCCCGGCGCAGCCGACCCCGGCAGGACCGGCCCGGTGTACCGGTCGACGGCCTGGAGGCGCGCCCCGCGGTCGAGCGCGGAGAGCACGGTGTCGACGTCGGTCGCCATCCCGGTCACCCGGTACGGACGCGACGTCACGGTCACGCCCGACGCGTGCTCCGCGAGGACACGTCGGAGCCGCACCACCTCGGCGCGCAGCGTGACGACGGCACCGGCGTCGCCGTACACCGCGTGCGCGAGGTCGGCTGCCGCCAACCCGTCGGGGTGGGCGGCGAGGACGACCAGGAGCTCGGAGTGCCGCGCGGACAGCTGCACCCGGCGGTCGCGGATGCGCAGCACGGCGGTGTCGGTGCCGAGGACCGTCAGTTCCGCGCCGGGCGCGGCCGGCGTCGGCACGGCGGGTCCGGGGACCCGGCTCGCGGCGAGGGCGAGCCGCGCCTCGGCGGCGGCGACCGTGGCGGCGAGGAGCGAGAGGGTGTGCCGTTCGACCGCCCGGTCGTCGCCCGTCAGGTCGAGCACACCGACGGTGGAGCCGTGGGCGTCGTGCACGGGGACGGCGGTGCACGACCACGGCTTCACGGCGTTGGCGTAGTGCTCGTCAGAGCGGATCTGCACCGGCCGGTCGAGACGCAGGGCGGTGCCGGGTGCGCTCGTGCCGACGCGGTCCTCGGCCCAGTCGGCCCCGGGGACGAAGCCCATGTCCTCTGCCGCTCGTCGGGCCGTCCGCGCGCCGTCGACCCACACGAGCCGGCCGGAGGCGTCCCCGACCGCCAGGACGCAGCCGGCGGAGCGGGTGTCGTCGAGCAGGAGGTGCCGGACGACGGGCAGCAGGGTGGCCAGCGGGCCGTCACGGCGGGCGGCGTCGAGCTCGTCGTCGCCGAGGGCGAGTGCGGGGACCGCGTCCGGGTCGACCGCCGCGGACCGCCGCCAGGACGCGGCGACGAGCGGGCGGAGCCGGTCGGGTGCGCGCATGCGTCCTCCGATCGACCCCACCCGCCGCACCGTCGCGACGAGTACGGCCAGCCTACGTCCGGCGTGCGACCGGGACCAGGCCGAGATCCGCCAGCTCGGCGTCGTCGAACATCCGCGACCGGGTCAGGAACCGCTTGCCCTCGGGGCTCTCGACCGAGAACCCGCCGCCGCGCCCGTCGACGACGTCGATGGTGAGGTGCGTGTACTTCCAGTACTCGAACTGCGACACCGACATGTAGACCTCGACGGGGTCGATGCCGTCCACCTGGAGCGCCCCCAACAACACGTCGCCGGAACCGGTCCGGAACATGCCGACCGGGTAGCACATCGGGCTCGATCCGTCGCAGCAGCCGCCCGACTGGTGGAACATCAGGGGGCCGTGCCGGGCGGCGAGGGTGCGCAGCAGCTCCCCCGCCGCCGGCGTGACCGCCACGCGTGCGGTGTCGGGCATCAGAAGAAGCCCATCGGACCGTCCGCGTAGGACACGAGCAGGTTCTTCGTCTGCTGGTAGTGGTCGAGCATCATCTTGTGGTTCTCCCGCCCGATGCCGGACTGCTTGTACCCGCCGAACGCCGCACCCGCGGGGTACTGGTGGTACGTGTTCGACCACACCCGTCCGGCCTGGATGTCCCGACCGGCGCGGTACAGGGTCGTCGCCTCGCGACTCCACACCCCGGCGCCGAGTCCGTACAGGGTGTCGTTGGCCGTGGCGATCGCGTCGTCGTAGCCGCTGAAGGACGTCAGCGCGAGGACCGGACCGAAGATCTCCTCCTGGAAGATCCGCATCGAGTTGACGCCCTCGAACACCGTCGGCGTGACGTAGTACCCGCCGGACAGTTCGCCACCGAGGTCCGCGCGTTCCCCGCCGGTGAGCAGCTTCGCGCCCTCCTGCTTGCCGATGTCGATGTAGCTCAGGATCTTCTCGAGCTGGTCGTTCGACGCCTGCGCGCCGATCATCGTGGAGAGGTCGAGCGGGTGCCCCTGCTTGACGGCGCGCACCCGGTCGAGGCCGTCGGCGACGAACCCGTCGTAGATCTCCTTCGCCACCAGCGCCCGGGACGGGCAGGTGCAGACCTCGCCCTGGTTGAGGTTGAAGAAGGTGAAGCCCTCGAGCGCCTTGTCGTAGAACGAGTCCTTCTCGGCGGCGACGTCCGGGAAGAACACGTTCGGGCTCTTGCCGCCGAGCTCGAGCGTCACCGGGATGAGGCTCTGCGAGGCGTACTGCATGATCAACCGGCCGGTGGTGGTCTCGCCGGTGAACGCGATCTTCCGGATGTCCGGGTGCTGGGCGAGCGGCGCGCCGACCTCGATGCCGAACCCGTTGACGACGTTGAGGACGCCGGCGGGCAGCAGGTCGCGGATGAGCTCGACGAGGACATGGATCGAGGCCGGAGTCTGCTCGGCGGGCTTCAGCACGACGCAGTTGCCCGCTGCCAGGGCGGGTGCGAGCTTCCACACGGCCATCAGGATCGGGAAGTTCCAGGGGATGATCTGCCCGACCACGCCGAGGGGTTCGTGGAAGTGGTACGCCACGGTGTCGTGGTCGATCTCGCCAGCCGAGCCCTCCTGCGCGCGGATCGCCCCGGCGAAGTAGCGGAAGTGGTCGATCGCGAGCGGGATGTCGGCACCGAGCGTCTCGCGGATCGGCTTGCCGTTCTCCCACGTCTCGGCGACGGCGAGCATCTCGAGGTGCTCCTCCATCCGGTCGGCGATCTTGTTGAGGATGATCGCGCGCTCGGCGGCGCTCGTCCTCCCCCAGCTCGGGAACGCCTTCCAGCCCGCTGCCACCGCGCGGTCCACGTCGGTGGAGTCCCCGCGGGCGACCTCGGTGAAGACCTTGCCGGTGACGGGGGTCGGGTTCTCGAAGTACTGCCCACTCGCCGAGGGGACGTACTCGCCGCCGATGAAGTGGTCGTACCGCGACCGGTACTGGACGAGGGAGCCCGGTTCACCGGGTGCCGCGTAGGTGGTGGGCGATGGTGCGATGGTCATGGTGGTGGCCTTTCGACGACGTTGTCGGGGCACGTTCGGATCGCGTGCCTGCTCGCACGGTACGTCGGCGGGGGTTGCATCCGGTTGCACCGGCTCGCCGTCGGCCGGGTAGCGTTCGGGACTCCAGCGGTCCGATCAGGAGGAGTGTCCGTGGATTCTCGTGCCGTCCGCACGTTCCGGGTGTTCGTCGTCGTCACCGCGGTCGTCGCGATCGCCCTGGGGATCGTCGCCATCGCGTGGCCGCGGCCGTCGCTCGTCGTCGTCGCACTGCTGTTCGGCGTCTACCTCGTCGTCGCCGGCGCCCTGCGGGTCGTGGCGTCGGTGCGGGGACACGGGACGCCGACGGTCTGGCGGTGGACGTCCGGCGTGGTGGGCGCGCTCGTCGCGGTCGCCGGCCTGGTGGCGCTGCTCGATCCCGCGATCCCCCTGGTCGTCTACGCCGTGCTCGCCGGGGTCGGATTCGTCGTCGAGGGCATCGTCTCGATCGTCGGCGGCTTCGTCGGCCACCCGGGTTCGTCCCGGGTGCCGACCCTGGTGAGCGGGGTGCTCTCGATCCTCGGCGGTGTGGTCGTGCTCGTCGCGCCGGGCCTCGCGCTCACCGTGTTCATGGTCTTCGCAGGCATCGCGCTCATCGTCGTCGGCGCCGCGGCCCTGCTGCTGCTGCCCCCACGCGCCGCCCTCCGCCGCTAGGCGGCACCCGTCCCGAACAGCAGTCCGAGCGCGTACGTCACCACCGCGGCACCGAACCCGATCGCGAGCTGCCGGAACGCCCGCTTGCCCGGCGACGCCCCGCTGAGGACCCCGACGACCGCTCCGGTGCCGAGCAGCGCGAGCCCGACGAGCGTGCCGGCCACCGCGATGGCCGCCCACCCCTGCATGCCGAACAGGAACGGCAGCACCGGGATGATCGCGCCCGAGGCGAAGAACAGGAAGCTCGACACCGCGGCGCTCAGGCCGTTCCCGACCGCCTCGTGGTCGTCGGCGACGGGCACCGGGCCGGTCGCCGGACGACGCTCGCCGATGCCGGACAGCACGTGGGCAGCGTGCTCGGTCGCCTCGGCCTCGGACATGCCACGGGCCCGGTACACCAGGGCCAGCTCGTTCGCGTCGACGTCGAGGTCCGCCACGGCACGTCCCGCCTCGGGGTGCGGTGCGGACGCCTCGAGCAGTTCGCGCTGCGAGCGCACGGAGACGTACTCCCCCGCTCCCATCGAGAGGGCGCCGGCGAGCAGACCGGCGATGCCGCTCAGCAGGACGAAGTGCCGGTCCGCACCCGAGGCGCTGATGCCGATGATGAGCGCCAGGTTCGACACGAGTCCGTCGTTGGCGCCGAAGACCGCCGCGCGGAACGTGCCCGACAGCCGCATGCGGCCGCGGTTCGCCAGCCCGCGGACGACCTCGCCGTGGATGCGCTCGTCGGCCGCCATGCTCGCGGTCGCGTCGTCGTCGTCGGCGTACGGCGAGCGGTCCTCGGCGCGCTGCATCAACGCGAGGACGAAGACCGACCCGAACCGCTTGGCCAGCGTCGCGAGGACGCGGGTGCGCAGGCTGCCGCGCTGCGGACGCCCGACGTCGTCGCCGAGCAGGTCGAGCCAGTGCTGCTCGTGCCGTCCCTCGGCCTCGGCCAGGGCGGCGAGGATCTCGCGTTCCTCTCCGGACCGCCGCGCGGCGAGGTTGCGGTAGACCGCCGCCTCCGCACGCTCGTCGGCCAGGTAGCGGCGCCAGCGGCGGACGTCGGCGCGCGGCGCCGTGGATGCGGAGGCGGTGTCGTCCTGGAGGCTCACCCCGCCCATCCTGCCCGCACGGCGGTCCGGTCGCGCCCCGGCTCCACCCCACCGAGCGCGCCCCGAGCGTCGACGCCCGTCGGGAACCCCACAGCCGCGCCCTGCAGACGCCGTCGCGCCCCGGTGTGCGGGGGCGCGACGACCACGGCGGGGCGCAGCCGCGGCGCGTCCAGCGTCCGGCGTCCGGGCGGGACGCGACAGGGCGCGGACCGGAGGCGACGCGTGTTCGTGCGCCGGGCCTCCCGTCCGCGCCCTGTCGGCGTCGGGATCCTGCGGATCAGTCCCGCACGTAGGCCGGAGCGGCCTCGGCGTGGGCGTCGCCCACCCGGTGCACGCGCAGGTCGTTCGTCGAGCCCTCGATGCCGGGAGGGGAACCGGCCGTCACGATGACGCGGTCGCCGGGGGCGGCCAGGCCGTTCTCGAGCAGGACGTCGTCCACCTGCGAGAAGAGCTCGTCGGTGTGGGTCTTGCGCTCGACGAGGAACGACCGGACACCCCAGGTGAGCGCCATGCGGCGACGCGTCGCCTCGTTCGGGGTGAAGGCGATGATCGGCAGGCCGTGGCGCAGACGCGACATGCGTCGCGCGGAGTCGCCGGACTCGGTGAACACGCAGAGGTACGAGGCCTCGGTGAACTCCGCGATCTCGACCGCGGCGAGCGTGATCGCACCGCCGAGGGTGCGCGGCTTGGTGCCGAGCGGCGCGATGCGCTCGAGGCCGTGGTCCTCGGTCGACTCGACGATGCGGGCCATCGTGCGGACCGTCTGCACCGGGTACTCACCGACGCTCGTCTCGCCCGAGAGCATGACCGCGTCCGCGCCGTCGAGCACGGCGTTCGCGACGTCGGAGGTCTCCGCGCGCGTCGGGATCGGCGACGAGATCATCGACTCGAGCATCTGCGTCGCGACGATGACCGGCTTCGCCATGCGGCGGGACAGCTCCACGGCGCGCTTCTGCACGATCGGGACGGCCTCGAGCGGCAGCTCGACGCCGAGGTCACCGCGGGCGACCATGATGCTGTCGAAGGCGTCGATGATCTCCTCGAGCGCGTCGACGGCCTGCGGCTTCTCGACCTTGGCGATGACGGGCAGGCGCTTGCCCTCCTCGTCCATGATCTCGTGGGCACGGTCGACGTCGGCGGCGTTGCGCACGAACGACAGCGCGATGAGGTCGGCGCCCTGACGGATCGCCCACCGGAGGTCGGCCTCGTCCTTCTCGCTCAGCGCGGGGACGTTGACGGCGACGCCGGGCAGGTTGATGCCCTTGTTGTTCGACACCGTGCCGCCGACGACGACCTCGGTGCGGACGCGGACGCCGTCGGTGTCGAGCACGCGCAGGCGGACGCGACCGTCGTCGATGAGCAGCGGGTCGCCGGGCTTGACGTCCTGGGGCAGGCCCTTGAACGTCGTGCCGCAGATCTCCTTGGAGCCGGGGACGTCCTCGGTCGTGATGGTGAACACGTCGCCGACCGCGAGGTCGTGCGGGCCGTCGGCGAACTTGGCCAGACGGATCTTCGGACCCTGCAGGTCGACGAGGATCGCGACGGGCTTGCCGAGTTCCTCGGCCGCGCGACGGACGTTCACGTAGTTGGCCTCGTGGACGCTGTAGTCACCGTGGCTGAGGTTGAGTCGGGCGACGTCGACGCCCGCTTCGATGATCTCCTTGACGGTCTCGTAGTCCGACGTTGCCGGTCCGAGCGTCGAAACGATCTTTGCGCGTCTCAATGGATTCCTTCGTGGTGGTGGATGGTGCTTGGGTTTCCGCGCTGTGGGGCCGCGCGGAACGAAGCGAGGCCACCAGCACCTTATCGAGTGCGGGTGGCCCCTCGGTCACGAGATCGAGATCGCGCGGTCCGTCGCCTTCACCGGCGCGGGCAGGATCGTCGAGCCCTCGAGGTACTCGTCCACCTTCGCCGCCGCGGCTCGCCCCTCGGCGATCGCCCAGACGATCAGGGACTGCCCGCGGCCGGCGTCGCCGGCGACGAACACGCCCGCCTCGTTCGTCGTGTAGTCGGCGCGGCGGTCGAGCGCACCGGACACCGTGGTCGGCAGCCCGAGCTGCGGCTCGATCGTGTCCGCCTCGGGGCCGGTGAAGCCCATCGCGACGAGGACGAGGTCTGCGGGAATCTCGCGCTCGGAGCCGGCCTTCGGCACGCGACGGCCGTCGAGGTACTCGGTCTCGGCGACACGGAGGGCACGGACCTCGCCGGCCTCGTTCGCCAGGAACTCGACCGTCGAGGCGAGGAAGTGCCGCTCGCCGCCCTCTTCGTGGGCGCTCGTGACCTCGAACACGGTCGGGAACATCGGCCACGGCTGCTCGGACGGACGCTCCAGCGGCGGCTGCTTGCCGATCGCCAGGTTCGTCACGCTCAGCGCGCCCTGCCGGTGTGCGGTACCGATGCAGTCCGCCCCGGTGTCGCCGCCGCCGATGACGACGACGTGCTTGCCCTCGGCGGTCAGCTGGTTGTCGACCCGGGTGCCGGCGTTCGCCTTGTTCTGCTGGACGAGGTAGTCCATCGCGAAGTGCACGCCCTCGAGGTCGCGCCCCGGGATCGGCAGGTCACGCGGCACCGTGGCGCCGGTGGCCACCACGACCGCGTCGTAGCGCGACTTCAGGTCGTCCCAGGTGATGTCGCGGCCGATCTCGACGCCCGCACGGAAGCGGGTGCCCTCGGCCTGCATCTGGGAGAGGCGCGCGTCGATCTGGCGCTTCTCCATCTTGAAGTCGGGGATCCCGTAGCGGAGCAGCCCGCCGATGCGGTCGTCGCGCTCGTAGACGGCGACGGTGTGCCCGGCGCGTGTGAGCTGCTGCGCGGCGGCGAGCCCGGCGGGGCCGGACCCCACGACGGCGACGGTCTTGCCCGTCAGACGCTCCGGCGGGTGGGGGGTGACCCAACCGTTCTGGAACGCGTCGTCGATGATCGAGACCTCGACCTGCTTGATCGTCACCGGCGGCTGGTTGATGCCGAGCACGCACGAGGACTCGCACGGGGCGGGGCACAGCCGGCCCGTGAACTCCGGGAAGTTGTTCGTCGCGTGCAGCCGCTCGATGGCCTGCCGGCCCTCACCGCGCCAGGTGAGGTCGTTCCACTCCGGGATCAGGTTGCCGAGGGGGCAGCCCTGGTGGCAGAACGGCACGCCGCAGTCCATGCAGCGGCCGGCCTGGCGCTTGAGGGCGCCGGACTCCTGCTGCTCGTAGACCTCTTTCCAGTCCATGAGCCGGACGGGCACGGGTCGCCGTGCCGGGAGTTCGCGTTCCTGGACCTTGAGGAATCCCTTGGGGTCAGCCACCGGTCACCTCCGAGGTCGTGTTGGGTGCTGCCTGTTCCGGACGTGCGTGACGGTCAGCCACCGGTCACCTCCATGATTCGGTTCCACACGACGTCGCCGTCGGGGTCGAGCCCCTCGTCGACGGCGCGTTGGCGGGTCTCGAGCACCGCTGCGTAGTCCCGCGGCAGCACCTTGACGAAGTCGCTCAGGTCGCCGGACTCGAGCAGGTCGGATGCCAGCGTCGAACCGGTCTCCTCGGCGTGCCGGGTGAGCAGGTCGGTGACGATCTCGACGTCGGCGCTGTCCAGTGCCTCGAGTCGCAGCTCGCCGGTCGCGAGCGCGTCGGTGTTGACGTGCTCCTCGCGCAGACCGCGGACGTACGCGGTGCCGCCGGACATGCCGGCGCCGAGGTTGCGGCCGGTCTCGCCCAGGATGAGGGCGAGGCCGCCGGTCATGTACTCGAGCGCGTGGTCGCCCACACCCTCGACCACGGCGGTCGCACCCGAGTTGCGCACCAGGAACCGCTCGCCCGCGATGCCGCGGATGAACATGCTGCCCTGGGTCGCGCCGTAGCCGATCACGTTGCCGGCGATGACGTTCTGCGCCGGGTCGAAGCCGGAACCGGCGTCGGGGCGCACGATGATCTCACCGCCGGACAGGCCCTTGCCGACGTAGTCGTTGCTGTCGCCGACGAGTCGCAGCGTGATGCCGGCCGGCATGAACGCGCCGAGCGACTGTCCGGCCGAACCACGCAGCGTGACGTCGATCGAGCCACTGGGCAGCCCGTGCTCGCCGTACCGCTTCGTGACCTCGTGGCCGAGCATCGTGCCGACCGCGCGTTCGGTGTTGCGGATGGGCAGGTCGAGGGCGATCGAGCCGCCGTGGTCGAGCACGTCGGCGGTCTGCTGGATCAGGCCCACGTCGAAGTGGTGCTCGAGCTCGTGGTCCTGCTCGCGCTGGTGGCGACGCGGCTCGGCGGCCTCGAAGTGGGGGCCCGCGAGCACCGGGGCGAGGTCCAGCCCGGACGCCTTCCAGTGCTCGAGGGCACGGTCGACGTCGAGCGCGTCGGACTGGCCGATCGCCTCGTCGAGCGTGCGGAACCCGAGCTCGGCGAGGAGCTCCCGCACTTCCTGCGCGATGAACTCGAAGAAGTTCACGACGAACTCGGGCTTGCCGGAGAAACGCTTGCGGAGCTCGGGGTTCTGCGTCGCGACGCCCACCGGGCAGGTGTCGAGGTGGCAGACCCGCATCAGGATGCAGCCCTCGACGACGAGCGGGGCGGTGGCGAAGCCGTACTCCTCGGCGCCGAGGAGCGCCGCCACGACGACGTCGCGCCCGGTCTTCATCTGACCGTCGACCTGCACGACGACGCGGTCGCGCATGCCGTTGAGCATGAGCGTCTGCTGCGTCTCGGCGAGACCGATCTCCCACGGGGTGCCGGCGTGCTTGAGCGAGTTGAGCGGGGACGCGCCCGTTCCACCGTCGTGGCCGGACACGAGCACGACGTCGGCCAGGGCCTTCGTCACGCCGGCCGCGACCGCACCGATGCCGGACTGGCTCACGAGCTTGACGTGGACGCGGGCGGCCGGGTTGGCGCGCTTCACGTCGAAGATCAGCTGCTTGAGGTCCTCGATCGAGTAGATGTCGTGGTGCGGCGGCGGCGAGATGAGGCCGACGCCGGCCGTGGCGTGCCGGGTGCGGGCGACCCACGGGTACACCTTCTGCGGGGGCAGCTGGCCGCCCTCGCCCGGCTTCGCACCCTGCGCCATCTTCAGCTGGATGTCGGTGGCGTGGGTGAGGTACATGCTCGTCACGCCGAACCGTCCGGAGGCGACCTGCTTGATCGCGCTGCGGCGCTCGGGGTCGAGCAGCCGGTCGACGTCCTCGCCGCCCTCGCCCGTGTTCGAGCGACCACCGAGACGGTTCATCGCGATGGCGAGGGTCTCGTGGGCTTCCTTCGAGATGGAGCCGTACGACATCGCGCCGGTGTTGAAGCGCTTGACGATGGACTCGATCGACTCGACCTCGTCGAGCGCGACGGGCTTGCGGAGCCCGTGCTTGAACCGGAACAGCCCACGGAGCGTCATGAGCTCCTCGGACTGGTCGTCCACGGCGCTCGAGTACTCGCGGAAGATGTCGTAGCGGCGCGCACGGGTGGCGTGCTGCAGCCGGAAGACGGTGTCCGGGTTGAACAGGTGCGGGGGTCCCTCGCGACGCCACTGGTACTCGCCGCCGGTCTGCAGCCGCTCGTGCGAGAGCACCGCGCCGTCCTGCGGGTACGCCTGGGCGTGCCGCTCGGCGTTCTCCTTCGCGATGACGTCGATGTCGACGCCGCCGAGGATCGACGACGTACCGGTGAAGTACTTGTCGACGAACTCCTGGCTGAGCCCGACTGCTTCGAACGCCTGCGCACCGGCGTAGCTCGACACGGTCGAGATGCCCATCTTCGACATGATCTTCAGGACGCCCTTGCCGAGCGCCTTGATCACGTTCTTGACGGCCTGCTCCGGGGTGATCCCCGTGATCATGCCGGCCCGGACCAGGTTCTCGCAGGTCTCCATCGCGAGGTACGGGTTGATCGCCGAGGCGCCGTACCCGATGAGCGTGGCCACGTGGTGGACCTCGCGCACGTCGCCGGCCTCGACGATCAGACCGACCTTCATGCGCTGCTCGGTGCGGATCAGGTGGTGGTGCACGGCGGCGAGGAGCAACAGGCTCGGCACGGGCGCCTGCTCGGCGTTGCCGTCGCGGTCGGACAGCACGATGAACTGCTTCCCCGACTCGATGGCGGCGTCGACCTCGTCACACACCGCGGCGATGCGCTTCTGCATCGCCTTCTTGCCGGCGTCGACGCGGTACAGGCCCTTGATCGTGACGGTCAGGTGCCGACCCGACTCGGTCTCGAAGTGCTGCACCTTGGCGAGCTGGTCGTTGTCGATCACCGGGAAGTCGAGCGTGATCTGCTTCGCGTGCTCGGGCCCGGCCGACAGGAGGTTGCGCTCCGGACCGAGGCCCATGCCCATCGAGGTGATGACCTGCTCGCGGATCGAGTCGAGCGGCGGGTTCGTCACCTGCGCGAACTGCTGCGTGAAGTAGTCGAACAGCAGCCGCGGCCGCTGGGAGAGCACGGCGATCGGGGTGTCGGAGCCCATCGCGCCGAGCGGTTCCGCGCCGACCTGCGCCATCGGGCGGAGCAGGATGCGGACCTCTTCTTCGGTGTACCCGAACGCACGCTGCCGACGGGTGACCGATGCCGGGGTGTGCACGATGTGCTCACGGTCGGGCAGGTCGTTCAGGTTGATGCGGCCCTCGTCGAGCCACTCGCCCCACGGGCCGGACGACGCCAGACCCTGCTTGACCTCGTCGTCCTCGATGATGCGGCCGGCCTCGGTGTCCACCAGGAACATCCGGCCGGGGCGCAGACGCCCCTTGCGGACGACCTTCGCGGCGGGCACGTCGATGACACCGGTCTCGGACCCCATGACGATGAGGCCGTCGTCGGTGACGAGGAAGCGTCCGGGGCGCAGCCCGTTGCGGTCGAGCGTCGCGCCGACGAGCGAACCGTCGGTGAACGTGATGGCGGCCGGACCGTCCCACGGCTCCATGAGCATCGAGTGGTACTCGTAGAACGCGCGGAGATCCGGGTCCATCCCGACCTGGTTCTCCCATGCCTCCGGCACCATCATCGACACCGCGTGCGGCAACGTCCGGCCGGTCAGGGTGAGGAGCTCGAGGACCTCGTCGAACGACGCCGAGTCGCTCGCACCGGGGCTCACGATCGGCAGCAGCGGAGCCATGTCGCCGAGCAGTTCGCTCTCGAGCTGGGACTGCCGTGCGCGCATCCAGTTGCGGTTCCCCCGCACCGTGTTGATCTCGCCGTTGTGCGCGATCGTCCGGAACGGCTGGGCGAGCGGCCACGACGGGAAGGTGTTGGTGGAGTAGCGCGAGTGCACGATCGCGAGCTTCGAGGCGAAGCGCTCGTCACTGAGGTCCGGGTAGAACGGCTCGAGCTGCAGCGTCGTGACCATGCCCTTGTAGACCATGGTGCGGCTCGACAGCGACATGAAGTACAGGTCGTTCGCGTGCTCGGCGCGCTTGCGGAGACGGAAGGTCTGGCGGTCCAGGGCGATGCCGCTCCACGACGCGCCGTGCACGTCGTGCCGCACCGAGGCGACGAACAGCTGCTCGAACGCGGGCATGGCGGCACGGGCCAGGGTGCCGAGCACGTCGGGGCGCACCGGGACCTCACGCCAGCCGAGGACCTTCAAGCCTTCTTCGCGGGCGAGCCGCTCGACGGCGCCCTTCGCCGCGTGCCGGTCGCCCTCGTCCTTCGGCAGGTAGGCGGTGCCGACCGCGTACTCCCCCGCCGCCGGCAGGTCGAACGGCACCACGGCGCGCAGGAACTCGTCCGGCACCTGGCACAGGATGCCCGCGCCGTCGCCGGTGCCCGCGTCCGAACCGACGGCACCGCGGTGCTCGAGGTTGCGGAGGGCGCCGAGCGCGGCGTCGACGATGTCGTGGCCGGGCGTCCCACGCAGTGTCGCGACCATCGCGAGACCGCAGGCGTCCTTCTCGTTCGCCGGGTCGTACATGCCGGTGGCGTCGGGGATCGCCGAGAACCGACGGTGCGCCGGCACGAGGTTCTTCGGTGCCGAGGGCTGGAGTGGCTGGAGCGCCATGGGGGAACCGTCCTCACGAGGAAGTGGAACAGGGACAGCGGTGGCCCGGTGGTGCGTTCCGCCCGGACGGGGCGGGACTGGTGCCCGTGCCCCGCTTGTGGCGGGGAGGGTGCTCCTAGGCGCGGTCAGTGGGAGTCGTGACCGCTCCGGAGCCCTGGACCACGAGGTCGTCGTCGTCGCCCTCGTGCTCCGAGAAGGTGTCGTCGGAGTCTACATCGGACTTCGGACGCGGCTCGCGACCGGGCAGGTACGGGCTCGGCTCCTTGCCGGTGTGCCGTCGGGTCTGCACGATGAAGATGACGATGCCGAGCAGGATGGCGGCGAAGGACATCCAGACGTTCGTGCGGATGCCCGCGAACGTCTCGCTGGTGTCGACGCGGATCGACTCGAGGAACGACCGGCCGACCCCGTACCAGATCAGGTACAGGGCGAGGACCTTGCCCCACTGCAGCGTGAACTTGCGGTCGAGCAGCAGGATGACGACGACGCCCAGGACGTTCCAGATGATCTCGTACAGGAACGTCGGGTGGAACAGCGTGCCCTCGGGCAGGCCCTTCGGGAACGCGGCGTTCGTCGACTCGATCTGCAGGCCCCAGGGCAGGCTGGTCGGCATGCCGAAGAGCTCGTGGTTGAAGTAGTTGCCGAGCCGGCCGAACGCCTGCGCCAGCAGCACCCCGGGCACGACCGCGTCGATGAAGGACGTGAACCGCAGACCGACCTGTCGGCAGCCGATCCACGCACCGACGGAACCGAGGATCAGGGCGCCGAAGATGGCGAGCCCGCCCTCCCAGATGTACAGGAACGACAGCGGGTCGATGCCGGGGCCGAAGTAGTCGGACACGTGCGTGAACACGTGGAAGAGCCGACCACCGATGATCCCGGCGGGCACCGCCCAGATCGCGATGTCGATGATGATCCAGCGCTCCACCCCGCGTGCGTTGAGGCGGTGGTTGGCGAGCAGCACCGCGGCGACGATCCCGAGCAGGATGCAGATCGCGTAGGCGTGGATGCGGAAGTCGAGCGGCAGCGACCAACCGAACGCGTCGCGCAGCCAGGCGGTCAGGTCGAAGTACTGCCAGGCGGTGCTCGGGCTCGGGATGCTCAGGAGGGGCATGGAGGAACGGTCGCCTTTCGGAACTGACGGGGCGCGGTGTCGACGTGTCGTCGGCCCCGCTCACTGTAGCGCGGGTCGTGGGCCCGCCAGGAACTGGACTAGGAGCGGCGGGCGCCGGTGGTGAGGTCGGCGGCGCGGTCGGCGACCCCCTGCACGCCGAGGTCGGCCAGGGCCCGGACGAACGCCGAGCCGACGATCGCACCGTCCGCGTACTCGAGCACCTCGGCGACCTGCTCGGCGGTCGAGATGCCGAGCCCGACGCAGGTGCGTGCGACGCCGGCGTCGCGGAGTCGGGAGACCACGGTGCGCGCAGCGACGTCGACGCCGGCACGCGCTCCGGTGACGCCCATCGTCGACACGGCGTAGACGAAGCCGCGGCTCGCCGCCACCGCCTGCTGCATCCGGGCGTCGGAGGAGGACGGTGCCGCGAGGAAGACACGGTCGAGTCCGGTCCGCTCCGACGACGACATCCACTCGGTGGCTTCGTCGGGGATCAGGTCGGGCGTGATGAGGCCTGCGGCACCCGCGGCGACGAGGTCGTCGGCGAACCGGTCCACGCCGTAGCGGAGCACCGGGTTCCAGTACGTCATCACGAGCACCGGCACGTCCGCGCGCTCGGTGATCTGGTGCACGGCGTCGAAGACCTGCGCGACCCGGAAGCCGTTCGCCAGGCTCTCCTCCGCCGCACGCTGGATGACGGGGCCGTCCATGACGGGATCGGAGTACGGCAGGCCGAACTCGATGACGTCCACGCCGTTCTCGGCGAGGGCGACGGCGGCGTCGACACTGGTCTGCACGTCGGGGTAGCCGGCGGGCAGGTAGCCGACGACGGCACCGGCACGCTCGGCGTTGGCGGTGTCGATCGTCGTGGCGACGGTCTGGTTCGTGGTCACAGCTGCACCGCGTTCTCGTCGAGGATGCCGAAGTAGCGACTGGCGGACGCGACGTCCTTGTCACCACGGCCGGACAGGTTCACGAGCACGACGCCCTCGGGGCCGAGCTCCTTGCCGAGCTTGATCGCACCCGCCAGGGCGTGCGACGACTCGATCGCAGGGATGATGCCCTCGGTCTGGCTGAGCAGACGGAACGCCTCCATCGCCTCGGTGTCGGTGATCGGCGCGTACTTCGCACGGCCGATCGACGCCAGGTAGGCGTGCTCCGGCCCGACGCTCGGGTAGTCGAGCCCGGCGGAGATGCTGTGGCTCTCGATGGTCTGGCCGTCCTCGTCCTGCATGAGGTACGACTTCGCACCCTGCAGGACGCCTTCGCGTCCGAGGGTGATGCTCGCGGCGTGCCGACCGGTCTCGACGCCGTCGCCGCCGGCCTCGAAGCCGTGCAGCGCGACGGACTCGTCGTCGAGGAACGCCTCGAAGATGCCCATCGCGTTCGAGCCGCCACCGACGCACGCGGCGACGGCGTCCGGCAGACGGCCGACGCGGTCGAGGACCTGCTGGCGGGCCTCTTCGCCGATCACCTTGTGGAACTCGCGCACCATCTCCGGGAACGGGTGCGGGCCGGCGACCGTGCCGAGCAGGTAGTGGGTCGAGTCGACGTTCGCCACCCAGTCGCGGAGTGCCTCGTTGATGGCGTCCTTGAGGGTGCGCGATCCGGTCTCGACCGGGATCACCTCGGCACCGAGCAACCGCATCCTGGCGACGTTGAGCGCCTGGCGCTCGGTGTCCACGGCGCCCATGTACACGACGCAGTCCATGCCGAACAGCGCCGCGGCGGTCGCGGTGGCCACGCCGTGCTGGCCGGCACCGGTCTCCGCGATGAGGCGGGTCTTGCCGAGCCGTCGGGCAACGAGCGCCTGGCCGAGCACGTTGTTGATCTTGTGCGAACCGGTGTGGTTGAGGTCCTCGCGCTTGAGGATCACCCGGGCACCGCCGGCGTGCTTCGCGAACCGCGGCACCTCGGTGATGATCGACGGACGCCCGGTGTAGTCGCGCTGGAGCTCGTCGAGTTCCGCACGGAACGCCGGGTCGGCCCAGGCCGTGCGGAAGGCTGCCTCGAGCTCGTCGAGCGCGAGGACGAGCGACTCGGGGACGAAGCGTCCCCCGAAGTCACCGAAGTAGGGGCCGTGCAGGTCGCGGAGTGAGGTCACGATGGGTCTTCCCGGGACGAGTCCGACGCACCGGGCTGGGCCGGTGGTCGGACGGGTGGAACGTTCAGCCGCGGTCGGCGGCCTCGATGAACGACGCGAGGGTGGTGGCGGGGTCGGCACCGGTGACGAGCGCTTCCCCGACGAGGACGACGTCGGCACCCGCGGCGCGGTAGTGGGCGACGTCGTCGGGACCCGCCACGGCCGACTCCGCGACGCGCACGACCCCGTCGGGGATGCGGTCGGCGAGGGACCCGAACAGGTCGCGGTCGAGCGAGAAGTCGGTGAGGTCGCGCGCGTTGACGCCGAGGATCCGCGCGCCGGCGTCGAGGCCACGGGAGACCTCGTCGGCGGAGTGCGCCTCGACCAGCACGCGCATGCCGAGCTCTTCCGCCAGCGTGTGGAGCTCGACCAGCTGCTGCTGCTCGAGTGCTGCCACGATGAGCAGCACCACGTCGGCGCCGGCAGCCCGTGCCTCGACGACCTGGTACGGGTCGGCGATGAAGTCCTTGCGCAGGACGGGGACGCCGACACGGGCCTTGACGGCTTCGAGGTCGGCGAGGCTGCCGAGGAACTTGCGCCCCTCGGTCAGGACGCTGATCGTCGACGCGCCGCCGCGCTCGTAGTCGGCAGCGAGTGCGGCCGGGTCCTCGATCGGGGCCATCGAGCCGCGGGACGGGCTGGCGCGTTTGACCTCGGCGAGGATCTTCACCCGGTCGCCGGGGGCGAGGAACGCGAGGGCGTCGAGCGGCGACGCCACCCGGTCGAGGTCGCGTTCGACGTCCGAGTAGGGACGGTCGACACGACGGGCGGCGGCGTCCTCGAGCGCGCCCGCGACGAGGGTCTCGAGCACGTTCGGCATGCGAGTCCTACTCGGCGTGGTGCTTGGCGACGTACTTCGGACCGTTGACGCCGTAGCCCGCCTTCGCCATGACCGCGCCGATGACCAGCCCGATGACGACGACCGCGGCAGAGGCCCAGACGCCCCACGCCTGGTCGAACCAGAAGAACAGCGTGCCTGCCGCGAATCCGATCAGCATGATCACGACGGCGGTCCAGGCGGCCGGCGAGTGGCCTTCGCCGAGTTCTGCGGGCTCAGTGTTGCTCACGGTGCTCCTCGTTCTGCTCCGGCGTCGTCGGTCGACCGACGCCCATCCGATCCTACCGTGCCGGCGGTCGGGTCGACCCCAGCACTGAGGTCGTCCCAGTCCACGACGGCGTCACGCTCGACCGGTGCCTTCGCGCGGGCGTCGGCCGCAGCGCCGGCCGTGGCCGCGCCGTACTTCCGGCTCGGTCCGGGCCAGGAGCGCTGCACCACGATGACGACGATGCCGAGCAGCACGGCGAGCACGCCACCCGCGATCCCGACGGCCGGCCAGAGCGACACGTCCACTCCGGACACGACACGGCGCACGGCGGCCAGGTCGCTGACCCCGGCCACCTCGCCGACCGCACCCTTCGCGGCGGCGATCGGGTCGCTGAGGGAGGTGATGCCGCTGACCACGACGCCGACGCCGAGCAGGATCTCGACGCACGCGAGCACGACGCGCAGGACCCGGCCCGCGATCGTCATCGCGAGGAACAGCGCCAGGCTCGCGATCGCCAGGGCGGTGTACTGCGGCACCACCGCGGCTCCGTCGGCGTCGACCGTCGAGGTGACCGCAGCACCGGCGTGCAGGTCCACCGTGAACCAGGTCTGCGTCCACGAGAGCATGATGACGCCGGCGACGAGCAGCCCGGCGACGACGACGATCGGGCGCGAGCGCTTCACGAGCGCACCTCGCGCATCCGGTTCGCCGTGGCCACGGCCCGCAGCGGTGCGGCCGCCTTGTTGATGGTCTCCTCGTGCTCGGTCGCGGGGTCGGAGTCGGCCACCAGGCCGGCGCCCGCCTGCACGCGGGCCACGCCGTCCTTGATGAGGGCAGTCCGGATCGCGATCGCGATGTCCGCGTCGCCGGCGAAGTCGAAGTACCCGACGACCCCGGCGTAGGCACCGCGCTTCGCCGGTTCGAGCTCGTCGATGATCTCCAGCGCGCGGGGCTTCGGCGCGCCCGACAGCGTGCCCGCCGGGAACGTCGCCCGGAACACGTCGATGGCGGTCATCCCCGGCCGCACCGCACCCTCGACGCTCGACACCAGGTGCATGATGTGGCTGAACCGCTCGACCGTCATGAACTCGGTGACCGCGACGCTGCCGGGCTCGCAGACCTTCTGCAGGTCGTTGCGGGCCAGGTCGACGAGCATCAGGTGCTCGGCGCGCTCCTTCGGGTCGTCGAGCAGGTCGTCGCCGAACCGGACGTCCTCCTCCGGGGTCGCACCGCGCGGGCGCGACCCGGCGATCGGGTGCGTGATGGCGCGGCCGGACTGCACCTTCACCAGCGCCTCGGGCGAAGCACCGACGATCCAGTAGCGCTCGTCGGCGGTGTCCGCCAGGGCGAGGAAGTACATGTAGGGACTCGGGTTCAGGGTCCGGAGCACGCGGTACACGTCGAGCGGGTCGGCCGTCACCTCGTGGTCGAACCGCTGCGAGACGACGACCTGGAACACGTCGCCGTCGCGGATGAACTCCTTGGAGCGCTCGACCGCGGCCATGTACTCGTCCGGCGTGGAGCGGTGCGTCGGCGTCGGCTCGGCGATCTCGAAGGCCTCGGCGACGGTCGCGGCACTCGGCTGCACCAGGTCGGCCTGCAGGCGGTCGAGGCGGCGGTGCGCGTCGGCCCACAGGGTGTCCGCGTCGTCGGTGCCGTCGTTGAGCACGCTCGCGACGAGCAGGACGAGCCCCGTGCGGTGGTCGAGCGCGACGAGCTCGGAGACGAACGACAGCGCCTGTCCGGGCACGTCGAAGTCGGCCGGCGGCACGTTCGGCAGGTGCTCCAGCTGGCGGACGGCCTCCCAGCCGATGAACCCGACGGTCCCGCCGACGAGCGGCGGCGAGCCGGGCACCCGCGGCGTTGCCCAGCGCTCGTGCAGGCGCGCGAGGACCTCGAGCGGTTCGCCGTCGAGCGAGCCGACGGCGCGCTCGGCGTCGATGCCGGTGCCGATCCAGGCGGCACGGTCGCCCTCCTGCGTCAGGACGCCGAAGCTCCGCACGCCGACGAACGACCAGCGCGACCAGAGGCCGCCCTGGCCGGCGGACTCGAGCAGGAACGACCCGGGACGGCCGTCGGCGAGCTTGCGGTAGACGCCGACCGGCGTCTCGCTGTCGGCGTACAGCGCGCGCACCACCGGGACGACACGGTGGGCGCCCAGCAGGGCGTCGAACTCCGGCCGGGAGGTCGTGTGCGGCGCGTCGGAGATCGTCGCGGTCGTCATCGGGTCGCCTCCACTGCCGTCTCGGCCGGGGCAGACGCGGTCGCGTCCGTCGGCGCAGATGCGGTCACGGGCGCGAGCGGGTCGACGTCGAAGCACCGGTGCGCACCGGTGTGGCAGGCCGCCCCGACCTGCTGCACCGTGACGAGGAGCGTGTCGTCGTCGCAGTCCAGCGCGGCACCGCGGACGTACTGGGCGTGCCCCGAGGTGTCGCCCTTCCGCCAGTACTCGTTCCGCGACCGCGACCAGAAGGTCACGCGTCCCTCGGTGAGGGTGCGGCGGAGCGCTTCCCGGTCCATGTACCCGAGCATGAGGACGTCCTTCGACGACTCCTCTTGCACGATGGCGGGGAGCAGCCCATCCGCACCGAAACGTGCGCGGTCGAGGACCGCCTCGGTGTCGGTGCTGGTGCTGTCGGTCATGAGACTCCTAGCCTACGGCGGCGGATCGGCGGAAGGCGGCGGTTCGGCGCTTCAGCGGACGGCGTGGCCGGTCGCGCGCAGCGCGGCCTTGACGTCGCCCACCGTCATCTCGCCACGGTGGAAGACGGACGCGGCGAGGAGGGCATCCGCACCCGCGTCGACGGCGGGGGCGAAGTGCTCGACCCGACCCGCGCCTCCCGAGGCGATGACCGGGACGCGCGCGACCGAGCGCACCGCGGTCACGAGTTCGAGGTCGAACCCGTTCTTCGTGCCGTCCGCGTCGATGGAGTTGACGAGCAGCTCCCCCGCGCCGCGCTCGACGGCGTCACGCGCCCAGGCGATCGCGTCGATGTCCGTCTCGGTGCGGCCGCCGTGCGTGGTGACCACGAAGCCGGACGCGGTCCGGTCGGAGCGCTTGACGTCGAGCGACAGCACGACGGCCTGCGCGCCGAAGCGGTCGGCGATCTCGCCGACCAGGTCGGGCCGGGCGATCGCGGCGCTGTTCACGCCGATCTTGTCCGCGCCGCACTGCTGCAGGCGGGAGACGTCGTCGACGGAGCGGACGCCGCCGCCCACCGTGAGCGGGATGAAGACCTGCTCGGCGGTGCGGGTGACCGTGTCGTACATCGTGGCGCGGTTCTCGACCGTGGCGCCCACGTCGAGGAAGGTCAGCTCGTCGGCACCCTGCTCGTAGTAGCGGGCGGCGAGCTCGACGGGGTCACCGGCGTCCTGCAGGTCGAGGAAGTTGACGCCCTTGACGACCCGGCCGCCCTTGACGTCGAGGCACGGGATGACCCGGACGGCCACGCCGCCGAGCGCCGTGGCTGCCGCGGTCACAGTCGGGCCGCGTGGATCGGGCTGACGAGGATCGCACGGGCGCCGAGGTCGTACAGGGCGTCCATGATCAGGTTGGCGTCGTCGCGCGGGATCATCACGCGCACCGCGGACCAGTCGCGGCCGTGCAGCGGCGACACCGTCGGCGACTCGATGCCGGAGGCGACCGCCGTCGCCTGCTCGAGCAGGGCGGTCGGGATGTCGTAGTCGAGCATGACGTAGCCGCGGGCGACGAGCACGCCCTGCAGCCGACGACGGAGCACGTCGATGCCGGGGATCGTCTCGTCGGTCGACACCAGCAGTGCCGTCGACTCGAGGATGACCGGGCCGAAGATCTCGAGGCCGGCCTGTCGCAGCGTGCTGCCCGTCGACACGACGTCGGCCACGGCGTCGGCGACCCCGAGGCGCACGGCGCTCTCGACCGCGCCGTCGAGCTTGACGAGCGTGGCGGTCACGCCGTGGCGGGTGAGGAAGTCCCCCACCAGGCCCGGGTAGCTCGTCGCGACGCGGACCCCGTCGAGGTCCTGCAGGGTGCTGAAGCGGCCCGGCGTGCCGGCGAACCGGAAGGTGGAGTCCGCGAAGCCGAGCGCGTCGACCTCGTGCGCCTCGGATCCGGAGTCGAGCAGCAGGTCGCGCCCGGTGATGCCGACGTCGAGCGCACCGGAACCGACGTACGTCGCGATGTCGCGCGGGCGGAGGAAGAAGAACTCGACACCGTTGCGCTCGTCGAGCAGGTGCAGCGCCTTCGGGTCACGCCGACCGGCGTACCCGGCCTCGCGCAGCATGTCGGACGCGGTCTCGGACAGGGAACCCTTGTTGGGCACGGCGATGCGGAGCATCAGGAGGTCTGCTTTCTGGTCGGGAGCATGACGGATCGAGGTCGGTGCACGGGCGATGCCCGGCGCGTCCTACAGATGTCGCCAGATGTCCGCCGGGGACAGACCCTTCGCGACCATGAGGACCTGCAGGTGGTACAGGAGCTGCGAGATCTCCTCCGAGGTGCGCTCGTCGCCCTCGTACTCGGCCGCCATCCAGACCTCGGCTGCTTCTTCCACGATCTTCTTGCCGATCTGGTGCACGCCAGCATCCAGTTCGGCGACGGTGCCGGAGCCCTCGGGGCGCGTGCGCGCCTTCTCGGTGAGCTCCTGGAACAGGTCGTCGAACGTCTTCACGCGGTCCAGGCTACCGGTCTCCGCTGACGCTTCCGACGTACCGTCCGGACGGGGCGCGCTCATGCCCGCGCCCGGGCAGCCGCTTCGCGCAGGTCGGTGATGCGCTGGGCGGGCTCACCGCCGTAGACGGCCGACCCCGCGACGAGCGTGTCGGCGCCGCTGCGCACGGCCTCGGGCACGGTGTCCACCGAGATGCCGCCGTCGACCTCGAGCCACACGTCGAGCCCGGAGGCGTCCACGGCCGCGCGGGCATCGGCGAGCTTCGGCATCACGGACGGCATGAACGACTGGCCGCCGAACCCGGGCTCGACGGTCATGAGCAGGATCATGTCGTAGGCGTCGAGGTGGTGCAGCACCTGCGTGATCGGGGTGCCGGGCTTCACGGCGACGGCCGCGCGGGCGCCGTTCGACCGGATCGCGGCGGCGGTCGCCACCGGGTCGTCGGCTGCCTCGAAGTGGAACGTGACGCTCGACGCACCGGTCTCGGCGTACTTCGGCGCGTTGACGTCGGCGTCGGTCACCATGAGGTGCACGTCGAGCGGCACCGGGGACACCTGCTGCAGGCGCTCGACGATCGGCAGGCCGAGCGTGAGGTTCGGTACGAAGTGGTTGTCCATCACGTCGACGTGCACCAGGTCGGCGGTCTCGATGCGGTGGAGTTCACGCTCGAGGTTCGCGAAGTCGGCGGACAGGATGCTCGGCGAGATGCGGATCGTCACCCGACGATCCTACCGGCGCGTGGCCGACACCCGGCCCGGCGCGACGCTCAGACCACGCGGCGGAACAACGCGATGAACATCGCGTCCGTCCCGACCCGGTGCGGCCAGAGCTGCGCCGTGTTCCCGTCCGCGATCTCCGGGTCGCGAGCGGCGACCCCGCGGACGATCGACGCGGTCTCGAGCTGCTCGAGCACGTCCCCGTGCCGCCCCATCAGCGCGTCGACCTGCCCGCGCGTCTCGGCCAGGTGCGGCGAGCACGTCACGTACGCGAGCGTCCCACCTGGTGCGAGCACCCGGACCGCGGCGTCGAGCAGCTCGGTCTGCAGTGCCGCGAGCTCCTGGACGTCCTCGGGGGTCTTCCGCCAGCGCGCCTCCGGCCGACGACGCAGGGCGCCGAGGCCCGTGCACGGCGCGTCGAGCAGGATGCGGTCGAACGTCATGCCGGTGCCGTCACGGCCGTAGCGCCTCGCGTCGCCCTCGACGACGCGGACGTGGTCGCCGAACACGCCGAGCGCGTTCCGCACGAGTCCGGCGCGCGCCGGCACGAGCTCGTTCGCGACGAGGGTCGCACCGCCCTGCTGCGCCTCGGCGGCGAGCAGCGCGGCCTTGCCGCCGGGGCCGGCGCACATGTCGAGCCAGCGCTCCCCCGCGCGGACCTCGGACGACCGGCTCAGCGCGAGGGCGGCGAGCTGCGAGCCTTCGTCCTGCACGCGCAGGCGACCGGCGGCGACGCCCGGCACGCGCGCGGGGTCACCGGAGATGCCCCGGATCCCGACGGGCGAGACCGGCAGGGCGTCGGCGTCCGGCACGGGGTCGGCGGTCCGGACGGGAGGCACGGTGCCGGTCGCGCCGTCGGCCTCCGGTTCGTCGTCGGCCGGCACCAGGGCCGCGGGGACGTCGTCCGTACCGATCGCGTCGGCGAACGCGGCATCGGCGTCCTCGTCTGCGTCGGGCACCGTGCGCGCGGTCGCGGTGGCGATGTCCTCGTCGGTGGCGAGCCCGGGCAGCGCGGCGAGCTGCACCCGGGGCGCGGCGTTGTCGGCGGCGAGCAGGGCGGCGAGCTCGTCGCGGGAGCGTTCGGCGGCCAGGGCGTCGCGCAGTGCCGAGACGACCCAGACCGGGTGCGACCACCGGGTGGCGAGCAGCGCGTCGCCGCCACGGCCCGCGGTGATCTGCGCGTCCCACTCCGCGTCGGTGCGCGCCGCGATCTTGCGCATCACGGCGTTCACGAAGCCGGTTGCGCGGCGGGCACCGACCTCGCGCGCGAGCTCGACCGTGGCGTCGACCGCGGCGTGCGTCGGGGTGCGCATCGCGAGCAGCTGGTGGGCGCCGAGCCGCATGACGTCGAGGACGTCGGCCTCGATGTTCTCGGCCCGACGACCGGAGGCCAGCGCGATGATGACGTCGTAGCGGCCGAGCATCCGGATCGAGCCGTAGGTGAGCTCGGTCGCGAACGCGGCGTCGCGGGCGGTGAGTCCGGCACGGCGGATGCGGGTCGGCAGCAGCAGGTTCGCGTAGGCGTCGTCGACCTGGACGGCACGGAGCACGTCGAACGCGACACGTCGGGCGTTCGCGGGGCGCGGGCCGCGGCGGGCGCCACGGGTGTTCGTCGGCTGGCTCATGCGAGGACCTTCCCGTCCAGTTCACCCAGGCCGCGGGCCCAGGCTGCGGCGTCCATCGCCTTCTTGCCGGCCGGCTGCACCTCGAGCAGCGCCAGCGGGGTGTCGGCGGTCCCGACCAGCAGCCGGCCGCCGTGGAGTGCCAGCGCACCGGGCGCGAGCTGCGGGGCGGGGTCCCCCGTGCCTCCCGTCAGGCGGTTGCTGCGGAGCAGCTTCACCCGGGTCTCGCCGAGGTGGGCGTACGCGCCGGGCTCGGGGGTGACCCCGCGCAGGCGGGCGTGCACGACGGTCGCCGGAGCACCGAAGTCGATGCGCCCGTCGTCGATCGTGAGCTTCGGCGCGAGCGTCGGCGCACCGGTCTGCTCGGTCGCGACGGCCGCGCCGGCGGCGATGTCGTCGACCACCCGGGCGACCGTCTCGGCGCCGGACTCGGCCATGGCGGCGAGGACCTCGCCGGAGGTCGCCTCCGGGTCGATGTCGAACGGGTCGGCGGCGTACACCGGACCGGCGTCGAGCGCCTCGACGAGCTGGAAGACCGACGCGGCGGTGCGGGTGTCCCCCGCCATCACGGCCCGCTGGACCGGCGCGGCGCCGCGGTACGCCGGCAGGTCGGAGAAGTGCAGGTTGACCCAGCCGAGGCGCGGGGCGTCGAGCGCGGGGCGTCGGAGCAACGCCCCGTAGGCGACGATGACGCCGAGGTCGACGTCGAGGTCGGCGATGCGCGCGGTCACCGCGTCGTCGACGCGGCTGGCCTCGATGACGGGCAGTCCGAGCTCCGCGGCGACCTGCGCGACCGGTGTCGGCGTCAGGACGCGCTTCCGGCCCTGCGGTGTCGGCGGACGCGTGAGGACCGCGGCGATCTCGTGGTCGGACGCCGCCAGGCGACGGAGGGTGGGGACGGCCGCAGCGGGGCTGCCGGCGACGACGAGACGCATGGGTTCGATCCTCCCACGAGCGCGCTCGCCGGACTGACGCGAACCGGGCCTCGGCCGGGTGGGTACGGTCTGCGGCACAGAACGAGAGGGGTTCCCATGTCCGACGTCACCACGTCCACCAACCGCTTCGCAGGGTCCAGCATCCAGAAGGTCGCGCTGCTCGTCGGCGTCGTGTTCCTGCTCGTCGGGATCGCCGGCTTCGTGCCGGGGCTGACCACGGGCGACCTCGGGGGCGCCGGCCACGGCTCGATGGCGATGCTGCTCGGGCTCTTCCAGGTGTCGGTGCTGCACAACATCGTGCACCTGCTGTTCGGGGTCGTCGGGGTGCTCGCCGCCGGGTACGCCACCGGTTCGAGGATGTACCTGGTGCTCGGCGGGGTCGTCTACTTCGTGCTCTGGGTCTACGGGCTCTTCACGGCCGGGCACTCCTCCGGTGCGAACTTCGTGCCGCTGAACTGGGCGGACAACTGGCTGCACCTCGTGCTCGCGGTCGGCATGGTCGCGCTCGGCGTGGTGTTCCCGCGCGAGCGTCCTCGTCCGGTCGGCGCCTGACCCGCGGTCGGTCATCGACCCGAAACGACATCCTCGTCGTCGTACGACGTCGAGGATGTCGTCCGACGTCGGCAGCTGGTGGGTCAGACCTCGCTGAACGGTTCGGCGTCGTCGAGCCGGACCCGCAGCGTCGGTGCCGCCCGACGCCGGTTGCCACCCTTGAGCACCCGGCGGGTCGACGAGCGCCGGATCACCTCGGCCTTCAGGGTCGCCGCGACCTCGGCGCCGTGGGCGTACGGGAACCGCACGATCGCCCGGACCGTGCCGGGCAGGGCGTCGTCCTCCACCGGGACCGGGCCGAGGACCGGACCGGCGGTCGCCCCCTCGAGGGCCTCGACCGCGGCGGTCACGGCCTCGTCGGTGCCGGTCATCGTCGCGACGCGGACCGCCGGCGGGAAGTGCAGCTCGCGGCGGTCGGTGAGTTCGTCGTGCGCGGGGCCGTCGAGCCGCCACAGGGCCATCGCGGTCGCGAGCTTGCCGCCGATGCCGACCAGGTAGGCCTCGGCCCCGGGAGCGCCCTTCGCGGCGGCGTTGGTCCAGAACCGGAGCACGTCCTCCTGCACGCGGAGCCCTTCACGCGCGAGCATCTTCTCGCCGTCGAGCAGCAGCACGCACGCGTACCCACCGGGCACGCTCGGCTCGGCACCACGGGTCGCGACGACGACGGACGGTCTCGCGGGCACCTCGTCGAGCGGGCGTGAGCCGTCGGCCACCACGATCCGGGTACCGGGGAACGCCCGCCCGAGTTCGTCCGCGGTGCGTTGGGCGCCCTGCCCCACGGGCTTCACGGTGCCGTTGCCGCACGTCGGGCAGCGGAAGCCGACCGCGAGCGCACCGCAGAAGCGGCACTGCGGGGTCGCACCGCGGTGCGGACTGCCGAGCGGGCCGCCGCAGATCCGGCAGTGCGCCCGTTCGCCGCACTCGGCGCAGACGAGTCCGGTGCCGAACCCGGGGCTCGCGACCTGCACGAGCACCGGGCCGTGCTGGCTGGCCTCGCGCGCCGCACGCCACGCAGAGCTCGGGATGCGTGCCTGTGCGGCGTACCCCTCTGCCGAGGTCTGCTGCACGGTCGGGATGACCTTCGGGGTCTTCACCCGGAACGGCGTGACGTCCTGCAGCCAGTGGAGTTCGACGAGGCGCTGCACGTCGGTGCTGCGGGCGTGCGAGACGAACAGCAGAGCGGCACCGGACTGCGCAGCACGCACCAGCGCGACGTCGCGCGTGTGCACGTACGGCGCACGCTGCTCGATGAACGAGGCGTCGCCGTCGTCCCACATCGCGATGAGCCCGAGGTCAGTGGCCGGCGCGTACACCGCCGTGCGGTTGCCGATGGCGACGACGGGGTGCGTGCGCGCCTGCAGCAGGGCCTTCGCCCGTTGCCCGTTCGTCTGCTTGGCGTCGAAGCGCACGACGCGTTCCGGTGGCAGCACCGCGAGCAGGGCGCGCTCGAGGTCGATGACGTCGCGGAAGTCCGGGACGGCGATGACGGCGGACTGCTCGGCCGCGAGGGTGTGGGCGGCCGCCTGGGCGAGCGTCGCGGCCCACCCGGGGACCCAGACGGGATCCGCGGCGCCATCACCATCGCCATCGCCGTCGCCCCCGTCGCCGGCGGGCCCGGGCAGCGCCACCGGGTGCGGCACGGCGGCCACCGCAGCGCGGTCGTGCTCCGCGATCACCCCTTCGAGCATGCCCTCGGCGTAGCCGGTCACCGGCGGAGCGGACACCGGCGGCGGCGACCACGACGGGTCGCGCGCGAGCCAGGCCTTCTCGGCCCGGACCTGCCGCGTCGGCACGGCCAGGCGGAGGACGTCGGACGCCACACCGGCGGCGCGGTCGGCCACGGCGCGGGCGAGCTTCCAGATCTCCGGCGCGAGGACCGGCACGGGTGAGACCAGGGTCTCGATCGCGCTGAGCTCACCCGGGTAGTCGCCCTCGTCGACGATCTCGACGACGTAGCCGTCGGACATCCGGGCCCCGGTCCGGAGCGGGACCTTCACGCGGACCCCCGGCACGCAGTCGTCCTCGAGCTCGGCCGGCACCCGGTAGTCGAACAGACGGTCCAACTGCGGGAGCGGCGAGTCGAGGACGACGCGCGCGACGGTGGTCACGCGGTGCCTCAGACGGCGGCGGTCAGGAGCCCTGCGGCGGCGCGGAGCTCCTCGACGCGGTCGAGCTGCTCCCAGGTGAACCCGGGCAGTTCGCGGCCGAAGTGCCCGTAGGTCGCGGTCTGCGCGTAGATCGGACGGAGCAGGTCGAGGTCGCGGATGATCGCGGCCGGACGCAGGTCGAAGACCTGGCGGATCGCGGCTTCGATCGTGGCGTCGTCGACGTGCCCGGTGCCGAACGTCTCGACGTAGAGCCCGACGGGCTTGGCGCGGCCGATCGCGTAGGCGACCTGCACCTCGAGCCGGTCGGCGAGCCCCGCGGCGACCGCGTTCTTCGCGACCCAGCGGAGGGCGTACGCCGCAGAACGGTCGACCTTCGACGGGTCCTTGCCGCTGAACGCGCCGCCGCCGTGACGGGAGGCCCCGCCGTAGGTGTCGACGATGACCTTGCGGCCGGTGAGTCCGGCATCGCCCTGCGGGCCGCCGATCTCGAAGCGACCGGTCGGGTTCACGATGACGTCGACGTGCGACGAGTCGAGGTCGACGAGGTCGAGCACCGGACGGATCACGTGCTCGGTGATCGCCGCGGTGAGCTCGTCGAGCGTGACGCTCGGCGAGTGCTGCGTGGAGAGCACGACGGTCTCGACGGTCTTCGGCACGACGCCGTCGTACCCGACGGTGACCTGCGTCTTGCCGTCCGGGCGCAGGAACGACAGCTCGCCGGACTTGCGGACGGCGGCCAGCCGCTCGGCCAGGCGGTGCGCCAGCCAGATCGCGACCGGCATGTACTCGGGGGTCTCGTTCGTCGCGAAGCCGAACATGATGCCCTGGTCCCCGGCGCCCTGGCGGTCGAGCGGGTCGACGGCGCCGGTGCGGGAGTCGAGCGACTCGTCGACGCCCTGCGCGATGTCCGGCGACTGCGCGCCGATCGACACCTCGACGCCGCACGTGGCGCCGTCGAAGGAGACGTCCGACGAGTTGTAGCCGATGCCCGTGATGACGTCACGGACGAGCTTGGGGATCTCGACGTAGCCCGAGGTCGTGACCTCGCCCGCGACGTGCACGAGGCCGGTCGTCACCATCGTCTCGACGGCGACCCGAGCGTTCGGGTCCACCGTGAGCAGGGCGTCGAGGATGCTGTCCGAGATCTGGTCGCAGATCTTGTCGGGGTGCCCCTCGGTCACCGACTCGGACGTGAAGAGGCGCAGAGCAGCTGCAGTCACCGGGATCAGTCGGAGGGCTGCTGCTGCTTGGTGACGGTGAGCTTGTCCTCGTTGATCTCGTGCAGAGCCACGGACAGCGGCTTGTCGTCGATCGTCGAGTCGACGAGCGGGCCGACGTTGTCGAAGAGCGAGCCCTCGTGCAGGTCGGCGTAGTAGTCGTTGATCTGGCGCGCGCGCTTGGAAGCGAAGATGACGAGCGCGTACTTCGACTCGACCTTGCTGAGCAGGTCGTCGATGGGCGGGTCGATGATGCCCTGGGGGTTGGCCATGGAGTCTCCTCGTCGTCGGTGCACCCGTCAGGGCGCAGAGAACAAGTCTACGACCTGTCGTGCCGCGGTGCCGACATCGGAGTTCACGATGCGGACGTCGAACTCGTCCTGGGCGGCCAGTTCGACCTTCGCGGTGTCGAGTCGACGCGCCTGTTCTTCGGGCGACTCGGTACCGCGGCCGATCAGCCGGCGCACCAGTTCTTCCCACGTCGGGGGCAGCAGGAACACGAGGACGGCCTCGGGCATGGCGTCACGGACCTGACGAGCACCCTGCAGGTCGATCTCGAGCATGACCCGCTCGCCGGCGTCGAGCGCGCGGTCGATCGGCGGCCGCGGGGTGCCGTACCGGTAGGAGTTGTGCACCGTGGCCCACTCGAGCAGCTCGCGTTCGCGGATCATCCGGTCGAACTCGGCGTCGTCGACGAAGTAGTAGTGCACGCCGTCGACCTCGCCCGGACGGGGCTTGCGGGTCGTGGCGGAGACGCTGAGGTTGACGTCGGGGTACTGCTCGCGGATGTACGCGCTCACCGTGCCCTTGCCGACGGCCGTCGGTCCGGCGAGCACCACGAGCTTCGACGCACCGCGCTTGCGACCGCGGGCGGCGAGCCAGTCGGCCAGGGCCGTGCGCTGCCTGCTGCCGAGTCCCCCGAGACGCTTCGAGGGCGCGATGCGCAGCGTGCCCATGATCGACTCGGCGCGTGCCGGGCCGATGCCGGGCAGGCTGACGAGCAGGTCCCGGACCCGGAGCGAGCGTTCCGCCGAGGTCGTCTCGACCAGGGCGTCGTCCCACGCCGAGCGTGCGACCTCGAGCGCCGACCGCTCCTCCGACGCGATCGCGGCCTTCACCGCGGCTCGGGCGCGTCGCGCGGCGACCGCGGCCTGGGCGGCCGCGACACGGTCGACCTCCGGTGGGGTGCGGTGGGCGGGCTGGTCGCCGCGGTCCGTGCCGTCAGCGGTCATGCCGCTGCTCCGAGTGCGGCGACGATGCGGTCCGCGCGGTCGGCGACGAGCGCTGCGACCCCGTCCGGACCGTCGGTCAGCAGACCCCGCGACTCGCTCACGAGCACCTGCTCGGCACGCGAGCCGTACAGCGCGCGGAGGTCCTCGATCCGGGCCCCCTGGGCACCGAAGCCCGGGGCGAGCACCGGTGCGGTGCCGATCGCGTCCGCGTCGATGCCGAAGTCGTCGAGGTGAAGGGTCGCGCCGAGCACGAGCCCGACGTCGCCCAGGGCCTGGTCGCCCACGGATCGGTTGTCGTCTGCCACGTCCAAGACGATACCGGCCGCGACCGTCCGGCCGGTACGCGGTCCCTCCGCCAGCACCGCGGTCTGCAGCACCCGGGCCTCGGGGTTGCTCGTCGCGGCGAGCACGAAGACCCCGGCACCGTTCCGGCGCGCGACGTCGATCGTGCCGCGGAGCGAGCCGTACCCCAGGTACGGCGAGACCGTCATGGCGTCGGCCGCGAACGGCCCGTCACGGTCCAGCCACGCCAGCGCGTAGTCGTCACCGGTGGTCCCGATGTCGCCCCGCTTGACGTCGGCGACGACCAGGAGGCCCGCATCGCGTGCCCGACGGATCGTCGCGTCGAGCGCACGGTAGCCCGCCACCCCGGCCGCCTCGAAGAAGGCGATCTGCGGCTTCACGATCGCCGCGCGGCCGGCGGCCGCGTCGACCAGGGCCGCGCCGAAGGCGGTCAGGCCCTGCTCGTCGCGGCCGAGCCCCCACGCCGCCAGGGTGGTGGCGTGGGGGTCGATGCCGACGCAGAGCGGTGAACGCTCGCCCATCGCGGACGCGAGCCGATCGCCGAAGGAGGCCGGGCCTCCCGACCGTCCGTCGCTCACCAGGTCGCGCGCTCCCGCGCGTAGTCCTGCAGACTGCGGACGTTGAGCGGCGTGCCGATCGTCTCGATCGCCGCGACCGCCGCACCGATCTGCGCGATCGTCGTGAACAGCGGCTTGTCCGCGGCGACCGTGGCCGCGCGGATCTCGTACCCGTCCGCACGACCGGCGGCACCCGACGGCGTGTTGATGACGATGTCGACCTCGTTGCGCGTCAGCAGGTCGACGACGCTCTCGCCGCCCTGGCTGTACTTGCCGACGATGCCGACCTCGATGCCGTTGCGACGGAGGATCTCCGCCGTGCCCTCGGTCGCGATGATCGTGAAGCCGAGCTGTTGCAGGCGGTGCACCGGCAGCACGATGGCGCGCTTGTCGGTGTCCGCGACGCTCACGAAGACCGTGCCGCTGGTCGGCAGGCCGCCGTACGCGGCATCCTGCGACTTGAGGAACGCCCGCGGGAAGTCACGGTCGATGCCCATGACCTCGCCGGTGGAGCGCATCTCGGGGCTGAGCACCGAGTCGACGACCTGCCCCTCGCGGGTGCGGAAGCGGCGGAAGGGCAGCACGGCCTCCTTCACGGCGACCGGGGCCTCCATCGGGACGAACGCACCGTCGCGGGCCGGCAGCATGCCCTCGGCGACGAGCTCGTCGACGCTGGTGCCGGTCATGATGCGGGACGCGGCCTTCGCCAGCGGGATGCCGAGCGCCTTCGAGACGAACGGGACCGTGCGGCTGGCGCGCGGGTTCGCCTCGAGGACGTAGAGCACACCGGCACCGATGGCGAACTGGACGTTGAGCAACCCCTGCACGCCGATGCCGCGGGCGATCTTCTCGGTCGCGTCGACGACGCCCTGGATCTCGGCGCGGCCGAGGCCGACCGGGGGCAGGGTGCACGCGGAGTCGCCGGAGTGGATGCCCGCTTCTTCCAGGTGCTCCATGATGCCGCCGATGTAGAGCCGCTCGCCGTCGAAGAGCGCGTCGACGTCGATCTCCACCGCGTCGTCCAGGAACCGGTCGACGAGGAGCGGGAGCTCCGGGCCGATGATCGCCTGGTCGGCCATCCGGTCGAAGTAGTCGGCGAGCGACGGGGAGTCGTACAGGATCTCCATGCCGCGGCCGCCGAGCACGAAGGACGGGCGGACGAGGACCGGGTAGCCGATCTCCTCGGCGACCGCGGTCGCGCTCGCCAGGTCGTGGGCGGTGCCGTTGCGCGGTGCGAGCAGCCCCGCGGCGTCGAGGATGGCGGAGAACTGCCCGCGCTCCTCGGCCGAGTCGATCGCCGTCGGGCTGGTCCCGAGGATCGGGATCCCCGCGGCCTCGAGCGGCTTCGCCAGTCCCAGGGCGGTCTGGCCGCCGAGCTGCACGACGACGCCGACCAGCTCACCCGATGCCGCCTCGGCCTCGATGACCTCGAGGACGTCCTCGGCCGTGAGCGGCTCGAAGTACAGGCGGTCCGAGGTGTCGTAGTCGGTGGAGACCGTCTCGGGGTTGCAGTTGATCATGATCGTCTCGAACCCGGCGTCGCTCAGCGCGAAGGACGCGTGCACGCACGAGTAGTCGAACTCGACGCCCTGGCCGATGCGGTTCGGGCCGGACCCCAGGATGACGACCTTCCTGCGGTCGCTCGCGGCCACCTCGGTCTCGGCGTCGTACGACGAGTAGTGGTACGGCGTCAGGGCCGGGAACTCGCCGGCACAGGTGTCGACGGTCTTGAAGACGGGGCGGATGCCGAGGGCGTGCCGCTCGTCGCGGACCTGCTGCTCGCTGACGGGGTGCTCGGGGGTGCTGCGGAGCGCCGCGATCTGGGTGTCGCTGAAGCCGTGCTCCTTGGCCCAGCGGACGGTGTCCGCGTCGAGCTCCTCGGCGGCCGCGACCTCGGCCGCGACCTCGTTGATGAGCACGATCTGGTCGATGAACCACGGGTCGATCTTCGTGGCCTCGAAGACCTCGTCCGCGGTGGCGCCGGCGACCAGGGCCTGCTGCACCGTGACGATCCGGCCGTCGGTGGGGACGGACGACTTCGCGAGCAGGGCGTCCTTGTCGAGTTCCGCCGCCGGGGTGTCCCAGTGGAAGCTCGAGCCGCGCTTCTCGAGCGACCGCAGCGACTTCTGCAGTGCCGTCGCGTAGTTGCGGCCGATGGCCATCGCTTCGCCGACGCTCTTCATCGTCGTGGTGAGCGTGGCGTCCGCCGCGGGGAACTTCTCGAACGCGAAGCGCGGGGTCTTCACGACGACGTAGTCGAGCGTCGGCTCGAAGCTGGCCGGCGTGACCTTCGTGATGTCGTTCTGGATCTCGTCCAGGCGGTACCCGATGGCGAGCTTCGCGGCGATCTTCGCGATCGGGAAGCCCGTGGCCTTCGACGCCAGGGCCGACGAGCGGGAGACACGCGGGTTCATCTCGATGACGATCAGGCGGCCGTTCGACGGGTCGACGGCGAACTGGATGTTGCAGCCACCGGTGTCGACGCCGACGCGACGGATGATGTCGATGCCGATGTTGCGCATGTTCTGGTACTCGCGGTCGGTGAGCGTGAGCGCCGGGGCGACGGTGATCGAGTCGCCGGTGTGGACGCCCACCGGGTCGACGTTCTCGATCGAGCAGATGACGACGGTGTTGTCGTAGTTGTCGCGCATCAGCTCGAGCTCGTACTCCTTCCAGCCGAGGATCGACTCCTCGAGCAGGACCTCGGTCGTCGGGCTGGACTGCAGCCCGTCACCGACGAAGCGGACGAGTTCGGCCTCGTCGTACGCGAAGCCCGAACCGAGACCGCCCATGGTGAACGAGGGGCGGACGACCAGCGGGTAGCCGAGGTCCTTCGCGAACTCCTTCGCCTCTTCCAGCGTGTGGGCGATGTGGCTGCGGGCCACGTCGGCACCGGACTCGAGCACGAGCTCCTTGAAGAGCTGGCGGTCCTCACCGCGCTGGATGGCCTCGACCTTGGCGCCGATGAGCTCGACGCCGTGCTTTGCGAGGATGCCGGCCTCGTCGAGCGCGATCGCCGCGTTCAGGGCGGTCTGGCCGCCCAACGTCGGCAGGACGGCGTCCGGCTTCTCGATGCGGATGATCTCCTCGAGGCACGCGTTCGTGATCGGCTCGATGTAGGTCGCGTCGGCGAAGTCGGGGTCGGTCATGATCGTCGCCGGGTTCGGGTTGACGAGGATGACCCGGACGCCCTCGGCACGGAGGACGCGGCACGCCTGGGTGCCGGAGTAGTCGAACTCGGCGGCCTGACCGATGACGATCGGGCCGGACCCGATGACGAGGACGGAGTTGATGTCTGCGCGCTTGGGCATCAGTTCGCTTCCTTGGTGATGTCTGCTGCGGGAGTGGTCGCGTCGGCGGTGGCCGCGTCGAGCGGCTCCCCGTCACGTCGCGCGCGCACCAGGTCCGCGAACCGGTCGAAGAGGTACATGCTGTCGTGCGGACCAGCGGCGGCCTCGGGGTGGTACTGCACGCTGAACGCGGGGACGTCGAGCGCACGCAGGCCCTCGACCACGTCGTCGTTCAGCGAGTAGTGCGAGACCTCGACGCGGCCGAACCCGGCCGGCGACTCGAGCACCTGGCCCAGGGGCGCGTCGACCGCGAAGCCGTGGTTCTGGCTCGTGATCTCGACCTTGCCCGTGGTGGTGTCGAGCACCGGCTGGTTGATGCCGCGGTGACCGAAGGGCAACTTGTAGGTGCCGAAGCCGAGCGCGCGGCCGAGCAGCTGGTTGCCGAAGCAGATGCCGAAGAACGGGCGCCCGGTCCGCAGGCTCCCCTGCAGCAGTTCGACCTGGGCGTCCGACGCGGCCGGGTCCCCTGGGCCGTTCGAGTAGAAGAGCGCGTCCGGTGCCAGGGCTTCCAGGTCGGCGGCGCTGATGTCCTGCGGCACCACGTGCACCTCGAACCCGCGCTGGGCGAGGTAGCGGGTGGTCGATGCCTTCACGCCCAGGTCGAGCACGGCCAGTCGGCCGATCTGCTCGCCCTCGGCCGGCACCACGTACGTCTCGGGGGTGGACACGATCGCCGAGAAGCTCGCACCCGCCATCGTGGCCTGCGACCGGACGGCGTCCAGCTGCTCCGACTCCGGCAGCGCCGCGTCGGCACCGCTGAAGACGCCGCCCTTCATGGCCCCGGCGTCGCGGATCCGGCGCGTCAGGGCGCGGGTGTCGATCCCGGAGATGCCGACGATGCCGTCGCGCACCAGGTGGTCGTCGAGCGACGCGTTCGCGCGGTGGTTCGACACCACGCGGCTGGGGTCGCGCACCACGTACCCGGCGACCCAGATGCGACGGGACTCGGGGTCCTCGTCGTTCACACCGGTGTTGCCGATGTGCGGCGCGGTCTGCACCACGATCTGGCCGGCGTAGGAGGGGTCGGTCAGCGTCTCCTGGTACCCGGTCATGCCGGTCGCGAAGACCACCTCGCCGAGCGTGCGCCCACGGGCGCCGTAGGCCCAGCCGTCGTACCGGGTGCCGTCTTCGAGGACCAGGACGGCCCGTTCGCGTGTCATGCTTTCTTCCCTTCGCCCGCGGTTCGCGGGGCATCGGCCGCAGTCGCCTGCGGCCCGGTCTCGGTCAGTCCCTGCAGGGCGAGCAGCGCGGCTGCGTCGCCCTCCGGGAACCGGAAGTACGTGTCGAGGTCCGTCGCACCTGCGGCGCCGGTCGCCGTCCATCGCAGACGGACCAGTCCCCCGGGTTCGACCACGCGGTCGATCGCCCACGTCGAGCGGTCGGCACCGCGGACCGCAGCACGTGCGATCCACCGGTCGTCCGCACCGGCGAGTCGCAGGACCACACCGGTCTCGTGGACGGTCACGCCACCGCGGCCCCGGAACCCGAGTCCGCCGGCGGTGATGCGTTCCAGCGGCTGGTCGGCGCGGGTCGTCGCGACGGAGAAGCCGTCCCAGGACCCGGCCGCCGGTCCGACCGTGGTCGGGACGGGGACGGGAGGCACGGCTTCCGCCTGCTTCCTGGTCCGCGTCCGCCAGGTGCGCGCCATGGCGACGAACAGCGCGGCGACCGCGAGCAGGATCACCCCGCCGAGCAGCCAGCGCGCGGCGTCGCCGCTCATGCGCGCGCCCCCGTCCGGAGCGCCGCGGCGTGCGCGGCCACGGTGTCGGCGTCCACCAGGCGGCCGTCGAGCACCGTCGGCGCGCCCAGGTGGAACGTCGCGACGACCCGGCCGGGCAGGGTCATGCCGAGGTACGGCGAGTTCTGCGACTGTCCGGCGAGGTCGGCGACCGCGAACTCGCGGCTGGCCGACGGGTCGTAGAGCGTGACCTCGGCGGGCGCGCCCTCGGCGAGTCGCTGGCCGTGGCCCTCCACCTGGCCGATGCGGGCGGGCGCCTCGGACAGGACCCGTGCGACGTCGGCCCAGTCCAGCTGGCCCGACGCGACGACGGCGGACTGCACGACGCTGAGCGCCGACTCGAGGCCGACCATGCCGTTCGCCGCCGCCGGCCACTCGCAGCACTTCGCCTCGGCGGTGTGCGGTGCGTGGTCGGTCGCGACGATGTCGATGGTGCCGTCGGCCAGGGCCGCGCGCAGGGCGTCGACGTCCTCGCGTGCCCGGAGCGGCGGGTTCACCTTGTAGCGGGCGTCGTACCCGGGGGCGCCGTCGTGCCCGGCGATCAGGTCCTCGGTGAGCACGAGGTGGTGCGGCGTGACCTCGGCGGTGACGTCGATGCCGCGGGACTTGGCCCAGCGGATCACCTCGACGCTGCCGGCGGTCGACACGTGGCAGACGTGCAGTCGTGCGCCCACGTGGTCGGCGAGCAGGACGTCACGGGCGATGATCGCTTCCTCCGCCACGGCCGGCCAACCAGCGAGCCCGAGCTCCGACGACAGCCGGCCCTCGTTCATCTGCGCGCCGATGGTCAGGCGGGGTTCCTGCGCGTGCTGCGCGAGCACACCGCCGAAGCCCTTGATGTACTCGAGCGCGCGGCGCATGAGCAGCGGGTCGGCGACGCAGGAACCGTCGTCCGAGAACACCCGGACCTTCGCCCGCGAAGTCGCCATGGCACCGATCTCGGACAGGTGCGTGCCCTGCAGCCCCTGCGACACCGCGCCGATCGGGCGGACGGTGACGTAGCCGGCGTCGTCGCCGAGCGCCTGGACCTGCTCGACGACACCGGCGGTGTCGGCGACCGGGCTCGAGTTCGCCATCGCGTTCACGGCAGTGAAGCCCCCGGCCGCGGCGGCGCGCGAACCCGTCAGGACCGTCTCGGACTCCTCGTGCCCGGGCTCGCGCAGGTGGGTGTGCAGGTCGACGAGGCCGGGCAGGGCGATGAGCCCGTCGGCGTCGACGACCGTCGCGCCGCCCGCGTCCACACCGGACCCGACCGCCGTGATGCGGCCGTCCTGCAGACGGATGTCGGCGCGCGAGCCGTCGACCAGCTGCGCGCCGCGGATCAGGTGAGCGGTCATGCGGCTGACTCCTTCGCTTCGGTGGTGGTCGCGTCACTGCCGGTCAGGGCCAGGTAGAGGACCGCCATGCGGACCGAGACGCCGTTCTCGACCTGCTCGACCACCGTCGAGCGCGGGTCGTCGGCCGCGATGCCGGCGATCTCCAGCCCGCGGTTCATCGGACCGGGGTGCATGATCAGCGTGCGCTCCGACAGCCGCGCGAACCGTGCAGCCGTCAGGCCCCAGTGCCGCGTGTACTCGCGCGGGTTCGGGAAGAACGCGTCGTTCATCCGCTCCTGCTGGATGCGGAGCGTCATCACGACGTCCGGGTCCTCGGCCAGGGCGGCGTCGAGGTCGTGGTGCACGGCCGCCCCGAACGGCGTCGTCGTCGCGGGCAGCAGCGTCGGCGGCGCGGCGAAGGTCACGCTCGCCCCGAGGGTCCGGAGCAGCCACGCGTTCGACCGGGCGACGCGGCTGTGCAGCACGTCGCCGACGATCAGGACCCGGACACCGTCGAGGCCCTGTCCGCGCGACCCCGCACCGTGCAGGCGGCGGCGCATGGTGAAGGCGTCCAGCAGCGCCTGCGTCGGGTGCTCGTGCGTCCCGTCGCCGGCGTTCACCACGGGGACGTCGATCCAGTCGGCGTCGGCGAGCACGCGCGGGGCACCGGACGAGCCGTGCCGCATCACGATCCCGTCGATGCCCATGGCGCCGAGGGTCTGCACGGTGTCCTTCAGGGACTCGCCCTTGGAGACGCTCGAGCCCTTGGCCGCGAAGTTGATGACGTCGGCCGACAGGCGCTTCGCTGCCGCTTCGAACGAGATGCGCGTGCGCGTCGAGTCCTCGAAGAACAGGTTCACGACGGTCTTGCCACGCAGCGCCGGGAGCTTCCGGACCTCGCGCGTGTTGACCTCGGCCATCTCCTCGGCGACGTCGAGGATGTGCACGGCCTGGTCGCGCGACAGGTCGGCGGTGGAGAGCAGGTGCCGCATCACGCCACCCCCTGCTCGATGAACACGGTGTCGTCGCCGTCGGTCTCGGACAGGTGCAGGGTGACCCGCTCGTCGGACGCGGTCGGCAGGTTCTTGCCGACGTGGTCGGCGCGGATCGGCAGCTCGCGGTGGCCACGGTCGACGAGCACGGCGAGCCGGACGGCACGCGGTCGGCCGATCCCCTGCAGGGCGTCGAGCGCTGCCCGGACCGTGCGGCCCGAGTACAGGACGTCGTCGACGAGCACGACGACCTTGCCGTCGATGCCGCCGGCGGGGATGACGGTGCGGTGCGGTGCGCGGCCGATGCCGTGGCCGAGGTCGTCGCGGTGCATCGTGACGTCGAGCGTGCCGACACGCTCGGTCCCGATGCCACCGGCGGCCGAGGCCCACTCCGGCTCGATGTCGGCCAGGATCCGGCCGAGCCGCTCCGCCAGGACCGCGCCGCGGGTCGGGATCCCCAGGAGCACGAGGTCCGAGCCGCCGTGGTTGGCCTCGAGGATCTCGTGTGCGATGCGCGTCAGAGCGCGCGTGATGTCGGGTTGCTGCAGGACCGTTCTGGTACCCACGTCGACCCCCTTCCCCGCCTCACTGGACGGCATTAAAGGATGCTGACGGGGACAAGCCTAGCGGGACTCCTGGTCCCCTGCGACCGTCCGACCGGACGGTGCACGGCCGCCGGCGACGGCTCCGAGGACACCGTTCACGAAGCCCGCGGAGTCCTCGGTCGAGAGCGACTGGGCGAGCTCGACGGCCTCGGCGATCGCGACGGCGTCGGGCACCTCCGGGTTGAACCGGAGCTCCCAGACGGCCATCCGCAGGATGCAGCGGTCGAGGACCGGCATCCGGGCGATCGACCACCCCTGGGCGTGGTCGACGATGACGGAGTCGATCTCGTGACGGGCGTCGTCGACGCCCGTCACGATCTGCCGCGCGTAGTCCCAGCTCGAGGCGCGCTCGGGCTGGTCCAGGTGGCGGACCGTCTCGGTGGCCAGGACGTCCGCGATCGGGAGCTCACGCACCTCGGCCACGTACAGCATGTCGAGGGCGCGCTTACGGGCCTTCGAACGAGCACTCATACGGGCGTCGCCTAGGAGTTGACGCGGCCGAGGAAGCTGCCGTCGCGCGTGTCGATCTTCACCGTGGTGCCGCTCTCGAGGTAGAGCGGGACCTGGATGCGGTGACCGGTCGCGATGATGGTCGCGTCCTTGGTGCCACCGGAGGAACGGTCGCCCTGCAGGCCCGGCTCGGTCTCGACCTCGGTCACGATCGACGTCGGCAGCTCGACGTAGAGCGGGTTGCCCTCGTTCATCGCGATGGTGACCATCGCGGACTCGAGCAGGTAGTTCTTCGCGTCGCCGACGACCGTCGCCGAGACCGGGATCTGGTCGTAGGTGTCGGTGTCCATGAACACGTACGAGTCGCCGTCCTCGTAGAGGAACTGGTAGTCACGGCGGTCGACCACCGCGGTGTCGATCTTCGCGCCGGCGTTGAAGGTGCGGTCGACGACCTTGCCGGAGACGACGTTCTTCAGCTTGGTGCGGACGAACGCGCCACCCTTGCCGGGCTTGACGTGCTGGAACTCCACGACCGACCACAGCTGGCCGTCGATGATGAGAACGGCGCCGTTCTTGATGTCAGTGGTACTGGCCATGAGTCTTCGGTGTCCCGTTCGGTCGTGTTGTGAAAGGTCTTCGGGCCGCGCTCGGCCCCGGACGAGTGTAGCGGACGCCCGCCCGTCGCCATCAGCGTCGCCGTCGGGCGCGCCAGGCGTCGATCGCCGCCCAGCCGAGCAGCACCACGGCCGCTCCCCCGAGCAGGGCTCCGGCGACCACGGTCGAGATCGCCGCGTCGGGTCGGGCGGGCAGCGCCAGGTACACGATCGCCAGGACGCCGGCACCGGCTCCGAGCAGCACGAGCAGGATGCGCCGGACCATGCCGGACACGAGCTCCCGGTCGCGGCGGTCCGCGAACAGCCGGATGTTCACGGTGAACTTGCCGGTCTCGATCGCCTCGCCGATCCGGTCGACCCGGCGCGGCAGCCGTCGTGCCGCGGAGACGACACCGATGAGTTCCTTGGCCGCGAGGTCGCGGAGCTTGCCGGGGCGCAACTGGTCCGTGATCTGCTCACGGGCGAGCCCGCGGGACTCCTCGAGCAGGTCGAACGACGGTGCGAGCGTCCGGAGGGTGCCCTCGAAGATCGCCAGGGCCCGCGCGGCGGCGACGAAGTCCGGCGGCGGCTTGAGCCGGTAGCGCCCGAAGACCTCGACCGCATCGTCCACGGTCTCGACCCCGATGCGGGCACCCGGTCCGAGCTCGTCGGCGACGAAGCGCGCGATGTCCCGACGGAAGTCGGGCTCGTCGTGCGCGTCGCGCACCGGTGCCATCCGCAGGACCGCATCGGCGATCCGCGACGTGTCGTCCTGCAGGTAGGCGACCAGCAGGTCCTGGACCGTGTCCCTGAGGGTCGGGTCGAGCCTCCCGACCGATCCGAAGTCGATCAACGCGGGCCGCCCGTCGGGCAGCACCAGGACGTTCCCCGGGTGCAGGTCGGCGTGGTACAGGCCGTCGAAGACGACCTGGCGCAGGAACGCGCGCAGGATCGCGCGCATCGGGCCGTCCAGGTCGCGGTCCGCGCGCTCGGCGCGGATCGCGCTGAGCGTGTCGCCCTCCAGGAACTCCATCACGAGCACGCGGCGTCCGGACAGCTCGGGGTACGGGTCCGGGAACCGGACCTCGTCAGGCCGGGCGCTGCGTGCCTGCGCCGCGCGCAGGGCGGTGAGGTTCCGCAGCTCGGAGACGAAGTCGACCTGGCGGACCAGGTCGTCGGCGTACTGCGCGGCCACGTCCTGCACGCCGACCTGCCGGGCCTCGGTCGACCACCGCGCCAGGAAGCGGACGACGCGGAGCGCGATGTCGACGTCACGGCGCACCGCGGCGTCGATCCCCGGCCGCTGCACCTTGACCGCGACCGCGGTGCCGTCGGGCAGGCGGGCGCGGTGGACCTGGGCGATCGAGGCCGCCGCGACGGGCACCGGGTCGAAGGACGCGAACACCTGGTCGACCGGGGCGCCGAGTTCCCGTTCGAGCAGGGCGAGCACCTGGTCGGCGGGAGCGGCGGTGACGTTGCGCTGCAGGTGCGCGAGCCCCTCGGTCCACTCCTCGGGGAGCAGGTCGTCGCGCGTGGACAGCAGTTGCCCCATCTTCACGAACCCGCCGCCGGCCTCCTCGAGCGCACGCCGCAGGTGCTCGGCCTGGCTTCTGCGCAGGTCGGAGGTGGCGGGGTCGTGCGAGAAGTCGAGGCGGCGGAACGGCACGAGGCGGTGGCGCCGGGCGATCGACAGGAGTTCGGTGAACCGGCGGCCGCGGGACCGGAGGGTGCCGGTGTCGGCCTCCTGCGAGCCGGACAGGTCGCTCAGGCGGGGTGGGTTGGGCACGTCGCCAGTCTGCTCCCCGCTGCTGGGTCCGCCAGGTGGACTCGTCCTCCTGCACAGGCCGGGAGGCGCGGTCCGGCATCCACAGATCGGCTCGCGTGTCTCGTCGGGTCGCGCCCACTGCCGCAGGCTCTCCCCGTGGAGACAGCACGGATCGCGGCGTGCATCGCCGCCGGCGCGGCGATCGTGGCGGCGGTCGTCAGCTGGTTCGGGGCGTTCCAGGGCCGGCGGACGACCGATCGTCGATGCAGGTCAAGTGGTGGTGGCGACGGACGCGGCGGGTGTCGCGCTGACGCCGGGTCAGGCGCCGCTCCCGTTGTAGCGCGCGGTGACGCCGGACTCGACCAGGTCGCGGTAGCGCTCGAGTGCGGCCTCGGCACCCGTGTCGTGCTCCTGGTGCACGTCGATGCCCCGCGCCACGAGCTGCTCGCGCCAGTCCCCCGGCACCGGTCCCTCGTCGAAGCCCGTGATGCGCTCGACCGTGGCACCGTCCGCGGCGAACTCCAGCGCCGAGACGCCCGACCACAGCAGCGCGCCGAGGCACATCACGCACGGTTGGGCGTTCACGACCAGCACACGCCGGTGCCCGACGTCGCGGCCCAGGTTCCAGGCGCCCGTCCGAGCCTGTGCGAGTCCGAGGGTGACGACCTCGGCATGCATCGACGACACGTTCGCGTGCAGCACGAGGTTCACCCCGAGCGCGACGACCGCACCCGCGTCCTCGTCGACGACGGCCGCGGCGAACGGGCCGCCGGTGCCCTCCTCGACGTTCCGTTCGGCGAGGGCGTTGACGAGCGCGAACCGTTCCGCTCGGGTGCCGAGGTACTCCGGTGCAGCGGCCTGCGCGTCGCGGAGCCAGTCGGGGACGCCGACACGGAGTTCGATCGGGAACGGGGCGAGGGCTGCACGGGACATGCGGTGACGCTAGCGGCGCATCGTTTCGACGGTGTTTCCCGATCGAGACGATGCCGGAACACCGCGCCCTGAGAATCGTGCACCACCGGCCCGAGCCGGGAGGAGACCGCGGAAGTACTAGACGCCGACCTCTTGGTACGCGGTGAAGAGCAGGTGGTCCTCCGGCCCCTCGAGGACCACCGGCTTGCCGACCCCGTCGAGGATGATGAACCGGAGCATGCCGGCACGGGCCTTCTTGTCGCGACGCATCGCGGCGAGGAGGCCCTGCCACCGGCCGATCCCGTACGACGTCGGCAGGTCCAGGGAGTCCAGGATCGCCCGGTGCCGGTCCACGGTCGCGTCGTCGAGGTGCCCCGTCAGACGTGCGAGCTCCGCGGCGAACACCATGCCGACCGACACCGCCGCGCCGTGGCGCCACTGGTACCGCTCCGCGTGCTCGATGGCGTGTCCGAGCGTGTGGCCGTAGTTCAGGATCTCGCGACGACCCTGCTCGGTGAAGTCGTCCGACACGACCTCGGCCTTCAGGGCGATGGCGAGTTCGACCACCCGGCGGAACTCCGGCGTCGTCGGGTCCGTGACGCGGTCGACGTCCGCCTCGACGATGTCGAGGATCTCCGGCACGGCGATGAACCCGGCCTTCACGATCTCGGCGAAACCGGTCAGGATCTCGTTGCGCGGCAGGGTCCGGACGAGGTCGAGGTCGGCCACGACCGCGCGGGGGGCGGAGAAGGCGCCGACCAGGTTCTTGCCCTCGTTCGTGTTGATGCCGGTCTTCCCGCCCACGCTGGCGTCCACCATGCCGAGCACGCTCGTCGGCACCGCCACGTACGGCACGCCCCGCAGCCAGGTCGCGGCGACGAAGCCGGCCAGGTCGGTGACGGCGCCGCCGCCGAGGCCGATGACCGCGTCGGTGCGGGTGAAGTCGGACTGGCCCATGATCTGCCAGCAGAACGACGCGACCTCGATGCGCTTGGCGCCCTCGGCGTCGGGGACCTCGGCGATGAGGGCTTCGAGGCCGGCGTCGACGAGCAGGTCGCGCAGGTCGTTCGCCCGCGCGCCGAGGGTCGGGGCGTGCACGATCAGGACCTTGGCGACGCGAGGGCCGAGGATCGCGGGGAGCGAGCCGAGCAGGCCCGAGCCGACCGCCACCACGTAGCCGTCGTCACCGCCGACGCGGATCTCGGTGGTCCCTGCGGGCAGGATCGGGTCGGTCACGGTGCTCCTTCGGTGGTGGTGCTGGTGTCGTCGCTGCTGTCGCTGCTGTCGCTGCTGTCGCTGCGCAGCCAGGTGACGACCTCGTCGACCACCCGGGACATCGGACGGCGCGAGGTGTCGACCACGACGTGCGCGAGTTCGGCGTAGGTCGCCGCACGCTCGTCCATGATCGTCTGCCAGGCGTCGATGCCGCCGTTCGCGAGCAGGGGCCGGTCCGAGCCGGCGATCCGCTCGGCGACGGCCTCGGGCGAGACGGTGAGCAGGACGATGCGGGCACCGGTCAGTGCCTCACGGGTGTCGGCGTGCGTCACCGCTCCGCCGCCGACGGCGATGACGCCCCCGGTGCCGAGTGCGGTGCGGACCGCGTCGGCCTCGAGGGCGCGGAAGGCGGGTTCACCGCGGTCCGCGAAGATGCCGGGGATGGGCCCGTGCTCGCGGACGATGACCCGGTCGGTGTCGGTGAACGGCACGCCCAGCGCCTTGGCGACGCGCTTGCCGACGCTGGACTTGCCGGCGCCCATCGGGCCGATCACGACGACGGGCGCAGCCGGACCCCGCGCGGCGCCGCCGGACGGGACGTCGCCGGACGCGGCACCGCCGCCGCGCGCGGTCACGACGCGTCGGCCGGTGCCGCCGGCTCCGTCCGACGGGTGCGGAGCGTCTCCGGGATCGACGCGAGGTAGGCGTCGAGGTTGCGCTTGGTCTCGACGACGTTGTCGCCGCCGAACTTCTCGAGCACGGCGTCGGCGAGCACGAGGGCCACCATCGCCTCGGCCACGACGCCGGCGGCCGGGACCGCGCAGACGTCGGAACGCTGGTGGTGCGCCGAGGCGTCCTCGCCCGAGACGACGTCGACGGTGTGCAGCGCGTGCGGCACGGTCGCGATCGGCTTCATGCCGGCACGGACGCGCAGGACGGTCCCCGTGGACATGCCGCCCTCGGTGCCGCCGGCCCGGTCGCTCGTGCGGTAGATCTCGCCGTCTTCACGGTAGAGCTCGTCGTGAGCGGCGGAGCCGCGACGACCGGCGGTCGCGAAGCCGTCGCCGACCTCGACGCCCTTGATCGCCTGGATGCCCATGATGGCGGCGGCCAGGCGCGCGTCGAGCCGTCGGTCCCACTGCACGTGCGAGCCGAGCCCGGGCGGGACGCCGTAGAACAGCACCTCGACGACGCCACCCAGGGTGTCCCCGTCCTTCTTCGCGGCCTCGACCTCGGTCACCATGCGGGCCGAGGTGTCCGCGTCGAAGCACCGCAACTGGTCGTCGTCGAGACGGTCGACGTCGTCGGGCAGCGGCAGGTCGGTGCCGTCGGGCACACGGACCGTACCGACCTGCAGGGTGTGCGCCACCGACCGCATGCCGAGTTCAGCGAGGAAGGACTTGGCGACCGCCCCGAGTGCGACGCGGGCCGCGGTCTCACGGGCGCTCGCGCGCTCGAGGATCGGGCGGGCTTCGTCGAAGCCGTACTTCTGCATGCCGACCAGGTCGGCGTGGCCCGGTCGGGGGCGCGTCAGCGGGGCGCTGCGGCCGCGCGACATCTCGGTGGACTCGACGGGTTCGGGGTTCATGACCTCGACCCACTTCGGCCACTCGGTGTTGCCGATCCGGATCGCGATCGGGCTGCCGAGCGAGTACCCGTGCCGGACACCGCCGGACACGTGCAGCTCGTCCTGTTCGAACTTCATGCGCGAGCCACGACCGTAGCCGAGCTTGCGGCGCGCGAGATCGGTACGGATGGACTCGAACGACACCGGGACACCCGCGGGCAGGCCCTCGAGCATCGCGATCAGTTCGGGTCCGTGGGACTCACCAGCAGTCAACCAACGAAGCATGCTGCAATCCTCCCACAGCGCACCGACGTGCGACGTCGCCGGTCTACTGGTAGTCGGGGTGCGCCCGGAGCCACGCCTGGAACTGGTCCACGGCGACGAGGTGCTGGTCGTAGGTGTCCGAGAACACCGTCTCGCCGGTCTCCAGGTTCACCGTCACGAAGTAGAGCCACTTGCCCGGCGCCTCGTTCGTGACTGCCTTGATCGCGATGTCACCGGGGTTCGAGATCGGTGCCGGCGGCAGTCCGTCGTGCACGTAGGTGTTGTACGGGTTCGACTCGTCGGCGCGCTCGGCGTCCGTCGTCGTCACGGTGTGCGTGTTGCCCGTGCCGTAGGCGACCGTGGCGTCGGACTGCAGGCGCATGCCCTGGTCGAGCCGGTTCTGGAACACCCGCGCGACCTTCGGGTAGTCGGCTGCCAGGCCGGCTTCCTTCTGCACGAGCGACGCGAACACGATGACGCGCTCCTGGTCGGCCTCCTTGACGCCCGCGGCCGCCAGGTGCTCCTTCATGGTGTCGACCATCGACGCAAAGTACTGCTCCGCGCTCCAGCCCGGGTTGATCGGGTACGTCGCGGGGAACAGCCAGCCCTCGAGCGTCGTCACGCCGGACGGCAGGTCGTACGCGGACAGGTTCTTCGCGGCCTTCGCGACCTCGGTCTTCGTCAGGCCGGCCTTCGAGACCATGCCGGCTTCGATGTCCGCCAGCGCGGTGCCCTCGGGGATCACGATCGAGGCCTGCACGCGGTTGTCCTCGTCCTGCAGCGCCGCCAGCGCCGACTTCGAGCTCATCTGCTTCTTCAGCGAGTACGAGCCCGGCTGGAACTGGACGTCGGGCGAGGCCAGCAGCAGCTTGTAGAAGACCTTCGAGTCCTTCACGACGCCGCTGCGCTGCAGCGTCGCGGCGACGTTCTCGCCGATGTCGCCCTGCTTGATGGTGATGGTGACCTTCGCCTTGCCGGTCCCGGTGTAGTCGTCCGGCTCGCTCGACCCGCTGACCGCGGCGACGATCTGCTGGATCTTCGGCGCGGCGAACGCGTACGCGCTCACCCCGCCCGCCACGACCACCGCGACGATCACGATGCCGGCGATGAGCGGCCCGCGCCGGCGCTTCGGGCGCGGTTCGCGCGGCGGCCTGGAGGCTCCACCGCGTCCGCCACGCCCGCCGCGGCCGCCGCCTCCCGCGGCTCCACCGCCGCCGGTGCGCCCGGCGTCGTCGGGACGGTCGGGCCCGTCGGACCCGGCTCCGCCGGCCGTGGGAGCTGACGGCACCTCGCCGGTCAGGAGCGCGGCGACCTCGGGGTGGAGTCCGGGGGCCGCCTGCTGCTGTGGAGCGGGCTCCGGAGACGACTGCTCGCGCGGAGCGGTCGAGTCGGTGTCGACGCGGTCGTCCGGAGTGACGGGCCCGTCGGGCGTCGGGTCGGGCTCGGTCCCCGCGGCGGCGGCGTCGCGACGAGCACGTTCCGCTTCGAGTGCGCGGGCCTCGCGGCGGGACAGCGGACGGTCCGGCTGCGGGGCCACCCGCACGGAGTCGTCACGGTCATCGGTACCTGCTGCGCGGTCGGAAGTCGTCTTCCGCCGCTCGGCTTCGTTGCCGGGCGCGATGATCGCGTTCCAGTCCAGATCGTCTGCCAACGGTTCTCGGTCTCTCGGTCGGGAACTCCGCCTGGGCACCGTCGTCCTCGGGTGACGGAAGGGCAGCCGGGTCGCGGCGGGTCGCCCTGTCAGGGAAGCGTGGTGCCCGGAGGGGCACCGGCACTGCGTTCGTGGTCGAGCGCGTGTTGCAGAATGATAACAGCGGCCGCTTGGTCGATCACGGAGCGCGACTTCTTCGTGTTCTTGCCGGCCTGGTGCAGACCACGCTGGGCGGTCACGGTGGACAGCCGCTCGTCGACCAGCCGGACCGGACGGTGCTCGGCGATCCGGGCCGCGAACGCCCGAGCGTCGTCCGTGGACGGTGTGTCGCCGCCGGACATCGACAAGGGCAGTCCGACGACGAGCTCGAGGGCGTCGTACTCGTCGGCGATCTCGAGGATCCGCCGCAGGTCGGACGAGTCGTCACGAGGCACGGTCTCGACCGGCGTCGCCAGCAACCCGTCGCGGTCGCACACGGCGATCCCGATCCGGGCGCGGCCGACGTCCACGCCGAGCCGCCGCCCGGACCGGATCGCCACGATCAGCCCGCGATCCGGGCGGTCACGGCACGGAGCGCGGCCGGGAGCGCGGCCGGGTCGGTCCCGCCACCCTGCGCCAGGTCCGGCTTGCCGCCGCCACCACCACCGAGCACGCCGGCGGCCTCCTTGGCGAGCGGACCCGCCTGGACACCGGCGGAGCGCGCCGCGTCGTTGGTCGCCACGATGACGATCGGCTTCCCGCTCACCACGGCGCCGAGCACGACGACGGCAGCACCGTCACCGAGCTGCGCGCGCACACCGGTCGCCAGCGAGCGCAGGTCGTCGCCGGACTGCAGGCCGTCGACGGTCTCGGCGACGACCGTGGTCGACCCGACGGTCGTCGCGGTGCGGGCGATCGACGGAACCCGCTGCTGCAAGTTCGCCGACTCGTACTCGGCGATCTTCTTCTGCGCGGTCCGGAGGTCCTCCATGAGCGACTGCACGCGCGTGGGCAGGTCGGCACGGGGCGCCTTCAAGGCGCTGGAGAGCTGCGAGACGATGGTCCGCTCGACCGCGAGGTCGCGGAAGCCCTCGAGCCCGACGAGCGCCTCGACACGGCGGTTGGTCGAACCGACGCTCGACTCCCCCACCAGGTTGACGAGGCCGATCTGGGCGCTCGACGCGACGTGCGTGCCACCGCAGAGCTCGCGGGACCACGGTCCGCCGATGTCGACCATGCGGACCTCGGCGCCGTACTTCTCGCCGAAGAGCGCCTGTGCGCCGAGTGCCTTCGCCTCGTCGATCGGCATGATGCGGGTCGAGACCTCGAGGTCGGTGCGGATCGCGGTGTTGACGACCTCCTCGATCTCCGAACGGGTCGCGAGCGAGATCGGCTGCGACCACGAGAAGTCGAGGCGCATGTACCCGGACTTGTTGTACGAGCCCGCCTGCAGTGCCTCGGGGCCGAGGATGTCGCGGAGCGCGGCGTTCACCAGGTGCGTCGCGGAGTGCGCCTGCGTGGCGCCGCGGCGGTACTCGGCGTCGACGACGGTACTCGCCGCGTCGCCCACGCCGACCTCACCGGAGCGGACCTGGACGGTGTGGCTCCAGAGGCCGGCGACGGGACGCTGGACGTCGAGGACCTCGAGGTCGAAGCCGTTGCCGACGATCGATCCCTGGTCGGCGTCCTGCCCGCCGGACTCGGCGTACAGCGACGTCTCGCCGAGGATGACCTCGGCGATGTCGCCCGCCACGGCACGGTCCACGCTGACGCCCCCGACGATGATGCCGAGCACGTTCGTCTCGGCCTCGAGCGCGTCGTAGCCGAGGAAGACCGTCTCGCCCTTCGCCCGGAACGCGCTGTACACGCTCAGGTCGGCGATCGCGGTCTTCTTGCTCTTCGCGTCGGCCTTCGCCCGGGCACGCTGCTCGGACATCAGGGTCTCGAACGCGGTCCGGTCGACGTGGACACCGGCCTCCTCGGCCATCTCCATCGTCAGGTCGATCGGGAACCCGAAGGTGTCGTGCAGCAGGAACGCGGTGTCCCCGCCGATGGACGGTGCACCGTCCTGCTTCGCGCGCTCGACGGCGACGTCGAGGATCGTCGTGCCCTGCGCGAGCGTGCGGAGGAACGTCTCCTCTTCCGCGTAGGCGATCCGCGCGATGCGGTCGTAGTCGGAGGCGACCTCGGGGTAGGCGTCGCGCATCGCGTCGCGGGACGCCGGGAACAGCTCCGGGAAGGTCGCGGTCTCGACGCCGAGCAGGCGCATCGCACGGACCGTGCGGCGCAGCAGACGACGCAGGATGTACCCGCGGCCCTCGTTCGACGGGCTCACGCCGTCGGCGATGAGCATGAGCGCGGAGCGCACGTGGTCCGCGATGACCCGCATGCGGACGTCGTCCTCGTGCACGGCGCCGTAGCGGCGGCCGGAGATCTCGGACGCGCGGTCGAGGACCGGGCGGACCTGGTCGATCTCGTACATGTTGTCGACGCCCTGCTTGATGAAGGCGACGCGCTCGAGCCCCATGCCGGTGTCGATGTTCTTGTTCGGCAGCTCGCCGGTGATCTCGAAGTCGTACTTCGAGCGGACGTCCGCGATCTGGTACTGCATGAACACGAGGTTCCAGATCTCGACGTACCGGTCGTCGTCGGTGGCCGGGCCGCCGTCGATGCCGTACTCGGGCCCGCGGTCGAAGAAGATCTCCGAGCAGGGTCCTGCGGGTCCGGGCTGGCCGGTGGACCAGTAGTTCGTGTCCTTGCCGAGGCGCTGGATGCGCTCTTCGGGCAGGGAGGAGTGCTGCTTCCAGAACGCGATCGCCTCGTCGTCGTCCTCGTAGACCGTCACCCAGAGGTCGTCGGGCGAGAAGCCGAGTCCACCGTCGGACTCGGGGTTCGTCAGGAACTCCCAGGCGAACTGGATCGCCTGCTCCTTGAAGTAGTCGCCGAACGAGAAGTTGCCGTTCATCTGGAAGAACGTGCCGTGGCGAGGGGTCTTGCCGACCTCTTCGATGTCGTTCGTGCGGATGCACTTCTGGACGCTCGTGGCACGGGGGTACGGCGCGGGGACGAGCCCGGTCAGGTACGGGATGAACGGCACCATACCGGCGACCGTGAAGAGGAGCGACGGGTCGTCGGAGACGAGGGACGCGGACGGGACGACGGTGTGGCCGCGGTCACCGAAGTACTGGAGCCAACGGCGGCGGATCTCTGCGGTCTGCATGGTGCTTCCTGGGTTCAGCTCGGGGGTGGGAGGTGGAGGCGGGACGACGGTGCGGCCGGACCGCGGTGGAGCTCGACGACTCAGACGTCGGTGCGGAGCTCGGCCCCGCGGGACCGGTACCCGTCGGCGACCGCGCCCGTGAAGGCCTTCGTGCTCGCGTCGACGACGGCGAAGAGCCGTGCGCCTCCGGGGGTCCTGGCGACCTGGTGCGCCACGGCGAACCCGATGACGACGCCGACCGCTACGAAGAACAGCTGCTTCACGGTGCCTCTCCCTCTGTGCACCCTGGCGGTGCATGCCCGGACAAGCTTAGTCGCCGGGCACTTCGGGGCCGGAACGCCGAACGGCGGGCCGTCCTCGAGAGGACGACCCGCCGTTCGGGTGTGATCAGTGGATCAGCGAGCTGCGTAGTACTCGACGACGAGCTGCACTTCACAGGTCACGGGGACCTCGGCGCGCTTCGGGCGACGCACGAGGCGGGCCTGGAGCTTGTCGATCTCGACCTCGAGGTAACCCGGGACCTTCGGCAGGACTTCCTGGTGGCCACCGGCAGCGGCGACCTGGAAGGGCTCCATCGACTCGGACTTCGGCTTGACGTGGATCAGCTGGCCCTCCTTGACTCGGAAGGAGGGGCGGTCCACGAGCTTGCCGTCGACCAGCAGGTGACGGTGCACGATCAGCTGACGGGCCTGCGCGGTGGTGCGGGCAAAACCGGCACGGACCACGAGGGCGTCGAGGCGCTGCTCGAGGAGCTCGACCAGGTTCTCACCGGTCAGGCCCTTCGTCTTGCGGGCCTCTTCGAAGACGATGCGGAGCTGCTTCTCGCGGATGCCGTACTGGGCGCGCAGACGCTGCTTCTCTCGGAGGCGGACGGCGTAGTCGCTGTCCGCACGACGGCGCGTACGGCCGTGCTCACCGGGGCCGTAGGGGCGCTTCTCGAGGTAACGGGCCGCCTTCGGCGTCAGCGGGATGCCGAGTGCGCGCGACAGGCGGGTCTTGCTGCGGGTACGTGACTTGGTAGACACAGGGTCCTTTTCTCTGTTCGAACTGAATACTCACCGGAGGCCGGGCACGCGAGTGCCAGTGGCCCCGACGACGGGATCCAGAGGGATGAGCCTGTGGGATCGGACGGCTACAGTCCGAACCTCTGCCCCCGTACCACCGGAGTGGCACTCTGTCCTCGACGCAGCCGTGCTCGAGGACCAGGACGTAGGCCCGGCAATGCTAGCAGGAAGTCGACGTGCCGTCCTACTGCCCGCGGGTGATCTTCCGGAGTCGTTCGAGCCGCGGACCGACCTCGCGCTCGTAGCCGTTCGCCGTCGGGGTGTAGTACTCGGTGCCCTCGAGCGCATCGGGCAGGTACTGCTGCTCGGCGACCCCGTGCTCGGCGTCGTGCGAGTAGACGTACCCCTTGCCGTGGCCGAGTCGCTTGGCCCCGGCGTAGTGCGCGTCGCGCAGGTGCATCGGCACGGTGCCCATCCGGCCGGCCTTGACGTCCGCCATCGCCGCGTTCACGCCGTTGTAGGCGGCGTTCGACTTCGGCGCGGTCGCCAGGTACACCACTGCCTCGGCCAGGGGGATGCGCCCCTCGGGCATCCCGATGAGCTGCACGGCCTGCGCCGCCGCGACGGCGATGGGGAGCGCCTGCGGGTCGGCCATGCCGATGTCCTCGGACGCCGAGATGATGATCCGGCGCGCGATGAACCGCGAGTCCTCGCCCGCCTCGATCATCCGCGCGAGGTAGTGCAGTGCTGCGTCGACGTCGCTCCCCCGCACCGACTTGATGAAGGCGCTGATGACGTCGTAGTGCTCGTCGCCCTGTCGGTCGTACCGCAGCAGCGCACGGTCGACGGCTGCGGCGACGGTGTCCGCGTCGACAACCGGCACGGTGTCGTCCTCGTCGTCCTGGGCCGCGGTGGCCGACGCCGCAGCGGCCTCGAGCGCGGTGAGGGCGCGTCGGGCGTCACCCGAGGCCAACCGGACGATGGCCCCGCGTGCTTCGTCACCGAGGACGACCGCACCACCGAGACCGCGTGGGTCCTCCACCGCACGGTCGACGAGCATGCCGAGGTCGGCGTCGGTGAGCGGCTTGAGCGTCAGGAGCAGGGACCGGGACAGGAGCGGGGAGATGACCGAGAACGACGGGTTCTCGGTGGTGGCCGCGATGAGGATCACCCACCCGTTCTCGACACCGGGCAGCAGGGCGTCCTGCTGGGCCTTGCTGAACCGGTGGATCTCGTCGAGGAACAGCACCGTCGTGGAGCCGTAGAGGTCGCGGTGGGTGAGGGCCTTCTCCATGACCTCGCGCACGTCCTTGACGCCGGCGGTCACCGCGGAGAGCTCGACGAACTCGCGCCCCGACTGGCGGGCGATGGCCTGCGCCAACGTCGTCTTGCCGGTGCCGGGAGGACCCCAGAGGATGACCGAGACGCCACCCGGGTTGTCGCGGGTGCCGGTGGCGAGCTGCACGAGCGGTGAACCGCGACCGAGCAGGTGCTGCTGGCCCGCGACCTCGTCGAGACTGGTGGGGCGCATCCGGACCGCGAGCGGGACGGAACCCTGCGCGAGCCCGGCGCGACCGCCCGTCGTGGGCGCACGCATGCTCGAACGGTCCGCTGCCATGCAGCAATCGTAGGCCGACCCACTGACAGCCACGCGCCTCCCGGGCCGTTGACGGTGACGACTCGGATACGCTCGTCGCACACTGCGACGAGAGGGCAGAACAGCACCGTGGCACCGAAGAACCCAGCGCGCGACAACCGCGAGGCGCGCGAGCGCCTCCGCCTCTACCAGGCCCGCCAGGGGCTCCACGACCGGCAGCGCCGCCGGCGGGTGCGCGACAACCTGGTCGGCGCCGGTGCGCTCGTGCTGGTCGCCGCGCTGGCCACCGGGTCGCAGCTCGCCTTCGCGGGCTCGCAGGGGAACGGATCGGCCGACGCCAGTGCGAGCGCCACGGCCACACCGACGCCCTCGGCGAGTGCCACGGCGGCCAACACGGGCGACGTGCCGAGCAAGGAGATCGCGAAGGGCGCGACCTGGACGGGGTCGCTGACGCTCAACGGGTCGATCGACCTCGGCATCGAGCTCGACGGCGCGAAGGCGCCGCAGGCGGCGAGCGTCGAGATCTCGTTGATCAAGGAGCAGTTCTACAACGGCACCACCTGCCACCGGCTGGCCGACAGTGACGGGCTGAAGTTCCTGCAGTGCGGTTCGGCGAACGGCGACGGCACGGGCGACGCCGGGTTCGAGTACGGTCCGCTCGAGAACGTGCCGGAGGACGGCGTCTACGACGAGGGCACCATCGCGATCGCGCGGTCGAGCTCGCCGTACTCGCAGTCGACGCAGTTCTTCATCGTCTACGGCGACACCACGCTCGACGGCTCCACCGGCGGCTACACGGTCGTCGGGAAGGTCACGAGCGGCCTGTCCGAACTCGAGTCGAAGATCGCGGACAAGGGCATCGCGTCGCCCGGTGACGACGGCACCGGCGAGCCGAAGGTGGCGACGAAGATCACCGACGCGACCATCGCGCAGGAGAAGTAGTCCACAAGCCGACGCTCACAGCGGGCCGCGGAGCCCGTCCGTGCAATAGGCTGACGACCTGACCGTGCCGACGGTGACGTCGGCGATGCACGACCACGATCGAGGCGAGACCTGTGGGATCTGACGAAGCAACGACCTGGGGGCGGGTCGACGAGAACGGGACCGTGTACGTCCGGTACGAAGAGACCGAACGTGCTGTCGGTGAGTACCCGGACGCCACCCCCGAAGAAGCCCTCGCCTACTTCGCGCGGAAGTACGCCGACCTCGAGGGGCAGGTGAAGATCGCCGAGCAGCGCGTCCAGCGTGGTGCGTCGGCGAACGACGTCGCCCGGACGGTCGAGCACCTGACGACCCTGGTGGCCGAAGCCCGCGTCGTCGGCGACATCAAGTCGCTCGAGACCCGTGTGGGTGCGCTCACCGAGCAGCTCGGCTCGCTCACCAAGGAGCAGGCGGAGCAGGCGCAGCAGGCGCTGAACGACGCCCTGGCACACCGCGCCGCCCTGGTCGAAGAGGCCGAGGCGCTCGCGGCGGTGGACCCGGCGCGCGCGCAGTGGAAGCAGATCACGGCACAGCTCGACGACGTGTTCGCCCGGTGGCAGCAGCACCAGCACGACGGCCCGCGCATCCCCAAGAACGAGGCGAACGAACTCTGGAAGCGGTTCCGCGCAGCGCGGTCCACCGTCGACCAGCACCGCCGCGCGTTCTACTCCGAGCTCGACGCGCAGCACCGCGACGCCCGCACCCGCAAGCAGGAGCTCGTGTCGCAGGCCGAGGCACTCGCGTCACGCGGGTCCGACGCGATCCCGGACTACCGTCAGCTCCTCGACGACTGGAAGAACGCCGGGCGCGCCGGCAAGCGCCACGACGACGCCCTCTGGGCGCGGTTCAAGGCCGCCGGCGACGTCCTGTTCGAGCAGCGCCACGCCGAGAGCGCAGCCGAGGACGAAGAGTTCTCCGGCAACCTCGAGGCGAAGCAGGCCCTGCTCACCGAGGCCGAGCCGCTGCTCAAGGCGACCGACCGCGTCGCCGCCCGCAAGACCCTGACCGGCATCCAGCGGCGCTGGGACGAGATCGGCAAGGTCCCCCGCGGGGACGTCCGCCGCATCGAGGACCGCCTGCGGGCGATCGAGGACCACGTGCGTGGGCTCGAGGACGCGCACTGGAAGGAGTCCAACCCGGAGCGCAAGGCCCGGCAGACCGGACTCGCGAGCCAGCTCGAGGACGCCATCGGCAAGCTCGAGTCCGAGCTCGCCGACGCGCAGGCCTCCGGTGACGCGCGCAAGATCAAGGACGCGCAGGAAGCACTCGACGCCCGCAAGATCTGGCTCGACGCCCTCGGCAGCTGATCGCCGGTCGACGACGCCCCCGTGACCGATCGGTCACGGGGGCGTCGTCGCGTGGCGGCGCGTGGCGTGGCGTCGCGGCGCGTGGCGTCGCAGGTCAGACCGGCGTGGGCAGGCCCAACAGCAACCGGATGTCGAGGTCGTCCTGGCGCATCTGCGTGGCGAGCTCGTCCATCGAGTCGAACTTCACCATGCCGCGCACGTAGGACACGAACAGCACGGAGATGCGGTCCCCGTACAGGTCGAGGTCGACGTCGAGCAGGTGCGCCTCGATCTGCTTGGCCGGCACGCCTTCGAACGTCGGGTTGTTGCCGACCGAGACGGCTGCCGGGTACACCGTGCCGTCGTGCAGCACCCGGGCGGCGTAGACGCCGTCGGCCGGCGCGAAGCCCTCGAAGGCCGGGTCGAGGTTCGCCGTCGGGTACCCCATCGCCCGCCCCCGCTGGTTGCCGTGCACGACGGTGCTGCGGACCGCGTGCTCACGACCGAGCAGCCGAGCGGCCTCGGCCACCCGCCCGTCGCCGAGGAGCTCGCGGATCCACGTCGACGAGACGCGTCGCTCGCCGTCGGGTCGGACGTCGTCCACCAGGTCGACGTCGTCGATGAGCTCGACCGTGAAGCCGTGCTGCTCCCCCAGGGCGCGCAACAGGGTGACGTCGCCGGCGCCCTTGGCCCCGAAGCGGAAGTCACTGCCGACGAAGACGAGCCGGGCGTGCAGGGTGTCGACGAGGATCTCGGACACGAACGCCTCTGGTGACTTCGACTGCAGTTGCTCGTCGAAGCGGAGCAGCAGGGTGGCGTCGACACCGGCGGCGTCGAGGAGCTCGCGCCGCTGCGCCGTGCTCGTGAGCGCCGGCGGGACGTGCTGCGGGTCGATGACGTTGAGCGGGTGCCGGTCGAACGTCACCACGGTGGCGACCAGGCCCTGCTCGTGGGCGGCGCGCTCGAGGTGCGCGATCACCGCGCGGTGCCCGACGTGCACACCGTCGAACTTGCCGATCGTGACGGCGCTCGGGCCGAAGCCCTCCGCCACGTCGGCGATGTCGTCGTAGAACTGCACGGCTGCTCCTACTCGCCCACGGGGGCGGTGGTCGATGCGGCCACCGGCTCGGCCGACGCGGTGCGGTGGTGCTTGCGGAGCCACCAGAGACCGGCGATCGGCAGCACCAGCGGTGCGAAGGCGTAGCCCATGCCGTAGTACGACCAGATCGTGTCGTCGGGGAAGAGCTGCCGGTCGAAGAGCGACAACGTGCCGATGACGAGCACACCGGTCATCTCGAACACGATCGTCACGCAGGCCACCCGGTACCAGGAGCGTCCGGGCACGATCAGGGCGATCATCGCCACGATGTACACGACGGCGGCGATGGCGCTCACCGTGTACGCGAACGGTGCGAACGAGAACTTCTCGATGATCTGGACGACGCTCCGGCCCGTCGCCGCCAGGGCGAGGATGCCGTACACGGCGATGAGGACGCGGCCGATGCCGGTCGCGAGTGAGGATCTGGTCGCCATTGCACCGATTCTACCGACGTGCGGGGACCACCATGACGCTCGGGGTCAGTTCAGGGCGAACCAGATCTGGTACATCCGGTAGACCATGACCGCGACGGTGAACGCACCGGCACCGAGGACGACCGTGCTCCACTTCGTGCGGTCCACGAGCGCCCAGACGATGGCAGCCGGCGGCACCAGGAGCACCGACACCGCGTACACCCCGAACTCGAGGGCGTTGCCGTCCGGCGGGCTGCCCGTCGCGGGGAGCACGATCGAGATGACACCCTGCGCCAGGAGCAGGACCTCGATGAGCGCGAGGGACCCGACGGTGTAGTCGTTGGGCTTCCAGCCGATGAACCCGACCACGACGGCGAACAGCCCGGCCAGGACGGCGACGACGAGCTGGACCCACATGAACCACTCGATCACGCGTGCGCCCCGTTCTGCGGAGCCGGCGCAGGAGCGGCAGCCGGCGCCGGGAAGTTCGTGATGACCCGGAGCAGTCCGCGCCGGACCGAGACCAGTCCGACGAGGCGGTCGTCGGCGGCGGCCACCGCGGCCACCGGGTCATCCGAGTCCGGGTGGTCGGCCGCGACGCGCTTGCCGTCGGTCAGGTCCTTCGCCGCGGCCGCGTCGAGCGACACCGAGGAGAACAGGCGACGCGCCACGTCGGCCGGACGCGCGAGCGCAGCGCGGACGTCGACCGCGTCGTCCTCGAGGTCGATCGCGTCGGCCACGTCGAACGGACCGACCTGGGTGCGGCGGAGCGCGGTGAGGTGGGCACCGGTGCCGAGGGTCGCGCCGACGTCGCGCGCGAGGGCCCGGACGTACGTGCCGGACGAGCAGGTCACGACGACGTCGAGGTCGACGACCGGCACCTCGGCGCCGTCGACCGTGACGGTGCGGTCGTTCCGGCCGGTGACGTCGAACCGCGAGACGGTCACCGTGCGGGACTGCAGCTCGACGGTCTCCCCCTTGCGCGCGAGGTCGTACGCACGGCGCCCGTCGACCTTGATCGCGCTGACGGTGGAGGGAACCTGGTCGATCTGGCCGCGCTGCTGGGCGACGGCACGTTCGACGGCTTCGTCCGTGACGTCCGCGGTCGCGACGCCGGTCGCGGCGGTCGGGGTGCCGTCGGCATCGTCGGAGTCCGTGGACACGCCGAGCCGGATGGTGGCGGTGTAGGTCTTGCCGAGGCCGACCAGGTGCGTGAGCAGCCGCGTGGAGTGCCCGATGCCCAGAAGCAGCAACCCGGTCGCCATCGGGTCGAGGGTCCCCGCGTGCCCGACCTTCTTCAGACCGAGGCGGCGACGGGCGATCGACACGACGCGGTGGCTGGAGATCCCCTGCGGTTTGTCGACGAGGAGGATGCCGTCCGGCACGGTTTCGAGCACCAGAGGAGATTACCAGCGCCGGTCAGCAGGCGTCGTTCCACTCGCGACGGGGGTGCTCGGGATCGGTGACGTCGAGGACGGCGGAGGCGGCGATCTTGACGTCCGCGCGGCGTTCCAGCCGACCCGCTTCCTGCTCGACCCACAGCGACCAGCGCCAGAGACCGCGGACACCGGGAGCCAACAGCCCGTGCCCGTGCACGACCAGCACGCCGTCCCCGGCACCGGTGGTACGGAACGGGGTGACCACCTCGGCGCGCAGCGTGTCGGGGTCGGTGGACGGCGCGGCGGCGGCCATCGCGGACACCCCGTGCTGCTGGAAACCCGCCACCAGCGCCGCGGCGACGTGTTCGAGATCGGTGCCGTCCTGACCGTCGATGCCGATCACGGTCCGGTTCGTGCCGACCTGCGCGATCGCCTCCGCAGCGATCGCGGCCATCGTGTCGGTCTCTTCGGGTGCCCAGCGTGCCATGCGTCCACCGTAGGCTGTCGTGGTGAACGCGAGCAGGGCCTCCCGACCGGATGTGGACAACGCGAGCATCCCCGACATCGCGACCCCGTTGATCAGCTGGTTCCGACAGGAGGCCCGCGACCTGCCGTGGCGTCGCCCCGGCTTCCCCGCCTGGGGCACGCTGGTCAGCGAGATCATGCTGCAGCAGACGCAGGTGGCGCGCGTCGTCCCCCGACTGGAGGCGTGGCTCACCCGGTGGCCGACGCCTGCGGACCTCGCGGCGTCACCCCCGGCGGATGCGGTGCGCGCCTGGGACCGGCTCGGCTACCCGAGACGCGCGCTCGCGCTGCACGCAGCCGCAACCGTGATCGCGAACGAGCACGGCAACGTCGTGCCGCGGGACGTCGATGCGCTGCTCGCACTCCCCGGCATCGGCGACTACACGGCACGGGCCGTGGCGGTGTTCGCGTACGGCGACCGGCACCCGGTCGTGGACGTCAACGTGCGGCGGGTGCTCAAGCGCGCGCTCCTCGGCCAGGGCGAACCCGGGCCGGCGAAGGCGAAGGACGACCTGCCGCTGATGGAGTCCGTGCTGCCCGCCGACCGCGACGACGCCGCTGCGACGAACGCTGCGGTGATGGAACTCGGTGCGCTCGTGTGCGTCTCCCGCTCCCCCGCGTGCGACGCCTGCCCGATCGCCGACCGCTGCGCCTGGCGAGCCGCCGGCTACCCCGACCACGACGGGCCGCGTGCGCCGAAGCAGGCGAAGTTCGCCGGCAGCGACCGGCAGGTGCGCGGCCTGGTGATGGCCGAGCTGCGGGCGAGCGACGTACCGGTCGCCCGGTCCGAGATCGAGCTGGTCTGGCCGGACGCCGAGCAGCGGGACCGGGCGCTCGCGTCGCTGCTGCGCGACGGGCTGGCGGTCGGCGACGACACGACCGGGTACCAGCTGCCGGACGCCTGACGCACGACCGCCCGGGGCGCGACCGCCGGACGCACGAACGCCCCGCTGCACACGGTGCGGCGGGGTGTTCTGACACGCGCTGACTAGGCCCGCTCGGCGTCCTGCTCGTCGTCGGACTCGTCGTCCTCGTCCTCGTCGCGCTTGTACGGGTCGGCGTCGCCGGCGTACGTCGCGCCGACCGAGGCGGCACGCACCTGCTCGTCACGCACCTGGGCCTGCACGAGCAGGTCCTCCATGTGCGCGGAGGTCTCCGGCAGCGCGTCGGCGATGAACTCGAGCGACGGGGTGAGCCGCGCCGTGATGTTCTTGCCGACCTCGGAGCGGAGCATGCCGGTCGCCGCCTTGAGCGCGGCAGCGGAGTCGGCGCGTTCCTCGTCGGTGCCGTACACGGTGTAGAAGACCGATGCGTGCTGCAGGTCTCCGGTCACGCGGACGTCGGTGATCGTCACGAACCCGAGACGCGGGTCGCGCAGACCCTTGTCGAGACGGCGTGCGACGACTTCCTTGATGCGGTCCGCCATCTTGCGTGCGCGCTGCGGATCGGCCATGGGTGCCTCCTGAGGCAGTGGCGGGACGTTTCCCGCCGGTGGTTCTGCGTGGAAAGGGGTCGGGCCCCGACCTCCCGGAACGGGAGGCCGGGGCCCATCTGGACTCGCACCTCCCGTACGGGGAGGCCGGGGCCCAGGGTGGTCACACGATCAGTCGCGCGGCTTCTCGACGAGCTCGGTGGTCTCGATCTCGTCACCGATCTGGATGTCGTTGAACTTGCCCAGACCGATACCGGCCTCGAAGTCCGTGCGGACCTCGGTGACGTCGTCCTTGAAGCGACGGAGCGACTCGATCGCCAGTCCGTCGGCCAGGACCACTCCGTCACGGATGACGCGCGCCTTGGCGTTGCGCGTGATCGTGCCGGAGCGGACGATGACACCCGCGATGTTGCCGAACTTCGAGGAGCGGAAGACCTCTCGGATCTCGGCGACACCGGACTGGACCTCTTCGTACTCGGGCTTGAGCATGCCCTTGAGGGACTGCTCGATGTCGTCGAGTGCGTTGTAGATGACCGAGTAGAAGCGCACGTCGATGCCTTCGCGCGCCGCACGCTCACGGGCCTTGACGTCCGGACGGACGTTGAAGCCGACCACGATGGCGTTGTCGATCGTGGCGAGGTCGATGTCCGACTCCGTGATCGCACCGACACCGCGGTGGAGGATGCGGAGCTGGACGCTGTCGTCGACCTCGATGTCCAGGAGCGACTGCTCGAGTGCCTCGACGGCACCGGAGACGTCACCCTTGATGATGAGGTTGAGCGAGTCGACCTTGCCCTCTTCGAGTGCACGGGTGAAGTCCTCGAGCGAGATGCGCTTGCGGGCCTTGGCCAGCTGGGCGTTGCGCTCGGCGGCCTCACGCTTCTCGGCGATCTGACGTGCCGTGCGGTCCTCTTCGGTGACGAGGAACGTGTCACCGGCGCGGGGCACCGAGGACAGACCCTGCACCTGGACCGGGCGGCTCGGCGTGGCGGCCTTGACCGCGACACCGTTCTCGTCGGTCATCGCACGGACGCGGCCGTACGCCGTGCCCGCCACGATGGCGTCGCCGACGTGCAGCGTTCCAGACTGGATGAGGACGGTCGCCACCGCACCGCGGCCCTTGTCGAGCCGTGCTTCGATCGCGACGCCGCGGGCGTCCTTGTCGGGGTTCGCACGCAGGTCGAGCCCGGCATCAGCGGTGAGCAGCACGGCGTCCAGGAGCTCCTGGATACCGATGTTCTGCCGAGCCGAGACGTCGACGAACATGACGTCTCCGCCGTACTCCTCCGCCACCAGGTTGTACTCGGTGAGCTGCTGGCGGACCTTGGCCGGGTTCGCGCCTTCCTTGTCGATCTTGTTCACCGCGACCACGATCGGCACGTTGGCCGACTGCGCGTGGTTCAGCGCCTCGATCGTCTGGGGCATGATGCCGTCGTCCGCCGCGACCACGAGGATCGCGATGTCGGTGACCTGCGCACCACGAGCACGCATGGCCGTGAAGGCCTCGTGACCCGGGGTGTCGATGAACGTGATCGGACGCTCGATGCCCTCGTGCTCGGTGACGATCTGGTACGCACCGATGTGCTGGGTGATGCCACCGGCTTCACCCTCGACGACCTTCGAGTTCCGGATCGCGTCGAGCAGTCGCGTCTTACCGTGGTCGACGTGACCCATGACGGTCACGACGGGGGGACGGACCTGCAGGACGGAGTCGTCCTCGTCGGCGTACTCGGCATCGATGTCGATGTCGAAGCCCTCGAGGAGCTCCTTGTCCTCGTCCTCGGGCGAGACGATCTGGATCTTGTAGCCCAGCTCGTCACCGAGGACCTCGAACGTGGCCTCGTCCAGCGACTCGGTCGCGGTCGCCATCTCACCGAGGTGGAACAGCACCGTGACCAGGTTGCCGGGCATGGCGTCGATCTTGTCCGCGAAGTCCGAGATGCTCGCACCGCGACGGAGTCGGACGACCGTGTTGCCGTCACCACGGGGGACCTGCACACCGCCGAGCGACGGGGCCTGACGCATCTCGTACTCGGCGCGCTTCGTCCGCTTCGACTTGCGGGCACGGCTCTTGCCGCCACCGCGACCGAACGCACCAGCGGTACCGCCACCGGGGCCACGACCACGGCCACCGCCACCGGCGGGACGGGGGCCGCTGAAGGCCGGACGCGGGAAGCCGCCACCGGCACCGCCGCCGGCACCCGGACGGGCGCCACCGGGGCCGCCACGACCGCCACCCTGGCCCGGGCGCTGCCCGAAGCCGTTGGGACGGTTCGCCTGACCGGGTCCACCCGGACGCGGTGCACCGGGACGCGGGACGCCGGGACGCGGGGGCTGCGGACGCGGGATGCCCGCTCCGCCGGCACCAGCGGCGGGGCGCTGGCCCATGCCCTGGTTCGAGGCGAACGGGTTGTTGCCGGGGCGCGGCGGGCGCGAGCCCATGCCCTGGTTCGACGCGTAGGGGTTGTTGCCCGGACGTGCTCCGGGCTTGGGGCCACCGGGCTTCGGACCGGCAGCGGCGGGCTTGGCACTCGAGCCGGGCTTCACCGCGTCGGTCTTCGGCTCGTCGCCGGCGGACTCAGCCGGCTGCGTGGCGGCCTGCTGCTCGGCGGCGGCCTTCTCGGCACGGGCCTTCTGTGCGGCCTCGGCCTCTGCCTGTCGCTGGGCGACGGACTTCGGTGCTGCCGGGGTCGGGACGTCCTCGGCCGCAAGTGCTGCCTGGACCGCGGGCTCGGGAGCGGGTGCCGGACGGACCGGGCCGGGGCGCGGGCCGCCGGGCTTCGGCGCGCCGGACTTGGGCGTGCTGCTCTTCGCCGGCGTGCTCGGCGCGGGGGCCGAGGCTGCGGGCTTGGATGCCGGGACGCCGTCCGCCTGCAGGGCGGCACGGAGCTTCCGGGCAACGGGGGGCTCGATGCTCGAGCTGGCACCCCGGACGAACTCTCCGAGCTCCTTGAGCTTCTCGAGTGCGGTCTTGCTGTCGACGCCGAGTTCGCTTGCGATCTCGTGTACGCGTGGTTTAGCCACTGTTCTCCTTCACGGGTCCCACCCCGTAAAGGGCAGGACTCAATGGATGACGGGTCTCATTTCGAGCCGCTCATCAGTTGTCCATAAGCCGTTCAGCCTGTTCTGTCATGTCCGGGCGCTCGGTCGACTCCTGTGGGAGACCGACGATGTGGTCGAGCACCGCGGACGTGTCGGGATCGCGATCCAACCGGAGCGCACGGCGGAAAGCCCTGCGCTTGACGGCCAGATCGTAGGCATCGACGGTCGGTGTGAGCCATGCTCCCCGGCCCGGCATGACTGCCTTCGGATCCGCCACGACGCGGCCATCGCTGAGGGCGACGACTCGGAGGAGTGAGGATCGGGAAGCGCGACGACGACTGCCGATGCACGTTCTGACGGGAATCACTCTACTCCTTGCCTCGGACGTGCGCGATCCGGCGCGCCCTTGTGGACACGCCGGCGGCGAAATCGCCCTAGTCGTCGCCGTCCAGGATGGAGTCCGGCTGGATGTCGATCCGGGCCCCGGTGAGCTTCGCGGCGAGGCGGGCGTTCTGCCCTTCCTTGCCGATCGCGAGCGACAGCTGGTAGTCCGGCACGAGCGCGCGGACGGCCTTGGTCGATGCATCGAGCACGAAGGCGCTCGTAACCTTGGCCGGCGACAGGGCACTCGCGACGAACGCCGACAGGTCCGGGGACCAGTCCACGATGTCGACCTTCTCGGCGCCGAGCTCGTTGGTGACGGCACGGACGCGCGCGCCGAGCTCGCCGATGCAGGCGCCCTTCGCGTTCACGCCGGGCTCGTTCGCCTTGACCGCGATCTTCGTGCGGTGACCGGCTTCACGCGCGAGCGACGTGATCTCCACGACGCCCGAGGCGATCTCCGGGACCTCGAGCGCGAAGAGCTTCCGGACCAGGCCCGGGTGCGTGCGCGACACCGTGATCTGCGGACCCTTGTTGCCACGGGCGACGCTCGTCACGTACACGCGGATGCGGGAACCGTGGGCGTAGGACTCCCCGGGGACCTGTTCCTCCGGCGGCAGGATCGCCTCGACCGTGCCGAGGTCGACCATCACCATGCGCGGGTTCGGTCCCTGCTGGACCACGCCGGCGACGATGTCGCCTTCCTTGCCGCGGAACTCGCCGAGGATCTTGTCGTCGCCGATGTCGCGCAGTCGCTGGTTGATGACCTGCTTCGCCGCGAACGCCGCGATGCGGCCGAAGTCGCTGGGCTGGTCGACGGCTTCACCGATGACGGTGCCCTCGTCGTCGAGCTCGGGGACGTAGACGCTGACCTCGCCGGACTTGCGGTCGAGCTCGACACGCGACTGCGCGTGGGCCGGCTCGCCGTTCTCCTCGGCGTGCTTCTGGTAGGCGGTCAGGATGGCAGATTCGATGATCTGGACCAGTTCGTCGAACGGGATCTCCCGCTCGCGCTCCATGAGTCGCAGGACTGCGAGATCGATCTTCACCGAGGTGCCTCCGTATTCAGATGAGTCGCTCCTGCGGATGGAACCGTCGCAGAAGTCGGCCACAAGCGTACCGCACTGCGGCTCGCGGACCCGAGCACGGATGCACGGGAGGCCCGTGGCGGCGTCGCCACGGGCCTCCCGTCCGTCGAGTGGTCGCGTCCAGGACGCGACCCGCTAGATCGCGCGGACCGCGTCGAGCAGCTCGGCGACCGGCACGTCGCGGCGTTCGCCGCTGGCCCGGTTCCACAGCTCGACGACGCCGTCGGCGGCGCCGCGGCCGGCGACGACCACGATCGGCATGCCGAGCAGCTCCGCGTCGCGCAGCTTCACGCCCGGCGACACCTTCGGACGGTCGTCGTAGAGCACGTCGAACCGCTCGCCCTCGAGCTCGGCGACGATCGACGTCGCCAGGTCGTAGGCGACCTGGTCACGGCCGGTCGCGACGATGTGCACGTCGAACGGCGCGACGTTCTTCGGCCAGGCCAGGCCCTTCTCGTCATTGTGGGCCTCGGCCAGGATCGCCAGGATGCGCGTCACGCCGATGCCGTACGAGCCCATCGTGACCGTCGCGAGCTTGCCGTTCTCGTCCTGCACCTTCAGGCCCAGGGCCTCGGCGTACTTGCGGCCGAGCTGGAAGACGTGCCCGATCTCCATGCCGCGGGCGGTCTCGAGCGGGCCGGAGCCGTCGGGCGACGGGTCCCCCGCACGGACGTCGGAGACCTCGGCGACACCGTCGGCCACGAAGTCGCGGCCGACGACGAGGCCGGAGACGTGCACGCCGCGCTCGTTCGCGCCGGTGACCCAGGCGGTGCCGTCGACCACGCGCGGGTCGACGAAGTACCGGATGCCCGTGGCGCTGTCGGCACCGAGGACCTGCGGACCGATGTACCCCTTGACCAGGCCCTTGTGCTTGCGGAAGTCGTCGTCGCCTGCGGCCTCGACCTCGGCCGGGGCGAACGCGACCTCGGCACGTTTCAGGTCGACGTCGCGGTCACCGGGGAGCCCGACGACCACGACCTCGCGCGTGCCGTCCAGGTGGGTGAGCGCGAGGACGACGTTCTTCAGCGTGTCGGCCGCGGTCCACGGCGCACCGTCGCGCGGCGCGACCTCGTTCGCGTGGGCGACGAGCGTGTCGATCGTCGGGGTGTCGGAAGCGGGCAGGAGCACCGCCTCGGGCTGGCCCTCGATCGGCAGCGACGCGGGCACGGGCGTGACGTAGGCCTCGACGTTCGCGGCGTAGCCGTTCGCGCTGCGGACGAAGGTGTCCTCGCCGACGGCGATCGGGTGCAGGAACTCCTCCGACTTGGAGCCGCCCATCGCGCCGGCGTCCGCCTTGACGATGACGTACTCGAGGCCGAGGCGCGCGAAGATCTTCTCGTACGCGTCGCGCATCACCTGGTAGCTACGCTCGAGGCCCTCGTCGGTGAGGTCGAACGAGTACGCGTCCTTCATGGTGAACTCGCGACCGCGCAGCAGGCCGGCGCGGGGCCGTGCCTCGTCGCGGTACTTGTCCTGGATCTGGAACAGCGTGACGGGCAGGTCCTTGTACGACGAGTACAGGTCCTTCACCAGCAGCGCGAACATCTCTTCGTGCGTCGGGGCGAGCAGGTAGTCGGAACCCTTGCGGTCCTGCAGGCGGAACATGCCGTCGCCGTACTCGGTCCAGCGGTTCGTCGCCTCGTACGGCTCGCGCGGCAGCAGCGCCGGCAGCAGGACCTCCTGCGCACCGGCGGCGACCATCTCGTCGCGGATGATCCCCTCGATCTTGGCGCGCACCCGGAGACCGAGTGGCAGCCAGGCGAAGATCCCCGGGGACTGGCGACGGACGTACCCGGCGCGGACGAGCAGCTTGTGGCTCGTCACCTCGGCGTCGGAGGGGTCGTCGCGGAGCGTACGGAGGAACAGATGCGAAAGCCGTGTGACCACGGGGCCAGCCTAGCGGCGTGCGCGCACCGCGCGAGGCGCGGGCGGACCCGCACCGTGCGAGGTTCGCCGGCGGGTGCGGCGCCAGCCGCACCGTGCGCCGTCACGAGCTCGCACCGGACTGCTGACCCGTCACGGGCCCGCGAAGTCGGCATGGTGCGGACGGGACGCCCGGCGCCAGGCCGCCACGGGCCTCCCGTCCGGCACGACCGCGACGCCCGGGGCGGGCTGACGCGCACCGTGCGAAGTTCGCCGGCGGGTGCGGCGAGAGCCGCGCCGTGCCGCCTTCTGACCCTGCACCGAACCGTCAACCCGGCACAGAGTGACGGAATCCGCACGGTGCCGGAGCGCGGCCTACGGGGTGGTGATGACCTCGGGGCTGCCGAGCGCGGCCTCGGGGCCCATCTCGTCGGCGATGCGGTTCGCCTCGGCGATGAGCGTCTGCACGATCTCGTGCTCCGGCACCGTCTTGACGACCTTGCCCTTGACGAAGATCTGGCCCTTGCCGTTGCCCGACGCCACGCCGAGGTCGGCCTCGCGGGCTTCGCCCGGGCCGTTCACGACACAGCCCATGACGGCGACGCGCAGGGGGACGGACATGCCCTCGAGCCCCTTGGTGACGTCGTTCGCCAGCTGGTAGACGTCGACCTGGGCCCGGCCGCAGCTCGGGCAGGAGACGATCTCGAGCTTGCGCTCGCGCAGGTTGAGCGACTGCAGGATCTGCAGGCCGACCTTGACCTCTTGCGCGGGCGGCGCGGACAGGGACACGCGGATGGTGTCGCCGATGCCCTCGGCCAGCAGGATGCCGAACGCGGTGGCGCTCTTGATCGTGCCCTGGAACTCCGGGCCGGCCTCGGTCACACCGAGGTGCAGCGGCCAGTCACCGGCGGCGGCGAGCTGTCGGTAGGCCTTGACCATGACGATCGGGTCGTTGTGCTTGACCGAGATCTTGAAGTCGTGGAAGTCGTGCTCCTCGAACAGGCTGGCTTCCCACACGGCGGACTCGACGAGTGCCTCGGGCGTGGCCTTGCCGTACTTCTGCAGCAGGCTCGGCTCGAGCGACCCGGCGTTGACGCCGATGCGCAGGCTCACCCCGGCGGCCTTCGCTGCGGCGGCGATCGCGCCGACCTGGTCGTCGAACTTGCGGATGTTGCCCGGGTTCACGCGGACCGCGGCGCAACCGGCGTCGATCGCCTGGAACACGTACTTCGGCTGGAAGTGGATGTCGGCGATGACCGGGATCTGCGACTTCTTCGCGATGATCGGCAGCGCGTCGGCGTCTTCCTGCGTCGGCACGGCGACCCGGACGATGTCGCAGCCGGACGCCGTGAGCTCGGCGATCTGCTGCAGCGTCGCGTTGATGTTCGTCGTCGGGGTCGTGGTCATCGACTGGACGGACACCGGAGCGTCGCCGCCCACGAGCACCTTGCCGACCCGGATCTGGCGCGACTTGCGTCGGGGGGCGAGGGTTTCGGGCGACTTGGGCATACCGAGGTTCACAGCGGGCACGTGAGCACTCTACGCGCTCGCTCTGGTCGACCAGCCCCGGTCACACCGGACGTTCAGAGCCGCGAGGCGTCGTCCACCACGGTGATGAGCGGCGCGTACAGCCGCATCACGTCCAGCGCCCGCTCGTGGTCCGCGTCGCTCGCTCCGGCGCACGCGTCCGCGACGACCGTCACGGTCGCTCCGGCGTCCGCAGCAGTGAGGGCGGTCGACAGGACACAGCAGTCGGTCGAGACGCCCGTCAGCACCAGGTGCGGGTGGTCACCGACGACTGCCTGGAGGCCCGTCCCCCACTTGCCGAAGCTCGGCTCGGTCACGACGGGGTCGTTGCGATCCCCTGCCGCACTCGCGAAGGGTTCGGTCAGCGCGTACAGCGGATCGGCGTCCGGCACGAGGGCGAAGGGCCACTCGCGGTAGTACGGCACCCAGGCGCCCTGCGGGCGCTGGGGCGCGACGAACCGGGTGAACACCGTGCGGCCGGTGAACCGGGGCAGCAGACGTTCGATGCCGGCACCGGCGTGGTCGTACCGCGGGGCGGCCCACGGGGACTCCCCCGTGAAGACCTGCTGCATGTCGATGACGACGAGCCAGGCATCGTCGGGGACGATCGTGCTCACCGCTGTGCTTCCTGGCGCCGGACGGAGCCCCGGGCGAACAGCAGGGTGCCGAGGAACCCGACGACCAGGGCGACCAGCACTCCGAGGTTCGCGTAGGCCCAGGCACCGTCGCGTCCGCCGAGCCCGAACGGCTCGAGCAGGTAGCCCTGCCACGACAGCCACGCCGGCGACGCCAGCGTCACCAGGCCCCACCCGAGCGCCGTGCCGACCGCGACCAGGGCGATCGCACCCCACCGGACGTCGCCGTACCGGCCGTGACGGTCGTCGAGCTCGCCCTCGGCGTACGCCGCGCGACGCAGCAGGACGTCCGCGACGAAGATGCCGGCCCACACCGCGATCGGCACGCCGAGGGTGATGAGGAACGCCTGGAACGGCTTGGCGAAGCCCGTCGCGAAGAAGACGATGTAGATCGCACCCGCCACCATGAACACACCGTCGACCCCGGCGGCGACCGGCCGCGGGATCTTCACGCCGACGCTCAGCAGCGCGAGGCCCGACGAGTAGATGTCGAGCACCGCGCCGCCGACGAGCCCGAGGATCGCGACGAGGGCGAACGGGATGAGGAACCACACCGGCAGGATCGTGGTGAGCGCGCCGATCGGGTCGTCCTGGATCGCGGCGTTCAGGTCTGGTGACGAGCCGGCGAGCAAGACACCGAAGACCACGAGGATCGCTGGTGCCAGCGCTCCACCGAAGGTCGTCCAGCCGACGACTCCCCCGGTGGACGACGACCGCGGCAGGTACCGCGAGTAGTCGGCCGCGGCGTTCACCCAGCCCAGCCCGAAGCCGGTCATCACGAGCACGAGCGCACCGATGAACTGCTGGCTGCTGCCCGTCGGCATCGCGGCGATCGCGGCGAAGTCGATGGACGGCACCGCGAGCACGACGTAGACGACGGTGAGCACCCCCGTGATGACCGTGATCCAGGTCTGCAGGCGCATGATCACGTCGAAGCCCGCGACGCCGGCCCCGACCACGAGCGCGGCGACCACGACGAGGGCGACGACCTTCGTCAGCACCCCGCCGTCCGAGCCGAGCTCGGTGAACACCGTCGAGGTCGCGAGGACCGCCAGTGCGGCGAGGGCCGTCTCCCACCCGACGGTGAGGATCCAGCTGAGGAACGAGGGCAGCCGGTTGCCGCGGACCCCGAAGGCCGCGCGGCTCAGCACCATCGTCGGCGCCGACCCGCGTTTGCCGGCGATCGCGACGATGCCGCACAGCAGGAACGAGAACACCACCCCGATGACCGAGACGACGGTGGCCTGCCAGAACGAGATGCCGAACCCGACGACGAAGGACCCGTAGGCGATGCCGAGGACGGAGATGTTCGCCGCGAACCACGGCCAGAACAGTCCCCGCGGGGTGCCCTTGCGGTCGGACTCGGCGATGACGTCGAGGCCCTGTCGTTCGACGGTGCGGACCTCGGGCGCGGCGGTGGTGGGCCCGGAGTTCGTGGGCGCTGTGCTCATCCGCTGAGCGTAGCGCCGGAGCGACTACCCGAACAGGTTCACGGGCCGCACGATGTCGGCGTAGATCAGCAGCGCGCTCATCCCCGCCAGCAGCACCACGACGACCATCGTGAGCGGCATCGTCTTCGCCAGGTCGATGGGGCCCGGGTCCGCCTTGCCGACGAGCTTGAAGGATCGTCGCTTGATCGCCTCCCACAGGGCGCCGGCGATGTGCCCGCCGTCGAGCGGCAGCAGCGGCACCATGTTCAGCACGAACAGGCCGATGTTCAACGAGGCCAGCAGCCCGAGGATCGTGTACGCCTTGTCGACCACCGGCACGCCGCTCATCGACGAGACCTCGCCGATCGCGCGGCCGACACCGACGACCGACACGGGGCTGTCCTGCGACCGCTCCTGCGCGCCGAACGCAGCGTTCCAGACGGCCACGAGGCGCTGCGGCAGGTCGATGATGAGGTGCGCCGACGCGGAGATCTGCGCACCCGTCGCGGGCAGGACCTCGGCCGGCGACTGCCGCACGAGCGACTGCCCGATGCTGACGCCGACGACACCGACCCGCTGGGTCTTCGTCGTGCCGTCGTCGTTCGTGACGACCTTGCCCTCGGCATCGTAGACGTCACGGGTGGCGGTCGTCGGGGTGATCTCGAGCGTCTTCCGGGCGCCGTCGCGCTCGACGACGACCGTGACCTGCTCGCCGGCGGACTCCTGGAAGACCTCGGAGACGCGCGCGATGGTCGGGTCCTGCTCGCCGTTCACCGAGAGCACGACGTCGCCGGACGCGATGCCGGCCTGCTTCGCCGGCGACTCCGGGTCGCCCGAGGTGCACTCGGTCGCCTGGCTGGTCGGCAGGACGCAGTCGACGCTCGACGTGAAGGTCGTGGTCGGTGATCCGAAGCCGCACAGCAGCACGCCGAACAGCACGATGCCGATCACCAGGTTCATCGCGGGGCCCGCGACCATCACGATGATGCGCTTCCAGGGGGTGAGTCGGTAGAAGGCACGGGAGTCGTCGCCGCCCGAGTCCGCGATCTGCTCGGCGCTGGCCTGGCGGGCGTCCTGCACGAACGCCCCGTACATGCCGGTGTTCGTGATCGCACTCGGACGGCCGGAGGCACGCGGCTTGAGCATGCCGACCATCGAGATGTACCCGCCGAGCAGGATCGGGCGGATGCCGTACTCGGTCTCGCCCCGCTTGAACGACCACATGGCCTTGCCGAACCCCAGCGAGTACTGCGTCACCTTGACGTTGAACAGCTTCGCGAAGGACAGGTGCCCCAGCTCGTGGAGTCCGATCGAGACCAGCAGGCCGATGATGAAGACGACCACGCCGAGGACGAAGAGCAGGACGGATTCGACGGTCACCGGGAAAGGGTACGGGACGGTTGCCATGACGGAGCCGAGCGCCGTCTGAGAGGCGAGCTGGGCCTCCAGGCCTGCGCGTCACGTCCGCGGTCTGCCGCCTCCGCGTCGGACGGGAGGCGCGACTCGCGTCAGCGGGTCAGCGCGCGGTCCGCCGCAGCGCGGGCCCAGTGCTCCGCCGCCAGCACGCCGTCGAGTGACGGCTCCCCCGCCGTGTGCTCCTCGACGACGCGCTCCACCGTGTCGACGATGTCCAGGAAACCGATCGCACCGGCGTGGAACGCGGTGACCGCCTGCTCGTTCGCGGCGTTGAACACGGCCGGGAACGTGCCGCCCAGCTCACCCACCCGCTTGGCGAGGGCGACGGCGCCGAAGGCGTCCTGGTCGAGCGGCTCGAACGTCCAGGTGCTCGCCGTGGTCCAGTCGAGCGGCACGCCGACGCCGGGCACCCGGTCCGGCCAGGCGAGACCGAGCGCGATGGGCAGGCGCATGTCCGGCGGCGAGGCCTGGGCGATGGTGGAACCGTCGACGAACTCGACCATCGAGTGCACGATCGACTGCGCGTGCACCGTGACGTCGATGCGTTCGTAGGGCACGCCGAAGAGCAGGTGCGCCTCGATGACCTCGAGCCCCTTGTTGACGAGCGTGGCGGAGTTCGTCGTGACGACGAGACCCATGTCCCACGTCGGGTGCGCCAGCGCCTGCGCGGGCGTGACGTCGCGGAGGTCCGCACGCGTGCGACCACGGAACGGTCCGCCGCTCGCGGTCAGGACGAGGCGCTGCACCTCGGCGTCGGCACCGGAGCGGAGCGCCTGCGCGATCGCCGAGTGCTCGCTGTCCACGGGGACGATCTGGCCCGGCGCTGCAGCCTGCTGCACCAGGGAACCGCCCACGATGAGGCTCTCCTTGTTGGCGAGCGCGAGGGTCGCACCGGTCTCGAGTGCCGCGAGCGTCGGTCCGAGGCCGACCGAGCCCGTGATGCCGTTCAGGACGACGTCGGCCTCGACGCTGCGGACGAGCTGCTCGGACTCCTGCGCCCCGAACGCCGTGTCGCGCACACCGAACCGGGCGGCCTGCTCGGCGACCAGGTCGCGGTTGCTGCCGGCGGTCAGGCCGACGACCTCGAACCGGTCGGGGTTGCGGGCGACGACGTCGAGCGCCTGCGTGCCGATCGAGCCGGTGCTGCCGAGGACGACGATGCGGCGCCGCGCCACGGTCAGCCCTTCGCGAGGATGTCGACCACGAAGACGAGGGTGGCGTTCTTCGGGATGCCCGAGCCCTCCTGCGGGTTCGCACCGTAGGCGTCCTCCGGCGTGGCGACGATCAGCACCTGGGAACCGACCTTCTGGCCGACGAGCCCGGTGACGAAGCCCTTGATGAGCGCGCTCTCGGAGACCGTGAAGGTCGTCGGGGCACCCTTCGACCACGAGGAGTCGAACTCCTTGCCGGTGCTGTAGACGACGCCCTTGTACTGCACGAGGGCGGTGTCGCCGTCGGCGATGGACGCGCCGTCGCCCTGCTTGAGGACCTCGACGGTCGTCTTCGTCGGGGCCTTCACGCCGTCGGGGATCGTGATCTCCGGCTCGCCGGACGCCTTGTCCTTGACCGTCGGCAGGCCGGGATCCTGGTCCTGCGGGGTGCCGTTCGCCTTGGTGGGGGTCTGTGCGACGACGTCCGCGACCACGACGATCTCGCCGCCGGTGTTGAACCCGAGCGCCGACGACTGGCCGACCGCGGCGACGCGGTCGCCGACCTTCGAGCAGGCGAGCAGGGCTCCGAAGCCCGAGCCGCCGACGGACAGGACCTGCGGGTTGCCCTCGTCGAAGCCGACGGTGCCGAGCTTCTTGGCGTCGGACGCCTCGTAGACCGTGTACGACACCTGGGCGTAGTCGCCCTCGTCCAGCGACGCGCCCTTGCCCGTCACGAGCTTGGTGGCCTGCGGGGTCTTCGCCGACAGGCCGGCCTCGAACTTGACCGTCGGGGCCTTCGCGCCGCCGAACGAGCCGGTCGCACGGATCGCGTCGGACGACTTGCCTGGGTCCGGGCAGGACGTGATCGCCGAGGCGGTGGCACTGGCGGTCGGGGTCGGCGACGCCGTGGACCCGTCCGAACCGGAGCCGGAGCATGCGGCGAGTCCCAGCACGACGGCGGGGACGAGGGCGATCGGGAGCAGGCGCAGACGCTTCACGGGACCCTAGTCTGCCCCACGTGCCGAAGAGTCCCCTGCCAATGTCGCGGCACGGACGACCGTCTCGGCCTCGTGGTGCACCGGGAAGGCGACGGAGCGTGCGATGAAGCAGAGCTGGTTGGCGGTGGCGTGCGCGGCCTCGGCATCGGCGACGCGGTCGGCCTCGAGGATCGTCACGACCGGGTGCAGGGTCGCCCCGGTGAGCTCGCCCGAGCCGTCGCGGTTCAGGTTCAGCGACGCCGTGGCCGTGTCACGGTAGTCGACGACGGTGAAGCCCTGGGTGACCGCGACGTGCAGGTAGCTGAGCATGTGGCACTGGGCCAACGCCGCGACGACGAGTTCCTCCGGGTTCCAGCGGTCGCGGTCACCGCGGAACGTGGGGTCGGCGGAGCCGGGCACGTCGGGCTTACCGACCGCCGACACGACGTGGTCGCGGCCGTAGTCGCGGTAGCCGGAGGTACCGGTGCCGCGGTCCCCCGTCCAACTGACGGAGACCTCGTAGGTGTGGTCCTGCACGCGGGTGCCCCTTCGTCGGCGTCGCTGGCGGTCGTCCGCCCTGGCTAGCATGGCGGCATGACGGTGAGCCACGAAGTCCGCACTGATCGCCATCCTCTCACCGCCGACGGGTCGGTCGAACTCGCGGTCCTCGACCGGTCCGGGTTCGACGAGAGCCGGCACATCGGCGCCGGGGTCGTGGTCGACTCCGCGGGAGCCGTGGTCGACTCGGTCGGCGACGCCACCGCCAGCATCTACCCGCGCTCGACGATGAAGCCGTTCCAAGCCCTCGCCGTCCGCCGCGCCGGTGCCCTGTTCTCCGACGAGGAACTCGTCCTCACCACCGCGAGCCACGCCGGCACCGCCGCGCACCAGGCCCTCGCCCTGCACATGCTCGAGTCGTTCGACCACGTCGAGGCCGACCTCGGGTGCCCGCCGGACATGCCCTTCGACCGCGCGACCGGCCGGACGATGGACGGTCCCCGACGCCTGGCGATGAACTGCTCGGGCAAGCACGCCGGCATGCTCGCCGCCTGCCGCGTCAACGGCTGGGACGAGGCGACGTACCTGGACATCGAGCACCCGATGCAGCAGCGTGTCCGCTCGGTGGTCGAGGAGTACACGCACGAGACGGTGGACCTGGTGGGCACCGACGGCTGCGGCGCCCCCGTGTTCCCGCTCACGCTGACCGGACTCGCACGCGGCTTCGCCGGTGTCGTCGCCCGTGCCGACGACGACTCCGCGGCGCTGACCGACGCCGTCCTGGCGCACCCGTGGGCGATCGACGGCGTCGGGCGGGCGAACACCGTCACGATCGAGCGACTGCAGGTCCTGGCGAAGCTCGGTGCCGAGGGCGTCATGGTCATGGGGCTCCCCGGCGGTGCCGCGGTCGCGGTGAAGGTGTTGGACGGATCGCAGCGCGCGGGCACCCTCGCAGCACTGGCCCTGTTGCAGCGGAACGGGTTGGTGGGTGCCGACGGCGTGGCCGAGGTGCTCGCGGCGACCGGTGAGCAGGTGCTCGGCGGTGGTGTGCCGGTCGGCGCGGTCCGGGTCGGCTCCGGCCTGCGCTGAGGCCCTCACCCGACGAGCTCCGGCAGTAGCGGGAGCACCGGTGTGAGCGTGACACCGCGTCGGTCGGGTGGGCGACGGACGGTGCAGCCGTAGCGGGTGACCTCGACCGCGGCGTCCCAGAGCCGTGGCATCGCGCCGAGGCCCGGCACGAGCACGACCGTGCCGCTCGGACGTCCGGACCGGTCGAGCCGCGCGAGCACCGCCGTGCCGTCGGGCAGCGCCGTGCCGTCAGGCACCGCCGCGCCGGCGGGCAGCGCCGCGGTCTCGCCGGCGGGGGTCTCGAGTCGGCCGGCCGTGCGGAGGTCGTCGCACGGGTCGGCGGTGGCACGGAGCTGTCCGGCGATCGCCTGGAACACCGCGGCGGCCAGTGCCCCGGTGCCGACGACCACGAGGTGACCGGTCGTGTCGGTCTCCCACGGGACACCGTCCGGGCCGTGGCCGAGCAGGAGCCGTCCGGGTGCGCTCGCACGGAGGGGCTCGACCGTCGCTGCGGAGTCGTCGCCGGACAGCGACTCCGGTTCGTGGCGTCCGTCCGCACTGGACCGGTACAGCAGGACGTCGAGCACCGCGCAGCACCCGGCGGCTGCGAACACCACGGGACGGGAGGCGCCGTCGAGCGGCGCGAACACCCCGGCGAGCACGAGCACGACGGCGGTCCCGACCAGGACGCACCGAGCAGCGAACGGGGTCATGCCTCCATCGCACCAGAAGCGCGACGGTGCGGGGGCGGCCCCGACCGATCTGTGGAGAAGGTCGGGATCGCTACTGCACGAGGAAGAACTGCTCGCCGATGTCCACGCGTGCACCGCGCTCCACGCGGTAGCGGCGCCCCGGCTCGCACCGGCGGATCGAACCGTCGATGTGCCGGACGACGGTGCCGTTGCCGGAGAACCGATCGGACACCCACAGGTCGTCGCCGTCACGACCGAGTTCGAGGTGGGTCTTGGAGACCGACTTGCCCGGGTCGTGGACGGTCAGCAGGTCGTCGTAGCGCTCCCCCGGCTGCGGACGCGGCAGACGGCCGAGCAGTCCGGTGCCGTGCACGCCGAAGCGCTCGCCCGTGCTGAAGTGCAGCAGGAACGGCGCACGCGTCGGGGTCTTCGAGACGATGCGGGTCTCGTCGACGTCCTCGTCGAGTTCGTCGGCGTCCGCGCTGGCCTCAGGACGCTCCGACGGCGGGAGCGGAACCTCAGGCGTCGTCGCCCCGGGAACCGGTGGCAGCGGCGCGGCGAGCGGAGTCTGCGCCGTCGGAGCCCAGGACCGTTCGGCCCCCTGTGACTCGCCGGACCCTGCCGCATCACCGGGTTCGGACGGCTCGGTGACCGGCGCCGCGTGTGCGCCGCGGGGACGCCCACCCGGCCGCGATGCCTCGCTGTCCGGCAGGGCCGACTCGTCGTCGGCAGCGCCGTCGTCGGCAGCGCCGTCGTCGGCAGCGCCGTCGTCGAGCGTGATCTCGTCGGCAGCGGTCTCGTCGGCAGCGGTCTCGCCGACCGGGATCTCGTCGTCCGGCACGGCTGCCGACGACGATCCGCCCGCTCCGGCCGATTCCTCGCCGGAGTGCTCGGTCGCCCAGTCCGGACGCGCCATGGGCAGCGGCACGACCGGCCCGGTGAAGGCGGCGGTCACGGCAGGCCGGACGGCACCGCACTCGCCGCAGAAGATGTCGTCCGGCTCGAGGCGGTTGCCGCAGACGTGGCAGATGGTCGTGGCGTGCATTCCCGGCGTCACGAGGGGTGCGGGCCGCGGCGGTCGGCGGTCGATCAGCGGCTCGACCACGGCGGTGTCCCCCGGCTGTGGCGGGGACACGACGGGCGCAGCGGCGGACTGTTCGCCGGCGCCGTTCGGTCCGGGCGCATCCGCGTCGGACCCCGCGGGGGCAGACGCGTCCTGCGTGGCGTCAGCCGAGGAGGTGTCGGCGTCACCGACGGCGTCGCGACCAGACGTGGTCGGGATCGGCGGCACGACGGGTACGTCGGGTTCCGACGGCGCCCCGGGTTCCGCTGCGGCGTCCGGCTCGACTGCGGCGCCTCGACCGACCCACCACGAGGGGCCGCTCGGAGCGGCGGTCGGGGTGGGAGCGACGGGCGGCGCCCACACCGGTGCCGGGGCCTCGTCGGGCGCCGGGGTCGCGGGGCGCTCGTCGACGGGGGCCAAGCGCGTGCGCTCGGGGTCGTCGGCCAGGGCGTCTGCGGGCTCGGACCAGTAGGCGTCCGGGTCGAGCGGCGGTTCGTCCTGAACAGGTGCGGCGCCGGGCTGCGCGGCCGCGTTCGACCAGTCGCCGAGGCCCGAACCCGAACCGTGCACGTGCGACGGTGCCTCGCGCGGGGCGAGGTCGTCAGGGCGCTGGACCGGCACGGCTGCCGGGGGCTCGGTGTCGCGGCGGTCGGCACCGGTCAGCCAGGCGCGGGTGGCGGGGTCGAGGGTCGACTCGGGCAACCACGCGTCGGCGGCCGGATCGGAGCGACGTCCGTGGGCGTCGGGCTGCTGCAGGGGCGGTGGCGGAGCCTGCTCGACGGGGGTCGGAGCGACCGGCCGGCGGCTCGCCCCGGCGGTCACCGCGCGTCCGCACTCACCGCAGAAGATCGCCCCGTCCGGGAGCATCGATCCACAGTGTTCGCATCTGATCACGGTCTGCCTCTGTCCTCACTCGGCCGTCCACGACGCTCGTCAGGCCTCCGGCCATCGTAGTCACCGCGTCTCGCCGAGCCCTGACCGGTCGTCCCGCGCGGTCGATCGGGTCCGCGCAGGGACCGGAGCGACACGGCGGTGCGGAACCGCTCACGCCGCGTCCGACCGGCACGCAGGGTCCCGACGGCGTCGTCCGTCGCCGACCACATCCGGTCGGCAGCGACCTGGTCGACGTCGCTCGGTCCGAACACCGCCCGGTCCGCGAGCGCGGCCAGTCCGGCCCCGCCCTCACCCGGGGCGCCGGCGACGGTCTCGCGCCGGGTGGCCGATCCGGCGACGTCGTGCCCGCGGTCGAGGAGCGCGTCGCGGTACTCGTCCCACGCGCCGACGATGCGGCCGCGTGGCGTCGGTGCGCGACGACGCCGACGACGACGGATCCGCTTCAGCAGGACGATCACGCCGAACGGCAGGAGGACGAGCGCGATCAGCCCGAGCGCACCGAGCACCCAGGGCAGTGCCGCCAGCAGGATCTGCAGCCACAGCGGCTGCACGGGCGGCGTGTTCCGGTCGCTCTGCGGCGGCGCCTGCTGGTCCTGGTCCTGCTGGTCCACCGGGGGCGGCGGCACGACGGTCTCGGGGCGGGTCACCGGCTGCGGCGTCTGCTGCTGCTCGTTCGGGATCTCGCGGACGCTCGGGTTCGGGTTGAGCATCACCCATCCCCACTGCGCGGTGTCGACCTCGATACGGGCCGTGACATCCGAGCCGCGGAAGGTGGTGGTGCCGCCACTCGCCGACGCCCCGGCGGACCCGGAGTCGCCGCCGGCGGTGAAGCCCATGACGACCCGGGCCGGGAACCCGAGCTCGTCGGCCATGAGCGCTGCGGCGGCCGCGTACTGCTCCTGGTCGCCGATCATCAGCGGCGACGTCAAGAGCTCCTGGATGCGGTCGGCACCGTGCCCGGAACGGCTCATCCGGTCGTCTCCGACGCCGTGGCTGACGTAGCCGTTGCGCTTGAGGGCCTGGATCACCGCGACCAGCTTCGCTCCCGACGACGCATCGGCGTCGGTCGTGGCCTCGACCGTCTCGCGGACGGCGTCCGGCACGTCGCGCACCGTCGGGACCGCTGCGCTCCCGGGGCGAGCCGCCTCGAGCTGCGCGTCAGTCGGCTGGTCCGGCACCACGGCGATGAGGTCGTACGAGGTGCCGTCACGGACACCGCCGACCACGGCACCGGTCTGCGTCGAGCCGTTGTAGAAGAAGGACCCGCGCTCGTCATCGGCGTCGGCACCGGTGAACTCGACGCGCTCCAGGTCGCCCACCGTCGGCAGCCAGACCCCGCTGTAGCCGTCGACGGTCACCCCGACGCGCACCCTCGTGCCGTCCACGCCGCGGACGTCGACCGACGTCGGGACGCGCTCGAAGGTGCCCGACGCCGAGGAGCCGTCCGACCCGCCGACGCGGTAGACCACGCCGTCGTAGGTGTCGAGCGTCGCGATGCGCACGAACCCGTTCTCCGGCAGCCCGGTGACCCGGAGCTGTGCCGTGTCCGCGGCGCTCCGCTCCTCGTACGCCCGGAATCCGCTGAGCGGGCTGACGTAGTCGCGCGGGTCGAAGGGCTTGACGACGTCGGTCCGGGCGACGGTGCGCTCGTTCCCGGGCGGTGCGACCAGTCCGAGCCCGGTGGCGACGACGGCCGCCGCCACGATCGTGCCCGTACCGACGAGCGCAGGGCGCACGACGGACCGTGCGATCGGCACCGCCGACCCGATCGTGGTCGCGACGGCGACCGCGCGACGCGCGTGCCGCACCGTCAGCGCCCAGACGAGCGCGATGGCGACGAGCACGACGGCCGTCACGATCGACGTGTCCAGCCGACTCGGCCCGACGACCACCCCGACCGCGAACAGCACCAGTGCCGGGATGCTCGCGAGTTCCTGCCTGGAGGCCCGGGTCGCCACGCTCACGGCCGTCACCGTGGCGACGAGGAGCGTCACGAAGTACGGCACGAGGAGCGCCTCGTACGACCCGACCGGCAGGCTGATGGTCACCAGCTGCTTCCACCCGAGCGCGACACCGGCGAACAGCGCGAGCAGGCCCGGCCCCGTGGGCAGGACCCCGTTGGCCTGCCCGGGAACGGCCGCGGGCACACCGGCGAGCGTGAACGCCGCCACCGTCGCGATCGCCACGACGACGAGCGGCAGACGCAGGACCGCGCCGACGAGGGCGACGAGCGTGCCGAAGACGATCGCGGTCACCGCCGCGACGATCATCGAGTCGTCGCGGTAGACCGGCCACCAGGACACGCTCGCGACCGCGAGCAGGAGCCACACGACGAGGGTCCCGCCGGCGAGACGGAACGGCGCGAGCCGTCGGGCATCGCGGCGATGGGAACGGCGGGTCGACCGGCGAGCACGCTCCGCCGGCGGCGTCGGAGTGGTCACCGGAGCGGCGCTCACGCTGCGGCCGATCGGTGGAGGGCGTGCCGGAGGTCGTCCAGGTACCCGATGGTCATCACGGTCAGCCCTGCGACGCGCAGGAACCGCGGCTGCGCTTCGGGCTCGCAGATCACCGCGACGACCTCGACCCCGACCGGGAAGCGCGTCGCCGCGAGCCGGAGTGCCGGCAACCCGATCGTCGAACCGACGACCAGGAACGCCACCGAGATGCCCTCGGTGTCGCTGCCGACGATCCGCGAGACCTCGGCGATGGGCAGGCAGGCATCGGCGAGTCCGACCGAGGCGAAGTCGTCGAGGAGGCGTGTGGGGGTGACGGTCGGCAGGGTCCGCACCGCGTAGACCGCGCGCTTCGCGAACTCCGGGGTGCGTTCGGACACGACGACCGAGACCTCCCGGCCGTCACGGATCGCGCGGGCACCGAGCGACGCCGCCGCGCTCACCGCGAGCTCGAACTCCTCGTCGTCCCCGAACTCCGACCGGGCGATGCCGAGCGCCACGACCAGGTGCGAGCGGCGCGTGTCCTCGAACTGGCGCACCATCAGGGCGCCCGACTTCGCCGTCGACTTCCAGTGGATGGTCCGGGGGTCGTCACCGGGCATGTACTCGCGGATGGCGTGGAAGGCGATGTCGGCCGGTGACAGGTCGGTGGTCGCCTGCCCCTCGAGGTCGCGCACCAGCCCCGTGCTCGTCGACGGGATCGCGATCGTGCGAGGGTGCACGATGACCTGCTCGCGCGCTGTCCACACGACCTCGCGACGGACGAGACCGACCGGGTCGGCGCGGACACCGGTGACCGGACCCACGTCGAGCACGCCGCGGCGCACGGTCGGCACCGGCACCAGCTGCTCGAACGTGCCGTGCGCGCCGATCGCCGGGATCGCGACGTCGACCAGACCCGGACCGACCGGCACCTCGACCGTCGTCGGCACCGAGGGCAGGCGCGTCGGGTTCTCCGCGGTGACCACCACACCGGCCTCGTCGCCGACCGCCACCCGGTGCTGCGGCAGGCGCATCCGGATCACCAGACGAGTCCGGCCGATGAGCGCGATCGCCGCCACGACGACCAGCACCGCCCCCGCGAAGCCGACGACGACGATCTCGCGCAGGCCGAACCGGTAGCCGGCGACGAACGCGACGAACGTGAGCGCGGCGACCGTCCAACCGAGCCCGGTGACGACGGACGAGACCTCGCCCCAGGAACGCTTGACGAGCCTCCAGGCCGTCGCCCAGATCCGGACGATCCCGACGACCGCATCCGCGGCGACGCCTTCGCGGTCACCGACGATCCGCGAGCGGACGTTGGTCAGGCCGGCGACCGTCCCCGTGCGCTCGTACGCCGTCGTCCCGCGACGCGACCGCGTCGAGGACGGACGGCGCGAGCGCGTGGAGACGGGCCGGCGGTCCGTCACGTCGTGACTCGGTCGGCGGGCGGCGGCGTCTCCACCAGCAGCTGCGCGATGACGCTCGGCGCGCTGACACCGTCGAACTCCGCCTCGGCGTCGAGCACCAGGCGGTGCGCCAGCACCGGCACGGCGAGGGCCTTGACGTCGTCCGGGGTGACGTAGTGGCGGCCGCTCAGCGCAGCGAGCACACGTGCCGACCGGATGAGACCCATGGCGCCGCGGACACTGACGCCGAGGCGGACCTCGCTGGCCGAACGCGTCGCGTCGACCAGCCGTGCGACGTAGTCGGCGATGACGGCGTCGACGTGCACCGTGCGCGCCAGCGCGGCCATCTCGGTGATCGTCGCCGCGGGCACCACGCTCGCGAGCGGCACCGATGCCGACGGCGCCGACGAGGTCTCGAGGATCTTCACCGTGGCGGCGTGGTCGGGGTAGCCGATCGAGGTCTTCATGAGGAAGCGGTCGAGCTGCGCCTCGGGCAGGCGGTACGTGCCGGCCTGCTCGATCGGGTTCTGCGTCGCGATGACCATGAACGGGGCCGCCAGGCGGTGGTTCACACCGTCGACGGTGATCGCCGACTCCTCCATCGCCTCGAGCAGGGCCGACTGCGTCTTCGGGCTCGCACGGTTGATCTCGTCGGCGAGGACGATGTTGGCGAAGACCGGGCCGCGGTGGAAGTCGAACTCCTGGGTGCGCTGGTCGTAGACGCTGATGCCGGTGATGTCGCCGGGCAGCAGGTCGGGGGTGAACTGGATGCGGTTCGTGGTCCCCTGCACGCTCTGCGCCATCGCCCGCGCCAGGCTCGTCTTGCCCGTGCCGGGGACGTCCTCGAGCAGCAGGTGCCCCTCGCTGAGCATCGCCGTCACCGCGAGGCGGATCACGAACGTCTTCCCGAGGAGCACCTGCTCGACGTTGGTCACGATGCGGCCTGCGACGTCGGCGAACCAGGTGGCCTGCTCCGGGGTCATGCTCATGCGTGGTCGTTCCTCGTTCTCGGGGATGGCGGTGTGTGCAGCGTACGGTCCGCGGGCCGCGGAACCGGGTCAGCCGGGCGCGGGTTCCGGATCGGGCTCACCCGGAACGGGCTGCGACGGCTCGGGTTCGGGTGCCGGCGCCGCTGCGATGGTCGCGCTCGGCGGGTTCGGGTCCTCGTGCCCGTCGACGATCGCGGCGACGTACACGTACCGCGCCAGGAGCGAGTCCTCGACGGTCGGCAGGGCATCGGGCGCGTAGACCGTTCCCTGACCACAGAGCGCGTAGTACCGCGACGCGCAGAAGACCACGCGGTAGCCGGTCGGCTGGAGACCGGCGTTCTGCGGCGCCGCGCTCACCGTCACCTGGGTGCCGGCGGTCATCGAGTCCGGCAGCGTTGCCCGGGTCTGAACCGGACGGAGCCCGTTGACGGTGGTGCCGTCGCCGCAGAAGTTCGACGTACTGTCCGCACACGCCACGACGGTGACGCTCACCGCGGAACCGAAGGCGACACCGTCGACCCACGAACCGTTCGCGCCGAACGACACGAGCCCGCCGCCGTTCACCGCGTACGCGTAGTGATCCACGGATCCGTTGGCGCTGGGCTGCGCTCGCGGGTTTCGGATGCGGATGGCGTACGTGCCCGCATCGTCGCTGAACTTCTCGACCGCGATGTCCGCCGACGCAGTTCCCGGTGCCGCGTACCCCTGCACGGATGCGGCACGGCTCGGGGTGCAGAACAGGCCGTTGTCGGCCAGTGCGACGTACTGGAAGTTCCCGTTCGAGCTCAACGTGTCCGTCGCGCTGCTGCCGTCCCACTTCTTGTCCGAGCCCGTCGTCGTGCAGCCGCCCGGGATGTCGACGCCGGGCGGGTAGCGGACGATCGTGAGCGTGCGACCGCTGCCGGCCCAGTCGCTCTCGGACGCGCTCAGCGCGACCGTCGTCTTCCCCGGGGACTGGTCCCGCGTCGCGTTCAGGGTCGGGACCGCGGGCGTGCCGACGGCCGTGCCCGTGGCCGACCCCGAGTTCCACTGCACGACGGTGCCGTTGCGGTCGGCGTCGTTCCGGGCCGAGATCGTCACCTTGTACTGCGCGGCGCTCTGGGCACCGGTGAACGAGGTGCTCGTCGCCGTGCCGGTGTGCCGGGTGCCGGACAGACCCGGCCCCTCGATGGTCACGATGTAGTCGTCGACCGCGCTCCCCCGATTCGGAGCAGCCACGGCGTTCCACTTGACGTCGAGCTGGTTCGGCGTCGACTTGCTCGGCGTGACGGTGATGCCCTTCGGCGGTGCCGGCACGAAGTCCGCGCTGATCGGGGCGGAGCGGCCCGACGGCTTCGAGTCGCCGATGGCGTTGGTGGCGATGACCTGGAACCGGTAGGACGCCTTCGGGTCGAGCCCGGTGAGGGTGCACACCGTCGCGGTACCGCAGTTCTTCGACACGCCGTTGGTGCCGGTGACGCGGTACCCGGTGATCGGCGAGTTGTTGCCCTGCGGGGTGGACCAGGTCAGCGTGGCCTGCCCCCCGTCGTAGGACCCGGTACGGGTCGGTGTCCCCGGAGCGTCGGGGACGTCCTGCACCGAGATCGTCACGTCGCCCCACACGTACCGGTCCGGGTCGTTCGTCGCGTCGGCGACCTGGTACTGCAGGTGGGCGTCCACGGGCTTGGCGCTGTCGGACACGCGGACCTGCAGGCGGGTGCGGTCGGCGCTCGGCGTCACGGAGACACCGCTCGGCAGCCCGCCGGACAGACCGCGGATGTTCACGACGCGCAGCCGCTGCCCGGGGAACGGGTTCGTCGGCTGGTCGTTGGTCAGGACGTCGATGGTGGTCGTCGCGCCGCGCTTGGTGATCGACCGGTCGGCGCCGGGTTGCACGAGCGGCCGGGTCGAGGCCACCACCCCGACGGTGACGGTGCCGGCACGACCGGCGTTCGCGTCGTCCTGCACGCCGATGCCGATCGACGCCGTGGTGTTCTTCTTCGCGGTGTCGGCGACCGTGATGGTCAGCTGCTGCTTGGAGATCGTCGCGGTGGTGCCGGCCGTGGGACGACCGACGACGGAGTAGCGCAGCTCCGGCAGGTCCTTCGGGTACGGGTAGTCGGTGAGCTTCGTCAGGTCGACGGTGCGGGTCTCGCCCGGCTGCATCTCGACCGCCGAGCCGGTGAACGCCGGCGGCTGGTTCGACCGTGGCGTCACGGTGACCGGCAGCACGAGGGTCGCCACGCGGCCCTTCCCGCCGTTGGCGGCGGACCCGTCCGTGACCTCGAACGAGATGGACGCGTTGCCGTAGTAGAGCTTCGACGACGTGAACTGCAGCGTCGACGAGTCCACGACCAGGCTCTGGCCGTTCGCGTGCGTCGCCTTCACCGTGCCGCGGTCCGTGATCGTCGCCGTCTCGCCGTTCGCGGTGACGACGTAGTCCTCGAGCGGGATCCGGACGGTGGCTTCGCTCTTCACGGTGACGGCGCCGGCCGAGCGGTTGATCTGCGGCAGGGCGTCGTCGAACCCGGGCACGTTGATGAAGCCGTAGGACACGATGTCGGGGTGGTCGACCCGTGCGACCGAGAACGGGATCACCTGGGACTCGTCGGTGAGCCGGATCGTGATCCGTCCGTCGTCCGTGAGCCGTGCGGTGTCGCCGTAGCCGTCGACGACCCCGACCTGCAGATCGGCGGCGGTGCCCTCGGCGAAGAAGACGTTGTCGAGCACATCGACGGTCACGCTCTCACGCCGCAGGATGTCCTGCAGGTCCAGGGTGGTGTCGTCCACCTCGGGACGGAGGGGCTGCGCGTCCGGGTCGACGGTGACCGTGAGGAACGCGGTGCTCGACCCCCCGCTGGCGTTCGCCACCGTGTAGAGCACGGCGTAGTCGCCCGACCTCGCGGCCTTCGGGGGTGTCACCCGGATCTGCTGCTTCCGCAGGATCTTCGCCGACACGTCGTCGGCGGTGGGCTCGGCCGCCGACACGGTGAGCTGGCCGCCCTCGGGGTCGGAGTCGTTCTGCAGCACCCGCACGGTCACTGAGCCGCCGGGTCGGATCGTCACGTGGTCGGCCTCGGCGACGGGGTTCGACGCCTGCTCGGCCCGTGGCGCGATGCCCACGCGAACGGTGCCGGTGGCGCGTGCGCCGAGGGCGTCGACCACCGTGTAGGTGAACTCGTCGGTGCCGGCCGAGTAGTCGCCCGCCTCGTAGGTCAGTGCGTCGGAGGCCACGTCGGTGACCGAGCCCTTGTCGGGGTTGGATCCGACGCCGACGAGCTGCACGGAGTCGCCGTCCGGGTCGATCCCGTTCAGCGGCACCGTGATCCGCACCGACGAGCCGGCCACGACCCGGGCGGTGACGGTCTGCGGCACCGGTGGGTTGTTCGTCGCTGCGTCCCGCTCGCGCACCGAGATCGAGACGGCCGCGTCGGCGTACTGGCCGTCCGGACCCGCGACGCGGTAGACGGCCGTGTAGTTGCCGGGGGTCTTCGGCGCGAGGTAGCGCAGGTGGTCGCCCGAGGCGAACAGCAGACCGCCGTCGCCGGGCACGTTCTGCACGAGTTCGGGCTCGAGGGTCAGGGGTTCGCCCTCGGGCTGGGTGTCGTTGTCGAGCACGTCGATGTTCGCGACGTCACCGACCCGGACGGTGGCGCTGTCGGGCTGGGCCACGGGCGGCTGGATCCGGTCGGGCTTGGGGATCTCGACGACGGTGATCGTGCCGGTGGACGACGCCAGGCCGTTCGTCTCGGTGTAGCCGAACGACACCGGCCCGTCGAGCGGTGCGGTCAGCGTGACGCGCACGGTGTGCTGGTCGAGGATGCTCGCCTGCACGCCGCTCCCCCGGACGGGCCCGTCGAGGGCGGTGACGAGCAGCACGCCGCCCGCGGGGTCGATGTCGGTCGCGGTGACGTCGGTGTCCTTGGTCGACAGCGTGTTGACGAAGACCGTCTTCGGGGTCGTGATGGGGGCGGTCGAGGCGTCCGGGGGCGCGAGCACCGTGACGCGGACGATGCCGCTCGACGTCTTCACGCCGTCGGTCACGGTGTACTCGAGCTGGTGGTCGCCGGCGCTCGCGCCCTGCACCCGGAAGGTGCCCGCGTCGTAGCTCGGGGTGACCGTCAGGCCCGACGCCGACGACACGCTCGTCAGGGTCACGGTGCCGTTGCCGCCGCGGACGTGGTCGAGCGGTTCCACCGTGAAGGCCTTGCCGGCGTAGCCCTGCACCGGGAACGGGTCGGCACGCAGGGGCACGCTGCCCTGCTTCGCGAGGTGGACGGTCACCGAGCCGCGGCCGTCAGCACGTCCGTCGCTCACGACGAGCTGCACGGCGCGGTCGCCGGTCCGTCCGCTGTCCGCACGGAAGTCCAGCAGACCGTCCGGTGTGGTGGACACCCGGTCGCCGTCGGAGGCGGTCGCGGACTTCAGGTACACCGGGTCACCGTCGGGGTCGACCCAGTCGCCGAGCACGCTGCTGACGACGTGTCCGTTCTGCACCACGTCCGCCGAGGTGTCGCGCACCTGCCGCGGGGCTTCGTTCTGCGACTCCGGCCGGACGCTCACCCGGACGGTCGCGGTGTCCGATCCGCCGTTGCCGTCGGTGATCGTGTAGGGGAAGGTCACCGTGCCGCTCGCCCGCGACGACAGCGTGACCTGCAGCCGCTGGCCGTCCCCGACGATCGCCACGCGACCCGCCGACTCCGGGAAGGACCCGACCTCGCTCACGATGATCGGGTCACCGTTCGGGTCGTAGTCGTTCAGCAGGACCGGGAGGCTCGTGGTGCGTCCGGGACGAGCGCCCAGGTCGTCGTCGACCGCCACCGGCGGCTTCTGGTCCTTGTCGACCTCGGGGTCGTCGTCGGAGACCTGCTCCTGCTGCTGCTCGTCGTCCTGCTTGATGAGGTCGGCCCAGTTGTCGATGAGCTGGCCGCTGCGGTCGATCGCCCAGGACCGGCCGCTCGCGGGGTCGTTCGCGACGATCGTCTGCCCGTTGTGCAGGATCTGCAGCGTGCTGGTCCCGCCGGTGCTCGCGAGCCGCTGGAGGGCGTTGCCGTCGCAGGTGTCGATCGCCTGACCGCCGGCCCACGCCGCGTAGGTGCAGCTCCCGTCGACGTACGGTCGCGCCGCACGGCCGGACACCTGGAGGGCCGTGGCGTCGACGGAACCCGAGGCGCTCACGCGCACGAGCCCGGCGGTCCCGGCGACGGTGACGTCGGACGAGGTGTCGGATGATCGCTGGAGCGCGGGCGACGCCCCCACCCGGTCGCCGAGCTCGACCGAGCGGCCGTCGATCGACAGGGCACCGCTGGTGCGGTCGAGCACGGCCAGGTGCCCGTCGAAGGTCGCCACCTGGAAGTCGTCGGTGCGGTCCATGTCGACCTTCCACCGCTGGTCGACGGACAGTGTCGACCCGACGTCGACGAGCGACGCGGTGCCGGTCTTCGCCGAGTACACGGCGACGTGTCCGTCCGAGGCGTCGAACACGGTGTCCGCCCCGAGCGTCAGGTCGGCCTTGGTCGAGGCGTCGAACTCGGTCAGGTCCGCCGCGGGCGTCGCCCAGAGCTCGCCGGTGTCCTGGTTGCCGATCACCGCCGTGTCGCCCGCGAAGAAGACCTTGGGTGTCCCGGCGGGCAGCGTCACGGCATCGCCGACGGTGGCGTCGGCGACGTCGACCTTCGCGACGGTCCCCTTGGTCTGGTCGACGCTGTAGACCATGGACCCGCGCTGCAGCACGGACAGGTCGTCGCTCGCGGTCTCGACGGCGGTGTTCAGCTGGAGGACCCCGGTGTTGGCCCGGCCGACCGCTCCGTACTCCGCAGAGGGCACCCAGACGGTGCCGTCGCCGAGGTCGACGCGCTGCGTGTGGTACCCGGTCGAGACGATCGCCGTGGTCGCGACGACCGCGGCGACCAGGACGGAGACCCCGGTGGTGACGGCGGCGGAACGGTGCTTCGCGACGAGCGCGCGGATCACCCGGCGCTCCCGACGGTCGCGCACTTCTGCGCGCTCGCGGCGCCGGTCTTGCCGTCACGGTTCACCGCGACCGCGATGCACTCCTCGTCACCGCGTTGGCCGGAGACGACGAACGTCGTGCCGGTCTGCTGGCTGGACGACCCGTTCGACGAGATGACGTACGTGTCGCCGCTCCGCAGCCCGGGGTCCGCCCACGAGAAGGACACTGACTCCGCCGAGGTCTGCGCGCGGACGTCGGCCACCACGGGGATGGCCCCGGCGCCGAGCCGCCCGACGACGACCACGGTGGCGATGGCCAGGGCCGCGACCACGACGACGGTCAGGGACGTCGCCCAGACGAGCGTCGAACGGGTGCGGCGACGCGCACGCGTGACCGACCCGGTGCGGTGGACCGTCCCGACGCTCTGCGAGCCGCCGGCGACCACCCCGCCCTGGACCGCACGACGCGTTCGGCGCCGGGCACCGACCCGTGACGGCGGCTGGAGCTCGCGGATCATGGTCCGGTCGCCCTCGGGCGCCGGGGTCGCGATGGCCCAGGCCTCGACCGCGACGTCGGCGGCGGTCTGCGGGATCCCGAGCTCGGCCTCGACCTGCTGGAACCCGCGCACCAGTTCGAGCACGGTCGTCGGCCGCGACGGCACCTTGCGGGACAGCGCGGTGGCGAGCAGACGTTCGAGCGACGGCGGCACGTCGGTGCGACCGGTCGGCTTGACGCCGCCCTTGTCGATCCGGGCCATCAGGTCGCTCGCACCGTTCTTGCCGCCGCGGACCTCGAAGGGGCTGCGGCCGGCGAGCAGCGAGTACACGGTGGCGGCGAGGGAGTAGACCTCGGACTGGATCGTGCCGCGGGACTCGTCGATGAGCACCTCGGGCGCCGACCACGGGATCGACATGCCGACGGGCTCGTCCGGGTCGGTCCCGCCGATGGTGGCCGCGATCCCGAAGTCGGACAGGACGGGGTTGCCGTACGCCGTGAGCAGGATGTTCGACGGTTTGATGTCGCGGTGGAGCACGCCTTCGCGGTGCGCGGTCTCGAGGGCGGACCCGATCCGGACACCGATCGAGAGCACCTCGGACACCGGGATCGGCTCACGCCGGTAGCGCTCGCTGAGCGACGAGGAGCAGAGCTCCATCACCAGGTACGGACGGCCGTCCGCCGCGACGCTCGCCTGGAACACGGTCAGGATGGACGGGTGGGTGCTGAGCCGGGCCATCAGGTTGGCCTCGGCCTGGAACATCTGTCGGACGCGGTCGTCGACGACCTCGTCGAGCAGGACCTTCACCGCGACCTGACGGCGCGGCATGTCCTGCTCGTACAGGAAGACGTCGGCGAAGCCACCGGAGCCGAGGACGTGCACGGGGCTGAACCCGCCGATCACCGGCGGGTTGGACGGCAGGCGTCGAGCCATCGTCGTCTCCTCCCCGGCCGAGCGGCCAACTCTCTCGTCGTGGCACAGTCATTGTACGAAGCGCCGGTGACCGTCGATCCGCGCACCGACCGCCTGTGGACGGGTGCACTCCCCCAGTTCGGGGGGTCCTGACAGTGGTCAGTGCCGCGGGAGCGTGTCCTCGAGGTCGCCGTCGTCGGGCGCGGCATCGACCTGGAGCACGACGACGGTGACGTTGTCCCGACCGCCGGCGACGACCGCGTCGCCGACCAGGCGTTCGGCGAGCTCCTGCGCGCCGGCTTCCCGCGCGGCGATGCGGGCGATGCCGGCGTCGCCGAGTTCCTTCGTCAGTCCGTCGGAGCAGACGATGTAGCGGTCACCCGCGCGGAGCGGCAGCGTCCACCAGTCCGGTGCCGGTGGCTCGCCGAACCCGACCGCGCGGGTGATGACGTTGCTGTCCGGGTGCTGCTCGGCGTCCTCGGCGCGCAGCAGGCCGGCGTCCACCATCTCCTGCACCACGGAGTGGTCCACGGTGACGCGTCGCAGGACGCCGTCCTCGATGCGGTAGGTCCGGGAGTCGCCGACGTTGAAGACGAGTGCGGCCGGCTGGCCGAGCGACGCGACCAGTGCGATGCCGGTGACGGTCGTCCCGGCGCCGATCGCGTTGCCACCGGCTGCGCGTTCGATGTCGGCGGTGGCGAGCAGCAGCGCCCGCTGGATGCCCTGCCGCGAGGTGAAGGACTCCTGCGTCACCTGCTCGAGCCGACGCACGACGGCGTCGCTCGCGCGGTCACCGGCGAGGTGACCGCCCATGCCGTCGGCGACGACGAAGAAGGGCGCCCCGACGATGTAGCTGTCCTCGTTGTGGTCACGCCGACGACCGACGTCGGTCGCGGCTCCCCACGAGAGCGTCAGGGTGGCACCGTCGGCACCGGGGACGTCGATGGCGTGCGCAGTCGCTGCTCGGCCGAGTTCGGTCACGTTTCAGGATCGCTCTCTGGGGGGTCGGGGCGTGCCGGGTGCTGTCTGGTCGGTGGGCCACGGGGGAACCGGTGGGAACCCGTCCGCCGTCGGTGCGACCCGGAGGTACGGCGACAGGACCTCGATGGCGTTGCCGTCACCGACCTCGACTACCGTACCCGTCAGTGCGACGATCGACGCACCCGATGCCATGCGGTACACCGGCGCGCCGGCCGGTCGGACGACGGTGCCGTTCGTGGACCGGAGGTCCTGCACGACCACGGCTTCGCCCTCGGCGTGGATGCGGACGTGCGAGGACGACACCTGCCCGTTGGCGGAGCGCACCGTCACGAGTTCCGGTTCGGGGCCGCTGGTGATCCGCGGCAGCGACGGGCGCCGCCCGATGATCACCGGGTGGTCCAGTCGGAAGGTGCGGTCGCCGATGCGGACGGACGGCACACGCGCCGCGGGCGCGGCAGGGACGGACGGGAGGCCCGGCACGGCTCCGACGGGCACGCTCGGTCCGGCGGTGCTCCGGACACGGGCGCGGACGATCGTGTCCTCCGGGTCGGCTCCGTCGACGGCCGGCTCGCCGTCGGGCGCCGGCGGCTCCGTGCGCGGCCGGATGACGGTGTCGCCGAACAGGTCGTCGACACGGTCGCCGCCGCCCGTACCGTGGGGTCGACGGATGACGGTGTCGTCGATGTCGTCGTCGCGCAACCGGAGCCCTTCGGATGTGGTCCCATCCACCGTAGACGATCCGGTCGACCCGTCACACCGTGTCGTCCGACGTGCGGGTGACCGGGGCCGGGGCCGGTCACGATCGGCGCCGGTCACGACGGGGGTCACCCCACGTCGGGGAGCTACCGGCCAGCACCGAGCGCAGGACCAGGCCGGCGAGCGGGTCGTCTGCGCAGGTCTCGAGGGCGTAGCGCGCACGGGTCTCCGCTCGGGCCGACGACCCGAGCGCCCACGCACACCAGGCTCCGAGCGCGAGCGCACCGGCGGCTCCGGCCGCGCTGTCCCCCAGCCGGTCCTCGGCGCGCCAGACCCGCCACGCCTCGGCACACCGGTCGCCAGCCGTCCGCACACGGTCGCGGTCCGGTTCGGGCCCGCGACCCAGAAGCGCTGGCGGCACGGGGCCGTCGGACGGGTCGAACCCGCGGACCGACCGTGGATCCGGCAGATCGCGTGCCACCAGGAACGGCACGAGGGCCAGACGTGTCGCGAGGGCACCACACGCCGTGACGATCGCGATCGCCCCGGTCCTGGTGCAGGGGCCAGCGCCGGGCGCGACCAGCGATGCTGCGGCCGCGGGCAGTGTGACCGCCGCCGCGATCTCGCGAGGGAAACGGACTGCGGTCTGGTCGGGGGAACGTGCCGTCGAGGGGATCATGCACGCCATCGAAGCGTGATCCGGGCCTCCCGGCAGGCACGAGCCGACCACCTGTGGACAGCACCGCCCCGGCCCGACCTGTGGAGGACGGACCGGGGCGATGGTCAGACGGCGACGGGTTCGAGGCTCTCGGCGACCAGGTCCCACCCGGAGTCGCTGCGCTCGACGACGACACCGTTGGCCGCGGCCCAGTCGACCAGCTCGTCCATGGTCGCGACGACCGCTCCGGCGCGCGCGAGCAGCGCGACCAGCCGACCCTTCGCGGTCTTGTTCCAGTGGTTCAACGCTCGTCGTCGACCGGAGCCGTCGACGCTCACGACGCGCGGGGCGACCGAGCCCGGGACGGGACCGAGCTGGCGGTAGCCATCCGACCGGAGGTCGAGGACCAGGCCGTCTGCCCGCTCGTCCAGGACCCGGGACGAGACCGCCGGCCAGTGCGACGCGAGCCGGAGGTTCCCGAGCCGGGAGTCGTGCGACAGCCGGTACGCCGGGATCGGGTCGCCCGCGCCGATCGGACCGAACATCGCCGACTGCACGACCACGTGGTCGAACCACCACGACCGCGTCGAGTCGTCGGCCGTCTGCGCGCCGAGCGGGTCGTAGAGCACCCCCGTGTAGCGCTCGATCGCGGGCATCGTCCCCGACGTGTCGAACTCGAGGTTCCGGAACCGTTCGGCGATCGACTTCGGGCCGAGCTTGAGAGCCGTCCTGGCCGAGGACTCCTCGGAACTGACAGAGCGGGCCGCGGTGATCACCGCGGCCCGCTCATCGGCCAGTTCCGGGAACGAGAGTGCACGCAGATCGAGCGTGCGGCTCGTGTCCCCACCCTCCCGCTTCGTCTCCGAAGGCGGGAGGAGGACGGTCAGTCCGGTCAGGACGCCAGCGCGGCCTGCCGCGCGACGATCGTCACCGTGTCGTGCTCCACCGACAGGAAGCCGTCTTCGGCGTCGACCGCGACGGTCGACCCGTCGGCCCGCGTGATGCGGACCTGACCCTGCGCGAGGATCGCGAGCATCGGCTCGTGTCCCGCGAGGATACCGATCTGGCCCTCTGTCGTGCGTGCGACGACCATGGTGGTGTCGCCCGACCAGACCTCACGGTCGGCCGAGACGACGCTCACGCTGAGACCCGCCATGTCAGCGGTTCTCCTTCTGGATCTGTGCCCACTTCTCTTCCACGTCGTTGATGCCACCGACGTTGAAGAACGCCTGCGTCGCAACGTGGTCGAACTCGCCGTCGGCGATGGCGCGGAAGGACTCGATGGTGTCCTTGAGCGGCACCGTGGAGCCCTCGACGCCGGTGAACTTCTTCGCCATGTACGTGTTCTGCGAGAGGAACTGCTGGATACGACGAGCGCGCTCGACCGTGATCTTGTCCTCTTCGGAGAGCTCGTCGACACCGAGGATGGCGATGATCTCCTGCAGTTCCTTGTTCTTCTGGAGGATCTGCTTGACGCGCGTGGCCGTCTCGTAGTGGTCGGCGCCCAGGTACCGCGGGTCCATGATCCGCGACGTCGAGGTCAGCGGGTCGATCGCGGGGTACAGACCCTGCGACGCGATCTCACGCGAGAGCTCGGTGGTCGCGTCGAGGTGCGCGAACGTGGTGGCCGGAGCCGGGTCGGTGTAGTCGTCAGCCGGCACGTAGATCGCCTGCAGCGAGGTGATCGAGTGACCACGCGTCGAGGTGATGCGCTCCTGGAGCACACCCATCTCGTCGGCGAGGTTGGGCTGGTAGCCCACGGCGGACGGCATGCGACCGAGCAGCGTCGAGACCTCGGAGCCGGCCTGCGTGAAGCGGAAGATGTTGTCGATGAAGAGGAGCACGTCCTGCTTCTGGACATCGCGGAAGTACTCCGCCATCGTCAGCGCCGACAGGGCCACGCGGAGACGCGTTCCCGGCGGCTCGTCCATCTGGCCGAACACGAGGGCCGTCTTGTCGAAGACCCCCGCCTCTTCCATCTCACCGATGAGGTCGTTGCCCTCACGGGTGCGCTCACCGACACCGGCGAACACCGACACACCGCCGTGGTCCTGCGCGACGCGCTGGATCATCTCCTGGATGAGGACGGTCTTGCCGACGCCCGCACCACCGAAGAGGCCGATCTTGCCACCCTGCACGTACGGGGTGAGGAGGTCGATGGACTTGATGCCGGTCTCGAACATCGAGGTCTTCGACTCGAGCTGGTCGAAGGCCGGGGCCTTGCGGTGGATCGGCCAGCGCTCGGTGATCTCGAGCTTCTCGTCCGTGTTGAGCACGTTCCCGAGGACGTCGAACACCTTGCCCTTGGTGACGTCGCCGACGGGGACCGAGATCGGAGCGCCCGAGTCACGGACCTCCTGGCCACGGACCAGGCCGTCGGTCGGCTTCAGGGAGATGGCACGGACCAGGTCGTCGCCCAGGTGCTGGGCGACCTCGAGGCCGATCTCCTGCGACGAGTCACCGATGGTGATGGTCGTGAACAGGAGGTTGTACATCTCCGGGATTGCGTCGTGGGGGAACTCGATGTCGACGACGGGACCCGTGACACGGGCGATCCGGCCGACACCGGGCGCCGACGACGTCTCGACCGCGGTGGTTGCGGTGTCGGTCATGGCTGGTGCCTTCCTGAGGGTGGGTATCTGTCCGCGAACGACGCGGACTACTTCTTCTTCGACGAGAGGGCGTCGGCGCCGCCGACGATCTCGGAGATCTGCTGCGTGATCTCCGCCTGACGCGCGTTGTTCGCGAGTCGGGTGAAGTCACGGATCAGCGAGTCCGCGTTGTCGCTGGCCGCCTTCATCGCCTTCTGACGGGCGGCGTGCTCGGAAGCAGCCGACTGCAGCATGGCGTTGAAGATGCGGCTCTCGATGTAGACCGGGAGCAGCGAGTCGAGCACCGCATCGGCGTCCGGCTCGAACTCGTAGAGCGGCAGGGGCTCGTTGCCCTCGGGCTCCTCGACCCCTTCGACGACCTCGAGGGGCAGCAGGCGAACGACCTGCGGCTCCTGCGTCGCCAGGCTGAGGAACCGGTTGAACACGATGTGGATCTCGTCCACGCCGCCCTCTGCGGTGTCCTGGAGGAACTTCGCCACGACGGCGTCGCCGATCTCCTTGGCCGTCGAGAACTCCGGCTGGTCGGTGTTGCCGACCCACTGCTGCTCCGACGCGCGCTCACGGAACGCGAAGTACCCGACGGACTTGCGACCGACCAGGTAGTAGACGACGTCCTTGCCCTCGCTGCGGAGCAGGGAGGCGAGCTCCTCGCCCTGCTTGAGGACGTTCGTGCTGAACGCACCGTTCAGGCCGCGGTCCGAGGTGAAGAGCACCACGGCCGCACGGGTCGAGGACTCCGGCTCGGTGGTCAGCACGTGGTCGACGTTCGAGAACGTCGCCACGGCCGACACCGCACGCGTCACGGCTCGCGAGTACGGGCCGGACGCAGCCATGCGGGCCTGCGCCTTCTGGATCCGCGACGCCGAGATCAGTTCCATCGCGCGAGTGACCTTCTTCGTGGTCTTCGCGGACTTGATTCGCTGTCGGTAGACCCGGACCTGCGCTGCCATCTAGCGACGACCCTTGACGATCTGCTCCTGGTCGACGTCCTCGGCGTCTGCCGCGTCGAACTGCTCGGAGCCGAGGGTCTTGCCGTCGCTCGTCTGGAAGCTCTTCGAGAACTCGTCGATCTGCTTCGACATCTCGGCGACGGTCTCGTCGCTGAGCTGGTTCGTCTCGCGCAGGGTCGTGAGGACCTCGGAGTTGCGACGCAGGTGGTCGAGCAGTTCGGACTCGAAGCGCAGCACGTCCGGCACCGGAACGGTGTCGAGCTTGCCGTTGGTGCCGGCCCAGATGGACACGACCTGCTCCTCGACCGGGTACGGCGAGTACTGCGGCTGCTTGAGGAGCTCGGTCAGGCGAGCACCACGATCCAGCTGACGACGCGACGCCTGGTCGAGGTCGGACGCGAACATCGCGAACGCCTCGAGTGAGCGGTACTGCGCCAGCTCGAGCTTCAGCGTGCCGGAGACCTTCTTGATCGACTTCACCTGGGCGTCACCACCGACGCGGGACACCGAGATGCCCACGTCGACGGCCGGACGCTGGTTCGCGTTGAAGAGGTCCGACTGCAGGAAGATCTGGCCGTCGGTGATCGAGATGACGTTGGTCGGGATGTACGCCGAGACGTCGTTCGCCTTGGTCTCGATGATCGGGAGACCCGTCATCGAACCGGCGCCGAGCTCGTCGGACAGCTTCGCACAACGCTCCAGCAGACGGGAGTGCAGGTAGAAGACGTCACCCGGGTACGCCTCGCGCCCCGGCGGACGACGCAGGAGGAGCGACACGGCACGGTAGGCCTCGGCCTGCTTCGACAGGTCGTCGAAGATGATGAGGACGTGCTTGCCGGAGTACATCCAGTGCTGGCCGATGGCCGAACCGGTGTACGGGGCGAGGTACTTGAAGCCGGCCGGGTCGGACGCGGGAGCGGCGACGATGGTGGTGTACTCCATCGCACCGGCGTCCTCGAGCGCGCCCTTCACGGAGGCGATCGTGGAGCCCTTCTGACCGATGGCGACGTAGATGCAGCGGACCTGCTTGTCCTCGTCGCCGGACTCCCAGTTGGCCTTCTGGTTGATGATCGTGTCGATCGCGATGGCCGTCTTGCCGGTCTGGCGGTCGCCGATGATCAGCTGACGCTGACCACGGCCGACGGGGATCATCGCGTCGATGGCCTTGATGCCGGTCTGCAGCGGCTCGTGCACCGACTTGCGGGACATGACGCCGGGAGCCTGGAGCTCGAGGGCACGACGTCCTTCGGCTGCGATCTCGCCGAGGCCGTCGATCGGGGCGCCGAGGGGGTCGACGACGCGGCCGAGGAAGCCGTCACCGACGGGGGCCGAGAGGACCTCACCGGTACGCGTGACTTCCATGCCTTCTTCGATGCCGGCGAACTCGCCGAGCACGATCGCGCCGATCTCGTCTTCGTCGAGGTTCTGGGCCAGGCCGAGCGTGCCGTCCGCGAAGCGGATGAGCTCGTTGGCCATGACGCCGGGGAGGCCCTCGACGTGCGCGATGCCGTCACCGGCGTCGGTGACGTGCCCGACCTCGGCCGTGGAGGCCTTCGTCGGCTCGTAGTTCGAGACGAAGTCCTTCAGGGCATCACGGATCTCATCGGGGCTGATGGTGATGTCTGCCATGGGATTTTCCTTGTGGTTTTCCGGGGCCCTTCGGCTCCGAGAGGGTGACGCTGCCGGACTCGGCAGTTCCCGTTGTGGACTTGGGAGGAGCGGCTTCGACCGTACGCCTAGCCGGCGAGCTGGAGCCGGAGCTCCGAGAGCCGCGTGGACACGGTGCCGTCGATGACGTCGCCGCCGATCTGCACCCGGACCCCGCCGACGACCGTGGGGTCGACGACCTGGTTGATGCTGATGTCCTTGCCGTAGCGCTCGGCCAGACCGCGTGCAACGCGTGCCGACTGGGCGGTCGTGAGTGCCGTGGCGGTGACCACGGTCGCGACGAGCTTGCCGTCCTGCTCGGCCACGATGCGCGAGGCATCGCGGACGAGTTCACCGATGCGGCGGCCGCGAGGCTGCTGCACGAGCGCGGAGACGATGGTCACGGTCTGCTGCGACGCCTTCGGGCCGAGGAGCCGCTCGACGAGCGCGCCCTTCTGCGTCGGGCTGCCGAGCTTCGTGCCGAGTGCCAGCTCGAGGCCGGCGTCCGAACGGACGGCGGTCTCGAAGGCGAACAACTCGGACTCGATCGGCGAGCCCGGACCCGCGGTGGCGGCGACGGCGCGGATGCCCGCGTCCTCGATGCCTGCGAGCAGATCCTGCTGCGAGGACCAGCGCGAGCCGGCCACCGCGGTCAGGACCGCGCGCGTCGCATTCGACTGACCGGCGAAGACGCGGTCGATGAGGACCTTCTTGCCGGCCGGGTCGGCCGTCGGGTCGGACAGCAGCCCGAGCAGCTGCGGCGCACCGGCGATCGCACGCCCGGAGGCGAGGATCTCGGCACCCGCGGCCAGGTCGGCGCTCGAACCGAGGTCCGAGAGCACCGCCCTGGTGGACGCGAGTGCTTCTCTGGTAGCGCTGCGCATGCTCAGTGCTCCCCCGTCTTCGTGGCCTGCGAGGCCTCGAGGTCGGCGAGGAAGCGGTCGACGACTGCCGACGACTTGGCGTCGTCCTTGAGCGATTCGCCGATCACGCCGGACGCGAGGTCGAGGGCAAGGGTGCCCACCTCGGACCGGAGGGACTGGACAGCGCTCTGGCGCTCGGCTTCGATCTGCGCCTGGGCGTTGGCCGTGATGCGTGCTGCATCGGCCGCTGCCTGCTCGCGGACCTCGTTGCCGATCGCCGTGGCGTCGGCGCGGGCCTGCTCGCGGATGCGGGACGCCTCGGAGCGGGCGTCGGCGAGCTGCTTGTTGTACTCGTCGAGCGCAGCAGCGGCCTGCTCCTGAGCAGCCTCTGCCTTCTTGATGCCACCCTCGATGGCCTCAGTGCGCTCATCGAGCATCTTCGTGATGCGCGGCGTGACGACACGCCACATCACCACGAGGATGATGAGGAAGGCCACCGCGGACCACACGATGTCGTACACCGGCGGAATGAGGGGGTTGTGCGTCTCCTCCGCCGCGATGATGAGTGCGTTGTGCATCGAGGAACCTTAGTTGGTGAAGATGAAGTACGTGGCGATGCCGATGAAGGCCAGGGCCTCGGTGAAGGCGATACCGATGTACATGAGGGTCGTCAGGCGGCCCTGGAGCTCGGGCTGGCGAGCGACGGACTCGATCGTCTTGCCGACGACGATGCCGACACCGATGGCCGGGCCGATCGCAGCGAGGCCGTAGCCAACCGTCGCGATGTTGCCGTTGATCTCCGCGAGAACGGTCGTTGCGTCCACGTGTTTTCCTTTCGAGGTGCGGGTCCGACGGTCGCCGGTCCCGTAGGGGGTCAGTGAGGAATCAGTGCTCGTCAGCCAGCGCCAGCTGGATGTAGACGGCGGTGAGGAGCATGAAGACGTAGGCCTGCAGCAGCGCGACGAGGATCTCGAAGAAGCTGAACGCGATGCCGAACGCGAGCGTCCCGACGCCGAAGGCCTTGAAGCCGAGCGATGCGTCGAAGAAGAAGAACTGCGTGGCCGAGAAGAACAGGACGAGCAGCAGGTGCCCGACGACCATGTTCATCAGGAGTCGCAGCGTCAGCGTGACCGGACGGAGCACGAAGGTCGAGACGAGCTCGATCGGCGTCACGATGATGTAGAGGAACCACGGCACCCCGGGCGGGAAGAGCGAGTTCCGGAGGAACGTGCCCGGGTGCTTGCGGAGGCCGGCGTAGATGAACGCGACGTAGGCGACGATCGCGAGGATCATCGGCATCGCGATGCGACTGGTGCCGGCGAGGTTCATGCCCGGGATCAGACCGGTCAGGTTCATGAACAGCACGCCGAAGAAGATCGTCGCCAGGAGCGGCAGGAATCGCTTGCCGTCCTTCTCTCCGAGGTTGTCGAAGGTGTTGCGACGAACGACGTCGAACGCGTACTCGATGAACGCCTGACCGCGGTTCGGGACGAGCTTCAGCGCGCGCGTTCCCACGAAGGCGAACACCAGGAGCACGGCGACGGCGAAGAAGCGGATGAGGACGACCCGATCGATCTCGAACGGCGTCCCGGCGAAGAAGATCGCATCCGGGAAGAACTCGTTGATCGACGGACCATGGAACTCGGCGGCCTTGCTGCTCCCCGCCGCAACGGTGTCAACCGCAGCAGAGAGGGACAGGGGAAGAGCGTGGGATAGCAGCGCTGTCTCCTGTGTCGGCGCGCGCACATCATGGCACGCGATGGTGGACGTTGTGGAGGCTTGCCCGCTCCGAGCGAAAGGCTCCGGTGGCGGACTCCGAGAAGCCTATCAGGTGCGAGAGGCTTCCCGGCTTCTCAGTTGCGGGGGGTCGGGTTCTCAGCGTCCGCGGAGCCATCGGCCCCGTCGCCGGGCAGCTGCACGCCGATCGGGATGCGGGCCTTCGCCACCGCGACGACGTCGATGACCAGGGACCCGACGACACCCGCGATGATCACGATCGCGAGCACCGGGAAGTCCACCCAGGTGCGGTCCTTCAGCGCCACGAGCAGCACGATGAAGACGATGAACTTGAGCAGCCAGGTGCCCATCACGATGCCGAAGAAGGCACCCGAGATCATCTGTCCCTTGGAGACGCGCAGCGCGACGAGGACACTGACGGCGGTCAGCCCGAGGAACACGACGCTGAGCACGGCACCGAGCAGGCCGCCGACGAGCCCGGGAGTGTCGGCGACGAGCAGTCCCACGACTCCCCCGACGATCGCCAGGGCGACGGCGAGGACCGCTCCCCAGGTGATGATGCGGCGGAACACCGGCCGGACGTGGTCGAGCGCGTTCGGTGCGGTCACGTGATGTCTCCTGGGATCGTGCGGTCGTTGGCGGCCCGGTCGAGCGGGTCGAGGCTGGCGTCCACCACGGCGGCGGAACGGTTGGCGGTCTGGGCGGCGATCTCGGTCCGCTTCCGGCCGAGCGGCGCGAACGTGGCGACCGCGCACACGGTGAAGCCGACCGCGACGAAGGTGACAACCCAGTACCAGTCGACGAACAGGAACAGCAGGCACCCGACCGCGACGGTGGCGGTCCACGCGTAGAAGATCAGCACGGCGTGGAAGTGCGAGTGCCCCATGTCGAGCAGGCGGTGGTGCAGGTGCTTGCGGTCGGCCGAGAACGGGGACTTCCCGGCACTGAGCCGCCTGGTGACCGCCAGGCCGAAGTCGAGGATCGGCACGATCAGGATCGCGAAGGGCAGCAGGATCGGGATGAAGGCCGGCAGCAGTGCCTGGCGTGTCTGCACCGCTGCCGGATCGATGTTGCCCGTGACCGACACCGCGCTCGTGGCCATCAGGAAGCCGACGAGCAGGGCTCCGGCGTCACCCATGAAGAGCTTCGCGGGGTGCCAGTTGAGGATGAGGAACCCGAAGCAGGACCCGACGAGCACCGCCGTCAGCAGGGACGGCAGGTTGAAGAAGAACTCGGTCTGCACGACCACGCGGTTGATGAAGAACGTGTAGAGGAAGAACACCCCGCCGGCGATGATCGCGACCCCCGCGACCAAACCGTCGAGTCCGTCGATGAAGTTCACCGCGTTCATCACGAGCACCACCGCCAGCACCGTGAAGATCAGGCTCATGTACGACGAGCCGACCCCCAGGGTGTTCCCGATCGGCAGCGACACGATGGCCACGCCCTGCCAGGCGAGGATGCCCGCGGCGATGATCTGCCCCGCGAGCTTCGTCATCCAGTCGAGGTCCCAGATGTCGTCAGCGACGCCCAGCACCACGATGATCGTCGCGCCCCCGAGCACCGCCAGCACGCGGCCCGGCTCGGAGAACACCAGCCGGAAGTAGTCGGTCCCCGCGATCGACGGGAACAGGAACCAGGCCGCCAGCAGCGAGACGATCACGCCGATGTACATCGCGATCCCACCGAGGCGCGGTGTCGGCGTGCGGTGCACGTCGCGTTCGCGGACCTGCGGGTACCACTTGTACTTCAGCCCGAGCTTCCACACGAGCACGCTGACCAGGAAGCTCACGACCGCCGCGATCGCCCCCGCCAGCAGGTAGTACTTCATCCGACGAGGTCGGCTCCGACGACCCGGGTGATCTCGTCGTCGGAGATCACCCCGTGCCGGACGATGCGGAACTTCCCGCCGTCCGACAGCCCCGTCGCGTCGACGATCGTCGACCCCGTGGAGGCCTCGAAGCCCTCGTGCTGGCCGATCGCGCCACCGTCGAGGTACACGGCGACGCTGTCCCCGAGCATCCGCTCGGCGGCGTCGACGTCCATCGCGGCCGGGTCGCCGGTCGAGTTCGCGGACGAGACGGCGAGCGGACCCACCTCCTGCAGGAGCTCGAGCGCGATCCGCGAGTCCGGCATCCGCAGGGCGACCGTGCCCCGCGTCTCGCCGAGGTCCCAGTCGAGCGACGGCTGTGCACGCAGGATCACGGTCAGCCCACCGGGCCAGAACTCGGCGACGAGGTCGCGCACCTGCTGCGGCACGTCGCTCGCGAGCGCGTCGAGCGTCGGCGGGCCGGGGATGAGCACCGGCGGCGGCGACTGCCGCGTCCGGCCCTTCGCGTCGAGCAGCCGCTGGACGGCGGCCGCGTTGAAGGCGTCCGCGGCGAGGCCGTAGACGGTGTCGGTGGGGACGACGACGAGGTCTCCGCGCCCGAGGGCGGCACGTGCGAGCCGCATCCCGGTCAGGAGCCCGTCGGAGTCGGTGCAGTCGTATCGGGATGCCATGACTCGACGATGATAGTGCGACACAATGGAGGACATCGTGAACGAGACCCCTGCGCCCCACCTCCTGTTCCTCTTCGACATGGACGACGTCCTGGTCCGGTACGACTGGCAGGTGCGGATGGCCGCACTCTCCGAGTTCACCGGACACGAGTTCGCGGAGCTCCGCCGGCGCTGGTGGGACTGCGGCCACGAGATGCGTGCCGAGGCCGGTGGCTTCGCCGACGGTGACGAGTACCTCGCCGCGTTCGAGCGGGCCATGGAGTGCGACGTCCCCGAGTCCGAGTGGGCGCGGATCCGCGGTGCTGCCATGACCGAGCTGCCCGAGCGCATCGAGGCCGTCCGCATCGCGAGCGAGCACGGGCGTGTCGGCCTGCTCACGAACAACGGGCCGCTCGCCGGTCGGTGGATCCACCAGTGGGCCCCCTCGCTGCCCGGGCTGTTCGGCGAGCACCTGGACACGTCGAGCAACTTCGGCGCCCGCAAGCCCGAGCCCGAGGTCTTCCTCCGCGCGGTCGAGCACCACGGCGTGCCCGCCGAGCGCACGTTCTTCGCCGACGACATGCCCGAGAACATCGCGGGCGCCCGGAGCGTCGGCATCCACGCCGTCCTGGTCGAGCGCGACACCGACCTGCGCGAGCACGTCCGCGCCTTCGTCGCGCAGCAGCGCGAGGCCTCCCCCGTCGCCTGACCGACACACCGACCGGGAGGCCCGTGGTGCGTCCGGCTACCGCGTCGCGGTGGTCGTGCGGTCGCGTCCCGTCAGGTCGACGTGCGTCTCCGGGGTCCGGAACCCCCGGCGCGCGAGCACGTCGCGGACGCCGGCGCCCTGCGGCTCGGCGTGCTCGATGACGAGCACCCCGCCGGGCACGAGCAGCCGCCACGCCGTCTCGGCCAGGGCACGCACGGCGTCGAGGCCGTCCGGTCCGCCGTACAGCGCCACCGCGGGGTCGTGGTCGCGCACCTCGGGATCGATCGGGACCGCGTCGTCCGGCACGTACGGCGGGTTCGACACCACGACGGACACCGTGCCGTCGAGTTCGGGCAGCGCGTCGGCCAGGTCACCCTCGACGAGTCGCACCGTGCCGCCGTGGGCATCGACGTTCCGACGGGTCCAGGGCAGTGCCTCGGGCGAGGCCTCGACCGCGTAGACCACGGCGTTCGGCACCTCGGTGTCCATCGCGATGGCGATCGCACCACTGCCCGAACCGAGGTCGACCGCGATCGGCGCCGGCACCGCGACCGTCCGGAGCGCGTCGATGCCGAACTGCACGACGCCCTCGGTCTCGGGCCGCGGCACGAAGACCCCGGGCCCGACCGCCAGGGTCAGCGCGCGGAAGTACGCCTGCCCGGTGATGTGCTGCAGGGGTTCGCGGGTGCTCCGACGCGCGATCGCGTGCCGGAAGCGCTCGACGTGCTCCGCCGCGATGGCGCCACCGGTCATCGCCCGGGCCTGCACGGCGCCGCGCGACGTGTCGGTCGCCCATGCGAGCAGCAGCTCGGCGTCGACCTGGGGTGTCGGGACGCCGGACGCGACGAGCGCCGCGGCCGCCTGCTCGAGCAGGCGATCCGCGGCGTACGTGAGGGGCGTGTCGGCGGTGATCCGGGCCTCCAGGCTGGGTCTGCGGTTACGCGTCCTGGTCGCCGATGGCGGCCAGACGTGCCTCTTCGTCCGCCTGGATGGCGGACTGGACGACGGGCTCGAGCGCACCGTTCATGACGCGGTCGAGGTCGTACGCCTTGTAGCCGGTGCGGTGGTCCGCGATCCGGTTCTCCGGGAAGTTGTACGTCCGGATGCGCTCCGAACGGTCCATCCCGCGGATCTGCGACTTGCGCGCGTCCGAGGCGATCGCGTCGAGCTCCTCCTGCTGCCGCGCGAGGATGCGTGCGCGGAGCACGCGCATGCCGGCCTCACGGTTCTGCAGCTGCGACTTCTCGTTCTGCATCGCCACCGTGATGCCCGTGGGCAGGTGGGTGATGCGGACCGCGGAGTCCGTCGTGTTGACGGACTGGCCGCCGGGACCGGACGACCGGTAGACGTCGATCTTGAGGTCGTTCTGGTTGATCGCGACCTCCTCCGGCTCGTCGACCTCGGGGAACACCAGCACGCCGGTCGTCGAGGTGTGGATGCGCCCCTGCGACTCGGTCTGCGGCACGCGCTGCACGCGGTGCACGCCGCCCTCGTACTTCAGGTGCGCCCAGACGCCCTGCGACGGGTCGGTGGTGTTCGACTTGATCGCGACCTGGACGTCCTTGTAGCCGCCCAGGTCGGACTCGGTGCGCTCGAGGAGCTCGACCTTCCAGCCCTTGGTCTCGGCGTAGTGCGAGTACATGCGCAGGAGGTCGGCCGCGAACAGCGCCGATTCCTCGCCGCCCTCGCCGCCCTTGATCTCCATGATCACGTCGCGCCCGTCGTCGGGGTCGCGCGGGATGAGCAGCCGGCGGAGACGCTCCTGACGCTCCGCCAACTGCTCCTCGAGCCCGGGGACCTCGTCCGCGAACGCCGAGTCCTCACGCGCGAGCTCCTGAGCGGCGGCGAGGTCGTCCCCCGCCGCCTGCCAGGACTCGTACGCGGACTTGATCTGGTTGAGCTCGGCGTAGCGCCGGTTCACCTTCTTCGCCCGGGCCGCATCGGCGTGGAGCGCGGGGTCCGACAGCTGCTGCGTCAGGTCCTCGTGTTCCGCCAGCAGCCCTGCCACCGACTCGAACACGCGTTACTCCTGGTGACCGTTGTGGTGGGCGCCGCCGGTCGTCGGGACCGACTTCTGCACCTGCACCAGGAACTCGACGTTCGACTGCGTCTCCTTGAGGTTCCGCAGCACGATCTCGAGGGCCTGCTGCGGGTCGAGCCCGGCGAGGGCCCGACGCAGACGCCAGGTGATCTTGACCTCGTCGGCGGAGAGCAGCTGCTCCTCGCGACGGGTGCCGGAGGCGTTGACGTCGACGGCCGGGAAGATCCGCTTGTCCGCCAGGTGACGGTTGAGGCGGAGCTCCATGTTGCCGGTGCCCTTGAACTCCTCGAAGATGACCTCGTCCATCTTGGAACCGGTCTCGACGAGCGCGGTGGCGAGGATGGTCAGCGAGCCGCCGTCCTCGATGTTGCGCGCCGCACCGAAGAAGCGCTTCGGCGGGTAGAGCGCCGCCGAGTCGACGCCGCCGGAGAGCACGCGGCCCGACGCCGGGGTCGACAGGTTGTACGCACGGCCCAGACGGGTGATCGAGTCGAGCAGGAGCACGACGTCGTGGCCGAGCTCCACCAGGCGCTTCGCGCGCTCGATGGCGAGCTCGGCGACCGTGGTGTGGTCCTCTGCCGGACGGTCGAAGGTCGAGGCGATGACCTCGCCCTTCACCGTGCGCTGCATGTCGGTGACCTCTTCGGGCCGCTCGTCGACCAGGACGACCATGAGGTGCGCCTCGGGGTTGTTCTTCGCGACCGCGTTGGCGATGGCCTGCAGCACGACGGTCTTGCCGGCCTTGGGCGGCGAGACGATCAGGCCGCGCTGGCCCTTGCCGATCGGCGACACGAGGTCGATGATGCGGGTGCTCAGCTTGCCCGGCTCCGTCTCGAGGCGCAGGCGCTCGTTCGGGTACAGCGGCGTGAGGTCGGAGAAGTCGACGCGGGCCGCTGCCTCTTCGGCGGTCTGGCCGTTGACCGAGTCGACGGTCACGAGCGCGTTGTACTTCTGACGGCTCTGCTGCTCGTTGTCACGGGGCTGCTTGATCGAGCCGACGACGGCGTCGCCCTTGCGCAGGTGGTACTTCTTCACCTGGCCGAGCGAGACGTAGACGTCGTTCGGTCCGGGCAGGTAGCCCGTGGTGCGGACGAACGCGTAGTTGTCGAGGACGTCGAGGATGCCCGCGATCGGGATCAGGACGTCGTCCTCGGTGACCTCGGGCTCGAAGTCGTCGTTCTGGCCACCGCGGCCGCGCTTGCGGTCCCGCTGGCGACGGCTGCGGCCACCCTCGGAGTCGTCGGCGTTCTGCTGGGCCTGCTGGCCCTGCTTCTGCTGACCGTTCTGCTTCTGCTGGTTGGCCGCCTGCTGCTTCTGCTCGGCGCGGTCGTCCTGCCTCTGGTCGCGCTGCTTGGCGTCGTTCTGCTTGGCCTCGGCCTGCTTGGCGTCGGCCTGCTTCTGCTGGTCGCCGCCGTTCTGCTTCTGCTGGCCGCCCTGCTGGTGCTGCTGGCCGTCCTGCTGCGGCTGCTGGTCAGCGTTCTGCTCGCCGTTCTCGGCGTTCTGCCCACGGCCACGACCGCGACCACGGCTGCGACGGCCGCGACGCGAACCGCTCTCGCCCTGCTGGTCGTTCTGGTCGTTCTGCTCGCCGGAGTCGGCGGCAGCGGACTGGTCCTGCGACGCACCCTCGGTGCTCTGCTGGTCGTTCCGCGCCTGCTGGTCGTCCTGCGCAGGTGCCGAGGTCGGCGTCTGCTGGTCGGCCGACTCGTTCGGCTGCTGGGCCTGCTGGTCGGAACCGCGCTGGCCACGGCCGCGACGCTGCCCACCGGTCTGCGTCTGGGCGGCTTCCTGGGCGTCCTTCTCGGCACGCACCTGGTCGAGGCCCGCGAGCAGGTCCTCGGTGCCGGTGTGGCCGGCGTTGGTGTGCTCGGCGGCCGAGGTCGGGCCGGCGTTCACGGTGCCCCCGGACGACGCACGACGCGAACGGCGGGCACGCGACGGCGCGGCCGGCTCGGACTCGACGGCGGGGGCCTCGGGGTCGGCGACCGGAGCGGTCGGCGCCTCGGCTGCGGGTTCCGGCAGCGTCGGCTGCTCGGTCACCGGGGCCGTGACGGGGGTCGCGGCGGGCGCTGCCGCGGCGGGGGCGTCGTCCGTCACGGGGCGCTTGTCCTCGATCGAGGCGATGAGGTCGCCCTTGCGGAGCTTGGAGAGCCCGGTGATTCCGAGCGAGGAGGCGATGCGCTGGAGTTCCGGCAGTCGGAGGGCGCGCAGGTCGCTGGGGATCTCCACCTGGGCGGAGTTGTTGTCGGTCAAGGTCGGTGTTTCCTTTCGAACCGCAGAACGCGGAGAGTTTCCACCGTCCCGGATGCACGGGTATGCATCGACCGCCGTTCAGACGACGGACCGGGATTCGGTGATCAGAAAGAGAGTGCCCCCGCGCACCGGACCCTGCGCTGCGTCGGAGCTGGCCACGGGATGGACCCCATGGCACGAGCAGTCCGGGCGACTACGCGGGTTCGGCTTCGAGCGCCGAGTGCGCCACCACTGTAGCACCACCGAGATCGACGGCCAGCATGAGCGCCCGCCAGTCGGATTCCCCGTGCCGGGCGACGAGATCCGCGGCGGTGAGCCGTTGCGCCGGGTCGCTGCCGAGCACGAGCAGGCTCGGTCCCGCCCCGGACACGACGGCCGCGAGCCCGTGCTGACGGAGCAGTCCGATCAGTGCGTCGGTCTCCGGCATCGCGCTGGCCCGGTAGGCCTGGTGCAGACGGTCCTCGGTCGCGGCGAGCAGGAGCTCGGGGCTCTGGATGAGCGCGGCGACGAGCAGTGCGGAGCGGGAGACGTTGAACGCGGCGTCGGCGTGCGGGACGTTCTCGGGCTGCAGGGAGCGGGCCAGCTTCGTCGACAGCGTGGACGTCGGCACGAACACGACCGGTGCGACACCGCGGTGCACCAGGAGCCGCTTGTAGGCGGGTCCTTCGGCCGTCATCCACGCGATGGTGAGCCCACCGAACAGTGCGGGGGCGACGTTGTCCGGATGCCCCTCCATCTCGGTGGCCAGGCTGAGCAGCGTCGAGGCGTCCAGGTCGACGACGCCCTCGAGCAGCCCGCGGGCCGCCATCAGGCCGGCAACGATCGCGGCCGCCGAGGAACCGAGCCCACGGCCGTGCGGGATCGCGTTCGTGGCGTGCAGTTCGAGGCCGGGCTGGTCGACGCCGGCGTGCTCGAGACCGCGGCGGACGGCGCGCACGACCAGGTTCGTGTCGTCGGTGGCGACCTCGCCCGCACCGACGCCCTGCACCGTGACGGTGGCGCCGGGTTCCGGGCGGACCCGGACGACGACCTCGTCGTACAGCGAGAGCGCGAGGCCGAGCGAGTCGAACCCCGGGCCGAGGTTCGCGGACGTCGCCGGCACGCGGACGCGCACGGCCCGTCCGGCGGGCACAGCGTGGACCGCCCGTCCGGCCGGTACAGCACTGTGGGCGGTGACGCCCTCCCCCGGTCCGGACGAGCGGTCGAGGCTCACTGCGCCGAGACCAGTCCGAGCACGTCCGCGATCGACTTGGTGTCGACCGGCACGCTCGTCGGGGTGACCTCGCTGCCGTCCTCGGTGCGCAGGGCCCACTGCGGGTCCTTCAGGCCGTGGCCGGTGACGGTGATGACGACCTTCGCGCCCTTCGGCACGATGCCGGCGTCGGCGCGCTCGAGCAGCCCGGCGACACCGATCGCCGACGCGGGCTCGACGAAGACGCCGACCTCAGCCGACAGGATGTGGTGCGCGGCGAGGATGGCCTCGTCCGAGATGGCGCCGAAGTAGCCGTCGGTCTCGTCGCGGGCCTCGAGGGCGAACTGCCACGAGGCCGGGTTGCCGATGCGGATCGCCGACGCGATGGTGTCCGGGTTCTTGACGACCTCGCCGCGGACGATCGGCGCGGAGCCGGCGGCCTGGAAGCCGAACATGCGCGGGAGCTTCGTCGTGCGGCCCGCGGCCACGTCCTCGCGGTAGCCGCGCGAGTACGCGGTGTAGTTGCCCGCGTTGCCGACCGGCAGGAAGTGGAAGTCCGGGGCGTCGCCGAGCACGTCGACGACCTCGAACGCGGCGGTCTTCTGGCCCTCGATGCGGTCGTTGTTGACCGAGTTGACGAGGTGCACCGGGTAGTTCGCCGCCAGGTCGCGGGCGATGTCGAGGCAGTCGTCGAAGTTGCCCTGGACCTGCAGCAGCTGCGCGTCGTGCGCGACGGCCTGGCTGAGCTTGCCCATGGCGATCTTGCCCTCGGGCACGAGCACCGCGGCGGTGATGCCGGCGTGCGTGGCGTACGCGGCGGCCGAGGCGCTCGTGTTGCCGGTCGAGGCGCAGATGACGGCCTTCGCACCGTGCTCGACGGCCTTCGAGATCGCCATCGTCATGCCGCGGTCCTTGAAGGACCCGGTCGGGTTCATGCCCTCGAACTTGACGTAGACCTCGGCGCCGGTGCGCTCGGAGAGCCGACGAGCCGGGATGAGGGGCGTACCGCCCTCACCGAGCGTGACGATCGGCGTCGCCTCGGTCACGTCGAGTCGGTCGGCGTACTCGCGCAGGACTCCCTGCCACTGGTGGGCCATCAGGCTTCTCTCTCTGTCCGGTGGGTCGGTCTGGTTTCGGTTCGGGGTCGGCCTGGAGGCCCGTGGTGCGTCAGGCGCCGACGAAGCGCAGGACGCTGGTCACGTCCAGGACCACGTCCTCGCCGCGGAGCGTGCGGACGGTGTCCGCCAGGTCGGCTTCGCGCGCCAGGTGCGTGCCGATGACGAGCGCGGCAGTCCCCTCGGAGGCGCCCGCGGTGGTCTGTTCGACGGTCTCGACGCTCACGCCGTGCTTCGCGAGCACGCCGGCGACCGTCGACAGCACGCCGGGGGCGTCCGTGACGTGCAAGGTGATCTGGTAGCGCGTGCGGACGGTGCCGATCGGGAAGACGGGCAGGTCCGACTGGGTCGACTCCGCGACGCCCGGGCCGCCGATGACGTGCCGACGTGCGGCGGACACGAGGTCACCGAGCACGGCGGAGGCCGTCTCGACGCCACCGGCACCGGCACCGTAGAACATGAGGTCGCCAGCTGCTTCGGCCTCGACGAACACCGCGTTCTTCGCACCGTGCACGCTCGCCAGGGGGTGCGACTCCGGCACGAGGGCCGGGTACACCCGGGCGCTGACGCCCTCGCGGCCGTCCTCGTCGGTCAGTCGCTCGGCGGTCGCCAGGATCTTCACGACGTAGCCGGCCTTGCGCGCGGCACGGACCTGCTCGATCGTGACCGACGTGACGCCCTCGCGGTGCACCGCAGCCAGCGGCACCGAGGTGTGGAACGCCAGCGAGGCCAGGATCGCGGCCTTCTGCGCGGCGTCGTAGCCCTCGATGTCGGCGGTCGGGTCGGCCTCGGCGTACCCGAGGTCGGTCGCGGTGGCCAGGGCGTCCTCGAACGTGCTCCCCTGCCGGTCCATCAGGTCGAGGATGAAGTTCGTGGTGCCGTTGACGATGCCCATGATCCGCTCGATGCGGTCACCGGCGAGCGAGTCGTGCAGCGGTCGGATGATCGGGATCGCACCGGCGACGGCGGCCTCGTAGTACAGCTGCGCGCCGACCTGCTCGGCCACCGCGAAGAGCTCCGGACCGTGGGTCGCCAGGAGCGCCTTGTTGCCCGTGACGACGTCCGCGCCGGACTGCAGCGCCTGCAGCACGAGCGTGCGCGCCGGCTCGATGCCACCGATCAGCTCGACGACGATGTCGGCACCGAGGATGAGCGATCCGGCATCGGTCGTGTAGAGCTCACGGGGCAGGTCGACGTCGCGCGGGGCGTCGACGTCGCGCACGGCGATCCCGACGAGTTCGAGGCCGGCACCCGCGCGGGAGGCGAGTTCGTCGGCGTGCTCGAGCAGGAGCCGAGCGACCTGGGACCCGACCGAGCCGGCCCCGAGCAGCGCGACGCGGACGTTGCGGTATTCGATCATCTGGTGTGGTTCCTGTCGGTGGGGGTGAGCCCTGTTCATCGGGTCAGTGGCCGGTGCCGGCGTGGGGTACGGGCACGACCCCGGTGTCACGGGCGAGGAGGTCGTCGATCGACTCGCCCCGCACGAGGATACGGGCTGCGCCGTCCGCCACGGCGACGACCGGCGGGCGGCCCACGTGGTTGTAGTTGCTCGACAGCGCCCAGCAGTACGCACCGGTGGCCGCGACGGCGAGCAGGTCACCGCGCTGGACGTCTCCGGGCAGGTACTCGTCGTTGACCACGATGTCCCCGCTCTCGCAGTGCTTCCCGACGACGCGCGTGAGCACGGCCGGCGACTCGGACGTCCGGGCGAGCCGGGCGGTGTAGTCCGCGCCGTACAGGGCCGGGCGGGCGTTGTCGCTCATGCCGCCGTCGACGGACACGTACGTGCGCGTCGCGTGACCCGCGTCGTCGCCGGTCTCGAGCGTGACGGGCTTGATCGTCCCGACGCGGTAGAGCGTGATGCCCGCCGGGCCGACGATGTAGCGACCGGGCTCGACCGCGACCTCGGGCACGGGGATGTCCCGCTCGGCACAGGCCTCGGCGATGATCGCGGCGAGGGCATCGGCAACGTCCTCGGGCGCGAAGGCGGAATCGGCCTCGGTGTAGTCGATGCCCCAGCCGCCGCCGAGGTTCAGCTCGGGCACCGGACCGGTCTCGACCAGGGTCGCGTGCACGTCCATCAGGCGTCGGGCGGCCTCACGGAACCCGGACTCGTCGAAGATCTGCGAACCGATGTGCGAGTGCAGTCCGACGAACACGAGCGACGACTCGGCGCGCACCGCCTCGGCCGCGGCCACGGCCTCGGTGAGCGGGATGCCGAACTTCTGGTCCTCGCGCGCGGTGGCCAGGTACTCGTGGGTGGACGCGTGCACGCCGCTGTTGATCCGGATGCGCACGCGCTGCACGACCCCGGCGTCCGCCGCGGCACGGGCGACACGCTGGACCTCTTCGTGGCTGTCGAGCACGATCGTGCCCACGCCGACCTCGACCGCGCGGGCGATCTCGGCGTCGGACTTGTCGTTGCCGTGGAAGCCGAGCATCGCCGGGTCGATGCCGGCGGCCAGGGCGACCGCGAGCTCCCCGCCGGTGCAGACGTCGACGCGCAGGTCGGCCTCGGCCATCCACGCCACGACCTGGGTCGTCAGGAACGCCTTGCCGGCGTAGTAGACGTGGGCGCGGGTGCCGATGCCCTCGAACGCCTCGGTGAACGCGTTGCGCACGCGGACCGCACGGGACTGCACGTCGCGCTCGTCGACGACGTAGAGCGGGGTGCCGTACTGCCGGACCAGGTCCGTCGCGGTGACACCGCCGATGGCCAGGTCGCCGTCGTCGGTCCGCGTCGCGGACGCGGGCCAGATCCGGTCCACCAGCTCGGAGGCGTCCGTCGGGAACCGCAGTCGCGGCGGTGCAAGGGGGTTCTCGCTCACGGGACCCGATCCTACCGACGCTGGACGGGCCTCCCGGCCGCGTTACGCAGCCACGGGATCAGCCGCAGCTGCCGACCGTCTGCAGACCCTCCTCGTTGAGCGGCAGCGCGTCCGCGGTGACGCGGACCGTCGCGTCGGCCTTCGAGACGTCGAGCGAGCGCACGCGGAGCGATTCGGGCAGGAACTGCGCTGTGCAGACCTGCACCGGCACGTTCGTGACGCCGGGGATCGAGTCCACCTTGAGGCCGAGGTCCGAGTTGGTGATCCGCACGCTCTTCGGGGTGATCGTGATGCCGCGGCCGTCGTCCTGCGCGACCACGTCGCCCTTCGCCGCGTAGGTGATGTCGTAGCCGAGCACCGCGGTGGAGCCGGACAGCTCGACGCCGCCGTCCACCAGGGAGAGCCGGTCGAACAGCGGGCTGTACTTCGACAGGTCCTTCACGCTCGACGACGCCAGCGTGACGGTGCCGTCCACGTCGCGCACGTCGCCCTTGCCGTCCACCGGGACGTCCCGCGCGGTGACGTCGGCGGCGAGCGGGATGCCGTCGACGGTGAGCTTCGATGAGGAGATCTCGACCCGGTCGAGCGTGCCGCCGATGAGCTGCGGGATGACGATGCCGTCGGCGTGCGCCTCGACCTGGCCCGTGGTGCCGTCGGGCAGCGACTGCTCGACCTGCTGCGCGATCATGCGGTCGACGACCCCGCGGAGCACGAACTCGGCGATCACGACGAGGGCGGCGAGCACGACGACGACCACGATCAGGACGACGGGCCAACGGCGGCGCTTGCGGGGGCGTTCGGTGGCGGCGGACATGCCTCCCACCCTGCCAGGTGGTCCCGTCAGCCCGCCTGGAGGCACGGTGCAGCGGTCTTCCACACCGTGGAACGGACACAGCACCGCGGGATTCTGCGGTGCTGTGTCCGGAACCTGGTTCCGGGGGGCGGGCGCTCCGCTACATGCGGGACGGAGCGCTCACGCCGAGCAGGCCGAGGCCGTTGCGGACGACCTGGCCGGTGGCGTCGTTCAGCCACAGGCGCGTGCGGTGCAGGTCGGTGACGGGCTCGTCACCGAGCGGGGTCACGCGGCAGGCGTCGTACCAGCGGTGGTACAGGCCCGCGAGCTGCTCGATGTACCGGGCGATGCGGTGCGGCTCACGGAGCTCTGCGGCGTGGCGCACCACGCGCGGGTACTCGGCCAGGGCACCGAGCAGCGCGCCCTCGGAGTCGTGCGTCAACAGCGAGGCATCGAACGCGGACCGGTCGACGCCGGCGGCCTCGGCGTTGCGGGCCACCGACTGGGTGCGCGCGTGGGCGTACTGCACGTAGAAGACGGGGTTGTCGTTCGTCCGCTTCGTGAGCAGGTCGAGGTCGATGTCGATCGCGGTGTCGCTGGCGAACCGGACGAGCGAGTACCGGCCGGCGTCGACCCCGACGGCGTCGACGAGGTCCTCCATCGTGACGATGGTTCCGTTGCGCTTCGACATGCGCATCGGCTCGCCGTCCTTGAGCAGGTTGACCATCTGCCCGATCAGGATCTCGAGGTTCGTGCCCGGCTCGTCACCGAACGCCGCGCACATCGCCATCATCCGGCCGACGTAGCCGTGGTGGTCCGCGCCGAGCATGATCAGGTTGCGCTCGAAGCCGCGCTCGCGCTTGTCGAGGTAGTACGCCAGGTCGCCGGCGATGTACGCGGGTTCGCCGTCGGACTTGATGACCACGCGGTCGCGGTCGTCGCCGAAGTCGGTCGTGCGGAGCCACTCGGCGCCCTCGGCCTCGTACATCACGCCGGCCGAACGCAGACGGGCGATGGCGCGCTCGACGGCCTTCGACTCGTGCAGGGCGTTCTCGTGGAAGTAGACGTCGAAGTCCACACCGAAGTCGTGGAGCGACGACTTGATGTCCGCGAACATGAAGTCCACGCCCTCACGTCGGAAGACCTCCTGCGCCTCGTCGCGCGGCAGGTCCTTGACGTCGGTCGACGGGTCGAGCGTCGCGATCACACGCGCAGCGATCTCGGAGATGTACGCGCCGCCGTAGCCGTCCTCCGGCGTGGGCTCACCGAGCGCCGACGCGACGAGCGAGCGGGCGAAGCGGTCGATCTGCGCGCCGTGGTCGTTGAAGTAGTACTCGCGGGTGACGAGGCCGCCCTGCGCCTGGAACACGCGGGCCAGACTGTCGCCCACCGCGGCCCAGCGCACGCCGCCCATGTGGATCGGGCCGGTCGGGTTCGCCGACACGAACTCCAGGTTGATCCGGACGCCGTCGTACAGGTCGCCGCGCCCGAAGGACTCGCCGCCCTCGACGATCGTGCGGGCGATCTCGCCGGCCGCCGCCGCCTCGAGCGTGATGTTGATGAACCCCGGGCCGGCGACGTCGACCGAGGCCACGCCGTCGAGCTCGGTCAGCTCACCGGCGATCTCCGTCGCGAGCTCGCGCGGGTTCGTGCCGATGCGCTTCGCGAGCTGCATGGCGGCGTTCGAGGCCCAGTCGCCGTGCGCGCGGTTCTTCGGCCGCTCGAGCACCACGTGGGAGTCCCCGATCGTCACGGTCTCGGACGCGCCTCGTCGCTCGACGATCCCGGTCAGGATCGACAGGTACGCGGCGGAGAGTTCGGCAGGAGTCACGGCGGACGAGTCTACCGGGACACCCAGGTGCACGCCGGACGATGGGCCATCATGTCGGCATGACCACCCGAAGCCGTGCCCGGGCGTGCTCCGTCGCCGTCGTCACCGCCGCAGCAGCACTCGCCCTGTCGGCCTGCTCGAGCGGCGGCGACAGCGACCCGACGCCCAGTGCGACCCCGGTCGGTACGGCGGTGGCCCAGACGTGCGCCGAGCTCCTGCCGACCGAGGCCCTGTCGGTGTACGGCACGACCTTCGCGCTCGACGACTCCTTCACCCCGGCGAAGGGCTCCCCCGCCGCCACCATCGCGAAGCAGCGGGGCCGCGTCTGCCAGTTCGTCGCCACCGACGACGACACCGAGACGATCACCCTCGCCGTCGCCCACCTGCCTGAGAAGTCGCTCACCAACCTGAAGGACGCCCTGTACGACCGGGGCGGCTCGGTCCCCACCTACCGCGTCGAGGGCTACTTCGCGCTGAACGACGACGTCGGCCGCGCGGACGCCTTCGCGGACCCGTACTGGATCACAACGCAGTCGACGCTGTTCACCGAGCCCGGCGGTGCACAGCCGGTCGTCGACGCGGTCCGCGCCGCGCTGCAGCCGACGGCGTCGGCGACGGCGACGGCGACGGCGACGCCGGCTGGCTGACGCCCACGAGCTGACGCGGCCGCGGGCTGACGCGACCACACACGGTGCCGGGTCCGCCATCCGGTGCGAGGTTGCACACGTGGTGCGCGTCTACAGCGGCGCACGGAACACGCAACCTCGCACCAGCCCGCAACGGACGCACCGTGCGGACAGGAGGCCCGCGGCGGGCCCGCACCGCGCCTCCCGTCCAGCGGCGACCACGCACGGCGCCGGGTCCGCCATCCGGTGCGAGGTTGCACGCATGGTGCGCGTTTACAGCGCCGCACGGAACACGCAACCTCGCACCAGCCCGCAACGCGCGCACCGTGCGGACGGGAGGCCCGCGGCGGGCCCGCACCGCGCCTCCCGTCCGCCCTGCAGTCGCGTCCCCTGCGCGACACGCGCTGTCCGGGACCGCGCGCCGGACCTGCTACGGTTGTTGCACCCCTTGGCCCCCATAGCTCAGGGGATAGAGCACTGCCCTCCGGAGGCAGGGGCGGAGGTTCGAATCCTCCTGGGGGCACCAGAACAACGCCGCAGGGCCGCGTGACGCAGACCACGCGTTTGGCGCCGACGGGGTGGTCACCGGGGCTCCGCTCGCACCGCGAACAGGTTCCCGAACGGGTCGAGCAGCTGGCAGAGCCGCTCCCCTGTGAACACCGTCTTCGGCCCCCGGTGCGCGACGGCACCGTTCGCGACCCAGTCCTCGACGACGGCGTCGACGTCCGGCACCGTCCAGTACGGGACCGTGCCCGAGGGCCCCGGTGTGTTCAGCTCGTCGGCCCGGTGCAGCGTGAAGCGGACGCTCCCGATGTCGAACGCGACGAGCGCCCCACCGCGGACGACCGGTTCGCGGCGGAGCCTGGCCGAGTACCAGGCGACCGCGGCGTCGAGGTCGTCCACGAACAGGAAGACGTTGCCGACGGGACCGATCGTGAGCGGGGTTGCGGGGTCGTCAGGCATGCGGGTTCTCCTTCGTCGTGGGCTGGTGCGGCGATGGCGTCGGCGCTCCGCTCACCGGTGCTCGACCTCGAGCGCCTGCGCGAGGAACGCGAGCGATCCGGGAAGGGCGTGGTCGGTGTACCCCTCGGCGTGCCGGAGACCCGGGATCAGCTGCAGGGTGCTCGGCACGCCGACCGCGGTGCGTGGCGGCTCTTGTGCGGGCATCCGATGACGACCTTCCTCGAGCTCCCGACGCCCGATCGGGCAGGGGGACGGAATCCGATTGTGATCGACTGCGGCACGGGACGGTTGTGTCAGATGACTCGATGCGGGTCGGATCCGGGGCGCCAGGCCGCGCGACGACGGTCGGGTCCTCCCGGTAGCGTGCCGGCATGACGATGACGTTCCCCGAGCCCGAGGTCCACGCGCTCCGAGGCGGGCCGACGCTCGGGTGGGGCGTGATCGGCCCCGGGGAGATCGCGAACGACTTCACCGCCACGATGCACGCGAACTCCGACCAGCGCGTCGTCGCCGTGGGGTCCCGCTCCCCCGAGCGTGCCGCCGCCTTCGCCGCCCGCCACCGCGTCGCCGGGGTGCACGGCTCGTACGAGGCCCTCGTCGCGGACCCCACCGTCGACGTCGTCTACGTCGCCTCCCCGCACCCGCAGCACCTCGGGCACGCGCTGCTCGCGATCGCCGCGGGCAAGCACGTCCTCGTCGAGAAGCCGATGACGACCTCGGCCGCGGACACCCGCACCCTCGCCGAGGCCGCACGGGCCGAGGGCGTCCTGGCGATGGAGGCGATGTGGACCCGGTACCTGCCCGGCTCCACGGTGATCGCCCGTCTGCTCGCGGACGGCGCCCTCGGCGACGTCCGGCTCGCGACCGTGGACGTCGGCTGGCCGCACGACCCGGACCCGGCCGACCGCATGTTCGACCCCGCCGCCGGCGGCGGCGCACTCCTCGATGCCGGTGTCTACGGGCACTGGTTCGCACGGTTCGCCACCGGCGCCCCGGTGACCAGCAGCACGACGGGAGCGGTCTCGGATCGCGGGGTCGACCTCCAGTCCGTCACCGTGTCGACGGCGGACGGTGGCGCACAGGCCGTGGTGGCCACGTCGATGACGGCGTGGACGCCGGGGCTGGCGGCCATCGCGGGCAGCCGGGCCACCGTGCGGTACACCGACCACTTCGTGTTCCCGGCGTCGTTCGCGGTGCACCACCGGGGTGGGGAGGACCGCTGGTCGGAGCCGACCGGGCTGCGGGGTCGACAGGGGCTCGTCTGGCAGGCGGCGGCGCTCGCCCGGTACGTGGCGGACGGCCGGACGGAGTCGCCGGTGCACTCGCTCGACGACTCGATCGGGATCGCGCGGGCGCTCGACGCGGCGCGTGCGGACCTCGGCACAGGGGCCGTGGCGTCTGTTTCCGAGCGCGACACCTCGACCCCCTAGGATCACGGGCCGGTCGTCCTGCACGCGACCGGGAAGAGGGAACCGATGACCACCGGCACCGGGAACGCGCAGCTCGAACTCGCCCGCGGCGGGGACGCCCCCGCGCCACGGACCCTGTTCGACGTCCTCGCGGCGACCGCGGCCACCCACCCGACCGCCACCGCGCTCGAGGACCCCGCCGGCACCGTCGACTACGCCGCCCTGCTCGACCTGGTGCGCGCACAGGCCGACGACCTCGCCCGTCGCGGTGTCCGACGGGGCGACCGGGTCGGCGTGCGGATCCCCTCCGGCGGACGCGACCTGTACCTGTCGATCCTCGCCGTCCTCGCCGCCGGAGCCGCGTACGTGCCCGTCGACGCCGACGACCCCGAGGAACGCGCGACCCTGGTGTTCGGCGAGGCCGGCGTCGTGGGCGTCATCGGAGCCGGCGGCGTCCTGCGCGACCGCGACGGCGGCGAACTGCCCGTGACGGACCCTGCGGCGAGCGCCGCACTCCCCCACGAGGACGACGATGCGTGGATCATCTTCACGTCCGGGTCCACGGGCGTGCCGAAGGGCGTGGCGGTCACCCACCGCAGTGCTGCGGCGTTCGTGGACGCCGAGGCGCGGATGTTCCTGCAGTCGGCGCCGATCGGTCCGGGCGACCGGGTGCTGGCGGGGCTGAGTGTGGCGTTCGACGCGTCGTGCGAGGAGATGTGGTTGGCGTGGGGGCACGGTGCCGCGTTGGTGCCGGCGCCGCGGTCGTTGGTGCGGACGGGGGTGGACCTGGGGCCGTGGCTCATCGCGCACACGATCACGGTGGTGTCGACGGTGCCGACGCTCGCGGCGCTGTGGCCGGACGACGCGTTGGAGCAGGTGCGGTTGGTGATCTTCGGTGGTGAGGCGTGCCCGCCGGAGCTGGCGGCGCGCATCGCGAGTCGTGACCGTGAGGTGTGGAACACGTACGGTCCGACCGAGGCGACGGTGGTGGCGTGCGGGTCCCTGCTCGACGGGAGCCAGCCGATCCGGATCGGGCTGCCGCTGGACGGGTGGGACCTGGCGGTGGTGGACGCTGCCGGGCAGCGGGTGGAGCCGGGTGGGGTCGGTGAGCTCGTGATCGGTGGTGTCGGGTTGGGTCGGTACCTGGACCCGGCGAAGGACGCGGAGAAGTACGCGCCGTTCCCGGAGCTCGGGTGGGCGCGGGCGTACCGGAGCGGTGACCTGGTGCGGTACGACCCCGAGGGACTCGTGTTCCAGGGACGTGCGGACGACCAGGTGAAGCTCGGGGGCCGGCGGATCGAGCTCGGTGAGATCGACGCGGCCCTGCAGGCGCTCGACGACGTGGCGGGTGGTGCTGCGGTGGTGCAGCGGACCCCTGCGGGGAACCAGGTGCTGGTCGGGTACGTGGCGCCGGTCGCGGGTGCCACGGTCGACGTCGCTGCGGCGAACGCCCGGTTGCGGCAGGAGCTGCCCGCTGCCCTCGTGCCGCTCGTCGCGGTGGTGGACGCGCTGCCGACGCGGACGTCGGGCAAGGTCGACCGTGCCGCCCTGCCGTGGCCGTTGCCCGGGGCGACCGACGCCGCGATGCTGCCGGACACCGTCGCCTGGATCGCGGAGCGGTGGGCGGCGATCCTCGGGGTGCCGGTGTCGAGCGTCGACGACGACTTCTTCGCGCACGGCGGCGGTTCCTTGACGGCGGCGCAGCTCGTCTCGGCGATCCGCGAGCGGTTCCCGACGACGACGGTGGCGGACGTGTACGACCACCCGCGCATCGGTGCGCTGGCGGCCGCGCTGGACGAGTCCGGTCCGGTCGCGGCGGCGTCGCGCGACGTGACCCCGGTCCCGCCGGCGACGGGGCTCGCGATGACGTTGCTCGGGCTGCCGGTGCAGGTGCTGCGCGGGCTGCGGGTCCTGACGTGGACGGCGTCGGTCGCGGCGGTGCTGCACGCGACCACGCTGCCGTTCCTGCCGGTGCTCCCCTGGCCGGCACTCGTCGTCGCGCTGCTGGTGTTCGTGACGCCGATCGGCAAGATGGCGGTGACGGTCGTGCTCGCCCGGCTGCTGCTCGTCGGGGTCCGTCCGGGCGACCACCCCCGCGGCGGTTCGGTGCACCTGCGGGTCTGGCTGGCGGAGCGGATCGCCGAGGCGGTCGACGGCCCCTCGACCGCCGGGGCGCCGTGGATCAGCTACTACGCCCGTGCGCTGGGGGCGCGGATCGGCGCCGACGTCGACCTGCACACGCTCCCGCCGGTCACCGGGATGCTCACGATCGGCAAGCGTGCGTCGATCGAGCCGGAGGTCGACCTCGCGGGGCACTGGGTGGACGGCGACGTGTTCCGCCTGGGTCGGGTCCGCGTCGAGGACGACGCGGTCGTGCACAGCCGCACCACGCTGCTGCCCGGTGCGCACGTGGGCGCGGGCGCCGAGGTCGAGGCCGGTTCGGCCGTCGCCGGCCGGGTGCCCGCCGGTGAACGCTGGGCGGGTTCGCCCGCCGAACGCATCGGCTCGGCCAGGCACGGCCGGGAGGCCCGTCCCCCGTCGCGTCGGCGCTGGCTGCTGGCGTACGGGGCCGGCTCCGTGGCCGTGGCCGGGTTGCCGGTGATCGGTGTCGCGGTCGGGCTGCTGGTCGCCGCCGTTCTGGTCGGGCGCGCGCCGACGCTCGGCGACGCCGTCCTGCGCGCGCTCGCGACGGTGCCGCTCGCGACCGTGGTCGCCGGGGCCGTGTACGCCCTGCTCGTGGTGGGGTCGGTGCGGCTCCTGGGCATCGGGCTGCACGAGGGACGCCACCCCGTGCGCTCGCGGATCGGCTGGCAGGCGTGGTCGACGGAGCGGGTGCTCGACGCGGCCCGTACGCTGCTGTTCCCGCTGTACGCCTCGCTCGTGACGCCGGTGTGGCTGCGGCTGCTCGGAGCGAAGGTCGGCCGGAACACGGAGATCTCCACGGTCCTGCTCATCCCCGCGCTGACGCAGATCGCGTCCGGGGCGTTCCTTGCCGACGACACCATGGTCGCGACGTACGAGCTCGGCGGGGGCCGGGTGCGGATCGGCCGGTCGAAGGTGGGCCGGCGGGCCTTCCTCGGCAACAGCGGGATGACGGGCGCCGGACGCTCCGTGCCGCGCGAGGCCCTGGTGGCGGTCCTGTCCGCCGTGCCGAAGAAGGCCAAGCGCGGGTCGTCGTGGCTCGGCTCGCCCCCGGTGCGGCTCCGCCGTGCGGCGACGCAGTTCGACGAGGAGCGCACCTTCCGTCCGCCGGTGCGGCTCAAGGTCGCCCGCGGCTGCTGGGAGCTGCTGCGGCTCGTGGGACCGATGGTGTCCGCGGGCGTCGCCCTCGGCGTGGCCGGCACGCTGCTCGCCCTGTGGTCCGCGGTCGGTGTCGGGTGGACGGTGCTGCTCGCCGGGCCGGTGCTGATCGTCGCCGGTGCCGTCGCCGCGGTGGTGTCGACGATCGCGAAGTGGGTCTTCGTCGGCCGGATCACCGCCCGCGAGCACCCGCTGTGGTCGTCGTTCGTCTGGCGCAACGAGGTGCAGGACACCTTCGTCGAGACGGTCGCCCGGCCGTGGTTCGCCGAGCAGGCCACCGGCACCCCGGCCCTGGCGGCGTGGCTGCGGAGCCTCGGTGCGACGATCGGCCGCGGCACCTGGCTCGAGACCTACTGGCTCCCCGAGGCCGACCTCGTGACGATCGGCGCCGGCGCCTCGGTGGCGCGCGGGACCGTCGTGCAGACCCACCTGTTCCACGACCGCGTGATGCAGCTCGACACCGTCCGGCTCGACGCCGGGGCGACCCTCGGCCCGCACAGCGTCGTCCTGCCCGCCGCGGGCATCGGCACGGGCGCGACGGTGGGTCCGGCCTCGCTCGTGATGCGCGGCGAGCAGGTGCCCACCGGGTCGCGTTGGTCCGGCAACCCCATCGCTCCGTGGACAGCCGAACCGGCCACCGTGGCGGACTGACCGGCGCCATGGGGTTGACTGAGACCGTGCCGAACACCTCCGCTGCCGACCCGTACACCCCGCACAGCGGCGACCGACGCTGGAGCGCCGAGCACTACGACCTCCGCCTCGACTACCGCGTCGCCACGAACCGCCTCGACGGCACCGCGACGATCACCGCGCGCGCCCTCGAGCCGCTGGACAAGATCGTGGTCGACCTGCACGGCCTGAGCGTCGAGCGCGCCGACGTCGACGGTGCCCGCGCGAAGAAGGTGTCGAACGCCGTGCACAAGGTCACCGTCACCCCGGCGTCCCCGATCGCGGCCGGCACGACGTTCACCGTGCACCTGAAGTACCGCGGCAACCCGCGCCCCGTGCGCAGCGCCTGGGGTCAGGTCGGGTGGGAGGAGCTCACCGACGGCGTCATCGTCGCGGCCCAGCCGACCGGGGCACCCTCGTGGTTCCCGTGCAACGACCGACCGGACGACAAGGCGACCTACCGGTTCGAGATCGCCGCCGAGGCCGCGTACGACGTCCTGGCGAACGGCGAACTGCTCGGCAAGGAACGCGACCGGATCGGCACCCGCTGGACCTACGCCACCACCGAGCCGATGGCGACGTACCTGGCGACGGTGCAGATCGGCCGGTACCGCACGACGAGGCTCCGCGGCGCCGTCGTCCCCGTCACCCTGCACCACCCCGCCGACCTGGCGACCGCCGCGAAGACCGACTTCGGTCAGGTGCCGGAGATGCTCGCGCTGTTCTCCGACCGCTTCGGCCCGTACCCGTTCGCGGCGTACGGCGTCGTGGTCACCGACGACGAGCTCGAGATCCCGCTCGAAGCCCACGGGCTGGCGGTGTTCGGCCGCAACCACGTCGACGGCGAGCACGGCACCGACCGGCTCATCGCGCACGAGCTCGCGCACCAGTGGTTCGGCAACTCGGTGACGGTCGCGCGCTGGCAGGACATCTGGCTGCACGAGGGGTTCGCCTGCTACGCCGAGTGGCTCTGGTCCGAGGAACGCGGTGGCGACACCGCCGACACGCTCGCGGCGGAGTACCGGCAGGGCCTGCTCGACCAGCCCGAGGACCTCGTCGTCGGGGACCCCGGTGCGAAGGACATGTTCGACGACCGCGTCTACAAGCGCGGCGCCCTCGCCCTGCACGCCGTCCGCCGCACGTTCGGCGACGACGCGTTCTTCACCGGGCTGCGCAGCATCACCGAACGACACCGGCACGGTTCGGTGACGGTGCCCGACGTGCTCGGGGCGTTCGCGGACGCCGCCGGCCGTCCCGTCGCGGACGTCCGTGCGGTCACCGGCCCGTGGATCGACCAGGCGTCGGTTCCGGCGCTGCCCGCGCCGCGCGTCGACTAGCGGGCTCCGCTGCCCGGTCGGCTATCGGGCTCCGCCGCCCGGTCGGCTAGCCCGCCAGTTCGCCGTCGGCCGGGTCGCAGCTGACCTCGGACCACACGGCGTCGAGCGACAGTCCGACCACGCCGGCGACGGATGCGATGGTCGAGAACGCCGGCGTCGCGATGCGCCCGGTCTCGATCTTGCGGAGCGTCTCGGGCGAGATCCCGGCAGCGAGGGCGGTGTCGACGATCGACCGTGGACCACGGGCACGACGGAGCAGCGCACCGAGACGGCGGCCGCGCGCGACCTCGTCGGGGCTGAGCGGGAGACGGACCATACCCACATAGTAATACCGGTATGATCATCCGCGTGATCGAGATCCTGACGCCCGCCGAGGTCGACAAGGCCCGCGCCACCGGAGCCCTCGTGGGCACCATCCTGCAGACCCTGCGCGAACGGACCCGCGTCGGCACGAACCTGCTCGACATCGACCGGTGGGCGAAGCGGATGATCGAGGACGCCGGTGCCGACTCCTGCTACGTCGACTACGCACCCTCGTTCGGCCGCGGTCCGTTCGGCCACCACATCTGCACCGCCGTGAACGACGCCGTGCTGCACGGGCTGCCGCACGACCGGGCCCTCGCCGACGGCGACCTGCTCACCCTCGACCTCGCGGTGTCCCTCGACGGCATCGCCGCCGACGCCGCCGTCAGCTTCGTCGTCGGGACCCCGCGCGACGAGGACCTCGCCCTCATCGACGCCACCGAGCGCGCCCTCGCCGCCGGGATCGCCGCCGCCGGACCCGGTGCGCGCACCGGGGACCTGTCGCACGCCATCGGCACCGTGCTCGAGGCCGCGGGATACCCGGTCAACGTCGAGTTCGGCGGCCACGGCATCGGTTCGACCATGCACCAGGACCCGCACGTGTCGAACACCGGCCGCGCGGGTCGCGGCTACACGCTCCGGCCGGGGCTCCTGCTCGCGCTCGAGCCGTGGGTGATGGCCGACACCGACGTGCTCGTCACCGACCCCGACGGATGGACGCTGCGCAGCGCCACCGGAGCCCGGACGGCCCACACCGAGCACACCATCGCGATCACCGAGGACGGCGCAGCGGTGCTCACGCTCCCCCGCTGACCGTCCCCTCGACCACGACGGGCAGCCCGCCGGCCGCGACGACGAGCACCAGGTCGGCTGCCGGTCGGAAGACCGTGACGGCGTGGTCGACCCCCTCGAAGCGCGCGGACCCGGCCGCGACGTCGACGTCCACCGAGCTCGGGTCGACGCGCAGGCCCCGGCCGTCGCGCTTCAGCACGGCCTCCTTCGCCGCCCAGCAGGCCGCGAGCAGGCCGACCTCACCCGCCGAACGATCGCGTTCACCGGACGTGAAGGCGTCGAGCGGCGCCGCGGCGACGCGGGACACGCGCTCGACGTCGACGCCGACCGAGCCGGGAGCGACCGCGATGGCGACTGCCCCGGTCGTGCGCGACACGCTGACGCCGTAGCCGGTGCCGCGCACCGTGGCCCACGGACGACCGTGGTCGGTCCCGCCGCAGTGCGGGCAGACGCGCCCCGCGCGCACCTCGGCCGCCTCGGAACCGGACGCCGACGCGACGGCGGCGATCAGGGCCTCCCGGTCGGCAGCGCGGTCCGGACCGGGCGCGCACAGCGTCACGACGACGGTCTGGAGGCCCGACTCACCCACGCACGCAGCCTACGGTGCGCGGATGGCCGGTCCAGAGCCGTGTCGCTACGCGTGCGTGAGCGCGATGAGTGCGACGTTCATGGTGCTGTAGAGACCCTCGGATCGGGTCGCCTGGCGGACGCGTCCGCGCAGCACCTCGTAGCGGCCGTCGTGCTCGCGCACGAAGCCGATCACGCCGGTCGCCGGCGTCGACACGCGGTGGTAGCCGTCCTCGAGCGGGACGACCTCGGTACTCGTGGTTCGCTCCATTGCTGTTCCCTTCCGTTCGTCGTCGAACAGTGCCGTCAGCATACCCCGGCTCGGGGGACAAGACACCCATGGATCGGCTTGTCCACAGGGTTCACCGGGAGTCTGTCCGTGCGCTCCGGGGCCTGGATAGACTCCGGGCGACGGCGCACACAGGGCGCGGTTCGGTGCGGTGTCGACGGCGCCGACCGGTGACGGACGGAGGACGGATGCGAACGGTCCAGCACGGATCGGGCACAGGCGGGTCGAGCACGGAACGGGGGACAGCGCGGCTCTGGGGTCGCGTCACGGCAGCGGTCGTGGCGATGCTGATCGTCCTGGCTCCGGCAGCGACCGCGCAGGCCACGGCACCCGTCGACCTGGGTGGGGCGTACGTCCTCGACGAAGCCGACGCCCTCAGTTCGTCGCAGCAGGCGCAGGTCGAACAGGCCGTGCAGGACCTGTACGCCGAGACCCAGACGCAGCTGTACGTGGTGTTCGTGCCGACGTTCACCGATCCGACGGACCACACCGCATGGGGCTCCGCGGTCATGGACCGGAACCAGATCGACACGGACGGCATCCTCCTGTCCGTCGCGGTCGACGAGCGCAACTACGACGTCCAGCAGACCAACGAGACCGCCATCTCCGAGTCCGACGTGCAGAGCGCCGTGAACGACGCACTGCTCCCCGAGCTGAAGCAGGGCGACTGGTCCGGCGCGGCCGTGGCGTTCGCGAACGGCCTGACCGACACCCAGGCGCCGCCGGACCTGACCTGGCTCTGGGTCCTGCTGCTCGTCATCGTCGTCGGCCTGGTGGTCGTCGTGATCGTCATCCGCACCCGCAACAAGCGCAGGACCGCCGCGGCCACCAAGGCGCAGCAGGAGTCCCTCGCCGACCTCGAACGCACCGCGGGCGGAGCGCTCGTCACCATCGACGACGAACTCCGCACCGCCGAGCAGGAGGTCGGGTTCGCCACGGCGCAGTTCGGTCCCGACGCCGCGAAGCCCTTCGCCGACGCCGTCGCCGCCGCACAGCAGGCCGTACGCAAGGCCTTCACGTTCCGGCAGCAGCTCGACGACGAGATCCCCGACTCCCCCCAGCAGCGGGCCGACTGGGCGAACCAGATCATCGCGATCTGCCAGCAGGCGCACGCCTCGATCGAGGAGCAGACCGAGGCCTTCGACCAACTCCGGTCGCTCGAGGACGGCGTCGACGACGCTGCGGTCGCACTGGCCCAGGCAGTGGCGGCCGCCCCGGCTTCGGTCGGCGCGGCAGCAGCAGCCCTCGACCGCGTCCGGTCGCGGTACACCGGCCGAACCCTCGCCACCGTGTCCGACAACGTCGACCAGGCCCACCAGGTCCTCTCCTACGCCACCGAGCGCTCGAACGCGGCCACCGCGGCGATCGCCGCGGGCGACAAGGGCGAGGCCGTGGTCGCCGTGCGTGACGCCCAGCACGCACTGGCGCAGGTGCAACAGCTCACGAACAGCGCGATCGCCGCCGAGGGGTCGTTCGCCGAGGCAACGGCGCGCGCCGAGGCGATGCGCATCGACATCGAGGGCGACGTCGCGGCGGCCCGGACGCTCACCGTCGGCGGTCCCGACCTCGCCGCCGCCGTCACACGGGCGCAGACCGTGCTCCGACAGGGCCTCGACCCGAAGGACCCGGTCGCCGCGGTCGACGCCCTCACCAAGGCGAACACCGAGATCGACCAGGCCATCGCCGCAGCCCGCGGTGCCGAGGAGCAGCAGCGCCGGGCGTCCCGAGCGCTCGACGACGCCCTGCGCGACGCCCGGAACCGGATCAGCCAGGCGCGGGAGTACATCTCGCTGCACCGCGGCGGCATCGGGCCGACCGCCCGCACCCGGTTGTCCGAGGCCGAGCGCGCCCTCGACGACGCCGTGCAGCTCGCCACGACCGATCCCGGACAGGCTCTGCAGGCCGCACGCGCCGCAGAGCAGTACGCGGCCGCCGCGATGGACGCCGCGAACGGCGACATGGGCGGCTGGGGCGGCGGTGGCGGCGGCTTCGGCGGTGGCGGCGGCAACGGGGCACAGCTCGGCGGCCTCGTCACCGGCATCGTGCTCGGCGGCCTGCTCGGCGGCCGCGGCGGCAGCTTCGGCGGCGGTTCCTTCGGGGGCGGCGGCGGGGGCTTCGGCGGGGGCGGCGGCTTCGGTGGTGGGGGCGGCGGAGGCGGCGGAGGCGGGTTCTCCGGCGGCGGCCGCTTCTGACCCCGTCCCAGCCGACGAACAGACCACACACCCGACAGACCAGACACACCACGTCAGACCTTCCAGGAAAGGGAACAGCAATGGCAAAGCAGACGATCTTCGGCCGCATCTCCACCCTCGTGCGGGCAAACATCAACCAGCTCATCGACGACGCCGAGGACCCGCAGAAGATGCTGGACCAGCTCGTGCGCGACTACACGAACAACATCGCCGACGCGAAGACGGCGATCGCGCAGACCATCGGCAACGTCCGTCTGCTCGAGCAGGACCACGAAGAGGACAAGCGGGCCTCGACCGAGTGGGGCCAGAAGGCGGCCAACGCGTCCTCCGCCGCGGACAAGTACCGCGCCGAGGGCAAGACGGCCGAGGCGGACAAGTTCGACAACCTCGCCAAGATCGCGATCGGCAAGCAGATCGCTGCCGAGCAGGAGGTCAAGGACGCCGAGCCGAACCTCGCCTCGCAGAACGAAGCGGTGGAGAAGCTCAAGACCGGGCTCGCCGGCATGGAGCAGAAGCTCGAGGAACTCCGGGCGAAGCGCGACAACCTCGTCGCCCGCTCCAAGACGGCCGAAGCGCAGTCCAAGGTCAACGACGCGCTCGGCAACATCGACGTGCTCGACCCGACGAGCGACCTCGGTCGCTTCGAGGAGAAGGTCCGTCGTGAAGAAGCGAAGGTCCTCGGGCAGCAGGAGCTGCAGTCGTCGAGCCTCGACGCCCAGTTCGAGAGCCTCGAGGACGTGGGCAAGGACGCCGAGGTCGAAGCACGACTCGCCGCGCTGAAGTCCGGCGGCTCGTCGAGCCTCTGACCTTCCCGGACGACGCCGGACCCCACCTGACAGACTGAGACGATGCAGTTCCTCGTGGTCGGTCAGTGGCAGGGTTCGGCGTCGTCGCGCGCGATGCGCCTCGGGGACGGAGCGACCGCGATCGCGGCCGACCTCCCCCGAGCGTCCACCACCGTGGTCGACGTCCCCACCGGCGCCGGCGACCGCCTCGAGACGGCCGTCGCCCGCTACACCTCCGTGCTCGCCGTCGCCGACCGCGTGGCAGAGGAGACCGGCGTCGCGAGCGAACCGGTCCTCGTGGTCGGCGGGGACGGTGCGAGCGTCCTCGGCGCGACCGTGGGCCTCGGCCCCGACACCGCGTTCGTGCGGATCGCGGGGTCCAGCGGGTACCGGCCACTCAATCGTGCGCAACCCGTCGCCGCGGAGACCGCAGCCCTGCGGATCCTCGTCGACCGCGCCGACGAGCTCTTCCCCGCCCTGCCCGTGCTCCTCGCCTCGTCGGTCGTGGTCGCAGGGGTCCGGGGTCTCGACGACGCCGAGGAAGCAGCGCTCGACCGTGCCGGGATCGCCCGGCTCGACGTCGACGCGGCCACCCCGGACGCCCTCGCCGCCGCCGTCGACGCCACCGGTGCCACGTCGGTGTTCGTGCACGTCGACCTCGACGTCCTCGACCCGTCCGAGGTCGACGGCCTGCTCGAACCCGTGCCGTTCGGACTCGACGGCGCCGGTCTGGTCGAGCGGATCCAGGCCGCGACCCGCGGCCGGCGCCTGGCCGGCGCCGCGCTCACCGGATTCGCTCCCGTCGACCCGGACCGTGCAGTGGACGACCTCGGCGTGATCCTGCGCGTCGTCGGGGCGTTGACCAGCGCCTCCCGGGTGGCCTGAGAACCGAACCGGCGCGCCGGGCGCACCCCATGCCGGTCCGCGTACGCTCGGGCCCATGACGGACTACGACCTCATCGTGATCGGCGCCGGCGCAGTCGGCGAGAACGTGGCGGACTACGCCCACAAGCGCGGCCTGGCGGTCGCGATCGTGGAGTCCGAACTGGTCGGCGGCGAGTGCTCCTACTGGGCGTGCATGCCGTCGAAGGCACTGTTGCGCAGCGGCCACGCCCTGGCCGCGGCGAAGCGCCTGGACGGTGCGAAGCAGGCCGTCACCGGCGAACTCGACGCGGCCCACGTGCTCGCGCGCCGCAACTCGTTCACCTCGGACTGGAAGGACGACGGCCAGGTGTCCTGGCTCGAGTCCGCCGACATCGCCCTGATCCGCGGCCACGCCCGCATCACCGGTGAGAAGACGATCGAGGTCGGCGGCGAGACGCACACGGCCCGCGCCGCCGTCGCGGTCGTGACCGGGTCGCTGCACGCGCTCCCCGACGTGCCGGGACTCGCCGACGCGAAGCCGTGGGGCACGCGCGAGGGCACCAGCGCCCAGCAGGTGCCGGAGAGCCTGCTCGTGATCGGCGGCGGCGTCGCCGGCTCCGAGCTCGCCACCGCCTGGGCGTCGCTCGGTGCGAAGGTCACCCTCGTCGCCCGCCACGGGCTGCTCGGCGGCATGGAGCCGTTCGCCGGCGAGCTCGTCACCGACGCGCTCCGCGAACTCGGCGTCGACGTCCGCACCGGTGTCAGCCCCGTGCGGGTCGACCGCGACGAGCACGGGCTCGTCACCACCACACTCGACGACGACACCACCGTCATCACGAGCGAGGTCCTGGCCGCCACCGGCCGCACCCCGCACACCGCCGACCTGGGGCTCGAGTCCGTCGGGCTCACCGCCGGTGACTGGCTCGAGGTCGACGACACCATGCTCGTGCACGGCACCGACTGGCTGTACGCCGTCGGCGACGCCAACCACCGCGCGCTCCTCACCCACCAGGGCAAGTACCAGGCCCGCGCAGCCGGCGAGGCCATCGCGGCCCGGTACCAGGGCACGCCGCTGCACACCGAGCCGTGGGGCGCCCACGTCGCGACGGCAGACCACACCGCGGTCCCCCAGGTCACCTTCACCGACCCCGAGGTCGCGAGCGTCGGCCTGACCGAGCGTGCCGCCCGCGAGCAGGGGCTGAACGTCCGTGCCGTGGAGTACGACCTCGGCGGGGTCGCGGGGTCCGCACTGCAGGCCGACGGGTACACCGGGCGAGCCAAGATGGTCGTCGACGAGGACCGCGGGGTCGTCGTCGGGGTCACCTTCGTCGGCCAGGACGTCGCCGAGATGCTGCACGCGGCGACGATCGCGGTCGTCGGCGAGGTCCCGGTCGACCGCCTCTGGCACGCGGTGCCGGCCTACCCGACGATGAACGAGATCTGGCTCCGCCTGCTCGAGACCTACGGTCGACCGGAGTAGGGGTGCGCAACCCGCTCCTGGACTCCCCGGTGTCCCGCGCGGGCTGGCTGTTCGCGACAGCGGTCGGCCTCGCGGTGGGCCTGCCGCTGTCGACCGGGCCCGTCCGGGTCGTCGACGGGTTGATCGTCTGCACGGGGCTGCCGCGGTGGGTGTTCCGCCGCGGTGGCACCTGCGTGGGCTCGGTCTACCTGACCCGCGACAACGACGGGCCCAGGGTGCTCCGGCACGAGCGGGTGCACGTCGCGCAGTGGCGGCGGTACGGCATGCTCATGCCCGTGCTGTACGCCGCCGCCGGCCGTGACCCGCTCCGGAACCGCTTCGAGGTCGAGGCCGGCCTGGAGGACGGCGGCTACCGCTGAGCCCCTGCGTCGGCGAGGACGATGGCTCCCCCTGCCGCCGAGGTTCCACGACATGCCGCGTGCGTCCCGCCGAGGTTCCACGGGCGACTCGTGGGCGCGGTGAGATGCCGAGATTTCGGAACCTCGGGGAACCGGCCCGGGCGTGGCGGCGGCGGGGCCGGGCGCGCGGGCGGGCGGGCGTCAGGCTGCGGCGGGGCGACGCGGGACGATGAGGGGCGTGCCGGTCTCGGGGTCGGGGACGACCACGCACGGCAGACCGAAGACGTCCTCCACCAGGTCGGCGGTGAGCACGGACGACGGCGGCCCCGCGGCCACGATCGACCCCTGGCGCATCGCGATGACGTGGGTGGCGTAGCGCGCCGCCTGGTTCAGGTCGTGCAGCACCGCGACGACCGTCCGACCGGCGGCGTGCAGCGCGGAGGCCAGTTCGAGCACGTCGTACTGGTGGGCGATGTCGAGGAACGTCGTGGGCTCGTCGAGGAGCACGATGTCGGTCTCCTGCGCCAGGACCATCGCGATCCACACCCGTTGCCGCTGCCCGCCGGAGAGCTCGTCGACGCTGCGGTCGGCCAGATCGAGGGTCTCGGTCTGCTCGAGGGCGGCCTGCACGGCCCGCCGGTCGGACCCGGAGGACGGGTGCAGCAGGTCCTGGTGCGGGAAGCGCCCGCGGGACACCAGGTCGCGGACGGTGATGCCGTCGGGGGCGATCGGCGTCTGCGGGAGCATGCCGACCCGCCGGGCCACGGCCTTCGGTCGGTACGAGTCGATCGGCGCGCCGTCGAGGTACACGGTGCCGGCGCGCGGCTTGAGGGTGCGAGCGAACGACTTCAGCAGCGTCGACTTGCCGCACGCGTTCGGGCCGACGATGACGGTCAGTTCGCCGTCGGGGACGTCCACGTCGAGCGCGTCCACCACGATGCGGTCGTCGTACGCGAGCGTCAGCCCACGCACGCCCAACGCGGTCGTGGGGAGCTCGGCTGCGGCGTTCAGTTCTCGGCCTTGCCGTGCCGCCAGTACCCCATGAACGCGACCTGCTTCCGGTCGATCCCGACGCCGCGCACCAGGTGCCGACGGAGCTCCTTGACGCAGCCGGCCTCCCCCGCGATCCACGCGTACACCGGACGCTCGTCCACCGGCGCGGGGACGTCCCAGAGCACCTGCTCGTCGACGTCGACGTCGGTCAGCTCGACGGCGTCCCCGCAGGCGGGACCGGCGACGGACGCAGGACCGGCGACGGACGCGGAACCGGCGACGACCGTCGACGCCCAGGCGTGCACCTGGTCGGTCATGCGGACGCCGTGCGTCGCGCCGTTCCGGGCGATCCAGCGGACCTCGACCCCGGCGGGCGCGGTCACGGGCAGCCGGTCGGCGTCGGTCGGCACCTCGATGAAGACGTGGCCGACGGTCGAGACGTCGAGCGCTTCGAGGATGGCGCAGATGGCCGGGGCGGCGGTCTCGTCCCCGGCGAGCAGGATGCGGTTCGCGTGCCCGGGTGCGAACTCGGCGGCACCGGTCGGCAGGTCCTCGGGCGACTCCGGCACGCGGGGCCCGACGATCCGGAGCTCGTCACCGACGCGGCAGGACGACACCCACCGCGATGCGGGTCCGGCGTCGCCGTGCGCGACGAAGTCGATGTCGAGCTCACGGGCGTCGGGCCGGAACGAGCGGACCGTGTACGTGCGCAGCGGGTTCCGTTCCGCGTCCGGCAGGGCACGCCAGGCGGTGTACCAGTCCTCGTCCTCCGGCAGTTCGGAGAAGCCCACGCCGTCCAGCGGCAGCACGACCTTGATCCGTTGGTCGAGCCCGACCGAGGAGAAGTCCGCCAGGGCATCGCCCGTCAGCGTCACCCGGACGAAGTGCGGGGTGAGGGACGTGACCGCTGCCACACGGACGGAGAAGACGCGGTACCGGGTTGCCACGGATCCGAGTATGGCATGCCTTACCTAACAGCTCCAGACCCCGCCGACGGTGCGAAGATCGCTTCCGTGCCCGATGCCTCCGACGACGAATTCGCAGACCTGGCCGCCCTCGCCCGCGCGAGCGGCGTGACGGAGCCGCTCCGCGCCTCCAGGCAGGTGGTCCGCACCCACGACGGACAGGAGACGTCCGCCATCCGGTGGGGAGACCGGGAGGCCCGGATCACCTACCTGCACGGCCTCGGCATCGACGCCCACAGCTTCGACCAGACCGCGCTCGCCGTCGGCGAGCCGGCGGTCGCCCTGGACCTGCCGGGACACGGCCGGTCGTCGTGGCGGGACGACGCGGACTACGGGGCGTCCGTGACGGCGCCGACCGTGCTCGCCGCGCTCGACGCCCTGCAGGTCCCGCCGGGGATCGTCGTCGGGCACTCCCTCGGCGCGATCCTGTCGGCACGGCTCGCGGCCACGGCACCGGAGCGGGTCACCGGGCTCGTGCTCGTCGACATGTCGCCGGACTTCGCACAGCGGGCGGTCGACCGGATCGCCCGGGCGCTCGAGGCCGAGGAGCCCTTCGCCACGTTGGACCAGGTCGTCGACCGGGCGATCGAGGCACGCGTCGGCGACGACCGGCACGTGCTGCTGCGCGAGGCCCGCCACACCACGCGGCTCGGCGACGACGGCGCGCTCGTCCGGCGGCACCACTTCCCGCACCTGCCCGCCGGCCGCACGTCGTCGGTGGGGCGCTTCGCCGACGCCTGGCCCGACCTCGAGGCCCTGCGGGTGCCGATCCTGCTCGTCCGCGGCGACCGCGGGTACGTCTCACCGAAGCTGCACGCCGCGTTCGCCGAGCGCCTGCCGGACGCCGAGATCGTGACGGTCACCGCGCGGCACGCGGTGCAGAACCAGGCGCCCCTCGAACTCGCTGCGGCGATCCGGGCATGGGCGGGACGTCACGGTTTGTTGCACGGGATCGATGAACCGTCGCGGGACCGTACCGGCCCCCGGTAACCTCGTGCGAGCGCGAGCTGTGACCATCGCCTCGCGTCCGGAAGGAACCCACACCCCATGAGTCCGCTCCTGCACCGCCGTACCGTCCGGGCTGCACGCACCACGCGCATCGGACGTGCTGCCCTCGCCGCCACCGCGGTCGCCGTCGTCTCCGCCCTCGCGCTGACCGGTTGCTCCGGCTCGTCGAACGAGAACGGCGGCGCCGACGCCACCGTGCGCGTCGGCCTGGTGCTCGAACCGACCAGCCTCGACATCCGCACGCAGTCCGGTGCAGCGCTCGACCAGGTGCTCATCGACAACGTGTACCAGGGCCTCGTCGGCCGGACCGCCGACGGCGACATCCGCGACGTGCTGGCCTCCGAGCACGAGGTCTCCGACGACGGCCTGACCTACACGTTCACGCTGCGCGACGGCATCACGTTCCAGGACGGCAAGGACGTCACCGCGGCCGACGTCGTGTGGTCGCTCGAGCAGGTCAAGTCGAACGAGACCTACGTGGACTCCGCGAAGCTCGCCGGCGTCACCTCGATCACCTCCCCGTCGACCGGTGTGGTCCGGCTCGAGCTGGCGAAGCCCGACTCGGACCTGCTCTGGAACCTGACCGGCCGCTCCGGACTGGTGCTCGAGAAGGCCGCGACGAACGACCTGTCGGACACCGCCAACGGCACCGGCCCCTACGAGGTCGCGAGCTGGAAGCAGGGCGACTCGCTCACCTTCGACCGCAACGACGACTACTGGGGCACGAAGGCGAAGGTCGCGAAGATCGTCTTCCGGTACATCACCGACCCGTCGACGGCCGTCAACGCGATGGCGAACGGGGACCTCGACGTCCTCAACCCGGTCGACGGCACGCTGAAGAGCCAGCTCCAGGGGAACGCCGACATCGCGCTGCACAGCGGCAAGACGACGGACAAGTACACGCTGGCGTTCAACGACCGCAAGGAACCGTTCACCGACAAGCGGGTGCGCCAGGCGATCCGGCAGGCGATCGACCCGAAGGCGCTCATCAAGGCCATCGGCGGCACGGGCGTCGAGCAGGGCGGTCCGATCCCGGAACTCGACCCCGGGTACGAGGACCTGACCGACATCGACGCGTACGACCCCGACAACGCGAAGCGGCTCCTCGCCGCTGCCGGGCAACAGGACCTCGAGCTCACGCTCACCTACGCGAACGTCTACCCTGCGACCATCGGCGACGTGCTGAAGTCGCAGCTCGCCGACGTCGGGATCACCCTGACCGTCAAGCGCGTCGACTTCGCGACCTGGCTGTCCTCGGTGTTCCAGGCACCGAAGTCGGGCGAGCGTGACTTCGACCTGTCGATGGTCGACCACGTCGAGGCCCGCGACTTCGGCAACTGGGCGAACCCCGACTACTACTTCGGCTACGACAACGCCGAGGTGCAGTCGCTCTACGCCGAGTCGATCGCGGCGACCGACGAGGCCACCAAGACCGAGGCCCTGCGCAAGGCCGCGAAGATCGTGAGCGAGGACGCCGCCGGCGAGTGGCTCTACACGGCCACCGAGATCACCGCGGTGCGGACCGGCGTCACGGGCTTCCCCGTCGACGGCGGCAACTCGAGGCTCGACCTGTCGAAGCTCGCCGTCAAGTGAGCCGACCCGCTGCCGGAGCTCCGAGCACGTGACCCGGTTCCTGGTCGGCAGGCTGCTGCTGCTCGTCGTCGGGCTGCTCGTCGCGAGCGTCATCATCTTCGCGACCCTGCGGGTGCTGCCCGGCGACGTCGCGCAGGTCGTCGCCGGCACCCAGTCGACCCCGGCGCAGGTCGAGCAGCTCCGGCAGCAGCTCGGCCTCGACCGGCCCGTCGTGGTGCAGTACCTCGACTGGATCGGCGGGGTGTTCCGCGGCGACCTCGGTCGGTCCCTCGTGACGAACGGGCAGGTCGCGCCGGAGATCGCGCAGAAACTGGCGATCACCCTGCCGCTCGCGGGCATGTCGCTCGCGACCGCGCTCGTGATCGGCGTCCCCCTCGGGGTCGTCGCCGCGGTGCTCCGCCGTCGGCCGGGCGGCGCCGTCATCGGGTTCGTCGCGCAGGCCGTCGCCGCCGTCCCGGTCGTCTGGGCCGGCATGCTGCTCGTCGCCCTGTTCGCCGTCACGCTGCACTGGCTGCCGACGCAGGGCTTCCCGCTCGACGGCTGGTCCGAGCCGGGCCGGGCGTTCGCCTCGCTCGTGCTCCCCGCCCTGACCATCGGCGCGGTCGAGGGTGCCGTCATCCTGCGCTTCACCCGGTCGGCGACCCTGTCGGTGCTCGACGCGGACCACGTCCGCACCGCTGCCGCGATCGGCCTCACCCGCACGCAGGCACTGCTCCGGCACGGGCTGCCGTCGGTCGCCCTCACGGTGCTCGCCGTGCTCGGGGTGCAGATCGCCGGACTGCTGGTCGGGGCCGTCGTCGTCGAGCAGCTGTTCTCTCTGCCCGGTGTCGGGCGCATGCTCGTGACCGACGTCGGCCGCCGCGACATCACCAAGGTGCAGTCCGAGCTCCTCGTGCTCACCGGACTGGTGCTGCTCGTCGGGTTCGCCGTCGACGTCGTGCACCGCACCCTCGACCCGCGCCAACGCGAGGTGTCCGGGTGATCCGCCGCCTGCTGTCCCGCCCCACCGGGGTCTTCGCCGTCGTCGTGCTCGGTCTGCTCGTGGTCCTCGCCGCGGTGTCGCTCGTGTGGACGCCGCAGGACCCGTTCCGCGCCGACCCGTTCCACCAGTGGGAGGGTCCGAGCGCCGCGCACTGGTTCGGCACCGACGCCGCCGGCCGCGACATCGCGAGCTACCTGCTCGCCGGCACCCGCACCACCGTGCTCGTCGCCGTCGGGGCCGGGGTGATCGCCAGCGTCGTCGGCATCGTCCTGACCGCGATCGGGTCGCTCACCGCCCGCTGGGTGCGCGAGGGCACGGCCGTCCTGCTCGACATCCTGGTGGCGTTCCCGACCCTGCTGACCGCGATGCTCCTGACCGCGGTGTTCGGCGGGTCGCTCGGGGTCGTCATCGTCAGCGTCGGGCTGTCCTTCGGGGTGACGATCGCCCGGGTCGCCCGCGGCGAGATCCGCCGCATCGCCCGCAGCGACTACGTCACCGCGGCCCGCGCCTCCGGTGTCGGTGGTGCCGGGGTGCTGTTCCGCCACCTGGTGCCCAACGCCGCGCCGCTGTTCACCGTGCAGCTCTCGCTCGCGATGGCCACCGCGGTCCTCGCCGAGGCCGGGCTGTCGTACCTGGGCTACGGCGCCGGGTCGGACACGGCGTCGTGGGGCAGCCTGCTGTCCGACCTGCAGACCTACATCGGGGTGCACCCGTGGAGCGCCACCTGGCCCGGAGCCGCGATCGCGCTGGTCGTCGCCGCGCTCTCCCTGCTCGGCGACGCGATCCGCGACGCCACCGACCCGCGTCTGACGACGAACGACCGCGCAGCGGGCGGCGACCGCCGCCCGGACGCGGCCACGACCACCCCCGGGGTGACCGCATGACCGACCGCAGCCACAGCCGCAGCGACACCGGCACCGGCGGGCTCGAGGTGGTGGGGCTCTCCGTCCGCATCACGGGGCGGACGATCCTGGACGACGTGACGTTCACCGTGCCTCCCGGCGAACGCGTCGGCGTGATCGGCGCGTCCGGATCCGGCAAGTCGATGACCTCGCTCGCCCTGATGGGGCTGGAGCCCACCGGGGCGACCGTCACCGGCAGCATCCGCCTGGACGGCACCGAACTCGTCGGCCTGCCCGACCGGCAGCGCGCACGGCACCGCGGGTCCGGCATCGGCATGGTCTTCCAGGAGCCCGGCACCGCCCTCGACCCGCTGCGCCGCGTCGGCACGCAGATCGCCGAGCCCCTGCGGCTGCACCGAGGACTCGACCGGCGGGCGGCACGTGCGGCGGCGACTGCGCTGGCGGCGGACGTCGGACTGCCGGACCCGGAGTCGCTGCTGCGCCAGTACCCGCACCAGCTGTCCGGTGGGCAGCGCCAGCGGATCTGCATCGCGATGGCGATGGCCGGGCAGCCCGCGTACCTGGTCGCCGACGAACCGACGACGGCGCTCGACGTCACGACCGAGGCACGGATCCTCGACCTCTTCGAAGGGTTGTCGGCCGGCATGGTCTTCGTCACGCACGACCTGGCGGTGCTCGCCCGGATCGCCGACACCGCCGTCGTGCTCGACGCCGGCCGGGTCGTCGAGCAGGGCTCGGTCGCGTCGCTGCTCGCGGCGCCGCAGCACCCTGCGACCGTCGCGCTCGTCGATGCCGCGCGCGCGACCGCCCGTCGTACCCGTCCGTCCGGAGGCTCCGCATGACCGCCGTCCTCGACGGAGTCGGGCTGCACCGCACCTACCGACTCCCCCGCCGCGGGCCCTTCGAACCCGGCCCCGTGCGCACCGCCGTCGACGGCGTCGACCTGACGGTCGCCCCCGGACAGCGGCTCGGGATCGTCGGCGAGTCGGGATCCGGCAAGTCGACCCTGGTGCGGCTGCTCGCCGGCCTGGAGGCACCTTCCGCGGGTTCCGTGACCGCCTCCGGTCGTCCGGTGGTGGCGTCCGGGTCCGCGGGTGCGATGCGCTGGTTCCGTCGCGAGACCGGGGTGGTGTTCCAGGACCCGTACGCGTCGCTCGACCCGCGGATGCGCGTCGGCGCGATCATCCGCGAACCGTTGCGGGCGCTCCGGGTGGAGGGTTCGCACGCCGCGCTCGTCCGGGACGTCCTCGAACGGGTCGACCTGCCGGCGGACGCGGTCGACCGCTACCCGCACGAGTTCTCCGGCGGGCAGCGGCAGCGCATCGCCATCGCGCGGGCGGTGGTGCACGGTCCGCGGATCCTGTTCGGGGACGAACCGATGAGCGCGCTCGACGTGGTGGTGCGCGCACGGGTCATCGACCTGTTCCGCTCGCTCGCCGACGACCTCGGGCTGACGCTGGTGCTGGTGTCGCACGACATCGGCGTGGTGCAGCGGCTGTGCGACACCGTCGCGGTGATGTCGGCGGGGCGCATCGTGGAGCACGGGCCGGTCGGGCTGCTCGACGCGCCGGTGCACCCGGTGACGCGGGCGCTGGTCGAGGCCGCGCCGACCCTGCCGTAGCGCGGGCGGCGGCGCGGTCAGGCGGTCCAGGCCGCCGGGTGCCGCCGCTGCCACCGCAGCCGACGCTCGAGCTGGGCCCCGATCGCGAGCAGGACCCGTTCGCCCCCTGGCCGCCCGATCAACTGGACGCCCATCGGCAGGCCGCCACCGTCCGGGTGGTCGTCGGCGGTGACCCCGACGGGCAGGGTGATCGCCGGCAGCCCCGCCACGTTCGCCATCGAGGTCCACGGCGAGTAGGCGCACTGGCGGCGGAAGTCCTCGTCCGGGTCGTCGCCGTACCAGCCGAGCGGCCGCGGGGTCAGCGCGAGCGTCGGTGACAGCACGGCGTCGAACCGGTCGAACGCGCCGATCAGCGTCGCCGAGAACGTGTCGAGCGTGGTCATCGCGTCGAGCACCTGGGTGCCGGTGAGCCGCCGTCCCCGTTCCACGAGCCGCGCCACCAGGGGCGTCAGCGCGGTCAGGTCGATGCCGGGGACCATCGGCAGCCGCGCCGCGGAGCTCTCCCAGGCCACCCGGAACGCGTCGGCGTACGGCGCCCGGGGCATCTGCACGTCCTCCACGCCGTGCCCCACCTCGCCGAGCACCCGCACCGCGGTCTCGACGGCAGCGCGCGCCGCGGGGTCGACCACCACGTCGACGGTGTCGTCCCACGGCGAGCCGTCGAGCAGTCCGACGACGAAGCGCCCCTCGCCGCGGACGGCCGCCGCGGTGAACGGGCCGTCGCCCACGTCCGGCGTGACCAGCGCGTACGGTGCCGGTTCCGCCAGCCCGGTGGGCGCCACGAGCGCGTCGAGCAGCATCCCGGCGTCCGCGACCGACCGGGTCAGCGGCCCGGCGACGGACAGTCCACCGACGCCGGAGCGACCGGGCATCGACGGCACCCGCCCACGGCTCGGCTTGAGGCCGACGAGTCCCGTCGCGGCGGCCGGGATCCGGACCGATCCCCCGCCGTCGGACCCGACGGCCGCCGGCAGCAGTCCGGCCGCGACGGCGACCGCCGCGCCGCTCGACGACCCGCCGGGCGCACGGCTCGTGTCGTACGGGTTCCGCGTCACCCCGAACCGGGTCTCCGACGACGAGGACATCCCGAACTCGGGCGAGGTCGTCTTGCCGAGGCTCACCGTGCCGGCCGCGTCGAGCGCGGCGACCAGCGGGTGGTCGGCCCCGGCGGGGCGCTCCGGCAGGCTCGCGGTGCCGCTGCGCGTGGGGACCCCGGCGCGGTCGTACAGGTCCTTGTCGGCGGACGGGAGGCCCCACAACGGTCTGGACGTCGGCACCAGGTGGCCGAGACGGTCGGCTCTCGTGCGCGCTGCATCGGCCGTGACCGTCACGAACGCGCCGAGGGCGGGGTCGAGGCGCTCGATGCGGGCGAGGTAGTGCCCGGTCACCTCGAGCGCGGTCGCCTCCCCCCGGCGGATCCAGTCCCAGAGTTCCTGCGCGGCGAGGTGGTGGAGTTCGAACACGGTTCCCGAGCCTAGGCGGCGTCGGTGCTGGTCGTGCGTCAGTGCTGGTCGTACCGGTAGAAGCCGCGGCCGGTCTTCACGCCCAGGTCGCCGGCCTCGACGTACTGACGGAGCAGCTGCCGCGGGCCCTCGGGCAGGTGCGGGTCCTCGGCCGCGTAGTGCTCCTCGATGTCCAGGACGACGTCGAGCCCCACCTGGTCCATCATCCGGAACGGACCGGCGGGCGACCCGGTGTTCACCGCGAACATGGCGTCGACGTCCTCGGGCGTGGAGACCCCGTCGGCGACGACCGCCAGGGACTCGCGTTTGACGGCCGCCCAGATGCGGTTGAAGATGAACCCGGTCGACTCCCTGCGTGCGACGAACGGGCGGACGCCGTAGGTCGGCAGGACCTCGAGCAGCAGGTCGACGACCGCGGGGTCGGTCTCGCCGTCGCTCATCAGGTCGACGGCGTTCTGCGCCGGCGGCATGTAGAAGTGCATGTTCAGCACACGCTCCGGGTGCTCGACCTCGTCGATCATCAGTCGGCTCGCGTACGACGACGAATTGCTCGCCAGGATCGTGTCCGCCCCGACGGCGCGGTCGAGCTGACCGAACACCGTGGTCTTGAGGTCGATGCGCTCCGGGATCGCCTCGACGACGAGCCACGCACCGGCGACGGCCTCGTCCAGGTCGTCGAACGCGCGGACGGTGCCGACCGCGCCCCCGTCCCGCGCAGCGGCGAGCGCGGGGAGCTCGCGCTCGACGTACTCGACGGCGGCCGTGCGGACCGGTTCGGCGAGGTCGTACACGCGGGACTCGCCGCCGGCGCTGGCGAACATGAGCGCGATGCGCCGGCCGAGGGTCCCACCGCCGATCACGGTGACGGGTCGGTTGCGGATGTCGGTCGGCAGGGGGAAGCCCATGGTGTCCTTCGTTCTCGGGTGTACGTTCGATACACAACGTACTCAGTACGGATCGTACTGCAACCGACAAGGAGTTCCCATGCAGGCCTCGGACGTCCTCCGCCACGCCACCACGCCCCTCACCGCGCCGGTGTACCCGCTGCGACCGACGCGCTTCACCGACCGCGAGTACTTCAACGTCGTGTACCGGACCGACCCCGACGCCCTCCGTGCCGTCGTGCCGGAGCCGCTGCGGGTCGAGGCACCGCTGGTCCGGTTCGAGGTCATGAAGATGGGCGACGTCGACGGGTACGGCCCGTACGTCGAGTCCGGTCAGGCGATCCAGGTCACCCTCGACGGCGAGGTCGGCGAGTACCTGCACGCCATGTACCTCGACAACTCCGCCGCGACGCTCGCCGGTCGCGAACTGAGCGCCTACCCGAAGGTGCTCGGGACCCCGGGGTTGCGTGTCGACCAGGGCGCCCTCGTCGGCACGCTCGACCGCGGTGCCGAACGGGTGGCGACGGCGACCATGGCGTACCAGTGGGAGCCGATGGACCCGGTCGAGGCCGCGGCGCAGATCACGGTGCCGACCTGGATGGTGAAGCTCGTCCCCGACGTGACGACCCTGGGGTTGCGGGCCGCCGACCTCGTGCGGACCGAGATCACCGACATCGTCGTGAAGGGGGCCTGGACCGGGTCCGCCCGACTGCAACTGTTCGAGCACGCCCTCGCGCCGATGGCGGACCTGCCGGTGCTCGAGGTCGTCAGCGCCTCACACGTCCTGACCGACCTGACGCTCGCGCCGGTACGGTCCGTGCACGACTACCTGGCGGACCCGCGCCGGTCGGACGACGCCTCCTAGGATGAACCGGTGTCCCCACGAGTGAGCGACGACCCCGCCGCACGCGCCCGACCCGTCCGGCGGCGCAGCAGCACCCGTGCGGAGCTCGTCCGCGCCGCCGAGGCACTGTTCGACGAGACCGGCTCGGCGTCGGCCAGCGTCGAGGCGATCGTCGCGCGTGCGGGCTTCACGCGCGGGGCCTTCTACTCGAACTTCGCGACGACCGACGAGCTCTTCTTCGCGGTGTACGAAGCGCAGGAGGCTGTGGTCGTCGAGCGGCTCGAGGACGGCTTCCGGGCAGCGCTCGACGCGACCGACCAGCAATCCGTCGACGCGATCGTCTCCGGGGTCCTCGGCGGCCTGCCGCCCGAGGGCAAGTGGTACGCGATCCGCTCGGTCCTGCTGTCGCGGGCACGCCACGAGCCCGAGCTCCAGACGCTGCTCCGCACGCACACCGATGCCTTCCACACCGCGCTCGAGCCGCTGCTCGTCGAGTCGGTCACGGCGCAGGGCCGACGCCTCACCGTCGCGCCGGACGTCTTCACCCGTGCGGTCGTCGCCGCGCACGTCGGCGCGGTCAGCCAGACGGTGCTCTACGACGACGCGGCGACCATCCGCGTCGCGGCGGTGCGGGGCGCGCTCCTCGGGCTCAGCGAGCCGACGCCCTGAACCCGGGCACGAGTCCGACCGGCAGTCGACCCGCGCGACGCGGGGCGGGCCTCCCGGCCGGACCGTGACGGCGGACGGTCAGACGCCCAGGTGGGCGGCGAGCACGTCGCGGACGCTCGTCCACCCGTGCGGACCGTAACGGTCGTCGTCGACGTGGTGCAGTTCGGCCTCGCCGCTGAACATGCTCACGAAGTACTGCATGCCCTGCCACGCCGGGAACGGTTCGGCGTCGTCCTTCGACAGCCGCCGGCCGACCCGGGCCATCGCCGACAGCGTGCCGGTCGTGCCCGCCCACTGCAGCCGGAACGGCGTGCCGGTCAGCCGTGACATCGTGTCGGCGATCGAGCGTGCCGTGACGCGGTCCCCCGCGACCTCGACCACACGGGGTGCGTCCGCGTCGAGTGCGACGAGCGCCGTCACGCGCGCGACGTCGTCCTTCGTGGTGAAGTCGAGGACCTGGTCGGCCGACGACCAGTAGAGGACCCGCCGGCGGTCGAACAGGATCATCGGCGCCTGGCCGGTGAGCATGTCCGTGAACGCCCCGTTCAGCACGGACGTCGCACGGATCGGAGCGGCGTCGAGGGCGGCGGCGAACTCGCGGCGGAGCTCGAAGTTGCGGTTCGAGCCGGGGGTGATCGACCGGTAGTCGGCGGCGTAGTCCGAGGGGATGAACCGCGGGACGCCGGCCTCGACCGCGGCGTCGAGCAGGGCGCGCTGCGCGTCGACGATCACGGCGCGGGTGCCGCTCACCGCGGAGACGACGACGTCGACCCCGGCGAGCGCCGCCACCAGGGCCGGTCGGTCCGTGTAGGCGGCGGGGACCACGTCGATGCGGTCGTCGTCGGCGAAGCGGCGCTGTGCTGCGTCGCTGCTCGGGCGGGTCAGGACGCGGACGCGGGTGTCGTGCTGCAGGAGCTCGCGGACGATGCGTCCGCCGAGGTCTCCGGTGGCGCCGGCGACGAGGACGGTGGTGGTCATGGCGGCCACGCTACGGGTGCGTGGGTGCGGCGGGCACAGGTGCGGTGGCGGCGGCGCGGTGGCCCTATCCTGCGGAGGTGGACACGACTCTCCCCTCCGGCACGACGAAGCGCCGGATCGAGCTCCGGCTCGCTCGCCCCCTGCTCACCTGGTTCGCCCGCCCCACCGTCACGATCGACGGGGTTGGGCACCCGGCGCAGTGGGGCACGGGCACGTGGGCGGTCGCGGACGACGGCCGCACCGTGATCGGCGTGTACCTGTTCAACCGGGCGTGGCGCTTCGGCGCCGCGACGCTGCACGTCGGCGACGCCGCCGTGCTCGAGTACCACGCTGGCCTGTTCCCTCTCGGCGCGGGCAGGCTGACGCCGGTGCCGGGCCGAGACTCGCGCTGAACGACACTCCTCGCGGCGCGGGACCCGAGGAGTGTCGCTGAGCCCGAGACCCGGGCCCGGCCGTCGGTGCTACTCGTGCTCGATGTCGGAGAACAGGCCGGTGAACGTGGCGCCCGTCCCGCCGAGCCGCTCGAAGAACGCGCCGGCCTCGGCGGTCGCCACCGCGTCGGACGCGTCCCCGTACGACGCGAAGTACAGGTCGAGGGTGCGGTGGGCCGGGGTCGGGGTGCCGTCCTCCTTCGGCCAGACCTTCGCCGCCTCCAGGCGCTGCAGGCCCGGCAGCTTCGCGGCGAGGGACTCGAGCTCCACGTAGGACTGCTCGAACGCGGACGGGTCGGCCGGGTTGTCGATGATCAGGGTGATCTTCGTGGTCATGGTGTGCTCCTGGAGGTGTCGGTGGGAGGGCTGACGGTGCAGCGCCCACTCCACTCCGTTCTGCGCACCGCTGCCCGGGATCGGCTACTCGAACATCTCAGCGAGGAGCGCGTGCGGGTCACCGTCGACGACGTGTGCCGAGGGCGGCTCCGGCCAGTGCGTCGTGCCGTCGTCCGGCCAGCACGGCACGACGTGGAAGTGCAGGTGCCGCACGCTCTGCCCGGCATCGGCGCCGGAGGCCTGCAGCACGACGGTCCCGGTGGCGCCGAGCGCACCCCGCATCGCCCGTGCGACCCGCTGCACGAGCGCGGCGGTGGCGGCCAGTGCCACCGGTGCGGCGCCGAGCAGGTCGTCGGCGTGCTCGACCGGCGCGACCAGGGTGTGCCCGGGTGCGAGCGCCGACCCGGGCAGCGGCGCGAACGCCACGGCGTGCTCCTCGCGCTCGACCCAGACGGCCGGTTCGTCGCCGGCGATGATCGCGCAGAAGACGCAGGGTTCCATCCGACCAGTGTGCTGCACCCGGAGCCCCGGGCACTCTGAGCACGGTGCCGTGCGGACGCCGCCACGTGGGACGATTGGCGCATGACCGCCACGCTCGTCGCCAAGGGCCTGTCCGGCGGGTACGCCGCACGCACACTGTTCGACTCCCTCGACCTCACGGTGGCGCCGGGCGACGTGATCGGTGTCGTCGGCGTGAACGGCGCCGGCAAGTCCACGCTGCTCCGGCTGCTGGCCGGCGTCGACGAGCCCCTGGCCGGCACGGTGTCACTCGCACCCACCGACGCGTTCGTCGGCTGGCTCCCCCAGGAGCACGAGCGGATCGCCGGTGAGACCGTCGCCGGGTACATCGCCCGCCGGACCGGCTCGGCCGAGGCGACCGAGGTCATGGACGCCGCGGCGGCGGCGCTCGGCGACCCGGACGCCGGTGACGCCGCCGCTGACCGCTACTCGACGGCGCTCGACCGCTGGCTCGCCGCGGGCGCCGCGGACCTGGAGGACCGCATCCCCGCCGTCCTGGCCGACCTCGGGCTCGAGACCGGAGCCGACGACGACGGTGTCGGACCGGACTCGCTCATGACCGCGCTGTCCGGTGGGCAGGCCGCCCGGGTCGGACTGGCGGCGCTACTGCTGTCGCGCTTCGACATCGTCCTGCTCGACGAGCCCACGAACGACCTCGACCTCGACGGGCTGGACCGGCTCGAGGGGTTCGTCCGGGGCCTGCGCGGCGGCGTCGTGCTCGTCAGCCACGACCGGGAGTTCCTGGCGCGCTCGGTGACGAGCGTCCTCGAGCTCGACCTGGCGCAGTCGTCCAACCGGCTGTTCGGCGGCGGGTACGACTCGTTCCTCGAGGAGCGCGAGATCGCCCGGCAGCACAAGCGCGACGCGTACGACGACTACGCCGCGACCAAGGCCGACCTGGTCTCCCGTGCCCGGACGCAGCGCGAGTGGTCGAGCCAGGGCGTGCGCAACGCGATGAAGAAGGCCCCCGACAACGACAAGATCCGCCGGAAGGCCGCCTCGGAGTCGAGTGAGAAGCAGGCGCAGAAGGTGCGGCAGATGGAGTCCCGCATCGCGCGGCTCGACGAGGTCGAGGAACCACGCAAGGAGTGGCAGCTCGAGTTCACGATCGGCAGCGCACCGCGGTCGTCCGCGGTCGTGGCAACGCTGTCCGACGCGACCTTCACGCAGGGCGACTTCACCCTCGGTCCGGTGTCGCTGCAGGTCGACGGCGGCGACCGCATCGGGATCACCGGACCGAACGGCGCCGGCAAGTCCACGCTGCTGCGTGCGCTGCTCGGCAAGCAGGTGCCGACGACCGGCACGGCCTCGCTCGGATCGAGCGTCTCCGTCGGCGAGGTCGACCAGGCCCGTGCGGCCTTCACCGGCGACCAGTCCCTCGCCGCCGCGTTCGAGGCGATCGTGCCGGAGTACACGACCGCCGACGTCCGGACGCTGCTCGCGAAGTTCGGGTTGAAGGCCGACCACGTCGGCCGGCCCGCGTCGGCGCTCTCCCCCGGCGAACGGACCCGCGCCGGACTCGCGCTGCTGCAGGCCCGGGGGGTGAACGTGCTCGTGCTCGACGAACCGACAAACCACCTCGACCTGGTGGCCATCGAGCAGCTCGAACAGGCACTGGAGTCCTACGACGGCACCCTGCTGCTCGTCACGCACGACCGGCGCATGCTGGAGACCGTCCGCCTCGACCGGCAGTGGCACGTCGACGCCGGCCGGGTCACCGAACGCTGACCGACACCAGGAGCACACACCCAGACGACGAGCGCACGCTGGACCAGGAGCACAGGGGGATGCCGATGCGACGCAGGAGCTGGATCGCCGTGGTCGGGAGTGCAGCGGCGCTCGCCGTCGCGGCCGCCGTCGTCGTGGGGGTGACCGCCGACCGGCCGGACGCCGACCCGACCCACGTCGCACGGGCCACCCCGACCGCAACGCCGACGCCGACCCCCACCCCGACGCTCGCGGCCGTCCCCCGAGCCCCGTCGGCCGCCACCCTCGCCGCCCTGCCGTTGGCGTTCCACGACGGCGTCGTCCCGGAACTCCTCGACGGCGGGGACGTCCGCCCCACGGACACCTGGCAGATCGCCACCCCGCGGCACGACCTCGTGGCCCTGTACGCCAGCCCGTCGAGCCGCGCGCGTCCGGTGGCGACGCTCTCGCACCGGGTCTCGACGATCGACCTGCCCGCCGCCACCGCCGTCTGGGGCCGGTCTCCGGGTGTCGACGGCGGCATGCTCCTCGTCTCGACCCCCGCCCGGAACCGCACCCCGGGCGACGGCGGTGACCCGGACGCGCCGAGTGCCACGTTCGCCTGGGCGCGGGCCACCGACTTCACGGTCACCGACACCGACCGGATGATCCGCGTCGACGTCGCCCGGAGCACGGTGTCGGTCGTCACCCGGAGCGGCGACGTCACCGCGACCGAGGCGGCCCGGCTCGGCACCCCCGAGGACCCCACGCCGTCCGACACCGCCACCTACGTCGAGGCGGCGTACGTGGACACCCGCGTGACCTACACGCAGGGCAACCCGATCATCCTGACCGGGGCGCACTCGTCACGGATCCCGTCGTACGGCGGCAACGCGGCCCTGACGGCGCTGCACTACTACCCCGACCCGACCGGCAGCTCGCACGGGTGCGTGCGGATCTCAGCGGAGATGACCCGCACCCTCGCCGCACTGCCGGTCGGCACCCCGATCCGGTTCAGCTAGCGGCCGCCGCCGAGCCCGAGCCGCACGACGACCTCGGCGCTCTCCTCGTCCGGAGTCCGGTCGGCCGCGATCGTCAGGTGCGCCTCGTCGTCCTGCGGCGGCTCGAGCGTCGCGAGCTGGGACTGCAGCAGCGACGTCGGCATGAAGTGGCCAGACCGCTGCGACATGCGCTGTTCGATCAACGCGCCGTCACCGGCCACGTGCACGAACACCACGCCGGGCGCCCGCAGCACGTCGCGGTACGACCGCTTCAGCGCCGAGCACGTGACGACACCGTGCGTCTCGGCGTCGAGGTGCCCGCGGATCCAGCCGGCGACGACGTCGAGCCACGGCCAGCGGTCCTCGTCGGTGAGCGGTGTGCCGGCGTGCATCTTGTCGACGTTCGCCTGCGGGTGCATCGCATCGCCCTCGGCGAAGTCCCACCCGAGCTGCTCGGCGACCATCGCGGCGACCGTCGACTTGCCGGACCCGGAGACCCCCATGACGACCAGGACGCGCGCATCCAGGGCGGAGTCGCCGCTCATCGGATGAACACCCCGGCCAGCAGGACCCCGAGCAGACCGAGCACCGAGATGAGGCACTCGAGCACCGTCCACGTCTTGAAGGTCTGCCCCACGGTGGTGTTGAGGTAGCCCTTGACGAGCCAGAACCCGGCGTCGTTCACGTGCGACAGGAACACCGACCCGGCACCGATCGCCAGCACGAGCAGCGAGGTCATCGGCGAGGACAGGTCCGCCGCGATCGGCGCCATGATGCCCGCCGCGGTGACGGTGGCGACCGTGGCCGACCCGGTCGCGACGCGCACCAGTGCCGACACGACCCAGGCGACGAGGAGCACCGAGATGCCGGAGTCCTTCACGGCGTCCGCGATCACCCCGCCGATGCCCGTGTCGATGAGCACCTGCTTGAAGCCACCGCCGGCACCGACGATGAGCAGCACGCCGGCGACCGGGGGCAGTGCGCTCTCGAGCGACTTCGCCACGGCGGACCGGTCCATGCCGCCGCCGATCGCGAAGAAGACCATCGCGTAGATCGCGGCGATGCCGATCGCGATCATCGGCGACCCGAGGAAGTCGAGCAGGCTCACCCACGAGCCGGCCGCGTCGGGCATCGTGGCCTCGCGGATGGCCTGGGCGAGCATGAGGACGACGGGCAGCAGGATGCCGACGAGTGCGACGGTGAAGGACGGGCTGCGCGGCTCGCTGATGACGCGCGTGAAGTCGCTCTTGCCGTTGGGCAGGGACGCGGTGTCCTGCGTGGCGGGGCCGCGCCGGGCCTCCCGTCCGCCCGAAGCGGGGTCCTGCGGACCGGACGCCGACCCGGAGTCCGAACCACGCGACCCGAACAGGTCGGGGGCCGGGATGTCGACCCAGCGTGCCGCGAACTGCGCGAAGACCGGACCGGCGAGCACGATCACCGGGATCGCCAGAACGATGCCGAAGGCGAGCGTGGTGCCGAGGTTCGCGCCGACGGTCGAGATGGCGACGAGCGGGCCGGGGTGCGGCGGGACGAACGCGTGCATCGTCGACAGGCCGACGAGGGCGGGCACGGCGATCTTCATGATCGGCACGGAACTGCGCTTCGCGACGAGCACGATGATCGGGATGAGGAGCACGAGGCCGACCTCGAAGAACATCGGCAGGCCGATCAGCGCACCGATCAGGGCCATCGTCCACGGCAGCGCGGCCTTCGACGACCTGCGGACGAGGGTGTCGACCACGCGGTCGGCAGCACCGGAGTCGACGAGCATCTTGCCGAACATCGACCCGAGGCCCACCAGGATGCCGACGCTCGTCATCGTCGCGCCGAAGCCGTTGCCGAAGCTCGTGACCGCCTTGTCGGGCGCGAGCCCCGCGCCGATGCCGACGCCCAGGGCACCGATCACGAGCGCGATGAACGGGTGCACCTTGAGCCAGGTGATGAGCGCGATGATCACGACGATGCCGACGAGGGCCGCGATGATCAGCTGCGGGATCGGACCGGACGGGTCGACCGTCTCGGTGCCGCCACCCTCGGCGGCGAGGACCGCGCCGACGGGGTGCGCGAGCGCGTGGACTGGAGCGTGAGGCATCGGTGCCCCTTCCTGGAGCCGCTGCCGCGCGGCTCCGTCGCCTTCGTGTCGAGGGCGGCTGGCGCTGCACGAGCCGACCCTCAATAATCTGATTAATCAGACTATACGACGATCCGCCGCGCGCCATCCGCCCTCGGAGGCAGTCTGCCGTTTCGATGGGACCGACGTCACGCCGACCGCGCGACACGTACTGCATGGAGGAACGATGCCCCCCGCACGCGGACTGCACGCCCACGTGCTCGACACCCTCGGGCAGCGCATCGTCGACGGCGCACTCGAGCCCGGCACGGTGGTCCGCCCCGAACTCGTGGCGGACGAGTTCGGCGTGTCCCGGTCGGTCGTCCGCGAGGCGCTCCGCGTCCTGCAGTCCCTCGGGCTCGTCGAGCCCCGGCAGCGCGTGGGCACGCAGGTGCTCGGCATCGGGTCGTGGGAGCTGCTCGCGCCGACGGTCATCCGGTGGCGCGGCGCATCGCCCGCCTACTTCGTGCAGCAGCGGGAACTGCTCGAGCTGCGGCTCGGCGTCGAACCCGTCGCGGCGTCGCTCACCGCCGGCGGATCCGGGGCATCCGCCGTCCTCGACGCCGCGCAGGACATGCTCGCCGCCTGCGCGCGCGAGGACAGCCGCGCGTACCTCGAGGCCGACGTCCGCTTCCACCGCGCCCTGCTCAGCGGGTCCGGCAACGCCGTCTTCGCGCACTTCGCGGGCACCGTCGAAGCGCTGCTGCGCACCCGCACCTCGGAGTCGCGCGACACCATCACGCGCTGGACGCGCGAGGCCGCCCTCCGGCACGAGGCCGTCGGACACGCGCTGGTCGCGGGCGACGGAGCCGCCGCGGCGGCCGCGACGACGGCGCTCGTCGGTGTCACGCGCGACGAGTTCATCGCCGAGGCCCCGCGGCCCTGACGGGTGTGCGGGGTCGGGCGAGGGGCGGCACGAGGTGGCACGCCGTGCGCTGGTCGTCGAGGTTCCACAACACGCCGTGCGCTGGTCGTCGAGGTTCCGCAACACGCGCGATCGCACGCCGAGATGCGCAGATCTCGGAACCTCGGCGCGGCCCACCGCGACCGAACGACGGACGACCGCCCGACTACTTCCGGGCGAAGAGGCGCGGGCCGCGCAACCGCAGGCGCATGGTCACCGTGCCGAGCCATCGGTCGTACTTGTAGCCGACCTTGCCCATCCGACCGACCTCCTCGAAGCCGAGCCGCTCGTGCAGGCGGATCGAGGCCTCGGCCTGCCGGTCGGCGATCACCGCGACGACCTCGCGGACCCCGGCGGACCGGCACTCGTCGAGCAGCGCCTCCATGAGTGCACGCCCGAGCCCCTTGCCGCCGGACGCCGCTCCCAGGTAGATCGAGTCCTCGACCACGCGGTTCGACCGGTCGCGCGGGTTCCAGGCGTCGACCAGCGCGTAACCGAGGATCTGCCCGGCGGGGTTCTCCGCGACCAGGAAGGGCAGCTTGCGCTTCCGGATGTCGTCGTAGCGCTGCTTCCAGCGGGCGAAGGTGAACGCCGACGGGTCGAAGGTCACCGACGAGTTGCGGACGTAGTGCGTGTGGATCTCACGCACGTCGGGCAGGTCGCTCACCTCGGCGGCACGGATCCGGTACTCGAACGCGGTCTCGCTCGCCGGACGGGCACGCAGGTGTCGCGGCAGGACCCGCCGTCGCTGGTATTCCTCCTCGAGCACGTGCCGAGCCTACTGAGCGGGCAGCGACCAGTCGACCGGCGTCGCGCCCTGCTCCTCGAGCAGCGCGTTGACCTGCGAGAACGGACGGCTGCCGAAGAAGCCCCGCGAGGCGCTCAACGGGCTCGGGTGGGCCGACGCAACCACCGGGGTGTCACCGAGCAGCGGTCGCACGGACGCGGCCTGCGCGCCCCAAAGCACTGCGACGAGCGGGGTCCCCCGGCCGACCAGTGCGCGGACGGCCTGGTCGGTGACGGCCTCCCATCCCTTGCCGCGGTGGCTGCCGGCATCGCCCGCGCGGACCGTGAGCACCCGGTTGAGCAACAGGACGCCCTGGTCCGACCACGCGCGCAGGTCACCGTGCGCGGGTGGGGTCACGCCGACGTCGGCGCTGAGCTCCTTGTAGATGTTCGCCAGACTGCGCGGCACCGGGCGGACTGCGGGGTCGACGGCGAACGACAGTCCGATCGGGTGGCCGGGCGTCGGGTAGGGGTCCTGCCCGACGACGAGCACCTTCACGGCGTCGAAGGGCGTGGTAAAGGCCCGGAGCACGTCGGCGCCGGCGGGCAGGTACGGGCGGCCGGCTGCCGTCTCGTCGCGGAGCCACGCACCCATGCGGTGCACGTCGTCCTCGACCGGAGCGAGCGCCGACGCCCAGCCGGGGTCGACCAGGTCGGCGAGCGGTCGTGGTTCCACGACGGCTACGCGCCCATCGTGGCGACGGCCACGGACTCCTCGCCGGCCATGACGCGCCAGACGCTGCCGGTGCCCCGGACCTCGAGCGCGCCCTCACCGACGACGAGTGCGGTGTCCTCGTCGATCGCCAGGCCGGCGGTGACGAACTCGGCCTCGGCGCTGGCGATGAGACGGGCGAGCGTGCCGGCCTGCACCGCGTGGACGTCGATGGTCAGGTCGACCAGGCCGAGGCCCTCGCGGAGCTCGACCTCGTCGAGGCCCTCGGAGGCCTCCTCGGGGCAGATCTCGACGCCGCCGATGCGCCAGCCGCCGACGAGCGCGCGGTCGGCGGCGATCATCGCGCCGGCGGAGTAGCCCAGGTAGGGCAGGCCGTCGGCGACGAGCAACCGGAGTTGGTCGACGAGCGGGGCGATCGCGCCGAGGTAGTCGGGCGTGACGCCGCCACCGACGACGAGCGCGTCGACGTCGCTCAGCACGGTCGTGTCGAACACCTGGCCGGCCGCGACCTCGGTCACGACGACCTCGGCCGCGCGGGCCCCACCGAGCACCTCGGCGATGTCGGCGGTCGACGACGGGCTGCCGCCGTCGGGGCCGGCGACGGAGAGCAGGGCGATGCGCGGGACCGTCCGGCCGACGGCAGCCGACCGTGCGGTGGCCTCGGCGAGGAAGGGCGCTGCGGCGTCCGAGGCGGCGAAGCGTCCGCCGCCGACGAGGTGGATGCTCACGACTCGGCCGTCACCGGTGCGAGGGCGCTCCACGGGAAGGTGATCCAGCCGTCGACGCGGCGCCAGACGTGGTCGGGCTCGAGGACGGTGCCGGGCTTCGAGTACAGGCACGCGCTGCGGACGTCGGCACCGGCGTTCCGGATGATGTCGACCACCAGGCGCAGGGTCCGACCGGAGTCCGACACGTCGTCGACGACGAGCACGCGCTTGCCGGCCAGGCTCGGGGCGTCGAGCGCGGGTGCGAGCACGACGGGCTCGTCCAGGCGCTGCTCGACGTCGGTGTAGAACTCGACGTTGATCGAGCCGCACTCCTTGGTGCCGAGCGCGTACGCCACGGCACCGGCGATGATCAGCCCGCCACGGGCGACGGCGACGACGACCTCGGGCTCGAAGCCGGAGGACAGCACGTCCTTCGCGAGCAGGCGTGCGGCGTCACCGAACTCCAGCCATCCGAGCACCTCGGGCCCGCTCGTCACGGTCACGGTCGACTGAGCCGGCGCCGTGGGCTCGGGTTCGCTGCTGATCGGCATCCGACCACGGTACCGGCAGGGACCCCGCGCCCGCGACCCGTGGTCACCGCCCGGGCGCTGCGCAGCGGATCAGCGCGGGCGCTGGGCAGGGGATCAGCGCGGCGGGTCAGCGCGGCGTGAGCGTTCCGCGCGCGAGCTTGTGCTGCGCCGACTGCGCGACCGGCCGGATCGTGACCAGGTCGAGGTTCACGTGCGCCGGCAGCTCCACCGCGTGCACGATCGCCTCGGCGACGTCGTCGGCCACGAGCGGGCCCGGAACGTCGTCGTAGACCGCCGCGGCCTTCTGCTCGTCGCCGCGGAACCGGGTGAGCGCGAACTCGTCGGTCTTCACCAGTCCGGGGGCGATCTCGACGACGCGGATCGGTTCGCCGTTGAGCTCGAGCCGGAGCGCGCCGACCAGGGCGTGCTCGGCGAACTTCGCGGCGTTGTAGCCGCCACCGTTCTCGTACGCCACGAACCCGGCCGTGCTCGTCACCGTGACGATGTCGGCTCCACCCGTCGCACGGGCACGGTCCCGCAGGTGCGGCAGCAGCGCGGCGACGACACGCTTCGTGCCGATCACGTTGACCTCGAACATGGCACGCCAGTCGTCGACGTCCGACTCCTCGACGCTGGCCGAGCCGAACGCGCCACCCGCGTTGTTCACCAGGACGTCGGCGCCGCCGAGCTCGGCGACGCGGGCGGCGAGCGCCTCGACGTCGGCAGCGCTCGTGATGTCCGCCACCAGGACCTCGGCACCGGTCTCCGCGGCGAGCGCCTCGAGCTTCGCCGCTCGGCGGGCGACGGCCAGCACGTCCCAGCCCCGCGACCGGAACAGCCGGACGGTGGCCGCCCCGATGCCCGAGCTCGCTCCGGTGACGACTGCGCGCCGTGCTGCCATGTGATCTGCCTCCTGGGTCGGTGACCGGGCGACTGATCGCCCCGGTTCCTGGACGACTGCTCGCCCAGGACCCCAACCGTACCGACCCTCCCAGGTCACGATCCGGTAACGTGGCCGACGATGACGACGGATGCCGCCCCTCCCGCACCCTCGGCCCCGGCGACGCAGCTCGAACCCGGCCGGGCACCGCGCCGTATCCCCATGTGGGACACCGCGCGGTTCGTCGCCGTGACGCTCGTGGTGATCGGTCACGCGATCCAGCGCCAGACGACGGCGAGCGAGCACGCCCTGGCGCTCTACACGTTCATCTACGCGTTCCACATGCCCGCGTTCGGTGTGATCAGTGGGTACTTCTCGTCGGCGGACACCCCGACGGCGAAGCGCATGCGCCGCACGATCACCGACATCGTCGTGCCGTACATCATCATGCAGACGATCTGGACCGTGGTGCAGGGCATCGTCGAGGGCGGCAAGGACTTCAACCCGACCCAGCCGACCTGGACCCTGTGGTTCCTGCTGGCCCTCGGCATCTTCAAGCTGATCCTGCCGTACCTCGCGCAGCTGCGGTGGCCGTTGTTCTGGGCCGTCGTGTTCAGCATCGGCGTCGGCTACTTCGACAACGTGGACTCGACGCTCTCGCTGTCCCGTGCCATCAGCCTGCTGCCGTTCTTCCTGCTCGGGTGGCAGGTCAAGCAGTGGGGGCTCTTCGACCGCTGGTACGAGGCCTCGCGTCGCGTGGTGGTCCGGGTCCGGGTCGCCGCGGCCGTGGTGTTCGCCGCCTGGGCGGTGTCGTGCGCGGTGTGGATCCCGCAGTTCAAGGAGTTCGACCTGCACCACTGGTTCTTCTACGACGACTCGTACTCGGGTCTCGGCGAGGACGCCTGGTGGGCCGGAGCCGTCCGCTTCGGCCTGATGCTGCTGGCGTCGCTGCTGACCGCGTCGTTCCTGGTGCTCATCCCCCGCCGGAACATCTGGCTCACGCAGTTCGGTGCGGCGACGATGTACGTCTACCTGCTGCACACGTTCGTCCTCTACCCGATCCGCGAGTCCGGCGTGCTCGCCGGCCCGCACTCCGCGTGGCCGTTCGTGCTGCTGATGGTCGCGATCGCCTGCGCGGTCAGCCTCTTCCTGGCCCAGCCCTTCGTGCGGCGCGGGATGCGCTGGCTGCTGGAACCGAACGTCGGCTGGCTGTTCCGCCGCGATCCGGCGTAGCGGGCCCCCTCGCACCGTGCGAGGCCCGCCGGCGAACGGTGCGACCCAGCGTCGCGCCCCGCGGACGGGAGGCCCGTGGCGCGTCCGGCGTGCGCGTTACGTCCCGAGGCGGGCGCGCTGGTACCAGCGCGCCCGCCTGCGTACCGTGAGTGCCGACGCACAGCAGCGCCGCGCCTCCAGGCCGAGCGCAAGGCGACCCGACGACCAGCCGCACCGGACAGGAGCACCAAGATGACCGAGCACGACGCCGCGCAGTGGCGGTTCGAGACCACGCAGGTCCACGCCGGCGCACAGCCGGACCCGACCACGGGCGCCCGAGCCACCCCGATCTACAAGACGACCTCGTACGTCTTCGCGAACTCGGACGAGGCCCGCGACCTGTTCGCCCTCGCCAAGCCGGGCAACATCTACTCCCGGATCATGAACCCGACGAACGACGTCGTGGAGCAGCGCATCGCGGCGCTCGAGGGCGGCAGCGGCGCACTCCTCGTGGCGTCCGGTCAGGCGGCGGAGACGTACGCCGTGCTGAACATCGCGGGGGCGGGCGACCACATCGTGTCGTCGTCGTCGATCTACGGCGGCACGTACAACCTGTTCAAGTACACGCTGGCGAAGCTCGGCATCGAGACGACGTTCGTCGAGGACCAGGACGACCTCGAGGAGTGGCGACGCGCCGTCCGCCCGAACACGAAGCTGTTCTTCGCCGAGACCATCGGCAACCCGAAGATCAACGTCCTCGACATCACCGGCGTCAGCGACATCGCACACGAGTCCGGCGTCCCGCTGATCGTCGACAACACCATCGCGACGCCGTACCTGATCCGTCCGTTCGAGCACGGGGCCGACATCGTCGTGCACTCGGCCACGAAGTTCCTCGGCGGCCACGGCACCGTCATCGGCGGCATCATCGTCGACGGCGGGAAGTTCGCCTGGTCGCAGCACCCGGACAAGTTCCCGGAGTTCAACACGCCCGACCCGTCGTACCACGGTGCGGTCTTCGCGGAGGCGGTCGGCAACGAGCTCGCCTACATCGTGAAGGCGCGCGTGCAGCTGCTGCGCGACCTGGGGGCGTCGAACTCGGCGGACACGGCGTTCGCGCTGCTGCAGGGCATCGAGACCCTGTCGCTCCGCATCGAGCGCCACGTGTCGAACGCGCAGGAGATCGCCGAGTGGCTCGACCGCCACCCGGACGTCGCCACCGTCGCCTACGCCGGCCTGCCGACGTCGCCCTGGTACGCCGCGGCGAAACGGTACGCGCCGAAGGGCGTCGGCGCCGTGCTGTCGTTCGAACTCAAGGGCGGCGTGCCGGCGGGCAAGGCGTTCGTCGACAACCTGCAGCTGTTCTCGCACCTGGCGAACATCGGTGACGTGCGCTCGCTCGTGATCCACCCGGCGTCGACCACCCACTCGCAGCTCACGCCCGAGCAGCAGCTCACCACCGGGGTCACGCCGGGCCTGGTGCGGCTGTCCGTCGGCATCGAGAACATCGAGGACCTGAAGGCCGACCTCGAGGCCGGGCTCGCCGCGGCGCGTGCAGTGTCGCAGGAGGGGCAGCGCGCGTAGCGTTCGCCCGCCCGGGACCCCGACTCCGAACGACAAGGTCGACGTCCTACGACGTCGACCTTGTCGTCTGCACGCGCGTGCAACAGTTGCCGGCGCGGCGGTGCGACTTCCTCGATGTCGTACGACGTCGATGTTGTCGCACCCACCCGCGGCCGACGACCCGGCCACGGGGCGGACGTGACGTAACACGGCGGCGGCGAGCCGCGCCTCCCGGCAGACTGGACGCACCATGGACTGGCAGACGACCCCCGAGGACTCCGTGCCGTCCACCCTGGTGCCCGGCGCCGAACTCGGCACCCTCGGCAAGCCGCCCGTCACGGGCGCCTGGCGCCCCGGCGACCACCCGGGTGCGCGGCACTTCGTGTCCCTCGGCGAGCAGTGGGTGCGCGGCGGGCGCCTGCCGGCCGTGCGCGTCGCCTACGAGACGTGGGGCACGCTCAACCCGGCGCGCGACAACGCCGTCCTGCTCTTCCACGCCCTGACCGGCGACTCGCACGTCGCCGGCGCTCCCGGTCCGGGGCACCGCACCGCCGGCTGGTGGGGCGACGTCGTCGGTCCCGGCCTGGCGATCGACACCGACGAGTGGTTCGTGATCGCACCGAACATGCTCGGCGGGTGCCAGGGCACGACCGGGCCGTCGTCGGTGTCGCCCACCGGCGTCGAGTGGGGCTCGCGGTTCCCGTTCGTCACCGTCCGCGACCAGGTCGAGGTGCAGCGCCAGCTCGCCGACCGACTCGGCATTGACGTGTTCGCGGCCGTCGTCGGCGGGTCGATGGGCGGGATGCACGCCCTCGAGTTCGCGGTGTCGCACCCCGCGCGGGTCCAGCGGTTGGCGGTGCTGGCGTCGACGGCGCAGACCACGGCGGACCAGATCGCGGCGAACTCGCTGCAGCGCTCGGCGATCCAGATGGACCCGGCGTTCGCCGGCGGCGACTACTACGAAGCCCACGCCGGCGAGGGACCGCACCGCGGGCTGGCGCTCGCGCGGCGGATGGCGCTGATGACCTACCGGGCGTCCGACGAGCTGAACGGCCGGTTCGCCCGGTCCTGGCAGAGCGACGTCTCACCGCTCGGCGACGACGGGAGGTTCTCGGTGGAGAGCTACCTCGACTTCCACGGCAACAAGTTCACCCGGCGTTTCGACGCATCGTCGTACATCACACTCACGCACGCGATGGACTCGCACGACGTCGGCGCGGGGCGGGGCGGTGTCGCGGCGGCGCTCGAACTCGTGACGGCGCGCACGCTCGTCGTGGGGATCTCGAGCGACCGGCTGTTCCCGATCGAGGACCAGCACCGGATCGCCGCCGGGGTCCCGGACACGGTCGACGGGGACACGGCCGCCGTGATCGAGAGCGAGTTCGGGCACGACGGGTTCCTCATCGAGCACGAGCAGGTCGGCGCGCACCTGCGGCGGTTGCTCGACGACTGAGCGCGGCGCGCGCGGCACGGCGCGCCGAACACCCCCCAACGGGTGTCGCCCGTGGTTGGATGGCTGCGAGCCCGGACTGAACGAGGCTCGGTTTCCCCGCACCACCCGTCACACCAGCTCGTCACCAACCAGGACATCGATGGACTTCATCGCACAGGAACGCGACCGCTTGCTGCGGGCGACGACCCGTGTCGTGGGCATCGTCTGCGCGCTCGTCAGCGTCGTCGGCGTGGTCTCCGCCGCCGCGGTCCCCGTTCTGCCGCTCGTGGGCGCCCTGCTCTGCATCGCCGCGATGGTGGCCTCGTTCGTGTTCTTCGGGCGCACCGGCACCGTGTGGTGGACCGCCGCGATCCTCGTGACGGGGCTCGCGTCCCTCGCGATCCTGTTCTCCGGGGCGGACGAGTCGGTCCGCCCGCTCGTCGCCAGTGCCGTCATGACGCTCGCCGGCGGTTCGCTGTCCGCACCGTTGATGGCGCAGCGCGGGCAGCCGGTCGGCCTCGGGCTCACGATCGCCGCCGGTGGTGTCGTCGTGGTCGTGATGGTCTGGGCGACCGGCGGGTTCCTGTCGACGCCCGTCAGCGGCGCCTTGCTCGGCTGGGTGCTCATCGCGGTGGTGGCCGTCTGGATCTCGCGCAGCATCCCCCGCGTCGCGCGACGGATCTACAGCATCGGCACCGCGCACCGCGCCGAACGCCAGGCGAGCGAGACCGAGGCACAGCGGCGGCAGGGCGCTCGGCTGCTGCACGACACGGTCCTCGCAACGCTCACGCTCCTCGCCCACTCGGGCGTCGGGGTCTCCGAGCAGGCGATGCGCGAGCAGGCCGCCGAGGACGCCCGGCTCCTGCGCCACCTGCGACTCGGCGCGACCCCGCAGCCGTCGCAGTCCGGCGACTACTCGCTCACCCGCGAAGAGGAGTCGCCGCTCGGCCAGACCCTCGAGTCGGTGAAGCAGCGCTTCGGCCGGATGGGCCTCGAGGTCAGTTGGCACGGCACCGGCCAGGTACTGCTGCCGTCGCACGTGCTCGACGCCTTCCTGCTGGCGCTCGGCGAGTGCCTCGAGAACGTCCGCCGGCACGCCGGTGTCGGCGAGGCGCACGTCACGATCGTCCACGACAACGACATGGTGCGCGCCATGGTCACGGACTCCGGGGTCGGGTTCGACCTGACCACCGTCAGCGCCGAACGACTCGGCTTCAAGGAGAGCGTCGTGAGCCGTCTGCGCGAGGTCGGCGGCGACGCCAAGCTCTTCTCCGCGCCGGGTTCCGGCACCACCGTCGTCCTGGAGGCACCGCGATGACCCGGGTCCCCGAGGACACCATCAGCCGCGGCCTGCCCGGTGAGTCCAGCGGCCAGCAGCCGCCCCGCACCCGCCGCGAGGCCCGCGAGCGCTACCGCACCAGCGAACGTCGGCAGGCCCGTGGACTCCCCTCGACCTCGACGGGCGCACGGTCGCTCCGCCAGGCCGCCAAGCCCGGCGCCTCGCTCGGTGCCGGGTACCTGGGCCTCGGCGCCGCGGTGCTCACCGCGATCGAGGCCGTGTCCGGCATCGTGTACTTCCTGGTCCGCTGGTCCGACTTCTCCGACCCGTGGCTGCCCGCCGCGGCGTGGGCGCTCTACCTCGTCGCCGCGGTCGGTGTCGGCCTGAGCGTGCTGACCTACGGCGAGCGGTTGACCGGACTGGCGTTCGTGCTGATCTGCGTCGTGCTCGCGTGCGTGGTGACCCTCGACTTCATCGGGATCTGGCCCGAGCACGACATCGCGCACACTGCGTCGGCGTCGATCGCCGCGGGCTTCGCGCTGCTGCCGATCGCCACGCTCCGGCCCGCCCGTGAAGTCGCCGCCGCCATCGCGGTGCTCGGCCTGGCGTTCATCGGCATGAGCGTCGTCTCGACCCCGATCACGAACGACACGCTGCCCGGCATCGTGTCCCTGCTCGCCCTGGTCGTCGTGCCGCCGTCGATCGCCCTGTACGTCGTGCAGCGGTTCCGGCAGCTCGTGCAGCGGGAACTCGACCGCGTGCTCGTGCAGAGCAACGTGCAGGCGCCGCAGTTCGCCGTCGGCATGCTCGCCTCGGACGAGCTCGCCCGACTCGACCTGGCCGCCGAGAAGCTGCTCGACGCCGTCGCGAACGGCACCGATCCCCTGCCGCTGTCGGACGCCTCGAGTTCCGTCGCGGCCTCGCTCGCGACCGAGCTCCGCCTGCACCTCATCGAGGGCCGACGCGAGACCTGGCTCTACCACGCGATCACGGAGTCCGACCACCTCGGGCGTTCGGTGAGCGTCGCCGATCCGGGCGCCCTCGCCGGACACCTCACCCCCGCCCAGCGCGACGGACTGCTGCAGGCCCTGTGGCAGATGGTCGGCGACGGCCGCGCCGCCACCCCCGGCCTGCCGGTCGTCTCGGTCACGCTCGGCCCGGTCGGGTCCGACGGCCACCCCGTCACCGACGAACGGATGGACGTGCCGGTGGTCATCGAGTCCCGCGGTGTCCAACGCCGCAGCCTCGGCCCGACCGCGTGGAGCGCCCTGCAGCGCATCGGTCCGTACACCGAGACGGTCCGCGACGGGGCGCTCCACATCGTCGCGCACTGCGTCGTGGACCGACATCCGTCGATGTAGCTGCCGGACACCCGGACAGCCTGCCCGTGCCACGTGCCCCGCCCTCCTAGGATCGGGCACGACCTGCCCCCGAGAAAGGACGCCCGCATGGCGACTCCAGAGGAACCCATCCGACTCGCACTCGTCGACGACCACAGGATGCTCCTCGGCGCGCTCACGGAGTGGATCCGGAACGCCGCCGACGACATCACCCTGGTCGCCGCGGTCACGACCTGGCCCGAGCTCCTGACGAGCCCGGCGTTCCCGGTGGACGTGGTGCTGCTCGACCTGGACCTCAAGGACTCCATCCCGGTGTCGCTGAAGATCTCGACGCTCAAGACCGCCGGGGTGAAGACGGTCGTGATGAGCACGTACTCGGAGCCGAACGTCGTGCGCGAGGCCCTGGGGGCCGGAGCCCTCGGCTACCTGGTGAAGAGCGAGGACGCCGACATGATCGTCGAGGCGATCCGCTCCGCCCAGCGTGGTGAACAGTACGTCTCCGCCGAGCTCGACCTGGCCATCAACAGCGGTGACGTCGGCGGCGTGCCGAAGCTCAGCGCCCAAGAGCGTCGCGTCATGGCGCTGTACGGCGGTGGCGAGCCCGTCAAGAGCGTCGCTTACCAGCTCGGCATCTCCGAGGAGACCGCGAAGAGCTACCTCAAGCGCATCCGCGAGAAGTACCGCGTCGCCGGGTTCGACGTCGGCACGAAGGTCGCGCTCCGGAAGCGTGCGATCACCGACGGCATCATCGTGCAGGACGGCGGGCCGCTGGGCCTGTAGCGCGCGGCGCACGTGCGGCGGTCTACCGCACCCCACATCGGACGGGAGGCCCGTGGCGGCGTCGCCACGGGCCTCCCGTCCGGTGCGTGGGCACGCCCACCGCGCGTGTCCGGCGATCGGGGCCGACCTGCGGTCTGTCCCGCCACAGCGACACTGTGCCGCCGACGCCGACGGTCCCATCCGGCAAAGCGACAGTCTGCCGTGAACAGTTCGCGGCAGACTGTCGCTTTCGCGAACCGCTCTGGCGTCGCCCGCGCGCGGTCAGTGGATGGGGACGGGCGCGGTGATCGGGCCGGTACTGGGCGACGGGGAGCGCAGCGCGGCACGGCGCGTGGTACGACGCTCGACCGAGTAGCTGAACATCGTGACGAGGACGCCGAGCAGTGCGAGGACGATGCCGAGCCAGCCCGGTGCGACGAACCCGAAGCCGGCCGCGATGACCGCGCCGCCGAGTGCCGCGCCGAGCGAGTTGCCGATGTTGAACGCCGAGTGGTTGAGCGCCGCGGCGATCGTCCGGGCGTCGCCGGCGACGTCCATCAACCGGGACTGCACCGCCGGCGGGATCGCCGACGAGGTCGCCCCGAGCAGGAACGCGCCGAGGAGCATGCCCCAGAGCCACTGCGCGGTCAGCACCGTGAGCAGCAGGGCGCCGATGAGCGAGAACATGCCGAAGTAGATCGTGCGCTTCACGCTGTGGTCGGCGAGGTGTCCGCCCAGCACACCACCGACCACCATGCCGATGCCGACGACCACCAGGACGATCGGCACGAACGACTCGGGCATGCCGGTGACGTGCTGCACGAGCGGTGAGATGTACGAGTAGACGGCGAAGAAGCCACCGAACCCGACCGCGCCGAGGCCCATCACGATCCAGACCTGCGGCACACGGAAGGCGCGGAGCTCCCGGCCGATCGTCGCGTGCTCGTCACGGGCGCTCTTCGGCACGAAGGCCGCGACGGCGAGGAAGGTCAGCGCGAAGAGCGCGGCGACCACGCCGTAGGCGATCCGCCAGCCGGCGAGCTGGCCGACCCAGGTAATCGCGGGGACGCCGACGACGTTCGCGACCGACAGACCGAGCAGCACCATCGCGATGCCCTTGCCGCGCTTGCCCGGGCCCATCATGTCGCCGGCGACGATCGAGGCGATGCCGAAGTAGGCGCCGTGCGGCAGGCCGGCCACGAAGCGGGCGACGAGCACCAGGCCGAACGACGGCAGCAACGCGCTCGCGATCGTCGCGAGGACGAACCCGACGAGCAGCACGAGGATCAGGCCCTTGCGCGGGAACTTCGCGGACATCGCCGCGATGGTGGGAGCACCGACCACGACGCCGAGCGCGTAGGCGCTGACGAGCCAGCCCGCGTGCGCGATGCCGGCATCCGGGTCGAGGCCGTACTGCTGCGGCAGCAGCGCCTGCGCGATGTTCGGCAGCAGGCCCATCGCGACGAACTCGGTCGACCCGATGGCGAAGCCGCCGAGGGCGAGCGAGATGAGCGCGGCGGTGCGACGCGCAGGCGTGAGCTGTGACATGGGGCCTGTTCTCGGACGACGTCCTGCACGGGCGGCGTCGGATCGGGGTGTCGGCTGGACGGTGTCGGCGGGGGCGACCCGCGATCGTCGCGGTCCACGTGCTGATCGGCAGCGCGGCCACGCCCGAACGGGGTGCCGGTCCGGGTTCAGCAGCGAACGGGACGGTCCGGGTGGCGACGACCATCCGGTCCGAGCAGTGTAGACCGCTCCAAAGGCCGAACGGAAGTCGCCGTGCGCGGCCGGCACGGGTCGCACCGGGCTGGCCCGGCCGTAACCGAGGAGAACCGGGTCAGGCCGCCTGACGCTCCGTGTGGGCGGGACGCGTCGACGCGGGAGCGAGTTCGGGCAGCTCGTCACGGTGCGTCCAGCCGACGCCGCACTCGGCGCACGTGGCCCAGGCGTTCTCGCCCTGTTCGTCCGTGTCGATGACGACCGTTCGCAGGTCGCAGTCAGGGCACCAGCCGTCGTGGGTCATCACGCGCTCCTCGTCGTCTCGGGGCCACCGGATGTGGCTCGATACGGGCCATGAGACACCCGACCACCGACATCCCCGGGAGGGCGACGGCGTGTCGCGCGGGCCCCCGTTGTTCAATGAGCACATGTCCCTCGCCGCCACCGTGCTCGCCTCGTGCCCCGCCGGCGCGCCGGTGAACTGCGAGGACGCCACCGACCCGATGGGCATGGTCATCGTGCTCATCGCGGTGCTCGCCGGGATCGCGCTGCTCACCGTGCTCGTGGTGCTCGGGCCGGACCCCCGCCGACGGACCCGGGCACGGCGGCGCGACAAGCGCTGAGCGCGAGCGCCGAGCGAGAGCGAGAGCGAGAGCGCTACTCGCCGAGCGCCGCTTCGAGCCGCTCGAGCTTGCCGTCGATCTCCCCGGTGTGCCCCGGTCGGATGTCGGCCTTGAGCACGAGCGACACCCGCGTGCCGTAGGCGCCGACCGCCTCGGTGGCGCGCTTGACGACGTCCATGACCTCGTCCCACTCCCCCTCGAGCTCGGTGAACATCGACGACGTGCGGTTCGGCAGGCCGCTCTCGCGGACCACCCGCACCGCTGCGGCGACGGCGTCGTGCACGGAGCCGTCCGCCTGTTCGGAGGGACCACCGGACGGAGCAACGGAGAAGGCGACGATCATGCGTCCATCCTGCCCGCGCCCCGCCCCATCCGCACCAGCTCGACCACGGTCCACGCCAGGATCGCCACCTCGAGCACGTTCCGCACCGTCAGCACGACGAGCATCCACGGCTGCAGGGTGAGCACCTGGTCGTAGTACGCCGGGTAGATCAGCTGGGTCAGCACAGCGGTGGGCAGCGCGGCGATCGCGATCGGCACGAACCGGCGCACACTCGGCGTCCCGGCGGCCAGTCCCCACACGATCGGCACGGCGAGCCACCCGATGTACTGCGGCGACCCGACCTTGTTGGTGGCGATGAGCGCGGCGACGAACAGCAGCGCGAGGACCGGCGCGAGCTCGGCACGACGGGCACCGCGCCGTGCGGCCCACAGCGCGAGGACGACACCGGCGACGACCACGAGGGCCATCAGCGGCGTCGAGAGCGCGGCCGCTGCGTGCGTGCCGGCGCCGGAGACCTCGAACGTCAGGATCTGCTGGTTGTAGAACACGGCAGCGCCGGGAGCCCCGAACGCCGCCGCCCACATGAACGGCGTCGCGAGGGGCGACTCGATCTGCAGCGCACGCCCGGTCTGCTCACCGATGAACGACAGCAGGTACGGCGCTCCGCCCCAGAGCACGTCGACGAGCACGATGAGCGCGCTGAGCACGAGCGCCCCCGACAGCACGCCGCGGCGGTGTCCCCTCCGCAGGAGCAGCAGCACGCCGACGAGGGCGGCCGGCCAGACCTTCGTCCAGGCACCGGCGGTGAAGAGCGCCGAGGCGACCGCCGGCCGCGAGGCGACGAACGCCACCCCGACCAGTGCGAACACGGTCGCCACGGTGTCGATGCGCCCGAGGGCGATCGGGCCGAGCGCGAGCAGGAAGACGAGCCACCACCACACGACGCGCACGCCGCCCGCACGCACCGACGAGCCGAGCACGGCCCGCGCCCGGAACCGCCACAGGAACGCGCACGCCACGGCGTCGAGCAGGACCATCAGCAGCAGCCACCCGGAGCCGATCGACGCGATGCCGCCGAGCGCCGCGGCGGCCATCGGCACGATCGCCAGGATCGGGTAGACCCACTCGCCGTCGATGCCGACCCAGAAGTCCGCGCTCCGCCCGGTCTCGATCCACCGGCTGTACGTGATGGTGACGTCGCCGAGCGGCAGGTTCGCCGAGACGGCCGTCAGCCACCACAGCGCCGCGTGCACGGCGGCGAACGCCACCGCGAACCCGACGCGTTCGATCCACGGGTTCCCGGTCCTCAGCACCGAACGAGCGTACCGGCAGCGGGCGTACCGGCAGCGAGCACACGGACAGCGAGCACACCCGAACCGGCTGAGAATCCCAGGCTCCCCCAACCATGACGTGTCACCGTCTTGCTCGTGACCTCCGAAACCCCGCGCAAGCGCCGCAAGGCCGTCATCTGGATCTCCGTCATCGCCGCCGTCGTCGTGCTCGGCGTCATCGGGGCGATCGTCGCGACGAACGTCTACACGAGCAACGAGAACGCGAAGGCGTCGGCGGCACCGTCCGTGGCCGCCAGCCGGCAGGCCTCCACCCTCGACGACGCCGACCTGTCCGGCGCCTGGACGGTCGGTGGCGACTCGGAGGCCGGCTACCGCCTGCACGAGGTCCTGAACGGCTCCGACGTCACCGTCACGGGCCGCACCGACAGCGTCTCCGGCAGCGCCACCGTCGACGGCACGAGCATCACGAAGGCGACCATCACCGTGCAGGTCGCCGACATCGCCACCGACTCCGACCAGCGCGACTCGTACTTCCGCGACTCCGCGATGGACACCTCCGCCTTCCCCGAGGCCACGTTCGAACTCACCGAGCCGATCGCCGACGCGGTCCCGAGCGGCTCGGACACGACGACGGTCACCGCGACCGGCAAGCTCACGCTGCACGGCGTCACGAAGGACGTCACCGCCGACCTGCAGGTCGGCCTGAACGGCGATGGCGTCGACATCTCCGGCTCGATCCCGGTCACGTTCTCGGACTACGGCGTGCAGGCACCGAGCCTCGGCTTCGTGAAGGTCGACGACTCCGGCACGGTCGAGTTCCTGGTGCACGCGACACCCGCGAGCTGACGTCCGCGACGCGCGTCACGCCCGTGACGTGCGCGACAGGCGGACGGGAGGCCCGGTGCCAGCTGGCACCGGGCCTCCCGTCCGTCCCCGCTCGCGTCTGCAACTGGCGACACGATCGATGTCGCACGACGTCGACCGTGTCGTCATCCCGCGCCCGCAACCATGCACGTAGGCAAGGAACGACGAACTCGATGTCGTACGACATCGACGCTGTCGCCACCGCGCGCGTGCAACCCCCGGCGCACGCACGGAACGACGTCCTCGTCGTCGCACGACAACGAGGACGTCGTCACGCGGCGTCTGCAACAGGCGACATCACCGACGTCGTACGACGTCGAGGATGTCGCACCGACCGCTACCCGCGCGCGTCGCCGTCGACGACGAGGTCCCGCACGACGCCCGGCAGCTCGGCGATCAGCCCGGCCATCGGGAACGGCCCGCCGCCGGACGCCCGCCGGGCCGCGAGGCCGTGCACGACCGCAGCCGACGCGGCCAGGTGCGCGAGGTCCGACGGCGTCAGCGACGATCCGGCTGCCTCGACGGACCCCTGCCGCGCTGCCACGAGCGCACCGAGGACCCCGCCGAGGACGTCCCCGGCACCGGCCGCCGCGAGCCACGGCGTCGCCGATGACGCCACGAGCCGCACCGACCCGTCCGGGGTGACCACGTGCGTGCGCTCGCCCTTGAGCAGCACGACGCTGCCGGTCTGCTCGGCGGCACGGAGCGCTGCTGCGGGCGGATCCTGCTCGATCGAATCGCGAGAGACGCCAAGCAACGACGCGAGCTCCCCCGCGTGCGGGGTGAGGACGGCGAGCGGGCCGAGGTCGACGAGCGGGATCGCGCCCGCGTCGACCACGACCGGGACACCGTCGTCGGAAGCGTGCCGGAACCCCGAGGCGGTCGTGTCGTCCAAGTCACCGAGCGACGACGCCGAGATGCCCGAGCCGACGAGCCAGGCCTGCACGCGTCCCACGCCGGACACGGCCTCGGGGCGGCGGGTGAGCACGTGGTCGGTGGCGCTCGACGGTCCGACGTAGCGGACCATGCCGACGCCGGTGTGCACGGCGGCGTCGACGCCCAGCACCGCGGCGCCCGGGTACTGATCGGACCCGGTCGCGATGCCGAGGACCCCGCGGCGGTACTTGGTGGACTCCCCCGTCGGCGAGGTGACCCACGCGGCGGCATCGGACGGCTGGACGGGCACGAAGTCGTTCACCGGCCCCACGTTACGGTGGAGCACATGAGCCTGTTCCTGCCTGGTCGCGTGGTGGTCTTCGACTACGGCGAGGTGATCAGCAGGACGCCGCACGCGTCGCGTGACGCACTCGTGGAGGTGACGGGGGTGCCGGCCGACGAACTGTTCCCCGTCTACCAGGAGCTCCGCCACGACCTGGACCGCGGGGACCTCTCCGTCGTGGCGTACTGGCGGGCGATCGGCGAGCGCGTCGGACGCAGCTGGAGCATCACGGACATCCACCGGTTCTGGGCCGTCGACTTCACCGGGTGGTTCGAGGTCGAACCGGAGACCCTGGCGATCGTCGAGGAGCTGCACGACGCGGGTACCCGGGTGGCACTGCTGTCCAACGCCGGCTTCGACTTCGGCGACCCGTACCGACGCTCCCCGATGGGCTCGCTGTTCGAGACCGTCGTCGTGAGCGCCGAGGAGCACGTCCTGAAGCCCGCCGCATCCATCTACCGCGACACCTGCGCGCGTCTGGGAATCGAGCCGCAGCAGATGGTGTTCGTGGACAACAGGGCCGAGAACGCCACCGGCGCGGAAGCGATCGGGGCGGTCGGCCACCACTACACGTCGTCGGCGTCACTGCGGTCGTTCCTGACGGAACTCGCGGCCGAGCCGGCGCCCGTCCCCTGAGGAGTCCCGCGTGACGCACGCCCTGTTCGAGCCGATCACCATCCGTGACCTGACGGTCCGCAACCGCATCTGGGTCTCCCCGATGTGCCAGTACTCGGCCGAGGAGCAGGACGGAATGCCGACCCCGTGGCACCTCGTCCACCTGGGCGGCTTCGCCAAGGGCGGGGCCGGCGCGGTCGTCGTCGAGGCCACCGGCGTGGTGCCGGAGGGCCGGATCAGCCCGCAGGACCTCGGACTCTGGAACGACCAGCAGCGCGACGCCTTCAAGCCGATCGTCGACTTCCTGCACGCGCAGGGTGCCGCCGCCGGTGTCCAGCTCGCGCACGCCGGCCGCAAGGCGTCGACGTTCCGCCCGTGGGAGTCCGAGCACGGGTCGGTCCCCGCCGAGCGGGGCGGCTGGTCGACCGTCGGCCCGTCCGCCGTGGCCTTCGACGGGTACGCCGTGCCGCGCGAGCTCGAGACCGAGGACATCCGGGTCGTCGCCCTGGCGTTCGCGCAGTCCGCTCGCCGTGCCGTCGAGGCCGGGTTCGACCTGGTCGAGATCCACGCAGCCCACGGGTACCTGCTGCACCAGTTCCTCTCGCCGCTCAGCAACCACCGCACCGACCAGTACGGCGGATCGCTCGAGAACCGTGCCCGGGCGCTGCTCGAGGTCGTCGACGCCGTCCGTGCCGAGGTCGGCGAGGGCTTCCCGATCGTCGTCCGGTTCTCGGCGACCGACTGGGTGGACGGCGGGGTCACGCTCGACGAGACCACGCAGGTCGCCCGGTGGGCTGCGGAGCACGGCGCGGACCTGGCCGACGTCTCGACCGGCGGCAACGTCGCGAGCGCACCGATCCCGGTCGGCCCCGGCTACCAGGTGCCGCACGCCGCGGCGATCAAGCGCGACGCCGGCATCGGCACCATCGCGGTCGGCATGATCTCCGAGGGCTTCCAGGCCGAGCAGATCGTCGCGACCGGGCAGGCCGACGTCGTGATGGTCGGCCGCGAGTTCCTGCGCGACCCGGGCTTCCCGCTGCGTGTGGCCGTCGAGCTCGGCGTGACCGTCGACTACGAGCCGCAGCAGTACCACCGCGCCCGCGTCACGGCGTAGGGACCGGCGGTTCTGTACGGATTCACGGCTCCGGGCCCCGGCAGGCAGTACGATTGGCAGCACTGTGGACGATCCCCCGAATAGTTCTTCGCCTCACTCATCCGCCGCTCACTCGGTGAGCTGCACGTCATCCCCGTGCGCGGACGGGGGTGAATCATGAGTCCGATCGACATCGTCATGCTCGTCGGCGGCATCCTGCTGACGCTCGGCACCGGCGTCTTCGTCGCGTCCGAGTTCGCGCTCGTCAACCTCGACCGCGCAGACGTCGAAGCGCGTCGCGACCGCGGTGAGCCGGGCCTGGCACCCGTCATCGGGGCGTTGAAGGTCACCTCGACGCACCTGTCCAGTGCGCAGCTCGGCATCACGCTGACCACGCTGCTCACCGGGTACCTGCTCGAGCCGTCGATCGCGAAGCTGCTCGAGGCGCCGTTCCTGGCGATGAACCTGCCGGAGGGCATCGTCGAGACGGTCGGCTCGATCATCGCGCTCGTCATCGCGACCCTGTTGTCGATGATCCTCGGTGAGCTCGTGCCGAAGAACTTCGCCCTCGCGCTGCCGCTGCAGACCGCGAAGCTCGTCGTGCCCCTGCAGATCGCCTTCACGACCGTGTTCAAGCCGGCCGTCGCGGTGCTGAACGGCACCGCGAACGCCGTGCTCCGGTCGATCGGGATCGAGCCGCAAGAGGAACTGTCCGGCGCTCGCAGCGCCGAGGAGCTCACCTCGCTGCTCCGGCGGTCGGCGTCCGAGGGGTCGCTCGAGCAGGACACCGCGACCCTGCTCGAACGGACGATCTCGTTCTCCGAGCTGAGCGCCAGCGACGTGATGACCCCGCGCCCGCGGCTCTCCACCATCCGGGTGTCCGAGTCCGCGCAGGACGTCATCGCCCTCGCCCGCAAGACCGGCTTCAGCCGCTTCCCCGTCATCGAGGAGGACGCGGACGACGTCGTCGGCATCGTGCACGTCAAGCAGGCGGTCGCCGTCCCCCGCGAGAAGCGCGCGGAGGTCCCCGTCGGGGCCCTCATGACCGACGCCGAACGCGTGCCCGAGACGATGCCGGGCGACACCCTGCTCGCCGAGGTCCGTGGCCGCGGCTACCAGATGGTCATCGTGGTCGACGAGTACGGCGGCACCGCCGGGGTCGTCACGCTCGAGGACCTGATCGAGGAGATCGTCGGCGAGGTCTCCGACGAGCACGACCGCGCCCGCATCGACGTGGTCCGCTCCCGCGACTGGTTGACCTTCCCCGGTCTCCTGCGTCCCGACGAGCTCGAGGACCGCGCCGGCGTGAAGGTGCCGGAGGACGGCCCGTACGAGACCGTCGGCGGCTTCCTCATGTCGACGCTCGGCCGCCTGCCCGTCGTCGGTGACGAGGTCCCGCTCGACGGCGGCGTGTTCCGCGTCGAACGCCTCGACGGCCGGCGGATCGACCGCATCCGCTGGACCCCGACGCCCCCGCCGACGGACACCGCGGCGACCGCCATCATCATCCCGGCCACGAAGACCACCACGAAGGGCAGTACCCGATGAGCTCCGACTGGTGGGGTATCTTCTGGCTCTTCGTGCTGCTGCTCGGCAACGCGTACTTCGTCGCCGCCGAGTTCGCCGTCATCTCCGCGCGCCGCTCGCAGATCGAACCGCGTGCGGAGGAGGGCTCGAAGGCCGCGCAGATGACCCTGTGGGCGATGGAGCACGCCACCCGCATGCTCGCGACCACGCAGCTCGGCATCACGGTCTGCTCGCTGCTCATCCTGAACGTCTCCGAGCCGGCGATCCACCACCTACTCGAGGTCCCGCTGCACCTGACGGGCTGGAGCGTCGAGGTCATCGGCACCGTGGCGTTCGTGATCACGCTGCTGCTCGTCTCGTTCCTGCACGTGGTGTTCGGCGAGATGGTCCCGAAGAACATCTCGTTCTCGATGCCCGACCGCGCCGCCCTGCTGCTCGTTCCGACGCTCTGGTACATCGGCCACGGCCTGCACTGGGTCATCGTCGGCCTGAACGAGGTCGCGAACGCCGTGCTGCGGCTGTTCCGCGTCGAGCCCAAGGACGAAGCCGTCAGCGCGTTCACGGTGGAAGAGGTGCAGACCATCGTGGAGCAGTCCCGCCGCGAGGGCACCCTGACCGACGACGGCAAGCTCGCGTTGGCGTTCGAGTTCACCGAGAAGAAGGTCCGCGACGTCGCCGTGCCGATGGCCGAGCTCGTCGCCCTGCCCGAGGACGCCACCCCGGCGGACGTCGAGCGTGCGGTGGCGCAGCGTGGGTTCTCGCGGTACGTGCTCGTGGGCGAGGACGGCTCCCCCACGGGCTACGTGCACGTGAAGGACGTCATCGACCTGCGGCCGGACGAGTTCGACGACCCGGTGCCGCCGAAGCGCATCCGGCAGCTCATCTCGCTCTACACGGAGATGGACCTCGAGGACGCCCTGGCCACCATGCGAGCTGCTGGCCGCCACGTGGCTCGCGCGTTCGACGCCGACGGCCGGACCCTCGGTGTGCTCTTCCTCGAGGACATCCTCGAGGAACTGGTCGGCGAGGTCGAGGACGCGACCCGACGCCGGTAGACGCGGGAACAGACGGACGGGAGGCACGGTGCCAGCTGGCACCGTGCCTCCCGTCGATCGTGTGGCCACGTTCACCGCCGCGAAAGCGACAGATCCCTGCGAACGTTCCACAGGGATCTGTCGCTTTCGCGGCGCTGGCGGCCAGCCGCTACCAGCTGACGGGGAGCGGCTTGCCCTCCTCGTACCCGGCGGCGGACTGGATGCCGACCAGGGCACGCTCCGAGAACTCGGCGAGCGACGCGGCACCGGCGTAGGTGGCGGAGCTGCGGACGCCCGTGGTGATCATGTCGAGCAGGTCCTCGACGCTCGGGCGCTCCGGGTCGAGGTAGATCGTCGACGACGAGATCCCCTCGGCGAACAGCTCCTTGCGGGCTCGCTCGTACGGGTCGAGCCGCTCGAAGCGCTCGCGGACGGCCTTGGCGGACGCCATCCCCCAGCTCTCCTTGTAGGCCTTGCCGGCGGCGTCGCGGCGGAGCACGCCCGGCGCCTCGAGCGTGCCGGCGAACCACGAGCCGATCATCACGGCCGAGGCGCCGGCCGCGAGGGCGAGGGCGACGTCGCGCGGGTACCGCACCCCGCCGTCGGCCCAGACGTGCGCGCCGAGTGACCGCGCCGCCGCCGCGGTCTCGAGGACTGCGGAGAACTGCGGCCGACCGACCGCGGTCATCATGCGCGTGGTGCACATGGCGCCGGGTCCGACACCGACCTTGATGATGTCCGCACCCGCGTCGACGAGGTGGGCGACGGCGTCGGCGGTGACGACGTTGCCGGCGACGAGCGGGATGCCGAGCCGCAGTGCGGCGACGGTGCGGAGCGCGCGGAGCATGCCCTCCTGGTGTCCGTGGGCCGTGTCGAGGACCAGGACGTCGACCCCGGCGGCGGCGAGGGCCTGCGCCTTGGCGGCGACGTCGCCGTTGATGCCGATCGCGGCCGCGACGCGCAGGCGACCCGAGGCGTCGACGGCGGGGGTGTAGATGTCGGAGCGGATGGCGCTCGTCCGGCTCGTGGTGCCGACCACCTTGCCGTGCCGGACGACGGGCGCGAAGTCGACCTCGGCGCCGCTCAGCACGTCGTAGACGTGGCGGGGCGTGCCGGCGTCCTCGGCGTCGATCGCGGTCGAGGCGCCGTGCAGCAGGTCGCCGAGCGTCGCGTCGGGACCGGCGTCGCCGAGCCGGCTCGCGGGGACGCAGCCGAGGTACTCCCCGGCGGCGTCACGGACCACCACGCCACGACCGGCGACGGGCAGCAGCTGCTCCAGTGCCTCGGCGACGGTGGTGGACGAGCCCATGTCGTAGGCGGTGTCGTAGTCGACCGGCTGGTCCTTCACCCAGCGGATCGCGGCGTCGAGGTCCTGCAGGTGCATGTCCTGCGGCAGGACGCCGAGGCCACCGCGCCGGGCCAGGGTCGCGGCGAGGCGCGGACCCGTGACCGAGTTCATGTTGGCGCTCACGATCGGGATCGTCGCACCGCTGCCGTCGTTGGACGCCAGGTCGACGTCGAAGCGGCTCGTCACACCGGAACGGCTCGGGACGAGGAAGACGTCGGAGTAGGTCAGGTCGTGCGTCGGCCGCGTCTCGTAGAACCTCATGGGCCCCACTGTACGGCTCCGCCCGGGGGCCGGACCGGGCCCCGACTCGCGCCGAGGCTGACACGGAACGGACATGTGCGAGCGGCTAGGCTTGGCACCTGTGCGGGGCAGGGTTGCGCCGCACGACACACACGAGCATCTATCGACGGAGAGTGGGCGATCGGCTGTGTCGAGCCATCTGACCGGAACGGACGAGACCGCGGGCGAATTCGGGGCGAACGAGTGGCTCGTCGACGAGCTCTACGAGCAGTTCGTCGCGGACAAGGAGTCGGTCGACAAGTCCTGGTGGCCGGTCCTCGAGAGCTACCACCGCACGCAGGTCGGCGGCGCTCCGGCAGCTGACACCGCCCCCGCCGCTCCCGCCGCGGCCGAGACCACCACCACGGAGCCGTCCGCCGCAGCGCCCGCTCCGGCCGGTGGTCCGATCCAGGCGAAGACCACGTCGCGCCAGCCGACGCCACCGCCGATCCCGGCCGAGGCGAACGACGCCGCCGACGACCACGAGGAGACCCACGAGGACGTGGCGACCCCGCTCCGGGGCATGGCGAAGACCCTGGCGTCGAACATGGACGCCTCGCTCACCGTCCCCACCGCGACGAGCGTCCGGACGATCCCGGCGAAGCTGATGATCGACAACCGGATCGTCATCAACAACCACCTGCGCCGTGCCCGCGGCGGCAAGATCTCCTTCACCCACCTGATCGGGTGGGCGATGGTGCAGGCGCTCAAGGACTTCCCGAGCCAGAACGTGTTCTACGAGGAGCGCGACGGCAAGCCGTTCGTCGTCGCCCCGGCGCACGTGAACCTCGGCATCGCGATCGACGTCCCGAAGAAGGACGGCACCCGGTCGCTGCTCGTCCCGAGCATCAAGCGCGCGGAGACCCTGACCTTCGGCCAGTTCCTGTCGGCGTACGAGGACCTGGTGAAGCGGGCCCGCGACAACAAGCTGACGCCGGCCGACTTCCAGGGCACGACGATCTCGCTCACGAACCCGGGCGGCATCGGGACCGTGCACTCGGTCCCCCGCCTGACCAAGGGGCAGGGCGCCATCATCGGTGCCGGCGCCCTCGAGTACCCGGCGCAGTTCCAGGGATCGGCGTCGAAGACCCTGGTCGAGCTCGGCATCGGCAAGACCATCACCCTGACGAGCACCTACGACCACCGGGTCATCCAGGGCGCCGGGTCGGGCGAGTACCTCAAGCACGTGCACGAGCGCCTCATCGGCGAGCACGGCTTCTACGACGGCATCTTCGCCGCGCTCCGGATCCCGTACAAGCCGATCCAGTGGGCGAACGACATCAACGTCGACCTGGCGCACCGCGTCAACAAGACCGCTCGCGTGCAGGAGCTCATCAACAGCTACCGCGTCCGCGGGCACCTGATGGCCGACATCGACCCGCTCGAGTACCGCCAGCGCACACACCCCGACCTCGAGATCGAGAGCCACGGGCTGACCTTCTGGGACCTCGACCGCGAGTTCGTCACCGGCGGGCTGGCCGGCACGACGAGCGCTCCGCTGCGCGACGTGCTCGGGATCCTGCGCGACGCGTACTGCCGCACGGTCGGCATCGAGTACATGCACATCCAGGACCCGGAGCAGCGCCGCTGGGTGCAGGAACGCATCGAGGTCCCCTACTCCAAGCCGTCGAAGGACGAGCAGCTCCGTGTCCTCGGCAAGCTCAACGAGGCCGAGGCGTTCGAGACCTTCCTGCAGACGAAGTACGTCGGACAGAAGCGCTTCTCGCTCGAGGGCGGCGAGTCCACCATCGCGTTCCTCGACACCCTCATCCAGCACGCCGCTGCTGTGGGCCTCGCCGAGGTCGCGATCGGCATGGCGCACCGCGGTCGCCTGAACGTGCTGACGAACATCGCGGGCAAGACGTACGGCCAGATCTTCCGTGAGTTCGAGGGGTCGTCCCTGCCGGGGTCGGTGTCCGGCCAGGGCTCCGGCGACGTGAAGTACCACGTGGGCACCGAGGGGCTCTTCCGCACCTCGGACGGCTCGAGCATCCCCGTGACGATCGCGGCGAACCCGTCCCACCTCGAGGCCGTCGACGGCGTGCTCGAGGGCATCGTCCGCGCCAAGCAGGACAAGCAGGGCCCCGGTTCGACGAACGTCCTGCCGGTCCTCGTCCACGGCGATGCGGCGATGGCCGGTCAGGGCGTCGTGGTCGAGACGCTGCAGATGTCGCAGCTGCGCGGCTACCGCACCGGCGGCACCGTGCACCTCGTCATCAACAACCAGGTCGGCTTCACGACCCCGCCGGAGTCGGCACGCAGCTCGGTGTACTCCACCGACGTCGCCAAGACGATCCAGGCGCCGATCTTCCACGTCAACGGTGACGACCCCGAGGCCGTCGCACGCGTCGCCGACCTGGCGTTCGAGTACCGCGAGGCGTTCCACCGCGATGTCGTCATCGACCTCATCTGCTACCGCCGCCGCGGGCACAACGAGGGCGACGACCCCTCGATGACCCAGCCGCTCATGTACAACCTCATCGAGGCGAAGCGCTCCGTCCGCACCCTGTACACCGAGGCCCTCGTCGGCCGCGGTGACATCACCCAGGAGGAGTACGACGAGGCGCACCGCGACTTCCAGGACCGCCTGGAGCGTGCCTTCGCCGAGACGCACGAGGCGCAGACCGGCACCATCCCGGTCATCCAGGTCGACGACGACGGCGCCGTGCAGGGGCTCGAACGTCCGGCGGCGCAGCAGGACGACTCCGAGGTCGAGGTCCGCGACACCGCGGTCTCCGAAGAACTCGTCCGCTCCATCGGGGACGCCCACAGCAACCCGCCCGCCGGCTTCTCGATCCACCCGAAGCTGCAGCAGCTGCTGTCGAAGCGCACCGAGATGACCCGCAACGGCGGCGTCGACTGGGCGATGGCCGAGCTCATGGCGATCGGTTCGCTGCTGGTCGAGGGCAAGCCCGTCCGGTTCGCCGGCCAGGACGCCCGGCGCGGCACCTTCGTCCAGCGCCAGGCGGTGTTCCACGACCGGTCGAACGGCCAAGAGTGGCTGCCGCTGTCGAACCTCTCCGAGGGCCAGGCCCGCTTCACCATCTACGACTCGCTCCTCAGCGAGTACGCGGCGATGGCGTTCGAGTACGGCTACTCGGTGGAGCGCCCCGAGGCACTCGTGCTGTGGGAAGCGCAGTTCGGAGACTTCGCGAACGGCGCCCAGACCGTCATCGACGAGTTCATCTCGTCCGCCGAGCAGAAGTGGGGTCAGCGCTCCGGCCTGGTGCTGCTGCTGCCGCACGGTTACGAGGGCCAGGGACCGGACCACTCCTCCGCCCGCATCGAGCGCTACCTGCAGCTGTGCGCCGAGGACAACATGGTCGTCGCCCGTCCCTCCACCCCGGCGTCCTACTTCCACCTGCTGCGTCGTCAGGCGTGGGCGCGTCCGCAGAAGCCGCTGATCGTCTTCTCGCCGAAGGCCATGCTCCGGCTGCGGCAGGCGACGAGTGCGGTCGAGGCCTTCACCGACGGCACCTTCGAAGAGGTCATCGACGACGACCGGGTGACCGACAAGGCCGCGGTGCGTCGCGTGGTGCTGCACTCCGGCAAGGTGCACCACGACCTGCGCGCCGAGGTCGACAAGCGCGGGGTCACCGACGTCGCCCTCGTCCGGCTGGAGCAGCTCGCGCCGCTCCCCCTCGAGCGCATCCTCGAGGTGCTCGCGGGCTACCCGGACGCCGACGTCGTGTGGGCGCAGGAAGAGCCCGAGAACCAGGGCGCCTGGCCCTTCGTCTGCATGAACCTGTCACCGCACCTCGACGGTCGACCGCTGTCGGTCGCCGCCCGTGCCGCGAGTGCCGCGCCGGCCACCGGTTCGTCGAAGCGCTCCGCGCAGGAGGCCACCGAGGTCATCGAGAAGGCACTCGGCTAGACCCCACGCCGGGGTGCGCTACGCGATCTTCGTGTAGCGCACCCCGGCGTCGTGGTACCCGCGCTTCTGGTAGAACCGGTGCGCGCTGTCCGTCGCGGCCGCGCTGACGGCGCTCAGGCGACGCGCGCCCTGCTCCACCGCCCATGCTTCGAAGGTGCCGATGAGCGCCGAACCGGTGCCGAGCCTCCTGGCCGTGTCGTCGACCACCAGCAGCAGGAGCTGCGCCGTCGGTTCGTCGCTCGCGTACGCCCAGGTGACCTGCGCGCCGGCGACGGCGACCGCGCGACCATCGTCGCCACGCACCACCCAGGTGCGGTGTCCGGCCTCGGGTGTGAGCCGTTCGAGGCGCGCGCGCATCGCCGCGTCGTCGACCTCGTGGCCGAGCAGGCGGACGAGGGCGGCGACGTCGGAGACGTCCGTGTCGGACCAGGTGGTGATCGACTCGACGAGGAGGGTCATGCTGGCGACCCTACCCGGGCGCCGCGCTGTGTTGCGACGGAGTGTCATCACAACTGATATTCATATATGCTGCTGACCCTCTGGCTCGACGGGGTGCAACAGGACGCCCGGACCGACGCCGTGTCACTCCGACAGTACGACTTGCACTGGCGAGCGGGCCGGCAGACGTTGGCCGGATGGCCGAACGCCGGTGGGTACGCGTTCACCGGCGACGTCGACACGGTCCGCGTGTACGACGACGTGCTGGACGCCTCGACGATCGCAGCGCACCACGCCGCCGGACGCTGAGCCCGCAGCTTCGTCAGTGGGTGGACTGCTCCAGCCGGATGCGCGCGAGGATCTCGCCACGCAGTTCTTCCGGAGCGGTCTCCTTGCACGCGCGGCGCACGGTCTCGATCAGGACGACGCCGACGCGGTGTTCGGTCGTGCAGTCCTCGCAGTCGTCCATGTGCTCACGGATGTCCGCCGCGTCCTCGCGGCAGAGCTCCCCGTGCAGGAACTCCTCGAGCTCGGCCTTCGCCTTGGAGCAGTCGCAGCCGCTCATCGTGCTTCCTTCCCATCGACGCGACCCTCGGTCGCGGCAGTCTTCCGGCCTCGTCCGCGCATCGTCGCCGTCGACGCTGCGTCCGGGACGATGCCGGTCTCACGGGCGTGGTCCGCCAGGAGCCCCCGGAGGAGCCGGCGACCACGGTGCAGACGGCTCATGACCGTCCCCACGGGGGTCTTCATGATGTCGGCGATCTCCTGGTACGAGAAGCCCTCGACATCAGCGAAGTACACGGCCATCCGGAAGTCCTCCGGGATGGCCTGCAGGGCGTCCTTGACCGCAGAGGACGGCAGGTGGTCGATCGCGTCGGCCTCGGCCGACCGTGCGGAGATCGACTGGGTGACGCTCTCCGCGCCGCCCAGCTGCCAGTCCTCGAGCTCGTCGATGGTGCCCTGGTACGGGTTCCGCTGGTTCTTGCGGTACGTGTTGATGAACGTGTTCGTCAGGATCCGGTACAGCCAGGCCTTCAGGTTCGTGCCTTGCTTGAACTGACGGAACGCGGCGAACGCCTTGACGAACGTCTCCTGCACGAGGTCCGAGGCGTCGGCCGGGTTGCGGGTCATCCGCATCGCCGCGCCGTACAGCTGGTCCATGAAGGGCAGCGCCTGGGTCTCGAAGAGGGTGCGGAGCTCGTCGGCCGGCACCGTCTTGGCGTCGACGAACGACGCCTCGTCTTCCGCCTCGACCGCGTCGAGCTGCTCCTCGGTCTCCTCGACCAGGTCGTGCGGTGCTGCCTGCGGCTCGTCGGTCGTCATCGCGGGCCAGTCTAGAGCGAGCGACGTGGACACGCCGGGCAGGCGCGTCCGCGATGGTGCGAGTGCTGTCGCCAAGGGTCCTCCCGATCGTTTCAGTAGTCTTGTGAACCGATGGCAGACACGACGCATTCCCGGAGCGGTGCACAGCCCGCCGCGGACCTGGCCCCCTGGATCGCCCCGCTCGCGCGCGGCCCCCTGCGCGGCGACGTCGCGCTGCCCGGCTCGAAGTCGCTGACGAACCGCGAGCTCGTGCTCGCCGCCCTCGCGGACGGCCCCTCCGTCATCCGCCTGCCGCTGCACTCCCGCGACTCGGCGCTCATGATCGCGGGGCTCCGGCAGCTCGGCGTCGGGATCGACGAGGTCGAACCGGCACCGGGCGAGCAGCCGAACCCGTACGGCCCGGACCTCCGGATCACCCCGGCGCCGATGCACGGCGACGTGCGCGTCGACTGCGGGCTCGCCGGCACCGTGATGCGGTTCCTGCCGCCCCTCGCCGCCCTGGCCGTCGGCCCCGTGGTCATCGACGGCGACCCCTACGCCCGCAAGCGTCCGATGCACGCGATCATCCGGGCGCTCGTCGGCCTCGGCGTCGACGTCACCGACGACGGCGACGGCTCGATGCCGTTCGCGTTCACCGGCACCGGCTCGGTCCGGGGTGGCGCCCTGTCGATCGATGCGTCGGCGTCGTCCCAGTTCGTCTCGGGCCTGCTGCTCTCCGCGCCGCGCTTCGACGAGGGCCTGCACCTCACCCACGTGGGCGAACGACTGCCGAGCCTGCCGCACATCGAGATGACCGTCGCCACGCTCCGTGCCCGCGGCGTGACCGTCGACGAGCCCGCGGTCGGCGAGTGGGTCGTCCACCCCGGGCCGATCGGCGCGGGCGACGTCACGATCGAGCCGGACCTGTCGAACGCCGCACCGTTCGCGGTCGCCGCGCTCGTCGCGGGCGGCACCGTCCGCATCCGCACCTGGCCGCGCGCGACCACGCAGGTCGGCGCCGACCTCGAGACGCTCCTGCCCCTGTGGGGCGCGACCGTGGCCCGAGACGGTGACGACCTGGTCGTCGACGGCGGCGTCGGGATCCGGGGCGGGGCCTCCTTGCCGGGTGTCGACCTGGACCTCAGCCGCGGCGGCGAGCTCGCACCGGCGCTCGTCGCGCTGGCGGCACTGGCCGGCGAGCCGACCGAGATCACCGGGATCGGCCACCTGCGTGGGCACGAGACGGATCGCCTCGCCGCGCTCGCGGCGGACGTGAACCGATCGGGAGGCTCGGTGCACGAACTCGACGACGGCCTGCGGATCGAGCCTGCCGCGCTCCACGGCGGCGACTGGGCCGCGTACGACGACCACCGGATGGCGACGGCCGGCGCCATCGTGGGGCTCGTCGTCGACGGCGTCGCCGTCGACGACATCGGGTCGACGGCGAAGACCCTGCCGCAGTTCCCCGAGCTGTGGGCGGCGATGGTCGCCTCCTCCGGCTCGCTCGACTCGGTTCCGGGAGTCTGAGCGCATGAGCTGGTGGGACGACGTCGACGGTGACGATTCCGACGCGGACGAGCCGTACGGACAGTACGACGAGTCGAGCGTTCGGGTGCGTCCGAACCCGAAGGGCAACCGACCCCGCACGAAGACGCGGCCGACCTACGACGACGCTCCTGTCGGCTGGGTGACGAACGTCGACCGCGGGCGGTTCGGCGTGCTGGTGGGGACGGGGTCCGGCTCCGGCTCCGGCTCCGGCTCCGGCTCCGGCGACGAGCACGTCATCACGGCGACCAAGGCCCGCGAGCTCGGCAAGAAGTCCGTCGTCACCGGCGACCACGTGTCGCTCGTCGGCGACGTCTCCGGCGACCCCGGATCGCTGGCACGCATCGTGAAGGTCGCCGAGCGCACCACCTTGCTCCGCCGCAGCGCCGACGACTCCGACGAGGTCGAGCGCGTCATCGTGGCGAACGCCGACCAGATGCTCATCGTGGTGGCCGCCGCCGACCCCGAGCCGCGCACCCGCCTGATCGACCGGTACCTGGTGGCCGCGTTCGACGCCGGCCTCGACCCGATCCTCTGCATCACGAAGACCGACCTCGCCGACCCTGCCCCGTTCCTGGCGCACTTCGCGTGCCTCGACCTCCGGATCGTGACGAGCCGATCGGACGACGTCCCGTTCGAGGCGCTGCACGACCTGCTCGACGACAAGGTCACCGTGACCGTCGGGCACTCGGGCGTCGGCAAGTCGACGCTCGTGAACGCCCTGACCGGGTCGACGCGGGCGATCGGTGTCGTGAACTCGGTGACGGGTCGCGGGCGGCACACCTCGTCGTCGTCGATCGCGCTGCGGGTGCGGGACGGCGGCTGGATCATCGACACCCCCGGCGTGCGGTCGTTCGGCCTCGGGCACGTCGACCCGGCGAACGTCTTCCGCGCGTTCGCCTCGCACGCGATCCCGGTGCGGCCCGCGCGGGACGGCATCCCGTTGGCGCAGGCGCACGACTGGGAGATCGTCGACCGGGTGCAGGACGGCGAGCTCGGGCCGACGGGCGTCGAACGGCTCGACTCGTTCCGCGCACTGCTGACCGGCATGGGCGCGTCCGACCCCGGCCTGGAGTAGCCCGTCCCGCCGCGTGCCGTCCCGCCGCGCCCGTGCCGTCCCGTCGAGGTTCCGAAATCTGCACACCTCGGCGGCGTCACGGGCCGTTCGTGGAACCTCGGCGAACAGCGCGCGGCGTGTTGTGGAACCTCGGCGGAGTGAGCTCGGGCGTGTCGCCAGCATCACCGCGCCCCACCACGCCGCGCCCCGCCGCGCCCCGCCCCACCGCGCCCCGCCCCGCTGCCCGCCCGACCCCGCGTCGACACGTGTGCAGCAGTGTTGTACAGTGGACCCTCGTGTCTGAAGTTGCAAAGTACAACTTTGCGCCGACCCCCGCCGTCGACGCCCCGTCCTCGAGCACGACAACGACGTCGCACGCGCACCACTCCCCCACGCACAAGTCCCCCAGGGCCCCGAAGCCGCAGCGCACCGACAGCGTCCTGCGCCCCGCCGGCCTCGGACGGGTGCTCCTGACCTTCGCCACGCACATCCTCGTGCCGCTGTTCCTGGCCGCCGGCATGGGACTCGCCTACCTCGGCGCCTTCCACGCACCCGCGCCGAAGGAGCTGCCGGTCGGCATCGTCGGGCAGTCCGCCGCGACCCAGGTGTTCGCCCAGACCGTCACCGACGAGTCCGACGGCGCGCTCGTCGCCCACGTCGTCGCCTCGACCAAGGACGCCGAGCGGCAGATCCGCGACCGCGACCTCGCCGCCGTGTACGCCCCGACCACCACGGGCGCGACGCTCTACGTCTCGACGGCTGCGTCGGAGACGACCGCGTCCGCCGCGCAGAAGGTCTTCCTGCCGATCGCGTACGAGCAGCACGTGCCGTTCCGGGTGGTCGACGTCGTCCCGACGGGCGAGCAGGACAGCACCGGGCAGGGGCTGTTCTTCCTGCTCGTCGCGCTGAGCGTCGGCGGCTACGCATCGGCCATCGCCGTGGCGTCCGTCGCGACGAAGCTCCGCGCGGTGTGGACCGCGGTGGTCGGGCTCGCCACCGCCGGGGTCGTCGCCGGCATCGGGATCATCGTCGCCGGACCGATCTACGGCGTCATCACCACGCACCACTGGCAGGTGTTCCTGTTCGCCTGGCTGTACGACGCGATCATCGTCGCGATCGGCGTGGGCCTGCACCCGGTGCTCGGGCGGTGGACCACTCCGGTGCTCACGATGCTGTTCGTGATGCTCAACTTCACGTCGTCCGGCGGGATCTTCCAGGCGTCGTTCGTGCCCGGGTTCTTCTCCGCGCTCCACTCCTTCTGGAGCGGCGCCGCGTGGCTGCAGGCAGCGCAGGACCTGCAGTACTTCCCGGACGCCTCCCTCGGCCGGTCGTCCCTGGTCCTCGCACTCTGGCTCGCCGCGGCGGTCCTGCTCTGCGTGGTCGTGCACGGGCTCGTCGCCCGCCGCACGCGCATCGCCCGCGAGCGCGAGGTCACCCGGCTCGAGGAGGAAGAGGTCGTCGCCGCGTAGCCCCGCTACGCTCGACCCGTGGACCTCAGCGCCGACCTGGACTTCGCCCGCTCACTCGCCGACATCGCCGACACGATCAGCCTCGAGCGGTTCCGCGCCGCCGACCTGCACGTGTCGAAGAAGGCCGACAGCACGCACGTCACCGATGCCGACCAGGCCGTCGAGCACGCCCTGCGCGAGCGGATCGCGACGGAACGGCCCGACGACGCGTTCCTCGGCGAGGAGACCACGGCGGACACCGGCGCCGAGGCGACGAGCGAGGGCCACCGCCAGTGGGTCGTCGACCCGATCGACGGCACCGCGAACTACCTGCGCGGCGTGCCGGTGTGGGCGACGCTCATCGCCCTGGCGGTCGACGGTCGCCCAGTGCTGGGCGTGGTGAGCGCCCCCGCGCTCGGCAAGCGCTGGTGGGCGGCGGAGGGGCTCGGCGCGCACTCGTTCGACGGCGCGCTCCGCGTGTCCGGCGTCGCGGACCTGTCCGACGCGAGCCTGAGCTACAACAGCATCCAGCAGTGGGACGACGACGACCGGCTCGACGCGCTCGTCGACCTGTCGCGCAGGGTCTGGCGCACGCGCGCCTACGGCGACATGTGGTCGTACATGCTGGTCGCCGAGGGCGTCATCGACATCGCGGGCGAACCCGACCTGAAGCCGTGGGACATCGCCGCCCTCGTCCCCATCGTGGAGGAGGCGGGCGGACGTTTCACCTCGCTCGACGGCGACCCCGGAGCCTGGCACGGCAGCGCGCTCGCGACGAACGGCCTGGTGCACGATGCCGTCGTCGAGGTCATCCGCCGCTAGCGCGACGCAGAACGACACCGTCGACGTCGGACGACGTCGACGGTGTCGTTCCGAGTCGATCAGGCCGCCGCGGCCTCGCGCCGAGCCGCACGCCGCCGCACCACCAGGTCCCCGACGGCCAGCACGAGAGCGAGCGCCATCAGCGACACCGTGAACGTCGTGCCGCTCCGGAACGCGTCGTGGTAGGCGTCGAGCCGACTCCCCCCGGACCCGTCACCGGCAGCGGAACCCCGCACGATCCCGTAGAAGATGCTCGTCGCCACCGCGGTGCCGATCGCGGTCCCGACGCGCTGCCCGAGCTGCTGCATGGACCCGGCGACGCCGGACTGCTCGACGGGGATCTCGGCCAGGGTGAGCGTCTGGTTCGGCGACACCACGAACCCGCCGCCGAGCCCACCGACCAGGAACGCCCCCGCCATCGCCCACGGCGTGACCTCCGGCGGGGTCAGGACCGCGGCGAGCATGAGCAGCACGAAGCCGACCACGACCATGAACAGCCCGAAGACCACCAGGGCCCGCCCGACCCGGTCGACGATCCGACCGCCGATGTACGACCCGACGGCACTCGTGGCCGCGAACGGGATGCTCACCATGCCGGCGAACAGCGGGGAGAGTCCGAGGCCTTCCTGCAGGAAGAGCGTCACCATCAGGAAGGACGCCGGGATCGCCGCGAAGTAGACGGCGACGATCGACAGCCCGTTGCGGTACGACGACAGCCGGAACAGCTCGAAGTGCACCACCGGCGACTTGCCCTGCCGCTTGTACCGGACCTCCCAGAGCACGAACAGTCCGAGGAACACCACGAACCCGACGAGCCACAGCCACCGCGCGCCGGAGTCCCCAGCACCCGTGGTGAGCACGAACGGCAGCATCAGCGTGATGATCGCGGCGCCGAGCAGCAGGATGCCGACGATGTCCAGCTCGCGGTCCTTCGCCTGTCCCTGCGCTCCCTTGGGCAGGAGCTTCACCGCGAAGAACAGGGCGACGAGCCCGAGCGGCACGTTCATCCAGAACAGCAGACGCCACCCGTTCTCCTCACCGCCGATCGCGATGAGCCCACCGCCGATGGTCGGGCCGAGCGCGGTGGAGATGCCGATCATGGCGCCGAACAGCCCGAAGGCCCGTCCGCGTTCCGGCCCGCGGAACAGCTGCTGCACGAGCCCGATCACCTGCGGCATCTGCGTGCCCGCGGCGAAGCCCTGCAGGATCCGCGTGACCATGAGCACCTCGATGGTCGGTGCCACGGCACAGAGCAGGCTCGACACGGTGAACGCGACGAGCCCGACGATGAACAGGGCGCGGCGGCTCTTCAGGTCGCCGAGCCGACCGGCGGGCACGAGGGCGAGACCGAACGCCAGGGCGTACCCCGCGACGATGAGCTGGAGCGACGAGCTGGTGGCGTGGAGGGACTGCTCGATCGACGGCAGTCCGACGTTGACCTTCGACAGGTCGAGGATGGTCAGGGCCGCCACGGCGACGCACACGGCGAAGGCCCTCCAACGCGTGCGGTCGTCGAGGCGGGCGTCGGTCGGGTCAGCGCTGGACATCACCATCGTTCGTACACCGACCGGCCTCCGGGCGGGCGAGACCCACCCCCGGGCGGGTGACACTCCCTCGTCGTGGCCCCCCGGACTGGGGGCACCGTTGCCGGATACGGGGTGCGCGGGGCGGCTCAGATGGCCAGTACCTGAGTTATCGTGCTCATGCGGAAGGTCACGCGCTGACCCGGATTCCCTAGATCCGAGTACATGAGCGCAGACCGACCGTGTTCGTCCGAAGACCCTAACCCGAGGGGTGATACAGACGATGACATCATCGTTCCCGAGCGGAACCGAGTGCACCCTCACTCGTCGACCGCATCCAATCCACGACAGCTCCGGCGCGCGCGCAGTCGCCGCCTCCCGTCCGCACTCCGACACGGCCACCCACCGTGCAGCAGTCCGGTCCGCCTCACGGCGCCCCGTCGCAGCGAACGCAGCGTTCGCCGACGACCTCTCCGCAGGATCCGCTTCCGGGCCCGGAGGCCGGTGAGTCATGGCACTCACCGGTCGACGTCTCGAGGTCGACCGGATCGCGACCCTCGCTGTACTCCCTCGGGAGTCCGCGATGGTCGTGGTCGGCGACCCTGGTTCCGGACGCAGCAGCGTCCTCGACGCGGTCTCGAACCGCGTTTCCCTCCCCGTCGTGCGGGTCGGTGTCAACGGGAGTGAATCCCGGTGGCCCCTGGCCGGCGTGACCTCCCTGTTCACCGCGCTCGACGACCCCCGTGCGACGGCCCACATCGCCCATCTCCTGCAGACGGGCGAGACGGCGGTCCCCGTGACCGCCGGACTGGCGGCGGCGCACGACTTCCTCGACGCCGTGCACGCGCTCACCCTGCCGCCGACGCTCGTGCTGATCGACGACCTCGACCGCATGGACGTCGAGAGCCAGGAGCTCATCGCGTTCCTCGCCGGCCGACTCGCGGGCACCGCCCTGCGCGTCGTGGCGACGGTCCGTTCGGTGCCGTCGGACGGTCCGCTCGCGGCCCTGCCGGCGCTCCGCATCGAGCCGCTGCCGTCCGACGAGGCACTGATCCTCGCCCGGTCGATGGCACCGGAAGAGGCGAACGACGGCGTCCTCGCCGTCCTCGCCGCGGAGACCGGTGGCAACCCCGGCGCACTCCGCGAACAGCTCGCGGTGCTCAGCCGCGAGCAGCTCACCGGTGCGGAGCCGATCGTGCTCCCGCTCCGACCCACTCCGACGACCGAGGCCCTCGCGGCGCTCGCACTCGGGTCCGCCGCGGGACGAGATCTGGACGTCCTCGCGAAGCTCGCCCTGGTGCCGGTCGCGAAGACCACGGCCTGGGACCGCGACGAGCTGGACGACCTGGTCGGAGCAGGCCTCGCCACCGTGCGGGGTCAGAGCGTGACGGTCCGCGACCCCCTGGTCCGGTCCGCGCTGTACTGGCGGATGCCCGCCCGTGACCGCCGCGCGGCGCACGCCGCGCTGGCCACGGCGAGCGCCGAGTCCGACCCGCGGGCCGCCGCGTGGCACCGGAGCTTCGTCGACGACGTCCCCGACGTGGTCGCGCTGCTCAGCGCCGCACGGTCCTACGTGGTGGACGGCAACGTGCACGCCGCGATCGCCCTCACCGAGCGTGCCCTGCACGTCGGTGGCGGCACCGAGGACGAGCTCGTCGCGCTGCTCGGGGTCGCCGAGGCCCTGCTCGGCAACCGGATGCTCGGTTACGCCGCGCGCTACCTCGCCGCGCTCCGTCCGTTCCGGACGACTGCGCACGAGGTCCGCCGGCTGCGCCTGCAGTACTCGGCGCAGTACCTCAGTGGCGACGCCGTGCACGCGGACGAGCTCCTCGTGTCGGTGGACGCGACCGAGCCGGCCGACGTGGACGCGATCGCCGGGCTGATGGCCATGGTGGCGTGCTTCCGTGCCGAGGCGTGGGAGCTCGACCAAGCGAGGGACCTCCTGCACCGTGTGGAGCCCCTCGAGGCGTCGGCGTCTCCGCACACGCTGGAGATCACGACGACCGCGCGGGAGCTCATCGCCGCGATCGACGGCACCCTGCCGGCGGACACCGACCTGCACGACGGACTCGCGACGTCGGTGCTGCTGGCGATGTCCGACCCGGCCCTGCTGCTCCTCGCCCACGCGCTGAGCATCGCCGAGCGGTACCGAAGCGCGCGTCGGGTGTTCGCACTCGTCCTCGCCCGGGGCCCGCAGACGGCACCGGTGTGGACCGAGGCAGCTCGCTACCTGACCGCCGAGAACGAGGTGCGCTCCGGGAACTTCCGGCAGGCGCTCCGCGCGATCGACGTGTGGGAGGCCGGTTCCTCGGTGGTCGAGCGGCTCCGTGAGCCGTCGCGGGCCATCGCGATCGCTTGGCGGCACTTCGCCGAGGGGCGTTCCGCCGAAGCCCTGGCGGTCGTGGACCGGTGCCTCGAGCACCGTTCGACGAGCCGCCTGTGGGGTGCGACGGCGAAGCTGCACGCGCTCCGTGGTCGGGTCCTGCTGCTCGACGGCAGACTGGAGGAGGCAGCCGCCGCACTCGAAGCGGCGGACGCCATCGGCCGGTCCCTGCGGAACCCCGCGGTACTCCGGCACCTCGGCGACCTGGTCGAGGCGTACGCGCGCCTCGGACGGATCGACGACGCCCGCACCATCACGGCGCGACTCGCTGCGGACCACCACGCCCGACCGGGCCGTTGGGGTGCGCTCGTGCTGGCGAGGAGCCTCGCGCTCGTCGCCGACGACACCACCCGGGACACGGCCCGTCGCCGCGCGCTGGAGCTGTTCCAGCCGCACGACTCGCAGTTCGAGCGGGCACGGACGTTCGCGGCCCTCGCGGTCGTCGGCAACCCCGCCGAGCGTCCGCGTCTCGGCGCAGCAGCGGCCGCGGCGTACGAGGCGGCCGGCATGCGCCGTCCCCTCGTCACCCCCGCACCGGCAGCGGCCATGCCGCCGTTCGGCACGGGGTCGTCGCTCCGGTCCGCACCGGTGCTGTCCGCGTCGATGCCGGGGACGCCCCGGAGCGCTCCGGACGCCTCCGCGGTGCTCACCTCGCTCACGGCCGAGGAACGCGCCGTGGTGCAGAAGGTGACGGAGGGCTACCGCAACCGCGAGATCGCGTCGTCGCTGTTCATGTCGCAGCGCACGGTGGAGCTGCGGCTCACGCAGATCTACCGCAAGGTGGGCGCGCGGTCGCGCTCCCACCTGGTCGCGCTGCTCACGTAGTCGACGCGACCACAAGGCGGACGGGAGGCCCGGTACCAGCTGGTACCGGGCCTCCCGTCCGCCTTTTCCCTGTCCAGAACGCGTCGTGCGTTGCGCGCGCACGTTGCGGGAGTCCGCACGCGACCGCACCGCGGCGTCCCCCGCACGCGGGGAACCGCAAGAGCAGTCGACGACTGTTGCCGTGGCGGCGTCGCCGGGTGAGGCTTCTCATGCACCGACCGCCGTGCCCCTCCCCAGGGGCCAGACCGCGGTACCCCGTCCGGTACCCGAACCTCGTGGCCCACCCACTCCGTCGTCCGTCCTCGCCTGATCCGAGGACGGGCGCCGGTCAGGACCGCGAGGACCCGGACGCGCGGCAGACCCGACGGCGGTCGGTGCCGAACCCCGCTCCACTCCCCCACCCCGTTCCCCCGAAGGGACAGCCGATGTGCGGCATCATCGCGGCCCGCGTGTCTGACGACGCGACGCCCTACCTGCTCGACGGACTCGAGCGACTCGAGTACCGCGGCTACGACTCCGCCGGCATCGCCGTCCGGACCGCCACCGGGAGCACCGAGACGATCCGTTCGGTGTCCCGTGTCGGCGACCTGCGCACGCTCGTCGCCGCCCGGTCCGGCGACGCCCTGACCGGTGTCGGCATCGGCCACACGCGCTGGGCGACGCACGGTGCCGTGCGTGAGGCGAACGCCCACCCGCACGCCGACTGCTCCCGCCGCATCAGCATCGTGCACAACGGCATCATCGAGAACGCCGACCGCCTGCGCGACATGCTCGAGGCGCAGGGGCACCGGTTCCGTTCCGAGGTCGACTCCGAGGTCATCGCGCACCTCGTCGAGCGCGCCCTGGCCGTCGACCCGGACCTGATGCTCGCCGTGCAGATCGCGACCGCGCAGCTCGAGGGGTCGTGGGCGATCGTCGTCCTCGACGCCCGCGACGGCCGGATGGTCGTGGCCGCGGACCGCTCCCCGCTCGTCGTCGCCCGGTCCGCCCGCGGCGACTTCGTGGCGAGCGACATCGGTGCGATCGCCGAGTGGTGCGAGACCTTCGTCGCACTCCGCGACGGTGACGTCGTCGAGCTCGGCGAGGCCTGGACCTGGTCGTCGAACGGGATCACCGTCCCCGTGCCGTTCCCCACCCCCTCGCCGTTCGCCGCGACCGCGCTGGACCTCGGCGACCACCCGGACCACATGGCGAAGGAGATCGGCGAGCAGGCCGACGTCGTCAGCACGATCCTGGACCGCATCGCCCGGCGCACCGCGGACGGCAGCATGTGGGTCGGCCTCGGGCTGCCCGCCTTCGAACGCCTGGCGATCGTCGCCTGCGGGACCTCGCTCAACGCCGGCCAGGTGATCGCCACCGCCCTGCGCGGCATCGGCGGCGTCCCGACCGACATCGTCGTCGCCAGCGAGGCCGACCAGGCCGTCCTCGGCCCGGACACCCTGGTCGTCGCGATCAGCCAGTCCGGCGAGACCGCCGACGTCCTCCGTGCGCTCGACCGGTTCGAGGACCGCCACCCGGTGCTGGCGCTGACGAACAACATGCACTCCTCGCTGGCCCGTCGCGCCGACGCCGTGCTCGACTGCCACGCCGGCCCGGAGATCGGCGTCGCCGCGACGAAGACGTTCACGGCGCAGGTCGTCGTCGGCGTCGCCGCGGTGATCTCCGCGCTCGTCGCGTCCGGCCGCATCGAGGTCGCACGCGCCCACGCACTCGTCGACGAACTCCTCGACCTGCCGGCACGCATCGAACACGCCACCCAGGTGTCCGCCGACCGGATGCCGCTCCTGGTGTCGAGCGTGAAGGAGGCCACCGGCTTCCTGTTCCTCGGCCGCGGTGCCGGCCTGCCGTACGCCGCCGAGGGCGCGCTCAAGCTCAAGGAGCTCAGCTACCGCTGGGCCGAGGCCTACCCCGCCGGGGAACTGAAGCACGGGCCGCTCGCACTCGTCGACGAGGGCACGCCCGTCGTCGTGGTCGACCACGGCGAGCCGAAGATCCAGTCCGCGATCGCCGAGGTCCGCGCCCGCGGCGGCTTCGTCATCACCATCGGCGGCGAGGGGTCGGACATCCCGGCGCTCGGCAGCCGCGGCACCGGCGGACTCGCCTGGGGCGCCATGGCCGCGCCGTGGGGCCCGCTCGAGGCCGTCGTGCCGCTGCAGATGCTCGCCCGCGAACTCGCGCTGCAGCTCGGCTGCGACGTCGACAAGCCGCGCAACCTGGCGAAGTCGGTGACGGTCGAGTGATGCGCGGCCGGATGAACCACCTGACGACGTTCCTGGTCGTGCTCACCGCGTTCGCGATCGCCATGACGACGGTGCTCGTCGTCGTGGTGGCGGGGCCGACCGCCCTGGGCTGACGGGCACGGTTGGGCTGAGTGCCGGCTCGCCGGAGCGGAACGACTCGGAACGACACCCTCGATGTCGTACGACGTCGAGGATGTCGTTCCACATCGTCCTCGCCGCCGGGTCTCGGGCAGTTCGCGGGACACGGCTGCGATGCTGGTCCCTTGACCACCGCAGCCCCGCCCCTCGTGTTCGCCGCGCTCGTCGTCGGCGCGCTCCTGCCGTTCCTGCCGCTCGTCGGACGCGTCGCCCGGATCGCCGCGACCATCGCCCACGAGGTCGGGCACTGCGTCGTCGTCGTCCCGTTCGGTGGCCGCATCCAGCGCATCGACCTGCACCCGGACGGCTCCGGCGAGGCCTGGGTCCAGCTCGGCCGGGTGCCCGGCGGCATCCGCTGGCTCGTCCGGATCCTCAACCTCTACGCCGGGTACAGCGCGCCGCTCTGGGCCGGGGTGCTCCTGGTGACCGGGGTGCTGCACGGCTCGCGGTGGCTGCCCGTCGCGGTGCTCGGTGTGATCGGGCTCGTGGCGCTGGTGTTCGTGCGGAACTGGTTCGGGCTGCTCGTCGTGCTCGGGTTCGACGTCCTGGCGCTGTGGGTGGCACTGCGTCCGTCCGAGACCACGGTGCTCGTGGTCGCCGCCGTCGGGGCGTTCTTCGTCGTCGACGGACTGCGGTCCGTCGTGCAGGTCGCACGGTGGCTGCTCACCGGTGCCCGCGTGCAGACGGACTTCCACATCGCCGCAGCCGAGATGCGGGTGCCGGCCGGGGTCTGGTTCGTGCTGTTCGTACTGGTGAACGGCTTGGCGGTGTGGCTCGCACGGGTCCCACTGCTCGAGGTCTGGGACACTGTGGTTGCGGGCGTGCGCGCACTCTTCTGACGAGGGGCGCTGGTCGACCCGGAACGACGTCCTCGATGTCGAACGACGTCGACCTCGTCGTTCCGCGTCGGGACCGGCGCCGCGCCCCCGCCCTGCGTAACGGAACGCCGCAAACGACTGTCCGCACGGCGAAGGCTGCGAGGCTAGCGCCAGACGACTCCCGGAGGTGTCCCATGGCGAACGACGATCACGGTTTCTCGACCGAACAGGTGCACGGCGGCTTCGTGCCCGATGCCGGGCACGGCGCACGGATCCCGGCCATCCACATGTCCTCCGGCTTCCTCTTCGACGACTTCGACCAGGCGCGCGACCGCTTCGCCGGCACCGAGGACGGCTACACCTACACCCGCCTCGGCAACCCGACGAACGCCGACGTCGAGCGCCGCGTCGCCCTGCTCGAGCGCGGCGTCGAGGCGATCCTGGTCGGCAGCGGACAGGCGGCAGCCACCATCGCGTTCCTCGGGCTCCTGCAGGCCGGCGACCACGTCCTCGCCGCCCGCAGCATCTACGAGGGCACCAAGGGGCTCCTCGTGCAGAACCTCGGCCGGCTCGGCATCGAGGTCGACTTCGTCGCCGACCAGCGCGACCTCGACGAGTGGGCGCGCCTGGTCCGTCCGAACACCAAGGCGTTCTTCGCCGAGACGATCCCGAACCCGAAGAACGACGTCCTCGACATCACCGGCGTCGCCGACACCGCCCACCGTGCCGGGGTCCCCCTGATCGTCGACAACACCCTGGCGACGCCGTACCTGGTCCGGCCGGTCGAGCACGGCGCCGACATCGTCATCCACTCGGCGTCGAAGTTCCTCTCCGGTCACGGCGCGGGACTGGGCGGCGTGGTCGTCGACGGCGGCACGTTCGACTGGTCCGCCTCCCCCGAGCGCTGGCAGCACCTCACCAGCCCGGAGCGGTCGCTCGGCGGCGAGAGCTACGTCGAGCGCTACGGCAACCGCGCGTTCGTCGTCTTCGCGCGCGACGTCGTCGCCTCGCGCATCGGCCCCACCCCGTCGCCGTTCAACGCGTTCCTGATCCGCCAGGGCATCGAGACGCTGAGCCTGCGCGTGGAACGCCACAGCGCGAACGCGCTGGCGGTGGCGCAGTGGTTGGAAGCACAGCCGGAGGTGACGAGCGTCGACCACGCGGGTCTGGCCTCCAGTCCGTTCCACGACCTCGCCCAGCGCTACCTGCCGCGTGGTGCCGGCTCCGTCTTCGCGTTCACGCTGGCGGGCGGCGAAGCCGCCGCGCACACCTTCATCGACAGCGTCCAGCTGTTCAGCCGGATGACCCACCTGGGCGACGTCCGCTCGCTGATCCTGCACCCCGCGACGACGACGCACGCCGGCAAGACCGCCGCGGAGCGCGCCGACCAGGGCATCGACGACGGCCTGATCCGACTGTCGGTCGGCATCGAGGACGTCGCGGACCTGCTCCGCGACCTGGAACGCGGGTTCGCCGCGTTGCGTTCCGCAGACGGCAGCGTTGGCCTGGAGGCCCGTGGCGCGTCCGACGCGGAGCGTGCGTCCCTGGAACACTCGGTCCCGGGCACGCACGTGATCTCCGAGGAGCTCTAGACGATGACACGACCGCAACACTTCGGCTACTTCTTCTCGCGCGGATTCGGCCCGCAGGCCTGGGGGCGCTCGGACTGGGACTGGGGGCACGACTGGACCAAGCCCGACCTGTACCAGCAGTCCGTCCGCACGCTCGAGCAGGCCGGCATGGACCTGGTCATCGCCGAGGACGCCATCTCCCTCGGCAACCCGTCGACGCTCGACCTGCGCATCCGCCAGGCGTACGGCGGCCCGAAGCACGACCCGCTGCTGCTCGCGCCGTACCTGTTCGCCGCGACCTCGCACATCGGCATCGCGCCGACCGTGAACGCCGGGTTCACCCCGCCGTACCTGGCGGCGCGACAGTTCGCCACGTTGGCGCACCTGTCGTCGGAACGCCTCGGCATCAACGTCGTGACCGACGTCGGCAGTGCCCGGCACGCCGGTCTGCCACCGCTGCCGCACGACCAGGCGTACGACCGTGCCGAGGAGTGGCTCACGTTGCTCCGCCGACTCTGGCACTCGTGGGGGCCCGACGGACACGTCGGGGATCCCTCGGACTGGCACTTCGCCGACGGCGACGAACTCGACACCTTCCACCACGAGGGCGCGTACTTCACCGCCGACGGCCCGCTCAACGCCCTGCCGCTCGACTCCGAGCCGGTGGTCGTCTCCCCCGGAGGCTCCGGTCGCGGCCTCGCGTTCGCCGGCACCCACTCCGACGTGCAGCTCGCGCTCGCACCGCTGTCCGCCGCCGCGGTCTCGGACTACCGCGATCGCGTGATCAGCGCAGCGCAGGCCGCCGGACGCACGGCCGCCGACCTGCGGATCCTGTTCGTCCTCAAGCCCGAGATCGTGTCGTCGCCCGACGAGGCCGATCGGATCGTCGAGGCGTCCCGGCACCCGTCCGACGACGACCTCCGGACCGCGGCGATCGCGTGGTCGAGCGACTCCGAGACCGACCTGCTCGCGCTCGACCTCGACGCGCCCGTGCCGGACCGTACCTTCGGCGACCACGTGTCCGCCGGCACGATCCGCGGACTGCTCGGCGACACCCCGGACGCTCCCCTGCGCTCGCTCCTGGAGCGCAAGGCCCGCAAGGGGTGGGTGTCCTCGCGCGAGGGCTTCGTCGGGACCGCCGACGAGTTCGCGGACTTCATCGAGGAGCTCGGGTCGGACGCCGACAACGACGGCATCATCTTCTCGGGTGACCTGCACCCGGCGCAGATCCACCGGATGCTCGGCGACCTGGTGCCGGTGCTCCGACGCCGTGGGCTCCTGCGGCGGGAGTACGGCGCCGGGGGCATCCGGTCGAACCTGTTCGATTTCTGACGTCAACCGTTCGGTGCGCATCCGCTGCCCAGACGGTCGATGTGCCGACATCTCCCCCGGAGGGAGGCTTGCAGCACAACGACGAACGAAAGGTCGCCCCCATGCGTCTCTCCCACACCCTCATCGCCACGACCGCCGCGGCACTCGCCGTCGCCGGTGTCACCGCCGGCGCGTCGATCACCGTCGGTGACCGGACGTCCGCCGCGGCGCAGACCGCCTCGGTGCAGACCGCCGCGTCCGTCAGCGGCAAGGCCGTCGTCGAATCGAAGCGTCTCGGCTCCACCGAGGCGATGCAGGCCGCTTCGGCAGCGCTCGCGGCGGCGCAGGAGGACGGCGCCGGCTTCGTCAGCGTCTCGGTCGTCGACCGCAACGGACAGCTCCAGGCGTTCGTCCGCGGTGAGAACGCGGCGTCGCACACGATCAAGGCCTCCCGTGAGAAGGCGTACACGGCCGCCGCGTTCGGTGCGGCCACCTCGGAGCTCGCGAAGCGCGCCACGGGCGACAACGCGGGCCTGAGGGACCTGCCCGGCACCCTGTTCCTCGGCGGTGGCGTGTCCGTCAAGGACGGCGACGCCTCGATCGGCGGCATCGGCGTCGGCGGCGCCCCGTCCGGTGACCAGGACGAGCAGTACGCGCAGGCCGGCCTCGACGCGATCTCGAAGTGACGCCTGCTCGCTGACCCCGGGGTCCGGACCGCATCGGCAGCGGAGCGACCACGTGGTCGCTCCGCTGCCGTCGCGTCGCGTCACATCACGTCAGTGCAATGATCCCGCGGCGCGTGGCCTCCGCCACCGCACCCGCTCGCCCGTCCACGCCGAGTTTGGCGAACACCCGGATCAGGTGGGTCTTGACGGTCGACTCGCTCATGAACAGCCGCTCGGCGATGACGCGGTTCGTCAGCCCCTCGCCGAGGAGCTCCAGCACGTCGAGTTCCCGCGGCGTCAGGGTCTCGTCCGGACGACGTCCACGGTCGAGCATGCGTTCTGCGACCGCCGCGGCGTAGACCGCGGTGCCGGTCGCCGCGGCCGTGATGCCCGCCGACAGCTCGTCAGCCGAGGCGTCCTTGAGCAGGTACCCGGTCGCGCCCGCATCGAGTGCGCGCATGATCGCCACGTCGGTGCCCGTCGCGGTGAACACCAGCACGCGGGTGCGCTGCACGAGCTCGGGCAGCAGGTCACCGCCGTTCCGCGAACCGAGCCCCAGGTCGAGCACCACGACGTCCGCCGACGTCGCCTCCACCAGGGACACGACGGCGTCCGGATCGCCGGTCGAGCCGACGACCTCGATGCCGGGGTAGGTCCCCAGGACGGCCGCGACACCGGTCCGGAGCATCGGGTGGTCGTCGACGAGCACGACGCGGATCATCGTTCCGCCACCGGCACCGTCGCGGTCAGGACGGTTCCTCGGTCGTCCGATCGGACGTCGAGCGATCCCCCGACGGCCGCGAGCCGACGTCGCATGATCGCGAGGCCGTGCCCGCCGTCCGGGCCCGCCACGACCTCGGCCCCCACGTCGAAGCCGACTCCGTCGTCGGAGACCACGATCACGACGGAATCCGCCCCGTACCGGAGCTCGAGTGTGATCGTCGTCGCGTCCGCGTGCCGCTCGGCGTTGCCGAGTGCCCCCTGGGCCGTCCGGAGCAGCGCGAGCGCCCGCAACGGTGAGAGCGGCCGCGGTTCCCCCGTCGTCGACCAGCTCGCACCGACCCGTGCGGCAGCCTCCGCCGAAGCGCTCGCGAGGTCGACCTCGTCGTCCGACCCGGACCCCAGGTCGTCGACCAGCGTGCGGGTCTGCGCGACAGCGGAGCGCAGCGCACGGCGGGCGTCCCGAGCGAGCCCGGCATCCCCGGACCGTTCGGCGGCCTCGGTGAGCAGGAGCACCCCGGCGACGGACTGCAGGACCGTGTCGTGCAGTTCGGCGGCGACGTGCTGCCGTTCCCCGAGAGCACTCGCCCGCCGCTCGCTGTCCACGAGTCGTGCCCGGGTCGCGACGAGCTGACGGACCGACGTGGAACGCTCACGGAGCGCCGACCGTGACAGGACGATCGCCGCCAGGAAGACCAGCCCGGCGAGCAGGCAACCGGCCACGAGCCCGGGGTCCTGGCTCCCGGTCAGCCGCGGCACCGAGGCCGCTGCAGCGACGATGGCCGCGCCGCTCGCCAGGGTCGCCGGCACCACGCGCACGGTCGTCTGCAGCAGGACCACGAGCGGCACCACGCTCCACGCGGCACTCGGGGCGACGAGGACGAGGACGACGGCGACGAGCGCGAGCGTCACCGCGGCCGGCTCGCGAACCCGTGCCCGCCGCGGCAGCACCGCGGTCGCCGCCGAACCCGCCGTCAGGAGCACGCCGAGCACGACCACGCTCAGGTGGCCCGGGTCGCCGGCGTGGACGGCGTGGTACCGGAGGGTCCCGATCGCAGTGACGATCGCGAGCGCGGCAGCGGCGAGTGCGCCCGAGTGACGCTCGACGGCACGGAGCAGCCTTCGCCGGCGCTCGGTGGGTGGGACCTGGGGCACGGCACCATGGTAGAGACCGCGGGCCGCTGGTCTGCTGGGGTCGCTCCCCGCGCAGGCCAGGGAGCGGGCCGTCTCCCCCACGTTCGTCTCCTCGACCTCGTGCCGGTGCTCCGGCTCCGCGGACTCCTGCGGCGGGCGTACGGCGCCGGGGCATCCGGGCAAACCTGCTCGACCTCTGGCGGAGTCACCGGACGAGAGTTCATTGCATCACATCTGATATTCTGATGTGATGCAGCACAAGGGTCTTCGCCTCGACGTCCAGGGACTCCGCGGTGTGGCCGTCGCGTTGGTGGTCATCGAACACGCGAAACTCGCCCTGCCCGGTGGGTTCGTCGGGGTCGACGTGTTCTTCGTCATCTCCGGTTTCGTCATCACCTCGATGGTCGTCAGGGACCTCGCCAGTGATGCGGGCTTCTCACTTCGCAGGTTTTCCATCCGACGAGCCAATCGCCTCCTGCCGGCCGCGGGTGTCGTCCTCGCCGTCACCGCGATCGGCACCGCCCTCCTGCTCTCGCCCTTCGGCACACAACAGCAGTCGGCCGGCACGGGGGTCGCGGCCGCACTGGGGATGTCCAACATCGCGCTGTACTTCATCTCGGCGGACTACTTCAGCGAACACGTGCAGTCGAACCCCTTCCTGCACACCTGGTCCCTCGGTGTCGAGGAACAGTTCTACGTCCTGTTCCCGCTCCTGCTCTGCGTCGCGTGGCGAGTGGGGCGGTCTCGACGGAGCACGCTGTTCTGGTGCATCACAATGGTCGCCGTCGTCTCGTTCTCGGTCTCGCTGGTGTTCTCCTTCTCGGCGGTGCTGCCCGGCATCGCCAACCCGTCGCAGTTCGCGTTCTACATGACACCGACGCGAGCGTGGGAGTTCGCCGTCGGCGCCGCGCTCGCGCTGTGGTCTGCACGAGCGCGGTGGCACGCGGTGCACCCGGTCGCCGTCGCCCTCGGACTGATCCTCATCGCGGCTTCGGCCGTCTGGATCGAGCCGGGCGGCGCGTACCCCGGCACCGCGGCACTCCTGCCCGTCACAGGGACTGCCCTCGTGCTCGCCGGCGGAGCACGTCACAATCCGGTGTCCGGACTGCTCGCGCAACGCCCGCTCGCGTGGCTCGGTGACGTCTCGTACTCGCTCTACCTCTGGCACTGGCCGCTGCTCGTCTTCGCGTGGCGCCTCTGGCCCGGGCAGCAGGGCGCAGTCCTCGGCGCCATCGTCCTCGCGTTCGCACTGGCTGCGCTCACCCACCGATTCGTCGAGACCCCGTTCCGTGGCCGCGCGGTCACGTCGACGCGCCGCTCGCTGCGCGCACCGGTGATCGCAGTCGTGGCCGGCAGCACTGCGAGCGTCCTCGTCCTCGGGGGCGCACTCACGTCGTGGGGCGATCCGAAGCTCGCGAGCGCCGCTGACCAGCTGCTGGCCCGACCGATCAGCTACAACGAGTGTCTGTCGACCACTCCGGTCTCTCAGCGTGACCTCGGCCCGTGCACCTGGGGGCCCGCCGACGGCCGACCGGTGTACCTGCTCGGCGACTCGAACGCCCAACAGTTCACCGAGGCCGCGAGATCGGCAGCTGTCGGCGAGGACCGACGGCTCGTCGTCGCGACCTGGGGCGGATGTCCCTTCCTCGACATCGGACTGCAGCGCGCCTCCGACGCATCGAAGGGCGCCGAGTGCGCACGCTACGTCGAGGACACCACATCGTGGTTGCGGTCACAGCCGCGCGGCACGGTCCTCATCGCCGCGTCCAGTGAGATGGTGCTGGCCGCCGATGACACGTTCCGGGCCGGCGACGGCTCGGTGGCGCGCACGACGGCGGCCAAGTCGGCTGTCTGGGCGGAACGCCTGGCCCAGCGGATCGAGGATCTCCAGCGCTCAGGGTTCGACGTCGTCCTCATCAGGACGCTGCCGCACTTCCCGGGTGCGCAACGCGATTGGTGGCACCCGGTCGAGTGCCAGAACGCCGTGGCGTTCACGGACCCGGCTGCGTGCGGGATCACCATCAGTGAGAGATCGGTGCGCGATCGCCAGCACGCCATCCGTACCGCGGAGACCGAGGCCATCCGGACGACCGGGGCAGGCCAGATCGACCTGCTCGCGGACATCTGTCGCGATGGCGTCTGTTCCACGTTCCGGAACGGAACCTGGCTGTACCGCGACGGCCTGCACATCTCCCCGGAGTACAGCGGGATGCTGGCACCCTTGTTCCGGCCGGCACTCGCGATCGAGTGACCAGCCGCCAGCGCCGCATCGAACTCACAACGGCGGCGCCTTCCTGGGCGTGGTGCAGTGGTGCGAACTCCATCGGCGGGTCCGCGACTGCAGCAGGACGCCAACTGCGACCTGGACGTTGACGAACGGGTCACATGACGGTGCTTCGGCGGCTTCGAGCAGGTCTCGGGAGGACTCGGCTCCTGTGCCGAGGGAGCGTGCGGGTTCAAGCACGCAAGGAGGAGCGCGGATCAGGGCACGGCCAGATCGCCGTTCTGGGAGCAGCCGACCTTGGCCTGCAGCCGAGACGGTGGGGCGTTGCGGCGAGGCTGAGTCCGGCGTGGTGGTTGCGGTCGGTCTCGTCTGAGCGCATCGCGACCCCGCGCCGCGCCCGCAGCCAGGCGCGGTTCGCTCTGGACGGTTACCTCTTGTCGGCCACCACGCCTCCGGGCGGGTCCGTGGCCGTCCCAGTCCGACCGGCACACGCACGTCCTCCAACGTCGGGACCGCGGGCAGCACCGACGCATGGCGGGATCGGAGGTGTCGCCTCGGGGTCGTCGAAGTCGACGAGGCGAGCCCCATCGATCGAGCGCGAGCTCACGACCCGATGGGCGATCCCGTACTAGCGCGCAGCGATGCCCACCAGCAGCGGCGGCCCACCTGAAGCCAGCACCGCGCTGCCGCCATCGGCGACGACGGGCCGCTGCGTGGATCGCTCGATGAACGGCTGACCGAGCAGCGCGAGGGCCACCCATCCGGAGGCGTCGTACTCCCAGATGCCCGACAGGACGATCGGCGTCAGGGTCGCGATGACCACTCCGAGACGAAGGTCCCGGGCACTGTCCGGGAGCTCTGCCAGTCGGTCGCGTTGCGAGAGAACGAGGAAAGCGAAGAACACGACCAGTCCCACCAACCCGAGGGTGGATCCGGTCTCGAGGATCGTGTTGTGCGAAGCGAGTTGATCCGGTGTGGCCGACCGCACGGCGCCGAGCCCGGAGCCGAGGATCCAGTCCTGGTCCCACAGCTGGCGTGCGACAGGCCAGATGTCGAGCCTGCCGGACAAGCCGCCCCGCCCACGCTCACCGAAGTCGACGAGTTCGAGCACCCGGTCGAGCCAGCCCGCACTGACGGACACCGACCAGACCACGACGACCACTGTGAGCGCACGGAGGGAGCCCCCGAGCCACCGGATGACGAGCCAAGCTGCCAGACACAGGATCGCGAGGAGAGCACTCCGCGTACCCGTTGCGAGGACGCCCGACACGAGGAACACCAGAAGCGTGATGGTGAGGACTCGTACGATCGGTTGCTGAACCAGAGACGAACGCCACAGGAGCACCACGAGAGCGATCGACGCGACGAGTCCGTACGCGACGTGATTGACGTTGAGGACTCCGGCTTGCGTCACGCGGTCCCCGTCCAGCTCCGCCTCACCGTTCGCGACGAGCTGCCAGGCAGTCATCGCCAACGCGACGAAGTTGCCGCCCACGTACGCGACGAAGACGACGAAGAGGTTCACCCCCCGATCGATCGCGGCCCGCACGGCCACGAACATCAGTGCAGACGACACGAGCGTGAGTGCGTTCACCAGGTACCGTTCCGGCGCAACGCTCCACAACTGGGAGTACCCGATCCAGATGACGAAGAGCCCGAGGAGCACCTCGGTCCAACCGAGCCTGAGCCGTCGCGGGTTGCTCAGGATGAGCGTCACGATGGCGACGACCGGGCCGTACCGGAGAACGAGGTTCGGCTCGATGGCGCTCGCGAAGGCGAGGACCGCCGCACCGATGCCGGCGAGACGCGTCATGAGCGATGGCGATCGCTCGATCGACGGCGGCCTCGTTCGCGATGTCATAACACCTAGTATTCTACATGCGGAACGGCACCGCAACCCAGCCGCCGTTGGATCGAGTCCGCCTCATCGACGCTGCTCGTCGCTCCGCTTCTTCTTGCCCGGCTTCTTCTTGTCGTGGTCCTTCTTGTCCGACTTCTTCTTGTCCGACTTCTTCTTGTCCGACTTCTTCTTGCCGTCGTCCTTCTTCTTCTTGGACGACTTCTTCTGGTCCTTCTTCTTGGACGACTTCTCGTTGTCGTCGTCCTTCTGCTGCTCCGGCTGCACCCGGGCCGAGGGCAACGGCAGGACCGGCGCCTGCTCCGGCGACTCGACCCCGTCGATCGGCTCGACGACCACGGCGGAGCCCGTGTCGAGCTCGACGTCGACCGCGTGTTCCTCGAGCACCGGCGCGAGCGGGTCGGTCACCCGCTCCACGGTGAGCACGGCGTCGTCCTCGGCGAGTCGCAGCAGCGCCTGTGCGGTACGGACCCTCGTCGTCGTCTTCCGGGCGAGCACGTCGGCCCGAGCCCCTTCGAGGAACGTGCGGAGGGTGCGCTCGACGACCGACCGGCCGCGCGGTGCAGCGCGGTCGAGGCGGTCCAGCTCACCGGCCACTCCGGCGACGTCGTCGGCGACGTGCTCGTGCCGCACGGACTCGATCAGGGCGGCGATCGCGGCGGCACCCCGCTCGACGGCGGCCGAACGCTGGTCGAGCACGACGAGCATCTCGACGACCGACCCGTACGTGACGGTCTCGAGGCGAACCGGTTCGGCACCCCGGCCACGGACGACCAGGCGGGCGTCGGGTGTGGGCAGCCAGGCGGCGAGGGCCGCGACCGTGGCGACGGACCCGACGATCCGCTCATAGTCGGCGAGCACCACTCGCTCCTGCTCGCGCAGATGGACTCGGATCGCGATCTCCTGCACCACGTGGGGCCTTCCGTTCGGGGTCGACGCGGGCGTGTCCCTGCGCCTGCACCGGATCGTAGTCCCGTGAGGTGGCCGAACAGCGAACGCCCCGGCATCGTCCAGGGACGGTGACGGGGCGTTCGGTCAACGGTGACAGCGGCTCGACGACCGGCGAATGGTGGAGATGGGGGGAATCGAACCCCCGTCCATCGCTGCAATTCGACGTCTTCTACGGGCGTATCCGGATAGTTCGTTCTACTCGGCCCCGTCCTTTGCTACCGGCTTCTAGGACGACGGGCCCAGTCTCAGTGCAAGTCCCGCACGGCCCTGAGGCGCAACCGTGCAGCAAGTCCTCTGGATGACGCCGGGATCAGGTTAGGGGACGGTCACCTGGCCGACGGACTTCATGTGCTGGGCTGCTTACGCAGCGAGAGCGAAGTCAGTGCGCTTGGAATTGGCACTTGTTGTTTTCCACGGATCGTTCACGAGATAACCGTGGGTCCTCGGCCCGCTTCCCGTCGGCACACAGGCAATGTCGAAACCGATCATCCCCATGCGGGCCGGACGTGCGAGCCGCTGTCACGCTGTTGAGTTGTGTTGCCACTGCTCCGATCGGAGCAGTCCCTCAGTCTAGCTGACCGAGGTGCGAGGCCGCTACTCGCCGACCCGGTTCTTCGTGCGCATGGCCCGCTCGGCCTCGCGCTTGTCGGTCTTCTCCCGCAGGGCCTGCCGCTTGTCGAACTCGCGCTTGCCCTTCGCGACGGCGATCTCGATCTTCGCTCGGCCGTCGTGGAAGTAGATCTGCAACGGCACCAGCGTGTAGCCACCCTGGGCCGTCTTGTGCGAGATCTTCACGATCTGCTGCTTGTGGAGGAGCAGCTTGCGCTTGCGCCGGGGTGCGTGGTTGTTCCAGGTGCCCTCGGTGTACTCGGGGATGTGCACGGCATCGATCCAGGCTTCCCCGCGGTCGATGTAGGCGTAGCCGTCGACAAGCGAGGCACGACCCATACGCAGGGACTTCACCTCGGTGCCGGACAGGACCATGCCGGCCTCGTACGTGTCCTCGATGAGGTAGTCGTGTCGGGCGCGACGGTTCGTCGCGACGATCTTCTCACCGCGTTCCTTCGCCATGACGACTCCTCTCGTACCGGGCACTGCATTGCGCAGCCCTACAGCCTACCCAACAGCGGAGGCCCTCCGCACCTTCCCGGCGCGCCGGGTCAGACCTTGAGGTAGCGGCGGATGGCGATCGACGCCGACACCGCGGCGAGCAGCACCCCGATGACGATCACCGACGGCACCACGATGGCCGCGTCCCCCATGCCGATGAACGCCGTGCCGGTGAAGCGCTCGGCCAGGAAGTTCCGGACGAAGAACCACACCACTGCGGTGATGGCACCACCAGCCAGGACGGCTCCGATGGCGGCGGCGATCACCCCCTCGAGCACGAACGGCGTCTGGATGAACCGGTTCGACGCACCGACGAGTCGCATGATGCCGAGCTCTCGCCTGCGACTGAACGCGGACAACCGGATCGTGGTCGCGATGAGGAGCACGGCGGCGACGAGCATGAGCGCCGCGATGCCGATCGCCGTGTACGACGACGCGTTCAGCAGGTTGAAGATGGGTTGCAGGTAGCCGCGTTGGTCGACGACGCTCTGCACGCCGGCGACCTTCGACAGGCTCTCGACGAGGACGTCGGCCTGCGACGGGTTCTTCAGGTTCACCCAGAAGGTCTCGTTGAGGTACTCGGGCTTGACGAACTCGGTCGCCGCGGAGTCCTTGAACTGCTCCTTGAAGCGGGTGAACGCCTGGTCCTGGTCCTCGTAGTACGTCTTCTCGATGTACGGCTTGAGGGTGGACGAGTCGAGCTGGGCCTGGACCTGCTTCCGCTGGTCCTCGGTCGCCTTCGCGCCCGTGCAGTTGCCGGTGGTGTCGGTGTCGGTGCACAGGTAGACGGCGACCTGGGCCCGGTCGTACCAGTACCCCTTCATCTGGTTGATCTGCATCTGCAGCAGGATCGCGGTGCCCACGAAGGTGAGCGAGATGAAGGTCACCAGGACGACGGAGACGACCATCGACGCGTTGCGCCGCAGGCCCGAGCCGACCTCGGACATGACGAGTCCGAGCCTCATCGGATGAGCCCCGGGATGGTCTGGATGCCGGTGGTGTTCGACACGGTGCCGCGCTGGATCGGGACCGCCTGGGTCTGGTAGCCGCCGGACTGCTCGTCGCGCAGGACGGTGCCGTTCGACAGCTCGATGACCCGACGCTGCATCTGGTTCACGATGCTGGCGTCGTGCGTCGCCATGAGCACGGTGGTGCCTCCCTGGTTGATGCGTTCGAGGAGCGCCATGATGCCGGCGGACGTGGTGGGGTCCAGGTTGCCGGTGGGCTCGTCCGCCAGCAGGATCGCCGGCTTGTTGACGACGGCGCGGGCGATCGCGACGCGCTGCTGCTCACCACCGGAGAGCTCGTGCGGCATGCGGGTCGCCTTGCCGGCGAGACCGACGAGCTTCAGCACGTCGGTCACGGCCTCGCTGATGAAGCCCTTGCTCTTGCCGATCACCTGCAGCGAGAACGCGACGTTGTCGAACACGTTCTTGTTCGGCAGGAGTCGGAAGTCCTGGAAGACGACGCCGAGGTTCCGTCGGAAGTACGGGACCTTCCGCGACGCCAGCGAGCCGAGGCGCTGCCCGAGCACGTGGATCTGGCCACGGGAGGGCTTCTCCTCCTTGAGCACGAGGCGCAGGAAGCTGGACTTGCCGGAACCCGATGCGCCCACGAGGAACACGAACTCGCCCTTGAGGATCTCGAGGGTGAGGTTGTCGAGCGCCGGACTCGGGTTGCCCGAGTAGACCTTGGTGACCTGGTCGAATTTGATCATGACCGGATCAGGGTAGGTCGCCCCGCTTGGAAAGCAAGCGAGGCGCGCGGCTCACGAACCCCTACGCGTCGACGGATTGCTTGCGCCAGCGGATGCCGGCGTTGATGAAGCCGTCCAGGTCGCCGTCGAACACGGCTGAGGGGTTGTTCACCTCGTGCTCGCTCCGCAGGTCCTTGACCATCTGGTACGGCGCCAGCACGTACGACCGGATCTGGTCGCCCCAGCTCGCCGTGATGTTGCCGGCGAGCTCCTTCTTCTTCGCGTTCTCCTCTTCCTTCTTCAGGAGGAGCAGGCGCGACTGCAGCACGCGCATGGCGGCCGCACGGTTCTGGATCTGCGACTTCTCGTTCTGCATCGAGACGACGGTGCCGGTCGGGATGTGCGTCAGGCGCACCGCGGAGTCGGTCGTGTTGACGGACTGCCCACCGGGGCCCGACGAGCGGAAGACGTCGACACGGATGTCGTTCTCGGGGATGTCGATGACCATCGTCTCCGGCATGAGCGGGATGACCTCGACCGCGGCGAACGAGGTCTGGCGCTTGCCCGCAGCACCGAACGGCGACATGCGGACGAGGCGGTGCGTGCCGGCCTCGATCGACAGGGTGCCGAACGCGTGGGGCGCGTCGACCTCGAAGGTGGCGGACTTGATGCCCGCTTCCTCGGCGTAGGAGGTCTCCATGACGGTGGTCTTGAAGCCGTGCTGCTCGGCGTACCGGAGGTACATGCGCATGAGCATCTCGGCGAAGTCCGCGGCGTCGACACCGCCGGCCCCGGCACGGATGGTGATCACGGCGGGACGGTCGTCGTACTCGCCGTCGAGGAGCGTCTGCACCTCGAGGTCGCCCATGGTCTTCTGGATCGCCTTGAGCTCGGCGACGGCTTCGTCGGCCGAGTCCTGGTCGTCGCCCTCGTTCGCCATCTCGACGAGCACCTCGAGGTCGTCGATGCGTCGCTCGGTGTCGGTGATCTTCTTCAGCTCCGACTGGCGGTGCGAGAGCGCGCTCGTCACCTGCTGCGCGTGCTCGACGTCGTCCCAGAGGTCCTGGGCCCCGGCCTGCTCGCTGAGGTCGGCGATCTCGCGCTGCAGGCGGTCGACGTCGACCACCGAGCGGATGTTGCCGAAGGTCTCGCGGAGGGCGGAGAGCTGCTCGGTGAAGTCCAGTTCGACCATGGTCACCGATCCTACCGGCGCGAGGCCGCCTCGTCGGACCGACCAGCGGCCCGGCGCGGGTCCGTCGAGCTACCCGCCCGGAGTCGAGACCAGCCCGTTCCGCAGCACCACGGCGGTCGCCGGCACCCTGGCCTCAGCCTCCCTGGGTGAGGCCGGTGATGAGGTTGATGGCGACCGCGACCACGAAGGTGCCGAAGAAGTAGGACAGCAGCGCGTGGCCCAGGGCGATGCGACGCGAGGGCGTGGACGACTGGGTGATGTTGCTCGCGCTGTACGCCATCCCGATCAAGAACGCCGTGTAGGCGAAGTCGCTGTAGGACGGGTCCTCGTCCTGGTCGAAGTCGAAGCGGTGGCTGTCGTCGAGGTAGTACATGCGCGCGTACTTGAAGGCGAAGACGGTGTTCATGACGGCCCACGCCGCCACGACGCCGACCACCGCGAGGATCGCCGCAGCGGACCCGACGGGGTCCTTCTGCTGGCTGCGGACGAGCGCGAAGATCACCAGCACCAGGCTGAGGAAGGTCGCGGCGATGACCAGCACGTCGACGAGCTTCCGCGATCGGTCCTCGTGGCGAGCGAGGGAACGGGTGCGCTCGGGATCGGCCTGCCAGGCCTCGGACCACGCCCAGACGAGGAACACCCCGGAGGCGATCGCCCAGCCCAGCAGGGGCGACAGGTCGGGGACACCGAGGAGCGCGGCGATCACCGCGGCTGCTCCGCCGACGATCGCGGCGACACCGGCCTTCACGGACAAGTGGGACATGACGGTTCCTCTCTCGACGACGCTCTGCTCGTGCTGTCGTGCAGGTGCTCGGGTACCGCTCCGCGGTGCTCACCCGGGCCGGGCTCGCGCGAGGGGGACGTAGAGCCCGGCCCGCTCGGCGCGGACGGCGGCGAGCGTGCGCGACGTGGCGTCGAGCTTGCACAGGATGTGCTCCAGGTGCGCAGCCACCGTGCGGGGCGCGATGGCGAGCGCTCGGGCGATCTCGAGGTTGGAGCACCCCTCGATCACGTGGCCCAGCACCTCGAGCTCCCGCGGCGTGAGACCCCGCAGGTGGGTGGCGGGTGCGAGCACGACGACCCCGCAGGCCAGCGCCTCGAGATCGCGTTCGCAGGCGAGCACCGTCACCCGGACGTAGCCCTCCGGCGACTGCCGTCGTCCGCGCGGCCACAGGAACGAGGCGTAGTCCTGCCCGTCGCCGATGGCGTCCCTGGCCGCGGCGACGAGCGCCGAACCCGTGGTGAGGAGTTCGTCGTCGGACAGGCCGGGGATGCTGGTGACCCCGTGGCCCGGGAGGAGCACGTCGCCCGATCTGACCCCGCTGACGAAGGCTGCCGACGCAGCGACCGACCGGACCGGGTCGATACTCGACGCGAGCTCCGGCACGAGTCGAGCGAGTCGCCGGCGGAGGGTCTGCGACGGCGGAGCGGGACTCCGGAACAGGACCGTCATGAAGCCCACGTGCCGGCCCCCGTCCTCGAACAACGCGACCGACAGCGCCTCGCGGAACCCCGCGGGGAGCAGGCACTCCGCCCACGACCGCAGGTCCGCCGACGCGTAGGGCAGATCCGACAAGCTGGTGGGCGGCCGTTCGCGATCGGCACCGGTCATCTCGATGTCGTGCGCCATCTGGGAACCGCTCAGGTAGCGGACGCTCGCCGCATCGAGGTCGGTGCTCGCGACGGCGCTGTACCCCGTGCCGCCACGATCGGCCAGCGCCATCCACGCGCCGTCGAAGGGGACGTGGTGGTGCAGTTCGTCCAGCAGTGCCTGGGCACGGTCGTGGATAGGTCCGGGGCGCGCCGCGATCTCGGCGAACAGGTGTGCAGCAGTGCGTGTCACGGAGATCGACCACCTCAGGACCATCGGCAGCGGGAATCGAAGGATTGTCCGAAAACCGTCGGTTCCCGGTGTAGCACGCCGAGCGGGGTGCGGCGCTCAGATCGCTGCAGGCCGCGTGGGCATGTCTGCCGATGGCCTTCCCGTGCTGCGGGGCGTGACATGAGGGTGCCGCGTGGTCAACCGGCCCGCGACGCGTTCCAGGGCACGTCACGCACGTGAGGAGACGAACATGAAAGCCGTTGTCTACGAGGGGCCGCGCAGCGTCACGGTGCAGGACGTACCGGATGCGCGCATCGAACGCCCCACCGACGTGCTGGTGCGCGTCACGACGACCAACATCTGCGGGTCGGACCTCCACATGTACGAAGGACGCACCAGCTTCGAGACCGGACGGTGGTTCGGTCACGAGAACATGGGCGAGGTGATCGAGGTCGGCGACGGCGTCGACAAGGTCTCGGTCGGGGACCACGTCGTCCTCCCCTTCAACGTGGCGTGCGGGCACTGCAAGAACTGCGAGCGGGGTCTGACCAACTACTGTCTGACCGCGCAGCCCGTCCCGGAGTGGGCCGGTGCGGCGTACGGGTTCGCGGACATGGGCCCGTGGGCCGGCGGCCAGGCCGAACTGCTGCGGGTGCCGTGGGGCGACTTCAACTGTCTCCGACTGGGAGAGGACGCAGAGGAGCGGTCCGCCGACTACGTGATGCTGGCCGACATCTTCCCGACCGGCTACCACGCGACCGAGATGGCGGGGGTGCAACCGGGCGACCAGACCGTCGTCTACGGCGCCGGACCGGTCGGCCTGATGGCCGCCCTGTCGGCCACCCTCCGGGGCGCGAGCAAGGTCATGGTCGTCGATCGGCATCCGGACCGACTCCGGCTGGCGGAGTCGATCGGTGCGATCGCCATCGACGACTCGAAGGTCGACCCGGTGCAGGCCGTCCTCGAGGAGACGATGGGGCTCGGCGCCGACAACGGGTGCGAGTGCGTCGGCTACCAGGCGCACGACCCCGGTGGGGACGAGCAACCGAACCTCACGCTCAACCGTCTGGTGCAGTCGGTGCGGTTCACGGGTCGGATCGGCACGGTCGGCGTGTTCGTGCCGCAGGACCCGGGCGCCGGCGACGAACTGGCGAAGCAGGGGCAGATCGCGTTCGACATGGGACTGCACTGGTTCAAGGGCCAGACCATGGGGACCGGACAGGCCCCCGTCAAGAAGTACAACCGACGGCTCCGCGACCTGATCGCCGCTGGCAAGGCGACGCCGTCGTTCATCGTCAGTCACGAGTTGCCGCTCGACCAGGCACCAGATGCCTACGAGCACTTCGACAACCGGGACGACGGGTGGACCAAGGTCGTCCTCAAGCCCGGAACGGCGGTGTGATCATGGCGGGCAGAGCGGCCGCAGCAGTCGGCGTCGGCGTCGCGGGGATCGCGGCGGGCCTCGTCGCCCGCTCCCTGGTGAAGAAGGAACGGGGTTCGGACGGCGACGGCGCACACCCGGACGGGTGGAAGGCGGTCACGATCCTGGGAGCGGCCCAGGACTTCGAGCGCGGCGGGTACCCCGAGCCGTTGGAGCGTCTGTCCGAGTCGCTCGAGATCCGGATCGATCCGGCGCCCGGGGACAAGGGGTTCGAGGTGCACGCTCGGGTCCGGGCGGGGGCGGACACCGGGGTGGACGGCGATCCGGACACGGCGTTGCGGGCAGCGCTGCGCGACGCCAAGCAGGTCTTCGAGACGGGCGAGGTGCTGCGTGCGACCCCGAGACCGCACGGAGACCGTCCGCGCACACTGCTCGGCGGCGCGGTCGACGAAGCAGAAGACGACGCGAAGGGCGAGGGTGTGCTGTGAAGGCGCTGTGCTGGACCGGAGTGAACGAACTCTCCGTGGAGAACGTCGGCGATCCCGAGATCCTCAACGCCCATGACGCCATCGTCAAGGTGACGCTGAGCACGACCTGCGGATCCGACCTGCACCTCCTCGGTGGCTACGTCCCGACCATGCGAGCAGGAGACGTGCTGGGACACGAGTTCATCGGCGAGGTCGTCGAGGTGGGGTCGGCCGTCACCGAGCACGCGGTCGGTGACCGCGTCGTGGTCTGCTCGTTCATCAGCTGCGGGAAGTGCTGGTACTGCCGAAACGAGCTCTTCTCGCTCTGTGACAACGGGAACCCCAACGCGGGCATCCCCGAGATGCTCTGGGGTCAAGCCCCCGGCGGCTGTTACGGGTACTCGCACGCACTGGGCGGCTGGGCCGGCAGTCACGCCGAGTACATCCGGGTGCCGTACGCGGACCAGGGCGCCTTCACGGTTCCCGACGGGGTCAGTGACGAGCGGGCGCTCTTCGCTTCCGACGCCGCTCCGACGGGGTGGATGGGAGCCGACCTCGGGGGCGTCCAGCCCGGCGACACCGTCGCGGTCTGGGGCGCCGGCGGCGTCGGACAGATGGCGGCGCGCGCGTCGCTGCTGCTCGGCGCCGAACGCGTCATCGTGATCGACCGCTTCGAGGAGCGACTGACGCAGGTCGAACAGGTCATCGGCGCCGAGACCATGAACTACGAGACCAGCGAGGTGACGGCCGAGCTCCGCGAACTGACCGGAGGGCGTGGCCCGGACGTCTGCATCGAGGCGGTCGGGATGGAGGCACACCGCGACGGTCCTGACTTCGCCTACGACCAGCTGAAGCAGCAGCTGCGACTGCAGACGGACCGACCGACGGCCGTCCGCGAGGCGATCTTCGCCGCACGCAAGGGCGGCAGCCTCTTCGTGCTCGGAGTCTTCGGGGGCTTCGTCGACAAGTTCCCGCTCGGTGCGGTGATGAACAAGGGCCTCACGCTCCGATCCGCTCAGCAGCACGGGCAGCGGTACATCCCGATGCTCCTCGAACGCATGGCGCGGGACGAGATCGTCACGGAGCACCTGGCCACGCACGTCATGCCACTCGCGGACGGTCCCGCCGGTTACGCCATGTTCAAGGAGAAGACCGACGGGTGCGTGCGGGCGGTCTTCCGACCCTGACCGCCGAGGACCTACCGCCCGAGCAGGGGCTCCCGCGACGCCATGCCCGCCGCCCCTGCTCGGGCGACGGCGTCCGGCAACGCCGCCAGGAACGCGTCGACGTCCGCGTCGGTCGAGGTGTGCCCCAGCGTGATCCGGAGTGCGCCGCGGGCGTCCTGTTCGGAGAGCCCCATGGCGAGCAGCACGTGCGACGCCTCGGGCACACCGGCCTGGCACGCGGATCCGGTCGAGACGGCGACCCCGGCAGCGTCGAGCAGGAACAGCAGCGAGTCGCCCTCGCAGCCCGGGAAGGTGAAGTGCGCGTTGCCCGGCAGGCGGTCGTCGGGGTCCCCCATCAGCACGGCGGACGGCACGGCCGTTCGGACGCCGGCGACGAGCCGGTCGCGCAGGGCGACGAGCGACGGGTGCGGCATCGGCTCGGCGGCGACCATCGTGGCAGCGACCCCGAACGCTGCGGCAGCGGGGGCGTCCTGCGTGCCGCTCCGCACCTGCCGCTGCTGCCCGCCGCCGTGGATGAGCGGCTCGACGGTGGCCTTCCGCCCGAGCACCAGCGCACCGATGCCGACCGGTCCGCCGACCTTGTGCGCGGAGACGCTCAGGGCGTCGAGGCCGGACGCGGCGAACGACACCGGCACCTGGCCGTAGGCGGCGACGGCGTCGCTGTGCACGGGCACGCCGGCGGCGTGCGCCAGCTCCACGATCCGGGACACGGGCTGGATGGTGCCCACCTCGTTGTTCGCCCACAGGAACGTGACCAGGGCGACGTCGTCGGCGGAGGCGAGTCGTGCCTCCAGTCCGACGAGGTCGACGCGACCCTGCGCGTCCAACGGGACCACGTCGACGACGGCGCCCTCGTGCGCCTCCAACCAGGTCAGGGTGTCGACGGTGGCGTGGTGCTCGCCACCGGGCACCACGATGCGGGGGCGGGCGCGGTCGCGTTGACGAGCCCAGAAGAGGCCCTTCACGGCGAGGTTGATGCTCTCGGTGCCGCCGGAGGTGAAGACGACCTCGACGGGGTCGGCGTCGAGCGACCGGGCGACGGCGGCGCGACCGTCCTCGAGCAGCATCTTCGCGCGCTGCCCGGCGCTGTGGATCGAGGACGGGTTGCCGACGGTTCCGAGCGCGTCGGTGAACGCGGCGAGCGCCTCCGGCAGGATCGGCGTCGTCGCGGCGTGGTCGAGGTAGACCGGCATCTGCACCCCCTGGAACGAGCGATGTCCAGGATACGCGCCGGTCCTCGTACCCTTGTCGGGTGCACGAGACAGCGATCGACCACACCCCGGGGTTCGACCTCGGGGCCGACGTCCCGCGGTTCTCCCTGCGGTCCGCCACCGCCACGGCCGTCGTCGTGGTCGTCGAGCGAGCGGACGGGCAGTCGGCCCGGTACCCGCTCGAGCGGCTGCCGGCGACCGACGTGTGGGCGGCCGAGACGCCCGGCGTCGTCCCCGGTGACCGGTACCACTTGCTCGTCGACGGCCCCGTCGGTCCGCGGAACGAGTTCGACCCGACACGGCCCCTGCTCGATCCGTACGCCCGCGGCATCGCCCCGACCGGCGCGCACGAGAGCGGACCCGACGCCGGGGCCGGGCCCGGACCCGCCACCGGGACCAGCACGTCCCGCTGGACGAGTGTCGTCGTGGACGACGCCTTCGACTGGGGCGGCGTCGTCAAGCCGTTGGTCCCGCTCGACCGTGCCGTCGTCTACGAGGCGAACGTCCGCACCCTGACCGCCGCGAACCCCCACCTGCCGGAGCACCTGCGCGGCACGTACGCCGGGGTGGCGCACGAGAGCACCATCGCGCACCTGCACCGGATCGGTGTCACGACGCTCGAGCTCCTGCCGGTGCAGGCCTTCGACACCGAGAACTGGCTGCGGGACGCCGGCCGCGAGAACGCCTGGGGCTACAACACGCTCGGGTTCTTCGCGCCGCACGCCGCACACGCCTCGGCGCCGGCCCGGGCCGAGGGCGCGTCCGCGGTCCTGCGCGAGTTCAAGGGCATGGTCCGGCTGTTGCACGAGGCGGGCATCCAGGTGGTGCTCGACGTCGTCTACAACCACACGGCGGAGGAAGGACTCGGCGGACCCACCACGAGCCTGCGCGGCATCGACGGCGCGAACCGGTACCGGTGGACCCAGGCGCAGCCGCCGTTCCGGGACACCTACTACGACACCACGGGCTGCGGGAACACCCTCGACACCTCGGTCGAGGCCACCGCCGACCTGATCGTCGACAGCCTGGTGTACTGGGCCCGCGAGGTGCAGGTCGACGGCTTCCGCTTCGACCTCATGGCGGCTCTTGCCCGCGACGCCCACCACGTGTTCGACCCGCAGCACCCACTGCTCGAACGGATCCGGAACCACCCCGACCTGCAGGACACCCTGGTCATCGCCGAACCGTGGGACGTCGGACCCGACGGCTGGAAGACCGGCTCGTTCGGCGCGGCGGGCGCCCGGACCAGCGAGTGGAACGACGGGTTCCGGAACACCGTGCGGCAGTTCTGGCTCACCGACATCGCCGAGGAACGCCGCAACGGCATGCCCCACACGGGCATCGGTGCGCTCGCCGGCGCCCTGACCGGGTCGCGTCACGTCTTCGGTGCCGAGCGCGGCCCGCTGGCGAGCGTCAACTTCGTGACGGCCCACGACGGGTTCACCCTGCTCGACCTGGTGTCGTACGACGGCAAGCACAACGCGGCGAACGGTGAGGAGAACCGCGACGGCTCGAACGACAACCGTTCGTTCAACCACGGCATCGAGGGCGACACGGCCGACCGCGGCGTCCGGGCGGCCCGCGGCCGGTCGATGCGGAACCTGGCGGCGACCCTGATGCTCTCGGCCGGCGTGCCGATGCTCACCGCGGGCGACGAACGGAGCCGGACGCAGCACGGCAACAACAACGCGTACGTGGTCTCCGACGACCTCACCCCGGTGGACTGGTCCGACGACGAGGACGCCGAGTCGATGACCGAGGCCGTCGCCGCGCTCGCGCGGTTCCGCGCCGCGCACCCGGCGCTCCGACCGACGCGCTTCGGCGTCGAGGGCCAGGAGACCCCCGGGGCCTCGCGGATGTCCTGGTACGGGCCGGACGGCGGCCCGATGACGCTCGAGGGCTGGGACCAGCCGGTCCACCGCGCGCTGCAGTACTTCGTCGAGTCGACGCCGGAGCACGAACCGTACGACCGCGTCCTGGTCGTGGTGCACGGCAGCGGGCGCACGCGCGACCTGACGCTGCCGGTCCGCGATGACGTGCTCGGCTACCGGCTCGCGTGGTCGAGCGAGAAGCACCGCGACCACGAGCGGCTCCGCCCCGCCGGTCAGGTGTTCACCGCTTACGGCCCCGGCATCCACCTGTTCGAGGTGGCGTAGCGCCGGGCGTTCGGGCGCTCGCGCGCTCGCGCGCTGCGCCCCGTCCACGTCATCGCGCCCCGGAGAGTCGGGGCGCGATGACCACGGCGGGGCGCAGCGTGGTCCCGATCGACGGTCGGACGGGAGGCCCGTGGCGGCCCCGTCCCGCGCCTCCCGTCCGTCCCTCCACCGGCACGAGCGACCGACGAGCTGTCCACACGACACGCGTTCCGGGGAACGTCCGGGCGGCTTCCGGGTAGGTTCGGCACGTGGCCACCGCAGACCGACCCCGCCGACCGAAGATCGGGCGCATCCCGATCACCGAACTCGCTCCGAGGACGCCGAACGGGTTCCCCGGCAAGGCGTTCGACGGCGAGGTGATCACGTTCGGTGCGACCGTCTTCCGAGAAGGACACGGCATCATCGGCGCCGACCTCGTGCTCGAACGCCCGGACGGGGGCACCAGGACCGTCCCGCTGGCCCTCGGCGCGCCCGGGACCGACCGCTACGAGGCGACCGTCCAGGTCGACCACGTCGGTGTCTGGACCTGGCACGTCGAGTCGTACTCCGACGACTGGGCGACGTGGCTGCACGCCGCACGGCTGAAGATCGCCGCCGGGGTGGACACCGAGGCGACGCTGCTCGACGGCGCCCTGCTGCTCGACCGGCTGGCCGACGAGACCGACTCGCCCGCCGCCACCCGCGCAGCCGCGAAGGTGCGCGACACCGACCTCGACCCGGCCGAGCGCCTCGCCGCCGTCGACGACCCGCGCATCGTGGCTGAGGTCGAGGAGGCCCCGCTCACCTCGCTCCGCACGCACTCCCCGACGCAGCTGCTCGACGTCGAACGCGCCCGCGCGGGCGTCGGCGCCTGGTACGAGTTCTTCCCCCGCAGCGAAGGCGCGAAGAAGAACCCCGACGGCTCCTGGAAGAGCGGCGACTTCCGCACCGCGGCCCGCCGTCTGCCCGCCGTCGCCCGGATGGGCTTCGACGTGGTGTACCTGCCGCCGATCCACCCGATCGGCACCACCGCGCGCAAGGGCCCGAACAACACGCTCACCCCCGGCCCGAACGACCCCGGCAGCCCCTGGGCGATCGGCTCCCCCGAGGGCGGGCACGACGCGATCCACCCCGACCTCGGCACCGAGGACGACTTCCGCGACTTCGTCGAGACCGCGAAGAACACCGGCATGGAGGTCGCGCTCGACTTCGCGCTGCAGTGCTCCCCCGACCACCCCTGGGTCACCGAGCACCCGGACTGGTTCACGCAGCGCGCCGACGGCTCGATCGCCACGGCGGAGAACCCGCCGAAGCGCTACCAGGACATCTACCCGATCCAGTTCGACTCCGACCCCGAGGGCCTGGTCACCGAGGTCCTGCGCGTGCTCCGGCACTGGATCGACTTCGGCATCCGGATCTTCCGCGTCGACAACCCGCACACGAAGCCGCTCTGGTTCTGGGAGCGCGTCATCCGCGAGGTCCGCGACGAGCACCCCGACACCGTGTTCCTGGCCGAGGCGTTCACCCGCCCGGCGATGATGCGCGCGCTCGCCGAGGTCGGGTTCCAGCAGTCGTACTCGTACTTCACGTGGCGGAACACGAAGGAGGAGATCGAGTCCTACTTCGAGGAGCTGTCGCACGAGACGAGCGACTACCTGCGTCCGAACCTGTTCGTGAACACGCCGGACATCCTCACCGAGTACCTGCAGTTCGGCGGCCGCGCCGGCTACAAGGTGCGTGCAGCGCTCGCCGCGACCGGTGCCCCGACGTGGGGCATGTACTCCGGGTACGAGCTGTTCGAGGACGTCGCCCGACCGGGCTCGGAAGAGAACATCGACAACGAGAAGTACGAGTACAAGCCGCGTGACTTCGCGCTCGCCGAGGCCGAGGGCGCGTCCCTCGCCCCGTACGTGACGATGCTCAACCGGCTCCGTGCCGCGCACCCCGCGCTCCGCCAGCTGCGGAACCTGCACGTCCACGCCGCGGACGACCCCGCGACCGTCGTGTACTCCAAGCACCTGTCCGGCGAGTTCATCCGCTCCGGGCACGCCGACACCGTGATCGTCGTCGCGAACGTCGACCCGCACTCGGCGCGCGAGACCACCGTGCACCTGGACCTCGCTGCGCTCGGCCTGCCGGCCGACAGCCGGTTCGACGTCCGCGACGTCGTGACCGGGCAGCGCTGGGTCTGGGGCTCGTCGAACTACGTCCGCCTGGACGCGTTCCAGGAACCCGTGCACCTGCTCGTCGTGGAAGGACTGCACCGATGACGAACGACCCGACCGCACCCCAGCCGCCGCCCAGCCGGGGCCCCGCCGTCCCGCCGGTACCGCCCCCGCCGCCACCCGTGCCGGCGCGGACGCCGTCCGACGCGACGCCCGAACCGCGCTACGAGCCGCGGGTCTCAGCCCCCGACGAGGACCTGCCCGGCGCGCCCGCCGCGCCGCGCGAGGCACCCGACCGCGGGGTCGACGAGTCCGCGACGCTGTCCGGACACCCCGCCGACGCGACGCACCCGCGGGTCCCGTCCGTCGACGCCGCCCCGCAGCCGGGAGGCCCGTCCACCGTCGCCCCGTCGGGTGCCCTGCCGTCGCCGCCGGCCGCAGAGCCCGCCCCGGCCGACGGGACCGGCCCCCGTCCGGCGCCGCTCGACCAGTGGCTCCGCCAGCAGGTCGCCGAGGGCCGCTGGTCCCAGCCGCACGACGTCCTCGGCCCGCACCCGGTCGACGGCGGCACGAGCGTCCGCGTGGTGCGCCACCTGGCGCAGGCGGTCCGACTCGTCCGACTCGACGGCGACGACGTCGAACTGACGCACGAGGGCGACGGTCTCTGGGCCGGTGCCACCGCCGAGGAGCTCGGCCGCTACCGCGTCGAGGCCGACTACGACTTCGACGAGTCCTCCGAGGACGACGACGCCACCTGGACCACGGACGACGCGTACCGGTTCGCCCCGACGCTCGGCGAGCTCGACCTGCACCTGTTCGGCGAGGGCCGCGACGAGCAGCTCTGGCACCACCTCGGCGCGCACGTCCGCACCATCGACGGGGTCGACGGCGTCGCGTTCGCCGTGTGGGCGCCCCGCGCCACCGCCGTCCGCGTGATCGGCGACTTCGAGGGCTGGGAAGGCCGCACCACCGCGATGCGCCGCCTGAGCGACCTCGGCGTCTGGGAGCTGTTCTGGCCCGGCGCGGTCGCCGGGCAGCGGTACAAGTTCCAGATCCTCACCGACTCCGGCTGGGTCGAGCGCGCGGACCCGTTCGCCCGCGAAGCCGAGATCGCGCCGGCGACGGCCTCGGTCATCACCGAGTCGAGCTACACGTGGTCCGACGGCGACCGCGCCTGGATGGAGCGGCGCGCGGAGACGACCACGCACGACCAGCCGATGAGCGTCTACGAGGTGCACCTCGGCTCGTGGCGCCCCGGGTTGTCGTACCGCGAGGTCGCCGACCAGCTCATCGGGCACGTGCAGTACACGGGCTTCACGCACGTGGAGTTCCTGCCACTCGCCGAGCACCCGTTCGGCGGCTCGTGGGGCTACCAGGTCACCGGCTACTACGCCCCGACCGCGCGCTACGGCTCCCCCGACGACCTGCGGTACCTGATCGACCGCCTGCACTCCGCCGGCATCGGAGTGATCATGGACTGGGTCCCCGGGCACTTCCCGAAGGACGAGTGGGCACTCGGACGCTTCGACGGCCATGCGCTGTTCGAGCACCCGGACCCCCGTCGCGGCGAGCAGCTCGACTGGGGCACCTACGTGTTCGACTTCGGGCAGCCGCAGGTCCGGAACTTCCTGGTCGCGAACGCCCTGTACTGGCTCGAGGAGTTCCACATCGACGGCCTGCGCGTCGACGCCGTGGCCTCGATCCTGTACCTCGACTACTCCCGCACCGACTGGCTGCCGAACATCCACGGCGGGCGGGAGAACCTCGACGCGGTCGCGTTCCTGCAGGAGACGAACGCCACCGCGTACAAGCGCTACCCGGGCATCGTCATGATCGCCGAGGAGAGCACCTCGTGGCCCGGCGTGACCCAGCCGACCAGCGCCGGGGGGCTCGGGTTCGGCCAGAAGTGGAACATGGGCTGGATGCACGACTCGCTCGAGTACGTGCAGCGTGACCCGGCGTACCGCAGCTACCACCACGACGAGATCACGTTCTCGCTCGTGTACGCCTTCAGCGAGCAGTTCACCCTGCCGATCAGCCACGACGAGGTCGTGCACGGCAAGGGCTCCCTGTACGGCAAGATGCCCGGCGACGAGTGGCAGAAGCTCGCGAACGTCCGCGCGTACCTGGCGTTCATGTGGGCACACCCCGGCAAGCAGCTGCTGTTCATGGGCCAGGAGTTCGCCCAGCCCGCGGAGTGGTCCGAGGCGAAGGGGCTCGACTGGTGGCTCCTCGACCAGCCAGGGCACCGCGGCGTGCAGGACCTCGTCGCCGAGCTGAACCGGGTCTACAAGGACACGCCCGCACTCTGGACGCACGACAGCACAGCCGACGGCTTCGAGTGGATCGAGGGTGGCGACGCACCGCACTCGACGCTCGGGTTCCTGCGCAAGGACGGCGACGACCGGCTGGCGGTGTTCGTGAACTTCTCGGGCGTGCCCGTCGAACGCCGCTTCGGGCTGCCGCAGGCCGGTGCGTGGCACGAGGTGCTCAACACCGACGCCGCCGAGTACGGCGGCTCCGGTGTCGGCAACCTCGGGGTCGTCACGGCCGAGGACACCCCGTGGGCCGGCCGCCCCGCCTCGGCGCACCTGGTGGTGCCGCCGCTCGGCGCGGTCTGGCTGCAGCTCGCCCGCTAGCTGCGGCCCGCGTCCTGGACGCGACCGACAGACGGACGGGAGGCCCGGTGCCAGCTGGCACCGGGCCTCCCGTCCGTCTCGTGCCGGGTCTAGTACAGGGCGCTCGCCAGGCGACGGCGCGCCGCGACCACGCGCGGGTCGTCGGTCCCGATGAGCTCGAAGTACTCGACGAGCCGGACGCGCAGCGCCTCACGGTCCTCGCCGAACACCGTCGGCACCAGGTCGAGCAGCCGCCCGAAGGCGTCCTCGACGTGCCCACCGGAGATGTCGAGGTCGGCGACCGCGAGTTGCGCCTGGACGTCCTGCGGACCCGCGCCGGCAGCAGCTCGGATGTCGTCGGCCGTGTGGCCGTTCAGTCGATCCAGGAGCGACACCTGTGCGAGCCCCGCGACGGCCATCTGGTCGTGCGGGTCCTGCAGGATCGCGGTCTTGTACTCGGCGATCGCCGTGGCGTAGTCGCCCTGCTCGATCGCGTCGTAGGCCGCCTGGTGGTGCGGCGGGAGCTCTTCCGGCTCCGGCTCACCCTGCTCGGCGGTGTCCTCGGGCGCGCCGGCACCGTCCACGGTGACGCGACCGGAGACGCCGTTCTGCTCGGCTGCCTGGAGGACCTGCTCGTAGACGTCGCGGACCTGCGCCTCGGGCAGCGCCCCGACGAAGAGCCCGAGCGGGCGCCCGCCGATCAGCGCGGCGACGGTCGGGATCGACTGTGCCTGGAACGCCTGCACGAGCTGCGGGTTCGTGTCGGCGTCGACCTTGGCGAGCAGCACACGGCCGCCGTACTCGGCGGTGAGCTGCTCGAGGATCGGCGAAAGCTGCTTGCACGGCCCGCACCACTCTGCCCAGATGTCGACGATCACCGGCACCACGGACGACAGCTGCAGGACGTCCTGGAACGTGTCGTCGGTGACGTCGAGCACGAGCGACGGGACGGTCAGGTCGGCGCCGGACTCGGTGCCCGGGGCGGCGGCGCCGGTCGGGCTGCCCGCCTGCGCCGGAGCACCGGCGGGCGGCTGGGGCGGCCGCTGTGCGCGGTCGACGAGGGACGACAGGTCCACGGCTCCGCGGAGCCCGGACGGGGTCGGGGGGATGTTGCTCATTGCACCTCACTCGCTGCGGTCAGGCCCTGCGTGAACCCGAGCAGGACCACTTTGTCATCCGAGGCGACCGGCGGCACGTAGAAGAGCAGCTGGACGCCGTACGTGGCGCTGATGCCCTTCTTGCTCGTGTCCACCCCGGACAGCGCCTTGACGGCGCCCTCGGTGTTGACCTCGGCGCCGGAGGCGGTCGGGGTCACCTTCTCGATCTCGTTGAGGTCGGCCGAGACGAGCGCGCCGGCGTCGTCGGTCGCGATCGCGACGGCGGAGTCCGCCGGGGCCTCGGACGAGTACTCGATCTTCGCCGTATCCGGCAGGGACTTCGCCTTCTTGTCCTTATACGCCTTGCCGATGGTGGTGCGGAGACCGTCCCCCTCAGTGGCGAACAGGTCGGCGTACTCGCTCTTCGAGTCCTTCGACAGGATGTCGCCGTAGGCGGTCGCGACCTGGTCCGGGGCGATCGCGAGCAGCTTCGACTGCGGGGCCAGCAGCGCCGCGCCGATGGACGTCGGGGCGAGGCTCGGGATCTTCGCGTCGGCCTCAAGCGAGACGTCGTACGCGACCTTGTACGGGTCGCGCGCGGTGTCCTGCACGAGCGTCAGGGCCTGCGGTGCCGACTTGGCGTCGCAGTCCTCGGCGACGATCGCGAAGACCGTGCGCGGCCAGGTGTCGGCCTGCTGCGGCAACGCGACGCAGACCTGACCTGCCGAGATCGCCGGCGGCGCCTTGGCGTCGGAGTCCTTGCCGCGGATCGAGTAGTTCGCCAGGCGCAGGTCGAGCGCCGCCCCGGTGAAGCGGGTCTTCGCCAGGTCCCGGTCGCGGGCACCGTCGGACTGCTTCGCCACCGCGGCGATCCGCTCGACGACCCGGGTGATCTGCTGCTTGGTCGCCGCCGTCGGCTCGGTCGTCTCGGCCGCGCCGGTCGCGCTGGCCGTCGGGGTCGGGGTCGCGAGCGAGGGGTCTCCGCCCTGCGGCCAGTAGTCGGACGAGCAGCCGGCCAGGGCGAGCGTCCCGACGAGCACCACGGGGACCGCGATGAACGCACGCGACCCGCGACGGCCCCGGGTCGGGACCTGGGCACCGGCCGCAGCGGCCCGGCGCGAGGCCCGGACGCGTGGCGGCCGGGTGCCGCCACTGCGACGACGGGGCCCACGCCCGCGGCGCTGGTGCAGGAACGCGAGGACCAGCAGGACGATGCCGCCGAGGGCGAAGACGCCACCGGCGACCAGCAGCGGCCCGACGGACGGGGTCGCGGTGTCCTGCGGCCAGGTCACCGAGACGTCGCTCGGCGCGGCGGCGGTGCCGTCGCTGACGATGAGCACGGAGACGTCCTGCGGCAGACGGACGGTGAACTGTCCGGATCCGTCGTACTCCTGGTACCAGAGGTCGCTGCCCTTCGGCGACGGGACGGACGCCTCGGAGCCGGTCGTCTTGCCGACGAGCTTCGCGCTATCGGCGTCGAACCGGAGCGTGGTGTGCTCGGCGTCACCGACCCACGCGTCGACGTCGGCCGTCTTGCCGTACGCCGCGAAGACCTTGCCGGATCCGGAGACGTTGATGCGCTGGTAGCCGGGGTTCGCGTTGAGCGTGGACCCGGGGATCACCGTGACCGGAGCGGAGCTGGTGGTCGAGCTGTCCGCGACGAGCGAGGACGGCGGAGCGAACACGGTCCGCTGTCCCACCGCCAGCGCGACGAGCAGCAGGCCGATGACGAAACTGACGATCGCCAGGACGAATCGCACGAACACTCTCCCTACCGCGCCGGGGTGGGGATGTCGGCGCGCGAATCAGCGACTCAGGATAGCGAGCATGGCTGAGCAGCGCATCCATCCGGGCTGTCGCGGGACTCAGACGACCCCGTCGGGCCACCACTACAATCGACCGCGGGCCGGATCGGGCCCTCCGCCGAGCACCCAGGAGCGACACGTGGCGAACGACGAGGCCGAGTTCGGGACCGAGCTGCGCGGGTACCGCCGCGACGACGTCGACCGTGCACTGAACGACCTGCGCCGCGAGCTCATCAAGTCGAACACCGACCGCGCCGACGCGGCGAAGGAGATCCGCCTCCTGCAGTCCCGCGTCTCCGAGCTCCAGGGCGAGCTCGACGAGGCCGGTACCCCCACCTACAGCGGGCTGGGCACGCGGCTCGAGTCCACCCTGCGCGTGGCGGAGGAGCAGTCCACCCGACTAATCAGCCAGGCGGACATCGACGCGCAGCGCCTGCGTGCGTCGAGCCGTGCCGAGGCCGACCGCACCGTGCGTGAGGCGCAGGAGGAAGCCCGCGACACCCTCGAGGACGCCCGCACCCGCTCCACCAACGAACTCACCCGTGCGCGTGCCGAGGCCGCCGACACCGTCGAGCGTGCCCGCGCCGAGGCCGGCCTGCTCACCCAGGACGCCCGCAACGAGGCCGCTGCCATCCGCGGCGCCGCCGTGACCGAGGCCGCAGAGGTCCGCTCCGTCGCCATCCGCGAGACGAACGCCCTGCGCGCCCAGGTCGAGCACGAGGTCGCCGAGCTGCGCGAGATCGCCCAGCGCGAGTCGGCCGACTCCCGTACGGCAGCGGCCGACCTCGACCGCGAGACCGAGCACCGCCGCTCGGTGTTCGAGGCCGACCACGCCCGCCGCGTCGCGGACCTCGACCACGAAGAGGCCACCCGCCGCGAGGCACTCGAGCGCGAGGTCACCGAGGGGCGCGCCGCGTGGCGCCGCGAACGCGACGAGCAGCAGCAGGCGCACGCCCTGGCGATCGAGACCGGTCGCGCCGAGCTGCAGGCCGAGGTCGACCGCCGCCGCGCCGAGATCGACGGTGAGTTCGAAGACCGCCGCCGCGTCGTGGACGAGGAACTCGCGGCCGCCCGCGCCGAGTGGGACCGGGAGCTCGCCTCGGCGCGCACGGCCCTCGCGCAGGAAGCCGAGGCGGTGCGAGCGCAGTTGCGTGTCGACGAGGAGCAGACGCGCATCGAGAACGAGCGGCTCGCGCAGGAGACCGCCGACCGGATCGCCCGCGAGCTCGAGGAGCACGACACCCGCATCGCCCGGGAGCGTGCCGAGGCCGAGGCCGCCGCCGAGCGCGCGGACCGCGAGCACGAGAACGCCCTCGCCGCCCGCCGCGAACGCGAGCACGCCGAGGTCGACACCGAGATCGCCGACCGTCGCTCCGCCGAACTCGACGCGCTCGAGGCGGAGCGCACCGCCCTCCGTCAGGAGATCGACACGGCCCGCGCCGACCTGGCGAAGGAACGCGACGACGCCCGCGCCGAGATCGCCCGCGAGCGCGACGAGGCCCGCACGACCCTCGAGTCCGAGCTCGCCTCGCGCCGGGACGACGCCGAGCAGGACTACCTGCAGAAGCACCACGAGACCGTCACGGAGACGCAGAAGTACCTCGACGAGGCGAACCTGCAGCTCGCTGAGGCCACCCGCCGTGCCACCGAGGCACGGGAGCGCGCCGAGCGGCTCCAGCAGGAAGCAGACGACCTCGAACGCACCAGCACCGCCGAGGCGCAGGAGCACGCCCGCACCATCGTCGCCGACGCCCAGGACCGCGTGCATCGGATGGTCTCGGACGCCGAGGAGCGCACCGCCGCCATCACCGCCGAGGCCGAGGACCGCCTGTCGGCGATCCGCACCGAGCGCGAAGCGGTGGCGGGGTACCTCGAGAACCTGCGCGGCGTGCTGACGCACGCGACCGGGCTGCTCGGGACCGCTCCGGGCGGCGCGTCCGAGACCACCGACGACGAGGACGCCGCCGGGCGCTGACCCCTCAGACGGGCCAGTGCGTCGGCAACGGCGCGCTGCCCGGGACAACGAGGTCGGCGATCGCGTCCAGCACGATCCGGACGTACCGCTCCCCCACCCACAGGTGCTTCGCGCCCTCGACCGGGACGACCCGGACGTTCGGGGCGACGGCGAACCGGGCGATCGCCTGGTCGGGCTGCAGGAAGTCGTCGTGCTCGGGCACCAGGGCCACCACCGGGACGTCCACGGCCGCCCATCGTGCGAGCTCGTCGTCCGTGGTGCGGTGCAGCGGCGGGGAGAGCAGCACGACACCTGCGACCGTTCCGGCCCCGACGTGTTCCAGCGCGTGCTTGAGGATCACCTCGGTGCCGAACGACCACCCCACCAGCCACGGTGTCGGCAGGCCGCGGCCGACGACCTCGGCGACGGCGGCGCGCAGGTCGAACCCCTCGGAGACACCCTCGCCGAACACGCCCTCGGACGTGCCTCGTGGCGAGGTCACCGACCGGAAGTTGAAGCGCAGGACCGCGATGTCGGCCAGGGCCGGTAGGCGTGCCGCGGCCTTCTTGAGCACGTGTGAGTCCATGAAGCCATGCGCGGTCGGCAGCGGGTGCAGCGTCACGATGGTGCCCCGCGCCGGTCCGGTCTCGGGTTCGGCGAGCTCACCGACCAGCGTGAGGTGGTCATCGGTGACGAGTTCGATGTCGGTACGCCTGGCCGGCAGCTGCGTGGCGGAACGGATCTCGCCGTCGTCGTCGGTCATGCGATGCTCCAGCAGTGGTTGTGCCAGTGTCGACGTGATGCCAGGTCGGCGGCGTCCCCGAGCACCCCGTCGGAGCGCCAGACCACCACGTGCGCGGTACCGGGCAGGACGGTGCCGCCGCACCCGGGGCAGACGTACTCCTTCTGCGCCGAGGCCGCGGAGACCGGCTGGACGAGGTACTCGCGCCCGCGACGCACCTCGGTGCGCTTCCACGCACTCATCAGCCGGTCGAGGCCGGTGTCCTCGTCAGGCTCGACGTCGCGACCGCGGGGACGCCGCGGCCGGTTGCTGCGCGGCACCCCAGTTGCCGATCAGTACCAGTTGTTCGCCTGGCTGTGGCCCCAGGCGCCGCACGGGGTGCCGTAGACCCCGGAGATGTAGTTGAGACCCCACGTGATCTGCGTCGCGGGGTTGGTCTGCCAGTCGGCGCCGGCGGTTGCCATCTTGCTGCCCGGGAGCGCCTGCGGGATGCCGTACGCACCGCTGGGGTTGTAGGCGTTCACCCGCCAGCCGGACTCCTTGTTCCACAGCGAGACGAGGCAGTTGTACTGGTCGGTCCCCCAGCCGCGGGCGGTGACCAGCTGCAGGGCGATGGCCTGCGCGCTGCCCGCGTCGGGCGTCGCGGCCACGGCTGCGAGGGTGTTCGCAGCGGAGACGCTCTCGGTTTCGGTCGCCGCTGCGTCGGTCGTCTCGTCGGTGGTTGCGTCGTCGGCTTCTTCCTCGACGACGGGCTTGACGACCTTGGGGGCTGGGACGGTCACGCCGTAGCCGTCGCGGTCTGCGGCGGCTTCGCCGTAGGTGCCGTGCGCGGTGTACTGCTGCGGGGCCTGCGGCGTCTTCACGAGCACCGGGGTGTCGACCGCGGCCTGTGCGACGTCGGCCTGGAGCGGGTTGAACAGCGACGCCCCCACGAAGAGGAAGACCCCGACGAACGAGAAGGCCGGGACGGACGAACGCTTCCGTGCGAAGGCGTTCACGGCGGCGGCAGCGCCCCGGGTCGGCTGCTGCGCGGTCGCGGTCCGCTGCTTCGCGGCGCGCGGGTCGACGCGAGCAGCGGGGGCCTCGTGCACGAACGCGGCGATGCGTTCGTCGGACACGCGGTTCGCTGCGACCGACTTCGGCGTCGCGACCGGACCGGTCTCCGGCAGGACCTGCGGGTTCGCCTGGAGCACCGACGTGTCCGCCGTACGGGTTCGGTTCAGTGCCGCGCGGCGCTCACCCGAAGCCTGGAGGCTCAGGTGCTCGCGGAGATCGCGGTCGGAGCTGTGGTCTGCCGTGTGCCTGCCCATGAGTAGGACCAGGGTAACGGAACGATCACGGAAAGCGAAGCACCTGGGGACAGCGCGTCGTCAGCGGACGGCGAGCATGACCTCGACGACGGCGTCGAGCAGCGCGTCGACCTGGGCCTCGCGGTAGCCGCCGTGCTTCGGACGGAACACGATGGACCGCACCTCGGTGAGGCTCAGCGGCTTGCCCTCGCGGAAGTATCCCCCGAGTCGGGCGGCGAAGGCGTCGACGTCCTTCGGGTGGTAGCCGGTGCCGAGGATGCTCACCCGGTTGAACCGCTGACCGTCCGGACGTTCGAGGCGGGCCACGACGTCGGAGGCCTTCGTGCGGGCCTCGGCGTACCAGGCCTTCTGGCCGGCGTCGCCGATCTCCCGCTCGCGTTCACGTGCGGCGAAGGCGTCCTCGAGCCGCTCCAGCGCTGCGTCGACGTGCGAGGTGGAGTACCCGCCCTTCCGCATCGAGAACGCGGTGGCGCGGATCTTCGCGGCCTCGATGCCGGGGGCGCTGTCGTCCGCGGAGTACGCGCGACGGGCGTCCTCGAGGAAACGCTCGACTTCATCGACGTCGTATCCGAGGGCGGAGCGGGCTGCGGTCGGGAAGGTGGTGGCCACGGCGTCATTCTGCCAGTCCCGACCCGTTGCACAACCTGGACGCGCTGAGGGCGGCGCTCAGGCTGGCCGACGGGGTCGATCGATGTCGGTCAGTGGTTCACGATCAGGTACAGCACGTACGCGACCGCAGCCGACGGCAGGATGCTGTCGATGCGGTCGAGGAGTCCGCCGTGCCCGGGCAGGAAGGACGAGATGTCCTTGATGCCGAGGTCGCGCTTGATCATCGACTCGGTGAGGTCGCCCAACGTGGCCGATCCGGAGATGAGGACCCCGAGCACGACGCCGGTCCACCACGGCAGTCCGAGCATGAGCCAGGCGACCAGGATGCCGACGACGATGCTCGCCGCGACCGACCCGGCGAAGCCCTCCCAGGTCTTCTTCGGGCTGATCCGTGGCGCCATCGGGTGCTTGCCGAGGTTGAGCCCGGTGGCGTAGGCACCGGTGTCGACGGCGACGACGACCAGGATGAAGCCGATCACCCAGAGGTTGCCCTGCGGCTGTGCGGAGAGCAGCACCACGCAGGCGCCGAGCAGCGAGATGTACGCCTGCACGAACAGCCCGTTGGTGAGGTCGCGGAACACGTTGCCGGCCGACGGCTTCTGCCGCGACACCGCGACCTCGACCAACCGCCACAGGCTGATCAGGACGATGCCGCCGAGCAGCGTGAAGAGTGCCGCGATCTGGCCGAGCAGGAACGCCGCCGGCACGATCGCGATCGCGACGGCGACACTCGGGATCCGCGGGACGTCACGGCCCGCGAAGCGCATGGCGCTCGTGAGCTCGTAGACGCCCACGCCGAGCAGGAACGCCGCCACGACCATGAACGACGGCGTCCAGATGAGGAGCGTGCCGAGCATGACGACGGCGAACGCGAGCGCGATGCCGATCGCCGCCGGCAGGTTGCGCCCGGTCCGTGCGGTCAAGGCTTCGTTGCGCGCACCGAAGTCCGCCTTGCGCTGCCGGAGCTGCGCCTCGAAGTCGGTGCGGGCCGCTCGGGCACGCGCATCGAAGTCCTGGCGGAGCCCCTTCTTCACGGGCCCGTTCTGCTCGGGTCCGTGCTCTGCTGTGGGGCGTTCACCGCCCTGTTCCGGGCGGCGCATCAGACCTCGAGAAGTTCGGCTTCCTTCTTCTTCAGCGAGTCGTCGATCTGGTCGACGTGCTTCTTCGTCAGGACCTCGAGGTCCTTGTCGCCGCGCGAGATCTCGTCGTCGGAGATCTCGCCCTTGAGTGCGTCGAGGTCGTCCTTGGCCTTGCGGCGGATGTTGCGGATGACGACCTTGTGGTCCTCACCCTTCGTCCGCACGAGCTTCACGAACTCCTTGCGGCGGTCCTTGGTGAGCTCCGGGATCGTCACGCGGACGATGTCACCGTCGTTCGTCGGGCTGGCGCCGAGGTTCGGGAACGTCGCGATGGCGCGCTCGATCTCCTTGAGCGCCGTCTTGTCGTACGGCGTCACGATGAGCGTGCGCGCCTCGGGCGTCTGCAGCGACGCGAGCTGCGCGAGCGGCGTCGGCGTGCCGTAGTACTCGACCGGGATCTTCTGGAAGAGCGCCGCGTTGATGCGGCCGGTGCGGACGGTCGAGAAGTCGTCCTTGGCGACCTCGACAGCCTTCGCCATCTTCTCGGTGGCTTCGGTCAGGACATCACTGATCACGGTGTTACTCCTTCGGTACTGGCGTCGAGTCTAGTCAGCGGTGCGGGTCAGTTGCTGACCACGGTGCCGATGCGCTCCCCGCGGATGGCGGCCTGGACGTTGCCGTCGCCCTCCATGCCGAAGACGTGCATGGGCATGCCGTTGTCCATGCAGAGGGAGAACGCGGTGGCGTCGACCACCTTGAGGCCCTTCAGGAGCGCGTCCTGGTAGGTCACGTGGTGCAGCTTCTCGGCGGTGGCGTCCTTCTTCGGGTCCGCCGTGTAGACGCCGTCGACACCGTTCTTGGCGACGAGGACCTCGTCGGCCTTGATCTCGAGTGCCCGCTGCGCCGCGACCGTGTCGGTCGAGAAGTAGGGCAGGCCCGCCCCGGCGCCGAAGATGACGACACGGCCCTTCTCGAGGTGCCGCTCGGCGCGCCGCGGGATGTACGGCTCGGCGACCTGGGTCATCGCGATGGCGGACTGCACGCGCGTCGCGGCACCGGCCTGCTCGAGGAAGTCCTGCAGCGCGAGCGCGTTCATCACGGTGCCGAGCATGCCCATGTAGTCGGCACGGCCGCGGTCCATCCCGCGCTGCGAGAGCTCGGCGCCGCGGAAGAAGTTGCCTCCACCGACGACGATCGCGATCTCGACCTCGCGCGCGGCGACGGCGATCTCCTTGGCGATGGTCCCGATCACGTCGGGGTTCACGCCGAGCGATCCGGCACCGAAGGCCTCTCCTGACAGCTTCAGCAGTACGCGGCGTCGTCCGGTCTTCTCGTCGGTCATCTGGTCGCACCCTTCGTCGTGGTCTCGTGGAAATGTACTCGCGGATGTGTCGCGGGTGTGTCGCGCCCGGAGGCGCGAAAAACGGGGCCAGGAACCTGGTTGGTTCCTGACCCCGTCACGGGTTCGTTACGCGCCGACCTTGACGCGGGCGAAGCCCTGGATCGTGATGCCGGCGTTCTCGGCGGCCTTCGCGACGGAGATCTTGTTGTCCTTCGCGTAGTCCTGGTCGAGGAGCGACACCTGCTTGATGTAGGCGTTCACCCGGCCCTCGACGATCTTCGGGAGCGCAGCCTCGGGCTTGCCCTCCTCGCGCGTGATCGCCTCGACGGTTGCACGCTCCTTGGCGATCTCGTCGGCCGGCACCTCGTCGCGGGTCAGGTACGTCGGGTTCGCGAACGCGACGTGCTGGGCGATCGAGCGGGCCTCGGCAGCGTTGTCGCCTTCGTACGCGATGACGACGGCGATCTGCGGCGGCAGGTCCTGGCTGGTCTTGTGCAGGTAGATCTCGAAGGCCGAGCCCTCGACACGGCGGACCGTGCGGACCTCGAGCTTCTCGCCCAGCGCGGCGGCCGACTCGTTGACGACCTCGAGGACGGTCTTGCCGTCCAGCGGGGCGGCGTTCGCGGCGGCGACGTCGGCTGCACCGGCAGCCGCGACGGCGCCGAGCACCTTGTCGGCGAGGGTCGTGAACTTCTCGTTCTTCGCGACGAAGTCGGTCTCGCTCGCGAGCTCGACGACCGTGGCGGCGCCGTTCTCGGAGGTCGCGACGACGACGCCCTCGGAGGTGGCACGGTCGTCGCGCTTGGCGACGGCCTTCGCACCCTTGATGCGGAGCAGCTCGACGGCCTTGTCGTAGTCGCCGTCGGCCTCGACGAGCGCGTTCTTCGCGTCCATCATGCCGGCGCCGAGGTCCTCGCGGAGCTTCTTCACGTCAGCAGCGGTGAAGTTTGCCATTGACTGGAGTCCTTTCTGGACTGTACGTGTGTGGAGAGTGGTGACGCAGGCGCCGGACCCGATCGGGCCCGGCGCCTGCGACAGGTCACTCGGCGGGGGTGGTCTCCGCGGCTGCCTCGGCCTCGGCCGTCGGCTCCGCGTTCTTCGCGTCGTCGGCGATCGGCTCGCCGATCTCCTTCGCGGCGACCTGCGCGTCGGCGTTGTTCTCCTCGACGGTCGCACCCTCGGGAGCGGCGTCGGCGGACGGCGTCGCGGCGTCGCCACCGAGGAGCTCCTGCTCCCACTCGGCGAGGGGCTCTGCGGCCTCTTCGTCGTCGCCACCGTTGTGGCGGGTCTTCAGGCCCTCGGCCGCGGCGTCGGCGACGATGCGGGTGAGGAGACCGACGGAGCGGATCGCGTCGTCGTTGCCCGGGATCGGGTACGTGATCTCGTCGGGGTCGCAGTTGGTGTCGAGGATGCCGATGATCGGGATCCCGAGCTTCTGCGCCTCGTCGACGGCGAGGTGCTCCTTCTTGGTGTCGACGATCCAGAGCGCGCTCGGGGTCCGCGTGAGGTTGCGGATACCACCGAGGGTCTTGTGGAGCTTGTCCAGCTCGCGCTTCTTGATGAGGAGCTCCTTCTTGGTGAAGCCCTTCGTCGTGTCGTCGAAGTCGATCTCCTCGAGCTCCTTCATGCGCGCGAGGCGCTTGGAGACCGTCTGGAAGTTCGTGAGCAGACCGCCGAGCCAACGCTGGTTGACGTACGGCTGGCCGACGCGGGTCGCCTGCTCGGCGATAGAGCCCTGCGCCTGCTTCTTGGTGCCCACGAAGAGGATCGTGCCACCGTGCGCAACCGTCTCCTTGACGAAGTCGTACGCGCGGTCGATGAAGGCCAGCGACTGCTGCAGGTCGATGATGTGGATGCCCGAGCGCTCGGCGAGGATGAAGCGCTTCACCTTCGGGTTCCACCGACGGGTCTGGTGTCCGAAGTGGACGCCGCTGTCGAGCAGCTGGCGGATGGTGACGACGGCCATGTGCCGTCCTCCTTCTGTGTTCTCGGCGCACAGCTGCGCTGTGCTCCTGTTGCGGTTGTGTCGAGCACGACCGGAGGTCGTGATCCCTGGTGTCCTGGCACGCGACCGCCCGCTCGTGAGAGCGGGACCGATGGTCGGGTGCCGGTCGAAGACGGCGAACCGTTGTCGACCCTGTGGACACGCGAAGTCAGCGCGCATCAGCGCACTGCTGGAGAAATGCTAGCAGACAGGAGGCCCGGATCACGCGCGCCGACCGGCTGACGTGATCCGGGCCTCTCCCCACCGGCACGGCCGGCCCGTCGCTGGCGCGACGGTCCGGAACCGGCGGCGTGGGCCCTGTCCGGTGTTCTGGGTCCGTCAGGACTTCGCGTTCACCGTGTCGCCCTCGGCCGAGATGCCCATCTCCTCGAGCGAGCGGCCCTTCGTCTCGGGGATCTTCGCGATGACGAAGAAGAACGAGATCAGCGCGAACAGCGCGTAGATGCCGTACGTGACCGTCAGGTTGAAGCCGGACAGCACCGGGAACGTGATGGTGACGATGAAGTTCGCGACCCAGTTGGCGGCCGAACCGATACCGAGCGCCGTGGCGCGGATGCGGTTCGGGAACATCTCGCCGAGCAGCACCCACATGAGCGGACCCCACGTCGCACCGAACGACACGACGAACAGGTTCGCGAAGACGAGGGCGATGACGCCCCACGAGCCGGGCAGGCTCGGGTTGCCGTCCACGATCGTCGACTGCGAGAACGCGATCGCGACCATCGCCAGCGAGATGAACATGCCCGCGGAACCGGTCACCAGGAGGGGCTTCCGCCCGACCTTGTCGACCAGGAAGATCGCGATGAAGGTCACGGCGACGTTCACCACCGAGGTGATCGTCGAGATGAGGAACGAGTCGCTCTCCTTGAACCCGACGGCCTGCCAGAGCGTCGTCGAGTAGTAGAAGATCACGTTGATGCCGACGAACTGCTGCAGCACGGCCAGGATGATGCCGACCCAGACGATGGGCTGCAGGCCGAAGCGGTTGCCCCGGATGGAGCCCTTCTTCTCGTTGGCTTCCTTCTTGATGCCGTCCTGGATCTCCTCCAGGCTCGTGTTGACGGTCTCGCGCGGGACGATTTTGGTCATGACCTCCCGTGCGTCCTCGGTCCGGCCCTTGGCGAGCAGGTACCGCGGCGACTCCGGCAGCGTGATCGCCAGGATGCCGTACACAACCGACGGGATCACGCCGACCAGGAACATCCAGCGCCAGGCCGGCAGCCCGAGGACGACCTCGGAGGCGCCACCGGCGGTCACGGCGAAGAACTGGTCGGACAGCAGCGCGGCGAAGATACCGAGCGTGATGGCGAGCTGCTGGAACGAGGCCAGCCGCCCGCGGATCGCCTTCGGGGAGACCTCGGAGATGTACGCCGGCGCGATGACCGATGCCGTGCCGATGCCGAGACCGCCGACGAGGCGCCACAGGACGAAGTCCCACGTGGCGAACGCGAAGCCGGAGCCGATCGAGCTCACCAGGAACAGGACAGCGGCCCAGAACATCACCCGGGTGCGGCCCCAGCGGTCCGCGAGGCGACCGGCGAAGTAGGCGCCGAACGCACAGCCGATGAGGGCGGACGCGACCGCGAAGCCGCTCGCCGCCTCAGACAGGCCGAACTCGCCCTTGATGGCCTCGACGGCGCCGTTGATGACCGACGAGTCGAAACCGAAGAGGAAACCGCCCACCGCTGCTGCGATGGCGAACGCGGTGACCTTCCCCTTGAACGCACGGTCCTCGCCGTGCCCGGTGGCTGTGTTGGACACGATGCTCCTGGGTTCTGCCGGCCGTGCTGCTTGTGGGCACGGTGCCCCGGCGGTCGGCTCGTTCGCCGTCCGTGCGGCGTTGCGTGGTCCGGAGCGGCCCCGACTGTACTCCTCGTGGGGGATGTGGTCATAACCGGGTGCGGGTGCGGTGTCGGGTGCGGTGTCGTGGTGTCGGCTCGACTCGGAACGACACCCTCGACGTCGTGCGACATCGAGGACGTCGTTCGTTGCGGTCGTGCTGTCCCTCCACAGGCCGGGAGGCCCGCCCCACCATCCACGGGCCGGCCCACCTCGGTCGTGTGGCTGGTCTGGGCCGGACAGAGTGGCGGCATGCTCGTGTTCCCCGGCTCCGGTGCTCGACTCCCCGCGGTCGCGGGCGTCGTGGCGAAGGCGTTCAGGATGCTCGGGGCGCTCGGTCTGCTCGGCCTGCTCGGTCTGCTCGGCCTGCTCGGGCTGCTCGGCCTGCTCGGGGCGCTCGGCCTGGTCGGGGTGCTCACCGCTTCGTCGGCCACACCGACGCCGGTGCCGGATGGCCTGCTCGACCAGCGGGACCGTACGGCGGCGACTCGCGCTGCCGAACCGTGGGTCTGGCCGACCGGCACACGGGTGGTCGAGCGCGGGTGGGAGCCCCCGTCCGACGACTACGCCGCCGGTCACCGCGGGATCGACGTCCCTGCGCCGATCGGCACGCTGGCGGATGCGGTCGACGACGGCACGGTGGCGTTCGCCGGACCCGTCGGCGGCCGCAGCGTCGTGACCATCGACCACGGCGGTGGGCTCGTCAGCACCCTCGACTCGGTGCAGCCGCTCGTCGCCGCAGGGGACGACGTCCGACAGGGCGATCCGGTCGGGCGGGTGTCCGTCGGGCACTGCCCGGCCACGGCCCCGTGCCTGCACCTCGGCGCGAGGGTGGACGGCCGCTACATGGACCCGGTGCCGTACCTGCCGCCGGCGGAGTGGCCCGTCCTGCTGCCGGAGTCTGCCTGGCCCGGGTGAGCGTCGGCGCGAAGCGCTGATCGATGTGACTCGGACGGGGCGGGTACGACGGGCGCGTGGTGACCCGATCGGGCGGGCACGCCGCTTGCGACGGCCCCGTTCCTGCAGGCGCGGCGATCGCGCCAGTGGCGCCGGTCGCGCCGGTCGCGTTCCTGCAAGCGCACCGGTCGCGTGTCAGGCGCGCGGGTGGGCCGTCCGGTAGACCTCGCGCAGCCGCGCCGAGGACACGTGCGTGTAGATCTGCGTCGTCCCGAGGCTCGCGTGCCCGAGCAGTTCCTGCACCGCACGCAGGTCCGCTCCCCCGTCGAGCAGGTGCGTCGCCGCAGTGTGCCGGAAGGTGTGTGGTCCGCTCGGCCCCTCACCGGGCAGGTCGTCAAGCAGTCGAGCGACCACGCGGTACGCGCTGCGCACCCCGAGCCGACCGCCCTGGTCGCCGAGGAACAGAGCGGTGCTCGGAACATCGGCCCGCTCCGCGAGGGTCGGACGCCCTCGCGACGTCCACGCCTCGAGCGCGTCGCGAGCCGGGACGCCGAACGGGACGACCCGCTCCTTCCCGCCCTTCCCGAGCACCCGGACCGTGAGCCGCCCGCGATCGACGTCCGCGACGTCGATGCCGACGAGTTCGCTCACCCGGATCGCCGCGGCGTACAGCAACTCCACGAGCGCGAGGTCCCGCAGCGCCCCCGGATCGTCGGTCGCCGCACGGACCGCGAGGCCGTCGAGCATCCCGCGGACCTGGTCGGCCGACACCACCCGCGGCAGGTGCGAACCACCCTTCGGCGCACGGAGCCGCACACCGGCGTCCGTCGCGGTCACTCCGGTCTCGCTCGCCCACCGGGTGAACGCCCGCACCGACGACGACCGGCGGGCGATCGTCGACCGGGCAAGCCCCCGCTGGTCGGCTTCCCACAACCAGTCACGGAGGAGTTCGAGGTCGACCCCGTCGATGCCGACGACACCACGCCGCGCGGCGAACTCGATGAACTGCTCGAGGTCGTTCGCGTACGCGCGCAGCGTCTGTTCGCTGAGGCCCCTGGCGTGTCGAGCGTTCCCGAGGAACGTGTCGACCGCTGCCACGAGTCGCCCGTCCGTCTGCTCCGCTCGGTCCACCACGTCGTCAGCGTACGGCTGGCCGACGTCATGCGCGGCCCCACCCGCCGCTGCTGTGCGCCACGAGCCCCTGCAGCTGCGCGAGCGCGAGTGCATCCGCCACCTCGGCTCCGGACAGCCCGGACCGACGAGCGATCTCGACCTCTGGCAGGGCACGACGGCCGAGCGCGTCGAGGACGCGGACGACCTCCGGATCACGCTGGACCGACACGAGGGGCTGGTCCGGCACCGCGGATGCACCGGACGCGGTCGCCGGGCGCAGCGCGGTGATCGGGTCCCCGGGGTGCACGACGAGTTGTGCCCGGCCCTGCGCCACGAGCCGGTGGCACCCGACCGACGCCGAGGACGCGAACGCCCCCGGCACGGCGAACACCGGGCGGCCGAGTTGGCCGGCGTGGTGCGCGGTGTTGAGCGCGCCGGATCGCGCGCCGGCCTCCACGACGACCGTGGCGTCCGCGAGGGCGGCGATCAACCGGTTCCGTGCACGGAAACTTTGAACAGACGGCTACGCTGACCCCATGCCCCTCGCCGCGCTATACGCCCGTCAGTCCAAGGAGAACGACGAGGGCATCGACCGGCAGGTCCGTCGCACCCGTGCCCTAGCCGAGGCTCGCGATTGGCAGATCGCCGCGGAGTACAGCGACAACGACGTGAGCGCGTCTAAGCCCCGCGGTCCGAAGTCTGGCTGGGCCGCCATGCTCGCCGCTGCCGAGGCCGGAGCGTTTACACACGTCGTCGCCGTTGACCTCGACCGGCTCGTGCGGTCCCAGGCCGACCTCATCCGGCTGATGGAACTGAAACTCGCCGTTGTCACGGTGGACGGTGAAATCGACCTGTCCACGGCCGACGGCGAGTTCCGCGCCTCGCTGGGAGCGTCACTCGCGCGATTCGAGGTGCGCCGCAAGGGTGAGCGCACTCGCCGCGCAAACGAGGACCGGCGGCTCAAAGGCAGGCTGACGCCGGGGCGGCGACTGTTCGGCTATGAGACCGACGGCACAACCCCACGCGATGCCGAGGCGGCCATCGTGCGTCGCGTCTACGAACACGTCGCCGAGGGCCGATCCGTCTACGGCATCGCGAGGGCGCTCCGCGACGAGGGCGTGCCATTCACAACGGGCAGCGCCGAGTCATGGCGTCCCGCCCGCGTCCGAGACATGATCCTCAACCGCCGTTATAGCGGGCAGGTGTTCGCTCCCGTCGGCACGGCCGCGGATCTCAAAGGCTGGCAACGTGTCCAGCAGCGGCGCGACCCCAGCGCATGGATCGCGGGCAACGTGCCGGCACTCGTCGACGACACGACCGCTGAGCAGGCGCGGGCCGTGCTGAGCGACCCAACGCGCAGGACAACGCCGGGACCGGCGCGGCGGCACCTACTGAGTGGCATCGCCGTGTGTGGCGAATGCGGCGCGGGGCTCAAGCAGGTCCACGGGGACTATCGGTGCTCCGTGGCCTCCGCGCACCCTACGATCCGTGCCGCCCTGCTCGAAACGTTCGTTCGGGCTGAGGTCGTCTACGCGATGGCGGCCGGCGGCCCGGGCATCGTGCAGGGCGCCGCGGACGCCTCCGGCCTCACCCAAGCCGTTGCGGCTTGGCGCGACAACGAGGCCCGGCAGACAGAGGTGCAGGAACGCGAGCGCATGGGCCTCCTGTCCAAGTCCGTCGCCGTCCAAGAGCTGATCGCATTAAGAGAGGAACGCGACGCCCTCACGGTGACGCTGGAACGCCTCCGCACTGAGCAGTCCGCCGCGGGGGTCCTGGTGGGACTGGCGACCGAACTACTCGACGGGCTGCCGGCCGCGTACGCAGCGCTGGGCCGCCAGGGGGCGGATATCCGCCAGCAGGTAGCGGAGCGTTTCGATGCGCTCGACCTAGATCAGCAACGCGAGGTTGTGCGTGCCGCCGTGACGGTGCAGGTCGACCGCGGACGCGGCACGGGACGAGTGCGGGTGCAGCACCTGCTCGCCGAGCAGTTCAATCCCAGCGACGCGGTTGCTGGCAACTGACTGACTCGAACCAAGTATCGCGCCTAGAACGGGGCAGGACTGATCGAGTCCTTCAGGCTCAACCTCGTTCCAACTACGCGAAATCCCGTGTTCGTGGTGAGCCAAATTCGCCCACCCTCGTGCGAAACGTCGACTATCTCTCCACGGACGCCTCCCTCGTCAAGGAAGTACTGCCCGACCCAATCTGTCTCCAGCTCTGAAATAGGGCTTGGACGATCCACGTTTCGTGCTGCCCTCTCCTGATGACCAGATGAGACGACCGACTGTCCGAAACGCATCTCTCGCAGCATGTCGAGCACTTCGTCAAGCTTCGCGTCAGCACTGCGAGTCTTCTTGGGAGTGGTGGCAGCCGGCTCGCCGCCGGACTCTGCCGCCGCAACCGCCTTGGCGGTGTCCGTGGCAAGACGTTCCCACTTCTCGTTGAACTCGTCCTCTAGACGGCGATCGTCGAGTGGCCTGTCAGCCGCACTGTTGATAGCCTTCAACAGCTTTAACATGTCAGCTTGATCAGTGAAGTTCGTCATCTGGAAGTTCTTGATCGGGCCGTCATAGTCGGCCGTCTTCATGCCTACGAACACGGCGCATAGCTTCTTCATGTTGCCGTGACGCAGCGTCCGAAGCGCACCGGCCTCGTAGTTCAACCAGGCAGAGTTCTGATTCTGCGGCGTGAGAAACAGTACGCCAACCCGTGCTTCTGCGAGGTTCCGTTCGATGGCGTCGAACCATACGTCACCCTTCTCCGTGTCACTGGAGATGAAGGGCTCGCACTCCTGGATCACCCGCGGCAACCAGTCAGCGAACACCTCCGCGACGGTCTTGCTCGCACTCTTGGACCAACTGACGAAAACTCGCACGTCACGGACTCTAGCTCAGGCATGACCGGCATTCGGCTCACGAGGCGCGGGCGGGACAGCAGGAGCAACGGGGTACAACCGAGTTGCCCCCTACTTAGGGGATTCACAGATTCACGCATCTCTGACATTTTGTCGGCATGACCAACGCGCCGGATCACTACCAATACCCCCAGAACGGACAGCCGAACCCGTACCAGCCGCCGCCCGGTCACGTCCCGGACCAGCACCGCCGCGGCAACCCCTTCGGGCTCGTCGCCCTCATCGTCGGGATCGTTGCGATCGTTGGGTGCGCAATCCCGATCGTCAACAATGTGTCGATCGTCCTCGGCGTCATCGCCGTGGTGTTCGCCGTCGTTGGCCTGATCGTCAAGTACCGCCGTCGCGGGCTCGCGATTGCGGGACTCGTGCTCGGCGTCCTGTCCGTGGTGGTCGGCCTGTCGACGCAGGCGCTGTACTCATCGATGCTCGACGGCGTGGGCGAAGCGTTCTCGTCAGCGTCCGCCGAGTCGTTCGATAAGGAGCACACGGTCACTATCAAGATCGAGGGTGATTCGACCGACGCGAACCTGAGCTACACGACTGACGGTGGGTCGGAAGAGGTGGCCAACCCCACGCTGCCTTTCTCTAAGGAGTTCACCGTCAAGGGCAGCACCTTCGGTTCCGCCACGGTGACCAACGGTCAGACAGGAAGCACCGTCACTTGCACTGTGTCCGTGGACGGCGAGCAGGTGTCGACCAATACGTCGAGCGGCGAGTACGCGAGCGCGTCCTGCGACTACAACGACTAAAATAGTACAACAGCTAGCACAAGGCCCTCATGCTCGTCACTGAGCGTGGGGGCCTTTGTTGCGTTGCGCCGGGGTGCACCGGCCGGTGCGCCGGATTGCGATCCGCGGGGTGAGCCTGGCGAAGTGTAGTTTTGGCCCCCACATAGCATCTATCCCGAGCATTCTAAAACTCTTTCTACCTGTCTCCACTTTCTAGGAAAAAGTTTCAAGAGTAGGGGATAGATCCTACTTCCTCCGGAAAACTACACCTCCAGCGCACCGGACCGCCGCCAACGGCCGCACCTCCTGGCGCGACCATCTCGGATGCCGCTGCCGCCCCAGGGCGGTGGCCCCCTCGGTGTAGTATATCAGTGGATAGGTGATGCGTGTTGCTTCACCTGTCACCGGGTGTTCCGATTCGGCCTTCGAGCCGCGTCCGCCCACACCGCAGGTTGTCGTCTGCTCTCCGGCAACCCGCGTAGCCAAGTAGCCCCCTCGCACTGATCCGCGAGCCGGGGCTACTTGGCGTTCCCGGAGAGCGCACACCAGAGAGCAGTAACCGTGAACCCCAACAACTCCACCCCTTTCGACAGCATCGACGCACGGCTGGCAGCTATCGACGCCAGGTTGGCCGCATTCGACCAGCGCATTGCCGCAGACCTGTCCCGCCTTGCGACCATCGGCGCTACGCGATGACCGCGCTGACGCTCGCCGCCGCAACCGCTGCGGCCGACCGCCGCAAGGTCTACGAAGACTTCATCGACGACTACTTCGAGGATGACCCGGAGATCGTTGTGAAGATAGCCGACCTCAACGCCGCGTTCGTTCGTAGCCCGCGGCACACGTGGGCGTCCGACCCCTCATTCGTCAGCGACATGCTCGACCAGCCGCGCAACCGACTGCCTCGTGAAGATCTCATCACGCAGCAGGCCGGGCACCGCGCGGCGTACTCGCCAGCCGAGCGTACCCGCCGCCTGGAAGCACTCGACGGTACCGACCATGAGTCGCACCCCGACCGCGAATATCGCCTGCTCTGGCGTGACGGTTGCCGATGGCTCCGCCTCGCACCGGTCGACGCCGCAGCGGCACCCGCGCTCGACCCGGAGCGTCCCACGCTCGTACAGTTCGTCCGCGCGACCGTCGACCGCGCACGGCAGCCGAAAGACCGGCCCATCCTGCTATCGGCGCTGTACGACACGATCGCCACCGCCTACGACCGCGCTTACGGCGTCCGTCCGACCCGCCGCGACATGAGCGACGCGCTCGACCTCGCCCCGCGGTGCTCGCGCTCACGTCGCGCAGCGGGTATGCACCTTGTCGTGTGGGGGACCGACCGGTGAGCCGTCCAACGATCGCCGAACAGTACATCGACTGTGCGGCGTGCTTCGAGCGCGCTGACGGCGACTGGCAGCCCGCCAACACCGCGACCCGTACATACAGCGGCTCCATCTGGCTCGCTGGCGTCGAGGTGGCGCATGGCCCGATGTGGGTCTGTCCCACCTGTTACAAGCGGCTCACGAAGCGCGACAAGCGCTTGGCCGACCGCCTCGCCGAGGCCATCACCTAGCCAACCCAATCCCACGCACACGCCCCGGAGGTGCCAGTGCCCTTTCCACCCAATGCCACGGTCACCCGCGGGCGTGCCTACCTGCCCGACGGCACGTTCGTCGGCGCGGTATGCCGCCTGTGCGGCACCGAGACCGCACCGGAAGACCTCGTGCGCTCCCGCCGCGAGACGACCGGCTACACGACCACGTGCCGCCCTTGCCATCGCGCCCGCAACGCAGCAGCCGTGCCCGCAGCACGCGCCGCGTACCGCAGCCGCACCACCGCGCAGATTGACGCGGACTACGACCGCCTGCGCGCGCCGACTGGCGGGCTGAAACGCTGTCGGGCCTGCGGACAGTACAAGCCCAAGGCTGCGTATGCCGCGAATCGGAGCATGCCCGACGGGCGTAGCAGCGAGTGCAGGCCCTGCACCAGCGTCGCCCAGTCCCGTCGCAAGTCCTAAGACCTGCTAGCCCCTCGTCTGACTGGCCGCGAGGGGTTAGCACCCGCGGTCGTCACCGCTCGTCGGTAGTGACAACCGCCCGGCCGGTGTTCCTCCGCGTTTCGACGGGGAATGTCCGCGGAGGGCACCGGCCCCCAACTCTTCCCATCCCCGCACGTCGCGCTCGCTGCCGCGTCGTGCCTTCCACGCGCCCAATGCAGCCCGAGGCGAATCGGCACACCGATGCCGACGCCAGCCGAAAGGGGTCACTCGTGACTTCTCAGAACAACAACCAGCCCACCCCGGCCGACCTCGACAAGATCGCCACGCAGAACAAGAAGGCCTACCGAGAAGCCATTGCGGCCGCCCGGGCCGAGGCGAGTATCGAGCTGGAAGACCTCGGCGGCAACAGCCGCAAGCAGGTTGACGAGGCGAAGGCCGCGCTCACCGCCGCGAACGCCGACGAGCGGCAGGCCCTCGGCAAGCTCCGATCGCTCCAGGGCACCCCGGCGCAGTTTGACCGTTCCGGCGACGGGCCTCCCGTTCCGCTGCGAGGCAGTGGGGTTGACCCGCTCGACTTCGATACGGCGCTCCAGGAGCACAAGGCAGCCGAGTACGCCGCACGGCGAGCAACGAGCGCGCACAACGCCGCGTGGAAGGCATTTCAGGAGCGGCGCAACGTCACCAAGCCTGCTGCCGAGGCCCGAGCCGACATCGAGGCAGCTCGCGACGCCGCGCACGCCGAGTTCCTCGCCAGTATCTCCGAAGCCGCCGCCGCAGCCGAGCGTCTCAGGGTGCTGAGCAGCGCTCTCGGCGAGGGCATCGACTTCGTGCTCGGTGGAGGTACCAACGTGCTCCAGCCGCTCACCGACATCGTTCCCAAGGTCGAGGATGCCCTTGTAACCGCGTACGCCCGGCGTGCACGCACCGCCGCGGAGGCTGGCAAGTGACCGCCGACAACAGCCGCGCTGCGGCCATCGCCCGCGCGGTCCTCGCGCAGGCCGAGTACGCAGAGCCGAAGCCGTTCACTTCCCTCGGCTACGGGGCACAGCAGGTCATCGCTGGACATGCCGCCTCGCAAGACAAGGGCGTGGACACGTACTACGCCGAGATGGTCGCCGAGGCCCGTGCCGAGCACGAACGCGCGGTGGCAGAGTCCACCGCTGCCGACGACGCCGCAGCCCTCGTCGCGAAGATTCGAGGCCAGCGGTGAGCCGTACCGATCGCAGCGGCCGCCCGCTCAACCAGCGACAGCGCACGGCCGAGGATCGCATCGCCGATCCGCGCATCCGGCACGTCGTCCCGAATGGCCTCGCTCCCGCCATGCCCGCCGACGTGCTGGCATCCGTTCTGGGGCGCAGCACCCGTCCGGCACCGGCACCCGAGCCCGCACCCGAGCCCGAGCCGGCACCGGCGCTCACGGCGGGACAGATCCGCGCGGTCAACATGCGCAGCCCGTATCGAGTCGGGTGCGAACGTTGTGGCGAGTGGACAGACGCGCCATCGGCTAAGCCGATCACCCACCCGCGGTGCGCGGCGTGTGGGCCCAACCGCAGCCCGCGGAAGCGTAAGCGCAAGCCGAAGCCCCAGCCCGTGCCTGAGTACGAACTGCAGTAGCAGCCCCATTGCCCCGCCTGACAGCCCCACGCCTGTCGGGCGGGGCGTACTCCTGCCACACCCCGGGCACTACCCCGCAGCCCCCGACTACCTGCATCCCGCGGCATGGTGGTCGGGGCCGGGGTGCGTGGCCTGGCCTACAGGTGCACGCCCCCTACCTCCCTACGCCTGGCACTACCCACCACCCCCGCCGCCCGGCACCACGTGGTGCCCGTGCTCCGGCCACATGCCGAGGCAAAGGGGCCGGGGTGGGGTGGGCATGGCATAGGGTATCGGGCCGGGCCATGCGACCGCGACGCGATGCCGATGCATCATTCGATGAAACATTCGATCGTGTTCGCAACGCTCGTCGTCGCTGTGTGCGTCTGCACCGGCGGCAACCCGGCGGACTCCCCCTACCCCCGTCGCTTTTCCTCGAAGCGGCATAGCGCCTGAGATCGCACACCGAAGCACAGCCTGTTTTTAGCCCCGCGGCCCCTCGAACCACCCCACATGAACGGAAGACCCGTGGATTCACTACTCGTCACCGGCAACTCACCGCAGACCGTTTTCACCGCGGATGACTGGGAGCTGCCTCAGCACTATACGGACGCCGCACGCGATGCTGTGTTCAACGTTTTGAAAGCACGTCCCGACCTCGACGGCGGCGACGTCGGCGCACTCGAACAGGCGGGTGAGCTGATTACCCTGGCCGACGGCCTGGCCGATGTAGCCCGCACCGCGGGGCTCGTCAGCACCGGCAGCACTGGTCAGGTGACCGTGCACCCGGCCGTCACCGAGGCCCGCCTGGCCCGAACCGCCGCTGCCGCCATCTTGGCCAAGCTCAACCCGGCGAACGCCGCCGCTGCACAGGCACGTCGCACGGCCAACCTCCGCCGCGGCCCGCAGAAGGACGACCGATGATTCGCGACGAGCGGCCTCTACCGCAGCGCGCGATCACTCTGCACATCCTCGACCACCGGGGACCGCTGCCGGACCTCGTGCTCGCTCGTCAGCCGATCACCGGCGAAGAGGCAGCCGCCGCCGCGCTCGCCTACGCCGACGAGCACGCACCGACGCCGACCCGGTGGGAGGCCACCGCCCGCGCCGCCTACCGCACGCTTGTCGCGTACGACGGCGCAGCCCTCATCGGCGGTCGCCCGGTCGAGCACCCGACGTACGGAATCGGCCTGGCCGATCTCCGCGCCCGCATGCAGGGCGAGCCGTCCGCGCTTGACCGGCGCATTGCGGCCCACTAACCGGCCGCTGGGCTACTCTCTCTGCGGCGCCAGCCAATATATCACCGTACAGACATCAGAGAGCCAACAGACTTGACTACAGACACCACGGCCGCACCCGGCAAGCTCACGAACCCCACGCTGCATCAGTCGGCCAACCTCGTTATGAACCTGCATTACTTCCTCGGCTCCGCGGCCGATGCCCAGTGGTTGAGGTCCCGCACGATCTCGCCGGATACCCCCGACGCGGAGGTGATCGTCGGCGCACAGGACGCCAGCACCATTCGAACGCAGCGCCTGTCCGACCCCACGTTCGACGCCGCTGCCGATCCCGCGCGTCTCGCACTCCGCGAGGCCGTGAAGGCCGCCGAAAAGGCGATGGCCCGTCAGCACGCGGCGATGCAGGAGGCCGCGGGCATTCTCGACGCTGCCCTCACCCGATGGAATGGCGGCGCGTAGTGCCGACCCTATTCGTAAGGGGTCGCCGAATCGACGTTGACCCCGCCGCGCTCACCCGCGCATTGCCGCTCGCAAAGGCAGGGCACCCGCCGGAGACATTCCTCTACGCCGTCCTCGGCGACAAGCTCCGCGCTGTCCTCGCGACCGAGCCCGGCGACAAAACCGTCCGCGAGATTGCCGCAATGCTGATCGACGACAGCACCGGCGAGCCCTGGCCGGATTCCTACGCCGCATATTACGCCGCCTGACGGCATTTCAGAACCGCACCTAACCCAACACCTCAACGCCCTTGTGCAAAGCCCTTTACGGGCCGCACAGGGGCGTTTTGCATGCCATTGAAAGGTCAGTCACCTTGCCTAACGAACTTGAACGCCTCGCGCAGAAGATCCAGTCACTCGAAGATCGCATCGGGGCACGCAATGCCACGCAGCTCGACAGCTCGACTATCGACGTTGGCGATGACGATTCCCTGGTCGTCTCCGACGTCGTGGCCGCGGCGGACGAAGCCGTCAACGTCACGATCCCCGGACTGCAAACCGCGCTCGACCTCAACACCGCGCGACTCCAGGAGAACGCCGAGGCTGTTGCTGCCGCACTCGAGGCAGTCGACGTCGCGATGGAACTTGCGAACGCAGCCGAGGCCGCAGGCATCGCGGCGGGTGAAGAGGCGTCAGCTGCCGCTGACGACGCACTAGAGAAAGCGCAAGAGGCGCTCGACGCCGCACAGGCAGCCGGTGGCGGAGCAACGTACTCCGGCGTAGCTCCCGCGGCCGGCACCCCTGGCACGCCTGGACAGCAGTGGTTCGTGTGGGACAGCAACTACAAGATCAACGCGTACTACGTGTACGACGGCGCAACTTCCGCGTGGGTGCAGACCGAGATCACAGATGCCGTTCTCGGCAACCTCTCGGCGGGCGCGATCACGTCCGGCTACCTCAGTGCGGAGCGCATCGCGGCAGCGTCACTGACTGCCGCAGTCCTCGCCGCCGACACGATCACGTCTCGCGAGGTTGCCGCGGACGCTATTCTCGCACGCAACATCAAAGCGGCTGAGATCACCGGTACGAAGATTGCCGCGGCAACTGTTACGGCCGGGAACATTGCGGCGAAGACGATCACCGCGGGTCAGATTGCCGCGGGCACGATCACCGCAGGTGAGATCAAGGCCGGTACGATCACGGCCAACGAGATTGCCGCGGGCACAATCACCGCAACGCAGATCAACCTCGACACGCTTAACGGTAAGACGATCACCGGCGCCGTTATCAAGTCTGCGGCGTCAGGGCAGCGCCTAGAAATGCGCGGCACGCGACTTGACGTCTACGGCGCAGGCACATCAGTTGCCGCGTCGATTGTCGGCATTCCGGGTGCCGACAACAACACAAGCGCAATTCAGTTCACTGCCCGCGACTCGACCAGCGCCACGGCAGCCGTGAACATGCATGGTGCGGTGACGTTTACGCCCCTTAGTGGGCCGTCGTGCACGTATAACATGACGCTTGACTACGGCCTGAACACGACTCACGTATTCGCGACGCGGGTATTCACCCGCACGTCCAGCATTCTCCCCGTCCTGGTGATCGACGGCACTTCCTCCGGCGTCGTCGTCACCGCCGACGACTTCCGCACCGCGGACGGCAATTCGATCAGCTCGGACACGGGATGGAAGAACTTGACGGTACAGAACGGCTGGGCGAACCAGTCCGGCACACGCCTGCGATACCGCATTAAGGCAGGCGTGTTCTACCTCCAGGGCTACCTCAACAGCGCCAACGCGACGGCCACGACGTTCGCGACGATCCCGTCCCAGTACACGCCGTCGCAGAACATCCGTGTGCCGGCGACGAACGGGACCGGCTCGTCTGGAACGTGGATGGACTTCCCCGTCGGCGCGGACGGCACGCTCGCAGCCAACACCTCGCGCAACCCCAACTTTGCCGTGTCCTGGCCGTTGGACTCGTAACCATCACGCACCTCAAAGGCCCCGGCCGTCCTCCGCTCCGTGCGGGTGACGAGCCGGGGCCTTTCGTCGTTGCTGAGTCGCTAGTGCAGCAGGACTGCCACGAGGGCAACGACGGACGCGGTCAGGCGCATCAGCGCGGTAGCCGCGCCGAGCACTACGGTCCAGCGGGGTGCGGGTGAGGTAACGTGACGTCCCAAGCGTTCTCCAGGAGTGCTTGCGGGACCTGATGCTGGCAGGCGGTGGTCCCTGTATGAGAGCCGGACCGGTTGGTTCGGCTCTCTTACGTTAGGTCCGGGTGAGTAGCGTCCGCGACCGCTTAGACATGCCCATGTCAAAGTTGCGCGGCGGCAGATCCCACACACCCCGCACGAAAAACGTCCGCACAGCACCATGCGAGCACATTGGGCGTTACTGGTTGATTCCGAGCGCTGTTCCATGCCACAGGGCATGTCGAAAAAGTGCCTCAAAATTAGTCCTCACGTTGGGCGTGTCGCGCTCCTGAACGGCGCAAGCTCGCACGCCTTCCGGAGCGCTGCGGCCAGCTCGCAGCTGTACCTCTTTTAGGCAGGCCGGCGGCAAACCGTCTAACCGGCGTTTCCTGGCCAGGAAGCGCCACCGGGTCGGCCGTGTCCCCGGCGCCGACTCGGCCAGCAGCACCCCCTGCCGAGCGACGTTGCGGAGCAGCTGGACGTTGCCGGCGGGGTAGAGCTGGTCGATGCCCCCGGCGAGGACCGCAACCGTCGGCGCGCCGGCGGCGATCGCGACGCGGTGTGCGACGGCGTCGATGCCGTAGGCGCCACCGCTGGTGATCGTGCAACCGGCGTCCGCCGCGGTCGAGGTGATCTCGGCGGCGGCCTCGGCCCCGGCGACGGTGTTCGCCCGCGATCCGACCACGGCCAGTGCGGGTGCACCGTCAGCGACGCTCGCTGTCGCGCTGCGCGTCCAGAGCACGAGCGGGGCGTGCGGGCCGAGATCGTCGAGCGCCGTCGGCCATCCAGGAGCACCGGGAACGAGCAGTCGGGCACCGACGCTCTCGGCCGCGGCGACGACGTCGCCCACGTCGGACCGGGCAAGCCGCGGTCGCCATCGGTCGATCGCCGTGCGCAGGACACCGGCGAAGGCGTCGGCGTCCTCCGCCCCGGGAACACCGGCCTCGACGCAGTCGGCGAGCAGCTCGTCGAACGCACCATCCGCCGCCGACAGGACCGAGCCCAGGGCACGCTGCGGACCGAAGGCAGCCATCAGCTCGCCCGCGACGGAGTCCCCCGGCTCCACGATCACGGACCACGCGACCCGGGCTGCGGTCTCCACCGGATCCGACGTGTCGTCGGCTCCGAGAATCCGCCGGATCGCGACGAGGAGTTCGCCGCCGTGTCCGGACCCCACGCCGTTCACAGCGCGCTCCGCAGGGCGAGGGCGCCCCGGACGTGAGTCCTGGTCGGACGGTCGACCGCATCGAGGTCGGCGAGCGTCCAGGCGAGCCGCATCACCCGGTCCCAGCCCCGCATGGTCAGGGTGCCGAGGTCGAGCGCCCGGTCGAGCTCGGTGGTCGAACCCGGTTCGATCCGATCGTCCGCCCGCAGCCACGCTCCGGTGACCTCGGCGTTCTTCGTCCATCCGGTCCCTCGGAGGCGTGCAGCCATCCGTGCCCGGGCAGCAGCGACCCCGGCGCGGGCCTCGGCCGTCGTCGGAGCGTTCCCGTCCGCACCGCGCATCTTCCCCGTCGTCACCCGGGGGACGAGCACCCGGATGTCCATCCGGTCGAGCAGCGGTCCGGACATGCGGCCGAGGTAGCGCCGGACCGCACTCGGCGGACACTCGCACGGCTGGCCGTGCGGACCACCGGCGTTCCCGCACGGGCAGGGGTTGGCGGCGAGCACGACCTGGCACCGCGCCGGGAACTCGGCGGCCCCCGCTGCGCGGTGGATCGTGATCCGCCCCGACTCGAGCGGCTGCCGGAGCGCATCGAGCACCGCCCGGGGGAACTCCGGCGCTTCGTCGAGGAACAGGATGCCGCCGGTCGCCCGCGACACCGCTCCCGGTCGCAGCACACCGGAGCCTCCCCCGATCAGCGAGATCGCCGACGCCGAGTGGTGCGGGGCCTCCCACGGGGGCTTCGTGCTCCACGATGCCGAACCGAGTCCGGCGACGGACCGGACGGCCGCGACCTCCAGCGCGGTCGCGTCGTCGAGGTCGGGCAGGAGTCCGGGGAGCCGCTCGGCGAGCATCGTCTTGCCGGCACCGGGCGGACCGAGCAGGAGGGCGTGGTGTCCGCCGGCCGCGGCGGCGATGACGGCGCGCACCCCGATCGGGTTGCCGACGACGTCCGACAACTCGGCCACCGGGCGTTCGACCGTCGGCACCGGCACCGGCAGCACCGCGTCGACCTCGACCGGCGGCAACAGCGCTCCGGCGTCGATCGCGGCCGCCCGGAGCGAGTCGACTCCGGTGGTGCGCACGCCGTCGACCACGCGTGCTTCGGGCAGGTTGCCGATCGGCAGCACGACCCGGTCGGCTCCGGCGTCTCGCGCGGCCAGCAGCATCGGGATGACCCCGGCGACCGGTCGGACCCGGCCGTCCAGGCCGAGCTCACCGATGTAGACGATGCGCTCGCTGACGTCGGGGGCGAGCCCGGCCCCGGCGAGCACCGCCATGGCGATCGCCAGGTCGAACCCGGAACCGCGCTTCGGGATCGCCGCGGGCGTCAGGTTCACCGTGATCCGGCGTGCCGGCAGTGGACACCCGGCGTTCGCAGCAGCGGCTCGGACCCGCTCGCGCGCCTCGCCGAGCGAGGTGTCGGGCAGTCCGATGATGCTGAACGCGGGCAGCTGGCTGGTCAGGTGGGCCTCGACCTCGATCCGGCGGCCGGTCACCCCGAGCAGGGCGACGGCCGCAGCACGACCGATGCCCGTCACAGCACACCCGCCAGGTGTTCCACGGCGGTCCGGGGCCCGTCGACGTGCACCGCGACGACGTCGATGCGGACGGCGCGTGCATGCACTTCGGGATGAGCGTCGAACCACTCGGGGACGAGTCGCCGCATCCGGGCGCGCTTCGTCACCGTGATCGCCTCGAACGGATGTCCCGTCGCCGTCCCGGATCGTGTCTTCACCTCGATGAACGCGAGCGTGCAGGAATCCCACGCGACGATGTCGATCTCGCCGCGGGCACACCGCCAGTTCCGTTCGAGGACCCGGAATCCCCGGCTTTGCAACCATGCCACGGCCCGGTCTTCACCGAACCGCCCCAAGCGACCGTTGCGGAGTGTTCGTCCGGGCGGACCCTGCACCTTCTGTTCCATGTCGTTGCCTCCGCGACAACGATCGCGCGGCCGGCCGCGGCGGACAGCGCAGACGGTGGATCTGTGGAATCAGGTGCGGACGATCCGCTTTGGGGAGGAATGACGAAGGACCCGGGTGATCGCGATCACCCGGGTCCTTCATCAGCAGCGGATCAGTGTGCGGCTGCGTACGCTTCCTGCACCTGGGTCGAGATACGACCACGGGTCGAGACCTCGTAGCCGTTCTCCTTCGCCCATTCGCGGATCTTGCCGAGCTCTTCCGAGTTCCCGCGCTTCGGGGCCGACTTCGGAGCCGTGCCACCGGTACGACGACCGGAGACCTTGCGCGCTGCTGCGATGTAGTCGGAGATCGCTTCACGGAACTTGTCGACGTTGTCGTTCGTCAGGTCGATCTCGTACGACGATCCGTCGAAACCGAATTCGACCGTGCGTCCTTCACCGGTGGTGATGGGGGAATCGTCGAGGTCGTCGACGAGCTGGACGGTGACCTTCTGTGCCATGCGCGGCTCCTGTTCATTGGACGGGAAATCCCGATCAGAATACCGCGTGGAATTGCCGCACGTCACCGATCACCGGCGATTCACCGAATGCACCGGAAATGAAGATCACTCGTCGAGTGCGAGTTCCTTCGGGAGTTCGAGTTCTCGCGACGTCAGTTCTTCGACATTCACGTCCTTGAACGTGAGGACGCGCACGCCCTTCACGAACCGGTCGGAACGGTAGACGTCCCACACCCAGACGTCGTTCATCGTCAGTTCGAAGTAGAAATCGTGCTCGGTGTCCCGGCGCACGAGTTCGACCTCGTTCGCCAGGTAGAAACGTCGCTCCGTCTCGACCACGTAGCGGAACTGCGACACGACGTCGCGGTACTCGCGGTACAGGGCCAGCTCGACCTCGCGGTCGTAGTCGTCGAATTCGTCCTCATCCATTGCGCCCACAGTCTACGGCGACAGCCGCAGCAGCGCGCGACCTCGACACTTGCCCCCACCTGAGCTCTTCGAGGTTCCACAACACGCCGCCTGCGTTCCACCGAGGTTTCACGTCCGAGCGGGAGGTGCGCCGAGATGCCGAGATTTCGGAACCTCACGGGTGCGGGCGGGAGCAGCCGTCAGCCGACGAGCGCGTCGAAGCCGTCCAGCGAGACGCTCGAGGCCTGGTGCAACCACGACTTCCGGTGCAGGGCGTGCGCCCCGACCGTGCGGATGGCGTCGTAGTGCGCGGTCGAGCCGTAGCCCTTGTTCGACGCCCAGGCGTAGTGGGGCGCCTCGTCGTGGGCCGCGATCATCAGGGCGTCCCGTGCGACCTTCGCCACGATCGACGCCGCGGCGACCGATGCGCAGTCGCGGTCGGCCTTGACCTGCACGACGACCTCGAGCGGGTCCGTGGGTGGCCGGAGGGACGCCGGGACGGCTCGGGTGAGCCAGTCGAAGGACCCGTCCAGCACGACCACGGCGCCGTCGAGCGACAGGCCTCCGGCGACCAGCGACTCGAGTGCCTGCGCGCCCGCGGCACCGAGCGCCGGGACGATCCCCTGCCGGTCGACGTACTCGGCGGACGCCATGCCGACGGCGGTGCGCGCCCACCGTGTGACGACGGGGACCAGGTCCGTCCGGCGGGCAGCCGACAGGAGCTTCGAGTCAGCCAGGCCCTGCGGGACCCGTCCGACGTCGATCGTCACGGCCGCGACGCCCACACCCACGGGGCCGGCGATCGCGCCACGGCCGACCTCGTCCATCCCGATGACCGTGACGCGGCCGGCGCCGAGCAGACGCTTCTCGACACGCAGGGACGGGCGGACGGCGGTCACTGGTCGCGCTCCTCCACCCCGGCGAACACCTCGGGGTGGTCGTCGAGCCACGTCCAGCGGCTCGTCGGCCAGGAGATCACGAAGGCGCGGCCGGTCACGTCGGACAGCGGCACGAACCCCTTCGACGGGGTGTCCCCGTTGTAGCGGGAGTCCTTGGAGTCGTTGCGGTTGTCGCCCATCACCCAGATGGTGCCCTTCGGCACGGTGACGGAGAAGTCGGTCGCCGATGCGGGAGCGCCGGCCGGCAGCTTGAGGTACGGCTCCTTGATGGGGACGCCGTTCACGGACATCTGCCCGAGGTCGTTGCAGCAGGAGACCTTGTCACCCGGCAGGCCGATCACGCGTTTGATGAGGTGGTCGTCGCTGTCGCCGGTCCCGAGACCGATCTGCGTCAGCACCCAGTCGATGGCCTTGGCGGGCTGGGTGTCGGGCGTCACGCTCGGCACCTCGGACCCGGCGAGCCATCCGCCCGGGTCCTTGAACACGACGACGTCGCCGCGCTTGAGCGCCACGGCACCCGGGACGAGTTCGTTGACGATCACGCGGTCGTTGATCTGCAGCGTGTTCTCCATCGACGCCGACGGGATGTAGAACGAACGGATCAGGAACGTCTTGACCAGGAACGACACGAGCAGTGCCGCGATGAAGATGATGACGAGGTCGCGGAGGAATGTGAGGATCCCGTTGCGCTGTTTCTCGGGCCGGGGTCTGCGCCCGGATTCCTCTGTCGTGTCCGTCATTTCCGCTCTCGTTCACACCGCGTCCGCCCGGGTTCAGCGGGCGCAAAGGGAAAGCCCCCCGTCGATGCACAACCGTACATCGGCGAGGGGCCAGCAGCGGCGTCCGGCTCGCGGACGCTCACTGTGAAGGCGATCAGGCGTCGCGCTTCTCCTTGATCTTGCGGCGGGCCGCCTTGCCGCGGAGCTCGCGCAGGTAGTAGAGCTTCGCGCGACGAACGTCACCCTTGGTGACGATCTCGATGTGGTCGATGATCGGCGAGTGCACCGGGAACCAGCGCTCGACGCCGACCTGGAAGCTCACCTTGCGGACCTTGAAGGTCTCGCCGACGCCGTGGCCCTGACGGCCGATGACGACACCCTGGAAGACCTGGATACGCGAGCGCGTGCCTTCGACGATGTTCACGTGCACCTTGATGGTGTCTCCGGCGCGGAAGTCCGGGACGTCGGTCCGCAGCGATGCTGCGTCGACGTTGTCGAGGAGCTGGCTCATGGCTGTTCTACTCTCTGCGGACGCACACGGGTCGCCGCGGATCGATGTCTGATGAAGTGGTGGTGCGTGCCCGGTGTCGGCGACTCCCCCGTGGCAGAGTCCAGCCAGGGCACAGCGATCCATACTGCCACACGGAACGCCGGGGGCAAAACAGCGAGGATGGACCCATGATCGAACTGCGCACCCCCACCGAACTCGACGGCCTGCGGGTCACCGGTCGGTTCGTGGCCGACGTCCTCGACGAGCTGCTCGACACCGTCGACGTCGGCGTGAACCTGCTCGAGCTCGACCGCGTCGCCGCGCGGATGATCGCCGACCGGGGCGCCGAGAGCTGCTACGTCGACTACCACCCCTCGTTCGGCAGGTCGCCGTTCGGCAAGAACCTCTGCACCTCGGTGAACGACGCCGCGCTGCACGGTCTGCCCTTCGACCACGTGCTGCAGGACGGTGACCTCGTCAGCCTCGACTTCGCGGCGAGCGTCGACGGCTGGGTGGCGGACTCCGCCGTGTCCGTGCAGGTCGGGACGCCCCGCGACGAGGACCAGGCACTCATCGCCACCGTCGAGCGCGCACTGGCCGCCGGTGTCGCGCAGGCGGCGCCGGGCAACAAGCTCGGCGACGTGTCGCACGCGATCGGACACGTGGCGAAGCAGGCCGGCTACGGCGTCAACCTGCAGTTCGGCGGACACGGCGTCGGTCGGACCATGCACGGCGACCCGCACGTGCCGAACGACGGACGTCCGGGCCGCGGCCTGAAGCTCCGGCCCGGCCTGGTGGTCGCCATCGAGCCGTGGCTCATGCAGGGCACCGACGAGCTGTACCAGGACGACGACGGCTGGACACTCCGGAGCGTCGACGGCTCACGTGCAGCGCACGTCGAGCACACGGTGGCGGTCACCGAGGCCGGACCCGAGGTCCTGACCCTGCGTCGCGCCCAGCGCGCCGACCCGACCGCCTGACGGACTGGCGCGGCCCGCTCAGCGGTGACGCGCCAGCGTCACGCGGGCCGCGCCGACCGAGCCTGCGAGGGAGGACGGTGCAGGCCCGCCCCGCGCCTCCAGTCCGTCACGGGTCGCGACCAGTACCCCAAAGCGACAGATCTCGGCTGCGCCCGCCGTCATGTGCGCGACGGCGACAGTTGCCCGCGGATGTTCCACGGCAGACTGTCGCTCTCGCGAAAGCGACAACCGGCGACCGACAACCGGCGACCGGCAAGCCCGGCGACCGGCCCGGGGCAGGAAGGCGCTACGCGTCGGGCAGCAGGTCGGGCCGGACGCGACGCGTCCGCTCCACCTGCTGCTCGTGCCGCCAGGCACCGACCCGCGCGTGGTGCCCGCTGAGCAGCACGTCGGGGACGTCGAAACCGCGCCACGAGGCGGGCTTCGTGTACGAGGGGTACTCGAGCAGACCGTCCTCGTGGGACTCCTCGACCAGGGACTCGGGGTTGCCGACGACGCCGGGGACGAGTCGGCCGACGGCCTCGATCATGGCCATCGCCGCGACCTCGCCGCCGTTCAGCACGTAGTCGCCGAGCGAGAGCTCGACGACCGAGCAGCGAGACGCCGCCCACTCGAAGACGCGGGCGTCGATGCCCTCGTAGCGCCCGCAGGCGAACACGAGGTGGCCGGACGTCGATGCGAGCGAGCGCGCGATGGACTGCGTGAAGGGCGTGCCGGCGGGGGTCGGGACCACCAGGGTCGACGAGCCGTCCGGCCGGAGCAGCGCGTCCAGTGCCTGCGCCCACGGCTCCGGCTTCATCACCATGCCGGCGCCGCCGCCGTACGGGGTGTCGTCGACGGTGCGGTGCCGGTCGGTCGTCCACGAGCGCAGGTCGTGCACGTGCAGGTCGAGGATGTTCTGCTGCCGGGCCTTGCCGAGCAGGGACACGTCCAGCACGGAGAAGAACTCCGGGAAGATCGTGACGATGTCGATCCGCACGGCAGCTAGTCCGTGACCGTCTCGGGCCGCGAGGTGTCCTCGGGGTCCTCGAACAGGCCCTGCGGCGGTGTGACCGTGACGGTGCCCGCCGCGATGTCGACCGCCGGCACAATGGCCGCGACGAACGGCACGAGGACCTCGCCGCTGGACGGGGTGTCGATCGCGAGCAGGTCCTGCGCCGGCATGTGGTCCACGCGGGCGACGGTGCCGACCTCGACGCCGTCGCGCAGGACCTTCAGCCCGACGAGCTGGTGATCGTACCAGGCGTCGTCCTCACCGGTCTCGGCGTCGGCGTCCTGCTCCACCCAGAGGATGATGCGCGCCAGGGACTCGGCCGCGGTGCGGTCGTCGATCCCGGCGAAGAACGCGACGGGGTGACCGTTGTACCAGCGGAGTTCGTCCAGCTCGAGGGTCTTGCCCGACCACGGTGAGTCGTCGGGGACCTGGAGCGTGAACGTGGCACCGGGGGTGAACCGACGATCCGGGTCGTCGGTGTAGAGCTCGAGCTTGATGCCGCCCTTGAGCCCGTGTGCCTTCGTGATGCGACCCACCCGGAGCTGGGTCGTCTCCCTAGGAATCGGTGTCGACCACGTCGACCCGCACCCGCTTGCCGTCGGCCAGGGCCGAGACGAGGGTGCGGAGTGCCTTGGCGGTCCGCCCGGCACGTCCGATCACGCGGCCGAGGTCCTCGGGGTGCACGCGCACCTCGAGGACCTCGCCCCGCGGGGAGGTGGAGCTGGCGACGCGCACGTCGTCAGGGTGATCGACGATCCCCTTGACGAGGTGCGTCAGCGCGGATTCGAGCAAGGACTACGCCTCGGTCGTCTCGTCGGCGGTCTCGGCGTCGTCGGCCTTGGCGGCGGGAGCCGTCTTCTCCGACTTCGGCTTGAGGACGGCCTTCTTCGAGGAGTCGACCTGGAAGGCCGGCTTCGGCTCGGCGACCTTGACCTTGGACGCGGTGTCCTTGTCGCCCTTGAACTTGGCCCAGTCGCCGGTCAGCTTGAGGAGGGCCGCGACCTGCTCGGTCGGCTGCGCGCCGACGCCGAGCCAGTAGAGCGCACGCTCGGACTCGATCTTGATGACCGAGGGCTCCTCGGTCGGGTGGTACTGACCGATCTCCTCGAGGACACGACCATCGCGCTTGGTGCGCGAGTCGGCGACGACGATGCGGTAGTAGGGCGCACGGATCTTACCGAGACGCTTCAGACGGATCTTGACAGCCACAATTGCTCCTGTTTGCTTACGTTGTGGTTGAACCGGAACCGCGGGCGTGGGGGCACACACGGTGAAAGCTCGAGAGAGATCGCTCACAGCTGGATAGAGGGTCGAGCTGCGGCGATTCGACCGTTCATTCTTACAGATTCCCGGCCGCGATGCGAGCCGACGCGCTACGGCGAGAGTCGCCGGACCGCTTCGAGGGCCTCGGACGTCGCGCGGACCGCGTCCACGCTCCGTGCGTCGCGAGCGCCGCCGACGACGGCGAACGGCACACCGGCGGCCTGGAGGCCCGTCACGAGTCCGCCAGGCACGTCGCCATCGGTTTCGATCGCGCGTTCCTGCCCGGCGCAGACCACGACGCTGTCCGCCGGGATCGCGCGCTCCTCGCCGTGCTCGTCGCGGATCCAGAGGGCGCCGGGCTCGATGCGCAGGTACTCCTGCACGCCGCCGAGCATGTGCACCCCGGCGTCACGGAGGCGACCGATGGCGACCCAGCGCGAGGTGATCCCGACGCCCTGGCCGAACTTGCCCGAGCGGCGGAGCACGGTGACGTCGGAGCCCGGCCGGATCGTGCGTGCCGCAGCGGGCAGTCGCTGGGGCACGTCGCCGACGAGTGCACCGGAGACGTCGAGGTCCCAGCGGGCCGCGAACTCGGTGGCCCGGACGGCCTCGTCGGGCGACTCGGTCAGGAACGCCGCGGTGTCGACGCCGATGCCACCGCCGCCGATGATCGCGACGGTACCGGCGGGCACGCCCTCGCGGAGTGCCCGCTCGTACGACAGGACGTGCGGCAGGTCGCTGCCGGGGACGTCGACGTCCCGCGGGACAACCCCGGCTGCGAGGACGACGGCGTCGCTACCGGCGAGGTCGGCGGCCGTCGCCGGGCGCCCGAGGTGCACGGTGGCACCGCGCTCGTCGAGCTCGGTGCGGGCGGCCCGGACCGTCGCGGCGTAGTCCTCCTTGCCGGGGACGAGGGCGGCGAGGCCGAACTGGCCGCCGAGCCGGTCGGCGGCTTCCCACACGGTGACGTGGTGGCCGCGTCGGGCGGCGTCGACCGCGGCGGCGAGGCCGGCCGGTCCTCCGCCGACGACGTCGACGCGCTTCGGGTCGGTGGTCGGACGCGCGGGGAACGCGACCTCGCGGGCGGCGCGGGGATTGACCAGGCAGGAGACCGGCGCGCCGATGATCGAGCGGTCGAGGCACGCCTGGTTGCAGCCGATGCAGGTGTTCACCAGGGCGAACCGGCCCGCGAGCGAGCGGTTCACGAGCGCCGGGTCGGCGAGGAACGGTCGGGCCAGGGCGACGGCGTCGATGGTCCCGCCGGCGAGGACGGTCTCGCCGTCGCGCAGGTCGGTCATCCGGTTCGAGGCGATCACGCGGACGTCGGGGTACGCCGACGCGCGCACGACCCCGGCGATGCGCGCGGCGTAGTCGAGCCAGGCACCGTGCGGCACCGCGGCCTGCACGGTCGGGGTGCGGGACTCGTGCCAGCCGATCCCCACCGAGATGCCGTCGAGCCCGAGCGGCAGCAGGTCGTGCACGAGGGCGTCGACGTCGTCATCGGTCGAGGACCCGGGCATCAGGTCGGCGCCGGAGAGCCGGATCGTCACGGCGAGCCCGGGCACCGCGGTGCGCACCGCGCGGACCACCTCGATCGTGAAGCGCCGGCGGCGGACGGCGTCACCGCCCCACTCGTCGTCGCGCAGGTTCGTCAGCGGCGACTGGAACTGGTTGATCAGGTACCCCTCGGACGCCATGATCTCGACGCCGTCGAACCCGATGTCGCGTGCGGACCGGGCCGCGGCGGCGAAGTCCTCGATGGTGCGCTCGACCTCGGCGGCGGTCAGCGCCGTCGGTACCACGCCGCGGGCAGCCGCCCACGGCAGGGCCGTCGGTGCCACCACCCGCTGGGGCTCCCCGTGCCGGTCGACCATCCCCGCGGCGAGCGCGTAGCGACCGGCGTGGAAGAGCTGGGCGAGGATCGTGGAGCCCTCCTCGTGCACGGCGTCGACCGCCGTACGGAACCGCTCGTCCGCTCCCCCGACGCCGAACACGGCGAAGTCGGGGCCGCCCCGGGCCTCGTCGTTCACCGCGATGCCGCCCGTGATGATGCACGCCGCGCCACCGGCCGCCCGTTCGCGGTAGAACGCCGCCATGCCGGCCCCGCCGTCGTCGTGCACCTCGAGGCCGGTGTGCATCGACCCCATCACCACCCGGTTGGCCAGGTGCAGGGGGCCGAGGGTCCAGGGTGACGCGACGGTCCGGAGGGAGTCCGGCACGACGGGGGCGGAAGCGACGCTGCTCATGCGCCTATTCTGCGGTGTCCGCGCCCGCGGCGTCGGCCGGCAGCACCGCGTCGCGGAGCGGCGACGTCGTGTCCGCCCAGAACGGCGGCGCGATCACGGTCAGCCCACCGTCGACCGACAGCACCTGCCCGGTGATGTACCCGGCCTTGTCCGACAGCAGGAAGTCGACGGCGTCCGCCATGTCGTCGGCGGTGCCGGGGCGCTGCAGCGGGAGCTTCTCGAACACGGAGTCGATCGGCGCCTGCCCGGGGACCTTCGTGTAGAAGTACTCGAGCGAGTCGGTGTCGATGAGGCCGCCGTTCACCGCGTTCACGGTGATCTGACGCGGCCCGAACTCGACCGCCATGTACTTCATGTACGACTCGCTCATCGCCTTGGCGGCACCGAGTGCGGCGTAGGTCGGGAAGGCGCGGAGCGATCCGTACGAGGTCACGACGACGATGCGGCCACCCCGGTCCATCAGCTCGGCAGCGCGTTGCGCCCCGAGCACGAACGAGCGGGCGTTGGTGGCGTAGCTGCGGTCCAGGTGGTGCAGCTTGAGCTCCTTGACCGGCTTGAACGCGCTGGCGGCAGCGTTCGCGACGAAGTGGTCGAGGCGGCCGTAGGTGTCGCGCACCAGGTCGAACAGGGCGTCGATCGACTCCGGCTGCTCGATGTCGACCTGCGCGGTGATGCCGTCGCCGCCGGCGGCCTTGACGTCGGCCAGCGACTCCTCGGCCAGGTCGGCGTTGCCCTTGTACGTCACCACGACGGTGACGCCGCGCTGGCCGAGCTTCTGCGCGAGCAGGCGGCCGATGCCGCGCGAAGCGCCCGTGATCAGTGCGATGGGTGCGTTGGTGGTGTCGGTCACTGCGGTCCTCTACGTGCGTGGGGAAGGACGGGAGGCGCGGGGCGGGCCCGCCACGGGCCTCCCGTCCGGTGGGTGGTGGTGGTCTAGAACCCGGCCGTGCCGGTGACGACGGCGCGGCCGACGACCAGCTTCTGGATCTCGTTGGTGCCCTCTTCGAAGCGCTGCGCGCGCGCGTCGCGGTAGACGCGCTCGATCGCGTTGCGCTTCCAGTAGCCCTGGCCGCCGTGCACCTGCAGGGCCTTGTCGGTGACGCGGGCGAGCATGTCGACGGCGACCATCTTCGAGGCGCTGGACAGCGTGCCGGCGTCGGGGCGGTCCTCTTCGTAGGCGCGTGCGGCCTCGAGCACCAGGGCGCGGGCGGCGGCGATGTCGGCGTAGTTCTCGGCCAGGTAGAACTGGATCGCCTGGCGGCTGGAGAGCTGCTTGCCGAAGGTCTCGCGCTTGTTGGCGTACTCGACGGCGAGCTCGTTCGCCCGCTCGGCGAGTCCGACGGCGCTCATCGCGACGGACACACGGCTCGGCAGCAGGAAGCCGCCGAGCGCGACCTCGAGCCCCTGGCCCTCGGCGCCGAGCAGCGCACTGGCCGGCACGGGCACGTCGGTGAAGCGCAGGATCGCGTGGTCGGTTCCGCGGATGCCCATGGTGTCGGAGTCGTCGATCACCTCGGCGCCCTGCAGCCCGCTGTTCGGCATGAGGAACGCGACCGTGCCGTCCTGACCGGTGGTGCCCTCGAGGCGGGCGGCGATGAGCCAGTAGTCGGCCTTGACGCCGAACGTGATGAGGTGCTTCTCGCCGTTCATCACGTAGGTGTCGCCCTCGCGGCGGACGGTGGTCCGGATGTCCGCGCCGGTGCCCGCGGTGGCCTCGGTCAGGGTGAACGCGACGAGCGTGTCGCCGGCGACGGACGGCTTGACGACCTGCTCGATCTGCTCCGGCGTCGCGTAGGGGGCCATCGCGCGCCACGTCCCGTTGATGACGTGCACGAGCATGCGGATCGACGCGTGCGAACGCGACACGATCTCCATGATCTCCAGGTAGCGCGAGAACGGGATGGCCCGTCCGCCGAGCTCGGTCGGCGCGGCGAGGCTGAGCCACCCGTTCGCCTTGAGCTCCTGGAACAGCTCGGGGGCGACCTGGCCGGTGCGCTCGATCTCCTCGGCCCACTCCTCACCACGGCCTCGGACCCACTCGGTGACCTCGGCCTTGAGCTGCTGGAAGGCGGCTTCGTCGAAGCCGGTGCTCGTCTGCTCGACGATCGTCATCGTGTCTCGTTCTCCTTCGTCGCGACGAGCGCGGCCGCCTGCTCGCGCAGGATGTTCTTCTGGACCTTGCCGACCGCGTTGCGCGGCAGTTCGTCGATGTACTCGAGCCGCTCCGGCCAGTAGTACTTGCTCACGCCTGCCTTGTCGAGTGCCTGCTGCATCGACCGGAAGTCGAGCTGCTCGGCGCCGGCGGCCGGCACGACGAACGCGCAGGCACGCTCACCGAGTCGGGCGTCCGGCATGGCGACGATCGCCACGTCGGTGACCAGCGGGTGCTGGTAGAGCAGGTTCTCGATCTCGACGACCGGGATCTTCTCGCCACCGCGGTTGATGACGTCCTTGACCCGACCGGTGATCGACAGGAAGCCGTTCGCGTCGACCTTCGCCAGGTCGCCGGTCCGGTACCAGCCGTCCTCGGTGAAGACGTCGTCGGTCAGGTCCTGGCGGTCGAGGTACCCGTCGAACATGGTCGGCGAGTGCAGCTCGAAGTCGCCCTCGGTGTCGGCGGGCAGCTCGTGGCCCTCGTCGTCGACGATCCGGATGCGGATGCCCGGCAACGCACGGCCGTCGTGCCCGTACGCGGCAGCCGGGTCGTCGCTCGGACTGGACAGGGCGCCGAGGCAGGTCTCGCTCGTGCCGAACGCGCCGAGGATCGCCGTGCCGAGCACCGTCGCGGCCCGCTGGGCGAGCGCCCGCGGCACGGCGGCACCGGTCGGCACGAAGATCCGCAGCGACTCGGGCTGGGCGGCACCGGCCTCGACCAGGTCGACGAGGTCGGTCAGGAACGGGGTCGCGCACTGCACGAACGACGCCTTCGCGACGCCGAACGCCTGCTCGAGCGCGACCGTGCCGTCCCACACGGGCTGGATGACCTGCGGCGCACCGAGCCGGAACGCCAGCAGCATGCCGTACAGGAACCCCGTCTGGTGTGCGAGCGGCGACGGGATGTAGATCCGGTCCGCGCTCGTCAGGCCGGACTGCGCGACGTGCATCGCCGTGGCCAGACCGAGGGTGCGGTGGGGGTGCTGCACGCCCTTCGGCTCCCCCGTCGTACCGCTCGTGAACAGCAGCTGGCAGACGTCGTCGGGGCCCGGCGCACGCGACGTGATCTCGTCGACGTCCACGTGCACCGCGTCGAGCGCGTTGTCGAAGTACCGCCAGTGCCAGTCGCTCGCCGCCACCCGGTCCAGGGCGTCGGCGGGCAGCGGCGGCTGGTTCGTCGGGGCGTCGACCTGCCCGCGCGCCTCGGACCGGAGCACGATGACGTGCTCGACCGACAGCCGGCGCTGCTGGGCCTTCGCCTCGTCGATGACGTCGAGGAGCTCGAGCGCCGGACGGCGCTTGCGGAAGACGTTCGGCAGGAACACCACCCGCGCACGCGACCGGGCGAGCGTCATCGTCGTCTCGCGCGGGCCGAACACCGGCATGATCGGCGTCGCGACGGCGCCGATCTGGATCGCCCCGAGCGTGATGGACACGAACTCGCGCCAGTTCGGCAGCTGCATGGCGACCGACTCGCCCGTGCGGACCCCAAGTTCGAGCAGGAGCGCGGAGACCTTGTCGGCCTCGTCCTGCAGCTCGCGCCACGTGGTGTTCACGGGGGCTGCTCCCCCGACCTCGATGACGGCGAGGCCGTCGGGGTCACTGGTGGCGAGCGCACGGACCTTCTCGCTCAGCACCAGGGGGTCGGCGTCGATGCCGGCGAGCGCGGGCGGTTCCGGGCTCGTGGGCGCGACCGGCTGCTGCTCGCCGAGGTCGGTGCGCTCGCCGTCGGCGTGTTCGCCATCGGTGCGCTCGCCGAGGTCGGTGCGTGCATCGGCCATCTCGGCGGCCTCGGCCGCGTCGGCCCGGTCGTCGCGGGCGATCTGCGCGGCGAGGGCGTCGCCGACCTCCATGTCGAGGCCGACGGAGTTCATCGCCTCGAGGAACGTCGGGTACGAGATCCGGTAGGCCCGCGGGTAGGTCAGCCCCGAGGTGCCGCGCGCCTTCGAGGCGGCGACGGCGAGCGACATGAGCACGCGGTGGTCGTTGAACGACGACATCTGCGCGCCGTGCAGTCCCTCGGCGCCGACACCGGTGACGCGGAGCTCGTCGGCACCCTGCTCGGCCCGACCACCCATGCGGTTGAGCTGCAGCATCGCCGCGACGCGGTCGGACTCCTTCAACCGGATGTGCGCGACGTTCCAGAGCCGGGTGGTGCCCTCGGCGAAGGTGGCCATCGTCGACAGGACCGGCAGCAGGTCGGGGATCGGCTGGCAGTCGATGTCGAGCGGTCGGAGCGGGGAGCCGTCGTGCTCGATGCGCACGAACCCGGTCTCCTCGTCGATCCGCATCGGGACGCCCATCGCCGTCGCGAGGTCGAGGAACTCGCTCTCCGGGTGGTCGGTCTCGGCGGTGGTGAAGGCCGTCATGCCGCGCAGGAGCAGGTTCGACTCGCGGATGCCCGCAGCGGCGATGCCGAACGCGGCGGAACCGATGTCCGGCGGGATGACGTAGTCGTGCGGAGAGGCCTGCTGGTTCGCCGGGATCCGGTACTCGAGCCAGTCGTCGGAGACCTCGACGGTCAGCCCGAACTGCCGCATCATGCGCACGGTGAGCTCGACGTAGGGCTGCTCGTTCAGCCGGCCGCCGGTGATGTGGATCCGGGTCTCCTGCTCGGCGAACGGGGCCACCAGCAGCAGGCCGGAGACCCACTGCGACAGGGTGCCGGCGATCGTGACGTCGCCGCCGCGGGGGCGCTTCGGCTGCACGGTGACGGGCGGGCAGTCGTTCGTCGCCTCGAGCTCGATGCCCATCTGGGTCAGCGACGTCAGCAGCGCCTTGATGGGCCGCCGCTGGAAGTACTTCATGCCCGCGAGCGTCATCGGCTTGTCGGCGAGTGACGCCAGACCCGTCATGAAGTAGAGCGTGGTGCCGGACGACCCCATGTTCAGGATGCCGTCGGCGCCGCGGGACCCGTGGTCGACGACGTCGGTGGCCTCGTACCGGCCGCCGAGCCCGGTGACGTGGTACTCGTTCCCGCGACGCTTGACGTCGACGCCGAGGGCACGGAGCGTGCCGACGGTCCACTCGACCTGGCGGGTGGCGCTGATGCCGGAGACGATGCTCGTGCCCTTCGCCAGCGACGCGAGCACCAGGGCGCGGTGCGCGTGGTACTTCGAGACCGGGACGTCGAGCTCCCCGACGAGTGGTGCGGACGTGCCGCGCACGACCAACTGCATGTGTACCTCTTCCTGGGTGATCCCTTCCAAAGTACGCCCGGTGTGGAACTACTGTGAATCGGATCCGCACGACCCGAACGGTGCTTCGTTGTGCGTGTCCGACAACCTTCCGGGCAGGATGTACAGCATGGACATCCGCTTCACCGAGTCCCCTCCGTCGACCATCGGCGTCGAGTGGGAACTCCCGCTGGTCGACCTGTCGACCGGCGACCTCACGCCCCGTGCCCCTGCCGTCATCGCGGCCGTGCACGAACGGATCGGCGACCGCGAGCGGGTGACCGAGGAACTCCTGACGAACACCGTCGAGGTCGTCTCCAGCGTGCACTCCCGGGTCGGCGACGCCACGAGCGAGCTGTCGGGCATCATCGGCGAGGTCATCGACGCCGCCGAGCCGCTCGACGCCCAGGTCATGTGCTCCGGGACGCATCCGTTCGCGGTGTGGGACCAGCAGGAGATCACCCCGGACAGCGAGCACTACACGACCCTCATCGACCGGACGCGCTGGTGGGGGCGGCAGATGCTCATCTGGGGCGTCCACGTGCACGTCGGCATCGACGACCGCGACAAGGCCCTGCCGATCCTCGGCGCGATGCTCGCGTACGTCCCGCACCTGCAGGCCTTCACGGCGTCCAGCCCGTTCTGGGCCGGCATCGACACCGGCTACGCCTCGAACCGCGCGCTGATGTTCCAGCAACTCCCCACCGGTGGACTGCCGCCGGCGCTCGGGGCCTGGGCGAACTTCGAAGAGGTGGTGAGTGACCTCACCCACACCGGCGTCATCGACAGCGTGAAGGACCTGCGCTGGGACATCCGCCCGTCGCCGAAGTGGGGCACGCTCGAGAACCGGGTGTCGGACGGCATCTCGACCCTGCACGAGGTCGGTGCCGTGACGGCACTCGTGCAGTGCCTGGTCACCACGATGTCCGACCGGCTCGACGCCGGTGAGACCCTGCCGACGATGCAGCCCTGGTTCATCCGCGAGAACAAGTGGCGCGCCGCCCGTTACGGCATGGAGGCCGAGATCATCACGAACGCCGCCGGCGACGAGCGGCTCGTGACCGACGAGGTGCACGACCTGGTGCAGCGGCTCGACCCGGTGGCCGAGCGGCTCGGTTGCCAGCAGGAGTTGCACCACCTGGACACGATGATCGCGAACGGGGCGTCGTACCAGCGGCAGCTCCGGGTCGCGCAGGAGCACGGCGGGGACCTGCGCGAGGTCGTCCGCCACCTGGTGACGGAGTTCCGCGAGTCACTCTGACCTCGAGGCCTCGCCGCGTACCTGATCGAATCGGGCGTACCTGGTCGGTTCTTTCGACCAGGTACGCCCGATTCCGTTTTCCACCGCGCGTGCGATGGGAAGGACTAGCGCCCCAGGAACTTCTGCAGACTCGCGAGCTCTTCCTCGGTCGGCGCCTTGCCGCCCTTGGCGGCCCCGCCGAGGCCGAGGCCGGAGCCCTTCGGCGCCTGCTGCGGAGCAGCGGCCGCACCGGCGGCGATCGCTGCGCGCTTGGCCGGGTTGCCGACCTTCGACTTCTTCTTGCCGCCCTGCTGCTGCTTCTTGCCGCCGTGCATGCCCGGGATCGGACCCATGCCCGGCATCTGCGGCACACCACCGCGGGCGACCGTCTTCATCATCTTGGCGGCCTGCTCGAAGCGGTTCACGAGGGCGTTGACCTCGGTGACCGTGGAGCCGGCACCCTTGGCGATCCGCAGACGACGCGAGCCGTTCAGGAGCTTCGGCAGTTCGCGCTCCTTCGGCGTCATCGACTGGATGATCGCTTCGGTACGGACGATCTCGCGCTCGTCGAAGTTGTCGAGCGCCTCGCGCATGCCCTTGGCACCCGGGAGCATGCCGAGCATGCCCTTGATCGAGCCGGCCTTGCGGAGCTGCTGCATCTGCTGCAGGAAGTCGTTCAGCGTGAACGAGTCGGACGCGATCTTCTCGGCGACCGCACGGGCTTCTTCTTCGTCGAACGCCGACTGGGCCTGCTCGATGAGCGACATGATGTCGCCGAGGTCGAGGATGCGGCTCGCCATGCGGTCCGGGTGGAACGGCTCGAAGTCGTCGAGGCCCTCGCCGGTGGACGCGAACATGATCGGACGGCCGGTGACACTGGCCACCGACAGGGCCGCACCACCGCGGGCGTCGCCGTCGAGCTTCGACAGGACGACACCGGTGAAGTCGACGCCTTCCTGGAACGCGCGGGCCGTGACGACGGCGTCCTGACCGATCATCGCGTCGATGACGAACAGGACCTCGTCGGGGTCGACGGCCTTGCGGATGTTCGCGGCCTGCTTCATCAGCTCGGCGTCGACACCGAGACGACCGGCGGTGTCGACGATGACGGTGTCGTACTGCTGGTCGACGGCGGCCTTGATGGCGTTCTTGGCGACCTTGACCGGGTCGCCGACGCCGTTGCCGGGCTCCGGTGCGAAGACGTGCACGCCGGCCTGTTCACCGACGACCTGCAGCTGCTGGACGGCGTTCGGACGCTGGAGGTCCGCCGCGACGAGCATCGGGGTGTGGCCGTCCTTCTTGAGCCACTTGCCGAGCTTGCCGGCGAGGGTGGTCTTACCGGCACCCTGCAGACCCGCGAGCATGATGACCGTCGGCGGCTTCTTCGCGAACTCGAGACGTCGCTGCTGACCGCCCAGGATGCCGACGAGTTCCTCGTTGACGATCTGGACGACCTGCTGCGCCGGGTTCAGCGCGCGGTTGACCTCGTCGGAGAGGGCGCGTTCGCGCACTGCTGCGGTGAACGCCTTGACGACCTCGAGCGCGACGTCGGCGTCGAGGAGCGCCCGCCGGATCTCGCGGACGGTGCCGTCGACGTCGGACGGAGTCAGCCGACCCTTGCTCCGCAGATTGCGGAAGGTCTCGGTCAGCCGATCGGAGAGTGAACCGAATTGCGCCATGATCCGTCGATTCTACAAGGCTCGGAGCGCGGGTCCCGGTCGGTCAGCGCAGCAGCACGCCGGGCGCGAGCTCGACCGGGGTGTCCAGCCCGACGTCGAGGAGCACCGGCGCGGTCGACGGCAGGCGGTCAGCGGTCGGGAACCAGCGCCGCTTCGGCGACACCAGGATGACGAGGCCGTCGACGTCGCCGACCGCGGCGAAGCCCTCGCCTGGTGGGTTGGCGTAGGGCTTCAGTCCGGCGCGGCGCAGCGTCTCGACGGCACCGAGGACGTCGGGCACGGCGATGCCGACCTCGCTGACCGAGACGAGCGGAACGGCGGACGCGGACGCGGGTGCGGGTGCGGCGGATGCGGGTGCAGACGCTGGCGCCGCGGGCGCGGACGCGGCGAGGTCCCGCCGCTCGATCAGCTCGAGCAGCTGCTGGCCCGGACCCTCGAAGTACACCGATCGCGAGTTCCCGTGCGGCGGGCCCTCGAACTCGTCACGGCCGTCGGCGTCGACCAGCACCGTCGCGATCCCGGCACGTCGAGCGAGCGGGTGGCGAGCTGTGCCTGGCGGATGTCCATGTCCGCCATCCGAAGCCCTCAACCACGGTTCAGGTCAAGGTCGTCCGTGTTGTTGTACTCCGTCCAGAAACCGTCGTAGGCTCCCTCACATGCCGGAACTCGAGATCGTGCGGCCTGCCGGGCTGCTCGACTACGCCGAGGGAATCGCTCTGCAGCGGGACCTCCACGCCGACGTCGTCGCCGGCCGCTCCCCCGGGGCCCTCGTGCTGTGTGAGCATCCGTCCGTGTACACCGCCGGCCGCCGCACCGAGCCGTCCGACCTGCCGACGAACGGTGCCCCGGTGGTCGACGTGGACCGCGGCGGGCGCATCACCTGGCACGGCCCCGGGCAGCTCGTGGCCTACCCGATCGTCCGACTGGTCGCACCGATCGACGTCGTCGCGTGGGTGCGCGACCTCGAGCAGGTCATCATCGACGCTGCGGCCTCCGTGGGGGTGCACGCCGAGCGGGTCGACGGCCGGAGCGGCGCCTGGGTCCGCGGAGCGGACCGTACTCCACCCGCCAAGGTCGGCGCCATCGGCCTGCACGTCGCCGACGGGGTCACGACCCACGGCATCGCGATCAACTGCACGAACACTCTCGACGCCTACGCCGCGATCGTGCCGTGCGGCATCGCCGACGCCGGCGTCACCACCCTGAGCGCCGCCGCGGGCCGACCGGTCACCGTCGACGAACTCGCCCCCGCGGTCGCACGCCGCACCCAGGACGCCGTCGACGGCATGCGCCGCGGCGAGCGCATCGCTCGACAGGAGACCCTCGTATGACCCTCGCCCCCGAAGGCCGCCGGATGCTCCGCGTCGAGGCCCGCAACGCCGAGACCCCGATCGAGACGAAGCCCGGGTGGATCAAGACCCGCGCCACCCAGGGCCCGGAGTTCCGCGAGCTGTCCGCCCTGGTCAAGGACAAGCAGCTGCACACCGTCTGCCAGGAGGCCGGCTGCCCGAACATCTTCGAGTGCTGGGAGGACCGCGAGGCCACCTTCCTCATCGGCGGCTCGCAGTGCACCCGCCGGTGCGACTTCTGCCAGATCGACACCGGCAAGCCCGAGCCGCTCGACCGCGACGAGCCCCGTCGGGTCGCCGACTCGGTCGTGTCGATGGGCCTGAAGTACGCCACCGTGACCGGCGTCGCTCGCGACGACCTGCCCGACGGGGGCGCCTGGCTCTACGCCGAGACCATCCGCCAGATCCACGAGCACTCCCCCGGCACCGGCGTCGAGATCCTGGTGCCGGACTTCAACGGTCGCCCGGACCAGCTCGGCCAGGTGTTCGACGCCCGCCCCGAGGTCTTCGCCCACAACGTCGAGACCGTGCCGCGGATCTTCAAGCGCATCCGGCCGGCGTTCACGTTCGAACGATCCCTCGACGTCATCACGCAGGGCCGCGACGCCGGACTCGTCACGAAGTCGAACCTCATCCTCGGCATGGGCGAGGAGCGCATCGAGATCGAGGACGCCCTGCAGCGCCTCTACGACGCCGGCACGGACATCATCACGCTCACCCAGTACCTCCGCCCGTCGCCGAGGCACCTGCCGGTGGCGCGCTGGGTCAGCCCTGCGGAGTTCGTCGCCCTGCGTGAGGTCGCCGAGCAGATGGGCTTCGCGGGAGTGCTCGCCGGCCCGCTCGTCCGGTCCTCGTACCGCGCCGGACGCCTGTGGGCACGGGCCACGGTCGCGCGCGGCGGCTCGGTTCCCGAGCACCTGTCGCACCTGCTGGACGCGGCACCGGGTCGCCAGGCGGTCTGAAGCCGCTGACCCCTTCGCGAAAGCGACAGATCTCCGCTGACCGTTCGCGGCAATCTGTCGCGTTCGCGGCACTGGTCGCGACCACGGACAGACGGGAGGCACAGTGCCAGCTGGCACCGTGCCTCCCGTCCGTTCATCCGCCCGTTCAGGGCGTCCGGTGCGCTATGCGCGCCCGCGGATGCTCCTGAGGAGCCAGCCGATGACGGCCAGGATGATGAGGACGATCCCGACCCACAGCAGGAACTTCAGCGCACCGACGAAGATGCCGCTGAAGAGCAGGACGAGGCCGACGATGATCGCGATGATCAGGAGTGCTGGCATTGAGGGGCTCCTTCCGGTGTACCTGGACGATCCCTGTACTGCGGAGACAGTACCCGGAATCAGCCGACGAGGTTCTGCACGAACACGTGCGGGGTGAAACCGGTCAGGTCGTTGATGCCCTCGCCCTGCCCGATGAGCTTGATCGGGATGCCCGTCTTCTCCTGCACGCTGAGGACGAACCCGGCCTTCGCGGAGCCGTCGAGCTTGGTGATGACGAGGCCCGTGACCCCGGCGCCCTCGATGAACGCCTGCGCCTGGGCCAGGCCGTTCTGCCCGGTCGTGGCGTCGAGGACGAGCAGCACCTCGCTGATCTCGGTCTGCTTCTCGACGACGCGCTTGATCTTCGTGAGCTCGTCCATCAGGCCCGCCTTCGTGTGCAGGCGGCCGGCGGTGTCGATGACCACGATCTCGGTGTTGTCGCGGATCGCCTTCTCGACGGTCTGGTACGCCACCGAGGCCGGGTCCTGCCCGGGCTGCGAGGGGCGGACGACGTCGACACCGGCGCGCTCGGCCCAGGTGGCGACCTGCTCGACCGCCGCGGCGCGGAAGGTGTCGGCCGCACCGACGAGGACCGTGCGGTCGTAGGTCTTCAGGAACTTGGCGAACTTGCCGATCGTCGTGGTCTTGCCGACGCCGTTCACGCCGACGACGAGCACGACGGCCGGTCGGGCGCTGAGCTTGAGCGTGGTGTCGAGCTTCGACAGCCGTTCCTCGAGCACCTCGCGCAGCATGCGCTGCAGGTCGGCCGGGTCGGTCGTGCCGTAGCGGTCGACGCGCGCGTGCAGGTCCTCGATGATCGCCTCGGAGATGTCCGGGCCGAAGTCGGCGCCGATGAGCGCGGTCTCGAGGTCCTCCCACGTGGTCTCGTCGATCGTCTTGCGCTGGAAGAGGCCGCGCAGCCGTGTGGACAGTGACCAGGAACTCGCCATGCTCCCAGCTTAGAGCGCGGCGCATGTCCGCTGTGCCCGGTATGCTCGGTCTCACGAAGGGGAGTATTCCCTCTCGGTGACCCCGTCAGTACGGCCCGGAACGATCCGGACCCGGGGCGCCGGTCGTGCAGTACCGGTTCCGGTGCCGTGCGGCGGAAGAGACCTTCAGGCCTCGGCGTACCCGCACACCAGCGGCACGCCCTACCTGAAGGAAACCGTGGACGTCCCACTCTTCGTCTGGCTCCTCACCATCGCAGGCATCCTCGCCCTGCTGGTGTTCGACTTCTACTCGCACGTGCGCACCCCGCACGTGCCGCACATCCGCGAATCCGCGTTCTGGTCCGTGTTCTACATCGGGCTCGCGATCCTGTTCGGGTTCGGCATCCTGGTCTTCGGCGGCGGACAGGCCGGCGGTGAGTACTTCGCCGGGTGGCTGACCGAGAAGGCACTGTCGGTCGACAACCTGTTCGTCTTCCTCATCATCATGACGAGCTTCGCGGTGCCGAAGGAGTTCCAGCAGAAGGTCCTGCTGGTCGGTGTCGCGATCGCCCTGGTCGCGCGCGGCATCTTCATCGCCCTCGGTGTCACGATCATCGAGAACTTCTCGTGGGTGTTCTACCTGTTCGGCGCGCTGCTGTTCTGGCTCGCCTGGTCGCAGGCCCGCAGCGGCAACGACCACGGCGGCGACGAGGGCGACTCGCGCCTGATCCGCATCCTCAAGCGCATCATCCCGACCTCGGACCACTACGACGGCGACCGCCTGACCACCAAGGTCGACGGCAGGCGCCTGTTCACCCCGATGCTGCTCGTCATGGTCGCGATCGGTCTGACCGACGTCCTCTTCGCGCTCGATTCGATCCCCGCGATCTTCGGGCTCACCCAGGACGCCTTCATCGTGTTCACCGCGAACGCGTTCTCGCTGCTCGGGCTGCGCCAGCTGTACTTCCTGATCGCCGGCCTGCTGGAGCGTCTGATCTACCTGGGCCAGGGCCTGGCGGTCATCCTCGGCTTCATCGGTGTGAAGCTCGTCTTCCACGCCATGCACGTCAACGAGCTGCCGTTCATCAACGGCGGCGAGCACATCGAGTGGGCGCCCGAGATCCCGATCTGGTTCTCGCTGGGCTTCATCATGCTGACCATCGCGGTCGCGACGACCGCCTCGCTGGTCGTCTCGAAGAAGCGCCAGGAGCGCGGGCTCACCCCGACGGGCGAGCCGAAGGAGTCGGTCGCGGCCGACGCGGAGTAAGCGTCACGCCCTGGACGGGCGGCAACACGGACGGGAGGCACGGTGCCAGCTGGCACCGTGCCTCCCGTCCGTCCGTGGTCGCGACCAGAGCCGCGAAAGCGACAGATCTCGTCGCGGACCCACGATCCTCTCCATGAAAGCGACAGATTGCCGCGAACTGTTGGCGGAGATCTGTCGCTTTCGCGGCGCGCGACTGCGACCAGCGCGGCTACGCGACCGCGACCGCGTCGGCGGGCTCGCGCTTCTGCACCCGCTGGCCGACGACGGCGGACACGCCGTCCTGCCGCATCGACACCCCGTACAGGGCGTCCGCGATCTCCATCGTGCGCTTCTGGTGCGTGATGACGATGAGCTGCGACGACTCGCGGAGCCGCTCGAACACCGTCAGCAGCCGACCGAGGTTCGCGTCGTCGAGGGCGGCCTCGACCTCGTCCATGATGTAGAACGGCGACGGCCGCGCGGTGAAGATCGCGACGAGCAGCGCCACCGCAGCCAGGGACCGCTCGCCGCCCGACAGCAGGGTCAGTCGATCGATCTTCTTGCCGGCGGGCTTCACCTGCACTTCGATCCCGGTGCCGAGCAGGTCGGTCGGGTCGGTCAGGTTGATGGAGCCCGAGCCGCCCGGGAACAGGATCGGGAAGATGACGTCGAAGGCGTCCTTCGTGTCGTTGAAGGCCGACTCGAAGATCGTCTGCATCTTCGTGTCGAGCTCGTCGATGATCGTCATCAGGTCGGTGCGGGTCTTCTGCAGGTCCTCGAGCTGCTCGGCGAGGAAGGCGTGCCGCTGCTCCAGGGCCTGGAACTCCTCGAGGGCGAGCGGGTTCACCTTGCCGAGCCGGCCGAGGTCGCGCTCGGCGGCCTGCAGGCGGCGCTCCTGCTCGGCGCGGACGTAGGGCACGGTCTCGACGTCGTCGGGGTCGACCTCGTCGGTGACGTCGAACTCGGGCAGGGCGGGGCCGCCGGGCAACGTCGATTCGGCGTCGACGAGCGCGACGGTGTCGTCCCCGGGGCTGGTGTCGAGGTCGGCGTCGGCATCGACGTCGACGTCCTCTCCGGGTGCGTCGAGGGGCTGCTCGGACGCTGCAGCAGCCGCTGCGCGCTCGGCGTCGCGGTGCTTCCGTGCGAGGACCCGCGGGTCCACCAGCACGTCGACCGGCACCGGCACGGTCGGCCCGTACTCGGCGACGAGCACGGCCTCGGTCAGCCCGAGGTCGCTCAGGGCGCGGTCGAGGACACCCGACACGTGCAGCTTCTTCTCGTAGATCTCCATCTCGAGCGAGTGCACGCCGTCGGTGATGGTCTGCAACCGGTCGCGGAGTTCGCGCTCCTCGTTCCGGATCGCCTGCAGCTCGGTGTTGCGCTTGGACCGCTCGGACTCCTCGGTCGCGAGCTGCACGCGCGCCTCGGCCAGGGAACGGTCGACGGCACCGAGCACACCCGGCAGGTCGGCGAGCACGGCTTCGGCGGTCTCGATCTGCCCGCGACGGATGACCGCACGACGAGCTGCCTCCTCCGCCGCCGCACGCTCGGCCTCGAGCTGGCGTTCGAGCTGGTCGGCACGGTGTCGTTCGGCGCGGACGCGCTCGCGCACGGTCTGCACCTGGATGCGCTGCTCGACCTCGGCGGCGCGTGCGGCCTCGAGCGCGTCCTGCAGCCCCGGACGCTCGGAGGCGTCGACGACGGGCCGTTCCTGCTCGGTGAACGCCCGGTGCGCCGCCTCGGCCTCCGCCAGGGCGGCGTCGACGGCCTCGACCGCACCGTCGGTCTCGGCGAGGGCGGCACGCAGGCGCTCCAGCTCGGCCGCCGCGTTCTCGGCCTTCGCCCGCGTCGAGGCGCTGGCCCGGTCGTACTCGGCCGTCGCCTTGGCGTGCGCGCGGGACGCCGCGTCGGCCTCGTCCGCGCGGCGGCGTGCGTCCTCGACGGCGGTGCGTGCGGCCTGGAGGCCCGTGGCTGCGTCCTCGGCGTCCGTCGCGATGGCGTCGCGTCGCGTCACGGCGTCGTCGCGCTCCGCGACGAGCTCGATCCGCGAGGTCACGCGCTCCCCGCCGCCGGTGACGCGGACGGCGCGGACGAGGTCACCGGACCGGGTGACCACCGTCGCCTGCGGGGCGGCGGTGAGCACGGCCTCCAGGTCGACCGTGTCCGCGCGCTCGTCGTGGTCCTCGTCGGCGCGCTCGGCGGTGTCCGCGATCAAGGTGTTCCGCAGGATCGCGGCGAGGGCGGGCGGGCCCTGCACGACGTCGACCGCTCGACGGACGCCCGCGGGCAAGTGCTCCGGCAGGTCGGTGGGGCCGTCCTGGGCGTCCGCGACGACGACGTCGATGCGGCCGATGTCCGCGGACCTGGCGTGCGCGACCGCGTCGAGCGCGACGGTCCGGTCGTCGGCGAGGACGGCGTCGGCGAGGCCGTCGAGGGCGATCGCGACGGCGCCCTCGAACCCGGGCGTCACCGTCAGCGCATCTGCGAGACGACCGACGATGCCCGCGCGTCCGGCGTCGATGAGCGCCTGGGAACCGTCGCGGACGTCGATCGACATGCCGAGCGCCGCGACCCGGGCGTCGAGGGCGTCCCGCTCCCGCTCGAGGGCGTGCAGGCGGTCGCGCTGCTCGTCGCGGACTGCCTGCGCGGCCTCCAGCTGCTCACGAGCCGCCTGGAGCGTGGTGGCGAGGGCTTCGTCGTCGACGCCCTCGGACGGATCGGTGCCGAGCTCGGCGAGGGCTGCGGTCGCACGCTCGGCGCGGTCGCCGGCCTCGGCGAGGGCTCGCTGTCGACGCTCGCGGTCCGCCACCGTGGATCCGCGCTTCGACCGGGCGACGTCGACGGCGTTCGCGAGTCGCTGCGCCTCGAGGTCGTGCTGCGACACGCGTGCGGCCTGCGCGGCGATGCGTTCGTCGAGGGCGTCGAGCGCGTCACGGGCGTCCTGCACCGCGCGGGCGGTCTCGGCGGAGCCGCCCTGCATCTGGTCGGCGCGGGCAGCGAGCCGGTCGGCCTCGGCGCGGACACCCGCCACCCGCTCCGGGGTGATCGAGGGTCCCTGCTGCGGGGCGTCGGCCTGCTGCGCGAGGAACATCAGCCGTTGGTTCGCGAGGCTGGACAGCCCGCGCAGCCGCTCCTGCACGCTCTCCAGGCGGTGCACCACCGTCCGGGCGCGGTCGACGTCGTCGCCGACCATGCTCTGCTCGACGTGCTGCTGGCGGACCCGGGTCTGGTCGAGCCGTTCGGTCAGGACGATGCGCTCGGACTTGCGCCCCGCCTCGACCTCCTGGTGGTCGTGCAGTTCGCGGCGCAGCCGGACCACGTCGTCGGCGAGGATGCGGGCCTTGGCGTCCCGCGCGACGGCGGCGACGGACTGCGCCTTGCGGGCGACCTCGGCCTGGCGTCCGAGCGGCTTCAGCTGGCGGCGGATCTCACCGGCGAGGTCGGACAGGCGGGTCAGGTTCGTCTGCATCGCGTCGAGCTTGCGGAGGGTCTTCTCCTTGCGGCGACGGTGCTTCAGGATGCCGGCGGCTTCCTCGATGAAGCCCCGGCGGTCCTCCGGGGTGGCGTGCAGGACCTTGTCGAGCTGCCCCTGCCCGACGATCACGTGCATCTCGCGGCCGAGGCCCGTGTCGCTCAGCAGCTCCTGCACGTCGAGCAGTCGGCAGTTCTCGCCGTTGATGGCGTACTCACTGCCGCCGTTGCGGAACAGCGTGCGGGCGATCGTCACCTCGGAGTACTCGATCGGCAGCAGGCCGTCGCTGTTGTCGATCGTCAGCAGCACCTGGGCGCGACCGAGCGGACCACGGGTCGAGGTCCCCGCGAAGATGACGTCCTCCATCTTGCCGCCGCGCAGGGTCTTCGCCCCCTGCTCCCCCATCACCCAGGCCAGGGCGTCGACGACGTTGGACTTGCCGGATCCGTTCGGGCCGACGATGCACGTGACGCCCGGCTCGAACGCGAACGTCGTCGGCTGCGCGAAGGACTTGAACCCCTTGATGGTCAGGCTCTTCAAGTACATGCGGTCTCCGGGTGTGCTCACGCGTGCTGCGGCGGCGCCGCTGCTGGGCTGTGCTGCTGGGCGTCAGGCTAACGCGTCCGGGCACGGGGGCGCGGTTGGCACACGGGGCAGATGTGGCTCGACCGGTTCATGAAGGCCTCGCGCACGATCGTCGTGCCGCAGCGGGGGCAGGGCTTCCCCTGCTGGCCGTACACGTTCAGCCGCTGCGAGAAGTACCCGGACTGCCCGTTGACGTTGACGTACTGGGCGTCGAAGCTCGTCCCGCCGTCCTCGAGCGCGCGCCGGAGGACACTGCGCACCTCGTGCAGCAGGCGTGCGAGGTCGGCACGGGTCAACCGCTCGGCCGACCGGTCGTAGTGCAGCTTCGCGGCCCAGAGGGACTCGTCGGCGTAGATGTTCCCGATGCCGCTCACGACGCCCTGGTCGAGCAGGACCCGCTTGATGCCGCTCGAGCGCTTCCGGGCGATGGCGGTGAAACGGTCGTCGTCGAACGCGGGGTCGAGCGGGTCGCGGGCGATGTGCGACACCTGCTGCGGCACGCTCCGGCGCCACACCGCATCGGGGTCGGACGCGTCGACGTGTCCGGCGAACCCGGCCGGGGCGCCGTCCACCGTCGGCACCATCGCGTCGATCGCCATCGAGCCGAACGTGCGCTGGTCGACGAACTCGAGCTCCACCGCGGGCTCGGCGGTGCCGTCGCGGTCGGTGCCGACGGGTTGCACGTCGATGCGGATCCGTCGGTGCTTCGCCGCCGGTCGACCACGGCCGAGCAGGATCTGGCCGCTCATGCCGAGGTGGGCGACGAGTGCCTCCGGCCGGTCGCCCTCGTGCTCCGGCTGCAACGGCATCCAGAGGAACTTGCCCCGACGGACCGCGGCGGCGATGGTGCGGCCGGTCAGGCGGTCGGCGAAGTCCTCGGCCGGGCCGTCGTGCCGCGTGAGCGCCCGCTCGTCCACGACGTCGACGTGCAGCACCCGCGCGCCACTGACCGCGGGTTCGAGGCCGGCGCGGACGACCTCGACCTCGGGGAGTTCGGGCACGTCGTCAGGCCGCTCGGCCGGACAGCCGGGTCCAGGCGTCGAGCGCCGCGGACATCTCCGCGGCCTTCTTGCTCGATCCGGTCCCGACGGCGATGTCCTCGCCCTGCAGGACGACGGTCGCGCTGAAGGTCTTGTCGTGGTCCGGGCCGGTCTCGGTGACGCGGTACGCCGGGTTGCCGAGCGACAGGCTCGACGCGAGCTCCTGCAGGCTCGTCTTCGGGTCCATGGCGGCGCCGAAGCGGTCCGGGTCGATCATCAGCGGTTCGACCAGTCGGAGCACCAGGTCGGTCGCCGGGTCGGGGCCCGCGGACAGGTAGGTGGCGCCGATGACGGCCTCGACGGTGTCGGCGAGGATCGACGACTTGTCGCGGCCACCGGTCTGCTCCTCGCCCTTGCCGAGGCGCAGGTACTGGCCGAGCCCGATCATGCGGGCGATCTCGGCCAGCGCGACCGTCGACACGAGGCTGGCGCGACGCTTCGCGAGGTCACCCTCGTCGAGGTCGGGGAAGGACCGGTAGAGCTTCACGGTCACGGCCTGGCCGAGGATCGAGTCGCCGAGGAACTCGAGGCGCTCGTTGTGCTTGATGCCCCCGTGCTCGTAGGCGTACGAGCGGTGGGTCAGGGCGAGCTGGAGCAGCTCGAGGTCGATGTCGACCCCGAGTTGGTCCTGCAGACGAACGACGTCCGGCCCCACGGGGCGGGACCCCGTGGCGCCGGACGTCGTCGTCATGCGTTCGGTCCGATCAGACGTCGGCGACCTTGCGGCCCTTGTACTCCATGTACAGGGGGGTGCCGGCCGAGTCCTCGACGACCTTCGCGCGGTGCGGGAGGCTGTAGGTGACCTGACCGTTCTCGATCGTCTTGACGAGCTGGATCGGCGTGGCCTTCCACTGCGAACGACGGGCGTGCGTGTTCGCACGGGACTGCTTGCGCTTGGGAACGGCCATGGTGAATCTCTTTCGGTTGGTCGGTGGTCGGAACGGGGGCTGGCGGTGTCGGGGCCTACTCGGCCTCGGCCCGCTCCTCGCCCTCGGTGGTCTTCGTGTCGGTGGTGTCGCCGTGGGCGGCACGCTCGGCTGCTTCGAGCTGGATGCCGGTCAGGGCTGCCCAGCGCGGGTCCAGGGTCTCGTGAACGGGCTGCTCATCGAGGTCGGCCAGTCGCTCGCCCGTCACCGGGTCGAGGCCTGGGCAGTCCGGTCGGCAGACCGGCTGGAACGGCAGCGCCAGCACCACCGCATCTCGAACGACCTGTTCGCAGTCCACGTGGTCATCACGAACGAAGAAGTCGAAATCCTCCGAGGCATCATACGCGAACAGCTCGGCGAAATCGACCTCGACGGGCTCGCTGATGTCGATGAGGCAGCGCGAGCACTCCCCCGTCGCGTCGGCCGAAGCGTGACCGGACACGAGGACACCCTCGTGCAGGCCCTCGAGCCGCAGGTCGATGTGCAGCGGAGCACCTTCGCGCACCGCGATGACACCAGCACCCAGCGCGTCCGGCACCACGATGTCGAGCGAGTGCTCGCGCATCTCGCCCGGACGGTGCGCCAGGTCGCGCACGCGCAGGGCGTAGGGGCTGTTCACGTGGGAAGACACGATCGTCAACCCTAGCGTGAACGGGGCCGAGAGTCGAGGCGGGTGGGGGTGTGTCCGCGCGTCGGACGACCGTGCATCCGGCTCGGCGCGCAGCTCCGGCGGTTCCGGCTCGGCTCAGCGAGCGGCGAGGGCCGTGGCCACGGCCTTCGGGACGTAGGGGGTGACGTCGCCGCCGAGCGACGAGACCTGGCGGATGAGCGAACTCGACACGTGGGAGCGCGAGGCGTCGGGCAGCAGGAACACGGTCTCGACGTCGGCGAGGTGCCGGTTCATGATGGCCATCGGGGTCTCGTACGCGACGTCCTCGCCGGACCGCACGCCCTTGACGAGCACCTTCGCCCCGACCTGCCGGCAGTAGTCGACGAGGAGCCCGGAGGTCCACTCCCCGACACGGACGGTGCCCGGCGTGCCGACCTCGACCAGGGACTCCTCGATGAGGCGGACGCGGTCGACCGCCTCGAACATCGCGGGCTTCTTGTCCGGGTTGTGCACCACGAGCACGTGCACCTCGTCGAACAGCCCGGCAGCGCGGCCGATGACGTCGAGGTGCCCGAGCGTGACGGGGTCGAAGGAACCGGGGACCACCGCGATCTGTGCCATGGCAGCGACGATACCGGTCCGGGCCGGGGCGTCCGGGCCCGGGTCAGTTCTTGCCGAGGAACGCCGCGTCGGACTCGTCGAGACGCCGCGCCAGGGCCTCGCGCAGGGCCGGGGACCCCTCGAGCTCGGGATCGGGCTCGAGGACCCGTTCGGCTTCGCCCCGGGCGTCCACGATGAGGTCGGCGTGCTCGACCACCCGGAGCAGGTTGAGCGAGGACCGCCCACCGGACTGTCGCTCGCCGAGCACATCGCCCTCGCGCCGCAGCTCGAGGTCGACCCGTGCCAGCTCGAAGCCGTCGTCGGACGCGGACACCGCGTCGACGCGCTCGCGGGAGGTCGTCTCGAGCTCGGCGGTGGTGACGAGCAGGCAGACGCCCGCCCACTGCCCACGGCCGATGCGGCCGCGCAGCTGGTGCAGCTGGGAGACGCCGAAGCGATCGGCGTCGAGCACGGCCATCATCGCGGCGTTCGGCACGTCGACACCGACCTCGATGACGGTCGTCGCGACGAGGACGTCCAGGTCGCCGGCAGCGAAGGACGTCATCACGCGGTCCTTCTCCTCCGCCGTCATCCGGCCGTGCAGCACCGCGATCCGCCGGCCGTCGAGCACGGGCATCGTGCGCATCCGCTCGGCGGTGGCGAGCACGGTCGCCGGTGCGCGCTTCGGGGCGTCGTCCTCGGACTCGGCGGGCGCGGGTTCGCCGTCGTCCTCGGCGTGGGCGTCGTCGATGGCGGGGCAGACCACGAAGGCCTGGCGTCCCTTGTCGAGTTCCTCGGCCATCCGCGACCAGATGCGGGACTCCCACCCGGGGTGCTCCGCGAGCGGGACCGTGAAGGTCTCGACGCCGGCCCGGCCCGAGGGCAGCCCCGTGATCGTCGAGACGTCGAGGTCGCCGAACACCGTCATCGCGACGGTGCGTGGGATCGGGGTGGCGGTGAGCACCAGGACGTGCGGCGGGGTGGCGCCCTTGGTCCGGAGCGCTTCGCGCTGCTCGACGCCGAAGCGGTGCTGCTCGTCGACCACCACGAGCCCGAGCTCGGCGAAGTCGACGCGGTCGCCGAGCAACGCGTGGGTGCCGACCACGAGGCGCGAACTGCCCGATGCGGCGGCGAGCAGTGCCCGCCGGCGTTCGTCGGTGGACTGTGACCCGGTCAGGATCACCGGACGGAGTTCGGCCGCGAGGTCCGGTCCGAGGAACTTCACGATGGACCGGAGGTGCTGCGCGGCCAGGACCTCGGTCGGGGCGATGAGGGCGGACTGCCCACCGGACTCGGCCACCGTGAGCATCGCGCGGATGGCCACGAGGGTCTTGCCGGAACCGACCTCGCCCTGCACCAGGCGGTGCATCGGCCACGTGCGGGCGATGTCGGTGTCGATCTCGGCACCGACGGCGCGCTGGTCGTCGGTCAGGGTGAACGGCAGGGTGGCGTCGAAGCGCTCGAGGATGCCGCCGGGAGCCGCCACCCGCGGGGTCGCCGCGGTGCGTCGGGCGCGGATCCGGCGCTGCACCAGGGCGGTCTGCAGCACGAACGCCTCGCGGTAGCGCAGGGCGTCCTGCGCGCGCTTGAAGTCGGCGACCTTCTCGGGGCGGTGGAGCAGCTCGAGCGCCCGGCGGAACGGGACGAGGTCGAGCCGGCTGCGCGCCGAGGGCGGCACCGGGTCGGGCAGGTCCGGCAGGGTGTCGAGGACGATGCCCATCGACTTCGCGATCTGCCACGAGGTGAGGGACGCCGTCGCCGGGTAGATCGGGATCGGCTGGCGCGACCACCGGATCGCCTCGTCCGAGCCGGGGTCGGCCATGGCGCGGGGGTCGTCGGGGTCGAAGAGCTCGTAGTCCGGGTGGGCGAGCTGGCGGGCACCGCGGTAGTCGCTGACCTTGCCGGAGAAGATGCCGCGGGCACCGGGCACGAGGTCCTTCGTGCGCCAGCCCTGGTTGAAGAACGTCAGGGTGAGCAGCCCCTTGCCGTCCCCGATCTTGGCTTCGAGGATCGATCCGCGCCGGGCACGCATCGTGCGTTCGCGGACGTCGACCACCTCGGCGACGATCGTGACCGGCTCGCCGATCGCCAGCGAGTCGAGCGCCGTCAGGGCCCCGCGCTCGGCGTAGCGACGGGGTGCGTGCTCGAGGAACTCACCCACCGTGCGGTGGCCGAAGGCCTTCTCGATCGCGGACGCGGTCCGACCACCGAGCACGTTCGCGAGCCGCGCGTCGAGGGGCGCCGGACCGAGGTCGGGCGCGGCCGGCGCAGCGGGGGTTCCGGTGGTGACCACGGACACCACGGTACCGGGCACGACCGACGTGCCACGTGCCTCCCGTCCGGCCTGTGGACAGCGCCACCGGCCGATACGGTGGCTGCATGACCCGCATCATCGCCGGCGCCGCCGGCAACACGACGCTCCGGGTGCCGAAGTCCGGCACCCGGCCGACGAGCGACCGGGTGCGCGAGGCGCTGTTCTCGTCGCTCGAGGCCCGTGGGCTCGTCGACGACACGTCCGTCGCGGACCTCTACGCCGGTACCGGTGCCCTCGGGCTCGAGGCGGCGTCGCGCGGTGCGGTCGAGGTCGTGCTGGTCGACCGCGCGTCGGCGGCGGCGCAGGCGTGCCGGGCGAACGCGAAGGCCGTGCAGCAGCGGATCCCCGGGGTGCGGATCGACGTGCAGCCGCAGCCCGTGCTCGGGTACCTGCGCGGGACGGTGCGCACGTTCGACCTGGTCTTCATCGACCCGCCGTACGACGTGACCGAACACGAGATCGCCGAGGTGCTCGAGACCCTGGTGCCGCGGTTGACCGCCGGTGCCGTGGTGGTCGTCGAGCGGAGCAAGCGCTCCCCCGAGCCGACGTGGCCCGCGGGGCTCGAGCCCTTCAGCAAGCGCAGCTACGGCGAGACCGTGGCGTGGGAGGCAGTGACCCCCGCCGGCTGAGCTGCGCAGACGACTCGGAACGACACCATCGACGTCGCACGACGACGATCCTGTCGTTCCGGGTCGACAACCGAGCCGGGCGAGTCAGCCGGCGGCGCCGTCCCAGTCGGCGTAGGGGTCCCAACCGGTCGTCGGCACCTGGGACCCGGCGCGGAGCAGGTCGGCGTCGCCGCGCTCCCGCACGACCCCGATGCGGCGGAAGCCACCCGGCAGCGCAGCGTCGGCGGGGAAGGTCGCGAGCAGGCCGTGGTCCTCGCCGCCGTGCAGTGCGACCTCGTCGAGGTCGACCTCGAGCAACAGGGTCACCCTGCTGGCTCGGGCGAGCCGCCCGGCGTCGATCGCCAGGCCGTCGGACAGGTCGAGCATCGCGGTCGCCCCGGCCACAGCGGCACGGGGTCCGTCCGCGATCGGCGGCACCGGACGGCGCTGACGGTCGACGTCGGGATCGGCGTCCGCACCACTCGCCACCGTCGCGGCACGGTCCGGCTCACCCTGGTGGTCGACGCCGTCGCGGAAGAGCCGCGCGAGACCGCGAGCGGCGCGACCGAGCTCACCGGACACCGCCACGACGTCGCCCACACGGGCGCCCGACCGGAGCACCGGAGCGCGACCGCCGAGGTCGCCGAACGCCGTCACCGCCACCGTGAACGTCGCCGAGGTGGACAGGTCGCCGCCGACCACGCCGCAGCCGGGTGCGAGGGCGTCGACCGCGAGGCGGAAGCCGTCCGCGATGCCCTCGAGCACCGCCACCGGGGTCTCCTGGGGCGCCGCGAGGGCGATCACGAGACCGCTCGGCGCCGCACCCATCGCCGCGACGTCGGAGAGGTTCGTCGCGGCGGCCTTCCAACCGACGTCCTCGGGCGAGGACCACGCCCACCGGAAGTCCGGGCCGTGCACCATCATGTCCGTCGTCACGACGAACCGGCCGTCCGGAGCGGCCACGACCGCGCAGTCGTCGCCGGGCCCCAGGAGCGGCGACCCGGTCGGCAGTCGGCTCGTGATGCGGTCGAGGACGGCCAGTTCACCGAGCTCCCCCACGGTCGGTCCGGCCCAGGCGTCGTACGTCGCGTCCACACGAGAACGGTAGCCTGGACCGCGATGGACACCGCGCGCCGCACCCCTCGCACCCTCGCGATCGCGGGGGTCGTGATCGCCCTCGCCGCCGGGCTGACCGGGTGCACGAACGCCGTCGGCATGCGCGCGGCACCGTCCGCGAACGCAGCAGCCTGCGCGGCGGCGCAGGTGCGGTTGCCGGCGACCGTCGACTCCACCTACGACCTGCGGAACACCAACGCGCAGTCCACCGCTGCCTGGGGCGACCCCGAGGCCGCGCTGTACCACTGCGGCGTGGCCGTGCCGACGGTGTCCGACCTGCCCTGCTTCACGCTCGGCTCGGTCGACTGGATCCGCGACGACCGCGGGAAGCAGATCGTCTACACGACGTTCGGACGGTCCCCCGCCGTGCAGGTGGTCGTCGACACGTCGAAGACCGGCAGCGCGGTGCTGCAGGACCTCGCGACCGCGGTTTCGACGCTGCCGGAGGACGGCCACAAGTGCCTGGACCCGTCCGACGTGCAGGGCTGAGCCGAAGGCCGGCGCAGCGCCGACCAACCCGGTGCCTCGACCCGTCCGACGTGCAGGGCTGACGCCCGCCGACGGTCAGCGGACGGCGGCCCGCCCCAGCTCGATGAGCTCGGTGACCAGCTCGCCGTAGGACACGCCCGACGCCGCCCAGCAGCGCGGGTACATCGACAGCGGGGTGAACCCGGGCATGGTGTTGACCTCGTTGACGACGAAGCCGTCGTCGGTCAGGAAGCAGTCGACACGGGCCAGCCCCGAACCGCCGATGGCCTCGAACGCGCGGGCACCGATCGACCGGATCTCGTCGGTCTGCGCCTCGGTGAGCGGCGCCGGGCACAGCAGCGACTCGTCGCCACCGAGGTACTTCGACGCGAAGTCGTAGAAGCCGTCCTCGGCCACGACGATCTCGCCCGGCAGACTCGTGCGCGGCACGCCGTCGCGGCCCTCGAGCACGGCGACCTCGACCTCGCGACCGATGACACGGGGTTCGACGATCACCTTGGAGTCGTGCTCGAACGCCAGGTCCATCGCGGCACCGAGCTCCTCGGGGCCGTCGACGCGCGAGACGCCCATGCTCGAACCGGCACGGGCGGGCTTCACGAACAGCGGCCAGCCGTGCGCCGTGATCGCCTCGGCGACGTCGACCGGGTCGGCCGCCCACTCACGGCGGAGCACCGTCGTCCACGGAGCGACCCGCAGACCGGCGTGCTCGAGGACGGCCTTCGCGACGTGCTTGTCCATCGCCAGTGCGCTGGCGAGCACGCCGTCACCGACGTACGGCAGACCGGCGATCTCGAGCAGGCCCTGGATCGTGCCGTCCTCGCCGAACGGGCCGTGCAGGATCGGGAACACCACGTCGACGGCGACGGTCGTGACCGAGCCGTCCGGGTGCGAGACGACGAGTTCGTTCGTCGCCGGCGAGGTCGGGAACGCCACGCGCGTGCCGTTGTCGGGAACGGTCGGCAGCGCGCCGTCGCGGATCGCCCACTGCGAGGGGTCGTCGGACTGCAGCGTGAACGCGCCGTCCTTCGTGATGCCGATCGGCACGATCTCGTACTCGGTGCGGTCGACGACGTCCATGATGCCGCCGGCGGTCACGCAGCTGATCTCGTGCTCGCTCGAGCGTCCGCCGAACAGGACGGCGACGGTGGTCGTGGGAACGTCGGTTCCCTCGGGGATCGTGGGCACGGGAGTCCCTTCGTGACTCGGTGCGGGACCGGTCACTCGCCCTGCGGCTCGTCGGTCTCGGTGAGGTGCGGCGCGATGTTGCGCGGATCGAGCCTACCGGCGAGGACCTCGCCGACCTGGCTGACGATGGGCATGTCGACGCCGTTCGCGGCGGCGAGCTCGAGGATCGGCGCGACGGACGCCAGGCCCTCGGCGGTCTGGTTCATCTGCCGGACGACCTCGTCGAAGCGGTACCCCTGCCCGAGCAGGCGCCCGGCGGTGTTGTTCCGGGACAGCGGCGACTGACAGGTGGCGATGAGGTCGCCGAGGCCCGCGAGGCCGGACAGGGTCGACGGCTGCGCGCCGAGCGACACCGCGAACTCGGTCATCTCGGCGAGCCCGCGCGTGATGATCGACGCCTTGGTGTTCTCGCCGTAGCCGACGCCGTCGACGATGCCGATCGCCACGGCGATGAGGTTCTTCAGCACGCCGCCGAACTCGGTGCCGATGACGTCGGTGTTGATGAACGACCGGAAGTACGGGTTGGTCGCGACGGCGGCGACGGCGGTCGCGGTCTCCACGCTCGACGACGACACCACGGCGGCGGTCGGCTGCCGACGGGCGATCTCGAGCGCCAGGTTCGGCCCGCTCGCCACGGCGATGCGGTCCTGGTCGATGCCGAGCCCCTGGAGGAGGACCTCGCTCATCCGCAGGCCGGTGCTCTTCTCGACGCCCTTCATCAGGCTGACCACGGGCACACCGGCCGGCAGGAGCTCGCGGATCGCGTCGAGGTTCGAGCGCAGGGTCTGCGACGGCACCGACACGTACACCTGGGTGGCGCCGTCGAGGACCTGCTCGAGCGACGTCGACGCGGTCAGGGTGCGGGGCAGGTTGATGCCGGGCAGGTAGTCGGAGTTCCGCTTCGTCTCGGTGATCTCGCGGGCGACCTCGGGCCGACGGGCCCACACCACGGTGGAGGCGCCGCCCTCAGCGAGCACCTTCGCGAACGTGGTGCCCCAGCTGCCGGCGCCGATGACGGCGACACGGGGCTTGTCGGTCGACTGCATCACCACCCGGATCGCGGCGGTGTCGAAGGCCCCCGGCGCTGCTGCGACGGGGTCGGGACGATCGTCGTGCGGGCGGAGGTCACTCAAACCGGCCGGTCTCCTTCTGGTTGTTCGCCGCCGGGTCCCAGCGGGTGGTCGGGGCCTGCTCCCCGCGGAGCTGCTCGAGCAGGGCGGTGATGTGCTGCATGAGCACCTCGGTGGCCTCGACGAGCATCTGCTGGTCGATCGGCCGGCCGCGGTAGGCGGACAGGTCGACGGGGTCGCCGACGATGACGTCCACGCGCGAGCGCGGGAACAGGCGGAGCTTGTTCGAGTACCGCGCCATGATGCCCTGCGTGCCCCAGTGGGCCATCGGGATCAGCGGCACGTCGTTCTCGAGCGCGATGCGGACGGCACCGGTCTTGCCGCGCATCGGCCACAGGTCGGGGTCGCGGGTGAGCGTGCCCTCGGGGTAGACGATGATCGCCCCACCCTGTTCGATGAGCGACCGACCGCCGCCGAGCGGATCGCTCAACCGGGTGCGGCCGGAGCGCTCGACCGGGATCTGCCCCATGCCGGACATCAGCTTGCCGAACACGGGCACCTTGAACAACGACGCCTTCGCCAGGAACCGCGGCGCACGCCGGCTCAGGTACACGGCGGTGCCGACGACCAGCGGGTCGATGTTCGTGAAGTGGTTCGGCGCGAGCACGAACGCACCGTCCGCCGGCAGCCGGTTGGGGCCGTACCAGTGGTAGTTCGACGAGAACCGGAACGTCGGGATGACGATCGAGGCCACGATGCGGAACGCGGGGTTGAGCTCCCCGCGCTTCCACCGCCGTCCACGCACCGGCAAGCCGGTCGCGACCTGCGTACCGGACGCACCCCGGGCCTCCAGACCGTCGGTCGGACGCGACGGGCCGTCATCCGGACGCGACGGACCGTCACCCGGCTGCGGAACCGACACCGCGACTAACCCGCGAAGTCGAAGTCGGCGCCCAGCTTCCGCAGCTTCGGGATGAAGTGCTCGTAGCCGCGGCTGATGATGCCGACGTTCGTGATGTGGGACTCGCCGTCGGCGGTCAGCGCCGCGATCAGGTGGCTGAAGCCACCGCGCAGGTCGGGGACCCGGACGTTCGCCGCGTGCAGCGTGGTGGGGCCGGTGATGACGGCGGCCTGCTCGAACGGGCGGCGGGCGACACGGCGGTCGTGCCCGGGCAGCCCCTCCTTGTGGACGACGATGTCGGCGCCCATCTCGTTCAGCGCGTCGGTGAAGCCGAAGCGGTTCTCGTACACGGTCTCGTGCACGATGCTCTGCCCCTCGGCCTGGGTCAGTGCGACGACGAGCGGCTGCTGCCAGTCGGTCATGAAGCCGGGGTGCACGTCGGTCTCGATGACGACGGGCTTGAGGGTGTCGCGCTCCCGGTAGAACCGGATGCCGTCCTCCTGCACGTCGAAGCCGCCGCCCACCTTGCGGAAGACGTTGAGGAACGTCATGAGCTCCTGCTGGTTCGCCCCCTCGACGAAGATGTCGCCGTCGGTGGCGAGCGCGGCGGAGGCCCAGCTGGCGGCCTCGTTGCGGTCGTTGATCGCGCGGTGCGTGTAGCCACGGAGCGACTCGACACCCTCGATGAAGATCACGCGGTTCGGCTCGACGGACACGATCGCGCCCATCTTCTGCAGGATCGCGATGAGGTCCATGATCTCGGGCTCGATCGCCGCGTTCCGCAGCTCCGTGACGCCGGTCGCCAGGACGGACGACAGCAGGACCTGCTCGGTCGCGCCGACGCTCGGGTACGGCAGCTCGATGGACGCGCCCTTCAGCCCGTCCGGGGCCGTCAGGTGGATGCCGTTGACCTGCTTGTCGACGACCGCACCCATGGCGCGGAGCGCGTCGAGGTGGAAGTCGATCGGGCGGTCGCCGATGCGGCAGCCACCGAGGTCGGGGATGAACGCCTCGCCGAGCTTGTGCAGCAGCGGGCCGCAGAACAGGATCGGGATGCGGCTCGAGCCGGCGTGGGCGTCGATCTCGGCGAAGTGCGCCGACTCGACGTTGGACGGGTCGAGGATGAGTTCGCCTCGTGCAGGATCGGTGATGCGCACGCCGTGCACCTCGAGCAGGCCGCGGACGACCTTGACGTCGGAGATGTCCGGGACGTCCTTGAGGATCGACGGGGTGTCACCGAGCAGCGACGCCACCATGGCCTTGGTCGCGAGGTTCTTCGCCCCACGGACCTCGATGCGCCCCACGAGCGGCTTGCCCCCGCGGATGACGATCTCGTCCGACTTGAGGCCCACGCGCGCCCCTGCGGCTGCTGCGTCCTGTACGAGAGAGTTCACTACTTCACCGGCAATGTCTTCGGCCGCCAACTGGAGCGGCGGGATTCGAACTCCGTGATCGAGGTCTCGTCACGGAGGGTGAGCCCGATGTCGTCGAGCCCTTCCATCAACCGCCAACGAGTGTAAGCGTCGATCTCGAAGGGGACGTCCACATCCCCGAGCGACACGCGCTGCGCCACCAGGTCGACCGTCGCCTCGATCCCCGGGTTCGCCTCGATGGCGGCCCACAGGCGCTCGACTTCCGATTCGGTCACGATCGCGGTGACCAGGCCCTGCTTGCCCGCGTTGCCCTTGAAGATGTCGGCGAAGCGGGGTGAGACGACGACCGCGAATCCGAAGTCGCGGAGCGCCCAGACCGCGTGCTCACGCGACGAACCGGTGCCGAAGTCCGGGCCCGCCACGAGCACCTTCGCGCCCTGGAACTCGGGCTGGTTCAGCACGAACGCGGGGTCCTGCCGCCAGCCGGAGAACAGGGCGTCCTCGAAGCCGGTCTTCGTGACGCGCTTGAGGTAGACCGCGGGGATGATCTGGTCGGTGTCGACGTTCGACCGCTTGAGCGGGGCGGCGATGCCGGTGACGGTGGTGATCTTGTCCATCAGAAGGTCCCCTCGGTGGTCGTGCTGGTCGTGGCGGCGCTCGTCGCGGCGGCGATCTCGTCGTCCGTCGCCAGGTCCCACGGGCTGGACAGCGTGCCGCGGATCGCGGTGGCGGCGGCGACGAGCGGCGACACCAGGTGGGTGCGGCCGCCCTTGCCCTGGCGCCCCTCGAAGTTGCGGTTCGAGGTGCTGGCGCAGCGCTCCCCCGGCGCGAGCTGGTCGGGGTTCATGCCGAGGCACATCGAGCACCCGGCGAACCGCCACTCGGCCCCGAACTCCTTGATCACGACGTCGAGCCCCTCGGCCTCGGCCTCGAGCCGCACGCGTGCGGACCCCGGCACGACCATGACGCGGACGCCGGGGGCCTTCTCGCGCCCGGCGATGATCGACGCGAAGGCCCGCAGGTCCTCGATCCGCGAGTTCGTGCACGAACCCATGAACACCGCGTCGACGGCGATGTCCTTCATCGGGGTGCCGGCGGCGATGTCCATGTACTCCAGCGCCCGCTGCGCCGCGGCCTGGTCGTTCGGGTCGCTGTAGCTCGCGGGGTCCGGCACGCGCTCGGACAGCGAGACGCCCTGGCCGGGGTTCGTGCCCCAGGTGACGAAGGGCTCGAGCTCGTCGGCGTCGATGAAGACCTCGGCGTCGAAGACTGCGTCGTCGTCGGTCGCCAGGGTGTCCCAGTACGCGACGGCGTCGTCCCAGTCCTGACCGGTCGGCGCGTGGTCGCGGCCCTGCACGTAGTCGTAGGTGGTCTGGTCGGGCGCGACCATGCCGGCGCGGGCACCCGCCTCGATCGACATGTTGCAGATGGTCATCCGGCCCTCCATCGAGAGCGCGCGGATCGCGGAGCCGCGGTACTCGAGCACGTAGCCCTGTCCGCCGCCGGTCCCGATCTTCGCGATGACCGCCAGGATGATGTCCTTCGCGGTGACGCCCGGGCGCAGCGTTCCCTCGACCGTGATCGCCATCGTCTTGAAGGGCTTCAGCGGCAGGGTCTGCGTGGCCAGGACGTGCTCGACCTCGGAGGTGCCGATGCCGAACGCCATCGCCCCGAACGCGCCGTGGGTGCTGGTGTGCGAGTCGCCACAGACGACGGTGATGCCGGGCATCGTCAGGCCGAGCTGCGGACCGACGACGTGCACGATGCCCTGCTCCTTGTCGCCGAGCGAGTGCAGGCGGACACCGAACTCCGCGCAGTTGCGGCGCAGGGTCTCGATCTGGGTGCGGCTCGTCGGGTCCGCGATGGGCCGGTCGATGGCGAGCGTCGGGGTGTTGTGGTCCTCGGTCGCGATCGTCAGGTCGAGGCGGCGCACGGGGCGGCCGGCCTGGCGCAGACCGTCGAACGCCTGCGGACTCGTGACCTCGTGCACGAGGTGGAGGTCGATGTAGAGGAGGTCCGGCTTGCCGTCCTCGCCCTTGACCACGACGTGGTCGTCCCACACCTTCTCGGCGAGCGTCCTACCCATGAGCTCGACTCCCTCGTTCTCGTCGTCCGGCGCCGCTGGTGCGGCGCTGCGGTCACCGCTGACGCGGCGCGATCCGCCGACTCTACCAGGTTGGTATACCAACGAGGGCCGCGGTCGTCACGTGGTGCGGCGGTCGACCGGGAGGCCCGTGGCGACTCCCCGACACCCGTCGCGGTGGGAAGATGGTCGGGACATGACGACACCTGCGCACTCGACCCGGACGATCAACCTCGAGGGCGCAGCACGCGCAGCGATCGCAGGTGGCGCCCCCTTGGCACTGCTCATCGCCCTCGGGATGCCGGGCTACGCCGCGTTCGCGATGTTCGCCGGTTTCACCGCGATCTTCGGGGCGACCGAGCCGTACCGGCAACGGGCCGTGACCACCGGCGTGGCGGGTGCCCTGCAGACGCTGTGCATGTTCGCCGGCATCGGCGTCGCCCTGGTCGGCTCCCCGCTCTGGTTGCAGGCGACGGGGCTCGTCGTGGTGATCGTCGTCGCGGTCTGCACCCTGTCGACGCTCCGGACGATCCCCGCGCAGCCGATCTTCCCGGTGTTCGCGTTCGTGGTCTCCGCACTCGTGCCGTTGCGCCCCGCCGACGTCCCCCTCGTGGCGACGATCATCGTCTGCTCGGTCGTCTGGGCGTGGCTCGTCGCGATGTCCGGGTCCGTCCTGCGGCGGGTCCTGCACCCGCGCGCCCCGCACCGGTTCCGACCGCTCGCACCCCGCAAGGAGCGCAACCTCGGCATCCTCCGCACGGCTGCGCTGTGGGAGACCGTGGCGCTCAACGTCGTGGGGTCGCTCGTCGCCGGAGCGGTGGCGTCGACGATCCCGTGGCTCGGGCACCCGTACTGGGCCGTCATCGCGGTGGTGTCGACCCTGCCCGCGCTCCGCCAGCGGCACACCGTGGTCCGGGCGTTCCAGCGCTTCATCGGCACGATCGGCGGCACCGTCATCGCCGTCGGGGTCCTGCTGCTCGAGCCGTCGGCGTGGTGGATCGTCGTCATCGCCGTCGTGGGGCAGTTCTTCGCGGAGATCTTCGTGGCGCGGAACTACGCCGTCTGCCTGCTGTTCCTGACCCCGCTCGCCCTCGCCGTGTCGTGGCTCAGCCTGCCCGAGGCGCCGGAGCTGCTCGCGCTCGACCGCGTCGCGCAGACCACCCTCGGCGCGCTCGTCAGCGTCGGGCTGCTGGTCGTGGGGCGCGCGATCGAGCGGCGGCGCGGCCGGGCCCTCGGCGCGACGAGCGCGATCCGGACCGTCTGACGCGGGTCGTTCCGGCATACCTGGTCGAATCGGGCGTACCGGGTCGTTCCTTTCGACCAGGAACGCCCGATTCCGCCTGCCATCGCGCGCGACAGGGGAAGGAACGGGCGCGGACGACGGACGGGAGGCCCGTGGCGGGGCTGCCACGGGCCTCCCGTCCGTCGTGTGGTCGCAACCACCGCGTCCTGCGAGAGCGACAGATCGCTGCGGAACAACCGCGGAATTCTGCCGCTTTCGTCGACTGGACGGACCCGCGTGCCGCGGACCTGTCGCTTTCGCGAGGCCGATCGAGCGGCGACGTCAGTCGCGGGGCTGGATGTTCCAGGCGTCGATGACCGGGCGCCCGTGTTCGTAGCCGAGGACGCTGACCGATGCGGTCCCGAGCTTCAGCACGGCACCGTCCTGCGGCGCGAGCCGGATCCACGCGGCGCCGAGGGCCCGCAGCACGTGACCGTGCGCGATGAACACGGCGTCCTGCCCCTCGGCGAGCACCGGACGAGCGCGGTTCAGGATGCGCTCGACGCGGACCCGGACCTCGGCGGCGTTCTCACCGGGGGTGTCACCGGCGGGCACTCCGTCGGTCCAGAGGTCCCACGGCCCGTGGCGCAGCACCTTGATCTGCGGGGTGGTGAGTCCCTCGTAGGCGCCGTAGTCCCACTCGTACAGGTCCTCGTCGAGCTCGGGGTCGACGCCGATCAGGTGCGCGGTGTCACGCGCACGCTGCAGCGGACTCGACAGGGCCAGCGCGAACGAACGGTCGGCGAGGTACCGGCCGGCGCGCTTCGCCTGCTCGACACCGTTCTCCGTCAGCGGGATGTCGGTGCGGCCGGTGTGCTGCCCGCTCTTCGACCACTCCGTCTCTCCGTGACGGACGAGGACGAGTTCGCCGGGGCGTTCCGAGGTCATGAGTTCCTTCCGATCCAGAGGCCGAGCGCGGCTGCGCCGACCGAGACGACGAGCATCCCGAGGCCGTACAGGACGGCGAGCCGGGGCTTGCCGGATCGGAGGAGCTGGACGGTCTCGACGCTCGCCGTCGAGAACGTCGTGTACCCACCCATCATGCCCGTCCCGAGCACCGCGACCGCCGGGAGCGGGATCGTGCCGGCCTGCCCGAGGCCGGTGAGCAGGCCGAGCACGAGCGATCCGGACACGTTGATGAGCACGGTCCCGAGCGGGAACCCGGCAGCCCGCGAGCGGGACGTGCGGGTCTTGACGAGTCCGTCCAGCAGGAAACGGAGCGCGGCACCGACTCCCCCGCCGACGGCGACGAGCAGCAGGTCGAGCGGGTTCACGACGCGCCCCCGTCCCGGACGGTCGACGGTGGTCGGAGCCGCCCGGCAAGCCAGATCCCGAGCGCGACGGCGGCGAGCCCGAGGACGACCGACAGCAGTGCGTACCCGCTGCCCGCACCCCATCGACCGACGTCGAGCAGCTGCGCCGTGTCGTCGGCGAGGGTGCTGTACGTCGTGAACCCGCCGAGGACGCCCGTGCCGACGAACAGCCGGAGCGAGCGGCGGCGTCCGACGTCGGGGCCGCGGTGCGCGAGGGCGTCGAGCAGGAACCCGAGGCAGCAGGCACCGACGACGTTGATCACGAGGATCACCCAGCTGATGCCGTCGTGGGCGGGGAACGCGTCGGCCAGCACGGCCCGGACGGCGGTGCCGATCGCCCCACCGAGCGCGACGAGGCCGAGGAAGCCCCAGCGGAGGTGCGGTGGTCGTTCGTCGGTCATGGTGCTCCTATCGCCGAGCACGCCGGATCGTCTCCGCGCGTGCGGTGTTCTCGGGATAGGGACCGTTGGCGGCTGGTGCGCGGTTGGGTCCGGCAGGCCCCACTGCCGGGTCTGACGACCCGATCAGCGTACCGCGTCAGCCGGCGACGGCGGCGATCGCCTCGACCTCGACGAGCTGGTCGTCGTAGCCGAGGACGGTCACGCCGAGCAGCGTGCTCGGCACGTCGTGGTCCCCCATCGCGGCGCGGACGACGTCCCAGGCAGCAACGAGGTCCTGCTGCTCGGTCGTGGCCACGAGCACCCGCGTCTGCACGAGGTCGTCGATGCCCGCGCCGGCGGCCGCGAGCGCGGTCCGCAGGTTCGCGACGCACTGCGCGGCCTGCCCGGCGACGTCCCCGACGGCGACCGTCGCGCCGTCCTCGTCGAGTGGACACGCCCCCGCCAGGAACACCAACCGTGTACCGGCGGGGACGGTTGCGGCGTAGGCGTACTCCGCGACGTCGCTGAGGGCTGCGGACCGGATGAGCTGGACGGCGCTGGACACGGCCTCAGCCTGGCACACGACGACGAAACCCCCGGCGAGCCGGAGCTCGTCGGGGGTTTCGTGTGCTGGTGACCCCAGCGGGATTCGAACCCGCGTTACCGCCGTGAGAGGGCAGCGTACTAGGCCGCTATACGATGGGGCCGCGGCTGTTGTCGGACTCGGAGCATGTCACCTGTGGTGACCCCAGCGGGATTCGAACCCGCGTTACCGCCGTGAGAGGGCAGCGTACTAGGCCGCTATACGATGGGGCCGTTCCGACAACTCGACAAGTATTGCACAAGCCGCGCATCGCACCAAAACGAGGCGTGTCGCCCGGGTGTGCCGCCATGCCGCGCCCGGCATACGGCGCTCGGTGCGGGTTCGTCGGTCGCGACGTCGTGGACCCGGCCGCCCATCCGACGGGAGGCGCGGGGCGGGCCCGCCACGGGCCTCCCGTCCGAACGCGCGCACGTCCGGGGCCGCACGCCGTGCGCGGGAATCGTCGCGTCCGGCGCGGTCAGAGGGTGAGCGACTCCCCCGGCCGCAGGATCTCGAGCGAACCGTGCGGGGCGAGCGCCTCGCGCAGCCGCCCGGTGTGCATGCCGTAGCCGATGTCGGAGAGCGTGGCCTCGTGGATCGGGTAGGCGCGGGCCGGGGCGAGCGCGGCGACGTAGTCCATCATCTCGGCGACCTTGAGCCACGGGGCGCCGACCGGAGCCGCGAGGACCTCGACCGGCACGCCCGGGTCGGTGTACGAGTCGCCGGGGTGGAAGAGCCTGCCGTTCACGAGCACGCCGGTGTTGTCGACGATCGGCACCGAGGAGTGGATGATCTGGTGCCGGGTGCCGTGGAAGTCGAGCGCGAACGGGCCGACGGTGCGGTGGTCCCCATCGGTGACGACCTCGACCGCGATGCCGGAGTCGGCGAGCGCCGCGCGGACACCCTCGGGGCCGAACACGACGGCGTCGGGGTTCCGGTCGAGGATCCGGTGCAGCTGCTCGGGCGTGACGTGGTCGGGGTGCTCGTGCGTGACGACGATCGCGAGGACCCCGGTCGCGTCGACGGGGCGGGTGAAGTCGCCCGGGTCGAGCACCAGGCGGGCGTCGCCGTCCGACAGGACCTGGCAGGCGTGTTCGAGCTTCGTGACCTCCATGCGGGCGACGCTACCCGCGGCTGGCCGGGCGGGCTCGGGGCGGCGTCGACTCGGAACGACGTTCCTGTTGTCGTACGACATCGGGAACGTCGTTCCGAGTCGACGCCGCCCACGCCCCGCCACGCCTCACCCCGGCGGCGGCCCCGTCGTCCCCCGCACCACCAGGTGCGCCGGCGCCGCGACGATCGCTCCGGCAGCGCCGCCCTCGACCTCGGCGAGCACCGCCCGCGCCGCTGCCCGCCCCTGCGCCTCCGGGTCCTGCGCCACGGTCGTCAGCCCGACGGTCGCGCCGTACTCGTGGCCGTCGATCCCGATCACGGAGACGTCGGCCGGCACCGAGAGTCCGGCCTGCGCCGCAGCGAGGAGCACCCCGAGCGCCATCTCGTCCGAGGCGCACACCACGGCAGTCGGGCGATCGAGCCCGGCACCGGCACCGGCACCGGCACCAGCGTGCCCGCCGAACAGCGCGTTCCCCGCCGCCAGTCCACCGGCGAACGAGAACCGTCCGTCGAGCAGCCACCGGTCCGGCACCGCGTGTCCGGCGGCCCGCATCGCGTCCACGAAGCCGTCCCGCCGCAGGTGCGGCACCGCGACGTTCATGCCGGCCTCGTCCTGCCCGCCGACGTAGGCGACGCGTCGGTGCCCGAGGCCGCACAGGTGGTCGACCGCGATCCGGGTGACGGCTCGGTCGTCGACCCCGATGTTCCGCAGGCCCGGTGCGGGTCCACCGATGACGATCATCGGGTGCCGGGTGAGTTCGAGCTCGGCGCGCTCGGTCGCGTCGAGCACCAGGGACAGCAGGACGAGGGCGTCGACGCGGTGCCGCAGCATCGACCGTCGGAACGCCCGGTCGCGGTCGCCGCCCGGCCCGCCCAGGTTGTAGAGCACGAGGTCGTACCCGGCACGCCGGAGTTCTGCGTCGACGCCGCCGAGTGCCTTGACGTAGAACCACCGGTCGATCACCGGGACGACGACGCCCACGGCGCGCTGCCGCCCGGTGGCGAGGCCGGCCGCCGCCGAGCTCGGGACGTACCCGAGCTCGTCGGCGACCCGACGGACCTCGTCGATCGTGGTCTCCGCCACGTTCTCCATGCCGCGCAGCGCCCGCGACACCGTGGACTTCGACAGTCCCGTGACGGTCGCGATCTCCTGGATCCCCATCGATGCGACCCGGGAGGCCCGTCAGCCGTCCGTACGGTGCGGAACGCCCGCCGGACGGTCGGCTGCAGTGCCGGGGGTGGCGTGCACGACGGCCGCTGCGGCCGGGCGTGCGCCGTGCGGCGCTCGACGACCCGCTGGTGCGAGCTCGTCCCACCCGCTGTGCTGGTGCACCCGCCCGTCCGCGGAGGGCCGCGGCCGACGACGGGTGTCGTCGCCGCGAGCGGTGCGGACGGGGGCGATGGCGGGCGTGGCACCGACACCGTCGACCTCGGCGTGCCGGCGGAGCACCCGCACCCGCCACCGGTCGAGCGCCACGACCCCGAGCACGCACACCAGCAGGGTGAGCGCCCAGCCGAGTGCCGGGCGACCGGTGACCTCGCAGAACACCGTGGCGCCGAGGAACAGGATGCCGAACATGCCGACGAAGCCGATCGCCTCTTCGATCCGGGCCGTGGGCCGGGTGGGTCCGCGCTGTGCCATGGTCGTCAGCCCTTCACGCCGCCGGCGGTGAGGCCGGCCACGATGCGTCGTTGGAAGATGAGCACGAGGACCACGAGCGGGATCGTGACGATGGTGCCTGCGGCCATGACCGCCGTGTACGGCTCCTGGTGCGGCTGCGACCCGGCGAACGAGGCGATCGCCACGGTCACCGGCTGCGTCGCGTCGCTCGAGAGCTGCGAGGAGATCAGGTACTCGTTCCAGCTCGAGATGAACGCCAGGATCGCCGTCGTGAACACCGCGGGGGCGGCGAGCGGCAGGATGATCCGCCGGAACGCCTGCACCCGGGTGCACCCGTCGATGCGCGCTGCTTCCTCGAGGTCCCACGGCATCTCGCGGAAGAACGACGCGAGCGTGTAGACCGTCAGCGGCAGCACGAACGAGATGCTCGGCAGGATGAGCGCCTGGTACGACCCCATCCACCCGATGTCCGTGAAGAGCTGGAACAGCGGGGAGATGAGCGCGACGCCGGGGAACATCGACGCCGCCAGGATCGCGCCGGCGATCAGGGACTTGCCGCCGAACTCGAGTCGGGCGAGCGCGTACGCCGCCGTGGTGCCGACGAGCAGGGCGATGATCGTCACGACGCCGCCGATGAGCAGGCTGTTGGCGAGCGCCCGCCCGAGGTGGTTGCCGAGCGACGTGGAGAACGCCGTCGCGTAGTTGTCGAGCGTGACGTGCGTCGGCCACGGGGTGGCGTCGAACGTGAACCCGACGTCGCGGAAGCTCGTCACCACCATCCAGTAGAACGGCAGGAGGCACCACACGGCGATGACGATCGCCTGCACGGCCGTGCGGATGCGGGGGCCGGTGTCGCGGCGGACCCGGACGTCGGCGCGGTCGACGGCGCGGTCGCGTGCTGCTGCGGTGGACCGGGGTCGGTCTGCTGCGAGGGTCACTTGAGTTCACCCTTCTGCTGGGCGGCCTGCGTCTGCACGACGTTGGCGCCGAGGAACCGGACGAAGACGAACGCCACGATGAAGATCACCAGGAAGGTGATGGTCGACAGTGCCGACGCGGAGTTGAAGCCCTGCCGGATCTGTTCGACGACCAGGATCGACAGGGTCGTGGTGGCGTTGCCGGAACCACCGCCGCCGCCGGTCAGGATCTGTGGCAGGTCGTACATGCGCAGCGCGTCGAGCACGCGGAACAGGATCGCGACCATCAGCGCGGGCTTGATCAGCGGGAGCGTGATGAGCACGAAGCGCTGGAACGTCGACGCGCCGTCCATCTTGCCGGCCTCGTAGACCTCCTCCGGGATCAGCTGCAGCCCCGCCAGGATGAGCAGCGCCATGAACGGCGTGGTCTTCCAGGTGTCGGCGATGATGACCGCCCACCGGGACGCCCACTCGCCGCTCGTCCACAGGATCTGCTGCCCGAGGACGTGGTTCAGGACACCGTTCGCGTCGAAGATGAAGTACCAGAGCTTCGCGGTGACGGCGGTGGGGATCGCCCACGGCACCAGGATCGCGGCACGGACGAGCGCGCGGCCCTTGAAGTTGCGGTTCATGATGATCGCCATCCAGACGCCGATGGCCGTCTCGAAGGCCACGGTGACGACCGTGAAGAAGAACGTGTTGCCCATCGACACCCAGAACTGGGAGCCGAGGCTGCCGGGCGGGCAGGTGACGTTGCCGCACTGCTGGCCGAGCCAGTGCGCGTAGTTCGTGATGCCGGCGAAACCGCCTTCCACGAACAGCTGCGTGGTCTTGTCGAGGCCCTGGTCGAGCTGGAACGACTGGATGATCGCGCTGACGACCGGGTAGCCGATGACGATCGCGAGGAGCAGGATCGTCGGGCCGATGAGGTACACGGCCCACCGGCCGTGCTCGGCGTTGAGTCCGCCCTTGCGCCGTTGGCGCTTCGGTTCCATGCCCGTCGGGTTGGGGATGGCTGCGGGGATCTCGGTTGCTGCTGACACGTGTCGGCCTCCTTGCCGGGGGTGTCGGAACGCAAGTAGGGGCGGACTGGAGGCACGTGCCGGGATGGCACCGTGCCTCCAGTCCGATGCGGCGTACGCCGCGTGTCGCTAGCTGCTGGTCGCCGACTTGAGGGCGTCCTGCATGTCCTTCAGGGCTTCGTCGACCGACTTCGATCCCTTGAGCGCCGCGTAGGTGTTGTCCTGGATCGCCTTCGTCACCGCCGGGTAGAACGGCGTGACCGGGCGCGGCTCCGCCGACTCGATCGACTTGAGCAGCGTCGGCAGGTAGGGCAGCTTCGCCGTCAGCTCGGAGTCGGTGTAGAGGTCACCGACGACCGGGGCGAGCGACCCCTGCGTCGCGAAGAACTTCTGCGTGTCGTTCGAGATGAGGAACTCGAGGAAGTCGTGCGCCGTCGCCTTGTGCTTCGAGTACACGCTGATCGCGGCGTTGTGCCCGCCGAGCGTCGAGGCACCGACGCCGTCCGCGCCCGGGATGGGTGCGACGCCGAAGGTGTCCTTGACCTTGCTCGAACCGTCGGTCTTCGCCAGGTTGTAGACGTACGGCCAGTTGCGCAGGAACAGCAGCTTGCCGGCTTCGAACGCGGTGCGGCCCTGCTCCTCCTGGTACGTGATCGCCTCGGCCGGGATGTTCCCGTCCTTGAACGCGTCGACCAGGTTCTGCAGGCCGGCCTTGGCGTCGGCGGTGTCGACGTCCGGGTCCCCGCTCTTGCCGAGCACCGAACCGCCGGAGCCGTTGATGGCCTCGGAGGCGTTCACCGTCAGGCCCTCGTACTTCGCGAACTGCCCGGCATAGCAGCCGATGCCCTTGTCCTTCGCGATCTGGCAGTCGTCCATCATGTCGCTCCACGTCGTCGGGGGCGTCTTGACGAGGTCCTTGCGGTAGTAGAGCAGCGCGCCGTCCGAGGTCTGCGGGGCGGCGTAGAGGGTGTCGTTGTACGTCGCGGTCTTCACCGTGGCCGGCAGCAGCTTCGAGGTGTCGATCTCCATGTCACCGGTCAGCGGCGTCAGCCAGCGCTTCGCGGCGAACTCGGCGGTCCAGACGACGTCCACGTCGACGACGTCGTAGTTCGCGTCCTTGGCCTGGAAGTGCTGCACGAGGTCGTCGTGCTGCTGGTCGGCCTGGTCGGACTGCTCCTTGAAGGTGACCTTCTCGTCGGGGTGGGCCTTGTTCCACTTCGCGATCAGCGGGCGGACCACGTTCGAGTTGTCCTTGCCCTGCACGTAGGTGATCGGTCCGCGGCTGTCCTGGCCGCTCTTGGCGTCGTCCGAGCCGGCGCCGGAGCTCCCGCTCGAGCAGCCGGTGAGCACGAGGCCGATGACGGCGACCCCGGCAACGGATGCGAACCGCACCCTGGAGCGTGTTGTCTTCACAGCGTTGTCTCCTCATTGAGATCACCAGGGGGCATCGATCGGGTTCGACGACACTGCCCTGGAGCAGGCGCCGCTGCCTGCTGGTGGAGGAAGCTACGCCCGCCCTCGGGGTTCCGCAACCGGTTGCATCGGTTCCGTGACCTGAGCGTGACCTTGGAAGTCCCGGAGACTTCCTGGGTGAGCGCTCACCCTTGTTCGAGGGGCCCCTGCACGCCACTGCGGAACTCCGCATGAACCCCGCCACTGGGGACCCGCGCCGTTGTCCGTGCCGACGGCTCCACGTAGCGTCCACGACATGGCCACCCTCCACACCGCCGACACCGTGCCCGCACCGCGCCGTGTCATCGGCGTCGACCTCGACGCCCCGCTCCCCCGCCTCGTCGCCGACGAGACCGGCGAGTCCGCCATGGTGATCGGCTACCGCGGCGGCCACCCCACCGGCACCCTCGACGTACTGCTCACCGACGACCCGGCCGACGCGGCCCGCGCCCTCGAGGCGCTGCAGGAGACCGTCCTGGCCGACGTCCCCGCGGTGTCGGACGACGACCTGCCGACCATCTCGGTCGTCGTGTCCACCGTCGTCGACCGCGTCGAGGACCTCGGCAAGCTGCTCGACGTCCTCGAGCACCTCGACTACCCGCGGCACGAGGTCATCCTCGTCGACAACCGCGTCCGCGTCCCCGCCGGCGACGCCCTGCCCGCGATGCTCGCCGGACGGAACGTCCGCCTGGTCGAGGAGCGCCGCCCCGGCCTGTCCGCCGGCCGGAACGCCGGCGTCGCCGCCGCGACCGGGGACGTCATCGCCTTCACCGACGACGACGTGCGCGTCGACCCGCAGTGGCTCCGCGCCATCGGATCCCGGTTCGTCAGCGAGCCCGGCCTCGACGCCGTCACCGGTGTCATCCTGCCGAGCGAACTCACCACGCCCGCGCAGATCTGGTACGAGGCGTACTACGGCGGGTTCAGCGCCGAGCGCACCTTCTCGCCCGTCACGATCGTCCCCGACGACGTCCAGGGCACCATGCGGCACGCCCGCGTCACCGCGGTCACCCCGTCCGGCGAGGTCCTCAAGCACTTCGCCGTCTACGGCATCGGCGCGTACGGCGCCGGCGCGAACATGGCCTACCGCCGCACCCTGATCGAGGCCGTCGGCGGCTTCGACCACACCCTCGGTGCCGGCTCCCCCGCCCGCGGCGGCGAGGACCTGGCGATGTTCATCGAGACGCTGTGGCGCGGCGGGAAGATCGGCTTCGAGCCGCGCGCGGTCGTGCACCACCGGCACCGCCAGACCATCGAGGACCTGCACAAGCAGCTGCACGGCAACGGCGTCGGGTTCACCGCGCTGATGTTCGCGCTCGCCGCGAAGGACAAGCGGCACGTCGCCGTCCTGGCCCGCCTGATGCCGCTCGCCGCGAAGGTCAAGTCGAAGCAGATGCTGTCCCGCCTGGCCGGGCGCCGGGACGCCGCGACCGAGGTCACCAACGACGCCTCGACCACGCGCATCCCGAAGACCCTGGCGTACCACGAGCTGCGCGGGTTCCCCGCCGGCCCGGCCGCCTGGTTCCGCAGCCGACGCCGCTGGCGCGACGTCGAGGCCGGCCGCTTCCGGCCGTAGACGCACCACCCGACGGACGGGAGGCCCGTGGCAGCGTCGCCACGGGCCTCCCGTCCGTCCGTTGCGCACGCAACAGGCGACACTCGCGTTGTCGTACGACGTCGAGGACGTCGCCCCCACGCGCACGCAACCACTGCACGCGCAACAAGCGACACCCGCGCTGTCGTACGACATCGACGATGTCGCACCCACGCGCACGCAACCGTTGCACGCGCAACAGACGACACTCGCGCTGTCGTACGACGTCGAGGACGTCGCACCCACGCGCCCGCAACCATTGCACGCGCAACAAATGACACCCGCGTTGTCGTACGACATCGAGGACGTCGCCCCCACGCGCACGCAACCATTGCACGCGCAACAGGCGACAACCACGTCGTCGCACGACGTCCGTCTTGTCGCAAACCGGGTGCGGCGAGCGCGCCCGCCCGCGCCTCAGCGCGCGGTGAGCCGCCCGGCCACGTACCGCCACGGCCCGCCCAGCGCGGCCGTCAGCTCGGCGCGCTTGAGCCCGCGCGTCGCGGCGGTGAACTCGGCGTCGACGGGCCAGCCGCCGCTCGCGTCGACGGGGCGCTCGTCGGCACCTTGCCCGAGCGCACCGAGCCGGCGGAGCGCGCCGGCCGCACGCCGCAGCACCGCGAACGCCGTCGAGGGCCGCAGCACGAGCTTCGTCACCCAGGCGCCGAGCCCGGTGCCGTACCCGATCGCCTGCGAGCGCAACGCGGCACGGTCCTTGCGGTGCTCGTGCCAGACGACGGCCGAGGGTTCCACGGCGAGCGCCCCACCGGCGAGCAGGACGCGGGTGAACAGGTCGGGGTCCTCACCGGCTCGCGCACGGGTGCCGGGTCCGAGGGCGACGTCGAAGCCGCCGAGCTGCCGGACGGCGTCGCGGCGCACGGACATGTTCGCGCCGGTGCCGAACGCGCCGACGGTGAAGGGGAACAGGGGCTCGTCGACGGGCGGGGCGGACGTGCGGTACACCCGGCGCTCGAGGTTCCGCGCCCAGGTCACCCGCTCGTCGAAGAAACGCTGTGTGGGGGTGCGGAGCTCGCCGCTGGGGACGAGTCCGGTGACGCACCAGACGTCGGCGTCGCGCTCGTAGGCGGCGGCGATGGCGGCCATCCAGTGGCGGTCGACGACGACGTCGTCGTCGATGAACGCGACGATGCCGCCGGTGGCGCGGGCGAGTCCGGCGTTGCGGGCCCGGGAGACGCCGGCACGTGCCTCGAGGACGTAGTGCACGCGCGGGTCGTCGACGGCGGCCACGACGTCGCGGGTGCCGCTGGTGACGGGGGCGTTGTCGACGACGAACAGCTCGAAGTCGTCGTACGCGGAGTCGAGGACGGAGCGCACGGCGCGGGCGAGGGCCACGGGCCGCTCACGGGTGCCGATGACGACGGAGACGCGTGCGCCGTCCGCAGGGGCGTCGACCGGGAGGCCCGGGGCCGGCAACCGACGCAGGGCCGGTCCCAGCTCGGCCGGGTCCACCGCCCCGCGGTCGTCGACGCGCACGTCGACGAACCCGGCGACGTCGCGGCCGTCGCGCACCATGAGGCGGGCGCGGCGGAAGCCGCCGGCGCCGGCGAGGTGCACGGTGTCGGCGGCGAGCGCTGCGGACCGGTCGACGGCGCCGACCCAGGCAGCTCCGACCCAGGTGGGGGCGTCGGGCGAGGGCATCGCCGGGTCGAGTGTGAGGGCTCGTTCCGCGGTGGTGGTCTGGTCGGTCATGGTCGTCCCGTCGGGCCGGTCTGGTCGGGTGGACGTGGCAATGGTCCGCGCGCGTCGACAGGGGGTCAACCGCGATGCTCGGAGGATGCGGGGAGGCTGCGGTTTGCCGCCACTAGACTCGCGGGAGACGCCGGTCGACCCGCCGGTGCGACCCCGGTCCCCGCCGGACACGAGGAGGACGCATGCCGCTGGCCCGCACGATGGACCGGCTCGGCCTGACCAGGCGTCCACGCCCGACGCTGCGACTGGTGCCGGACCCCGACGCGTCCGACCTCGTCGTGGTGCACCTCGACGCCGACGACGCCGCGTGCGGCACCTGCGGGCACGCCCAGGCGGCGCACGAGCACTACCGTCCGGGCACGGACTGCGCGCTCTGCGACTGCCCGAAGTTCCGCCGCGCCCGCTGACCCGATCCCCCTCGATCGGGGGGCTCCTGCGGGAAACCGCCGTTCCCCCGCAGGTGGTCCCGACCTCCCTTGTCGGTGCTGCCGGGCCCGCTTAGCGTCGCGGACATGGCCATCACTCCCACGCCACTCGCGTGCATCGTCCTCGCCCACGAGGACCCGACGCACGTCCGTCGGCTCGTGGCGGCGCTCGACCCGTTCCCGGTGTTCCTGCACTGCGACGCGAGCACCGACGACGACGTCTTCGAGGCGATGACCGCCGGCCTGCCCGAGCGGGTGCACGTGCTGCCGCGGATGCGCACCGGGTGGGCGAAGTGGGAGAACGTCGCGGCCGAGGTCGCCGGCTACCGTGCTGCCCTGGCGCAGACCGACGCCACGCACGTGGCGCTGCTGACCGGCAGCGACTACCCGTTGGCCGACGCCGACGAGATCTCGGCGCTCCTGACCGCGAACCCCGGGCGGTCGTTCGTCGAGGCGAAGCCGCTCCCGCACCCCGCGTGGGGTCGCGACGGCGGTCGGTCGCGCGTGCGGTTCCGGCACTGGGCGTGGCGGAAGCACATGCTGCGCCTGCCGGTCCCCCGTCGGGTCCCGCGGGACGTCGTGTTCGGCGGTGGCTCGCAGCTCAAGGTCCTGGCCCGGCACCACGCGCAGGGGGTCGTCGACGTGTTCGACGGGCGCCCCGACCTGGTGGCGTTCTGGGAGCGGGTGTGGATCGGTGACGAGACCTTCGTGCCGTCGGTCCTGCTGACCCCGGCGTTCACCCCGGACTTCGCGGACACCCACGCGGTGCAGCCGCTCTGGTGGATCGGGTGGGACGGCACGAAGCAGAAGAGCCCGCCGTGGCTCGGGATCGAGGACGCCGGCCGGGTGCTGGAGCGTCGTACCGCGGCTGACCAGTCGACCCCGTACGTGTTCGCCCGGAAGTTCTCGACGTCCCGGAGCACCGACCTGCTCGACGTGGTCGACGCGACCTTCGGGCTCCGCACGTCCGCCGACGACCAGCCGGTGGTGGTGGCACAGTGACCGTCCCCCAGACCCGACGCGAGGCGCGTGCGGCCGAGGCGGCTGCGCTGGCGGCGCAGCCAGACGACGACGAGCTCGAGGCGTCCGTGCAACCGGCGGCCCCCGGCGCGCTGTCCACCGACACCGACTCGATCGCCGTCGCACGCGGATCGTCCGTCCTGTTCGGCCGTGGCCTGCTCTACGTGGTCGTCTGGTCGATGCAGCTCGTCGTGAGCTCGCTGATCTCCCCCGTGCTCGCGCACCTGATGCCGCCGGCCGAGTTCGGCGTGCTGGCGTCGGCGATCGCGCTGTACCAGGCCCTGGTGGTCGTGGCCGTCTGCGGCATCGACCAGGCGTCGGTGCTGCAGCGCGCCGAGGACGGCGACGACCGGCGTGCCCGCGGTCTGGTGTTCGTCGGCATGGTCACCGCGGTCACCGTCACCGTGTTCGCCCTGGTGTCGATCCCGCTCTGGGGCGACGCCGCGGGCTTCGTCGACCAGCACCCGCTGTTGCTGGTCGCCGTGCTCTGGACCGGGCCGGCCGCGATCGTGCAGCTGTCCCTCGCGCTGCTCGTCGCCCAGGACCGCATCCGCGTGTTCGCCGTGACGAGCCTGCTGTCGTCCGTCGGCGGGTCGATCATCGGCCTCGGGCTCCTCGCCGCCGTGCACGCCGACGCCACCACGTACGCGTGGGGCGGGGTCGTGGCGCAGGGCGCCGCGATGGTGATCGGCATCGTCGCCACGAAGCCGCGGTTCCGCGGTCTGTTCGACCACCGCACCACGGTCCGGGCGTTCAAGCTCGGTGTCCCGATCGCGCTCGGCAGCCTGTCGTACTTCGTCCTGAACGCCGGTGACCGGCTCGTCGTGCAGCGCCTCCTCGGTGCCGACGAGGTCGCCCGCTACCAGATCGCCTACGTCGTCGGTTCCGCGGTCATCCTGCTGCTGACCTTCACGAACCAGGCCTGGGCGCCGCACTTCGCCGCCCTCCGCGACGCCGTGGCCCGCCGCCGGCTCGCGATGCACGCCCGTGACGAGCTCTACATGCTGCTCGCCCCCGTGCTCGTCGCCGTGACGCTCGTGTCGCCGGTGGCGCTGCCGATCCTGGCGCCGGCGTCGTACCGGGTCGAGTCCCTCACCGTCGTCGTCTTCGTGGTCGCCCTGACCGCGTTCCCGGTGGTCGCGAGCGGTGCGACCGGTCGGCTCCTGCTGGTCGAGCGCCGCGGGGTGACGGTCGGCGTCATCGGTGCCGTCGCCGGCGTCGTGAACATCGCGGCGAACCTGGTGCTGGTGCCCCTGACCGGCATCGTCGGCGCGGGCATCGCCACCGTCATCGCCTACGCCGTCCTCGCCGCGCTGCAGCAGGCCTCCCTGCCGGACCGCCGCGAGTGGCGCGGTCCCCGACGCCGGGTGCTGCTGGCCATCGCGATCGCGATCGTCGTCGCCGCGGCCTCGCTCCTCCCGCCGCAGGACCTCGCCTGGAACATCGTCCGCGTCGTCGGCGTCGCCGCGTGCCTGCCCTGGTTCTTCCGTCGCCTGAAACTCGCTCGCGGAGGATCCGCATGACCCGTCCCACCACCCGTCCGCTGCGTGTCGTCGTCGCCACCAACGGACTCGCCATCACCGGCGGCGTCGAACGGTGCGTCGTCGAGGACGTCGGCGAGCTCGTCGCGGCCGGCCACGACGTCGAGGTGTGGCACCGAGCCGGCGCGGACGGCGACCCGGACGCGGGCCGCGCGGTGTTCGACCAGCTGGGCGTCCGACTGCGTCATGCCCGCGACTACCGCTTCGGCATCCGCTCCGCCCCGACGGACGTGCTCCGCTTCGTCCGCGAGGGCCTGCGCCTCCGCCGGTCGCGTCCTGACGTCCTGTGGCTGAACCGTCCGGAGTTCCTGCCGTGGGGCCGCGTCGTGTCGTTCGTGTCCGGCGTCCCCCTGGCCGTGCACCTGCACCACGCCCCGAACTACCGTCGCCTCGGCCCGTTCGCGGGGGGCCGGACCCGGTACCTCGCGGTCTCCGCAGCGATGGCACGTGCCTGGACCGCCGTCGGCGCCCCGCCGGACCGGGTCGACGTGGTCCCGAACGGCGTCGACACCGCGGCGTTCCCCGCCGCCACCGCGGCGAGCACCCGTCGCGCACGTGCTGCGCTCGGCCTCGACCAGGACCGCCCCGTGGTGCTGTACTACGGTCGGCTCACGCGGTCGAAGGGCGTGCTCGCCCTCCTGGAGGCATGGGGGCGCGTCCACGCGTCGGCCCGCGTCCTCGTCGGGCCCGGCACACCGCCCGCCCCGGCCCCGGTGCTCGTCCTGGCCGGTGCGCTGTACCCGGAGGACGCCCCCGCCGTGCACCGTGCGATCGCCGCGCTGCCCGACGGCTCCGTCGTCGTGGTGCCCGAGCGGGACGACGTCGTCCCGCTGCTGCACGCCGCGGACGTCGTGGTGGCACCCTCCATCGAACCCGAGGGGTTCGGCCGCGTGGTCGTCGAGGCGATGTCCACCGGACGCCCCGTCGTCGCAGCGGCGTCGGGCGGCACCGCCGAGATCCTGAGCGGCGAGTGGGCGCGGTTCACCGTCGACCCCACCGAGACCGGCGCGCTGGCCGACACGGTCATCGAGGCGCTGGACGCGGCCGGGACGGAACCCGGCCTGGCGGACCGGTGCCGCGCCTGGGTGCGGGACCGGTACGGCCGGGAGCGGCACGTCGCGGCGCTGCTCCGGGCGCTCGAGGCGCACGCGAAGCACTGACGAACGACGACGACGACCGAGCGGTGCCGACGACCACGTCGGCACCGCTCGGTCGTTCGGGACGGTTCAGTCGTTCGGGGCCGTCGCCGCGGTGTCGTCCGGCAGCGACGCGCTCGGCTCGGCACCGTCCGCCGGCACGTCGATCGTCATCCAGTCGATGAGGAGCGACCCGGCGGCGTCCGCCGGCGGGTTCCCCGCGTTCGACCCGGCCTGCACCACCAGGTGCATCCGAGCCGTCGGGATGTTCTCCGTCGTGGTGCCGACGACCTCGTCGTCGACCAGGAACGACATCCGGTCGGCGGTCCACTCGATCGTGTAGGTGTGCCAGTCCTTCAGCGACGCCTCGGTCTGCTGGTGGATGCACTTCTCGGCGGGGTCCGCCAGGCAGTGCACGTTGAGCCACGCGGGCGCGCCGAGCGCTCCCTCGGGGAAGTCGATCTCGCCGTCCGACCACAGGTTCTCGTCGCTCCAGAGCAGCACGGCCACGCCGTAGCCGTCGACCTCGTCGCTCCGCATCCGGATGCTGTACCGGCCGGCGGTCTGCCCGCCCCACTGGCCGTCGACGAGCGGCACGACACCGCCCGCCAGCGGCACCCCGGCGCTGGTGGTGCGCAGCCGCACGTCGAGCACGCCGTCGTGCGTCGACAGGGTGGACGCCTGGTAGCGCCCCGTCCCCGCGGTGTCGGCGAACCCGTGGTAGGCGACGAACCGGTCCGAGTACCGGGACTCGAAGGTCCGGTTCGTGGCGGCGTCGGCGAAGTCCTCGCCGAACACCCGGGTCCACCCCTCCGGCTCGGAGCTCGGCATCGAGACGCCGCTCGGGTCGTCGAGGGTCACGTCGTCACCGTTCGCCGTTGTGGTCGCGGTCATGGTGCCGGCGACGATGCCGGCAGCCACGAGCAGGGCGCCGGCCGCGAACGCGGTCCGGCGGGTGCCGGCGCGCCGCGACGGCCGGTGCCGGGACAGGCCACGACCGTGTGCCGGTGGGGCGCCGTGGGCCGACGCCGCGTCGTCGGCGACGTGTTCCGACCACGTGGGGCGGGCCTCCTGGCCGTCGCCCTGCTCGTCGGTCACCCGGTCGTCCAGGCGCGGATCTCGGAGAGTCCGACGTTGCCCGTGCTGTCCGAGACACCCGTCACCGTGAAGCGCACCCAGGTGACGTCACGCGGGGTGAAGTCGACCGTCAGGGCGTCGCCGCCGTTCGGCAGGGTGCCGACCGCGACCTGGCTGCCGTCCGAGAACGTCAGGGTGCCGCTGGTGACCTGGTCGGCGCCGTTCGGGCGGTCGTGGAGCACGATCCGGCCGAGCCGCTGCGAGGCGGCCCAGTCGAGCTGGATCCAGACCCCGGTCCGGCCCCACGGGGCGACCCACTCGGCCGTCGTGTTGTCGGGGTAGCCCGACACCACACCGTCCACCGCCTTGGCGACGGTCTGCCCGGTGGACTGGTCGTCCCACGCTGCGGTCGGGGTGGCCGACCCGGTGACGTCCGACAGCGTCGGCGTCGGCGTCGGCGTCGGGGTGGGGGTCGGCGTGGGGGTCGGCGTCGGCGTCGGCGTCGGCGTCGGCGTCGGCGTCGTGTCCGCCGGCCGGAAGGCCCGGATCTCGGCGAGGCCGACGTTCCGGGTCGTGCCGCTGACCGAACCGACCGTGAACCGCACCCAGCTGACCTGCCGGGCGCTGAACGTGACGCGTTGCACGGCGCCGCCGTTGTCGAGCGACGGGACCGCGACGCTCGAACCGTCGGAGAACGTCAGCGTGCCGCCGGTGACCTGGTCGTCGCCGTTCGGACGGTCGGCGAGGTCGATCTCGTGCAGGGTCGTGCCGGCTGCCCAGCCCAGCTGGATCCAGGTGCCGACGCCGCCCCACGGAGCCGCCCACTCGGCGGTCGGGGCGTCGGGGTACCCGCTCACCACACCGTCGACGGCCTTGTCGGCCGTCTGGCCGTCCGCCGGGTTCTCGGCGCTCGCGGTGACGGTCGCACCGGCGGTGACGTCGGTGCCCTGCGCGGGCAGCGGGTCGGTCGGGTCGGTGGGGTCGGTCGGGGGCTCGGCCGACGAGCCGACGGCGTACTGCCGGCTCAGCCAGGAGCCCTCCGGGCGCGACGCGCAGGCGGACGTGGAACCGCAGGTCTCACCGTCGTACGCGGCGTAGGCGAAGAACGCGGCCGCCTTCGCGGCGGTCTGCGCGGCGCTGAGGTTCGCGGGGCGGTTCGCGATCGGGTACCCGAGGTACCCGGTGAAGGTGTGGGCCGCGGTGTACGTCGTCTGGGCCTCGTCGGCGAGGTACGCGACGGTGTGGTGGTCGCTGTGGTCGCCGTCGCCGTACGTGCCGCCGTGGTCGAGGGTGTGGATCTCGGTGGGCGCGTACCCGGTGACGAGCCCGGCGAAGGTCGCGCGCAGGGACGTCAGCGAGTACGACGTCGGCTGCGACGCCCCGTCCACGGTGTGCATCGTCGGGATGTGGCCCCCGTAGAGCTTCTCGAGGCTCTCGTCGTCGGTGGCCGCGAAGCCCGACCCGTCGATGTTCCCGTCCGGCAGCTCGAGGAACACCAGGCTGAGCTCGGGGTGCGTCGCCAGTGTCTCCGTGCGCAGGGTCTTCCCGGCCACGACGACCTGACCGGTGGTCCAGTCCGCGTCGACGCCGGCGATCTCGGCGTACGAGGCCATCAGGCCGTCCTCACGGGCCTGCCAGTACCAGGCGGGCTTGCCGGCGTCGCCCGCCGTCACGACGACGGAGCGGACGCACTTGCCCGCGTCGACGTCGGCGCGCAGTTCGGTGCCCGAGAAGAGCAGGTCGTCGTCGGCGTGGGCCACCATCGTGAGCACCCGGCCGGCGCTGCAGTCCGCACCGGCGGCGGCCCCCGACGCCGACGACTGTCCGGTCGTGGTGTCGGCGAGCGCCGCTCCACCGGTCGCGGTGAGCGTCGGGACGACGAACGCCACGAGGCCGAGCACCGCCGCGGCGGACGCGGCGCCGATGCGCCGCGTCCGCCGGGAGGTCCGGACCGTGTCGTGCTCAGTTCGTGGCATGTGCCAGCCCTTCCGGGGTCAGTTCGTAGACGGCGGTGGTGCCGGAGCCGAAGACGCGCTTCCAGTAGGGCGAGTCGGCCATGGCGGCCGCGAGCTCCTGGTAGTCGGCGTCGGTCTGGTAGCCGTAGCGCTCGTCGTAGGCGCCGAACGGCTCGGCGACCAGGGCGTAGTACTTCGTCGCCGGCCAGTCGAGGACGAACTGGCGGGTCATCGTGGACACGTCGGCTTCGGCGTCGTAGCCCTGCGGCTCCGGGTACGCCCCGAGGACCTCGCGGGACAGTGCCCCGACGTCGAAGTAGCGGGCGCCGGTGTTGCTCGGGACGGCGTTGGCCGACCCGGTGAGCAGCATCATCGAACCCTTCGGCGCGGTGGAGTCGTAGAACTGCGTGGCCGCCGACTGGCTGCGCGTCGGGACGCGGTTCCAGTCCAGGGCGGTCTGGCCGAAGGCGCCGACCCCGACCATCGCGGCCACCGCTGCTGCGGCGACGACCACCTGGACGGCCGTGGGCCGCATCGTGCGGGTGAGGAGGCGCCCGACGGGAGCCAACCGGCCACTGGGCATCGGGAGCCCCGCAGCCAGGATCGCGATCCACGGTGTGGCGAACAGCACGACGCGGAAGATGCCCTCCTGGCCGTAGTTCGTCGCGACGAGCAGCGAGATCGGGCTCGCGGCCGTGGCCAGCAGCCCCCAGTGCACGCGGTCCCGGCGCGTCAGCACCGTGATCACCGCGACGAGACCGAGCACCACGAGCGCTGCTGCGGGGATGTCGAACGCGAGCCGGGTGACGAGCGGCTTCGGCAGGACGGTCATGTCGTGCGACGGCGGCTGCACGTTGTCGAGCACCTTGCCGACGGCCCCGAGGGACAGGAACTTCCCCAGGATGTCGTCGTTCAGCAGGGCGAAGCCGACGGCCGGCACGAGCACCACGATCGGGAGCCACCAGGGTCGGAGCAGCCGGAACACGATGAGCGTCACGAGTGCGGCGACCGTCAGGTAGGGCGAGATCTGGTGGGTGACGACCAGCACGATGCCGATCAGGGTGATGGCGATGATCCGGGACAGGCCAACGCGGCGTGCCCGCAGGACGGTCGAGCGGACGCCGTCCGCAGCGGTCGCGGCGGTGCGTCGCAGCGGGCCGACGGCCAGCACGAGGATCACCAGGGACATCAGGATGCCCACCGACTGCGGCGAGAAGTACGTCGTGTTGAGCGAGCCGGTCATCGCGGTCAGGAACGCCGCGATCCAGGGGCGGCGGTTGCCCGGCAGCCAGTTGGCGGCGAGGACCCCGACGGCGATCGTCGTGCTGAAGGCCAGCAGGACGGGGACCCACGCGGCGATGGTCATCGCGTTGTCGATCCCGCCGACGTCCGCGACCCAGGCGCCGCCGGCGAACAGCCCGGACCACGTCTGGAAGATGTCGGCGGCCGGGTTCGTCGAGCCCCAGCGGCGGATGTACTCGAGCACGCCGATGTGGCGGGCGGCCGCCATGACCGTGGGCATGCCGTAGGTGATGGCCTGCGCGAGCTGGATCGACCCACCGAGCACGACGACCGGGATCGCGAGTCCGCGGCCGCGCACCAGGGCGACGACGGCAGCGGCGACGACGATCGCCAGTCCGACGACCAGGCCGGGGCCGAGCGAGCCGAACAGCCCGTCCGGCACCGGGTCGCCGATGTGCGTGAGCGCGGCGACGACGATGACGAGCAGCCCGACGACCGAGCCGGCCGTGACGGTGTGGGTGGTGGTCCAGCGGCGAGCGGTGGCCCCCTCGGTGACCGGCGCGAGGCGTGCCCGCTGCAGTTCGGCGACGTCCCGCGGCACGGCGACGGCGAGGGCGACCGCGGTGAGCACGACGACACCGACGAACGGTGCGGTGGGGTTCCAGAGCTGGAAGGTCGCCATCGTGTAGCCGATGCCGATCGTCCCGACGAGCGACGCCGTGACCGCGAAGACGCTGAACCGGGCCAACGGCATCGGGCGGACGAGCAACAGCGGGGCGACGCCGAGCAGCGCGAAGAGGTACACGCCGATCGCACTCCCCCGCAGGACCGGGAGTCCGGCGAGCGCTGCGACCCCGGCGACGAGGAGCGTCAGGACGACGATCGCCGCTGCGGTGAGCCGCGCGACCGGGCTCATGGCGTCCGCCGCGACCGGGCGGGCCGGACCGGCCGAGGCCAGGCCGTGCCGGAGCTCGTGACGGCCACGGGCGTTCCGGTCGATGGTGCCGCCGCCGCGCAGCCGTTCGGTGAGTGCGAGGAACGGCGCTGCCAGGACCGAGCGACGCTCGACCCCGCGCAGTCGCCGCCGGGTGGCGGCGAACTCGGTGTCGACCGCGTCCGGGACGCGGTCCTCGCCGGTGCCGGGCTGGTCGCCGGCGATGTCCGTCACACGGTCGCCCTGCTCGAGGCCGAGTCGTGCGAAGGCGCTGAGCGCCTCGGGCGCTGCGTCCACCGATGCGGTGAACGACTCGCGGTCGATGGCGTTCTTGGTCATCCAGGCTCCGAGTCCGTGGCCGTGCGCGGCAGCGGCGGCGCGGAGCGACGCGACGTCGTCCGCCGATCGCTGCCACGCGATGGCGGCCGGTTCGACGGCGATCGCGGATCCGGCGAACAACAGTCGTGTGAAGAGGTCGAGGTCGTCGCCGGCGCCGACGCGGGTCCCCGGTCCGAAGGCGGTGTCGAAGCCGCCGATCCGGAGCGCGGTCGCACGGTGCACGGCGAGGTTGTCACCGGTGCCGTAGGCAGCGGCGGCGAAGGGGTGGTGCGGGGGTGCGTCGTCGGTGTCGTCGAGGCGGAACACCCGACGGCGGACGGTCCGGCCGGCCGCGGTGCGGTCGTCGTGCCAGCGCTGCGCGGGGGTGCGCAGTTCGGCGCTCGGGACGAGTCCGGTGACGCAGGCGACGTCGGGGTCCGCGGCGAACGCTCCGGCGAGCGCGGCGACCCAGTCGCCGTCCACGACGGCACCCTCGGCGACGAACGCGACGACGTCGCCGCTCGCTGCGAGGAGTCCGGCGTTGCGGGCGGCGGCGAGGCCACCAGCCGGCGCGGCGATCGTGGTGACGCGGCGTCCGCCGATCGCGACCGTCGCGGCGCCGCTGTCGTCGGCGCCGTGCGAGACGACGACGACGTCGAAGTCGGGGTACTCGTTGGCGAGCACCGACCGCATGGTGGTGCCGGCGGCACCGTCCGTGCAGAGCACCACGGTGACGGACGGCAGCACCAGACCTGCTGCCGGCCGACGCTCGGGCACCGGCATCGGCCGGATCGCGCGCTGGAGGGTCCGGACGTCGATGGTGCCGCCGATGCGGCGACGTTCGGTGATGTCCGCCTCGACGAAGCCGAGGGGTTCGCCGTGGTCGCGGACGAGCAGTCGAGCGCGCCGGTAGCCCGCGGCGCCCTCGAGTGCGACCACGTCACGGTGGCTGGACGCGTGCACGTCGGCCCGGTCGACCTCGCCGACCCACAGGGCGCCGTCCCACGTCGGGGACAGCGGGCCGGTCACGATCGGCGAGATGACCATCGCCAGGGTCGCGCGGGTCACCTCGTGCCCACCGGCTGTGCGACCGGCACGGTGGCCGGGGCGCGGACGACGACGCCGCCGAGGACACGGCCGACGGCGTAGCCGGTGACGGTCGACGCGACGGAGAGCACGATCGCGAAGGCGCGCAGGGCGCCGCCGCGGCCGATGTGCCGCAGTTCGCGCAGCACCGCTCCGGGGATGACCTTGGTCAGGTACGTCGACTCGCTGGCGAGCGAGTCACCCGTGCCGACGCGGCGGCTCAGGACGGCCTTCGAGATGCCCTCGTAGTAGCTGCGACGACGCAGGTACCGCATCGTCACGCGGTCCGGGGACACCCGGTGCGAGACGTTCGACCGGGGTTCGTGACGGATGCGCGCACCCGGACGGGCCTGGGCGATGCGGATGCAGAGTTCGGTCTCCTCGCAGCCGAGCGGCTGGTTGCCGACACGGCCGATGCCGGAGCGGAAGCCGCCGGCGAGCATGATCGCGTCACGGCGGAAGGCCATGCTCGACCCGATGACGTTGCGCACGTCGCCGGGGGTCTCGGGCAGGCCCCGGTACGAGCAGCCGACGATCCAGAGGAGCTCGTCCGCGTAGGGGCCGGCACCGGTGGCGGTGGGCCAGGACGGGGTGGCCCGACCGCCGACGCCGACGACGTCGGGGTCCTCGAGTGCGGTGAGCATGTGGCCGAGCCAGTCCGGGTCGGCCGTGGCGTCGTCGTCCAGGAACGCGACGACGTCGGCGTCGGTGAGGGCGACGCCGGTGTTGCGGGCGCCGGACAGGCCGCGGTCCTCGGTGTTCGGGACGACGCGGAGCTCGGGCCAGCGTGCAGCGGCACGGGCGAGGAGCTCGGGCTCGTGGTCGATCACGACGACGACCTCGGGGGCCTCCGGCTGGCGCTTGGCGGACTCGACGCTGTCCTGCAGGTCACCCCAGCGCTGCTGGGTGTACGCGCAGATGACGACCGCGACGGTCGTCACGCGACTTCCTCCTCGAGGCTGGCGACGGCGGCGACGGGTGCGCCGACCGGGGCGTGTCCGGCGGCGTGGACCGTCGCGTGCGCTGCAGGCGGGGCTGCGTGCGGCGCCGCGGCGTGCGGCGCGGCGGCCAGCTGCTCGGCCGGCGGCACAACGCTCATGGCGGCACGACGGACCTCGGAGCGGCCGATCGCAGCGCGGCGACGCTCGTGCATGATCGACTTCAGCACACGGATGCCGTCGGTCACGGCGTTGAGGTTGCTGGAGCCGTGCACGCGGAGCTTCTCGTGGCTGGGGACCTCGGTGATCGCGAGTTCGGCGGCCGACCAGCGGCAGGTGAGCACGGTCTCGATCTCGAACCCGTCGCCCCACAGCATCGAGCCGTCGGTCGGCTTCGGCAGCTCGGAGGACAGCAGGCCGATCTCCGGCAGGACGTCCGCCCAGAAGGCGTTGTAGCCGTAGCAGAGGTCGCTGTAGCGGGTGCCGAGGATGATGTTGCAGAGCATGTTCAGGCCGCGGTTGCCGAGGTTGCGGACGATCGTGATGTCGTCGCTGCCGCCGCCGAGCGAGTAGCGGGTGCCCTTCGCGACGTCGGCGCCCTCGACGAGTGCCTGCACGAAGCGCGGGATCTCGTCGGGGTCGGCGGAGCAGTCGGCGTCGAACATGACGACGACGTCGCCGGTGACGGCCTCGAACCCGCAGGCGAGGGCGTTGCCCTTGCCCTTGCGGGTCTGGTGGACGACGCGGATGTCGGGCATCACGCGCTGGGCGGCGGCGATGGTGTCGTCGACGGAGTTGCCGTCGACCAGGATCACCTCGTACACCGGCGGGAGCTTCGGCAGGATGATCTCGAGGTTTCGGGCCTCGTTCCGCGCCGGGATGACGACGGAGACCCTCGGGTCTGCAGGGCGAACGGTACGTGCGGGCATGGGCGCGGTCCTGTCGGGTCAGGGTTGCTGTCGGGTTGTGGCTCGTGTGACGAGCGGCGCGTCCTCGGATGACGCATCGACGACGGTGACCGTCGTCGGTCGAGCAGCGGGACGCGGGTACGACGCCGCCGGCTTCGCAGGTGAGTGGGTACTCTCCCCCGCGTGTCCAACCATCGTCGCGGGGTGGCAGGCGGTCAATGCGCGGTGCGGTCCATTGCGGACACTCGGCCGTGGATACGGAAACCCGCAACACCGCGCGGCCACGTGCCGTGGACGCACCGACGAACGGACGGGCGCGCCCCGCAGAGCGGCAACGCGAAGCGTTGCGCGGGGCGCGCCGACCGAGCCTGCGAGGGAGGTGTGCCAGCTGGCACCGGGCCTCCCGTCCGTCGGTCGGCTCAGTCGCGGGCCGCGCCCTCCGTCGCGAACGCCGCACGCAGCGCCGTCGCGAGGTCGGCCACGTGCGGTTCCCGCAGCAACGAGCTGTGCTCGGCGGCGATCCGCACGGTCTCGGTCCGGCCGCGCAGCAGCGCGGACCAGCCGGCGGCGTCCGGGTTCGCGTCGGCGAGCACGTACGTCGCCCGTCCGTGGAACGGCGTCGGGTGGTGCCGCCGGGTGACGAGCTCGGCCTGGTCGAAGAAGGCGTCGAAGTCCTTCTGGCCGCCGTGCCGCAGCACACCCGCGCTGTAGGCGCGCATCCGCTTCGCGACGTGGTCGCCCCACGACATGCCCGTGGGCATGACCCGCCGGACGACCCCGGCGAGGCGCTGGCCGGCGGCGCGGACCGCGGGGTTCCGGTGCTCGCGCGGCTCGAGCCGGCCGAACTGCTGACGGACCCCCTCGGCGCCCGTCCGCGGCAGGTAGGTGTCCAGCAGCGCGACGTGCTCGACCTGCTCGCCGCTCTCGGTGAGCAGTCGGGCGATCTCGAGCGCGATGAGCCCGCCGAGCGAGTGGCCGACCAGCAGGTACGGTCCGCGTGGCTGCACGATGCGCATCAGGGCGACGTACCGGCGGGCGCTGGCCTGGATGCTCCAGTCCGGCATCCCCCGACGCTCGAGGCCGTGCTGCTGGAACGCGTACACGTCGTGCTCGGGCAGGTAGCGGGACAACGGCAGGAACGTCAGCGCGAGCGCTCCGCCGCCGGCGAAGCAGAACACGGGCGGACGTCCGGACTCGCGCGCGCCGGACACCTTGACCACGTCGGGGTGGCTCGGCAGCGCCGTCGTGCCGCTGCGCACCCGTCGGGCGAACGCCCGGAGCGTGGGGTGCTGCAGGACGTCCGAGGACCGCAGGTCGATGCCGAGGCGGCTCTGCACGAGGGCGAGCATCTCCTCGGCGGAGAGCGAGTCGCCGCCGAGCGCGGAGAAGTCCTCGTCGAGGTGCACACCCCGGAGGCCCAGCACCTCGGCCCAGATCTGCCCGACCACGAGCTCCCACTGGTCGTACTCGCCCTCGACCATCTCGGTCTCGATGCTCGGCGCACCCGGCAGCTCGGCACGGTCGACCTTGCCGCGCTCGTTCCGCGGCAGCTCCGTCATCGGCACGATCGACGCCGGCACCATGTACTCAGGCAGGCGGTCGCGCAGGGCCAGCCGCAGGGCCGCGGGCGCGGGGGTCCGCTGTCCCGGACGGCCGACGACGTACGCGACCAGGCGGGTCACTGCGGGCGGGTCGACCTGCGCCGTGACGACGGCGTCGTGCACCTCGGGGATCGCGCGGAGCGCCGCCTCGACCTCGCTCGGCTCGACGAGGTACCCGCGGACCTTCACGGCGTCGTCGGACCGTCCGAGCAGCACGAGCCGACCGTCCGGCTCGATCCGGGCGAGGTCGCCCTGGCGCCAGGTCGGCGTGCCGTCGTCGGTGCGTCCGGCCCGTTCGGCGGTCTTCTCCGGGGCACCCCAGTACCCGGCGGTCAGGCCCTCGGAGACGATGACGAGCTCGCCGGTCTCCCCCGGGTCGGCGCGGCTGCCGTCCTCGCGCAGCACGAGCACCTGCTTGCCGGGCAACGGCCACCCGGCGGGGACGACGCCCTCGGGCACCGGCGACCCGGGCTCGACGGGGCAGTACGCCACGCAGCCGGTCTCGCTCGACCCGAACGCGTTGAGGAGCAGCGTCGTCGGGTCGAGGTGCGGGCGGGCGGCGGCGATGTCCGCCCCGGTCACCGCCTCGCCCGTGGTCATCAGGAAGCGCAGGCCGCCGAGCGCGGGTGCCGCGCCGGACGCCTGCGCCCCGGGTGCCGTCTGCGAACCGACGATCGAGCGCAGCAGGTGCGGGGTGCAGACGAGGACGTTCACGCCGTCGTCGGCGAACCGTGCGAGCAGGCGCTCGACCCCGAGTTCACGGGGTTCGAGGAGCACGACGCCGCCCCCGTTCAGCAGCGTGTCGAACGAGAACAGCAGCCCGGCCGCGAACGACAGCGGCAGGACCACGCCGAGCCGGTCGTCGGGACCGGTGCCGAGGGCGACGGCGTCCTGCTCGGCGTTCGCGAGCTGCTGCCGGTGCGTCAGGACGACGCCCTTCGGCATGCCCGTCGAGCCGGAGGTGAAGACGATCGCGAACGGGTCGCGGCCGCCGGGGCGGGTGCCGGGTCGGGTGCCGGGTCGGGTGCCGGCGGCCGCGTCCGCTGCCGTGTCGGCCGTCGCGTCGGCCGTCGTGTCCACCGTCGTGTCGGCCGTCGTGACGGCCGTCGTGTCGGCCGTCGTGTCGGCCGTCGTGTCGGCCGTCGTCACGTCGGTCGCCCGCTCGTCGCTCACCGACTCGCCGTGTCGTTCGAGCAGGTCGGCGAGTGCGTGCACGCGTCCGTCGCGCTCGGCGACGACGGTGGCCGCGAGGTCGGCGCGCGCGGGATCCGCCACGATCTCGTCGACGCCGGCGAGCCGGGCGACGTGTCCGAGCCGGACCACCGGCAGGTGCTCGTCGAGCACCACCACGGTGCGCCCCGCGCGGACGAGCGCCAGGATCGCGACGACGGCCTCGGTGGTCTGGCCGGCCATGACGCCGACCGGCTTCGACGCTCCGCCGGCGACTGCGCCCACTCCCGCGCCGCTGCGGTCGTCGGGTCGGAGCTCGGCGTCGAGCACCGAAGCGAGCGAGCGCGACGCACCGTCCGCCTGCCGGAAGGTGTACGGGCGGCCGTCCCCGGCGAGTGCCGCTGCGTCGCCGTGGAGCGCGACCACCCGGTCCCAGCGGTCCAGGACGGAGTGGTCGCCGGCCAGCGGGATCGCGGCGCGGTGGGTCCAGTGGTCGGCTGTCGTCAGCGGGTCGGCGGAGGTCACGATGACACCTCGGATGATCGTCGGCGGGCCGCCGCGTGTCCCGCGTCGGTCCTGCGACCGTACGTGCGGCGCGGTGCCGCCCACGAGCCGCGTCACGCGCGGTGCGGGGTCCCGCAACCCGGCCAGGAGGCACGGCTCGCCACCGCCGGCGCGCTCGGCCCGCGAACCGGGACGGTCCAGGGCCCGGAGCGGGCCGCGTGGACACGACGCATCGTGCGGTTCCGCGCAACCTCGGAACGCGCTGTCCGGAGCCTTCGGATCTCCGGTGGAAACGAGAACAGCCCCCGGGATCTCCCGGGGGCTGTTCTTCGAGTGCTGGGGTACCTGGACTCGAACCAAGAACGACGGTACCAGAAACCGCTGTGTTGCCAATTACACCATACCCCAAAAGGCCTGCTGGCCTTCCGGCCCCGTTGTCCGGGGCACGATCAACTACTGTACAGCATCCCGGAGGTCCGCAAGACCACCCACGAGGTCACGGTGCACCGCAGCGGCCGTCGCGGCTCCGTGCCCGGCCGCCACGATGAGCTGCTCCGGCCCGGGAGGGGTCACGTCCCCCACGGCGTACAGCCCGGGGACCGTCGTGCGGCCGACCCGGTCGACGACGAGGAGCCCCTGTGCATCGCGCTCGAGGGCGGTCGGCACGCCGGGCGTGTCGGTGCCCGGGCCGGTACCGGTGCCGCCGGTCGTGTGCAGCCAGTCGAGGTCGGCGTGCCACGTCGGTCGGACGAAACCGCCCGTCCGCGGCTCCACGTGGCCGTCGACGAGCCGGACTCCGGTCATCCCGGTCCGGTCCCCCTCGAGGTCCTCGATCACCCGCTCGTCGATCACGACACCGGCACGAGCCAAGCGCGCACGCCCGGCGTCGTCGAGCGGCGCGACACCGTTCGTGTAGACGATCAGGTCGTCCGTCCACGCCGCGATGAGCAGCGCACGGTCCACGACGTCATCGGTCTCGCAGATGAACGCGAGCGGCTGCCCCGCCTTGTCGTACGCATCGCACTCGACGCAGCTGTGCACCGCGGTGCCGTAGAACGCGCGGAGCATCGGCAGCGCCGGGAACTCCTCGCGCAGCCCCGTGGCGACGACGACGGTCCTCGCCCGCGCATCCACCTCGGTACCGCGCCAGGTCCCGTGCAGCCGCCAGCCGTCGGTGTCGGGCGTCACGAGGTCGACCACGGCCTGCACGACCGTCGCCTCCGGGTACGCCTCGACCTCGACACGACCGAGCTTCCGGAGCTCGAGCGGCGAGACCCCGTCACGCGTCAGGAAGCCGTGCGAGCGCAGGGTCGCGGCGTTGCGCGGCCGGTTGGCGTCCACGAGGAGCACCGTCCGCTTCGCCCGCACCAGGTTGAGCGCAGCGCTCAACCCGGCGGGTCCGGCACCGATGACCGCCACGTCGTGGACGACCGGCGTGCTCGGCTCGTCCGGGCTCCCTGCAGCGCTTCCCGCGGTGCTCATCGTGCCCCGCTCAGCGGGCCGCGAGGGCGCGGAGCCGCGTCAGGGTGGACTCCTTGCCGAGGATCTCCATCGACTCGAACAGCGGCGGGCTGATCCGGCGACCGGACACCCCCACGCGCAGCGGCCCGAAGGCGACACGGGGCTTCAGCCCGAGGTCGTCGATGAGCGCGGTGCGGAGCGCGGCCTCGATCGCCTCGGTGCGCCAGTCGTCGAGCTGCTCGAGCGCAGCGATGCCGGCCGTGAGCACCGCGGCGGTGTCGCCCTTGAGCGACGCCAGCGCGTCGTCCTCGACCACCAGGTCGGCGTCGGCGGTGAACAGGAACCCGAGCATCGCCGGCGCCTCGCCGAGCAGCTGCATGCGCTCCTGGACGAGCGGAGCCGCCTTCGTCAGGACCTCGAGCTGCTCCGCGGTGGGCGGATCGGCGACGAGGTCGGTCAGGTAGGGCAGCAGGCGGGAGCGGAAGTCCGCGGCGTCGAGCAGCCGGATGTGGTCGCCGTTGATCGCCTCGGCCTTCTTGTGGTCGAAGCGTGCGGGGTTCGGGTTGACGTCGGCGACCTCGAACGCCGCCACCATCTCGTCGATCGAGAAGACGTCGCGGTCGGCACCGATCGACCAGCCGAGCAGCGCCAGGTAGTTGACGAGCCCCTCGGGGATCATGCCGGCGTCCCGGTGGTGGAACAGGTTCGCCTCGGGGTCACGCTTGGAGAGCTTCTTGTTGCCCTCGCCCATCACGTACGGCAGGTGACCGAACACCGGGATCGACGGAGCGAGCCCGATCTCGTACAGCGCCTCGTACAGGGCGATCTGCCGCGGGGTCGAGGACAGCAGGTCCTCGCCGCGCAGCACGTGCGTGATGCCCATCAGGGCGTCGTCCACCGGGTTCGTGAACGTGTAGAGCGGCTTGCCGTTCGGCCGGACGACCACGAAGTCGGGGAACGTGCCCTGCTTGAAGGTGATCTCGCCACGCACCAGGTCGTCGAAGCTCAGGTCACGGTCCGGCACCCGGAGCCGGAGCGCCGGTTCGCGGCCCTGATCGCGGAACGCCTGGCGCTCGGCCTCGGTGAGGTCCCGCTCGTGGTTGTCGTACCCCTGCTTGGGATCGCGTCCGGCGGCCTTGTTGCGGGCCTCCATCTCCTCGGGGGTGACGAAGGACTCGTAGACGTGCCCGGACGCCTTCAGCTTCGCGATGACGTCGTCGTAGATCGCCGTGCGCTCCGACTGCCGGTACGGACCGTGCTCCCCGCCGGCGTCGACACCCTCGTCCCAGTCGAGCCGGAGCCAGCGCAGCGCGTCGAGGATCTGCGCGTACGACTCCTCGCTGTCACGGGCGGCGTCGGTGTCCTCGATGCGGAACACGAGCTTGCCGCCGGTGTGGCGCGCGTACGCCCAGTTGAAGAGCGCCGTGCGGATGAGCCCCACGTGCGGGGTCCCCGTCGGGCTCGGGCAGAAACGGACACGGATCTCGGACCCGGAAGCAGTGGTGAATGGCGCAGTCATGACCCGCCAATGCTACCGTCACGCCCCGCTCCGGAGCGGTCGTGAACGCAGAAAACCCCTGACCAGTGCTGGTCAGGGGTTCCCTGGTGTTGCTGAGGTTAAGTCCGGCGGCGTCCTACTCTCCCACAAGGTCCCCCTTGCAGTACCATCGGCGCTGAGAGGCTTAGCTTCCGGGTTCGGAATGTGACCGGGCGTTTCCCTCTCGCTATGACCACCGGAACACTGTCGACCATGATCTGGTCTCAAACATGTCCCAGCTGCTACCCACGAATGGGCAGAGCGGTGTATTTAGTTTGATTCCCGATCGTCTGTCGGGAACCACAAAGTGGACGCGAGCCCGTGCAACAAGTGCACGGAAATCAGTGTGTTATCAAGTCTTCGGCTTATTAGTACCGGTCAGCTCCACGGGTCGTTAGTCCCCGCTTCCACATCCGGCCTATCAACCCAGTAGTCTGCTGGGAGCCTCTCACACTCAAGGTGCATGGAAATCTCATCTCGAAGACGGCTTCCCGCTTAGATGCTTTCAGCGGTTATCCGGTCCGAACGTAGCTAATCAGCGGTGCCCTTGGCAGAACAACTGACACACCAGAGGTTCGTCCATCCCGGTCCTCTCGTACTAGGGATAGATCTTCTCAAATTTCCAACGCGCGCAGCGGATAGGGACCGAACTGTCTCACGACGTTCTAAACCCAGCTCGCGTACCGCTTTAATGGGCGAACAGCCCAACCCTTGGGACCTACTCCAGCCCCAGGATGCGACGAGCCGACATCGAGGTGCCAAACCATGCCGTCGATATGGACTCTTGGGCAAGATCAGCCTGTTATCCCCGAGGTACCTTTTATCCGTTGAGCGACAGCGCTTCCACAAGCCACTGCCGGATCACTAGTCCCGACTTTCGTCCCTGCTCGACCTGTCAGTCTCACAGTCAAGCTCCCTTGTGCACTTACACTCGCCACCTGATTGCCAACCAGGTTGAGGGAACCTTTGGGCGCCTCCGTTACTCTTTGGGAGGCAACCGCCCCAGTTAAACTACCCATCAGGCACTGTCCATGAACCCGATCAGGGTCCTACGTTAGACATCCAGAGTGACCAGAGTGGTATTTCAACAATGACTCCACGAACACTAGCGTGCCCGCTTCACAGTCTCCCACCTATCCTACACAAGCCACACCGAACACCAATACCAAACTGTAGTAAAGGTCACGGGGTCTTTCCGTCCTGCTGCGCGTAACGAGCATCTTTACTCGTAGTGCAATTTCGCCGAGTTCGCGGTTGAGACAGCTGGGAAGTCGTTACGCCATTCGTGCAGGTCGGAACTTACCCGACAAGGAATTTCGCTACCTTAGGATGGTTATAGTTACCACCGCCGTTTACTGGGGCTTAAATTCAGAGCTTCGCCCAAAGGCTAACCCTTCCTCTTAACCTTCCAGCACCGGGCAGGCGTCAGTCCGTATACATCGTCTTGCGACTTCGCACGGACCTGTGTTTTTAGTAAACAGTCGCTTCCCACTGGTCTCTGCGGCCTTCAACGCTCACGGAGTAAATCCGGTCACGTGTCCGGCCCCCCTTCTCCCGAAGTTACGGGGGCATTTTGCCGAGTTCCTTAACCACGATTCTCTCGATCTCCTTGGTATTCTCTACCTGACCACCTGAGTCGGTTTCGGGTACGGGCGGCTGCAACCTCGCGTCGATGCTTTTCTCGGCAGCATAGGATCACTGATTTCCCCTTACGGGTACGCGTCGGATCTCAGGCACACAGACGACGGATTTGCCTATCGTCAGCCCTACATCCTTACACCAGGTTCACCTTACGGATACCATCGCCTGGCTCAGCTACCTTCCTGCGTCACACCTGTTCATACGCTAACCGCACCAGCATGGGGTCGAGCGTTAGACCGGCCACCATCACCCCGAAGGGATCCGGTCGTACCGGGTTAGGACTCTTAGCACCACTGGATTAGCTTGGGCGGTTGTTCGCCGGTACGGGAATATCAACCCGTTGTCCATCGACTACGCCTGTCGGCCTCGCCTTAGGTCCCGACTTACCCAGGGCGGATTAACCTGGCCCTGGAACCCTTGGTCTTTCGGAGGACGGGTTTCTCACCCGTCTTTCGCTACTCATGCCTGCATTCTCACTCGTGTAGCGTCCACGGCTGGATCACTCCGCCGCTTCACTCGCCACACGACGCTCTCCTACCACTCCGCACGACTGAACCACGAAGGCTTGTCAATGTGCGAAATCTACAACTTCGGTGGTGTGCTTGAGCCCCGTTACATTGTCGGCGCGGAATCACTTGACCAGTGAGCTATTACGCACTCTTTCAAGGGTGGCTGCTTCTAAGCCAACCTCCTGGTTGTCTATGCAACTCCACATCCTTTCCCACTTAGCACACGCTTAGGGACCTTAGTTGGTAGTCTGGGTTGTTTCCCTCTCGACGATGAAGCTTATCCCCCACCGTCTCACTGCTGCGCTCTCACTCACCGGCATTCGGAGTTTGGCTGACGTCAGTAACCTGTTGAGGCCCATCGGCCATCCAGTAGCTCTACCTCCGGCGAGAAACACGCAACGCTGCACCTAAATGCATTTCGGAGAGAACCAGCTATCACGAAGTTTGATTGGCCTTTCACCCCTATCCACAGCTCATCCCCTCCATTTTCAACTGAAGTGGGTTCGGTCCTCCACGACGTCTTACCGTCGCTTCAACCTGGCCATGGATAGATCACTTCGCTTCGGGTCTAGAACATGCGACTCAAACGCCCTATTCAGACTCGCTTTCGCTACGGCTGCCCCACACGGGTTAACCTCGCCACATATCACTAACTCGCAGGCTCATTCTTCAAAAGGCACGCCGTCACCCCTACTAAGGAGGCTCCGACGGTTTGTAAGCAAACGGTTTCAGGTACTATTTCACTCCCCTCCCGGGGTACTTTTCACCTTTCCCTCACGGTACTTGTCCGCTATCGGTCATCTGGGAGTATTTAGGCTTATCAGGTGGTCCTGACAGATTCACACGGGATTTCTCGGGCCCCGTGCTACTTGGGATACACATCCGGCCATAACACCATTTCGTCTACGGGGCTGGCACCCACTACGGCCCGGCTTTCAAACCGGTTCGACTATGATGCGCTGTAACCGCCCCAGTCCGGCAGAACTGAGTGACGTGTCCCACAACCCCGACCATGCAACGCCCGCCGGCTATCACACATGATCGGTTTAGCCTCATCCGCTTTCGCTCGCCACTACTCACGGAATCACATGTTGTTTTCTCTTCCTGTGGGTACTGAGATGTTTCACTTCCCCACGTTCCCTCTACCCGCCCTATATATTCAGGCGGGAGTCACCAGGTCACAAAAGCGCCCAGCGGGGTTTCCCCATTCGGAAATCCTCGGATCAGGGCTCGATTATCAGCTCCCCGAGGCTTATCGCAGATTTCTACGTCCTTCTTCGGCTCCAGATGCCAAGGCATCCACCGTTTGCTCTTAGAAACTTGACCACAAAGATTAAAATTGCGATCCGTCATCACCCACAACCATCAGCCCGAAGACCTCAGATCGATTGGATGACGCGAATCAAAGATGCTCGCGTCCACTGTGTAGTTCTCAACATACGATCGGCACCACACTCCCCACCGTCCAATGACAGTGCTTCATGCGGCCCAACGAAGGACCCTTAAGGCCCAACCCCCAACCCGCCTCACAGCAGATCAGGAAGCCTGGTCCCTCAGGACCCAACAACGTGCACCAGCCAGCCCGTGCGACACCAACCCGTTCCAACCCCGCAAGCGGAGCGTACTGAGGCCAGCACCATCGGTACCAGCTGCACTGTCAATGTTCCACCCATGAGCTACCCGTCGGACACGTTCGGTCCGAATCAGGCGCCTGGACACCACACGTGGTGCCAGATGCTCCTTAGAAAGGAGGTGATCCAGCCGCACCTTCCGGTACGGCTACCTTGTTACGACTTAGTCCTAATCACCGATCCCACCTTCGACGGCTCCTTCCACAAGGGTTAGGCCACCGGCTTCGGGTGTTACCGACTTTCATGACTTGACGGGCGGTGTGTACAAGGCCCGGGAACGTATTCACCGCAGCGTTGCTGATCTGCGATTACTAGCGACTCCGACTTCATGAGGTCGAGTTGCAGACCTCAATCCGAACTGAGACCGGCTTTTTGGGATTCGCTCCACCTTACGGTATCGCAGCCCTTTGTACCGGCCATTGTAGCATGCGTGAAGCCCAAGACATAAGGGGCATGATGATTTGACGTCATCCCCACCTTCCTCCGAGTTGACCCCGGCAGTCTCCTATGAGTCCCCGGCATAACCCGCTGGCAACATAGAACGAGGGTTGCGCTCGTTGCGGGACTTAACCCAACATCTCACGACACGAGCTGACGACAACCATGCACCACCTGTACACCGACCACAAGGGGGCGACCATCTCTGGCCGTTTCCGGTGTATGTCAAGCCTTGGTAAGGTTCTTCGCGTTGCATCGAATTAATCCGCATGCTCCGCCGCTTGTGCGGGCCCCCGTCAATTCCTTTGAGTTTTAGCCTTGCGGCCGTACTCCCCAGGCGGGGCGCTTAATGCGTTAGCTACGACACAGAAACCGTGGAAAGGTCCCTACATCTAGCGCCCAACGTTTACGGCATGGACTACCAGGGTATCTAATCCTGTTCGCTCCCCATGCTTTCGCTCCTCAGCGTCAGTTACGGCCCAGAGATCTGCCTTCGCCATCGGTGTTCCTCCTGATATCTGCGCATTCCACCGCTACACCAGGAATTCCAATCTCCCCTACCGCACTCTAGTCTGCCCGTACCCACTGCAAGCCCGAGGTTGAGCCTCGGGATTTCACAGCAGACGCGACAAACCGCCTACGAGCTCTTTACGCCCAATAATTCCGGACAACGCTTGCACCCTACGTATTACCGCGGCTGCTGGCACGTAGTTAGCCGGTGCTTTTTCTGCAGGTACCGTCACTTTCGCTTCTTCCCTACTAAAAGAGGTTTACAACCCGAAGGCCGTCATCCCTCACGCGGCGTTGCTGCATCAGGCTTTCGCCCATTGTGCAATATTCCCCACTGCTGCCTCCCGTAGGAGTCTGGGCCGTGTCTCAGTCCCAGTGTGGCCGGTCACCCTCTCAGGCCGGCTACCCGTCGTCGCCTTGGTGAGCCATTACCTCACCAACAAGCTGATAGGCCGCGAGTCCATCCCCAACCAAAAAATCTTTCCACCACCAGACCATGCGGCCAGTGATCATATCCAGTATTAGACGTCGTTTCCAACGCTTATCCCAGAGTCAGGGGCAGGTTACTCACGTGTTACTCACCCGTTCGCCACTAATCCACCCAGCAAGCTGGGCATCATCGTTCGACTTGCATGTGTTAAGCACGCCGCCAGCGTTCGTCCTGAGCCAGGATCAAACTCTCCGTAAAAAAATACAGACCCAACACCCGAAAGGTGCCAGACCGAGTTGATTCTGACTGTTGACTGTCTACTGACAATCTTCAATCCAAAAGGAATTGCCTCAAACCCAACCAACCCGAAGGAAGGCCAGGCACGAGGTCAATCAATAAATTGGCATTGACAATGTGCACGCTGTTGAGTTCTCAAGGACCAGACGCACCCCCCACTCGACACCCGAAGATGCTCCGCCAGAGAGGCTATGAAATCCGCTACCCGGGGAAGAACCGTGGCGGACAAGATCTCCAGGTGAACCCAGGGACCGTCTCAGCCGTTCCGTTCTCCGCCGCCGTGGCAACGAGTGATTACTTTACGCAGGGGCGGACGGCTGCGCCAAGCCAGGCGGCATCCCGGGCGTGTCGCCCTGATCGACCCGCGGACGCGGAACGGCCCGCTCCCCAGAGGGAACGGGCCGTTGCCGTGACGAGCCGGGTCAGTGGCGAGCGATCACGGGGTTCTTGAGTGTGCCGATGCCGGAGATCGTCACCTCGACGACCTCGCCGTCGCGGATCTGACCGACGCCCGCCGGGGTACCGGTCAGGATGACGTCTCCGGGCAGCAGGGTCCAGATCGACGACACGAACTCGACCAGCGACGGGATGTCGTGGACCATCTCGTTCGTCGAGCCCGCCTGACGCAGGTCGCCGTCCACCCGGGTCTCGATGCGGATGTCCGACGGGTCGATCTCGGTCTCGATGACCGGGCCGAGCGGGCAGAACGTGTCGAACCCCTTCGACCGCGTCCACTGGCCGTCGCGGGCCTGCAGGTCGCGGGCCGTCACGTCGTTCGCGATCGTGTACCCGAGGACGACGCTCGCGAAGTCCTCGCGCCGGACGTTCTTGGCGAGCGAACCGATCACGATGGCGAGTTCGCCCTCGTGGTCGACGCGACCGATGTCGGCCGGCAGCCGGATGGGCTCGTCGGGCCCGATCACCGAGGTGTTCGGCTTGAGGAACACCACCGGGTCGTCGCCGGCGCGCTCGTCCATCTCCGAGGCGTGCTCGAGGTAGTTGAGCCCCACCCCGATGACCTTCGACCGCGGGATGACTGGGGCGAGGAGCTTGGCGTCGGCGAGTGCGACGCGCTCCCCCGTGGTCTCGAACCCCTGGTACATGGGGTCTCCGGCGAGCACCACCAGGTGCCGTTCGTCGAGGATGCCGTACCGGGGGTCTTCACCCTTGCTGCTGAACCGTGCGATCTTCACCGTTCGACCCTACCCACGCCCGAGCGTCGATCAGGACGCGTCGGTCAGCTTCGTCATCCACCCGTGCGGGTCGGGACGACGGCCGTACTGGATGTCGGTGAGCTCGTCGCGCAGGGACATGGTGAGTTCCCCGGCGCCCTCGGTCGGCGAGCCGATCGTGAAGCCCTCGCCACGGAGTTCCGCGATCGGGGTCACGACGGCGGCCGTCCCGCACGCGAACGCCTCGGTGATGGAGCCGTCGGCCACACCGTCGCGCCATTCGTCGAGGGTCACGCGGCGCTTCTCGACCGTGAGGCCGCGGTCCTCCGCCAGCTGCAGGATCGAGTCGCGCGTGATGCCCTCGAGGATGGAGTCGGAGTCGGGCGTGACGAGCGTTCCGTCGGACCGCACGAGCACGACGTTCATGCCGCCCAGCTCTTCGAGGTACTTGCCCTCGACCGAGTCGAGGAACATGACCTGCTGGCACCCGTGCTCGTACGCCTCTTGCTGGGGCAGCAGCGACGACGCGTAGTTGCCGCCCGTCTTGGCGGCACCGGTCCCGCCCTTGCCCGCGCGGGCGTACTGGGTGGACAGCCAGATCGAGACCGGCTTCGGGCCGGAGGTGAAGTACGCCCCTGCCGGGCTGGCGATGCAGTGGTAGGCCACCGCCTGGGCCGCCCGCACCCCCAGGAACGACTCGGTCGCGATCATGAAGGGCCGCAGGTACAGGCTCGTCTCGGGCGCGGACGGCACCCAGTCGACGTCGGCCTGCACGAGCTGCCGGATCGACTCGACGAACGCCTCGACCGGCAGTTCCGGCAGCGCCAGCCGGCGGGCAGACCGCTGGAACCGGCGAGCGTTGGCGTCCGGGCGGAACGACCACACCGAGCCGTCCGCGTGCCGGTACGCCTTGAGCCCCTCGAAGATCTCCTGCGCGTAGTGCAGCACGCTGGCGCTCGGGTCGAGCATGAGCGGCCCGTACGGGTGGATCGAGGCGCCGTGCCAGCCGTCATCGAGCGTCCACTCGACGGTGGCCATGTGGTCCGTGAAGTGCTTGCCGAAGCCCGGGTCGGCGAGGATCTCCTCGCGCTCGGCTGCGGCGCGACGGTCCGCGGACGGGGTGGTGGCGAACTCGAGTCCGAAGGCGGTGTCGGTGCTCATGGGGAGGGCTCCTTCTCAGGCGGTGGTGGTGCGTGCCGTGGCCGCGGCGGCGATGGCGTCGCCGATCTCGGCCGTGCGACGCTGCGTGGTGCCCCGGTCTGCCAGGTCCGCCTCGACGGCCCGCGTCACCGCCGTCGCGAGGTCGCTGCGGCCGATGTGGTCGAGCAACAGGGCGACGGAGAGGATGGCGGCCGTCGGATCGGCCTTCTGCTGACCCGCGATGTCCGGCGCGGAGCCGTGGACCGGCTCGAACATGCTGGGGAAGGTGCCGTCCGGGTTGATGTTGCCCGAGGCCGCCAGACCGATGCCGCCGCTGATCGCGCCGGCCAGGTCGGTGATGATGTCGCCGAAGAGGTTGTCGGTGACGATGACGTCGAACCTAGCAGGTTCCCTCACCATGTGGATCGTCACCGCGTCGACGTGCTGGTAGTCCACCGTGACGTCCGGGAACTCCGCACCGACGGCCGCGACCGTGCGCTGCCACAGGGCGCCAGCGTGCACCAGGACGTTGCTCTTGTGCACGAGCGTCAGGTGCTTCCGTGCCCGACGGTCCGCCAGGTCGAAGGCGTACCGCACGACCCGCTCGACACCGAACGCGGTGTTCAGCGAGACCTCGGTCGCGATCTCCTGCGGAGCCCCCGTCCGGATCGCACCGCCGTTGCCGACGTACGGCCCCTCGGTGCCCTCGCGCACGACGACGAAGTCGACCGCGCCCGGTGCGGCGAGCGGCGTCGCGACGGCGTCGTACACCTTGGTCGGCCGCAGGTTGACGTAGTGGTCGAACGCGAAGCGCAGCTTCAGCAGGAGTCCACGCTCGATGATCCCACCGGCCAGGCGGGGGTCGCGGGGGTCCCCACCGACCGCGCCGAGCAGGATCGCGTCGTGCGATGCGATGGCGGACATGTCGTCCTCGGTGAGGATCTCACCCGTCTCGAGGTACCGCGTCGCGCCGAGGGAGAACGTGGTCTCCTCGATGACGAGGTCGTCCGGGGTCACGGCGTGCAGGACCTTGAGCGCCTCGTCGACGACCTCTGGTCCGATGCCGTCCCCGCGGATCACCGCGAGCTTGAGCGTCCGGACGTCCATCAGAGCGTGATGTCGATCTCGCGGAGCGAGGAGGCGTCGATGGCCCGGCCGACGTGCTCGAGGATCTCGGCGGGCACCGGGGAGTCGACGGTCAGGACGCTGAGCGCCTGTCCGCCGGCGGCTTCGCGCGAGATCTGCATCGCCGCGATGTTGATGCCGGCCTCGCCGAACTCCTTGCCGTAGACCGCGACGATGCCGGGGCGGTCGACGTACTCCATGACGACGTGGTGCCGGTCGAGCGGGACCTCGACGTCGTGGCCGTTGATCTCGACGAGCTTCTCGACCTGCTTCGGACCGGTGAGCGTGCCGGAGACGCTGATCGCCGGGCCGTCGGACTGGGCGCCGCGGATCGTGAGCACGTTGCGGTACTCGGGGCTGTCGGTCTCGGTGATGAGCCGCACGGTGACGCCGCGCTGCTCCGCGATGAGCGGGGCGTTGACGTACGACACCTGGTCGCTGACGACGTCGGTGAAGACGCCCTTGAGCGCTGCGAGCTTGAGCACGCTGACGTCGTACTCGGCGAGCTCGCCGTGGACCTCGACGTCGATGCTCGTCACGGGCGAGGTGGCGAGGGCCGTGAAGACCTGACCGAGCTTCTCGACCAGCGGGATGCCCGGACGGACGTACGGGTCGATGACGCCACCGGCGACGTTGACCGCGTCCGGCACGAGCTCGCCGCCGAGCGCGAGGCGCACCGACTTCGCGACCGAGACGCCGGCCTTCTCCTGCGCTTCGTCGGTCGAGGCGCCGAGGTGCGGCGTGACGACGACGTTGGGCAGCGAGACGAGCGGGGAGTCCTTCGGCGGCTCCGACACGAAGACGTCGAGGCCGGCGCCCGCGATGGTGTTCGCGGTCAGCGCGCGGTGCAGGGCGTCCTCGTCGATCAGACCGCCGCGGGCGACGTTGACGACGAACGCCGTCGGCTTCATGAGCGCGAACTGGTCGTCCGAGATCATGCCGAGGGTCTCGGGGGTGCGCGGCATGTGGATCGTGACGAAGTCGGCACGCCGCAGCAGGTCGTCGAGGGAGACGAGCTCGACCCCGAGCTGCTGGGCGCGAGCCGTCGTGACGTAGGGGTCGTAGGCGATGACCTGGACGCCGAAGGCCTGCAGGCGCTGCGTGATGAGCGCGCCGATGCGGCCGAGACCGATGATCCCGACGGTCTTCTCGTAGAGCTCGACACCCGTGTAGGACGAGCGCTTCCAGGCGCCGGCGGCCAGCGACGCGTGCGCGGCCGGGATGTGGCGGGCGAGCGACAGGATGTGCCCGACGGTGAGCTCGGCGGCGGAGATGATGTTCGACGTCGGCGCGTTCACCACCATCACACCGGCGGTGGTCGCCGCCTTGATGTCGACGTTGTCCAGGCCGACACCGGCACGGGCGACGACCTTGAGGTTCGGGGCCGCGGCGATCGCCTCGGCATCGACCTTGGTGGCGGAACGCACCAGCACGGCATCCGCGTCGGCGAGGGCCGACAGGAGCGCGGGCCGTTCGGTGCCGTCCACGTTCCGGATCTCGAAGTCGGGCCCGAGGGCGTCGACCGTGGCGGGCGAGAGTTCTTCGGCGATCAGGACGACCGGCTTCGACACAGCTGCTGTTTCCTCACGAGAGACGGTTGGTATCCCACCATGCTATCGACGTGCGCGGTCCGTTACGACCGCGCTCGTCTAGAACTGCAGCAGGCTCGGCACGAACAGCTGCAGGTCGAGCCACAGCGCGCCGGCCGCCGCGAAGGCGAGGACGAACACGGCGACGGTCACGGTCAGCCGCGCACGACGCGTGATCACCAGGGCGGCCACGAACGCGACGGGGGCGATCAGGATGTCCAGGACCAGCCACAGCCAGGGCGTGCTCGCCTGCAGCGATTCCCCGCCCGAGGTCGTCGCGAGGAAGGCGTTGAACTCGTCCACCCGCTGCGAGATCTGCGTGAGGTTCCCCACCGCCTGCACCGTCATGTAGGCGAACAGCACCGCGAACACGACCCAGACGGCGACGCGGCCGACGATCGGGCCGGGCGACCGGCGTGCGGCCGGCGTCGCGGCGGTCACCCGAAGCTCCGCGTCAGCAGGAACGGCCACGGGAACAGCACGACGGCACCGAGCAGCATCCAGAGCAGTCGCGTCCGGGTCCGGCTGCCCCGGGCGGCCCACAGCACGACCGTGAACCACAGCGCCGGCGCGAGGATGGCGAGGAACCGGAGCACCTCGACGAAGACCGTCAGGACGGTGTCGACACCCGAGACGTACGACGTGGACGCCGTCAGCAGCCAGGCGACGGTGTAGAGCAGGTAGAGCCCACCGAACACGCCGAACCCGACGAGTGCGCCGGAGGTCTCCGGTGCCTCGGGGTCGCGGTCGCCACGGTCCTTGACGGCGACCGGGTTGTGCGCGGCGTCGACGTGGGTGGCGTCGTCGGCGTCACCCCAGCTGAGCGCCTCGTCGTCGTGGTCGACGGCGTTCGTCACGTCCGGGTCGACCGACCCGTCGGGTGGGGATGCTGCCGTGTTCATGCCTCGATCCTACGAGGGACCAGCGCTCGGGGAGACCACGGGTTCCCGGTGGGACGACCGCTCAGGCGTCGGCGGGCTGCGTCTGGAGCACCTCGGCGACGACCTCGCGCACGGCGGGGAACAGCGGGTGGCTCTCCATCAGCCCGGTGAGGATCTCGGTGAGCGCGTGCGCCGTCGCGCCGGAGCGGAGCAGCGCGTGCAGCTCGATCGACTCCGGGTCGTTCTCGTCATCGAACGCGAGCGCGACGCGGACGGCACCGAGCAGGTGACCGACGGGCAGGCCGCGTTCGGCGAGCTGCGCGGCCGGACCGACGAACCGCTCGCGCCGACCGAGCTTGCGGAGCGGGTTCCGTCCGACGCGCACGGTGGTGTCGGGCAGGTGCGGGTTCGCGATGCGCGAGAGGTTCGCCGCGACGTAGCGCGCGTGCTCCTCCGGGTCGAAGCCGTGCTTCGCCACGAGCAGCGCGGTGGTCTCGGCGAGGACGCCGTCGACCTCGGCACGGACGGCGTCGTCCTCGAGGGCTTCGCGGATCAGCCGGATGCCGCGGACGTAGCCGTGGTAGGCGGCCGTCGCGTGCGCGGTGTTGACCGTGTAGAGCTTGCGCTCGACGAAGGGCTGCAGGTCGTCGACCCACGTGACGCCCTCGATCGTCGGGGGTTCGGCGTCGGAGCCGAGGAACGGCGTGCGCTCGATGACCCACTCGTAGAAGGGCTCGAGGACGACGTCGAGGCCACCGGACTGGCCGAGCACGCCGGACTGGTCGGGGACGATGCGGTCGATCGCGCAGTTCGCGAAGACGGCGGCGATGTCGCGGTCCTCGAGCACCGGCGCACGACGGATGCTCGCGTGCAGGGAGTCGGTGGCGTTGAACGCGTTCTCGCACGCCACGACCGTCACGTCGCCACGCTCGAGCGGCCGGGCCGCGAGCCCCTCGGCGATGAGCGGCGCGACGAGCGGGAGCGTGCGGGCGCCGACGGCGGTCGTCACGACGTCCGCCTCGGCGATGGCCTGGACCACGCGGTCGCGGTCGGTCTTGCTGCTGAGCGCCCGGAAGCCGTAGACGAGGTGCTCGACCGGCATCTCGCCGACCTCGTGCACCACGAAGCGTCCGGCTTCGTTCAACGCGGACACCACACGGTCGTCGACGTCGACGAAGGTGAGCTCGTAGCCGCTCGCCACGAGGAACTGGCCCACGAACCCGCGCCCGATCTTGCCGGCGCCGATGTGGACCGCTCGTTTCGTCACCGCCATCCGATGATCATCCCATGCTGGTCGGTCCGCCCCTGACCGCACGTGCGGATCACGGCCGACGGCTGTCGCGCATCGTCCGGGCGCACGCCGAAGGGACGCCGGTCCACGGCGTCGGGGCTGGAGAAGAGCTGCTGCATAACGTTCGGGTCACGTCGCGAGGCGGCGGTGCAAGGGCTGCACCGCCGCCTCGTCATCGAGTGTTCCTCGGAAGACTACCGCGCTGCGGAGCCGTCCACGTAGTCGCCGTCGTTCTGCTTCCACGCGAAGAGCGCGCGCAGCTCGCGGCCGGTCGCCTCGATCGGGTGGCCCTCGCCCTTGGCGCGGAGCGCCTTGAACTCGGGGGCACCGGCGTCCTGGTCGTCGATGAAGCGCTTCGCGAAGGCACCGTTCTGGATGTCCGCGAGCACCGCCTTCATGTTCTCCTTGACGTCGGGCGAGATCACGCGCGGGCCGGAGACGTAGTCACCGAACTCGGCGGTGTCGGAGATCGACCAGCGCTGCTTGGTGAGGCCGCCCTCCCAGATCAGGTCGACGATCAACTTGAGCTCGTGCAGGACCTCGAAGTACGCGATCTGCGGCTGGTAGCCCGCCTCGACGAGGGTCTCGAAGCCGTACTGGATGAGCTGCGAGGTGCCACCGCACAGGACGGCCTGCTCGCCGAACAGGTCGGTCTCGGTCTCCTCGGTGAAGGTCGTCTTGATGCCGCCGGAGCGCAGACCGCCGATGGCCTTGGAGTACGACCACGCGAGGTCCCAGGCGGAACCCGACGCGTCGACCTCGACGGCGACGATGACGGGGACGCCGCGGCCGGCCTCGTACTCGCGACGGACGGTGTGACCCGGGCCCTTCGGGGCGACGAGCGACACGTCGACGCCCTCGGGGGCCTCGATGTAGCCGAAGCGGATGTTGAAGCCGTGGCCGAAGACGAGGGTCGCGCCCGGCTTGAGGTTCGGGCGGATGTCCTCGGCGTAGACGATGCGCTGGACCTGGTCCGGCGCGAGGATGACGACGACGTCGGCCCAGGCGGTGACGTCGGCCGGGGTGAGGACCTCGAAACCGGCCTCTTCGGCCTTCTGGCGGCTCTTCGAGCCCTCCTTGAGGCCGATCTTGACCTCGACACCCGAGTCACGGAGGTTGAGGGCGTGGGCGTGGCCCTGCGAGCCGTAGCCGATGACGGCGACCTTCTTGCCCTGGATGAGCGTCAGGTCGGCGTCGGCGTCGTACACGATGTCAGTCACGAGGGTGTGTCTCCTTGGTTCTGGTGGTCTGTGGGGGTGGCGGACCGCTGGTCAGCGCACCCGGTCGGTGATGCTCTTCGGTCCGCGTCCCATGCCGAGCAGGCCCGCGCGGGCCAGCTCCTTGATGCCGTAGGGCTCGAGGACGCGGAGGATCGCCTGGATCTTGCCGGGGTCTCCGGTCACCTCGACGATGAGCGAGTCGTTCGCGACGTCGACGACCTGTGCGCGGAACAGGTTCACTGCCTCGAGCACGGCCGACCGCGTCTGGTTGTCGACGCGGACCTTCACGAGCATGTGCTCGCGCTGGACGGACTGCGAGAAGTCCAGTTCGACGATCTTGATGACGTTGACGAGCTTGTTGAGCTGCTTCGTCACCTGCTCGAGCGGGAGGTCCTCGACGTCGACGACGACGGTGATCCGGCTGAGGCCGTCGACCTCGGTGTTGCCGACGGCGAGCGACTCGATGTTGAACCCGCGGCGGGCGAACAGTCCGGCGACGCGGGTCAGCAGACCGGGCTTGTCCTCGACGAGGAGGGACAGGACGTGGCTCATGCGGTTTCCCCCGTCATGTCGGCGTCCTCGTCGTCCCAGGTGGGTGCGAGGGCCTGGGCGTACTCGATGGACGAGTTGCTGACTCCCTGCGGGACCATCGGCCACACCATCGAGTCACGGCTCACGACGAAGTCGATCACCACGGGGCGGTCGTTCGTCTCGAGCGCGAGCTGGATGGCCGCGTCGACCTCGTCCGCCTTCTCGACGCGGATGCCGAGGGCGCCGTACGCGTCGGCCAGCTTCACGAAGTCGGGCACGCGGCGCGAGTCGTGGCCGGTCTCGAGGTCGGTGAACGAGTGGCGGCCGTCGTAGAACAGCGTCTGCCACTGCCGCACCATGCCGAGCGACGAGTTGTTGATGATCGCGACCTTGATCGGGATGTCGTTGATGACGCAGGTCGCGAGTTCCTGGTTCGTCATCTGGAAGCAGCCGTCGCCGTCGATCGCCCAGACCACACGGTCCGGCTCGGCGACCTTCGCACCCATCGCCGCGGGGACGGAGTAGCCCATCGTGCCCGCGCCGCCGGAGTTCAGCCACGCGTTCGGGCGCTCGTACTTGATGAACTGCGCCGACCACATCTGGTGCTGCCCGACACCGGAGGCGTAGACCGCCTCGGGACCGGAGAGCTCGCCGATGCGCTTGATGATGGCCTGCGGGGCGAGCAGACCGTCGGTCGGCTCCGCGTACCCGAGCGGGAAGTCGACCTTGAGCTGGTGGAGCTTCGCCCACCAGTCGGCCGTCGAGGCGCGGTCGTCGACGGCGATGCCGCCCCAGGCGTCGAGCAGGTCGACCAGGACCTCCTTCGCGTCGCCCACGATCGGGACGTCGGCGAAGCGGATCTTCGAGATCTCGGCGGGGTCGATGTCGACGTGGACGACCTTGGCGTTCGGCGCGAACTCGTCGGCCTTGCCGGTCACGCGGTCGTCGAACCGGGCGCCGAGCGCGATGATGAGGTCGCTGTCCTGCAGCCCGAGCACCGCCGGGACGGTGCCGTGCATGCCGGGCATGCCGAGGTGCTGCGGGTGCGAGTCGGGGAAGGCCCCTCGTGCCATCAGCGTCGTCACGACGGGTGCACCCGTCGCCTCGGCGAAGCGGAGGAGCTCGCCGGTCGCGCGGGAGCGGATGACGCCACCACCGACGTAGAGCACCGGGCGCTCGGCCTCGGCCAGGAGCTGCGCGGCCGCGGTGATCTGCTTGCCGTGCGCCTTGGTGACCGGCCGGTAGCCCGGCAGGTCGATCTTGGGCGGCCAGACGTAGGGCGCCGACTTCTGCTGGGCGTCCTTCGTGATGTCCACCAGCACGGGGCCGGGGCGACCGGTCGTCGCGATGAGGTGCGCCGCGGCCAGGGTCGCGGGCACGTCGGCCGGGTCGGTGACCAGGAACGAGTGCTTCGTGATCGGCATCGTGATGCCGACGATGTCGGCTTCCTGGAACGCGTCGGTCCCCATCAGCGTCGAGAACACCTGGCCGGTGATCGCGATGAACGGCACCGAGTCCATGTAGGCGTCGGCGATCGCCGTGACGAGGTTCGTCGCGCCGGGGCCCGACGTCGCGATGGCGACGCCGACCTTGCCGGACGCCGAGGCGTAGCCCTCGGCGGCGTGGCCGGCGCCCTGCTCGTGGCGGACGAGGATGTGGCGGATCGTCTTCGACGCCATGAGCTCGTCGTAGAACGGGATGATCGCACCGCCGGGCAGGCCGAAGACGTCGGTGATCCCGAGGTGCTCGAGCGTCCGGAGGACGGCTCCCGAGCCGGTCAGGATCTCCGGCGACCGGCGTGCACCGGCGGCCGCGGACAGCGGAGTTGCTTCCGTGGGCATGAGGTGGTCCTTGCCTGGAGAGGTGGCGATGGTGCGTGTGTCGAACGCTAGCCCGTGACCGCGCCCTGGGCGGCGGACTTCACGAGCTTGGCGTACTTCGCGAGGACTCCGCGGGTGTAGCGCGGGGGCAGCGGGGCCCAGCCGTCACGGCGGGCCTCCAGCTCGGTCGGGTCGACCAGTAGGTCGAGCGAGCGAGCCGCGATGTCGACACGGATGCGGTCGCCATCGCGCACGAAGGCAACTGGACCTGCGTCCACTGCCTCGGGTGCGATGTGGCCGATGCACAGGCCGGTTGTGCCGCCTGAGAATCGTCCGTCGGTCAAGAGTAGTACATCCTTGCCGAGGCCCGCGCCCTTGATGGCCGCGGTGATGGCGAGCATCTCGCGCATGCCCGGGCCGCCCTTGGGGCCCTCGTAGCGGATGACGACGACGTCGCCCTTCTGGATCTTCCCCTCGGTGAGGGCGTCCATCGCGGCGCGCTCGCGGTCGAAGACCCGTGCGGGGCCCTCGAACACCTCGGCGTCGAAGCCCGCGGTCTTCACCACGGCACCCTCGGGGGCGAAGGTCCCCTGCAGGACCGTCAGGCCGCCGGTCTCGTGGATCGGGTTGTCGAGCGTGCGGAAGACCTCGCCGTCCAGCGCCGGCGGGTCGATCTCAGCCAGGTTCTCGGCGACGGTCTTGCCCGTCACGGTGAGGCAGTCGCCGTGCAGCAGGCCGGCGTCGAGCAGCGCCTTCATGATCACCGGGATGCCGCCGTTGCGGTCCACGTCGACCATGACGTACTTGCCGAAGGGCTTCATGTCGGCCAGGTGCGGGACCTTCGAACCGATGCGGTTGAAGTCGTCCAGCGAGAGCTCGACCTCGGCCTCGTAGGCGATGGCGAGCAGGTGCAGGATGACGTTCGTCGAACCACCGAGCGCCATCGCGACGGCGATCGCGTTCTCGAAGGCTTCCTTCGTGAGGATCTGGCGAGCGGTGATGCCGTGCTCGAGCATGTTGACGACGGCCTCGCCGGAGCGGTGCGCGTAGTAGTCACGGCGGCGGTCGGCGCTCGGCGGGGCGGCGGAGCCCGGCAGCGACATGCCGAGGGCCTCGGCCACGCTCGCCATGGTGTTGGCCGTGTACATGCCACCGCAGGCGCCCTCACCCGGGACGATGGCACACTCGATCTTCTTCAGCTCTTCCTCGGACATGGTGCCGGCCTTGCAGGCACCGACGCCCTCGAAGGAGTCGATGATCGTGACTTCCTTCATCGTGCCGTCGGCCTGCTTCACGTAGCCCGGCATGACCGAGCCCGCGTAGAGGAACACGCTCGCGAGGTCGAGGCGCGCGGCGGCCATGAGCATGCCCGGCAGGGACTTGTCGCAGCCGGCGAGCAGGACGGTGCCGTCCAGGCGCTCGGCGTTGACGACGGTCTCGACGCTGTCGGCGATGACCTCACGCGAGACGAGCGAGAAGTGCATGCCCTCGTGGCCCATCGAGATGCCGTCCGAGACCGAGATGGTGCCGAACTGCAGCGGGTAGCCACCACCGGAGTGGACGCCTTCCTTGGCGCCCTGCGCGAGGCGGTCGAGCGAGAGGTTGCAGGGCGTGATCTCGTTCCACGAGGACGCGATGCCGATCTGCGGCTTGCTCCAGTCCTCGTCTCCCATACCGACGGCCCGCAGCATGCCACGCGAGGTGGTTGCTTCGATCCCGTCGGTGACGACCCGGCTGCGCGGCTTGACGTCGATATCAGGCATGGAGCGAGTCTAGGACGCTTTGGGATACCAGTTGGACATCAACATGCGTTCGCATGTTCTGGAGTCCGACCGGGAGGCCCGGATCACCCTGGTCAGCGCGTCGCACGCAGGCGAGCGAGCTGCTTCAGGACGCCGGTCAGGGCCGCCGGGTCCGCGATGCGGTACCCGGCACGGGTCTCCCCCGGACCCACCTTGACGCCGACGTCACCGTCGCCGAGCACGCGGAAGCCGTCCTCGTCGGTGACGTCGTCACCGGCGAAGAACACCGCGTCGGCACCGTGGAGCTCGCGCAGCCGCGCGATGGCGTCGCCCTTGGTGACGTGCCGGACGGCGAACTCGACGATGTCCTTGCCGCCGCGTTCGAGCACGTCGGGGTCGGCCTCGTGCGCCGCTCGGCTCGCATCGGCGTTCGCCTGCGCGGCGACCTCGGCGCTCACCCGACGGGTGTGCACGCCGTGGCCGGCCGGCTTGTGCTCGATGACCACGCCCGGGTGGCGGGCGCCGACCTCGTCGAGCGCCGCACCGATCCGTGCGACCCGTGCGACCTCGTCGTCGGTGAGGGCCGCCTCGTCGTGGCCGTCCACGCGCCACTCGACGCCGTGCGACCCGACGAGCGCCATGTCCTGCGGCGCGTGCGACACGGCCGCGAGGCTGCCGAGCGGACGGCCCGAGACGAGCACCACCTCGGTGTCCTTCGCGCGGTGCAGCGTGAGGACCGCGGCCCAGGACCCCGGCAGGGCGCCGACCTGCGACGGCTCGTCGGCGAAGGGCGCGAGCGTACCGTCGAAGTCGAGGGCGACGATCACGCGCCCGGCGCGGGCCAGCGCGTCCAGCGCGGCGTCGAGCCCTGGAGCCGCCGTCTCGTCGACGTGCGTGGTGTGCTCAGTCATCACGTGCCTCCCGGGTGTCCTCGGCAGCCCTGGCGGACTGCGCGTCCTGGTCGAAGATCGACATGTTGTCGGTCTGCGCCTCACGGTGTCGGTCCGCCGGGTCGACGGCGGACGGGTCGAGCTGGGCGTTCCGCGGGGCGTGACGGTCGAGCGCCTCGAGGAACGAGCGCGACCAGCGCGCGACGTCGTTGTCCCGGACCCGCTTGCGGAGCGCACGCATCCGCGTGGAGCGCTCGCGGCGCGGCATCTCGATCGCGCGCTCGATACTGTCCTTCAACGCGCCGATGTCGTGCGGGTTGACGATGACGGCCTGCTTCAGTTCGTCGGCGGCACCGGCGAACTCGGACAGGATGAGCACCCCGTCGCTGTCGAACCGCGCTGCGACGTACTCCTTGGCGACGAGGTTCATGCCGTCCCGCAGCGCGGTGACGAGCATGATGTCGGCCGCCAGGTAGAGCGCCACCATCTCCTCGCGCGGGTAGCCGTGGTGCAGGTACGAGATCGGCTGGTGGCCGATGACCCCGAGGTCGCCGTTGATGCGGCCGACGCTCAGCTCGATCTCGTCGCGGAGCGTGGCGTAGGTGTCGACGCGCTCGCGGCTCGGGCTGGCGACCTGGATGAGGGCGGCGTCCTCGACCTTGATGCGGCCGTCCTCGACGAGTTCGCCGAAGGCCTTGATCCGGTGCCGGATGCCCTTGGTGTAGTCGAGGCGGTCGACCCCGAGCAGCACCGTCTTCGGGTTGCCGAGGCTCTCGCGGATCTCGCGGGCACGCTCCTGCACCTCGGGTCGGCGGGCGATCGCCTCGAAGCTCTCGGCGTCGATCGAGATCGGGAAGTGGCGGGCCTCGACGTGGCGGACCGTGATGCCCTTGCGGCTGCGCGGGGCGTCCGGGTCGTCGACGGGCACGTCGATCGTCTGCCCCTTCGTCGTGTAGCCCTTGATGTGGCGGACCGCGCGGAGGAAGTCGCTTGCGTCGTCGTGGCGCTGGAAGCCGATGACGTCGGCGCCGAGCAGGCCGTCGAGGATCTGCGCGCGCCACGGCAGCTGGGCGTAGATGCCGACGGGCGGGAACGGGATGTGGTTGAAGAACCCGATCGTCAGGTCGGGACGCTTGGCACGGAGCAACGCCGGGACGAGCTGCAGCTGGTAGTCCTGCACCCAGACGATGCCGTCCTGCTCGGTGATCTCGGCGATCTGGGTCGCGAAGCGCTCGTTGACCCGCTTGTACGCGTTCCACCAGTCGCGGTGGTAGCTCGGGTGCTCGATGACGTCGTGGTAGAGCGGCCACAGCGTGTCGTTGCTGAAGCCCTCGTAGTACTCCTCGACGTCCTCGTCGGACAGCGGGACCGGCACGATGTGGATGCCCTCGTTGTCGAACGGCTCGACCTCGACCTCGGGCTGGCCGACCCAGCCGACCCAGGCGCCGTCGTTCGCGCGCATCACGGGTTCGAGTGCGGTGACGAGGCCACCCGGCGAGTGCCGCCATCCCTCGTTGCCGTCCTGGTCGACGACACGGTCCACCGGGAGGCGGTTCGAGGCGACGACGAAGGCGTACTTGGTGGACGAAGGAGAAGGTGCAGACACGGGTCGGAATCTACCAGCGCCCGGACAGCGGATTCACGGCGGATCGGCGGTTCCGGTACGCTTCGGGTGCGTGTCGGGGGGACACGGGTGCTGGCGTGCGGCATCGGCCTCCCGGTCGGAGAGGACCCACCAGCCATGAGCGCGAACCCACCGAACCCGCCCGTTCCGCCCCTCCAGCCGGGACAGCCGGGACAGCCGAGCCAGACCGTGCCGGGCGCCGCGCAGCCGTCCGACGCCTTCGGCCGTCTGCTGCGGTCGGTGACCGGCCGCGACTGGCTGGCGTCCGTGCTCGCCGCCGTCGGCGGCTGGGTCGCCGCCTACGTCGTGGCCGCGATCTCGTTGCTCCTCACCGTCGCCGTGCTCGCAGCCGGCGGATCGGGATCCGCTTCCGTCGGATCGGGATCGACCGGCAGCACGCCCGGCCTCGGCTCCGGGAGCACGCCCGACGTCCAGTCGCTGCTCTCCGGGGTCAGCGTCCTGCTCGGCACGCCCGCCCAGCTGGTCGCCCTCGCCGACCTGGGCCGGCTGCACCTGTCCGGCTCGATCGGCTTCCTCGGGTCGGGGTCCGGCGCGCTCGCCGTCGTCCCGGTGCTCGTGCTCGCGGCACAGGTCGTGCTGGCCGTCGTCCTCACCCGCCGGATCCGCACCCGCGACCTCGGGCGCACCCCGATCGTGCTGACCGCCGTCCTGTCCGGGCTGGTCACCACGGTGCTGACCAACGCCGCCGCGGGCATCCTGGCCATCCGGTTCCCCGCCGTCCCGGGCGCGGCCATCGACCCCGTGCACGCGGTCGGCCTCGGCAGCATCCTCGGCGCCTTCGTGATCGGCGCACTCGCCGCGGTGCTCGCACGTCCGTCGGCGCTCCTCGGCCGGAACGTGTTCGCCGGTCGTGTCCTCGGCACCCTTCGCGTCGCGGCGTCCCAGCTCACGGTGCTCGTCGTGCTGGTGACCGTCGTCGTCATCGTCGTCGCCCTGATCGGGCAGCCCTCGTGGGGTGCGGCGCTGCCGGTGCTCGTCGGCAACGTCGCGGTCGCCCTCACCGCCCTCGGGTTCCTCGGCGGCGTCGGGCTGTCCGGCTTCGGCTCGGCCGGGAGCACGGCGTCGGTCTTCGGCGGCGCCGGCGGCTGGACCTGGCTCGTCGTCCTGCTCGTCGTCGTGACCTCGGTCGTCGCGGGCCTCGCGCTCGCCGTCCGCCGCAACGACCGGTTCCGCACCACGCTGGACTGGGTCGTGACCCCGGTCGTGTGGTTCGCCCTGGGGCTGCTGCTCTTCGTGCTCGGCACCGGTCTGGTGTCGTACCAGGCGACGGGCGTCAGCGCGGTCAGCGGCAGTGGTTCGGTCGGGATCGCCCCGTGGACGCCGCTGGTGTTCGCCCTCTGGGGCGGCGCGATCGAGGCCGTGGCACGGTACCTCGCACCCGTGCTGCTCCCCCGCCTCGGCGGTGGCGTCGTGCTGCGGACGTCGCGCCTCGTCGGTGCCGACCCGCGTCCGGCGGCCGCGCCGGTGTTCCCGGCAGCGGGATCGCCGGCCCCCGGCACGTCCCCGGTGGCGGGATCGCCCGCACCCGGCACGTACCCGCCCGCCGGTTCGGCTGCGCCCGGCACGTACCCGCCTGCCGGCTCGGCTGCGCCCGGCACGTACTCGCCTGCCGGTGCGGCTGTTCCGGGGGCGTTCCCGGCCCCGACCGCGGACCCGACCGGCGCGGCGTGGTCGGCGACCCCCGGTGTCGGCCACCCCGGCCAGCCCGCGCAGCCGTTCGTCGGCGGTGGTGCCCCCGCACCCGCTCCGATGTCGCCGCGCGCCAAGAAGATCCTGGTCCGCTCGCTCATCGCCGGCGGCGCCGTGGTCGTCGTCGTCATCGCGGGCGCCGTCACCACCGGGGTGCTCCGCGCCAACGTGTGGGGTCCGGCCCCGACCGTGAAGTCGTACGTGCAGGCCATCGCGAGCGGTGACGCTGACACCGCCGCGCGACTCAGCGAGGTGCCGTCCGACGCCGCCATGCTCGACACCGCGGTGCTGAAGAGCGCGAAGGACCGCCCGTCGGACATCCGCGTCGGCCGCGTGTCGACGAGCGGTGACAGTGCCCTCGCCACCGTCAGCTACACCCAGGACGGGAAGAACCGCTCCGGCCAGGTCAGCCTGCGGCGCACCGGCACCTCGTTCCTGGTGAAGGACGAGTGGCGCGTCACCGAGCCGCTCGCCCAGACCGTCACCCTGACCGCGTCCGAGGTGCTCGAGGGCGCCCCGGTGACGGTCGGCGGCAAGGAGATCGGCGAGATCAGCGACGGCCGGTTCACCTCCCTCGCCTACCCCGGCACGTACGAGGTCGAGGTCGGCGGGACGAAGTACTTCACCGGCGGCACCGAGCAGGTGTCGGTCGGCGCGACGTCCTCCGGGTACGTCGACTTCTCGCCGACCGCGACGAAGGCGCTGCAGCAGGACGCCGAGGAGTACGTGGCCGACCTGATCGACGACTGCGCCACGAAGACCGACCTCAGCGCGCTGAGCGGGTGCCCCTGGTACGGCCCGTACGACGCCGACGGTGCCGTCCGCTACGACGTCACGACGATGCCCGAGGTCGAGGTCGAGGCCTCCGCTTCTGGCACGGTCATGGTGCAGAGCACGAAGGACGGCGTCGTCGAGTACGACTACACCTCGTACTTCGGGGACAAGGAGCACGGCGAGGACAGCTTCGACGTGAACCAGTACCTGAAGGTGGAGGACGGGAAGCTCGTCTCCGCGTACTGACGGACGCACCACGACGGCCGGCCTGGGATCCCCGGGCCGGCCGTCTCACTAGGCTGACGCGCATGGTCAGGACACGGGCGTGGCGGGGCGGCGACGCGACGGAGCAGGACTTCCCGGTCGACCGGATCTCGGACGTCATCGCCGAATCGGGCATCGTCTGGGTCGACTACACCGACCCCACGCACGCCGACCTCGAGCAGGTCGAAGCGGAACTCGGCATCCACGCCCTGGCCGTCGAGGACGCCGTCGAGCACGGCCAGCGCGCCAAGCTCGACCGCTACCGGGACAGCCTGTTCCTGGTCGTCTACGACGTCGGCGGGCTCGGCGACGACGGCGAACTCGTCACGCACGAGGTCAAGGCGTTCGTCACCGAGCACGCCCTCGTCACCATCCACGGCGCCGACGTGGACACCTCGGCGATGGAGCACCGGCTCACGGCGAACGCCGACATCGCCGGCCACGGGGTCCCGTGGCTCGTGTGGGCACTGCTCGACGCCGTCGTCGACCACGCCACCGACACCGTCGAGGACATCGAACGGCGCATCGACGACCTCGAGGACGACCTGTTCGAACGGGGCAACGCCCGCGAGCAGCAGATCCAACGCAGGTCGTTCCGTCTGCGCAAGGCCCTCGGCGTGCTCCGGCGCCTCGTCGTCCCGACCCGCGACAGTGTCGCCTCGCTGCTGCACGGCGACGCGGAGACGATCGCGGACGGCATCCGACCGTACTTCCGCGACGTCGAGGACCACCTGGTGTCGATCTCGGACTCCGTCGAGCAGCTGCGCGACGCGGTCTCGAGCGTCCTGGACACGAACCTCAACCTGTCGTCGAACCGACAGAACACCGTGATGAAGAAGGTGACGAGCTGGGCCGCGATCATCGCCGTGCCCACCGCGATCACGGGCGCCTTCGGCATGAACGTCGCGTTCCCCGGCGAGGGGCACTGGTCCGGTCTGTCCCTGGCCGTCGGTCTCGCCGTGGTCTCGTCGCTGCTGCTCTACGTCTCGTTCAAGCGGCGCGACTGGCTCTGACCGCCCGCAGCCGTCGCACGGTGCGAGGTTGTTCGGCCGGTGCGAGCTCGGTCTGTTGACCGCTGCGGATGAGAAGGAACGGCACCGTGCAGGCTTCGCTGCGCCGTGCACGACTGACCGCACCGTGCGCCACCACGAGCTCGCACCAGGCAGCCGGCACCGCACCGAACGACCGAACACGCACCGTGCGACGCAGTGAACCGTGCGCCACCCAGCGCGCGCACGGTGCGAGGTTGTTCGGCCGGTGCACGACTGACCGCACCGTGCGCCACCACGAGCTCGCACCAGGCAGCCGGCACCGCACCGAACGACCGAACACGCACCGTTCGATCGGCACCCACGGTGCGATCGGTGACCGGCGACCCCGCCTCAGATCGCGAGCGCGAGCACCCCGGCGACCACGGTGAGCGGCGCCGCGACGCACCCGAGCGCCATGTACTTCCCCCACGACAGGTGCACGCCCTCGGCCGACAGCCGTGCGTGCCACAGCAGGGTCGCCAGCGACGCCCACGGTGTCACGAGACACCCGGCGTTCACGCCGATGAGGAGCGCGGCGTACCGCACGGCCTCGTGCCCGGCGGCCGGCTCGAGCACCAGGTACGCGGGCAGGTTGTCGATCGCGTTCGCCGCCACCGCTCCCCCGCCGCCGAGCAGCAGGAGGGGCCCGGTCCCGGTGCCGTCGCCGAGCGCCTGCACGAGCGGGTCGGTGAGCCCCGTGCTGTGCAGGGTCTCGACGACCACGAACAGCCCGGCGGCGAAGAGCAGCGTCGACCACGGCACGCGCGACGGCCGGAGTTCGGTCGGCGACCGGAAGGCCGCGACGACGACGAGCACGAGGGCACCGGCGACGGCCGCGATCCACACCGTCACCCCGGCGGTCAGCGCCACGACGAGCGCGACGAGCACGGCCGACGCCGCCCAGAACGACACCGGGTCGGACGGACGGCGCACCGAGACCGGCGTGTAGCGCCCGAAGAGCTTGCCGCGGAACACCACGAGCAGGACGACGCACGGCACGACGACACCGGCGACCGCCGGCCAGGCCATGAGCCCGGCGAAGGGCAGCGGGCCGCCCAGCCCCATCCGGTCGACGGCGAGCAGGTTCGTCAGGTTCGACACCGGCAGCAGCAGGGACGCGGTGTTCGCGAGCCAGACGGTGGTCAGCGCGAAGGGCATCGGCGGCAGACCCACCCGCCGTGCCAGCGAGATCACGATCGGGGTGAGCAGCACCGCGGTGGTGTCGATGGACAGGAACACGGTGCAGAGCACGGCGAGGACGACGACCGCACCCCACAGCCCGATCGTGCGTCCGCCGCCGACCCGCGCGGCGACGTCGGCGAGTCGGTCGAACACGCCGGCGTCCGCGGCGAGCTCGGCGACGATCGTCAGCCCGAGGACGAACCCGAGGACGGGCAGGACCCGCTCGGCCAGGACCCCGAGGTCGTCGAGCGGCAGCAGCCCGAGGGCGACGCAGACCGCGCCGATGACGAGCAGCACTGCTCCGATGACGGCCTGACGCACGGGCGCTCCTCCACGAGTGCGCCGGGCAGGGTGTCCGGCGGCGCTCCAATGTACTGACCGGTAGCGTTGGGAGCACGACGACAGGAGGCCTCTGTGCGCAAGTTCATGTTCAACGGTGCGGTGTGGAGTTCGCTCATCAGCGGCTACAGCGTGCTCCAGACCACCCGCCAGGGACCCCGCGACTGGCGGCTCGCCCTGACGTGGGTCGCGTGGATCGCGACCACGATCGTGGCGATCGGCACGGTGGTCGAGGACGACCGCGCCGTCAAGGCGCGCCAGCCGTAGGTCCAGACCGCGGCCACACGACGGACGGGAGGCCCGTGGCGGATCCGCCACGGGCCTCCCGTCCGTCGTCAGCCCCGTCCACGGCACCTGGTTCCGGACACGGAACCACGCGATCCCGCGGTGCTGTGTCCGGAACCTGGTTCCGCAGCGCCGGTCGCGCCCATCAGCGCTCCGACGGCGGGATGTCGGACGTCTGGATCGGGCCGGTGAAGAGCGCCGCGCGGTCCTCCTGACCCGGCGCGAACAGCGCCGAGTCGGCAGCGGTCGACGCCGTGCGCCGCCGCGGCGCCGTCTCGTCGACCATGAGCACGCGTTGGACCGGCAGGGCGTCGGGGTGGGTGCGCTGGATCCACTCGACGAGCTCCTCGCGGATGTAGCAGCGCAGGTCGAACAGCGACGGGGCGTCGTGCGACGTCGCGAGGACCCGGACCCGCACGTACCCCTGCACGGCGTCGGTCACCTGCAGCACCTTGACGCGGCGGTCCCACAGTTCGGTGCGGTCGAGGATGCGGTCGAGCTCCTCGCGCATCTCCCCCGGCCGGACCCGCCAGTCCAGGTCCATCTCGACGGCGCCGAGCAGTTCGCTGTTCGTGCGCGTCCAGTTCTCGAACGGCGTGCTCGTGAAGTACGTCGACGGCAGCACGAAGCGCCGGTCGTCCCACAGGTGCACGACCACGTAGGTGAGGGTGATCTCCTCGATCCGCCCCCACTGCTGCTCGACCACGACGACGTCGTCGACGCGGATCGACCCGGAGAACGCGAGCTGCATGCCCGCGAAGACGTTGCCGAGCGTCGACTGCGCTGCCAGACCGGCGACGACCGAGATGAGTCCGGCGCTCGCGAGCACGCTCGCGCCCGCCGCCTCGACGCCGTCGAAGGTGAGCAGGATCGCGCCGACGGCGATGATGACGAGGACGGCGACGGTCAGCCGTCGGATGATCAGGACCTGCGTGCGGATGCGGCGAGCCTGCCGGTTGTCGGGGACGTCGATGCGGAACCGGTGCAGACCGAGGTCCTCGAGGAAGATCGCGATCTGGCACGCCAGCCAGCAGCCCACGGCGATCGTGACGATCAGGAAGCCGTGCACGACCTCGTCGCGCCACGGGTACGCGTCGGCGTCGCGCGGGACGCTCGAGGTGAACGCGATCCAGAGCAGGACCACGAGCAGGGTGGTGCGGAACGGGTGCTTCGCCCGCCGCGAGAGCACGCCGGCCCACCGTTCCCGGCGCGCGATCGTCCGGAGCACCAGGTGCAGGACGACCGCGGCGGCGGCGGTGATGAGGAGGGCGAACCCGATCGCGACGAGGAGTCGGAGGAGGATGTCCATCCCTCCATCGAAGCAACGCACGACAGCCGTCGTTCAGGAACCCGGCCACGCACGCGACGAGGCCCGGTGCGCACGACGCGCACCGGGCCTCCTGTCCGACCTGCTGACTACTCGCCGGACGTGAGCGAATCGACGAAGTCCTGGTGCTCGGAAGCCCACTTCTCCGTGATCGCGGGGTACTCACTGGCCTTCGCGCCGCTGTTCACGAGCGCGTTCTCGAGCGAGTAGAGGGTGTCGGAGTCCATCGCGAAGTCCTCCATCCACTTCGACGCCTGCGGGAACTCGTCGGCGAAGTCCTTCTTGGCGATCGTGTGGATCTCCTCGTTCTTGCCGAGCGCACCCTTCGGGTCCTTCAGGTCCTTGATCGGGAAGGCGTCGTACGCCCAGTGCGGACGCCACAGCGTCACGACGACGTCCTCCTTCTTCGCGATCGAGGCCTTGAGGTCGGCGAGCATCGCCGGCGTCGAGCTCGTGATGAAGTCCATGCCGTCCAGCCCGTACTGCGGGATGACCTGCTCGGACACGACCTTCGTCTCACCGGCGGCGGGCTCGATGCCGATGATCTTGTTGCCGAAGTCGGACGCGTGCGCCTTGAGCTCGTCGATCGAGTCGATGTCCGAGTACTCCGGCACGGCGAGTTCCAGGGACGCCTGTTCGTTCCAGGCGCCGAGGTCCGTCAGGTCCTTGCCGTACGTGTCCATGTACTCCTTGTGCGTGTTCGGCAGCCAGGTGTCGAACACGACGTCGTAGTCGCCGGATGCCAGGCCCGTGTAGGCCGGCGCGACGTCGGAGTTCGTCAGCTGGACGTCGTAGCCCTTCTGCTCGAGCACGTACTTCCAGAGGTAGCTGGCGGCGGTGTCCTCGTCCCAGCCGTTGAAGACGACGACGTGCATCGACTTCTGGTCGCCGTTGTCGACGGTGCCGGAGGCCCCGTAGTACCCGGGCGGCATGCACGCGGACAGGCCGACTGCGGTGGCGACGGCGAGGACGGCCGCCGCGAGGGTGCGCTTGGTTCGCTTCATGATCTGTTCCTTCCTCACGCGTCGACGGTCTGACGGTCGCTGACCGCTTCGGTGGTGGCGGCGGTCTGCGCGGTCGCCGCGTTCGGCGTCGCGGTCACGGTGGGCTTCCGCTTGCGCTTCCAGGGCCGGGAGGCACCGCTCGCGTCACCGCCGAGCGCTGCGGTCAGACGGTCCAGCAGGATCGCCAGGACCACGACCGACAGACCGGCCTCCGCCCCGAGACCGACGTCGATGCGGTTCAGCGAGGCGACGATCTGCTCGCCGAGTCCGCCGGCGCCGACCATGCCGGCGATGACGACCATCGAGAGCGACAGCATGATGACCTGGTTGACGCCGGCCATGATGCTGGCCTTCGCCAACGGCAGCTGGATCTGGCGCAGGATGCGCCACGGGCTCGACCCGAAGGCGGCACCGGCCTCGACGACCTCGCTCGGGACGCCGCGGATGCCGAGCTCGGTGAGCCGGACGCCGGGGGCCATCGCGAACACGATCGTCGCGACGATGCCGGGGACGACGCCGACGCGGAACAGCAGCAGCGCCGGGATCAGGTAGACGAACGCCGGGGTCGTCTGCATGAAGTCGAGCACCGGGCGGATGATCCGGCTCGCGGCGTCGGACCGGGCGGCCCACACCCCGAGCGGGATGCTGAGGATCACGGCCAGGCCGGCTGCGACGACGACGAGCGCGAGGGTGTTCATCGCGTTCGTCCACTGCCCGACACTGACGATGAACAGCAGCCCGATCGCTGCGCCGAGCGCGAGCTTCCAGCCCTTCGCCAGGAACGCCAGCACGACGAGCACCGCGACGACGACCCAGAACGGCGGGGTGGACAGGAAGTACTCCATCCACGCGTCCATCCACGTGAACACGTAGCGCACGACGTCGAAGAAGCCGGACAGGTAGGTGGTGATCCAGTCGACCACCGCGGCGACCCAGGTGCCGAGGGGCAGGTGGAAGTCGCCGAAGGAGTTGGTACCGGGGGTGATCATGCGTGGTCTCCTTCGGTGGCGGGCTCGCCGGCGTCGGCGGGCGTCTCGCCGGTCGCGGCGAGGGTCGAGTCCATGTCGGAGTCGGAGATGCGGGTGACCGGCTCGAGCACCGGGATCGGCATGGTCGACGTCGGCACGTTGCCGAGCGCGGCCAGCAGCGTGACGCGCGGCACGACGCCGAGCAGGCGGCCCTCGTCGTCGACCACGGCGATCGGCAAGGGCGACTCGACGGCGAGCTCGAACAGGTCGGTGAGCGCGGTGTCGGGAGCGACCCGGGCGTACTCGGTGTTCACGATCGCGTCGAGGTTCGTGTCGCCGGCCTTCACCTGGCGCATCACGTGGCGGTCCCGGACCCAGCCCTCGAGCTTCCGGCCCCGTCCGGTGACGAAGAGCGCGGCGGTCTGCAGGTCCCGCATGGTGCGCAGCGCGCCACGGGGACCGACGGTGAGCGGGACGGTGGCGCGTGCCGGCTCCATGACGCTGGCGGCGGTGAGCACGCGGGCGCGGTCGACGTCCTGCACGAACTGGGCGACGTAGTCGTTCGCCGGGTCGGTCAGGATGTCCTCCGGCGTCCCGATCTGCACGATCCGGCCGTCGCGCATCACGGCGATCCGGTCACCGAGGAACATCGCCTCGTTCAGGTCGTGCGTGATGAAGACGATGGTCTTGCCGAGCCGCTGCTGCAGGTCGACGAGCTGCTCCTGCATCTCGCGGCGGATCAGCGGGTCGAGTGCGCTGAACGCCTCGTCCATGAGCAGGACGTCGGTCTCGGCGGCGAGGGCGCGGGCGATGCCGACGCGCTGCTGCATGCCGCCGGACAGTTCGTCGGGCTTCGCGTCGGCCCAGACGTCCAGGCCGACCAGGTCGATGACCTCGCGGGCCTTCGCGAGCCGGGTGGCCTTGTCGACGCCGTTCACCTCGAGCCCGAACGCGACGTTCTCGAGCACGGTGCGGTGCGGCAGCAGGGCGAAGTGCTGGAACACCATCGACACGCTGGACCGACGGATGTCGCGGATCCCCTTCGGCGTCGCGCCGGTGACCGTCCGGCCGCCGATCTCGACGCTGCCGGCGGTGGGCTCGAGCAGGCCGTTGAGCATCCGGATCAGGGTCGACTTGCCGGAGCCGGACAGCCCCATGACGACGAAGATCTCGCCGGGTCGGACGTCGAAGGACGCGTCGATGACCGCGGCCGATCCCTGCTCGCGGACCTCGTCGCGGGTGGCGCCGGCGGCGAGGCGTCGGACGGCCTCGGCGGGTCGGCGGCCGAACACCTTGTAGACGTCGCGGACGCTGACCGCCGGCGACGTGGTGGCGTCCGGAGACGTGCTGGTGGGGTCCGGCGACGGGGTGTGCCGGCTCTCGGGTGGTGCGATGGACAACTGATCTCCTCGCGTCGCCACGGCGGACGGAGCGCGCGTGCGGCGACGGTGTGGTTGCGAACGGGTCGCCCGGGACGGTGCGCGCGGCCACGTCGAGCCCCGCGCAACGGCGCAGAGCGAGCGATCACGCACGCGGGGACCACGCTCGGGGCGGTCCCGGTCCGGCCGACCGTACGGCCCCGGCGCTGCTGGCCGTGGACGCGTCCTGGTCGTCGTGTCCCCGGCCAACGGGCCTGTGGGGACGTTCAAACCTACCGGTGTCCTGTCCCCCGATCACAATCGGCGTCCGCCGGAATCCGGGCACCGATGTACCCCGTCACCGGCGTGTCGCCCACGCACACGGGGATCGGGATCGTGACCGTCTCGTTACAGATCAGCTCGTTCGGAGGTTTGTGTGCCGCCCCGGTTCCACGCGCATGTAGGTTGTCGCGCATGACAGCGCAGAACGACACGGGCGTGAACCGAGCCCCGGCGAACGACTTCTCGCACGAGCAAGAGGGCTACCAGCACGGACTGAAGCCCCGGCAGTTGCAGATGATCGCGATCGGTGGGGCCATCGGCACCGGACTCTTCCTCGGTGCAGGTGGACGACTCCACACCGCGGGCCCTGCGCTCGCGCTGACCTACCTGATCTGCGGCATCTTCGCGTTCTTCATCCTGCGGGCCCTCGGCGAACTCGTGCTGCACCGCCCGTCGTCGGGGTCGTTCATCTCGTACGCCCGGGAGTTCTACGGCGAGAAGTTCGCGTACGCCGCCGGCTGGATGTACTTCCTGAACTGGGCGATGACCTCGATCGTCGACACCACCGCCGTCGCGATCTACCTGCAGTACTGGTCCGCGTTCACCGCTGCACCCCAGTGGCTCCTCGCGTTGATCGCCCTGATCGTCGTGCTCGCCGCCAACATGGTCGCGGTCAAGGTGTTCGGCGAACTCGAGTTCTGGTTCGCCCTCATCAAGGTCGCCGCGCTCGTCGCGTTCCTCGTCGTCGCGATCATCTGGCTCGTCTTCGCGTTCCCGGTCGAGGCCGGTGGCGAAGCCGTCCGGACGGGCTTCTCGATCTGGGGTGACAACGGCGGGCTGTTCCCGAACGGGCTGCTCCCCGCGGTCATCGTGATCCAGGGTGTCGTCTTCGCGTACGCGGCGATCGAGCTCGTCGGCACGGCCTCCGGTGAGACGCAGAACACCGAGAAGGTCATCCCCCGCGCCATCAACTCGGTCGTGTTCCGCATCGCGGTCTTCTACGTCGGGTCGATCATCCTGCTCTCCCTGCTCCTGCCGTACACCGCGTACAAGGAGGGCGAGAGCCCGTTCGTGACGTTCTTCTCGTCGCTCGGCAACCCGCAGGTCGGGTCGATCGTCGGCGGCATCATGAACTTCGTCGTGCTCACGGCAGCCCTGTCCTCGCTCAACGCCGGCCTGTACTCGACCGGTCGTGCGCTGCACTCGATGGGCATGAACGGCTCGGCGCCGAAGTGGACCACCAAGATGTCGAAGGGCGGTGTGCCGTACGCCGGCATCCTGCTCACCGCCGGCTTCACCGTCGCCGGTGTCGTCCTGAACTACTTCGTCCCGAGTCAGGCATTCGAGATCGCGCTGAACATCGCGAGCCTCGGCATCATCACGGCGTGGGGCACGATCATCCTCTGCCAGATGCGACTCCGGTCGTGGGCGAAGCAAGGGCTGGCGAAGGAGCCGTCCTTCAAGCTGCCCGGTGCCCCGGTGACCGCGTGGCTCACCCTGGCGTTCCTGGCGTCCGTGATCGTCCTGATGGCCATCGACTACCCGGTGGGCACCTACACGATCGCGTCCCTGGTCATCGTGATCCCGCTGCTCGTCGTCGGCTGGTTCCTGCAGCGCGACCGCATCCTGCGCATCGCGTCGCTCCGACAGGGCGTCACCGGTCCGTACCCGATCGGGGTGCGCGACCCGGCGAACCAGGTCCGTCGTGACGGCGACGGTGGCGGCACCGAGCACGACGGGTCCGGCGACTCCGCCTGATCTGTCCCCGGAGCGCAGCACGGTCCTCGCGGAGTGCAGTGGGTCCGGCACCCGTCGGTACGATCGGCGGGTGCCGGACCGCTCTGTCTCCCCTGCGTCTGTTCCACCCACCCTCGATCTCCAGCTGAGCTGGCGAGGCGCGTACGGACGCCTGCGGGTGTTCCCCGACCGCCTCGAGGCAGAGACCGACTACCAGCGTGCGGCCCGGGTCTCCGTGCCGATGGACGCGGTGTCGGGGTGGCGCCTCGGGCCGTGTGACGAGGACGCCGTGTGCGTCGAGTTCGTCACCGGACCGGAGACGTTCCGCGTGCTGCTCGACACCTCGGACGAGCAGCTCGCCGCGCTGGCGGTCCGGAAGGTGCTCGGGCCGCCGCTTGCCGACTGACGGTCGGGTCAGTCGTCGGTGTCGACCTGGTCGGTGACGACGTCACCCGAACCGGCGTCGATCCGGACGCTGTGCTTCGTCCCGGACCCGTCGACGACGTCACCCTCCCAGACCACCTTGCCCAGGTGGTCGTCGAGGCCGAGCTCGGTGATCGCACCGGCGTGCAGGTCCTCGAAGGCGCTGACGGCCTTGCTGACGTCGAGGTCGGCCGCTGCGACGAACCGCTCGTGCTCGGCCCGGTCGTCGGCGTCCGCGGTCTCGGTCTGCGGGGTGCCCGTCACACCGGTGCCGTCTGCGTCGGTGTGCACCTCGTGCTCGGTGCCGTCCTTCGTCACGACGAGGACCTCGTAGGCGCTGCCGCGCTGCTCCTGCTCGACCGAGATCACGGTGCCGGACCCGACGCTCTTCCGCGCGGTCGCGACGGCGGCCAGCAGGGCGTCGTTCGACGCGGCGGAGGCCGCGGTCGTGGAATCCCCGCCGGTGGCGCCGGTGGTCGACGACCCGTTCGAGGACGAGGCGGCGGAGTCGGACGAGCCGTTGGCCGTGTCGTCGGTGGAGCAGCCGGTGAGGGCGAGTGCGGCCACGACCGGCAGGGCGGCGAGGGCGGCGACGCGGCGGGCGGAGGGCTTCTGGAGCTGGGTGCGGAAGGTCATGGGACGAGCATGTCGGCGGGGTGCTGAAGCAGACCTGAAGCCGCCTGTTCAGCCGCCGAGTGCGATGCGGACCACGAAGCGCGCCCCGCCGAGCGGGGAGTCCGTCACCGTCGCCTCGCCGCCGTGTGCCCGCACGGCGTCCCGCACGATCGCCAGGCCAAGGCCGGCACCACCGGCGTCACGGCTGCGGGCTTCGTCGAGCCGGACGAACCGCTCGAACACCCGGTCGCGCTCGCCCGCGGGGACCCCGCCACCGTCGTCGTCGACCGTCAGCACCGCAGCGCCGTCCTGTTCGACGAGCGCCACCGTGACGCGTGACACGGCGTGCCGGACGGCGTTGTCGACGAGGTTGCGGACCACCCCCGTCAGAAGCCGTTCGTCGCCGAGCACGCGCGCGGCGGAGATCCCCGAACCGTCGACCCGGATCGTGCTGTCGTCGGTCGCGCCGGCCGGCACCCGTGCCCGCGCCCGCGCGACGGCGCCGAGCGCGAGGTCGTCGAGGTCCACGGGGCGTCGCGTGCCGGTGCCGCCCTCGTCGAGCCGCGACAGCTCGAGCAGCCCAGTCACCAGGTCCTGCAGCCGCACGGCCTCGGAGCGCACGACGTCGGAGAACTCGCCGACGTCGGTCCGGTCCGGGTGTGCGGCGGCGACCTCGGCGTGCTGGCGGATGGACGCGATGGGCGACCGCAGTTCGTGCGACGCGTCGGAGACGAACCGCCGCTGCCCGGCAGCCGACCGGTCGAGACGGTCGAGCATGGCGTTCATGGTGGTCGCGAGCCGGGCGATCTCGTCTCCGGTCTCCGGCACGACGACGCGGGCGTCCGGCTGGGCAGCGCGGATCGTCTCGACCTCGGTCCGCATCCGTTCCACCGGCCGCAACGACCGCCCGGTCACGGACCAGGTCACCATCCCGAGCACGAGGACGAGGACCGGCACCCCGACGGCGAGGAGCACGACGGCGGTCCGGATCGCGGTGTCGGTCTGCTCGAGGGAGACGCCGTACACCAGGGTCGCCTCACCCCCACCGGGCAGGTCGACGTCGTCGGAGACGAGCAGCCAGCGTTCACCGTCGTGCGACCACCGGGACTCGTCGGCCGTGGACAGCGCCGGGGCGTCGGCGTCCTCGCCGTGCGCGAGGACCGAGCCGCCGTCACCGATCACCTGCACCAGGACGTCCTCGTAGTCGGTCACCGCCCCGGCGCCGTCGGACTCGACCCGTGAGGACACCTGTTCGAGCCCGGCCTCGGCAGCGGTCCGCACGCCGTCGAGCAGCACCAGGCGGAGGACGACGACGAAGCCCACGGCACCGACGACGAGCGCTGCGAGCACCACGACGCCCGCGCCGAGCGTCGTCCGTGCGCGGACGGACCGGAACCGCCGGGGACGGGTGCGGCCGCGGTCAGCCACCGTCTGCTCCCAGCCGGTAGCCCGCACCGCGGACGGTCTCCAGCGACGTCCGGCCGAACGGCCGATCGAGCTTGCGGCGGAGGTGCCCGACGTACACCTCGACGATGTTCGGGTCGCCCTCGAAGTCGACGTCCCAGACGTTCTCGATCACCTCGCGCTTCGAGCACACCTGCCCGGCCCGTCGGGCGAGGTACTCGAGCACCGCGAACTCCCGGCTGGTCAGGTCGACGACGGTCCCCGCACGCGTCACCGACCGCGCGGCGGGATCGACGACGAGGTCACCGACCGTGAGCACCGTCGGACGCTCCCGCGCACCACGGCGGACGAGCGCACGCAGGCGCGCGACGAGGACCGGGTGCGAGAAGGGCTTCGTGACGTAGTCGTCGGCACCGGCGTCGAGGGCGTCGACCTGGTCCCACTCGCCGTCCTTGGCGGTGAGCATGAGCACCGGCGTCCAGTCCTGGTCGGCCCGGAGCTGCGCGCACACCGCCCATCCGCTCATCCCCGGCATCATCAGGTCGAGGACCATCGCGTCGTACCGGAACTCGCGGGCGTGCCAGAGACCGTCGACCCCGTCGTGGGCGACGTCCACGGCCCACCCCTCGGCCTCGAGGCCACGACGGACGCCGTCGGCGAGCCGTACCTCGTCATCGACCACCAGCACGCGCATGGCGACGATCCTGCCGTGCGCCGCTGAAGCAGCGCTGAAGCGACGGCGGACGCCCGACGGCGGACGGCAAACGGCTCAGACGAGCAGCAGGATGCCGGCGACGACCGCGGCCACGGCGATCGCGAGCGCGATGAGCAGCAGCACGAGGTGCACCGTGTAGAACGTCGTCGGCTTGCCCGCGGCGTCACGTGCCCGGGTGTCCTTGGCGACGCGCTGGAAGAAGCGCGGCCAGGTGACGACGTTGAAGACGGCACCGATGAACAGGACGACTGCGGCGAAGACGAGCACCGTCCGAGTCTAGACAACGAGTGTCGGTGGTGCTCGGCCGCCCCCAACGCGGCCGAGACCCACCCGACGGGCCACAAGATCTGTAGCACTTGCTACAAACCCTACACGGGCGTCCGCGGACCGTCGAGCCACCCGTTCGGGCTACGCGGCGTCGAGTGCCGCTTCGGCCTCGGCGAGTGCTGCCCGCTCGGCATCGGTCAACGACGCACGCGACCGCCGGAGCCCGTCGTTGACCTCGACGATCGCGCGGCTCAACCGCGTGGCGGGGTCGTCCGTCGACGGGTAGGCGTTGTCCGCGCCGATCCGCTCGTGCAGCGGTGCGAGACGGCGCAGCGCCGCATCGACCCGCCGGGTGCGGCGACGTCGCGAGACCCGGTGGCCGATCACCAGCAACAGCATCCCCGTCGAGACGCAGATCACGGCGCCCGGCGTGGTGACGTCGTACGGCAGCGCGAGGGACCGCATCCGGTCCAGGTCACCCAGGACGTGCGCCAGGTCCATGACCACGACGACCACCATCCGGACGACCCCGAGCACGCCGCCGAGCACCAGCACCCACAGCCCGACCAGGTCCGTCGTCGTCCGTGCCTCGCGCAACCGGAGGACGCAGATGAACCCCGTCGCGCCGAGCGCCACCCCGAGGTACAGGGTCTGTGCGATCGAGTAGACCGTTGCGGCCGGGTGCGATCCGGCGTCGAGCATGAACGTCGTCGTGGTGGCGGGCTTGTCCAGGACCGTGAAGGCGACGACGACCACGATGACGACCGCGGCGAACGACACCACGATCGCGTTCCGGAGCCACGGCCGGGCCGCTCCCACCGCCTTGGCCACGCCCCACAGCAGCGTGCTCGTGCCGGCGACCATCAGGCAGTCGCTGACCACCGTCACGACGTTGAACCCACCGAGCAGCGGGTCGAGCCCGCGGTACAGCGGATCGACGTTCGTGACGATGGTGGCGGCGAACAACAGGAACGTCACCGCCAGGGTGCGGTCCTGCCCGCGCTGCAGGACGAAGAGCGCGATCGTCCCGGCGATGAGCAGCACCGCCTGGACGACGGCGACGATCACCCGAAGACCCCGCGGAAGGCGCTCGGACGGCCCCGGTGCCGTCGGATGAGCGTCGCGAGCTCGTCGGCGAAGACCTCGGCCTCGTGCTCGTACGTGTTCGAGAACATCCCCCGCGCCAGGGCCCGCTCGACCTTGTACTCGGGCAGGTCCGGGATGACGTCGCGGATGTACGCCGACTGCGGTGCGTGCTCCTGGTGCCGGTGCAGGACGTGGCCGAGCTCGTGTCCGATGACGAACGCCCGGAAGGTGGGCGACGCGGTCGGCGAGATCATGATCAGGTGCGCGTGCTCGAGCGTCGCGACGAAGCCGCAGACGGGTTCCGTCGCGAGGAAGGCCTCTTCGCGGACGACGATCGGCTTGTCGACGACGACGGCAGCGGCCGCGACGGCCTGGTCGACGTCGGACCACTCCTCGGCCGCTCCGCGCACCCAGAAGGACTCGAGCAGCGGGTCGGTCATGCCACGCTCCCGCGCTGTGATTCCTCCTCGAGCACCTCGGCGATGCGCCGCAGCGCCTCGGGTGAGAGCTCGCCGGGGAAGGTGCGTGCGGCGAACCCGCTCACGCGGGCGGAGCGCAGCGAGCGGACGAGGGCGAGCTGCGCACCGATGCGCTCGGGGACGTCGCTGTCCTCGAGCAGGAAGCGCTCGTCGACCTCGAAGAACCCGGCGAGGAGCCGCAGGAGCTCGGTGTCGCGGTTCCGTCGGCCGTCGCCGGAGAGCATGTAGGTCCACTTCGCCCGCGAGAGCGAACCACCCCGGCTGGCGACGTACTCCTCGATGGAGGCGAACGGCACCGGGGTCCCGCGCTGGGACTCCTCGAAGTCGAGCAGCAGGTTGATGCGCCGTGCGAGTTCGGCGGCGTCCAGGACCCCGCCCCTCGGATCACCGGTCTCCATGTCGGACTCCTCCCCAGCCTTGCGTGCACGACATCGTAGCGCGGCGGACACGGTGCACGCCGTTAGCCTCGGGGCATGGCCCGCAGCTTCCCGTCGACGATCGCCGAACCGGTCGAGCACGAGATCGTCATCACGAAGTCGCGGTTCGTCACCACGGTCGCTCCCGTCTCGGACGTGGCGGACGCCGAGCGCGTCATCGCCGAGGTGAAGCGCCGGTACTGGGACGCCCGGCACAACTGCACCGCGATGGTCACCGGCACGCTCGGCGACCAGGCACGGTCGTCGGACGACGGCGAGCCCTCGGGCACGGCGGGCGTGCCGATGCTCGAGGTGCTCCGGCGCCGCGACCTGACCGACGTGGTCGCCGTCGTGACGCGCTACTTCGGCGGCGTGAAGCTCGGCGCCGGCGGACTCGCCCGCGCCTACTCGAGCTCGGTCTCCGAAGCCCTGGACACCGCCGCGCTCGTCCGACGCGAGGCGCTCACGCAGGTGCACTTCGACGTCCCACACGCCGAGGCCGGCCGGCTCGACAACGTCCTGCGCGACTGGGTCCGGCACCACCACGCGTCCCTCGGTGCGACGGTGTACGGACCTGCGGCGACGTTCGAGGTCTGGGTGCCCGCCGACGCGCTGCCGACCCTGACCGCGGACCTCGCAGCAGCCTCGGCCGGTGCGGTCGACCTCGTCGTGGGCGAGGAACGGATCGTCGACGTGGCCGCCGCCTGAATCCGACCGCCGGACGCATCTCGGGCGTGTCCCGCTCGGAACCCGTCCACACCCCGGGAACGCACGAAGGCCCCGACTCGATGAGTCGGGGCCTTCGCGATTGCGGTGCACCCCCTCGGACTTGAACCGAGAACCCACTGATTAAGAGTCAGTTGCTCTGCCAATTGAGCTAGAGGTGCATGTTCCGGCTTCCGTGCCGCAACGGGAATCAACAATAGCATGGGTTCTGCGTGCTCACGACCACTCGTGGGCACGGAGCGAACAGGAGCACCATGACCGACCGTCTCGCCGCCGGCGACACCGCCCCCGACTTCACGCTGCCGGACCAGGACGGCGTCGAGCACTCGCTCGCCGCACTGCGCGGCAAGAAGGTCATCGTGTACTTCTACCCGGCGGCGTCCACCCCCGGGTGCACCACCGAGGCCTGCGACTTCCGCGACAACATGTCGTCGCTGCAGGCAGCCGGCTACGAGGTGCTCGGCGTCTCGAAGGACGAGCAGGCGAAGCTCAAGACCTTCCAGCACGAGCAGGCGCTCACGTTCCCGCTGCTGAGCGACCCGGACCTCGCGGTGCACAAGGCGTACGCCGCGTGGGGCGAGAAGAACAACTACGGCAAGATCGTGACCGGCACGATCCGCTCCACGATCGTCGTCGACGAGGACGGCACCGTGCAGCTGCCGCTGTACAACGTCAAGGCGACCGGACACGTGGCGAGCCTGCGGAAGAAGCTCGGCCTGGTCTGAGGACCGGACCACAGCGAGACGGGAGGCGCGGTGCCAGCTGGCACCGCGCCTCCCGTCCGTCTCTCGCTCGCGTCTACTCGGCCGGACGCGCGAGCGCGGCCGTCACCGACCGCGACAGCACGAAGGTGATGCCGAGCAGTGCGGGGATCAGCAGGACCCAACCGACCGCCGGTTCACGGAAGACGCCTTGGAACGCGCCGATCGCGATGGCGCCCTGCAGCACCTGCCAGACGATGATCCCCGAGCGCACCCACGCGCGCCGCTTCCACAGGCCGTTCAGCAGCGCACCGAGCCAGAGCGCCGCGACGGCCGACAGGATCGTCAGGGCGATCCCGGAGGCCAGGCTCGACGCCGGTGCGACGATCAGCTCGACGACGAGCACGACGGTGACCACGACGAGCGCCGCGAACTCGAGGCCGACCACCACCAGCAGGCCGATCAAGGCGCGTGAGCGTGGCTCAGGACGGTCGACCGCGGTCGGGTCGTCATCGTGCACAGTGATCCTCCAGCATCGGAACCCTTGATTTGCCCCTACCAGTATGGAACGATATTCGAGGTCGTTTGGACGGCACGATGTGGTGTGCGTCTCCCGTGGTTCGTCGCTCCTCCCCCGAGCGTCACGCGGGCGTCAGACTCGCTTCCAGCGGACTCCTCCCCACAGTTGTCCCCTCATGCCTCATGCATGGTCAGCGTTCCGATCCCCCGAACCCCGGCCCCGGCCTGCCGTTCGAGCATCGACATCAAGGAGCACCACACATGGACTGGCGTGACAAGGCAGCTTGCCTCACCGCGGACCCCGAGCTCTTCTTCCCCGTCGGGAACACCGGGCCCGCCGTCGATCAGATCGAGAAGGCCAAGTCGGTCTGTGCGCGCTGCACGGTCACCGAGATGTGCCTGCAGTACGCACTCGAGAACAACCAGGACTCCGGTGTCTGGGGTGGCCTCAGCGAGGACGAGCGTCGTGCGCTGAAGCGTCGCGCCGCCCGCGCCCGTCGCGCTTCCTGACCCGGTCCCGCCTGACGCACTGACGCCCGCGGTCCCCTCGGGGACGGCGGGCGTCGTCGTGCGCGCAGGCGGGAGTGGCGGCGCGTGGCGCGGGGCGCGGGGCGCGGCGGCACGCCGTGCACTGGTCCTCGGGGTTCCACAACACGCCGTGCGTTGACCGTCGAGGTTCCGCAACACGCGCGATCGCACGCCGAGATGCGCAGATTTCGGAACCTCGGCGCGGCCCGAGAGGCGACCGAACGACGGACGGGAGGCCCGTGGCAACGCACCCACGGGCCTCCCGTCCGACAGCCGCCCGGGTTCCACAACACGCCGCGCGTCGATCACGGAGGTTCCGCAACACGCGCGATCGCACGCCGAGGTGCGCAACTTTCGGAACCTCACGAGCGAGCGGCGCGGCGCGCCCCCGGGGCTAGGCGGTGGCCGTCAGCCAGCGGAACGGGATGGTGATCGTCACCTCGGTGCCACTGCCGGTCAGGGTGTGCCAGTCGATCGTGCCGCCGAGCTCGCCCTGGATGAGCGTGCGGACGATCTGGGTGCCGAGGCCCGACCCGACCTTCCCCTCGGGCAGACCCACGCCGTTGTCGCGGACCTCGATCTCCAGGTGGTCGTCGAAGCGGCGGGCGACGATCTCGACCTCGCCGTCGCGGCCGTCCAGCCCGTGCTCGACGGCGTTCGTGACGAGCTCGGTGAGCCCGAGCGCGAGCGGTGTGGCGGCCTCGGACGGCAGCACGCCGAACTCGCCGGTCTTCTTCGGGTGCACGGTCGTGTTGTGCGACGCGGCGACCTCGGTGACGAGCTTGAGCACCGAGTCGAACACGTCGTCGAAGTCGACCGTCTGGCTCAGGCCGCTCGACAGCGTGTCGTGCACGACCGCGATGGCGGCCACCCGGCGCATGGCGTTCTGCAGCGAGGTCCGCGCCTCGTCGGAATGCGTGCGACGGGCCTGGATGCGGAGCAGGGACGCCACCGTCTGCAGGTTGTTCTTGACGCGGTGGTGGATCTCGCGGATCGTCGCGTCCTTGGTGATGAGCTCGCGCTCCTGGTGCCGGAGCTCGGACACGTCGCGGCAGAGCACGATCGCACCGATGCGGTCGCCGTGGTCGCGGAGCGGGATGGACCGCAGCGACACCGTCACGCCCTTCGACTCGATGTCGGCCCGCCACGGAGCACGACCGGTGACGACGAGGGGCAGGGACTCGTCGACGTCGAGCTGCGCGCCGATGAGTTCGGTGGTGACCTCGGCGAGGGACTTCCGCTCCAGCTCGCCCTCGAAGCCCATGCGGTTGAAGGCGCTCAGGCCGTTCGGGCTGGCGAAGGTGACGATGCCGGCGGTGTCGAGGCGCAGCAGACCGTCACTGGCCCGGGGAGCACCACGGCGCGGGCCAGCCGGTGCACCGAGGTCCGGGAAGTCACCCGTCGCGATCATGCCGAACAGGTCGTTCGCGCTCGCGGTGAAGTTGAGTTCCTGGCGGCTCGGCGTCCGCATCTCGTCCTGGTTGGAGTGCCGGGTGACGACGGCGATCGGCCGCTCGGTGGTCTGCGCGCTCTTCGCGCTGAGGCGCCGCAGCACCGGGATCGCGCGGACCCGGGTGGGGGTGTCCTCGTACCAGTCGGGCTCGGCGGAGTCGACGACGCGGGACCCGGCGAAGCTCTCGGTCACCTGGCCGCGCCACTCCTCGCGGATCTCCTGCCCGACGATGTCGCGGTAGAACAGCGTCGCTGCGGAACTCGGACGGGCGTGCGCGACGGCGACGAACGAGCCGTCCTCGGCGGTCGGCACCCACAGGACCATGTCGGCGAAGGACAGGTCTGCGAGGAGCTGCCAGTCCCCCACGAGCAGGTGGAGCCACTCCACGTCGGCTTCGGAGGAACGGCCTTGCGCGAGGACGAGGTCACTGAGGGTCGACACCCCGCCAGTCTAGGTGCGCCGACTTGTGGAGAAGGTCGCGCTCTCCACAGGCCCAGACGCTCCGTATTTCGCATGTTGCACGCCCCATACGCTCGCTCCAGCAACGGAAGGGGCAGGGGTGGCAGAGCAGGCACGCCGGATCGACCACACGACGACGACGGCGCACGCGCCGCCACTCACGATCGTCGGGCCGCCACCGGCCGATGAGCCGGTGACCGGCCCGCCGGACCCCGCCGAGACCGCCCGCGCACTGGGCTTGTGCGTCGCGGAGGTGTTGACCGGGTCGCGCGAGGTCGACAGCATCGCCCGGTGGATCACCGACGACGTCCACCGTCACCTGCAGCAGCGCGCAGCGGTGGCCGCGCACGCACGTTCGGTGCACCGTCGGTCGCGGGCGCGACCCGTGCTGCGGGTGGGCAGCGTGCTCGTCTGCCGACCGGCCGACGGGGTCGCCGAGGCCACCGTCGTCGTGCACACGCGCAGTCACGCGCGCGCGGTGGCGATGCGGTTGGAGACGCGGCACGGCAAGTGGCGGGCGACCGCGATCGGCGTCCTGTAGCGGGACCGGAACGGACGGGAGGCACGGTGCCAGCTGGCACCGTGCCTCCTGTCCGTCTCGTGCGGACGCTAGTTCTTCTTCGACGCCTGACGACGCTCGGCGCGGTTGCCCGCCGCGGCGGCCTGGCCGGAGGCCGTGGCCGCGTTGCCGAACGCGGAGCCCTGCTCGGGCTCGGCAGCGGCCTCGGCCTCGGCCTGGGCCTGCTGCGCGCGCGCCGTGGCGGCCTGCTCGAGGCGACCCTTCTCGTCGCGCACCTCGACCTCGCCGTCGATCGACGGCGCCGAGTACTCGAGGCCGGAGACCTCGTCCTCACCGAGACCCTTGGCCTCGATCACGGCGTTCTCGCCGTCGGACTGCACCTGGACCTCGAGGTTGAACAGGTAGCCGACCGACTCTTCGCGGATCTGCCCCATCATCGTCTGGAACAGGGCGTAGCCCTCGCGCTGGTACTCGACGAGCGGGTCGCGCTGCGCCATCGCGCGGAGGCCGATGCCGTCCTTGAGGTAGTCCATCTCGTACAGGTGGTCGCGCCAGCGGCGGTCGATCACCGACAGGACCACGCGGCGCTCGAGCTCGCGCATGGCCTCGTCGCCGAGGAGTTCCTCACGCTGCTGGTAGGCGAGCTTGGCGTCGGACAGGATCTCGCGGCCGAGGAAGTCACGCGACGCCTTGCCCTTCGAGCCGGCCTCGGTGATGACCTCGTCGATGGAGATCGAGATCGGGTAGAGGGTGCCGAGCTCGGTCCACATGGCGTCGAGGTCCCAGTCGTCCGGCGAACCCTCACCGGTGTGGGTGTCGATCACGTCGTCGATGACGGCCTTGAGGAACGACTGCGCACGGTCGTGCAGGTCGTCGCCCTCGAGGATGTGACGACGGTCGCTGTAGATCGCCTCGCGCTGGCGGTTCAGGACGTCGTCGTACTTCAGGACGTTCTTGCGGATCTCGGCGTTCCGGCCCTCGACCTGCGCCTGGGCGGAACGGATCGCACGGCCGACGAGCTTGTTCTCGATCGCCAGGTCGTCCGGCACGTTCGAGCGGCCCATCAGACTCTCGGCGGCACCGGAGTTGAACAGGCGCATCAGGTCGTCGGTCAGCGACAGGTAGAAACGGCTCTCGCCCGGGTCGCCCTGACGGCCGGAACGACCACGCAGCTGGTTGTCGATGCGGCGGGACTCGTGACGCTCGGTGCCGAGGACGTAGAGCCCACCGGCCTCGCGGACCTTGTCGCCCTCGACCTCGACCTCGGCCTTGACGCGGGCGAAGACCTCGTCCCACGCAGCCTCGTACTCGTCGGGGGTCTCGGTCGGCGACAGGCCCTTGGCGTGCATCTCCTGCACGGCGAGGAACTCGGAGTTGCCGCCGAGCATGATGTCGGTGCCGCGACCGGCCATGTTCGTCGCGACGGTCACGGCGCCGAGGCGACCGGCCTGGGCGACGATCGCCGCTTCACGCGCGTGGTTCTTCGCGTTGAGGACCTCGTGCTTCACGCCCTTCTTGGCGAGGAGCTTCGACAGGTACTCGGACTTCTCGACGCTCGTGGTGCCGACGAGGACGGGCTGGCCCTGCTCGTGGCGCTCGGCGATGTCCTCGGCGACCTGTTCGAACTTCGACTTCTCGTTCTTGTAGACCAGGTCGGTCTGGTCGATGCGCTGCATCGGCTTGTTCGTCGGGATCGGGACCACGCCGAGCTTGTAGGTCGACATGAACTCGGCCGCTTCGGTCTCGGCGGTACCGGTCATGCCGGAGAGCTTCTGGTAGAGCCGGAAGTAGTTCTGCAGCGTGACGGTGGCGAGGGTCTGGTTCTCCGCCTTGACCTCGACGCCCTCCTTCGCCTCGATCGCCTGGTGGATGCCCTCGTTGTAGCGACGGCCCATCAGGATGCGGCCGGTGTGCTCGTCGACGATGAGCACCTCGCCGTTCATCACGACGTAGTCCTTGTCGCGCTTGAACAGGGCAACGGCCTTGATGGAGTTGTTCAGGAACGAGATGAGCGGGGTGTTCGCCGACTCGTACAGGTTGTCGATGCCGAGGTAGTCCTCGACCTTCTCGATGCCGGGCTCGAGTACACCGACCGTGCGCTTCTTCTCGTCGACCTCGTAGTCCTCGCCCGGGGTCAGGCGCTTCGCGATCGAGGCGAACTCGGTGAACCACCGGTTGGCCTCGCCCGAGGACGGGCCGGAGATGATGAGCGGGGTGCGGGCCTCGTCGATGAGGATCGAGTCGACCTCGTCCACGACGGCGAAGAAGTGGCCACGCTGCACCATGTCGGAGGCCTGCCACGCCATGTTGTCGCGCAGGTAGTCGAAGCCGAACTCGTTGTTCGTGCCGTAGGTGATGTCTGCGGCGTACTGCTCGCGGCGCTCGGCCGGCGTCTGGTTGGCGATGATGCAGCCGGTCGTCATGCCGAGGGCGCGGAAGACGCGGCCCATGATCTCGGACTGGTACGACGCCAGGTAGTCGTTGACCGTGATGACGTGCACGCCGCGCGACGGGATCGCGTTGAGGTAGGCCGCCGTGGTCGCGACGAGGGTCTTGCCCTCACCGGTCTTCATCTCGGCGATGTTGCCGAGGTGCAGGGCCGCGCCGCCCATGAGCTGCACGTCGAAGTGCCGCATGCCGAGGGTGCGCTTCGCTGCTTCCCGCACGGCGGCGAACGCCTCGGGCAGCAGGTCGTCGAGGGTCTCGCCGTTGGCGTACCGCTCGCGCAGCTCCTTCGTCTCGTCCTGGAGTTCCTCGTCGGTGAGGCTCGAGAAGTCGTCCTCGAGGTCGTTGATCGCCGAGGCGTACGCCTTCAGCCGGCGGACGGTGCGTCCTTCGCCGATGCGGAGGACCTTCTCCAGCACGTTTGCCACGTGAGCTCCTTACGGGGTCGTCGTGCGCGACCTGCGCGCCCGATCGACCAGTCATGCTAGCAACCCACCGGTGCCGTGCGCTGTGAGGGACGTCGGTGTGGGAACAGCGGTGTGCGCGGCCCGCGAACGGGCCGCGCACACCGGGTCGGACGAGTCCGCGGCGATCGCGTCAGGCGAGCGCGGCGGCGGGCTCGGCGTCCGCCGACGCCGTGGCGCCGGTCTGGTCGTCGATGCCGATCACGCCGTAGTCCCAGCCCTTGCGCCGGTAGACCACGCTCGGGCGGTGGGTCTCGGCGTCGACGAACAGGTAGAAGTCGTGCCCGACGAGCTCCATGAAGTACAGGGCGTCGTCGACCGTCATCGGGGCGGCCTCGAACACCTTGTGCCGGATCACCACGGGGCTGTAGACCTCGGTGTCGTCCTCCTCCGTCGTCTGCTCGTCGACGACGGGGACCGCGCCGGTGGCGACGTCCTCGATGAGTCGGCCGTCGGCGGGGACCACCCCCATGCCGTCGAAGGCGCTGCCGGCGGCCTCGGCCACCGAGGTCGGACGGTGACGACCGCGGTGCACCTTGCGCCGGTCGCGGGCACGGCGCAGGCGTTCCATGATGCGGGCGAAAGCGAGGTCGAAGGCGGCGTACTTGTCGGACGCCGCGGACTCCGCCCGCACGAGGGGCCCGGGACCGATGAGCGTGAGCTCGATGCGGTCCTCGCCCTGGCTGCCGCCGGACTTCTCGTGGTGGCGGCTGATGCGCACCTCGAAGGCGAGCGCACGGTCAGCGAGCACGTCGATCTTCTCGGACTTCTGTTCGACGTAGGTGCGGAATCGGTCGGTGACCCCGACGTTCCGGCCTGTGATCGTCACGTCCATGTCGCGGCTCCCATCGAGCTTCGGCGCGTCGCCTCCATCCGGCGAACCCGAACGCCTTGTCGCGAGGCTAGACCCGCGGCTGGTCCGGCGTCACGGTGCGGCGGCGAGTCCGCCGGACACTCACCGGACGCACAGTGGTCACCCGGTGTTCACCGAGGCGTCAGTCCTCGACGCTCGCGACGGCGACGCACCGGACGACCCGACCGCCCGCGGCCCGCACCGCGCGGACGCCCTCGGCCATCGTGACGCCGGTCGTCACGACGTCGTCCACCAGCACGACGTCCCGCCGCTCGACCCCGTGGGCCCGCAGCGTGCCGACGGTCGCCGCGACCCGCTCGATCGCCGTCCGTTCCTTCTGGCCCGGCCCACCGTCCGCAGGTCCGCCCCGTCCCCGTACCCGTACCCGCCGGAGTCGCCCGGTGCCGCGGACGCCGCCGCGGGCGAGCAGCAGCACCACGGGGTCGAAGCCGCGCCGCCGTGCCCCGGCCCGCGACGGCGGCACCCGCAGCACCACCGTGCCGGCAGGGGCCTCGGCGAGCGCCGCGCGGACGAGCGTGCCGAACCGACCGCCGAGCGGACGTGCCACGTCGACCCGGCTCCGGAGCTTCAGCTCGAGGAGCAGCCCGCGGACGAGCCCCTCGTACTCGAACGCCGCGTCGAGCCGGACCCCCGCGACGAGGCGCACCCGACGCGGACGTGCGGCCAGGTCGGCGCGGCAGGCCCGGCAGAGCGCACGGTCCGGGCGTCCGCAGCCCAGGCACTCCACCGGCAGGAACAGGCCGAGCACGGCGAACGCGGCGTCCCGCCACGGCGTGGGCGAGCTCGGGGCGGTCGACTCCGCGGTGGTCGTCCCGGCGGTGGGCTGGTCCTCGGTGCGCATGCGACGAGTGTGGTGGCGACCGGACGGCGGGCGCGGGCCGGCGGTGCGGACGGTGGACGGGCCTCCTGGCCGGGGTGGGTGTGGAGGGGAGACCGCGTCGTCAGCGCTGGACGCCGAGCACGTCCGCGGTGACGCCGGTCGTGTCCCAGCCGCCGCCGGTGGACTGCAGCACCGACCCGCTCGACATCCGGAGGAGCAGTGCGCCGCCGCTCCCGCCGCTGATCGACGTCGCGCGACCGTCCGGCTTCGGCAGGGTGCTCGACTGGCCGCCGATGGTGGTCCGCACCACGTTCGGCCCGGCCGTGGTCTGCCCGACCGAGGCCACGTCGGTGTCGTTCACCCACGTCGCCCCCACCGCGTCGCCGGTGGCCGCCTGCACGCGGACGGCTGCACCGAACGACGTCGGCGACCGGTCGGACCCGCGGATGACCGCCATGACGTACAGGCCGGGGCCGTCCGCGGTCTCGATCAGGGCGAGTGCCCGGGTGGAGTCGCGGGACACCTGGAACGACACGAGCTCGCCGCGCGGCAACGACGTCGCGACCTGGTGCGGGTCGCCGCCGAGGCCGTACGCGGTGATCCGGCGGGTGTCCGACGACTGGCCGACCCAGACGAACCCGAGGTCGTCGATCGAGGGGGCGACCAGGTCCTCGCGCGCGTCGACGCGCAGGTGGTCGTCGCCGCGCACGACGACGGCGCCGTCGCGGTTGCCGACGGCGGCCGTGGTGCCGGAGGCGGACAGCGCGATCGAGGTCGGGTCGAGGTCGGCCACGGTGTCGCCGACGCCGCCGCCGAGCTTCGCGACCTTGCCGGTGCCCGTGGCCGCGTAGCCGACGACGCCGTCCTCGTCGACGAGGGGTCGGGGGTCCACGTCCGGGTTCTGCTGCGCGTTCGCCCCACCCGAGTCGGGCACGGACACGCTCGCGCCCTCGATGGTCATCGACACCGACGAGATCGTGGCGACCGAGGCGAGGGACTTGCTCAGCTGCTCGCGCATCCGGACGCGGTCGACCGTGCTGGCGCCCAGCGCGTCGCTGGACAGGTCGACGAGCGCGGTGCCGCTGTCGATGGTGACGGCGTTCAGGGAGAGCTGGGTGCCCTCCGGGAACGACGAGACCACGGCGCCCTTCAGCCAGTCGGCGGGGCCGGCGAGCAGGGCGCTGGCGATGCGCGTGCTCGTGGACGAGCGGGCGAGGAACCAGCGCTCGTCCGGCACGAGGAACCGGAACGTCGGGTCGTAGAAGTACAGGGCGTGCTGCTGGAAGACCGAGTCGAAGCTGACCGGGGACAGGATGATGCCGTCCGGGGCGTAGGCGATGCGCCACTCGCCGTCCTCGCGGGTGAACTGGAACGTCAGCGTGGACGAGGTCGGGCGGACCGCCTGCGTGTACTCCCCCTCGGAGTCGACGGTGGCGCTCGCGGTGAGCGTGTACGTCAGCTCGCGGTCGTCGGCGCGCTCGACGGTGCCACTGCCGTCGCGGATCGTGACGCCCTGGCGCGGGTTCCACTGCTGCGAGAAGTCCGAGGCCAGGAACTGCCGGGCGATCGCGTAGTTGTCCTGCGCACCGGTCGCCGCCGCGATGAACCCGCGCAGGATCGCCGTCTGGTCGGAGCCGGTGATCGGCTTGTCCGGCCGGAAGTCGACGCCGGAGAGCGACTCGTCCTTGATCGTCTGGCCGGTGCGGACGGCGCCGTCGACGGGGATGGCGGCGCAGGCGGTGAGCGCCAGCACGCTGACGGCGGCCAGTGCCGCGGCGACGACGTGCCGGAGCCGGGGACGGGGACGGGAACGCATCAGGACTCCTCTCGCACGGCGCGGGGGCCGTCGTACGACTCGTCGAGCTCGGGCAGCGGTATCGCCGACGTCGCGGCGGTGCCCTGCTCGTTCCGGGGCAGGGTGAGGACGAACGTCGACCCGTGGCCGGGACGGGACCACACGTCGATCCGACCGCCGTGCAGCTTCGCGTCGCCCAGGCTGATCGCGAGCCCGAGACCGGTGCCGCCGATGGTGCGCTTGCGGCTCGGGTCGGCCCGCCAGAACCGGTCGAACACCCGGGCGGCGTCCTCCGGCGGCATGCCGACGCCCTGGTCGCGCACGGCGATGGCGACCGTGCGGGCGTCGCTGTCGACGACGACCTGGACGGGCTTGGCGTCACCGTGCTCGATCGCGTTGCCGACCAGGTTGCGCAGGATGCGGCGGACCCGCTTGGCGTCGAGCCGCATCGTGGTGTGGCCGCCCGGGGTGGCGAGCTGCAGGTCGATGCCGGCCCGTTCGGCGAGGGGGCGGAACTCCTCGACGATGTCCGCGGCGAGCGCCGCGGGCACCGACGGCTCGGTGTCGAGCTGGACGGCCTGGGCGTCGTAGCGGGAGATCTCGAGCAGGTCGGCGAGCAGCAGCTCGAACCGTTCCACCTGCGCGTGCAGGAGTTCGGCCGAGCGACCGACCGACGGCTCGAACGCGTGCCGCGAGTCGAAGAGCATGTCGCCGGCGAGCCGGATCGTGGTGAGCGGGGTGCGCAGCTCGTGGGACACGTCGGACACGAAGCGCTGCTGCACGCGGGAGAGCTCGGCGAGCTGCGTGATCTGTCGGCTGACGGCCTCGGCCATGCCGTTGAAGCTGCGCGCGAGGGTCGCCAGGTCGTCCTGGCCGCGCACCGGGATGCGTTCGTCCAGACGGCCGGCGGCGATCTTGCGGCTCGTCTCCGCTGCCTCGCGGATCGGGACCACGACCAGCCGGACGACGAGCGAGGTCACCAGGGCGATGAGCACCATGAGCGCGACGCCGCCGATCGAGAGCGTCTGCGACACGAAGTCCAGGGTCTGCTGCGCGTCGGACAGGTCGTAGACCAGGTACAGCTCGTACTGGCCGGCGCTCGGGATCTGCAGCGTCGAGCCGACGGCGAGCCCGGGGACGCGGCGGCCGTCGTCGTCGAGCTGCACGGGCTGCAGGCTGAGCTTGCCGGTGTTCGCGCCGACCTCCTTGCGCAGGGCGTCGGTGATCACGGCGTCCGGGAAGTCCTGGCTCGCGATGGTCTGCAGCGTCTGCGGGGTGGACTGGTCCGGGCTCCGCTCGATCGCGATGCTCGTGCCGCCGGGGCTGGTCGTGTTCGACAGGATCGCCTGCTGCGCCTCGTTCTGCAGCGTCTCGAGCTCGGACTGGTTGTTGTCCTCGGCGGCGGTGGCGGCGTCGAAGATCCCCTGCGCGACGATGGTCGCCCGGGCCGACTCCGACTCGATCTGGTCGCGGCGCTGCGAGTAGACGTTCGTCGAGATGCTCACCATGACGGCGGTGCCGATGATCCCGACGGCCAGTCCGGTCGTCATCACGGTGATGGCGACCGAGCGGAACATCAGGGACCGTCGCCACACGTACGCGACGGGCCGCCAGCCACGACGGACCCAGCGCCGCATCCGTCGCCGACCGCGGCCGACCACGCCGATCGACACGGTGGCCGCGCCGGGGGCGGCACCGGATGCCGTGCCGGGACCGGTGCCGGCGGGCGGGGCGGGCGGCACGGTGGTCAGGCTCCTCCGGCGCGGTACCCGACGCCGCGGACCGTGGTGACGGTCTTCGGGTTGTCGGGGTCGTGCTCGATCTTCGCGCGCAGGCGCTGCACGTGCACGTTCACCAGGCGGGTGTCGGCCTTGTAGTGGTAGCCCCAGACCTGCTCGAGGAGCATCTCGCGGGTGAAGACCTGGTTCGGCTTCTCGGCGAGCGCGCGGAGCAGGTCGAACTCGAGCGGGGTGAGCGCGATGACCGTGTCGCCGCGGCGCACCTCGTGCCCGGCGACGTCGACGGTCACGTCACCGACGTGCAGCACCGTGGCGTCGGTGGCGCTCGGTCGGAGCCGGGTGCGGATGCGGGCGACGAGCTCCTTCGGGTTGAACGGCTTGACGACGTAGTCGTCGGCACCGTTCTCGAGGCCGAGGACGACGTCGGCGGTGTCGCTCTTGGCGGTGAGCATGATGATCGGCGTGCCGCTCTCGGCGCGGATGCGCTTGCAGACCTCGATGCCGTCGATGCCCGGGAGCATCACGTCGAGCAGGACGAGGTCCGGCTTCGTGCTGTGGAACGCGTCGACGGCGTCGTTGCCGTCGGCGCTGAACTCGGGTTCGTAGCCCTCCGAGCGGAGGACGATGCCGATCATCTCGGCGAGGGCCTGGTCGTCGTCGACGACGAGGATGCGCGGTGTCATGTGATGTGGACTCCGTGTGGCGTGCGGGTGGTGCCGGGTCGGCACGTGTCCCCACACGATAGCCGAGGCCCCGTCACGCGGCGTTTTCCGCCAGGATGGACGTGGACCGCGCGTCGCCGCGCGGACCGACACGACGAAGGGGGCCGAGGTCATGTCCGATTGGCAGACGCCGGGCGGTGGACGGCAGGGTGCGGGACAGCAGGGTCCGTGGCAGGGGCACGAGCAGCCGGGAGGCCCGCCCCACTCCTCCGCGCCGCGACCGCCCGCCCCGGGGCCGGGTCGACCGCCCGGCGACCGACAGCCGTCCGGCTCGCGTCCGGTGATCCCCCTCCGCCCGCTCGGGCTGGGTGACGTCCTCAGCGGCGCGTTCACGGTCTTCCGCAGGAACGCCCGCGTCCTGCTGCTCTGGAGCGTGCTGCTCAGCGGCGTGCTCGGGCTGCTCTCCACCCTCGTCAGCACCTTCGGCCAGCAGGCGCTGCAGTCGCGGATGATGACCGCGTTCGACGGCAACGGTGGTGGCGACACGATCGTCGCGGGCTCGGTGACGCTGTGGATCCTGCTGACGATCGGCCTGCCGTTCCTGGCGTACCTCGGGCGCGGGTTCCTCGTCGCGCCCGTCGCCGCGGACACCGGGCAGCGCGTGCTCGGCCGCCGTGCGACGTTCCGGGGCCTCTGGGCGTTGCTCGCCGGGCGGCGGTGGCCGGTCGTCGGGTGGATGTTCGTGCAGATCGGCGCGGGTCTCGTCGTCGGCATCGTCGTCGTGGTGGTCTTCGTCGCGTTCTTCGCGGCGCTCGGCGCCGGGGACGCCAGCGCCGGGTGGTTCGTGCTCGCCGTCTTCCTGATGGTCCTCGGCCTCGGCGTGGTCCTGACCTGGCTCGGCATCCGCTTCGCCTTCACGGTGCCGACCATCGCGCTCGAGGGTCGACCGGTGTTCGCCGCCGCCGCGCAGTCGTGGCGGCTGACCCGCGGTGCGTTCTGGCGGACCTTCGGCATCCTCCTGCTCGTGCAGGTGATGTTCGGCGTCGCGGCGTCGATCGCCTCGGCGCCGCTCACCATCGGGGCGGTGCTGGTCGGCGGGGTGTTCGACCCGCTCGGGCAGACCGACGCGTCATCGGGGATCGGTGGCGGCGCCCTCGTCCTGATCGTCATCGGCAGCCTGCTCGCGATCGCCGTGCAGTGCATCACCGACGTGCTGAGCGCGGCGGTCGTCACCTTCCTGACCATCGACCGGCGGATCCGGACCGAGGCCCTCGACCAGCGCATCGCGTCGCACCTGGACACCGGGCAGCCGGCCGACCCGTTCGGCCCGTCGGCACCGGTCGCCCGACCGCCGTGGCCGCAGCAGCAGTGGGCCGGGCAGCAGCAGCCCTGGGCCCAGCAGCAGCCGCAGCAGTGGCCCGGACAACCCCCGCAGGCATGGCCCGGACAACAGCAGGCGCAGCAGCCCTGGCCCGGGCAGCAGCAACCGTGGCCGCACCACCCGCCGCAGCAGGGACAGCACCGTCCGCCGGACGGGACCGCATGACCGCGGTCGACCCCGACGAGGCCCGCCGCCTGCTCGAACGCGAACTCGATCGGCCCGCCTACGACGGCGCCCACGTGACCTGGTGGGACCGCGCGTCACGGACGTTCCTGGACTGGCTCGGGTCGCTCCGCGCCGACGGACTCGACTCCCCCGTCGCAGCCCGCACGGCCCTGGTGATCGCGATCGTGGTGCTCGTCGCCGTCGTGGTGCTCGTGGTCCTCGCCCGCGGGCTCCCCCGACGTCGCGCACGCAGCGGCACGGACGACACCGGCGGGGTGTTCGACGACGACGACCTCCGGTCCGCCCGGGAACTGCTCGACGCCGCCCGGTCCGCGATCCGCCGGGGCGACTGGTCGGCCGCGGTCCTCGACGGTTTCCGTGCGACCGCCCGCGGTCTCGGCGAGCGCGATCTCGTCCCCGACGTCCCCGGTGCCACCGCCCGGACCATCGCCGCCCGCGCAGCCGTCCCGTTCCCCGCCGAAGCCGCCGCGCTCGACGGCGCCGCCACGGCCTTCGACGCCGTCCGCTACCTCGGGCTCGACACCGACGAGGCCACCGCCCGGCGGGTCCTCGACACCGAGCACGCCGTGCGCCAGGCCCGTCCGGCCAGGTCCGTGGGGCCGGAGGTGCCGGCATGAGCACCAACACCGCCACCGCCACCGCGACCGCGACGCCGCGCTCGGGCGCACCGGCACCGGAGCAGCCCGAGGGCCGCCGGTTCCGGTTCGGCTTCTGGGCCGCGATCGTGGTCGTCGGACTCGTGCTCGCCGTGCTCACCGCCGTGGTGCAGGGCGCCGAGGGCCCGGACCGCCGGCCGCTCGACCCGACGTCCACCACGGCGAGCGGATCGGCTGCGCTGGTCCGTGTCCTGGAGCAGCGGGGCACCTCCGTCCGGGTCACCGACCGTGCGGACGGGATCGACGGCGGCACGGTGTTCGTCGACGACTCCGACGGGGTCCTCGACCCCGCGGTCGCCGAGCGCATCGCCCGGACCGCGGAGCACGTGGTCCTGGTGGGTGTCGACTCCACGCCGTTCACGTCCTTCGGGCTCGACGTCACGACGGCGACGGCGCCCGGGGGCGGCGACACCGTGTCGACCGCGTCGTGTGCGATCCCGGCCGCGGCATCGGCAGCGCGGGTGTCCACCGACGGGTACGGCTACACGGTGGACGACCCCGACGCGGACCGGTGCGCGCCGTCCGGCAGCGGCGACGACCGGGCCTGGGGACTCGTCCGCGCGGCGACGCCCGGCGGTGACGTCACCCTGGTCGGCACCACGTCGGCCCTCCGCAACGACACGATCACGACCGCCGGGAACGCCGCGCTCGCCCTCGGGCTGCTCGGCGCTGACGACCGCCTCACCTGGTACACGCCGACCGTCGGCGCACCCGACGCGGCCCCGACGCTCGGCGAGCTGGCGCCGCCGTGGGTGCCGAGCGGCATCGCGCTGCTCGCCCTGGTCGCCGTCGCCGCCGCGGTGTGGCGCGGCCGCCGCCTCGGGCCGCTCGTCGTCGAACGGATGCCCGTCGTGGTCCGCGCCGCCGAGACCACCGAGGGCCGGGCCCGGATGTACGCCCGTACCCACGACCGCACCCATGCCCTGGACACCCTCCGCGTCGCCGCGGTCCGCCGGATCGGTCGGCTGCTGGGACTCCCCCGCTCCGCGCACGTCGACGACGTCGTCCGCGCCGCAGCCCGCGCGACCGGCATCCCCCACGACCGCGTCGGCGCCGTCCTCGTCGGCGGTCCGACCACCGACGACCGCGCCCTCGTCGAGGGCACGAGGGCACTCGACGACCTCGAACGGGCCGTCCGACGATCCGCCTCGGGCGACCGTCCCAGCACCGACCACGACCGACCAGGAGCACGACCGTGACCGACCTGCCAGCAGTCCCCGACCAGCACGACCGACCCCGGCAGGACCCCGTCCCGGGCGACGCCGGCCTGCGCGACGCCTTCGGGCGCGTCCGGGCCGAGGTCGCCAAGGCCGTCGTCGGACAGGAGGGCGCGGTGTCCGGCATGATCGTCGGACTCCTGGCGCAGGGGCACGTGCTGCTCGAGGGCGTTCCCGGCGTCGCCAAGACCCTGCTCGTCCGCAGCCTGGCCGCCGCGATGTCGCTCGACACCAAGCGGATCCAGTTCACGCCGGACCTGATGCCCGGCGACGTCACCGGGTCGCTCGTGTACGACGCCTCCACCGGGACGTTCCCGTTCCGCGAGGGCCCCGTCTTCACCAACGTGCTGCTCGCCGACGAAGTGAACCGCACGCCCCCGAAGACCCAGTCCGCCCTGCTCGAGGCGATGGAGGAGCGGCAGGTCAGCGTGGACGGCGACGCCCGGCTGCTGCCCGACCCGTTCTTCGTGGCCGCGACGATGAACCCGATCGAGTTCGAGGGCACCTACACGCTCCCCGAAGCGCAGCTCGACCGATTCCTGATGAAGCTGACGCTCGACATCCCGCCGCGCGACGTGGAGTGGCAGGTCCTCCGCCGGCACGCCGACGGCTTCGTGCCGCGAGACGTCCGGTCGGCCGGCATCACCCCCGTGGTCGGCGTCGACGAGGTCCTCGCCGCGCAACGCGCCGTCCGTGCCGTCGGTGCCCGCGACGACGTGCTGGCGTACATCGTCGACCTCGCCCGCGCCACCCGCCAGGCACCGTCCGTCCGGGTCGGGGTCAGCCCGCGCGGTGCGACGGCCCTGCTCGCCGCGGCGAAGGCCTGGGCGTGGCTCACCGGCTACGACGCCATCACGCCCGACCACGTGCAGGCGATGACCCTGCCGGTCTGGCGGCACCGGCTCCGGGTGGCCGCCGACGCCGAGCTCGAGGGCGTCGGCGCCGACGGGGTGCTCCAGCAGGTGCTCGAGCAGGTGCGGGTGCCGATCTAGTGGCGGTCTCCGGCCGGTTCGTCGCGCTGCTCGCCGTCGCGATCGTGCCCACCGTGCTGCTCGCCAGCGGGTGGGCCGGTCTGGCGTGGGTCGTGGTCGTGCTGCTCGCCGCCGCCCTCGACGTCCTGCTCGCCGCCGACCTGACACGCGTGCGCGTCGAACGGCGCATGCCGCGACTGGCCCGGCGCGACAGCACCGCCGACGGCACGCTCGTGCTCGCGAACGACGGCGGGCGGGTGCTCCGGGGCATCGTCCGCGACATGTGGGAACCCTCCGCCGGGCACCGGCCGCGCCGGATCCGGATGACGGTCCCCGCGGGTGAACGACGGACGGCACGGATGCGGTTCACCCCGTTCCGCCGCGGCCGCCGCCGCACCGCCGGCGTCGCGGTCCGGGCCTTCGGTCCGCTCGGTCTCGCCGCTCGACAGCGGGTGGTGGCGGCTCCGGGTGAACTGGTCGTGACCCCGCCGTTCCGCTCGCGACGGCACCTGCCGTCGCGGTTGGCCCGGTTGCGCGAGCTCGACGGCGAGACCACCCTGCAGCTCCGCGGCCACGGCACCGAGTTCGACTCACTGCGCGACTACGTCCGGGGCGACGACGTCCGCTCGATCGACTGGCGGGCGACCGCCCGACGGCAGGACCTCGTGGTCCGCACCTGGCGTCCCGAGCGCGACCGCCGGGTCGTGGTCGTCGTCGACGCCGGACGTGCCGGAGCCGGCAGGGTCGCGGATGAACCACGCCTCGACACCTTCATCGAGTCCGCACTGCTCCTCGGCGCCCTGGCCGCAGCCGCCGGCGACCGGGTCGACCTGGCGGTCCTCGACGACAGCGTCCACGACCGCGTGCACGGTGCCACGCGCACTGACGTCGTCCAGCGGTTCGGCGAGGCCCTCGCGATGGCGGAACCCGGACTCGCCGCGACCGACTGGTCCGCGGTGCCGGCGCTCGTCGACTCGATCACGACGTCCCGAGCGCTCGTCGTCCTGGCGTCGAGCCTCGACTCGGTCGGTGCCTCCGGTGACCTGCTGGCGGTGCTGCCCCGGCTCACCCGGCGGCACGCCGTCGTGGTGACGAGCATCGAGGACCCGGCGGTGCAGCGGACCGCACGCGGCGGGGTGGACCCGGCCACGACGGTCCGCACGGCGCGGGGCGGACGCGTGCCGGGCCTCCCCACCGGCGCGGAGCGCGACGTGTACCGACGGGCCGCCGCCGAACGCACGCTGCTCGATGCCGACGGCGTCGCCGACGTCGCACGACGTGCCGGCGCCGAGGTGGTCCGCGGCGCACCGGAGGACGTCCCGCCGCTCGTGGCGGACGCCTACCTGCGCGCGAAGGCCACGGGCCGGCTCTGAACCGACCCGCCGCTACCCGGCGACCAGCGCGGACGTGCCGCGCTCGAACTCGTCGAGGTCGCCACGCTCCCCGGCACGGTACGCACGACCGCCGAGCACCCACTGGTACGCGAGGACCGCTGCGAGGGCGACCGTCCCGATGCCGATCTTGACCGGCCACGGCCAGTCCTGGCGGGTGACGACGCCCTCGACCAGGCCGGAGAGCAGCAGGGTCAGCGTCAGGCCGACCGCGATCGTGATCAGTGCTCGGCCGTCCTCGGCGAGGGCCTGCGCGCGGGTGCGGTGCGGACCCGGCGCCACCCAGGACCAGAAGATCATCAGGCCCGCCCCGCCGGCGAGGAACACCGAGTACAGCTCGAGCTGGCCGTGCGGGGCGATGTAGAGGAAGAAGTCGGCCAGGCGACCCTGCGAGTGCATGATCGCGGCGGACACCCCGAGCCCGACGGCGTTCTGCATGATCGAGAACGGCACGAAGACGCCCGTGATCCCGAACGCGACCATGGTCGCCGCGATGTACGCGTTGTTCGTCCACACCTGCGCCGTGAACGCGCCGAGGCCGTGGTCGGAGTAGTAGTCGACGAAGTCCTGCGTGGCGTACTGGCGGAGCGCCTCCGGCGTACCGAAGGTCGCCGTCGCCCCCGGGGTCGTCGTGATCCACACGGCCACGATCGCGCCGATCGCCGCCGTCGCCAGCGCCACCCAGATCGTCACCCAGCGGATCCGGTACAGCGCAGCGGGCAGTTGCCGGGTGAAGAACAGGGCGACCGCGGTGAGCGGGTCGACCGGGGTGCCGGTGAAGCGCAGACGGGCGCGGTACAGCGTGAGGGACAACCGGTCACCGGTCGCCGTGCGGGGCGCTGCACCGCGGATGCGGGCCAGGTCCGTCGCGGCGGCCTGGTAGCCGGAGACGAGCTCGTCGACGTCGGCACCGGTGGTGTGTCGGGCGCGCGCGAGGCGGTCGAGTTCCTGCCACCGGTCGCGGTGCACCTCGGCGTAGGCGTCCAGGTCCACGTGTTCCCCCTCGTGTCGGCCGACTTCCGACAGAATGATCCCATGTCGAAGCCCCGCACGCCGCGCGACCTCGCCGATGCCCGGTTCTCGCTCGCCCTCGACGAGACCGCCGACGAGCTCGTGGTCGGCGAGGCGGTCGCGCTCGACGTGCAGCCCGCCGGACTCGTGCTGCGGTTGGCGTCGGCCCTCCTCGACGGGGTGTGCCTGCTCGTCCTGTACCTGCTCCTGGTGTTCGGGGTGTCCCGGCTCTGGCCGAGCGGCGTCGACGACGCGTGGGGCGCCGCGCTGAGCATCGCCCTGTTCGTCGCCGTGCTCGTGCTCGTGCCGGCCGCCGTCGAGACGGTGACGCGGGGCCGCAGCGTCGGGCGGTACGCGGTCGGCACCCGGGTCGTCCGCGTCGACGGCGGTGCCATCGGGTTCCGGCACGCGTTCACCCGCGCACTCGTCGGACTGTTCGAACTGTGGATGACGTTCGGGTCGGTGGCGCTGCTCGTCGCACTGTTCGGCAGTCGTCCACGGAGACTCGGGGACCTGCTCGCCGGCACCGTCGTGCAGCACGAGCGGTTGCCGAAGCAGCGCGACCCCCAGGTCGTGCTGCCGCCGGAGCTCGCGGCCTGGGCGACGGTCGCGGACGTCTCGGCGCTGCCGCAGCGGCTCGAGAACCGGCTCGGCGCGTTCTTCCGCGGGGCCGCCGTGATGCGCCCCGAGCTCCGGGAGTCCGCCGCCCGCGCGCTGGCCGCGGACGTCGCGGCCTTCGCCCACCCGGTGCCGCCGGTCCCCGCCGAGGTGTTCCTCGCCGGTGTCGTCGTGCTGCGGCGCGGGCGGGACGTGCAGGCGCTGCGCTCCCGCGTCGCGGTGCTCACCGCGGCGGGGGCGTCGGCGTCGGCGCGGCCGCCGGGCTTCCCGCGCTAGCGCCGCGCGTTCGGCACGGCACCAGGTTCCGGACACAGCACCACGCCGTTGCGCAGTGCTGTGTCCGGAACCTGGTTCCGCGTGGCCGCGGCGCGCCGCCGGCCGCGCGACCGCTCAGTAGCGGTAGTGCTCCGGCTTGAACGGTCCCTCGACCGGGACGCCGATGTACGCCGCCTGCTCGGGACGCAGCTCCGTCAGCTCCACCCCGAGGGCGCCCAGGTGCAGGCGCGCGACCTTCTCGTCCAGGTGCTTCGGCAGCACGTAGACCCCGGTCGGGTACTCGTCACGACGGGTGTGCAGCTCGATCTGCGCCAGGACCTGGTTCGTGAACGAGTTGCTCATCACGAACGACGGGTGCCCGGTGGCGTTGCCGAGGTTCATGAGCCGCCCTTCGGACAGCACCAGGATCGACCGACCGGTCGGCAGGCGCCACTCGTGCACCTGCGGCTTGATCTCGACCTTCTCCACACCGGGCAGCGACTCGAGGCCGGCCATGTCGATCTCGTTGTCGAAGTGCCCGACGTTGGCGACGATGGCCAGGTGCTTCAGCCCGAGCATCTCGTCGACGCCCACGACGCCGAGGTTGCCCGTGCAGGTGATGACCATGTCGACGGTGTCGACGACGTCGGCCAGTCGCGCCACCTGGTAGCCGTCCATCGCGGCCTGCAGCGCGCAGATCGGGTCGACCTCGCTGACGATGACGCGGGCGCCCTGGCCGCGCAGCGCCTCGGCCGCCCCCTTGCCGACGTCACCGTAGCCGACGACGAACGCGACCTTGCCGCCCATCAGGACGTCGGTCGCCCGGTTCAGGCCGTCGGGCAGGGAGTGGCGGATGCCGTACTTGTTGTCGAACTTCGACTTCGTGACGGAGTCGTTGACGTTGATCGCAGGGAACCGCAGCTGCCCGTTCCGCGACAGCTCGTACAGGCGGTGCACGCCCGTGGTGGTCTCCTCGGTGACGCCCTCGATGTCCGCGGCGATGCGGGTCCAGCGGTCGGCCGACGTCTCGAGCGACGCGGCGACGGTGTCGAGCACGATCTTCCACTCGGCGCTCGCGTCGGCGGCGGCGACGGGAGCAGCACCAGCCGCTTCGGCGTCGGCACCGGTGTGCACGAGCATGGTGGCGTCACCGCCATCGTCCAGGATCAGGTTCGGACCGGCCCAGTCGGCTCCGACGGCGGCGGCCTCGGCGGTCCAGTCGAAGATGCGGCTGGTGCACCACCAGTACTCCTCGAGCGTCTCGCCCTTCCACGCGAACACGGGGACGCCGGCTGGTGCGTCCGGCGTGCCGGTCGGCCCGACCGCGACGGCCGCGGCGGCTTCGTCCTGCGTGGAGAAGATGTTGCAGCTCGCCCAGCGCACCTGCGCGCCGAGGGCGACGAGCGTCTCGATCAGGACGGCGGTCTGCACCGTCATGTGCAGCGATCCGGCGATGCGCGCGCCGGCCAGCGGCTGCGACGCACCGAACTCCTCGCGCAGGGCCATCAGGCCCGGCATCTCGTTCTCGGCGAGGCGGATCTGGTGGCGGCCCGCCTCGGCGAGCGAGAGGTCGGCGACGCGGTACGGTGCTGCGGTCTGGGCTTCGGTGGGCATGCCCATCAGTCTTCCATGCCGGGAGGCGCGGGTCCCCAGCCGACGTCGGTCACGTTCCACGGGCCTCCCGTCCACCACCGCTGGTGCGTCGCGGACGCGAGCCGTCAGTCGGTCTCGCGCTGCAGCGGCTCGCGCCGCACCACCTGCCAGCCGCGCGGGACGCGCAGACCGGCGGCGTGCCGGGCGCAGAGGTCGTAGCCGTGCGGTTCGACCCGCGTGGAGAGCGGCCCGACCACGACCATGGAGTCGCCGTAGTCGTACGTCAGGGTCGCCGAAGCGCTCGCGGCGCACGCGACCTTGCTGCAGATCCTCACGTCCATGTCGTCAGGGAGCCTAGCGGAGCGCGCACGGGCGACCGGAGCGACCAGGAGCGACGGCGGCACGCGTACGATGTGGGGATGCGTCGCAAGCCCCGCCTCGTCACCCCGGTCGACCGCGGTCGAGGACGGTCCCGGCACGGACGCGGTGGGCGGTCGAGCGTGACCGGTCCCGAGCTCGCGCCGATCACCACCCGCGCCGAGGCGTTCGACCGCATCGTCGGCGACAGCGCCCACTACCTGATCGGCCTGTGGCCGGACGAACTGGCGGGCGTGGTGTTCCAGGTGGCCGACATGCCGACCGACGCGACGCTGCCCGATGCGATGCCCCGGTGGCGGATCGACCGCGACACCCGCAGGGTCACCGTGTTCCGGATCCCCGTCGAGCGCGTGAACCGCAGCCCCGAGAAGGACGACGCCGACCGGCGGATCATCATCGAGACGGCCGTGTTCCGTGCCGTCGGTGAGCTGATCGGCAAGGACCCGTGGGACCTGGCGCCGGACCGCTACCGCCACTGGTGACGACCCGGCACCGTCGTCACCGTCAGGGGTAGACGCGCACCGGCGTGGACACCTGGGTGGACGGACGGACGGGGAACCCGGCGATGCCGTCGTCCCCGCGGTAGGTCACGCCCGCCACGACGCCCTCGGCCCCCGAGATCGAGAGCTGCTTCGCGGTCTGCACCGGCATGGTCGCCGTCGCGCCGGACAGCACCTGGATGGTGCGCTTCTCGTCGCCGGAGCGGATCGTGATCGCACGGTCCTCGCGCGTGGGGTTCACGAAGTTCATGCGGACGCCCTCCCCTGGAGCCACCGCGGTGATGACCTCGTCGCCCAGGGGCTCGGCCGAGGCGAACCAGCCGAGGTCGCTGTTGCCGTCGGCCGTCGGTGAGGTCGTGCGGGCACCGGCGACGACGGGCTGCGTCGACGTGACGGTGAACGAGTACCGGCCGTCCGGGAAGTCGTCGAGCGCGACGTCGGTCACCACCCCGGGCTCGGCGGTGGCGTTCACGGTCGTACCGCCGCCGTCCGCCGTCGTGATGCCGAGCGTGACGCGTGCCGACTCCGTGCCCGGAACGAACAGCCGGACCACGGGGGCGGCGTCCGCGGTGTCGTCGCCGCGCTGTGCCTCCTGCGCACCGGCGAGCACGACGCCTGGGATGACCTGCGAGCGTGACGGCGCGGCGCCGCCGGAGACGATGTCGTAGCCGCCGGGGGTGAGCGTGCGGACGACGGTCTCCTGCATGTGGGCGACGATCTGCCCGCCGGAGGACGACACGTGCACGACGGTGGATCCCTGGTCGGACACGAAGCCGGACAGCGGGACGACCTTCTGGGTGTTCGGGGCGACGACGATGCCGGTCGTGCCGGGGGCGCTGACCGTGCCGGTGCCGTCGTAGATCGCCAGGTCGACGGTCGCGTTCACGTCGGTCGGGTTCGACAGGGTGACGAGGCTGGTGCGCCCGGTCTCGGTCGAGCCGCCGACGAGCCAGGTCGACTGCGTGGGGTCGTCGCACGACGCCGCCCCGGCACCGACCAGGTCGCCGCTGGAGACGCTCTGGTAGCTGCTGCCCGCGACCTGCGGTGTGGTGTCACCCGCGGGGGCCGTGAGCAGCCGCGGGTCGCTGCCGCCGGTGGACGACGGGTCGAGCGAGGACCGCTCGACGGTCGAGCCGGTCGTCGCCGTGGCGACGGTGGCGGACCCGACCGTGCTCGCCTGGGTGGCGTCGTTGCCGGAGTCGTCGGACAGTCGCAGGGCGCTGCCTGCACAGACACGCTCGGCGTCGGCGGGGACCGGCGTGACGGTCCGGCCGGCCGGGCGACCCGGTTCGGCCGCGGTGCCGTAGGCGTGCGCAGCGGTGACGGCGCCGGCGGCGACCACCACGGCGATCGCGGTCGCGGTGCCGCGGACGACCCAGCGTCGGACGGAGCCGGTGGTGGTGCTCATTCGTCGCGCTCCTCGTCGAAGGTGGTCGCGGGTTCCTCGGCCTCGATGACGTTCGAGGTGGCCCGGCGGCGGCGCGGGGCCGTCGGCACGGCGAGCAGGGCGGCGGCGCCGAACACGACGCCGAGCACGACCAGGTACAGCACGTGCGTGGCACGGGCGGCGGCGGACCCGGTGGTGGTCCGGTCGACGTCGCCCTCGTAGTGGAACAGCTGCCCGTTCGTGGTCTCGCCGATGCTCGTGAAGAGCGCGTTCTGCCCGATCGCACCCGCGGCCCGGTCGTGCACGCTCTGCGCCTCGGGGTCGTCGCCGGCGTCGTCGAGCAGGACGAAGCTGATGCCGAGTTCCTGCAGCGCCGGCCGGGGGTCGTAGCCGCTGCGGCTCGCCAGGTTGCCGGCGAGCGTCGCGAGGCGGGCGCCGGACTCGCTCAGCCGGAGTGCGGTGGCGTCGAGGGTCGACTGGTCGTCGAGGGTGGCACCCTGACCGCGCTCGAGTGCGACGGCGAGCGACCCGTCGTCCTGCGGCACCACGACGAGCGTGCCGACGTCGGGGTTCGCCTGCGCCTCGGCGTTCACGTAGGCGCTGAGCACCCGGCCCGTGGTCGGCTGGATCGCGGCGTTGCCGAGGTAGAACGCGGCGAAGGCCGGGGCCACCGCGACGCCGGCGAGCACCGTCGCGACGAGTCCCGTCACCGGTGCGGCCTTCGGCAGCACGTCGATGCCGATGCAGGCCGCGACGACGATCGCGAGCCAGTACACCGACAGCCCGCTGCCGGGCCACACGATGGTGGTGGTCGACCCGACGCCGGTGACGGTCACGTGGGTGGCGGCGAACGCGGTGCCGAAGCCGAGCAGTGCGACGACGAGCGCCGAGCCGGCGACGGCCCAGCGGTGTCCGAGCACCGCGCCGATCGCGGCGGCGGCGATCGGCACGGCCAGGACGGCCATCACGATCGGCAGCCACGTGCCGACGGCGGCGAGCCCGGACGTGGCGGGCAGCCACCCACTCCAGTCCGGCAGCGGCTGACCGATCGCCAACTGCAGCGCGGACGGCGCACGGGTGGCCGACGGAACGCCGGGGTCGGCGAAGACCGCGAGGACGTTGCCGCGCGCGACCTGCGCGAGGACGAGCGGCAGGAAGAGCACCGCGGTCGGCACCGGGATGAAGGCCCGACGGTGCGCGCGGCGCCACCCGACGACGAGCGCGACCAGCCACCCGATCAGCAGGACCGGCAGCAAGGACGGCGCCGAGGCCGCCACGACCGCGAACAGCAGCGAGGCGCCGGACGCCCACGCCCACGAGCGGTGCGCCTCGAGCACGGCGACGAACAACCACGGCAGGACCAGGTGCGCGATGACGGCACCGAGGTGTCCGGTGGTGACCGCGCCGACGAGGGCCGGGGCGATGGCGTAGAGCGCGGCGCCGATGACCGGCACCCACTTGCGCGTCGTCACCTTGCGGACCGCGAACCAGGCACCGAGGGCGGACAGCGGGAACGCGACGAGCATCACGAGCACGACCGACGTGGACGGCGACCAGAACACGATCGAACCGAGCACCGCCAGCACGGCGGCGAAGGGGTCGGACGGACCGGTGAAGCCGGTGCCGAGCGAGTGCCAGCCGTAGCCGACGTTCTGCCAGAGCTGGCCGACGGTCGTGCTGAGGGGCAGCAGGCCGCCGCCGGTGAGCGCCGGCGAGCCGAGCAGGGGGTAGAGCGTCACGACGCTCAGGACCGCCGCGGCCAGCACGACCCAGATCCCGCCGTCGCCGAGGAACGACGCCCGCGCGATCGGGGCGTCCTCGACGCGGGCGAGTTCGACGTCGCGCGAGGTGGTCCGGTGCTCGTGCACCCGACGCCAGCTGACCCGGAGCGGTTCGACGGCGGCCCAGCCGAGCTTCTTCGTGCGGGCGAGGTTCCTGCGCGCCCGACCGGTGCCGCCGCCGAACGCCACCGCGAACGCCGCGGCGAGCTCCGGGACGACGGCCGCGGGGTGCTTGGCGACGAGGTGGCCGATCGCCCGGCCGACCGCGAACGGGACGAGGGTGAGCCAGTGCAGCCAGAGCAGCCCGCCCGGCGCGTAGGTCATCCGGCGGTGGAGCTGTGCCTGCCGGTGCATGCGGACGCGGCGGGCCTCGGAGACGCGCTTGCGACCGAACTCCTCGATCGGACCGGCGGTGGTGACCTTCGCGCCGGGGACGACGGCGACGCGGTGCCCGGCCAGGCGGACGCGGACGCAGAAGTCGAGGGCGGCGTCGACGTCCGGCAGCGCCGGGTCGAAGCCGGACAGCTCGGTCCACACCGAACGGCGCACGAGCATGCCGCCGGCGGCGACCGCGAGCACGTCCGTGTGCCGGTCGTGCTGGCCCTGGTCGAGCTCGTCCTGCACGAGACCGATCGAGCGGCCGAAGCGCGTCATGCTCTCGCCGAACGCGCGGATCAGCGAGGGGTCGTCGTCGGACACGAGCTTCGGACCCGCCACGACGACGGACGGCGCGATCTCGACGGCCGAGAGCAGGTCCGCGAGCGCGGTCGGGGACGGTGCGTTGTCGTGCCCGAGCAGCCACAGCCACTCGTCGACGGGCTCGTCGACGACGGCGGGCGGCGCCTCGCGTTCGCCGCGGGCGACGGCCTCGCCGAAGGGGCGTCCGGCCGGCAGACGCAGCAGCTCGGCGGACCCGCCGAAGGAGAGCCCGGCAGTGGAGCCGTCGGTCGACCCGACGTCGACGACCACCAGGTTCTCGGGGTGGCGGGTCTGGGCCGCGAGTGCGTCCAGGGTCCGGTCGAGGTGGGCCGCTCCGTTGGCGGCGACGAGGATCGCGGTGACTCTGGGCTGCATGACGGGCGTCACTCTACGGTCTGGAGGCACGGCGTCCGCTGCGGACGGCGGCGCGCCGTGAACCTGTGGGAACGTCAGGCGAACGCCTGGACCGCGACTACGCCCGTTTGCGCAGCTTGCGACGCTCGCGCTCGGACAGACCGCCCCAGATGCCGAAGCGCTCGTCGTTCTCGAGCGCGTACTCGAGGCACTGCGCCCGGACCTCGCACGACGTGCAGATCTTCTTCGCTTCGCGCGTGGAGCCGCCCTTCTCGGGGAAGAACGCCTCCGGGTCGGTCTGTGCGCACAGCGAGTCGACCTGCCACGCGAGCGGGTTCTCCTCGTCGTCCGTCTCCGGCCGTCGAACACCCGGGACGCCGAGCGCCACGGGGTCGACGTGCCAGTCCTCCGGAACTCCGGCGTGGAAGTCGGAACCGTTCACCCTGATCACCCCTGACGTCTCGATAACGGGACCACAACGATTGAAGTCGTTGCCTGTAATTACAGCGGTGTCATTCGCCTGAGTCAAGTCGCGGATCATAGAAGGCAGTGACCACTTCGGCGTGTCATGTCCCCCGTCTGGGCGTGTCGCGCCCGTTCTGTCGGGGTTCCGGGGGACAACTGACACGTCCTCAGCCGCTACGAGGCGCTGCGGCGGGCCTCCCACGCGCTCGTGACCATCTCGTCCAGGGTGTGCCGCATCGCCCAGTCCAGGTCACGCGTCGCGGCCTCGCCGGTCGCCACGATGCGCGCCGGGTCGCCGGGGCGGCGCGGCGCGATCTCCGGCTCGAAGGCGATCCCGGTGCCCTTCGCCATGGCGTCCATGATCTGCCGGACGCTCACACCGTCGCCGCTGCCGAGGTTGTAGGCCTGCTCGAGCGGCTCCCCCGCCTCGAGCTTCTGCGCCGCGACGGCGTGCGAGTGTGCGAGGTCGGCGACGTGGATGTAGTCGCGGACGCAGGTGCCGTCCGGGGTCGCGTAGTCGTCGCCGTTGATCCGCGGGGTGCGACCGGCCAGCAGCGCGTCGAACACGAGCGGGAACAGGTTGTGCGGGCTGGCGTCGTACAAGTCGGGCTCGCCGGACCCGACGACGTTGAAGTACCGGAGCGAGGTCGTGGTGAAGCCGGCCGCGACCTCCATGTCGCGCAGCAGCCACTCGCCGATGAGCTTCGACTCGCCGTACGGGGACTCCGGCGCCTTCGGGGTGGACTCGACGACGACGTCGACGTCCGGGGTGCCGTACACCGCGGCGCTCGACGAGAAGACGGCCTTCGTGACGCCGTTCTCGGCCATCGCGCGGAGCAGCGTCGCCATGCCGGTGACGTTCTGCTCGTAGGTGTGCAGCGGGCGCTCGACCGAGACGCCGGCGTACTTGAAGCCCGCGACGTGCACCACACCGGTGACGTCGTGCTCCCGCAGGGTGCGGGCGACGAGGTCGCCGTCCAGGATCGTGCCCTCGACGAACGGCACGTCGTCCGGCACGAACGCGCGGAAGCCGCTCGAGAGGTCGTCGAACGCGACCGTGTCGATGCCGGCCGAGCGCAGTGCTCGGACGACGTGGGACCCGATGTACCCGGCACCGCCGGTGACCAGCCAACTCATGGTCGCCACGCTAGCGGACGAACGAGACGCCCCGGGGCCGGTGTGCGGGACCGCGCCAGGGCGTGCGGCTCCACGCCGGGCCCCGGCCTGTGCCCCTAGTGGCCGGTCGCGATGAACACCGTCGACGTGACGCCGTTCGACGAGTCGGCCTCCACCGTGACGTCGCCCTCGTCCGGCGTGATGAAGCAGGACTCGCCCTTGCGGAGCAGCGTCGCGGACGTCGCGCCGACGAGCGTCACGACGCCCTCGGTGCAGATGGCGATCGACGGGCCGGACAGCGGAGCGACCCCGCCGGTGCTCAGCCCGACCGGTCGTCCGTCCCCGTCGACGCGCAGGAGCGCGAAGCCGACGCCCTCGGGTGCGAAGCGGTCCACGCCGGGGGCCAGTCGCTCGGGCTCGAGGACCGGTGCCGGGTACGCCGTGAAGTCGAGCACGTGCAGGAGCTCGGGCACGTCGACGTGCTTCGGCGTCAGCCCGCCGCGCAGCACGTTGTCGGACGGTGCCATCAGCTCGATGCCGAGTCCGTCGAGGTAGGCGTGGATGTTGCCGGCGGGCAGGTACATGGCCTGCCCCGCGGTGAGGGTCACCCGGTGCATGAGCAGGGAGACGACGATGCCGGGGTCGCCGGGCCAGCTGGTCGCCAGGTCGCGGACCGTGGCCGTGTTCGGGGTGAGGAGGTCGTCGTCGAGGGCGACGGCGAGGTCGCTCGCCGCCTGCACCACGGCGAGCGCGGAGTCGTCGGCGGTCTCGAGCCAGCGGACGGTGTCCTCGAGCCCGTGCGCCAGGTGCACCTCGAGCGGACCGAGCCGACCGCTGCCGGCGTCGAGCACGCGGACCTCGGCCAGGGTCTCCTCGACCGGACGGAAGCCGCTCAGTGCTTCGAACCGCTCGCTCAGGGCGACGACGAGCTCGGGCTTCGGGAACGGGTCCTTGTAGTTGCGCGCCGGGTCGTCGATCGCGATGCCCTCGCGTTCCTCGCGCGCGAAGCCGGCCTCGGCCTGCTCCGGGGTCGGGTGCGCCTGCAAGGACAGGGGCGCGGCCGCTGCGAGCACCTTCAGCAGGAACGGCAGACCGGTGCGGTCGCCGCCCAGGGCGTCCTGCGGCTCGGCGGCGATCCAGTCGAGCAGGGTGTCGGCACCGCCGACCATCGCCGGGTTGACGACCACGCTCGGGCTGCCCGGGTGCGCACCGAGCCAGAGCTCTGCCTGCGGGGCGCCGGTGACGGTGCGACCGAGGAGCTCGGGGATCGCGGTGACCGAGCCCCAGGCGTAGTCGCGGGGGGTGTTCGTGATGCCGAGGAACATGGGCGAGAGCCTACCGGCGGGATCCGGGGACTCCGTGGCCGCCCGCCGCCGGTAGCCTGACGTCGTGACGAACACCTGGCCGCTGGCACGCGGGACCGTACCCGAGCGCGAGGCGTTCGCCTTCGGTGCGACCACGATCTTCGTGCTCTTCGCCGGCGACGCGGTGCCGAACACCCTCACCTGGGTCGGCGCAGGCATCCTGTGGGCGCTCGTGGCCGCCTGGGGCATCACGATCCTGGTCCGGGCGAAGCCGCCGCTCGTGCGCTCCCCCTGGCCGCTCTGGGCCTTCCTGGCGTGGTGCCTGCTGTCGGTCGTCTGGTCGCACTGGCGGTTCGCGACGATCTCGAGCCTGACCGTGCAGGTGATCTGCGCCGCGGTGGCCTTCACGATCGCCTCCACCCTGACCTGGCGCCGCATCCTCGACGCGCTCAGCCTCGCGCTCCGCTGGGTGCTGCTGCTCTCGATCCTGTTCGAGGCCGTCGTCGCCGTGTTCGTGCGGCACCCCATCGCGCCGATCTGGACCGACTACGGCGACGCCGACATCCCGGACGCGTTCTACTTCTCGCGCGCCGAGCTCTTCACCGGCGGCCGCATCCAGGGGCTGCCCGGCAACGCGAACCTGCTGGCGATGGTCGCGCTGCTCGTCGCGATCGTCGTCGTGCTGCAGCTCGCCGAGGGCCGGCTGCGTCGGCAGCGGGCCACCGGCTGGCTCGTGGTCGCCGCCCTCGGGTTCGTGCTCACCCGTTCGTCCACGGTCATCGCGGCCACGCTGGTCGTCGCCGTCGTCGCCCTGGTCGCCGTGTGGATGCGCCGGGTCCCGACGGAGCGACGCACCCCGCGGTACCTGCTGCTCGCGGTCGGCGCGGTCGTCGTCGCCGCCGCGGCGTTCGTGCTCCGGGGGCCGGTCTCCGAACTCCTCGGCAAGGGGACCGACGCGACCGGACGCGGTGAGATCTGGGCGAAGGTCCTCGGCCTCATCGACCAGCACGCCGTCGTCGGCTGGGGGTGGATCGGCTACTGGTGGCCCGGCATCCCGACCCTGGCCGATCTGGCCCACCGCAAGGGCGTCACGTACCTGCAGGCACACGACGCCTACCTGGACGTCTGGATGCAGACCGGCATCATCGGGCTCGTCCTCTTCCTGCTCTACGTCGTCACGACGCTGTCGCGCTCGTGGGCGTGCGCGACCCGGATCGGCTACGACGCCGCGCTCCGTCCGCGCACGTTCGACCCGGTGTCGCTCCTGCCGCTGCTCGTCGTCGTCGCACTGCTCGTGCAGTCCGTCGCCGAGTCCCGGCTGCTCTACCAGGGGAACTGGGTGCTCTTCGCGCTCATCGCGATCAAGACCCGGATCGTCCTGACCGGCGAGGAACCGACCTCGACCGGCGACGGCCCGCGCACCCCGCCGGCGAAGCGCGAGTTCCGCTGGGCCACCACGCGCTGAGCATCGGACGGCCGGCGGTCAGCGGTCCGGTGTCAGCGGAACAGCCAGGCGCACGCGACCGCTGACGACCACGGGTTCGACCGCACCCGCACGACCTCGACCGTCGGGTCGGCGCGACACGCCTCGGCGGCGGCGGGCAGCTGCTCCGCCCACACCGGCCCGTCACTGCGCCGGGTGTCCGCGGGCGCGACGTGCAGGACGGCGGCCGTGACGACGGCGGCGACCACGCACCAGGCGACCAGCGCCCCGACGAGGCGACCCGTGCCTCCCGTCCGCTGCGCGACACGCGACCACCGGTCGGCGTCCACCAGCGCGGCGGCGGCGACCACCGCGGCACTGACGAGCAGCAGGCCGGACGCCGCGGCGTAGCGCTGCGGCGGGATCGCCGCCATGGCGGAGGTGGGGTCCGCCCACGGCTGCCCGGCACCGTCGTTCGCGAGCAGGGCCGCCCACCACACGGCACCGTCCGCGACCGCCAGCGCGACGACCATCCACCGGCTGCGGGGCGGTCCGACGACGACGCCCGCGGCCAGGACCAGCACCAGTGCGCCGGCCGGCACCAGGACGGGCGCCCAGCCGTGCTCCACGACCGTGGCGACCACGTCGCCGAGATGCGGGTCCCACGCGCCGGCGACGGGCCGGAGCAGGAACCCGGCGAGCACGTCGCGGAACGCCGGAGCACCGGGTGTCAGGTCGCGCGGGTGGGTGAGGGTCGTGACGACCTGGACGACGGCCGCGGCGAGCGCCACGACCGTGACGGGCAGCGGCAGCAGGCGCGCGTGGCGGGCCCCTCCCGACGCAGCGCGCCGCCGGGGCCACGCGAGCAGGAGCAGCGGCGTGAACAGGATCGCCTGCGGCTCGGTGAGCACAGCGAGTCCGGCCACCACGGCGAGCGCGGCTGCGCCCCACCAGGTCCGGCTGCGGTGGGCGAACACCCACGGCACCAGCACGAGCAGGTACCAGTGCAGGTTCGCGGCGTTCCCGCTGATCTCGTAGGGCGCGAGCGGCAGCACGACGGGTACGGCGGCGAGCACCAGGCGGAACGGCCACGGTCGGACCACGTCGCGGGACAGGACGAAGACCAGCGCACACACGGCGCCGACGACCAGGCAGGACGACAGCGAGACGACCTGGGCGTACCGGGCGGTCGGCAGCGCGTAGCCGAGGTCGACCACCATCCGGGGCAGCAGGTGGACGTACCCGGCGTACGGGTGCAGCAGGGTGTCCACGGGGCCGAGGGCGATGCGTTCCCGCAGGAAGACCCCGCCGTCCTCGGCCCAGACGGTGTTGCGCGGCACGGGACCGAGCCGGTACCAGGCGAGCGCGGCGGTGGCGAAGGCGATGACGACCGCGACCAGCGGCAGGCCGGCGGCCCTCCGCAGGGGGTCCATTGCAGTGAAGCTAGGTGAGCATCGCGCATCGTCGATGACGCCACACCGCGGATCGTCGATACCGCGTTTCCGCGATGCGGGCGGCTCGTCACAAGGTCGTACGCCAAGATGGACGCGTGACGGACGGCCGGGTGAGCAGACACGCGCTCGGGCGCCGGTACCTCTCCGCCTGGATCGGCTTCTCGGCCGGTGGACGGTTCAGCCAGGCGCTCGCGACGGTGATCGTGCTGTTCGGGTTCGGGCAGCCGACCGTGCAGGCACTGGTCGGCCGGTCCGGCACCTGGGCCGTGCTCGTCACGCTGTTCGTGCTCGCCGGGCTGAGCCTGCTCGGGCAGCGGTACCGGATCGAGTGGCACGGCGTGCTCCCCCTCTCGCTGCTGGCGTTCGTCGGGTACTGCGCGTTGAGCGTGCTCTGGAGCGAGTACTCCTGGGTCGCCCTGCGCGGGCTCGTGCAGACCGTCTGCTTCATCGGGCTCGGGCTGTACCTGGCCCTCGGGCGGGACCTGGTGCAGGTGATCCGGGCGTCCGGTGACGCGTTCCGGATCCTGCTCGTCGTCGCCCTCGGGCTCGAAGTGCTGTCCGGACTGGTGCTCGACGTCCCGCTGCCGGCCTTCGGGATCCGCGGCGACATCGCGTACGGCGGCCCGATCCAGGGCATCGGTGGGACGCGCAACTTCATGGGCTTCATCGCCGCGATGGCCCTGGTCACCTTCGTCGTCGAGTTCCTCACCCGCTCCGTGACCATGTGGCGCGCGATCGGCTCGACCGCCCTCGCCGTCATCGCCCTCATGCTCGTGCAGTCCCCCATCACGGGCCTCGCGATGATCGCCCTCGCCGTCACCGCCCTGGCCCTCTGGTCGCTCCGGCACGCGCGGCCCGCCACCAGACCGGTGGTCAACGGCGTCCTCGGCTCCGCGGTCCTGCTCACGCTGGTGGTGGCGGTGTTCGCCCGGCACCGGCTGCTCGCCGAGATCGGCGCGGCCGGGGGCACCGCGACGCGCATCGACTTGTGGTCACAGATCCGGGTCCTGACCGAGCGGTACCCGATCCAGGGCTGGGGGTGGGTCGGGACGTGGCCGACCGAGCCCGTCGTGCCCTACGTCACGCTCATCGATCCGGCCGGCGCACGGTTCACCTCGGGCCTCAACGCGTTCGTCGACGCCTGGCTGCAGCTCGGGGTGGCGGGCACGATCATCCTCGGCATCGCCGCGCTGCTGGCCTTCGCACGGGCGTGGGTGACGGCGACGACGTTCCCCGGGGTCGCCTACGTGTGGCCGGCAGCGGTGCTGGTGCTCCTCGCGGTGACGAGCGCGGCGGAGAGCTACTTGCTGCACGGAGCGGGCCTGATGTTCTTCGTGACGGTGCTCGTGATCGCGGCGCGGCGGCGCTCGTGGCGCCGGCACCTGCCGCGGGCGTAGGTGCCGCGGCGCGGGGCGCGGCGCGCTTCGTGAGCAGGAATGGTCGAGTCCGCCGCGGCGACCCGACCATTCCTGCTCACCGAACGGGGGGGGGTGAGCGGGCAGGGCGCCGGACGGGAGGCCCGTGGCGGGCCCGACCCGGGCCTCCCGTCCGGCACGCCACGCGGTCCGGAGCCGCACATCGTGAGCAGGATCGGTCGAGTCCGGCACAGCGACCCGACCGTTTCTGCTCACGATGCGCCAGCCACCGCCGACGCTGTGCCTGCTCGTGCGCAGATCACCGAGGTTCCAGAACACGCCGCCCGTGTGCCGCCGAGGTTCCACGGAACGGCGGTGGGAGCGCCGAGGTTCCAGGATTTCGGAACCTCGGGGCGGACGGCTTCCTCGCGCGGGCGGGCGCGGGAGGGCGCGGGCGGGCGGGGGCGCGCGCGCTACGGGCGGGTGGGGCGACCCAGGCGGCGCTGCAGGCCCCACTGCGTGACGCGGAGCATCGCCTCGACCACGATGGAGCGGCTCATCTTCGAGACCCCGTGCACGCGGTCACGGAACCGGATCGGCACCTCGACGATGCGGCCGCCCAGGGCGTCCACGCGCAGCGTCATGTCGACCTGGAAGCAGTACCCCTTCGAGTCGATCGACCCGAGGTCCATCCGCGCGATCGCGTCGGAGCGGTAGACGCGGTACCCGGCGGTGATGTCCCGCACGTGGATCCCGAGCACCAGCCGCGCGTACGTGTTCGCACCGCGGCTCAGGGCCTGACGGCGGAGCGGCCAGTCGACGACCGATCCCCCGGGTACCCAGCGCGACCCGATCGCGAGCAGGACGTCGTCCGAGGCGGTGACCGCGTCGATGAGCGCGGGCAACCGGTCGGCCGGGTGCGAGCCGTCCGCGTCCATCTCGACGAGCAGCGGGTAGCCGCGCTCGAGCCCCCACCGGAACCCGGCGACGTAGGCCGTGCCGAGTCCGAGCTTGCCGGAGCGCTGCAGCAGGTGCACCCGGTCGTCGGCGGCCGCCAGGGACCGCACGATGTCGCCGGTGCCGTCCGGGCTGCCGTCGTCGACGACCAGCAGGTGGACACCGGGCGACGCCGTCAGGATCGCGTCGGCGATGGCGCGGATGTTCTCGGCCTCGTCGTACGTCGGGACGACGACGAGGGCCGTCGTCTCGGCTGGGTTCACCGGTTGCCGAGGCGTCGCTTGATCTTCCCCGCGACGCTGCGCGGGCCCTCGGTGCGGAAGTAGTGCACCGCGCGCCCGACGTCGTAGCGGACGCCGGAGAGCTTCTTGCGGTCCGGCACGCGCACGCGCATCGTGTGGGGCGCGAGCTTCGTGCTGGTGTCGCGCACCGACTTGTCCGCCGCACGGATCGGGTTCCGGCAGAACTCGACGAGCGGCGCCAGGACGTTCTCCCACGTGAACTGCTCGCGCACACGGTCGACGTTGGCGATGAACCGGGCCCGGGCCTTCTTGTCGAAGAGCGCCGTCTCGAGCGCCGTGGCCAGGCCGTCGACGTCCTGCTCGTGCACCGCGACGCCGAGCTGCTCCTCGGCGACCAGGTCGCCGAAGGAGTCGCCGGCCGTCGTGACGATCGGCAGGCGCGCCCACAGGTAGTCGAGGATGCGGGTCCGGAACGAGAACGTGGTCTCGAGGTGCTCGTAGTGCGTCGAGACACCCGCGTCGGCCTCGAGCAGGTACGCGCCGCGCTCCTCGTACGGGATCCACGAGTCGTTGAAGAACACGTGCTTGCCGGTCAGACCGAGGGCGTCGGCCTCGGCACGGACCTTCGCGACGATGTCCATCTCGGGCACGTCGGGGTTCGGGTGCTGCACGCCCATGAAGAAGAGCTTCACGGACGGTCGGCGTGCGGCGAGCTGCGCGATCGAACGGACCAGGGTGATCGGGTCGAACCAGTCGTAGATGCCACCGCCCCAGACGACGAGCTTGTCGTTCTTGCCGATGCCCGGCACGACGCCCTTGACCCGCGGCTGGTCGTGCACCGGCGGGGTGGAGGACAGCCCGAACGGCACGACGCCGATGAGCGAGCGGAGGTCGGCGTCGCGCGAGTACGTGCGGGCGTTCACCCGGCCGGAGCCGGCGAGCTGGCCGAGCCAGAACATGCGCTGCCGCTCCGAGGCGCAGATGAAGTAGTCGCCGAGTTCGAGCTGGTGGTTGAGCGTGTCCGAGGCGTCGAGGATCTGGCGGTTCCACTGGTCGACGTCGTCGCTGCGGCCCTGCTCGAGCTGCTCGAGGTGCAGCGGGTCGTACACGTCGACGACCAGGATCTTGCTCGTCGACTCGAGCACCGGGAACAGCCGGAGCGCGTGGCCCTGCACGATGATGACGTCGGCCCAGCCCTCGTGCTCGACCATCTGGCGCGGGTGGCGGTGCGGCACGGTGACGACCTCGTACGACGGGTCGATCTGCGACGAGCGGGTCAGGCTGACCACGCGCACGTCGTGCTCGGACGCGAGCTGCTTCGCCATCTGGGTGGCGCGGATCGCCGGACCGGCCATCTTCGCGCCGATCGAGTCGCCCGTGATGATGAGGATGCGACGACGGGTGCCGACCTCGAGCACGCCGAGCGAGTGCACGATCTTGTCGTAGCCGGCCAGGTAGTTCTCGATCGGGTACGCGGGCTCGTCGCGGTTGCCGAACAGGCGCAGGAGCTCGCGGTCGCTGCGGACCCGCGTGGCCTGGATCGCGCGGCGCGAATCGGTCATCGACGGCAGCTGCTCGACGAACTGGTCGACGCCGTAGATGCCGGCCATGCTCGTCTTCGGCACCGGGATGGTGGGGACACTGTCGTCGCCGGGGTTCCGCAGGTCGAGCTCGGTGGAGTCGAGCTCCCCGCGACCCACGGCACGGCGGACGGCGAGCGCCAGGGAGCCGGGCAGGGCGGCGGCGAGCTGCTCGTCACCGAGGTTCTTGTACAGCGTGAAGAGGGCGTTCCGCTCGAGCAGGTAGGTCTCGCGGAAGTCGCCGAACTTGTTCATGGACGCGTGGTGCTTGTGGAACGCGACCGACTTCGGCTGGTACCGGAAGCGCCAGCCGAGCAGGTTGAGCCGCCAGCCCAGGTCGACGTCCTCGTAGAACATGAAGTAGCGGTCGTCGAAGCCGTCGAGCTGCTCGAACAGCTCGGCGCGGATGAACATCGCGGCGCCGGTGCCGAACAGGACGTCGGTCTCGCTCTCCCAGCGGCCGGTGTCCGGCGACCCGGCGAACGGCTTGTAGCCCATGCCGTACCAGGTCATCGCGGCCTCGGTGAAGTCGATGTTCACGCCCTCCCAGTCGAGGACCTTCGACGCCACGGCACCGATGTCGGCGCCGGACGCGAACGTGGCCATCGCCTCGCGCACCCAACCGGTGTCCGGGCGGGCGTCGTTGTTGAGGAACGCCACGACCTCGCCGGAGGACTTCTCGACGCCGAGGTTGCAGCCGCCGGTGAAGCCGAGGTTGGCGCCGGCGTCGACCAGGGTGAAGTCGAGGTCGGACGCCTGCAGCCGGCCGAGGTGCTCCGGACCGGAGCCGTTCTCGACGACGATCACCTCGAGCTTGTCCTGCGGCCAGTCCTGCTTGCGGAGTTCCGCGATGCTCGTCAGGGTGTCGTCCGTGCCCTTGTAGTTCACGAGGATGACGGACACGACTCCCGGCTTGCGCTCTGTCACGCGAGTTCCTCCAGCAGCTGCCGCGCACGGGCGCGGATCGGTGGCTCGGCCCACGGGGTGCCGCGAGCCGATGACACCCTACAAGGCGCGCCCCGCCACTCCCCTGTGGCCGCCGCCGATTCGTGCAGAATGGGCCGCGTGACTGCCGCAGTGATCCCGAACACTCCCCTGTCCTCGCCCCTTGCGCAGGAGTACGCGGCCATCGCGGCCGGTGCGCACGCCGAGGGGCCGCGCGGCACCGTCCGGTTCGCGGTCTCGACGGCCGACCCGACCGAGGGGAAGGGTGACCTGTTCGTCGCGCTCGGGCTCGCGCGGGCGCTCCGTGCCGAGGGCTGGGGCGTCGCGATGTGGCCGCTCGAGCGCTGGGGTGAAGCGGTGCCCGCCGACACCGCCGTCGTGGTCAGCATGATCGAGTCGTTCGTCCCCGGGTACGTCCCCGCCGGCACCGCGCTGGTCGCGTGGGTGCGGAACTGGACGGCGAAGTGGGCGGCGCTGCCCTACCTCGACGAGTTCGACGCGGTGTGGACGTCGTCCGGTATCGCCCGTGACGCCGTCGCCGCGCAGTACGACGGACCCGTCGAGGTCGTCCCGATCGGCGTCGACCTGGACCTGTTCACCGACGAGCGTCCGCACGGCGCCGGCACCACCGCGGCAGCGACCGCGACCGAGCGCACCGAGCGTGCCGTCACGACCGTCAACTTCTGGGGTGTCCGCCGCCGCGTGCAGGACGTGCTCGCCGAGGTCGCGCCGCCCGAGCCGATCGTGTGGTTCGCCGCGAACGTCGACCACGTCGAGGCCACGGCCGGCGTCGAGCTGCGTCCCGCGGTGTCCTACTTCGCGCTGCCCGAGGTGTACCGCGCCGCCGGCTTCGTCGTCGACGACGTGATCGCCCCGGCCGCCGAGTACGGCACCCTGAACTCCCGCCTGTACGAAGCACTCGCGTCCGGGGCGCTGCCCGTGACGGACTGCGCGCTCGGCCTCGACGAGCTCGGCCTGTCCGACGTGCCGGTCTTCGACGACGCCGCCTCGCTCGAGCGGGTGCTCGCGATGCCCCGCGCCGAGCGCACGGCCCTGACGGCACGGCTCCGTGCCGTGGTCGTCGAGCGGCACTCGTTCCGGGCGCGCGCCGAGCAGGTCGGTCCGGTCCTCGACGCGGCCGTCGCGATCGCGTCGGGTCGGTCCGGCGAGCGGAACGCGTTCCTGCGCTGGGCGACCGCGCAGCGCGAGGTCCTGCGGCAGGCCGAGCACGACCGCGACGTCCACCTGGCCGGGGTGCAGGACATCAACCGGCGACTGGTCGCGTCGGAGCAGCAGGTCGGCGCCTACGACACCGCCCGCCGCCGGGCCGAAGCGGAGCGCGACCAGATCGCGGCCCGGTTCGCGGGCCTCACCCGCTCCCCCGAGTACCGGCTGCTGCACGGCGTGGGCCTGATGGCCCGGCGCGTGCGCCGCTGACGTCCAGCGCGCTCACTTCGTGAGCAGGAATGGTCGGGTCCGTCCACCGGACCCGACCATTGCTGCTCACGATCCGCCGCCGTGGGCGCGACCACGGAACGGACGGGAGGCCCGTGGCGGATCCGCCACGGGCCTCCCGTCCGTCTCGGCAACCGTCTACTGCACGGTCACCGTCTTCGTGCCGAAGCTCTTGTACGTCCCGCTCGGCAGGTCCTGGTAGTAGACGCGCACGGTGTGCGTGCCGGGCTTCAGCCCGGTGAGCACCCGCGACAGCCCGACGTCGGAACCCCAGTTCGGGTAGTTCTTCTGCACGTCCGTGCGGGTCGCGTTCACCGTGCCCGGTGCGATCGCGGCGCCGTCCAGGTGCATCTTGTACTTGACCGGGTCCCAGACGTCGGGGTCGATCGCCCAGCCCCGGACGGTGATGGTCCCCTTGCCGCCCGTGACGGAGTCGAACGAGCCCTTCACCACGCCGCCGTTGCCGGTCGAGCCCGTCGCGGGCGGGTCGATGACCGTGAAGGACTTCGTGCCGAAGCTCTTGTACGTGCCGCTCGGCAGGTCCTGGAAGTACACGCGGACGGTGTGCGTGCCCGCGCTCAGGCCGGTGAGCTGCACGGACAGCCCGACGTCGGATCCCCAGCCCGGGTGGACCGCCTCGACGTCGGTGCGCTTGGCGTTGACCGTGCCGGGGGCGATCGCGACGCCGTCCAGGTGCATCTTGTACTTGACCGGGTCCCACACGTCGGGGTCGATCGCCCAGCCCTTGACCGTCGCGCTGTAGACGCCGCCGGTGACCGACTCGTACGAGCCCGTCACCGAGCCGGTCTTGCCGGTCTTGCCGGTGGTGCCGGACGACGGGGCCGTGGCCGACGTCACCTTGACGGTCTTCGTGCCGAAGCTCTTGTAGGTGCCGCTCGGCAGGTCCTGGAAGTAGACCCGCACGGTGTGGTTGCCGGCGCTCAGCCCGGTCAGGCGGAGCGCCAGGCCGACGTCCGAACCCCAGGACGGGTGCTTCGCCTCGACGTCGGTCCGGGTGGCGTTCGCGGTACCGCTGTCCGTGCTGACGCCGTCGACGTGGATCTTGTACTTGACGGGGTCCCACACGTCCGGGTCGATCGCCCACCCGCGCACCGTGGCCGTGCCCGCGCCGCCGGTGACGGACTCGTACGACCCGCGGAGCGCTCCGGTCTTGCCGGTCTTGCCGGTGGTGGGGGCGCTGACGGTGACGGACTTCGACGCGACCTTCACGTAGTCGGTGCCGGGCTTGTCCTGCGTGTAGAGCGCGACGCTGCGGGTGCCCGGCGTGATGCCGCCGATCGTCTTCGAGAAGCCGAGGGTGCTGCCGACGCCCTTGTAGACCTTGGCGACGTCGGTGCGGGTGCGGTCGGCGGTGCCGGTCGCCTTGCTGACGCCGTCGACCAGGATCTTCCACGGGGCGGGCTTCGCCGAGTCGGGGTCGAGGACCCAGCCGCTCGCGGTGATCGTGCCCGCGCTGCCGGTGACGGTGTCGAGTGCGCCCTTCGGCGGTGCGCTCACCACGGTGCGGGTGTAGCAGCCGAGCAACGTGTTGCTGCCCTTGCCCTGGTTGATGGCGTAGGTGCAGACCGAGTGCTTGCCGACGCTCAGCCCGGTCAGCTCGGTCGAGAACCCGTGCTTGAGGTTGTTCGCGCCGAGGGTGGCGGACAGGTCGGGTCGGTTCACGTTCGCGGTGACGGTCTTCGCCCCGGCGCCGTCGACGTAGAACGCGACGCGGAGCGCGCTCGTGGTGTCCGGGTCCACGGCCCAGCCGCTCACGGTGATCGACGAGGTCGAGCTCGGGGTGACGGCGTCGACGTTGCCGTACGGGTTGCCGCCGCCGGTCGCCGAGCCGAACCAGTCGGTGTACATCCGCCAGAAGTTGCGGTTGCCGTACGCCGAGCAGCTGTCACCGCTGCCGTACAGGTTCGACATCGCGGCGGTGTTCGGCGTGTACGGGGTGTAGATGTACAGCCCCGCGGTCGCCTGGTTCTGGATGTAGACGGACTTCCGACCGCAGGCCGCGTTCGGGTTGAGGAGGATCGAGTTGGTGCGACCCGCCTGGTACGCCCACGAGGTCGGCGACGCCTGGTAGCGCTTGAACTGCAGGGCCGCGGCGTAGACCTGCTGGCCGAAGCCGAAGTACGCCGGGTCGCACGGGGCGGTGTCGGGGCACGCGAAGCCGGTGGCGTGCAGGTACATGTAGGACGTCGGCGAGGACGTCGTGACGATGCCCTGCTCCTTCTGCAGGAGGACGAGGAGCACCTTCTGGCTGATGCCGCACGCGGCGCCGACCTGGGCGATCATCGTCGCGGCGGACTTGGTACCGCCGGCGATGGCGCTGCACCGGCCGGAGACGGCGCCGATCGCGCTCATCTTCTGCGAGAAGTCCTTCAGGCAGGCCGGTCCGCTCGACGACTTCCGGCAGTTCGGGGCGACGCTCGTCAGGAACGACTGCACGGCCGCGGCGTTCATCGCCGAGCCGTTGTAGAAGTTGGCGTCGCTGATGATGTTGCCCGGGTCGAAGTCGCCGGCGACGGCGGCCGCGGCGGACTCGGTCGTGGTCTGCTCGGACAGGATCGTGCCGAAGGTCAGCCCGCTGACGGCGACGGCGAGTGCCGCGACGAGCGCGAGGGAGGTCCGGAAGGGCCGGCGACGGCGTCCGTCCGACTCGGTCTGGATGGAACGCATCACGGCACCTCCGCCGGCATCGGGTCGGACGTCGTCGACGCGGAGCCGACGGTGTAGGTCAGGGTGACGTACCAGGTGCCGCTGGGGACCTGGGCCGCGGGGAACGCGACCTGCGCGCAGTTGACCGAGGACGCGCTCGCCTGCGCCGCGCTCGTGGCGGTGCGCGAGACGCTCCCCTTCTTCGCGGTGAACGTGCAGGTCCCGCTGGTGTCGGTGGTGCCCGAGACGAGTCCGCCGGCCTGCAGCGTCTTCGAGGCCGTGTCCCAGCCGCTGTACGTGACGACGGCGGTGGCCGGGAAGTCCGACGGGTCGGTGTCCGGCTCGTTGGTCGAGCCGCTCCCCGGGAAGGCACCGGGGGTGTCGTCGTCCGAGGCGGTGGGGTCGTCGGTGGCCTCGGACACGGGCGACGACGCGGTGCCGGTGGGCTCCGCGGTCGCCGAGTCGTCGGCGGTCGGGGTCGGACTCGCGGTGCGGGTCGGCGATGCGGACGGCGTCGGGGTGGCGTCGTCGCCACCACCGGAACAACCGGCCAAGAGAACACTGAGGGCACCGACCACCGCGAACGCAGCGATCGGCCTGGATGCGAGGAGCATGCTGACGGGCCGTCCTGTGGATGTTGACAAGGGTCCGGGTTGCGACAACGGTAACCCGAAAGTGAAGGTTGAGGGTTGGATCGGTCCGGAATCACCCCCGCTCGGGGTGCACGACGGCCGTCGCCCATCCCTGCCGCGCGGGCCCGGTGAGTATGCTGTTCCGGTCCTGCCCCCACGAACGAAGAGACGTATGGTCGATCAAGCCCGCATGACGGCGCTCGCGAAGGAACCCCTCGTCGTGATCGGCGCTCCGACGAGCGCCTTCCGCGGAACCTGGCGGGAGCTGCGCGACGTCTTCCGGCAGCGCGAGATGCTGGGGATGCTCGTCCGACGCGACCTGAAGGCGCGGTACAAGGACTCGGCACTCGGGTTCGTGTGGACGCTCGTGCGCCCGCTGACCCAGCTGCTCATCTACTACTTCGTCATCGGCAAGGTCCTCGGCGCCGCCAACGGCATCGACAACTTCGCGATCTACGTCTTCACCGGCCTGACCGCCTACACGCTCTTCAGCGAGATCGTCGCCGGGTCGACCGGCTCGATCGTCGGCAACTCCGGGCTGATCAAGAAGGTCTACGTCCCCCGCGAAGTCTTCCCGCTCGCCAGCGTGGGCGCGGCCCTGGTGAACTTCACGATCCAGTTCGCGATCCTGCTCGCCGCGACGGTGGTCATCGGCGTCTTCCCGTTCCATGAGGGTCTGATCTACCTGATCCCCTCACTCGCCGTGATCCTCGTCTACGGCGCGGCCATCGGTCTGGTGCTGTCCGCGCTCAACGTCTACCTGCGCGACGTCCAGTTCGTCATCGACGTCGGCCTGATGGTCCTGCTCTGGGCCTCGCCGATCGTGTACTCGTACTCGCGGGTGGTCGCCACCGTGAACACCGACTGGCTCATCACGGCCTACACGAACAACCCGCTGACGCTGTCCGTGCTCGGCATGCAGAACGCCATCTGGCTGCACGACCCGGCCGACGTCACGTACCCGGACCACCTGATGCTGCGCCTCGGCATCGCGTTCGTCATCGGTGTCCTCTGCCTCCTCGGCGCGCAGCGGGTGTTCTCCCGTCTGCAGGGCAACTTCGCGCAGGAGCTGTAGACCATGGCCATAAGCACCCCCGTCGCACCGACGTCCACCGAGGGCACCGCCGAGCGCCCGGACGTGATCGTCATCGACCATGTCCGCAAGCGCTTCACGGTCCGCAAGGACAACACCCTGCGCGAGCGCATCGTCACGCTCGGTCGTGCCGGCCGGAAGCACCGCCAGGACTTCTGGGCCCTCGACGACGTCACCGTGTCGATCCAGGCCGGCTCCACCGTCGGGCTGATCGGCCAGAACGGCTCCGGCAAGTCGACCCTGCTCAAGGCGATCGGCGGCATCATCCAGCCGACCTCCGGCACGGTGTCCCGCCGCGGTCGCCTCGCCGCGCTGCTCGAGCTCGGCGCCGGCTTCCACCCCGACCTGTCCGGACGCGAGAACGTCTACCTCAACGCGTCGCTGCTCGGCCTGAGCCGCAAGCAGACCGACGAGAAGTTCGACGACATCCTGGCGTTCTCGGGGATCGGCGACTTCATCGACACCCAGGTGAAGTTCTACTCATCGGGCATGTACGTGCGACTCGCGTTCGCCGTCGCCGTGCACACCGACCCCGACGTGCTGCTCGTCGACGAGGTCCTGGCCGTCGGCGACGAGGCGTTCCAGCGCAAGTGCCTCGACCGCATCCGCACCTTCCAAGAGGCCGGCAAGACGATCATCATCGTCACGCACTCGCTCAGCCAGGTGCAGGAGATGTGCGACCGGGTCGTGCTGCTCAACAAGGGCAAGGTGCTGCACGACGGCGATCCCGTCCAGGCCGTGAGCATGTTCCGCGAGGTCCTCGAGGAACGCCGCCAGGGCGAGCTCAGCACCGACGTCGCCGTCGGCCGGGGCAAGGTCATCGGCGCGAGCGTGCACGTCGACGGCAAGGAGCCGCGCGCCGAGGTCGTGCCCGGCGACGACCTCGTCGTGGACATGGAGTTCGAGCACCTGGACGGCATCGCCGACTGGGAGGCCGCGGTCCAGATCAACAACGCCGGCGGCCAGGTCGTCTACGGCACCACCACCGGCATCATGGGCCTCGAACTGCAGCCGCTGCACGGTCGCCGGAAGCTCCGCCTGCGGATCGCCGACACCGCGTTCGGCACCGGCAAGTACTTCATCAACGTGTCGATGATGGACTCGGCCGGCCGCCACCTGCACGACATGCCGGAGTGCGACTCGTTCGAGGTGCCCGCCTTCGACAACGCCGTCGGCACCGTCTACGCGCAGCCCTCGATCGAGGAGCTCGACTGAGCCCCACCGACGACACGCTCCGCACCGCGGTCGTCGTCGTCAACTGGGAGCGCGCCGACCTGACCACCGCGGCCGTCCGTGCCGTGCTCGCCGATGGTGCGGCCGACCAGGTGGTCGTCGTCGACAACGGCTCGTCGGACGACTCCGTCGCCGTGCTCCGCCGTGCCCTGCCCGACGTCACCGTCGTCGCGCGGGAGCACAACGACGGGTTCGCGGCCGGCGCGAACACCGGCATCCGGCACGCGGACGCCGACGTCGTCGTGCTGCTCAACAACGACGCGGTCCCCGCGCCGGGCTTCGTCGCGGCGCTCCGCGACCACCTGGCGCAGGCGGGGCCCGAGGTCGCGGCCGTGACGGGCCGCATCGTGCTCGCCGGACGCTGGACGGGCCTCCCGGTCGGTGCGACGCCCGCACCCGGCCAGCGCGTGCTGCGCGACCACGACGGCCGCCTGTGGACGCCGTCGGCCGACGGCGAGGTGCGCCTCAACTCGACCGGTGTCCGAGTCGACCGCGACGGCAACGGCATGGACCGCGACTGGTTCGCACCCACCGACCGGGTCGCCGACGTCGACGTCTTCGGCTTCTCCGGCGGTGCCTCCGCGCTCCGGCGGAGCGCCCTCGACGACGTCGGCCTGCTCGACGAGTCGCTCTTCATGTACTACGAGGACACCGAGCTCGCGTGGCGGCTCCGCCGACGCGGCTGGCGCGTGGAACACGCCGCCGACGCCGTCGTCGAGCACGACCACTCGGCGTCGTCCGGCGTGCAGAGCGATCTGTTCCGCTTCCGCAACGCCCGCAACCGGATGGTCGTCGCGCTCTGGCACGCTCCGTGGCCGACCGTCCTGCGGGCGAGCGCCCGCACCCTCTTCCGCGGCCTGCGCGGGATGCTGTCCGGCACCACCCGACGGGAGGCCCGGCTCGTCCTGGCAGCGTTCGCGGACGTCGTCGGGGCACTCCCGTCGCACCTCGCCCGGCGGCTCCGCGAGTCGCGGCGCGCGTCCGTCCCCCGCCGCAGCGTGGACCCGGGCGCATGAGCACGGAGGGCTATCCTGGTCACTCCCCCGCCGACGGTCCCGACCGTCGCGCCCCCGTTCGGAAGGACCCACGCGTGCCGCAGCTCACCGTCCTCGTCGACGGGACCGCGGTACCGCGTGAACTCGGCGGTGTGGGTCGCTACGTCGAGGGGGTCGTGTCGCACCTGACCGACCCGGCGCTCGACGTCCACCTGGTGGTCCGCCCCGTGCACGCTCCGCACTTCGCCGCCGTCGCGCCGCACGCGACCGTGCACACCGCGCCGGGCTGGACCGACTCCGTGCCGCTCCGGTTCCTGTGGGAGCAGACGGGGCTGCCGGCACTCGGCCGCCGCCTCGGCGCGCAGGTGCTGCAGTCCCCGCACTACACGTTCCCGTTCGGCTGGCGCGGCGGATCCGTCGTCACGCTGCACGACGCCACCTTCTTCTCGAACCCGGAGTGGCACTCCCGCCTGAAGCGCACGTTCTTCACGTGGTGGAGCCGTCGGTCCCTGCGCTCCCGGCCGGTGGTCATCGTCCCGAGCGCGGCCACCGCGACCGAGGCCGCCAGGGTCGTGACCGGCATCCGCGCCGACGTCCGGGTCGCACCCCTCGGCGTCGACCGTGCCGTGTTCCACGAGCCGTCCACCGCCGAGGTCGAGGACGCCCGGATCGCCGCGACCCTGCCCGAGGGGGCGCCCTGGATCGCGTTCCTCGGCACCATCGAACCGCGGAAGAACGTCACCGCACTGCTCGACGCCTACGCCACGGTGCGGACGTCGCGTGCGGCCGCCGGCGCGGACACGCCGTGGCTCGTCCTGTCGGGGGCCCGGGGCTGGGACGAGTCCGCGATCGCTCGCCTCGACGCCCTGCAGCCCGACGAGCACGTGATCGAGGCCGGCTACCTGCCCCTCGAGGACCTGGCCGGCTACCTCGGCGGAGCGGAGTTCGTCGTCTACCCGTCACTCGGCGAGGGCTTCGGCCTGCCGGTGGTCGAGGCGATGGCCTCCGGCGCGTGCGTCCTGACCACGAGACGGTTGTCGCTGCCCGAGGTCGGCGGCGACGCAGCCGTGTACACCGAGCCGTCCGCCGACGCGCTGGCTTCCGCGATGACGGGGCTGCTGGACGATCCGTCGCTCGTCGCGTCGCACCGGGCGGCCGCGCTGGCCCGGGCCGCTTCGTTCACGTGGGAGGCCACGGCAGCCGTGCACGTCGGTGCCTACGAGTCCGTCGCCGGGGGCGCACGGTGATCCGCGTCGCGGTGCTGACGGTCACCTACAACACCGGCGAGACCATCCGGCCGTTCCTGGCGAGCGTCGCCGGGGCCTCGTCCGATCCGGTGGCCGTCGTGATCGCCGACAACGGGTCGGCCGACATCGATGCACTCCGGGCGATCGGTGAGTCCTACGGCGCCGTCGTGGTGTCCTCCGGGGGCAACCGCGGCTACGGCGGGGGCATCGACGCCGCGCTGAGCGCCCTCGACGACGTGCTGCCCGACGTCCGGCCCGAGTTCCTGCTCGTCACGAACCCCGACGTCGTGCTCGCGCCCGGCTCGATCGACGAACTCGTCCGCGCCGCCGACCGGCTGCCGTCCGGCGGCTCGTTCGGACCGCGGATCCTCGACGAGCAGGGCGAGACGTACCCGTCCGCACGCCAGCTGCCGTCGCTCCGGACCGGCCTCGGTCACGCAGCGTTCTCGCGGTTCTGGCCGGCGAACCCGTGGAGCCAGCGGTACTGGTCCACCACGCAGGTCGTCGAGCGCGAGGCCGGCTGGCTGTCCGGAGCGTGCTTCCTCATCCGGACGTCGTTGTTCCGCGAGCTCGGCGGCTTCGACGAGTCGTACTTCATGTACTTCGAGGACGTCGACCTGGGCCAGCGCGTCGGTCGCTCGGGTCGGGCGAACGTGTACGTGCCGACGGCCGTGGTCACCCACACCGGGGCGCACTCGACGTCGTCGAACCGGCGCCGGATGGAGATCGAGCACCACCGCAGCGCGTACCGGTTCCTGTCGCGGAAGTACCGGGCGTGGTGGCTCTGGCCGCTGCGGGTCGCCCTGCACGCGGGCCTCTCCGCCCGTGCCCGCTGGGTCACACGCAAGTAGCCCGGTCGGGGGCCTGCGGGGCTGCCCCGGCTCTGCCGATACGCGCCCCGGCACGGTCATCGCGCCCCGCCTCTTCGGGGCGCGATGACCGCGGCGGGGCGCAGCTCAGGACGGGACTCGTCGACGCGGAGCGACGGGTCAGGCGCGGAGGCGGGCGCGCTCGGTACGGGCCGCCTCGAGCAGCACGGCGGCACGGGCGTCGAAGGAGTGCTCGGCGGCGATGTACTCCGCCACTGCGGCCCGCTCGGCAGCAGTCGGCCAGGCGTACGACGGGTCCAGCAGCGCGGCGAGCTCGTCACGGGAACGCGCGACCGCGAGCGTCGGGACGTCGAGCACCTCGGGCAGTCCGGCGACCTCGTCCGTCACCACGGCTCCCCCGGACGCCAGCACGTCGAACACCCGGTTCGACACGAAGCCACCTGCCGCCATGTCCGGCCAGTGGTCGTTGAGCACCACGCGCGCCGAGGCGTAGGCCGTCGCGACCTCGGCTCGGGTCAGGGATGCTTCCCCGAGTGACTCCGCGGGGACGAGTGCTTCCCAGCCGGGCCCGTGCACGCGGAGGTCCGCCCCGAGCGCCACCCCATCGGAGACCACCGGGCGTGCGGTCCCGCGGGTCGAGCCGACGAACACCACGCGGTCGGCGTCCGGACTCGTCGCCGAACGCGCTCCGGGGTGGAACACCGACGGGTCGGTCGCCTGCAGCAGCGTGCGCACCGGTATGCCCGACCGCGCAGCAGCCGTCGCACCCCAGACCGGACCGGCAGCGAACGCCGCGTCGAACGACCGCAGCTCGGTGTCCGACACGTCGTCGGGGTGGCTGATCACCCAGAGCAGGTTGACGGACGCCGGGTTCGGCGGCACCCGGTCGAGCCCGCGGATCACGAGCGTCACGTCGTCCGAGGCGTCGTCGTCCCGCACATGGGCGTCACGCCGGTCGATCCGGACGCGCTGCCCGAGGCGCTCGAGTGCCCCGGCGAGCTCGGCCGCGAAGTGCACGTCGCCCCAGCCGTCGCCCTCCGGCCCGGCGGGCGCAGCGATCTTGAGCGACCAGGCGAGCGGACCGGTGGCGCTGCCGGTCGTCCGGCGGACCGGTGTCACGGGTCGCGCTCCCCACGGCGGCAACGGCGGCCCGGCGGAGACTGCAGCACCCCGGCCGTCGACCGAGTCCCGTCTCGCGTCCCGCCAGGCCGAGAACGCGTCCACGGTGGCGGCGTCGATCGTCCGCCCGGGTTCAGCGAGTCGGACGGTCGCACCGACGTCCTCCACCAGGATCGTGGGACCCGACTGCGGTCGCTGGCGCACAGCGCACGCGTGCGTCCACCCGACGAGCGTCGTCGGCTCGTCCGTGAGCACGGGCGCAGGGACGATCGCGGCCCGGGGCACAGCGAGCACGGGTTGATCGGCACCGAACACCGACTCCCCCGTGCCGAACGGACGGTCGTCCGACCACGGGAGTGCGCCGGGACGGATGAGCAGTGCACCGTTCCGCGCCGAACCGTCCGCCGTGCGCACCGCGGCCTGCACCAGGCGGTGGACTCCGGTCTCGGCGAGCGCCCGGAGGCCGGCGGCGTCGATCATCACCGAGGTGTCGACGAGCACGAGGACCCGTCCGACCCCGGCGGCGAGGCCGGCGTTGATCGCGGACCCCAGGCCGTCGACGGGCACGGTCCGCACCCACGGCAGACGACGACCGAACGGGTCGCGCGGCGAGGCGTCGGCGACGTAGCTCACGGCGCGGACGTCAGCGCCACGGCCGAAAGCCTCGCGGGCGACGGCGACGAGGCGGGCGACCTCGGCGTGCCGGTCCGAGCGGGTCGTGACGAGCACCGTGACGTCCTGGTCCAGCTGCGGCAGGGGACGGTCGAAGCCGGCCACGCGGACGACGTCAGCCGTCGTCGCGGACGCGGGACGGGCCTCCCGGTCGGGGTGGCCGGTCGCCGTCGTGTCGCGACGACGGCGACCGAACCACCCAGAACCGGACGCCACGGGCGGTGCTAGGCGCCGAGGAGCCGCTGGAGGTAGACGCCGTAGCCGCCCTTGACGAGCGGTGCGGCGAGCTCGGCGAGCTGCGCGTCGTCGATCCACCCGTTGCGCCAGGCGATCTCCTCGATGCAGCCGATCTTGAAGCCCTGGCGGTCCTCGATGACCTTCACGTACTCGGACGCCTGCATCATCGACTCGAACGTGCCGGTGTCGAGCCAGGCCGTGCCACGGTCGAGGACCTGGACGCCGAGCTCGCCGGCCTCGAGGTAGCGCTCGTTGACCGTCGAGATCTCGAGCTCGCCGCGGGCGCTCGGCTCGATCGTCTTCGCGATCTCGATGACCTTGTTGTCGTAGAAGTACAGACCGGGGACGGCGTAGTTCGACTTCGGCTCGGCCGGCTTCTCCTCGATGGAGACGGCGGTGAAGTCGTCGTCGAACTCCACGACGCCGTAGGCCTTCGGGTCGGCCACGTGGTACGCGAAGATCGTCGCGCCGTCGACCTCGGTGTTCTTCCGCAGGTTCGTGCCGAGGCCGGTGCCGTGGAAGATGTTGTCGCCGAGGACGAGCGCGACGCTGTCGTCGCCGATGAAGTCCTCGCCGATGACGAACGCCTGCGCGAGTCCGTCCGGGGACGGCTGCACGGCGTACTGGATCTCCATGCCGAAGGCGGAGCCGTCGCCGAGCAGGGCCTTGAACTGCTCGTTGTACTCCGGCGTCGTGATGACGAGCACTTCGCGGATGCCGGCCATCATCAGGGTCGACAGGGGGTAGTAGACCATCGGCTTGTCGTAGATCGGCATGAGCTGCTTGCTGATGCCCTTGGTGATCGGCCAGAGGCGCGTGCCGGAACCGCCGGCGAGGATGATGCCCTTCATACGGTGACCCGTTCCCTACTTCTTCGTCCGGAGCGATTCGGTGTACGCGACGCACTCCTCGTACGTCGGCAGCAGACCGGCGGCCGCGGCCTCATCGAGCGTCGGGGCGCTCGTGTCCTTCTCGGAGAGCACCGGCTCACCGATGCCGTCCGGCAGTTCCAACCCGACGGTCGGGTCGAGGATCGTGATCCCCTTCTCGCGCTCCGGGTTGTAGTGCGCGCTGACCAGGTAGTTCACGGTGGACTGGTCCTCGAGCGCGACGATCGCGTGGCCGAGGCCCTCGGAGAGGTACACGGCCTTGCGGTCGACGTCGTCGATGCGGACCGAGTCCCACTTCCCGAAGGTCGGCGAACCGACGCGGATGTCGACGATGTAGTCGATGAAGGCGCCACGGACGGCGGTGACGTACTTCGCCTGGCTCGGGGCGACGAGGGCGTAGTGGATGCCCCGCGCGACGCCAGCCGACGAGATCGACATGTTCACCTGGCGGAGGTCCAGGGGGTGACCGACCGTCTCCTCGAGGACGTCGGCCCGGTACGCCTCGAGGAATGCTCCTCGTGCGTCGCCGTGCTGGACGGGCGTGAACTCCCACGCGCCGGGGATCTTCAGTTCGCGGATCTGCACCGGGGAAGCCTAGCAAGGTGGCGCATCGCATAGGCTGTCCTGGTTCTGTGCCCCGCGCCCCGCGCGCTGCGACTCCCGAAACGAGACCAAGCGAGCCCGTGAAGCTATTCGTCCAGATCCCCTGCCTCAACGAGGAGAACACCCTCGCCAGCGTCATCGACTCGATCCCGCGTGAGATCGACGGCATCGACGAGATCGAGATCCTGGTCATCAACGACGGCAGCACCGACCGCACCGTCGAGGTCGCCAAGGAACACGGCGTCAAGCACTTCGTGCACCACACCACCAACATGGGCCTCGCCCGGTCGTTCCGCGACGGCGTCGACTACGCCCTGCTGCACGGTGCCGACATCGTCGTCAACACCGACGGCGACAACCAGTACCCGCAGGCGCAGATCGCCGAGCTCGTCCAGCCGATCCTGCGCAAGGAGGCCGAGATCGTCATCGGCGACCGGCAGACCCGCACGATCGAGCACTTCTCCGGCTTCAAGAAGCTCATGCAGCGCTTCGGGTCGTGGGTCGCCAGCCGCGCCGCCGGACTCGACCTGCCCGACGCCGCGAGCGGCTTCCGCGCCTACTCGAAGTACTCGCTGATCCGCCTGAACATCGTGACGCGCTTCAGCTACTGCATGGAGACCATCGTGCAGGCGGGCTACAAGCGCCTGGCGATCGCGTCGGTGCCGATCACGACGAACCCGAAGACGCGCGAGTCCCGGCTCTTCAGCAACATCTTCCAGCACATGTTCGAGTCCGGTTCGGCGATCGCCCGCGTCTACCTGATGTACCGGCCGATGGCGCTGTTCGCCTGGGTCAGCGTGATCCTGGGCGGGCTCGGGCTCTGGCCGCTCGTCCGCTACCTGGTGCTGCTCGCGATGCAGACCCCCGGCAACCACCTGCAGTCGATCATCCTCGGTGTGGTGCTGCTCATCACGGCGCTGCTCTCCATCGTGATCGGCGTCGTCGCCGACCTCACCCGCCTCAACCGCACGCTGGCCGAGGAGCAGCTCGACCTGCAGAAACTGCAGCGGTATGGCGACTGACACGGCCCCGGCCGTGTCGGGTACCGTCGCCCGCCCGCGGGTCGGCCGTGCCGAGCGCGTCGTCGTCATCGCCCTGACGATCGCGTTCGCCGCCGTCCTGGGGGTCTGGGCGATCGTGACGACCACCTACAAGGCGCCGGACGAGCCGACCCACGTCGACGCCGTCCTGCACCTGGCGATCGGTGACGCCTGGCCGGAGCCGGGCGCGATGCACTACCTCAACGCCACGCACGACACCCAGATCAGCAACCTGCGCCAGCCGGCTGCCGACAACGCGACGTGGGGCGAGCTGCTGCGCGAGTTCCCGGGCGTGCACCCCACGAGCATCGACCAGATGTCGCAGCACCCGCCGACGTACTACGCGCTGGCCGCCGGGGTGCTCCACGTGGTGCACTTCGAGGACCTGCGGTGGGACCACGCCGTGATGGCCCTGCGGCTGTTCGACGCCCTGCTCGTGCTGCCCCTGCCGTTCCTGGCGTGGGCCACCGTGCGTCGGCTGACCGGTTCGCCCCGGGCGGCGCTGGTCGGAGGGGCCGCGATCCTGGCGGTCCCCGAGGTCGCGTCGATCGGGACCTCCGTCACGAACGACGCCCTCATGCTGCCCCTCGCGGGCGCCCTGGTGTACTTCGTCGTCCGGCTGCTCACCGGCGACCAGCGGGTGCGGACCACGGTGTGGATCGGCCTGCTGCTCGGCGCGATGCTGCTGACGAAGGGCACCGCGCTGCCCGCCGTCCCGTTCGTCGGCATCGCCGTGATGGCGGCGGGCTGTACCCGAGCGACCGTGTGGCGCAACGTGCTCCGGACGCTCTGGACGCTGGGCATCGCCGGCGTCGTCGGTGGGTGGTGGTGGCTGCGGAACATCCTCGTGTACCACGCGATCCAGCCCGACGGCATGGCGTACGCCCGTCCGTCGATGCCGTTCCCGGACGACACGGCCGCCAGCCCGGAGGTCTTCCTGCGCGACTACTGGAACGGCGTGACCCGCACGTTCTGGGGCAGCGTCGGCGGCCTCACGCAGTTCCAGTTCGCCCAGTTCCTGATCGACGGCCTGACCATCGTCTCGGTCGCCGGCATCGTCATCTGGGCGTTCCGCCGCGGCCCGTCGCTGCGACCCGCGATCGTGCTGGCGTCGTACCCCGTCATCCTGATCGCCCTGCACATGCAGAGCGGCTGGGGCGGCTACGTGCGGAACACGATCGTCGCCGGCACCCAGGGCCGGTACTACTACCCCACGCTCATCGCCCTCATCGCCCTGAGCGCCCTGGCCTGGCGCCGCGTGACCGTCACGGCGGCCGGCGCCACACGACTGGCCGTCGGCATGTCCGTCGCGGCGACCGCCATCGCCCTGTACGGGGTCGTCTACGCGCTCCGGGCGTTCGGCCGCGACGCCGCGTTCTGGATCGACGAGTTCTCGATCGTCAAGTTCGACCAGTACGGCATGCTCGCCGCCGGCGGGAACTTCACGCTCGCCGCGGTGGCCGCGGTGGCGCTGATCGCCACGGCGGTCCTGCTCGTGCGGTTCATGCGCCGCCCGGAGGTGACGGCGTGACCGCCCGCCGCGAGTGGATCGTCCTCGGGACGACCACCGTCGCGTGGCTGGGCCTGCTGCTCAGCTTCGCCCTGCTCACCCCCGCGTTCGGCGCCCCCGACGAGCCCGCCCACGTCGACGCCGCGTTCCGGCTGGCACTCGGCCTCGGATGGCCGCACGGTGGGGAGATGCACTACCTCGCAGCGGTCCGGCAGATCGTGGAGCACCCGGTGCCCGCCGTCGACCGCCCCACGTTCGACGCGCTCCTGGCGGCGGTGCCCGGCGACTCCCCCGCGATCGACCCGATGTCGCAGAACCCGCCGACGTACTGGCTCGTCGCCGCGGGCATCCTGCGCCTGATCCGGTTCGGCGCGCACGACTGGGCCACCTCGGTGCTCGTCCTGCGTCTGTTCGACGTCGCGCTCGTGACCGCGCTGCCCGTCCTCGTGTGGGCGACCGTCCGCCGGGTGACCCGGTCGCCGCGGACTGCCCTGGTCGCGCCGCTGCTGCTCTTCGCGGTGCCGCAGCTCGCACAGGTCGCCGCCGGCGTGACGTCGTGGGCGCCGATGATCCTGCTCGGCGCCGTGCTCGTGTGGCTGAGCGTGCGCGTGCTCACCGGCGACCGGTCGTGGTGGACGACGGCCGGTCTGGCCGTGGCGGTGACCGGGCTGGCGGCGATCAGCGCGCTCGGCCTGCTGGCGGTGCCGTTCGTCGTGCTCGTGTTCGTGCTGGCCCGCGACCAGCGCACCGCGAGCGACCAGCGCACCGCGACTGGCCAGCGCGACCAGCGCCCGTGGCGCCGGTCCGCCCTGCACGCCGGTGTCGTCGTCGTCGCTGCCGCCGCAGTGTCCGGTTGGTGGTGGGTCCGCACGCTGCTCGTCAGCGGGACCCTGCTGCCCGACGCCCTGCGCGGCGTGACCACCGTGCAGCCGTACCCGTCGGGCGGTGCGAACCCCGGCGCGTTCGCCGGTCGGCAGTGGGACGGCCTGACCGCCTCGTTCTTCGGGGACTTCGGCGCGAACCAGTGGCCGCTGCCGCCCATGGTCGTCGACGCCCTGGCGATCGTCGGACTCGTCGCCCTCGGCTGGTCGTACGCCCGCCGCGGCGCCGGACGCCGGGTCATGACGATCGCCCTGGTCTGGCCGGCGCTCGTCGTCGTCGCGACCCTGGCGTACAACTGGCGCAACTACCTCGGCACGCACCAGGGCAACGGCCTGCAGGGCCGGTTCCTGTTCGTGGCCGTCGTCGCGCTCGTGTTGTCGCAGGCCGTGGCGTGGCGCGCCCTGGTCATGCGCCCGGAGCTGCGCCGTCGGCTCGCCCGGATCGCCGCCGTCGGCTCGTTCGCGATCGCGCTGTACGGCATCGGCATCGCGTACCGCGGTGCGTGGGAGAACGTCCAGTTCCGGGTGACCCCGGGCGGACTGTCGGCGATGGCCGGCGGCTCGCTCGCCGGGCCGCTCCCGATCGCGGTGGCCGGCGCGCTGTTCCTCGTCGCGGGCGTCGCGAGCGTCGCACTCGTCTGGCGCGCGACGGCCGTCCCCAGCACCACGACCGACGTCCCCGGCACCACGACCGCCGTGCCGAGCACCACGACCACCCCCGTCACCGGCCTCCCGCTAGAATCGCCGCCGACCCACGAACCGACCGTCAGGAAAGAGAACTCGTGAAGATCCTCGTCACCGGAGGAGCCGGCTTCATCGGCTCGAACTTCGTCCGCCGCACCCTGGAGGACGCGTACCCCGGCCTCGAGGGCGCCGAGGTCGTCGTCTACGACGCGCTGACCTACTCCGGCAACGAAGCGAACCTCGCCCCGGTCGCCGACTCCCCCCGCTACACCTTCGTGCACGGCGACATCCGCGACGCCGCGAAGCTCGACGAGGTCGTCCCGACGGTCGACGCGATCGTGCACTTCGCCGCCGAGTCCCACGTCGACCGGTCGGTCCGCGACTCCGGCATCTTCGTCGAGACGAACGTCGTCGGCACCCAGCGCCTGCTCGACGCCGCGCTCCGCCACGGCACCGAGCGCTTCGTGCACGTCTCCACCGACGAGGTCTACGGCTCCATCAGCGAGGGGTCGTGGGACGAGGAGCGCCCGCTCGAGCCGAACTCGCCGTACTCGGCGTCGAAGGCCGGCAGCGACCTGCTCGCCCGCAGCTACCACCGCACCCACGGGCTGAACCTCTCGATCACGCGCTGCTCGAACAACTACGGGCCGTACCACTTCCCCGAGAAGGTCATCCCGCTGTTCGTCACGAACCTGATCGACGACGTGCACGTCCCGCTGTACGGCGAGGGCAACAACATCCGCGACTGGCTGCACGTGGACGACCACACCCGCGGCATCGCGATGGTCCTGACCCGCGGCCGCGCCGGCGAGATCTACAACATCGGCGGCGGCACCGAACTCACCAACAAGGAGCTCACGCAGCTGCTCCTCGACGCGACCGGCAAGGACTGGTCGTACGTCGACCGGGTCGCCGACCGCCTCGGGCACGACCTGCGCTACTCGGTCGACATCTCGAAGATCCGGGCCGAGCTCGGCTACGAGCCGCAGGTCCCGTTCGAGCAGGGCCTGGCCGACGTCGTGCAGTGGTACCGCGACAACCGTTCGTGGTGGGAGCCGCTCAAGCAGCGCGCGGCCCTGAGCTGAGCGGTCGACCGTGACCAAGTACCTCATCACCGGCGCCGCCGGCATGCTCGGCCGTGACCTGCAGGCCGCGCTCGCCGGCCGCGACGTGACGGCGCTGTCCCGCGCCGAGCTCGACATCACCGACCCGGCCGCGGTGGACGCCGCCGTCGCCGGGCACGACGTCGTGGTCAACTCCGCCGCGTACACGAAGGTCGACGAGGCAGAGGAGCACGAGGACGACGCCCACGCGGTCAACGCGACGGGCCCGAAGCTCCTGGCCGAGGCCGCGGTCCGCCACGGCGCGAAGCTCGTCACGGTGTCGACGGACTACGTCTTCGACGGCAACGGCACCGCCCCGTACGCCGAGGACGCCCCGACCGACCCGATCAACGCCTACGGCCGCACCAAGGCCGCGGGCGAGGCGTTCGTGCGCGAGATCGCCCCGGACACGTCGTACGTCGTCCGCACCGCGTGGATCTACGGCGCACACGGGCCGAACTTCGCCGCGACGATGCTCCGACTGGCCGGCTCGCACGACACCGTGAGCGTCGTCACCGACCAGGTCGGTCAGCCGACGTGGACCGGCGACCTCGCCGCGCGGATCGTCGAGCTCGTCGACGGCGACGCCCCCGCGGGCGTCTACCACGGCACGAACGCCGGGCAGGGGTCGTGGTTCGACTTCACGCGTGCCATCTACACCGAGCTCGGCCTCGACCCCGAGCGCGTCCTGCCGACGGACAGCGCCGCGTTCGTCCGTCCGGCGCCGCGTCCGGCGTACAGCGTGCTCGGGCACGACGGCTGGTCGCGCGCCGGCCTCGCGCCGATGCGCGACTGGCGCGAGGCGCTGCACGCCGCGGTGGCCGCAGGGGCGTTGACGAAGTAAGCACGGCAGTCGACCGGGAGGCCCGGATCACGTCCGCCGCGTCGCGAACGTGATCCGGGCCTCCCGTCTCGGTCCCCTGCCGCGCCCCGCCAGCGGCGCTCAGGGGGCAGCCCACCGGCCCTGGTAGGGTCGGGCAGCCGGGCGCCGGGCCGGTCCTCGGCCCCATCACCACGACGAGGAGACCAGCACCATGACCACCCTCCACGTCCTCGTCGACCAGGTCGTCGCGCCCGTCCCGGGTGGCATCGGGCGGTACGCCGAAGAGCTCGCCCGTCACCTCGTCGCGAACGCGCCGAGCGGGTGCGACGTCGCCGGGGTCGTGTCGGCGGTCAGCTCCGACGAGATGGCCCACCTGCGCACGCTGCTGCCCGGCCTGTCCGACCTGCAGCGTCTGCCGCTGGCCCGTCGCGAGCTGTCGCTGGCGTGGCAGGGCGGCTTCGTCGGTGGCATCGCGAAGGGCATGGTGCACGCGCCGAGCGTCCTCGCGCCCCTGGTCAAGCACGACCGGTTCCAGGACCCGGGTCGGCAGACCGTCGTCACCGTGCACGACACCGTGCCGTGGACGAACCCCGAGACCCTGACCCCCCGCGGTGTCCACTTCCACAAGGCGATGGTGAAGCGGGCATGGAAGCACGCCGACGCCGTCGTGGTGCCCACCCACGCGGTGGCGAGTGCCCTGAACGAGATCCACCGCTTCGACGACCGGCTGCGCGTCATCGGCGGCGCCCCCAGCGGTCGGCTGCGGCTGCCCGTCGACGCCGACCTGCGCGCCGAACGCCTCGGCCTGCCGGACCGCTACGTGCTGGCCGTCGGCACGCTCGAACCGCGCAAGGCGCTCGGGTCCCTCATCGAAGCACTCGCGCACCCCGACGCACCGGCGGACATCCCGCTCGTGATCTCCGGCCCGGACGGTTGGGGCGACGTCGACGTGTACGGCACGGCCGAGCGCGCCGGGCTCGCCCGCGACCGCGTGAAGGTGCTCGGCCGGATCGACGACGCCGACCTCGCCGTGGTGTACGACCGAGCCACCGTGTTCGTGTTCCCGAGCTTCGCCGAGGGCTTCGGCCTGCCCGTGATCGAGGCGATGAGCTTCGGCACCCCCGTCATCCACTCCGACGACCCCGCCGTGGCCGAGGTCGCGTCGGACGCCGGGGTCACCGTCGCCCGGAACCCGCGAGAGTCCTACCCGGAGCGGATCGCACAGGCGGTCTACCAGGTGGTCAACGACCCGTTGCTCGCCGGGCAGCTCGCCGTCGCCGGGCCGGACCGCGCCCGCATGTACGACTGGAGCGACTCCGCCGCCGAGACCTGGCAGCTGCACGCCGACCTCTGAGCCGGCGGCACGTCACTTCTTGTACGTGTAGGTGCTGACCCAGTCGATGTACAGGTGGCCGGTGGCGCCCCAGTTGCCCACCTGGAACATGTACCGGTGCGCGGTCTTCGGCACGTGCTTCGTGATCGTCTTGATCACCTTGCCGTCGAGGCGGTAGCGCACGGACTTCCCGGGGATCCACTCGATCGAGTACGTGTGCCACGCGCGCCACGAGACGCCGGTGCTCAGGCTCGTCGCGTTGACCTCCTGGCCGGGGGTCATCGAGTGGTGGTGCAGCATCGGCTGCTGGTCGAAGTTCGCCTCGGGGTAGTCGATCTCACCGTCCGACCACTTGTCGGACGACGGCCACAGCATGAACGCGGCACCGTTCCCGTCACCGCCGGTCGCCTTGGCACGGACGATGAACTTGCCGCCCTTGTGCCCCCACGCACCCGACGGGGTGCCGAACGTGCCGGCGGCGCCGTGCTTGCCGTCGAGCTTGACGTCCATGTACCCGTTGTGCGAGCTGATCTGGGCGCCCGAGTAGTACATGCCGCCGGTGCCGTCCGGGTAGGGCTGCCACGACTTCGCGTAGGTCTTGGCGAACTTCCCCTTGGCCGCCGCCGCCGTGCTGAAGTTCTCTCGGAAGGTCTGCTTGAAGTTCCCGACGTTCCCGATCGGTGCCGAACTGGCGGACGCTGCGGTTCCTGTTCCGAGCGGTCCTGCGACGAGTGCGGCACTGAGGAGCACGACGGTGAGTGCGGCCCGCTTGGTTGCGCGTTTCTGCATGAGCTGTCACTCCCTGACGTGACGGTTCGCACCCGTTCCCGTGGGTGCTGGGAGGCCGGATCTCGACCACCCGCCGTTCACCGTAGTTGCGAAATGCAGCCCGCGCGCGGGGTTGACAGATCCGGTTTATCCCCAGTACGCGGGGGTTGCAGAACGTTCCGTCTACGCCGAGAAATGCTGGTCAGCGGCGGTTTTGCGGCCCCCGTTCTGGGGCTGACGGCGGCTCGGGGCGTGCGGCAGGCGGCGCCGCTCAGGCACGCCTACGACGGCGGCCGGGGCGAGGGCGGAGGTGTGACGACGGAGCCGGGTGCGCGCTGCGGTACCGGGGTCCTAGAGGGAGTCGCGCAGGCGCGCGGCCTTCTCCTCGACAAGCTTCTCGAGGCCGTCGGCGTACTCGGTCAGGCGGGCGGCGACGGCAGGCTCCGACGACCCGATGATCCGCGCGGCGAGCAGGCCGGCGTTCGCGGCGCCGTTGATCGCCATCGTCGCCACCGGGATGCCGGCCGGCATCTGCACGATCGACAGCAGCGAGTCGAGGCCGTCGAGGCGTGCGAGCTGCACGGGCACGCCGATCACGGGCAGCGTCGTCATCGAGGCCACCATGCCCGGCAGGTGCGCGGCGCCACCGGCACCGGCGATCACGACGCGGATGCCACGCTCGGCGGCGCCGCGGGCGAACCGGGTCATCTTGTCGGGCGTGCGGTGCGCCGACACGACGTCCGCCTCGAACGGGATGCCGAGCTCGGCCAGGATGTCGGCCGCAGCGCGCATCGTCGGCCAGTCGGAGTCCGACCCCATGATGATCGAGACGAGCGGCTGGACGGGTGCGTCGGTGTCGGTCACGCGACGAGCCTAGCCGAGCAGCACGCGGCGCCAGGCGTCGTCGTCACGGCCGATCGTGCGCTCCGCCGTGACCCACCGGACGGCCCGTTCGTCGGCCGTCCCGCGCTCGACGGCGGCCCGGACCGCATCGCGCCACGCCACCACGTCGTCGGGCACCGCGACCGCACCGTGCGTTCGCGCCACGGCGTACGAGGGTCGGTCCGAGACCACCGCGGGCAGTCCGAGTGCGGTGTACTCCAGGAACTTCAGGTCGCTCTTCGCCCGGTTGAACTCCTCGTCGCGCAGGGGTGCGACACCGGCGCGCCAGCGCTCCCGGTGCGCCACGAGCCAGCGGGAGAACGCCGGGTAGTGACCGTCCGGCACCTCGATGCGGCGGAACCAGTCGGCGCCGCCCTCGTCGGTCACGCCGATGACCTCGAGCCGGATCGGCGTGCCGTCGGTGGCCGTCAGGTCGGTGAAGACGTCGCGCAGCAGTTCGAGGTCGGCCGCGTGGGTGAGCGTGCCCATGTAGAGCACCCGGTGTTCGCCCTCGGGGCGCTCGTCGTCGTCCTCGGTCGCACCGGGTGTCCAGAGCCCGGGATCGAGGGCGTTCGGCACGACCGTGACGTCACGGGCGACCGGGCGCACGACGTCGGCGAGCTCCGGCGTGCTCACGACGACGGTGTCGGCGCCGCGGACCAGCGCGTCGATCGAGGCGAGGCGGTCCGGGTCGTACTCGGCGCGGGCGAGGCGCTGGCGGCCGGACTCGGTGAAGAAGTCGTCGTCGACCTCGCCGACGACACGGACCCCGCGGGCGGCAGCCACCGCGAGGAAGGGCTGCACGGCGTCGCGCGGCAGGATGTCGCGCTGCACCAGGACCGCGGCGTACGGGGTCGTGTCGGTCCCGTCGACGAACGCGACCTGGTCGACCTGGCGGACCTCGGCCGTGCCGCTGGCAGCCAGGTGCTCGGTTCGCCGGACGACCCGCACGTGGGCGGACGCCGGGTGCGCTCCGTCGGCGCCCGCGACGACGTAGCCCAGGATCGGCAGCGGAGCGGGCACGGGGGGCGTGCCGACGACGACGCGACGGAGTCGACGAGCGGCTCGGCGGACGAGATCACGCGGCATGCGCCCATCCTCTCGCACCTCGCACCTCGCGCCTCGCACCTCGCACCTCGCACCTCGCACCTCGCACGGAGTGATCGGACGCGCACCGTGCGGAGTTCGTCACCGGGGAGACCGTTGACCGCTCCGTGCGAGCTTGCACGGCCGCACCCAGCGATCAACCTCGCACCGAGTGAGCAGTGCCGCACCGTGCGCAGAGAGGAGAACAGGCGTGCACCGTGCGGAGTTCGTCACCGGGGAGACCGTTGACCGCTCCGTGCGAGCTTGCACGGCCGCACCCAGCGATCAACCTCGCACCGAGTGAGCAGTGCCGCACCGTGCGACCGCAGCACCCACAACCCGCACGGTGCGGGGTCGCCGCTCGCCCAAACGGTCAGCGCCGCGCCACCGTCACCGTCCGGCAGGGGCTCGCCCTCCGGTCCTTCCCGGTGCCGGTGTTCCGCGCGACCGCGCAGACGGTCCGCTTGCCGGCCTTGAGGGCGACGGTGCCGGCGAAGCCGTGCTTCGCGCCGGAGCCCCACGTCCGATCGACGTCGGCGCGCACGCGACCCGCCGACAGCGACGTCACCCGCCTGCCGTCGACCGTGATCGCGACGGTGCTGGCGGACGACGCGGCGTCACCGTCGAAGGCCCAGCCGCGCACGCTGATGCCGCCCTGCTTGCCCGTCACGGACTCGAGCGCGACGTAGGGGTCGTGCCGGAAGGCACGGACGGTGGCGCACCCGAGCGTGGTGTCCGACCCGGCGCCGATGTTGACGGCGGTCACGCAGACCCGGCGAGCGCCGGCGGACGCGGGCACCACGGCCTCGAAGCCGTGGGTCACCCCGACACCCGCAGCGGCGTCCACGTCGGTCCGGCGGAGTCCGGCGGTCACGGCTCCCGCGGCGACACCGTCGACTGTGGCGCGGACCCGGACGGGCTGCGTGGGGTCGTCCTCGTCGAAGGCCCATCCCCGGACCCGGACGCCACCGCCGGTGCCGGCGACGACCTCGAGCGAGCCCTGTGGCGCGAGGTCGGCTGCCGGGACCCCGAGCCGGGCGTTCGCGACCAGGGCCTGGGCGTAGGACGACCACCACTTGCCCGCGGCGGGGGCGCCGTTGCAGGTGCCGTCGCTCGCGCCGGGGGTCTTCACCCACAGCAGGGCGTCGAGCGCGGTGCCGTCGGTGACGACCCGCGGCGAGGTGCCGAGGCCGGCGCCGGGGCCGTTGCACCAGGTCCCGCGCCAGCCCTGCCCGTTCCGCGAGGTGTCGATCACGTAGTGGGAGCCGCCGGTGGCGGCAGAGACCTTCTGCGCGTAGGCCTGTTCCTGCGCGGTCGGGTAGTAGTTCGCGACGTTCGTGAAGAACCCGCGGGCCCGCTGCACGCCGGCGCTGTTCAGCCGTGCGGCCATGGTCGCGGGCGGCACCCAGTTCGAGTTGCCGGCGTCGAGGTAGGCGGGGACCCCGGCGGCGGTGAGTCCGGCGACCGTGCGGGACAGGATCCGGTAGCGCTGGTCGTCGAGCGTGGTGCTGCACTTCGCGTTGCTGAGCATCGCGAGCGAGTCCGGCTCGACGATGACGGCGGCACGGTGTCCGGCGAGTGCGGCGGTGACCTGGTCGACCCACGCGTCGTAGGAGTCTTCGGAGAACCCGCCGGCGGAGTACCCGCCGCAGTCCCGGTCCGGGATCGCGTACAGCACGAACACCGGGGTGGTGCCGGACTGCTCGGCGCCCGCGACCGCCGTGCTGATCGTCCTGGTCAACTGGGTCCCCTGCGTCCACTCGCCGAGCCAGGTCGCCACGGGGTAGCGGGCGATGGTCGACGCCGCGGTGGCACCGGCGGGATCGGAGGCGGCGAGCGCGGTGGCCGCCTTCGCTGCCTCGCTGGTCGGCGACCGGTACGGCCCGGCCCCGTAGAGCGAGGCGGCGGACGCGGACCGGATGGTCGTCGCGGACGTCGCTGCGGTGGCGCTCGACGCGAACGAGACGGGCAGCACCCCGCCGACGAGAGCGGTGAGTGCGACGGCGGCGGCGCAGAAGACAGCACGGCGCGGACGGCGGCGCATGGACACACTCCTCGGACGGTCGACCCCTGACCGGTCCATGGGAACACGGGCCTCCGCGCGCCACCACCCGCCAGTGCGGGTGCCACCCGAGCGGGTGTCGGCAGTCCTGGGGACGTGTCGGCCGCCCTGGACGCGACCCGCGGACGGACGGGAGGCCCGTGGCGGCGTCGCCACGGGCCTCCCGTCTGCCATTCCGTCGCGTCGACGAACCCGGTGTCAGTCGTCGAAGTGCGCCGCGGCCGCCCGTGCGCGGTAGACGACGTCGTCGACGTCGTCACCGATCACGGTGACGTGCCCGATCTTCCGACCGGGGCGGGGGGCCTTGCCGTAGAAGTGGTACTTCGCCTCGGGGAACGCCTCGAGCGCGGCCGGGTACCGGGCCGCGAGGTCGCCGTCCGCCGGCCCGCCGAGCACGTTGATCATCACGGCAGCCGGGGCGAAGGACCCGGTTCCGCCGAGCGGCAGGTCGAGCACGGCACGCAGGTGCTGCTCGAACTGACTCGTCGTCGCACCGTCGATGGTCCAGTGTCCGGTGTTGTGCGGTCGCATCGCGAGTTCGTTGATGAGGATGCGCTCGTCGGCGGTCTGGAACAGCTCGACGGCCAGGACCCCGGTGACCCCGAGCTCCTCGGCGATGCGGACCGCGATCGACTCCGTCACGTCGGCGATGCGGCCGGCGCTGTCGGGCGCGGGAGCGATGACCTCGGCGCAGACGCCGTCGCGCTGCACGGTCTCGACCAGCGGCCACGCGACCACCTGGCCGGACGGGCGGCGGGCGACGGACTGCGCGAGTTCGCGGGTGAACGGGACGAGCTCCTCGGCGAGCAGGGCCTGCCCGCCGCCGGCCTCGGCGACGGCGATGAACCAGTCGTCGACGTCCGAGGGGTCCGACACGACCCGCACGCCCTTGCCGTCGTAGCCACCGCGGGGCGTCTTGACCACCGCGCGACCACCGTGGTCGTCGAGGAAGGCGCGGAGCTCGTCCGGGTCGTGCACGGCGGCCCAGTCGGGCACCGGCAGGCCGAGCTCGGTGAGCTTCGTCCGCATCGTGATCTTGTCCTGCGCGACGGCGAGCGGACCAGGACCGGGGCGGACGGCCACCCCGGCGTCGACCAGGGCGCGCAGGACGTCCTGCGGCACGTGCTCGTGGTCGAACGTGATGACGTCGACGTCTCGGGCGAACGCCAGGACCGTCGCGGCGTCGTGGTAGTCGCCCTCGGCCGTGGCGGCGATGGCGGCCGACATGCCCGGCCCCTCGGCGAGGACCCGGATGTCGATCCCCAGCTCGACGGCCGCCGGCACCATCATCCGTGCCAGCTGTCCCCCACCGATGACCCCGACGCGCAACGCCATGCTGTGTGATCCTTCCGGCGTTCACACCGCCCGGGGTGAACGCGTTGTCTACAATCGCTGTTCGGGTCGCGTTGTGCACGGCCCGCGACAACTCTACGGATCCTGGAGGGCACGTGCGGCGCCTCATTGCCCAGCTGGCACGCTTCGGCGTGGTCGGCGCCGTCGGCTTCGTCGTGGACACCACGGTGTTCAACGTGTTGCGCATCACCGTCCTCGACCCGGACGAAGTCCACTCCGGGCCGTTCTGGGCGAAGGTGATCTCCACGGTCGTGGCGATCTTCGTGAACTGGATGGGCAACCGCTACTGGACGTTCCGCGAGCAGCGCCGTGCGGTCGCCACCCGCGAGGGCATCGAGTTCGTCGTCGTCTCGCTCGGCGGCATGGTCATCGCGCTCGCCTGCCTCGGGGTGTCCCACTACGTGATGGGGCTGACCTCGGTCCTCGCCGACAACGTCGCGAACATCGTCGGCCTGGTGCTCGGCACGGTGTTCCGCTTCTGGCTCTACAAGGTGTGGGTGTACCACCCCGAGCGGACCGGTTCCGAGCCCGTCGCCACCGACGTCGCACACGAGGGGCGCGCCCTAGACTCGACCGGGTGACGGCCCACGAGACCACCACCAGCACCACCGCACCACCCCGCACCGCCCGCTGGGAGCGTGTGGCGATCGCCGTCGTCACGGCGACCTTCGGCCTGTGGCTCGTCGCCTGGGCGCTGATCGTCCCGGTCTTCGAGGCCCCGGACGAGACGGCGCACGTCGACGCCGCCGTGCACGTCGCGCTCGGCGACGCGTGGGCCGCTCCCGGCGAGCTGTTCGTCACCAACGCCGTGCAAACCGCGAAGGTCGAGCAGGCGACCAAGCCGTCGAGCGAGTGGTCGACCGTCAGCGAGCTGCTGCAGAACGCCCCCGGCGCGTCCTCGACCGTCAACCAGATGACGCAGCACCCGCCGACCGCCTACCTCGCCGGTGCCGCCGTGCTCCGTGCCGTGGACTTCGGCGACCTGCGGTGGGACCGGGCGTTCACCGCGCTGCGGCTCGCCGACGTCCTCGCCGTCACCGCCCTGCCGCTGCTGGCGTGGGCGTCCGTCCGCCGGGTGACCCGGTCGCCGCGGGCCGCGCTCGTCGGTGGACTCGCGGTGTTCGCGACGCCCGAGCTCGCGTCCATCGGCTCCTCGTTCTCGAACGACGCCCCCGTGCTGCTCGTCGCCGGGATCGTCGTGTGGCTCGCCACCCGGCTGCTCACCGGGGACACCCGGTGGCGCACCACCATCGCGCTCGCGGTGGTGCTCGGTGCCCTGGTCTGGATCAAGGGCACCGGACTGCCCGCGGTGCCGTTCGTGGCGGTGGTCGTGCTCTTCGCCGGCGCCGGGGTGCTGTCGCTGCGGCAACGGGTGGTCCGCACCGTGGTGACGATGGCGGTGTCCGGTGGCATCGGGGCGTGGTGGTGGATCCACAACTGGTTCGCCTACGGCCGGATCCAGCCGAACGGGTACACGGCGATGCGCCCGCCGAAGGACTTCCCACCCGGCGAGCACCCGACGCTCGGGCACTTCCTCGACGTCAGCTGGGGAACGCTCGCCCGCACGTTCTGGGGCAGCTTCGGCGGTCGCGCACAGGTCAGCATGGGCGACCTGCTCACCGCCGTCCTGACGGTCATCGCGCTCGTCGTGCTCGTCGGCTGGGCGTTCCGGCGGGGCCCCGACCTGCGGGTGGCGCTGTGCCTGGCAGTGTTCCCGGCGCTGCTCATCGGCATCCAGAACCGGACGAGCGCGCACTCGTACCTGACCACCACTGAAGTCGCCGCGACCCAGGGTCGCTACTACTTCCCCGCCATCGTCTGCCTGATCGTGCTGAGCGCCATCGCATGGCGTCGCCTGGTGCCCGCCGGGCGCGCACGTTCCTGGGTCGCCGTGGCGCTGGCCGTGCTGCTGCCCGCGGTGGGCGTGTACGGGTTCGCGGTGGCGTCGGCGTGGTTCTGGAACGCGGCGCTGTTCCCGGTGACGGGCCGCGGGCTGCTGCGCTACTCCGAGATCGGTCCGGTGCCGCCCGCGGTGCTCGTGGTCGTCGTGGCGTTGGTCGCGGTGGGGCTCGTCGCGTCCGTCGTGCAGGTCGCCCGAGCCGACCGTCGGGTGGTCGCCCCCGCGTCGTGACCACCCCGCGCGCGCGGCGTGTGCGCTCGGGGCGTGCGTGCTCGCGGCGTGCGTGCTCACGGCGTGCGTGCTCGCGGCGTGCGCGCGTCAGGCGGCGGGGGCGCTGCCCTCGACCGCGGAGGGGTCGTCGGTCGGGCGACCACGACGGAACCACGTCGGGGCTGCGGCGCAGAGCAGGAAGAGTCCGTCGACCGCGAGGCTCCAGATGCGGGTGACGACGACCACCACGAGGGCGACCGGCACCGGCATCACCAGCGCGAGCAGGAGGGCCTGGACGCCCTCGCGGACACCGAGCCCGCCGGGGGCGAAGACCGCCAACATGCTGATCGCCGAGGCCATGCTCGCGGCACCGATGACAAACGCCGCGTCGGAGAGCTTCAGCGACGGGTACACCGCCAGCGTGATGAAGTAGTACGCGGTACCCGACAGCACCGCGCCGGCGACGTACAGTCCGGCCCCGCCGAGCACCGTGCCGAGGTTCGGGCGCACGTCGGCCTCGAGCGGCTTGCGGCGCAGGACCTTCAGCGCGATGCCGATCAGGAACACGAACACCCGCGGGATCAGGCAGACGACGCAGCCGACGAACGCCGCGATCATCAGGGCGATGAGCCACGGGTCGAGGTCGTGCGTGCGCGGGTCGATGAGCAGCAGCACGAGCGCCAGGGCCAGTGTGGCGGCGATCTGCAGGGCGCCCTCGAGCAGGCCGCTCACGCCGAGCCGGGCCTTCGAGACGCCGTGTTTCGAGGCGAAGTAGACCTTGCCGATGATCCAGGTGGCCGCCCCGGGGATGTAGCGGCCCATCCAGGACTTCGCGTACACGTAGGTCAGGGTGACGCCGCTGCCCTTGAGCCCGGTCGCTCCGAGCCGTCGCAGCAGGTAGAACCAGATGCCGACACCCCAGTAGCGGAACCCGAGGCTGATCAGCGTCGCGACGACCACCCAGCCCCACTGCCAGTCGGCCTCGGCGAGCTGTCCCCAGTCGACGCCGCGCAGGTAGAGCACGAGGAACACCGCGAGCAGGACGTAGAAGACGATCGGGATCGCCTTGCCGAGGAACCGCCGCCACTTCGGCGGACGCTTCCCCTCGGGTGCGGGGGTGTCGCTGGTGGTTCCTGACAAACGTGGTCTCCTGCCGGGCTTCGGGACCAGGTCATCGTAGACGCTGGTGTGGCGCGCTCCCTGGAGCGGCGACTACTTCGCGAACTTGACGATCTGGATGCGGCAGGGGATCTCGGGATCGGTCGACCGGTCGGCGCTGCACGAGATCGTCGCGTTGTACGTCCCGACGAGCTTCCCGGCCATCGAGTAGTCGCGTGCTGGTGCGGTGGCGGGGTCGAACTGCACGAAGTACTGCACGCCCTGGTCGATGAACAGCTTGCGCATCGCGTCCGAGTGGTACGTGTACCCCTGACCTGAGCGACCGTACACACGCGTGTCGGTCAGGAACGCGAGCGACGACAGCGAGCGGTAGTTCGAGCCGATGACGGTCGCGTCCTCCGGCAGGGCACCGCTCGCCCGGATCTGGTCGGCGAGCCGGACGATCTCGGGCACGTCCGTCGGTCCGGTGACGCGCAGGGCCTCGGTGCGGTTCACCGACGGGTAGAAGGGTGCCGGCGACCCGATCCAGTTCTGCGTGAACGACGCCACGGGGACGACGGCGATCGCGACGCACGCGACGATCGTCCGGACCACGCCGCGTCGGCGGACCAGCCGCCAGACGGCCGGCAGCATGAGCGCGCCGATCATCGCCGTCAGGTAGAACAGCGGCCAGTAGTACCGCGCGTTCCCGCCGCCGCTCGACGACGACGTGATCATGCCGTAGCCGACGAAGTAGACCAGGGTCGTCGCCGCCACGATGCAGGTGAAGGCGTACCGGCGGAACCGGACCACGCCGATCACCAGGGCCGCGGCGAAGAGCAGGGCGATCGGTGCGGCGAACGGGGCGAACGTGCTGATCTTCTGCAGGTAGTAGGGCAACGCGAGCATCCGCTCGTGCAGGTAGTAGCCGGCGCGGGCCGCGATGCCGGAGTCCTTCGTGACCTTCGGCGCGGTGTCCTCGGTGGTGGCGGCGTCGTCGGTCGGCGGCACCACGGCGGGGTCCGGGTTGTCCATCGGGCCCTGCTTGTAGACCGACGGGGTGAAGTCCTCGTTCGGCGAGAACGCGTGCGAGTTCGGCGGCACGGGCAGGAACGGCCAGTCGGTCGCGCGCCCGCCGTCGTCGAACTTCGAGCCGATGTTCACCGAGAGCGACGAGCCCAGGGTCGGCGAACCGTACTTCATCGTGAGGGCGCCCACCCACGGCGCGATGACGACGGCGAAGACCACGATCGTGGCCACCGGCGATGTCCACCAGTGCCGCACCGGCTCGCGGCGGCGTCGAGCTGACCACACCCGCAGCAGCAGCCACAGGATCACCGCGCCGACCGCCACGGGCAGCAGGAACAGCTTGACGAAGTACCCGATGGCCGCGACGGCGCCGAGCACGCCGCCGGAGACCAGCCGGGCCTGCGTCGACCCGTGCAGCGCCTGGTCCGCCCACCGGAGTGCCCAGAGGTAGCCGACGACCCACGCGACGACGAGCAGGTCGGGGGTCTGCACCGACACCGCGCTCATCAGCGCCGGGATCGCGGTGACCATGAAGAGCACCGCCGGGACGATGCGGTGGTTCTGCGACCAGACCAGCCAGCCGCCGATGCCGAGCACGACGGCGACCGCGAAGCAGTTCACGACCGCGAACGCCGTCTGCATGCCGAGGCCGGCCGCGATGAACGGCGCCATCATCCAGGACACCATCGGCGACCAGTAGGCGTTGATGGCGTCGGGCAGCCAGCCGTTCGCGTACTCGCGGGCGATGCCCATGTAGGAGATGCCGTCGACGTTCGTCACGCCGAGGCGGTTGTGGTACGCGACGGCGGCGCTGAGCGCGACGCCCACGACGACGAGGAGTGCCAGGACGAGCGGTGCGACGACGCGCGCGAACCGACGCGGAGCGGCCCCCGAACGCCGATGATCCGGCTCGTGGGTGATCTGCGTTGCGGCTGCGCTCGTCGAGGTCACGTGCTTCATCATGACATCCGAACCGAAACACCAGGCACAGGGCCCGCATCGCGACACCCGCTCGGCGTGTGGGAGACTGCCTGCGACCCCGCTCCGACCACACCGAGGACGATCGTTGGCCACCGAGACCCGCGCAGCAGAATCCGCAGCCGATCCCGTTGCCGCCGCGCCCCGCGCCGGCGGCCGGCTCGAGTTCCCCTACCTGGACGGGCTCCGCGGCCTCGCCGCACTCGCGGTGGTCTTCTACCACGCGTACCTCTTCACCGGGACGACCGGCACCGGCCCGACCGAGCTGCCCTGGCTGCGCCCGATCATCGGCTGGGGCTACCTCGGCGTCCCGCTCTTCATCGTGCTGTCCGGCTACGTGCTCATGCTGCCGGTGCTGACCCGGTTCGACCGGTACCGCCTGCCCGGCGGCTTCTGGAAGTTCGTCTGGCGTCGCGCCCGACGGATCATCCCGCCCTACTGGGCGTCGCTCGTGCTGTTCGCGCTCCTCATCCTGTTCGTCCCCGTGCTCGGTCAGCCCGGTGGCACGCAGTGGGACACGAAGCTGCCGATGGGCTGGGGCACGTTCCTGACGCACTTCTTCCTGGTGCACGACTTCTTCCCGCAGTACATCGGCAAGATCAACGGCCCGATGTGGACGGTCGCGGTCGAGTGGCAGATCTACTTCCTGATGCCGCTCCTGATCCTGCCGCTGTGGCGGGTGTTCGGCGGCTGGGCGACGGCCTCGAGCCTGGTGCTGATCGGCATGTGGATGGGCGCCGAGAGCCGCTACTCGTTCATGCACCCGTGGTTCGTCGGCCTGTTCGCGGTGGGGATGCTCGCCGCCGAGCTGACCGTGAAGGCCCGCGACGAGCACCTGTCCGGCGTGGTCCGCGAACGCTCGAAGCTCGGCGGGCCGCGGTGGGCGAGCGGCGCCTTCGTCGGCGCGATGGTGCTCGGGACGCTGCTGGTGTTCTTCCGCAACCGCGACTACTGGCAGCACCAGACCTGGCCGTCCGAGGTCGTCACCGGCATCCTGGCCGGCATCCTGCTCACCTGGATGGGGCGCCAGGCGGTCACCGGCAACCACACGTGGCTCGCCCGCTTCTTCGCCTGGAAGCCCTTCGTGCTCGCCGGTCTGGTGTCGTACTCGATCTACCTGTTCCACAGCCCGCTGCTGGGCCTCGGTAACCTGCTCCTGCTGCCCCTCGGCCTGTACCCGAAGTACCAGTTCCTGATGATGGTCTTCGTCGTGATCCCCGTCGTGATCGGCATCTGCATCGGCTTCTGGTGGCTCGTCGAGCGCAACTTCATGAACCGCCGACAGAAGCACGCGACGGCCGAGGTGTCGCACCGCGGACGCCTGCCCGAGGTCGAGACCGACAGCGCCTCCCCCGACGCGGGCAGCCGCAGCGCGCGCTGACGACCGCACCACGTCGCTCGCGGCCGCGGACGCCGCCGTGCTGCGCGTCGCGGACAGCACGGGCGGGCGGCAGGTAGCATCGCTCGGACCGCGGCGTGGGTGATCAGGCCCACGGCATCTCGACAGGGAAGACGAGACGAGACCACATGCGCGCACCGATCACCAGGATCCTCGGACTCGGCACCGCTGCCGCCGTCGCCGGGGCCATCACCTTCGGCAGCGGGACGGCGGTCGCCGAGACCGCCCCGACCACGCCGGCTCCGACGGCCACCGCGGCGGCGACCCCCGCCCCCGCGGCCGAGCAGCTCTCCATCGCCGAGATGGACCGCACCGGGAACCACACCATGGGCGCCGGCATCGCCGCCCACGCCGGCGAGTCGCACGTCACGGTCACCGCGCCGGACACCGCCGCCGGCGGCGTGAGCGCCCAGTCGCTGAGCACCTCCTCCGCCGCCACCGCGTCCGGCCCGCCCCCGGGACGCGTCCAGGGCTTCGACATCAGCGCCTGGCAGCCGAGCGTCAACTTCCTGCAGGCGTACCGCAACGGTGCCCGGTTCGCCTACGTCAAGGCGACCGAGGGCACCTCGTACGTCAGCTCGACCTACAAGCAGCAGTACGCCACCGCCAAGCAGCGGAACCTGTACCGCGGTGGCTACGTGTACGCGCAGCCGAGCCAGGCGAGCGGCGCCGCGACGGCGAACTACTTCTTCGCGCACGGCGGGCAGTGGAGCAAGGACGGCAAGACCCTGCCGCCCCTGCTCGACATCGAGTACGGCAGCGCGGCACAGGGCACCTGCTACGGCAAGACCTGGGGCCAGATGCGCAGCTGGATCAAGGACTTCTCGAACACCGTCTACAAGAAGACCCACCGCTACCCGGCGATCTACACGACGACGGACTGGTGGAAGCGTTGCACGAACAACAGCAACCAGTTCTCGAAGAACCCGCTGTTCGTCGCGATCTACCCCGTGAAGAACTTCACCACGCCGGGCACCCTCGGGCGCAGCTGGTCGAAGTGGACGTTCTGGCAGTGGGCGTCCAGCGGGGTGCTCCCCGGCGACCAGGACGTCTACCGCAACAACATCACGTACCTGAAGCGCTTCGCGGCCAAGACCGAGTGACGCGCGTCACGCCCTGAGCTGGGTGCGGGGGCGGACGGGAGGCCCGTGGCGGCGTCGCCACGGGCCTCCCGTCCGCCGCACGGTGCGCGCCCCGACACCCGGTGCGCCGTTGCACGCCCCGTGCAGCCACACAACCGCGCACCACACGGGCAAGCCCGCACCAGACGACGACGCACGCACGGTGCGCAGCCCACGCACCACGCGCCATCCCGTCCGCCGCACGGTGCGGACTCCGACACCCGGTGCGCCGTTGCACGCCCCGTGCCGCCACACAACCGCGCACCACGCGGGCAAGCCCGCACCAGACGACGACGCGCGCACGGTGCGCAGCCCACGCACCACGCGCCGGCGAGCTTCGCCCGGGCGGACGGGAGGCCCGTGGCGGTGTCGCCACGGGCCTCCCGTCCGTCAGCGGCTCACGATCGCGAGCCGCCGGTGTCAGCGGACGTCGCGGGTCGCCTCGGCGAAGTCGGCGTCGAGCGCGGTCGCCATCCGGGCCACGCCCTCGGCGAGCTGCGCGCGGACCGCGTCGCGGTCCGCGTCGAGCCGCTCGAGCTGCGCCGTCACGTCGTCGACGAAGCTCGGCTCGAGCGCCGCCTCGATCGGCTTCGAGAACTCCTGCTGACCCATCTGCTCGAAGAACAGCCGGCCCTTGTCGACGTAGTAGAGCACCGCGGCGGGGACGCCGGCGATGGTCGCGACGATCGCAGAGTGCAGGCGGCTCGCCAGGAACAGCCGGCTGCGCGACATCAGCCCCGCGTACTCGGACGGCGAGAACTCGTCGGCCTCGACGACGTGGGTGCGGTCGGCGTGCCGCATGAGGGCGATGACCTCCCGGGCGAAGGCGGCGTCGCCCTCGGAGGCCTCCATGTGCATCGGGTAGAACACGACGTCGGCGTCCCAGCGGTCGATGACGCGGTCGGCCAGGTCCGCGACGGCCTGGCGGTACGTGACGAGCTTGTCGCTGTCGACGCCGGTCTGCCGGAAGCGCTTCGGTAGGAAGCGGAACGGGATCCAGCCGCTGCGCTTGTAGTGGAACCAGCGGCGGACCCCGAAGCCGATCGAGCCCTCGAGGCGCTCGGCGGTCAGGCCGGTGGTGCGTTCGAGGCGTTCGAGGACGTCGGCGTCGGGCGCGGTGACGGTCCCGACGACGGCCGGGTCGAACGACGACACGATCGGTGTGCGGACGCCCCACGCCAGGAGCTTCTCGCGGGACTCGTCGTCGCGCACGGCGAACGAGCGGCACAGGTCGACGGTGGCTCGGATCAGGCGCTTGCTCACGCCGGCGGTCGTCGGGCCGATGCCCTGGAAGGCCCCGACCAGGTTCTTGTTGACCGCGCGGACCAGCAGCATCTTGCCGAACCAGTACACGAGGCCGAGCTTGTTCGTGTAGTCCTTGAGGATCTCCCCGCCACCCCACAGGACGACGTCGGCACTGCGTGCGGCACGCAGCAGAGCGAACAGGTCGCCGATGCCGGTGCTGTACGGCGAGACCGGCAGGAACCGGATCCCGAACCACGCGGCGTCCCGCTCGGGGTACTGCGACAGGGAGACGATCTCGGCGTCGGGCCACCGCCGGCGGACCAGCTCGACGTTGCCGGCGAGGATCGCCCGGTCCCCGCGGTTGTGGGGCGAATCGCTATTGTGGATCAGAACGCGCACGGGTGGAGAGCCTACCGGACCGTCCCCCGCGACCCCCGGAAAGGCACGATGTCCCGCCCCACCCCCTCCGCCCGTCCCCGCCTGCTCGTCCTCGGCTCGACGTTCCCGGCCCGTCCGGACGACGGCGTGCCGGCGTTCGTGCTCGACCTCGCCCACCAGGAGGCACTCGAGTTCGACACGATGGTGCTCACCCCGCGCGTACCCGGCGGCGCCACCACCGAACGCATCGGCGACGTCGGCGTCCGGCGCTTCCCCTACTTCCCGAAGGCGTTCGAGGACCTGGCCGACGGCGCGATCCTCGACAACCTGAAGGAGCGCCGGTCACGCATCGTGCAGGTGCCGGCGCTGGTGCTCGCGCAGTGGTTCGCGGTCCGCCGTGTGGTCCGCTCCGCGAAGCCCGACGTCATCCACGCGCACTGGGCCATCCCGCAGGCCCTGGTCGCGACGCTGGCAGCCCCGGGCGTGCCCGTCGTCGTCACGACGCACGGCGGCGACATCTACGCGCTCCGTGCCGCTCCCCTGGTCCGCCTGAAGCGCTGGGTGTTCGGCCGTTCGGCGCACGTCACGACCGTGAACTCCGAGATGCGGGAACGGTTGACCGAGTGGGGCGTGCCCGAGGCCCGGTCCACCGTGATCCCGATGGGCGTCGACCTCGGACCGGCCCGCGACACCCGCGCCCGCGTCCCCGCCCAGGAGCACCACGTCGTGGCGGTCGGCCGGCTGGTCGAGAAGAAGGGCTTCGGCAACCTGATCGAGGCCCTCCGGGGACTCGGCGACGACGTGCCGTGGCGGCTCACCGTGGTCGGTGACGGCCCCTACCGGGCCCAGCTCGAGCAGCAGGCCGCCGGACTGCCCGTGACGTTCCTCGGTCAGCGCGGACGCACCGAGGTGCTCGAGACCCTGGCGTCGGCCACCGTCGTGGCGGTGCCGTCGATCCCGGCGGCGAACGGCGATCAAGAGGGACTGCCGGTCACCCTGCTCGAGGCTGCTGCCGTCGGTGCCGCGATCGTCGCGAGTGACCTGCCCGGCATCCGCGACGTCGTGCGGGACGACGTGTCCGGCGTCCTCGTGCCCCCGGGCGATGTCCCTGCGCTCCGGGCAGCCCTGCAGCGCGTGCTCACCGACGATGCCGCACGGGCGCGCTACCAGGAGCAGGCCGTCGTCTCGGCGGCGGAGTTCTCGACCGAGCGGATCGGCGAGCGCTACCGGGCGGTGCTGCGCGCGGCCATCGCGTAGGTCACCAGCATCGCGGCGGCGCAGACGACCGCCGCCGCGAACGCGAGCACGACGACGGTGCCGGAGTGCTCGACGAGGTCCGAGCCCTCGAACCGCAGGAGCGACCACGTCGGCACGAACGCGACGGCGCCCCAGACCAGCACGAGCACGGTTGCCGCGCGACGCCAGGCGAGGAAGCCGGCCGCCATCGCGAACACGATCGGCAGCAGCACCGTGAGCGTGTAGCGGTTGAGCGGCGCGCCGCCCCCGGCGGTGTAGCGGATCTCGACGACGACGAACAGCAGCGTGACCACCACGAGCATCGCGACCACGAGGCGGCGCGGCCACCGGTCGTCGTCGGCGGGCGCCCAGGGCCGCAGGCGCCGCAGCACGAGGGCCGCGACGAACAGCAGCACCGGGACGAGCAGGACCACCCACGGCAGCGGGCTCGCGATCGGCAACGACCCGCGGTACAGCGCGAAGAGCTGCCGCCAGAACCCGAGCATCGAGACGACCTCGGCCTCGGAGTAGTGCGGTCGCGGCGTGTACCCGGGCCAGGCCGTCGGTCGGCCGCTGAACGACCCGGTCAGTGCCTCGTTCCGCAGCCAGAACCACCCGGAGGCGGCTGCGGCCGCCAGCACCGGGACCGCCGTGACGGCGACGCGGGCCCAGGTGCCGCGGAGCCGGCCGAACCGGACCGTGCGGGCCAGCGCGAACGCGACGACGATCGCCACGAGCCAGAGGGCGAACGACAGGCGGGTCGTCGCGCCGGCCGCGGCCACGAAGGCGCCACCGACGGCGAGCCCCGGGCCGACGCCGGACCGGAGCGCTGCGCCCGCGACGCCGCACGCCAGCGCGCAGGTCAACGCTGCGAGCGAGTCGTTGTACACGACGCCGCCCTGCACCACGAGGACGCTCGTCGACGCGGTGACGACGGCCACGGTGGCCGGCAGCCGGACGACCCCGGGGAAGCAGCGGCCAGCCGCCCACGCGGCGACCGGCACGATCGCCGCCACGAACACGGCGTTCACCAGACGACCGAGCACCACGGCCTGCACCGGGTGCCCGGCGTCGACGAGCGGCCCCACCACCGGTGCGAGCAGCAGGTAGAAGAGCGGCGGGTGCTGCGCGACCCACTGCACGGGCGGGGTCCCGCCGAACCCCGGACGGAACCGGATGCCGTCGGACAGGACCGGGAGCTGCCCGTGCCAGACCCGCAGCACGTAGTCGACGTGCGCCGACTCGTCCACGCTCGCGAGCGGCATCGACGAGAACGTCCGCGCCACCGACGCCGTCAGGGCGAGCAGCGTCGCCGCGAGCACGACCGGTGTCGCCCAGTCCCGGCCGCAGAAGCCCGCGGTGAGCAGGGCGCGGATGCGGTCCGAGCGCCGGGTGCGCTGCTGCACGTCAGGCGACGTCAGCGTCCCATGCCGCGGTACGTGAAGCCGGCGGCGGTCCACGCGTCGCGGTCGAGGCAGTTGCGGCCGTCGATGACGACCGGGCTCGACACCAGGGACGCCGCCGTGGTCGCGTCGAGCTCGCGGAACTCCGTCCACTCGGTCAGCACGAGGACCAGGTCGGCGCCGGACAGCGCGTCCGCCGCGGTCTCGACGAAGTCGAGCTCCGGGTGCACGCGACGGGCGGTGACGACGGCCTCGGGGTCGTAGGCGGACACCGTGGCGCCGAGCTCGTGCAGGCGTGCGGCGATGTCGAGGGCCGGCGAGTCACGGACGTCGTCCGAGTTCGGCTTGAAGGCCAGACCGAGCACCGCGACGCGCTTGCCGGTGACGACCCCGCCGAGCAGCTCCTGCGCGAGCTCGACGACGTGCGCACGACGACGCAGGTTCGTGGCGTCGACGTCGGCCAGGAACGCGAGGGACTCCCCGACGCCGAGCTCGTTCGCCCGGGCCTGGAACGCGCGGATGTCCTTCGGCAGGCAGCCGCCCCCGAAGCCGAGGCCGGCGTTCAGGAACTTGCGGCCGATGCGGGCGTCGTGGCCGATGGCGTCGGCGAGCGCGGTGACGTCGGCACCGGCGACCTCGGCGATCTCGGCCATCGAGTTGATGAACGAGATCTTCGTGGCGAGGAACGCGTTCGCGCTGATCTTGACGAGCTCGGCGGTGGGCAGGTTGACGACGAGTCGGGGCGTGCCGGTGGAGAGCGCCTCGGCGTAGACCTCGTCGAGGGCGTCGACGGCGGCCTGTCCGGCGTCACCGTCCGGGACGCCGTAGACGAAGCGGTCCGGGCTGATGGTGTCCTGCACGGCGAAGCCCTCGCGGAGGAACTCGGGGTTCCAGACGAGCGTCGCCCCGGGCACGGCCTCGGACACCTCGGCGGCGAGGCGCGCAGCGGTGCCGACCGGGACGGTCGACTTGCCGACGACGAACTCGCCGGCGGACAGGTACGGGGTGAGCGCGGCGACAGCGGCGTCGACGTACGTGAGGTCCGCGGCACCCGTCGGGCTCTGCGGCGTCCCGACGGCGAGGAAGTGCACGCGGGCACCGGCGACCTCGGCCATGTCGGTGGTGAAGCGGATCCGGCCGGAGGCGAGCGCCTCGGTCAGGATCTCCGGGAGTCCGGGCTCGAAGAAGGGGGCCTCGCCGGCGGCGAGCCGCTCGATCTTCGTCGGGTCGACGTCGACGGCGACGACCTCGTGTCCGAGCTTGGCCATGGAGGCGGCGTGCACGGCACCGAGGTACCCGCAGCCGATGACAGAGATACGCACGACGAAGACGGTACCGGTTTCTCGTGGGAGTTCCAGCACCGCAGCGCCCAGGGTGTCGCGGCGGCGTCAGGCTCGGACGTCGCCCCACGGCGGTCGGTCCGGGCCGCCGACGATCTCGTCCCAGTCCGGCTCGCGGTGGCGCCGCCGGGCCTCGTGGGCCTCGACCAGGTCGTGCAGGACGGCCACCACCAGGTCGGCGTGCGGCACGTCGGCGAGCACCACGGCGGGGTCGTCGCCCGGGAACACCAGGACGTCACCGGAGCGGAACACCCCCTGGAGCCCGCGCCGGCGCACCGTCACGTCGTACCCGCGGGAGTGCAGGAGCTCGCGCCGGGTCCGTGTACCGAGCCCGTGCACGACCACGAGCCGCCGGGTCGTGACGACGTACCGCTCGGACATCCACCGGAACAGCGGCACGGCACCGCCGAACACCACGAGCACCACGACGAGTGCGGCGACGACGGCGTTCAGCCATGCCAGCTGCGCCTGGAACACGCCGAACCCGAACCCGCCGGCGACCATGACCAGCACGACGAACACCGCCGGGCGCACGAGTCGACGAGCGTGTGGTCGCAGGCGAGCGACGACGCGTTCGGGCGGCGGCTCGGCGGTCATGCCGTCATGCATACCGCAGGTGGGTGATGTCCCCCACGGCGACGCCCCTGGAGGCGCCCGCTCGATCCCGGATCGTGATGCGGCCCTCGTCGTCGATGCCGGTGGCGTCCGCTTCCTCGACGGTGCCGTCGGGCAGCTCGAGGCGGATGCGGCGACCGATCGTGCCGCACGCGGCACGGACGTGCGATCGGACCGTCTCGGCGGCGGGACCACCCGTGACCAGCGCGGCCACGGCCTCCAGGACGGCGGCACGGAAGGCGGACAGGACCGCGTCGGCCAGGGCGGGGGCGTCGTCGACCGCGCCGGCGACGCGCAGCGACGTCGACGTCGGGGTGGGCAGACGGTCGGCGGGGATCGTGAGGTTCACGCCGGCGCCGACGACGACGCTGCCGTCGGACGCGACCTGGCAGAGGATGCCGCACACCTTGTCGCCGGCGAACTGGACGTCGTTCGGCCACTTGACGGCGACGTCGGCGCCGGCGGGCAGCACCCGGGCGATCGCGTCGCGCATGGCGGCTCCGGCGACCAGGGGCAGCCAGCCGCGGTCCTGGTCCGCGAGGTCGGCGCGCACGAGCAGGCTCGCGGCCAACGCTTCGCCGGCCGGGGCACTCCAGGTGCGGTCCAGACGCCCACGACCCGAGGTCTGGTGGAGCGTCGCGACCACGCTGCCGTGCTGCTGCGCGGGTGCCGCGGCGAGCAGGTCGGCGTTCGTCGAGCCGGTCTCGTCGGGGACGGTCAGGGTCGCGCCCGCCGACCGGACCGCCTCGCTGGTGACGGGGAACGACGCCGACGGGGATGTGGACATGCACGCAAATGTACGGGCAGGAACCGTGGGGGTCCTCCAACCGGCCCCGACCCCGCCGCCGGTAGGGTGAGCGGGTGACTTCAGGAGACACCCCCGATCTCTCGACGACGGCCGGCCGGCTGGCCGACCTCCGTGAGCGGTACCACGAGGCCGTGACCGCCGCGGGCGAGTCCGCGATCGCCAAGCAGCACGCCAAGGGCAAGGGCACCGCGCGCGAACGCATCGAGCAGCTGCTCGACGATAACTCCTTCGTTGAGTTCGACGAGTTCGTCCGCCACCGCACCACCTCGTTCGGCATGGACGCCAAGCGCCCCTACGGGGACGCGGTCGTCACCGGCGTCGGTACGATCCACGGCCGGAACGTCGCCGTGTACGCCCAGGACTTCACCGTCTTCGGCGGCTCCCTCGGCGAGGTCGCCGGCGAGAAGATCATCAAGGTCATGCAGCACGCGCTGAAGACCGGCGTGCCGATCATCGGCATCCTCGACTCCGGCGGCGCCCGGATCCAGGAGGGCGTGGTCGCGCTCGGCAAGTACGGCGAGATCTTCCGCCTCAACACCCAGGCGTCGGGCGTCATCCCGCAGCTGTCCATCGTGATGGGTCCGGCGGCCGGCGGTGCGGTCTACTCCCCCGCGCTCACCGACTTCGTGATCATGGTCGACAAGACCAGCCACATGTTCGTCACCGGCCCCGACGTCATCAAGACCGTCACGGGCGAGGACGTCGGCTTCGAGGAGCTCGGTGGCGCGCAGACCCACAACGCGGTCTCCGGCGTCGCCCACTACCTGGCCGAGGACGAGACCGACGCGCTCGACTACGCGCGCTCGCTCATCGGGTTCCTGCCGGACAACAACCTGTCCGACGCCCCCGCCTACGACGTCGCCCCGGAGCTCGAGACCACCGACGCCGACCACGAGCTCGACGTCGTCATCCCCGACTCGACGAACCAGCCGTACGACGTCACCACGATCATCGAGCACATCGTCGACGACGGCGAGTTCCTCGAGGTCCAGCCGCTGTTCGCGCCGAACATCCTGATCGGCTTCGGCCGGGTCGAGGGCCGGACCGTCGGCATCATCGCGAACCAGCCGCAGGCCATGGCCGGCACGCTGAACATCGACGCCGGCGAGAAGGCGGCCCGCTTCGTGCGGTTCTGCGACGCGTTCGGCATCCCGATCCTGACCCTGGTCGACGTCCCCGGCTACCTGCCGGGAACCGACCAGGAGTGGACCGGGGTCATCCGCCGCGGCGCGAAGCTCCTGTACGCCTACGCCGAGGCCACCGTGCCGCTCGTCACCGTGATCACGCGCAAGGCCTACGGCGGCGCGTACATCGTGATGGGGTCGAAGCAGCTCGGCGCCGACATCAACCTGGCCTGGCCGACCGCCGAGATCGCCGTCATGGGCGGACAGGGCGCCGTCAACATCCTGTACCGCGCCGAGATCAAGCGCGCCGAGGAGTCCGGCGAGGACGTCGCAGCGGTCCGCACGAAGCTCGCGAACGAGTACACCTACAACGTCGCGTCGCCGTACCTGGCGGCCGAGCGCGGTGAGCTCGACGGGATCATCCAGCCGCACGCCACCCGCGTCTCGGTCATCAAGGCCCTGCGCGCACTGCGCGGCAAGCGCGCCACGCTGCCGCCCAAGAAGCACGGGAACATCCCCCTCTGATGGGCCGTCACGCAGCTCCGGTACCCACGGACGAGCCGGCATCAGTGGCCGACGTCCGGGTGGTCTCCGGCGAGCCCACCCCCGAGGAGCTCGCAGCGGTCGTCGCCGTGCTGCAGCGCCAGGCCGACGAGGCCGCAGCGGCCGGCCGGGCCGAGGTCGTCGACGAGCCGCGCACCGGGTGGCAGGCGTCGGCCCGCGGTCTGCGTCGTCCGCTCGACCACGGCCCCGGTGCCTGGGGCCGATCGCTCCGCTGACCTCGCTGTACCCCTGGTGTCCCCGTGTCGGTTGCCGTTGCAGGCTGCACTTCCCGGTCGGTATCCCCTCGCACGGGGGACATGAATCGCTCAAGTGGACCGGAAGTGCCGATTTTGTCCCCCATAATGACGACTGACACGAGGGTTGTGGGTTGGCATAGTTACTGGTGTTCGGTGTCCTTCAACGAAGAACATCGCAGGTCGGTGGCCGACTAGGGTACGACGCCACCGCCCGCTGCGAGGCAGGGCGACATTCGGGTTGTCGCTCAGCCTCGGGTCGTGAACGGGCCGGTCGGATACGACCGGCCCGTTCCCCGTTTCCGGGGCGTTCGCGTCGGTCTGGTCGTCGGCCGTCGATGCGGAACGACATCCTCGACGTCGTACGACGTCCACAGTGTCGTCCCCCGGCGCCTGCACCAGTTGCACGCGCGCACGAGCGACACCCCCGACGTCGTACGACGTCCCTGTTGTCGCGTCAGCCGTCGGCGCCAGCCCGGCGCGACCACGGTGCGGCCGGGAGGCTCGTGACGGCGCCGCCACGGGCCTCCCGGCCGGCACGTGTCCCGTCCACCGCCGCGCGCGCGTCCCACGGACCCGGAACGACGTCCTCGACGTCGTACGACGTCGAGGACGTCGTCCGCACGCGGACACAACAGGTGCGCGCGCGCACGAGCGACACCCTCGATGTCGTACGACATCGACCTTGTCGCTTCCCTCCCACCGCGCCCACGCCGCGCCCGACGCCGCGCCCGACGCCGCGCACGACGCCGCGTGCGTCGGCGCAACGCGCCTCAGGCGGGCTCGTGCCGCGGGATCTCGAGCCAGAGGGCCACGGAGTCGTCCTCGTCGCCGTCGTCGTCCTCCATGCCGGCTCCGAGGGCGGCGGACTCGCTCGCCGCCGTGTCGAGCTTGAGCCCGACGACGGTCACCGCGGAGTCGGACCCCTCGCTGACGGTACGGACGATGACGTTGTCGGCTTCGCGGGCCTGCCGGAGCGCCTCGGCGATGCGGGCGTGGATGCGGCGCACGTCGTCGACCTCGAGCTCGTCGAGGCCGCCGTCGTCGTGCAGCTGCACCGTCGCACCCCGACGACGCAGGCGCATGACCTCGTCGCGGACGTCCTCGGACAGCAGGGAACGGCCGCGGATCTCGTCACGGATGGCCTGTTCGAGGTGCAGGCACTCGGCCCGGTCGGCGTCGTCCAGGTCGCCGCACGAGTCGATGATCCGCTGCAGCATCGGCAGGGCCATCCGTGTGGTCTGGCTCAGGCGGAACTGCCGCTCGAAGACGTGGGCGTCCTGCGCCGCCTGCCAATCGGCGGTCTCCTGCTCCGCACGGACGAGTTCGCGGGTGTTCCGGATCGCCCGGTTCATCGCCACGGCGAACACCGTGGCGATCGCGACCCAGGCCACGCTGCCGAGCACACCGAGCGCTCCGAGCGCGTCGAGACCGGCCCACGCCACGGTGTACACCGCCAGGAAGAGCACCCCGGCCCACGCGAACGGGCCACGGCCGCGGACGACCAGGACGACCATCAGCGTGCCGACGGCGGCGATCCACCACGTGGCGGTCCCCGGACCATTCGCCAGGTCGACGACCGGGGCCGCGACGAGCGGCGTCACGACCGCGGTGGCGAGCGAGAAGCACGCCGTCCAGACCGGCAGGACCTTGCCGGGCACGAAGAGCGCGGCGCCGGTGGCCGCCGCGTAGAGGACCATGCAGGCGATGACGGGTCCGACGTCGTGCACGCGCTGCAGTGACGCGACGGCGAGGACCAGGTGGTACACGGAGAACAGCGACGCCAGGCCGATCGCGATGCTCGCGGGGAGGGAGACCTTCATGCGGCGGCTCCGGTCGTCGAGGGCGCGGACGGCGTGGGAGGCGACCAGGTCAGTTCGATGCGCGTGCCCTCGCCCGGGGCGGTGTGCACCTCGGCGCGGCCGTCGACGGCCGCGACCCGCTCGATGATCGAACGCCGCACCCCGAGTCGTTCGGACGGGATCGTCGCGACGTCGAACCCGCGGCCGTCGTCACCGACCTCGACGTGCACGCCGTCGTCGTGCTGCTCGACGCGCACCCACCGGGTGACCTCGGGCCCACCGGCGTGCTGGACGCTGTTCACGGCGGCCTGCAGCGCCGCCGAGGCCAGTGCGTCGGCGACCGAGGCCGGCAGCCGGACCGCGCCGGACGGGGCGGGCACGAGCCGGACGGGCGCCGCGAGGGCACTGATCGCCTCGCCGATGCGGGCGCGGAGGTCGGCGAGCGAGACCGGGGTGTCGTCGTCCGGGCCGTCGGCCGCCGCGGCCTCGAGGTGGTCGATGGCGTTCCGCGCCATGCGCGCGGCGAGGGTCTTCGCCTCGAGCGTGTCGGCCCGGGCAGCGGAGAGCAGCGTCGTCAGCACGCTGTCGTGCACGATCGCGTCGACCTGCACGCGCTCGACCTCGACCGCGTGCTCACGGATCGCGAGCGAGTAGCGGCGGACCGCGGTGGACTGCGCCGTGTCGACGGACGAGGCGGCCCGGCGCAGGACCACCGCGATGACGAGCACCGCGCCGCTGAGCAGCGCCGTGTACACGCCGTCGAGCAGTGCGCGGACGAGCCCGGCGTCACCGCCGACCGGGGTGAGCCGGAGGACCACGTAGACCGCCGGCACGAGTGCGGTGTAGATCGTGGCCCGCCACGTGGCGAAGCCCATCGCCGCAGCGGTCGAGCCGACGGTGCAGAACCACCACGGCCACGGCTGCTGCGTGGACGGGATCGACTCCTGCACCGTGAGCGGCCACGTCGTCAGCGCGACCAGGAAGAGGAGCGCGCACAGGATCTGCGCGAGCTGGGCGATCCGCGGCACGAACGCCGACACCCCGACCAGGACGAACGACGCCCCGAGTGCGATCGCGACGAGCGGACCCCAGAACGGGTCGAGGTACGGCAACTGGGCGAGGACCGCCGGGGTGTCGACGACGCCGAGGCCGACCGCGGTCATCGCCAGCAGGATCGCGAAGGCACGCTCCACCGATGCCTGCGTGATCGACGCGCGGACGCTGCGCGACGGGTCGGCGCCGAAGGGCGCTCCGTCACCGAAGCCGACCGGGTCGCCACCGGCCTGGCTCGACGCCGCACCAGCGCCGCCCGACCCGCGGCCGGAGCGCCTGCCGGTCCCCCGGCGCGACGCCGGCTCAGCCGCGCTCACCATCGGGTTCAGCGACCGTCGCCGTCGGGGTCGATGCCCGAGTCGAGCCCGGGGAGGATGCCGTCCTCGACCGCCCGTCGCAGCAGGTCGACCTTCGTCGGGGCCGGGCGACCGACCTCGACGTACTTCACGCGGATGCGGTCGAGGTACTCGCGCGCCGTGGAGTACCCGATGCCGAGCTGCTGCGCCGCCAGCTTGAGCGGCAGGCCCGAGGCGTACAGGTGCAGGATCTCGCGCTCGCGCCGGCCGAGCTGGGCCTTCGCGAAGTCCCGGTCGGCGTCGATGGCGCTCGCCCACTCGAGGTTGTTCAGCACGTCCCCGCGGGCGACGGTGGCGACCGCGGCCATCACCGTCTTCGTGGCGGACGACTTCGGGATGACACCGGCAGCCCCTGCTGCGAGTGCTTCGCGGACGTTGGCGACGCGGTCTGCGATGGAGTGCACGAGCACGGCGGAGCCGGTCCCCTGCACACCCTTGACGTTCTCGGTCACGGTCGAACCGTCACCGAGGGACAGGTCGAGGACGACGACGTCGACCTCACGCCCGTCGAGGTTCTGGACGTACTCGGGCACGCTCGCGGCGGTGAGCACCACCTCGAAGCCCTCGTTCTGGCACGCCGCCTGGATCCCGAGCCGCACGGACTCGTGGTCGTCCACGATCGCGACCCGGACCGGCCTGGTGGCCGCGCCCGTCGTCTCGGCTGCGGTTGTCGTTCCTGCTCCCACTGTGGCCTCTCGTTCCGATGCGCGTCCCCGGCCCCTGAAACCGGTTCGCCATCAGCGCCCAGGATACCCAGGCTGGACTCAGGTCCGGGGAAACGAGGCGCGCCACGCGGACGAAACCGCGTGGATCCCCGTCAGCGCGCGGGCGTCAGGCGCGCCACGGCCTCCAGGTGGTGGGTGTGGGGGAACAGGTCGAACGCCCGAAGCGCCTCGAGCTTGTACCCCAGGTCGGCGAACGTGGCGACGTCGCGGGCGAGCGCGACGGGGTCGCAGGCGACGTAGACGACCTGCGACGGCTGCAGGGCCGCGATCTGCTCGACGACCTGCCGACCGGCTCCGGCGCGCGGCGGGTCGAGGACGATCGTGCCGGCGCGGAACCGGTCCTTCTCGGCGCGCGAGGCGTTCGCCACCGTGTTGGCGAGCCAGCGGTCGACCCGCCCGGTCTCGGCACGGGCGCCGAGCCACTCGGCGAGGTTCTCCTGCGCGTGCTCGGTCGCGCGCGCGGCGCTCTCGACGCTCGTGATGCGCGCCTTCGGTCCGACGAGGTCGCCGAGTGCGGCGGCCAGCAGGCCGACGCCGCCGTACAGGTCCAGGTGGGTGCCCTCGGGGTCGAGCCGGTCGCGGTCGACCAGGTCCTGCACGGCCTCGGTGAGCACCGACGCTGCGGCACGGTGCACCTGCCAGAAGCCGTTGTCGTCCACCTCGAAGGTGCGCTCCCCCACGACCTCGGTCACCACGGTGGGCTTCTGCTCGTCGATGACGAGCCGGGCGCCCTCGGAGCCGCTCGGCGCGAGCACGTCGATGACCGACGAACCGGGCATCACCCCGCGACCGAGCGGTGCGCTCTGCTGCACGGCGTCGTTCGCGAGCGGCAGGCTGGTGACGGGGATGACGGAGTGCGAACGGGCCGCGAACGGACCGGCGGTGCCGTGCTCGTCGACGTGCAACCGGACCCGGGTGCGCCAACCGAGGCCGTTCGCGTCGTCGTCACCGGGCGCGGCCTCGACGACGACGTCCGAGCCGAGCACCGACTGCAGGTCCGTGTGCGCGAACCGCGAGAACGAGTCGACGAGCACGTCGTGCTTCAGCGTGCGCTGGTGGGCGAGGGCGATGTGGCCGAACTCGGCACCACCCGGGCGCGTCTCGGGGTCGCGGTCGAGTGCGGCTTCGGCCCAGACGTGGTCGACGCGGTGCTCGCTCGGCGTGAGGACGCTGACCGTGTCGGCGCGCCAGAACGACTTCTTCCGGTCCTCGGTCACCCGGGCGACGACGCGCTCCCCGGGGATCGCGTCCGAGACGAAGACCACCCGGCCTTCGTGCCGTGCCACCGAGATGCCGCCGTGGGCGATCCCGGTGACGTCGAGTTCGAGCAGCGTTCCGACCGATTCACCCATGGTGAGATGGTCCCATGCGTCTGTACCTCGCGAGTACATCCCCCGCCCGCCGAGCACTCCTCGCCCAGTCCGGGATCGAGCCCGTGCTCGTGTCCCCCGGGGTCGACGAGGACGCCGCAGCAGCGGCAGCGGCCGCCGCGCTCGGCCGCGACCTGACCGGTCCGGAACTCGTGTCGCTGCTCGCCGTCGCCAAGGCGTCGGCCGTCGCGGACGCCGACGTCGCCGGCTCGCCGGTCGACGGCTTCGTGTTCGGCGGCGACTCCGCCTTCGAGGTCGACGGGCGCCTGTACGGCAAGCCACACGACCCGGCCGTGGCCCGGGAGCGCTGGCGGCAGATGCTCGCCGCCGGCGGCGGGACGTTGTGGAGTGGGCACTGCGTCGTCGACCGGCGCCGCGACCTGGACCCGGCAACGGGGCGGACGGGAGGCCCGGATGCGGCCCGCCCCGTGCCTCCCGTCCGCAGCCTGGTGACGTCTCCTGCCGGCGTGCCGGAGCTGGGGGACGTCGCGCCCGGCGGGTCGGCCCTGGCCGCCGGCGGGGACCGCGTGGTCGCCGTGGACAGCGCGGTGCTGACGTTCGCCGACGACGTGTCCGCCGACGAGATCGACGCGTACGTGGCGACGGGCGAGCCGCTCGAGGTCGCGGGGGCGTTCACCATCGACGGGCGGGCGGCGGCGTACATCACGCGGATCGACGGGGCGCCGTCCGCGGTGATCGGGATGTCCCTGCCGGTGCTGCGCTCGATGCTGCTCCGGGGCTTCGGGATCGCCTGGCACGACCTCTGGTCACTGTAGACATCCGCACCTCTTCGGGGTGGTTCTTTGTGGGTGCCAGTCAATTCGTCCCCCCGTCGCACGAATACGCTGATGTCTCATGCCCCGTATCAGCAAGGTCCTCATCGCGAACCGCGGCGAGATCGCCGTCCGCATCATCCGCGCGGCCCGCGACGCAGGCAAGGCATCGGTCGCGGTCTACGCCGACCAGGACCGTGACGCCCTCCACGCACGCCTCGCCGACGAGGCCTACGCGCTGAACGGCACCACGAGCGCCGACACCTACCTCGTCATCGACAAGATCATCTCGGTGGCCCGCCGCTCCGGCGCGGACGCCGTGCACCCGGGCTACGGGTTCCTGGCCGAGAACGCCGACTTCGCCCGCGCCGTCATCGACGCCGGGCTGACCTGGATCGGCCCGTCGCCGGAGTCGATCGAGCGCCTCGGCGACAAGGTCTCCGCGCGCCACGTCGCCGAGAAGGTCGGAGCGCCGCTCGCCCCCGGCACCATCGAGCCCGTCAAGGACGCCTCCGAGGTCATCGCGTTCGCGGACGAGGTCGGCCTGCCGGTCGCCATCAAGGCGGCCTTCGGTGGCGGTGGCCGCGGCCTGAAGGTCGCACGGACGCGCGAAGAGGTCGCCTCGCAGTTCGAGTCGGCGACGCGCGAAGCCATCGCGGCGTTCGGTCGGGGCGAGTGCTTCGTCGAGAAGTACCTCGACAAGCCGCGCCACGTCGAGACCCAGTGCCTCGCCGACGAGCACGGCAACGTCGTCGTCGTCTCCACCCGCGACTGCTCGCTGCAGCGTCGCCACCAGAAGCTCGTCGAGGAGGCGCCCGCGCCGTACCTGACGTCCGCGCAGGAAGAACGGCTGTACGAATCGTCGAAGGCGATCCTGCGCGAGGTCGGCTACGTCGGCGCCGGCACCTGCGAGTTCCTCATCGGGGCCGACGGCACCGTGTCGTTCCTCGAGGTCAACACTCGTCTGCAGGTCGAGCACTGCGTCTCCGAAGAGGTCACCGGCATCGACCTCGTGCGTGAGCAGTTCCGCATCGCCGAGGGCGGCGTGCTCGACTACTCCGACCCCGTCGCGCGCGGCCACTCGTTCGAGTTCCGCATCAACGGCGAGGACCCAGGCCGCAACTTCTTCCCCGCGCCCGGCCCCGTGCACGCGTTCAACGCGCCGTCCGGCCCCGGTGTCCGTGTCGATTCGGGCGTCGTGTCCGGCGACGTCGTCTCCGGTTCGTTCGACTCGATGCTCGCGAAGCTCATCGTCACCGGCGCCACCCGTGCCGAGGCGCTCGAGCGTTCCCGGCGAGCACTCGCCGAGTTCGAGGTGACCGGCCTGCCGACCGTGCTCCCCTTCCACCGTGCGGTCGTGTCGGACCCGGCGTTCGCCACGGATGACTCCTCGCCGTTCTCCGTGTACACGCAGTGGATCGAGACCGACTTCGTGAACGAGATCCCGGCGTGGAGCGGCTCCCCCGAAGAGCTCCCGGCGCCGGCGTCGCGCGACTCCGTCGTCGTCGAGGTGCAGGGCAAGCGCATCGAGGTCACCATGCCGTCGATCGTCGGCGGTGGCGCCGTCGGGGCTGCCGGTCGTCGTCCGGCCGGTCCCACCGCTCCCCCGAAGCGTCGTTCGTCGGCGGTCAAGGGCGGCATCGCGAAGTCCGGCGGGTCCGTCGCGTCGCCGATGCAGGCCACCGTCGTGAAGCTCGCGGTCGCCGAGGGCGACACCGTGGTGAAGGGCGACCTGCTCGTCGTGCTCGAGGCCATGAAGATGGAGCAGCCCGTGCAGGCCCACAAGGACGGCATCGTCACGAGCCTGAACGCCCCGGTCGGCCAGACGGTCTCGTCCGGCCACGTGCTGCTCGAGCTGGCGTAGCCCGCGGGCGGTCGGCCAAGTCGGTTCGCGCCCAGCTTTGGTCGGGTTGCGCCCCGCTGTGGTCATCGCGCCCCGACTCTTCGGGGCGCGATGACCGTCAGAGGGCGCGGATCGCAGCATGACGCCAAGCCGTACCCCAGTTCGGACCAAGCGGCACCCCGGCATCGTGCAGGATCCGCGGGAGCTGCCCCGCGGGCATCGCGTCCGACCACATCACCCGTGCGAAGCCGTTGACCTCACGACGGCGGCGCAGACGGTCCTCCCGGCGCTTCTCGTCGACCAGGGCGTCCGCCGCTGTCCGCCCTCGCCGCGGGTCGTCGTACTTCATCCGGCCGTCGAACTCGACGATCACCCCGGCTTCCGCGAACCACAGGTCCACCCGGTCGCGGAGCAGGCCGTCGTGCCGGAACTCCTGCTGCAGGACCGGGTCCGGTGCGCCGAGCACGTGCGCACCCCACCGTGTGATGCTCTCCCCCGGTGACTCGGCGAGGGGATCCGCGTACTCGACCAATTCCCGCGCGCGCCGATGCCCGCGAGCACGGCGACTGCCGAGCGCTTCGAGGAGCGTCGCCCGCTCGACGCCGCGTCGCAGGACTGCGTCGAGCACGACGATGGCACGCCACGGGTGTTCGCGAAGGGCGACGTCGACCGCGGTCTCGGTCAACGTCGTGACGGGCACGCCGTCGACCTCGACGGAGGACGGTAGCCGGCCGGCGCTGCCGATGCGCTGGATGCTCTGTTTGACCTGGCCCCGATCGCGGGACGGGTCGGTCACCGTGACACGTTCGCCGAACGCCCCGATCCACGGAAGTCCGAGCATGGCGACCGCGGACCGGTGTGACACCACGACGGAGCCCCTCCCGCCGGCGACCACACTCCGCACGAGCGTGCGATGTCGTTCGCGTCCCGTCATGGACGCCCACTCGCCCGACCCGACGTACGTGCCACGGTGTACCCGGACGAGGGCGCCGGCATCCGCCGCGCGACGGATCGCCGACGCACGACCTGGGTCCTGCGCGAGGCCGACGGTCGAGATGAGTTCGTGTTCCACGCTTCGATGATCGCGACGCACGGCCCATCAGGAGCGGGGTCTGCGCGATCTGTGGACAGGCCATGGAGCAGCGCGCCCCGTTGCGGGCATCGCGCCCCGAAGAGTCGGGGCGCGATGCCCGCAACGGGGCGCAGCTCGAACGAGCGGAACCTGGTTCGGGCGGAGCGGGGCCCTACGACACCAGGGGGCGGACCGAGCTCGCCAGGGCGTCGACGAGCCGCTGCGCCTCGGCGGGGGTCTCCGCGACCGTGTCGATGTAGACCTTGACCTTGGGTTCGGTCCCGCTCGGCCGGACGATCACCCGTGCGTCGCCGGTCAGGTCGTAGCGCAGGATGTCCGACGGCGGGAAGCCCTCGACCCCGTCGACGTAGTCCGTCACGGTGAGGACCTCCAGCCCGCCGAGCGACGTCGGCGGCGTGGATCGGAGCGACGCCATGATCTCCCCGATGCGCGACAGGTCGTCCACACGGGTCGCGACCTGCCCCGACGCGAACGCCCCGAACTCGGCGGCGAAGGCGTCGAGCTGCCCGGAGATCGACGACCCGGCAGCGGCGAGGTCCGACGCCAACGACAGCAGCGACAGCGCCGCGGAGATGCCGTCCTTGTCGCGCACGACCTCGGGGTCCACCAGGTAACCGAGCGCTTCCTCGTACCCGAAGAGCAGCCCGGGGACCCGCGAGACCCACTTGAAGCCGGTCAGGGTGTCCCGGTACTCCAGGCCGTGGCGGGCGGCGACACGGGCCAGCGCCGGCGACGAGACGATCGACGCAGCGAGTGTGCCGGTCGTCCCCGCCTCGGACGCCCGAGCGGCAGCCCGCCACCCGAGCAACCAGCCGACCTCGTTGCCCGAGAGCCTCCGGAAGGAACCGGACCCGTCCGGGATCGCGAGCGCGAGCCGGTCGGCGTCGGGATCGTTCGCGATGACGAGGTCGGCGCCTACGGCGACACCGCGCGCTGTCGCCAGGTCCATCGCCCCGGGTTCCTCGGGGTTCGGGAACGACACGGTCGGGAACGCCCCGTCCGGCTCGATCTGCTCCGGCACGACGGCCGGCTCCGCGAACCCGGCGGCGGCGAACACCGCTCGGGCGGTCTCCCACCCGACACCGTGCATCGCCGTGTAGACGACCTTCGGCTGCGCTTCGGGTGCGAGTGCCGGCGGGGCGACGGTCGCGGCCGTGGCGGCCACGTAGGCGTCGAGCAGCTCGGACGAGGCGACGGTGTAGTCGGTGCCCCGGGGCAGGTCCGTGATCGACCCTGCGGCGACGGCATCGATGGCGTCCGCGATCTCGCCGTCGACGGGCGGCACGATCTGCGACCCGTCGTCGTCCTGCCCGAGGTACACCTTGTAGCCGTTGTCGCGGGGCGGGTTGTGGCTCGCGGTGACCATCACCCCGGCGCCGACGTCGAGGTGCCGGACGGCGAACGCGAGCACCGGTGTGGGGAGGGCACCCGGCAGCAGCGTGACCTCGAGCCCGAGACCGCGCATCACCTCGGCCGAGTCGCGCGCGAAGACGTCGGAGTTCACGCGGCCGTCGTAGCCGATGACGACACTGCGCGACCGGCCGGTGTCGATCAGGAAGCGTGCGAGCCCTGCGGCCGCCTGGGTCACGACGACCCGGTTCATGCGGAGGGGCCCGTAGCCGAGCTCGGCGCGGAGTCCGGCGGTGCCGAACTGCAGCCGGCCGTCGAACCGCTCGGCGAGCGCCCGGACAGCGGGACCGTCACCGTCGGCCGCCGCGTCGATCGCCGCGTCGATCGCCGCGGCCAGCTCGTCGCGGGTCTCGGGGTCCGTGTCCTGCGCCAGCCACGCCCGCGCGGTGCCGAGCACGTGGTCGAGGTCGAGCTTCACGAGGCCGGCTGTCCGAGCGCGGTCACCACACGGGCGAGGAGGTCCGCGATCACCGGTTCGGCCTGCTTGCCGGCCTCGAGCACCTCGGTGTGCGACAGCGGCGTCTTCTGGATGCCCGCCGCCAGGTTCGTGATGAGCGAGAACCCGAGGACCTCCATGCCCGCCTGACGGGCGGCGATGGCCTCGAGCGCGGTGGACATGCCGACGATGTGCCCGCCGATGGTCTTCGCCATCTGCACCTCGGCCGGGGTCTCGTAGTGCGGGCCGCGGAACTGCGTGTAGACGCCCTCGTCCAGGGACGGGTCGACCGACCGCGCCACGTCACGCAGACGGGCCGAGTACAGGTCGGTCAGATCGATGAACGTCGCACCCTCGAGCGGGCTGTCGGCGGTCAGGTTGATGTGGTCGCTGATGAGCACGGGGGTGCCGGGCGTCCAGTGCTCCTTGATGCCACCGGCACCGTTCGTCAGCACCATGATCGAAGCACCCGTCGCCGCAGCGGTGCGGACGCTGTGCACGACCCGACGGACCCCGTGGCCCTCGTAGTAGTGCGTGCGGGCCCCGATGACCAGCGCGTGGCGGCCGTCCGCGAGGCGGATCGACCGGATCGTGCCGGAGTGTCCGGGCACGGCCGAGGCGCTGAAGCCGGGGACCTGGTCCGCCGGGATCTCGGACACGGTCTCACCGATGATGTCGGCGGCCTTGCCCCAGCCCGAGCCGAGGGTCAGGGCGATGTCGTGCCGCTCGATGCCGGACTTCGCGGCGATGACGGCAGCGGCGTCGCGCGCGACCTCGAACGGGTCGGCAGCGGGGTCGTTCAGCGGGTTCTCGGTGCTCATGCCCCAACTCTAAAGGGCCGACGCCCGCCGCAGCGCCCGCCGCCGCACCGCCGCAGCGGCCGCCGCCGCACCCGCCTCAGTGCTCGCCGAGCGCCCGGTCCACCGCCGCCGTGATCTCGCCCTGGTCGAAGTGGTTCCGGATGACGATGACCTCGGCGTAGGTGTCACCGATCGCCTCGACGAACTCCTGACTGGTGAGGATCACGTTGGCGTCGTCGGACACGTCCCGCACCGAGGCCACGTCGGCCGCGACGACCGATGCCTGCAGGCCGAGTGCGGACAGCGCCTTCTCGGCGTTCACCTTGAGGATGCCGCTCGACCCGATGCCGGCACCGCAGATGGTCACGATCTTCACGCGGACACCCCCATGATCGTGCGGACCTCGTCCGCCGTCGTCGCGTCGGCGATCCGCCCCGTGACGGTCTCGTCGTTGAACAGGTTCGCGATCTCGCCGATGGACTCGAGGTGCGTCCCCACCCCGGCGACCGCGAGCCCCAGGACCACGCGGACGGGGTCGTTGTGCGGGTGGCCGAACGCCACCGGCGACGCCAGGGTCACGACGGCGAGCCCGTCGCGCAGGACCGCGCCACCCGGCCGGGCGTGGGCGAACGCCAGTCCCGGGGAGATCACGATGTACGGCCCGTGTTCCTCGACCATGCCGACCATGGCGTCGGTGTACTCGTCGGTCGTGGCCCCGGACGCGACGAGCGCGCCACCGGCCAGGCGCATCGCGTCACGCCAGGTGGGCGCGGCGGCCCCGAGGAGCACGGCGGCGTCCGGCAGCGGCGGCAGTCCCATGCGTCAGGCCTCCGAGTACCCGGAGGTGATGGTGGCGATGATCTCCTCGCGGTCCTCGAGCGGCAGGAACGAGCCCAGTGCGGCGTTGATCTGGAACGCTGCCAGGTCGTCGAGGTCGTAGCCGAACGTGCCCGCGAGCAGTGCCAGCTCCTTCGACAGCGACGTCCCACTCATCAGGCGGTTGTCGGTGTTCACCGTGACCCGGAAGCCGAGCTGGTAGAGCACGTCGAAGGGGTGGTCGGCGAGGTCGTCGCCCCAGGCGGCGATCGCACCCGTCTGCAGGTTGGAGGACGGCGAGACCTCGAGCGGGATCTCGCGGTCGCGGACCCACGACGCGACCTCGCCGAGGGAGGCCAGCGTCGAGCCGTCACCGGCGTCGGAGAGCGTGACGTCCTCGAAGATCCGGACGCCGTGCCCGAGCCGCAGCGCGCGGCCGTCGACGAGCGCGGACCGGATGGAGGCGAGCCCGTCGGCCTCGCCCGCGTGCACGGTGACGGGGAAGAGCTCGGACGCGAGGTGGTCGAACGCGGCGCGGTGGTTCGAGGCGGGGAACCCGGCCTCGGCACCGGCGATGTCGAAGCCGACGACACCGGCGTCGCGGTGCCGCACGGCGAGCTCGGCGATCTCGAGCGAGCGGTCGGCGTGGCGCATCGCGGTGACGAGCTGGCCGACACGGATGCGGCCGCCGGCGGCGTCGACCGCTTCCTCGATGCCGGCCTGCACCGCCTCGACCGTCTCGTCGAGCGTCAGCCCGCCCTGCAGGTGCTGTTCCGGGGCCCACCGGACCTCGCCGTAGACGACGCCGTCGGCGACCAGGTCCTCGACGAACTCGCGGGCGACGCGCGTCAGCTGCGGCGCGGTCTGCATCACCGACGTGGTGACGTCGAACGTCTTGAGGTACTCGACGAGCGAGCCGGAGTTGGACTGGTCCGCGAACCACTGGCCGAGTGCCTCGGGGTCGGTGGTCGGCAGCGCCACACCCGAAGCACCAGCCAGCTCGACGATCGTCGCGGGGCGCAGACCGCCGTCGAGGTGGTCGTGCAGCGAGACCTTCGGCAGGTCGTTGATGACCGCTCCGGCGTCGGGCAGGCGGTAGGTCGGGGCATCGGCGCTCATGCGACCAGGCTATCGGTGGTCACCGACCGCGCGCAGGCACCTGTGCACAACACACACCGGAACGGACTGGAGGCTCCCCACAGCAGTGCAGGGATCCTGACGGTCCGTCAGGTGGCCGGGTTCAGGACCCGATGCGCTCCCGCACGATCGGCCCGCGGGCAGCGACGGCAGCGTCGGACGAGCCGATCGACCACGCACCCTCGAGCGACTCGAGCGCCCGCGGGATCCGTGACGCGTCGTCGGTGTGCAGCGTCCAGAGCGGCTGTCCCTCGGTCACGGCGTCACCGGGCTTGACGTGCAGCTCGATGCCCGCACCCGCCTGCACCGGGTCCTGTGCTCGGGCGCGGCCGGCACCGAGGCGCCAGGCCGAGACACCGAAAGGCAGGGCGTCCTGCTGCGCGAGCACACCGGACGACGGCGCGGTCACGACGTGCTGCTCCCGGGCGACCGGCAACGCGGCGGAGGGGTCCCCGCCCTGCGCCTGGATCATCCGGCGCCAGGTGTCCATCGCGCGGCCGTCGGCCAGCGCCGCGGCCGGGTCGGCGTCCGGCAGTCCGGCGAGCGTGAGCATCTCGGTCGCGAGCGCGACCGTCAGCTCCACGACGTCGGCCGGACCGCCGCCCTCCAGGACCTCGACCGACTCCCGCACCTCGAGCGCGTTGCCGATGGTCAGTCCGAGCGGGACCTCCATGTCGGTCAGCAGCGCCGAGGTCTTCACCCCGGCGTCGTTGCCGAGGTCCACCATCGTCTGCGCGAGCTCGCGGGATGCCTCGTACGTGGGCATGAACGCCCCGGACCCGAACTTCACGTCGAGCACGAGCGCTCCGGTGCCCTCGGCGATCTTCTTCGACATGATGCTCGACGCGATGAGCGGGATGCACTCGACGGTGCCGGTGGTGTCGCGGAGCGCGTAGAGCTTCTTGTCGGCCGGAGCCAGGCCCGAGCCAGCGGCGCAGATGACCGCGCCGACGTCGGACAGGATCTCCATCATCCGGTCGTTCGACAGCGCGGCCTGCCACCCGGGGATTGACTCGAGCTTGTCGAGCGTCCCGCCGGTGTGCCCGAGGCCACGACCGGACAGCTGCGGCACCGCGACGCCGAACGACGCCACCAGCGGCGCGAGCGGCAGCGTGATCTTGTCGCCGACGCCACCGGTGGAGTGCTTGTCGACGGTCGTCTTGCCGAGCGAGCCGAACGACATCCGCTCCCCCGACGCGATCATCGCGAGCGTGAGGTCCTTGATCTCGCGCCGCTCCATCCCGTTCAGGAAGATGGCCATCGCCATCGCGGCCATCTGCGGGTCCTCGACGTAGCCGCGCGTGTAGGCGTCCACGAGCCAGTCCACCTCGGCGGTCCTCAGGGCGCCACCGGATCGCTTCGTGCGGATGAGGTCGACGGTGTCGAACGGCTCGACGGCCATGTGGATCAGTGCTCCTGCTGGTAGGTGGCGAGGGTGCGCGGCCCGAACGCATCGGGCAGGACCTCGTCGATGGTGCGGATGCCCGAGACCGTCTCGAGGAGCATGCCCTCGGTCGAGTGCTCGAACAGCAGCTGGCGGCAGCGGCCGCACGGCATCAGGGTGGCGCCGTCGCCGTCGACGCACGTGAACGCGACGAGCTTGCCGCCGCCGGTCATGTGCAGCTGCGACACGAGCGAGCACTCGGCGCAGAGCGTCACCCCGTACGACGCGTTCTCGACGTTGCAGCCGGAGACGATCCGTCCGTCGTCGGTGAGCGCCGCGGCGCCCACCGGGAACGACGAGTACGGCGCGTAGGCGCGCCGCATCGCGGCGGTCGCTGCCGTCCGCAGGGCGGTCCAGTCCACGTCGTCGACCGGGAGGCCCGTGGCTGCGTCCGCAGGGGCGGTGGCGGTGACCGCCTGGTCACCTGGTTCGTGCGTGTCGGTCATGTGCCGTGCCTCCAGGCCGTCAGCTCTTGATGTAGGGCTTGCCGGACGCGGCGGGGCCGCGTGACTGGCCGACCAGGCCGGCCACGGCGAAGATCGTCACCACGTACGGCAGCATGAGCAGGAACTCGCTCGGCACGGGCGAGTCGATCGCCCCGAGCGTGTTCTGCAGGTTCGACGCGAAGCCGAACAGCAGGGCGGCGAGCGTGGCCTTGATCGGGTCCCAGCGGCCGAAGATGACGGCGGCCAGGGCGATGTAGCCGGCGCCCGCGGTCATGTCCTTCGTGAACGGTCCGACCGCGTCGAGCGTGAAGTACGCGCCACCGAGGCCGGCGATCGCGCCGGCGAGCGACACGTTCCAGAACCGGGTGCTCGTGACGTTGATGCCCACCGTGTCGGCCGCCTGCGGGTGCTCCCCGACCGCGCGGAGGCGCAGGCCCCAGCGGGTCTTGAACAGGCCGAAGGTGACGACCGCGACGGCGACGTACGCCAGGTAGACGATGACGCTCTGCTCGAAGAACACCGGGCCGATGACCGGGATCTGGTGGAGCAGCGGGATCTCGAACTTTGGGAACCGGATGCCGATGTTCAGCGTGGTCTCGTTCGGCGACAGCACCTGCGAGTACAGGAAGCCGGTCAGGCCGGAGATGAGGGCGTTGATGACGACACCGACGATCACCTGGTCGACGAGGTACTTGATGCTGAACGCGGCCAGGATGAACGACACGAGCACACCGGCGACGAGCGCACCGACGAGTCCGACCCACGCGGAGCCGGTGATCGACGCGATGAGCGCCGAGGTGAACGCACCGGCGAGGAACTGGCCCTCGATGGCGATGTTGACCACGCCGACCCGCTCGGAGATGACGCCGCCGAGGGCACCGAACACGAGCGGGACGCTCAGGCCGAGCGCACCGACCAGCAGGCCCGGCAACGGGATCGTGGCGCCGGCAGCTGCCCACGTCAGGAACCCGACGACGAAGACGATCGCGAAGACCGACGTGACCCAGAGCGGGACGTGCCGGTACGCGCGGACCTCGACCACGGCGTAGACCGTGGCGATCGCCAGGAGCACGACGACCACGTAGCCGGTCGGTGCCGCGGACAGCGGCACGTTCGGCAGGGCGATGAAGTCGCCGGCGTTCGCGAGCCGGAAGGTCGTCGTGCCGGCGCGGCTGAGCAGGACGAAGAACACGACCGCGAGCAGCGTGAACACGCCGTAGCCGATCGGGAGCTTCCAGCTGCGGGTCGTCTCGACCGGACGGTCGGACAGGGGCGACGCGGGCGCCGCGGTGGGGCTGAGGGTGCTCACGCGGCGACCGCCTTCTTGCTGTTCTTGCTCGTCTTCGTGCGCTGGCGGGCTCCCGGCTGCGGGATCCGGAAGATCGCGCGGACGAGCGGCGGCGCCGCGATGAACAGGACGATGAGTGCCTGGATGACGCCGACGATGTCGATCGGGATGCCGTTGGCGGCCTGCATCGCGTAGCCACCGTTCTTCAGCACACCGAACAGGATCGCGGCCCAGAACACGCCCCACGGCTTCGAGCGACCGAGCAGCGCGACGGTGATCGCGTCGAAGCCGATGCCGGCGTCGATGCCCGAGGTGAAGCCCGTCGTGACGGCGCCCTGCACCTGGTAGGCGCCGGCGATGCCGACGAGGGCACCGGAGATGACCATGACCCAGATCGTCAGCGCCGGCACGCTCATGCCGGCGACGCGGGCGGCCCGAGGGTTCTCACCGATGGTGCGGAACCGGAAGCCGAGCGAGGACTTGTTGACGAGCCACCAGACCACGACGACTGCGAGGATCGCGACGATGAACCCGGCGTCCACCCCGTACCGCACACCGAAGAGCTGCGGCAGCAGGGCGCTGTCCTTCGTGGCGGGCGAGATCGGGTTGCTGCTGCCCGAGGCCTGCAGCAGGCCCGGAGTGCGGAGCAGGTAGCTGACCAGGTAGAGCGCGACGTAGTTGAGCATGATCGTGACGACCACCTCGTTCGCGCCCGTGCGGGCCTTGAGGACACCGACGATCCCGCCCCAGACCGCACCGCCGACGATGCCGGCGACGATGGTGAGGGGGATGTGGATCGCGGCGGGCATGTCGAACGAGAAGCCGACCCACCCGGCCACCGCGGCCCCCATCAGGATCTGACCCTGGCCGCCGATGTTGAACAGCCCGGCGCGGAACGACAGCGCGATCCCGAGCCCGGCGACGACGAGCGGCACCGCGTAGTCGATCGAGCGGGTGAGCGGCCCGATCGCCTGCTGGAAGCTGTCGGCGCCGAAGTTGAACACCGACCCCTGGAACAGCGAGGCGTAGGCGCCGCCGACCGCGGTGCCGATGGCCTGGAGCATGTCGGCCGGGCGGGCGAAGAAGTAGCCCGCGGTGGCGCGGACGTTCTCGTCCGTCAGCGCGATGAGGATGCCGCAGGCCACCAGCGCGAGCACGACGGCGAGGACCGTGACGAGCACGGACCCGTTCAGGATGCTCTGCAGGGCGGCGTGCCAGCGGTCGGTGCCGGGGGCGCCGTTGCGGCGTTCGGTGTCGTCGGCCGAGTCCGTCATCAGGTGCGGGGTCTCCGGCGCCTCCTGCAGGCGGTCGTCGGTGAGCGGGGCATCGGCCTCGGTGCCGGCGGTGGGCTGCGTGTTGTCTGGTTCCTGCGCGGTCACGCTGCCAGTTCCGTTCCGGTCGTGGATGTGGCTTGGATCTCGCCGGCCGAACCGGTCATGCGGCCAGCTCCGTTCCTTCTGGGATCTCGCCGGCCATCATGAGGCCGAGGACGTCTCGCGGGGTGGTCGCCGGCACGATCCCGACGATGCCGCCGCGGTACATGACGGCGATGCGGTCGGCCAGTGCCACGACCTCGTCGAGCTCGGTGGAGACGACGATGACGGGCACACCGGTGTCGCGGGTGGCGACGATGCGCTTGTGCACGAACTCGATCGACCCGACGTCGATGCCGCGCGTGGGCTGCGCGGCGACGAAGAGCCGGAGCTCGCGGCTGAGCTCGCGGGCGAGGACGATCTTCTGCTGGTTGCCACCGGACAGCCGGCCGGCAGCGGTCGCGCGGCCCGGCGTGCGGATGTCGAACTCGGCGATCTTCTCGTCGGCGAAGGCGTCGCGCTCGGCGGCGCGGATGGTGCCGGCACGGACGAACGCGTCGTGGTCGGACCGGTCGAGCATGAGGTTCTCCGCGATGGTGAACTCGCCGACCAGGCCGTCCTCCTTGCGGTCCTCGGGGACGAAGCCGACGCCGGCGTCGAGCACCTGCTTGACGCTGCGGCCGGTCAGCTCCTTGCCGTCCAGCGTGATGCGGCCGGCGTGGACGGGCTCGAGGCCGAGGATCGCCTCGGTGAGCTCGGTCTGGCCGTTGCCCTGCACCCCGGCGATCGCCAACACCTCGCCGCGACGGACCGAGAACGACACGTCGTCGACGAGCACGATGCCCGACGGGTCGGTGACGGTGAGGCCCTCGACGACGAGGGCGTCCTCGCCACCGGTCGACGGCGTCTTGTCGACGACGAGCGAGACGGCGCGGCCGACCATCAGGGCAGCGAGCTCGTTGTTCGTCGCGGTGGGCGATGCCTCACCGACGACCTTGCCGAGCCGGATCACCGTGATGCGGTCGGCGACCTCGCGGACCTCGCGGAGCTTGTGGGTGATGAAGACGATCGCGGTGCCGGCCTCGCGGAGCTGGCGCATGATGCCCATCAGCTCGTCGGTCTCCTGCGGGGTGAGCACGGCCGTCGGCTCGTCGAACACCAGCACGGAGGCGTCGCGGGACAGTGCCTTGATGATCTCGACGCGCTGCTGCACGCCGACGGGCAGGTCCTCGATCTTGGCGTCGGGGTCGACGTCGAACCCGAACCGGTCCGAGATCTCCGTGACCCGCTTGCGGGCACCGGCCAGGTCGAGCCGGCCGCCGAAGGTGGTCTGCTCCTGCCCGAGCATGACGTTCTCGGCGACGGTGAACACGGGCACGAGCATGAAGTGCTGGTGCACCATGCCGATGCCGGCGCGCATGGCGTCGCCCGGGCCGTCGAAGTCCTGGACCACGTCGTCGAGCAGGATCTCGCCCTCGTCGGCGTCGTACAGGCCGTAGAGCACGTTCATCAGGGTGGACTTGCCGGCGCCGTTCTCACCCAGGAGGCAGTGGACCTCACCCGGCTCGACGGTGAGCGAGATGTGGTCGTTGGCGACCAGGGCGCCGAACCGCTTGGTGATGCCGCGGAGTTCGAGCTTCATGTTCGGGAGTCTATTTCTGTCTCGAGTGCGCCACGCGGGCGCACGGTCTCGCGTGCACCACTCGGGCGCACGAGAACGCGGGCGAGGGAAGCCCCTCGCCCGCGTCCGTCGGGTCAGGACTGGGTCTTGACCTTGATCGAGCCGTCGATGATGCCGGCCTTCACGTCGTCGAGCTCGCCCTGCAGGCTCTTGTCGACCTTCGACTCGAAGTCGTGGAACGGCGCGATGCCGACGCCCTCGTTCTTGAGCGTCCCCACGTACGGGGTCTTCGAGAACTTGTCGTCCGCCGCCTGCTCGACGACGTCCTTCACGGCCGGGCGCATGCCCTTCTCGACCGAGGTGAAGGCGATGTCCTTGTAGCGCGGGTCGGCCTCGTAGAGGTCGCTGTCCGCACCGATCAGGACGGAGCCGTTGTCGGCGTCCTTGATGGCTTCGGCAGCCGACTGGTAGATCGGGCCACCGACGGGCAGGATCACGTCGGCGTCCTGGTCGAGGAGCGTCTGCGCGACCGACTTGGCCTGCGTGCCGGCCTCGAAGCCACCGGTGAAGGAGCCCTTGCCGGAGTCGACGTTCCAGCCGACGACCTTGACGTCCTTGTCCTTCTGCTCGTTGTAGTACTTCACGCCGTCCGCGAAGCCGTCCATGAAGATGGTGACGGTCGGGATCTGCATGCCGCCGAAGGTGCCGACGACGCCGGTCTTCGAGTACGACGCCGCTGCGTAGCCGGCGAGGAACGCGGCCTGCGAGGTGTCGAACGTGATCGGCTTGACGTTCTTCGCATCGATCGAGCTGTCGTCGATGATGGCGAAGTCGGTGTCGGGGTTCGCGGCGGCCTGCTTCTTCGTGGCGTCGGCGAGGTTGAAGCCGACGGTCACGACGAGGTTGCAGTTCTGGCCGATGAGCTGCTCGATGTTCGAGTCGTAGACGGTGGCGTCCTTCGACTCGGCCTCCTTGTAGGTGGCACCGAGTTCCTTGGCGGCGTCCTTCATGCCCTCGTAGCCGAGCTGGTTGAACGACTTGTCGTCGAAGCCACCGGCGTCGGAGACCATGCAGGGGCGGAAGTCGGTCTTCTTGGCGGTCGTCGTGTCGGACGGCGCCGAGGCACAACCGGCGAGGACGGCGGCGGTGCCGAGGAGCGCGAAGCCGCTGAGGACGACGCGTCGGGTACGAGATGTCACGGGTGGGTTCCTCCGGGGAGCGTGCCCGGACCACGTGCGTTCCGGGCGATCGTGGCGACAGTACACGACCGCCCGGCCGGTACAGGACCCGTTGCCCCGGTCCGGTGGATCGGTTACGGGATCGCGACCGCGCCGAAACGCGCCCGTAACGCGGGGTCACCCGCAGACCCCCATTTCGAGGGGTTTGTCGGTGGAGCGCTACAGGACGTCGCCGCGGCCGCTGATCTTGAGAGCATCCACGACACCCTTGACCCGCTGCGCGTTCGCGCTGGTCGTCACGAGGAGCGCGTCGGGGGTGTCCACGACGACGATGTCCTCGACCCCGATGAGCGAGATGAGCCGCTGGCTGTGCGAGATCACGATGCCGCTCGACGAGTCGGCCAGGATGCGCGCACCGTCGCCGAGGACGGCGAGGTTGTTCGGTCGACCACCGGACTGCAGCTTGGCGAGCGAGGCGAAGTCGCCGACGTCGTCCCAGTCGAAGTCACCGGGCACGACGGCCATGCGACCGGCAGCGGCAGCGGGCTCGGCGACGGTGTAGTCGATCGCGATCTTCTCGAGCGTGGGCCACACCGCGTCGACGACGGCGCCGCGGGCCGAGGTGTCCCAGGCGTCCGCGAGTTCGTTGATGCCGGCGAGCAGCGTCGGGTTGTTCCGGCCGATCTCCTCGAGCAGCACGTCGGCGCGGGCGATGAACATGCCCGCGTTCCACAGGTACGTGCCCTGTTCGACGTACGAGCGTGCGGTGTCCAGGTCGGGCTTCTCGACGAACGACCGGACGGCGTGCGCGGTCGGTGCGCCCTCGATGTCGAGGGTGTCGCCGTGCGCGTGGATGTACCCGAAGCCGATCGCGGGCTCGGTCGGCGTGATGCCGATGGTGGTGATGTACCCGGCACGGGCGACGGCGACGGCCTCGCGCACGGAACGGCGGAAGCCGCGGGCGTCACCGATGACGTGGTCGGCGGCGAAGGAGCCGATGACGACGTCGGGTTCGCGGCGCACGAGGATCGCCGCGGCGAGGCCGATGGCCGCCGTGGAGTCCTTCGGCTCGCTCTCGAGCACCACGTTGTGGTCCTCGACCCCGGGCAGCTGCGACTCGACGGCGACGCGGTGCGCCCGTCCGGTCACGACCATGATCCGCTGCTCGCCCGCCAGCGGGGCGAGCCGGTCCCAGGTCTGCCGGAGCAGCGAGGCACCGGAGCCCGTCAGGTCGTGCAGGAACTTGGGTGCGTCCGCGCGCGACAGCGGCCACAGGCGCGATCCGATGCCCCCTGCGGGGATGATCGCGTAGAAGTCTTCGAGAGCGTCAGCCACGCGCTCACCGTACCGGTCCCACGGCGCGGATCCTGGGTGGTCTCCGCACGATTCCCGCATGCGGGCTCCCGCAGGGCAGCGTCGAGCGTGCGCGCGGCGACGGCGTCGCGTTGTTCACCCGTCGCCTCCGCCCCGTTCACGTCGTCGGCCCCGCGGGGTCACGTGGCGCCCGGAGCATGGGCGGCACCATGAGCGCACGCAGCGTGGAGCGCGGCACGTCCCCCCGGACCGTCGCCGTCGTGACCGAGAGCTTCCTGCCCACCCTCAACGGCGTGACCACCAGCGTCCTCGCGGTCCTCGACCACCTGGAGCGCCGTGGCCACCGCGCGGTCGTGATCGCACCGGACACCCCGGGACTCGCACAGTTCCGTTCGCGCACCAGCGTCGAGCGCTACCGCTCCTTCGACGTCCACCGGGTCCCCGCCGTCGCGTACCGGCAGTTCCCGGTCGCACTCCCCCACCCGGTGCTCGACACGATCCTCGCCGCCTCCGGCGCCGACGTGCTCCACGCCGCCAGTCCGTTCCTGTTGGGTGGGCGCGCGATCACGGCGGCCGGGAGGCTCGGCATCCCCTCCGTCGCCGTCTTCCAGACCGACGTGGCCGGGTTCGCCCGCCGCAACGGCTTGACCGCGACCGTCCCGTTGGTGCGGAGGATCCTCGGACGCATCCACGCCGGTGCCTCGCTGACGCTCGCGCCGTCGAGCGCGACCGCCGCGATGCTCGCCGAGGACGGCGTGCCCCGCGTCGCCCGCTGGGGTCGCGGCGTCGACACCGAGCTCTTCCACCCGGCCCGGCGGGAGTCCGCCCACGTGCGAGCGCTCCGACGCCGGATCGCGCCGGACGGCGAGACGATCGTCGGCTACGTCGGGCGGCTGGCCCCGGAGAAGGAGGTCGAACGGCTCGCGGAGCTCGGCGGGATCCCCGGCATCCGCGTCGTCGTGGCCGGCGGTGGGCCGTCCCGGGCGCTGCTCGAGCGACGACTGCGGCACCTCGACGTCACCTTCACCGGACCGTTGCGCGGCGACGCCCTCGCCGACGCGTACGCCTCGCTCGACCTCTTCGTGCACACGGGTCCGGCCGAGACCTTCGGGCAGACCCTCCAGGAAGCGCACGCCTCGGGGCTGCCCGTGATCGCGCCGGCGTCGGGTGGTCCGCTCGACCTCGTCGCCCCCGGACTCGACGGCGAGCTCTACGATCCCGACGCACCGCAGGCCCTGCGGCAGGCGGTCCTGCGGCTGCACCACGACCGCGCACTCGCGGATCGGATGGGTTCCGCGGGCCGTCTCCGGGTCGAGGGCACCACGTGGGAGGCCGTCGGCGACCAGCTCCTCGGGCACCACGACACGGCTCGCACCATCGGCGCGCCGCCCGTCGGTCGGGGCCTGCGGGCCGGTCGGGACGAGAAGGTCAGCGCCCGAGCATAGGATGGGTCGTGTTCCACACGAACGCGAACGGCAAGGGCTCGCCGATCGGGCGAGCCCGTCCTACGGAAGGACGAGCTCATGGCTGAGCCCACCGGCGGCGGTACGGCGACCGCCGTCCCCGACGTCACGATCGAGGCGCCTCGCGCCTCTCGGAAGCTCGAGGGCACGCTGTACCGCGGATCGACCGGCATGTGGTCGTGGGTCCTGCACCGGATCACCGGTGTCGCGATCTACTTCTTCCTGCTCGTGCACATCCTCGACACGGCGCTGGTGCGGATCTCCCCCGAGGCGTACAACGCGGTCATCGGCACGTACAAGACGCCGATCATGAACCTCGGCGAGATCGCCCTGGTGATGGCCATCGTGTTCCACGCGTTCAACGGGCTCCGGATCATCCTCGTCGACTTCTGGTCCAAGGGGCCGAAGTACCAGCGGGCCATGTTCTGGGTCGTCATCGTCCTGTGGGCGATCGCGATCGCGGGCTTCCTGCCCCGTCAGCTCATGAACCTCTTCGCGGACTTCAACTAGAGGGGCACCTGATGACCACGCAGATCGTCGAACCTCCCCGTTCCGCCTCGGCCGCCCGCCGCTCCACCAACTGGGAGAAGTGGGGCTGGATCTACATGCGCGGCTCGGGCGTCCTGCTCGTCGTGCTGATCTTCGGCCACCTCTTCGTCAACATGGTGGCGGGCGAGGGCGTCAAGCAGATCGACTTCGCCTTCGTCGCCGGCAAGTGGGCCAACCCGTTCTGGCAGGTGTGGGACTCCCTCATGCTCGTCCTGGCGCTCATCCACGGCTCGAACGGCATGCGCACGATCGTCAACGACTACGTGTCGAAGCCGGGCATCCGCAAGACGCTCCTCGGCGCGATCCTCGTCGCGTGCGTGGTGCTGATCGTCCTCGGCCTGCTCGTCTGCTGGACGTTCGACCCGTGCCCCGCCGGCGCCGCCGCCGCGGACCTGCCCTCCTTCTGCCCGGCGCAGTAGCACCATCCCCGCTGCCGACCGCCTTCCCACCGTCTACGGAAAGACCCCTGTGACCGAGACCACCGTGCACCACCACCAGTTCGACATCGTCATCATCGGCGCAGGAGGCGCGGGCATGCGTGCCGCGATCGAGGCCGGCCCGAAGGCGAAGACGGCCGTCATCTCGAAGCTCTACCCGACCCGCTCGCACACCGGTGCGGCGCAGGGTGGGATGGCCGCGGCCCTCGCGAACGTCGAAGAGGACTCGTGGGAGTGGCACACCTTCGACACGATCAAGGGCGGTGACTACCTGGTCGACCAGGACGCCGCCGAGATCCTCGCGAAGGAGGCGATCGACGCAGTCATCGACCTCGAGAACATGGGCCTGCCCTTCAACCGCACGCCCGAGGGCAAGATCGACCAGCGTCGCTTCGGCGGTCACACCCGCGACCACGGCAAGTCGCCCGTCCGCCGGGCCTGCTACGCGGCCGACCGCACGGGCCACATGATCCTGCAGACGCTGTTCCAGAACTGCGTCAAGCTCGGCGTCGAGTTCTACAACGAGTTCTACGCGCTCGACCTCATCATGGTCGACGTCGTGGGCGAGGACGGCGTCACGCGCAAGCAGCCGGCCGGCGTCGTCGCGTTCGAACTCGCCACGGGTGAGCTGCACGTCTTCCACGCCAAGGCGATGATCTTCGCCACCGGCGGCTTCGGCAAGATGTACAAGACGACCTCGAACGCACACACCCTGACCGGCGACGGCGTCGGCATCGTGTGGCGCACGGGTCTGCCGCTCGAGGACATGGAGTTCTTCCAGTTCCACCCGACCGGGCTCGCGGGCCTCGGCATCCTGTTGACCGAGGGTGCCCGTGGTGAGGGCGCGATCCTCCGCAACGCCTCGGGTGAACGCTTCATGGAGCGCTACGCCCCCACCATCAAGGACCTCGCGCCCCGCGACATCGTCGCCCGGTGCATGGTGCAGGAGGTCGCCGAGGGCCGGGGGGCCGGTCCGAACAAGGACTACGTCCTGCTCGACTGCACGCACCTCGGCGCCGAGGTGCTCGAGACCAAGCTCCCGGACATCACGGAGTTCGCCCGCACCTACCTCGGCGTCGACCCCGTCGTCGAGCCGGTGCCGGTGATGCCGACCGCGCACTACGCGATGGGCGGCATCCCGACGAACACCGACGCGCAGGTGCTCTACGACAACACCACCGTCGTCCCCGGGCTGTACGCCGCCGGCGAGTGCGCCTGCGTGTCCGTGCACGGCTCGAACCGCCTCGGCACGAACTCGCTCCTCGACATCAACGTCTTCGGCAAGCGCTCGGGCAACAACGCCGCCGAGTGGGTCAAGACCGCCGAGTTCCTCCCGCTGCCGGAAGACCCCGCCGCCGGTGTCCGCGCCATGCTCGACCAGCTGCGTGCGTCGACCGGCACCGAGCGCATCGCCGTCCTGCGCAAGGAACTGCAGGACGAGATGGACAAGAACGCCCAGGTGTTCCGGACCGACGAGTCCCTCGCCCGGGTCACCGAGACGATCCACACGCTCCGGAACCGCTTCATGCAGGTCTCCGTGCAGGACAAGGGCAAGCGGTTCAACACCGACCTGCTCGAAGCCGTCGAACTCGGCTTCCTGCTGGACCTCGCCGAGGTGGTCGTCTACTCCGCCCGCAACCGCAAGGAGAGCCGCGGCGGCCACATGCGCGACGACTACCCGAAGCGCGACGACGAGAACTACATGCAGCACACGATGGCGTACCTGACGGGCGACCCGCACTCGTCACTCGCCGACGACCACATCACGCTGGACTGGAAGCCGGTCGTCGTGACGCGGTACCAGCCGATGGAGAGGAAGTACTGAGATGACCGACACCCTGGTCTCCGACGCACCCCGGACCGACACCACCGAGGCGCCTCCCGGGTCCTTCTCCGTCACGCTCATCATCCGGCGCTTCGACCCGGACGTCGACGACGAGCCGCGTTGGCAGGACTTCGACGTCATGATGCTGCCGACCGACCGCATCCTCGACGCCCTGCACAAGATCAAGTGGGACCAGGACGGCTCCCTGACGTTCCGTCGGTCCTGCGCACACGGCGTCTGCGGCTCGGACGCGATGCGCATCAACGGCCGGAACCGTCTGGCGTGCAAGACCCTGATCAAGGACCTCGACGTCTCGAAGCCGATCTACGTCGAGGCGATCAAGGGCCTGCCGCTCGAGAAGGACCTCGTCGTCGACATGGAGCCCTTCTTCAAGTCCTTCCGCGAGGTCCAGCCGTTCCTGCAGCCCGCGACCGCCCCCACCCCGGGCAAGGAGCGCATCCAGTCGGTGGCCGACCGTGCCCGGTTCGACGACACCACGAAGTGCATCCTGTGCGCCGCGTGCACGTCGTCGTGCCCGGTGTTCTGGACCGACGGGCAGTACTTCGGGCCGGCGGCGATCGTGAACGCGCACCGGTTCATCTTCGACTCCCGTGACGACGCCGCGAACGTCCGCCTCGACATCCTCAACGACAAGGAAGGCGTCTGGCGCTGCCGCACGACCTTCAACTGCACCGACGCGTGCCCCCGTGGCATCCAGGTGACGAAGGCGATCTCCGAGGTCAAGCAGGCCGTCATGCGGGGCCGCGCCTGACACTCGGGGTCGTCCAAGACTCGACATCGACTCCACCGATAGGCTCCGCTCCATGACGTTCGCGGCCACCCGCCCCATCCTCGACCAGCTCGGCTACACGATCCGGTACGTGCAGCTCCCCGGAGAGACCCTGCACGAGCCGCCGGTCGAGGGTGCGCTCCGCGTGGTCCCGGCCGAGGCGTCCGACGAGTTCGCGCTCGAGGTCGTCGACTACGGCACGGCCCGTCGCCTCGCCACCGCGCGCGGTGAGGAGGACGCGGTCGAGATGCTCCGTCGGTTCCTGAACCGGCCGTTCCCGGCTCCGCGCGACATCGCGCGGCACGAGCTCGACGGGCTCCGCGACCGTGCGGCATCGACGTACCCGCAGCTCGCGCAGCAGGTGTCGCAGGCCGGCGAGCAGGGGCTGACCATCCAGATCCCCGCCGGCGTGCCCGTCGACCGCATCGGTGGTCCGGACGGCTACCTGCTGCACCCCCTCGACACCCCGCTGCCGAGCCGTTCGCTCCCGCCGCACGTCGCCGGCGTCCCGGAGACCCACCGCTACCTGGTCGAGCGTCCGTTCATGGTGAACGTCCGCTTCGTGCAGCCGTGGTTCGAGCAGCCGGGCGGCGCGCTCCGCTTCCAGATCGCCGATCCCACGGTCACCGTGCGCGACCTCGTCGTCGACGGTGCGCTGGCTCGACTCCGCGTGGTCTGACTTCACGCACGACGCAGATCGGCCCGCACCGCGCTTTCGCGCAGTGCGGGCCGATTGCCGTTCGGTGGTGCTACGCCTGGTCGGGACGGTCGTACTGCGCGCCGGCCGGGCTCGGCGGCAGGCAGCCGAACACGATCCCGGCGACGCCGACGAACATCGCGATGAGCCAGAACGGCCCCGCGAGGTTCGCGTCGTGCACGCGGCGCCATCCCAGTGCGATGTTCGGGACGAGGGTCGCCAGGGTCCAGAGGCCGAACAGCACGAGCAGGATGAATATCCACGCCGGGGGTGCGCCCTCGGTCTGGGTGTAGCCGTACTCGTCGGTGGTCGAGGCCGAGACGCTCCAGGCGATCAGACCGGCGATGAAACCGCCGTAGAGGACGATCGTGACGATCGCGTTCGCCAGGATCCAGTACCAGAACTCGCTGCGGCTGGCACGGCCGTCGAACCGGGCGTACTTCTTGAAGAACCGGGTGAAGGCGTCGAGGAAACCGGCCCCGTAGAAGGGCGCCCACAGCGGCGGAGCACCGTCCGGCCCGACCGGGATCGGCGGTCCGTACTGCGGGTACGGGTCGGCGTACTGCTGGCCGTATCCGGGCTGCTGGCCGTACGGACGGGGCTGCTGGCCGTAGCCGGGCTGCTGACCGTACGGCCCAGGCTGCTGCCCGTACCCTGGCTGCTGCTGTCCGTGGTCAGGCTGCTGTTGTCCGTGGTCAGGCTGCCCCGACGGCTGGTCGCCGCCGGGCTGGCCCCACTGCGGTGTGTCGTTGCTCATCGAGCGCCAGCGGGTCGGTCGTAGCGCTCGCCCTGCGGGTTCGAGGGCAGCAGGCCGAAGACGATGCCGACGATGCCGACGAAGATCGCGATGATCCACAGGGCACCGGGGAGGTTCGCGTCGTGCAGGCGGCGCCAACCGAGGGCGAGCGTCGGGATGATGATCGCGAGACCCCAGAGCAGCGCGAGGATCCCAGCGATCACGAAGAGCGCCGACGGGCTGGTGATGGTCGACTGCACGCTCGCCGAGGTCGCCGTCGAGGTGGAAACCGTCGAACGCTCGGACGTGGCGAAACCGATGCCGTACAGGATGCTGAGGACGATCCCGACGATCACGTTCGCCAGGTACCACCACCAGAACTCGCTGCGGCTCGCGCGGCCGCTGAACGTCGCGTACTTCTTGAAGAACCGTCCGACGGCCTTGCCGAAGGAGATCCCGTACCAGGGGGCCCAGATCGGCGGCTCGCCGTTCGGGCCGGTCGCCGGCTGCTGGCCGTACTGCGGCGTTCCGTTGTACGGGTTCGGCTGACCGCCCGGCTGCTGGCCGGACGGGTTCTGCGGGTACTGGTCACTCACGGTGTCCCCCTCGATCGTTGGCTGATACTCGGGTCCGAGTCAACCAGAAGCGTCGCGGGGCCGTCGCTCGCTACCCGCGGTGGGGCTCGTCGTACCGCTGGCCTTGCGGGTTCGACCCCATCAGGCCGACGATCAGCGAGAACAGGACGCCGAGCGGCGGGATGAGGAAGAAGAAGGCGAAGTACCCGCTCAGGTTCACGTCGTGCAGTCGGCGCACCGTCAGGGCGATGAAGCCGAGCGCGCAGGCGAGGGCCCACAGGCCGCTCAGCCCGTTCGACGCGTCGTCGACGAACGGCAGCACGTTGAAGAACCCCCCGACGAGGCCGGTGGCCGCCGAGCCGATGACGTACCAGAGGGCCCAGAACCAGAACTCCGACTGGCTCGCGCGGCCGTCGAACCGGACGTACTTCTTCCAGAACCGCGGGAAGGCCTGCACGAACGGGATCCCGTACCAGGGAGCCCACAGCGGCGGCTGGCGCGGACCGGTCGGCTGCTGGCCGTACGGTCCGGGCTGCTGGCCGTACGGTCCGGGCTGCTGCCCGTACGGGTTCTGCGGCGGGTACTGGTCACTCACTGGTTCGTTCCTTCCGGTGGCCGGACATCGACCACGACCGAGTCTGGCAGCGGCGGCGACCCGACGCGTCCCCCCAGCGGAGGACAGCGAAGCGACAGCGCACCGAGCGGCTCAGGGCAGCAGGGCCAGCTTGCCCCCGGGGTGTCCGGACTCCAGCAACTCCGCGGCCGCCTTCGCCTCGGCGAGCGGGAAGGTCCGCGCGACCGGGACCTCGAGCTGGCCGGCCCCGGCCAGGTCGATCAGTCGCTGCCGCACCGAGTCGCGGAACGCCTTGCTCGCTGGCTGCGCCCCACCGACGGCCGCGAACCCCGCCTCGGCGGCGCGCGCCGGCGCGGCGATCGTGACGATGCGGTCGCGGTCGGCGATCACCGCGAGCGAGACGTCGACGGCCTCGTCGGTCCCGACGCAGTCCAGTGCCACGTCGATGCCGGAGGGCGCGATCGACCGGACCCGCGCCTCCAGGCCGTCACCGTACGCGACCCACTCGCCGCCGAAGCGTCCGACGACGTCCGCACCACGCTCGGAGGTCGTGCCGATCACCCGCGCGCCGAGCAGGCGGAGCTGCTGCAGCAGGCTCACGCCGACCGCCCCCGACGCGCCGTGCACGAGCACGGTGTCGCGCCCGGCGGCGCGGGTGACGCGCAGCATGTCGGCGGCGGTCGTGCCCGCGAGGAGCAGGTTCGCCGCCTCGGGGAACCCGAGCGCTGCAGGCTTGGCGAACACGTCGGCCGCCGGGACGGTCAGCTCCGACGCCCACCCACCGGCGACCCGGAACGCCAGGACCTCGTCGCCGACCGCTCCCCCACCCGACGCGATGGTCGTGTCGGGTCCGACGGCGGTGAGCACCCCGGCGACCTCGTAGCCGACGGGGATCGGCAGGTCGGCCGGGTCGCCCTGCCGCGTGTGCTTCGTGTCGGCGGGGTTCATGCCGGCGGCTCGGACCGCGATGGTGACCTCGCCGGGCCCGGGTGCAGCGACCTCGGTGTCCACGAACTCGAGGACCTCGCTGCCGCCGAACCGCGGTGCCACCCAGTGCTTCGTCATGCGGCCGACGCTACGCCGGGGCCGCCGACACCGTCAGTGCCGGGACGGCCGACGGCGCCGGCTCGGTCACCCGTCAGTGGTCCTCGGACAGGATCCGGCGTCGTGCACGGAGCGTCCGTCCACGGAGCACCGTCACGGCGATGCCGGCGAGCAGCATCGCGCCTGCCGCGGTGAGGGGGATCGTCGGGTCGCTCCCCGTGAAGGCGAGCTCGGTGGTGCCGCCACCACCACTGCCGTTCCCACCCACGACCGGCACGGCGGGAGCCGTCGAGGCGGGTGCGGTGGGCACGGGGGCCGAGGCGGTCGGCGTCGGTGTGGGTGTCGCGGTGGGCGCGGGCGCGCGGACGGTCACGACGTAGGTCTCGGTGTCCGGCGGTGCGGTTCCGTTGTCGACCGTGATCGTCACCGTGGTGGTGCCGGGCGTGGTGGGCGTCCCGGAGATGACACCCGTGTCCGGGTTGATCGTGAGGCCCGGGGGCAGGGTCCCGCCGTCGGAGTAGGTGGGTGCCGGGTTGCCCGTCGCGGTGACGGGGAACGAGTAGGGCGTGCCAGCGGTGGCGTCGGTCGGCGTGCCCGAGGTGATCGTCGGTGCGACGCTCTCGGACGGTGTGCCGGCAGCCGGGCAGTTGGTCGGACGGGTGATGGTGTTGTCGTCGAGCGTCACCGATGCGTTCCGGGCGAGCAGTCGGCCCACGACCGTCGCACCCGTCGTGGCGGTCACGGACTGGTCGGCGAGGACCGTGCCCTGGAACTGGGCGGCGGTGCCGATGGTCGCGGAACTGCCGACCTGCCAGAACACGTTGCACGAGCTCGCGCCGCCGGTGATGACGATCCTCGTGCCGGACCCGATGGTCAGGGTCGATGCGGCCTGGAACACCCAGACGGAGTCCGCGCTGCCGGCGAGCGTCAGTTGGCCGTTGTTCGCCAGCTGCAACGTGCTGCCGTTGTAGACGCCCGGGGTCAGGCTCAGCCCGTTGAGTTCCTCGAGTCCGCCGCGCGTGGGGGTCAACGACGCCGCGACGCCGTACGCGGTCGTGGTGTCGGCCTGCGCCTGGGCCGCGGCGGCGTCGGTCTGGTGGACGGTGCCGTTCACGATCCCGTTGCCAGGACCGCCGAAGCCGGTGATCGACGTGCCCGGCGAGACGCCGAGGTCGCCGTTGACCACGCTCGGCCCGGTGTTGGTGACGCTCTGGGCGCCGAGGACGCCGTAGCTCGCCGCTGTCCCGAGGCCCACGGGGCCGTCGATGATGGTGGCGGCGGACGCTGCTGAGGAAGCACCGAGGGCCAGCGCCGCGGCCAACCCGATCCCGGTGCTGACGACGATGAGCGGACGGAGGATGGGGGTTCTGGCCACGACGGCCCCTGCCTGTGATGGCGAAGTGCGTAAGGAGCGTCGGAGACACCCGGCGTTCACCGTGTCCCGAGTGTGTCCGGATCGAATGTGTTCCGCGGCCCTGACTCCCAGATTCGCCCGGATCAGCCGATACCGGACAGAACCCGTCCGTTCTGGTCGACGACGGCTGTTCGGTATCGTCCTCTCATGCCGCGCGCCGCGATCGTCGTCAATCCCGTCAAGGTCGACCTGCGGGTCCTCCGCAACACCGTGGCCGCCGAAGAGCAGCGGAACGGCTGGGCGCCCACGACCTGGTTCGAGACGGCGGCGTCCGACGACGGCCTCGCCGCCGCACGCGAGGCGCTGGCCACCGCACCGGACGTCGTCCTGGCCGTCGGAGGCGACGGCACGCTGCGCGTCGCAGCCGAGGCACTGCACGGATCCGGCGTGCCGCTCGCCCTGCTCCCCGTGGGGACCGGGAACCTGTACGCCCGGAACCTGCGCATCCCGCTGAACGACGTCGCCGGCTCGGTCCGAGCCGCCTTCAGCGGGACCGATCGGCCGGTCGACCTCGCATTCGCCGACCTCACCGACCCGCAGGGCACGACGACACGCCACGCGTTCCTGGTGATGGCCGGCATCGGACTCGACGCGAACATGGCGGCCAACACCAACGCACGCCTGAAGAGACGGTTCGGGTGGCTCGCCTACTCCGACCCGATCATGCGGTCCGTCATCGGCAACCGGCAGATCGACCTGCGGTACGCACTCGACGACGGCGACACCCGGACCATGCGGGCACACACGGTCATCGTCGGCAACTGCGGCACGCTGACCGCCGGCGTGCTCCTCCTGCCCGAGGCGGAACCGGACGACGGGGTCCTCGACGCGATCGCGTTCCGACCGGGTCGGACGGTCGGGTGGGCCGGGGTCGGCTACGGGCTGTCCCTGAACCGGTTCTTCCACCGGACCGGGTTCGGACGCTTCCTGTCGTGGCTCATCCCGGCCACCCGGACGCTGCGGTACACGAGCGCGCGGGTCCTCGACCTCGCGCTCGACCACCCCGAGCAGATCCAGCTCGACGGTGACCCGTTCGGCACCGTGGTCGCGGTGCGGCTGACGGTGGACCACGGCGGGCTCACGATCCGGGTGGGGCCGTCGCGGTGACCACGTGAAGACGGGAGGCCCGGTGCCAGCTGGCACCGGGCCTCCCGTCGTCATCGGGCCACGTCGAGAGCGTCAGCCGCGCGCGACACGCACCCGGTCCGCGAACGCCGCGTGCAGCGGGTGCTCCGCGGCCAGGCCGGTGATCTGCGTCACCACGTCGGCATCGGACGAGTCCGAGGCCAGGAGCGCCTGCAGCTCGACGCTCTGCTCGTCGTCCGCGATGTCGAAGCGGAGCGCCGCGCCCATCGCGTCGAGCAGCGCGGTCGGCTCGGTGCCGTCCTCGGCCAGCGACGCGGCCGGCGAGACGAACCGCTCGTCGCGTGACAGCTTGCGGAGCGGCTGGCGGCCGACGCGCGTCACCGTGTCGGGCAGGTGCGGGTTCTCGAACCGCGCGATGATCGCCTGGACGTAGGCGCGGTGCACCTCGGGGTCGAGTTCGTGACGCCGCACGAGCAGGTCGCTCGTCTCGGCGAGTACGGACTCGAGCTCGGAGCGCACGGCCGGGATCGCGACGGCGTCGGAGATCTTGTCCGCACCGGCGACGAAGCCGTGGTACGCGACGGTGGCGTGCCCGGTGTTGACCGTGAAGAGCTTGCGCTCGATCGAGGCGGCGAGGCCGTCGACGTAGTGCGCACCGGGGATCTCCGGCTCGTTCCCGCCGAACGGCGTGCGGTCGATGGCCCACTCGAAGTAGGTCTCGACGGTGACGTCCAGGCCGGCGCCCTCGGGCTGGGCCGGCACGATGCGGTCGACGGCGGTGTTCGCGAAGACGGCCTTCGCCAGCGCCGCGTCGCGGCCCTCGGCCGGGAGCGCGTCGACGATGAACTCGCGCAGGCGGTCCGTGGCGTTCAGCGCGTTCTCGCACGCCATCACGGCGATCGGAGCGGCCGAGGCGTCGCGGGCGACGAGCGCACGCGCGATGACCGGGGCGATGAACTTCAGGACGTTCGGGCCCACGGCGCAGGTGACGACGGCGGCGGCGGCGATCTCGGCGACGACACCGTCCTCGTCCTGCGCGCTGTTCAGCGCACGGAAGTTCGTGACCTCGTGGTCCTGCGCGCCGGCGCCGACCTCGTGGACGGTGTACGAGTCGGCGGCGGCCAGAGCGTCGATCAGCGGCGCGGCGACGTCGGCGAAGACGACCTCGTAGCCCGCTTCGTGCAGGAGCAGCCCGACGAAGCCGCGGCCGATGTTGCCGGCGCCGAAGTGGACGGCGGTACCCCGGTCGGTGGTGCTCACTCGTTGACCTCGCCGAGGATCGACAGGATCGCGCTGGTGTCGGCCGCGTCGGTGAGCTTCTGGACCTCGTCCTCGTCGGAGAACACGATCGCGATCTTGGACAGGATGTCGAGGTGCTCGTTGTTCACGCCGGCGATGCCGACGACGAAGCGCACCGGGTTGCCGTCCCAGTCGATCGGGCTGGCGTAGCGGATGAACGACAGGGCGGACGACTTGATGGCGTCCTTCGCGTCGTTGGTGCCGTGCGGGATCGCGAGGAAGTTGCCCATGTAGGTGGACACGCTCTTCTCGCGCTCGAGCATCGCCGGGTAGTAGTCCGAGGTGACCGCGCCCGCAGCCTCGAGGATCTCGGCCGCCTCCTTCATCGCCTCCGACTTGGTCGGCGCGGTGTCCTCGGTGTGGATCCGGATCTGGCTCTCCTGCAGGACGGGCATCGTGGTTCTCCTTGGTGTTCGAGGGCGTGTCGGAGGGGACGGGTCATCCCCGTCCCCTCCGATACTGCACTTCGTTACTGGTTGTGGCGTTACTGGTTCTTGAGCTGCTCGACGACCTGGTCGTACTGCGGCGCGTTCATGAAGTTGCCGACCGACACGTGCTGCGCGTTCGGGTTCTTCTGCTTGGCGCGGTCCGTCAGTTCTTCCTGCGTGATGATCAGGTCCTCGTCACCGGACAGGTTCGCGATCGCCTTGTTGGAGACCGTGACCCCTTCGATGCCCGCCTTCTTGATCTTGTTGCGCAGGACGCTGGCGCCCATGGCGCTCGAGCCCATGCCCGCGTCGCAGGCGAAGACCAGGTTCTGGACCCTCGTCGCGGTGGCGGTGGTGCCCGACGCGGCGGCCTCTTCGGTGTTCGCCGGGGCGTTGTTGCCGAGCAGACCCGCCGTCGCCGAGTTGACGTCGCGGCCCTTGTTCGCCTGGAGCTTCGCCATCGCGGCACTCATGTCGCCGCCGCCGTTGGCCAGGTCGCGCTTGCGGCTGGCGAGCAGGAAGAACGACGAGACCGCGAAGGACACCGCGGCGGACAGGACGACCGACAGGATGACGCCGAGGAAGCTGTTGCGCTCCGTGGCACCGAGCACGGCGAAGATCGACCCGGGCGACGCCGGAGCGACGAGGCCGGACTGGAACGCGACGTTCGTCGCAACGCCCGTGGCACCACCGAGGATGACGGCGATGAACAGGACCGGCTTCTGCAGCACGTACGGGAAGTAGATCTCGTGGATGCCACCGAAGAACTGGATGATGATCGCGCCGGGAGCGGTCGAGCGGGCGATGCCGACACCGAAGAAGGTGAAGGCGAGGAGCAGACCGAGGCCGGGGCCGGGGTTCGCCTCGAGCAGGAACAGGATCGACTTGCCCGACTCCTGGACCTGCTGCGCGCCGAGCTGGTCGAGCACACCGTGGTTGATCGCGTTGTTGAGGAAGAACACCTTGGCCGGCTCGATGATGACGCTGGCGAGCGGCAGCAGCGAGTGCTGGACGAGGAAGTTCACCGCGTCGCCGAGGCCCTCGGCGATGAGCTTGAACAGCGGGGCGAGCCAGAAGAACCCGGCCATCGCCAGACCGAAGCCGAGGATGCCGGCCGCGTAGTTGTTGACGAGCATCTCGAAGCCCGGCTTGATCTTGCCGTCCCAGATCTTGTCGATCTGCTTGATGAGGTACGCACCGAGCGGTCCGCAGATCATCGCGCCGAGGATCATCGTGGTGCCGTTCGCACCGATGATGACGCCCATGGTCATGATCGAACCGACGACGGCGCCGCGGGTCTCGTAGACCATCCGGCCGCCCTGGATCGCGATCGCGAGCGGGATGAGGTAGGTCAGGATCGGCCCGACCAAGCCGACGTTGGCGACGCCGCCCGTCTCACCGAAGCCACCGAGGATGCCCACGGGCGTCCAGCCGGTCTCGATGAAGAAGGCGGTGATGATGCCCCACGCGATGAAGATCGCGATGTTGGGCATGACCATGCCGGAGAGGAACGTGCCGAACTTCTGAACGGCGACGCGTGCGCCGCCCCGCGACTTCGCGGGTGCGTCGGGCGCTGCAACGGACGACGTTGTCATGTGCGGTGACTTTCTGTGTGGTGGAGCTGCTGCGTGGTGCGGGGAGGGGTGGTGCCGGTGGTGCGTGCTCAGGCGGCGTGCGCTGCGGCCGCGGCGGACTTCGCGGCCGCCGCCGTGCTCGCGGCGAGTGCCGCCTGGGCCATCTCACGGGCCTGCTCGAGCGTGTGCTGACCGAGTTCGGCGCGCACGTCGGCCAGGGCCGCGGGAGTCATGGAGAGGGTGGTGGCGCCGAGGCCGACGAGCACCACGGCGAGCAGCGGGTCGGCCGCGGCCTCACCGCAGATGCCGACGGCCTTGCCCGCGTCGGCACCGGCCGCGCCGAGCTGCGCGACGAGGCGCAGGACGGCGGGGTGCCACGGGTCCTGGTACGACGCGACGGTGCCGAGCATGCGGTCGGCGGCCATCGTGTACTGGGTCAGGTCGTTCGTGCCGATCGACACGAAGTCCGCGTTCTGGAAGACCTGTTCGGCCATGAGCGCGAGCGACGGCACCTCGGCCATCACGCCGGCGGTGCGGATGCCGAGCTCGCGGGCCAGGGTGACGAAGTACTCGGTCTCCTCGGCGTCGGCGACCATCGGGGCCATGACCCAGAGGTCCGCCTCGGTCGCGGCGTCGGCCTGGGCCAGGGCGACGAGCTGGTCGCGCAGGACCTCGGGGTGGTTCCGCAGCGCACGGAGACCACGGCGACCGAGCGCGGGGTTCTCCTCGTCCTTGTCGGTGAGGAACGGCAGCGGCTTGTCGGCGCCGGCGTCGAGCGCACGGACGACGACCTTCTTGCCCGGGAACGCGGCGAGGAGCTGGCGGTACGACTCGGTCTGCTCGTCGACGGTCGGCGCCTTCGGCGAGTCGAGGAAGAGGAACTCGGTGCGGAAGAGCCCCACGCCCTCCGCACCGAGAGCAACGGCACCCGCGGCGTCGGCGGGGCTGCCGAGGTTCGCGAGCAGGGGCACGACGTGACCGTCGGCGAGGGCACCGGCGGTGAGCGGTGCGGCGGCCGCGGCGAGCCGGTCGGCGATGCGCTGCTCGACCTCGGACACGAGCGACTCGGACGGCTCGGTGACGACGGTGCCGGCGACGGCGTCGACCACGATCGCCTGACCGTCGACCAGGTCGTCGGCGCCGGTGACGCCGACGATCGCGGTGATGCCCTTGGCGCGGGCGAGGATCGCGGTGTGCGAGGTCGGGCCGCCGTCTCGGGTGACCAGCGCGAGGACCTTGTCGAGGTCCAGCAGCGCGGTGTCGGCCGGGGCGAGGTCACGGGCGACGAGGACGAAGGGGGTGTCCGACTCGGGCACACCGGGGGCGTGCACGCCGCGGAGCTTCGCGATGATGCGCTGGGCGACGTCGTCGAGGTCGGCCGCGCGCTCCCCCATGTAGCCGCCCATGCCGACGAGCAGGTCGCGGAACTGGGCGAACGCCTCGTACACGGCGCGCTCGGCGTTGGTGCCGCCGTCGATGCGCGTGTGCACGTCGTCGAGGAGCGTCGGGTCCTGCGCCATGAGCGCCTGCGCCTCGAGCACGGCCTGGGCGTCGCCGCCGGCGAGCTGTCCGCGCTTGTTGAGGTCCTCGGCCACGGCGGCCAGTGCGTCGTGCACGGCCTGCTTCGCGTCGTCCGCCGAACCGGTCAGGGCGTCCTTCGACGGTTCGCCGAGCGGGTCCGCCATGCGGAGCACGGGGCCGTGGGCGACGCCACGGCCGACGCCGGTGCCGAGCAGTTCGGACATTCGAGACTCCTTCATCTCACACGCGCTTGCGGTGGGGTGTTCGTTCGGTGCGCGCACGGCTGAGACGGGACCTCGCCGGTGCGGCTGAGCAGCACACTACCCCGATCCGCGTTGACAAACAAACACATCCGGGGATAAAAATGCAGAAACAGATGCCCGTTTGCGTCTGGCGGCCAGCCACTCCGGTTCGGTTCCGTCAGGTTCGTGCCCGGACATGTCCGTTCCGTTCCGACCAGGAGACGACGAGGTCCGATGTACGCACCAGAACGCCACCAGCGCATCGTCGAGCAGGCGCGCGCGCAGGGGCGGGTCGACGTCAAGGACCTCGCCGAACTGCTCGAGGTCACGCCGGAGACCATCCGTCGCGACCTGACGAGCCTCGAACGCCGCGGGCTGGTCCGACGTGCCCACGGCGGCGCGATCCCCGTCGAGCGCATCACGATCCACCCCGGCGTCGGCGACCGCGGCGGCATCAACCAGGCCGAGAAGATGGTCATCGCCGAGGCCGCGCTCGAGGAGCTGCCGGAGAACGGCTCGGTCATGATCGACGCCGGCACGTCCACCATCTGCCTGGCCGAGATGCTGCCGACCGATCGCGGGCTCACCGTCGTCACGCACTCGCTCCCCGTGGCGATGGCCGTCGCGAACCGTCCGGGCATCGACCTCCACCTGCTCGGCGGCAACATCCGCAGCGACTCCCTGGCCGGCGTCGGCACGTGGACGCACCAGCTCATCGGCATGGTCAGCGTCGACGTCGCCTTCGTGAGCATCAACGGCATCACCCCGGAGCGCGGCCTGACGACCCACAACATGGCCGAGGCGGCGGTGAAGTCGGCGATGATCAAGTCCGCCCGACGGAGCATCCTGCTCGCCGACCACACCAAGTTCGGTCGCGAGGAGTTCGGCCGCGTCGCACCCCTCGCCGCCATCGACACGATCATCACCGACCCCGCCGTCAACCTCGACCTGGTCCGCGAGGTCGAGGCCGCCGGCACCGAGGTGTTCTGGCCCGGTCGACCCTGACCGCTCCCCCGACCCGCCCATCCGGCGCTCGCTAGCATGAGCGCACCACCCATCGACAGGAGTACATCGATGTCCGAAGCCACCCGCACCGTGACCGTCGCCAGCGCGTCCGGACTGCACGCGCGCCCCGCGTCCCTCTTCGTCCAGACCGTGACGGCCTCCGGCCACCAGGTCACGATCGCCAAGGGCGACAAGTCCGGCAACGCCGGCAGCATCCTCGCCCTGCTCGGCCTGGGCATCGAGAACGGCGACGAGGTCGCCCTCACCGTGACCGGCGACGACGCCGAGGCGACCGCCGACAGCCTGGTCGAGTTCCTGCAGACGGACCACGACGCGGCCTGATCGCGCGGTTCGACGGACGGGAGGCACGGTGCCGGCTGGCACCGTGCCTCCCGTCCGTCGTCCGGCCGCCCCGCCGTCCCCACCGCAGTCCCGCTCCCGCCCGCAGCCCCGCTCGCAGCCCCGCTTCCGGGGTTCCGAAATCTCGGAACCTCGGTGCCCCTCCTGGCGATCTGTGGAACCTCGGCGACGCGCACACGGCGAGTCGTGGAACCTCAGCGACGCGCACACGGCGAGTCGCGGAACCTCGAACCGGTGCGGCCCAGGGCTGTCGGCGCCCGCCGATAAGGTGGTCTGCATGACACGCCTGCGCCTCGCATCCGTCAACGTGAACGGCGTCCGCGCCGCCTTCCGCAAGGGCATGGGCGACTGGCTCGCCACCCGCGACGTCGACGTGCTGGCCCTGCAGGAGGTCCGTGCCTCGAGCGAGGATCTCGAAGGTCTGCTCGGCGACGGGTGGGACATCGTGCACGACCCGGCCACCGCGAAGGGCCGGGCGGGGGTCGCGATCGCCTCGCGGCACTCCGCGCACATCCACCGAGTCGCGCTCGGACCCGACGAGTTCGACTCCGCCGGACGGTGGCTCGAGGCCGACTACGAGATCGGCGGCACCACGGTCACGGTCGTGTCCACCTACGTCCACTCGGGCGAGGTCGACACCCCCAAGCAGGACGAGAAGTGGAAGTTCCTCGACGCCATGACCGAGCGGCTGCCCGCACTCCGCGCGCACAACCCGCTCGCCGTCGTCGTCGGTGACCTGAACGTCGGGCACGACCAGCGCGACATCAAGAACTGGAAGGGCAACGTCAAGCGTGCGGGCTTCCTGCCGCGCGAGCGTGCCTACTTCTCGCGCTTCTTCGGCGCCGACGGCGAACCGGTCGAGGGCGCGGACGGCTCGACGGGGCCCGGCCTCGGTTGGGTGGACGTCGGGCGCGCGCAGGCCGGCGACGTCGAGGGGCCCTACACGTGGTGGTCCTGGCGCGGACAGGCGTTCGACAACGACACCGGCTGGCGCATCGACTACCAGATGGCCACGCCCGACCTCGCGGCGAAGGTCACGGGGTACACGGTCGACCGGGCTGCGGCGTACGACCAGCGATGGTCCGACCACGCCCCCGTCGTCGTCGACTACGAACTCTGACCCCTCTGCTTGCGCTCCACCTGACCCACAGGAACACCACCATGACCAAGACCCGCATCTTCTCGGGCATCCAGCCGTCCGCCGGCTCGCTGCACCTCGGCAACTACGTCGGGGCGCTCATGCAGTGGCGCGACCTGCAGGACGACTTCGACGCCATCTACTGCGTCGTCGACATGCACGCGATCACCTCGCCGCAGGACCCGGCAGAGCTCCGCGCGAGCACCCGGGCGACGGCAGCGCAGTACATCGCGTCGGGCATCGACCCGACGAAGTCGACGCTGTTCGTGCAGTCCCACGTCCCCGCCCACGCCGAGCTCGCCTGGGTGCTCAACACCCTCACCGGGTTCGGTGAGGCGAGCCGCATGACCCAGTTCAAGGACAAGTCGGCGCGGCAGGGTTCCGAGGCGGCCTCGGTCGGGCTCTTCACGTACCCGGTCCTGATGGCGGCCGACATCCTGCTGTACGACACCAAGGTCGTGCCGGTCGGCGACGACCAGCGCCAGCACGTCGAGCTGACCCGCGACCTGGCCGGGCGCTTCAACTCGCGGTTCGGCGACACGTTCGTCGTGCCCGAGGCCCGGATCGGCACCGAGACGGCGCGCATCTACGACCTGCAGGACCCGACGAGCAAGATGAGCAAGTCGGCGGCGTCCGACAGCGGCCTGATCCGTCTGCTCGACGACCCGAAGCGCACCGCGAAGAAGATCAAGTCGGCCGTCACCGACGACGAGCGCGAGATCCGCTCCGACCGCCAGGCCAAGCCGGGCGTGACGAACCTGCTCGCGATCCTGTCGGCGTTCAGCCGGACCCCCGTCGCCGAGCTCGAGGCCTCGTTCGCGGGCAAGGGCTACGGGGACCTCAAGGGTGCCGTGGCCGAGGCCGTCGTCGCCGAGCTCGAACCGGTGCGCGCCCGCACGCTCGAGCTGCTCGACGACCCGGCGGAACTCGACCGTCTGCTGGCCGTCGGCGCGGACCGTGCCGAGTCCATCGCGCAGGAGACCCTGGCGCGCGTGTACGACCGGATCGGGTTCGTCCCGCGCTCGCGCGGCTGACCGTGCTGCCGGTCACGCTGGAATCCGCCCGGGTCCGACTCGACGTCCCGACCCGGGCGGACACCGCGGCCATCACCGATGCCTGCCAGGACCCGGACATCGTCCGCTGGACGACGATCCCGACGCCGTACCGCGAGCAGGACGCACGGACGTTCGTCGACGCCCTCGTCGGTCCGGGGTGGGCATCGGACCGTGAGTACACCTGGGCGATCCGTCGCCGCGGATCGACCTGGCTCGAGGGGATCATCGGCTACCGCACGGCGGGCCGTGACCTCGGCTTCTGGCTGGCGCCCTCGGCCCGCGGTGCCGGCTTGATGCACGACGCGGTCGAGCTCGTCGTGGAGTGGGCGTTCGCCGACGGGGCCCCGGACGTCTACTGGGAGTGCTACGAGGGCAACACGGCGTCGGCCGCGGTCGCCCGGAGCGCCGGGTTCTCCTTCACCGGAACCGGGCCCGCACGGATCCCCGGACGCGACGGTGGACCGACGACCGCCTGGACCGCGATGCGTCGTGCCGACGGTGCACCAGCGTCCGAACTCGCGTGGCCCGACGCTCCGTGACGCTCCGTTCCTCGTGGTGACGCGTCACCGACCCTCCCGCCGGTAGGCTCGATCCGTGAGCGACACGGCACGACCCACCGAGGTCCGGGCGATGCGCCGCGGACTCGAACTCGCGGCCCTGGGCCCCGTCGTGGGCGACCACGCACGGGTCGGCGCGGTGATCCTCTCCCCCGACGGCGACGTCCTCGCCGAGGGGTGGCACAAGGGTGCCGGCACCCCGCACGCCGAGGTCGACGCGATGGCGAAGGTCGACCCGGCACAGCTGCGCGGCGCCACGGCCGTCATCACCCTCGAACCGTGCAACCACACCGGACGGACCGGCCCCTGCGCGGTCGCCCTGATCGAGGCCGGGGTCGCCCGCGTCGTGTACGCGATCGACGACCCGGGCGCGGACGTGCACGGGGGTGCCGACCGGCTCCGGGCCGCCGGGGTCGACGTCGTGTCCGGCGTGCTCGCGGACGAGGCCGAGGCGTTCCTCGAACGGTGGCTCCTGTCGGTCCGCCTCGGACGTCCCTGGGTCACCGTGAAGTGGGCGTCGAGCCTGGACGGCCGCGCCGCCGCTGCCGACGGCACGAGCAAGTGGATCACCGGCGCCGCCGCCCGGCAGCACGTCCACGAGCAGCGTGCCGCGCACGACGCGATCCTCGTCGGCACCGGCACCGTGCTGGCGGACGACCCGAGCCTCACCGCTCGGGGCGACGCCGGCGAACTGCTCGCCGACCAGCCGCTCGCGGTCGTGCTCGGCGACCGCGCCGTGCCCGACGACGCCGCGGTCCGACGACACCCGCGCGGGCTCGTGACCCTGCCGGGGCACGACCTCGCGGCCTCGCTCGCCGCCCTGCGCGGGCACGGCGTGCACTCGGTGTTCGTCGAGGGCGGCCCCACCGTCGCGTCCGCACTCATCGCCGCCGGACTCGTCGACGAGTACCTCGTGTACGTCGCCCCCGTCCTGCTCGGCGGACCCCGGGTCGCCCTCGACGACCTCGGAGTGGGAAGCATGTCCGAGCGTCGGCGGTTGGACGTACTATCGACCACCAGCCTCGGCCCCGATCTGCTGGTCCGAGCCCGACCGCAGCGCACCGACACGACGCAGCCGCAGACACAGCAGCAGCACGACGCAGCACCCGGGTTCGGAGACGACGGGCCCACGAACGACCGGAGTACCCCATGACCGACGCGCTGACCTCCTCCACCCCGGGCAGCCCCGTCCAGTTCGAGGTGTCGACGAACGTCCCGACAACCCACGGCACGTTCCAGATGCGCGCCTACCGCGACCTCGTCACCGGTGCGGAGCACGTCGCGATCATCGGTGCGCTGCCCGACGGGTCCGCACCGTCGGACGGCGCCCTGGTCCGTGTGCACTCCGAGTGCCTGACCGGCGAGGCGTTCGGGTCGTTGAAGTGCGAGTGCGGGCCCCAGCTCGACGCCGCCCTCGACACCATCGCCGCCGAGGGCGGGGTGGTGGTCTACCTGCGCGGGCAGGAAGGGCGCGGCATCGGACTCATCAACAAGCTCAAGGCCTACCGCCTGCAAGAAGACGGCCTCGACACGCTCGACGCCAACCTGGCACTCGGGCTGCCGGCCGACTCGCGCGCGTACGGCGGGGCCGCGGGCATCCTCGCCGACCTCGGCATCACCCGGGTGCGGCTGCTGTCGAACAACCCGGAGAAGCGCCGCCAGCTCGAGGAGCACGGCATCACCGTCGACTCCCTGGTGCCGCTCGTCGTCGGCATCTCGGTTCAGAACGCCGGGTACCTCGACACCAAGCGCGACCGGATGGGCCACCAGCTGCCCGAGCACCTCGAAGCGGGGGCCGGCGCGGGCGCCTGATCGCGCGCAGGCGGCGGACGCTGCGGCCAGCTGACTCTGGGCTGATTCGCAGGCAGACGACATCTGTCGTATGATCGGGCTTCCGTCACAAGCGGTCCCCCACCAACCGAACGCACCCGATCGGTGCCCGCGCCACCCCGCGCGAACCGATCGGTGTCCGCCGCTTCGGGTATCCGTGCTCCCTGCCAGGAGCGCGCACCACGGAAGACCACACGACACCCATGACCGCCGCACCGGCACCAGCAACCCCGACCTCAGCTCCGGCACCAGCAGGCAACCCGCGCTCGCGCGTCGTCATCGCCAGCCTCGTCGGCACCTCGATCGAGTTCTACGACTTCTACGTCTACGCGACGGCGGCGGTCCTCGTCTTCCCGACGCTGTTCTTCCCGAACGAGGACCCCACGGCATCGCAGCTGTCGTCGTTCGTGACGTTCGCCCTCGCCTTCTTCGCGCGGCCGATCGGGTCGATCATCTTCGGGCACTTCGGCGACCGGGTCGGCCGCAAGACCACCCTCGTGGCCTCGCTCCTCGTCATGGGCACCGCGACGTTCCTGATCGGGTGCCTGCCGACGTTCAGCAGCATCGGCGTCTGGGCTCCGGTCCTGCTCGCCGTGATGCGCTTCGCCCAGGGTGTCGGCCTGGGTGGGGAGTGGTCCGGCGCGGCCCTGCTCGCGACCGAGAACGCCCCGAAGGGCAAGCGCGGCGTCTTCGGTTCGATGCCGCAGCTCGGCGCGCCGATCGGCTTCCTGCTCGCGAACGGCCTGTTCATCGCGATCAACGCCGCGATGCCCGCCGGGGCCGACGGCACGCCGAACGCCGACTTCCAGGCGTGGGGCTGGCGCATCCCGTTCCTGCTCTCGGCGGTGCTCGTCATCGTCGGGCTCTACGTGCGCTTCAAGCTCGTCGAGTCGCCGGTGTTCCGCGGCGTCCAGGAGTCCGGCACGGTCGCGAAGATCCCGCTGGGCCGGGTGTTCCGCACCTCGTGGAAGGCGCTCATCGTCGGCACGCTCGGCATGGTCGCGACCTACGTCCTCTTCTACTTCATGACGACGTTCACGCTGTCCTACGGCACCACCGGTGCCGAGGCCAGCCCGCTCGTGCCGAAGGTCGGCCTCGGCTACAGCCGTGGCGAGTTCCTGACGCTGCTCATGATCGGCGTCGTCTTCTTCGGCATCTTCACCCCGATCGCCGGCATGCTGGCCGACCGCTTCGGTCGCCGGAAGACCCTCATCCCGACCACGATCGGCATCGCGCTGTTCGGTCTGACGTTCCAGTTCTGGTTCGCGGCGTCGCAGGGTCCGATCACGGTCGTGACGTTCCTGATCGTCGGGCTGTCCCTGATGGGCCTGACCTTCGGGCCGATGGGCGCGCTCCTGCCGGAGCTGTTCCCGACGAACGTCCGGTACACCGGCTCGGCGATCGCCTACAACGTCGCGTCGATCCTCGGCGCCTCGCTCGCCCCGACCATCGCCCTGGCGCTCTGGCAGCCCGACGGCAACATCTTCCTGGTCGGGCTGTACCTGACGATCGCCGCCGTCGTGACGCTCGTCGCGCTGCTCTTCGTCCGTGAGACGAAGAGCAAGGAGTTCGCCGACGCCTGAGACGTCACCACTGACCAACGGGAGGCCCGGTGCCAGCTGGCACCGGGCCTCCCGTCCGTCGTGTGCGCGCCCCGACCGCCCGGCGCACGATGCCGACGCACCAGCGTGTCCGTCAACTCAGGTTGACAGATGTCGGTGCGTCAATGTAGGTTGACGCCCATGGACCGACCGACCATCACGAGCCTCGCGGCCGGCGCCTCCGGGGACGACCCGTTCTCCGCCCTCGCCAGCGTGCGCGAGCTCCGCCGTGAACTCGACCGGACCGAGGAACTCGCTGCCCGCGCCGCCCGCAACGCCGGCGCGTCGTGGCAGGAGATCGCGACCCTGCTCGGTGTCAGCCGACAGGCAGTGCACAAGAAGTACGGCAGAAACTAGGAACACGATGAGCCTCCCCTTCGCGCGCCCCAAGAAGACCGACGGCCCCCGCGCCACCTTCGGCCGCCTGTTGTCCTACCTGTTCGAGAACAAGCCGGCGATGGTCGTCATCATCGTGCTCAGCATCCTCGGCGCCGGGGCGTCCCTCGCGCAGCCGCTGCTCGTCAACCAGGTCGTCACGGCGGTGCAGCAGGGCAACACGCTCAGCACGCTCGTGTGGCTGCTCGTCGGGCTCGTCCTGGTCGCCGGCATCCTGAACGGTGTGCAGCACTTCCTGCTCCAGCGTGCGGGTGAGGGCGTCGTGCTCTCCACGCGCCGCAAGCTCATCGCGCGCATCCTCAACCTGCCGATCTCGGAGTTCGACACCCGTCGCACCGGCGACCTGGTGTCCCGCGTCGGCAGCGACACCACGCTCCTGCGCGCCGTCCTGACCCAGGGCCTGATCGAGTCGATCGGCGGCGCCCTCACCTTCATCGGCGCGATCATCGCGATGGCGATCATCGACCCGCTGCTCCTCGTGATCGTGGTCGTCATCGTCCTGGTCGCGATCGTCGTCGTCGGCGGGCTGAGCCGTCGCATCCGGGTCGCGTCGAAGCGGGCGCAGGAGAAGGTCGGTGACCTGACCGCGGCCGTCGAGCGCGGCATCGGCGCCGTCCGCACCATCCGCGCCGCGGGCGCGACCGAGCGCGAGGTGCACGAGGTCGACGGACACGCGACCGAGGCCTACCAGCGCGGCCTCGACATCGCGAAGATGTCCGCGTTCGTCGTGCCGGTCGCGAGCATCGTCATGCAGGTGGCGTTCATCGCCGTGCTCGGCGTCGGCGGCGCGCAGGTCGCTGCGGGCACCATCACCATCGCCACGCTCATCACGTTCATCCTGCTGCTCTTCATGATGATCATGCCGCTCGGTCAGGCGATGGGCGCCGCGGTCGCGGTCGCCCAGGCGCTCGGTGCGCTCGGCCGCATCGAGGAGATCCTGCACCTGCCGACCGAGGCGCAGGACGACGCGGCTGCACGCCCCGCCGCCGCGGTCGCCTCCGACGACGCCATCACGTTCGAGCACGTCACCTTCCGCTACGCCGCCGCGGCAGATGCGTCCGGAGCAGACGGCGCGGTCGCGTCCGACCCCGCGGACCGTCCAGGAGGCCCGGATCGCCTCGCCGACGAACGTCCGGCCGACGACGTGGTGCTCCACGACGTGTCGTTCCGCGTTCCCCGCGGCTCGCGTGTGGCACTCGTGGGTCCGTCGGGTGCCGGCAAGTCGACGACCCTGGCCCTGATCGAGCGGTTCTACGACCCCACCGAGGGCGTCATCCGGCTCGGTGGCATCGACGTCCGGGGCATGGACCGCCAGGAGCTCCGTGCCCAGATCGGCTACGTCGAGCAGGACGCTCCGGTGCTCGCCGGCACCATCCGCGCCAACCTGCTGCTCGGGTCGCCCGGCGCCACCGAGGACGACTGCGTCCGGGTGCTCGAGGCGGTCAACCTCGGCGAGGTGCTGCACCGCGATCCGCGCGGGCTGGACGCGCAGGTCGGCGAGGACGGGGTGATGCTCTCCGGCGGAGAACGGCAGCGCCTCGCGATCGCCCGCGCGCTGCTCGCCGCTCCCCCGATCCTGCTGCTCGACGAGTCGACGTCGTCGCTCGACGGCGTGAACGAGCAGAAGATGCGTCTGGCGATCGACGCCGTCGCCGAGGACCGCACCCTGCTCGTCATCGCGCACCGGCTGTCCACCGTCGTGGACTCCGACGTCATCGTCGTGCTCGAGCACGGCCGGGTCGTCGGTGCCGGCACGCACTCCGAGCTCGTCGAGTCGACGCCGCTCTACCGCGACCTGGCGAAGCACCAGCTGCTGGTCTGAGACCCGCCGCCGGGCTCGTTCAGGCGGCGAACGGGTCCGGGGTGAGCACGTACACGGTCTCGAGGTACTCCTCGATGCCCTCGTGCGAGCCCTCTCGGCCGAGGCCGGACGACTTCACCCCGCCGAAGGGGAACGCCGCGTTCGACACCACGCCCGTGTTCAGCCCGAGCATCCCGGTCTCCAGGCGCTCGGCGAGCCGCTGCCCGCGCGGGAAGTCCGTCGTGAAGGCGTAGGCGATGAGCCCGAACTCGGTGTCGTTGGCGAGCCGGATGCCCTCGTCCTCGGTCGCGAAGCGGGTGATCGACACGACCGGTCCGAAGATCTCGGTCGTCAGGATCTCCGACCCCGGCTGCACCTCGTCGAGCACGGTCGGCGCGAAGTAGCTGCCGGGCCGCTCGACGCGCTGTCCACCGGTGATGAGCCGGGCGCCGCGGGCGACGGCGTCGTCGACGAGTCCGGCGGCCTTGTCGACCGCGCGGTCGTCGATGAGCGGACCCATCGTCGTGCCGTCCTCGGTGCCACGGCCGATGCGGAGCGCGTCGACCTTCGCGGTGAGAGCGGCGACGAACGCGTCGGCGATGCCCTCCTGCACGAAGAACCGGTTCGCGGCGGTGCAGGCTTCGCCGACGTTCCGGAACTTCGCGAGCATCGCGGCGTCCACCGCGGCGTCGAGGTCGGCGTCGTCGAAGACCAACAGGGGCGCGTTGCCGCCGAGCTCCATGCTCGTCTTCAGCACGTTGTCCGCCGCCTGCTTGAGGAGCGCGGACCCCACCGGCGTCGACCCGGTGAACGTGAGCTTGCGGAGTCGGCGGTCCGCGATGATCGGCTCGGACAGCCCCTTGGCGTCGAGGGACGGCACCACGTTGAGGACGCCGTCCGGCAGCCCGGCACGGCGGAACAGCTCGACCAGGAACAGCGTGGTCAGGGGTGTGAGCTCGGCGGGCTTCACGACGACCGTGCAGCCGGCCGCCAGCGCGGGACCGATCTTCCGGGTGGCCATCGCGAGCGGGAAGTTCCACGGGGTGATCGCGTACACCGGGCCGACCGGACGCTTCAGCACGATGGCACGTCCGGTGCCCTCGGGGTTCGTGCGGTAGTCGCCGCCGATGCGGACGGCCTCTTCCGAGAACCAGCGGAGGAACTCGCCGCCGTAGACGACCTCGCCGCGGGCTTCGGCCAGGGGCTTGCCCATCTCGAGCGTCATCAGGGCGGCCAGGTCGTCCTCGTGCGCGCGGACCAGGTCGAACGCGCGGCGCAGCACGTCGGAGCGCTGCCTCGGTGCGGTGGCGGCCCACTCCTGCTGCGCGGCGACCGCGGCGTCGAGTGCGGTGATGCCGTCCTCGGGGGTGGCGTCGGCGACCTCGGCCAGGACGTCGCCGGTCGAGGGGTCGCGGACGGCGAACGTGGCGCCGCTCGTCGACGACCGCCACGACCCGCCGATGAACAGGCCGGTCGGGACGCCCCGCACGGAGACGTGGTCGTCGCCCACGGTCGTGACGAGGTCGCCGGTCGTGGTGTCGGTGTCGGTGCTCGTGGTGTCGGTCACAGCTGTGCTCCTCCGGGGTTCGCGAGCCCCTCGTCCATGTCGCTGCGGTCGACGTGCCCGCCGGCCGCTCGGATCTCGTCGAGCGCGCGGTCGCTGCGCTCGGGGTCGACGCCGGCCACCAGGTCCTCGTAGACGGCGACGTCGATACCGGCGGCGCGCGCGTCGAGCGCCGAGGCCCGGACGCAGTGGTCGGTGGCGATGCCGACGATGTCGACGGAGTGCACCCGGTGGTCCGTCAGGATCTCCGGCAACGGCACGCCGTCTTCGGTCCTCGCCTGGAAGGCCGAGTAGTCCGGCGTGCCCTGGCCCTTGAAGACGTCGACGTCGATCGGATCGGTGTCGAGCTCCGGGTGGTACTCGGCGCCCGGTGTGCCGGCGACGCAGTGCACGGGCCACGTGTCGACGAAGTCGGGGCCCTCCGGTCCGGCGAAGTGTCCGCCGTTGTCGTCGTCCCCGTGGTGCCAGTCGCGGGAGCCCACGATCAGGTCGTACTCCTCGGCGTGCCGGCCGAGGAACGCGCTGATCCGTTCGGCGAGGGCCGCACCGCCGGCCACCCCGAGCGCGCCGCCCTCGGTGAAGTCGTTCTGGACGTCGACGATGAGGAGTGCCCGTGCCATGGACCCATCCAACACCCGGTGACTCAGGAGTCGGTGAGCTTGCTCCCGCAGGAGTACGTCGCCGCGGTCACCGCGTCGAGCGCCGGCAGCGCGGCCGCTCGCGACGACCCGATGGCGTAGAACGCGAAGGTCAGGCGGGATCCGTCCGCGGCGTCGATGTACCCGCCGAGTGTGTTCGCGCTGTCGATCCACCCGGTCTTCGCGTGCACCTTGCCGCGCGCGACGGCGTTCGCGCCGGTGAAGCGGCTGGCGAGGGTGCCGGACTGGCCCGACACGGGCAGTGCGTTCGCCAGGGTCCCGAGCCCCTTCGCTCCCGCGGCGACCTGCACCATGAGGTGGGCGACGAAGTTCGGCGACACCGCGTTCGCAGCGCTCTCGCCCGACCCGTCCTTGATGACGATCCCGGCCGGGTCGACGCCGTAGGAGCCGAGCGCCGACTGGTACACCGAGGTGAGCGACGCCGCCGAGCCGTTCGAGCCGGACTCCTTCGACGACACCCGGGCGAGCATCTCGGCGAGGGTGTTGTCCGAGTTCGGGATCATCTGCCCGACGAGCGTCGACACAGGCTGCGACGACACCGTCGCGATGGTGTTCGTGCTGGTCGTGGCACGCTTGACGATCTGCGCATTCGCGGCGCCCGCCACCCCCGCGTTCGCCAGTGCCGTCCGGAACGCCGCGCCGGCACGACCGACCGGGTCCTCGGACCGGGGCGAGGTCGCCGCGGCCGGGTTCGCCCGGTCACCGTCGACCATCAACGCGGTGACCTTCGGCTGGTACCCGATGGTGCGCTCGGACACCGGCCACGTGGGGTCCCACGCGTCGGCGTCGCTCCAGTACGTGTCGTCGGTAACGATCGTGCTGACGGCGGCGTCGCCGACCTTCGCCTTCACCTGCTGGGCGAGCTGCGCGAGCGTCGGGGCGCCCGGGTAGACCGTGCCGTTGCCCGCCGACAGGGTCGCGTCGCCGTGTCCGACCAGTGCGATGGTCCCGCCGGACTCCTGCGTGACCGTGGTCGGGATGCGGTGGTCGCCCCCGAGCACCGAGAGTGCCGTCGCCGTCGTCAGGGTCTTCATGACGCTGCCGGTCTGGGCTGCCGTGTCCCCGTTCTTCGAGAACAGGACCTCGCCCGTCTTCGCGTCCATGACGTAGCCCTCGAACGCGCCGAGACCGCTCGCCGACGCCGCGCCCGCGATCGAGCAGGTGCGCAGCGCGGACGGGCCGGCCGGGTCCTTCGGCACCGCGCGGGCGTCCGGGGTCGGTGTCGGCGTGCTCGTCGGTCGCTTCGTCGCGGCGGTCGAGCGACTCGGCGTCGACGTCGCGCTCGAGGTCGTCGGCGGTGCGGCGGACGTGTGGGTGTCCGGTGTCATCGCCGCGGCGACCGCGACGGCCCCGCCCGAACCGACCACGAGCAGGGCGGCGAGCCCACCGGCGATCCAGGGCACCGGACGTCGCACGGCGGAGGCGCGCGCGGCTGCGACGGCGGCGCGGAGACGCTCCGGTACGGAAGGCGGGGTGGGCTGCTGCTCGGACATCGCGACCGATCCTACGGAACTGCGGCAGGAGCCTCCAGGCCGCATCGTCGCCGTGTGGACGACGCGACCCGGATCAGGGTGCTGTGGGGGCGTGGTCCGCGGGGTAGCGCACGCCGACCTGTCGGCGGGCCTCGTCCATGACGGCCACGATCGCGACCGACTGCTCGGCGTCCATCGGACCGCCTTCGTGCACACCCGACCTGATCATCGCCTCGAACGCACGGGCCTCGTGCCCGTAGCCGGCGAGTTCCTCGCGTGCATCGAACTCCTCGACCACGACACCGTCGCGGTCCCGGATCCGCCAGGTCGTCGGCGTGTACCAGGTCGAGTCGAGGTCGATGCGCCCCGATTCGCCGATGACCGACGCGGTGTTCGGACTGCGCAGGTCCATCCCGAAGTGGATCATCGACTGCGTCCCGCCGTCGTGCGTGAGGACGACGCCCATCTGCGTGTCGACGCCCTGCTCGCTCAGTGTGCCGGCCGCGACGAGCGAGGTGGGCACCCCCAGCACGTCGACGGCGAAGGACACCGGGTACACGCCCAGGTCCAGCAGGGCCCCACCCCCGAGGGCGGGGTCGCGCAGCCGGTGCGACGGATCGGTGGGCAGGGCCTGGTGGTGCGTCGCCTCGACGAGCACCGGCCGACCGATGCGCCCCTCGGCCAGGACCTCGCGGATCATCGCCATCTGCGGCAGGAAGCGGGTCCACATCGCCTCGGTCACCGCGACGCCGGCTCGACGGGCAGCGTCGACCACCGTGCGTGCCTCGGCCGCGGTCATCGTGAAGGCCTTCTCGACGAGGACGTGCTTGCCGGCGCGGATCGCGAGCAGGGCGTCCTCGGCGTGCCGGACGTGCGGGGTCGCGACGTACACGGCGTCGACCGTGTCGTCGGCGACGAGGTCCTCGTAGGAACCGTGCGCCCGTGGGATGCCGAACTCCGACGCGAACGCCTCGGCGCCGCCGCTTGTGCGACTGCCGACCGCCGTGAACTCGATGCCCGCGGCGACGCAGTCACCCACGAAGGACCGGGCGATGCCGCCCGTGCCGATGACTCCCCAGCGAACCGTCATGCGGCCATGTCTACCAGGACGGGCCGCAGCACTTTGGTATGGACTCCACGGGTGATTGCCAGCTAACGTGCTGCGAGATCCCCCATCCGGGGGTCACTCCTCCCCGAGTCGAAGGTGTGCAGGTCCTCCATGCGCCGTTCCGTCCTCACCGTCGTCGCCACCAGCGCGGCGATCGTCCTCACGTCCACCCTGGTCGGCGGCCCGGCCAGCGCTCACGGGTGGGGAGGACCAGGACACGGACCGGGGCACTCGCCAGGGCACTCCGCCGACGCCGGCCTGACGCCGCGGACGCACTTCACGATGGCCGCCGACGGCACGTCCGGTGCGACGCAGGGCGGCGAGGGCATCCCGAACATCGACTCCGTCAAGAAGACGATCGCCACGTACTACGGCGACCCCGGCACGGGCCTGGCGAACCGGACCGACTCCCCCTACATCCGTGAGATGCGGTCCATCGTCGCCCGCCAGGGAGCGTCGCTGCAGCGCATCCACGACCGGGCCGTCCGGCACGGCGAGAAGCCCGCGATCGTCCTCGACGCCGACGACACCACCCTGTGGACGTACGACATGGAGGTCGCGGACATGCACTTCGTGTTCGACCCCGCGCGGCAGGACGAATGGGTGCAGGACGAACGCTTCGCCGCCACCCCGTCCATGGTCGGCTTCGTCAACCGCGCCGCCGCGATGGGCTTCACCGTGTTCGGGCTGACCGGCCGGAACGACGACCAGAAGACCGCGACCGTGCAGAACCTGTCGAAGGTCGGGTACACGGCCTTCGCCGAGGACCGCTTCTTCGCGAAGTGGACCGGCACGGGTGCCTCGCAGCAGCCGTCGTACATCACCTGCGCCACGGCGAAGTGCACCACCGTCGAGTACAAGGCCCTCACCCGCAAGCACATCGAGCAGGACCTCGGCTACGACATCACGCTGAACATCGGCGACCAGTGGAGCGACCTGCAGGGCGGGTACGCCGACCGGTCCCTCAAGTTGCCGAACCCCACCTACTTCCTGCCCTCGGCCGACCTGCCCGGCGTCTCCGAACCCCGGCTGTCCCCACGGACGCAGTTCACGATGGCGGCCGACGGCTCCTCCGGCGCGACGCAGTCCGGCGAGGGCATCCCGAACATCGACTCCGTCAAGAAGACCATCGCCACGTACTACGGCGACCCCGGCACCGGACTCGCGAACCGCACCGACTCCCCGTACATCCGCGAGATGCGGTCCATCGTGCAGCGACAGGCCCCCGTCGTCGCCGCCCAGTGCGCCGTCGGTCGGAAGCTGCACCGCAACCCCGCGATCGTGCTCGACGCCGACGACACCACCCTGTGGACCTACGACATGGAGGTCGCGGACATGCACTTCGTCTTCGACCCCGCGCTGCAGGACGAATGGGTGCAGGACGAACGGTTCCCCGCGACCCCGTCGATGACCTCGCTCGTGTCGATCGCCCAGCGTTCCGGCTGCACGATCATCGGGCTGACCGGCCGGAACGCCGATCAGGAGACCGCCACCATCGACAACCTGCAGCGGGTCGGGTACCCGCAGTTCTCGGCCACGAAGCGCGGGACCGAGACCTACTACACGAAGTGGACCGGGGTCGGGGCGTCGCAGCAGCCGTCGTACATCACCTGCGCCACGGCGAAGTGCACCACCGTCGAGTACAAGTCGCAGACCCGGGCGCACATCGAGTCACGAGCGGGTGGCCGGTACGACGTGGTCGCGAACTTCGGTGACCAGTACAGCGACCTGCTCGGGGGCTCGGCGGACCGCAGCGTCAAGCTGCCGAACCCGACGTACTACCTGCCCTGAGCCGGTCGCGTCCGCGCGGTCGCGTCCGCGCGGTCGCGTCCGCGCGGTCGCGTCGGCGCGTGCGCGTCGGCGCGTGCGCTCAGCGTCGGTGCTTGCCGAGTGCGGCGTCGGGGGCGGCCATCGGGTGCGTGCGGAACCAGCGCAGCAGCGCTCGCGCCTTGCTGGTGTCCGCGCTCCGGTCGCCGTCGGTCAGGAACGTGTCGAAGCCGTCGGGGAGCGCGGCCTCGTGCCCGCGGTCGAACGCCATCGTCCACTCCCCGAACCGCGGGGTGTGGATCCGCTCCTCGACGAGCAGGCCGACGTCGGTGTGCCGGGGGTCCTCGATGATGCGCTGGTACGTCTCGAGGACAGCGGCCTCCGGGCCCTCGAGCAGCTGCATGAACCGGCCGTCCTTGTACACGAGCAGGCCCGACAAGCCGGATGCGCCGTTCCGGGCCCTGGCGTGTTCGAGCAGCGCATCGAGGCGATCCTGGTCGAACGGTTCGTCGGCGGCGCTCATGTAGACGAGTGACAGGAGCATGACGACCTTTCGAACGGAGAACGCGGCTTCGGTTCGATCGTCGCGCACGGCGGCGCTTCCGCGCAGCCCCAGAACGGGGAGCGCGTCGGCGTCACTGCGCGTCGTACGTGCGGACCCAGTCGATCTGCAGGTGGCCGGCCTTGCCCCAGTTGCCGACCTGCACCATGTAGCGGTGCGGGGTCGTCGGGACGTTCCGCGCGACCGTGAAGACGAGCTTGCCGTCGAGGTAGTAGTGGATCGCCCGCCCGGGGATCCACTCCGTCGTGTAGGTGTGCCAGTCGCGCCAGGACACCCGGGTGTTGTAGTTGTCCGAGGCCTTCTCGAGCCCGGGCAGCATCGAGTGGTGGAACACCCGCGGCGAACCGTCGAAGTTCCCCTCTGGGTAGTTCAGTTCCCCGTCCGCCCAGTCGTTCGACGTCGGCCAGAGCATGATCGCGGCACCGTTCTTGTCGCCGCCCGTCGCCCGAGCACGGATGCTGAACGACCCGCCGACGTGGGACCAGGCGTCCTCCGGGGTGCCGAAGGTGCCGGCTGAGCCGTGCTCGCCGTCGAGGGCGATGTCCATGTACCCGTCGTGCGCGCTGACCATCTTGCTCGAGTAGTACTTGCCGCCGGTGCCGTCCGGGTACGGCTGCCACGACTGCGCGTACGTCGCCGCGAAGGGACCGTCCGCCGCTGCCGGGGTGTCGAAGTCCACCGAGAAGGTCGGTGTGCGCCCGATGGTCGGGTCGGTCGCGGCGGTGGTCGGTTGCGGGGTCGCGCTCGCGCTGCTGGTCGATCCCCCGGCCGCGGTCGCCGAGGACGTCGCCCGCGACTCCGGCACGGCGGCGGCGGTGATGGCCAACGCGGCAGCCGCAGCAGCCACCAGGACGACGGTCGTCGCACGCTTGAACACGGTGCCTCCGTCGGTCGGCCGCCGAGGGGTGCGGGGCGGTGCGGGTGGTGGTCGCGGGGATCCCTGCAACGCCGAAAGGCTATCCCGCGCCGTACCCCGCTGTCTGGTCCGGAGCCAAGGGGTGCGGTTTCCCGCAGACGCAGAAATCCCCGGTCAGGACCTGATGCAGATCCGTGACCGGGGACGTGTTCCGAGCCGCCTGTCGGAATCGAACCGACGACCTATTCATTACGAGTGAATCGCTCTACCGACTGAGCTAAGGCGGCGCGCTCGCTCCGATTCCGGAGCGGCACGAGCAATGACTATACAGGTTCAGACGAGTGAACGCGAAACGAGCACGCCGAGCTCGGCGAAGGACCGGCGGAGCTCGTCGACCAGGTGCGAACCGCCCTCGGACCCGGACCACTCCCACCACGCGTGCCGCAGTGCGCCGAGGGCGACGATCGACGCCAGGCGCGCCCGCCGACGGAGCGCATCGGGGTCTGCAGCGAGCTCGGGGTCCTCGCGTTCGATCCGCCGGGTGACCGCGGCCTGGATCTCGGCCTGGAACTCCTTCATCGACTCCATGCGACGGCTGAAGAGCTCGGGGTTCGCTCGGAGCACCTGTTGTCGCTCCTCGATCAGTCCACGCTCCTCGATGAGCTCCTGCGTCGAGTGGACGAGCAGCGCGCCGAGGTCCGACAGCAGGTCGCCCCCGGGCCCGCCGTCGACGAACTCCTGCAGTGCGGCGTCGTCGGGCAGTTCCGGGTCGTCCCCGAGGATCGCCTGTTCCTTGCTCGGGAAGTAGTTGAAGAACGTGCGGGGTGAGACGTCGGCCCGACGGGAGATCTCGTCCACGGTGACCGCGCCGAGGCCGTCCTCGATCGCGATGCGGAGCGCGGCGGCCTGGATGGCGCGGCGGGTGGCGCGGCGTTTCCGTTCGCGCAGGCCGGGTTCAGCGTCGGGCATGCCGTGATTGTCCCACGCCCCGATCGGCGCGGGGAGCGTCGGCGGCGGTCAGTGCCGGACGCGGGCGATCGTGACGAGCAGCGCCTCGAGCGCGAGCAACGCCGCCACGTTCGCGGCGATCCGCTGCCGGGCGAGGGCGATCGCGTCGAGCACCTCGAGCGCCGCGGCCGGCGTGACCGACTGCAGGGCGTGGTCGAGGTGGTCGCGCATCGCCAGGTTGACCGGCTCGGCCGGCGCACCGAGACCGAGCAGGAGCAGGTCGCGGTAGAGCGAGGACACGTCGACCAGGATGCGGTCGAGGCCGTCGCGCAGGCTACGGGTCGCGCGGCGCTTCTGGTCCTCTTCCAGCAGGCGGAGCTGCGAGCGGAGGGCTGGCGGGATCGTGCCGCCGGGCTCGATGCCGAGCGACCGCAGCGCCGCGTCGCGTTCCTCGGAGTCGCGCTGCTGCGTGATGGCCTTGGCGTCCTCGTCCGCGACGGCGAGCAGGTCGGCGGCGGCCATCACCGCGTCGCCGACGCTCCGGACGCCGAGCACGGTCGTCAGGGTGCGGCGACGGCGGTCGCGGGCGTCCTCGCTCGTCGCCAGACGCTGCGCCATCCCGATGTGGCTCTGCGCCTGCCGTGCAGCGTCCATCGCGAGGGCGCGGTCGATGCCGGTGCGCGCGACGAGCAGGTCGGCGACGGACTCGATGCCGGGGACCCGGAGTCGCACGGAGCGGACGCGCGACCGGATCGTGGGCAGCAGGTCCGCTTCACTCGGGGCGCAGAGGATCCACACCGTGCGCTCCGGTGGTTCCTCGAGCGCCTTGAGCAGCAGGTTCGAGGTGCGTTCCGTCATGCGGTCGGCATCCTCGATGATCACGATGCGGTACCGCCCGACCGACGGCGAGTAGTACGACGACGTGACGAGCTGCCGGATCTCGTCGATGGTGATGATCACGCGTTGCGTCGTGAGCACCGACACGTCTGGGTGCGTCTTGGCGGTGATCTGCTGCAGGGTGTGGTCGTCGTCGGGACCGTTGCCCACGAGGGCCGCCGCGAACGCCGTCGCCACGTTCGACCGGCCGGATCCGGGAGGGCCCGTGATCAGCCACGAGTGCGTCATGCCGCCGGTGCCGTCGGTCGACTCCGCGGCGTTCCGGAGGGAGGCGACTGCCTCTTCCTGCCCGGTCAGGCCGTCCCACACGCTCACGGGACCATCCTGTCAGCGACCACCGTCAGGCGGCCGACCATCGTCGTCCGGGTGGCCACGGTCATGCCGGGTCGATCGCGACGAGCGGGGCGACCGCGGCGCGGATGGCGCGCTGGACGTCCTCGGTGGAGCCGCCGGCGTCGACCACCAGGAACCGGTCGGGCTCGGCCGCCGCCATGTCGAGGAACGCCTGCCGTACCGACTCGTGGAACGCCTCGGCCTCGGACTCCAGGCGGTCGAACGTGTCCCCGCGGGCCGCTGCGACCCGCGCGCGGCCGACCGTCACGTCGAGGTCGAGCAGGATCGTCAGGTCCGGCACCAGGCCGTCCGCCGCCCACGCCGAAACGGAGCGGATGTGCTCGGCGCCGAGACCGCGCGCGACCCCCTGGTAGGCGACCGACGAGTCGATGTACCGGTCCTGCAGCACGACCTCGTCGCGGGCGATCGCCGGACGGACGACCGTCTCGACGTGGTGGGCGCGGTCCGCCGCGTACAACAGCGCCTCGGCTCGGGGCGACACGTGCCCGCGCTCGTGCAGGACGATCTCGCGGATCCGCAGGCCCAGCTCGGTGCCACCGGGCTCGCGGGTCCGCAGGACGGTGCGACCGTGCTCGACGAGCCACGCGGAGAGCAGCTCGGCCTGGGTCGTCTTGCCCACGCCGTCGCCGCCCTCGAGCGTGATGAACCGTCCGGTCACTTCTTCTTGGCCGGCGCCCGTCGGGCCGGCGTCTTCTTCTTGACCGGGCCCTTGGCACGCTTGTCCGCGATGAGCTGGACGGCACGGGCGTGATCGACGGCCTCGACGTCCTCGCCCTTCGGGATCGTCGCGTTCGTCTCACCGTCGGTGACGTAGGGGCCGAAGCGGCCGTCCTTCATCTTGATCGGCTTGCCGGACACGGGGTCCGCCTCGAACTCCTTCAGCGCGGAGCTCGCGGCACGGTTGCCGCCGTACTTCGGCTGCGAGAAGATCTCGAGCGCACCGGCCAGGTCGATGTCGAAGATCGCGTCCTCGCCGGGCAGGGTCCGGGTGTCCGTCCCCTTCTTCAGGTACGGGCCGTAGCGACCGTTCTGCGCGGTGATGTCGTTGCCGGTCTCCGGGTCCTGGCCGACGACGCGGGGCAGGTCGAGGAGCTTCAGCGCGGTCTCGAGGTCGACGGTCGCCGGGTCCATCGACTTGAACAGCGAGGCCGTCCGTTCCTTGGGCGCCGCGGCCTTCTTCGTCGTCTTCTTCGCCGGGGCCTTCTTCGCCGGTGCCTTCTTGCCGGTCGTGGTCTCGGCGGGGGCCTCGGCCGCTGCGGGCTCGGGCACAGCCGCGGCCTCGACGACCTCACCGGTCTTCGGGTCGACGGTGGGCTCGGGCTCCGGGGTGCGCTCCGTGACGTAGGGACCGAAGCGGCCGTCCTTCGCCAGGACCTCCTTGCCCGTGTCCGGGTTGATGCCCACGACGCGGTCGCCGATGACGGGGGCGTCGACGAGTTCCTTCGCCTTCTCGACGGTCAGCTCGTCGGGGGCCAGGTCCTCGGGGACGTTGACGCGACGCGGCTTCTCCGGGTCGTCGCTCGGCACCTCGATGTAGGGGCCGTACCGACCGATCCGCAGGGTGAGGCCCGGTGCGAGCTCGACCGAGTTGATCTCACGCGCGTCGATCTCACCGAGGTTGTCGATGACGGTCCGCAGGCCGCGCTGGTCGTCGTCGCCCCCACCGAAGTAGAAGCCCTTGAGCCAGTCGACCCGGTCGGCGTCGCCGCGGGCGATCCGGTCGAGGTCCTCTTCCATCTCGGCGGTGAAGTCGTACTCGACCAGTTCGCCGAAGTACTCCTCCAGCAGCCGGACCACGCTGAACGCGATCCAGTTCGGCACGAGCTGGGTACCGCGCAGCGACACGTAGCCGCGGTCGATGATCGTCGGGCTGATCGTCGGGTACGTCGACGGACGCCCGATCCCCAGCTCTTCCAGCGTCTTGATGAGGCTGGCCTCGGTGAAGCGTGGCGGCGGCGTGGTGTCGTGGCCCTTCGCCAGCACGTCGTGCACCTCGAGGTGCTCGCCCTGCTTGACGTCGGGCAGGGCGACGTCCTGCCCGGCACGCTCGCTCGACTCGTGACGGTCTTCGTCGCGGCCCTCTTCGTAGGCGCTGAGGAAGCCGCGGAACGTGATGACGGTGCCGGACGCGGTGAACTCGGCGTCGGTGCCGTTCGCGGTCGACGTGATGCCCTCGACGGACTCGGGCGACGCGATGCCGAGCACGATCGACGCGGTCGAACCCTTGGCGTCCGCCATCTGGGACGCGATGGTGCGCTTCCAGATGAGGTCGTAGAGCCGCCACTCGACGCCGGTCAGCGTGCCCTGGAGCTCCTGCGGGGTGCGGAAGGAGTCACCCGACGGACGGATCGCCTCGTGCGCCTCCTGCGCGTTCTTGCTCTTGCTCGCGTACAGCCGGGGCTTGTCCGGCACGGTCGCGGCGCCGTAGAGGTCGGCCGCCTGCTTGCGTGCGGCGTCGATCGCCTGCTTCGAGAGCGAGACGGAGTCGGTACGGATGTAGGTGATGTAGCCGTTCTCGTACAGGGTCTGGGCTGCACGCGCCGTCTGCCGCGGCGACAGCCGCAGCTTGCGCGCTGCCTCCTGCTGCAGGGTCGACGTGGTGAACGGTGCCGCCGGACGGCGGGTGTACGGCTTCGAGTCGACGCTGCGGACGGTGGCGTCCCCGGCGCGCTCGAGCACGGTGGTCAGCGAGGCGGCTGCGGCCTCGTCGAGGCGCACGACGTCGCCGCTGAGCGCACCGCGGTCGTCGAAGTCGCGGCCCGAGGCGACGCGGGTGCCCTGGATCCGGGCGAGTCGCGCGGAGAAGGAGGACTCCCCCGTCTTCGCGAAGCGCGCGGAGAGGTCCCAGTAGTTCGCGGAGACGAAGGCGAGGCGCTCGCGCTCACGGTCGACCACGAGCCGGGTCGCGGCGGACTGCACACGACCGGCGGAGAGGCCGGGAGCGACCTTGCGCCACAGGACCGGCGAGACCTCGTACCCGTAGAGACGGTCGAGGATGCGGCGGGTCTCCTGCGCGTCGACGAGAGCGGTGTCGAGCTCACGGGTGGCCTCCTGAGCCCGCTGGATCGCCTCCTTCGTGATCTCGTGGAAGACCATCCGCTTGACGGGGACCTTCGGCTTGAGGACCTGGAGCAGGTGCCAGGCGATCGCTTCACCTTCGCGGTCTTCATCTGTTGCGAGGTAGAGCTCGTCGGCGTCCTTGAGCGCACGCTTGAGCTCGGCGACCGTCTTCTTCTTGGCGTCGGACACGACGTAGTACGGCTCGAAGCCGTTGTCGACGTCCACCGAGAACTTGCCGAGGGAGCCCTTCTTGAGCTCGGCCGGCAGGTTCTTCGGCTCGACGAGGTCGCGGATGTGTCCGACCGAGGCCTGGACTTCGTATCCGTCACCGAGGTATTGCGCGATCGTCTTCGCCTTCGCAGGGCTCTCGACGATCACGAGCTTCTTCGTGCCTGGCACGTGTCTCCTTGATCCGTGGTGCTGGTCGGCCCTGGACACGAACGTGTCCGGGTCGCCCGGGACATCGGTGACCGGTGGCCGACAGGCACACCATACACACAGTGCTCGGGCTGGCAGTCCGCCGGACCGGCGACCGCGGATGCGCCGACGGCGAACGGTCCGGAGCCGACGACCACGCGCACCCGGGCCGTCGTGGCGGCGAGGTCGCAGCTCGCGAGCGCCGAGCCGTTCGCCCGCGCGACCCGCTCGGCGACGTCGCACGGCTGTCCGGTGAGGAGCCCGATCGACGTCGCGGCGGCCGAGGTCGCGGCGGCGTCGGCGGCGTCCCCGGCCCGGACCGCCTGCGTGCGGTGTCCGGCCGCGGCGAGCGCCGCCGACCCGACGAGCACCCCGATGCCCAGGACCGCGGCGACGAGCACGGTCACCGATCCGCGCTCGGGGTCAGCGTCCTCGTGCCGCAGCACAGGCCGTCGCCCGGAGCGGCAGCACTGCGAACGGACCGGTGCCGCCGCGCGTGGCGTCGACGCACACCAGGTCGGCCGTGCGCCGGACGGTGACGGAGGATCCCGGCGCGATCCGCTCGGCGGCGGCGAGTCCGACGGCGTCGTCCCCGCGTCCGACACCCCGCGCAGCCACCGCCGCGGCCGACTGCAGGCGTCCCTGTCCGTCGACGACGAGGACGGCCGCGACGAGCAGCGTGAGGACGAGTGCGACGACGGGCAGCACGACCGCGAACTCGACCGTGACCGAGCCCCGGTCACCGGATCCAGCACGGTCACAGCGCGAGGGCACCGCGGACGAGCTCGGTGAGGATGGTCTGGACCTCGCCCGAGCGCATGACGGCGACGAGCACGCCGGCGAACGCCACGGCGGCGAGGATGACGACCGCGTACTCGGCGGTCGCGGACCCCTGGTCGTCCTGGGCGGCGGCGTGGAGCCGGTCGACGACGCGGTGGGTGCGACGGATGCGGTTCGGTGTGGTGCTCATGGGTTTCGTCCCTTCTGTTGCGTGGTTCCCAGCGTGGCGCGCGGTCACCGCCCGGTCGGGACCTCGATCGGCATCTGTGGAGAGGTCACCGCGCACCGACGACGGTGGAGGAGAGGACGCCGACCACGACGGGCACCACCCCGACGAGCACGAACGCGGGCAGGACGCAGGTGCCGAGCGGCAGCACCAGTCGGACCGCCAGGCGCTCGGCCGCTGCGAGTCCGGCGGCAGCGGCGTCGTCACGGACGTCCTCCGCGGCACGACGCAGCAGTCCCGCGGCGGGGACGCCCGCGCGCTGGGCCAGGTCGAGCACCTCGCGCAGGCGGACCGCGTCTGCGGCCGGAGGGACGTTCCCGCCGGTGGCACGACGGACCGCTTCTCCGGCCGCGATCCACGAACCGCCACCGGACACGGCGACCGCCCAGGCGTCGAGGACGACCCCGGGGACGCGCCCGTCCGGCGTCGCCGACCGGACGAGCCGCGCGGTCCACGCCCGCCCGAGCAGCACGAGCAGCGCCGCGACCGCCGAGCACCCCCAGCCGAGCGGCGATCCGGTGAGGACCTGCACGGCTCCGGATCCCCACGAAGCTCCGAGCCCGAGCCCGAAGAGCGGCAGTGCCAGGACCACGCGGGCGCTGGTGCGCGGGCCGGCGAGGGCGACCCGGATCGCCCGGTCCGATGCCGCCGATCGACGGAGCGCGCCGGCGAGGGCGCCGAGCGTCTCCGCGACGGGGGCGCCGGTCCGTTCCGCGACCCGGAGGACGACGGCGATGTCCGCGGAGGCCGGGGCGTTCCCGGCCGGGAGCCTGCCGACGAGCTCCCAGGCCCGCGCCGGAGGGACCCCGGCCGCGACGAGCGTCGCCACCCGGTCCAGGATGCCGGCCACGCGCGCCGGGTCGAACGGCGCCGGACGCCGATCGCGGCGCCCCCGGCGGAGCGGCCACCTGCTCACGGTGCGCCGTCCACCGGGCGGACCCCGAGCCTCCCGTCCGACCCGACGTGGAACGCGCCGACCGCGGCGAGCCGTCGTCCGCCTGCCCGGCGCTCGACGTGGAGCACCAGGTCGAAGGCACTGACCGCCTGTCGGGCCAGTGCCTCGACCCCGAGCCCGGCGAGGGCACCGAGCGCCTCGAGTCGAGCGGCGACGTCCGCGACACCGTTCGCGTGCACGGTGCCGGCACCGCCGTCGTGGCCGGTGTTCAGCGCGGACATGAGCTCGCGGACCTCGGCGCCCCGGCACTCCCCCACGACGATCCGGTCGGGTCGCATCCGCAGCGCCTCGCGCACGAGGCGGTCCAGGCCGAGCGCTCCGGCGCCCTCGGCGTTCGCCTGTCGTGCCTCGAGCGCGACCACGTGCGGGTGGGCGATGCGCAGCTCGGCGACGTCCTCGACCGTGACGATCCGCTCGTCGGCAGGGACGGCGCCGAGCAGCGCGGCGAGCAGGGTGGTCTTGCCGCTGCCGGTCGCACCGGTGACCAGGACGTTGCGGCGCGCGGCGACGGCGTCCTCGACGACGGACCGTGGCACCTGCTCGAAGGTGCCGGCGCGTTCGAGCGCGGCGAGGGTCGGGCGCTCGGGGTGCGGGAGTCGGATCGAGACCGCGGTGCCGCCGACCGAGACCGGGGCGAGTACGACGTGCACCCGGATGCCGTCGCCGTGCCGGACGTCGGCGCACGGCGTGGTCTCGTCGACGTGGCGTCCGCCGAGCGCCACCAGGCGCGTGGCGAGCTCGCGGGTGCGCGACTCGGTCAGGCGCGGCGCGGCGGCTTCGAGTCCGCCGCCACGGTCGGTCCAGGTACCGACTCCGCCGACGACCAGGACGTCGGTGACCCCGGCATCGGAGACGAGTCCGGCGAGTTCCTCGAACTCGACGACACCGTGCGTTCGGCGTCGGAGAACGGTGGCGGTCCCGGGAAGCAGAGGCCCGGCCCCGGGCAGGAAGGGCGCGGCGCGGTGACGGTGCATGACGCCAGAGCGTACGAGGCGAGCCGCTTTCGGCATCCGGTGCCACAAGCAGCCTGTGGAGCGGTAAGGACGCGAGCGAGCAACGGACCGGTTTGTCCCCCGAAACAGAAAATCGTACCCCACTCCACGGTGCGGCGGTCGGCGTGCCTCACCGCGGCTGATCGCGACAGGACCCCGGACGCAGGGCTGCCGAACGGGAGTAGCAATTGCTACGACGGAGCTGCGCGCTCCATGCGTGAGCATGTACCGGTCTGTCCACTCGACCGGCATGCCTGCGCGGATCGCCGCCGATCGCCGGCGGCCGACGAGCGTCGATCGCTCGAGTCGGACTCCGGGCAAAAGAAGAGGCGGCACCGGTTGGGGGGAACTGGTGCCGCCTGGACATCGAAGGATTGGGGGGAATCCGATTCGATGCCGCCGGAAACGAGTCCAGCAGGAACTACTGTACCCCACGATCCGCCCCTCGGGGCAACCCCCGACGCGACCGCCGGGCGTGCCGCCGCGACCAGGACACACCCGGACCCGCCGTCGCCGCCCCACGCCCCCACACCCGGACCCGCCGTCGCCGCCCCACGCCCCCGCACCCGAGCCGCCGCTCGTCACGGAACCGCGCAGCGCACGGGCCGAGGGGTAGTCTCCGTGGCGCACCCTGAGGACGCAACGACGCGAAAGGACATCGATGTCCACTCCGACCCAGACCGACCACCGCGAGGACGACGGCGCCACCTTCCCGCCGACACCCGAGTTCGTCGCCGACGCCGTCGCGCACGAGGACCTGCACGAGGCCGCCGCCGCCGACCGCGAGGCCTTCTGGGCCGAGCAGTCCCGCAGCCTGCTCGACTGGCGCACCCCGTTCACGCAGACCCTCGACTGGTCCGGCGCCCCGTTCGCGAAGTGGTTCGCCGACGGCACGCTCAACGTGGCCGAGAACTGCCTCGACCGGCACGTCCGCGCGGGCAACGGGGACCGGGTGGCGATCCACTTCGAGGGCGCACCCGGCGACACCCGCCGGATCACCTACGCCGAACTGACCGCCGACGTGCAGCGCGCCGCGAACATGCTCACCGACCTCGGCGTCGGGCAGGGCGACCGCGTCGTCGTCTACCTGCCGCTCATCCCCGAGGCCGTCGTGACGATGCTCGCCGTCGCCCGCATCGGCGCCGTGCACTCGGTCGTCTTCGGCGGGTTCAGCGCGGAGAGCCTCCGCGCCCGCATCGAGGACGCCGGCGCGAAGCTCGTCGTCACGGCGGACGGCGGCTGGCGCCGTGGCGCGGTGTCAGCCCTCAAGCCCGCGGTCGACGAGGCGCTCGAGGGCGAGGGCACCGACAGCGTCGAGCACGTCCTGGTCGTCAAGCGCGGCGGCAACGAGATCGCCTGGAACGACCGCGACCTGTGGTGGCACGACGAGGTCGCGAAGGCCGCCCCGGAGCACACGCCCGAGGCCTTCCCCGCCGAGACCCCGCTCTTCATCCTGTACACCTCGGGCACGACCGGGAAGCCGAAGGGCATCGTGCACACCTCCGGCGGGTACCTGACCCAGGCCGCGTACACGCACAAGAACGTGTTCGACATGCACCCCGACAGGGACGTCTACTGGTGCACCGCCGACATCGGCTGGATCACCGGGCACTCGTACGTCGTCTACGGCCCCCTGGCGAACGGTGTGACACAGGTGCTCTACGAGGGGACGCCCGACGAGCCGAAGCCCGGCCGCTGGTGGGACCTCGTCGACTCCTACGGCGTCACCGTCCTGTACACCGCGCCGACCGCCGTGCGTGCGGCGATGAAGGCCGGCCGCGAGATCCCCGAGGCGCGCAGCCTCGAGACCCTCCGTCTGCTCGGCAGCGTCGGCGAACCCATCAACCCCGAGGCATGGAACTGGTACCGCCAGGTGATCGGCCACGACCGCACGCCGATCGTCGACACGTGGTGGCAGACCGAGACCGGCGCGATCATGATCTCCGCCCTGCCCGGCGTCACGAAGCTCAAGCCCGGCGCCGCGCAGACGCCGCTGCCCGGCATCGTCGCGGAGATCGTCGACGACGACGGCAACCGTGCCGACCCCGGCGAGAGCGGCTACCTCACCATCACCGAGCCGTGGCCGTCGATGGCGCGCGGCATCTGGGGCGACCCGGACCGCTTCGTCGAGACGTACTGGTCGCGGTTCCCCGGCCGGTACTTCGCCGGCGACGGCGCACGGCTCGACGGTCAGGGCGACATCTGGATCCAGGGCCGCGTCGACGACGTCATGAACGTGTCGGGGCACCGCCTGTCGACGGCCGAGATCGAGTCCGCACTGGTCGGGCACGAGGGCGTCGCCGAGGCCGCCGTCGTCGGAGCCGCCGACGAGACCACCGGACAGGCGGTCGTCGCGTACGTCATCCTGACGGCGGAGGCAGCGGCGGACGTCGACCGCGAATCCGCATCGACCGAACTCCGCAACTGGGTGGGCAAGCGCATCGGTGCGATCGCGAAGCCCCGCCAGGTGGTCATCGTCCCCGAACTGCCCAAGACGCGCTCCGGCAAGATCATGCGGCGCCTGCTGCGCGACGCGGCCGAGGGCCGCCGCATCGGCGACACGACGACGCTGGCTGACCCGACGATCATGGCGACCATCGCGGATCTCATGTAGTCCGTGTCACGCAGGTGGGGCCTCCAGTCCATGTCGGACGGGAGGCCCCACCTGCGTTCGCTTCGCTGCTGACGGTCCGTCAGGACGTCAGTTCCACCACCAGCTCGACCTCCACAGGAGCGTCCAGCGGCAGCACCGCCACGCCCACCGCGCTGCGCGCGTGGACGCCGGCGTCGCCGAAGACCTCGCCGACCAGGGTGGAGGCGCCGTTCGCGACCCCGGGCTGACCCGTGAAGGACGGCTCCGACGCGACGAACACGGTGACCTTGACGACCCGGGCGACGCGGTCGAGCGAGCCGGCGACCGACTCGACGGCGGCCAGGGCGTTGAGCGCGGCCACGCGGGCCTGTGCGGTGGCGGTCTCGGCGTCGACGGACGCCCCGACCTTGCCGGTGACGGGGAGTGCGCCGTCGACGAACGGCAGCTGGCCGGCCGTGTAGACGTACTGGCCGGTGACGACCGCGGGGACGTAGGCGGCGACGGGTGCGGCGACCGGCGGGAGCGTCAGCCCCAGCTCGGCGAGGCGGTCCGCGACGCTCATGCGTCGGCCTTCGGGCGCTTGAGGTACGCGACGAGCCCACCCTCGGGGCCGGTGACGATCTGGACCAGCTCCCAGCCCTCGTCCCCGTAGTTGTTGAGGATGGCGGTGGTGTTGTGGATCATCAGGGGCGTGGTGAAGTACTCCCAGCGAGTCATGCGGTTCCTTGCCAGCCTTTCAGTCGTGGGTGTCGTTTAGGCTGCATCCTATGTCTGCCCAGAAGACGTCTGCCTCGCGGACCAAGCCCGTCTCAGCAGTCGGCGCCTTCATCGGATTCGTCGGGTTCAGTGCCCTCGCCGGCCTGCTCGTCACGATCGGGGTCACCCCGGCCATCGCGGTCGCCGGTGTCACGACGACGTCGACGATCGGTGTGTTCGAGTCGCTGCCGGAGTACATCGAGATCGGTGACCTGCCGCAGCGCAACGAGCTGTACGCGTACTCGGGTGGCAAGTCGGTGCACTTCGCGACGCTGTACGACCAGAACCGGCAGGAACTGAAGTACGACCAGATCAGCGACCAGCTGAAGAACGCCGCCATCGACGGCGAGGACAAGCGCTTCTACAGCCACGGCGGCGTCGACATGACCTCGCTCATCCGTGCCGGCGTGGGCAGCATCGCCGGCGGGCTCGGCGACTCGGGCGGTGGGTCGACGTTGACCATGCAGCTCGTCCGCAACATCAAGATGAACGAGGCCCTGAACCTGCCGACCAAGAAGGAGCAGGAGAAGGCCTACAACGAGGCCGTCGAGCAGACCATCCCCCGCAAGCTCGAGGAGATGAAGCTCGCGATCGGGCTGGCGAAGAAGTACTCCAAGAAGGAGATCCTCACCGCCTACCTGAACATCGCCTACTTCGGTGACCAGACCTACGGCGTGCAGGCCGCGGCGCAGCACTACTACAACAAGAGCGCGACGAAGCTGACCCCGGCCGAGGCCGCGTCGCTGATGGCCATCGTGCAGTACCCCGAGGCACGCAACCTGTCGACCCCGAAGAAGTACGACGCCAACGTCGCCCGGCGCAACGTCATCCTGCGCTCGATGTACGACCAGAAGAACCTGACCGAAGCCGAGTACCGCACCGCTCGCCTGTCGAAGCCGGCGGACTACGTGCACCTGACGCAGCCCTCGCAGGGCTGCCGGGCATCGGTCGGCGACGGCTCGCAGTTCTTCTGCGACTACGCCAAGAAGGTCGTGCTCGAGATGTCGCAGCTCGGCTCGTCGCAGAAGGCGCGCGACACCGCGTGGCGGAACGGCGGCTACAAGATCCAGACGACGCTGAACATCGACCTCAACGCCGAGCAGAAGCAGCTCCTCAACACGTACGACAACAAGGCCGAGACGAGCCTGGCCCTGGGTGCCACGCTCAACTCGATCGAGGCCGGTTCCGGCCGCATCATCACCATGGCGCAGAACAAGGACTTCGACGAGTCACTGAAGTCGGCACCGACCTCGACCTCGTTGAACTACAGCGTCGACTACAAGTACGGCAACTCCGGCGGGTTCCAGACCGGCTCGACGTACAAGCTCTTCACGCTGCTCGACTGGATCAAGACCGGCCACGGGCTCAACGAGACCGTCAGTGGTGCTGAACGTGTGGTCACGCCGTGGACCATCTGCGGTCAGACCGACTACACGAAGTTCGACGTCTCGAACGACGCTCCGGGCGAGGGCGGGAACTGGAGCGTGCTCGGGGCCACCGCTGGGTCGATCAACGGCGCGTTCGCGTCGATGGCCCAGAAGCTCGACCTCTGCGACATCCGGGACATCGCCCAGTCGCTCGGCGTGCACCGCGCTGACGGTGGCGAGCTGCAGTACCAGAACCCGTCGGCCATCCTCGGCACCAACGAGATCGCGCCGATGACGATGGCCGCGGCCTACGCCGCCGTCGCCAACAACGGCATCTACTGCAAGCCGATCGCCATCGACCAGATCACCTCGCCGTCCGGCAAGCAGCTCGGCGGCCAGACGAAGGACTGCCAGCAGGCTGTCGACCCCGCCTTCGCACAGGCAGCGATCTACGCCATGAAGGGCACGATCACCAGTGGTACCGCGCGCGGTGCTCAGACGCCGGACGGCACCCAGATGTTCGCCAAGACGGGCACGACCGACGAGGCTGACCAGATCTGGCTCGTGGGCGCGAGCTCACGCGTCGCCACCGCCTACTGGCAGGGCAACACCGACGGCAAGAAGAACAACCTCCGGCACTACAGCAACGGGGTCAACGGCACGTACGCCGGATCCCGTGCCGACGTCTGGCGTCAAGCGATGACCGCGGTCAACGCCACCTACCCCGCCGGTGCCTTCACGGACCCCCAGCCGACGGCGATCCGTGGCAACGCCAAGGCGCTGCCGAACCTGCAGGGGAAGACCGCTGACGAAGCCCGCGCAGCGATCTCCGGAGCCGGCTTCAACTACGTCGACGGTGGCGCCCGCCCCGGCACCGGCAACCCCGGTTCGGTGTCGTCGACCTCGCCGTCCGCCGGTGCACTCCTGTCCTCCGGCTCGAGCGTGACGGTCTACACCTCGGACGGGTCGCAGGCCAACGTGCCCGAGATCGGCGGGGACTCGCTCGGTGATGCCCGCTCGGCACTGAACGACGCCGGCTTCGGCAACGTCAGCGTGTCGGACGACTTCGCGAAGGGCGGCGGGAACAAGACCTGCAAGGTCGCGGCCGTCGACCCGGCGATCAGTTCGGCAGCGGACAAGAACGCCGGTGTGACGATCCAGCTCTACGGCGACAAGAACGGCAAGGCGCCCAAGGACTGCAAGTGACCCGCGGTCGCGCCGCGCTCGGGGTCCTCGCAGCCGGCGCGGCCGTCGGGGCCGCCTCGTTCGCCTGGGGTTCTCTGGTCGAGCGTCGACGCTTCGGCATCCGGTGGGAGACCGTCCCGGTCCTCCCGCCGGGGTCCCGTGACGTCACCGTCCTGCACCTGTCCGACATCCACATGGCTCCGTGGCAGGCCGACAAGCAGCAGTGGCTGCGCGACCTGTCCCTGGTCGAGCCGGACTTCATCGTCAACACCGGCGACAACCTCGGGCACCCCACGGCGAACGCCGCCGTGGAGTACGCATTGGAGCCGTTCCGGGGTGTTCCCGGCGTGTTCGCGTACGGGTCGAACGACTTCTTCGGACCGTCGCCGCGCAACCCGCTGAAGTACTTCTCCGGCCCGAGCCGCATGCACAGCGAGGCGAAGCCCGTCGAGCTCGACATCGACCGGCAGACGGCGTTCTTCGAGTCCCTCGGGTGGCTCGACCTGAACGACCACGCCCACGCCATCGAGCTCCGCGGCTCACGTTTCGAGCTGTTCGGCACCTCGGACGCGCATCGCGACTGGGACCGCCTCGACCTGCTCCCCACGAACGTCGATGAGATGCGCGGCGAGGTCCCCTGGTCCGAGGACGAGGACGGCCCCGCCCCCGTCGCGATCGGAGTGACGCACGCGCCCTACCGCCGCGTGCTCGATGCCTTCGTCACCCAGGGCGCCGACGTCATCTTCGCCGGGCACACCCACGGCGGCCAGGTGCAGGTGCCCGGAGTCGGTGCGCTCGTCACGAACAGCGACCTCCCCCGCCGGTACGTCAGCGGACTGCACAAGTGGGAGCACCGGAACCACTGGTCGTGGCTCGAGGTCTCGGCCGGTCTCGGCACGTCGATCTACGCCCCGGTGCGGTTCGCTTGCCGCCCCGAAGCGGTCGTCGTCACCCTCACCGCCCGCACCGCCTGACGACGCGCCCGGGAGTTCGCCGGATGGTCGTGAGCACCCCCGATCATCGGATAGTATTGTCGGGTTGCTCCGGTACGGAGTGATCACACCGCGGGGTGTGGCGCAGCTTGGTAGCGCGCCTCGTTCGGGACGAGGAGGTCGCAGGTTCAAATCCTGTCACCCCGACACTGTGTTGAGACAGTACGAAGAAGGCCCTGGTTCTCCGGAACCGGGGCCTTCTGCTTTTCGACGGATAGCCTCGACGGCGATGGAACACTCGAGGTCCCGACGCCCAGCAGCCATCGGTGCGATCGCTGTCGCGACCATGTTGATCGCCACGGCGTGCAGCAGTACGGCCAAGGTCACGCCCGTGATGGACGACTCCGTCCGCTCGGTGCGCGAGCGTCTCGAGACCGTGGCTCGCGCGAGCCGGAGCGCAGCGGACCTCGAACGCCGGATCCTCGACGGGGAGAGCTACACGCTGCTCCTGCTCGACGCGACGCCGCAGGAGATCCGGACGACGAAGCCGTTCCCGTCGACCGTGATCACCGCCGTTCGACGTGACGGCGAGCGCGTCGACGTGGAGATGTACACGACCGGGCAGGGCTCGTCCGGAGCCAGCTGGTTCGGCGACGAGTCCGTGAACGCAGTCGGGTGCGCCCGTCTGACAGCCCGACCTGGTCGCAACGCCATCGCGACGGGCGTGCAGTGCGGCAGCACCGTACGTGCAGTCTTCGTGGATCCCTGGGTCGAGGTCCGACTCCGGCCCTGATCGGGGCAGGCGTCGTGTCCCGATGTGTCCAGTGACCCATCGTGCGGCGTGCGGCCCCATCGCGCTGCGACACGGGCGATACGCTCGCGACCGCCATGGACATCCCCGATCGACTCGCCGCCGTCTTCGCACAGATCGCCGCACAGTTCCCCGAGCTCGCCGACGACCCGGTCCTGACGCAGAACCTCGTCGACAACGTGACGTCGATGATCGCCGAGGCACACGCGCGCTACGCCGCCGGCGCCGCGGGCAGCGTCGTGAGCAACACCTACCTCGATCCGGAGCACCTGGCCACCGGCTCCCTGCACGCCGAGCACGCGCAGCACCCCGCCGGCGCGATGCTCGCGGCGGAGATGCTCTTCGACGCTTACCTGCCGCTCTTCGTGGACGAGGTCGGCGCGGAGTCCACCGCCGACGTCCTGCGTGCCACGAGGGCCCTGCACGCGGGCATCTGGAGCCGGTTCCCCGCCGGGGCCGTCGCCTACACCGAGGCGCTGCGCCAACGCGTCACGACGGCGCACCTGGACTCCCGCACGCAGATCGCGCGAGACCTGCACGACCGCGTGGCGCACGGCATCCTCGCAGGGCTCCAGCGGCTCGACCTGGTGCTGCTGACCGATCCCCCGTCCGCTGAGCGGGCGGCGCAGCTCGACGACGCCGCACGATTGCTGCGCGGAGCACTCGGCGACGTACAGGACCTGGCGGTCAGCCTGCACGCCCGCGTCGGTGATGCACTGCTCGACGATGCGCTCGCCCGGCACGCCAGGGACCTCTTCCCCGACGACGACCGCTTGTCGTTCCGTGCCACGGGCACGCCCGAGCAGCTGCCGAACTGGCAGGCCGAGGAAGCACTGACGATCCTGCTCGAAGCGCTCACGAACCGGCGGAAGCACGCTCCGGACTCCACCGCCGAGGTGCACTTCGCGTGGACGCCGGCCGCCCTCGTCGTCACGGTCGCCGACGACGGTCCGGGCTTCGACCCCGATGCCGACGCCGACGGACGCCTCGGGCAGCAGACGATGCGCGAGCGGGCCGCGGTCATCGGCGCGCGACTCGACGTCGAGAGCAGCCCGAGCACCGCCAGCGGCACCACCGTGCGCCTGACGATCCCGCGGGGCACGCTGTGACCGTCACACACGTCGCCATCGTCGACGACCACCAGCTGTTCCGCGAAGGACTGGCCACGATCCTCGCCGCCGTCCCCACGATCCGTGTGGTCGCACACGCCGAGCGTCCGTCCGACGTGCTCGACTCCCCCGAGGCGGCCGCCATCGACGTCCTGCTCCTCGACGTCGAGCTCGACGGTCCGCCGGCGCGCACCACGATCGCCACGGTCCGCCGCACCCGTCCGGACATCCGCGTGGTGGTGCTCACGATGCACCGCGACGCCGTCCTGCGTCGGACGCTGCTCGACGCCGGCGCGGTCGACTTCGTGACGAAGGACACCCCGAGCCGCGAACTCGTCGACCGCATCGCCCGCGCCGCGCACGCCGATGCCGCACCGGTGACGTTCCCGGTCGACCTGGTCACCGAGGCCCGCGCGGGGTCACCGCTCAGCGACCGCGAACTCGAGGTCCTGCGGCTCCTCGCGGCCGCGCGCACCAACGCCGAGATCGCGGCGGACCTGCAGCTCGCGATCGGCACGGTCAAGCGGCACGTCTACAACGTGTTCCGGAAGCTCGACGTCGGTTCGCGCGTCGGCGCCGTGGCTGCGGCGACGCGCCTCGGCCTGCTCAGCTGAGGTGCCGCCCCACCTGGTGAGCAGAAATGGTCGGGTGCCCGAGGGCGACCCGACCATTTCTGCTCACCAAGCGAACGAGCGAACGAGCGAACGAGAACGCGCTAGACCGACGCGGACGCCGCCGCACCCGCGGGCACGAGCCGCCCCGCGGCGTGCAGCCCCGCCACGACGTCGAGCGCCTGGTGCCGGTACCGCGCCTGCGCAGCACCCGGAGCGACGATCACGCCGTTCGCCCCGGTGGACGCCACGAGCGCGTTGATCTTGTCCGCCACCTGGTCGGCGGTACCGTACGCCTGGCGCTCGGTGCGGGCGGCGATGAACCGACGCTCGAGGTCGGTGAACTCGTACGCACGCGCCTCGTCCATCGAGACCGGCTCGGGCTTCGCCCCCTGCCGCATCCGGATGAACGAGATCATCCCGGGAGCGCTCTGCTCGTCGACGACGGCCGGGTCCTCGTCCGTGACGACCTGCACGCCGATGAGGGCGTTCGGCGTCTGGCGGAACCGCGAGGGCCGGAACGAGTCCCGGTACAGGGCGAGCGCCGCCTCGGTGTTGTCCGACGCGAAGTGGTGGGCGAAGGCGAACGAGACGCCGAGCGCCCCGGCGACCTGCGCGCTGTACCCGGAGGACCCGAGCAGCCAGAACTCCGGCACGTCGCCGTACCCGGGGACCGCACGGATGCGGGACAGCGGGTTCGACTCGTCCATGCCGGTGAAGAACCCGATCAGGTCGGCGAGACGGTCCGGGAAGTCGTCGACGTCGAGCCGGTCGGTACGGCGCAGCGCCATCGCGGTCGCCCCGTCGGTGCCCGGCGCACGGCCGAGCCCGAGGTCGACGCGGTCGCCGTACAGCGCACGGAGCGTGCCGAACTGCTCGGCGATCACGAGTGGCGCGTGGTTCGGCAGCATGACGCCGCCGGACCCGATGCGGATGGTCGAGGTGGCCGCGCCGACGGCACTGAGCAGGACGGCCGGGGCCGACGAGGTGATGCCGGGCATGCCGTGGTGCTCGGCGACCCAGAACCGCTCGTAGCCGAGCTTCTCGGCGTGGACCGCCATGTCGATCGAGCCCTGCAGGGCCTCGGTGTTGGACTGGCCGTACTCGCGCGTCGCCAGGTCCAGGACGGACAGGTGCAGGGTGTCGTCGCTCATGTGGTTGCCAACGCGCGCCGCGTCGCACGCATTCCGCGTGCTCTGGACGCATCTGACGGACGGACGGGAGGCCCGTGGCGGCGCCGCCCCGCGCCTCCCGGCCGTCCTCCGCTCACCCGCAGGACGCGACGCGGCAGGACGTGTCAGGCGCCGTCGAGGCGGCCGCCGGACTCCGTCAGGTAGCAGTTGGCGCAGAGGGACTCGTACGCGACGTCGACACCGTCGATGGCCACCTGCGAGCCGTCGAACACGAACCGGCCGTCGACGGTGCGGGCGTTGAAGACGGCCTTGCGACCGCAGCGGCAGATCGTCTTGAGCTCTTCGAGCGAGTGCGCGACCTCGAGCAGGCGCGCACTGCCGGGGAACGCCTCGGTGCGGAAGTCGGTGCGGATGCCGTACGTGATCACCGGGATCTCGTCGAGGACCGCGATGCGCAGCAGGTCGTCGACCTGCTGCGGGGTGAGGAACTGCGCCTCGTCGACCAGGACGCAGCTGACCGCGCGGACCATGCCGTCGAGGCGGGCCGACTCGGGGTCGACCGCACCGGCGGCGGCGACCGCGGACCGGACGTCGGCGTCGGGTGCGAAGACCAGGTCGACGGTCCGGGTCACGCCGAGGCGGGACACGATCTCACGGTCGCCCTTGGTGTCCACCGCGGGCTTGGCGAGCAGGACCCGGTGCCCGCGCTCCTCGTAGTTGTAGGCAGCCTGCAGGAGCCCCGTGCTCTTGCCGCTGTTCATCGCGCCGTAGCGGAAGTAGAGCTTCGCCACTACGCGAGGAACCCGTCCTCGGCCGCCCGCCGGATCAGGTCGGACTTCTTCGAGGCGGGACGACCGACCTTGCTGTACTTCTCGCGGACGCGGCGCAGGTAGGTCTTCGCCGTCTCGTACTGCACGTTCATCTGCGCGGCGACCTCGTTGGTCGAGTAGCCGGACACGTACAACCGCAACGCCTCTTCCTCGCCGGCACTGAGCTTCGGACGCTGGTGCGCGGCCGCCCCGGTGGGCAGCGGACGCCATTCGCGTGGCTGCGGGGTCTCACGTGCGACACCCATGATCTCGCGGGCGACGTCCATGACCTCGCGCATCGGCAGGGACTTCGACAGGAACGCCGCGGCACCTGCTGCCAGGGCACGGTCGCGGGACTCGCGGCTGTCGACGCTGGAGAGCACGATGACCTTCGCGCCGGCGGCACGGCAGGTGCGGACACGGGCCTCGATCGACACGGGTTCCTTGAGCTGGAAGTCGAGGAACACCAGGTCGGTCGGGAAGCTGTCGCTGTGGACCATCTCGAGCCAGGTGTGCGCGGTCAGGGCCAGGTCGAAGTCGAACGCGTTCACCGCGATCCAGCTCGACAGGCTGTCCAGCAGCACCTCGTGGTCGTCGAGGATGGCCAACCGCACACGTCGTGCCCCCGGGTTCGGGAGGGACGGGGACCCCTCCGAGAGCCTGTTCGGGTCAGTGCTGGTCATAGGAGAACCTTAGTGCGAGGGCGGACGGACGCACCGCGACGTCGAGGTCGGGGAACGTCACACGGAGGACGGCGAAGTAGGGGTCGAAGGTGCGGTGGATCCCGATGTCGGAATCGGCCACGGCGAGGTCGAGTTCGAGCAGCACGCGGGCGGCTCCGGTGCGGGCGTGATCGGCGCGGGTGGCCGCGTCGTCCTGCTCGTCCGCGCGCCGGACCGTCGCCCGGAACCCGGCGGGGTCGACGGTCGACGCGCGGAACGCCGCCCGCAGGAACGTCCGCACCACGGAGCGCTGGTCGGCGTCGAGCACGGCGGCGAGTCCGTCCGGGTCGTCGACCACCGGAGCGTCCCCACCCTCGATCCGCACGGCCTGCTCGAACCACGTGCGATCCGCATCGGCGACCATCGCCCGGCGGATGCCGTCGGCGATCAGTCGGGCCCGTGCGCGGTCGGCGTCGGTGATGACCTCGCGTGTGCGGAGCTCGGCGAAGAACGGCGCGACGTCGCGGGCCAGGATCGTCGACCGGTCCTGCTGCACGCTCGCCGCGATGCCGTCCCGCTCCGCACGCTCGACGGAGTAGGAACCGGCCCGGATCTGCACCCGCTCGGCCAGGCCGGCGAACGTCCACGCGAACACCGCCGACGCCGCCGTCAGCACCAGGGTCGGTGCCGCCGCCAGGAAGGCTGCGACGGCGACGGGGATCTCGTGGGGGAACGTCGCTGCGCCCACGCCCCAGGTCACGGCGTTCACCACGGCGAGCAGGGCTCCGCCGATGGTCAGGTCCGTCCACGGCCGGTAGGGCGCGACCATCACGATTCCGGTCGCCGTGATGAGCGACATGAAGTCGTTCAGGGCACTGCGGTCCGGGCCCCACTGCGCGGCGACGCTCGTCACCGACGCCAGGCCGAGCAGCCCGACGTGCGCGACGAACGCCCACCGCGGGAACGGTGCGCGGAACGGACTCGAGGCGGTGAACACGACCGCTGCCGACGCCGCGACCAGGATGACGGTGAGCGCGCTGAGGGTGGGGCTGCCCACGACGTCGCGGTCGAACACGGACACCAGGAGCGCCCAGACGATGCTGAAGGCACCGAGGCCGATCGCGAGCGGACGTGATCCCATCGCGCCGAGCGGGTCGTACTGCTGCGCGGTCCGGCGGGCTCCGGTCGTGGCGCTCACCGGTCGGTCCCCCGCCCGCCGAGCTCACCGGGGACGACGGCGTCGACGTGGCCGGGGGCGACGGTGTCGACCGTGTCGGTGACCGGCCCGAACGGCACCGTCATCATCACGCTCGTGCCCGAGCCGGGCGACGACCAGATCTGCACGTCCCCGCCCACCCGGGCGATGCGGTCGCGCACAGAGCCGCGCAGTCCCATGCGGTCGGCGCCCGTGGTGTCCTCGTCGAAGCCGCGACCGTCGTCGACCACCATCACGGTGCACGACGTCCCGTCGTCGAAGACGCTGACCTCGGCCGCGTCGGTGCCGGCGTGCTTGCGGACGTTGGCCAGGCACTGCCCCACGGCACGGACGAGCGCGGTGACCGCACGCTGGTCGAGCCGGTCGAGAGCGGACGGATCGCCGGACACCGTGACGTCGAGACCGGCCGCGCGGTGCTCGTCGACCATGACGGCGAACGCGTCGACCGCGGCACCGGGCCGCTGCCGCGCGGCCGGTGCGAGCCAGCCCTTGCCGGTCAGGACGGCGACGTCTGCCTCGACGGTCCGGGCCAGGTGGGGGTCCATCGGACCGTCGGGTGCCAGGGCGATCGCGTTGAGGTGGTTCAGGACGGTGTCGTGCAGGATCGCAGCCGCCTCGGCCTCGACGCCGGCACGGTACGCGGAGACGTGCTCCTCGCGCGCCGACCGCAGCAGCTCCGGCTGCACCCGCTCGGAGCGACCCGTGCTGCGGCTCGTGAACAGGACCAGCACCACCACGAAGCCGAGCGTCACCCAGGCGAGCACGAGCGGACGCGGTGGGCTGTCGGCCTGGACGATCGCGATCCACGTCGCGACCCGACCGGTCAGGAACCCGAGGAAGGACCACAGCACGACGCGGCTCGGCACCGCGCCGGCGCCACCGACCAGGATGAGCGGGATGACCGCCAGCGACAGCAGGTACGAGGTGACCCAGCCCAACGGCACCTGCTGCTGCACGACGGTCGCGAACCACCAGGCGCAGACGCCGCCGACCACCAGGAACGCGACCGCGGAGCGCCAGGTGCCGAACTGCACGTGCACACCGATCATGCCGAGCATCGGGACGAGTGCCAGGACCGCGCCGATCACCTGGACGTCGGGCTCGGACAGCCGGTACAGCAGCAACGCGATCGCCGCCGCCACCAGCGATCCGATCGCACCGGCGTGGAACGCCCGCACCGTCGACCACGCGTTCACTCGCGGTGCGAGGTGCGTGGGGATGCCGAGCACGAGGTGGGTCCTTCCGGGTGGCGGGATAGCCGCCCACGATCCAACACCGCGGCGCTGACCGTGTACCCCGAAACCTGGGCAGTTCGGCGACCCGCTCGATGATACCGGCCCCCGCCGAGTACCACTGTCCCCCGAACGCGGAGCGCCTGGTGCTCAGAACAACGTCTGCGTCGCGACCGGTCGGAGCAGTCGTCGGTCGAACCCCGGATCCGCGCGCTTGAGCGGCGACGTCGTGGGGATCGACTGCTCCTGCGGCACCGTCGAGGGATCCGAGAAGCCCATCGACCCCGTCGCCGGGTCCACCCGCCCGAGGCCGACGCCGTGCGCCGCCAGGATCGGCCGGATGCGCTCCGACAGCCAGCGGCGGTAGTCCTTCGGCGCGTAGGTGTTGTCGAGGTACATCGCCCGGTAGCGCGCGACCAGGTCGGGCCGTTCCCGTCCGAGCCACTCGAACCACCACGGCTTCACGCCCGGCCGCAGGTGCAGCGCGGAGTACATGACGCTCGTGGCCCCGGCAGCCGCAGCCCGACCGACGGAGTCGTCGAGCTGTGCGCGGGTGTCGGTGATGTACGGCAGCACGGGCATGAGGAACACCGCACAGTCGAGGCCCGCGTCACGGATCGCCCGGACGGTGGCGAGCCGCGCCGCCGTCGTGGGCGTACCGGGCTCCACCGACTGCTGCAGGTCGTCGTCGTACACGGCGATCGACATCGCCAGGTCGACCGGCACCACCTTGGCGGCCTCGGCCAGGAGCGGCAGGTCGCGCCGAAGCAGTGTGCCCTTCGTCAGGATGCTGAACGGCGTCCGGCTGTCCGCCAGCGCCTGGATCACCCCGGGCATCAGGCGGTAGCGGCCCTCGGCTCGCTGGTACGGGTCGGTGTTCGTGCCGAGCGCGATCGGGTGCCGGTCCCACGTCGGCTTGCCGAGCTCACGCCGCAGGACGTCGGCGACGTTCGTCTTCACGACGATCTGCTGGTCGAAGTCGGCTCCGCCGTCGAACTCGAGGTAGGTGTGCGTCGGCCGCGCGAAGCAGTACACGCACGCGTGGCTGCACCCGCGGTACGGGTTGATGGTCCAGCCGTAGGTGCCGGAGCCGTCGGCGCTCGGCACGCGGTTCAACGCGCTCTTCGCCAGGACCTCGTGGAACGTGACGCCCGCGAACTCCGGCGTGGTCACACTCCGGACGAAGCCGCTGTTCGACTCCATGCCCGGCAGCGCATCGCTCTGCTCGGCATCGATCGCCTGTCCACTCCACCGCATGCCGCCATTCGAACACATGTTCGAACGCGTCGCAAGCGGCGTGGGGGTCAGTGGTGCAGGCCGAGCACCTTCGCCGTGCGCTCGAGGGTGGCGTCGGCCAGGGCGGCGTCGTCGCCGAGGTCCTGCCCGTAGGTCGGGACCATCTCGTGGACCGCGTCCTGCCAGCCGTCCCAGCGCTCCGGGAAGCAGGTGCGGAGCAGGCCGAGCATGATCGGCACCGCGGTCGACGCGCCCGGCGAGGCGCCGAGGAGCCCGGCGATCGAACCGTCGGCAGCGGTGATGACCTCGGTTCCGAACTGCAGCACCCCGCCCTTGTCCTTGTCCGGCTTGATGACCTGCACCCGCTGGCCGGCGATGATCTTGTGCCAGTTCTCGGGCTCGGCGTTCGGCATGAAGTCGCGCAGGGCGTCGAACTTGGTCTGCTTCGAGGCGAGCAGCTGGCCGACCAGGTAGCGCACCAGGTCGAAGTTCGAGAACGCGACGCTCAGCATCGGGCGCAGGTTGTGCGGCCGGATCGACTTGAAGAGGTCGAGCAGCGATCCCTGCTTCAGGAACTTCGGGCTGAACCCGGCGTACGGGCCGAACATGAGCGATGCGCTGCCGTCGACGATGCGGGTGTCCAGGTGCGGCACCGACATCGGCGGCGCTCCGACGCTCGCCTTGCCGTAGACCTTGGCCGCGTGCTTCTGCACGACCTCGGGGTCGTCGGTGCGCAGGAACTCACCGGAGACCGGGAAGCCGCCGTAGCCGCGGATCTCCGGGATGCCCGACTTCTGCAGCAGCTGCAGGGCCCCGCCACCGGCACCGACGAAGACGAACTTCGCGGCGATCTTCTGGGTCGACCGACCGACCTCGTTCAGGACGTCGAGCGCCCAGCCGTCGAAGTCCTTGCCCCGCGTGATGTTCTTGACCTGGTGGTTCGGTTCGAACTCGAGCCCGTCGAGCTCGAGCTGGTCGAACAGCTGTCGGGTGAGCGATCCGAAGTCGACGTCGGAGCCGGCCGCCGAGTAGGTCGCCGCGATCGGCTGGTCCTTCTTGCGGCCGGGGATGAGTGCCGGCGCCCACTTGCGGATCTGCGCGGGGTCGTCGGAGAACTCGATCCCCGCGAACAGCGGGTGCCCCTGCATCGCCTCGTACCGCTTGCGCATGTACTCGACGTTGTCGGCGCCCCACACGAACGAGATGTGCGGGGTCGGGTTGATGAAGCTGGACGGATCGGGCAGCGTGCCGGTCTCGACCAGGTGCGACCAGAACTGCCGCGAGACCTGGAACTGCTCGTTGACCGTGACGGCCTTCGCGATGTCGACGCGACCGTCGGCGAGCTCGGGCGTGTAGTTCAGCTCGCAGAGTGCGGAGTGCCCGGTGCCGGCGTTGTTCCACGGGTTCGAGGACTCCTGCGCGACGGTGCCGAGGCGCTCGTACACCCGGATCTTCCACGACGGCTCGAGCCGGTGGATGATGGCGCCGAGGGTGGCGCTCATGATGCCTCCCCCGACGAGGACGACATCGATCGGATCCACCTGCTTCACTGCCACCCGTCGATCCTACCGGCGTCCGCCGACAGGCCGGTCAGCCGCGCACGGCGACCGTTCGGCTACGCGGCGACGGTGCGGCGCGCGACGATCGCCTCGGCGATCTGCACGGCGTTCAGCGCGGCACCCTTGCGCAGGTTGTCGTTGCTGACGAACAGCGCGAGCCCACGGCCCTCGGGCGCGGACTGGTCGGCACGGATCCGACCGACGAACGCGGGGTCCTGGCCGGCGGCCTGCAGCGGCGTCGGCACGTCGGAGAGCTCGACGCCGGGCGCGCTCGACAGGATCTCGGTCGCACGCTCGGGCGACAGCGGACGCTCGAACTCGGCGTGCACCGAGATGGAGTGACCGGTGAACACCGGAACCCGCACGCAGGTACCGGCGACGAGCAGGTCGGGCAGCTCGAGGATCTTGCGGCTCTCGTTGCGGAGCTTCTTCTCCTCGTCGGTCTCGCCGAGGCCGTCCTCGACGATGCTGCCGGCGAGCGGCACGACGTCGAAGGCGATCGGGCGGACGTACTTGACCGGCTCGGGGAACGTCACGGCGGAACCGTCGTGGGTGAGCCCGGCGGTGTCCTGTTCGAGGGCGGCACGCGCCTGACCGAGCAGCTCCTCGACGCCGGCGAGCCCGGAGCCGGAGACGGCCTGGTAGGTCGTGGCGACCAGGCGGCGGAGCCCGGCCTCGGTGTCCAGCACCTTGAGCACCGGCATGATCGCCATGGTGGTGCAGTTCGGGTTCGCGATGATGCCCTTCGGGGCCTGGTCGATCGCGTGCGGGTTGACCTCGCTCACGACGAGCGGGACCTCGGGGTCCATGCGCCAGGCGCTCGAGTTGTCGACGACGACTGCCCCGGCGGCGGCGAACTTCGGCGCGAGGGCCCGCGAGGCCGTGGCTCCGGCGGAGAACAGGGCGATGTCGATGCCCGACGGGTCGGCCAGCTCGGAGTCCTCGACCACGATCTGCTCGCCACGGAACGGCAGCGTCGTGCCGGCGGACCGGGCGCTCGCGAAGAACCGGACCTGGTCGGCCGGGAACGCGCGGTCCTCGAGCAGACGACGCATCACGGCGCCGACCTGTCCGGTGGCGCCGACGACGGCGACGGTGAGGGTGCTCATGCGGTGCTCCTGGTGTTCAGCGGGTCAGCGTGGTTCAGCGGCCGGTGCCGGCGTAGACGACGGCTTCGGCGTCGGCGTCGAGGTCGAACGCGCTGTGCACGACCCGCATCGCCTCGTTGAGGGTGTCGGCGCGGGTGACGACCGAGATGCGGATCTCCGAGGTGGAGATCATCTCGATGTTGATCGACGCGTCGTGCAGCGCGCGGAAGAGCTTCGCCGAGACGCCGGCGTTGGTGCGCATGCCGGCACCGACCAGGGCGAGCTTGCCGATCTGGTCGTCGTACTGGATGCTCTCGTAGCCGATGTCGGACTTCGCGACCTCGAGCGCCGTCAGCACCGTCTGGCCCTGGTCCTTCGGCAGCGTGAACGAGATGTCCGTCCGCCCCGTCGACGCGGCCGACACGTTCTGGACGATCATGTCGATGTTCGCTCCGGCGCGCGCGACGTTGGTGAAGATCTCGGCGGCCTTGCCCGGCTGGTCCGGGACGCCCACGACGGTGATCTTCCCCTCGGAGAGGTCTCCGGCGATCCCGGTGATGATCGGTTCTTCCACGGTTTCCCCCTCGGCAGGGTTGTAGACGATGGTGCCCTCGGTGTTGTTGAACGAGGACCGGACGTGCAGGGTGACGCCGTGCCGGCGGGCGTACTCGACGGCACGGATGTACAGGACCTTGGCGCCGGACGCGGCGAGCTCGAGCATCTCCTCGCTGGTGATGCGGTCGACCTTGCGCGCCTTCGGGACGACACGGGGGTCGGCGGTGAAGATGCCGTCGACGTCGGTGTAGATCTCGCAGACGTCGGCGTCGAGGGCGGCGGCGAGGGCGACTGCGGTGGTGTCCGAACCGCCGCGGCCGAGCGTCGTGATCTCACCGGTCGTGCGGTTGAAGCCCTGGAACCCCGCCACGATGGCGACGTGACCGGAGTCGAGCGCTTCGCGGACCCGCTTCGGGGTGACGTCGACGATGCGCGCCTTGCCGTGCTGGGCGTCGGTGAGCATGCCCGCCTGGCTGCCGGTGTACGACGAGGCTTCGACGCCGAGGCTCTTGATCGCCATCGCGAGCAGCGCCATCGAGATGCGCTCCCCCGCGGTGAGGAGCATGTCGAGCTCACGGCCGGCCGGGATCGGGGTGACCGAGTGCGCCAGGTCGACGAGTTCGTCGGTGGTGTCACCCATGGCCGAGACCGCCACGACGACGTCGTTGCCGGCCTTCTTCGTCTCGACGATCCGCTTCGCCACGCGCTTGATGCTCTCGGCGTCCGCGACGGAGGATCCACCGAACTTCTGCACGATCAAGGCCACTGGCTGGTACTCCCGGAGACGGCGACACCGCGAGGTCACGCGGTCTCACAATGGTAGTCGGTGTTTCGAGGATGTTGCGTGCGGGCCGCCCCACACGCAACGATCCTGCGTGGAGCTCAGCCGCCGACGACGCGACGGCCCTCGAACGCACGACCGAGTGTGACCTCGTCGGCGTACTCGAGGTCGCCGCCGACCGGCAGGCCCGAGGCCAGCCGGGTCGTCCGGATGCCCATCGGGACGAGCAGCCGGCTCAGGTAGGTCGCCGTCGCCTCGCCCTCGAGGTTGGGGTCGGTCGCGATGATGACCTCTTCCACCGTGCCGTCGGCCAGACGGGTCATGAGCTGCTGGATCCGCAGGTCGTCCGGACCGATGCCGTCGATCGGGCTGATCGCGCCGCCGAGCACGTGGTACAGCCCGCGGAACTCACGGGTGCGCTCGATCGCCGCGACGTCCTTGGCCTCTTCCACCACGCAGATCGTGGCCGGCGACCGTCGCGGGTCGCGGCAGATGCTGCACTGGACGTTCTCGGTGACGTTGCCGCAGATCTCGCAGAAGCGCACGCGCTCCTTGACGTCCGCCAGCAGCTCGGACAGCCGCGACGGGTCGAACGACTCGGTCTGCAGGATGTGGAAGGCGATGCGCTGCGCCGACTTCGGGCCGATGCCCGGCAGGCGACCGAACTCGTCGATGAGGTCCTGCACGATCCCGTCGTACATCAGGCACCGTCCTGGTGGAGCGCGGTCTCCTCGATGAACTGGGCGTTGAGGATCTCACGCACGACGGCCTCGCCGTAGCGGCCGGCCACCGGCGCGCGGCGTGCCGGCGGCGCGGTGCGCGCTGCTGCCTGCTGCGGTGCAGCGGGCTGCGGCGCAGCGGGCTGCACCGCAGCAGGCTGCCGCGGGGCGGTCGGTGCCTGCGCGGGGGCCGCGGCCGATCGGCCGTGGCCGGGGTCCGGGAACGGCGCGCCGTCGTCGTACGGTTCGTCGTCCAGCGGGTAGTCGTCGACCGGGACGGCGGGACCGCCCGGCGCGACGGGTCCTCCGGGAGGCGCGGCGACCGTCGTCGACGCCGCCTGCGGTCCCCCGTCGGTCGGCTGCACCCCGTGCGGCGCGGTGGCACCGGCGGGTTGCGCGGGTGCTCCGGAACCGGACTGCTGCGGGTCGACGGACTCGGCCGGGGCGACGGGCGCAGCGGCCGGCGCGGTGCCGAACGGGGCGGCCCAGCCGGGTTCGACGGACTCGGGCACGGCGTCGGCGGTCGGGTCGCTGGCGGGGATCGTCGCGACGGCCCAGTCGGTCACCGGAGCACCGGACGGTTCCGGTGCTGCCGGCTGCGCGCGAGCGGGTTCCTGAGCGGGAGCCCGTGTCTGCTCGGCAGCGGGTGCCTGTGTGGGTGCCTGCGTGGGAGCGGGTGCCGACGCCGGGGCTGGTGCCTGCGCCGGACGGGGCTCCGTCTCGGTGGCGGCGGGAACGGACTCCGGCGCCGATGCCGCGGCTTCGGGTGCCGCCGTCGTGGCGGGCGCTGCAGAGGCGGCGGCGGCAGCAGGGGCGACCGGAGCGGCCCCGGTGGGTGCAGCAGCCGCGGATGCCGGGGCTGACGTCGGAGCGGCCGCGGCGGACTGCGGTGCCGACGACGGCTGCGGCTGCGATGCGGGCTGGTTCGCGGACGCCGGACGGCCGGCAGGGGCGGACGGCTGCTGCGTGGGAGCCGGCGGACGCTGCTGGCCGGGCCCCCCGGGACCACGGGCGACGAACTTCACGCGGAGCCCGATGACGTCCATGATCGCGGCGCGGAGCAGTTCGCTCACGCTCGCCGAGGGGTCGGACATCTCCTTGAACGAGGCGACGTCCTGCTGGCTCGGGAAGGTCAGCGTCAGCACGTCGTCGCGCAGCGCGGTCACCTGCGCGGTGACGACGACCGACCAGGCCGACCGCTTGGCGTGCTGCACGTGCTCGACGATCTGGGGCCAGGCGTCGCGCATCTGCTGGAAGCCCACGGCGCCGACCGTCCGGACCGCCGGCTCGTCGCCGATCGTCGTGCCCTGACCCGTCGAGGAAGCACTGACGGGTTCCGTGGTCGGGACCGCCGGAGCAGCGGGCTCGGGTGCGCTCGGGACGGCCGCGGCCCACGACGCTGCTGCGTCACGTGCAGCGCTGCCGGCGTCGGACTGCGCTGCCGGAGCCGGGCTCGACGACGCTGCGGCGGGGGCCTGCTGCGCGGCCGGAGCCTGCTGCGCCGCCGGGGCCTGCTGTGCGGCGGGCTCCTGACGACGCGGTGCTGCGGCCTGCGACGGGGCAGGTGCGGGCGCCGTGGCGGTCGTGGTGGGCTGACTCGGTGCCACGGACGCGCCGGCCGATGCCTGGTGTCCCCCGGCGTCCCCGACACCGACGCGACGCTCGAGCCGCTCCACCCGGGCCAGGGCACCGCGCTGGGTGTCGTCCGCTTCGGGCACGAGCATGCGCGCCGTCATGAGTTCGAGGTGCAGCCGGGGCGAGGTCGCTCCGGTCATGTCGGTCAGCGCCTTGTTCGCGATGTCCGCGCCGCGGGACAGCCCGGTGGCACCGAAGACCCCGGCCTGTCGCGTCATCGTGTCGAGCTCGTCCGGCGAGACACCGCGCAGGACCGCGGCGGCGCTCTCGTTCGTCGCCGCGACGACGATCAGGTCGCGCAGCCGCTCGAGCAGATCCTCGACGAACCGACGCGGGTCCTGACCGGTCTGCACGACACGGTCGATCGCCGCGAAGGCGGATGCCGGGTCGGCCACCGCGAGGGCGTCGACGACGTCGTCGAGCAGCGCAGCGTCGGTGTACCCGAGCAGGGCGACCGCACGCTCGTAGGCGATCGCGCCGTCCTCGCTGCCCGCGATGAGCTGGTCGAGCAGGGACAGGGTGTCGCGGACGGAGCCGCCGCCGGCGCGCACGACCAGGGGCAGGACGCCGGGTGCGACCGTCACCGATTCCTGCGTGCAGAGCTGCTCGATGTGCTCGAGCATGACCGCGGGCGGCACGAGCCGGAACGGGTAGTGGTGGGTGCGCGACCGGATGGTGCCGATGACCTTCTCCGGCTCGGTCGTCGCGAAGATGAACTTGACGTGCTCCGGGGGCTCCTCGACCAGCTTCAGCAGCGCGTTGAACCCCTGCGGGGTGACCATGTGCGCTTCGTCGAGGATGAAGATCTTGTAGCGGTCGCGCGCGGGGGCGAACACGGCGCGGTCACGGAGGTCACGCGCGTCGTCGACGCCGTTGTGGCTGGCGGCGTCGATCTCGATGACGTCGAGCGAACCGCTGCCGTCACGTGCGAGCTCGACACAGCTCGGGCAGACGCCGCACGGGGTGTCGGTCGGTCCCTCGGCGCAGTTGAGGCACCGCGCGAGGATGCGGGCCGAGGTCGTCTTGCCGCAACCACGCGGGCCACTGAACAGGTAGGCGTGGTTGACGCGGTTGGTGCGGAGCGCCGTGCGGAGCGGGTCGGTGACCTGCGACTGCCCGATCAGCTCGGCGAAGTTCTCGGGCCGGTAACGGCGATACAGGGCGGTGACCACGCGACCAGGGTAGCCGGGACGACCGACACCCGCGTGCCCCTCCACAGGTGCGCGGGCACTGGACCGGACCACCCGCGCAGGGCGGGCCGAGCGTCCGGACCGCACCGCGCCTCCCGGTCGACACGAGGTCGCGGATTTCCCTGCGGAGACGAAGAAGACTCCTCACGCACCCGCCAGAGCCCGGCTACCCTTGCTGCGTTTCCGCCCTGGGGGAGTTCACCTGGATGGCGTCACGTGAGGAGCCGCCGACAACTCTACCGGATGCGACCGGGCAGGATTGACACATGAAGATCGCCATCGCCGGAGGACACGGCCAGATCGCACTGCTCCTCGCCCGCCAGATCACCGACGCCGGACACGACGCCGTCGCGATCGTCCGCAACCCCGCCCACGTCGCCGACGTGGAGCAGCAGGGTGCCACGGCGATCGTCGCGGACCTCGAACAGCTCGGTGACGACGACCTGGCGCTGCGCCTCCGCGGCGTCGACGCCGTGGTGTTCGCCGCGGGTGCCGGCCCGAACAGCGGTGCGGAGCGCAAGCTCACCGTCGACCGGGACGGCGCGATCCTGCTCGCCGACGCCGCGGAGCGCGCGGGCATCGACCGGTACGTGATGGTGTCGGCGATGGCCGCGGACACCTACGACCCGGAGGCCGCTGTGGTCCCCGCGAAGGACGACGCCGCCGTGTTCCAGGTCTACCTCCGCGCGAAGGCCGAGGCCGACGCCAACCTGCGCGCCCGACGACTGCGGTGGACGATCGTGCGTCCGGGCGCCCTGCTCGACACCCCGCCGCAGGGCACGGTCGACGTCGGGCGTACGGTGCCGCGCGGCTCGATCCCCCGGGCCGACGTCGCCACGGTGGTGCTGCACGCGCTGCTCGACGACGCGGCAGTCGGGGTCCAGTTCGAGGTCACGAGCGGCAACACGCCGATCCCCGCGGCCCTCGACGCCCTGTCCTGACGCGCGCCCGTCCGCACCGTGCGGGCCTCCACACCCCGTGCGAGCTTGCACGCTCCGTGCCGCGCGGCAAGCGCGCACCCAGCCGCCAACACCGCACCAGCCCACGCAGGCCGCACCGTGCGGTGACCCCGACCGACTGCCGGACGGGAGGCACACCGCCAGCCCGCACCGTGCCTCCCGTCCGCACCGTGCGCACCTCGTCACCCCGTGCGGGCTTGCACGCTCCGTGCCGCGCGGCAAGCGCGCACCCAGCCGCCAACACCGCACCAGCCCACGCAGGCCGCACCGTGCGGGCACAGCGCGCAGCGCAGCACGCCGCGCCCGCCCGTCAGAGCGCGACCGCAGCCGACTGCCGGGCGATCTCCAGTTCCTCGTTCGTCGGGATCACGAGCACCGCGACACGGGACGTGTCCGTCGAGATGACCCGCGCCTCCCGGGACCCCAGCTCGTTGCGGTCCGCGTCGATCTCGATGCCGAGGTGCTCGAGCCCGGCGAGCACGCGCCGGCGCAGCAGCGCGTTGTTCTCGCCGACGCCCGCGGTGAACACGACCGCGTCGAGCCCGCCGAGCTGCGCCGTGTAGGCGCCCACGTAGCGGCGGATGCGGTGCCGGTACACGGCGAGCGCCGCCTCGGCCACCTCGTCGCCGTTCAGGGCGGCGTCCTGGACGTCGCGCATGTCGCCGTTGCCGGTCAGGCCGAGCAGCCCGGACTGCTTGTTGAGCATGGTGTCGAGCTCGTCGAAGGACAGCCCGGCCTCGCGGTGCAGGTGCAGCAGGACGGCGGGGTCGAGGTCGCCGGAGCGCGTGCCCATGACGAGGCCCTCGAGCGGCGTGAGCCCCATCGACGTCTCGATCGACTTCCCGCCGTCGATCGCCGCGGCAGACGCGCCGTTGCCCAGGTGCAGCACGATGGTCTTCAGCTCGGACAGCGGGCGGTCGAGGAAGACCGCGGCCTGCTCGGAGACGTACTTGTGGCTCGTGCCGTGCATGCCGTAGCGGCGGATGGCGTACTTCGCTGCCAGGTCGGCCGGGATCGCGTAGGTGTACGCGTGCGGCGGCATCGTCTGGTGGAAGGCGGTGTCGAAGACGGCGACGTGCGGCACGTCGGAGAAGACCTGCTTCGCGGCCCGGATCCCCTCGAGGTTCGCCGGGTTGTGCAGCGGCGCGAGGCTGTTCAGTGCCTCGATCTGCCGTTCGACGTCGTCGGTGACCACGGTCGCGCGGTCGAAGGTGGTGCCGCCGTGCACGACCCGGTGCCCGACGACGGCCGGCGGGTGTTCGTCGAACGAGGGGCCGACCTTGGCGAACGCGTCGATCATCGCCTGGAAGCCGGCGGCGTGGTCGGGCACGGAGGCGGCGTCGTTCGACGACGACTCCCCCGTCAGCGCGTTGGTGTGCTTCCACGCGCCGGCCGACTCGCCGATGCGCTCGACGAGGCCGGAGGCGAGCGTGCGCTCCCCCTCGAGTTCGATGAGCTGGTACTTGAACGAACTGGATCCGGAGTTCACGACGAGGGCTGCGGTCACGGGATGGGTCACTTTCTCTGTCGGACGGGAGGCACGGCGCGGGTCGCGCAGGTCAGGCCGCGTCGGACGCGGTGCCGGCCTGGATCGCGGTGATGGCGACGGTGTTCACGATGTCGCTGACGAGGGCACCGCGCGAGAGGTCGTTGATCGGCTTGCGCAGTCCCTGCAGGACCGGCCCGATCGCGACCGCGCCGGCGGAGCGCTGCACGGCCTTGTAGGTGTTGTTGCCGGTGTTCAGGTCCGGGAAGATGAACACGGTCGCCTTGCCGGCCACCGGGGAGTCCGGCATCTTCGTGCTCGCGACCGTCGGGTCCGCTGCGGCGTCGTACTGGATCGGGCCCTCGACGAGCAGGTCCGGCCGGCGTTCGCGGACGAAGGCGGTCCCGGCGCGGACCTTGTCGACGTCGGCCCCGGAGCCGCTGTCGCCGGTCGAGTAGCTGAGCATCGCGACGCGGGGGTCGATGCCGAACTGGGTCGCGGTCTCGGCGGACGAGATCGCGATGTCCGCGAGCTGCTCGCTCGTCGGGTCCGGGATCACCGCGCAGTCGCCGTAGACCAGGACACGGTCGGCGAGCGCCATCAGGAAGACGCTCGACACGATCGAGGTGTCCGGACGGGTCTTGATGATCTCGAAGGACGGCCGGATGGTGTGCGCCGTCGTGTGCTTCGCGCCGGAGACCATGCCGTCCGCGAGACCGAGCTGGACCATCATCGTGCCGAAGTACGAGACGTCGGTCACGGTGTCGCGCGCCAGTTCGATCGACATGCCCTTGTGCGCCCGGAGACGGGTGTACTCCTCGGCGAAGCGTTCACGCAGCTCGGGGTCGAACGGCGACACGAGCTGCGCGGCCTCGAGGTCGAGCCCGAGCTCGGTCGCGCGGGTGCGGATCGCGGCGGGGTCGCCGAGGATGGTCAGCTCGCAGACCTGCCGGGCGAGCAGCGTCGAGGCCGCGCGGAGGATGCGGTCGTCCTCGCCCTCGGGGAGCACGATGCGCTTGCCGTAGCCGCGCGCCCGGTCGAGCAGGCCGTGCTCGAACATGAGCGGCGTGACGACGCCGGACGGCGTGAGCTGCAGACGGTCGCGCAGGGACTCGGCGTCGACGTGCTGCTCGAACAGGGCGAGTGCGAGGTCGGCCTTGCGCGGCGAGTCCGCTGCCAGGCGCCCGCGGGTCTGGGTGATGCGGAGCGCGGTGTCGTAGGTGCCGAGGTCGTTCTGGGCGATCGGCAGTGAGCTCGACAGCCCCTCGAGCAGCCGGGAGATCTGCGGAGCGGTCTCGAACCCGCCGTTGAGGATGACGCCGGCCAGGCTCGGGAACGTGTCCGACTGGTTCGCCAGCAGGGTCGCGATGAGCACGTCGCTGCGGTCGCCCGGGACCACGACGATGCCGCCCTCGATCAGGCGGGGCAGGACGTTCTCCATGCTCATCCCGGCGACGACGGTGCCGAGCGCCTCACGGTCGAGCAGGGCGTCGTCGCCGCGCACCAGGGTCGCGTCGGTCGCCTGCAGCAGCGCGCGGACGGTCGGGGCGACGAGGACGCGGTCCTCGGGGATCGCCCACACCGGCACGTCCGGGTGGTCGTCGTGCACGGCTCGCTCGACGCTCGCCACGATCGCGGCGAGGGCGTCCGGGTCGGCGCGGTTCACGACGACGCCGAACAGCTGCGCGTGCGCGGCCCGCAGTTCGCTCGTCGTGACGTCCGCGACCTGCGCCATCCCCTCGGGCGTGCGGGCGCCACGCTCGGCGGCGTCGCGACCACCGAGCACGAGCAGCACCGGCGCGCCGAGGTTCGCGGCCACCTTCGCGTTGAAGGAGAGCTCGGTGGGGCTGCCGACGTCGGTGTAGTCGGACCCGAGCACGACGACGGCGTCGCACTGCCGCTCCACCTGGGCGAAGCGGTTCACGATCGTGCCGAGGGCGGCGTCGGGATCGGCGTGGACGTCGTCGTAGGTCACCCCGACGGCGTCGTCGTACGAGATGCCGACCGCGGTGTGCTGCAGCAACAGCTCGAGCACGTAGTCGGGCTCGGCGACCGAGCGGGCGACGGGGCGGAACACGCCGACGCGGCCGACGGAGCGCGCGAGGGTCTCGAGGACACCGAGGGCGACGGTGCTCTTGCCCGTGTGCCCTTCTGCTGACGTGATGTAGATGCGGGTCGACACGCGCCCCAGGGTAGTCGCCGGACATGTCACGACAACTGGGAGCACCGGGCGTCGACGACACACGGTCGTGAGCACCCTCGGGAACCTGTACCATTGGGTGTCGCCGTCGAGAGACAGCGCAAGGAGAATTCGCCTAGTGGCCTATGGCGCACGCTTGGAAAGCGTGTTGGGTGCAAGCCCTCGGGGGTTCGAATCCCCCATTCTCCGCCAGCAGCAGTTGGGTGCGCGCGCAGCACCCAACTGCGGGGTTCGAATCCCCCGTTCTCCGCCAGCAAGGCCCCGCACTCCGGTGCGGGGCCTTCTTCGTTCGCGGCGTGCATCGTCGCTGGTCCCCCGCGCGGCGGACCCAGCTGTCCCCTGTTCGCCAAGGACTGGCCGTCAAACGCCGATACGGGGTGGAACGGGCTGTCCCCGGTCCCCGTCGGGCGCTTATGCTTGCGGGAGCGGACGGCTCCGGGACGAGCCGACCGCGGTGCATCGAGCGGCAGGGGCGTCGCTCGCAGGGCGGCCGATTCGGCGTGCCCGTGAGGCCCGAGGGTTCAGGAGACGCGCATGGGGGACATGACGGTGCCAGCGACGCCACACCTGCGCGCCAGCGTGTACGACGTCGTCCTCCGTCCCCGCCGGTCCCTGGTCCGCTCGACCGCGCTGAGCATCGTGTTCTCGGCAGTGCCGCTCGCCGTCGCCCTGGTCTGGGTGTCGTTCCCGTTCCGGACGTGGGCGATGGTCGCGACCGTGGTCGTGGCGCTCGCGGTCCTCGTCGGCATCGTGTTCGTCCGACTGAGCACCGCGTACATCGGCATCGACCCCGACGGTCTGACGATCCGGGGCGTGGTCACCGCGCACCGTCGGATCCCCCGCGACCGCGTGCACAGTCTGGTGCTCGCCACCACCTACGGCAGCTCGGTCGACCGCACCATGCGCGAGCTCGTGGCCTTCGACGCGACGGGCGCGCACCTCTTCCGCATCCGCGCCGACGTGTGGGGCGACGACGGGCTCGCGCAGGTCGTCGACGCCCTGGGCGTCCAGCTGACGGAAGAGGCGCGTCCGGTCTCGGCCCGGGTCTTCGCGAAGCGCTACCCGTCGAGCCGCGCCTGGTACGAACAGCGGCCGGCCTACCTGCTCGTCGGCGGCGTGGCGGCACTCGTCGTCGTGGGTCTGCTCGTCGTCGAGTTCACGGGTCTGCTCGGTCGCTGACGCGCAGAGCCGCTGGACGTCACCGACGTCGGCGCAGAGCCGCTGGACCTCACCGACGTCGGCGCAGCGTCGAGAAGATCCCGTGCACGACCTCCTTCGCGATCGTGCCCCCGAGTCCTGACCCGAGCAGGTCCGACAGCGGGTCGTCCGCCTTCCGCGAGGCCGTCGTCCGTGTGCTCCGTCCCGACCGACCCGAACGCCGCGACGCCGCAGCCCGCTCGGCCTTCTCGAACTCGCGCTGCGTCCGCTCGTACTCCTTCTGCGCCGCTGCCCGCTCGCGTTCCGCCTGCTTGGCCTGCGCCGCGGCTTCCCGGGCCGCGGCCGCAGCAGCCCGCGCAGATTCCTCCTCGGCCTCGGCCGCTGCGAGGGCCGCGTCCTTCTGCGCGTCGACCGCCGCAGCCTCGGCAGCAGCTGCCTCCATGCGGCGCGCCAGCATCTCGTGCGCCGAGTCCGGGTCGACCCGGGTGCCGTACGTCGCGAGCAACGGCGATGCCTGCACCCGCGACTGCATCTCGGCTGCGGGCATCGGGTCCATCGAGCCCTGCGGCGCGTGCAACCGGGTCCACGCGACCGGCGTCGGCGCCCCCTTCTCGTTCATGACGGTGACGATCGCCTCGCCGGTCGCCAGCGAGGTCAGCACCTCGCCCAGGTCGTAGTCGCTCGACGGGTAGGTCGACACCGTCGCCCGGAGCGCCTTCGCATCGTCGGGGGTGTGCGCCCGCAGCTGGTGCTGGATGCGCGAACCGAGCTGCGCCAGCACGTCGTTCGGCACGTCCTTCGGGGTCTGGGTCACGAAGAAGATCCCGATGCCCTTCGACCGGATCAGCCGCACGGTCCGCACGATCTGGTCCGTGAAGTCCTTCGACGCCCCGCTGAACAGCAGGTGCGCCTCGTCGAAGAAGAACACGAGCTTCGGCTTGTCCTGGTCGCCGACCTCCGGCAGTTCGTTGAACAGGTCGGCGAGCAGCCACATCAGGAACGTCGAGAAGACCTCGGGCTGGTCCTGTACGCCAGGGACCTCGAGCAGGCTCACGATCCCCCGCCCGTCCGCCGCCGTGCGCAGGAACACCTGCGTGTCGATCTCGGGCTCGCCGAAGAACTGGTCGGCACCCTTGTCGGCGAACGTGATGAGCTCACGCAGGATCACCCCGGCGGTCTGCTTCGACAGACCACCGAGTTCGGCGAGTTCGCCCTTGCCCTCGTCGCCCACCAGGAACGTCAGCACGCTCCGCAGGTCGGCCAGGTCGACGAGCGGCAACCCGGCCTGCACGGCGTAGTGGAAGACGAGCCCGAGCGAGGACTCCTGGGTGTCGTTCAGTCCGAGCACCTTCGACAGCAGCAAGGGCCCGAAGCCGGACACGGTCGCACGGATCGGCACACCGGTACCCTGCCCGCCGAGCGAGAAGAGCTCCGCCTGGCTCGCGACGCCCTGCCACTGCTGGCCGATGCCCTCGGTGCGTGCGAGCAGCTTCTCGTTTCCCTGCCCGGCCACCGCGAGGCCGGACAGGTCGCCCTTGATGTCGGCCGCGAACACCGGCACGCCGTTCGCCGCGATCTGCTCGGCCAGGACCTGCAGCGTGCGGGTCTTGCCGGTGCCGGTCGCGCCGGCGACCAGCCCGTGCCGGTTCAGCATGCCGAGCGGGATGCGGACCTGGACATCCGGCTGCGCCTCGCCGTTCACCAGGGCGCCGAGTTCGAGCGCCGGCCCCTCGACGGTGTAGCCGGTGCGGATCGCGGCGACGGCGTCCGGTCCCAGCGGGCCCGCACCGCCGCTGCCGGGAGGCACGGTGTCGGCAGCCGGGGCGGGCTCTGGAGACGACGGGACGGCGGAGGCGGGCTCCGCGTCGGGGGCGAGCCGGGCCTCCTGTCCGGATGGTGCCGGGGACCCGGCGGCCGCCGGTTCGGCGTCCGGCGTGAGTACCGGCGCTCGTGCCGCGAGCGCGGCCGCGAGCTCCTCGGCCCGCTGCACGGCTTCGTCGGCCAGCCGACGTGCCTCGTCCGCTGCCCGCTTGGCGGCCTCGGCCGCTGCCCGTGCCTGCTCCACCGCGTCGCTCATGGGCACAGCCTATGGACGCGCGGGGGCCGCTGTCCGGCCGGTCCCGCAAGCTCGATGCCGAACGACGAGACCGCTGTCGCACGACGTCGATCTCGTCGTTCCGAGTCGCGCGCGAACCGTCAGTGCGTGAGCTCGGGGACCGTCCGGGGCCGCACCACGAACCACAGGATCAGGATGGCCATCACCGAGGTCGAAGCCATCACCATCGCCATCGGGGTCGCGGTCGTGATGCCGAGCCAGCCCACGATCGGCGAGATCAGGCCGGCGACGCCGAAGTTCAGGGCGCCGAGCAGCGACGCTGCCGTGCCGGCCTCCTTGCCGTGGGCGGCGAGCCCGATGACCTGGACCAGCGGGAACGAGAACCCGCAGGCCGCGATGAAGAACCACAGGGGCACGAGCACGCCCACGAGGCCCGCGCCGACCTGGTCGAGCACGATGATCGCGATCGACGCCAGGAACAGGGTCGCCGTCGAGCACGCCAGGATCCACTGCGGACCGACGCGCTGCGCCAACCGCGCGGAGATCTGTACACCGAGCACGACGCCGACCGAGTTCACGGCGAAGAGCAGGCCGTACTGCTGGGCGTCGAGCCCGTAGACACCCTGGAACAGGAACGGCGACGAGCTGAGGTACGAGAACAGCCCGCTGAACACCATCGCCCCGATGAGCGCGACGCCGACGAAGATCCGGTCGGAGAACAGCGCCTTGTACCGCTGGCCGATCGTGGAGTGCCCGGCTTCGCGGCGACGGGCCGGGGGCAGGGTCTCGACGATGAGCAGGATCGACGCGATCACCACGGCCAGGCCGTAGCAGGCGAGGAACACGAAGATGCCGCGCCAGCTGGTGAACTGGAGCATCTGCGAGCCGATGAGCGGTGCGAGGATCGGCGCCAGCCCGTTCACCATCGCCAGTCGGGACAGCATCCGGACCAGCGGCTTGCCGCCGAACAGGTCGCGGACGGTGGCCATCGCGACGACTCCACCGGCCGCCGCACCCATGCCCTGCAGCACGCGGAACACCGCGAGGAGCTCGATGTCGGGGGCGGTCGCCGCACCGATCGACGCGGCGATGTGCACGGTCGTCGCGATGATGAGCGGCAGTCGGCGCCCGACCTTGTCGCTCCACGGACCGACGAGCAGCTGCCCGAACGCGAACCCGAGCGTCGTCGCCGTGAGCGTGAGCTGCACGGCGCCGTCGGTGACGCCGAACTGCTCCTTGATGGCCGGGAACGCCGGCAGGTACAGGTCGATCGTGAACGGCCCGAGCGCTGTCAGGGCGCCCAGGACGAAGACGTAGACGAGTCGCTGCCCGCGGGAGAGCGAGTCTCCGGGGTGCAGGACGACCCGGAGCGAACCGGTGGTGGCGGGCGCGGTCACGAGCAGGAGTCCTTCGGCGGTGAGGGGTGAGGAGGTGATCGCGGCGTCGATCGAATCGATTCGTCCGCGGAATCATCCTACGGGCCGAACGAACGCTCCCGACGCGCTCGGCACGGAATTGCCCGCGTGTTGCCGTCCCTCGTCCGCGTACCGATCCCGCGCCATGCGGTACCGTCGGACTGCTCGGGGGCCTCCGGGTGAACCGGATCAGAAGGGGGTGGGCGTCATGGTGGATGCCCGGATCCTGCACACGACCGCCGCCCTGCGCGAAGCGATCCTGCGGCTGGCGGCGGACCGCCCCGTCTCCGAGATCACCGTCGCCGACGTCACCCGTGCCGCCGGCATCAACCGCGCGACGTTCTACTCGCACGCGGTCTCCCCAGGATCGCTGCTCGCGGACGTGCTGACGCCGGAACTCGACCGCATCCGTCAGGACGACGCCGACGACCGCCGGGCAGCCGCAGCGCGCGGTGCCGACGCGGCCGAACTCGCCGCCATCACGCGCCGGGGCATCAACGCGGTCGTCGAGCACGTGACCACGCACCGCGACATCTACGCCAAGGCGCTGCCGGACCCGAACGACGCGTCACTGCACCGGCTGCTCGTCGGCCACTTCACCGAGTCGAGTGCCCTGCACATCCGCGAGCTCGACGCGGAACGCCGGCCGGAACTGCTCGACGACGTGGCCGCCGGGTACGTCGCGCAGGGCTTCGTCGGCGCGATCGAGGCCTGGCTCGCCGGGCCCCGACGTTCGAGGAAGGCGCTGGTCGAGACGATCACGTTGTCGTTCCCGGCGTGGTGGAGCTGAACTGAGCCGCCTGGTGGCACGTCGCTGATCGGCCTGGTGTCGCCGCGCTGAGCGGCTCCGGTCACTCGGCGTCGGTCGTGTCGCCGTCGCTCGGCTCGGTCTCCGGCTTCTCGCCGCGCTGCAACGACCGCACCACCTCGACGGCGGTGGCCGACAGGTCCGCGTCGTCAGCACCTGCTGGCACCCGGTAGTCGGCGGACACGCCGTCGCCCCCCGTGCCGCTCGCCGGCAGCGGGTCGCCGAGCGACACCACCACGACGCCGGCGTCGTGCGCCGTCTGGATCACCCCGGTCAGCGCCGACGGCCGAGCCGCGTGCACGAGCAGTGCCTTGGCACCCTTGCGGACGAGCTGGGCGACCGCGGTCCGCTGGGACGCCGCCGCACCCGACGCGGGTGCGACCCGGACGTCGGGACGGAAGCCGGCGTCGGACAGGCCGGTGCGCAGGTCTTCGCCCAGGGCCGTGTCGTCGTGGACCAGCACGACGCCGATCACGGCCTGTTTGTCGAACCCGCCGTCGGAGCTCGTGAGGTCCGTGCTCTGCACCGGCGTGGGCGCAGCGGAGGTCGTGCCCTGGCAGCCGGCCAGCGCGAGGGCGGCCGTCAGGACGACGGCTGCAGCGACGATGCGCACCACGGGGGTCTCCTCTTCGGTCCGGTCTGCCACGCTACCCGGCTGCGCGGTCCGCCGACGCCGACGACACCGGCGCGGGGACCGGTCCGAGCCGCCGGACCGCGGCGACCGCCAGTGCGGCGAAGCAGATCATCGCCGCGAAGACGAGTGGGAACGACACCGTGCCGTCGGCACCGCCGGTCGCGGTGAAGAGCAGTCCGGTGACCGCCAGGCCGATGACGCTGGCCGCGGCGTCGGCGATGGTGAGCGCCGAGCTCGCGAACCCGTCGTCGCCCTCGCCCGAGAACCGCAGGGTGAGCATCGACGTGCGCGGGTAGATGGCGCCCATGCCCGCGCCGCCCACGAACCACCCGGCGACGAGCACCCACCACGACAGGTCGAGCGTCGCCACCGCGAGCGCTGCCAGCAGGCTCACGAGCACCAGCGCGAGTCCGACGCCGAAGGTCCGGCGTGCGGTCAGTCGCTGCTCCCCCAGCCGGCCGTGCACCCAGCTCGAGGCCGCCCAGCTCAGCGCCGCGACCGTCAGTGCGAGCCCCGCGGCCGATGCGGACAGGCCGTGCTGCGCCTGCAGCAGGAACGGCACGTACGCCTCGCTGCCGAAGAACGACGCCGCCACGAGCCCGCGCAGCAGCACCACCGAGGGCAGCCCGGCGGCGGCGCGGAAGGTGCCCGCCGGCAGCAGCGGCCGCAGGGCGAACCAGGTGCCGACCAGGCCGACCAGGACCGCGGCCCCCATCCCCCACGGGGTCAGGTCCGGCGCCACGTTGAGCAGCAGGATCGACACGGCCGCGGCGACCGACCACCCGATGCGCACCCGCTGCCACGGCGGTCGCAGCTCGACCGCCGGTGCCTGCAGCCGTCCGAGTGTCGGCACGAGCACGGTGAACGCGCCGACGGCGATCACGAGCGCCCCCGCGAAGACCCAGTGCCAGTTCCACGTGTCGGTGACGATGCCGGCGATCGCCGGGCCGATGAGCGCCGGCACCACCCAGGCGGCGGCGAACCCGGCGAACACCGGTCCGTGCAGTTCGGCGGGGAAGATCCGGGCGACGAGCACGTAGAGCACGACGTCGATCGCGCCGGCGCCGAAGCCCTCGACCAGGCGCCCGACGAGGAAGACCTCCATCGTCGGCGCGAGCATGACCACGGCGGTCCCCACGGCGAAGAGCAGGGCGGAGACCCAGGCGACGACCCGACCGCCGGCCCGGTCGGTCCAGTTGCCGGCGAGCACCATGCCGGGCACCCCGGCGGCGAGCGGCGCGGCGAACGCCAGGGCGTAGAGCGCCTGGCCGTCCAGGTCGCGACTGATCACCGGCATGATCGTCGTCATCGCGAGGTTCTGGAACGCCGCGACGCCCACGATCGCGACCATCCCGATCGTCGCGAGGGCGTAGCGCCCGCTCAGCAGGCCCGTCCTCGTCGCCGTGGTGCTCACCCGCTCATCGTAGGGGCGGGCGGCGACACCGCGGACCCGCCGCGAGCGCGCCGCAGGCCGCGGTCCCGCGGGAGCGCGTCAGCGGGTCAGCGCGCGAGCGCCTGCTGCAGGTCCGCGACCAGGTCGCCGGCGTCCTCGATGCCGACGGACAACCGCACCACGTTCTCCGGCACCGCGAGCTCCGTGCCCTTCACCGAGGCGTGCGTCATCTCGCTCGGGTACCCGATGAGCGACTCCACACCCCCGAGGGACTCGGCCAGCGCGAACAGCTCCGTGGACTCCGCGAAGCGCCGGGCCGCGTCCGGTCCGCCGGACAGGGCGACGGAGAGCATCCCGCCGAACCCACGCATCTGGCGAGCGGCGACGTCGTGCCCCGGGTGGTCGGTGAGTCCCGGGTAGTAGACACGCTCGACGCCCGGCGCGGCGACGAGTGCCTCGGCGACGGCCTGCGCGTTCGCGGAGTGTCGCTCCATCCGGACCGCGAGGGTCTTGATGCCGCGCGTGGTCAGGAAGGCGTCGAACGGCGACGAGATCGCACCGGCGCCGAACTGCAGGAACTGCACCTTCGCCGCGAGCTCCTGGTCGACGAGCACCACGGCGCCGCCGACGACGTCGGAGTGGCCGCCCAGGTACTTCGTCGTCGAGTACACGACGACGTCCGCGCCGAGCGACAGCGGCTGCTGCAGGTACGGCGAGGCGAAGGTGTTGTCCACGACGACGAGCGCACCCGCCTCGTGCCCGAGGGTGGCGAGTCCGGCGATGTCGGCGATCTTCATGAGCGGGTTGGTCGGCGTCTCGACCCAGAGCACCGTCTCCTCCGGCGCACCCTGCAGCGCGGCACGGACCTGGTCGAGGTCGCTCATGTCGACGACCACGAGCTCGACGCCCCACGGCACGTGCAGCCGACTGACCAGGCGGTGGGTGCCGCCGTACACGTCGTTCCCCATCACCACGCGGGCGCCCGGGCGGAGTGCGGCCCGGAGCAGGGCGTCCTCGGCGGCGAGGCCGGAGGCGAACGAGTACGCGGCCACGCCCCCGTCGAGGTCGGCGAGCAGCGTCTGCAGGGAGTCCCGCGTCGGGTTGCCGGCGCGGGAGTACTCGTAGCCGTTCCGCATGCCGCCGATGCCGTCCTGCACGTAGGTGGACGTCAGGTGGATCGGCGGGATGACCGCCCCGGTGGGGCCGTCGGGCTCCTGGCCGGCGTGGATGGCGCGGGTGCTGAACTCGGTCATGCTGGCTGCGTTCCTTACTCGGAGAGGTAGGTCAGGAGGTCGTGGCGGGTCAGGACCGTGACCGGCTTGCCGTCCTCGACGACGAGCAGGGCGTCCACCGTCTCGAGGGCCCGGCGCGCGGCGGACACGGACTCGCCCACACCGATCAGCGGGAGCGGCTCGCCCACGAAGCCGGTCAGGGCGTCCGCCATCTTCGCGGCGCCGGTGAAGACCTGTTCGAGCAGGTCCTTCTCGGCGACGGCCCCGATGACCTCGCCGATGACGACCGGCGGCTCCGCGCTGAGCACGGGCATCTGGGACACCCCGTACTTGGTCATGATGTCGACGACGTCGCGCACGGTGTCCGCCGGGTGCGCGTGCACCAGGTCGGGCAGGCGGCCGTCCTTGCCGGCGATGAGCGAACCGACGGTCCGCGCCTCGTCGGTCTCGGCGAAGCCGTACGAGCGCATCCACCGGTCGTTGAAGATCTTGCCGAGGTAGCCGCGGCCACCGTCGGGCAGCAGCACCACGACGACGTCGTCCTCGGTCAGGTCACGGGCGGCCCGCAACGCCGCGACGACCGCCATGCCGCTGGACCCGCCCACGAGCAGGCCCTCTTCCCGCGCGAGGCGTCGGGTCATCGCGAACGAGTCGGCGTCCGACACCGCGATGATCTCGTCCGGCACCTCGGGGTCGTACGCGGTCGGCCAGAAGTCCTCGCCGACGCCCTCGACCAGGTACGGACGGCCGGTGCCGCCGGAGTAGACCGAGCCCTCGGGGTCGGCCCCGACGATGCGGACACGGCCGTCGGACGCCTCCTTCAGGAAGCGCCCGGTCCCCGAGATTGTGCCGCCCGTCCCGACGCCCGCGACGAAGTGGGTGATCTGCTGCTCGGTGTCGCGCCAGATCTCCGGACCGGTGGTCTCGTAGTGGCTGCGGGGCCCGTTCGGGTTCGCGTACTGGTTCGGCTTGTAGGCGCCCGGGATCTCGCGGACGAGCCGGTCGGACACCGAGTAGTACGACTCCGGGTGCTCCGGCGGAACCGCCGTCGGCGTGACGACGATCTCGGCGCCGTACGCCGTCAGGACGTTGCGCTTGTCCTCGCCGACCTTGTCCGGCAGCACGAACACGCACCGGTAGCCGCGCTGCTGGGCGACGAGCGCCAGTCCGACCCCGGTGTTGCCCGAGGTGGGTTCGACGATCGTGCCGCCGGGTCGCAGATCGCCGGAGGCCTCGGCCGCGTCGATGATCCGCGTCGCGATGCGGTCCTTCGACGATCCGCCGGGGTTCAGGTACTCGACCTTCACCAGGACGGTCGCGCGCACCCCCTCGGTGACGCGGTTGAGCTTGACGAGCGGGGTGTCGCCGACGAGGTCGACCACGGAGTTCGCGTAACGCACGGGCCCGAGTCTAGGACGCGGACACGGCGTTCTGCTGGGTCGTGACGCGCGCCTCGCCCTGGTCGTTCGCCGCACCGGACGGGAGGCCCGTGGCGGGGCCGCCACGGGCCTCCCGTCCAGTCTGGGGGTGCGTGTCCGATCGGCGCACCCGCCTGCGCGTCGGTGGCCGTGATCGGTGGGGTCAGCGGCCGACGGCGTCGGCCGGCGTGTTCTGCTGCCGGTGCAGGAGCGCGTAGGTGCCGTCGAGCGCGAGGAGTTCGTCGTGCGTGCCCTGCTCGACGATCCGCCCGTGGTCGAGCACGAAGATGACGTCGGCGTCTCGGATCGTCGACAGCCGGTGCGCGATCGAGATGGTGGTGCGCCCCGCGGCGGCAGTGTCGAGCGCGGTCTGCACCACGCGTTCCGAGATCGAGTCCAGCGCGCTCGTGGCCTCGTCGAGCACCAGCACCGGCGGGTCCTTCAGGAGCACCCGGGCGATGGCGATCCGCTGCTTCTCACCGCCGGACAGGCGGTACCCGCGCTCCCCCACGACGGTGTCGTAGCCGTCCGGGAACGAGGCGATCGTGTCGTGGATGTTCGCCGCCCGTGCCGCCCGTTCAACCTCGTCGTCGGTGGCGTCCGGTTTGGCGTACCGCAGGTTGTCGCCGATCGTCGCGTGGAACAGGTACGTCTCCTGGCTGACGATCCCCACGTGGCGCATGAGGTCCTCGTGCACGAGGTCGCGGACGTCCTGCCCGGCGAACCGCACGGACCCCTCGGTCGCCTCGTACAACCGCGGCACCAGGTACGACACGGTGGTCTTGCCCGCGCCCGACGGACCGACGAAGGCGGCGAACTGGCCGGGCCGGAGCGCGAACGAGACCCCGCGGAGCGTCGGCTTGTCGGGCTCGCCGTCCGGGTACGTGAACGTCACGTCGTCGAAGGCGACGTGACCGACCATGGTGTCGTCGACGGGCTTCGCCGTGGGCGAGTCCGTGATCGCGGGCTGCAGGTCGAAGTACTCGAAGATGCGGGCGAACAGCGCTCCGGAGGTCTGCAGGTCGAGCACCACGCGGAGCAGTCCGACCGTCGGGAACAGCAGGCGCGACTGCACCGTCGTGAACGCGACGATGGTGCCGGCGGTGATCGGGACGTCGCCGATGATCAGCCAGGCGGCGACGAGGTAGATGATCGCGGGGATGATCGACAGGAAGATCTGCACGATCGCGAAGAACCACTGTCCGGACATCTGCTGGCGGACCTGCAGCTGGATCTGGTTGCGGTTCTCGTCACCGTAGCGGCGGGTCTCACTGCGCTGCTGGTTGAAGCTCTTGGCCAGCAGGATGCCGGAGACGCTCAGCGCCTCTTGCGTGATCGCCGTCATGTCGGACAGCGACTCCTGCGTCTGCCCGGCGATGCGGGCACGGACCTGACCGACCCGACGTTGCGCGATGACCAGGAGCGGCAGCAGCACGACCGCGACCAGGGTCATCTGCCAGCTCAGCAGGAGCATCGCGACGATGGCGGCGATGACCGTGACGGTGTTGCCGAGCACCGACGAGATCGTGTTGTTCAGGACGCTCGCGACGCCGCCGACGTCGTTCTGCAGGCGGGACTGGATCACGCCGGTCTTCGTGCGGGTGAAGAACGCGAGCTCCATCCGCTGCAGGTGCCCGAACAGGCGCATCCGCATGGCGCCCATCACCTTGTTGCCGACCGTCGCCGTCAGGTATGTCTGCCAGACGCCCACCCCGGCGCTCGCGATCCAGAGGAGCACCATCGCCGACACGAGCTCGACCAGCACCGGGACGTCGGGTCTGCCGGACGGCGGGAAGAGGCCTCGGTCGAACGCCTGCTGCGTCAACAGCGGCGGGATCACCGAGATGGCGGCGCCGATCAGGACCAGGACGACCGTCAGGATGATGGCCCTGCGGTGCGGGACGAACAGCCCAGCGATCCGTTTCACCAGGTGCGGGATCTTCGGCGCCTCGGCGTTCGCGGCCTTCTGCGCGCGAAAGTCGCCGCTCGAGATCCGGCCACCACCGCGCGGTCCACCACCGCCCCCGCGCATCCCGCCGCCCATGCTCATGGAGCAACCGTATCCCCGCGGTCGGACATCGGCGCACGCTCGTCGGCCACCGTTCCGCCGTGCGGTCCGGCGGGTGTATTTGACCCCGTTCAGGGGGCGTGCGAGCATGTGCCGTCCCCGCCCCCGCACCACCGAGGTCCCATGACGTCCGCGCCGTCCCGTCCCACGTCCCTCCGCCAGCAGCTCGCCCGCCGCAAGCCGATCGAGCAGCTGCAGTCCGAGGCGGCCGTCGGCGTCAACGGTGAACCGCTCCGCCGGTCCCTCGGCGTCTGGCACCTCACGATGATCAGCGTCGGCGCCACCCTCGGCACCGGCATCCTGGTCGTGCTCGGCACGGCCGTGCCGCTCGCGGGGCCGGCCGTGTGGATCTCCTTCGTGGTCGCTGGGATCGCGGCCCTGCTCTCGGCGCTGTCCTACGCCGAGATGGCCGGAGCCGTCCCGACCTCGGGGTCGAGCTACTCGTACACCTACGCCACCATGGGCGAGGGCATCGCATGGGTCTGCGGGTGGTGCCTCGTCCTCGAGTACGCCGTCTCGGTGGCAGCGGTCGCGGTCGGCGCGAGCGAGTACGTGGACGAGACCCTGCGCGTGTTCGGGCTGCACCTGCCGACGGCACTGTCCGCGCCCCCGGGGGACGGCGGCGTCGTGAACCTGCCGGCGGCCGTCCTGGTCCTGCTCGCCACCGTGGTCCTGATCCCCGGAGCCCGCGAGAGCGCCTGGGTGAACACCGTCATGGTCGTCGTGAAGATCGCACTGCTCGTGTTCTTCGTGGTCGTCGCCTTCACGGCCTTCCAGGCGCAGAACTTCGAACCGCTCGCACCGATGGGTGCCGCCGGGGTCACCGCTGCGGCGTCCCGGCTCTTCTTCTCGTACATCGGCTTCGACGCCGCGTCCACCGCAGGCGAAGAGGCGAAGAACCCCCGCCGCGACCTCCCCCGGGCGATCATCGGTTCGATCGCGCTCATCACGGCGCTGTACATCCTCGTCGCCATCGCCGCGATCGGTGCCCGTTCGTGGACGGACTTCTCGTCGTCCGAGGCCTCGCTCGTCCGCATCGTGGTCGACGTCACGGGCCAGCCCCTCGTCGCGCTGGTCTTCTCGATCGGTGCGGTCGTCGCGATCGCGAGCGTCGTGCTGACCGTGCTCTACGGCCAGACCCGGATCCTGCTCACCATGGCACGCGACGGCCTCGTCCCGAAGGTCTTCGGTCGGGTCTCGCGCCGCACCGGCACCCCGATCGCGAACACGCTGATCATCGGCATCGCGGTGACGATCGTCGCCGCCCTCGTGCCGCTGGGCGAGCTCGCCGACGCGACGAGCATCGGCACCCTGGTGGCGTTCGCGCTCGTCAACGTGTCGGTCATCGTGCTCCGCCGCTCGCAGCCCGACCTCGAGCGCTCGTACCGCGTCCCGCTGTTCCCCGTCGTGCCGGTCCTCGGTGCCCTCAGCTGCGTGCTCCTCGCGGTGTTCCTCGGCGCCACGACGTGGATCGCGTTCGGCATCTGGATGGTCGTCGGCGCCGTGCTCTACCTGGCCTACGGCCGTCGCCACAGCACCCTGCGCTGACCCGCCGCCCACCCCGCCCCGCCCCGAGACTCGGCCTGAGCGACACTTCTCGCCGCTCGATCCACGAGACCTGTCGCTCACCGCGAGTCTCCCGTCACCCAAGCCGAGCCTCGTCCACAGCGCCGGTCCACGGCGGACTCTCCACAGGTCGGCTTCCGCGCCCCATCCGGTGTTCACCGGGCAGCGATGCTGCAACGATGGCGACCAAACGAACCCAACTGCTCAGTGCGACGACTCTCGACCGGACCGGATCCCGCTTGCTCCAGCGGCGACACCGCGCGGGCCAGCTCGTGCGGATCACGGATGGCGTCTACGTCGACGCGCAGGTCTGGCGGGAGGTCAGCAGTACCGAACGACACCTCCTGATCGCACGCGCGCTGGCACCGCAGGTCCGTGACGACGCCGCCTTCTCCCACCTGACGGCCGCGATCGCGTACGGCTGGCCACTCATCGGCCCTCCCCCGCAACGGGTCCACGTGACCGACGGTGCGACCCGCAAGACCGAACACCGAGCCCACCTCGTGCGGCACGCCGGTTCTCCGGAGACCGGTACGAGGCCGTCCTCGTTCGCGGGCGTGCGACTCACCAGTGCGCTGCGCACGGCTGTCGACCTCGCCACGACCCTCGATCCGTCCGTGGCGGCGGTGGCGATCGACCACGCGGTTCGCCGAGGAACGCTCTCCGTTGAAGCCTTCGAGGCAGCGCTCCCGATGCGCCCCCGACGCGGATCGGTGAGGTGCCGAACCGTCGCAGCGGCCCTCGACGCGCTGCACGAATCGGTCGGCGAGTCGTTCGCGGCGGTGCGTATGGTCGAACTCGGCCTGCCACGTCCGGCGGTACAACACGAGTTCCGGCACGCGACCGGCATCGTGGATCGGGTCGACTTCTGGTTCGAGGACACCGGAGTCGTCGTCGAGTTCGACGGCAAGGAGAAGTACACCGATCGGGGAATGCTCGGCGGCCGCGCGCCGGGTGACGCCGTCTGGCACGAGAAGCTCCGCGAGGATCGGATCCGATCGGTGCCCGGGGTCCGGACCGTCGTGCGCCCCACGTGGTGGCACCTGGTCGACCCTGACCGGCTTCGCGCGCTGTTCGGCCAGCACCGTGTGGTCTTGTGACGTACCGAGTCTCGGGCACCGCACAACGAGTCTCGACGTGAGCGACCGATCTCGGCTTCTTCGTCGCGAGAAGTGTCGCTCACCTCGAGTCTCGGGCCCCGCATACCCGCACACACGCACCCGCGCACGACGAAGGCCGCCACCCCGAGGGGCAGCGGCCTTCGTGAACCGAACGGTCGAGACTACGCGAGCTCGATCGTGGCGCCAGCGGCCTCGAGGGTCGCCTTCGCCTTGTCGGCGGTCTCCTTGTTCGCACCCTCGAGGATCTTGGCGTCGGCGGTCTCGACGAGCGCCTTGGCCTCACCGAGGCCGAGCGACGTCAGGCCACGGACCTCCTTGATGACCTGGATCTTCTTGTCACCAGCGGACTTGAGGATGACGTCGAACTCGGTCTTCTCCTCAGCGGCCTCGGCCGGGGCAGCGGCGGCCGGAGCGGCAGCAGCGGCCGGGGCAGCAGCGGTGACCTCGAAGACCTCTTCGAACTTCTTCACGAAGTCCGAGAGCTCGATGAGCGTGAGCTCCTTGAAGGCCTCGATGAGCTCGTCCTGCGAAAGCTTCGCCATGATTTTCTCCTACTACTAGCTAATACGTGTGGTTGTGGAACGCGAGCCTGATCAGGCCGCGGACTCCTGCTTCTCGCGAAGGGCGTCCACGGTGCGGACGGCCTGCGAGAGCGGGGCCTGGAACAGGTACGCAGCACCGAACAGCGAGGCCTTGAAGGCGCCGGCGAGCTTGCCGAGCAGAACTTCACGGGACTCGAGGTCGGCGAGCTTGTCCACCTCGGTCGCGGAGAGCGGGTTACCGTCGAAGTAACCACCCTTCACCACGAGCTCGGGGTTCGCCTTGGCGAATGCACGCAGCGACTTCGCGACGGCGACGGTGTCACCGTGGACGAAGGCGAGAGCGGACGGACCGGCGAGTTCCTCGTCGAACGAGGAGATGCCGGCGTTGTTCGCCGCGATCTTGGTCAGCGTGTTCTTCACCACGGCGTACGTGGCGTGCTCACGGATCGAGTTGCGGAGCTCCTTGAGCTGCGCGACCGTGAGACCGCGGTACTCGGTGAGCAGAACGGCGTTCGAGCTACGGAAGGACTCCGTGAGCTCGGCGACCGCAGCTTCCTTGTTCGCCATGGTTCTCCTTGGGGTTTCTTGCCGGCTAGCCCCAGGTCTCCACACATGAAAAAAGCTCCGGCGCAGAGGCTCGGAGCTGCTCTCACCTGACGGTGGGAGTGGTTCGGAACACCTGCGCGGGATGCCTCATGAGTGAGGACCTTCGGCCATGATGTTCACAAACACTTTGCGAGCAGCACGACATCCGGCGGTCTTTGGCTTCGAGAACAGTACCAGATGCGGTGGACGAGACCAAACGGCGGTCTGGAGGCGCGGTGCGGGCCCGCACCGCGCCTCCCGGTCGTCAGTGGGTCGCGTCCACCGCAGCGGGCGTCCCCGACCAGTCAGCCGACACGTCCGACGCGGACGCAGCCGCCGCGGCGGCTGCGGGATCCACCGGCAGGTGGACCGTGAACACCGTGTCACCGGGCGCGCTCGCCACCTCGACGCTGCCGCCGTGCGCCTGCACGACCGCGTCCACGATCGCGAGGCCGAGCCCCGTCGACCCCACGGTGCGCGACCGGGAGCTGTCGGCGCGGGCGAACCGCTCGAACAGCTTCGGCAGGAACTCCGGGTCGATGCCCTGCCCGGTGTCCCGCACGGTCAGGTCGACACCGGCGCCCGATGGTGAAGGCGCGAGACCCACTGTGATGCGCGTGCCCTCTGGGGTGTGGGTCCGGGCGTTGGTGACGAGGTTCACGATGACCTGGTGCAGGCGCGCGGCGTCTCCGAGGACCACCACGGGCGATGACGGCACGTCGATCTCGATGACGTGGTCCGGCGAGGCGGCGTGCGCGTCGTTGACGGCGTCGAGCACGAGCCCGGTCAGGTCGACCTCGGCGAACTGGATCTCGCGCCCCTCGTCGAGGCGGGCGAGGAGCAGCAGGTCCTCGACCATGGACGTCATCCGGATGGACTCGGACTCGATGCGGCTCATCGCGTAGACGACGTCCTTCGGCAGGTCTCCGCCCATCCGCCGGGTGAGTTCGGCGTATCCACGCACCGAGGCGAGCGGGGTGCGGAGCTCGTGCGAGGCGTCCGCGACGAACTGCCGGACCTTCTGTTCGGACCGTTCCCGCGCCTGCATGGCGCCTGCGATGTGCCCGAGCATCCGGTTGAAGGCGCTGCCGACCCGGCCCACCTCGGTGCGCGGGTCCGTGTCCGGCACGCGGACGCCGTCCAGGGCGTCGCTGCGGTCGAGCGGCATCCGGGCAACGGTCGACGCGGTCTCGGCGACACGTTCGAGTGGCCGCAGCGAACGCCGGACCACGAACGCCGCCACGACCGACCCGGCGACCAGCGCGGCGGCCACGACGGAGATGACGACCCAGAAGAGCTTCCAGACGCTGTCGTAGACGGGTGCCATGGGCAGCCCCACGACCAGGACGGCCGGGCCGACGTTGACGGCGGCGAGCCGGTAGCGCCCGGTCCCTCCGCCGAGGTCGACGGTCTCCGGGTCGGCGTCGACGTGCACGGTCCCCAGCGCCTCGGCGCTCGACTGCGCGATGCCGCTCGGGCGTCCGTAGTCGTCGAGCACGTTCGCGATCACGACCTGCCCGTCGACGAAGTACGCCGTCAGGGTGCCGGCGGCCTGCCCGGACGGTCGCGACAGGTCGATGCTCGGCTGCCCCGACTGGTTCTGCTGCAGGTACCGCTGTGCACGGTGGGTGGCGCCCGTGATCTGCTGGTCGATCGCACCCGTCTGGATCGAGGCGAGCGCGATGATGCTCGCCGCCCCGATCACCGCGCTGACGGCGACGACGAGCGCGACGATGCTCAGGACGAGCCGACGCCGGAGGGTCACGAGGTGGGCTTGATGACGTACCCGACGCCGCGGACCGTGTGGATCATCGGGGTCTCGCCGGCGTCGATCTTCTTGCGCAGGTAGGAGATGTAGATCTCGACGACCGAGGACTTGCCGCCGAAGTCGTACGACCACACGCGGTCCAGGATCTGCGCCTTCGACAGCACGCGACGGGGGTTGCGCATCAGGAACCGGAGGAGCTCGAACTCGGTGGCGGTCAGCTCGATCGGCCGACCGGCACGGTGCACCTCGTACGACTCCTCGTCGAGCACCAGGTCGCCGACGACGATGCGGGAGTCGCCCGCCTCGGAGATCGAGATCTGCGAGCGGCGGATGAGGCCACGCAGCCGTGCGACGACCTCCTCGAGGGAGAACGGCTTCGTGACGTAGTCGTCGCCGCCGGCCGTCAGCCCGGTCACGCGGTCCTCGACGGAGTCCTTCGCGGTGAGGAACAGCACCGGGGTGTCGTCGTTGTTCTGCCGCAGCCGGCTGAGCACCTGCAGGCCGTCGAGGTCCGGCATCATGACGTCGAGCACCATCGCGTCGGGCTTGAACTCCCGCGCGGTCGTCAGGGCGTCCTGCCCGCCGTTCGCGCTCTTGACGTCCCAGCCCTCGTAGCGGAGCGCCATGGACAACAGGTCGGTCAGGCTGGCTTCGTCGTCGACGACCAGGATGCGCAACGGGGTTCCGTCGGCACGCGTGAGGCGCGGGGCTGCTGCAGGCTGGGAGATGGTCACGTCTTCGAGTATCGAGGAATTCCTATGAGTGGTCTGTGGGCCGCCCCTCCGCGCTCTGTGGATCGCTCCGAGAGCACTCGGCCGTTCCTTCGTAGGTTGGAGGGATGCTGCGATCCTCCGCTTGGCCACCGTCCGCCAGGCACGTCGACACAACGGGGATCGAGGAGACGGCCGGGAGGCCCGACTCGAGCCCGGCAGATCGTCTGACCGTCGCCCGTGCGCTCGCGTCCACCACCCCCCTGCTGTCCGCAGGGACCGCCGGCGGGTTCCTCGCCACGCTCGCCGCCGTCGCCGCGGGCGACGTCGCGACCGCCCGCACCGTCGAACCGCACCTCGACGCGCTCGGCATCCTCGACCAGGCCGGGATGCCCGCCCCGGCCGGTTCGACCTGGGGCGTCTTCGCCGCCGAGGGCCCCGGCCTCCGCCTCGACGCCACGGTGCAGGACGACGGGACGGCGCTCCTGACCGGCACGAAGCCGTGGTGCTCCCTCGCCTCGACGCTGTCGCACGCCCTGGTCACCGCACACGCCGGGGACGACCGCGTTCTCGTCGCCGTCGACCTGCGGCAGGACGGCGTCACGGCACACGACGAGGCCTGGGTGGCCCGGGGCATGCCCGACGTACCGAGCGGGCCGGTCGACTTCAACGGCGTCACGGCACGGCTCGTCGGCGCACCCGGCTGGTACCTGCGACGACCCGGGTTCGCGTGGGGCGGCATCGGCGTCGCGGCGTGCTGGTGGGGCGGCGCGGTCGGACTCGGACGGGTCCTGCGCTCGCTGGCCGCAGCCCACCCGGAGTCCGAGCTGCTGCAGGCCGCACTCGGCGCGACGGTGATCGACCTCGCCGACGCCGAGGACGCCCTCGCCGACGCCGCGGCCCGGATCGACCGGTCCGACGACCCCGACGCTCCGGACGTCGACTGGCCACTGCTCGCCCAGACGGTGCGCTCCCGGGTCCGTCGGACGGTGGACTCCGTGCGCGAGCGGGTCGTCGCCACCGTCGGCCCGGCGCCCCTGACCTCGGACCCCGCCGTCGCGGCACGCGTCGCCGACCTCGAGCTCTACGTGCTGCAGGACCACGGCGCGCGGGACCTCGCCCGGATCGGCCGGATCGTCACGGAACGTGGCGGTGTCGCATGGTGACCTTCGACCACCGCGAGCCGGGCACCGCACCCGCGGCGTGGACCACGTTCCTCGACGCGGTGCCGACCACACCGGTGGACCTGGACGGCATCCGTTCGGTGGTCGTCCTCGCGCCGCACCCCGACGACGAGACCCTGGGTGCCGGTGGCCTGATCGCGCGCGCTTCGGACGCCGGGGTCCCCGTGCACGTCCTGCTCCTCACCCGCGGCGAGCGCTCCCACCCGGACTCCCCCACCACGACCGCGCCGGAACTCGCAGCCGTCCGCGACGCCGAGTTCACCCGCGCCCTGGCCACGCTGCACGCCGGCGCGACGTCGTCGTCGGTCGGCATCCCCGACGGCGGCACCCGCGAACACCGGGACGAGGTCGTCGACGCCCTGCAGCGAGCGCTCGACGACGCGGAGCGACCGACGCTCGTCGTGGCGCCGTGGCGCGGTGACGGCCACCGCGACCACCGGATCGCGGGCGAGGTCGCCGAGGAGGTCACCGCCGGAGCGTCCGGGGTGTCGCTGCTGACCTACCCGATCTGGGCATGGCACTGGGACGACCCGTCCGCGTCCGCACAGCCGTGGGCCCGCGCTCGGGTCCTGCGGCTCCCCGACACCGCGCGGGCACGGAAGCGCGCCGCCCTCGACGCCTACGCCTCGCAGATCCGCCCGCTGTCCCCGGCCGCCGGGGACGAGGCGATCGTCGACGACCGGCACGCCGCGCACCACCTGCGGTCCGCCGAGTGGTTCTTCGAGCCCGAGCCGACGGCGTCCCGCTCGCGGGAGTCCTTCGACGCGCACTACGAGCGGAAACCCGAGGGGTGGGACTTCGAGGGCTCCTGGTACGAACGCCGCAAGCGAGCGGTGACGCTCGCCGCGCTCCCCCGCGAACGGTACCGATCGGCGCTCGAGCTCGGGTGCGCCACCGGCGTGCTGACCGCCGCCCTCGCCGAACGCGCCGACGCCGTCCTCGGCACCGACATCTCGGCCGCGCCGCTGGCACAGGCTGCGGTCCGCGCGCCGGGCGCCCGGTTCGTGCAGGCCTCCCTGCCCGCCGAGTGGCCGTCGGGCCGGTGGGACCTCGTGGTGATGTCCGAGGTGGGCTACTACCTGTCCCCCGCCGACCTCGACGAGACGATCGACCGGGTACTGGCGTCGCTCGACGACGACGGCGTGCTGGTCGCCTGCCACTGGCGGCACCCCGACGACGAGGCGGTGTCGAGCGGTGACGCGGTGGACGCCCGACTCGCGGAACGGTGGCCACGGCCGGCCCTCGTCCGCCACGTCGAACCGGACTTCGTGCTGAGCGTGCTGCCCGGCCCCGGTGTCGTGTCGGTCGCACGGGCCGAGGGGCTCGTCCGGTGACCGTGCCCTCCGGAGCCACGCGCATCGACGTCGTCCTGCCCGCACACGACGAGGAGGAAAGGATCGCCGCGTGCCTCGACGCCCTGCTCGCCGCCCGCGCCCGGCTCGCCGAGGCACACCCCGCGGTCGAGGTCTCGGTGACCGTCGTGCTCGACGGCTGCACCGACGACACGGCCACGGTCGCGGAGCGCTTCCCCGTCGACGTCGTCGCGACCGCGCACGTCGGGGTCGGGCGGGCACGCACGATCGGTGCGACGCACGCGCTCCACCGGTACCCCGGCGACCCGTCGGAGCGCTGGCTCGCCCACACCGACGCGGACTCGCGAGTGCCGGAGGGGTGGCTCGTCCAGCAGGCCGAGGCCCTCCGGTCCGGGGCACACGTGCTCGTCGGCGCCGTCGTCCCCGACCCGGACGACCTGGACCCCGTCGTGCTCGCCCGGTGGACGCAGGCGCACCCGCCCGGCGCGGCGCTCGGGCACGTGCACGGCGCGAACCTCGGCGTGCTGGCGGCCGTGTACCTGGCGCTCGGCGGGTTCGACCCCGTCCCCGAGCACGAGGACGTCCGACTCGTCGAGCGGGCGCACGCGATGGGGTTCCGCGTGGACGCGACGGTCGAGCTCCCGGTGGTGACGAGCGGGCGGTTCGCGGGTCGGACCCCGGGCGGCTACGCGGAGCACCTGCGCCAGGCGTACGGCGACGCGAGCTGAGGCTCCTTAGACGGCTCACAGGCTGCCGATGGGGCGGCCACTGACCGGCTGCCTACGTTCTCCTCCGTCGGCCCCGCCGTGCGCACTGCGCGGCCGGTGACCCCAGCCGGCCACCACCGAGGAGAACCATGTTCCTGACGTACCTCAGGCGCGAGCTCACGAACCGCAAGAAGCAGACCGTCATCATCGCGATCGGCATGGTATTGGCCATCGCCCTCGTGGTCATCGTGTCCTCGATCGCCGGCGGCGTGAAGGCGGCCCAGTCCAGCGTCCTGCAGTCCGTGTACGGCGTCGGCACCGACATCACCGTCACGAAGACGACGACCCCGAGCGCGTCGGGCTCCGGTCGGCCGAGCTTCGACTTCGGCAGCCAGAGCGGTGACGACAGCGACAGCAGCGGCTCGACCGACCTGTCGCAGTCGCGGCTCGCCGTCGCACGCGGCACGAGCACGCTCAGCGCCGCCAACCTCACGACCGTGACTGGCACCGACGGCGTCAAGGCCGCGACCGGTGTCCTGAGCCTCGAGAACAGCACGTTCTCCGGTCAGGTCCAGCAGTCGACCGACGGCAGCAGCACGGACAGCAGCAGCTCCGACAGCAGCGGCGCGGACAGCTCCACCCAGGAAGGCCCGCCGAGCGGCGGCGGCTTCGGCGGCGGCTCGTTCGACGTCGACTCGTTCACCGTGACCGGCATCCCGGTCTCCGGCGACGCCGTCGGGCCCCTGACCAGCACCGAGCTCACGAAGGGCCGGACCTTCACCGCGAAGGACGCCGGCAAGGACGTCGTCGTGCTGGACGCGTCCTACGCGAAGAGCGAGTCGAAGGCCGTCGGCGACACCGTCGACATCGGCGACACCGTCGACATCGGCGGCACCGACTTCGAGGTCATCGGCATCGTCACCTCGACGGGCTCGTCGTCCACGACCGGCTCGAACACCTACATCCCCCTCGACACCGCGCAGGCGCTGGCGGACCTCGACGGCAAGGTCACCTCGATCTACGTGTCCGCCGAGTCCTCGTCGGACGTCAGCGCGATCAAGACGGCCCTGCAGCAGAAGCTCACGACCGCCACGGTCTCGACCGAGTCCGACCTGGCGTCGAGCGTCTCCGGTTCGCTGAGCACCGCGTCGAGCCTCGTCTCGAACCTCGGCACCTGGCTGTCCATCGTCGTGCTGGCGGCGGCGTTCCTCATCGCGATCCTCTTCACGATCTCCGGCGTCACCCGACGGACCCGCGAGTTCGGCACCCTCAAGGCCATCGGCTGGTCGAACGGCCGCATCACCCGGCAGGTCGCCGGGGAGTCGCTCGTGCAGGGCCTCATCGGCGGTGTCCTCGGCGCAGCAGCCGGGCTGATCGGCATCCTCGTGGTGAACGTCATCAGCCCGACCATCTCGGCGAGCGCCTCGACCACGACGGGCGGTGGCGGCGCAGGTGGCGGCGGCATGCCCGGTGGCGCGGCGACCGCGGCCGCGGGCAGCGGCACCACGGGCGGCGCTCCGGCCGGCGGCTTCGGCGGCGGCGCGAGCTCCGCGTCGACGACCGACGTGGTCCTGCACGCCCCGGTGACGGTCGAGGTCATCCTGCTGGCGATCGGACTGGCGATCCTCGGTGGCCTCATCGCCGGCGCACTCGGCGGTTGGCGCGCGAGCAGGCTGCGTCCGGCCGAGGCCCTGCGGAGCGTGGCCTGATGTCCGGGCCCGCCACCGACACGACACCGACCACCGGCCCGCACGCCGGGCCCGCACCGATCCCGAGCACGCGACCAGAAGGAGTGACCGTGACCAGCACCGACACCGCAGCCGGCCAGGCGGAGGCGAGCCGCGCCTCCAGTCCGATGTACCGGCTGACGAACGTCAGCAAGACGTACAAGCAGAAGAACCGGACCGTCACCGCGCTGACGAACGTGGACCTGACGATCCCGCAGGGACAGCTCGTGGCGATCCAGGGTCCGACCGGCGGCGGCAAGTCGACGCTGCTGCAGATGCTCGGGGCGCTCGACCGACCGACGGCCGGGTCGATCCACCTCGGTGGCGACCGCGACGTGGCGAAGCTCGGCGACGGTGCACTGACCGACCTGCGGGCGACCGAGATCGGCTTCGTGTTCCAGAGCTTCAACCTCATCCCCACGCTGACGGCGCTCGAGAACGTCGAGACGGCGTTCGCGGGCTCCCTGGCGAACCGTGCACGCTCCGAGATCCGCGAGCGGGCCACGGCTGCGCTCCGGGAGGTCGGGCTCGGCGAGCGGATGGAGCACCTGCCGGCCGAGCTCTCCGGTGGGCAGCAGCAGCGCGTCGCGATCGCCCGCGCCCTGGTGAAGAACCCCAGCGTGCTGCTGGCGGACGAGCCGACCGGCGCGCTCGACGAGGGCACCCGCGACGAGATCATGGGGCTCATCGAGAAGCAGTGGAAGGAACGCGGGCTGACGGTCGTCATCGTCACACACGACTCGTGGGTGGCGAAGCGGGCCGAGCGTCGCCTGCACCTCAAGCAGGGGCAGGTGCGCGAGGTCTGAGGTGACCCGGGTCTCGCGGTGGGCGACGGTCCTCGTGGCCACGAGCCCGAGGACTGTCGCTCAGACCGAGTCTCGTCCCACGGGGTAGTCGCAGTAGGCGAACCAGCGGGAGTCCGGGGACCACGGCGGGACGTTGACGGTGCCCTGACCGCCGTCGAGCACGACGAGGGTCTCCGGCACCGGCATCATCCGGGCTCCGCGGACGAGCACCCCGGGCAGCAGCCGCAGTTCCACGCGGTGGTCGGCCGGGTGGCCCTGCACGCCCGGCTCGTACGACAGGTAGAGCAGGTGTTCCCCGTCCGGCGAGACGTGCGGGAACCAGTTCACCCGGTCGTCGTTCGTCAGCCGTACCGGATCGATCGACCCCGGCCGGAGGGAGACGAGCTGTGCGGTGCCGGGCGTGAAGCGCTCCGAGTTCCACACGAGCACGTCGCCCGCGAACGACACCCCGTCGTCGGCGTGTTCGTCCCTCGTCAGGAACGTCGGCTCGCCGGTCGCCGGGTCGACGAGTGCGACGTCGGTCGTCCAGACGCCGTCCGTGGTCCGCTCCCCGACGATCGCCGCGAGGGTCTCCCCGTCGGGTGCGATGCCGTGCAGGTAGAACTTCCGGAGGGTCGGCAGGGCGGTGGTCACGTCGGTGAGCGTCGCCGCCGCTCCCCCGGCGGGCACCGGGACCCGGTAGAGGTCCCCGTCGCGCCCGCTCACCACGACCGAGGTGCCCGACGGGTCGAGCACGTGGTCGTTGTTGATCTCGGGGACGCCGGGCATCGACACCCGGACCAGGGCGGTCTCGTCGAGCACGGCGTCCGTGTCCGGAGCGGGCAGCCGCAGCAGCCAGAGGTCGCCGTCACCGTTGAGCACGAGCGTGTCGGCGTCGAGGACGTTCGGCGCCTCGACGAGCACCGTCCTCGACTCGAACACCAGCCGCGATGTCCGCGACGCCATGTCGTACACGTGCACCCGGCTGGTCTGTCCCGGCAGCAGTTGCCGCCCGCGCGCTTCGCTCATGAGTCCCATCCTGCCGGGCCGCCTCGGACTGGTCCGCGAAAGCGACAGATCCCCGCCGAACATCGGCGGGGGTCTGTCGCTTTGGCAGAGCTGCAGCTGGAGCTGCAGCTGGAGCTGGAGCTGGAGCTGGAGCTGGAGGTGGAGCGGCTACTTCACCGCGCCGGCGGTCAGGCCGGCCACGAACTGCCGCTGCACGATGAGGAACGCGGCCACGACCGGGATGCTCACGACGAGGCTCGCCGCCATCACCTGGTTCCAGTAGACGTTCGTCTGCGTCGAGTACTGCTGCAGACCGACCGCCAGGGTCGAACCGAGGCCGTTCGTCATGACCGAGGCGAAGAGGACCTCACCCCAGGCCGTCATGAACGAGTAGATCCCGACCGCCACCAGACCCGGGCGGGCCGAGGGCAGGATGACCCGGAACAGGGCACCCATCGGGCCGGAGCCGTCGACCATCGCGGCCTCGTCGAGTTCGCGCGGGATGGTCTCGAAGTAGCCGGCGAGCATCCAGATCGAGAACGGGAGCGTGAACGTCAGGTAGGTGATGATCAGGCCGAGCCACGATCCGACGAGCTGGATGCCGAGCGTGTTCCCGAGGTTCGTGAAGATGAGGAACAGCGGGAGCAGGAACAGCACACCGGGGAACATCTGGGTGGAGAGCACCGCGGTGGTGAAGGTGCTCTTGCCCTTGAAGTTCCAGCGCGAGACACCGTAGGCGGCGAACGTCGCGATGATCAGCGAGAACACCGTGGCGACCGTGCACACCACGAGCGAGTTGATGAAGTACCGGCCGAGCGGCACCGTCGACCACATGTCGATGAACGGCTGGAAGGTGATCGTCGTCGGGATCCACGTGAAGTTGTCCTGCACGTCACCGAGGGGCTTGATCGCCGTGGTGATCATCACGTAGAGCGGCACGACCGTGAAGAGGGTCAGGACGATCAGGGTGATGATCTTGAAGGACTTGGCGCCAGTTGTCTCACGCACGGACGGACCTCCGGTTGGTCACGGCGAGGTAGATGCCGGTGACGACGAGCAGGAAGAGGAGGAGCAGGACGCTCATCGCGGCACCGGAACCGAAGTTCCAGGTGATGAACGACGCGTTGTAGATGTGGAAGCTCAGCAGGTCCGCGGCCGGGGGCTGCGCGGTCGAACCGAACAGCACGAACGGCGTGTTGAAGTCGTTGAAGGTCCAGAGGAACATCACGAGCACGAGCGTCACGTTGACCGGACGGACCATCGGCAGCGTGATCGAGCGCCACTGGCGGAACGGCTTCGCGCCGTCCACCGATGCAGCCTCGTAGACGTCGTTCGGGACGGACTGCAGGCCGGCCATCAGCATCAGGAACGCGAAGGGCCAGGTCTTCCAGATCGCCACGACGACGACCGCGACGAAGGCGTTGTTGCCGATGAGCCAGAACGGGGCGTTCCCGCCGAAGAGTCCGAGTTGGTCGACCAACAGGTGGTTGAGCGCTCCGGAGTCACGCTGGAACATGAACTTCCAGGTGATCACGCCGGCGTACATCGGCAGCGCGTAGGGCACCAGGAACAGGGTGCGGAAGAGCCCGCGACCCGCGAACGGCTTCTGCAGCGCGACGGCCGCGGCCATGCCGAAGGTCCAGGAGAGCCCGACGACCAGGACCGTGAAGGCACAGGTGATGAGGAACGAGTTGAGGACCCCGCGGCCGATCGCCTGGTCGAAGTCGATGGCGACCTGGTAGTTCTTGAACCCCGCGAAGGGGGCGGCGCCCCAGTTGGCGATGAAGTACTTGGTGAGCTGGATGAACGAGATCCAGATGCCGGTGAGCATCGGGACGATGTGGATGAGCAGCTCGAACAGGATGGCCGGCGCGACGAGCGCGTAGGGCAGCCAGTTGCGCTTGCGCTTGCGACCTGGCGGACGGCCCGACAGCGTCGAGCCCTTCGTGTGCGTCAGGTCGATGCGCTCCGCATCGGGCAGGACCGTCGTGGACATGGGCGGGGGCCTTTCGGCAGGAGGAGGGTCGGGTGCTTCGCACCCCGGTCCGTGGCAGCGGACGGGAGGCGCGGTGTGCGTGAGACGTGAGGCTCACTGCCGGCGGTTGGCCGGCCCTGGGGCTGGGGGTGGAGGCCCGGGGCGCGTCCAGCGGACGTGCCCCGGGCCTCCGGGCTCGGATCAGCCGTTCGCCTGGGACACCTGGTCCTGGGCGGTCTGCAGGGCCGACTTGATGTCGGCCTCGGAGACCTTGGAGCCGGTCGCGATCTGGGCGAACATGTCGTTCATCGCCTTGCCGACCGTGGACTCGAACTGGTCCTCGGCGGGCACGAGCGGGAGCGGCTTCGCCTTGTTGTTGTAGATGTCGAGGAACGTCTTCGTCTGCTCGTCCGTGACGGAGTCAGCAGCCTCGGCGAGCACGGGCAGAGCCGAGTACGGCTTGTCCAGCGTCGTCTGCGTGTCCATGTCCGTCATGTACTTGACGAACTTGAGCGCGCCGTCCTTGTTCTTCGTGTTCTTGAAGATCGACAGGTTGATGCCGGCCGGGAACGAGGCGATCTGCTCGCCACCGGTCGGTGCGGGCAGGGCGACGACGCCGTACTCCGACGACTTCATGCCGAGCGACTCGATGGTCGCGTTCGCGTTGTTCTGGTTGAGGATGAACGCGGCCTTCTTCTTGGCGAAGTCCGTGGTGGACTGCGTCGCGTTGTCGTACTGCGCGTTCGACGGGTTCGCGACCTTGGCGTCCTGCATGAGGTCGAGGTAGCGCTTGATGCCGTCGACGTTCGCCTTCGACGTGAAGGTCGGCTTGCCGTCCTTGTCGAACCACTCGCCACCGTTCTGCGCCGAGTTGATGAAGGCGAAGTGCGAGTTCTCGGTGTACGAGCCGCCGGCGAGGCTGAAGCCGTAGGTGTCGCCCTTGGTCAGCTTCTTCGCGTCGGCGACCATGTCCTCCCACGTGGTGGGCGGGGTGATCCCGGCGTCCGCGAGCATCTTCTTGTTGTAGTACAGGCCGTACGCCAGGCCGTAGAGCGGCACGCTCGTGACGGTCTCACCCGGGGCGCCACCGGTGGAGAGCGCGACCTTGCCGAACTTGTCGGCGCCGCCGATCGCCTTCATCTCGGCGTCGCCGTACTCCTGGAACGCACCGGTCGCCTGGAGCGAGGTGGCCCAGGTGTTGCCGATGTTGACGACGTCCGGGCCCTGGCCCGAGGTGACGGCGGTCTGGATCTTCGTCTGCAGGTCGTTCCAGCCGATGACCTGGAGGTCGACCTTGATCCCGGTCTCCTTCGTGAACTTCTTGAGGACGGGGGTCAGCACCTCCTTGTCGTTCTGGAGCGACGTGCCCTGGTTGGACGCCCAGTAGGTGAGCGTCTTGGAGTCGCCGGAGGAACCGGACGATCCGGAGGAGCAGGCTGCGAGGCCGGTCACGGTGAGTGCGGCGGCCGCGGTGATGGCCAGTGCGCGGATGGCAGTGCGCATGACTCTCTACTTTCTCGTCGTTGAGATGGTGCAGGGATGGTGCAGGGATGGAGCAGGGGTGCTGCGAGGTGGATCTGTCGGGTGCTGCTGTGGTGTGCGGGACGGACCCGGGCCGGTCAGGCCAGGGTCTGCTCCGCGGGGTCCCAACCCTCGGGGAGGGTCTGGGAGGGCGAAACGGTGCTCTCGACGAGCACCGCCTCGCCACGTTCTGCCGCCTCGGCGATGGAGACCATCACGTCGAGGACGTGGAAGGCGAGCGCACCGGGGACCCGGTTCTCGTCGCCGGCGCGGAGCGAGCGGGCGAGGTCGACCACGCCGGTGCCGCGCGAGTAGGTGGAGCCGACCGCGGGGATCGTCTCGGGCTCCTCGGCGCCGAGCGCGTACAGCTCGGTGTCGCCGTCGAAGTTGTTCGGGTCCGGGAACACGACGGTGCCGGTCTCGCCGGCGATCTCGACGACGCCCGTGCGACCGCGGTCCGACTCGAACGAGAAGACGCTCTGTGCGCTCCCGCCGTCCTCGAACTCGATCAGCGCGGAGTGGTTCGTGGGGACGTCGACGGGGAACTCGGTGCCCGCCTTCGGGCCGGAGCCGATCGTGCGCGTGGCGCGGGACTTCGACGCCGTCGCCGTGACCTTCTTCACCGGACCGAACGTCTGCACCAGGGTGGTGATGTAGTACGGGCCGATGTCGAACAGCGGGCCCGCACCGTAGGCGAAGAGGAACTCGGGACTCGGGTGCCACGACTCCGGGCCGGGGCTCTGGAAGAGCGTCAGGCCGTTGAGCGGCTTGCCGATGCGGCCGTCGCGGATGGTGCGGAGCGCGGTCTGCAGGCCGGCACCGAGGAAGGTGTCCGGTGCGACGCTGACGGTCTTGCCGGCGGCACGGGCGGCGTCGCGGAGCTCGGCAGCGCTCGAACGGTCGAGGGCGTACGGCTTCTCGCCCCACACGTGCTTGCCGGCGGCGAGTGCCTGCAGCGCGACCTCGACGTGGGCGGCGGGGATCGTCAGGTTGACGACGATCTCGATGTCGTCGTCGGCCAGGAGCTCCTCGACGGTGCCCGATCCGGGGACGCCCCACTTCTCGGCCTGGGCGGCTGCGCGCGGCAGGTCGATGTCGGCGATGAAGCGGACCTCGACGTCGGGGAAGACGGTGAGGTTCGACAGGTACTGGTCGGAGATGACCCCGGCGCCGATGACGCCCACGCCGACGCGGCCGGTGCGGGTGCTGCTGTCGACCGCTGCGGTCGTGGTGGTGTCGGTCATGCGCGTGCCCCCTCGAGGAACGTGTAGGAGTCGGCGACGGCCTGGAACACGTCGCCCTCGTGGCCGTCGAGCTCGACGACGTGCAGCGCGTCGGGCGCTGCGGCGAGGATCTCGCGGATCGGCATGATGCCGTTGCCGACGGCGACCTGCTTGTCGTCGTCGTGCGACCCGTCGCCGTCCTTGACGTGCAGGAACTCGATCTTGTCGCCGTACTTGCCGATGATCGCCACCGGGTCGTCGCCGCCGACCGTGACCCAGTAGGTGTCGAGCTCGAGCACGACGTCGTCGGACAGTGCGTCGGCGAAGACCTCGTAGGCGCTGACGCCGTCGATGCGGTTCGAGAACTCGAACGCGTGGTTGTGGTAGCCGAGGACGAGGCCGTGGTCGGCCGCACGCGGGGCGAGGGCGCTCAGTTCGCGGGCGATCGCCTCGACGTCCTCGCGGGTGGTCCAGCGGGCCTCGTCGATGTGCGGGTCGATCAGGGTGCCGAGCCCGGCGGTGACGCTCGCGTGGAAGATCCGCTCGAGGTCCTGCTCGCCGGCGTCCAGCAGCCGTGCGTGTCCGCTCGGGGCGGCGAGGCCGGCGTCGCGCAGCGCGGCGGCGAGTTCGTCGGCGTTGTCGACGAAGCCGAAGGCCTCGACGTTCGTGTAGCCGATGTCGGCGATGCGCTGGAGCGTGCCGGGCAGGTCGGCCGAGAGGGCGTCGCGGACGGTGTAGAGCTGAACCGAGATCGGTTGGGTCACCTGGGGGTTCTCCTCGTCGAGATGGTGCGGTCGTCACTGACCGAGCGTCACACTATGGCCACTTCTGTCGGCGGTCAAGCAGAAGTTCGAGGAACGTCGACGAACTTCGTTGCGTGGCGCGTTCGATGTGTGCTTCACTCCCCACATGGTCGACTTGACTCGGACGGCAGCGTCGCCTCCGGTCGGGACGAGCGAGCTCTTCCAGATCCTCCGCGACGGCGTGCCGCGGACCCGGGCCGAGCTCGCCGCACTGACGGGACTCGCACGCTCCACCATCGGCGTGCGCCTGGACTCCCTCATCGAGGTCGGTCTCGTCGGCCCCGTCGACACCGCCGTCTCCACCGGCGGACGGCCGCCGGCGCAGGTGGCGCTGAAGCCCCGCGCCCGGCTCGTCATCGCCGCCGACCTCGGAGCCTCGCACGGCCGTGTCGCCGTCACCGACCTGGTCGCCGCCCCGCTCGCCACCCGTGAGGCGCGCATCGACATCGCCGCCGGCCCGGTGGAGACACTCTCGTGGCTGGTCGCGACCATCGACGAGCTGCTCGACGAGGTCGGCCGCGCCCGCCAGGACGTCATCGCCATCGGGATCGGCGTGCCCGGCCCGGTCGAGTTCTCGACCGGGCGACCGGCGAACCCCCCGATCATGCCCGGGTGGGACGGCTTCGACGTGCCGTCGTGGCTCCGTCAGCACATCGCCGCACACGTCCTGCTCGACAACGACGTGAACATCGCGGCCCTCGGTGAACGGGAGCACGGATGGCCCGACGTCGACCACCTGCTGTTCGTCAAGGTCGCCACCGGCATCGGGTCCGGCATCGTGTCGGACGGCGCGCTGCGACGGGGCGCCCAGGGCACCGCGGGCGACATCGGCCACGTCCGGGTCTCCCGCGCCGGCGACGTCCCCTGCCACTGCGGCAACACCGGGTGCCTCGAGGCGGTGGCCTCCGGTCCGGCGATCGCCCGCGCCCTGCGCGCGAAGGGGCACGACGCCCACACCGGCGCCGACGTCCTGGACCTGGTGAACCGGTCCGACCTCGACGCGATCTACGCCGTGCGCCAGGCCGGCCGCGACATCGGCGAGGTCCTCGCCACGTGCGTCTCGCTCATGAACCCGTCGGTGATCGTCCTGGGCGGCTCGATCACGCAGGCCGGTGAGCACCTGCTCGCCGGCGTCCGCGAGGTCGTCTACTCGCGCTCGATGCCACTCGCCACCGAACACCTCGTCATCGCCCAGTCGCGTGCGGGGTCGCTCGCCGCACTGCAGGGAGCAGCGGCGCTGGCGATCGGCTACGCGCTCTCCCCCGCCGGGGTCGACGAGCTGGTCGCCTTCGCCGAAGGGCGCGAGCTCGTCTCCTGACGTGCGCGCCGCGACCCGTGAGCGCGTCGGATTCGGTCCTGCCGGTGGTCGGGGGGAGAATCGTCGGGTGACGATCGTGCAGCCCACCCTGTGGGGCGACCCGGACCCCGGTCTGGAGGACGTGTCCGCCTCCGCCACGCCGGTCGCGGTTCCGGGGCGGGACGCGTTCACCGCCCTGCGCGGCAACACCGAGCGCATCGTCGCGCACTCGTCGGACCGCTTCGCATGGCTCCGCGCCCGCGCCGCGGGCATCACCGCGACCGACGTCGCACGACTCGCGTCGCTCCACGCGGTCGAGGCCGTCGTCGCCGAGAAGCGCTACGGCTCACGGTTCTCCGGCAACGCGTTCACCGAGCACGGCAAGGACCGCGAGCCGCACATCGCCGCCTGGGTCGCGGCCACCCACGGCATCCAGCCGTCGGCGCACCTGTTCCACGCGGCGGCGAACCGGGCGCACCTCGCCACCCCCGACGGCGTCGGTGTCCAGGGCTCACGCATCGTGCTGGCCGAGATCAAGACGACCGCGAAGGGCTGGCGGAGCATCCCCCGGCACTACCTGCGGCAGATCTGGTGGCAGCAGTACGTGCTCGGCGCCGACCGCACCCTGTTCGTCTGGGAGCGCCACGACGGCTTCGTCCCCGTCGCCGACGAACCCGAGTGCCGGTGGGTCGACCGCGACGACGACCAGATCCGCGGGCTCGTCCAGCTCGCCGACCTGGTGCTCGACAAGCTGCGCGACTTCCGCTCGTAGCCCGTCCGCTCAGACCTTGACCAGGCGGAGCCGGCTCATCCCCACGACCAGCACGCCGAGCAACCCGATCGAGACGCCCACGCCGACGCAGTAGATCGCCACGACGCCGTAGCCCTGCGCCGGGTCGAGGAACGGGTACGGCACCCAGCCGTCGGTCGCGCCGCGGATCAGGATGACGATCGTCCACACCGCCGGGTAGATCAGGAACCACCACACGTGGCGGAGGAGCAGCTTCGACCGGTCCGAGAACACCAACCAGTCGAGCACCGCGTACGCGGGGATGACCTTGTGCAGCACGTCGTTCGACCACTGGACGTTCGCCGACACGTCGACGTTCGTGAGCAGGGTGTTGTAGACGATGCCCGTCGTCGCGATGTACACCGTCCCCGCGCCCCGCAGCAGGCTCACCCGCAGGTCACCGCGCTTCCGCCGAGCCGACGCGACGAGGGTCACCGCCAGGGCCACGGCGATGATGGCGTTCGACTGGATGGTGAAGTACCCGAAGAAGTTCCACGGGTTGTAGGCGGCCGTCTCCGAGCTGACGAGCCACTGGGCGACGATCGCCACGACCACGGCGATGACGGCGATCAACCGGAGCGAGTTGACGAGGGTGCGCACGCCACCACGCTACCGGGGCCGCGGTCCCGCAGATGCGGAAAGGCCCGCACCGTTTCTGGTGCGGGCCTTTCTGCGGGTCAGTGACCCGGAGGTCAGTGACCCGGAGGTCAGTGACCCGGAGTCAGTGGACTCAGATGCTGTTGACGTCCAGCGGGATGCCGGGGCCGAAGGTCGTCGAGACGGCGCCCTTCATGACGTAGCGGCCCTTCGAGGAGCTCGGCTTGAGGCGGTTGATCTCCTCGAGCGCGGTCGAGATGTTCTCGTCGAGCTGCTCCGGCGTGAACGAGGCCTTGCCGACGACGAAGTGCACGTTGGCGTGCTTGTCGACGCGGAACTCGATCTTGCCGCCCTTGATGTCGTTGACGGCCTGCGCCACGTTCGGGGTCACGGTGCCGGTCTTCGGGTTGGGCATGAGGCCACGCGGGCCGAGCACCTTGCCGAGACGACCGACCTTGCCCATGAGCTCGGGCGTCGCGACGGCGGAGTCGAAGGCGGTGTAGCCCTCGGCGACCTTCGCGATGAGCTCGTCGCCACCGACCTCGTCGGCGCCGGCTGCGATCGCGGCCTCGGCCGCCGCACCCGTCGCGAACACGATGACGCGAGCGGTCTTGCCCGTGCCGTGCGGCAGGATGACCGTGCCACGGACCATCTGGTCCGCCTTGCGCGGGTCGACGCCGAGCTTCAGTGCGACCTCGACCGTGGAGTCGGTCTTCGCAGAGCCGGTCTCCTTGGCCAGGGCGACTGCCTCGGTCGGGGTGTAGAACTTGTCGGCCTCGATCTTCGCGGCCGCGGCTTCGTAGGCCTTGGACTTCTTCGCCATGGTGGTCTCCTTGCGAGATACGTGGTTGACGAGCCGGCGCGGCTCTCCCACGGAAAGGTGTCTGGGTGTGGGCCGGAGCCCGATCGGTGCTTAGGCCTCGACCGTGATGCCCATCGAGCGTGCGGTGCCGGCGATGATCTTCGCGGCCTGCTCGATGTCGTTGGCGTTCAGGTCGGCCTGCTTGGTCTCGGCGATCTGACGGACCTGGTCCATCGAGATCTTCGCGACCTTGACCGTGTGCGGGGTCGCGGACCCCTTCTGCACACCAGCAGCCTTCTTGATGAGCTCAGCGGCCGGCGGGGTCTTGAGGACGAACGTGAACGAACGGTCCTCGTAGACGGTGATCTCGACCGGCACGACGTTGCCACGCTGCGACTCGGTCGCCGCGTTGTACGCCTTGCAGAACTCCATGATGTTGACGCCGTGCTGACCGAGTGCCGGACCGATCGGCGGGGCCGGGTTGGCGGCTCCCGCGTTGATCTGCAGCTTGATCAGGCCCGTGACCTTCTTCTTCGGTGCCATGACTTGTCTTCCTCCTGGAATCGAACGCACGGGGATCCGTGCACTCTCCCGCTGGTCCGGCCGTTCCGGACCGCGGTGAAGGCCCACACGCACGAGGCGTGCGGGCCCAAACTCGATGAGTCTACCCGAACGGGCAGACCTGGACTAGAGCTTCGTGACCTGGTCGAAGCTGAGCTCGACCGGGGTCTCGCGCTCGAACAGCGAGACGAGGACGGTGAGCTTGCCGCTCTCCGGCTTGATCTCGGAGATCGAACCGGGGAGGCCCGCGAACGAGCCCTCCTTGATGGTGATCGTCTCGCCGACCTCGAAGTCGACCTCGGCCGCGGGCTGCGCCTGCAGGGAACCGCCGGACTTCGAGCCACCCTTGGTCGGGGCGGCCTCGGCGACCTGCACGAGGGACTTGAGCATGCCGAACGCCTCGTCGAAACGGAGCGGCGTCGGGTTGTGGGCGTTGCCGACGAAGCCGGTGACGCCGGGAGTGTGCCGGACGACCGACCACGAGTCCTCGTTGAGGTCCATGCGGACGAGCACGTACGAGGGGATCCGGACGCGGGTGACCAGCTTGCGCTGCCCGTTCTTGATCTCGACGACGTCCTCCATCGGGACCTCGACCTGGTAGATCGAGTCCTCCATCGACATCGACACCATGCGGTTCTCGATGTTCGACTTCACGCGGCGCTCGAAGCCCGCGTAGGAGTGGATGACGTACCACTTGCCCGGCTTCATCCGCAGCTCGACCTTGAAGGCCTCGTACGGGTCGACCTCGGCCTCTTCGGCGTCGTCGTCCTCGGCGTCGATGGCTTCGTCGGCGGCGAGGGTCTCGTTCGCCTCTTCGGCGGTCTCGGACTCGAGTTCGATCTCTTCCTCGTCCTCGACGGCCTCCACCGCGGCCTCGGCCTCGTCGGCGGAGTCGATCTCGAGGGCGTCCTCGACGACGGCGTCGGCCTCGGGGTCCTTGGACTCCTGCAGCGCGGTGAGCTCCTCGTCGATGCCGAGGGACTCGTCGTCCTCGGACTCGACGGAGATCGCGCGCTCCTCGGCGGACTCGGCGGAGCGCTCCTCGCCGGTCTCGACGTCGCCTTCCTGGTTCTCCTCGACCTCGGAGGACTGCTCGGCAGCCGTCGCGAGGTCGATGTCGTCGCGGGAGTAGTCAGACACAGTCGATTCTTTCCGTTCGGTGGTGCGGGTCGGGATGGCGGACGGTCCTGGTCACGATCGGCTCCGTCTCGGGCGACCGTACTCCACGGGACTGCCGCACAGGGCAGTCGACGTCCGGGTCAGGCCGTGGGCCCGTTGCCGAAGACGTACCCGACGCCGAGACCGAACACGAAGTCGAGGATCGACACCAGGATCATCATCACGACGACGAAGACGAGCACGACCAGCGTGTAGCTGAAGAGCTCCTTGCGGGTCGGCGTCACGACCTTGCGCAGCTCGCCGATCACCTGACGGATGAAGAGCACGATGGCAGCGATCGGACCCCGGCGCTCGGCCCGGTCCTGCTTCGCCTTGGCGACGACGTCGTCCGCCGTCGTCTCCATGTCTTTGCTCGCCAACTTCTACCCTTCCAGAGTTGCAGGGCGGACAGGACTCGAACCTGCAACCTGCGGTTTTGGAGACCGCTGCTCTACCAATTGAGCCACCGCCCTTCAGAGCACGTCCGTCACCGATCGTGTTCCGGTGGTCGAGTGTACGGGAGTCCGTCACACGGTGTCCACTTGACCCCCTCCACGGCGTGCCGCGCCGATAGGCTGGGACCCGTGAGCACCGCAGCCCCCGGCCCCGAGTCCACCGCAACCCCCGCCGCCGCGCCGACCGATCGGCCGCGCATCGCGTCCCGCATCGCGGCGATCGCCGAGTCCGCGACGCTCAAGGTCGACGCGAAGGCGAAGGCCCTGAAGGCCGCGGGTCGCCCCGTCATCTCCTTCGCCGCCGGCGAGCCGGACTTCGCGACGCCCGACCACGTGGTCGTCGCCGCGGTCGAGGCCGCACAGGACCCGAAGAACCACCGCTACACGCCGGCGACCGGCCTGCCGGAGCTGAAGCAGGCCATCGCCGACAAGACCGCACGCGAGTCCGGCATCACCGTCGACCCGTCGCAGGTGATCGTCACCAACGGCGGCAAGCAGGCCGTGTACCAGGCGTTCCAGACGATCGTCGACGGCGGGGACGAGGTCCTGCTCCCCGCCCCGTACTGGACCACCTACCCCGAGGCCATTCGCCTGGCCGGTGGCGAGCCGGTCGAGGTCTTCGCCGGCAGCGACCAGGGGTACCTCGTGACCGTCGAGCAGCTCGAGGCCGCGCGCACCCCGAAGACGAAGGCGCTGCTGTTCTGCTCGCCGTCGAACCCGACCGGCGCCGTGTACACCGCCGAGCAGACCGCGGCGATCGGCGAGTGGGCGCTCGAACACGGCATCTGGGTCATCAGCGACGAGATCTACCAGGACCTCGTCTACGACGGGCTGCGCTTCACCGGCATCCTCGACGCCGTGCCGGCCCTCGCCGACACCACGATCCTCGTCAACGGCGTCGCCAAGACCTACGCGATGACCGGCTGGCGCGTCGGCTGGTTCATCGGCCCGGCCGACGCCGTCAAGGCTGCGTCGAACCTGCAGTCGCACCTGTCGTCGAACGTGTCGAACGTGTCCCAGCGCGCCGCGATCGCCGCCCTCACCGGGCCACAGGAGCCGGTGGCGGCCATGCGCGAGGCCTTCGACCGCCGTCGCCAGGCCATCGTCGCCGGGCTCAACGCGATCCCGGGCTTCGTCACGCCGACCCCGCAGGGCGCCTTCTACGTCTACCCGGACGTCACCGCACTGCTCGGCCGCGAGTGGGCGGGCTCGACCCCGACGACGACCCTCGAGCTGGCCGACCTGATCCTCGAGCACGCCGAGGTCGCGGTCGTCCCGGGCGAGGCCTTCGGACCCTCGGGCTACCTGCGGCTGTCGTACGCCCTCGGCGACGACGACATCGCCGAGGGCGTCGCCCGTCTGGCGCGGTTCTTCGCGTAGACCCCACGCACCACGGAACGGGCCACCTCGTCGAGGTGGCCCGTTCGCACGTCCGGGAGGCCCGTGGCGCGTCGCGTGGGCGTCCTCAGTCGAGCAGGTCGCCCACCACGACGGGCTCCGGCACGAGCGAGACCCCGAAGCGGTTCAGGACGGTCACCTGCACGTACCGCGCGAGCTCCGCCACCTGGGCGGCCGTCGCTCCGCCGCGGTTCGTCAGCGCGAGGGTGTGCTTCGACGAGATCGCCGCCCGCGAGCCCGGCACGGCGTAGCCGCGGTGCACCCCGGCCTGCTCGATGAGCCAGGCGGCGCTGAGCTTGACGTCGTCACCAGCCGGCCACCGTGGCGCATCGGCGGGCAGCGTCTCGGCGAAGGCCGCGGACACGATCGGGTTCGTGAAGAAGGACCCGGCGCTCCAGGTGTCCCGGTCGTCGGCGTCGAGCACCATGCCCTTCGAGGCGCGGAGCCGCAGGACCTCGTCGCGGACCGTGGTCGGCTCCACGAGGGCACCGAGGTCGACCCCGAGCGAACCGGCGAGCTGGGCGTACCGCACCGGCACGCCGTGCTCGCCCGCCGTGCCGAGCCGGAACTCGACCGTCAGCACGACACCGCGACGTCCGTGCTTGAGGGTCGACGTGCGGTAGCCGAGCGCCAGCTCGGCCGCGGGGACCCACGTGCGCTCCCCAGTGGCCGCATCGAGGAACTCGACCCGGGTGAGCACGTCGGAGAGCTCGACCCCGTAGGCGCCGATGTTCTGCACGGGGGCGGCGCCGACGGTGCCCGGGATGCCGCTGAGGGCCTCCAGACCGGTCCAGCCGTTCGCGACGGTGGTGGCGACGAACGCGTCCCAGGGTTCACCGGCCGCGACACGGACGGTGACGGCGTCGGCGTCGGCGTCGGCCTCCACGCCCGAGGTGCGGACCAGGACGACGGTGCCGTCGAAGCCCGAGTCGGCGACCAGCAGGTTGCTGCCGCCACCGAGGACGAGCCACTCGTGGTCGTCCCACGCCGCACGCGTGTGGGCGACGAGCTCCTCGGTCGTCGTGGCCGTCAGCAGCCGCGTGGCCGGACCGCCGACGCCGAGCGTCGTGAGGTCGGCGAGCACCGGCTCGTGCACGGTCAGCGGAACGCCACCGTGACCTGCGCCTTGCCGAGCACGGTCTGCCCGCCGGCGGTCACGGTGAGGTCGATGCGCTTCGGTCGGCCGTCGTCGTCGACGGTCCCGACCTTCGCGACGATGCCGATGGTCGCGCCCTGCTCGGGGTCCACGACGACGGGGCGGGTGAAGCGGACGCCGTAACCCGCGACCCAGCCGCTGTCACCGAGCCACTCGGACACCGGCTGCACCGCGAGGCCCATCGTGAGCATGCCGTGCGCGAGCACGCCGGGCAGCCCGACCGAGGCGGCGACGTCGTCGCGGTAGTGGATCGGGTTGAAGTCACCGGAGGCGCCGGCGTAGCGGACGAGCGAGTCGCGGGTGACGTGCACCTCGCGCTCGGCGACCACCGTGCCGACCTCGATCGCGGTGGCTGGTGCGGCGGTCATGCGTCGTCTCCTCGGACCACGAGGGTCGACGTCGCCGTGACGACGTGCTCCCCCGCGGCGTCGTTCATGGTGCTCTGGGCCGTGACCATCGCGTTGCCGCCGAGCGTCTTCACGCTCGTGACGGTCAGGGTCGCGGTGAGTTCGTCGCCGGCCACGATGGGCCGGTCGTAGGTGAAGGACTGCTCGCCGTGCACGACGCGGGAGAAGTCGATGCCGGCGTCCGGCTCGGCCAGGAGCTGCGCGAGCGTGGCTTCCTGCACGACGACCGCGAAGGTCGGCGGGGCGACGACGTCGGCGTACCCGGCGGCACGGGCCGCATCGGGTTCGTGGTGGACGGGGTTGGTCGCGAACACCGCGCGCGAGAACTCGCGCACCTTCTCGCGACCGACCAGGTAGGGCTGGGCCGACGGGAACGTCCTGCCGACGAGCTCGGGGTTCACTGACACGTCGGCAGTCTACCGACGCCCGTCCTGGGGCCTGTCGATGCTGAGGATGCATCGGCTAGGCTTGCCGCGTCGGTTCGGGGGAACCGGCGGTCCGGTGTCGACACCGGATCAGGGGACGGGGGAGCACCGATGGACAGCAGGACCGAGTTCGCCGTGCACACGGGCGACCGCTGCACCGCGATGGAGGTCGCCGCCGCGGCGCTCCGCACCACGGGACACCACGTCGAGTCGACCGGTGGGACCCTCACCGCGACGACCGGCAACCGGCTGCTGACGATCCTGCTCGGCGCGCTCGTGCACCCGTCCCGCGAGTTCCGGCGCTACGAGCTGTCGACGACCGTCACGGGGGCGTCCACCACCATCACGCTCCGGCACAGCGGACACGGGACGGCCGTCTCCGGCGGCAGCATCGGCGCGAGCCGGCGACGAGCGGCTTGGCACGAGGTGAGCGCGTCGGTCGAGCGTGCGCTGCGGTCCGCCGGCGTGTTGCAGGCGCGGACCGGAACCGGGTCGAACTCCGCGCTGTAGTCCCGGTCACGGGGCGGACGGGAGGCCCGGGAACGACGAAAGCCCGGCGAACAGATCGCCGGGCTTGCTGTAGCGAGGGCGGGACTTGAACCCGCGACCCCACGATTATGAGTCGTGTGCTCTAACCAACTGAGCTACCCCGCCAGAGATCCGGAGCGACACGCGCACCGGGTCGGAGCCCCGAGTCAGGATTGAACTGACGACCCCCTCCTTACCATGGAGGTGCTCTACCACTGAGCTATCGGGGCGATGTGCCGCGAACGGCACCACACGAGGATAGCAGACCTCCGACGCTGCTCCGGAACCGGGCGAGACGCCCGGGCGTGCCGCGCCGGCGACCGCTAGTTCGCGTTGGTCTGGAGCCACGCCAGCGGGTCCACGGGGACGCCGTCGACGTGCACTTCGAGGTGCAGGTGCGGGCCCGTGGAGTTGCCCGTGCTGCCCACGAGGCCGAGCTCGTCACCGACCTCGATCTGCTGACCGGTGACCACCTTGAAGGAGTTGTCCTCCATGTGGCCGTACACGCTGACGAACTGCTTGCCGTCGACGTCGTGCTCGACCCAGACGTCGTTGCCGAAACCGCCGTCGTTCGCCTGCACCTTGATGACGGTGCCGGCGGCGATGACACGGATCGGGGTGCCCTCGCCGGGGGCGAAGTCGACGCCCATGTGGTTCGTCGAGCAGAACGAGCAGCCGGCGACCTGGCGACCGCCGAAGCCCGACGTGATCGGGACCCCGGTGAGGAACGGCCACTGGATCGTGCCGGTCGGGTCGTTCGTGAAGCTCGAGGCGTCGACGTTCTTGTACTGCGTGGCGTCGGACACCGTGTACTGGTCGCGGGTCGTCGAACCGTCGGCTGCTGCGCTGACGCTCATCGACTGGGTCGCACCGTTCGCCGTCGACCGGACCGCGGTGGAGCCGGTCTCCGGCACGTAGAGCGCCTGGGCGGGCAACGACGTCGAGACGACGAGCCCGGCGACGAAGAGGAGCGCACCGACGGCCGTCACGCGCGACGCGGCACGGCGGAACGAGGCACCCTGCTTGCGAGCGGTGGGGGCCGGCGCGGTGGTGCGGCTCGTATTGATGTGCCGGGTGGCCCGGTCGACCTGCACGGCGGACGCCGCACGGCCAGTGCGCCGACGGGAGGCCGGGACCTGGCCGATGACCCGACGGGGCTGCGGTGCAGCGGAGGACGGAGCGGCAGCGGGCACGGTGCGCGGTGCGGTGGCGCGGACGTCCGGTGACGTGGGGGCCGGCGGCGTCGTGATGCGCGATGCAGGTCGGACCGCCGACTCCGGCAGCGCGGGCGACGCCGGCGCGAGGTCGATCGGGGACACCGGAGCAGCGGCGGACGACGGCGTGGTCACCCCGACGACCTCGTCGAACGACGGGCGCGCGGCGCTGTCGGGTGCGACGTCCTGCGTGTGGTCCTGCGTGACGGGAGCACCCTTCGCAGCCGCTCGCTCCGCCTCGATCCGTGCTCGTCGGGTCAGGTGGACGACCGGGGTGGCGGCGTCGACGGGACCGGTGGGGACGGACGTCAGTGGAGAGTGGGGCATGCGTGCGGTGGCGATCCTGATCGGGGAAGGAGGGCGCTCGTTGGTAACGAGCAGATAACGGGACCTGAGCACGGTAGCAAACGTCGTCGCACGTCGCCAGTCGTGGTCATGTCCACCGGGGACCCCCAGACCGAGGGACCGTCCGGGGCTCAGGCGTCGAGTGCCCCGGCTTCCAGTCCGCGCAGCAGGGCCTCGAGGTCGTCGGCCACCGCGGGGCTCGCGAACAGGAAGGAACGGGTGCCACCCGCTTCCCAGATGCGGACCGACGCCCCGGCCTCGTGCGCGACGACGGAGCCGCCGGCCATGTCCCACGGGTTGATCCCGCGCTCGTAGTAGGCGTCGACGATCCCGGCACCGACCGCGCAGCAGTCGAGCGACGCCGCTCCCCCGCGTCGGATGTCGCGTACCTCGCCGATGAGCCCGCCGAGCACGGCCACCTGCTCACGCCGCCGGTCTGCCGTGTACCCGAAGCCCGTCGCCACGAGCGTCTCGGCGAGCGAGGCGGGAGCGCTGACGGACAGGGGGACGCCGTCACGGGTGGCGCCCTGCCCGGCCGCGGCGCGGAACACGACCCCGGTGGCCGGGGCGACCACGACACCCGCGACGGGCTCCCACGTCGTCGGGTCGGCGGAGCCGCGCACGACCCCGATGCTCACGCCGTACTCGGCGCTGCCGTACAGGTAGTTGACGGTGCCGTCGATCGGGTCGACGACCCACGTGATGCCCGACTCCCCCGACGCCGAACCCGACTCCTCACCGTGGAACGCGTCGTCCGGCCGGGCCTCGGCGATCCGGGTGCGGATGAGCGCCTCGACCTCGCGATCCGCCGCGGTGACCACGTCGACGATGCTCGACTTGCGGTCGGCGACCTCGACCCCCTCGGCACGTCGTCGTGCGGCGAGCGCGGCCGCCTCGCGTGCGATCGTCTCGGCGAGGTCGGCGAACTGGGACGGTGTGCGGTCGGATGCCATGCACCGATCCTGCCAGTGACGACGAAAGCCCCGTCCGGATCGGACGGGGCTTCCAGGTGGTGGCAAGTGAGGGATTCGAACCCCCGAAGGCTACGCCGGCTGATTTACAGTCAGATCCCTTTGGCCGCTTGGGTAACTTGCCATGCGCACCCAGCCGGTGTGATCACCAACCGAAGGCGCGCACAAAAGCATAGCGGATCCGGAACGGTGGTCGTGACCACCGTGAGCCGATCCGCGCGACCGGAACCGGGCCTCCTGTCCGCCGTTAGGCTGTCCGGCATGGCAGACAGTTCCTTCGACGTGGTCAGCAAGGTCGACAAGATGGAGGCGGAGAACGCCCTCAACCAGGCGGCCAAGGAGATCGAGCAGCGGTACGACTTCAAGGGCGCGGACGCGTCGGTCGCCTTCAGCGGTGACGACGTCCTCATCAAGGCGAACTCGGAAGAGCGCGCCAAGGCCGTCCTCGACGTCCTGCAGAGCAAGGCGATCAAGCGCAACATCAGCCTGAAGAGCCTCGACGCCGGCGACCCGTACCCCTCGGGCAAGGAGTACCGCATCGAGGTGAAGTTCAAGAACGGCATCGAGCAGGACGTCGCCAAGAAGATCGGCGCGTTCCTGCGGGCGAACGCCCCCAAGACCGTGAAGAGCCAGATCCAGGGCGACGAACTGCGGGTCTCCTCGAAGAGCCGTGACGACCTGCAGAACACGATCCAGCTCCTCAAGGGTGAAGAGTTCGACGTCCCGTTGCAGTACATCAACTTCCGCTGACGCGCGGCGTCGAACGACACCCGAACCCGACACCGGCACCCCGTGGAGCACTGGCTCACCGTCGCGATCACCGTCCTGGCCGTCCTGCTGGACCTGGCGATCCGCGCCTTCTCGATCATCTACGTCCCGATCAACCGGAAGCCGCAGACCGCGACGGCCTGGTTGCTGGCGATCTTCCTCATCCCCTACATCGGCTTCATCGTCTTCCTGGTCATCGGGTCGACGAAGCTGCCGCGTGCCCGGCGTGAGAAGCAGACCGAGATCAACGCGTACATCCTCGAGCAGACCGAGGGCATCGAACGCGTGCGCCGTGACCACCCGTGGCCGCTCTGGCTCGAGAGCATCACGACGCTGAACCGCGAACTCGGCGCCATGCCGCTGGTCGGCGGGAACTCGGCCGAGCTCTACCCCGACTCGGAGGAGTCGATCGCCGAGATGACCCGGGCGATCGACCAGTCGCGTCGGTTCGTGCACGTCGAGTTCTACATCGCGACACTCGACGACACGACCCGGCCGTTCTTCGACGCGCTCGCCCGCGCGCAGGCCCGCGGCGTCACCGTCCGCTTCCTGCTCGACCACTGGGCGAGCCGCGGGTACCCCGGCTACAAGGACACGCTGGCGTTCATGGACCGCGCCGGCATCGAGTGGCACCTCATGCTCCCGCTGCTGCCACTGCAGGGAAAGTTCCAGCGCCCCGACCTGCGCAACCACCGGAAGATCATGGTCATCGACGGCTCGGTCGCGTTCACCGGGTCGCAGAACCTGATCGACGCGTCGTACGACATCAAGTCCCACATCGAGAAGGGCATGGTCTACAAGGACCTCTTCGCCCGGTTCGAGGGACCGGTCGTCGCGGGACTGAACGCCCTGTTCGTCACCGACTGGTACAGCGAGACCGACGAACTGCTGCTGCGCGAGAGCGACCCCGTGCAACGAGCCGACCGCGGTGACGCCCTCGACTGCCAGGTGGTGCCGTCCGGGCCGGGGTTCGACGGTGAGAACAACCTGCGCCTGTTCAACGCGCTGCTCTACTCGGCGCAGAAGAAGGTGTCGATCACCTCGCCGTACTTCGTCCCGGACGACTCGATGCTGTACGCCATCACGACGACCGCCCAGCGCGGCGTCGAGGTCGAGCTCTTCGTCGGCGAGATGGGCGACCACGCGATGACGTGGCACGCGCAACGCTCGTACTACGAGGGCCTGCTCCGCGCCGGCGTCAAGATCTGGCTGTACCGGGCACCGGTGATCCTGCACGCCAAGCACTTCACCATCGACGACGAGGTGTCGGTGATCGGGTCGAGCAACATGGACATGCGCTCGTTCAGCCTGAACCTCGAGGTCTCCGTGATGGTGCGCGGCCACCGCTTCGTCGATGCGTTGCGCGCCGTGCAGGACGCCTACAAGGAGCACAGCTTCGAGCTCACGCTCGACGAGTGGGTCGACCGCCCGCGCCGGTCCAAGGTGCTCGACAACGTCGCGCGGCTCACGGCAGCGCTGCAGTAGCGGACGCTGTCGCGCCGTCGCGCTGTCACGCCGTCGCGCCGTCGGCCAGGAGGCGCGGCGCGGCTCCGCCCCGCACGGTGCGTCGTCCTCCACCCGGTGCGACCTTGGCCGCACGGTGCGTCGCGACAGCGAGGCACCCAGCGAGCAAGCCCGCGGCGAGTGGACAACCCTGCACCGTGCAGCAGCACTCCGCTGCCGGGTCTCCCCCGGCAGGTGCGCTCAGCGCATCGGGACGAGGGATGCCAGGGCCGCGACGCCCCGCTCGAGCGGGCCCCGGCCGAGGAACCGCCGCCAGACCATCGCGAACACGACCGAGCCGAGGGCGAACCAGCCCCACGCCTCGGCCGACTCGGGGTAGGTCGGCAGCATCGCGATGACCACGAGGTGTCCCGAGTAGACCGTGAGCGGCATCGACCCGACGGCAGCGAGCGGGAACGCGATCCGCTCGGCGACCCGGCCTCGCCCGTCGAACACCAGGATGCACAGCGCGATGACCGCCACCGCCACCCCGGCTGTGCCCACCACGTCGACGACCGACGACGAGTGGTCACGCGGTGACAGGAAGAGCTGGGCGAGGGCCTGGCCCGGAGTGGCGTCGTCGGCGGCGTACGGAACGCCCGGGAACGCGAACGCAGCCCCTGGCGGCAGCGGCGCGACGACGGTGCCGACGACGTACGCGGTGGCGGCGACCAGTGCGCCGGACGCGAGGAGCACGACCTGCGTGCCCCGCGCCTCCAGACCGGCCCTGGCGACCGCGAGACCGACCAGGACGTACGCCAGGAAGGTGACCACGGGGTAGACCAGGCCGAGCTGCACGCCGACCATGCCCGCGTCCGCGTAGGCCGGCGCGATCGCGACTGCGGCGATCGGCGACAGGACGGCGCAGGCACCCGCGAGGGCGAGGAGCCACGCCGGGCGGACCCGGAGCACCGGGATCACCAGCAGGAAGAGCACCCCGTACGTCGGCAGGATGACGTAGACGGGGGTGTCCAACGCGATGAGCACGAACCCGACGGCGACGACGGCCACGGCGCGGATCGCCAGGCGTGCCCGGACCCGGCCGATCGTCGGTGGTCCAGGCGGGCTCGTCCGACCGCTCGTCAGCCCGATCGACACCCCGGCGAGGACGGCGAACAGCGTGGACGGGCGCCCGTGCGCCACGGCCGACCACGTCGAGGGGTCGGACCAGTCGAGCTGGTCCGCGATGCCGCCGATGTGCGCGGCCATCATGCCGAGCAGCGCGAGCGCCCGTGCGACGTCGACGCCCTGCAGCCGTGCGCCGGAAGCGGACGCGCCCCGCACCGCCGTGGGCGGGACGGGGCGCGTGTCGGTCATCGCCGTCAGTTCGTGGGCGCGTCGACGCGACCGAGCGACACGTCGATCATCTCGTCACGGGGCACGACCTTGATGCGCTCACGCCCCCCGGCAGCACCGAGCGCGAGCTCGTGGGTGTCCAGGTTGTGCCAGCCGTCGAGGTCGGTGTACTGGACACCCCGCTCGCGGAGCAGCGCCGGGATCGCACCCTCGGACGGGTCCTCCGGCGTCCACCAGCTCGCCTGGTCGTTCACGATGTGCTGCACGGTCTCCATCGCGTCGGACTTCGTGTGGCCGATCAGGCCGACCGGGCCGCGCTTGATCCAGCCGGTGGCGTAGACGCCCGGGATCTGCTGGTTGTCGTCGTCGAGGACCTGGCCCTCGTGGTTCGGGATGACGCCGTGGCGCTCGTCGAACGGCAGGCCCGGCAGCGGGGAACCGAAGTAGCCCACGGCACGGTACGCCGCCTGGACCGGGATCTCGCGGATCTCGCCCGTGCCCTCGACGCCACCCTCGCCGTTCGGCCGGGTGCGCTCGTACCGGATCGCGGTGAGGTTGCCGTGCTCGTCGCCGACGAACTCCGTCGGCTTCGCGTAGAAGTGCAGGTGCAGCCGCCGGCTCGCCTGGCCGGTCTCGCGCGTGCGCCACTGCTCGAGCACCCGGTTGATGACCATGACCTGCTTGTTCGTGGCGATCGCGGTCTTCGAGGCCTCGTCGTGGTCGAAGTCCTCGTCGTAGACGATCATGTCGACGTCGCGGACCTCGCCGAGTTCGCGGAGCTCGAGCGGCGTGAACTTCACCTGGGCGGGACCACGGCGGCCGAAGACGTGGACGTCCGTGACGGGTGACGCCTTCAGACCCTCGTACACGTTCGCCGGGATCTCGGTCGGCAGCAGGTCGTCGGCGTGCTTCGCCAGGATGCGAGAGACGTCGAGGGCCACGTTGCCGACCCCGATCACCGCGACGCTCTCGGCGGTCAGCGGCCAGGTGCGCGGGACGTCGGGGTGGCCGTCGAACCAGCTGACGAACTCGGCGGCGCCGTAGGAGCCCTCGAGATCGACGCCGGGGACGTCGAGGTCGGCGTCCTTGATCGCGCCCGTCGAGAAGACGACGGCGTTGTAGTGCTTCTTCAGGTCCTCGAGGGTGATGTCCTCGCCGAAGCGGACGTTGCCGAACAGCCGGACGACACCGCGGTCGAGCACGTCGCGCAGCGCGTTGACGATGCCCTTGATGCGCGGGTGGTCGGGGGCGACGCCGTAGCGGACCAACCCGTACGGCGCGGGGAGCTGCTCGAACAGGTCGATCGACACGTCGTGTCCGTGGGCCTCGCGCAACAGGATGTCCGCGGCGTAGATGCCGGCGGGTCCGGCGCCGACGATGGCGATTCGGAGGGTGGGCACTGATCGTCTCCAGTTCGTTCGGGTGGGGTGCTCCCGGTGGTGCGTCCCGCGCGGCGGCCGTGGGGCCGTCCGGTCGCGGGCGGTGTTCAGCGGCTGCGGTCGACGACGGAGTCCGCGAAGCGGGTGAGTGCCCGCTTCACGGTGCCGTCGGGCAGCGGGGCGAGGGCGTCCACGGCTTCGCGGGCCCAGCGGACCGCGACCGTGCGCGTCGACGCCGTCGCCTCGTGTTCACGCAGGGCGGCGACGGCCGACTGGTACGGCACGGAGCCGACCGCGTCGTCCGGGGCGCCGTTCACGTCGCGCTCGATGCGCTGGACGAGGTCCTGCGCCGCCGGATCGGTCGCCGCGTGCCGCCGCAGGTGCAGCATCGGCAGCGTGTCGACGCCGGCGCGGAGGTCGTTGCCGGCGATCTTGCCGGTCTTGTCCGTCGCGGGTGCCAGGTCGATGACGTCGTCGACGAGCTGGAAGGCGACGCCCACCTTCTCGCCGAAGGTCCCGACGGCGTCGAGGTACGTCCGGTCGGCGCCCGAGAACATGACGCCGGCGCGGGCGGCGGTCGCGATGAGCGAACCGGTCTTGTCGCTGAGGACCTGGATGTAGTGCTCGACCGGGTCGTCGTCGGGCTGCGGGCCGGTGGTCTCGTGCAGCTGCCCCATGCAGAGCCGCTGGAAGGTCTCGGCCTGCATCCGGATGCCCTCGGTGCCGAGGTCGGCGGTGATGAGGCTGGCACGGGCGAAGAGCAGGTCGCCGGTCAGGATCGCCACGTTGTTGCCGTAGGTGATCTGCGCCGCGGGGACCCCACGGCGGACGGGCGCTTCGTCCATGACGTCGTCGTGGTAGAGCGACGCCAGGTGGGTCGTCTCGATGCTCACGGCGGCCTTGACCACGGCGTCGGTCACCCCGTCGCCGAGCTGCGCGATGAGCAGCGTGAGCGTCGGACGGATCCGCTTGCCGCCCGCGGAGAGCAGGTAGCGGCTCGTGGTGTCGGCCAGGGTGTCCGTGGAACGCATGGCGTCCTCGAGCCCCTGCTCGACGAGCTCGAGCCCGTCGTCGACGGCGGTGATGAAGCGGCGGTCGGCGGGCGTGGCGAACAGCCGCTCGCCGATGCCCAGCGAGGCGCGGAGGCTCGGCGCGCGACGTGCGACCGGGACGCTCGGATTCAAGTGCTGCTCCGTCTTCGGGGGATGGTGACCGGTCAGTCGTCGGCCGGGTCGACGCGCGGCTGCTCGCCGGTCGCCTGGTGGTCGCGGCGTGCCTTCGCACGACGGGCCGCGGACTCGCGCACCGTGTCGGCGACGGGCTTGCGGCCACGGTGCAGTGCGACGATACCGGCCGTGAGGTTGCGGTAGGCGACCACGGAGAACCCGACGCCGCGCAGCCACTGGGTCAGGACCTGCTGGTCCGGCCACGCGTCGATCGACTCGGCGAGGTAGCGGTAGGCCGCGGGGTTGCTGCTGGAGAGCTTCGCGATGCCCGGGAGCACGCGCTTCAGGTACGTGCCGTAGCCCAGGCGCAGCAGCGCACGGGGCGGGGTCGAGAACTCGCAGATGACGACGCGGCCGCCGGGCTTCAGCACCCGCAGCATCTCGGCGAGCGCCTGCTTCGGGTCGTTCACGTTGCGGAGCCCGAACGAGATCGTGACCGCGTCGAACGTGTCGTCGTCGAAGGGCAGGTGCTCGGCGTCGCCCTCGACGAAGGTGATCTCGGGGTGTCGCTCACGGCCGACGGCGATCATGCCGGCGGAGAGGTCGAGCGCGCTGACCTCCGCACCCTTCTTCGCGAACGCCGCGGCACTCGTGCCGGTGCCGGCGGCGATGTCGAGGACCTTCTCGCCGGGCTGGGGGTCGACCGCCCGCACCGTGGCGACACGCCACAGCGGTGCGTTGCCCGCCGACAGGATGTCGTTCGTGAGGTCGTACTTGGCCGCGACGTCGTCGAACATCGCCGCCACCTCGTCCGGCCGCTTGTTCAGGTCCGCTCTGCTCACCCGACCAATCCTAGAGGTCTCGACCGTACGTTCACCGGACTCGCAGCGACGGCTCGCGCGACCGGCGGACGGCAGGGCGTCCGACCGACCGCGCGTAGCATCGGAGCCGTGACCCGAACCACCACGGCGGCGCCCCCGCTGACGGTCTCCACCCGGATCCTCGACGACCCGGGCACCGTCCTCCGCCACACCCTCCGCGACCGTCCCCTGGCCTTCGTCCGGAACGGCGACGGCATCGTCGGCATCGGGGAAGCGCTGCGGTTCACGTTCACCGGGCCCGACCGGATGCGCGACGCGGCCGCCGTGTGGCGTTCCGTCGTGGAAGCCGCCACCGTCGACGACCCGGTGCAGCTGCGCGGGTCGGGTCTGGTGGCGTTCGGCTCCTTCGCCTTCGCCGACGACTCCGCCGACGAGAGCGTGTTGATCGTCCCGCGCGTGGTCATCGGTCGTCGGCGCGGGAAGGCCTGGCTCACGGCGATCGACACGACCGTCGGCGCCGAGCCGCTCGCCTTCACACGGACCTCGGTGCCGGTCCCCCACGTCGGACCGCACGTCTCCGTCACGCTGCGCCCGGGCCGGATCGACGAGGCCGCCTACGCCGCGAACGTCGCCGAGGCCGTGCGGCGCATCGTCGCCGGGGGCGCGCAGAAGGTCGTCCTCGCCCGCGACCTCGTCGGCACGCTGCCGCCGGGAGCCGATCGACGCGCCGTGCTGCTCGACCTCGCCGCCGCCTACCCGCAGTGCGTCACGTTCGCGGTCGACGGCCTGGTGGGTGCGACCCCGGAGACGCTCGCCCGCACGGACGGCACGCGGCTGACGGCACGGGTGCTGGCCGGTAGCGCCGCACGCGGGACCGACGAGGTGTCCGACCGTGCGGCCGCCGAGGCCCTCGCCGCCAGCGCGAAGGACGTCGAGGAGCACGCGTTCGCGATCGACAGCCTGCTCGCCTCGCTCCGCCCGCTCGTCACCGAGCTGCGTGCCGACCCCGAGCCGTTCCGACTGCAGCTGCCGAACCTGTGGCACCTGGCGACCGACGTGCAGGCGACGCTGCCGCCGGACACCACCTCGCTCGACGTCGCCGACGCCCTGCACCCGACCGCCGCGGTCGCGGGGACTCCCACCGACGTGGCCGTCCGGCTCGTCGCCGAGCTCGAGGGCGTCGACCGCGGACGCTACGCCGGTCCGGTGGGCTGGATGGGCGCCACGGGCGACGGCGAGTGGATGCTCGCGCTGCGGAGCGCCCGGATCGACGACGACGGCACCGTCCGGGCCTGGGCAGGCGCCGGTGTCGTGGCGGGGTCGGAGCCGGCGCGCGAGGTCGCCGAGACCGCCCTGAAGTTCCGACCGGTCACCGACGCACTGGCCTGAGCGGCGCGGCGCCACGCGGCCCCGCGGTCGCGCTGCATCGCCCCCGCCGCGTCAGTCCGCCAGCGGGACCTCGATGACGACCCGCTCGGCCGGATCGGTGAGCACGCGTTCGAGGTCGCCCCACGTCTCGGCGCGGCGGTACTCCCAGCCGAGGCCGGTGACGACCCGTTCGACGTCGACGTGCTGCGGGGTCGACATCATCCGCCGCATGTCCTCCGGTGGGGTGGTGCGTGCCACCTCGAGCCCGCGGAAGATCGCGCCGCCGTGGTCGTTGCCGACGACGACCTGCACCCGGTGCGTCCGTTCCTCGGTGCCGGTGACGAACGCCCCGAGGTCGTGCAGCAGGGTCAGGTCGCCGAGCAGCACGCGCGTGGTGCCGACCGACGCCGACGACTGCTCGAGCGCCGCGGCGATGCCCAACGCGGTCGACACGGTGCCGTCGATGCCGGCGAGGCCGCGATTCGCGTGCACCCGGATCTTCTTGCCGAGCACCCGTCCGTCGGCAACGCGGATGATCTGCGAGGCCCCGAACACGAGCCGGTCGTGCGGCCACGTCACGCCCCACACGGCGTCGGCGAGCATCGCGCGGTCGACCGGTCGGCGGCGGAGCGCGACCTCGTCGCGCAGGAACTTGTTGCGTTCGGCGCGGTCCGGGGACCGCTTGGCGCCGAGGTCGGGTCCGGCGTCGCCGTCGCCGAGCAGCTGACGGCTCGCGCCGACCCAGCGACCGACCCACGCACGGTGCTCCGGCCGGGTGCGGCCGGTCACGCGGACGTCGGACACGAAGGTGGTCGATGATTCGCTGGGCCCACGCCGCCGGTTCCCGGGCGACGCGCCAGCGGCGTCCGGGCCGTGCCGGTGGGGAGAGGCGCGGGCCGGGTCGAAGGGATCGGCCGCGGGTCCGCGGACCACGATCGTCTCGACCCCCTGCCGCTGCAGCAGCGCCGGAACCTCCCGGCTGAGGGTCGGGTGGCCGAGCACGACGGCGCGGCGGACCGCCCCGCCGAAGTCCGGGTCGCGCAGGAGGTCGCGGTAGGCGACGACGAGGTTCCGGCCGAACCGTGCGCCGCTGGAGACCTCGGCGAGCAGGGGCGCCCCGAGCTCCCACGCGATGCGCTCGGCGTCCGCACCGGCGTCGTGCCCGGCGATGACGACCGTGCCCGGCTCGTCGTCCGGCGACAGCTCCGCCACCGGCAGGCCCCCGTGCACGCGACGGGTGGCGAACGCGGTGTCGACCTCGTCGTCGGGGACGCCCTGCACGTTCTCGGCGTCGAGGCCGGCGGAGAGGGGTTCGCGGAACGCGACGTTGAGCTGCGCCGGTCCGGGCTGTCCGGTGTGCCCGGCGGCCGCGGCGACGGCCTGGCGGGCGAGGTCGTGCAGCGCGGCACGCACCGACGCGTCGGCCCCGTGTGCCGACGGCGCCTCGACGTCGCGGACGAAGGGGACCGCGTCGCCGAACATGCCCGGTTGGACCGTGGTCTGGTTGCTGCCGATGCCGCGGAGTTCGTCCGGCCGGTCGGCGCTCAGGACGATCATCGGGACGCCGGAGTGGTGCGCTTCGAGGACCGCGGGGTGCAGGTTGGCGACGGCGGTGCCCGAGGTCGTCACGACCGCGGCCGGCCGGCCGGACTCCACCGCGAGCCCGAGGGCGAAGAACCCGGCGGTGCGCTCGTCGAGTCGGACGTGCACGGTCAGGCCACCGGCACGCTCGAGGGCGACGGCCGCGAGTGCGAGGGCCTGCGACCGCGAGCCGGGACTGACGACGACGTCGGTGACACCGGCGCGCACGAGTTCCTGCAGCAGGGTCAGGGCCGCGTCCGTCGCCGGGCTGCCCGATCCCGCGGGCCCGTCAGCGATCGGTGCGGCCGTCGTCGTCTCGGTCGTGGAACTGGTCTTCGAGGTCTCGGAGGGTCGCGTCGTCCTGGTCCTTGTCCGTGAGGGTGTCCCCCGGCGCGGGCGTGGTGCCGAGGAAGTCCGGGTCGTCTTCGGGTCCACGGTACCGGGCGGTCGTGCCCGGGGACGCCGGCGACCGGCCGAGCAGGAACCAGAGCACCCCGCCGAGGACGGGGAGGACGATCACCAGGAGGATCCAGACACCGCGCCTGAGGGATCGGACACGTTCGCGGGGCATCGTCGCGCAGTCGATGGCCGCGTACACCGTGAAGGCGACAGCGGCGACGACGACGATCAACCACAAGCGGACCATGCCCAGGAGTGTAGGTCGCGAGCCTGTGACGACCCTGCCGGTCGGCCGTCCGTAGACTCGCAGGGTGAAAGCGTGGCTCCTCTACACCCTCGCCCGGCTCGGCATCTTCGCGGCGGCGCTCGTGCTGCTCCTGCTCCTGACGCCGATGCCCTGGTACTGGGCGACCATCGTCGCTGCCCTCGTCGGGCTCCTGGTGTCCTACATCGCGCTCGCGAAGCTCCGCACCACGGTCGCCCTGAGCCTCGCCAACCGCCGCGGGGGCCCGGAGCGCGACGCGGACACCGACTTCGAGGACGACTTCGTCGACGCTGCGGACACCGACGCCGCGGACACCCCGACCGTGCGCCCGGTGTCGGACGCCGACCGGCACGCCGCGCGCCGGGACACCGACGCGGAGTAGTCCTACGGCTGGACGGCGAGCGTGATGCCGAGCACCACGCCGAACACCAGCGACGCGAACGACGACAGCTGCAACGCCGTGATGAGCTCACGCGGCTTGCGCGACGACACCCCGATCGCGAGCGCCGGCAGGGCCAGCAGCAGCGAGAAGTACGTGAAGCCGGTGCGGAAGTAGAGCAGGACGAACCAGAGCAGCACGACGTACGGCAGCATCAGGAACAGGCCGTACAGTACCCGTGCCACCGGTCGGCCGACGACGACCGCGAGGGTGCGCTTGCCGGCCAGACGGTCCTCGTCGATGTCGCGGATGTTGTTGACCACCAAGACCGCGCAGGCGAAGAACCCGGCGGCGACCGCTGCGGCCCACCCGCTCGCGGTGGCCTGACCGATGAGCACGTACTGGGTGCCGAGCACGGCGACGAGGCCGAAGAACACGAAGACGAAGACCTCACCGAGCGCGTTGTAGCCGTACGGCTTCTTGCCGCCGGTGTAGAACCACGCGGCGACGATGGCGGCGGCGCCCACGAGCAGCAGCCACCACAGCTGGGTGAGCACCACGATGACGATCCCGGCGACCGCTGCCAGCCCGAAGAACGTCAGCGCGACGGTCAGCACCGTCCGGGGCTTCGCGAGGCCGGCACCCGTCAGTCGAGCCGGGCCGACGCGGTACTCGTCGGTGCCGCGGACGCCGTCGGAGTAGTCGTTGCTGTAGTTCACGCCGATCTGCAGGAACAGGGCCACCGCGAGGGCGAGCAGCGCGATGGCGAGGTGCGCGTCCTGCGCCAGGAACGCACCGAAGTCACCCGTGGTGCGACTGTCGACGAAGCCCACTGTGGTGCCGAGCACCACGGGGACGACGCCCAGCGTCAGGGTGCGGAGCCGTGCCCCGCCGATCCAGTCCCGCGCGGTCGCCCGGCGCTTCGAGCGGACCGGGGCCGCGGCCTTCGCCGGGTTGCCCGAGCGGCCCTGCTTGTGCGTCGTGTTCTTCGTTCGTGCCACGACCACCGATCCTATCCGCGACGCGTCGCGGTGCCGTCGCGCGGACCTACGAGGACGCCAAGTCCTGGATCGCCCGCCGGTCGGGCTTGCCGGACGGGAGCATCGGCAGCCGGTCGACGACCACCACCGCGGCCGGACGTGCCGCACGGCCGAGTGCGTCGCCCACGTGGGACCGGACGGTGTCGAGGTCGAGCGGCTGCTCGGTGACGACGACCGGCACCTCGCCCCACTCCCCCGAGGCCCGTCGGGTGACGACCGCCCCGTGCTGGTCGGGCAGGTCGCGCACGAGCCGCTCCACCGCGCCGAGCCGGACCTTCTCACCGCCGGAGACCACCACGTCGTCGAGACGTCCGAGCACCCGGACCACCCCGTCGGACACCGTTGCGGCGTCGCCCGTGCGGTACCAGCGCAGACCGTCGCGGTCGACGAACGTCGTGGCCGTCCGGTCGTCGTCACCGAGGTACCCCTCGGCGAGCATCGGGCCCGACAGCTGCAGCTCGCCGTCCACGACCTCGGTGCGGACGGTGCCGAACGGGACGCCGTCGTACACGCAGCCACCGCTCGTCTCACTGGCGCCGTAGGTCGTCACGATCCGCACGCCCGCCGCGACCGCACGATCGCGCAGTGCCGCCGGGGTCGCCTGGCCGCCGACGAGGACGGCGTCGAACCGGGCGAGCGCAGCGGTCGCACGGCCGTCGTCGAGCACACGGGCGAGCTGCACGGGGACCAGGGACGTGTAGCGCCGTGGGGCGGCAGGGCCGGTGACGAGCCGGTCTGCGGCGTCCGCGAACGCCGCCGCGTCGAAGTGGCCCGGTGCCACGACGACCGGCGTCGTCCCCGCGGCGATCGAGCGGGTCAGGACGTTGAGGCCCGCGATGTAGTGCGTGGGCAGCGCGAGGACCCAACCACCGGGGCCGCCGAGTGCGGCGTCGGCGGCTGCCGCCCCCGCGAGCAGCGCCTCGGACGAGAGCGCCACGCGCTTGCCGGTGCCGGTGGACCCGCTCGTCTCGACCACCAGGGCGACCCGTTGCCGGACGTCGGCCGGTGGCGGGGTCGGCAGGGCGGGCGTTCCCTCGGCGACCGGGAGCAGCGCGGGGCCGCCGGCGAGCGTTGCCTCCAGGCCGCGGAGCACGGCCAGCGGGTCCGACGTGCCGAGCGCGACCAGCGGACGGCTCATGCCACGCCCACCGGGCGCGTGCGGACCACCGGACGCACGCGGAGCACCGGGCTCAGTAGTGCCACGGGAACGACGTCCACTCGGGGGCGCGCTTCTCGAGGAACGAGTCACGGCCCTCGACGGCCTCGTCGGTGCCGTAGGCGAGCCGCGTCGCCTCGCCCGCGAAGACCTGCTGGCCGACCATGCCGTCGTCGACGGCGTTGAACGCGTACTTCAGCATCCGGATCGCGGTCGGGGACTTGCCGAGGACGATCTCACCCCAGCGGATCGCCTCGCGCTCGAGGTCCTCGTGCGGGACGACGGCGTTCACGGCGCCCATCTCGTACGCGCGCTGCGCCGAGTACTCCTGTGCGAGGAAGAAGACCTCGCGCGCGAACTTCTGGCCGATCTGCTTGGCGTAGTAGGCACTGCCGTAGCCGCCGTCGAACGACCCGACGTCGGCGTCGGTCTGCTTGAACCGGCCGTGCTCGGCGCTCGCGATGGTCAGGTCGCAGATCGCGTGCAGCGAGTGCCCGCCGCCGGCCGCCCACCCGGGGACCACCGCGATGACGACCTTGGGCATCATGCGGATCAGGCGCTGCACCTCGAGGATGTGCAGTCGCCCCATCGAGGCCTGCGCGGCGGCCGGGTCGACCCCCTCGGGCGGAGCTCCCTCGTCGCCGACGTACTGGTAGCCGCTGCGCCCGCGGATGCGCTGGTCGCCGCCGGAGCAGAACGCCCAGCCGCCGTCCTTCGGGCTCGGGCCGTTGCCGGTCAGCAGGACGACGCCGACGCGGGGGTCCTGACGGGCGTCGTCGAGTGCGCGGTACAGCTCGTCGACCGTGCGCGGACGGAAGGCGTTCCGCACCTCGGGCCGGTCGAAGGCGACCCGGACGATGCCCTTCGAGACGTGCTTGTGGTACGTGATGTCCGTGAACTGCTCCGCGATCGGAGCCGCGGTCCAGACGTCGGGGTCGAACAGGTCGGAGACGGGAGCAGCCATGCTCCCAACGTACCGCTGCGGTCAGGCGCCCATGCCGGTCAGGACCTCGGGTGCGACGAACACCAGGATCACGATGAGGATGACCGGGTTGGCGAAGAACGCCACCACGACGCCGATCGCGCCGTACCACCGGCCGAGGCCACCGACCGCGGCGACGAAGCCGAGCACGGCGGCGATGAGGGTCAGGAAGACCACGACGAAGCAGATCCCGAACGCGAACTCGGTGTCGCCGCCCATGAAGACCGCGAAGGCGCTGGCGTCGACCGCTGCGGACACCACCGCGAGGCCGAGGGCGATCTTGCCGACGATCGGGCTGCGGCGCTTCCGAGCCGTCGTCTGGCGCACGTCGACGGTGCCCTGCTGCATGAGCCGGGCGAACTCGTCGGTGTCGCGACCGGCGCGCTGCGACGCGTGCTGCTGCGGTTCCCGCGCCACCGCGCCTCCCTCGTTCCGGACGGTTCGATCCGGGTCGTGACCTGTGCCGACCGGGGCCGACCGATGCATGCTAATGCCCTGCCCTGGCGGTCCCCTCCGAGGAACCGGCAGGTGCCCTGGGTGCGGTGGGAGGATGGCGGACGTGCTCCCCGACCTCGCCGAACTCACCGCCGACGCGCACGTGGTCGCCCTGCCCATGCGGGTGCGGTTCCGCGGCATCACCACGCGCGAGGCGGTCGTCCTCCGGGGCCCCTCGGGGTGGACGGAGTTCTCGCCCTTCGTCGAGTACGACGACGCCGAGGCCGCCGCGTGGCTCCGGGGCGCAATCGACTTCGGGTGGACGGAGCACGAGCCCGCCGCCGACTCGGTGCCCGTGAACGCAACGGTGCCGGCGATCACGCCCGATGCGGTCGCCACACTGCTCGCGCGCTACCCCGGGTGCACCACCGCCAAGGTCAAGGTCGCCGAACCCGGCACCACCGTCGACGACGACGTCGCCCGGGTCGCCGAGGTCCGCCGCGTGATGGGCCCCTCGGCGGCCGTCCGGGTCGACGCCAACGGTCTCTGGAGCGTCGACCAGGCCGTCGAGGCCCTCGAACGCCTCGCCCCCTTCGACCTGCAGTACGCCGAGCAACCCTGCCGGACCGTGCCCGAACTGGCGGCACTGCGGTCGCGGACCGCCGGCCTCGGCATCCGGATCGCCGCGGACGAGAGCGTCCGCAAGGCAGCGGACCCCCTCGCCGTCGCACGGGCCGGGGCGGCCGACGTCCTCGTCGTCAAGGCCCAACCGCTCGGCGGCGTCACGGCCGCACGCGCCGTCATCGCCGAGGCCGGGTTGCCGTGCGTGGTCTCCAGCGCGCTCGACACCTCGGTGGGGCTCGGCATGGGGGCGTTCCTCGCCGCGGCCGCGATGTCGCCCGGGTACGCCGCGGGGCTCGGGACGGCCGCGATGTTCGCGTCCGACGTCACCGCGGACCCCCTGCTGCCCGTCGGGGGCCGGGTGCCGGTGCGCCGGGCCACGGTGTCGTCGGACCTGCTGGACCGGAACGCCGCGTCGCCGGAGCGCACGGCGTGGTGGCTCGCCCGGCTCGAGCGCGTGCACACCCTGCTCGCCGCCGCGTAGATCGCGTCGCACGACGGCGTCTGCTCGGCCCTGCACGCGACCGGACGACGGACAGGAGGCGCGGTGCCAGCTGGCACCGCGCCTCCTGTCCGATCGCAGTCGCGACCAGAGCCGCGTCAGCGACGCACGTCGCTCACAGACCCGAGTAGCTGTGCAGGCCCTTGAAGAACACGTTCACGACCGAGAAGTTGAACATCACGGCGGCGAAGCCGATGAGCGCCAACCACGACGACCGCGCACCGCGCCAGCCGCGGGTCGCACGGGCGTGGATGTACCCGGCGTAGACGACCCAGATGATGAACGTCCAGACCTCCTTGGTGTCCCAACCCCAGTACCGGCCCCAGGCGCGCTCCGCCCAGACCGCACCGGCGATCAGGGTGAAGGTCCAGAGGACGAAACCGACGAGCAGGACGCGGTAGGTGAGGACCTCGAGGCGGTCGGCGTCCGGCAGGGTCGCCATGAAGCGGAGCTTGCCCGACGCGGTGCGGCCCTGGCGGTACGTCTGCACGAGCTGCGCCACCGCGAGCCCCGCGCCGAGCGCGAAGAACCCGGTGCCGGCGATCGCCACGAAGACGTGGATGACCAGCCAGTAGGACTGCAGGGCGGGCTGCAGCGGGACGACGGGGACCCAGTAGTTCACCGTGGCGATGCCGAGCAGGATGATCGTCAGCCCGGTGATGAAGACACCGAGGAACTTCAGGTTCTGCCAGAACTGCACCAGCAGGAAGATGAGCGTGATCAGCGCCGTGCCGGTGAGCGAGAACTCGAACATGTTGCCCCACGGCACACGGTCGGCCGCGATACCGCGGAGGACCACCGATGCGACGTGCAGGACGAGCGCGAGGATCGTCATGGCCATGCCGACGCGTTCGAACTTCGTGCCGCGCCCGGCCGAGCCGCTGGCGTTCGCCGGGGGTGCGGCGACCGGTTCGAGCACGACGGTGCCACCCCGGACGGTGGCGACGGTCTTCGCCGAGCGGGCCGCACCCACCGAGGCGGTCGCGGCTGCGTCGTCCGAGTCCGCGCCCGTCTTCTTCGCCGCTGCCGTCACCTCGCCGGAGCGTTTCGCCATGTCCAGCGCGAACGAGATGAACGCGATGACGTAGACCGCCATCGCGGAGTACGTCAGCACGACCGAGTAGGTCGCGAGGTTCGTGGTCATGTCGTTCACTGGGGCATCCTAACTCCGAGGTCCGACGTGTGGCGGTGTGCGATGTCCCCGACGGCCCGTTCGAGGTTGGGGTCCTCGCCACGGGCGAGACCGGCGTACTCCAGGTCGTACTCGCCGTGCTCAGCGCCCGTGCGGGGGACGACCTTCACCCACACGCGTCGGCGCGGGACGAAGAGCGACGTCAGCAGCCCGAGCGTGGAGAGCAGCGCGAACCCGGCGACCCACGCCTGCGACGGGTCGTGGTGCACGTCGAGCGACACGTAGCGCTTGACGCCGTCGAACGTGATCGACCCGGCGCCGTCCGGCAGCTGCTTGGTCTGACCCGGCTCGAGCGCGATGCTCGCCGTGTCGGACTGGCGGCCGGCGATCTGCTGCAGGCCCTTGGTGTCGAGCGTGTAGACGCTCTGCGGCACCCCGCTGTCGAGCCCGAGGTCGCCGGTGTAGACCTGCAGCGTCAGCAGCGGGTTCTGCGTGTCCGGGTAGGCGCTCGTGTACGCACCGGAGGCGAGCTTCGACGCCGTCGGGTAGAAGAACCCGACCATGCCGAGCTGGTCCGGCAGCGCGTCCGGCACCTTGATGACGCCGGTGGACGTGTAGTTGGCGTCCTCGGGCAGGAACGGCACGACGTCCTGGAACGCCACGTTGCCCTCACCGTCGCGCACCGTGACGTTCATCGCGTAGCCGTTGCCGAGCAGGTAGACGTTGGTGCCGCCGACGTGCAGCGGGTCGTTCACGCCGAGGCGGCTGGTCTTCGACTCGCCGCCCTTCTCCTTGCTCGTGACGGTCGCCGAGTAGTCGAGCGCCTGGCCGAGGGCGTCGAGGTTGCGCTCCTCGTACTTCGTGACGAACTTGTCGAGCGTCAGGTTGTAGCCCTTGAGGTCGGTCTGCTGGAACCAGCGACCGGGGTTGAACGAGTCGTAGGAGCCGAGGACGTTCGAGAACGTCTGCCCCTCGACCAGCAGCCGCTGCCCGGTGAACCCGAACCCGCCGCCGACGCCGACGGCCAGCAGGACGCCGACGAGCGCCGCGTGGAAGACCAGGTTGCCGGTCTCGCGCAGGTAGCCGCGCTCCGCGCTCACCGAGTCGCCGAAGCGCTCGACGCGGTACCCGGAGCGCTTCAGGATCGCCATCGCGCGCGTCACCGCGTGCTCGGTGGACGGGAGGCCCGTGGTCGCGTCGATCCCGGTGGTGCCGTCGATCATCGCGTCGGGCTGCACCGCCACGGTGCGGAAGCCCGCCAGTCGCGTCAGGCGCGCGGGGGTCCGGGGCGGACGGGTCCGCAGCGCCTGCCAGTGGTGCTTCGTGCGCGGCACGATGCAGCCGATCAGCGAGACGAACAGCAGGAGGTAGATCGCCGAGAACCACACCGAGGTGTAGGTGTCGAAGACCTGCAGCTTGTCGAGGATCGGGTAGAGCGTCGCGTGGTCGGCCTTGTACTGGACGACGCCGTTCGGGTCGGCGGTGCGCTGCGGTACGAGCGAGCCCGGGATCGCCGCGAGGGCGAGCAGCATGAGCAGGAACAGCGCGGTGCGCATGCTCGTGAGCTGCCGCCAGAAGAACCGGAGGGTGCCGATGAACCCGAGCTTCGGCTGGTTGATGCCGGGGTCGCCGGGGCCGGAGCCGTCGACGTGGTCGGACGGTCGCTGCGGGTCCGACGCGGTGTCGGCCCCCGTCGCTTCGGTGTCGGGGTCAGATCGCGGGGACAAAGCTCTGGATCACCGCCCCGACACTCGACATGACGGCCGACCAGATTCCGGTGACCATGAGCAGACCGATGACGATCAGGATCGCTCCTCCGATGATGTTGACGGTGCGCATGTGGCGCTTCACGGCGCGGATCGCACCGGTGGCCCAGCCGGCCCCGACGGCGACCAGGACGAACGGGACGCCCAGACCCAGGCAGTACGCGACGCCGAGCCACATGCCCTGCCAGGCACTCCCCGACTGCACGCTGAGCAGGTTGATGGCGGCGAGGGTCGGCCCGAGGCACGGGGTCCACCCGAGGCCGAACACGATGCCGAGCAGCGGGGCGCCGACGAGTCCGGTCGCGGGCGTCCAGCTCGGCTTGATGGTGCGCTGCATGAACGTGAACCGCCCGACGAAGACCAGGCCCATCGCGATGACGACGACGCCGAGGACCTGCGTGATGAGGTCCCGCCAGCGCACGAGCCAGAACCCGAGCGCCCCGAACACCGTCGTGTACGCGACGAAGACCGCGGTGAACCCCAGGATGAACAGGAGCACCCCGAGCACGACCCGACCCCGGCGCTGCCCGCCCTCGGCGATCCCGCCGACGTACCCGAGGTAGCCGGGCACGAGCGGGAGCACGCACGGCGACAGGAACGAGACGAGCCCCGCGAGCGCCGCCACGGGCAGCGCAACGGCCATCTGGCCGCTCAGGATCGCGTCGGCGAAGGGGTTGGAGGCCACGGGTCAGGAGCCCTTGCCGGCGTCGAGTTCGTCGCTGATCAGGGTCTTCAGGATGCTCGTGCCGTCGACGGCACCGAGCACCCGGGCAGCCACGCGGCCCTTGGTGTCGAGGACGATCGTCGCCGGCACGGCGTTCGGAGCGATCTGACCGGACAGCGCGAGCTGCATCGTGCCGGTCTTCTGGTCGAGCACGGTTGGGTAGTCGACCCCGAAGGTGCGCTCGAAGGCAGCCGCGGTCGCTGCCTCGTCGCGGACGTTGACGCCGATGAATGCGACGTCGTCGGAACCGGCGTAGGACGCGTGCACCTTGTTGAGGTACTTCGCCTCGGCGCGGCACGGCGGGCAGCTCGCGTACCAGAAGTTCAGGACGACGACCTTGCCCTTGAGGTCCTTCGACGAGACGGTGTCACCGTCGGAGTCCTTCGCCTCGAAGTCCACCGCGTCGGACCGCTTGTCGGCGGTGACCTCGGTCACCGCGCCGTCGCCGGAGATGTAGTTCTGGGTGGTGCCGTTGCCGTACTGCTTGACCAGGTCACCGTTGTCCGACGAGCATCCCGACAGGACGAGCGCCGCGGCGACCGCCGTCGCTGCGAGGACCGCGAACCGTTTGCTGATGACGCTCACACTGCTCCTTCGTCGATGGCGGTCGCGCGCAGCTCCTGCGCGGGATCCGTGTACCCGACCTCGGTGAACCGACCGGTCGTCGAGGCGGGCACCCGTTCGACGGTGGTGATGCTCGACAGGTCGCAGCGGCGCTTGCGCGGGTCGTGCCAGAGCGACTCCCCCGCGAGCTTCCGGTGGACCATCCAGATCGGCAGCTGGTGGCTGACGAGGACGACGTCGCCGCCGTCGACGCTCTCCCACGCCGTGGTCATCGCCGCGAGCATGCGGTTGGCGATCGACTCGTACGCCTCGCCCCAGCTCGGTCGGAACGGGTTCGCGATCCAGGGCCACTCCGCCGGGCGGCCGAGCGAACGCTTCGTGAAGCCCGGGGGCTGCCCCTCGTACCGGTTCGTCGGCTCGATGAGCCGCTCGTCCAGCGTGACGTCGAGCCCGTACGCGGCCGACCACGGCGCCGCGGACTCCTGCGTGCGCTGCAGCGGCGAGGCGACGATCCGGCGCACGTCGACACCGGCATCCTGCCACGCGGTCGCCGAGGCGAGGGCCATCTGCTTGCCGAGGTCGCTCAGTCCGAAGCCCGGGAGCCGGCCGTACAGGACGCGGTCGGGGTTGTGCACCTCACCGTGCCGGACGAGGTGGAGTCGGGTGGCGGGCATGGGTTCCAGTGTAGGTCGCCCATCGGTGCTCACCGGCCCCACAGCCGATTCACCGGATGCGGAAGCGCTCAGCCGAGTTCGCCCGACAGCCGCCCGTGGATGGCCACCGACCCGGTGTTGAGACCCACGACCTCGACCGTGGACCCGTGCTTGGCGAAGCGTTGCTCGACGCCGTCCAGCGCCGCGACCGTCGAGGCGTCGAAGACGTGCGCGTCGGACATGTCGATGACCACGTGCTCCGGATCCTCGGCGTAGGAGAACCGGGTGACGAGGTCGTTCGACGACGCGAAGAACAACGCACCGCGGACCCGGTAGCGCACGGTGTGCTCGTCGACCGGCTCGCGCACGACCGTCACGACGTGGGCCGCCCGGCGTGCGAAGACGAGCGCCGCGACGACGACCCCGACGAGCACCCCGGTCGCGAGGTTCTCGGTCACGACGACCACCACGACCGTGATCAGCATGACCGCGGTCTCACCGAGCGGCATCCGTCGCAGGGTGCGCGGGCGGATGCTGTGCCAGTCGAAGGTCGCCACGCACACCATGAGCATCACGGCGGTGAGGGCGGCCATCGGGATCTGCGCGACGAGGTCGTGCAGCACGATCGTCAGGACGAGCACGGACGCACCGGCGACGAAGGTCGAGATCCGGGTCCGCGCGCCCGCGGTCTTCACGTTGATGACCGTCTGGCCGATCATCGCGCAGCCACCCGTACCACCGAAGAACGCCGATGCGATGTTCGCGACGCCCTGCCCCCAGGACTCCCGCCACTTGCTCGAGCCGGTCTCGGTGATCGAGTCGACGAGCTGCGCGGTCAGCAGAGTCTCGATGAGGCCGACGATCGCGACGCCGAACGCGTACGGCGCGACGATCTGCAGCGTCTCGAACGAGAACGGCGTCACGATGCCGTTGAACCCCGGCAGTGCGGTGGGCAGTTCGCCCTCGTCACCGACCGTGGGGACGACGACGCTGAAGAGCATGGTGATGCCGGTGATCACGACGACCGCGATGAGCGGCGCCGGGACCGCCTTGGTCAGGAACGGGAAGCCGACGATGATCGCGATGCCGAGGGCGGTCAGCGGCCAGACGACGAACGGGACGTCGTCGCCGAGCAGGTTGGGCAGCTGTGCGGTGAAGATGAGGATCGCCAGCGCGTTCACGAAGGCCACGTTGACGCTGCGCGGGATGAAGCGCATCAGTCGCGCGACGCCGAGGAACCCGAGGACGAGCTGGAACACGCCGCCGAGCACGATCGCGGGCACGAGGTACTCGATGCCGTGTTCGCGGACGAGCGGCGCGATGACCAGCGCCACCGACCCGGCTGCGGCGGACACCATCGCCGGGCGCCCGCCCACGATCGAGATCACGATCGCGATGATCACGCTCGAGAAGAGACCGACCGCCGGGTCGACACCGGCGACGACGGAGAACGAGATCGCCTCGGGGATGAGGGCGAGCGCGGTGACGATCCCGGCCAGGACCTCCCGGGTCAGCGTGCGGGGTGAGCGGAGGGCGGTGAGGACGCTCGGGGCAGCCGGCGCGTGTGTGATCACGGACATCGACGGGAACTCTACCCTCACGTGAGGGTAGAGTTGTGCGCCGTGAGCACCACCGACGCCCCGGACACGATGCACATCGGCGAGCTGGCGGACCGCGCCGGCATGTCCCTGCGGACGATCCGCCACTACGACGAGGTCGGTCTGCTCGTGCCGAGTGGCCGCACGACCGGCGGGTTCCGCGTCTACACCGCGCAGGACCTGGACCGGCTGCTCGTGATCCGCCGCATGAAGCCGCTCGGGTTCACGCTCGACGAGATGGCCGAGCTCCTCCGCGTGGTCGACGCCCTCGCAGCGAAGGACCCCGAGGACGAACGAGCACTGGCCGCACGACTCGACGCGTACCTGGACGACGCTCGCGCCCGCCACGCCAAGCTCGTCGAGCGGGCGGGCATGGCAGAGGAGTTCATCGGCACGCTCGGGTCACTCCGCGCGTCGCTCCCCTGACCGCACGGCGCCCGCCGCCGCGGTGGCCCCCAGGCGCGCGCGCTCGGCGCGGAGCCGCGCGCGCTCGTGATGGGCTACGTCCCATTCGCGCAAGCGACGCCGGATTTCGTCGTGCTCCCAGATGACACGGCGCGCCTTCCTCGGTCTGAACCGGTACTTCCGCCTGATGCGCTCTCGCCACTCGGCCTCTCGACGCTCCAAGAGCTCGACCACCGGATCACGCTCTGTCACTCCGTGTTCGTCCACGTTGCCTCGCTTCCCGTGATGAGTTCCAACACGATGTTGCCCACCGCCTCGTCGTCGTCGCGAAGAATCTGCATTTCGTACATCGCTTTCGCGCTGGCGCGACCGAGCTCGGCGCGACCGATGTCGTCGGCGCACGTCTGGTCGACCGTCCAGACGAAGCGGGACCACGCCCGGTCCCGCTGCTCGCGCGCGACGTCCCGCCGCCACCGGATGACCGCCCACAGCCCACCGACGAACGCGGCGATGAGCGTGAACGCCGCCGTGCACAGCGCTGCTGCCACGACCGCGACCGCCGCAGGCGGCCAGGTCGCGAGCTCCCCCGTCCCCGTCCCCACCCGGTCCCCCTCTCGTCCCGCGACCCGGCCACGTCGAGAACGCTACGGACCCGCGGGACGCCCCACGGGCCTCCCGGCCGACCTGTGGACGGCGCCGGACGCATGCCGCCCTGTGGAGGGGAGCACCCTGCGGACCGACGCCGCCGGACGCAGACGGTTAGACTCGACCACCGTGATCGAACGCACCCGCATCGCCGACCTCGCTGCCCTCCCCGACGGCCCCGTCTCCGTGGCCGGATGGGTCGAGACCGTCCGAGACCAGAAGAAGGTGCAGTTCGTCGTCCTCCGCGACGAGTCCGGCGCCGTCCAGCTCGTGAACCCCGCCACGCGCGAGGCCGAGGACGGTGACGACGCCGCCCAGGCCGCGCTCGCCACCACCAACGAGATCTCGGGCCTCGCCCACGGCACCTTCATCCACGCCACCGGCACCCTGAAGCACGACGAGCGCGTCAAGCTCGGCGGCCTCGAGGTCAAGGTCGGCGCGCTCGAGGTGGTGAGCGCCGCGATCCCGGAGACCCCGATCGCCGACGACTCGTCGCTCGACAAGCGGCTCGACTGGCGCTTCCTCGACCTGCGCAACCGCAAACAGAACCTGATCTTCCGCATCCAGACGACGCTGGAGCACGCGTTCCGCACCTACTGGGTGGACCGCGACTACATCGAGATCCACACCCCGAAGCTGATGGCGTCGGCCTCCGAGTCGCGCGCCGAGCTGTTCCAGCTCGAGTACTTCGAGACGACCGCCTACCTGGCGCAGTCGCCGCAGAACTTCAAGCAGATGGCGCAGCCCGCCGGCTTCGGTGCCGTGTTCGAGATCGCCGACGCGTTCCGCGCCGACCCCTCGTTCACGAGCCGGCACGCGACGGAGTTCACCAGCGTCGACGCCGAGTTCTCGTGGATCGAGTCCCACGAGGACGTCATGGCGATGCACGAAGAGGTCCTGGTCGCCGGCATCACCGCGGTCAAGGAGAAGTACGGCAAGGACATCGAGGAGGTCTTCGGCTTCGAGCTGCAGGTCCCCGCGACGCCGTTCCCCCGTGTGACCCTGGCCGAGGCCCGGAAGATCGTCGCGGACAGCGGACACGACGTCGTGCGTGCCGACGGCGACCTGGACCCCGAGGGCGAGCGCCGCGTCGCCGCCTGGGCGAAGGAGCACCACGGGTCGGAGTTCGTCTTCGTCACCGAGTACGACGCCTCGATCCGGCCGTACTACCACATGCGGAAGCCGGGCGACCCGACGCTCACGAACAGCTACGACCTCATCTTCAACGGTGCGGAGATCTCCACGGGCGCGCAGCGCGAGCACCGCGTCGACGTGCTCGAGGCGCAGGCCGTCGAGAAGGGCCTCGACCCCGAGGAGCTCGGCTGGTACCTCGACTTCTTCCGCTACGGCGTGCCGCCGCACGGCGGGTTCGGCATGGGCCTCGCGCGCGTGCTCATGCTCATGCTCGGCGAGCCGTCCATCCGCGAGGTCACGTACCTCTTCCGTGGCCCGACGCGCCTGACCCCGTAATCACGTCACGCGTCGCCCCTCGCGGGCGCACATGGTGAACAGAAATGGTCGCCTCCCGATGTGGGAGGCGACCATTTCTGCTCACGAAGCGCCGCAGCGCACGCAGCGCCGGGGGCGGGACGGGAGGCCCGGCTCAGCGCTCCCAGTCGATGGCGGCCCGCCCCGTGACCAGTCCACGGATCTCGGCTGCGGCGGCCTGGTGGTCCGGGTGCACCTGGTACTCGTCGAGTCCCGCGAGGTCGTCGAACGACGCGACGACGGCGACGTCGCTGTTCTTGTCCGGGTAGGCGACGTTCTCGACGACCTCGAGCGAGCGGATCGACCCGATGGTGCCGGTCAGGCCGGTCAGGAGTTCGCGGATCCGGGCGATGGACGCGGCGCGGTCGAGGTCCTCGCGCAGGGTCCAGGCGACGACGTGGGAGATCATGCGGAGGCACCGGCCTTCTCGAGGGCACGTGCGAGCCGATCGGCGTCGACGTGCCAGTTGCTGTGGACGCGCCCGTCGACCAGCACGACGGGGATGTCCTCCGCGTACTCCTGGCGGAGGGCGTCATCGTCGAGGATCGAGCGTTCCTGCAGGGTCACGCCGGGGTGTTCGGCAACGACGCGCTCGACCACGGGTCGGGCGCCGTCGCAGAGGTGGCATCCGGGCTTCGTCAGGAACGTCACTGCGGGCATGGCTCCAGCGTAACCTGCGGCCCGAGCCCCCTGGGGAATGCGAAAGCCCCGGCGAACCGGGGCTTGACGCTGCAGGCTCGGGGCCTACTTCTTGTTGCGACGCTGGTGGCGCGTCTTGCGAAGCAGCTTGCGGTGCTTCTTCTTCGCCATGCGCTTGCGACGCTTCTTGATGACAGAACCCATGTGGACCTCGCTCGGACTGTGCTGATGTATCGGACACCGGGCCGTCGAGACCGCGGAAAATCAACCCGGCCGAGTCTACCGGAGGGCTGACGCGATGTCGAACGCGCCCGGAACGGACGTGCGTGCGCTCAGCCGACGTCTGCGATGCCACCGCGCAGCACGTCGGCGACGGCTGACTCGGGGACACGGAAGGACCGGCCGAAACGGATGGCGGGGAGCTCACCGGCGTGGACCATGCGGTACACGGTCATCTTCGAGACACGCATCATCTCGGCGACCTCAGCGACGGTGAGGAAGCGCACGTCGTCGAAACTGCCGGTCATGATCCGCCTTCGGTGGCTCGCACGCGATCCGCGCACGGGTTTGGTGTGACCTGTGTGGTCACTGGCAACTGTAGAGGCGCGTGCGACCCAGTGTCCAGGCTCAGTCTTCGTCCCCGCGGCGGGTGAAGCGCTTGCGGCTGCGGTCGACGACACGCTCCCAGCCCTGCTGCGCGCCGGAGATCGCCGCGGTGGCTCGGTAGGACGCCTCGGCCATGACACGCCCGAGCTCGGTGCCGACCTCGACGGTGGCCTTGCCGGCCGCCCCGTTCCGGCGCACCGACACGGGTTGACCGTCGGGGGTCCACGCCGTGGTCGCGGGCATGCCGTCGGCGTCGACCGCGCCGGTGAACGGCAGGACCCAGTCCTCCAGGGACACGAGCGGTTCCGGGTCGAGCCGGTAGAAGCGGTGCTGCCCTTCCTCGCGGCTGGTGACGAGGCCGATGTCGCGCAGGACGCGGAGGTGCTTCGACACCGTCGGCTGGCTGACGCCCAGTCGTTCGACGAGCTGCCCGACGCTGAGTTCCCCGCCGGTGACGTCCGATCCGTACGCGGCGAGGAGGGTTCCGAGCAGCTCACGCCTCGTGGGGTCCGCCACGACGGAGAAGATGTCGGCCATGCGGCAAGGCTAGCCGGGGCACCTCGGATGTACCATGACGAACCGTCCCGGCCCATGTCCTCGGAGGCATACGATGCTCGACCGCACCGAGCCGCTCCCGCGGCACGTGACCGTCACCCGGCGACGGGGCGGACGGATCGCGACGGTCCTGCGATCGTCGCCGTCGCGATTGGCGATCGTGGTGTTCATCGCCCTGATCTTCGTGTTCACGGCGCTGTTCATGACACCGTGGGCCGCCGCGGACCGGACCGGCACGCACTTCTCGGACGCGCTGTTCACGGCGGCCTCGGTGGTGTGCGTCACCGGCCTCGCGACCGTCGACATGGCGACCCACTGGTCGGTCTTCGGCAAGGTCCTCGTGGTGATCGGCACGCAGATCGGCGCGGTGGGCGTGCTGACCTTCGCGTCGATCCTCGGGCTGTTCGTGACCCGCAAGCTCGGGCTCCGCGCGAAGCTGATGGCCGCGGGCGACTCGAACCCGCTCCGCACCCACCACGGTGCCGTGCCCGAGGGGCAGGCCGTCCGCCTCGGTGAGGTCGGCACCCTGCTCGCCACGGTGGCCGTGAGCACCCTGTCGATCGAGATCGTCCTCGGCCTGCTGCTCCTGCCGTCGGTGCTGATCGCGGGCATCCCGTTCTGGACCGCGGTCGGCGACTCCTTCTACTACGCGGCGATGGCGTTCACGAACACCGGCTTCTCGCCCAACGCGGACGGCCTCGACCCGTTCGCCCACGACTACTGGTTCCTGACGCTCCTGATGATCGGCGTCGTGGCGGGGTCGATCGGGTTCCCCGTCATCCGTGCCCTGACGAAGCAGCTCCGCACGCCGCGCCGCTGGCCGATCCACGTCAAGCTGACCCTGGCCACGAGCGCGGTCCTGCTCGTCGGCGGTGCGATCGTCTACACCGCGCTCGAGGCCTCGAACCCGACGACCTTCGGCGAGGAGGGCGCCGGGCGGACCGCGTTCCAGGCGCTCTTCCTGTCGACGATGACCCGCTCGGGCGGCTTCTCGCTCGTCGACTTCGACCAGCTGAACGGGTCGAGCCTGCTCGTCACCGACATGCTCATGTTCATCGGTGGCGGCTCCGCGTCGACCGCCGGCGGCATCAAGGTCACGACCCTCGCGGTGCTGTTCCTCGCCGCGGTGGCCGAGGCCCGCGGCCGGCAGAGCATGGAGGCGTTCGGGCGCCGCATCCCCAGTGACGTGCTGCGGGTCGCGGTCGCCATCGTGCTCTGGGGAGCGACGATCGTGGCGGTCGCGACCGTGGTGCTCCTGCAGATCACGGATGACTCGCTCGACCGCGTGCTGTTCGAGGTGATCTCGGCGTTCTCGACCAGTGGTCTGTCCTCCGGCGTGTCCGCGGACCTGCCCGAGTCCGGCAAGTACGTCCTGGCCGCCACCATGTTCCTCGGCCGGGTCGGTACAGTGACCATCGCCGCAGCCCTGGCCGCGAGTCAGAGCCGGCAGTTGTTCCGCCGTCCCGAGGAGAGGCCGATCGTTGGCTGACCGAACCCGTCCCCCGCACCCGATGGGTGCGATCAGTCACGACGCACCCGTGCTCGTCATCGGCCTCGGCCGCTTCGGCGCCGCCACCGCCGGTCAGCTCGAGCGGCAGGACCGCGAGGTCCTCGTCGTCGACACCGACGCCGGCCTGGTGCAGAAGTGGTCCGACCGGGTCACGCACGCCGTGCAGGCCGATGCGACCGACATCGACGCGCTGCGGCAGATCGGTGCGCAGGACTTCGCGATCGCGGTCGTCGGGACGGGCAGCGACCTCGAGTCGAGCGTGCTGATCACGGCGAACCTCGTCGACCTCGGCATCCCGCAGATCTGGGCGAAGGCCATCAGCCGCTCGCACGGAACGATCCTGTCCCGCATCGGCGCGAACCACGTCGTCTACCCGGAGCGTGAAGCCGGGGAGCGCACCGCACACCTGGTGTCCGGGCGCATGCTCGACTTCATCGAGTTCGACGACGACTTCGCCGTGGTCAAGATGTTCCCGCCACGGGCCGTGCGCGGGAAGGACCTCGCCACCACGGTGATCCGCACCCGGTTCGGTCTGACGGTGCTCGGCATCAAGCCGCCCGGGAGCCCGTTCGTGCCGGCGACGCCGGAGAGCATCATCGGCGAGGACGACGTGATCATCGTCTCGGGTTCGGAGACCGACCTGGAGCGCTTCGCGGCGTTCGAGTAGGTCCGCCCGCGCCCCTACGACGCGGCGATCTCCTCCGCGCGCGCGATCGCGGCGCGCGACGCGCGCAGGAAGGTGTCGGCCAGATCGGCATCCTGCAGCACCGCGACGGCCCGCTCGGTGGTGCCCTTCGGGCTCGTGACGGCACGCCGCAGGTCGGCGGGCTCGCGATCCGACCGGTCGAGCAGCTCCACGGCGCCGCGCAACGTGCCCTGCACCATCGTGGCCGCCTGGTCCGGGGTGAAGCCGAGCGCCTCGGCAGCGCGCTGCCACTCCTCGACCAGCAGGAAGACGTAAGCCGGGCCCGAACCGGACACCGCGGACAGGGCGTCGAGCTGCGTCTCGGGCACCTCGATCACCTGTCCCGAGGCGGTGAACACCGACGACGCGAGCGCGACGGCGTCGGGGTCCGCGGACGCGCCGGCGCTGACCCCGGTGACGCCGTGGCCGACGCCGATGGGCGTGTTCGGGAGTGCACGGACGACGCGCACACCGGCCGGCACCCGCGACTCCATGCTCGCGGTCGTGGTGCCGACCGCCACGCTGACCAGCACCGCACCGGGCTCCAGGTCCGCTGCGACCTCGTCGAGCAGGTCCGCGATCATGTACGGCTTCACGCCGACGACGACGAGCGCCGCGCCACGGACAGCGCGGCGGTTCGCATCGGGGTCGGTGTCGCTCGCGGTGGCGTCGAGCCCGCGCTGCCGGTGGGCGGCGGCCGACCCCTCGGACTTCGTCGTGAGGGTCACCGTCGCCGGGTCGAGCCCGGCGGCGAGCAGGCCGTCGAGGACCGAGCCGGACATGGAGCCGACGCCGAGCAGGGCGGTACGAGGCAGGTCGATCGTCATGCTCCCGACCCTACCGACCGGCCTCGCCTAGGATCGTCTTCCAGATCGGGAGAAGGGGACAGCTGTGAGCGCTTCTGGAGGCACGAAGGCGATCCTCGCCGCACTCGGTGCGAACGTCGGCATCGCGATCGTGAAGTTCATCGCGGCCGCGATCAGCGGGTCCGCGTCGATGCTGGCCGAGGGCGTGCACTCCCTGGCCGACTCCGCGAACCAGCTCCTCCTGCTGCTCGGCGGACGCCGTGCCCGTCGCGCCGCCGACGAGGAGCACCCCTTCGGCTACGGGCGCGAACGCTACGTGTACGCCTTCGTCGTCTCGATCATCCTGTTCTCCGTCGGCGGGGTGTTCTCGCTCTACGAGGGCATCGAGAAGCTCGCCCACCCGCACCCGCTCGAGAACTGGTGGCTGCCGCTCGTCGTGCTCGTCATCGCGATCGGGCTCGAGGGCTTCTCGCTCCGCACTGCGCTGAAGGAGGCCCGGCCGCAGAAGGGCACGCAGAGCTGGGTGCAGTTCGTCCGTCGCGCCAAGGCCCCGGAGCTCCCCGTCGTGATGCTCGAGGACACCGCCGCCCTGCTCGGTCTGGTCTTCGCCCTGTTCGGCGTCGGGCTGACCGCGATCACCGGCAACGGGGTCTTCGACGCGATCGGCACCATGCTCATCGCCGCCCTGCTCATCGCCGTCGCGGTCGTCCTGGGCATCGAGACGAAGAGCCTGCTCGTCGGCGAGGGTGCCACGGCCGCCGACGTCGAGCGGATCAAGCACGCGGTGCTCGACGGCCCGGAGGTCGACGCGATCATCCACATCAAGACGCTGTACCTGGGCCCGGACGAGCTCATGGTCGGCGTGAAGGTCGCCGTCGACGGCGACCGCCGCCTGGGGGACGTCGCCGCCGGCATCGACACCGTCGAGCACCGCGTGCGCACCGCGGTGCCGATCGCCCGCGTCATCTACGTCGAACCCGATGTGCTCCGCACCGGTCCGCGTCCGCCGACCGAGGCGATCGTCATCCTCGCCGCTGACTGAAGAAGGCGTCGAGCAGCGCGGCGCACTCGCGCTCGAGCACGCCGCCGACGACCTCGGAGCGGTGCGGCAGCCGGCGGTCCCTGGCGATGTCGTAGACGCTGCCGGTCGCGCCCGCCTTGGGGTCCCAGGCACCGAACACGATCCGGGGCACACGCGCTGCCAGGATCGCCCCGGCGCACATCGGGCACGGCTCGAGCGTCACGACGAGCGTGTGCCCGTCGAGGTGCCAGTCCCCGGTCACCGCGGCCGCCGCACGGAGCGCGAGCACCTCGGCGTGCGCGGTCGGGTCCTGCAGTGCCTCGCGCTCGTTCCGGCCGACGGCGACGACCTCGCCGTCGCGGTCGAGCACCACCGCCCCCACGGGGACGTCGCCGGTCGCCAGGCACGCGCGGGCCTCGTCGAGCGCGCGTTCCATCGCCGGGACGAACGGACGGGCAGCGGGCGCTTCCACGGGACCTCCTGGCGGTCGGCAGCACGGTAGGCTCGACCCTATGCGAGTCCACGTCGCCGACCACCCGCTCATCACCCACAAGCTCTCGGTGCTCCGCGACCGGACCACACCCTCCCCCACGTTCCGCGCCCTGACCGAAGAGCTCGTCACGCTCCTCGCGTACGAGGCCACGCGCAACGTCCGGGTCACCGCGACGCCCATCGACACCCCCGTGGCGCACACCATGGGCGTCTCGATCGCCAAGCCGCGTCCGCTCGTCGTCCCGATCCTGCGTGCCGGCCTCGGCATGCTCGAGGGGATGGTCAAGCTCGTGCCGACGGCCGAGGTCGGGTTCCTCGGCATGGCCCGCAACGAGGAGACCCTCGAGCCGCAGACCTACGCCGAGCGCCTGCCCGACGACCTGTCCGGCCGGCAGTGCTTCGTGCTCGACCCGATGCTGGCCACCGGTGGCACCCTCGCCGCCGCCATCGACTTCCTGTTCGCCCGCGGCGCCGAGGAGGTCACGTGCGTGTGCATCCTCGGCGCACCCGAGGGACTCGCGATGGTCGAGCAGGCCGTCGGCGACCGCAACGTCTCGATCGTGCTCGGCGCCCTCGACGAGAAGCTCGACGAGAACGGGTACATCGTGCCCGGTCTCGGCGACGCCGGCGACCGCCTCTACGGACTGGCCGAGTAGGCAGTCGACGTCACCCACGATCGACGGGAGGCCCGTGGCGACACCGCCACGGGCCTCCCGTCGTCCGTCAGCCCGGTCCACCGCCGCCGGTGCGCGGAACGCACCGTCCACTCGGACGGTTGACACCGCCTTGGTATACCGCCGATACTCGTCCCATGACTGCAACCGTGTCCACCCGCGTCCTCTCCGAGGTCCAGGGGACTGCCGGCATGATGATGCCGGTCGCCGTCATGCGTTGTCGAATGTGTGCCTGATCGGCACCCGTTCCAGCCGGATCCCCCGCGACACCACCCCGGTCGCGAGCGTGTGATCCCCGGGTGACGGACACCGTCGACGACGCGCACCACGTCACGAGGTCTGTCTCCCGTTCCCCCGGGTCCGCCCCGGTCCACAGCAGGACCGCAGGGCACGACGGCATCCAGCCGTACCCGGGTCGACGCATTCGACACCGCCGCACGCGCCACACGCGCACCGGCCACATCGCCCGGAGAACCACCATGTCGCTCACCATCGCCCAGCCCCGCACCGCGCTCCGCACCGCCGCTCCGACGCCGACCGACCTCGGGACCGTCACCCCGATCCGGCCCCGTCCCGCGACGCCGGCCACGACCGGCCAGACCGCCGTGCCGACCAGCCCGGTCGTCGCACCGCAGCGCAACCGCTCGCTGCCGGAGGGCACCGAGGCCCGTGGCTTCGCGCTGTACGTCGGGATCGACGAGGCGAAGGCGGCAGCAGCCGGCACCACGCTCGCGGCCGTCGTCGAGCAGCTGAAGGCGCTCACCGCGCAGCTCGTCCCGAACTCGGAGACCTACGCGGCCGTCGCCGTCGCCGCGGAGCAGTCCGGCGGCCGCGACGTCGACGTCGTCCGGCTGGCGTTGCAGGACCGCTCCGCCGTCGCCGCGCGCAAGCAGGCCGAGAAGCCCGAGCCGGAGGAGACCGGGGTCGTCATCGACATCTCCCGGAAGCGCGTCACCCTCGACGGTGAAGCAGCACCCCTGACGTACAAGGAGTTCGAACTCCTGCAGTTCCTGGTGCTGCGCGAGGGCCAGACCGTCGACCGCTCGGCGATCATCGACGGTCTGTGGTCGGACGGCGAGGACGAGACCCCGAACGAGCGCACCATCGACGTGCACGTGCGCCGTCTCCGCTCCAAGCTCGGCGCGTTCGAGGAGATCGTCCGCACCGTGCGCGGCGTCGGGTACCGGTTCGACCGGCACGCCGACGTGGCCGTCCGCTACGCCTCGACGCCGTCGCCCGACCTCTTCTGATGCTGATCGGTCGCTCTTGGTGAACTCGCAGCGAACGACCCTCGGAGAGGCTAGCGCGCCGTTACCGCTTCGTTATACAGTCGGACGCGCAGACGGTGTTTGCTGTGGCACCGGCTGCGGAATGTGATTGCAGGAAACTCTTGGTGCAAGGGAGAGGGCCGGTCGCTCGGAAGAGCGGCCGGCCCTCGTGCACGTCGGGCTGGTGCATGTCGGCCCTCGTGCATGTCGAACCCGCCCCTGTCGGGGGCCGTCGGTAGTGTGGACGGACCGTCCGACCAGAGGGGAGCGCGATCGTGAGCGACTCACGCCGCAGCGAGAAGGCGACCGCCGTCGCTGCCTGGGAATCACTGTTCCGCGCCCAGGTCACCGTGATGCGGAGCCTCAACGCGGACTTCCCGGGCGGCGAGATCTCCTTCAACGAGTACGACGTCTGCTTCAACCTGTCGACGCAGCCCGGCCGGCGCTGCCGCATGCGTGACCTCACCGGTCACCTGCTCCTCACCCAGCCGAGCGTGAGCCGCCTGGTCGATCGCCTGCTCGCCCGCGGGATCGTCGAGAAGCAGCCGGACCCGTCCGACGCCCGCGGCGTGATCGTGGCGCTCACCCCGCACGGGTTCGACGTCTACCGCCAGGTGGCCGTGCAGCACGCGGCGAGCATCGCGCAGCAGGTCGGCGCCGGGCTCTCCGACGCCGAACTCCGCACCCTCACCGAGCTGTGCACGAAGCTGCGGCTCGCGGTCGGCACCGCCCCGGGCCGACGACCCGTCGCGCGGACGGTCTCCGAGTCGGATCCGGCACCGGTGTGAGCGGCGCACTGGTCTGGCTCCGCGACGACCTGCGACTCGCCGACAACCCCGCGCTGCGCGCTGCGATCGACCACGGCGGCGACGTCACGGTGGTCTACGTCCTCGACGACGAGTCCCCCGGCATCCGTCCCGCCGGCGCCGCCAGCCGCTGGTGGCTCCACCACTCGCTCACCGCCCTCGACGGCGAACTGCGCGACCGTGACTCGCGGCTGGTGCTGCGACGGGGCGCGGCCGCCGCGGTGATCGACGCCCTCGTCGCCGAGTCCGGAGCGGACGCCGTGTTCTGGAACCGTCGGTACGGCCCCGCCGAACGCGAGGTCGACGCCGGCATCAAGAGCGCGCTGCACGACCGCGGCATCGAAGCGCACAGCTTCGCGGCGAACCTGCTCTGGGAACCGTGGACCGTGCTCACGGGCCAGGGCGAACCGTACAAGGTGTTCACCCCGTTCTGGCGCGCCGCCCAGGCGATGCCCGAACCGCGGCACCCGCTCCCGAAGCCCCGGGACCTGCCAGCACCCGCCCGGGTCACGAGCGACGACCTGGACCAGTGGGACCTGCTGCCGACCCGTCCCGACTGGGCCGGCGGACTCCGCGACGCCTGGGAACCCGGCGAGCACGGCGCCCACCAGCGGCTCGAGCACTTCGTCACCCACGCGCTCGAGGACTACGACCAGCGGGACGAACCCGCCATGGCAGCCACGAGCGACCTGTCCCCGCACCTGCGCTGGGGCGAGGTCAGCCCGTACCAGGTGTGGCACCGGTTGCACGGAGCGCTCGAGCCGGAGCAGCGCAAGAACGCCTCGGCCTTCCTGCGGCAGCTGGCGTGGCGCGAGTTCAACTGGAACGAGCACTTCCACTGCGAGGACATCACGACGGTGAACGTGCGTCGGGAGTTCGACGCGTTCCCGTGGCGGGACGCCCCGGCGGCAGAGGTCGACCGGTGGCGCACCGGCACGACCGGGTTCGACCTCGTCGACGCCGGCATGCGGGAGCTGTGGCACTCCGGCGCCATGCACAACCGCGTCCGGTTGGCGACCGCGAGCTTCCTCGTCAAGAACCTGCTCGTCGACTGGCGCGTGGGCGAGCAGTGGTTCTGGGACACCCTCGTCGACGCCGACTCGGCCAACAACGCCGGGAACTGGCAGTGGGTCGCCGGGTCGGGCTTCGACGCGGCGCCGTACTTCCGCGTGTTCAACCCCGACCGGCAGCTCGAACGGTTCGACCCGCACCGTGAGTACGTGCACCGATGGGTCCCCTCGGACGAGCTCCGGCCCGAGCCGATGGTCGACCTCAAGGCGACGCGGCAGCGTGCCCTCGACGCCTACGCAGAGATGCGTCGGTCGTGACCCCGTGGGACGCCGCCGTCGCGCAGGTCGACGCGCTCTTCCGTGACCGTGTCGACCGCGGCGTCGCACCGAGCAACGCGTGGGGTGTGTTCGACCGGACGGGTCTCATCGCCTCCGGGGGCCACGGCGACCGTGGCGACGGGCAGCGGCCCGATGCCGACAGCGTCTACCGGATCGCGTCGTGCACCAAGAGCGTCACCGCGGCGACGCTGCTGACGCTGGTCTCCGACGGCCACCTGGACCTCGACGCACCGGTCACCGCGTTCGTCCCGGCGTTCGGCGCCGTGCACCTGCCCACACCGCACTCCCCCGTCCCGACCCTACGGATGCTGCTGACCATGTCGGCCGGGTTCCCCACCGACGACCCCTGGGCGGACCGGCAGGAGTCGATCAGCGACGCCGAGCTCGACGACGTCCTGCGCGGCGGGCTGTTGTTCGACTCCGTGCCCGGCACCCGGTTCGCGTACTCGAACCTCGGCTACGCCCTGCTCGGTCGGGTCGTCGCCGTCGTCTCCGGCCGCCCGTTCACCGAGGCGGCACGCGACACGGTGCTCCGGCCGCTCGGTCTCGACCACACGGTGTTCAGCGCGGCCGAGTCTCCGGGGCCGGTCGTCACCGGGTTCCGTCCGCACGACGGCGACTGGGAACCCCTGCCGATGACCGGCCCGGGGGCATTCTCGTCCATCGGTGGCCTGTTCTCCACCGTCCGCGACCTCGCACGCTGGGCGACGCACCTGGCATCGGCGTCGTCCGACACCCCGGAGCCCGGACCGGTCTCCCCCGCCGATCGCCGGCTCATGCAGCAGGCGATGCGGGTCGTGCCGTCGTCCGTGGTCCCCGGTTCGTCGCGCGCCACGGCGTACGGCTTCGGGCTGTTCGTCGAGCAGGACGACCGGTTCGGCGAACTCGTCTCGCACTCCGGCGGCTACCCCGGGTTCTCGGCGCACATGCGGTGGTCCGCGCAGACCGGCCTCGGTGTCGTCGCGTTCGAGAACGCGACGCAGGCGAAGGTCTCGGCCGCGGCGCAGCAGGCACACGACCTGCTCCTGGAGACCGCGCGTCCGACGACGTCCCCGGCACTCGCCGGTGCGGGCACCGGACCCGCACGCCGCCCCGGCGCCGACCCGACCATCCGGGCGACGCGAGCCGCGCAGACCGCCGTGACGGGCCTCCTGGCCGACTGGCGCGACGACGTGGCGGACGCGATCTGCACGCCGAACGTGGCGATGGACGTCCCCTACGATCGCCGCCGACGCGCGATCGCCGCCGCGGTCGCCGAGGTGGGGGCGGACCTGACCGCTGCTCCCGTCGCCGAGCAGTCGTCGACGCCGTCGCACCTCCGCTGGTGGCTGCCCGGCACCTGCGGGCGCCTGCGCGTCGAGATCCGGCTCGCCCCGTCGTCGACCGGTCGCGTCCAGACCCTCACCGTCGTGGCGGAGCCCGCAGAGGGCTGACCGGGCTGACCGGGCGGAACGTCACGGTCGTGACCGCGGCCGGCTCGAGCCCCGGCCCCGGCCGTCACACCGGCGGTCGGCCGCCGACGAACCCGAGCGCCCGGGCGGCGACCCGGGTGCCCTCGCGCGCCGCCGCTCCGACCCGCACGGGATCGGTCGCCCACGCCCGCACGAACCCCGCGGCGAACGCGTCGCCGGCACCGACCGTGTCGACGACCGTCGCCGGTGTCGCGGCGACGCGGTGCACGCTCCGACCACGCCGCCCCACCAGCACACCGTCGGCGCCCACCGTGACCACCACGAGCGGGACGTGCTCGGTGAGTCGCCGCACCGCGTCGTCGAGGTCCGTCGACCCGGTCAGTTCGAGGGCCTCCTGCCGGCCGGGGAAGAGGACGTCGACACCGGCGAGGGCGTCGAGGAAGGCGGGAGCACCGACCGACCGGACGATGGCCGCCGAGGACGGGTCGAGCGACACCCTGGCCGATCCTGTCCGGGCGCGGGCGACCAGGGCGGCGATGCGGTCGGCGCCGCCCCCGAGCATCGCGTGCCCCGTCAGGTGCACGATGTCCGCACGTCGGGCCACGGCGTCGGGGACGTCGGCTGCCGTGAGCTTCCCGCTCGCGGCCGGGTCGGACATCGCCGTGCGGCCGCTGTCGTTGCGCACCGACACCACGACCCCGGTGGAGGTCATCGCGTCGTAGCGCAGGTGCGGTCGGACGCCGGCGTCCTCCAGCGACCGTTCGTGCCGGTAGACGTCGTCGACGCCCACCCGGGCGACGAGGTCGACCTCGGCGCCGAGCCAACCGAGCCAGGCAGCGGTGTTGCCGGCAGCGCCGGTCGGGCGGTGGCGGATCACGGCTGCGGGATCGTGGACCCCGATGGTGTGTGCGGTGGTCTGCACGAGCACGCCGTCCAAGACGTCGCCGACCACCAGGAAGCGTTTTCCGGCACCCCGACGGCGCCCCGCGACCACCCGTCCGGCACGGGTCCCCTCGGGCTGCGACACGGGCACGGAGGCCTCTTGCGGCGTGGACATCTGCCTCAGTCTACGCGGAACCGAGTATTGCTCCGTTTTCACGCCCCGACAGCCGGTTCCGCGCGGTGACCGTCGGACCGAGCGACCGGTAACATACTCCATGACACCGGTCGTCGATAGCGCGACCGCCGCCGCCGATCCGACGGAGATGCCATGCCCCGGAAGCCCGACCCGACGCTCAAGCCGGCGATCCTCGAGAAGGTCACCCTGCACCTGCTCGACACCAAGCTCGAGGACGTCTCGGTGCGCAGCCTCGGTCGCGTCCTGGGCACGAGCGCCTACCCGATCGTCTACCACTTCGGCTCACGCGACGCGCTCATCGACTCGGTCGTCGAGCACCTGGCCGACACGGTCTGCCACGCCGCACTCGATCCCGGCGCGGACCGCGCTGCGCTCGGCGACTACCTCGTTGCCACCTTCGGCGGGCTCGGCGATCCGCACCGCGCCCTCGCCGCGCGGCTCACCTTCGAGCTCGGGTCGGTCGAGGCGCTGGACGGCCGCACCCGACACCGCGGTCTGCACCGGGACCGCGTCGCCGCGGTCACCGCGTGGTGCCTCGCGCACGGCTACGACGCCGCGGCCGCCGACCGCGCTGCACACGACGCCGTCATGGCCGCCCGCGGTGCGCAGTGGAGCACGATCGTCGACCGGGAGCGCACCGACGCCGACGCCGCACTCCGCGCGATCGCCGACCGCCTCGCCGCGGGCGCGTCCGTTCCCACGGCCTGATCCACGAACGGGAGGCACGGTGCCAGCTGGCACCGTGCCTCCCGTTCGTCCGTCGGTCGCGTCACGCGACCCGCGGTCGGTGGATCAGAGCGTCACGAACGACTGCGACTTCGCGTTGACGAAGCGCGCCGCGACGTTCTCCCAGTCGACGATGTTCCAGACGGCCTTGACGTAGTCCGCCTTGACGTTGAGGTAGTCGAGGTAGAAGGCGTGCTCCCACATGTCGAGCAGGAAGATCGGCACGAGACCGAACGGCACGTTGGCCTGCTGGTCGAACAGCTGGAACGTGGTCAGCTTCTGGCCGACGGTGTCCCAGGCGAGGACGGCCCAGCCGGAGCCCTGGATGCCGTTCGCGACGGCGGCGAACTGCGCCTTGAAGGTGTCGAACGAGCCGAAGAACTCGTCGATGGCCGCGGCGAGCTCACCCTCGGGGACCTTGGTGTCCGGGCCGAGGTTGGTCCAGAAGATCGAGTGGTTGACGTGCCCACCGAGGTGGAACGCCAGGTCCTTCTCGAGCTTGTTGATCGCACCGAAGTTGCCCGACTCGCGCGCTTCACCGAGCTGCTGCAGCGCGGTGTTCGCTCCGGTGACGTAGGCCTGGTGGTGCTTGTCGTGGTGCAGCTGCATGATCTTGCCGCTGATGTGCGGCTCGAGTGCGGCGTAGTCGTACGGCAGCTCCGGCAGGGTGTACTCAGCCATGTGAGGTCCTTTCGATCAGTGGGTTGCGGATGGGATTCCGCGGCTCACGAGAGCCGGGAACGATCGGTGAGGGAGTGGAATTCCCGGTTGTGGTAGACCAGCGGCTCGCCGTGCTCGAGGCCGACGACGATGTCGAGGACCTCGGCGACGACGACGGTCGAACTGCCGATCGGGGTCGTGGAGAGCGGACGGCACCGGAGCGCGCTGGCGGCGCTGGGCAGGTAGCGGTCACCCGAGGGCAGCGTGCCCCAGATCGGGTCGTCCGCGGTCGGGCTGCCCGTCGAGGCGAAGCGTCGCGCGAGGGCGACGCTCAGCGAGTCGACCAGGTGGACGACGAAGACCGGTGCGCCGAGCACGACACCGGCGGACCCGGAGTTCGTGGAGAGCGAGAACACGAGCACCGGCGGGTCGACCGCCACGCTCGCGACGCTCGAGGCGGTGAGTCCGGTCGGACCGTCGGGCCCCTCGGCGGTGATGACGGCGACGCCGGCCGGGTGCCCGCGGAACGCGGACTTGTACGCTTCGGCGATGTTCGCCGGGGCTTCGTCGGGCATGGTGTTCGTCGTCGTTCCTTCGCGCGGGGTGAGCCGTCACTGGGCGGCCATGTCCCAACGTATGACCTGAACCATGGTTGAGGTCAACGATTCACAGGTTCGACCGCTCCCGGGCGTGCCGGATGACGCCGCATGACGCGTCGCGCGGCCCCGCGGGGGCCACTTCGTGAGCAGAAATGGTCGAGTCGCTCGCGACGACCCGACCATTTCTGCTCACGAAGCGCGCGCGGCCAGCGCTCAGCGGCGCTTGAGCATGACGACGGCGCCCGCGGCGGCGATCACCATGAGCACCGCGGCGACGCCCGCCGTGATCGTCACGCCGGAGTCGAACGCGGCCCGCGCCGATTCGAGCAGTGCCTGACCGGTCGGTCCGCCGAGGGACGACGCGGCGGACACCGCACCGCCGAGCGTCTCCTGCGCAGCGGTGTGCGCGGTCGAGCTCAGCCCGCCCGGCACCACGACGTGCGCCCGGTAGGTGGTCGCCAGGATCGTGCCGAGGACGGCCGTACCGAGCACCGCGCCGATCTCGTACGCGGTCTCGGACATCGCCGACGCTGCACCGGCCTTGTCCGCCGGAGCGGTCGAGATGATGAGGTCGTTCGTGACGGTCTCGGACGCGCCGATCCCGATGCCGAGCAGCACGAACGCGAACGCCAGTGCGGCGATCGACGCGTGGTGCCCGAGGACCGCCACGAGCGCGTACGCGGCCGCCGAGAAGAGCAGCGAGACCGACACGACCCAGCGCGGTGCCACGCGGGCGACGACCGGCACGACCGCCAGACCGGCGACGATCGTGAGCACCGATCCGGGGATGAGCACGACGCCCGAGGTGAACGGGTCCAGACCCGCGACGAGCTGCAGGTGCTGCGCGATGAAGAACAGGAAGCCGGTCAGCGAGAACATCGCCATCAGGTTCATGAGCACGCTGCCGGTGAACGCCGTGCTGCGGAACAGCCGCAGATCGAGCATCGGCGTGCGGGAGCGCAGCTGCCGGCGGACGAACGCGATGCCGCACACGACCCCGACGGCGAGCATGGCGACGGCGAACCCGCGCTCCTCCGGGTGCACGACCGACTTGATCGCCCACGCGGTCGGCGCCAGCGCGCCGAGGGACAGGAACATGCTCGGCACGTCCACCGGACCGGGCATCGGGTCACGCGATTCCGGCACGCAGAACGGGACGCCGACGAGCATGAGCACGAGGATCGGCACCGCGATCAGGAAGACGCTGCCCCAGTGGAAGTGCGCGAGCAGCGTGCCTCCGACGAGCGGGCCGAGGGCGTTGCCGGCCGCGAACATGGTCGACCAGACGGCCAGCGCCATCCGCCGCTCCCCCGCGTCGACGAAGACGTTGCGGATGATCGAGAGCGTCGCGGGCATGAGCATCGCGCCGAACACGCCCATCGCGATCCGGGCGGCGACGAGCATCCAGGCGTCGGTCGCGAACCCCGCGGCGACGGAGAACAGCGCGAAGCCGGTGGCTCCGATCACCAGGATCCGACGTCGCCCGATGCGGTCACCGATGCTGCCCATCACCACGAGGAGGCCGGCCAGGACGAGCGGGTACGCGTCGACGATCCAGAGTTGCGTGGTGGCGTCCGGGTTGAGCGCGCGGCTGATCGACGGCAGCGCGAAGCTCAGCACGGTGTTGTCCACCGAGATGAGCAGGACCGGCAGCATGAGCACGGCGAGCGCGAGGAACCGTCGGGCGCGGCTCCCGGTGACACGGGTGGCGACGGGGCTGGTGAGCAGTGCGGACACGGCGGACTCCTGGGACTTCGAGCCGGACCTGGTCGACGGCGGGGCGGTGCGTGGGGCAGACGAGACGGGACGCGGGATGGACACGCGCCCCGTCAGGACTCCGCCAGTGTACCGTCTGGACGGTTATGGTTGCAAATGCAACCAACAGGCTGACGGGAGGCCCGTGGCGGGCCCGCCACGCGCCTCCAGGCCGACGGCTGGTCCCGCCCAGGGCGGGTGGCTGGAGCGGCGGCACGACCCGCGTCCGGTGCCGGGGTTCCGGTGCAGGGGTACTGGTGCCGGGGTACTGGTGCCGGGGTTCCACAACACGCCGCGTGGAGTTCGCCCGGGTTCCGATGTCGGGCGGCACGAGCGCCGACATGCCGAGATTTCGGAACCTCGGGGGCGGCGCGGGGCGGCCGGCGGGGCGGGGCGGGGTGGGCAGGGCGCGGCGAGGTGGGCGGGGCGGGGCTCGCGGCCGTCGTCAGGCCGAGTCGCGGACCAGCAGGCTGTGACGCACGGTGCGCTGCACTCCGGGGCCGTGCCGTGGCAGCTCGCCGGCGAGCATGCCGAGGGCGAGGCCGAGCGCCTCGCGCGCGACCGCGTCGAGGTCGACCGCCAGGGTGGTGAGCGTCGGTGACACCAGCGCGCCGAGCGGCAGGCCGTCGACGCCGACGACCCGGACGTCACCGGGGACGTCGACGCCCGCACGCCGACACGCCTGCAGCACACCGAGCGCCATCACGTCGTTGAACGCGAGGATCGCGTCGAGCCGGCGCTTCCGGGCGAGGATCCGCACGGTCTCCTCGGCACCGCACTCGGCCGTGGCGTGCGGCGCGTGCACGAGCTCCGGCAGGTAACCGCGGCGGAGGAGGGCGTCCAGCATGAGCCCGCCGCGTGCGCTCGTGTGGTCCGGCGACGAGTTGTCGAGCACGACCGGGTGCCGCACCCCGGTCGCCACCAGGTGGTCGGCGAGGGCCTCGATCGCGTCGGCGGGGTCGATCCACACGGCCGCCGTCGGCGGGTCGGAGGACGGGTCGAGCTCGACCATCGGCACGTTGCCGAGGACCTCGCTCCACCGGTGCCGACGCGAGCCGAGGTAGCCGATGACCACGTCGGTCTGCGCGCCGAGCGCCTGGACCATCCGGTCCGCGTCGCTCGCCAGGTCGACGTCGGCGAGCATGACGTTCCACCCCTGCTCGGCGGCGAGCCGGAACACGGCGGAGGCGAGCTGGGGCGTGTAGGGGTTCCGCAGGTCGTTCACGACGAGCCCGAGCTGGTGGTCGCCGCCGGTAACCAGCCCACGGCCGAACCGCGACGGCCGGTAGTCGAGCGCCGCCGCGACGGCGAGCACCCGTTCCTTCGTGGTCGCGCTGATGCCGGACATGCCGTTCATCGCACGCGTGACGGTCTGCCGGGACACCCCGGCAGCCGCGGCGACGTCGATGATCGTCGCGCGGCCGCCGGGGTGCGGTCCGTCCGGTGGCGACTGGGTCAGTCGCGGAGGTCCAGCCATGCCACCTGTTCCGGGGTGAGGTCGACGGAGAGGCCCGTCATGGACGATCGGGCCTCCGCGATCGTACGGGGTCCGAAGAGCGGGAACGTCGGGAACGGCTGGTTCAGCACGTACGCCAGGGCGATCGCCGTGGCGGGGACGCCGAACCGGTCGCCGAGCTCGCGCGCGCGACGGAGCCGCTCGAAGTTCTCGTCGCTGTAGTAGCAGCGGACGAGCTCGGCGTCGCTGGTGTCCTCGGGCGTCGCGCGGCCGGTGAAGAAGCCGCGGGCCTGCGACGACCACGGCAGCAGCGGGACCTGACGCTCCTCGAGCCACGCCTTCGACGCGGCGTCGGTCGCGTGCTCGCAGCCGTCCCACGGCACGTCGTACGCCTCGGCCAGGCCGAAGTGGTTGCTGAGGACCTCGAACTCGTGCTTCCCGTTCGCCCGGGCGTAGGCGTTCGCCTCGTCGAAGCGTGCCGGGGTCCAGTTCGACCCGCCGTACACGCGGATGCGGCCCGCGCGGCGGTGCTCGTCGAGGACGTCGACGAACTCCCCCACCGGGATGTCCGGGTTGTCGCGGTGCATCATGTAGATGTCCGCGTAGTCGGTGCCCTGGCGCTCCAGGCTCTCGAGCAGCTGCTTCGTCAGGGACTCCGGGTCGCAGAACGGCGTGTGCGCGCCCTTCGTGATGACCACGACGTCCTCACGGACACCGCGGTTCTGGATCCACTTGCCGAGCCGGCCCTCGAGCACGCCGCCGCCGTAGATGTAGCCGGTGTCGAAGACGTTGCCGCCCTGCTCGACGAACAGGTCGAAGATCGCGCTGGCGTGCGCCAGGTCGGGCTGGTTGTCGACGCCCATGACCAGGCGGGACAGCCGCTTGCCGACACCCGGGATCTCGCCGTACTTCATGGGGTTGCCGTCCTGGACCCGGAGCGGCCGACCGCTCACGGTGGGGATGTCCGCGGTCTCGGCCTCGAACGGGTACCGCAGGCCGATCGCGGCGCGCCACTTGTCGAGGGTGCGGGCGGTGGCGAGCGACTCGTCGATCGTCATCTGCGACGCCTCGACTGCACCGGCACGCAGTGCGTCGGTGGTGGCGTCTGCCTCGCGGGCGTAGGGGTGCTCGCCCGCGAACGACAGCGAGCGCGGGTCCTCGTCGACGGTGCGGATCTCGATGGTGGGGTCGTCGCCGAGGGTCCACGGGTCGGTGAGCACGATGCGACCGCGCGAGCCGTACACCGTCACGGCGTTGTCGTCCTGCACGAAGACGCCGGTGCGGACCGACGCCGTGATCCCGCCCTTGTAGGTGAGCTGCGCGACGGTCCACTCGTCGACGCCGGTGGGCCCGAGGGTCCCGGTGGCGGTGAGCTCCGTCGGCTCGGCGACGGCGACACCGGTCGCGGCCTGCACGATCGCGGCGGCCATCGACACCGGGTACCCGCCGACGTCGAGGATCCCGCCGCCGGCGGTGTCGACGTCGAACAACCGGCCGGTCCGCTCGCCGGTGCGGAACGCGAACGAGGCGTCGATGTGCGTGACCGCGCCGATGACGCCGTCGCGCACGAGGTCGAGCAGCGCCGCGGTCTGCGGGTGGAAGCGGTACATGAACGCCTCGACCAGCGGCAGGCCGGCCTGGCGCGCGGCGTCGGCGAGCGCCATGGCGGTGCCGTGGTTCGGGGCGAGGGGCTTCTCGCACAGCACGGCCTTGCCGGCTTCGAGCGCGGCGAGGACGAGCCGGGCGTGACCGGTGTGCACGGTCGAGACGTAGACGGCGTCGACGCGCGGGTCGGCGAGGACCTCGTCGTAGGTCGCGGCGGAGACGTCGGCGAACCCGAGCTGCGCGGCTTCGTCGGCGAAGGTCTGCGCCCGTTCGGTGGACGAGCTGCCGGCGGCGACCAGGGCACCACCGCTCGCGGGCAGCTGGGAGAGGAAGCGGCGGGCGATGCCCCCGGGGCCGAGGACGGCCCAGCCGGGGCGGTCGGCGACCGTCGGAGTCGTGGTACTGGCGGTGTTCGCGGTCTGCGCTGACATGCGGATCCTTGTCGTCTCGTGAACCTTCACGGTCACGACGACGCTAGTGCCACACGCCCGGTGGATCAATGCGTGCGTGCTCCACTCGGCGTGTCCCACAGAGCTTGCTCCGGACCACTTCGTGAGCGTTCACGGACCGCCGCTGACGAGTGGTGCCCGCGGCGCGCGCAACTCCTCCTAGACTCGTGCGCATGGCCAGTGCCCGCGACCGCGTCCTCGACAGCTTCGTCGCCATCGTGTGCGAGGACGGCGAACGTCCCGCGACGCTCGACGCCGTCGCCGCGCGCGCCGGTGTCTCCAAGGGCGGGCTGCTGTACCACTTCGGCTCCAAGGCGGCCCTGGTCGAGGGGCTGTGCGAGCGGCTGTCCGACCTGTCCGCCATCGACGTCGAGCGCATGGCCGAGGCCGAGGACGGCGCCGCCCGCTACTTCGTCCGCAACTGCCTGTTCGTCGGCAGCGAGCTCGACCTCGCGCTCCTCGCCGCGAGCCGCCTGCAGCAGGCCGGCTACGAAGAAGCGGGTCGCACCCTCGACGACACCGAGAACGCGTGGCTCGCGACCCTCGTCGACGCACTCCACGACGAACCGACCGCCCAGGCCGTCAAGCTCCTCGGCGACGGCCTGTACCACCAGGCCTCACTGGGGGCGGCGAGCGACGGTCGCCCGAAGCGCAGCACCGTCGACATGGAGGCCTTGCTCGCCGTCGTGGACCGTCTGATCGCGACGAAGCCCGGCGCGTGAACGACCATCCCCGTTCCTGGGGATAGACTTGGCGACGTTCCACTCGTCGACACCCGGAGGTATCCCGTGGGCCGCGTCATCGCCGCTGTTTTCTCGATCCTGCTGCTGCTGGTGTCGATGTACCTGTTCGGGTTCGCGTTCCAGGTCGACTCGGGTCAGGCGTTCGTCTTCATGGGCGGTCTGATCCTGATGACCCTCTCCTTCTTCCTGCCGATCCACGTCTTCGGCAAGCGGTAACCACCCCGCTGACGCAGAACGGCCCCGCACCGCTCGAGGTGCGGGGCCGTTCTGCGTGCCGGCGACGTGTGGGGAACCAGGTTCCGGACACAGCACCGCGGATCAGCGTGGTGTTGTGTCCGGAACCTGGTTCCGCGAGCGCCCGCCGCTACGCGAGGACGCGCAGCGAGCGCAGTGTGACCGCGGTCGCGACCGCGGCGTGGACGGCCTCGGCGCCCTTGTCCTCCTTCGACCCGGGCAGCCCGGCCCGGTCGATGCCCTGCTGCTCGTCGTCCAGCGTCAGCACACCGAAGCCCACGGGCTTGCCGGTGTCGATCGCCACGCGGGTGAGCCCGCTCGTGGCGGCGTCGGACACGTACTCGAAGTGCGGGGTGCCGCCCCGGATGATCACGCCGAGCGCGACCGCGGCGTCGAACCCGGCCTCGAGAGCGGTCTTCGCGACGACGGGCAGCTCGAAGCTCCCCGGCACCGGGAACACCGACGCGGTGGCGCCGAGTCGTTCGACCTCGCGCTGCGCGCCGGCGAGCAGCCCCGCCGCGATCGTGTCGTGCCACTGTCCGGCGACGATGGCCACCCGGATCCCGGTTCCGTCGACGTGGTCGCGGTCCGCCGCGCCTGCTCCGCTCATCGTGCTGTCCCTTCCGTGGACGGGGCAGCTGCTGCCGCCGTCCGGTCTGCCGCGTCCAGCCACTCGACGAGCGCGGCGATGGTGATGACGGGCACGCCCTCGCGCGCCCCGAGTGCGACGAGCGCCGGCAGCCGCATCATGCCGCCGTCCTCGTCGACGATCTCGCAGATCGCCGCGGCGGGCCGCAGCCCGGCGGCCGTGACGAGCTCGATCGCTGCTTCGGTGTGCCCCGCACGTTCGCGGACCCCGCCCGGCCGCGCCCGCAGGGGCACGACGTGACCGGGGCGGTGCAGGTCGTCGCGCACGGACGTCGGGTCGGCGAGCACCCGCAGCGTGCGCGCACGGTCGTGGGCACTGATGCCGGTGGTGACCCCGACGGCAGCGTCGACGGTGACGGTGTACGCGGTGCCGCGGACGTCCTCGTTGTGCTGGACCATCGGCGGCAGGTCGAGGGCGTCGGCGATCCCGGTGCTGACGGGCGCGCAGATGAACCCGGACGAGTGCGCCACGGTCCAGGCGATCCACTCGGGCGTCGCGAGCTCGGCGGACAGGATGACGTCGCCCTCGTTCTCGCGGTCCTCGTCGTCGACCACGATGACCGGGCGACCGGCCGCCACCGACGCGATCGCGGCCTCGACGCTCGCCAGGCCGAGCGTCTGCGGCACGGACGCGACCATCACCGGGCCTCCGACCCGACGGTCTCCAGCGCGCCGACCGCGGCGTCGAGCCGCAGCATCCGGCGCACGTGCCGTGCCAGCACGTCGGTCTCGACGTTCACCCGGTCCCCCGGCACGCGCAGGCCGAGCGTCGTGGCCTCGAGCGTCTCGGGGATCAGGCTGACCTCGAACCAGGCGGCGTCGGGCGCGGTGTCCTCCGGCGAGACGGCGCTGACGGTGAGCGAGACGCCGTCGAGTGCGATGGATCCCTTGTCGACGACGAGCGGGCTGAGCGCCGGCGCGAGCGAGAACCGCATCCGGCGCCAGCCGTCGCCGTCGGCGGTCTCCAGCACGGTGGCGGTGCCGTCGATGTGGCCCTGCACGATGTGGCCACCGAGCCGGTCGCCGACCGACGCCGCACGTTCGAGGTTCAGGCGGTCGCCCACCCGTAGTGCTCCGTGCGCGCTCATGTCGAGGGTCTGCTTCATGACGAACGCGGTGAAGGAGTCGGGGGTCTGCTCGACGACGGTCAGGCACACGCCGCTGGTGGCGATGGAGTCGCCGTGGCTCGCGTCCGCGACCACGATCGGCCCGCGCACGGTGAGCGCGACGGAGTCGCCGTGCTGCTCGACGGCGGTGACGGTGCCGAGTTCCTCGATGATGCCGGTGAACACTGGTGTCCTCTCAACGGGACTCCGGGGGTGTTCGACGATCGTCGGCATCGACGGACGGGTCGCCCCACGCAGGGTGGGTCGTCTCGTCCGCCAGCGCGCCTCCCATCCGGACTCTCACCGTCGGTCCCGGAGTTTCACCGAGTCAACCTCTGGCGGGTTCGCACCCGTCATCAGTTCGTGGACTGTCACCACCGGTTCGGAATTGCACCGACCCCGGAGCGCTTGCGTAGTCGGAACGATACCCCAGACCGGTGACGGACGCGTCGAGCCGGGACGCACCGTGTAACGCGCGGTCAGCCGCGTCCGCGCGCGAGCGCGACCGCCTGCCGCAGCGACAGGTCCGGCAGGTACGCCCGGACGACCGCGAGTCCGATCGACGGCAGCGCGACCGGGTCGGGGTAGGCGAGGACGAGCGGGTGCAGGTCGGGTCCGAACTTCTGCTTGAACCGCAGCAGCGACCGGAAGCCGTAGACCGGTTCGAGGACTCCCCCGACGAGCTCGAGCAGGCTCTGCACCCCGTCGTTCGGCGCAGCGGCCTCGCCCGCCTGTGCGAGCGGCGCCGCCGACAGGCTGAGCCGTTCGACACCGTCGTCCCGCATCCGTTCGGCGGCGCTCGCGACGAGGAACTCCATCACGCCGTTCGGCGCGGCCTCGGTCCGGCGCATCACGTCGAGCGTCCACCCGACGACCCGGCCCTCGCGGTGACTCGGCAACCAGCTCGTCACGGCGAGCACCCGCCCGGTGGCGTCCTGCGCGACGAGCGTCCGGACCGCGGGGTCGCGCATCTCGTCCACCCCGCCGAGCGTGAAGCCCATCTCGGGGAGCTCGCGCTCGGACACCCACTCCTCCGAGATCGCCTCGATCTGCCGCGCCGTCGACGGCGGCAGGTCCTGCCATGACGACCACGTGGCGGTGATGCCCTCGCGACGAGCCCGGTTCACGGCCGTGCGGACGTCCTGCTTGCGCTTGCCCGTCGTCGTCCAGGTGCGCGGGTCGAGGTCGGCGTCCTCGGCCACCGGCAGCGTCGACCACCCCAGCGTCGTCAGCAGCTCGGCGTTCCGGGCGTCGACGCCGTAGAAGACGGTCGTCCACCCGTTGTCGTCGCAGTACCGGGCGAAGTCCGTCATCGCGGCGTCGCGGGCGTCCGGGTAGCCGAACGGACCGCCGACGGTGACGGCCACGCCACCGTTGCGCCGGAACGCCACCCCGGCGCGCCCGTCGGCGGCGAACCAGTACGCGTTGCCACGCCAGGTCGTCATCCACCCGAACGTGTCGCCCCCGCCGGCGGTCACGAGCGCCCGGGCTCGTTCCCGGTCGGTGCGGGAGCCGTCCGCGTCGGTGTCCGGTTCCACCGCGCCGGTCGGTCGGACCGCGGCGAGCGCGACGACGAACCAGAGCACCGGTCCGGCGAGCCCGACCACGATGCGGAGCGCGGTGCCGAGCGACGGCAGTCGCTCCCAGGCGGCCGACGGCGACAGCGGGCCGAGCGCTGCGACGGCGAGCCGGAGCGGGTCCTCGACGCGCTGCGGTGCGGACGCCGCGAACACCGCGACCGTGCCGACCACGACGGCGACCGCCGCGACCACGGTCACCGCGAAGGCGACCACACGCCGACGCGACGGCAGCACCGTGAACGACCGGCGCCGGAGCACGAGGACGGCCGCGGTCGCGAGCGGCACCACGATCGACGCACCGACCGACAGCGCCGTGACGAACTCGTCGGCGGTGCCCTGCAGCCCACCGGCCCGCGCGGGCAGCACCCCGTAGGTGACCGCGGCCGCCACCGCCGTCACCAGGTCGACCGCCACCACGAGCCAGACGGCGAACCGGCTGCCCCGGAAGAGCCCGAGGCCGCCGACGACGAGGACGAGCAGGGGCGCGACGGCGAGCAGCAGCGTCCACGGGTCCGTCGCCCGGTACGCCAGCAGCGCGCGGAGGCACTCCGCCGAGGCCCCGTCCGTGCCGCAGCCGCTCACGGGCGTCACCGGCCCGGTGCCGAGCACCGCGGCGATCGGGGCGAGCAGTCCGACCCGTGCGCGGGAGACGAGCGCCACCACGGGACCGATCGCCGAGACCAGCACGACCGTCCCGAGCAGGACCCGGGTCTCGCGGTGCGAGCTGCGCACCCACCCGCCACGCTTCGGGGTGCGGCGGAGCAGCTCGCCGAGCACCCATCCCACCCCGGCGGCGAGCACCGCGTACAGGTCGGAGGCGTGTCCGGCGTAGAGCAGGAGCGCGGCCACGACGGCGAGCGCGTTCACCCGGATGCGCCGTCGCCAGAGCGGTCCGGCGAACGCGCTCGCGGTGACGATCGTGCCGACGATCGCGGTCCAGGGGTCGAAGGCCGTCGCCCGTCCGAGCAGCAGGCTCGTGAGGTCGCGACCGTCGGCGTCGACGAACGCGGTGAGCGCGCCGGCCGCGGTGCCGACGACGGTGGTGACGACGAACGCCAGAGCGGTCCGCCACGACCCCATCAGCCGTTCGGCGGCGCCGACGAGGACGACGACGCCGGCGATCGTGGCGAGCAACGCGACCGCGCCCGTGGACGCCGCGAAGATCCGGAAGGGCCCGTACGAGGCCGGGTCGGCGCCGTGCAGCACCCGGACGACGATGCCGAAGACCGCGGTCGCGACCACGAGGAACGTGATCGCGGCCGTCACCGGATGCCGGACGAGGGCGGAGCGCACCCCCTCATGGTGGTGCCGGCCGGCCGTTCGGACAACTCCGCGCACGGTGACGAGGGGCGTCGGCGGTGCGACGCCCCTCGGTCACCTGCTGTCAGCGCTGCCCGTCGGTGCCGACTCCGGAGTGCCGACGACGGAGCAGGAGCGTGCCCGCCCCGGCGAGCAGCAGCAGGAGCGCGAACCCGACGGGGACGACCGGCGAGGTCGCTCCCGTGTACGCGAGCTCGGTCGCGCCGTCACCGGCGGCGACCGTGTCCGCCACCGTGCGTGCGACGGCCGGGAGCCCGGTGGTCGCGGCGACCGTGGTGGTCACCACACCCGCCGTGGAGGCCCGGGTCGGCCCGTCCGTGCCGGTGGCACCGGCCGGGGTGGTCACGGTTCCGGGCGCGGTGCCGTCGCCGACGTCCGTCCCGTCACCGGGGTTCGTGCCCGGGTCCGTCCCGTCACCGGGGTTCGTGCCCGGGTCCGTGCCGTCACCGGGGTTCGTACCGGGGTCCGTGCCCGGGTCCGTACCGGGGTCGGTGCCGGGGTCCGTACCGGGGTCCGTCCCGGGGTCGGTGCCGGGGTCCGTGCCCGGGTCCGTGCCGTCACCCGGCGTGGTGCCGGTGCCGGGGGTGGTGGCGGTGCCGTCGCCGACGACACCGATGCCGTTCCCGCCGATCGTGATCGGCAGGCTGATCACCGGGACCACCTGGGTGCCGGAGAGCAGGCCACCGTCGCCGGAGGTCGTCCCCCCGGTCGACGGGGTCGTGCTGCCCGGGGTGGTGCCCGTCGGGGCCGTCGCGCCGGTGCTGGTGCCGTTGCCGACCACACCGATGCCGTTCCCCGACACCGTGATCGGGACCGTGACCACCGGGGACACCTGGGTGCCCGAGGCGGTGCCGTCGGAACCGTCCGTCGTGCCACCGGCAGCCGGAGCCGAACCGGCGGTCGTGCCGGTGCCGGCGGCGGGCGTCGTGCCCGTCGAGGTGCCGTCACCGAGGAGTCCGATGCCGTTGCCACCGATCGTGACCGGTAGGTCGACCAGTCCGCCGACCTGGGTGCCCGAGAGCAGCCCGTCGTCGCCCGACGTGCTCGGTGCGGTCGTGGCCGGAGCGGCGGGGGCCGGGGCCGTCGCCGGGCCGGACGCCGCAGCGGTGCCGTCCCCGAGGACGCCGATGCCGTTGCCGGAAACCGTCACCGGGACCGACACGACCGGGGCGACCTGGGTCCCCGAGCCCGTGCCGTCCTCGCCCGAGGTCACCGGTGCCGGAGCGGCGGGCTCAGCCGGGGCGGCCGGGGTGGGTGCAGCCGGGGTGGCCGGCGTCGTGGTCGACACCGCGTCACCGCCGACGGCGACCGCGTTGCCACCGACGGTGACGGGGACGGTCACGTCGCCGGCGACCTGTGTCCCCGAACCGGTGCCGTCGGAACCGGACGTGGTCGGAGCATCGGCCGCAGCCGGGGCAGGGGCCGGGGCCGGGGCAGCCGGAGCAGCCGGGGCCGGGGCCGACACTGCATCGCCCCCGACGGAGACCGCGTTGCCGCCGACGGAGACCGGCGCGGTCACGGTCGGCGCCACCTGGGTGCCGGAGGCCGTGCCGTCGGCTCCCGAGGTCGTCGGCGCGGACGCCGGAGCAGGAGCTGGGGCTGCAGGAGCGGCAGCGGGCGAGGTCACCGACGACACCGCGTCGCCGAGCACCCCGAGGGCGTTGCCGGTGAGGGACACCGGAGCGTCCACCGAGGGAACCACCTGGGTTCCGGACACGGCGCCGTCCGCTCCGGAGGTCGTGGCCGCGTTCGCCGCAGCCGTCCCTCCGAGCGTGAGGCCGCCGACGAAGAGGGCGAACCAGAGCCCTCTCGAGACGTACTTGTTCATGGTCGTACTCCCTGATCGAGATCGTTGACCGACCGCGGTCGCGGTCGGTGTGTGTGCGTGCCTGCCGTGCAGGACAGGCGCACCGATCTCAGTCAGGGGCGACGTCGTGCTCGCCGACGACCGATGCGGGGACCGCGTCGTCGGAGAGCGTGCCGCGAGACCCCGCGGCGAGGGAGACGATGTCGTCGGTCGAGCCGACGATGCCGACGGCTGCGACGCCACCGGAGGTCGAGGTGGCACTGCCACCGAGGACACCCGCGCCGCCAGGGCCGTCGGACGGCGAGGAGTGGCCGTCGCCCGGCTCGGGCAGGAGCAGCGCTGTGCCGCCGAGGGTCGCGTCCTGCACGCCGCCGACGGCGACGGGCACGACGAGCGGCCCGGTCACGAGCGCGGACGGCACGGCCGCACCGGGACGGCGCTCGGCGCTCGTTCCGGGAGCGGCGGGATCGTCGGTCGTCGGGACCGTGGTCGCGGACGGAGTCGTCGCCGGCGCGGCGGCCTGCGGCGGACGCGCGGACGGGACCGTCGTACCGGGCGCGTCGGACGGGGTCGGGCCGGTGACGACCGGAGGTGCGGGGACGTCGACGACGGGATCCGTGCCTCCTGGCAGGACGGCACCGACCGACGGGACGACGCCCGCGACGACGTCGGGGACCTGCCCGACGGTCGTGCCGACACCGCCGAGCGTGTCGTCCACCAGCCCGGTCACCGGCCCGGTCACCGTGCCGAGGGTGTCGTCGCCGACGACCACACCGACGACCGGGACGCTGCCGACCACGTGGTCGACCGTGTGGACGACGGTGGTCACCGGCCGTGCTCCGGTGACCGTCTGCACGGTCCCGGTCACGGGACGCAGCGCCGTCGCGACGGTGTCGGTGACGGGCCGGGAGGCGGTGCCCACCTGCTCGACGACGCCCTGTACCGGGTGCGCGGCCGGCTCGGCCGCGGGGGCGGTCGTGGCCGGCACCGCGGGTGCGGGCGCGGTCGTCGGAGCGGCAGGGGTCGGGGTCACGGGGTTCGAGGCCGCGGGGGCCGGAGCAGCGGGCGCAGGTGCGGCGGCAGTGGGCGCCGGGACCACCGGGGCAGGCTTCGGGGCGGCCGGAGCAGCAGGTACGGGCTTCGGCGCGGGCGCGGGCGCGACCGCCGTGCGGACGGGGTCCACGACGCCGCCGACGACCCGTCCGACACCGCCGGACACGTCGTGCACGGTCTCGCCGAGGCCGTCGACCACACCGGTGACGAGTCCGCGCTGCTGCGTCTGGGCGGGCGGCGCGGACGCCGCGTCGGCAGCCGAGGCGGGACGGGCTCCGAACCCCAGGGACAGCAGCACGAGGGCAGCGAGGGTCCCGACGCCCAGCAGGGCGATCCGGAGCACCGTGAGCCAGGGAGCGCGCGATGTCGTGTCCATGCGCTCACCTCCTGAACTCGGCTGCGCACGTAGAGTGGTTGACCGGCAATGTACGCCGGTCCGGTCCGGAACGCACCCTGTTCTGGAAGAAATTCTCAGGAAAGGCCGTCCGTGGTCTCGATCTTCAACGCTCCGACCCGCAACCTGGACATCGTCACGCTGCACGAGATCCTCCGGCTCCGGCAGGACGTCTTCGTCGTCGAACAGGGGGCCGCCTACGGGGACATCGACGGGCGTGACCTCGAGCCCGGCACCGTGCAGTTCTGGGCGGGCCAGGGCTCGGTGGACGCCACGCTCCGCCTCCTGCGCGAACCCGACGGCACCGAGCGCATCGGCCGGGTCGTCACCGCGGCGCACGCGCGCGGGCAGGGACTCGCCGGACAGCTGATCGAGGCCGCGATCGCCGAGTCCCGCTCGCCGAGCATCGCCCTCGGCGCCCAGTCGCACCTCGAGCAGTGGTACGCCCGCTTCGGGTTCGTCCGCTCCGGGGACGAGTACCTCGAGGACCGGATCCCGCACGTCCCGATGACCCGGCAGCGCTGACGGAACCCGCCAGGCACACGGGCGGGGGAACTCGCGTCAGGCGCGCCAGCGTCGGAGCTCGTCGAACGAGCGACCCTGCGTGGACCGGTCGGCGACGAGCCGCTCGAACACGATGTTCGTCTGCGTCGTCGCCACGGAGGGGTCCCCGCTGAGCTCGTCGGCGACGAAGTCCCGGAGCTGCTCGGTCGACTCGCACGCGATGTGCACCAGGAAGTCCTTGTCACCGGCCAGGAACGAGACGTCCTGCACGACGGGCACGCGGAGCAGTCGCTTCGCGAAGTCCCGGAGTTCGTGGCGGGCCGCTGCGTGGACCCGGACGGAGACCATCGCCTCGATCGAGAACCCGAGGCGGGCGATGTCGACCTCGGCCCGGTAGCCGCGGATCACCCCGGCGTCCTCGAGTGCTCGGACCCGGGTCAGGCACGTCGACGGCGCGATGCCCACGGCGGCCGCGAGCCGGTTGTTCGGGATCCGGGCATCGCCGGCGAGCGTCCAGAGGATGCGCTCGTCGACCTCGTCGAGGCGCGGGGCGGGGTCGGGACGGCGAGCGGGTCGGTCGGACACGGCTCGACGCTACCGCGATGGTGCGAGCAGGGCGCGGAGCGCGTCGTCGAGCGCCCGGGCCACGAGGTCGTCGTCCGCCGACGCGAGCGGCTCCACCGCGGTGGAGCGCCGGAGCATCGTCATCCCGAGCACCACCGACAGCGCGATCTCGGCCCGGACGAGCAGCTCCTCGGTGACCTCGCCGCCGACGGCCGTGGCGAGCCGTTCGGCGTACCGGCGCAGGGTCTCGCGGCGGATGGCGTCGGCGCCGTCGTCACCGGAGGACCGGAGCAGGAGCATGAGCTGGAGGGAGTCGTCGTCGGTCGGCGCGCGGACGACGTGCGAGACCAGCCCGGCCAACGCGCGCTCGAGGCCCCGCTCGACGGGCTGCTCGACCCCGAGGTCCTGCACCACCCGGTCGAGGCAGGCACGGAACAGCCCCTCCTTCGACCCGAAGTAGCGGTTGATCAACGCGACGTTGACCCCCGCGTCCGAGGCGATGTCCCGCACCGTCGTCGCCTTGTACCCGTCGAACGCGAACCGGTGTCGCGCTGCCCGCACGAGCAGCAGTCGGGTGGCGGCGGCGTCCTTGCTCATGGTCGAAGCGTAGCGGCCCGGACCGGGATGTAAGCAAGTGTTGACATCACGCGAGAACTGCGTACCCTCATCAAGTCAGCAGTTGTTTACAACACCCAGACACGGAGCACGATGACCGACACCATGCAGAGCCCGCGCACAGGCTCGCACCCCACCACCACCGGGCACCGGCCGAACAGCACGGCGATCATCGTCTACCTGTCCCTCGGCGGTCTGTCGTTCGCGGTCCTGCAGTCGCTCGTCGCCCCGGCGCTGTCGACCATCGGACAGGACCTCGGCGCCTCGACGAGCGCGACGAGCTGGGTGCTCACCGCCTACCTGCTGTCCGCCTCGGTGCTCACGCCGATCCTCGGGCGTCTCGGCGACATGATCGGCAAGCGCAAGGTCCTGATCGTCGTGCTCTCGATCCTGCTCGTCGGCGCCGTGCTCGCCGCGCTGGCACCGAACCTCGGCGTCCTCATCGTCGGCCGTGCGCTGCAGGGCGCCGCCGGTGCGGTGATGCCGCTGTCCATCGGCATCGTCCGTGACGAGCTGCCCAAGGAGAAGGTCAGCGTCACGATCGGTCTGCTCTCCGCGATCTTCGGCATCGGTGCCGGCGTCGGCATCGTCGCCGCCGGACCGATCGTCGAGCACCTGTCGTGGCACTGGCTGTTCTGGCTGCCCGCCGTGCTCGTCGTCATCGCCCTGCTCGGCGCGGTCTTCGGCATGCCGGAGTCGCCGGTCCGCAAGCCCGGCCGCCTCGACATGGTCGGCACCTTCGTCCTCGCCGTCTCGCTCGTGTCGATCCTGCTGGCGGTCAGCGAGGGCGAGACCTGGGGCTGGGGCGACGGCAAGACCATCGGTCTGCTGGTCCTCGGCGCCGTCGCACTGGTCGTGTTCGTCCTGGTCGAGCTCCGCGTCGCCGAACCGCTCATCGACGTCCGCCTGTTCGCCGTCCGCGGCGTCTGGACGGCCCACGTCGTCGCGCTCGTCTTCGGCTTCGCGATGTTCGGCACCTTCGTCCTCGTGCCGACCCTGCTGCAGCTGCCGAGCGCGCTCGGCTACGGCTTCGGCAAGGACGTCACCCAGGCCGGGCTCTTCCTGCTGCCGACCGTCCTGATGATGATCGTCGCCGGACCGATCGCCGGCATCCTCGTCCGCAAGGTCGGCCCGAAACCGCCCATGCTGCTGGGCGGGATCGCCATCGTCGCCGCGTTCCTGCTGCCCGCGATCGCGCACGGCGAGCTCTGGCAGGTCGTCGTCTCCGGCATCCTGACCGGGATCGGCATCGGCCTGGCCCTCGCCGCGTGCTCGAACGCCATCATCGAGAGCGTCCCCGCGAACCAGACCGGCGAGGCGATCAGCGCCAACACCGTCGTCCGCACGATCGGTTCGAGCGTCGGCACCGCCGTCATCGCGGCGCTCATCACCTCGCACAGCACCCCGCAGGGCCTGCCGACCGACGACGCCTTCACCATCGGGTTCTGGGCGTGCACCGGCGTCGCCGTCCTCGCCGTCCTCGCCGCGCTCGCGGCCCCGTCGATGCGCGCGCGCCGCGCAGCGGCCGCGGCACGTGGCATCGACGACCTCGAGGAGATCGCCGAGTAGGGCACTCGGCCCGACCACCCGGGAGGCCCGTCCTGCGTCGTCGACGCGGGGCGGGCCTCCCGGCGGTCGCGCCCACCGCCACCGGCGGCTCCGCAAGCTGGGAAGCGACCGAGCACGCCGTCACGAACGTGACGATCATCGGACCGGACGCGTCACAGCAGGTGGACGCGACCACCGCGCCCGGACAGGAGACCCATGAGCACCACGGACCACGACGACACCACGACCAGCAGCAAGCCGTCCTTCCGCGACACCGTCACCGCCGGCCTGGTGCAGAAGGCCCTGGAACCCGTGCTCCGCGCCGTCCGCGACGAGGTCGCCTCGGCTCGGCGCGAGATCAGCGAGCGGGCGAACGGGGCGAAGACCGGGCTGGTGCTCACGGGCGCCGCGGTGGCCTTCGCGCTGACCACCCTCGGGCTGCTGGCCGGCCTCGTGGTGGCGCTCCTCGCCCTGGCGCTGCCGGTCTGGGCCGCGATCGGGATCACCTTCGTCGTGTTCGCCGTCGTCACCGCGATCCTGCTCGTGGTCGGGCTCCGTGGCATCCGACGGGGTGTGCCGCCGGTGCCGAAGGACACCATCCGCGCTGCGAAGGACCGCGTCACGCACACGGGCGACGCGACGACCACGGCCGACTGAGCTCCGGCGGCGCTACATCGCGAGGGTCATGCCGACGACGGCGACCGTCATCGCGAAGACCTCGCCGCTGCGGACCGCACGACGGTCTTCCTGCGCCCACTCGTGCCGCAGCAGCCACCCGCTGAAGGCGCAGTAGCCGATCACCCCGGCGCCGAGCACCGCGGACAGCGCGATGCCGTGGCCGGCGTGGCCGTCGGCGACACCGGTCGCGTGGCCCATCAGGAGCATGCCGGCCATCACGACCGCGGACAGCGCGCGGTGCACGTCCATCGGCTCGGCGCGGCGGCCGTCCGCGCGGCGTCGGCGCATCACCGGCAGCGGTGCGAGCAGCAGCAGGAGCGTCGCGGCGAACAGCGTCCACACCGCACCCGCGTGCACCACGGGCATGAGCATCGCGACGAGCATCACCGCGGCCGGCACGATCACGCCGGGGCGCGGGCGGTACCGGTCGCCGACGATGCAGCACACCGACGCGAACTGCGGCACGACGAGCATGGCGTCGGCGACGGTCTCGTGCACGTGCGTGTCCTCGGGTGCGGCGGCGTGGTGCCGGGCGGATCAGTCCTCGGCGCGGGCAGCGGCCTTGGCGGCGCGCTCCTGCTTCACGCGGGCGTTCTCGGCGTGCACGGCGGCCTGCGTCTCGCGCTCGCGGACGAGCCACTCGGGCTTCTGCTCGAGCAGCGACTTGATCTCCGCCGTGGTGAGGGCGTCGTCGATCCCCGCACGGGTCAGCCCCGAGATGGAGATGCCGAGCTTCTGCGCCACGACGGGTCGCGGGTGCGGGCCGTCGCGACGGAGGTCCTCGAGCCACGTCGGGGGTTCGGTCCGGAGCTCGTCGAAGGCGGTCCGTGTGACGGGAGCGCCCTGGAAGGACTCCGGAGCGGCCGCCAGCAAGATGCCGAGCTTCTTCGCAGCCGTTTCGGGCTTCATGGTCTGTTCCTGCGCCATGCCCCCTAGAGTACGGCCCCTATGCTCGTCTGCATGACCGCGGCACTCACCATCGCATTCGTGCCCGGGGTCTCCCCGGCCAAGTGGGCCCGTGTCTGGCGGGATCGGCACCCCTCGATCGAGCTGCGGCTGCGGCCGATCGGGTCCGACGACGTCGACGACACGCTCGCCGGCGAGGTCGACATGGTCTTCGCTCGCATGCCCGTCTCCGAGCAGCACAACGCCATCCCGCTCTGGACCGAGACGGCCGTGGTCGCGATGCCGAAGGACTCCCCCCTCGCCGACCTGGCCGAGGTGGACCTCACCGACGCCGAGGTGCACGTCGTCGACGCGGGTCCGGTGCCGGCCGACATCGCTGCCGCGCTCGACCTGGTCGAGGCGAACGTCGGTGTCGTCGTGCTCCCCCAGTCGCTCTTCCGCGCGGCGAGCCGCAAGGACCTCGTCGCTCGCCCGCTCTTCGGCGCGCCCGGCACCCAGATCGCGCTGGTCTGGCGCGACGAGGACGCCACCGAGACCACCGAGGAGTTCATCGGCGTGGTGCGCGGACGGACCGCCAACAGTTCGCGGAACCAGCCGACAGGCACAGATCGCGACGTCGAGGAGGCGTTGCGTGCGGCGCGCGCCGACTCCAAGGCAGGCGGCGGCTCCGGCGGGTCCGGCAAGGGCGGAGCGGGCAAGGGCGGAGCGGGCGCCGGCGGTGGCGGCAAGGCGAAGGCCAAGTCGCCCGGCAGCGGCAAGTCCGGCAGCGGCAAGAAGTCCAACACCGGCAAGGGGCCCACCCCCGGACGCGGGAAGATGCGCGGCAAGCCGAGCCGGGGTTCCAAGGGCAACCGATGACGGACACGCGCCTGCGGGTCATGCCGGCCACGCGCCTCCCGGCCTGGCTCGACCGGACCATGGCCGAGTACGTGGCGTCGCGGATGCAGGCGGGCGAGACCCGCGAGCAGGCCGAGGCGAACAAGCAGAAGTCGCTCGACCAGTGGTTCCCGGACGGGTCCCCCGCCGACGGCCACCTGGTGTGGGACGTCCTCGACCAGGACGACACCGCGGTCGGGTACCTGTGGATCGGGCCGTTCGCGCCCGGCGGGACCGACTGGTGGGTGTTCGACGTCGAGATCGACGAACCGCACCGTCGCCGCGGACACGCCCGCCGTGCCCTCGAACTCGGCCACCGGGCTGCGGCGGAGCACGGCGCGACGAGCATCGGCCTCAACGTGTTCGGCTACAACACGGGCGCGCAGGAGCTGTACGCCGCGCTCGGGTACCAGGTCACCGCGACGCAGATGCAGAAGCCGCTGGTCTGAGCGCGCTGCCGCTTCGTCGCGGCGGGTGCGTCGTCACGGCAGCTGTGTCGTCACGGCAGCGGTGTCGTCACGGCAGCGGTGTCGTCACAGCAGGACCGCGGCCGCTGCGCGGGTGACCCGGTCGCCGCGCGCTGCCTCGGCCGCAGCCCGTGCACGGGCGACCACGACGGCGTCGGCGCGTTCCGCGGAGCCCGCGTCGAACGGCGGCTGCGGGTCGTACTCGATCTGCAGCTGGATCGCCTCGGCCGCCGGCTGCCCCGCGAGCTCGGCCGCCAGCCACAGCGCCATGTCGATGCCCGCGCTCACGCCGGCCGCGGTGACCACCGCGCCGTCGTCGACGATGCGGTCGTCGACCGGCTGCGCCCCGAACGCCTCGAGCATGGGCTTCGACGCCCAGTGGGTCGTCGCGCGCTTGCCGGCGAGGAGCCCAGCGGCACCCAACACGAACGCACCCGTGCACACCGAGGTCACCCAGGTGGCACGCTCCGCCTCGCGCCGCACGAACCCGATCACCTCGGGGTCGAGCATCGCGTCGAAGGCGCCGTCACCGCCCGGGACCACGAGGACGTCCGCCGGACCCGCCTCGGCGAGGGTCGTCGTCGGGACCAGCGCGAACCCGCAGTCGGTCGGCACCGGGTCGAGCGTCGCCGCCACGTACTCGACGCGTGCGCCGGGCACGCGGGAGAGCACCTGCGCCGGGCCGGTGAGGTCGAGCTGGGTCAGGTCCGGGAAGAGCAGGAAGGCGATCCGGACTTCGGCGGGGTCGTGGTCCGGCTCCGTCGCCGAGTCCCCGGCCGGGTCCGGCACGGGGGTGGGCACGTCGGCCGGCACATCGACGACGTCGGCGTCGACCGGGTGGACAGGACGCACGCGCGGGTTCGGCTGGTCGGTGCTCATGCCGCGACCCTAGCCCGGTGCGGTCGCTGACGGTGGAGTCGGGTTCTCGGTCGGTGGGGTCGGCGTCCTCGGTCGGTGGGGTCGGCGTCCTCGGTCGGTGGGGTCGCCGTCCTCGGTCGGTGGGGTCGCCGTCCTGGTCAGTTCCAGACGCCCGAGGTCCCCCGCCGGTGGCTGCCGAGCAGGTGCGTGTCGACGATGCCGAGTGCCTCCATCAGGGCGTGCATCGTGGTCGGACCGACGAATGCGAAGCCACGCTTCCGCAGTGCCTTCGACAGTGCGACGGACTCGTCGGAGGTCGTCGGGACCTGGGCGTACGACTCCGGCTCGGGCGTCGTCGCCGGACGGAACGACCAGACGAAGTCGGACAGCCCGCCGTCCTGCCGCAGGGCGATCGTCGCGTTCGCGTTGGTGATGGTCGCGAGGATCTTCGCCCTGTTCCGCACGATGCCGGCGTCGGCCATCAGCCGAGCGACGTCGTCCTCGCCGAAGCCCGCGACGGTGTCGGGGTCGAAGTCCGCGAACGCCGCACGGAACGCCGGACGCTTCGCCAGGATCGTGCGCCAGGACAGGCCGGACTGGAACGCCTCGAGCGACAGCCGCTCGAACACCCCGCGCTCGTCCCGCACGGGCATGCCCCACTCGGTGTCGTAGTAGTCGCGGAGCAGCTCGTCCGTCGATGCCCACACCGGCCGGGCGAGGCCGTCGTCGCCGACCACCAGGTCGGAGTGGGGCGCTGCGGCGGGCTCGGTGGATGCGGGCTCGGTGGATGCAGGCTCGGTGGATGCGGGCTCGGTGCTCATCGCACCATCCTGGTGTGCGCCGCCGACACCGTCGTCGCCTGCCGTGTGGTCACTCGGCCGGCGGGCCGTCCTGGGCGGCCTGCGGGTCCATCCACACGTACTCCCACCGGTGGCCGTCCGGGTCGGTGAAGCTCCGCTGGAACATGAAGCCGAGGTCCATCGGCGCGCGGTCCTCGCTCCCGCCGGCCGCGACGGCGGCGTCGACGATGCGGTGCACCTCGTCCTTCGACCCGGCGGTCAGCGAGTTGATCACCTCGACGGTGCTGGCGTCGGCGATCGCCTTGTCGGTGAAGTCGGCGAACAAGCGATCGCCGCCGTCGACGCGGAACGACGAACTCGATGTCGTACGACAGCGAGTTCGTCGTTCCGGGTCGGATCAGCGGCCCTCGCCGGCGGCCTTCTGGTCGGCCTCGGCCTCGGCCTGGCCGATGATGTCCTCGGCCGGCACCGGGTTCAGGCGGTCCCAGAGGAAGAACAGCAGGCCGCCGACGAGCATCGACAGTCCGACCCACAGGTTGATGTGGATGCCGCCGGTCTTCTCGGGATCGGTGTCCCAGTGGACGATGCCGACGATCGTCACGATGACGCCGTAGAGCACGAACAGGCCGCCGAGGATGCGGCGCAGGTCGAGACGACGGGTCGAGCGGACGAGGGCGGCCTTCTGCTCCTCGGTCAGCGCGCCGGGGGTGGTGGTGTCACTCATGGTCGGTGATCTCCTTCGCGGATCAGAGGAACGGCAGGTACAGGACGACGCACAGGATCAGTGCGACCGTGCCGAGCAGGGCGGGCGAGCGGTACCAGGCGGTGTCGGTGGCCACCGAGTCGCCGTGCAGGTCGATCTTGCCGATGCCGTAGACCAGACCGCCGAGCTCCTTCTCGTCCTTGGGCGTGGTGAACATCGAGACGATGAACCCGACGACCAGGACGGTCACGAACGAGATGATGGCGCCGTACAGGGTCTCGGCGGTCGCGGTGGCGAACAGGTCCGGGTTCACGAGGTACGCGATCCAGGTGATCGTCGGCGTGACGATGCCGAGGACGTAGCCCCAGAGCGCCCCCTGGGTGGTCATCCGCTTCCAGAGCAGACCGAGGATGAAGACGGCGAACAGCGGCGCGTTGAAGAACGAGAACAGCGTCTGCATGTACGTCATGATGTTCGACGCCTGGGCCGCGATGAACGCGGTCGCGATGCCGACCAGGACACCGACGACGGTGACCCAGCGACCGGTCTTCAGGTAGTGGACGTCCGGCATGTTCGGCTTGATGTAGCGCTGCCAGATGTCGTACGTGAAGACGGTGTTGAACGACGAGACGTTGGCCGCCATGCCGGCCATGAACGACGCGAGCAGGCCGGTCACCGCGACGCCGAGCACACCGGTCGGCAGGTACATCTGGATGAGCTTCGGGATCGCGTCGTTGTAGGTGAGTGAGCCGTCGGCGAACTGGTTGCCGACGACCGCCGCGGCGATGAGACCGGGGATCACGACGATGGCCGGGATGAACAGCTTCGGGATCGCGGCGATGAGCGGGGTCCGGCGCGCTGCGGACATGTTCTTCGCCGAGAACGCGCGCTGCACCTCGGTGAAGTTGGTGGTCCAGTAGCCGAAGCCGAGGACGAAGCCCAGGCCGAGCACGATCGCGAGCCAGTTGGCACCGATCGGGTTGGTCACGTCACCGAAGCCGGTTCCGGCCCAGGCCTGCAGGTGCTGGACGCCCTGGGTCTCGGTGATCGCCTTGCTCAGGCCGTCCCAGCCGCCGACGCGGTGCAGGCCGACGATCGTCAGCGGGATGAGCCCGGCGATGATCACGAAGAACTGCATGACCTCGTTGTAGATCGCGCTGGAGAGCCCGCCGAGGGTGATGTAGACGAGCACGAAGCCGGCGGACACGACGATGGCCAACCACTCCGGCCAGCCGAGCATCGCCTCGATGACGATGGCCATGGCGTAGAGGTTGATGCCCGCGATGAGCACGTTCGACACCGCGAACGCGATCGAGTTCACCAGGTGGGGGGCCTTGCCGAAGCGGCGGAGCATGAACTCCGGCACCGATCGGACCTTCGACCCGTAGTAGAAGGGCATCATGACGAGCCCGAGGAACACCATGGCCGGCACCGCGCCGACCAGGTAGTAGTGCAGGGTCGCCATGCCGATCTGGGCACCGTTCGCGGCCATGCCGAGGATCTCGGTCGCGCCCAGGTTCGCGGACACGAACGCCAGACCGGTGATCCAGGCGGGCATCGACCGACCCGACAAGAAGAAGTCCATGCTCGTCCGGACCTGCTTCCGGGCGGTGAACCCGATCCCGATGACGACCGCGAAGTACACGATGATCATCAGGTAGTCGACCCAGCCCAAGTCGAGCCGGATCCCTTCGTTCGCTGCAGCGAGAACCATTCAACATCTCCACGTCAGTGTGTTGCAGTCGACAACTCCGCCGACCCGGACGAAGACGTTACACCGAATTGTGACCGTTCACATAGCCGAGGCATGTGTCCGTCGACGGTGCCCGGCGGTCCGCGATCGCTAGGCTCACCCCATGACCGACCAGGCGCGCATCCTCGTCCTCAACGGACCGAACCTCGACATCCTCGGTCGGCGCGACCCGGAGCAGTACGGCACCGTGACGCTCGCCGAGCTTGAGGCGATCGTGCACACCGAGGCAGCCGTGCACGAGTTGGACGCGGACTTCCGCCAGACGAACCGCGAGGGCGAACTGGTCGAGTGGCTGCACGAGGCCCTCGACGACTTCGCCGCCGTGGTGATCAACCCCGCGGCGTACGCCCACACCTCGGTCGCGCTGCACGACGCGGTCGAGGCGCTGTCCGTCCCCGTCGTCGAGGTGCATCTGTCCAACACGTGGAAGCGCGAGCCCTTCCGGCACGTCGACCACGTCGCCACCGCCGCGACGGCGGTCATCGCCGGCGCGGGCGCCGACGGGTACCGCCTGGCGGTCGCGCACGTCGCGTCCCTCATCGCCTGACACCCGTCACGCGCGCACGAGGCGGTTCTCGCCCTGCCGAGGTTCCGAGATCTCGGAACCTCGGCGGCGCCGCCGTCCAGGAGTGGAACCTCGGCGTCACGCGGACGGCAAGTCGTGGAACCTCGGCGTCACGCGGACGGCAAGTCGTGGAACCCGGCGGTCGCGCACGTCGCGCCCGTCACGCGCGCACGAGGCGGACGGGAGGCCCGTGGCGGGGCCGCCACGGCCCTCCCGTCCGCCCCATTGGAACGTTCCCAACGCCAGCCGGGCGCGCTAGGTTGCATGTATGGACAAAGTGCGCATCGGGCTCGTCGGCTACGGCATCGGGGGGCGAGCGTTCCACCGTCCGTTCCTGCTGGACGCGGCAGGCGTCAACCTCGTCGGCGTCGTCGCCCGCTCGCCCGCGAAGCACGAGCAGCTGGCGACCGACCTGCCCGGCGTCACCGTGCACGACTCCCTCGGTGACCTGATCGCCGCGGGCGTCGACGCCGTCGTCGTCACCACTCCCCCGTCCACCCGGCGCGAACTCGTCCTGCAGGCGATCGCCGCCGGGGTCGCCGTCGTCGCGGACAAGCCGTTCGCCCCGGACCCGACCACCGCGCGTGCCATCCGGCAGGCCGCGGCCGACGCCGACGTCGTGGTCACGCCCTTCCACAACCGCCGGTGGGACACCGACCTCGTCACCCTCCGGAGCGTGCTGGACGCCGGACGGGTCGGGACACCGCTGCGCTTCTGGTCCCGCTTCGACCTGGTCGAGCGGCACGGCATCGCGACGGGGATCGGCGGCGGCGTGCTCTCCGACATCGGATCGCACCTGGTCGACCAGGCCGTGTCGTTGTTCGGACCGATCGACCGGGTGTCCTGCACGCTCGACGTCCGCGATGCCCGCTCGCTCGGCCTCGACCAGGACGGCCCGATCGACGCCGGCTTCACGCTCGCAGCGACGCACGTGTCCGGCGTCGAGTCCGTCCTGACGTCGAACAAGGCCGGGTGGCTGGGCGCACGGCAGCTCCGCCTCGACGGTGTCGACGGCACGTACGAGGCCACGAGCACCGACGTGCAGGCACAGGCAGCGGTGGCGGGCGCATCACCCGCCGACGACCGGTCGACCTGGGGAGTCGAACCCTCGTCGGGGACCCTCACGACGGAGTCCGGCACGGTCGACGTCCCGTCGGCGCAGAGCTCCTACACGGACTACTACGAGCGGTTCGCGCGCGCCGTCCGCGGGCTCGGCCCGGTACCGGTGCCCGTCGACGACGCGGTGCACGTGGTCGAGGTGCTCGATGCGGCGCGCCGGTCGGCGGCGTCGGGCGAGACGGTCACCGTCCCCGCCCCGTAGGCGTTCTTTCCCACGACATCTGCGATGCAAGGTCGAATCGGGCGTACCTGGCGAGAACTTCAGGCCAGGTATGCCCGAATCGACCGGGAACGCGCGGGCGGCGGCCGCCGTTCCGGCTCAGAAGTCGGCGGGACGCCGCACGTCGGTGAGGCCCGCCGTGGCGAAGCCCCCGCGGATGATCGGGATCGCCCGGCGCACGGCCTGGTCGATGCGGAGCTCGAGGTCGACGTTGCCGATGTCGTAGCCGCCCTCGCGCTTCGTGAAGTCGCGCTCGTTGCCGAACACCCCGATCGGCAGCGTCGTGGACTGGAAGAAGCCGAACAGCGGCCGCATCTGGTGCTCGACGAGCAGGGCGTGGCGGTCACTGCCACCCGTGGCGGTCAGCAGGACCGGGGTGTCGACGAGGTCGTACTGCCCGATCCAGTCGAAGAATAGCTTGAACGCGCCCGAGTAGGCAGCGCGGAACGCCGGGCTGCCGACCACGAGCACGTCCGCGGCCTCGACGGTCTCGAGTGCGGCCCGGGTGCGGTCGGACATCGCCTCGCGCGACGACGCGGCACCGAGGTCGGCCAGCAGCGGGCCGATCTCGACGGTCTCGGTGCGGGCACCCTCGATCTCCTGCCCGAGCCGAGCCACCGTGGCGGCGACCAGGGTGGACGTCCGCGAGGGGTCCGATGGGCTACCGCTGACACCGACGACCAGTTCTCCACTCATGCGGTCGATGCTCACACTCCTGCCACCGGGGCGGTCGGCGTGTGACGACATGTGTCGGGTGCCAGAGCTCGCGGGTACCGTCCGCGGCATGCAGACGTTCTTGCCGTACGCCGACTTCCGGGCCTCTGCCGAGGTCCTCGACGACCGGCGTCTCGGCAAGCAGCGCGTCGAGACCCTGCAGGTGATGCGGGCCCTGACGCTGCCGGGGTACGGCTGGCAGCACCACCCGGTCACCGCGATGTGGCGCGGCTACCGCCCGGCGCTGATGGCGTACCAGGAAGCGACGTGCCGCGTCTGGCTCGAGCGCGGGCACGTGGACACGTGCCTGGAGAAGACGCTGCTGGACCTCGGGCGGGTGCCGGAGGACCTGGCGGCGTACGAGCGTGGCGAGGTCCCGATCCCGCCGTGGAACGACGACGAGGCCCTGCACGAGTCGCACCGCTCGAAGCTGGTGCAGAAGGCACCGGAGCACTACCGCGAGCTGTTCCCGGACGCACCCGACGACCTGGACTACGTCTGGCCGGGCACACCGGACGGCCCGGGTACACCGGACGGCCCGGGCACACCGGGCAGCACGGCGGCCGTCACGCCACCGGGATCCACCGCCCACCGTCGCGGCGCGTGACGACGTCGGACCGGATCTCGATGACGTCACGGAGGCCGTGCACGGTCGCGTCGCGCACGACCGCGGCGGTGGCGTCGTCCTCGGACTCGAACCGGACGACCGCGCACGGCACACCACGCAGCAGACGGACGTCCTGGGCCTCGACCACGGCGTGCTCGGCGACCAGCCGGGCCGCAGCGGGCAGGACGGCGTCGGGGGTGGTGCCGGCGGCGAGCGCGCCGATCGCCAGGGTCACGCGGTACGAGGGCATGCCCCGACGGTAGCGGGAGCGGGAGACACCGGGAGCCCGCCGTGGGCTGCAGGGGAACTGACGTCGTTCAGGGGGTCGACGTCGGCCCACGGCGGGTCGCGGTGTGCGGCGGGACGCGACGACAGGGGGAACGTCGCGCCCCGCTCCGGATGTCGATCAGGGGTATCGACATCCGGTCTGGGGCACCGTCCGGGTCACTGGAGGAGCCGGGCGGTGTCGGACCTCAAGGGTGTTCGGTGTCCTCTCGGTACCGGTCCGTCTCGATCGGTGCGGGCATCGATCGAGCGGCAGCGGGTCGGATCATGGGGAGCAGGGCACTCCCGACCGTCGCGAGGGCTCCGACGGCGGCGATCAGCCCGAGGGGGGCGGTGCCGAGGTCGTGCTGCGCAGCCAGGGCGAGCGCGACGAGGGTCGCCGGCGCGGGCAGGAGCTGCACCGCTCGGAAGCGGTCGTCCTGTCGTGTCCGGGTCATCACCACGTTTGCCATGTGGACACTCTGGCGCAGATTCCGTGTCCGCATAAGGGGGGACACGACCCCACTCATGGAGTAGAACGTCTAGTACACCCCAGGTGCAACCCCTCAGCCGAGTGCACGGACCGTCGCCACGGCGTCCGCGACCGCGCCGACGACGACCGGCACGTCCTCGACGCCGAGGGAACCGTCGAAGGTGAGTCGCAGCGCGGTCCGAGCGACCTCGTCCGGGATCCCGAGCGCGGTGAGCACGTGCGACGCCTCCGTGCTGCCGGCGGCGCAGGCACTGCCGGACGACGACACGACGTCGCGCTGCTCCAGTTCGAGCAGCACCGTCTCGCCGTTGACCCCGGGGAAGCAGAACGACGCGTGCCCGGGCAGCCGGTGCTCGCGCGAGCCGGTCACGAACGCCCCGGGCACGGCGGCGAGCACCCCGTCGAGCACGGCGTCACGGACGGTCGTCGCGGTGGCGGAGGCAGCAGCAGCAGCAGCACCGGAGGACAGCAGCCCGAGCGCCGTCGCGACCGCCACCGCCCCGGCGACGTCCTCGGTGCCGGAACGTCGGCCCCGCTCCTGTCCGCCGCCGTGCAGCAGGGGTTCGACGGGGACCCCCGAGCGGACCAGGAGCACCCCGGTCCCCTTCGGAGCCCCGAGCTTGTGCCCGGACAATGACAGCGCGTCGACCCCGAGCACGTCGAGCCCGACCGGCAGCCACGGAGCGGACTGCACGGCATCGGTGTGGAACCGGGCACCGACCGTGTGGGCGACCGCGGCGAGCGCGGAGACGTCCTGCACGGTCCCGACCTCGTTGTCGGCGTGCGCGATCGACACGAGCGTCGTGTCCGGCCGGAGCGCCGCGCGCAGCACCGACGGGTCGACGAGGCCGTCCGGCGCGACCGGGAGGACCGTGACCTCGAAGTCGTGGAACCGCGCCAGGTACGCGCAGCTCTCGAGCACGGCCTCGTGCTCGATCGCACTCGTGACGACGTGGCGTCCGCGCGGGGCGGCGAGTGCGATCCCCTTGATCGCGGTGTTCGCGCCCTCCGTCCCGCCCGTGGTGAAGACGACCTCGGCCGGCCGGCAGCCGAGCACGCCCGCGACGGTCACCCGTGCGGCCGCGAGCCCGCGCGCGGCGTCGTCCCCGACGCCGTGCGTCGACGACGGGTTGCCGAACACCCCGGTCAGGTACGGCCACATCGCCTCGAGGACCTCGCGGCGGACGGGGGTGGTGGCCGCCCGGTCCAGGTAGAACACGATCAGTCCCCGGCTGTCACCGCGATGTCGAGCCCGAGGTCGAGCGCTCGGGCCGAGTGCGTGAGCGCCCCGACAGAGATGACGTCGACCCCGGTCGCCGCGATGGCCGCGACGGTGTCGAGGGACACCCCGCCCGAGGCCTCGACGAGGGCACGACCCGCGACGATGCCGACACCCGTCTCGAGCTCGTCCGGCGTGAAGTTGTCGAGCATGATCGTGTCGACCCCCGCCGCGACGACGGGCTCGATCTGGTCGATGCGGTCCACCTCGACCTCGACGTGCACGGTGTGCCCGAGGCGCTGCCGCGCTGCGACGATCGCGTCGCCGATGCCGATGCCGCCGGCGAGCAGCACGGCCAGGTGGTTGTCCTTCGCGAGCACGGCGTCGGACAACGAGGTGCGGTGGTTGTGCCCGCCGCCGCAGCGCACGGCGTACCGCTCGAGCGAGCGGAGCCCCGGTGTGGTCTTCCGGGTGTCGACGATCCGCGCTGTGGTGCCCGCGGCAGCGGCGACGTGCGCCGCCGTGACGGTGGCGATGCCGGACAGGCGCTGCACGAGGTTGAGCGCCACCCGCTCGGCACGGAGGACGGCACGGGCCGATCCCGTCACGGTGGCGAGCGTGTCGCCCGCGGCGAACGCGGACCCCTCGGCGGCGTGCAGGGTCGCGCGGATCGACGGGTCGACCGCGTGCATCACCGCCACGAAGACCGTCCCGCCGCTCAGCACGCCGGGTTCGCGGGCGGCGAGCGTCGCCGTCGCGGTCGCCTCGGCCGGGATGAGGGTCTCGCTGGTGACGTCGCCCCAGGGCGCGTCCTCCTCGAGCGCGGTCTCGATGACACGGCGCAGGGCGTGCGGCGGGATGGTGCCGGGGTCGATGGTCATGCGGGGACCTCCTGGGGGACGGCGGCGCGTTCGGCGACGGGTTCGGCGACCCAGGCGTACGAGGCCGGGGCTGCGGGATCGGTGTCGGGGTGGTCGGTACGGGCGTGGGCACCGCGGGACTCGGTGCGGGTCTCGGCGGCGAGTGCGACCAGCCGCGCCAGGTCGAGCAGGGCGCGGTCCTCGTGCTCGCGCACGCCGCCGGTGGCGGGCGCGGTGAGCGCGTCGAGGTCGCGCCGGGCGCTCGCCAGCCCGGTCGCGTCACGCAGCAGACCGACGCGCTCCGTCATGACGGTCTGGACCGCCTGCCGGACGTCGGTGGTCGAGTCGCGGTGATCCGGGCCTCCTGGCCAGGTCTGACGGGAGGCGCTGATCGCGTCGGCCGCTCGGGGCACGCTGGTCACGTGGAGACCGGCGTCCCCGCGCAGGCGGAGCAGGCCGGGTCGCGGTGCGGCGACCGCGTCCGCTGCGCGGACCGCGAAGACGAGTCCCTCGAGCAGGGAGTTCGAGGCCAGTCGGTTCGCGCCGTGGACCCCGGTGCAGGCGGCCTCGCCGATCGCCAGGAGCCCCGGGAGGCTCGTGCGTCCCTCGGCGTCGGTGGCGATGCCGCCCATCGAGTAGTGGGCCGCCGGGGACACCGGGACGCCCTGTCGGGTCCAGTCGAAGCCGGCTGCGCGGGTGGCCCGGGTGAGGCCGGGGAAGCGTCCGGTCAGGAAGTCCGCGCCGAGTCCGGTGGCGTCGAGGAGCACGGGCGCGCCGCCCTGGTCGCGGACGGCGGCGGCGATGCCGCGGGCGACGACGTCCCGCGGGGCGAGCTCGGCGTCGGGGTGCACCGCCGTCATGAAGCGGCGTCCGCGCGCGTCGCGGAGAACCGCCCCCTCACCGCGGACGGCCTCGGAGACGAGCCCGCCGTCCGGCACCGCGAGCCGGGTCGGGTGGAACTGGACGAACTCCAGGTCCGCGACGACCGCCCCGGCACGCCACGCTGCGGCCACGCCGTCCCCTGTCGCGACCAGCGGGTTGGTCGTCTCGCGGTACAGGTGTCCCGCTCCCCCGGACGCGATCACGACGGCGTCGGCGTCGATCCGTCGGGGTTCACCGAGCAGGTCGAGGACGTCGACCCCGACGACGGCGCCGTCCCGGACGACCAGGTCGGTGAGGCAGGTGCGCTCGAGGATCGTGACGTGTCGACGGTGCAGGGCGTCGATGAGGGTGCGCTCGATCGCCGCTCCGGTCGCGTCACCGTCGGCGTGCACGACGCGCCAGCGGCCGTGCGCGGCCTCGCGCCCGCGGGCCAGGTCGTCGCCGTACCGGTCGAGGGACGACGGGTCGGTCGAGCGGTCGAACGGTACGCCGAGGGCGAGCAGGTCGCGGACCCTGGCGGGGCCGTCGGTGCAGAGCACCTCGACGGCGCGGGCATCGGCGCTGCCGGCGGCCGCGACGTGGGTGTCGGCCTGGTGCAGTGCCGCCGAGTCGTCGGCGCCGAGTGCCACCGCGACGCCGCCCTGGGCGTACGCGGTGGCGCTGTCGGCGAGCGCACCCTTCGTCACCAGGGTGACGTCGTGGACGGCGCTGGCACGGATCGCTGCGGTCAGCCCGGCGATGCCGGAGCCGACGATGACGACGTGCACGGTGGTCTCCCTCGGTCGTTCGGGTTCGGGGCTCGGGGCTCGGGGCTCTCGGGGCTCAGCCGCGGGGCTTGGCCGCGAGCATGCGCTCGAGCGCGACCTTCGCGTCGGCCTGGACGTCGGCGGGCACGACGATCTCGTTGAGGACCTCGCCGCGGACCAGTGCCTCGAGGACCCAGGCGAGGTAGCCCGGGTGGATCCGGTACATCGTCGAGCACGGGCAGACGACCGGGTCGAGGCAGAAGATCGTGTGCTGCGGGTACTCGGCGGCGAGCCGGTTCACCATGTTGATCTCGGTGCCGATCGCGAACGTGGTCGGCTCGGTGGCCGCGGCGACGGTCTTCCGGATCAGGTCCGTGCTGCCGGCGTGGTCGGCGGCGTCGACGACCGCCATCGGGCACTCCGGGTGCACGATGACCTGCACGCCGGGGTGCTCGCGTCGGGCCTGCTCGATCTGGTCCACGGTGAAGCGACGGTGCACCGAGCAGAAGCCGTGCCAGAGGATGACCTTCGCCGCTTCGAGGTCGCTCGACTCGTTGCCGCCGAGGGGCTTCCTGGGGTTCCACATCGGCATGAGGTCGGTGCTGATCCCCATGGCCTTGGCGGTGTTGCGGCCGAGGTGCTGGTCCGGGAAGAAGAGCACGCGCTGCCCGCGCTCGAACGCCCACTCGAGCACCGTCGCGGCGTTCGAGCTGGTGCAGACGATGCCGCCGTTGCGCCCGCAGAAGGCCTTGAGATCGGCGGCGGAGTTCATGTAGGTGACGGGGATGACGGGGACCCGGCCGTCGGCGTCGGGCTCCGTGCCGTAGACCGCGGTGAGCTCGGCCCAGGCGGCCTCGACGCTGTCGATGTCGGCCATGTCCGCCATCGAGCAGCCCGCGGCGAGGTTCGGCAGGATGACGCGCTGGTCGTCGCGGGCGAGGATGTCGGCGGTCTCGGCCATGAAGTGCACGCCGCAGAACACGATGGCCTCGGCGTCGGGCTTCGTCAGCGCCGCGTTGGCGAGCTGGAACGAGTCGCCGAGGAAGTCCGCGTGCCGGACGACCTCGTCGCGCTGGTAGAAGTGCCCGAGGACGACGACCCGGTCGCCGAGCGTGGCCTTCGCCCGCTCGATGCGCTCGTGCAGCTCGTCGGTCGGCGCGGTCTTGTACTCGTCCGGCAGCACGCCCTGGCGCGGTGCGCTCGTCGGGATGACGTCGGTCATCGACGAGCCCGGGCCGTACCCGGGCCGGGAGTCGAAGTCCCACGTGGGCACAGCGAGGTCGGGCGTGCAGGTGGTGCCGCCGGCCTTGCCGTTCGAGATCAGTTCGATGGTCGTCGCGATGGACACGGTGGTTCCTGTCGGTTCTGCGGTGGTGTGCCCTGCTGCAGCGGGCCGTTGTCCGCGTAGGCCAGGTCGGGGTTCGAGCGGTACAGCCGGGCCGGACGGTGCCGACCCCCGCTCGTGGTCTCGTCGGTCGGCAGGATCGCGTCCGTCTTCTCGACCTGCCGACGGAAGTTCGCGGGGTCGAGCGCGCGCCCGAGCACCGCCTCGTACACCCCGCGCAGCTCGGCGAGGGTGAACCGGTCCCCCAGGAAGGCCTGGGCGATGCGGGAGTACGACATCTTGGTGCGGAGCCGCCAGAGCGCGTACTCCACGATGCGGTCGTGGTCGAAGGCGAGCGGCGGGTGCTCGTCGGCGAGGAACCAGCGGACGTTCCAGTCGTCCGGCACCACGTTCGCCTCGTCGGGGTGCACGAGCGCCCAGTACACGATCGACACGACCCGGCTCGGGGAGCGTCCGACGTCGCCGAACGCGTAGAGCTGCTCGAGGTACCGCGGCTGGACGTTCGTCGTCTCGCGCAGGCGGGCGGCGGCGGAGTCCTCGAGGCCCTCGTCGACGCCGACCCAGCCGCCGGGCAGCGCCCACGACCCCTCGAACGGCTCGGCGATCCGGCGCACCAGCGGCATCCACAGCGCCGGCGCTCCGGTGTCGGGGTGCGGGCGCAGCGCGACGATCACGGTCGAGACCGCGACGCGGATGCCTGCTTCGTCCATGCTGGACCTTCGTGTCATGTTGACCCGAAGTGTTCGGGTTGCGATGACACTATCACTGCTGAACGCTGTGCCGCGCCCCTCGGGGGTCGCCGGTCGTCACGAACCGGAAACAGATCGTCACGCGGCCGAAAACTCCGGGACGCCCCGCGTGGATACGGTGAGGTTCATGACGACGGTGACGAGGATGCATGCCGTGGTGTCGGGGACCGTCCAGGGGGTCGGCTTCCGGTACTGGACCGCACGGAAGGCCGACGGGCTCGACCTCGTCGGGTACGCCAGGAACCTCTGGGACGGCACCGTCGAGGTCGAGGCCGAGGGGCCGTCGGTCGCCGTGGAGACGCTGATGGAGTGCCTGCGGAGCGGACCACCGTCGGCCACCGTGACCGACGTCGAGCTCCGGCCCGTCGTGCCGCACGGCGACGCCGACGGGTTCGCGATCCTGCACTGACCCGGTCGCGCCGACCGTTCACCCGCGGATGTCGGCGCGAAGCGGAATAATCGAATCCACTCAGGCGGTTGCCCTGTCTGCGCGTTCCGCGCCACCTCGTTCCACCAGTCGTGATCCACCAGGAGCTCCCGCATGACCCAGGCCGTCGATTCCGCCCCCCGCACGGGAAGCGTCTCGCAACCGACCGCTGCCGAGACCCGACTCGTGATCGGGCTGCTGCTCGTCTCCGCGTTCGTCGTCATCCTCAACGAGACGATCATGGGCGTGGCCCTGCCGCGGCTGATGGACGACCTCGGCATCAGTGCGGCGACGGGGCAGTGGCTGACCACCGGCTTCCTGCTCACGATGGCGGTCGTCATCCCGATCACCGGGTTCCTGCTGCAGCGGTTCAACACCCGGCCCGTCTTCGTCTGGGCGATGGGCCTGTTCTCGGCCGGCACCCTGATCGCCCTGCTCGCGCCCGGGTTCACGCTGCTGCTCGTCGGCCGCATCGTCCAGGCGAGCGGCACCGCGATCATGATGCCGCTCCTGATGACGACCGTGCTCACCCTCGTCGACCCGGCCCACCGCGGCCGCATCATGGGCAACATCTCGATCGTCATCTCGGTCGCGCCGGCCATCGGCCCGACGATCTCCGGGCTCATCCTCAACGCGTTCTCGTGGCGCTGGCTGTTCGGCTTCGTCCTGCCGATCGCGATCGCCGCGCTCATCCTCGGCATGGTGAAGGTCCGCAACGTCTCGACGCCCCGCCGGGCACCGCTCGACGTGTTCTCGGTGATCCTGTCGGCGTTCGCGTTCGGTGGGATCGTCTACGGCCTGTCCAGCATCGGCGAGGCCGGCACCACCGGCCTGTTCGTCCCGGTCACCGCGCTCGTCGTCGGTGCCGTCGCCCTGGCGCTGTTCATCGTCCGGCAGACCCGCCTGCAGCGCACCGACAGCGCCCTGCTCGACCTGCGCACCTTCCAGACCCGCGGCTTCACCGTCCCGATCGTCGCGATGGCGCTGAGCTTCATGGCGATGTTCGGCACGCTCATCCTGCTGCCGATCTACCTGGAGCGCGTCCTCGGGCTCGAGGTCCTGAACGTCGGACTGCTGCTGCTCCCCGGCGGGCTGCTCATGGGGCTCCTCTCCCCCGTCGTCGGGCGCATCTACGACCGTCGCGGCCCGCGCGTGCTGCTCATCCCCGGCTCGATCATCGTCAGCGCGGTGCTCTGGGCGCTCTCCACGGTCGGCGTGGACACCAGCGTGTGGTTCGTCCTCGGGGCGCACGTCGTGCTGAGCATCGGCCTGGCGCTCACCTTCACCCCGCTGTTCACGGCGGCGCTCGGCGGACTCCCCCCGAAGCTCTACTCGCACGGCAGCGCCGTCCTCGGCACGGCGCAGCAGCTCGCCGGAGCCGCCGGCACCGCCCTGTTCGTCACCCTGCTCACGATCGGCGCCGCCACCGCAGCGACCGGTGCCGGGGCGGACGCCGTGGCAGCTGCGACCGCCTCCGGCGTGAAGACCGCGTTCCTGGTCGGCGCGGTGATCTCGCTGTTCGGCATCCTGGCGTCGGTCTTCGTCACCCGTCCGGCGGTGCCCGAGGGCGCGCCGACGCCCCCGCCCGTGCACTGACCGCGGTGCCGCCCACGGGTCCTCGTGGCATCGTGGGCGGCATGCGGTCGACGGCGAGCGAACTGAACTGGTCCGGCACGGTCACCTACACGGCCGAGCGGGTCGTGCGTCCGGCCTCGATCGACGAGGCAGCCGAGGTCGTCGCCCGCTCCCCCCGGGTGCACGGACTCGGCACGCGGCACTCGTTCAACGACTCCGCCGACGCCCCGGGGGTCCTGCTCGACCTGACCGCCATCCCGACCGACCTGGTCGTCGACCCCGACCGGCGGACCGCGACGCTCGGCGCCGGCACCCGCTACGGCGACGTCGCCCCCGACCTCGACCGCGCCGGGTTCGCGCTGCACAACATGGGGTCGCTCCCGCACATCTCCGTCGGCGGCGCGGTCGCCACCGGCACCCACGGCTCCGGCACCACCCTCGGCTCGCTCACCACCGCGGTCCGGTCCCTCGAACTGCTCGGTCCCGACGGTTCGCTCCGGACCGTCGACCGCGCCGACCCGGCGTTCCCCGGCACCGTCCTGCACCTCGGGCTGTTCGGTATCGTGACCCGCGTCACACTCGACCTCGAGCCCGCGTACCGGATGCGACAGGACTCGTACGGGCCGTTCCCGTGGAGCACGTTCACCGACCACGTCACCGAGGTCCACGCCGCCGGGTACTCGGTGTGCGCCTACACGGTGTTCGGCGACGAGGTCAGCGAGGCACTCGTGAAGTCCCGGGTGCCCGCCGGTGCCGACGACGTCCCCGTGCCGGACGACCTGTTCGGCGCACCCCGGCTGCCCGGCTCCCCCGGCGACGGCCACCACACGGCGCGTGACGGCTCGGTGGGACCGTGGTGGGACCGTCTGCCGCACTTCGCGATCGAGTCCGTACCGAGCCACGGGTCCGAGGTGCAGAGCGAGCACTTCGTCCCGCTCCGGCACGCGGCCGCGGCACTCGACGCGCTGCGCGGACTGGCCGACCGCATCCAGCCGCACCTGCACGTGTGCGAGCTCCGGACGATGGCCGCCGACGACCTCTGGTTGAGCCCGACCCAGGGCGAGGACGTGCTCTGCATCGCGTTCACCTGGCAGAAGCACCCGGAGGCGGTCGCCGCGCTGCTGCCCGACCTCGAGGCGCGGCTGGCGCCGTTCGACGGGCGACCGCACTGGGGGAAGATGAGCTCGCTCGACGGCGACGCGATCGCGGAGCTGTACCCACGGGTGGCGGACGTCCGCGACCTGATCGCACGAGCCGACCCGGACCGGACGTTCGCATCCGCGTTCGGCGAGCGGGTCCTGCGGGCCTGACCCGGGCCTCCCGTCCAGCCCTGCTGCGCTCCGGAACCAGGTTCCGGACACAGCACCACGCGATTGCGCAGTTCCGTGTCCGGAACCTGATTCCGCAGGCCCTTGCCGACCCGACCGGGAGGCCCGGTGCCGGTCCGCCACGGCCCTCACTGCAGGCGGGTGACCACCTTCGCATCCCCGTCCCAGTGGCGGAGACCGCCCACGGTGAGCACCTCGGGCAGGGGTGCGTCCGCGGCCAGGACGCGGAGCGCCGCGGGCAGGTCGACGTCGCGGATGCGCCGAGCGAGGGTGACGTGCGGCGCCCAGTGGCCGGGTCGCGACGAGTCGAGCGATCCCGGAGCGGCGGCGTCGAGCGCGCGGTGGAAGCGGGCGAGTGGCTCGTCGACGACCACACCGAGGCCGAGCACGTGTCGACCGGGGCCGGCGGGGAAGAGCAGGACGCCGGCGACGCGCACGGTCTCGGGCACCGCGACGTCGAGGTCCGGCGGGACGGGCAGGGCCTCGCCGGCCACGAGCGTGACGTGCGGGTCGTTCGTGCCCGAGTGGCCGAGACTCGGCAGCTCCGCGGCGACGAGGGTCTGCCAGAGCGCCCGGACCACTGCGTCCGAGGGGCCGTCGAGGACGAGTTCGATGCTGCGCACGTACCGAGTGAACCAAGGGACCCCGTGACGGCGATGTAACACGGCGGAACGGAACTCGCACCGTGGACTCGCTCCCGTCACACTCGACTCCACGCCGCGGACCACCGCGGCTCCCCCGCACAGCACGGCCCACGAGGAGCACCAGCATGTCCGCAGCCCCTGCACTGCCCGAGAAGCCGAAGGGCAAGCGCCCGATCGGCTGGATCATCGCCGCCGTCATCGTCGTCGTGGCGATCGTCGTCGCCGTCATCGTCGGAGTCGTGCGCTCCGGTGGCGACAGCGGTGGCGCTGCCGCCGGTGACGCTGCGCCGAAGACCGTCACCATCGGTGTCTCGGACAAGTCGCTGCCCTACTGGAACACGTACGTGAAGGCCGCCAAGGAGCAGCTCAACGTCACCGTGAAGCTCCAGAACTTCTCGGACTACTCGCTGCCGAACCCTGCGCTCAAGGACGAGCAGATCGACATCAACCAGTTCCAGCACATCCAGTACCTGGCGAACTACAACGTCACCTCGGACGACGACCTGCAGCCGATCGGCGCGACGGCCGTCTACCCGCTGCCGCTCTACTCGACGAAGGTCTCCGACGTCGCCGACTTCGAGGACGGCGCGAAGGTCGCGATCCCGAACGACGCCATCAACGAGGCGCGTGCGCTCCTGGTCCTGCAGGCCGCTGACCTGCTCGAGCTCAAGGACGGCGGCAACGCCTTCTCGACGACGGCCGACATCACCTCGCACAAGGTCGACGTGCAGACGCTCGACGCCTCGCAGACCGCCAACGCCCTGCAGCAGGGTTCCGTCGAGGGTGCGATCGTCAACGTGAACTACGCCACCTCCGCCGGGCTCGACACCAAGGACGCGATCTTCCAGGACGACCCGAAGAGCGCCTCGGCCGCCCCGTACGTGAACGTCTTCGCCGTCCGCGACGCCGACAAGGACAACAAGACGTACCTCGACCTGGCGGAGCTGTTCCAGGACGACGCCGTGCAGAAGGTCTTCGCGAAGGACTACCCGGACGCCGTCCCGAGCGACGAGAGCGCGGCCTCGCTGCAGAAGGAGCTCGCGACGGTCGAGTCGGACGCGAAGGCGGCAGCGGAGTAGTGCCGGTCCTCGTCGAACTCCGCGGCGTCTCGAAGCACTACCGCCGCGCCGACACCGGCGAGACCGTGGTGGCCGTCGAGGACGTCTCCCTGGACGTGCACCAGGGAGAGGTCCTCGGCGTCATCGGGTACTCCGGTGCCGGCAAGTCCACCCTGGTCAGGTTGGTGAACGCACTCGAGCTCCCCAGCTCCGGGACCGTCACCGTGGCGGGCAAGGAACTGACGGCGATCCCCGAGCGGGACCGCCGTCTGGCGCGTCGCAACATCGGGATGATCTTCCAGCAGTTCAACCTGTTCCGGTCCCGCACCATCGCCGGCAACGTCGCGTACCCGCTCAAGGTCGCCGGCGTGCCGAAGGACGAACGCGACCGTCGCGTCGCGGAGCTGCTCGACTTCGTCGGGCTCCTCGAGCGCGCCCACGCCTACCCGGAGCAGCTGTCCGGTGGGCAGAAGCAGCGCGTCGGGATCGCCCGCGCGCTCGCAGCGTCGCCCGACCTGCTGCTCGCCGACGAGGCCACCAGCGCCCTGGACCCGGAGACCACCTCCGAGGTGCTCGGGCTGCTCCGCCGCGTGAACAAGGAACTCGGCGTCACCATCATCGTCATCACACACGAGATGGACGCCGTCCGCCAGATCGCCGACCGCGTCGCCGTGATGGAGCAGGGACGCGTCGTCGAGGTCGGGGACGTCTACGACGTGTTCTCCGCCCCGAAGACGGGTGCTGCGCAGCGGTTCGTCCGCACCGCGCTGCACGACCGCCCGTCTCCGGACACGCTCGCTCGCCTGCGCGAACGGCACCCCGGGCGCCTGGTGACCGTGCAGATCACCGACGAGGCCGGGCTGCAGAACCGGATCGACGCCGTGTTCCGGTCCGCCGGGGTCACCGCCGAGCTCGTCTACGGCGGGGTCGGCGAGATCCGCGAGCGTCGGATCGGGTCGCTCACCTACGAGCTGACCGCCGGCGGGGGTGCTGGTGCTGGCGGGGGTGCTGGTGCTGGTGCTGGTGCTGGTGCTGGTGCGCCCGACGCCGTCGACCGCGCCGTCGCCGCCCTGCGCGCCGACGGGGTCACGACCGACGAGGAGGCAGCAGCGTGAACAACTCGTTCCAGAGCGTGATCGACACGTTCGACGTCTTCCTGGCCGCCATGCGCGACACCATCGTGATGTCGCTCGTGTCGCTCGTCATCGCCGGGATCATCGGACTCGCCCTCGGACTGCTGCTCTACGCGACCCGACCGGGCAACCTGCTCGGCAACCGCACCGCGTACACGATCATCAACGTCGTCGTGAACCTGGTCCGGCCGATCCCGTTCGTGATCTTCCTCGCCGCGATCGCCCCGCTGTCCCGCGTCGTGGTGCAGACCACGATCGGCGTCCCCGCGGTGACGTTCGCGATCTCGCTGGCAGCGGCCTTCGCGGTGTCGCGCATCGTCGAGCAGAACCTGCTCGCGGTGGACCCCGGCGTCGTCGAGGCGGCGCGGGCGTCGGGCGCACACCCGGTCTCGATCCTGCTGACCGTCCTCATCCCGGAGGGCCTCGGGCCGCTCATCCTCGGCTACACCTTCATCTACATCGGCATCGTCGACATGACGGCGCAGGGTGCGTTGATCGGTGGCGGAGGACTCGGCGAGTACGCGATCACCTACGGCTCGCAGCGGTACGACTGGTGGATCGTCTACGTGTCGGTGGCGGCGATCGTCGTCATCGTGCAGCTCGGCCAGTTCGTCGGCAACCGGTTGGCGCGCGCGACCCTGCGTCGCTGACGCGGGCGCGTCCCGCGCGGCGTGTGCTGCGAGCTCGGCACGTGCCGTGGACGTGACTGCCTGGAGGCCCGGTGCCGGTTCCTGGAACCGGCACCGGGCCTCCAGTGCGTTGCCGCGTTGCGGGCGCGCCCCGCGTCGTCCGCCGAGCGGTCACCGGCTTCCACGACGCGCCGCTCACGTCCGCCGGGGTTCCACGACGCGCCGCGAGCGATCTGCCGAGGTTCCACGAACGCCCGCTGGGGCCCTCGAGGTTCCGAAATCTCGGAGTGTCGGGGCAGCGGGCCGGGCGGCCCGGACGGGACGGGTCCTGGTCGCCGCTCGATGCCGTCTCTGCTCGGTCCGGCGCCGAGGTTCCACGACTCGCCGCACGCAATCCGCCGAGGTTCCACGAACGCCCGCCGCGAGCGCCGAGATGCCGAGATCTTGGAACCTCGGGGCGGGCGGAGCGGGGCGAGCCGGGCCGGGCCGGGCCGGGCCGGGTCAGGCGGCCGGGGACTCGACGGTCTCGACGGTGCCGGTCGCTCCGGGGTGCTCGTAGTGCGCACGCACCAGGATCGGACGGTGGTCGGAGATGCCCGCCGGCAGGGTCTCGACCCCGGCGATGTGCAGCCCGACGCTCGTCGCGAAGTCGAAGTGCCCCGTGAACTTGCGGTAGCGCAGGTAGGTCGGCTGGTCGGAGAGCGACAGCGCGAAGCCGTGCTGCTCGATCTTGCGACGCAGGTTCGTCTGGAACCAGGGGTAGTTGAAGTCGCCGACCATGACGGCGGGGACGTCCTTCGCCAGCTCGCGCAGGAACTGGTGCGCCGCCTCGATCTGCTTGCGGCGCAGTGAGTTCGTCGCGGTCAGCGGTGAGGCGTGGAACGAGGCGACGACGACCTCGGCGTCGGCCTCGTTGTCGCGCAGGTGCATGGCGATGAGCCGCTCGTGCGCGGGCGCGAGGACCCGGTCGTGCAGGGACTTCTGCAGCGAGTGGATGCTGAAGTCCTGCACCTCGAAGCGGTCGTCGCGCTTGTAGATGGCGAGTCCGAGGCGGTTCGTACGGGTCGACGCGGCGAGTGAGAGCCCGCCGATCGACGGCGCCAGGTCGTTGCTGTCGCACTCCTGCACACAGATGACGTCGGCGTCGGAGGCCTCGGCCAGGGCGGCGAGTTCACCGTTCGCGGTGTGCTCGCGGAGGTTGTAGCTGACGACCCGGAGGGCAGTGGGCGGCACGCCTGCGTCGGTGGCGATCGTGCTCTGCTGTTCTGGCGCGGCCATGCTGCCTTCCTGTCCGGGTGGTCCGGGTCACCCTGCCGCGGTAACCGTACTCGGCGTTCGCAAACGGATGCTGAGACTGTAACGCCTGTCGGGTTTCGCGCGTGTGACCGTGACGGAAACGGACAGCCCCGCGGGGCGTGCGCGCGGCCGCGCGGAACCGGCAGCGCTGCGCGGTGTGGTATGGATCAGGCGCGGATACGGCGGGCGGGGCGGACGGTGTCCCCCGCTGTGCGGCTCATCAGGATGCCCTCGACGCACGCGACGGCGAGCAGCGCCGCGATGACCCAGAACGCGACGGTGTACGGGCCGTCGCCACCGAGCCCACCGGCCGCCCGGATGACGACCGCGGCGACGGCGACGCCGAAGCCGGCGGCGGTCTGCTGCAGCGTCGACGAGAGGGTGTTCGCGGGGGTCATGTCGGCCTGCTCGACGTCGGCGAAGGCGATGGTGTTGTACGCCGTGAACCCGACGGAACGGGCGGCTCCGCTGACGACGAGCAGCACGGCCAGCAGCCAGAACGGGGTGTCCTCGGCCATGAACGCCATCGCGACGACGGTCAGCGCCGCGACGGCACTCGACACGATGATCACCGGGCGGTACCCGAACCAGCGCAGGAACGGGGTCGTCATCGGCTTGATGCCGAGGTTGCCGACGAAGACCCACAGCACGGCGGACCCGGCGAGCACGGCACTCCAGCCCCAGGCGTCCTGGAACAGCAGCGGGAGCACGAACGGCACCGCGGAGACCGCCAGCCGGAACAGGCTGCCGCCGGCGTGCGACACCCGGAAGGTCTCGAGCCGGAACGCCTCGAGCCCCATGATCGGGTGCGGTGCCCGGCGGAAGTGCCGGATCGCGAACCAGCAGCAGACGGCTCCGACGACGCCGGACACGATGACGGCCAGGACCGGGATGACGTCGAGCGCAAGCAGGGACGCCATCACGACGAGCGACCCGAGGCCGAAGCACGCCAGCAACGACCCGAACCAGTCGAACGGCACGCGCTGCGCCGCGCGCTCCTGCGGGACGAGCACGAGCGCGGCGACGAACGCGATGACGCCGAGCGGGATGTTGATCAGGAAGATCCAGTGCCACGTGAGGGTGTCGACGAGCACGCCGCCGATGAACGGGGCGATGATCGGTGCGGCCAGCGCCGGCCAGGTCAGGATCGCGATGGCCGTGACGAGCTGCTCGCGGCCGGCGCTCCGCAGCACCACGAGCCGGCCGACGGGCACCATGAGCGCACCGCCGAGCCCCTGCAGGATGCGCCAGAGCGTCAGGTCGACGAGGCCGGTCGACATCGCACACAGCGCCGACGCGATCGTGAAGAGGGCGATCGCGCCCGCGAAGACCGTGCGGGACCCGATCCGGTCGGTGAGCCAGCCCGAGACGGGGATGAAGACCGCCAGTGTGACCAGGTAGGCGGTGATCGCGACGCCGACGGCGGCGGAGTCGACGCCGAGGTCGCGTCCCATCGCCGGTGCTGCGGTCGCCAGGATCGTGCCGTCGAGGAGCTCCATGAAGAAGGTGCCCGCCACGAGCACGGCGACCGCCGTGCTGCCCGTCCGTCGTCTGGGTGTCGTCGTCATCGTCGCCATGTCGCGTCAAAGGCTATGCCCACTGCGGCGTCACGCGACGATCCGCGTCGCATGCTTCCGCCGCCTGGTTGTGCATTGCAGAATGATGCGCACCAGCGCGTTGCCCCGGCGGTGCGCCGAGCGGGAGCGTGGGGGCAGCGCGACGACAGGAGGCCCACCGATGACCGACGCCGACACGACGACCGGGGCCGGGACCGTGACCGGGACCGTGACCACGAAGGGCGCCTGGGATCCGGCAGCGAGCACGCCGCACCACGTCCTCGACCACGCCCACCTGCCCGTGATGACCCTGCGCGAGTCCGCCCTGGCGAACAACACCGCCGTCATGCAGGCCTACGTCGACCGCCACGGCCTGCTGTTCGCGCCGCACATGAAGACCCACATGGCGCCGGACCTCGCCGCGCGGCAGATCGACGCCGGGGCCTGGGGCGTCACGGTCGCGTCCGTCCAGCAGGCGATGGTCGCGTGGGAGCACGGCGTGCACCGCATCCTCGTCGCGAACGAGGTCCTCGACCCCGCGGGCCTCGCCTGGCTCGCGTCCCGGCGCACGGTCGACCCGGACGCCGACGTCCTCTGCTCCGTCGACTCCGCAGCGGGTGTCGCCGCCGCGGTCGCCGCACAGGGGGCTGTCGGCGGCGAGCTGCACGTCCTGGTCGAACTCGGGTTCCCGGGCGGCCGCACCGGGGTCCGCTCCCCTGACGACGCGCGTGCCCTCGCGCGCCTCGCCCACGACGCCGGGCTCGCGCTCCGCGGTGTCTCCGGGTACGAAGGCGGGCTGCCCGGCGTCGACGCTGCGCGCGAGTACGTCGACGGCGTGCTCGACGTCGCCGAGGACGTCCGCGGGCTCGTCGACGGTCGCGGGCTCCTCAGCATGGGCGGCAGCGCCTGGTTCGACGCCGTCGTCGACGCCGTCGCACGACGCACGGACGACCTCGACGTGCTGCTGCGTTCGGGTGCGTACCTGACCCACGACGACGGCTTCTACGCCGAGCGCACGCCCTTCGGCCGGCACCCGGCCGAGGGATCGCTCGTCGCCGCGATCGAGGTGTGGGGACGCGTCACGTCCTGCCCCGAGCCCGGGCTCGCCCTCGTCGCGGTCGGGAAGCGCGACATCTCCTTCGACGAAGGGCTGCCGGTCGTGCGGGCGGTCCGGCCAGGAGGCACGGCGGGCGCCGCGCAGGTCGTCCCACCTCCCGGGGCGGTCACCGTCACCCGCCTCGACGACCAGCACTGCTACCTCGCGCTGGCGGACGGGGCCCCCGAGCTCACGCCCGGCGACGTCGTCGTGTTCGGGATCTCGCACCCCTGCACGGTGTTCGACAAGTGGCGGCAGGTGCACGTCCTCGCCGACGACGACACCGTGCTCCGGACGATCGCGACGTGGTTCTGATGCGCGCGACCACGGCTGTCCCGGCGCCGACGGACGGCGACGGACCCGCGCGCAACGCTGCGCTGTCGCTGCGCCGCGGGCTCCGCCTGCTCGACTGCATCGCCGACCGCACCCGCAGCGGCGCGGTGTCCGTGAGCCTGTCCGTGCTGGCCGACGAGCTCGGCACGTCGAAGTCGACGGTGCTCCGGCTGACCGCCCCGATGCTCGAGAACGACCTGCTGCGCCGCACCCCGGATGCCGGGTTCACGCTCGGGCTCGGCGCCCTGCTGCTCGGGCAGAGCTACCTCGAGGGCATCGACCTGCGCTCCGCCGCCGCACCGTTCCTGCGCCGGACCGCGGAGCAGACCGGGCTGACGTGCCACCTCGTGGTGCCCGACGGCACCGACATCGTCTACGTCGACAAGGTCGAGACCCGCGGCACGGTGCGGATGGGGTCGCGCATCGGCAACCGCCTGCCCATGCGGAACACCGCCTCCGGCAAGGCGATCGTCGCGTTCGGCGAACCGGAGCTGCTCGACCGCGTGCTCGCCGAACCGGCCCAGGTCATGACGGAGCACACCATCACCGACGACGACCGCTGGCGGCACGAGGTCGACCGCACACACGGTCGCGGGTACGGCATCGACGACCGCGAGAACGAACCGGACATCCGGTGCGTCGCCGCCCCGGTGTTCGACCACGCGAACCAGGTGGTCGGCGCGATGAGCATCTCGGGGCTCGCGTCGCGGTTCCCCGCAGCCGCGGTCCGCGAACTCGGCGACGGCGTCGTGCGGACCGCGCACGAGATCTCGGTCGCGCTGGGGTCCTCGTCGGCGCAGCTCGCACTCGCGCGGAGTGCCCGGTGACCGGCTCGGTGCTGACGTTCGGCGAGACGATGCTGCTCCTGACCGGGCGCGACGTCGGTGCGGTGCCGGACCTGGAGCACATGCGGGTCGACACCGGCGGAGCCGAGAGCAACGTCGCGATCGGTCTGGTCCGCGCCGGGGTGCCGGCCACGTGGCTCGGTCGGGTCGGCACGGACCCCGCCGGCGACCGGGTCACCGCCGACATCGGGAACGAAGGCGTCGACGTCCTCGCCGTCCCGGACGCCGAACGCTCCACCGGCATCATGATGAAGGAGCGGCTGCTCGACGGCCGCACGCGGGTCACCTACCACCGCCGGGGTTCGGCCGGGTCGGCGTTGACGGCGACCGACCTGCCCGGCAGCATCGTCGAGACGGCGGCGCTCGTGCACGTCACGGGCATCACCCTCGCGCTCTCCGAGTCCGCGCGGGACACCGTGACCGCAGCCCTCGACCGGGCGTCCGCCGCTGGCGTGCCGGTGTCCTTCGACGTCAACCACCGACCGAAGCTCATCGGCGCCGACGCTGCACGTGACCGGTACCGGGCCGTCGCCGCCCGTTCCACGGTGGTCTTCGCCGGGGACGACGAGGCACGGCTCGTGCTCGGCCGTGACGAGCAGGACGACGACGAGGAATCGCTCGCGCACGAGCTCGCCGCACTGGGACGGGGCCGCGCGGTCGTCAAGCTCGGCTCCCGCGGCGCGGTGGCGTCGATCGACGGCGTGTTCCTCCGGCGACCCGCGACCCCGGTGCGCGTCGTCGACCCGGTCGGTGCCGGTGACGCCTTCGTCGCGGGGTGGCTCGCGGCGAGCCTGGGCGGAGCGGATGCTGCCGAGGCACTCGACCGAGCCGCCGACGCCGGCGCACTCGCCTGCACCGTCGAGAGCGACTGGCGCCGCCCGGACCCCGAGGCACTGCACCACGCTCCGGACCCGTCGGACACCGACCACGCCGTGCACGACCGCGTCGACCGCTGACGCCGTGCCCGCCGCAAACCACCACTCGAGGAAGCGCACCATGACGAACGACACCACGAGCACCGAGCAGCACGCCGGTGCGCGGCACCGCCACCAGGCCGGTCCGGCGATCGCGATCCTCCGCGGCGGCACCGGCGACCACGTCGAGGCCGTCGTCGCCACGCTGGTCGAGTCCGGCGTGACGGCCATCGAGATCACCACGAACACCCCGCGGTGGCGCGAGGGCATCGCCTGGGCGGTCGAGCGGTACGGTTCCGCGGCCTCGATCGGCGTCGGCACCGTGCTCGACGTCCGCCAGCTCGACGAGGCCGCCGCGGCCGGAGCCTCGTTCGCGGTGAGCCCGCACCTCGACGCCGAACTCGGTGAGCGGGCGCACGAGCGCGGCCTCGGGTGGTACCCGGGCGCCGCGACCCCGACCGAGATCGTCCGCGCCTGGCAGCTCGGCGCCCGTGCGGTGAAGGTGTTCCCGGCGGCGCAGCTCGGCGGCCCCGCGTTCCTGCGGCAGGTCCTGGCACCACTCGACTTCGTCGACGTCATCCCGACCGGCGGCATCGGTGTCGACGACGCCCCGGACTACCTGGCCGCCGGCGCGGTCGCCGTCGGGCTCGGTTCCCCGCTCGTCGGCGACGCGTTGACCTCGGGCGACCTCGACGCCCTGCGAGCGCGGGCCGGCCGCCTCGTCGCGGCGCTCGACCGATGACCGTCCCGGGGAGCACGACCGGCGGTCCGGTCCTGCTGCGCGGCGGGGCCGTGCTCGGCGTGGACGGCGCTCCGGTGCGCGCCGACGTCCTCGTCGCCGACGCCGTGATCCGCGCCCTCGGCCCGGACCTGGACGCCCCCGTCGACGCGCACGTGATCGACTGCGACGGTCGCCTGGTGCTGCCGGGCTTCGTCGACGCGCACTCGCACGCCGGTTCGCTCGTGTTCGACGAGGGGGTGCAGCTCGCGCTCCTGCGGCAGGGCGTGACCACGATCGTGACCGGACAGGACGGCGTCGGGCCGGCCCCGGGCGACGGTTCGTACGCCGACACGTACTTCGCCGCCATCGACGGGCCCCACCCGTCCTACCGGGGTGGCGGGGTCCACGGGCTGCTGGCGACCTACGACGGCACCACCCCGATCAACGTCGCGACACTCGTCCCCGCCGGCACGGTCCGTCACCAGGTCATGGGCGACGACCCGGGGCCGGCTGACAGCGCACAGCTGGCGGCGATGCGCGAGCTCGTGCGCGACGGCCTCGCGGACGGAGCGGTCGGTCTGGCGACGGGGCTCGACTACGTCCCCGGCCTGTTCGCCGACACCGCCGAGCTCACCGCGCTCTGCACCGAGGTCGCCGCCGTCGACGGCCTGTACGTCTCGCACATGCGCGGTGGCTACGAGGGCAACGCCCGCGCAGGCCTCGACGAGATCGCCGCCATCGTGCGTGGGTCGGGTGTCCGGGCGCACGTCTCCCACCTGCACGCCCCCGTCGACCTCGCGGTGACGGCACTCGCCGCGCTCGAGGCCGAGGGCGCCCCGATGTCGTTCGACGCCTACCCGTACTCGCGCGGCTGCACGATCCTGTCGATGCTGCTCCTGCCCGCGGCCCTCGCCCGGCCCGGCACCGAGGACCTCGCCCACGCGATCGCCGACGACGGGGGTCGCGCCGCGGTCCGTGCCGCCGTGCTCGACCGCGTGCTGTCCCGCGCCGACCTCGGCACCGGATGGGCCGAGCAGATCACGCTGTCGCACGTGCCCGCCGCCGAGTTCCACGCATTGCAGGGACGGACCCTGGCCGACGCCGCCGAGGCCACCGGGACGGATCCGGTCGACCTGGCGCTCGACGTCCTGGTCGACTCGGCGCTGCAGGTCACCGCCGTGATGCGCGTCCCCCGACCCCGGACCGCCGACGACCTCGCGCCGCTCTTCCGGCTGCCCGGGCACACGGCCGGGTCCGACGGCATCTTCGTGGGCACGCACCCGCACCCCCGGGCGTACGGCACGTTCGCGCGCTACCTGCAGGACTTCGCGCGCACCGGGCTCCTGACGTGGTGCGAGGCCTCCCGGCACCTGTCGACGACCGCCGTCGAGCGACTCGGGCTCGGCCGACGCGGCACGGTGGCGGTCGGGGCGGTCGCGGACCTGGTGGTCGTCGATCCCGATCGGGTGGCGGCGCGGTCGAGCTACGACGAACCGATGCGCCTGGCCGAGGGCATCGACGACGTCCTCGTCGCCGGCGTCCCCGTGCTCGTCGACGGTGGCCTGACGCACGCGACCCCCGGCGCCGGGCTGCGTCGCCGTCCGGGTCGGATCGACCACGAGCAGGGAGCAGCAGGCACCGGGGGCCGGTGAGGCTTCACACAGCCTGCCGGGTCGTCACGAGGCGCTGGGCAGCACCGCGACGACGTCGATCTCGACCAGGATGTTCGCCAGGTGCGACTGCACGGTCGTGCGGACCGGGTACGGCTGCGAGAAGTGCTTCGCGTACTCCTCGTTGAAGGCCGGGAAGTCGCGGTCGGAGTGCTCGAGGTGCACCGTGGACTTCACGACGTCGTCGAGGGTGGCACCGTGCTCGGCGAGGACCGCTGCGACGTTGGCCAGCACCTGGGCGGTCTGTCCGGCCACGTCGTCGGCGATCGCGCCGGTGGCGGGGTCCTGCGGGCCGAACCCGGCGGTGTAGATGAAGCCGTTGGCGACGATGCCCTGGCTGTAGGGTCCGGCGGGCTTCGGGGCGTCGTCGGTCACGATGGCGGTCTTCGGCGCGGTGGGGTTCGGCACGGTTGCTCCTGGGTTCGTCGGTCGTCGGCGGAGACTCCAGGCTAGGCGGAGGCCACGCGGTGGCGCCGACCACGCGACCGACGCTTTCCGCACTGCAGAACGCGGGGCGTGCCTCCCGTCCGGGGTGCCGCACCGACCACCCAGGTGGAGGGCGACTACCCTGGCCGGGTGCCGTCCTCCCTGCCCGAACGCCGCCGAGCGCGCGCGTGAGCCGGCTGGACGGCGCGGTCACCGGGACCGCCGCGAGCGGACGGCGCCGCGCACTCGACACCGTCACCTCCCTGCCGGCGTGGGCGGCCGTGCTGCTCGTCTGGACCGGCGGCCGGATCGTGTCGACGCTCTGGCTGGCGCTCGCGTACCCGCTCATCGGCAGGGCGATGCCGGACAACGCCATCTGGGGCAACGAGCACGGCTTCACGGCGTTCCTCACCGCCTGGGACGGGCAGTACTACGAGCAGATCTCGTTGCACGGCTACCCCGACGTGCTGCCGGTCGACGCCCTCGGCAACGTGGCCCAGAACGCCTGGGCCTTCCTGCCGGCCTTCCCGTTCACGATCCGGATGCTCACGGCCTCGACCGGGCTGCCGTTCACCGTCGGCGCACCGCTCATCTCCGTCCTCGCCGGCCTGCTGGCGACCTACCTGCTGCACCGTCTCGTCCGTGACCGTGCGGGCAACGCCGCGGCGATGTGGGCGGTCTTCTTCTTCACGTGCGGTCCGCTGTCGTTCCTGCTGCAGGTCGGCTACGCGGAGAGCATGTTCCTCGCGCTCACGTTCGGCGCACTGCTGGCCCTGGAGCGTCGGCGGTACGGGCTGCTCACCGTGCTCGGGGTCGCCGCCGCCTTCACCCGTCCGGGTGCGTTGGCCGTCCCGCTCGTGCTCGGGGTCATCGCCCTGGTGCGGTGGGTCCGGGCGCGCCGTGAGACCGGGCGTGTGCTCAACACGTTCCCGCTCCGTGAACAGGTGCAGGTCGTCGCCGCAGGCGTCGTGATGGTCGCGGCGGGACTCGCGTGGCCCGTCATCGCGTCGCACGTGACCGGGACGCCGAACGCCTACCTCGAGACCGAGATGTCCTGGTGGGTGAACTTCATCGGCCGCGTGGACTTCGTGCCGCTGTCGCCGTGGTTCCTCATCGCGGGGCGCTGGCTCGGCGTCGGCGGGATCCTCATCGTGGTGTTCTTGCTGGTCGGGTTCCCGATCTGGCTGCTCCGCCGGTCGACGAAGCGGCTCGGGTCGACGACCGTGCTGTACTCGGCCGCGTACGCGCTGTACATCTTCGCGGTGTCGCTGCCGATGGCCTCGACCCCGCGGCTGCTGATGCCCCTGGCGCCGTTGTTCGGCTCGCCGGAGCTCGTCGCGAAGCCCTGGATGCGGTGGACGTTCGTCACCGCGGCGCTGGCCGGGCAGCCGGTGCTCGTCGCGGTGCTCTGGCTGCTCGGCCCTCCGTAGCGGTCGCCGACGGCGGCTCTCGCGGCGGTTCCGACGCGGAACGACGAATCCGCTGTCGTACGACAACGGGTTCGTCGTTCAGCGTCGGACCCGGACGCTACAGCTCGACGGTCCCGTGGTCGCCGGTGTCCGGCTGGCTCTGCTTGCCGAGCGCGGCCTTGAACATCTGCACCAGGCTGCCGACGGGGCCGGTGTCCTGGGTCCAGTACTCGACCGAGACCCCTTCGACGGTGAGGAGTCGGATCGACGGGTCCTGACGCCCCTCGGGGAACCAGGCCTCGGCGAACGGGGACCAGAGCTCGTCGACGACCGAGTCGTCCTGCGTCACGGTCGCGGTCCCGGCGATGGACAGGTACCCGCCCTGCGACTCGATGGCGACGTTGACGTGCGGGTTCCGAGCGATGTCCTCGACCTTCTCGCTGCCGTCCTGCACCAGGAACCGCAGGGTCCCGTGGAACGTCTTGTCCTGCACGGCGAGGGGCCGGGCGTGCAGGCTCCCGTCCTCGCTCACCGTGGTGAGCAGTGCCGTGTGGGCGCCGTGGACGATGTCCGAGATGGCGGCGCGCTGGTCCGTCTGCGTGTCGGTCATGATGCTCCTTTGCGTCGTGCGCCCCACCCGTCCCGACGTTCGACCGCGGGTCCGGCGGGGCCGTACCGTTCCCGCCAGTGTGCCCCTCCACGCTGGGCGCGTCCGGCACGCGACGGCTCCACCCCGACCGGGAGGCCCGCGCCGGCTCCCGCGGGAACGTCCGGACGGGCGGGTGGCCGGCTCGCAGGGCCTGTGCCACCGTCCAGCGCGGTTCGTGCGCATGCGCGGGCCGGCGAGGGTCAGGCGGGCTCGCGGATGGTGGTCTCGACGTCGACGACCTGCGGGACCCGCGGCATCGAGGCGAAGCCGAACGCGACGGGTGGGTCGAGCGGCGCGAGCGTTCCGAGGGGCTCCCCCGCCCAGGTCCCGCGCACACCGGTGACGTCGTGCGCCCCGGTCACGCCGTAGTACTCGCGCCGGCCGTTCCCTGCCGAACCGGCGGTGCCGGAACCGGGTGCGACGAGCCGGGCGATCGGGTCGATGGCGGCGAGCCAGCGGGGATCGCGGGCGACGGGCTTCGGCACGATGCGGAGCAGGCGTCCGAGCGGCGAGATCGTGCCGACGTCGACCGAGACCTGCAGGGCGCCGGCGTCGAGCTCCAGACCGCGGGCCGTCCGTCGCGCCCGGACGTCGACCACGGACACGGTGTCGAAGCGGTAGGTGCCGGAGACGTACGCGGCGACGATCTCGTCCGGCGCGAGCAGCACGCTGGTGCCGTCGGGGAGTTCCAGGAACACGTCGGTGAACGCGCCGAAGGGCGAGCGGTCCCACATCCCGACGACGATCCGGACGCCGGAGGTGGTCCCGACGCCCATGATCCGACCGCGGAACCGGCGCTCGACGGGAGGGTTGCTGGGACGTGACGGCATGCCGTGGACCGTACCCGGCGCCCCCGTGAGCCGGACCGACGGAGTCGACCCGGGCCTCCCGTCCGACCGATTCCCGAAAGCGACAGATCGCCGCGAACGTTCCGCGGCGATCTGTCGCTTTCGCGGGGGGGGGGGGACCCGGCCATCCGCGCCGACCGCTCCGACCGCTTACGGGACGGGGACGGGCTCGGCGAGCAGCTCGCGCACGCGGGGCGCGACCTGGGTGCCGTAGAGCTCGATCGACCGCAGCATGTCCTCGTGCGGCAGGCGACCGGTCGCGTACCGCATGTCGAACCGCGAGGCACCGAGGATCCGCATGTTCCGGGCGACCTTCCGCGCCACCGTCTCGGGCGACCCGACGTAGAGCGAGCCGCCGGCGGACAGGCCGGCGCGGTAGCCCGCGACGTCCAGGGGCGGCCAGCCGCGCTCCCGACCGAGCTGGTCGGTGACGGCCTTGTGGTACGGCCAGTAGCGCTCGGCGGCTTCCTCGTCGGTCGCGGCGACGAAGCCCGGCGAGTGCATCGCGATGGGCTGCTGCGGCAGGTCGAGCTGCGTGAGCGCCTGCCGGTACAGCCGTGAGAACGGGGCGAACTGCGCCGGCTGCCCGCCGATGATGGCGAGGAACAGCGGCAGGCCGTACGACGCCGCGCGGATGACCGACTGCGGCGAGCCGCCGACGCCGATCCAGGTGGGGATGGCGCCGTGCTCGAGCTTCGGGAAGACGTCCTGGTCGACCAGGCCGGCGCGCTTCGTGCCGGACCACGTGACGGCGTCGCCGCCGCGCAGGGCAGCCCAGAGCTGCAGCTTCTCCTCGAACAGGACCTCGTAGTCGCTCAGCTCGTAGCCGAACAGCGGGAACGACTCGGTGAACGAGCCACGGCCGAGGATGACCTCGGCACGACCGTTCGAGATCGCGTCGACGGTGGCGAACCGCTCGTACACGCGGACCGGGTCGTCGGAGGACAGCACGGTCACGGCCGAGCCGATGCGGATGCGCTCGGTGCGTGCGGCGATCGCGGCGAGGACGACCTCGGGCGCGCTCACCACGAAGTCGGCGCGGTGGTGCTCGCCGACGCCGATGAAGTCGATGCCGACCTGGTCGGCGAGGACGGCCTGGTCGACGACGTCGCGGATGCTCTGCGCGTCGGACTGCAGCGTGCCGTCGGCGAGTTCGGTGACGTCGCCGAAGGTGTCGATGCCGAGCTGCACGGGGCCGATCCGCTCGGGTGCGGGCGGCGGCACGTCCGAGGGGCGGTCGGTGCCGAATGCGTTGCTCATGGTTCCTCCTGATCGCATTTCCATGCGTTTGCATCAACCTACCACGACCGGGGCAGTCCGGCCAGCCGGCACGGCCAGCGCGGCCAGGCTGGCACGGCCAGCGCCCGCGTGTACGGTCGCCCGCATGCCGAAGCTCCCTGACCAGACCGGACGCAGGATCGTCGTCACCGGCTCCAACAGCGGCACCGGGAAGGAAGCCGCGACCCGCCTCGCCGCCGCCGGTGCCAGTGTCGTGGTCGCCGTCCGCAGCACGGAGAAGGGCGACGCCGCCGCGGCCGAGATCCGCGCCGCCCACCCGCAGGCCGACGTCGAGGTGCGCGAACTCGACCTGGCGGACCTGGCGAGCGTGCGACGCTTCGCCGCGGGCATCGTCGACGAGGACCGACCGATCGACGTCCTGGTCAACAACGCCGGCGTCATGGCGCCACCGCAGCGGTTCGAGACGGTCGACGGCTTCGAGCTGCAGTTCGGCACGAACTTCCTCGGCCCGTTCGCGCTGACGAACCTGCTGCTGCCGTCGCTGCTCCGTGCCGAGGCACCGCGGGTCACGACGATGTCGAGCCTCGCGGCGATCCCCGGCCGGATCCGGTTCGGCGACCTGCAGTGGGAACGCGGCTACAACGGCTGGCGCGCATACGGCCAGTCGAAGCTCGCCGACCTGCTCCTCGCGCTGCACCTGCACCGGCTGACCGTCGAGGCGGACCGCACCCTGGTCAGCACCGCGGCGCACCCCGGCTACACGCGCACCAACCTGCAGTCGGCGGGCCGCTCACTCGGCCGTGCGAAGCCGGTGCGGTCGAGCAACCGTGCGCTCCCCTTCACGCAGGCGGTCGAGCAGGGCACGGAGCCGCTGCTCTACGCCGCGGTCGGCCCGAACGCGGTCGGCGGCGCGTACTACGGCCCGGCCGGCCCCTTCGGCCTGACCGGACCGACGACCGCCGTCTCGATCCCCGGCTCGGCGCGGAGCGCGGATCTCGCCCGCTCGCTCTGGGCCGTCGCCGAGGACCTCACCGGGACGCGTCCGCCGCTCTGAGCGCGGGGCGTGGCTCGCACGGTGCGCGGCACGCGGCCGGGAGGCCCGTGGCACGTCCGGCGCGCCGCTCGCGTCAGGCGCGGTGCAGCTCCACGGACCCGTCCAGCCGACCGGGTTCGGTCAGGCGGGCGTGCTGGAGGACCGTGCGCTCCGCGCCGATCGCCGCGGCGACGATCGACAGCGTGGTCATGTGCCCCTCGGCCTCGTGGGCGTCGCGGAGGATCGCGTCGGGGTGGTCGCTCGGCAGCGCAGCGGACTCGGCCAGGACGCCGAACCACCCGCCCCAGCCGTCCCCGGCGTCGTCGCCGGCGTCCACCGAGCGGAGTTCGTCGAACGGCCCGAGCACCGGCGGACCGACCGGGGCGTCGACCGCGCGGAAGGCCTCCAGCCAGCGGCCGATGCGCGGCGACGACGGGTCGTCCGGTTCACCGTGCGTCACCATGTGCACGCCCGGGCCGAGCTCGGTCGTGCGGACCCGCGTGCCGTCCCAGGTCAGGACCGCTGCGCCGTCGGCGGTCGCCCGCACCAGGTTGAACGCGCGGGTGGTCGGCAGGGTGCCGTCGTGTCCGGGCAACAGGTCGTCGGCGACGGCGTCGACCGGCACCACTCCCCGGGTCGTCCACGTCCCGTCGGCGGTCGGCACCGGCTCGCCGCGGTTCAGCACGACCGCGAGTCCGGCGCGGTCCGAGGCCGCGAGCCACGCACCGCCAGCAGCACGGTCGCGGACACCGCGGACCCCGGGGTCGCGGTCCGGCCACCACGCCGCTGGCGGGTCCCAGGGCCGCTCGGGCGACTCGTCCCGCAGGGCGAGCACGGTGACGGGCCACGCGGACCCGGGGTCGACGCGGACGACGACGGTGCACATGCCGTCGATCCTCGCACGTGCCCCCGGTAGCGTGAGCGACGTGAACGCAGCAGCAGAGCGCACCCTGACCGTCATCGTGGGGATCACCGGGGGCATCGCCGCCTACAAGGCCGTCGGCGTGGTCCGCGACCTCGTCAAGCGCGGACACGAGGTGCACGTGGTCCCGACCGAGGGGGCGCTGCGCTTCGTGGGCCTGCCGACGCTCGAGGCGCTCAGCCGCAACCCCGTCACCACGAGTGTCTGGGACGACGTCTCCGAGGTCCGCCACGTCGCCCTCGGCCGTCGCGCGGACCTGGTCGTGGTGGCCCCGGCGACCGCGGACTCCCTGGCGCGGATGGCGAACGGCCTGGCGAGCGACCTGCTCGGCACGACGCTGCTCGCCACCGACGCGCCCGTCGTCGTCGCACCGGCGATGCACCCGCAGATGTGGGAGCACCCCGCGACCCGGGCCAACGTCGCCGTCCTGCGCGAGCGCGGCGTGCACCTGGTCGGACCGGTGGTGGGCGCACTGACGGGCGACGACGCGGGCATCGGCCGGATGGCGGAACCCGAGGACATCGTCACGGCAGCGCTCGCCGTGCTGGACGGACCGGACGCGGCGGGTCGACGCACCGGCACCGACCGGGTGCCGACGTCCGGCGCCCGGGCACGTGGCGAACAGGGCGACCTGTCGGGCGTCCGGGTGGTCGTCAGCGCGGGCGGCACCCGCGAACCGTTCGACCCGGTGCGCTTCGTCGGCAACCGGTCCAGCGGTCGCCAGGGCCTGGCGATCGCCGCCGACGCCGCAGCCCGCGGCGCCGTCGTCACCGTCGTCGCCGCGAACGTCGAAGCCGGCCTGACCGCAGGCATCGACGCGACCGTCCTGCCGGTGGGGTCCGCACTCGAACTCGCCGAGGCCGTGCACGCCGCGGCGGCCGAGGCAGACGTCGTCGTGATGACCGCAGCCGTCGCCGACTACCGGCCGGCCGAGGTGCTCGCCGAGAAGCTGAAGAAGGACGCACAGGGCGAGCGGATGACGCTCGAACTCGTGCGCAACCCCGACGTCCTCGCCGACCTCGTGGCCGCGCGGCGCACCGGGCAGGTCATCGTCGGGTTCGCCGCCGAGACCGAGCCCGACCGCGCCGCCCGCATCGAGCTCGGACGGGCGAAGATCGCCCGCAAGCCCGCCGACCTGCTCGTCGTGAACCACGTCGGCTGGTCGGCCGGGTTCGAGCGCGAGGAGAACGCCATCGAGGTCCTGGTGCCGGGCGGCGAGGTCGTCCGCGAGACCTCGGGCACGAAGGCCGAGGTGGCGGCGGCGGTCCTCGACCTCGTCGCGACCGCACTGACCTGATTCCGAGGACCGGCGAGCACGATGGGGCGATGCGACGACGTGAGCGGATCAGACGTGCCACCCGGACCGCCGGCCTCCTCGCCGTGCTCCTCGGCGGAGCCGGCGTCACCCACTTCGCACGGCCGCGGCACTACGACCGGATCGTGCCGGACGCCCTGCCGCCCCGGCTGACGACGGTCGTGTCGGGCGTGGCCGAGCTCGGGATCGCCGCAGGACTCGCGTTCCCGGCGACACGACGGGCCTCGGGGTGGGCCGCGGCAGCCCTGTTCGCGGCCGTGTTCCCGGCCAACGTGAAGATGGCGAACGACCTGCTCGACAGCCCGCGGTCGACCAGGGCGATGCGGCTCGTCTCGGTGCTGCGACTCCCACTGCAGGCCCCGCTCGTCCTGTGGGCCGTGCGCGTCGGCCGGCACGCGCCGAAGCGGTGAGCCAGCCGTCCTGGACGCGTGCGGCCGTGCCGCTCCTGCACCGCCCGGTGACCCAGCATGCGTGGGACGACATCGTCTTCGCGCACTGGCGGCACGACCCCGACGCCCTGACCCGACTCGTCCCACGGGGAACGCGTCCCGACGTGGTCGACGGCAGCGCCTGGGTCGGACTGACGGCCTACGTCTTCCGCGAGACCCGGGTGCCGCCGTTCCCCTCCGCCGGTCGCCTCGGCCGCATGACCGAGGTCACCGTCGAGGTCCTGACCGTGGACGACCAGGGCCGTCGCGGCGTCGCCTACCGCACCGTGGACACCGCGAACGTGCCGGCGATCGTGGCCGCACACGCGCTGCTCGGGGTGCCGTACACCTTCGCGCACGCCCGGTCCCGCCGCCGTGGCGAGGTCGTCGCGCACCGGTCGGTCCGGCACCCGGCACGTGCCCTGCACCCGGTGCGCTGGGCACGGTCGCTGCGGCAGGAACGACCATCGGGCACGATCAGGCCCCGGCACGCGGCCTCGATCCGGGTCACCGCCGGCGACGTCGTCGACACGCCGCTCGCCGCCGAGCTCACCACCCGGGCCGGGATCCACGCCCGGTACCTGGCGCAGACGCTGTTCTGGCAGCGGCAGCACCCGCCGCTGACGGTCCGGTCGGCGCGCCTCGACCGACTCGAGGGCGACCTGCCGGACGCCGTCGGCATGCCGGGGCTGTTCGACCGGGCACCGGACTCCCTGCTCGTCGTCGACGGCACCACGGTGCGGTACGCCTGGGGCGGGGTCGTCCGGTGAGCGACCACACGACCGGCGACCCCACCCGGTACGACCTCGACCGCTTCCTGCGGGCGCAGGACGGCGTGCTCGACGACGCCCTCGCCGAACTGCGGCGCGGACGGAAGACCTCCCACTGGATGTGGTTCGTCTTCCCGCAACTCGCCGGCCTCGGGCGGAGCGCCACCGCGGAGCACTTCGGCGTGCGTGGGCTCGCCGAGGCGCGTGCGTACCTGGCGCACCCGGTGCTCGGCGAACGGCTGCGGACCGCCGCCACCGTCGTCACGGACGCGCCGGCGCCCTCGCCAGAGGCACTCCTGGGCGGGACGGACGCCGTGAAGCTCCGGTCCTCGATGACGCTGTTCGGCCGGGCGGCCACCGGTTCCGAGCCCTTCGCAGCGGTGCTCGACCGCTGGTTCGGCGGCGAGGAGGACCCGGTCACCGTCGGCCTGCTGGACGCCGGCGACCGACCACCCGGGGACACGCGCTGAACCGAGCGGAACGCCGGTCTCATATCAGGTACGGTGATCGGTGCGCGTGCACCGACCGCGCCCCGATCGAAGGAGAACGCATGCCGGTCCCCCGTAGTGCCCCGACCGAGCACCAGCTGCTCCGCGACACCGTCCGCCACAAGATCCACGACGCGATCATGGACGGCACCCTCGTCCCCGGCGAGCGGCTCAACGACGACGAGCTGATCGCCTGGCTCGGTGTCTCCCGCACCCCGATCCGCGAGGCGCTGAGCCAGCTCTCCCGCGCCGGCCTGATCGAGATGGCGCCGAACCGGTACACGCGCGTCACGACGCCGGACCCCGCCGAGGTCATCGAGGCGATGCAGACCCTCGGGGTGCTGTTCGGCGGTGTCGTCCGCCTCGCGGTGCCGCGCCTCGGCGCCGGTGCGCGCAAGAAGATCCTGGCGCAGCTCGACAAGACGATCGCCGAGCTCGAGTCGCACGACGTGCCGGCCGTCAACCACGACGCGCTCGACGTGTTCGCGCTCTACGTCGCCGAGTGCGGGAACGAGAACCTGCAGCGTGTGTGCCGAGACACCATGGACGGCCTGGCGTTCCGCCTGCGCCTGCCGAACCTCGACGAGCTCGTCGACTGGGACCGCATGACCGAGGACTTCCGCCGGCTGCGCGCCGCTACCGAGTCCGGCGACAACGTCGCCGCCGAGCTCGCGACCGAGGCGATCCACCAGCTGCCGGGCGAGAAGCGCTGAGTCCGGCTGTACTGACGTACAGGAACCCGCCCGTCTCGCCGGCGCGAGGCGGGCGGATCACGTTCCCCGGGCCTCCCGGACACCCCGTCCAGGCCCGTGACCGACGCGCACGACGCTCCCAGACTGGGCGTCCGGCGAGCCGATAGCATCGCTGGCGACCACCCGATCGCCCACCCGGAGCAGCACATGAGTCCTCGATCGACGGACCGTACCGAGGTCGCCGCGCGTCTGGCCGCGGCGGTCGGACGGATCAACCGGCGAGCACGGACGGACTCGGCCTCGCTCGGGTACGGGATCGTGTCCGCACTCGCCACCATCCAGCGCGAAGGACCCCTGCGTCCGGGCGACCTGTCGCGGATCGAGGTGGTCACGAAGCCCACGATGACCCGCATCCTGACCGAGCTCGAGCAGCGCGGGTTCATCGAGCGCGAAGCCGATCCCCGAGACGGCCGCGCCTTCATGGTCTCGGCCACCGCCGAGGGCATCGAGGCGGTCGAACGTGCGCGGTCCGACCGCACCGGCATCGTCGCCGAGCTCATCGCGGAGCTCGGCGAGTCCGACGTCGCGGCGATCGCCGGGGCCCTCGACGCCCTCGAACGCGTCGCCCAGGGCGACCGGGTTCAGGAACCTCACACGTTCTAGGCCCGAGCGGGCCGTTACCGAACCGTTACCAACAGGTGGACGGACGGTTCTGCCAGCGATCCTGGACGCGTCACCCAGTCGGGCGGGTCATCGTGTCGGCTTCGCCCGACGACGGCCTCCCCAGGGCCGGTCGCGGCGGACGGACGGGCCCCACACCACCGTCCGGTCCTCCCCGGTTCGCCGGACTCCCCCACCGACGCTCGTCCCGACGAGCGTCACGCCCCCAGACCGCCACCGGCGCGTCCGGGCGCCCGGAGTCCCGCACCACGAACCGCCCGACCACCGGAACCGATGCCAGGACGTACCCCCGACCTCCCCACCACCACCGCCTCGACCCGACGTGAGGCCCTGGACTCCCCCAGCCGGCGCATGCGCCGAGCCCTGCACCACCGGGCGCTCCGCCACCGTGCGACCCTCGTCGTCGGCGGCGCCGCGGTGCTCGCCGTCGCCGGCGGCGCCCTCACGATCGGCACGCAGCCCGCCATCGGCGAAGCCCTCGGCATGCCGACCGGCACCGCGAGCGCGTCCGCGACGGCCCAGCCGGCCCTGCACGGCACCGCCCTCGACCGTGCCCAGGCGGCGGCGACCATCTCGACCGCGAAGACCGTGCTGGCCACGGCGAACGACAAGACCGACACGGCGTCGCTCGAGCAGCACGTCCACGCGCTGCGCGACTACCCGGAGCTGTCCGGCGCCGCGCTCACGACGCGCATCTCGTCGACCGTCGAGTCGACCGCACACGTCGCTCAGGCCAGCGCGACGCAGGACAAGCGGGACGTGGACGCGAAGGCAGCAGCAGCCGCGAAGGCCGCCGCCGAGCAGCGGCGCGCAGCAGCCGCCGCCGAAGCCGCCCGCGCCCTCGCGGCCGGCAACACCGTCGCCGGCGCCAAGGCGACGGCCACCTCGCTGGCGTCCTCCGAGTACGGCTGGGGCGCCGACCAGTTCCAGTGCCTCGACAACCTGTGGACCAAGGAGTCCGGCTGGGATTACCAGGCCGTCAACGCCAACGGCGGGGCGACCGGCATCCCGCAGGCACTGCCCGGTTCGAAGATGGCGACCATCGGCTCGGACTGGCGGACCAACGCCACGACCCAAATCAAGTGGGGCCTGCAGTACATCAGCGCCGCGTACGGCACCCCGTGCTCCGCGTGGGCGCACTCGCAGGCGAACAACTTCTACTGAGCAGCGACTGCACCTGATCGTCGCTGAACGGCCCCGGGTTCCGCCCGGGGCCGTTCGTCCTGTAGGCATACCGGGTGACGACGATCGGACTGCGCCGGATGGCGCCCCGCGACCCCGCCGAGGGCCACCGCGCCGCGAGCCCCCTGGAACTGCTGTTCGACCTGGTGTTCGTCGTCGCGGTCGGGTTCGCCGCCACCAACCTGCACGAGATCGAGGCCGAGGGGCACGTCAGCTCCGCGGTGGTGGCCTACGCGATGGTGTTCTTCGCCATCTGGTGGGCGTGGCTGAACTTCAGCTGGTTCGCGACGTCGTTCGACACCGACGACTGGCTGTACCGCGTCACGACGTTCGTGCAGATGGCCGGCGTGCTCGTGCTCGCCGCCGGGGTGCACGCCGCCATGACCGAGGGCGACTTCACGGTCCCGGTGATCGGCTACGTGGTGATGCGCCTGGCGATGGTGGCGCAGTGGCTCCGCGTCGCCGTGTCGTCCCCGCGGTACCGCCGCACCGCACTCCGGTACGCCGTGGGCATCGTCGTCGTGCAGGTGCTCTGGGTTTGCATGCTCGCGCTGCCGGAGGGATCGACGGCGTGGGCGTTCCCCGTCCTCGTCCTGCTCGAGGTGCTCGTCCCGCCGATCGCCGAGGGCACGGGCGAGACGACGCCGTGGCACACGCACCACATCGCCGAGCGGTACGCGCTGTTCACCCTCATCGTGCTCGGCGAAGGACTCGTCGCCTCGGCGAACGCGGTCATCGACGGCATCGCCGAGGCCGACCACCTCGCGTCGCTGCTCGTGCTGGCGGCCGCCGGGCTCGTCATCGTCGCCGGACTGTGGTGGATCTACTTCTCACGCGAACAGCACGACCACATCCGGAACCTGCCGAGCGCCCTCGTGTTCGGCTACGGCCACTACTTCGTGTTCGCCGCCGCCGGGGCGCTGCCGGCCGGGATCGAGGTCGCGGTCAGCGCGGACGCCGGCGAGGCCGAGCTGTCGCACGCCACGGTCGCGGCGACCGTGGCCGTCCCGGTCGCGCTGTTCGTGCTCGCGATCTGGGCGCTCGCACTCCGTCCGTCGCTGTCCGCCGGGTGGAACGCGACCGTGGTCGTGCTGGCCGTCGCGGTCCTCGCGACGATCACGGTGCCGGACGTCTCACTCGTCGCCACCGCGGTGCTCGTCGCGGGGATCGTCGTGGTGCTCGAGGTCGCCGAGCGGCGGCCGGGGACGCGCCGCGTTCGGTGACGAGCTGAGCGACGGGTGCTCGTCGTGCGCCAGGTGCTCGCGCACGAACGCGATGACCGCGGCCGCACGCGACCCCGGCTCCGCGTAGAGGGTCGTCAGGGTCAGACCCCGCCGCCCCGGGATGCCGAGGTCCTCGCACTCGAACTCGAGCAGCCCGAACGGCGGGATCACCTCGTACGCCGGACCGGTCGTGAACACCCGGGTCTCGTGCGACGCCCAGGCCGCGGCGAAGTCGGGGTCGCGGACCGAGAGCCGTCCCGCGATGTCGACGAGGCGGGGGTCGGCGGGGTCGGCGCGCATCCGGAAGACCGCCACCATCTCGCGGGCCCGTCGGGACCACTCCGGGTAGATCGACCGGTCCATCGCGGTGAACATCTGGACGAGCCGGTTCGCCCCCGGCCGCATGCTCTCGCTGAGCGCCGCCGCCAGCGGGTTGGCCGCGACGACGCCGATCACCTCGTCCGCGACGAAGGCCGGTGCGTCGTGACGGGCGACGAGCCGTCGGAGCTCCGGGTCGTCCGGGGTCCTGGTGCGCGGGTCCGGCGGTGGTGGAGCCGGTTCGGACAGCCGGAGCAGGTACGTCCGGCCGGTGTCGTCCAGTGCGAGTGCCCGCGCGAGGGCGAGGAGGACCTGTGTGGACGGCTGGTGGTCACGCCCTTGTTCGAGTCGCAGGTAGTACTCGGCGCTGATGCCGGCGGCGGCGGCGACCTCCTCGCGACGCAACCCGGGCACGCGGCGGTTCGGGTCCGGGGCGAGGCCGACGGCCTCCGGCGGGGTGGCGTCACGCCGAGCCCGGAGGTAGTCGCCGACGAGCGTCGCCCTGCTGACCACGTCCGCCTCCCGTCACCGTGTCGTCCATCGAGCCTAGCGAGCGGCGCCGCCCGGCCGGCCGGCCAGCCGGCCGGCCGTGGAGCCGAGCCGAGTCGGGTCGAGTCGGATGGCGCTACCCGTGGGCCCGGGCTCGTCCGTACCGTCGACGCAGACCTCGACGGCGCCGTCACGGTGCCGCACCACGCCGAGAGGAACGACCATGACCGACAAGAAGCCCCGCGAAGAAGCGATCGAGAAGCTCGAGGAAGCCCGCGAAGCGGAGAAACGACGGGCCGAGCAGGCCGAGCAGCGTCACCTCGAGTAGGGCGGCGCCGTGACGACACCGCACCGGTCCCCCACGCCCCGCCGGGTCGCCGTCGTCGGCGGATCGCTCGGCGGCCTGTTCGCCGCGACCCTGCTCGAGCAGGACGGCCACGACGTCACCGTCTTCGAACGGTCGACACGTGGTCTCGCGCGCCGCGGCGCCGGGCTCGTCGCCCAGCAGGACCTGTACGACGTGCTCCGACGGCTCGGTCTGGACCGGGCCGCGGAGGTCGGGGTCGTCGCACGGGAACGCATCACCCTCGACCGGTCCGGCCGGGTCGTCCAGCGCGACCCGACCCCGCAGACGCAGGTGTCGTGGGACCACCTGTGGGTGACGCTGCGCGAACGGCTCGACGACCACCAGTACCTGCTCGACCACCGCGTCGAACGGGTGGACGCCGACGACGACCACGCCGAGCTCGTCTGCTCCGACGGCGTGGTCCGTCGGTTCGACCTGGTCGTCGGCGCGGACGGCGCGAACTCGGTCGTCCGACGGTTCGTCGCGCCCGGGCAGTCCACCGCGCGGTACGTCGGGTACAGCACCTGGCGCGGACTCGTGCCGGAGACGGCGATGCTCGACGGCGCCGGGGACGTGCTGCTGGAGCGGTTCGCGTTCTTCAACGGGCCCAGGTCGCACATGCTCGGGTACCTGGTGCCGGGGCCGGACGGCGAGACCCGCGTCGGCTCCCGCCGCTACAACTGGGTCTGGTACCGGCCGATCACGCCGCCGCAGCTCGAACGCGTCATGCGTGCCTCGGGTCGCCGGGCGGACGACCTGTCCCTCGCGCCCGGCGACCTGCCGGAGTCCCTGCGCGACGAGTTGCGGGCCGACGCCGTCGCGGAGCTCCCGCCGCCCTTCGCCGACGCGGTCCTCGCCGAACCGGAGCCGTTCCTGCAGGGCATCGTCGACTACGTCGCCCCCAGGATGACGGCGCACCGGGTCGTCCTGACCGGCGACGCCGCCGCGGTCGTGCGACCCCACACCGCGATGGGCGCCGCGAAGGCCGCCGGCGACGCACTGGCGCTGAGCGACGCGCTCCGTCGGTGGCCGCTGGACGCCGCGCTCGCGACGTACGACAGCGACCGGCTCGAGGTCGCCCGGGCGATCGCGCAGTACGGGGTGCGGCTCGGGCGCTCGCTGCCGTTCGCGCACCAGGTCTGAACGGAGCCCGGGGCGATGACCTCCGCACCACGCACGTCGACCACCGAACGTCACGCACCCCCGTCCGGTCCCGGCGTGCACGTCGCGCTGGTCCTGCTCGCCGTCGCCTCGGGAGCGGCCGACGCCTTCGCCTTCCTGCAGCTCGGTGGGATCTTCACCGCCAACATGACGGGCAACCTGGTGCTGGCCGGGATGTTCACGCGCCCCGGCTGGCCCGTGACCGTGGCCGGTGCGGCCACCGCCGTGGTCGTCTTCGCCGCGGCGACCTGGTGGGGTTTCCGGGCGTCGCCACCACCCCGCGCCGGGGTCCGGTACCCACGGCGCTCGATCGGTGTGCTGGCCGCCACCGCGATCGCCGCCCAGAGCGCCCTGGTCGCCGTGTGGGCAGCCGTGTCGGGCGTGCGCGGTGGGACCGTCGACCTGGCGTGGAGCTGTCTCCTCGTGGCGCTGTCGGCCGCGGCCCTCGGCGTCCAGACCGTCCTCGCCAAGCGCCTGTCCGGCGCCTCCGGCCTCACGACGACGTTCGTCACGGGGACGCTCACCAGCTTGATGGAGGGGATCGCCGAGCACCGGCAGGGGTCCCGGCTCGTGCAGGCCGCCGTCGTCGTGGCGTTGGTGGCGGGTGCCGTCGCCGGCACGGCGCTCGCGCACGTGGCGCCGCCGGTGGCGCCGCTCCTGCCGCTGGTGCTCGTGGCCGTCGCGACCGTCGTGCTGCTGCGTCCACCGCGTCGGTGACGCCGCATCCCGGCGCGTGGTCGGCCCCGCTCCGCCGCACCGCGTCCTGCAGGCGGCCCGGATCGGACGGGAGGCCCGTGGCGGGCCCGCCACGGGCCTCCCGTCCGGTCGCCGAACCGGTCATCTGACCGACTCGCGACAGCACGTCGGCGTCGGAAGATCAGATCCTCACCGATCACGGAAGGCAGCACCATGTCGGAACCGCTTGACGAGGCCGTCGCGAAGATGACCGCCGCGATCGAGAACGAACTCGTCGTCCGCGACTTCCTGGAGAACTTCCGGGCGCGCGAGGTCGAGCAGCTCGTGCCGTTCCTGGACGCGGACGTCGTCTACCAGCCGAGCACCTGCGGAAGCGTCCGTGGACGCGCGGAGGTGCTCCGCCTGTGCCAGGCCATCCTCGAGGCGTTCGAGCTCTTCGAGATCATCCCGAACCGGGTCGTCGCGAGCGGGTCCGTCGTCCTGCTCGACCAGACGCTCCGGGTCCGGTTCCCCGGCGAGGACGAGCGAGCGTTGATGAGCTTCGCGTGCTTCGAGGTGCACGACTTCCAGATCACCAGCTGGCGACAGCTGCAGGGGTGACGCCTCAGAGCGCCCGGCGGAGCAGCACGGCAGCCTCCGGCGTGTTCACGCGGAACGTGAAGGACTCCTCCACGTAGAGGGCGACGTCGACACCGTCGTGGTGGAGGTAGCCGAGCGCGAGGTCCTGGCCGACGGTGAGCGCGAAGTCCCCACCGCGCAGGCTGACGAGCAGGGACTCGTCGATGCCGGGCGTGCGCTCGACGTCCGCACCGGTGATGCCCTCGAGCTGGCGCCGGAGCGAGGCGCCGGCGTCGTCGGTCTCCACGATGTCCGCCCAGTCGACCGGGCTGCACGCCAGGGCGTACGGCCCGCCGACGCCGACGTCCCGCAGGGCGGCGACGGCCGCGGTCACCGCGGCACGGAACGACTCCGGTGTGCCGTCGTGCGACTGCGTGTGCTGGGTGGAGGCCGCGCCGGCGCCGGTGATGCCGCCCTCCGGCCACCCGCGCAGGGTCGACCGGTTCTCGTGCGCGGCCAGCCGCAGGACGGCCTGGTCCAGGTCGGAGAGGTCGACGTCGGTCGCACCGCGCGAGAAGTCGACCATCTCCTCGAGCTTCACGGTGAACGGGGCACGGACCTCGCAGAGCGGCAGGACCTTCCGGCGACGTGCGTCGAGTCCGTCGGGCGTCCCGCCGGTCACCGTCTCGGTCCGGCCGAGGTCGACCGCGGAGCGCTGCCAGCCGTGGGGGCCGTCGAAGTCGACGATGCGACGGGCCGAGAGCGCCGGGACCAACCGGTCGCGGGCCTCGCCGTCGAGCATCGCCCACGCGTCGGCGCCGAACGGTGCGAGTTCTCGGAGGAGGTGGTTCATGGGGTGGGTCCTTCCGTGCGTCGGAGTGAACCGATGCCGAGACCGGGGTCCGGTGCATCGGGCGGGGTCGGTGGGCTCGGGTCGGGTGGTGCGCTCGGCTCGGGCAGCGCGCTCGGGTCGGATGGGGCTCGCGCCAGGTCGGCGAGACCCAGTAGCCGGTCGCGGGACGGTGCGAAGAACGTCGCGCCGCTGACCGCGCGGGAGAAGTCGAGGAGCCGGTCGTGGGTCCCCGGCGGATCGCCGATGAACATCCGGTCGAGCATCCGCTCGAGGACCCACAGCTGCCCGCTGTACCCGATGAAGTACGTGCCGTACTCGCCGCTGCCGGGCCGGCCGAAGGGCATGTTGTCGCGCAGGACGTCGTGCTCGACCCCCTCGTCGTCGACGATCGTGGCGAGCGTCTTGTGCGACGGCCGGGCCTCGGTGGCGCTGTCGCGCTCGACGTTGTCCGACTTCGACCGACCGATGATCCGCTCCTGCTCGTCCGTCCCGAGGGCGTTCCACGCGTCGAGGTCGTGCAGGTACTTCTGGACGACGACGTAGCTGCCGCCGGCCCACTGCGGGTCGTCGTCCCCGACCAGCGCGGAGGCAGCGAGGTCCTGGGCCACCGGGTTGGCGGTGCCGTCCACGAAGCCGAGCAGGTCGCGCGTGTCGAAGTAGCGGAACCCGGCGACCTCGTCGACGACCCGCACGTGCTCCCCCAGCGCGGCGAGCAGCAGGCGCTCGAACTCGAAGCAGACGTCCGTGCGCTCACCACGGATGTGGAAGAGCAGGTCGCCGCCGGTCGACGGGGCGTGGTGGACGGCACCGGACACCGGCCGGAACGGGTGCAGCTCGGCCGGTCGCGCGAACGGCGAGAAGCGGTCCCAGGCCGTCGCACCGAACCCGACGACGCACGACAGGTGCGCGCCGAGGTCGCGGAACCCCACGGTCTTGAGCAGCCCGTCGAGGTCACCGAGGACGTCCCGCACGGCGGCGAGGTCGTCGTCGTCGGGGCCGATCGCCAGGGTCAGGAAGACCGCCGACCGGGACAGCGGGGCATCGACGCTCTGCGCGTCGATCGGCACACGACCGCCGAACGCGCCCGTCATCGGTGCACCGGCTGTGGTGCGGCGACCGGCGCAGCGATCGCCGCGGCCCACCGGTCGGCCCTGGTCGGTTCCACCGGTCTCGGCGCCTCGGGGAAGGTCATCTGCCCAGGGTCTCCGGTCGACAGGTCGTCTCGCCTGAGTCGGATGACCCGCTCTGCGAGGGCGCCGGCGGGGGATGCCGGCAGTGTCGTGGGGTGATGTGCCGTGCCTCGCCGTCGCGTTAGCGTCCGGGAGTGCCGACGCGGTCCGCTCCGGGCCGGCACGGTCCACTCCGGGCCGGCACGGTCCACTCCGGGCCGGCACGGTCCACCCCGGGCCGGCACGGTCCACTGCGGGCCGTGGGGACGGCCGAACGACGAGCGAGGAACGACGATGAGCATCAGCATCTCGAACGCGCGACCGGTGCACGGGACCGTGCATGACGACGACGTCCTGCGACGGGCGGTCCACACGTCGTCGAGCACGAACGACCGCTTCGTGGTCGTCGAAGGACCGCGCGGCTCCGGCAAGTCCCACGCGCTCGCCGGCATCGCCGCCGCAGCCCGCGCGGACGGCCACGCCGTCGTCGAGCTGCGGTCGTCGGACGGAGACCCGGTCATCGCGTCGAACTCCCTGGAGCCGTGGCTGAGGCTCGTCCAGGACGTCGGAGCACCCGCGTCGACGCGGCGGAGCTTCGTCCTCGTCGACGACTTCCACACGCTCGTCGACACCGCCAGGTCCGTGCTCCGGACGGTGCTCGCCGGACTCGTGCGCGAGAGCGACACCGTCTGCGTCGTCGCCGTCGACGACCGCCAGTGCGTCCCCGGCTGGGTGGACCTGCAGTACGTCCCCCTGCGCCCGCTCGGGGACGCCGACGCCGAGGAGCTGCTGCGCCGGGACCGGGTCGACCTCCCCACGTCGCGCGCCGGGTTGCTGCTGCGGCTGGCCGACGGCAACCCCGCCCTGCTGCACGCGGTGGGGCGGGCGTGGTCGGCCGGGTCCGCAGCGGAGCGCACCACGCCGTTCCCGACGTCCTACCCGCGGCTCGGTGCGTCCGGCGACGCCGTCCGGGCGTTGGACGGCCTCTCCGAGCGCGCTCGATCGACCGCGCTCGCGATCGCGGTGGCGTCCGTCGAGTTCCCCGAGGACCACCCGACGTGGGACGACCAGGGGGCGCTGCTGCTCGACGAGCGTCTGCGCGAACTGGTCGTCGAGGGACGGACCGGCCTCGGGTTCCGCGACCCGTTCGTCCGGCTGCACCTGCTGTCGACCGCCACCGCCGCCGAGCTCCGACGAGTCCGGTCGCTGGTCGCGGCGTCGGCTGCCGTCCCGGAACGGCTCCGGGTCTTCGCCGAGGCCGCTGCGTCGCCCGCGCACGACGACGGCCTCGTCCCGCGACTCCTCGCACTGGTCGACGAGTCGCTCCGGTTGCGCCGTCCGGACGACGCGGCCACGGCGCTCGTCGAAGCAGCGCGCCTGACCTCGTCCGACGCGGACCGCGCGCAGTTCGGTGCCCGCGCCTCGACGATCGCCGCCTTCACCGGCGACTTCGCACTGGTCGACGCCGAGGCCGAGCGGGTCGCGTCGGACGACGAGCCGGCCCACCCCGCCCTGGTCGGGGCGCTCGAGTTCGTCCGAGCCGCGCGGACGGGCGACGTCCGAGCCGGGCGGCGCGCGGTGCTCGCCGCCCTGGACCGCTCGACCCGGCCCGACGAGGACGACGTGCTCGTCGCGACGCTGCACGTGCTCTGCTACCTGCGCGGGGACGGGTCCTGGTGGGACGAGGCGCTCGCGGTCACCGCCGACCGCGACGTCGACCCGGTGCTGCGGGTCGTCGAGGACTGCCTCGACGACGAGCCGGCCGGCGAGGACCGGGCGGCCCTCTACCGCGCCGCTCGGGTGTCGATGGCGGACGCCCAGCCGTGGAAGGCCGTGGCGCTGCACGTCGCGTGGTCGCTCCTCGACGCGACGGACCCGCGCCGCGAGGTCCTGGACGCCGTGCTCTCGCGCAGTGCGGACGCCGGTCTGCTCCGGTACTTCGGATCGTGCCGTGCAGCCGTCGCCGCGTACCAGGCCGGCCGGTTCACCACGGCGAGCGCAGCCCTCGACGGCGTCCGTCGGTCGGCCGAGGAGTGGGGCGCCGACACGTTCGTCGCGCTGACCGACGCCCTGCAGGCGCTCATCCACTCGCTGCAGGGCGAGCCGGAGCAGGCGACGACGAAGGCGGACCGCGCCGCCCGGTGGGCCCTGCAGCACGGCGCTCCACTCGTGGCACGAGCGGCCGACCACGCCCGATCGTCCCTCGACGTCGCGATGGGTCGCTTCGAGGAGGCCCACGCGCGGTCCACGACACGGCCGGCACCGGCCGGTCGGTGGTTGGAGAACAGCTACGGACCGATCGGGTTGCTCGACGCGGTCGAGTCGGCGGCCCGGCTCCGGCTGACCGACCACGGGCGCTCGCTCGTGTCCGCCGCCGAACGCACCGTCGGCTCCGGGGCGACGCCGCGCAGGTCCATGGTCCTCAAGGCGGCGAGGGCGGTCCTCGACGCCGACGCCGACGCGCGGGTGCTGTTCGAGGACGCCCTGGCCGACGTCGACACCGAGGTCGCGCCGTTCGAGGTGGCTCGAGTGCGCCTGGCCTACGGCGAGTGGCTCCGGCGCAGCATGCACGCGCTCGAGGCCCGCACGCAGTTCCGGCTCGCGGCGAGCACGTTCGAGGTGCTCGGCGCCGGGCAATGGCAGGCCAGGGCCGAGCGCGAGCTGCGGGTCGCCGGCGGCACCGGTGCACCGTCCGTGCCCCTCGAGTCGACCGACCTCAGCGAGCAGGAACGCCGCGTGGCGTCACTGGCGGCAGCGGGGCTGACGAACAAGCAGATCGCCAACCAGCTGTTCCTGTCGCCCCGCACCGTCAGCGGACACCTCTACCGGCTGTTCCCGAAGCTGGGCGTGACCACACGAGCCGGTCTCCGGGACGCACTGCTGGGCCTCGAGGCGCCCCCGTCGGGCGCCCTCCGGTAGTCCACCCGCTCAGCGTCCCTGGTGCAGCATCCGCGTCGCGGAGACCAGGACGGCCACCAGGACGAGCGCAGCGAACACGACGAGGACCGTCACCGGCGGGACGACGACGAGCGCGGCACCGACGAGCAGCACGGGGACGCACAGCCCTGCGTACGCGATGAGGAACACCGCGGCGAGGACCTCGCCCCGGGTCGACGGTTCGCTCGTCGAGCCCGCTCGCGCGAGTGCGCACCGGAAGAGCAGCCCGACGCCGCCGCCGGCGACGACTCCCCCGAGCGCGAAGAGGGGCAAGGACGTGAGGACCGCACCGACGGCCAGCAGGACGAGCCCCGTCGGCAGGAGCACCAGCACCGTCCGGAGCTGCCGGTCGATCGGCGTCCTGCGGAACAGCACCTGCGCGATGCACGCCGCGGCGAAGACCGAGAACGACACGGCGCCGGCGACCAACCGGTCGGTCTCGTGGAGCGAGACCACCAGGAACGTGGGCGCGAGCGACGTGAACAGTCCGAAGACCGCGAAGGCCGAGAAGGCCGCCGCGCCCGCGGCGACGAAGGTCGCACGGGCCGACGGCGGGACGGAGATCCGCTGCGGTCGGTACGGACGGTGCTCGGCCGGCCGGGCGGCGGTCTCCGGGACCATGGCGAGCGCGATCGCCGACGCCACGAAGACGACCAGGAACACCAGGTGCGGCAGCAGCAGCGGCGCGGGCAGGAACTCCGCGAAGAGTCCACCGATGAGCGGTCCGAGCCCCAGCCCGCCCAGGTTCGCGACGCCGGACACGGTCACGGCGTTCGCCGGGTCCTCGTCCGGTCGGGCGCGGGACCGCAGCTCGCTGATGTGCGCGGTCGCCGTCGCGGCCAGGAGGCCGACGCCGACACCGTTGACGAACCGGGCGACGACGAGGCCGGGGAGTTCCGGCCAGAGTGCGAACACGACCGCGGAAGCGGCCTCCACCCCGACGGCGATCAGGATCATCCGCCGACGACCGAGCACGTCGCTGAGGTGCCCGGCGAAGTACAGGGCCGCGACCACGCCGACGGCGTACGCCGCGAACACGAAGGTCACGACGACGGACGGGAAGCCGTCGGCAGCCTCGTACAGCCCGTAGAGCGGCGTGGGGACGGTCGAGTACGCCATCACCGCGGTGAAGGCGACGGCGACGATCCAGAACCCGACGCCGTGGTGGAGCAGCGGGAGCGGCTTGAACGCGGAACCATCTCGGACGGTCGTCATACGTCGAGGATCCCGAGCGGCGGTCGTGGCCCCAAGCGTCAATCGGCTCGAACCGGACGCCGTGGTCCTGCGAGGGACACCCTCGGCACCGGCGACCGTCGATGCGGTCCGCCCGCCCGTCCAGGACCCACGATCCGTCCCCGTGACGCGCTCCCCCGTGGGTGGCAGGGGTCCGGCAACACCCGCTGGGGTAGTCACAGGGCCAGTCGGGCGGCGTCGATCCGTTCGTAGACTCCTGCCACCCGACGAGAGCTGGTGACCACCGTGTTGACGAACGAGGAGTACCTCCCGCGGACGGGCACACCCCGCTCGTCGGTGCTCGTCGCACCCGACGTCGATCCGCCGATCCGCGGGAGGGTGGCCGAGCGGACCGTCATCGCCGAGGCACTGGCCCGGCTCGACGACGGTGCCGGCGCGGTGCTGATCGTCCGGGGTCCCTCCGGCATCGGCAAGACCCGCCTGCTCGAGGACACCGTCGCGCGGGCGACGGCGGCCGGGCTCCGCGTGGCCGAGGCGAGCACCGACCGGGATGCCCGCCTGATCCCGCTCACCCCGGTCATGGACGCGTTCGGCACCGGACCGCGTCCGATCTCCGACCGCTCCCGGTTCGGGTCGATCGCGCGCGACCAGGAGTCCCGGTACTGGCTCCTGCAGCAGTTGCAGGACGACATCGAGCGGGCCGCCGCGTCGAGCGGGGTCGTCGTGGTCATCGACGACCTGCAGTGGTGCGACACCACGACGTTGGCCGTCCTGCGGTCGCTGTCCCGTCGCCTCGCGGACCTGCCCGTCCTCTGGGTCCTCGCGGTGCGTGCCGAGGACCTCGACCCCTCGGTCGTGTCGACCGTGGACGACCTGGCGGCGACCGGTCGGGTCGTCGACCTCGAACCGCTGAGCGACGACGCGACGGCGGCGATGATCGGCGACCTGTTCGGGGTGGCCCCCGACGACACCGTGCTCCGGGCCGCGCGACGGACGGAGAACACGCCGTTGCTCGTGGTCGAGCTGGTCCGCGGGCTCCTCGACGAGGAGCTCGTGGAGTTCGCCGACGGCCGGGCGACGATGCCGGGGCGGACGTTGCCCGCGACCTTCGGCGCCTCCGTCCGCGAGACCGTCCGTCGCCTGTCGAAGCCGACGCAGCAGATCGTGCAGGTCGGCGCGGTCCTCGGGCGCTCGTTCGACGTCCGGTCGCTGGCCGCGCTCCTGGACCAGCCCGTGCACCGGCTCCTGCCCGGACTGCAGGAAGCGATCGATGCCGGTGTGCTCGTCGACGGTGGCGAGCAGCTCGCGTTCCGGCACGACGTCCTGCGCGAGGCAGCGGAGTCGATGATCCCGCTGGCCGTCCGCGACGCCCTGGTCCGGCAGGCTGCCGAGGAACTCCTTCGGCAGGGCGTCGAGCCGCTGTCCGTGGCCACGCGGATCGCCGATGTCGCGAGGCCGGGCGACGTCGACGCGGCCGAGCTGCTCCGCACCGTCGCGATCGACCTGGCCGAGACGGACGCGGCGCAGGCGAGTGCGTTCGCCCTCCGCGCGGTCGACATCGCCCGCGACACCGCGATCCTGCCGGGCATCGTCCTCGACGTCCTCCCGCTGCTCTGGCACAGCGGCCGGGTGACCGAGGCGAGGGCGCTGACGGCGCGCCTGGACGGCCGTCTGGGCCCGGAGGACGAGGGACGACTGCGACTCACCACGGCGCGGTTGCAGACGGAGAGCTCGGCGGCGGACGCGCTCCGCTCGGTCGAGACGGCGCTGGAGCTCCCGGGCCTCAGCGACGGCCTGCGGTCGCGGCTGCTCGCACTCCGCGCGCTCAACCTGGCGCACGTCGGACGCCACGAGGACCTCCGGGTCGCGCTCGACGGCAGCCCCGACGGCCCCGGCTCCGACCAGACGGCACTCGCGACGTTCGAGGCAAGTGCCTCGGTCCTCGCGTTCAACCAGGGCCGCTTCGCCGACGCCGGTCGGCTCATCACCGCCGCGATGAGCCGGATGGCGGGCGCCGAGCAGCCGTCGACGACCTGGTTGCCGGAGGGGCTCTGGGCCGCCTTCCTCGCGAACTCGGTCGGGGACACGGACCGTGCCGACCGCATCGCCGAGGCCAACGCCATCGAGACGCGCAGCAACCACCTCGCGCGCGCGACGGCGTCCTGGATGATGCTCCGGACACGGGTGCTGTTCGACCAGGGCGACCTGGAGGGCGCGAGGACCCTGGCCGAGGCCGTGCTCGACCTCGCCCAGGACCTGGAGCTGGGCGGGTTCGCGGCGCTGACCGCCGGGTCCGTCCTGTTCCGCATCGCGCTCGTGCAGGCCGACCGCGGCGGGACGGAACGGTACCGGCACTTCGCGGAGTCGCTGTGCGCCGATCCGACCTTCGAACGGGCGGGTTCGTGGCTGCTCGCGCTGGAGGCCGAGTCCGCCGGTGCGATCGACGACGCGGCGGCGTTCACCGAACCCGCGTGGCGCACGCTGGACGCTCCGGTGTCCTCGATGTCGAGCCCCGCCGACTTCGCCGACGACGTCCACCTGGCGCGCATCGCCCTGCGCAGCGGCCGGCACGACCGGGCCGAGCGGGTCGAACGCACCGCACGACGCCGATCGGAGGCCAACCCCGAGAACGACCTCTGCGCGGGGACCTGGCTGCACGTGCGCGGGCTCGTCACCGGGTCGGCCGACAGCCTCCGGGCGGCGGTCGCCCGGCTGCGCGGCGTCCCCAGACGGCTCGTGCTCGCCGCGGCGCTCGAGGACCTCGGTCGGCTCGTGCACGACGAGGGTGCCGCCGGGGCCGGGCCACCAGCCGCGGCGAGCGCCGCGACGACTGCCCCGACGACCGCCGCAGCCGTCGCCGAGGCGAGCGAGGCCTGGCAGGAGTCGGCTCGGTTGTTCCACGACGCCGCGGCGAACCGCGATGCCGAGCGGGTCCGCCGTCGGCTCCGCGAGGTCGGCGTCGTCTACCGCACGAGCGCGCCGGACCGGACCGTGACCGGTCTGACGGCACGCGAGTCGCAGGTCGTCGAACGGGTCGCGGCGGGATTGACGACGCAGCAGATCGCGTCGGACCTGTTCATCTCGACGCACACCGTGGTCAGCCACGTCCGGCACGTCTACACGAAGTGGGGTGTCTCCTCGCGCCGCGAGCTCGCTGCACGGTTCACGGCGCACCGCGCGGGGTGACCCCATCGGTCGCGAACCCTGCGCCGAGCCGGGGGAACGACAGCCGCACCCCGGTCGAGAGCCCGAGTTCGACCCGCCCGCTGAACCCCTCGAAGTCCACCAGGGCACCGCCGTGCCGGTGCGACGCGTCGAGGAAGGCGAGGTGGTGCACGGCGTCCTCCCCGCCGCCGACCGGGCCGGGTGTCCGGAACCCGACCAGGCTCCCGGTGACCGACCGGTGCTCGGAGACGCGCGCTGTCGTCCCCCGCGTGCGCACCCGGGCGAACGCGCCCTCGGCCCGCACGCCGACCGCGAAGCCCTCCGACGGCAACGCCGCGTCGACCTGCGCCTGGAGCGCCGCCCGCGAACCTGCCGCACGGACCGGCACCGCCAGGTCCGGTGAGAACGTCGAGACCACCGCGAACGGGATCGGGTCCGCCGGGTCCGCCTCGACCGCCGTGCCGTCCGGCCGCAGTGCGAAGCACCGCCGGTCGATGACGACGACCGCCGTCCCCGCACCGTCGGCCGCCCCGAGGCCGAGGGTGCCGTTCCGGAGCACGTCCGCGACCGTGACCGTCGACGGTCCGCCTCGCGACAGGAGCGTCCGCGCCGGCGATGCGTCCCAGCCGACGTGGTGCTCCGCCGTCCGACCGCCCGCAGGGCTCCCGGCCGCCCATGAGCGGCCGATCGCTGCACGGGCCCAGACGAGCAGCGTCTCGACGGCCGATGCCGTCTCATCCATCGTCGTCCACGTCGTGCTCCTCCGCCCGATCCGTCGTCCCGACCGTACGGTGGGGGCGGACGGGCCGACCAGCGCCGTTTGACTCCTCCCCGGCGCGTCAGGGCAGGATCGGGTCGAACGACTCTCGCGTTCCGACACGGATCAGGGCATGGTGCAGGGATGAGCGACCTCGCGAAGATGATCACGGTGTCCGTGCCGCCGTCCGGTAGCGGGTGCGTCGAGTGCGACGCGTCGGGCTCCTGGTGGGTGCACCTGCGACGGTGCGCCGCCTGCGGACACGTCGGGTGCTGCGACGACTCGCTGAACCGGCACGCGACGGCGCACTTCGCCACCACGGGTCACGAGGTCATGCAGTCGTTCGAACCGGGCGAGGACTGGTTCTGGGACTTCGTGTCGCAGGACTTCGTGGACGGCCCGCGTCTGGCCGACCCGCAGGCGCACCCGAGCACCCAGTCGGTCCCCGGGCCCGCCGAACGGCTGCCGTCCGACTGGATGCAGCAGCTCGCCGACCGCGGCTGACGCCCGGAGCCGTCAGCTCCGCACGTCGCGTGCATCGCGTGCGTCCAGGGCCTCCGACCGGGCGATGAGCTCGTGCACCGTCCCGTACGCGTGCACCTGGTACGCCAGGTGCGCCACGGCCAGCACCACGGACGACCCGATCCCCCAGACGATCGACGCCGGGTCGTCGGCTCCGAGCTGGTCGACGAGGATCGCGATCCCCGCGCCCGCCACGATGGAGTTCACCACGGCGACCGCGGAGGACATCGTGAACAGCAACCGGTACCACGACGGGGCCCGCCCGATGTCGAGGAGCTCGTTCGCCGCGTGCCGTCCCCGGGGCATCGTGAAGTACGTGTCCGCCTCGGGCAGGAGCCGGCCGTAGTACCGACGGATGCGCTGCATCGCAGCGAGCGCCGCGACGTCCTCCAGCGCCGTCTCCACGAGCCGTTCGTAGGTGAAGACGCCGAGCAGGACGATCACCGGGATGATCGCCCCGAGGAACCCGAGCGCGAACGGCGTGTGGGCGAGGAAGCCGAACGCCACGAGCGAGCTGGAGAGCGTCGTGAGGTACAGCGACGACCGGCTGCTGGACTCGCTCACGGTGATGCTCCGGGCACTCTCCAGCACGAACTGCTCGGTCAGCAGCGCGTTGAAGAACGCGGTCGGCCGGTCCAGGTGGGTGACCGACTCGGACGCGGTCGGCAGCTGCGGGGGTTCGACGTCGTCGGGCATCGGCGGGTCTCCTCGTCGTTCAGTCGGATGCTGCGAGGTGGCGGTGCACGAAGGTGACGGCCATCGCGCCCTCTCCGACCGCCGCCGCGACGCGTTTCACGGACCCCGCGCGCACGTCGCCGGCGGCGAACGAGCCGGGGACGTTGGTCTCGAGGTAGTACGGACGCCGGCGCAGCGGCCAGTCCCGGAGCGACTGCGGGACCACGTCCAGGTCGGGACCGGTGACGAGGTAGCCGAGGCGGTCGCGGACCATCGGGGTGTCCGCCGCCCACGTCGTGTCGGGTTCGCCGCCGATGCAGATGAAGAGGCGTGTGGCGGCGAGCTCCGTGGTCGTGCCGTCGCCCGCGGTGACCTCGATCGAGGACAACCGGGTGTCCCCGACCAGGCCGGTCACCCGGGTGTCGGTCCGGACCGACACGTTCGGCGCGGCCTCGATCCGGGCGCTCAGGTACTCGGACATGGTCGCGGACAACGAGGACCCCCGGACCAGCATGGTGACGTGCGCGGCGGACCGGGAGAGGTTCATGGCGGCCTGCCCCGCCGAGTTCGCGCCGCCGACCACGAAGACCTGTTCGCCCACGCACCCGTCGGCCTCGCTCGTGCCGGCTCCGTAGTAGACGCCGCGGCCGAGCAGGTCGCGCTCCCGCGGCAGCCCCAGACGTCGCCACTCGACCCCGGTCGCGCAGATGTTCGCCCGGGCGACGACGTGGCCGCCGTCGGCGAGGTCGGCGTGGATGCGGCCGTCGTGGAAGACGCCGTGCACGCCCTCGCGCATGACGAGGACCTCTGCGCCGAACCGGACGGCCTGCTCGCGGGCCCGCTCGGCGAGTTCCGCGCCGGCGACGCCCTCCGGGAAGCCGAGGTAGTTCTCGATGAGGCTGCTGGACCCCGCCTGCCCGCCGACGGCGTCCCGCTCCAGCAGGACGACGTCCAGGCCCTCGGACGCCGCGTAGACGGCGGCGGACAGCCCGGCGGGACCGGCACCGTAGATCGACAGGTCGTACTCCGCCCGACGGGGCGCGTGGACCCAGCCGAGTCGGTCGGCGATCTCCCGCACCGTCGGCGCTGCGAGCCGGGTGCCGTCGGGGAACACCACGACCGGCAGCCGGGCGGCGTCGAGCGGAGCACCGGCGACCGACACCGCGTGCGCGTCGTCGCGCAGCGGCACCCAGTCGAAGTGCACGACGGACCGCGACAGGAAGTCCCGCACGGCGTACGCGTCGGCGTCGAACTCGCGGCCGTACACACGGACGCGTCGGGACGGCACCCGGTCGGCGGGTTCGACGTGGGGCTCCATGGATCCTCCCGGTGCGGTGGGACGAGGAACGGCCGCCAGCTGGGCGCCGACGGGCGTCCCGGTGGCCTGACAGCACGGTACGGACTGCGACGGCATCGCACCTGGCCCTGTCAGGGTCCGGCCGTGCCCCGGTCCGGCGTCGTCCGGCCGTGACCGGCCCCGGGATCGCGCTCCGGGCCACCCCGGCGTGCCGCCGTCGATCACCAGTGGTCCTCGAAGGGCCACCCTGGGCGGCTGCCGCGCCGCTAGCGTGACGGTATGAGCCGCAACGGTGCCGGAGGCGTCGCGCCCCGCGGTGTCCGCGAGCTGGTGGCCGCGATCGAGTGCCTGCCGGCGGTGGTGACCGACCGCCACCTCACCGTCGTGGTGTCGAACCCGCTCGCTCGCGCCCTGAGCGGGGCGTTCCACCCGTCCGTGAACATCGCGCGCTACACGTTCCTCGACTCGGTCACGGACGACGAGTCACCGGAGTGGCTGGACGCGTCGGGACAGATCGCGGCCATGCTCCGGGACTCGCTGGAACAGCACGAGGAGGACGACGGCTTCCGACGGCTCGTCGGTGAGCTGTCGTCGCAGAGCGTCTCCTTCGCCAGGGCCTGGGCGCACGACGCCCGACGCCCGGCCCGGAGCGCGGCCGTGCGGTTCGTGCAACCGTTCGTCGGTCCGATCACGATGGTGTTCCAGGAGCTGCTCATCCCGGACGACTTCGCACTGCGGATGCTGCTGTGGCGACCCGCCGACGACCCGACGGAACGTGATGCGTTCGCGCGCCTGGTCGAGTACGCGGCCGGACAGCGCTGACGATCCAGGAGGACACACCGTCGCTACGCGACGCCGACCGCCGGGGTCGCGGGGTCGATCGACCGCGGTGGCGCCTCGACCATGTACGCGAGCACCGCAGCCCCGCGGGACCCGGCCGGGGCGTAGAGGGTGTTGAGCGTCAACCCCTCGCGACCGGGGATGACGAGTCCCTCCCACTCGAACTCGAGGACGCCGAAGGGCTCGACGTGCTCGAAGCAGGTACCCGACGTGTAGACGTGCACGTCGTGCCGGGCCCACATCGCGGCGAACTCGGGATCACGGATCGACAGTCGACCCACGATCTCCTGGGTGCGGGGGTCCTCGAGGTCGGCCCGCATCCGGAACACCGCGACCATCTCCGCCGCCCGGCGGTGCCACTCCGGGTAGGTGGTGCGGTCGACGACGGTGAACATCCGCAGCAGCCGGTTCGCACCGCTCCGCATGCTCGGGCTGAGGGCGGCGGCGAGGGCCGTACCGGCGACGACGTCCATCCGGTCGTCGACGACGAACGCCGGCACGTCGTTGCGCCGCGCCAGGAGTCGCTGCACCGCGGGGTCGTCCGCTGCTGGTCTGGTGGGATGCGCTGCCCGCACGGCGGGACGCGCGAGTCGGCGGAGGTGGGTGAGAGCGTGCTCGTCGAGGCCCAGGGCCCGACCGAGACAGACGATCACCTGCTCCGAGGGCTGGTGGTCACGGCCCTGCTCGAGCCGGAGGTAGTACTCGGCGCTGATCCCGGCGAGGGCCGCGACCTCTTCCCGCCGCAGCCCGCTGACCCGGCGGTTCGCCTCGCGCGGAAGCCCGACGTCCTCGGGCTGGGTGACGTCACGACGGGCACGGAGGTACTCACCGACGCGCGACGCACCGGACGTGGTCGCAGCACGCCGCGGGGCCGGAAGCCGCTGCTGGCCGGGCTGTGTGGACGACATCGCACCTCCGGACGCTCGGGCGATCAGGGCCCGGTCACGGCCGATCGCTTGCGTCGATCGTCCCGCGCCCCCGTGGACACCTCGGCGTGGTGTTCGCGCTCTGCACAGACGGCCTGCGCGGATTGCACAGCCGCCGCCCGGAACTCGCGGGGCGTGACGCCGTGGTGTGCTCGGAACGCACGGCTGAACGACGACGCCGATCCGAAGCCCGCGCGCCGCCCGACGGCGTCGAGGCCGACGTGCTCGGCCAGTTCCCCGTCGCGCAGCATCCCGGCGGCGTTCGCCAGCCGGGTCTCGGCGATGAGGCGGCCGGGTCCGGGTGCGTCGTGCTCGAACGCCTTCTGCAGGGTGCGCGGCGAGACCTGCATGGCGTTCGCCAGCGACTCGACGGTGAGGGTCGGGTCGCCGGAGTACAGGTCGATGTGGCGTCGTGCACGGGTCCGGAGCGCCAACCGGGCGGCGTCGGGCGGCACCTGCCGGACGGTCGCGTCGATGGCGAAGCCGTTCGCGAGTGCGATGAGCGCCTGCGCCGCCGCGGCCTCGCTGGCGGTGTCGTGGCCGTTCCCCAGGTCGGAACGCAGCACGTTCGTGGCGACCGAGGCGATCATCACCGGGACGCCCGAGGTCAGGGGGAAGACGCCGTCGGTCAGGGCGTCGAGCTCGCTGCCGCGCAGGTGCAGCGACGACCGGTCCATCCGCACCGACACCGCCGAGAACCCGGGACTGACGCTGAACTCCTGGATCCGCTGCATGCGGTCCACGCTGAGCGTGCCCGCGTCGTTCACCGTCTCGCTCGACGACCGACGGACGCGGATCCGACCGGACACGATGAAGGCCCACACGACGGCGTCGCCCGGGTCGACGTACCCGAACTCGTCGGGGTCACCGGGAGCGGGGGCACGGGTCTTCGTCACGCTGACCGAACCGAGCGAACGGCTCTCGACGGTCGAGACGCTCCGGCCGGGGAACCGGCCGTCCTCGCGACGCGCGAACGGGAGGTACATGCTCGGCCTCCCGTCCTCACCCGCCATTCTCATCCACATCGGGGCGTGAGCGGCGACCGCGTGTCGGACGGGAGGCCCGTCACGGCGCCGCCACGGGCCTCCCGTCCGTCAGTGAGCCGGGTTCACCCCACCCGCGCGACCCGCACGTCGACCCGCGTGAGTGCCAGGCCGTGCGCAGACGCCGCCGCGAGGGCGACGTCGTGCACCGCACGGGCCACCTCCGGCGCGGGCCGGTACCCGTCGGTGCCGATGACGACGCGCAGGACGCCGTCGTCCACGACGACGCGTGCGGGGGTCGCGCTGGACGCGATGCCCCGGACGGCGCTGACGGTGCTCGCCACGGTCGGGCGCGCACGGTAGAGGTCGATGACGCCGGGGACGCCGACCACGGCCTGTTCGACCGCGGCGAGGGTGTCGTCGTCGGAGCTCATCGGGTCTCCTCGGTGTCGGTGTCGGTGTCGGGATCCGGTTCGAGCAGGTCGCGCACCACCACGTCGACGGCCTCGACGAGCAGGTCGGTCTGCTCCGCCAGCGCCTGGGCGACACCGGTCCGGACCAGGTCCGCCGTCGCGACGATCGACGGGCCGGAGACGATCGCGACCTCGACGACCACGCGGATCGGTGCGGCGAGTTCGGTGACGTCGCCGTCGAGCCGGCACCGAGCGACGAGCACGCCCGGCACACCGTCGCCGGTCCGGCGGATCAGCGATCGGATCGCGCCCTCGGTCATCACCGGGCGTTCCGACTCGGACTGCGGGCGGAGGGGCACGTCGCGTCCGGAGCGGGACTCCAGGGAGATGTTGGCGAGCACGCCGCCGATCCACGACTCGTCGGCCGGGGCCTCGTCGCGGGCCGCGGCCTCGAGCGATCCGAGCGACGCGTGCCGCACCCGCAGGATCGCCGCGAGGGCGTTCTGGCACGCGGGTGAGCCGTCGATGCTCGGGTCCGGCGGCTGCATTCCGGCGTCCAGGTAGTCGGCGAGCTCGTCGATGGAGTGGCCGTCGAGGTCGTCGGGTTCGAGTGCGTCGAGGTCGCTCATCGCCATCCCTCCATGAGTCGGATCATGTTCTTCCTCGCTCGGGACAGGAGTCCGCGGACCGTCGACGGAGGCAGGTCGAGTTCGGCGGCGATGTCGTCGTAGCTGTACTCGAGCACCTCCTTCATGATCCAGCAGCGTCGTTGGGCTTCGGGCAGTTCGGCGAGCGCCGTCTCCGCCGCTTCCTCGCGTGAGCGGGCCTCGGCGACCCGGTCCGGGGCGTCGGCGGCGGGTGCGGCGACCTCGAGTTCGGTGACGTCGTCGTGGAACCGTCGGGCCCGGATGCGGTCCAGGCACTTCCGGCTGAGGATCCGCATCAGCCAGGACTTCACCTTGGCGTGGTCGTCGAGACGGTCCAGGCGGTCCCAGGCGGTGATGAAGGTCTCCTGCACGACGTCGTCGAGTTCGTCGGTCGACCCCAGGGTCCGACGGGCGTAGGCGCGCAGGAGCGGTGTGTAGCGGCGGATCAGGACCTCGAAGGCCCGGACGTCGCCATCGGACGACCGGCCGGCGAGGACCGCGTCGTCGAGCTCGGCGAGGGACTGGTGGTGCACGCTTTCCTTCTACTGGTGGTGGATGGTGTTCCGCTGGACGCGCTTCCGGACGGGGACGACACGCAGCGGCCCGACCGGTCGGGCGCTGAGCGAGCGGATCCGCACCAGCGCCAGACCGTGCGTCGGTGCGTGCCTGCCGTGCGACGTCAGGCGGACGGCAACGATGTCGTCGTCGAGCATGGGAACTCCTCGGTCGGACCATCGGGCATGGTCCCTCACCGGTGTGACGCACCGGACCGGCGGTTCGTCACACCTGCTGACGGACTTGCGCCAGAGTTGGAGGCATGTCGCTCGTCACCGCCGTCTGCCGCGTCGACCGTCTGCTGCCCGACTCCGGAACGATCGGCGTCACCGCCATCGACAAGCGTCCGGTCGCGGGGAAGGTCCGGGTCCGGCCGCTGGGGCTCTACGCCGACGTCCAGGCCGACCGGAAGCACCACGGCGGTGAGGACCAGGCCGTGTACGCCTACGCGGACGAGGACGCCGAGTACTTCGCCGCGTCGCTGGGGCGCGAGATCCCGCCGGGCCTCTTCGGCGAGAACCTGCGGACCACGGGCGTCGACGTCACCGGGGCCGTCACGGGCGAGCGGTGGCGCATCGGCGAGACGCTGGAGCTCGAGGTGACGATCCCGCGGATCCCGTGCGGCACGTTCGCGCGGCGGATGGGCGTCGACAAGTGGGTCCGGCGCTTCACCGAGGAAGGGCGGCCGGGCGCGTACCTGCGGGTCGTGAAGTCCGGTCCGATGGCAGCGGGCGACCCGGTCGTGGTGACCCACCGGCCAGCGCACGGGGTGACGATCGGCGAGGTCTTCGCGGGTCTCACGCCCGAGCGCGCCCGTGCCGTGCTCGAGTCCGGCGAGCGGCTGGCGCCGAAGGTGGTCCGGGACGTCTCGAAGGCGCTCGCCCGCTCCTGATCAGCCGCCCGCTCGGTCTCCGCCGCGTGTCGGGTCGAGGGGCCGCTTCGCTCGGGGCAGCCCGGCGACGACCAGGTCGTAGGCGTTCGCGACGAGGTCCTCGACCAGGGTCTCGTCGATGCCGTCCCCGGGCGCGAGCGTGATCCAGTGCCGCTTGTTCATGTGCCACCCCGGTGTGATCTCGGTGTGGTCACGGACGAGGGCGGCGCCGTGCGGTGGTGCGCACTTCAGATTGACGATGGGCACACCCCGGAGCTCGCTCGTCATCACGAACATCTTGTCGACGACCTTGTAGACGACGGCGCCCTCGCCGAAGGGTTCGGTCTCGAACACCGCGGGCAGGCCCATCGCGGTGCGACTCGCGATCTCGTGCAGCTGCGCGCCGTCCATACACCCAGCATGCCCGAGACGCCCGACACCGCAACGGACGGAGCGGACCTGTTCGGGGGCATGTCGTGAGCGTCGTTCACATCGTAGGATCAGCTCGCCGCGTACCCGACGCGGCGGTCGCTCCGGCGATCACCCACTCCTTCCAGGGGGAACCCGTGCGCATCATCCGTACCCTCGGCATCGCCGCCGCCACCGCCGTCCTCGCCACCACCGTCGTCGTCGGTGGGGCCTCCACCGCGCAGGCGGCACCGAAGACCTACGCCAACTGCACCGCGGTGCACAAGGTGTACTCGGGCGGCATCGCGAAGAAGTCCGTCACGAAGAACAAGGTCACTTCGAATGGCAAGGTGACCTACCGCGCCCTCAAGGGGACGGTGAAGAAGGACGACGCCCTGTACAAGGCGAACAAGAAGATGGACCGCGACGCCGACGGCATCGCCTGCGAGAAGAGCTGACGCGCTGACGCGCCGAAGCACTGGCCCTCGGACGCCCCGTCACCGCGACGGGGCGTTCAGAGCGTCGGCACGCCCTCGTGCCCGGACCTCGGACGGGCGGTCCCGGCGACCCCGGTGACGACCGAGCCGGCAGGGACGTCCTTCGTCACCACGGTGTTCGCGCCCACGACGGAGTCCTGCCCGATGGTGATCGCCCCGATCAGCGAGGATCCCGCGCCGAGCACGACCCGGTCGCCCACCACCGGGTGCCGTCGGGCCCCCGGGCCGTGGTCCCCGCCGCGCCCGCCGAGGGTCACCCCGTGGAACAGCACGACGTCGTCCCCGATCACCGCGGTCGCCCCGATCACGACGCCCATGCCGTGGTCGATGAAGAACCGCCGACCGATGCGGGCGCCGGGGTGGATCTCGATGCCGGTCACGGACCGTGCCGCCTGGCCGATGACCCGTGCGACGAACCGCGATCCGGGCAGCCCGCTGGCCGTCCAGAGCCGGTGCGTCAGGCGGTAGGTCCAGATGGCGTGCAGCCCGGAGTAGACGATCGCGTTCTCGAGGTCACCACGGGCGGCGGGGTCGCCGCGGCGTGCTGCGGCCAGGTCCTCCCGGACCGTTCGCAGCACGCCTCGTCGGACGGGACGACTCACGCAGTGAGTCCCTCGAAGAGCACCGTCGACAGGTAGCGCTCTCCGGTGTCGCAGACGATCGCGACGATGCGCTTGCCGGCGTTCTCGGGCCGGGCGGCGATCTCGATCGCGGCGTGGATGATCGCACCGGAGGAGATGCCGGCGAGGATGCCCTCGTCGGTCGCGAGCGCCCGCGCCACGCGCAGGGCGTCGTCGAGCTCGACGTCGAACACCTCGTCGATGACGGACTGGTCGAGGACCTCGGGGATGAAGTTCGCGCCGATCCCCGCGATCTTGTGCGGTCCGGCCTTGCCCTCGGTCAGGAGCGGGGAGTCCTTCGGCTCGACCGCGACGATCTGCACCCCGGGCACGCGCTCCTTGAGCACCTGACCGACACCGGTGATCGTGCCGCCGGTCCCGACACCCGCGACGAACACGTCGACGTGCTCCTCGGTGTCGCGCAGGATCTCCTCCGCCGTGGTCTTCCGGTGGATCGCGGCGTTCGCGGCGGTCTCGAACTGGTGGGCGAGGATCGCGCCGGGGGTCTCGTCGACGATCGCGGCCGCTCGCTCGACCGCGCCCTTCATGCCCTCGGGACCCGGGGTGAGCACGATCTCCGCACCGTAGGCGCGCATCACCGCGCGACGCTCGACGCTCATCGTCTCCGGCATCGTGATGACCACCTTGTAGCCGCGGGCCGCGCCGACGAGCGCGAGGGCGATGCCGGTGTTGCCCGACGACCCCTCGACGATGGTGCCGCCCGGCTGGAGGTCGCCGGACTGCTCGGCCGCGTCGATGATCGCGACGCCGAGGCGGTCCTTCACGCTGGCGCCGGGGTTGTAGAACTCGAGCTTCGCGAGCACCTCGGCGCCGCCCGCCTTCGGCAGCCGGTTCAGCTTGACGAGCGGGGTGTTGCCGAACGCCTGCGAGATGTTGTCGTAGATGGTGCCGCTCATCTGGTCCGTCCTCTTCGGGTCAGGTCGCGTCCCACATCCTGGAGGCGCGGTGTGCGCCCGATCCTAGCGACCGGACCCGGCGTGCTCCTGTCCACTGCCGCGCGCCCGCCCACCAGACCGGCCGCCGCGCTCCCCCACCTCCGGCCGAGCGTCCTCCGTCGGCCGCAGCGCTCGTCGGAGTTGCGCCTCCGAAGGCAGCGCTCGCTGGATCTCCGCAGGCAGGAACTCGTACGACGAGACGCCGACAGGCGCGCTCGACGTACCGAGCGAGTAGCGGACGACCGCGTCGTTCTTGCCTGCGACCAGCAACAGACCGACCGTCGCCGCGTGAGTGTCGCGACGCAGTCTGTCGTCGACGAGGGCAACGTAGAACGAGAGCTGCCCGATGTTGTCCGGCCGGAACTCCCCGGTCTTGAGTTCCACGACGACGTACCGGAGCTGCTCGACGTGGAAGAAGAGGAGATCGACGAAGAAGTCGTTGCCGTCGACGTCGAAGTGCATCTGTCGCCCGACGAATGCGAAACCCGTGCCGAACTCGCGGAGGGTTTCCTCGATCCGCTGCACCAGTGCGCGCTCGAGCTTTCGCTCGTCGAGGTCGCCGTCGACGGCGAGGAAGTCGAGCACGTACGGGTCCCGGGTCATCTGCCGAGCCAGATCGGCACCGTCTTCGTCCAGGAGACGACTGAAGTTCGTTGGCGGAGTCCCGCTGCGCTCCAGGACACGGGTTCGCAGGTTGTGCACGAGCGCGCTGCGCGACCAGCTGCCCTGAACCGCAGCTACTGCGTACCGAGCCCGGCGATCAGGCTCCGCCACTGGGAGCAGAGCACGGATGTGCCCCCACGGCAATTGGTCCACAAGCTGTGGACCAATTGATGCTTCCTCAGGCCAGGCCGCCGCGAACTGCCGCATGTACTTGAGGTTCGTCGCCGACAGCCCCTTCATCGACGGGAACTCGCTTCGTAGATCGTCGGCGAGCCGGTTCAGGACACCGCTCCCCCACTGCCCGCTCTTCGACCGCTCAAGCAGGACCGTGCCGATCGACCAGTACAGGTGCACCAGTTGCGCGTTCGCTGCCAGCTGCACGCGATGCCGCGTCGTAGTCACCTGTTCGCGGATCACTCGAAACGTGTGTTCGTACTCGGCCGGGAGCGTCGATCCATCAGTCATCCGCCGATCGTGGGGGCTGCTGGCACGCGCCGTCCACGAATCGGTATGGACGTCACGTGTGAGGGCACATGGCCAGGGTCAGCGCACGAACGCCGTCCGCGCGAACCGCTCGTCGGTCGCCTCGAGGACCCGCAGCACGTTGCCCCCGGCGAGCGCACGCAGGTCGCTCGCTCCCCAGCCACGCCGGGCGAGCTCGGCCGCGAGCACCGGGTACCGCGACACGTCACGCAGGTCCGGCGGCAGCACCGGGGTGCCGTCGTAGTCGCCACCGAGGCCGATGTGCGCCGCACCGGCGACGTCACGGGCGTGCTCGACGTGGTCCGCCACGTCCGACACGGTCACGAGCGGCGGTTCCCCCACCGAGCCGGCGTCCTCCCAGTCCGCCCAGGCGCGCGAGACGAACTTCGGCACGAACGTGATCATCACGAGCCCTCCGTTGTCCGACAGCCGGGCCAGCACGTCGTCCGGCACGTTCCGCGGGTGGTCGTCGACGGCGACGGTGGACGAGTGGCTGAAGACGACGGGCTGCGTGGCGACGTCGAGGGTGTCCCGCATGGTCGCGGGGGCGGTGTGCGACAGGTCGACGAGCATGCCGATGCGCTCCATCTCGGCGACCACCCGGCGGCCGCGGTCGGTCAGCCCGCCGTGCGGACGCGATCCCGTCGCCGAGTCGGCCCACGGGGTGTCGTCGTTGTGCGTGAGGGTCATGTACCGGACGCCGAGTCGGGCGAAGTCGCGGAGCACCGCCAGGTCGTCCCCGATGGAGTGGCCGCCCTCGGCGCCGAGCAGCGACGCGATCCGGCCGGACTCGACGGCTGCCAGCACCTCGGACGCCGTCCGCGCCAGGACGAGCGAGTCCGGGTACCGCTCGACGATCCGGTGCGCCAGGTCGATCTGCTGCAGCGTGGTCCGCACCGGGTCCGGCTCGTCGGCGGGGACGAAGACCGACCAGAACTGCCCGACGACCCCACCGGCACGGAGCTTCGGCAGGTCGGTGTGCAGCGAGTCGACCTCGGTGTCGATGCCCTCGACCCCGGAGTCGTGCGTCTCGCGGCGCTCCCACGGCAGGTCGTTGTGGCCGTCGATGACCGGGAACGGGATCGCGTCGAACGTCATGTCCCCGACGCTACCGCGCACCCGCCCGTGGCTAGGCTCGGCTCGTGGACCCAGTGACCCTCCGGACCGATCGCCTGGTGCTGTCCGTGCCGCTGCCCGCTGACACCGAGGACGTCATCGCGTACGCGAACGACCCCGACGTCGTCGCGTACACACCGGTACCGGTGCCGTACGGCCACGCCGAAGCGCACCACTGGATCACCGACGTCGTGCGCGCGGGCTGGTCCACGGACTCCCGCTACGAGTTCGGCATCCGGCGGGCCGACGACCTCCGACTGCTCGGGACGATCGGACTGTTCGGGTTCGTCGACGGCGCGGCCGAGGTCGGCTACGCCGTGCACCCGGACGGTCGCGGCCACGGCTTCGTGACCGAGGCCGCAGCCGCCGTCCTGGCGTGGGCGTTCGCGTCGTCTCCCGACGGACTCGGGCTCGTCCGCGTGCAGTGGCGGGCGATCGCTGCTAACGCGCCGTCCGCGGCGATCGCGCAGCGGCTCGGGCTCCGCTACGAGGGGCGGCTCCGGTCCGGCGTGTTCCACCGCGGACGACGCCACGACCAGCTCATCGCGGCTGCTCTGCGCGATGACGACCGCTCGACGCCGACGGTCTGGCCCGCGTCGTGACGGTGTCGTTCCGGGTCGTCACCGAACTCGCTGCCCCGCCCGAGCGCGCGTTCGCGCTGTCGCTCGACATCGGCGCGCACGAGCGGTCGATGGCCGCGACCGACGAACGCGCCGTCGCCGGCACGACGTCCGGCACGATCGGCCTGGGCGAGTCCGTCACCTGGCGCGCGCGGCACTTCGGGGTCGTCTGGCGGATGACGAGTCGGATCACCGCGCTCGAGGCTCCGAACCGGTTCGTCGACGAACAGGTGCGCGGGCCGTTCGCCCGGTTCCACCACGAGCACCGGTTCGAGCCGTCGGCCGGCGGCACGCGCATGGTCGACACCATCACCTTCCGGGCGCCGTTCGGTCCGCTCGGTCGGCTGGCCGAGGTCGTCGCGCTCGAGCGCTACCTGCCGCGGCTCATCCGGGAGCGGAACGCGTCGCTCGGCACCGAACTGCACGCCGACGGCAACGACGGTCAGGGCGCCGCGAGCTCCCCCAGCGCGTCGTAGGCACTCGCCACCGCGTCGACCCGCGCGCGGCCGGCCGGCCCCGAGGCTTCGTACACGTCGTTCGCGATGGCCGCGACGACCGCGAACAGGGCCGCCATCGAGTCGAACGCCGCCGGTGAGTCGACCGGGCACAGGATCGCGGTGTTCGCCGGTGCCGCGATGACGGCGGCGGTCGGGTCGCCCAGCACGACGACGTCCGCGCCGGTCGACACGCAGTGCCGCACGATCCGGTCGACCCCCGCGGTGTGGCGGCGCACGGTCACCAGGACGACGAGGTCACGACGGTCGAGGTCGGCGACCTCTTCTCCGAGCCGCTGCCCCGGCGCCGGACCGACCCGGACGTCGGAGCGGACCTGGGCGAGCTGCGCGCGGAGCTGCAGCGCCACCGGGTAGGCGCCACGCTCCCCGAACACGAGCACACGGCGGGCACGGACGATGCGCCGCGCGAGTCGCGGACGATCGGCACGGGCCAGCGAGGCGAAGGCGGCGTCGAGGTTGCGCGCCTCGACCGCGCGCTGGTCGACGTGGGCGGCGTCCTCCGCCACCCACGGCAGGCCGGAGCCGCGTGCGGACATCAGGTTCTGCCGGACCTCGGCCGCGTCCTGGAACCCGAGCGACCGGACGAGCCGGGACACCGTCGCCTTCGACGTGCCCGACTCGGCGGCGAGCTCGGCCGAGGTGCCGACGAGCAGGAGTTCCGGGTCGTGCCGGACCATCGCGGCGACGCGTCGTTCGGCGGGCGAGAGCTGCTCCCAGACGGAGTCGATGCGGGCGCGGACGTCGGGTCCGGCGGTGCTCATGCCCGGGCCACCCGGTCCACCGCGACGGCGAGCGCGTCCAGCCCGAGCGCGATGTCGGGCGTCGAGACGAACTCGTCCGGGTGGTGGCTGATGCCGTCCGGGTTGCGGAGGAACAGCATCGCGACGTCGGTGACGAGCCCGAGCGACATGGCGTCGTGTCCGGCCCGCGAGAACAACTCCATCGGGGCGGTCTCGCCGGTGGACTCGATGCCGGCGCGGACGGCGTCCATCAGCCGCGGCGCGCAGAACACCGCCGGAGCCCGGTGCACCTCGGTCGGGGTGACACTGACCCCGCGCCGTTCCCCGATCAGCGAGAACGCCTTCGTGAGCTCGTCCCAGACCGCGTCGCGGCCGTCGTCGAACTCGCCGCGCAGGTCCACCGAGAACCGCGCGAGCCCGGGGACCACGTTCACGGCGCCGGGTTCGACGGTCATCGTGCCGACGGTGCCGACGTGGTGCGACGCGCGGCAGATCCGCTCGACGGCGAGGGCCGCCTCGGCCGCGGCGAGCAGGGCGTCGTGGCGACGCTCGTACGGGGTGCCGCCCGCATGCCGGGCCTCACCGACGGCCTCGACCGAGAAGCGCCGGGCGCTCGCGATGCTCGTGACCACACCGAGCGCCTGACCGGCCTGCTCGAGGTACGGGCCCTGCTCGATGTGCGCCTCGAGGTACCCGGCGAGCGTCGTCGGGTCCGCCGCGGCGTCACCGACGCGGGACGGGTCGAGCCCGAACCGGGTGAAGGCCTCGCGCAGGGTGACGCCGTCGCCGTCCGCCAGGTCCCACCAGGACTCGTCCCACACCCCGGCGACGGCGGACGACCCGAGCAGGGCCTTGCCGAACCGGGTCCCCTCTTCGTCGGAGAACGCGATCACCTCGAGCGCGACGGGCAGCGGTCCCGCAGCCGTCAGCCGAGCGGCGGTGCGGACGGCCATCAGGACCCCGACGATGCCGTCGTACCGGCCGGCGTCCACCACGGTGTCCAGGTGCGAGCCGAGCAGCAGCACGGGGGCGTCGGGCGTCGCGCCGTCGACCCGTCCGTGCAGGTTGCCGGCGGCGTCCTGCCAGGTGCTGAGTCCGGCGTCCTGCATCCACCCGGCGACGATCGCGTTGACGCGCGCGTGCTCGGGCGACAGGTACACGCGGGTGATCCGGCCGGTCTCCTCGGTCACCAGGGCGAGCTCGTCGCACCACCGCGCCACGAGCTCGGCGTCCGCGGTGCCGAGCGCGGTGGCGCTCACGACCGGGGCCGCGTTCATGCCGGCACCCCGACCGGCGCACCGGAGACGGTGCTGTCACGGTAGAGGTCAAGGGCGGCGTCGACCCCACCGCCGTGCGGGACGGCGTGCCCGGCCCGGCGGAGTGCGTGTTCGAGGGCGGCGAGCGTCGTCACCACGGTGTCCTTGCGGGCGTTGTAGCCCATGGTGCCGATGCGCCAGACCCTGCCGTGCAGCGGTCCGAACGAGGTTCCGATCTCGATGCCGTGGTCGTCGAGCATCGAACCACGGACCTGGTCGCCGACGACGTCGGACGGGATCTCCACCGCGACGACGTTGTGCATCTTGTGCGCGACGTCGCCGAACACCCCGAGCCCGAGCGCCTGCACGCCCTGCAGCATCGCGCGCCCCGCGAGCTCGTGGCGTGCGATCGCCTGCTCGACCCCTTCGTCGAGCAGGATGCGGGCGCACTCGTTGGCGGCGTAGAGCATCGAGGCGGCCTCGGTGTGGTGGTTCAGCCGCCGCGGGCCCCAGTAGTCCAGGATCATCGCGAGGTCGAGGTAGTTCGAGCGGATCGGCTCGTCGGCGACGTCGTCACCGGGTTCGCGGATGCCGGCCTCGACGCTGCGGCGCTCGTCGAGCACCGCGGTCGCCCGCGGCGAGACGGTGACCGGCGCGCTGCCGGAGGGGCCGCCGAGGCACTTCTGCAGTCCGGCGCTGACGGCGTCGATGCCCCAGGCGTCGACCTCGAGCGAATTGCCGCCGACGGTCGCCGTCGCGTCGGTGTAGAACAGCACGCCGTGCCGCTCGCAGATCGTGCCCAGTTCGTCGAGCGGCTGGTTCATCGTCGTGGACGTGTCGCCCTGCACGATCGCCAGCACCTTCGGCCGGACGCGGACGATGGCGTCCTCGATCGCAGACGGCGTGAACACCTGACCCCACGCGGTCTCGATCGTGTGGACCTCGGCCCCGGCACGGCCGGCGATCTCGGCGAGCAGGTGCCCGAACCGGCCGAACACCGGCACGAGCACGCGGTCACCCGGCGCGAGGAGCGACACGAGCACCGCCTCGATCCCGGCGCGCGAAGTGCCGTCGACGAGCACGGTGGCCTCGTTCGCGGTGCCGAACACACCGCGGTACAGCTCCTGGGTGTCGTTCATGGCGGAGGTCATCCACGGGTCGTACTGCCCGACGAGCGGGGTCGACAGGGCACGGAGCACGCGCGGGTCGGCGGTGATCGGGCCGGGGCCCATCAGGAGGCGGGCTGGCGGGTTCACGGGGTGCATGGCGGGTCCTTCCGTTCCGGAAACGAGCGTACCGGAACGATCGTTACAAACGTGTTTCGGTGACGGCAGCGGTCTCGGGGACGCGGCCCGGACGGTCGACGAGCTGCCCCTCGACGGCGGTGACGCCGGATGCGGTGGACGCCACCACGTGCCCGCGCAACCAGGTCTCGGTGACGCGACCCCGGGCCTCCAGGCCGGCGAACGCGGACACCGGGTTGCGGTGGGCGAGGCCGGCCACGTCGATGACCGCCGTGGCGGACGGGTCGAACACGGCGAAGTGGGCGAGCGCACCGGGGGCGATGACCCCGCGGTCGGCGAAGCCGACGAGCGCTGCCGGACCGGTGGTGAATAGCGGCAGCAGCGCCTCGAGCGGGACGCCGCGACGGAGGGCCTCGGTCCAGACGGCGCGGAACCCGACCTGCAGACCGGCGATCCCGCCCCAGGCGAGGCCCCAGTCGTCGACCTTGAGGTCGGCGGTCGACGGCGAGTGGTCCGACACGATCATGTCGATCGTGCCGTCGAGCACGCCCGCCCACAGGGCGTCCCGGTTCGCGTCGTCGCGGATCGGCGGGCAGCACTTGTACTCCGTCGCGCCGTCCGGGATCGTCCCGGACTCGAACGACAGGTAGTGCGGGCAGGTCTCGACCGTGATCCGGACGCCGTCGTCCTTCGCGGCGCGGATCATCGGGATCGCGCCGGCATCGGACAGGTGCAGGACGTGCACCCGGGCGCCGGTGGCCCGCGCGCCGTCGATGACCCGGGCGATCGCGGACCGCTCCGCGTCGACCGGGCGGGTGGCGAGGAAGTCCTCGTAGTGACCGCCGAGCGCGTCGTGGTCGACGAGGAACTCGGGGTCCTCGGCGTGCACGATGAGCAGGGCGTCGATCCGGGCGACCTCCTCGATCGCGGCGCGCAGCTGGTCGGCGTCGAGGTGCGGGAACTCGTCGACCCCGGACGGCGCGGTGAAGCACTTGAACCCGAAGACGCCGGCGTCGTGCAGTGCGCCGAGCGAGCCGGCGTTGTCCGGCACGGCACCGCCCCAGAACCCGACGTCGACGGCGACCCGCCCCTCGGCACTCGCGCGCTTCACGGCGAGCGCTTCGATCGTCGTCGTCGCCGGGATCGAGTTGAGCGGCATGTCGATGATCGTCGTGACCCCGCCGAGCGCAGCGGCCCGCGTCGCGGACGCGAACCCCTCCCACTCGGTACGGCCGGGTTCGTTGACGTGCACGTGCGTGTCGACGAGGCCGGGCAGCAGGACCTGGCCGTCCGGCACGGTGCGGTCGTCGCGCGTCCGGACCACGGCGTCGGCCGGCAGGACGTCGTCGACGCGACCGTCGCGCACGACGACCGCGGCGGGGCGGAACGCTCCGCCGATCCACGCGCGGTCCGCGCGCATTACGAGGTCCGCGACGGTGTCGGCGCGGGCGTCGGCGTCGGTCCGGGCGTCGACCGGGAGGCCCGTCATGCGCCCGCCCCGACCCTCGCGCCCGCCACCGGCCGGCGTTCGAAGCCCGCCAGCAGCCCCGACATCGCCTTCGTCGGCGGGGTGGCGTACTCGCCGTGCTTGCCCGTCGCGAGCCCGAGCCGCACGAGCGACTCGGCGAGCACGGTCGCCGCGGCGACGCCGTCGACGACCGGTGCCCCGATCGCCCGCGAGACCTCGGCGCAGAAGTCCGCCATCCCCGCGCAGCCGAGCACGACCGCGTCGGCTCCGCCGGCGATGACGGCCCGGCACTCCTCGATCACCAGGGCGCGCGCACCGGAGGCGGGGTCGTCGAGTTCGAGCACCGCGACCTCGCACGCCCGGATCTCGGTGACGAGCGGGGCGAAGCCGTAGCGCTCGGCGAGCTCGTGGGCCCGGCCGGTCGTCCGGGCCAGGGTCGTCACGACGCCGAACCGGCGCCCGAGCATCGCCGCCGCGTGGAAGCCCGCCTCCGCGATCCCGATGACCGGCCCGGCGGCGAGCTCCCGCGCGGCGTCGAGGCCCGGGTCACCGAAGCAGGCGACGACGTAGGCATCCACGCCGTCCTGCTCCCCGAGCGCGATCTGCTCGAGGAGCCCCGGCACCGCGAGCGCCTCTTCGTAGTGGCTCTCGATCGACGCCGGGCCCATCGTGGGGTTCACCGCCTCGACGACGGTGCCCGGCCCGGCGACCGCGGTCGCGGCGACGCCGATCGAGCGGGTCATCGAGGCGGTGGTGTTCGGGTTGACGACGCGGATGCGCATCGGGGTCCTTCCGGTGGTGCGGGTGTCGCTGGTGGGTCGCTGTCGCTGGGGCGTCTCAGGCTCGTCCGACGGCGGCGCCGTCGTCGACCGTCGGGTCGTCCGCAGCGAGTTCCGGCATGCTCGGCCGGACCCGCTCGAGGGCCCAGAAGACCACGAGTCCCAGGCCGCAGCCGATGAACCAGCTGTAGTTGTTCAGCCCGGGCAGGATCCCGAGGGCCGGCGGCAGGACCGCGCTGGCGACCGAGACCACACCGGTGACGACGAGGGTGCCGATGGCGTTGGGGTTGAAGCCGCCGCGGTACCAGTACCGGGCCGAGGTGTCCTTCGTGTACATGTCGTCGACGGCGATCCGCTGCTTCCCGACGATGTAGTACCCGGCGATCAGGATGCCGAACAGCGGTCCGATCAGGGCACCGAGCACGCCGAGCGTGTACAGGATCGCCTGGTCGTTGCCGTACCAGTTCCACGGGGTGAGCAGCACGGAGCCGACCGCCGCGATCATGCCACCGGCTCGCCACGAGATCTTGCGCGGCGCGACGTTCGAGAAGTCGAACGCGGGGCTGATGAAGTTCGCGACGATGTTGATCCCGACCGTCGCGGTGACGAAGGTCAGACCGCCGAGCAGGATCGCGAACGGGGCGCCTATCGCCTGCACCGTCTCGATCGGGTCGGTGATGAGCTTGCCGAACACCGGCACCGTCGCACTCGCGCACAGCACGGTGAGCACCGAGAAGAACAGGAAGTTGATCGGCAGGCCCCAGAAGTTGCCGCGCTTGACCGACCGGAACGACCTGCCGTAGCGCGAGAAGTCACCGAAGTTGAGCATCGGGCCGGAGAAGTAGCTGACCACCAGGGCGACCGCGGACAGCATGACCGGGATCGACGCCCCGAAGGACAGCGGCTCCCCCACCGACAACGTCAACGAGATGTTGCCGATGCCGGCCTGGCTGACGAGGTAGATCGCCAGCGCGATCATCACGACGTACACCGCCGGGCCCGCCCAGTCGATGAACTTCTTGATGGCCTCCATGCCCATCCAGAACAGGGCGCCCTGCGCGACCCACAGGATCGCGTACGAGATCCAGCCGAGCGCCGACAGCCCCAGGAACGAGTGCTCGAGCAGCCCGGCCGAGGCGGGGATGAACTTCAGGAAGATGATGTTGAGCGACTGCGCGGCCAGGAACGTCTGCACGCCGTACCAGGCCATCGCGATGAGACCCCGGATGATCGCCGGGACGTTCGCGCCGAGCACCCCGAACACCGCTCGGTTGATCACCGGGTACGGCACCCCGGTGCGCTGGGAGGGCTTGGCGACGAGGTTGGCAAAGACCTGGACGATCAGGATGCCGACCACCAGGGCGATGAGCACCTGCCAGCTCGCGATGCCCAGCGCGAAGAGCGAGCCGGCGGTGACGTAGCCGCCGACCGAGTGCACGTCGGACATCCAGAACGCGAAGAAGTTGTAGCTCGTCCAGCTCTGCTTGCGCAGCGGGGCGAGGTCCTCGTTCGTGAGCGCCGGGTCGTACCCGGGCTTGACGACGCCGGCACCTGCGGGTGCGGCGGTCGTGGTGGGGGCGTGGGGCGCTGCGACGGGTGTCGCGAGATCGGTAGCCATGGCGTCCTCCGAGGGAGTGGGGTGCGGAGGCGGTGATCGCCTCCACCACAGAAGCTAGGGAGCCTCTTCGCGCCCGCCGTTTCCCTCGTGTAACGGTCGTGTGTCGTGGACGCGGTCCTGAAACGCTCGTTCCGAACGAGAACGTGCACAGGTGTGTGCATGATGATGGCCGCATGCCTGACACCATCCGCTACGTCGCGATCGGCGACAGCTTCTCGGAGGGCCTCGGCGACGCCGGTGTCGTACCGTTCCCCGGCTGGACCGGCCGACTCGCGAGCGGCATGGCCCGAGCGCACGACGCCGACGTCCGGTACGCCAACCTCGCCGTCCGCGGGCGCCTGCTCGCCGGGGTCCTCGACGACCAGCTCGACGCCGCGCTGGCGCTCGACCCCGCGCCGACGCTCGTCACCTTCTGCGCCGGCGGCAACGACCTGCTGCGGCCGCGGTTCGACGCCCGTGCCCTCGTCGCCCCGCTCGAGGAAGCGGTCAGGACGATCCTGGACCGCGGCGTCCACCTGGCGCTGCTCAGCCCGGCCGACCCGAGCGCCCGGCTCCCCCTGGGACACCTCATCAACGCGCGCGGCGACGCCTGGGCCGATGCCCTCGCCGACCTCGCCCGCCGGTACGACCTGCCCTTCGTCGACGTGTCCCGCGATCCCCACCTGCGCCGCGCGGAGTTCTGGTCCGAGGACCGACTGCACATGAACGACACCGGCCACCAGCGCGTCGCCGACCTCGCCCTGCACGCGATCGGGGACGGCCCCCTGCCCGCCGAGCCGGTGTCGGAGCCGACCGGCCGGGCCCGGCTCGCCGAGGAACTCCGCTACTACCGCGAGCACGTCCTGCCCTGGGTGCAGCGCCGCGTCACCCGGCGGTCGTCGGGCGACGGGCGGTCGGCAACCTATCCGGAGTGGACCGCGGTCGGCTGATCACGCAGGATCACGGCGGTTCTCCGCACGCTCGCCGCGGTCCGCTTGTCGTCACCCGGCGCACCGGTTCTACTCGGATGGATCACGTCCGAGCCGAACTCAGGGGAGACGGCACCATGACCACTGCGCCACGCCCATCCGGCACCACCGCGACAGGCACCCCGACCGTCAGCACCCCGACGGGCACCCCCAGCACCGCGCACGGCATCGACCACATCGGCCTCACCGTGCCCGACATCGACCAGGCGACCGACTTCTTCGTCCTCGGACTCGACGCGGTCCCGCTCTACGACCGGTTCCTCCGGAGCGAACCGCTCCGCGGCGAACCGGACGTGCAGCGCCGGCTCGGCATCCCGAAGACGATGGCCCAGGGTGCGCTGCGGATGCTCGCGCTGCCCAACGGCCCGGGCCTCGAGCTCTTCGAGTACCACGGCCCCGATCAACGCCCGGCTGCCCGGGCGAGCGACATCGGCTGGCAGCACGTCGCGTTCTACGTCGACGACATCGACCACGCGCTGTCGCACCTCGAGACCGCCGGGGGTCAGCGCTACGCCGACCCACGGGACCTGGGCGGCAACGAGGGTGGGTACGGCAACCGGTTCGTCTACGTCGGGACCCCGTGGGGGTCGACGATCGAGCTGATCACCTACCCGAGCAGGCAGTCGTACGAGGATCACGCCCCGCGACGCAAGTGGCGCGTCTGAGGGTCAGCGCACCGAGCCCGTCGCGATGTACGTCCGCGTCGGCTTGCCGGTGAGGGCGTGCGGGAACTCGACCCCGTCCGCCCGGAACCCGCCGGCTTCGTAGAGCCGCAACGCCCGCTCGTTGCCGGCGAGCGCGTGCAGCACCACCGCGGGGTGTCCCGCAGCCGTCGCCGCGTCGACCGACGCAGCCAGGAGCGCGCGGCCGACACCCCGCGCCTGCACGTCCGGACGGACGGCGAGCAGGGACAGGTACGCGGCGTCGGACGGGTCGGTCGACCGGCCGGTCCCCGGAGCCGTCACGAGCGCGAACCCGTCGATCGTGCCGGCCGCTCCCGCAGCGACGACGAGGGCGACCCGCGGCACGGCGAACTTCGACGCCGCGCGGGCTCGCACGGCACCGGACTCCGGTACGCCGTCCCGCGCCGCGACCGCGGCCACCCACAGATCGACGCAGGCCGACACCTCGTCCGGGGCCGCTGGACGCACGGACACGGACGGTTCGATCACCCGATCAGCCTACGACCGCGCTGCTGCCGATCCTGAACGACGCCCCACGGTGCTCGTCGGGCAGCCGGTCCCCGCGGCCGTGCAGCTTGTGCCGCAGCGACCCGGGCTCGTAGCCGGTCGGGTACGCGCCGCGGGCCCGGAGTTCCGGGATGACGAACTCGATGACGTCCTCCCACGTGCCCGGCGTCACCGCGTACGCCAGGTTGAACCCGTCGACGTCGGTCAGCTCCTGGATCTCCTGCAGCCGGTCGGCGATGGTCGCTCCCCCGCCGACCGCGACCGGACCGAGTCCACCGATCGCCGTGTGCCGGGCGAGGTCGCGGATCGTCCACGAACTGCCGTCCTCACCCGTCGCCGCCGCGATGTTCGCCGCCGCCGACTGGATCGCGTTCGACTCGACGTCGCCGAGGGGCTCGTCGAGGTCCCACTGCGACAGGTCGACGCCCATCCAGCCGGAGTTGAGCACCAGCGCGCCGAGCTCCGACGCGTACGACAGGTAGTCCTCGTACTTCTCCTGTGCCAGCTCGTCGGTGGCGTCGGTGATCACGGTGAGCAGTGTGTAGACGCGGGCGGCGTACCGGTCGCGACCAGCTGCCTCCAGGGCGTCACGGACCTTCGCGACGGTCGACGCGAGCTGCTCGACGGTCGGGGCGCCCACGAAGACCGCCTCGGCGTTCTCCGCTGCGAAGCGGATGCCGCGCGGCGACGCGCCCGCCTGGTAGATGACGGGCGACCGCTGCACCGACGGCTCGGACAGGTGGATGCCCGGCACGTCGAAGTGCGTGCCGTGGTGCTCGATCGGGTGCACCTTCGCCGGGTCGGTGAAGACGCCGGACTCGCGGTCGGCGACGACCGCGTCGTCCTCCCACGAGCCCTCCCACAGCTTGTAGAGGACCTCGAGGTACTCGTCGGCCACGTCGTACCGGTCGTCGTGCGACAGCTGGTCGGTCTGGCCCATGTTGCGCGCGGCACTCGGCAGGTAGCCGGTGACGACGTTCCAACCGACCCGCCCCTTGGTCAGGTGGTCGAGGGTGGAGATGCGCCGGGCGAACGGGTACGGGTGCTCGTACGCCGTCCCCGCCGTGATGCCGAAGCCCAGGTGCTCGGTCACCGAGGCCATCGCCGACACCAGCAGGATCGGGTCGTTCACGGGCACCTGCGACCCGGTGCGGAGCGCGGCCTCGTTCGAGTCGCCGTAGACGTCGTACGTCCCCAGGACGTCGGCGATGAAGATGCCGTCGAACGCGCCGCCCTCGAGCGTCTTCGCGAGTTCGGTCCAGTAGGTCAGGTCGCGGTAGCCCCGCGATCGGTCACGCGGGTGCCGCCACAGTCCGGAGGACTGGTGCGCGACGCAGTTCATGTCGAACGCGTTGAAGCGGATCTGCCGGGGCTCGCTGCTGCTGGTCACGCCTGGCGACGCTACGTGCGGCTCCTGCTTCCGTCATGCATCGTGACGAAGCGTGACGGCCCGCAGCTGTCGACGGCCGGCTGTCGACGCGCTGGTGTTGTGCGGCGGTGCGCCGGCCGCGACTCAGGCGCGGTCGTGCAGCGTGACCTGGTAGCCGTCCGGGTCGGCGAACGTGAACGTGCGGCCGAAGGGGCCGTCGATCGGCGCCGAGACGATCGTGTGACCGTCGGCCGCGAGTGCGTCGTGGATGGCCTGCGCGTCGGTGGCGTGGAGCCAGATCGCCGCCCCGATGCCCGGTTGCGCGACCGCGTCGAGGTCGGTGCTGGGGACGATGTCCCGCAGCGCGAAGGCGATGGGCGTCGTCTCGAAGACGACGGCGTGCGGCGGGCCGGCCTGCGAGCGGACGAGACCGAGGTACTGCTCGTAGAACGCCTGCGACGCCGCCAGGTCGCGGGTCTGCAGGGAGATGAAGTCGGGGCCGGTGACGGGCATGTGGTGCTCCTTCTTGTTGTGTCAGTCTTCTGACACGGCTCAACCTATGTCAGACTACTGACATGAGTCAAGACGGCAGCGACGACAGCGACGCCAGCGACGTCATCGACCTCGAGACGTCCCTCGGGTACCTGCTGAAGGAGGCCGCGAGCGCGCTCCGCGCCGCGATGGAGGGGGTGCTGCGCCCGCTCGGCATGACCATGACGCACTACTCGTGCCTCGAACTCCTGGCGCAGCGGCCCGGACTGTCGAACTCCGAGCTCGCGCGCGGCGCGTTCGTCACACGGCAGTCGATGAACGTGCTGCTGCAGGCACTGGAACGGGACGGCTTCGTGACGCGGGCCACCGAGGCGCCGGTCGGCAAGGCGCTCCCGACACGACTGACGGCGAGCGGCCGCACGAGCCTCGAGCAGGCGAGTGCAGCCGTCCGCGGTGTCGAGGTCCGCATGCTCGGCGGGCTGTCCGACGAGGAGCAGGCGGCGGCGCGGGGGGCGTTGCGCAGCATGGTGCGTGCACTTCGTACCACCTCCTGACCATTCGAACCCCGGACTGAACATGTTGTACGCAACCTCAGTATCCCAGCGTGTCGGTTATTGACATATATGTATACAACGCAGGCTGTCGTCGTCATCCAACAGAGGAGAGATCATGACGACTGCACTTCATTCCGTCCTGCGCTTCGGGCTCGCCGCGGCCGCCACCACGGCGTTCCTCTCGGCGGGCATCGCCGCTCCCGCGCACGCCGCGACCGACCCGGCGCTTCCACCGAACGACGCCCGACTGCAGGAGATCTCGGAGCGCTACGAGGTGGGCGACGAGCTCTCCCCTGAGGACGAGCGGTTCATCAAGTCGATCGGCGCCCCGGTCGCAGCGCCCGGGACCCGCGGCGCCGCAGCGAACTGCTTCAACACCGTGCGGACCGGCGGCGTGAACGGCCGAGGACGCGCACAGGGGTGCCACGGATCCGTCATCGGCAACGGCATCACGAACAGCTGGCGCACCGGCTACACCGCGACCGGGAACTCACAGGTCCGGAAGCTCCGCGCCGCCGAGCACATCCGCGCCTACGGGCTCGTCGGGTCCGGTGGGTTCGGCGTGGTGTACTCGAGGGACGTGTCGTCGGGGATCCTGAACACGCGTTCGCACCAGTTCTCGAGGTCGGCGACGTTCAAGGCGCTCGCTGCGTACGTGACCGTCCAGTACGACGCGACCTTCTGGACGTCCCGCGGTTCCTTCAGCGTCGTCGGCGGGTGACAGCGTGCACGAGGACTTCACCGGCCTGTCCCTGTCGAGCCTCTGGCTCAGCGTCGCGATGCTCGCCGGCGGATTCGCCCGGACCCGGAACCGATCGGCGTGGACCTGGTTCGTCCTCACGCTGCTGTTCGGTCCGCTCGCGGTGCTGCTGCTCGTCACGTGGCCGGCGCGTCCGCCGAGCCGCATCGATCCCGCGCGGACCGATGCGTCCGCATCGGCACCGGACACGGGCGGTTCCGAGGAGTAGCCCTGACGCAGAAGCGCGCAGGACCAGATCCTCTCAGGGAAGGGCGGACACTCATGGCGCTGCAGGACGACGTCGGCACCGACGTCGGCGGGGACCGACGACTGCGGACCGCGCTGCTGATCGTCGGCATCGTGGCGGTCCTCGTCGGCGTCGCGTCGCTCGTGCTCCCACACGCGACACTGTTCGCGGTCGCATGGGTGTTCGGCGTCTACCTGCTGGTGTCCGGACTGTCCATGATCGTCCGTGCGTTCGCCCGCGGGATCGGCACCGGCCGCCGCATCGGCCTGGTCGTCCTCGGTGCACTGATCCTGGCCGGCGGCATCGTCGCGCTGGTCGCCCCGCCGGTCGGGGTGCGGTGGATCGCGTTCGTGATCGGCTTCGCATGGCTGCTCGAGGGCATCACACTGCTCTACGCCCCGACACCGACGAACCGTGCGCTGACCATCGGTGCCGCGGTGCTCAGCATCGTCATCGGCGTGCTCGTGATCAACCTGCCGTCCATCGGAGCAGCGCTCGCCGTCGTCGCGATCGCGGGCTTCCTGATCCTGTTCGGCATCGTGCAGATCACCCTCGGGATCACCCTCGGACGCGCTGACCGTTCCGGGCCGCCCGCCGGTCGAGCAGCCTGACCGCTGACTCGTAGGCTCGACGGGTGGACGTCGCACTGCGGGACAGCATCTCCGAGGACATCGAGTGGCTCGTGGAACTGCGTGCGCAGGTCCTCCGCGTCGACCTGGAGCGTCTCGGCCGCTTCGACGCGGTCCGGGTCCGGCAACGGATGCGGGATGCCTTCGCGCCCGAGCACACCCGTGTCGTCGTGGTCGACGGCCGCGATGTCGGCTCGATCGCCACACGGATCGACGACCACACCCGCTGGGTCGAGCACTTCTACCTCGCGCCCGAGGTACAGGGGCGTGGCGTCGGATCGACCGTGCTCCGGAGCATCCTGTCCGAAGCCCACCCGGGTGCGACGCGACTGAACGTCCTGCAGGGCAGCGCCGCGCGACGGCTCTACGAGCGGCACGGGTTCGTCGTCGACACCGAGGACGACGTCGACGTCTTCATGACCCTGCGCGGCCCGGACCGAGCACGGTACGGAGCATCCTGAGCTGCTCGTCGACCACGTCGGCCATCCGGCGCTCGGCGGGGCCCGTGAGCCACGCTTCGAGTGCCAGGTGGAAGAGCATCACGGTCGTCTCCGCGATCACAGCGGACTCGGGCCGGTCGAGGCCCCGGGCGACGAACGCCGCACGGACCGCATCGGTGAGGTCAGCGCGCTTCCGGGCGTCGCGCTCCCGCAGTGAGGGCTCGGACAGCACCAGCCGCCGCACCGCACCGACCTGGTCGTGATGCCCCTCGAACCGCCCGTCGGCGACCTGGCGGAGACCGTGCACGACGATGTCGAGCGGGTCGATCCCTGCCGGTGCGGCTTCGATGGCGGCTCGGGCGAGGTCGGGGATCTCGTCGCCGGCGAAGATCACCTCGCGCTTGTCGGCGAAGTACCGGAAGAAGGTCCGGGTGGTGAGCCCCGCACGTGCGGTGATCTGCGGCACGGTCGTCGCCGAGTAGCCCTGCTCGGCGAAGAGCTCGAAGGCCGCTCGCTCGAGTCGCCCTCGGGCATCCGGAGACCAACGCATGGGTCAACAGTAGTAGTGATGACACGCCGTGTCATGATTGAATGGTCGATGACACGTCGTGTCATGACCCACTTCGAGCAAGGGATCCGGACACCATGTCGTCAACGGACAACGCAGCACTCTGGACCACGTCGACCGGGCGGTTCACCGTCGGCCCCGCGCCGGTCCCCCAGCCCGGCCCCGGCGAACTCGTGGTCCGGGCTGAAGCCGTCGCCGTGAACCCGGTCGACGCCGTCGGGGGACTCTTCCGACACCTGGTGTTCCCGAAGCTCCGGTTCCCGGCGGTGCTCGGATCGGACGTCGCCGGCACCGTCGTCGCGACCGGCGCCGGCGTCGAGCGTTTCCGCGTGGGCGACCGGGTCGTCGGGCACGCAGCGGGGCAGGAGCAGCACCGGAACAGCTCCGCCGAAGGAGCCTTCCAGCACCAGGTCCTGCTGCTCGAACGTGTGACGACCCCGGTGCCGGACGACCTGCCCGTCGAGCAGGCAGCGGTCCTGCCGCTCGCCGTCTCGACCGCAGCGGCCGGGCTCTTCGAACCGGACCAGCTCGCGCTGTCACTCCCGACGGTCGACACGTCCGAGCGCCCGGGGGTCGTCCTGGTGTGGGGCGCGTCGACGAGTGTCGGCGCCAACGCCGTCCAGCTCGCCCGAGCCGCCGGGTACGCCGTGATCGGCACCGCGTCGCCGAAGAACCACGGGTTCGTGCAGTCCCTCGGTGCCGAGGCCGTGTTCGACTACCGCGACGACGGTGCCGCACGCCGCGTCCTCGACGCACTCGCCGACCGCGAGCTCGCCGGTACCCTCGCCTTCGGCCAGGGCTCGCTGACCCGTACGCTCCCGATCGTCCGGGCAGCCACCGGGTCCGGCCGACTCGCATCGGCGTACCCGACGCCGGTGACGACGATCCGTGCGCGGCTCGAGCGTCGACACGGCGTCCACATCACCGCGATCTGGGGCGGCCGCCCGACCGAATCGGAGGTCGGCCCCGCGATCTACCGCGGCTTCCTGCCCGAGGCACTCCGCACCGGTCGGTACCAGGCAACGCCGACCGCATCCGTCGTCGGATCCGGACTCACCGCGATCCCGGAGGCCCTCGCGGAACTCCGCGCCGGTGTCTCCGCCCGGAAGCTCGTCGTCACGCTCCCGTGAGCGGCTTCGCGTACCAGCGGTCCGAGTACGGGTCCGCGTTGAACGGGGCGACCCGGACGAACCCAAGCCGTTCGTAGAGTGCACAGGCCTCGGCGAGCTCGGCGCGGGTGTCCAGGCGCAACGACGTGATCCCCCGTGCCCGGCAGCGGCCCTCGACGTGACGCAACAGCGCCGAACCGATGCCTCGGCCGCGGTGCTCCGGCAGCGTGAAGACCTTCGTCAGTTCGCCGACGTCGCGCACGAAGCGCACGCCGGCACAGGCGATCGCCGCTCCCCCGTCGACGGCGACGACGAACAGCCCGGAGTCCCCCTGCAGGTCGTCGAACGGCTCGTCGAGCATCGCGCGGTCGACCTCGGCCGACGTCGCCGCCCGCCCGTACCACCGCGACGCGACCTCGGTCAGGTAGGCCCGCACGATCGCGTCGGCCCGGCCTCCGCCGGGTCGCTCCGTCTCGAAGATCACCGCACCCCCTTCAGTCGGCACACCGTGCAAGCCGTCCCGGGCCCGGGCGGCGACCAGCTGCGGACGGGAGGCGCGGGGCGGGCCCGCACCGGGCCTCCCGGTCGGCCGGTGGTCGCGGTCGCGAGCCGCACCCGGCTCAGCGGGACGCGGTCGCCTCGCGCGCGGCGGCTTCCGCCGCGACCCAGGCGAGCATGCCGCACTTGACGCGCATGACGAACTTGGAGACGCCGTGGAAGGCGACGAGGTCCTCGAGGACGTCCTCGTCGGGCTCACCGACGCCGCGGGAACGCATCATGGTGCGGAACTCCTCGGTCAGTGCGAGGAACTCGGGCACCGTGCGGCCGACGGCCATGTCGGTGAGGACCGATGCCGAGGCCATCGAGATCGAGCACCCGTCACCCTGCCAGGCGAGCCCGGCGATGCGGTCGGTGCCGGGCTCGAGTCGCAGGCTGACCGTGATCTCGTCGCCGCACGTGGGGTTCCGCTCGAAGTGCGAAGCGTCCGCGTCCGGCATCGCACCGTCGCCGTGCCGCGCCTTGGCGTGGTCGAGGATGACCTGCTGGTACAGGCTGTCGAGGGCGTTCACGCGGTCGCTCCGAAGTAGTCGCGGATCTCGGCGACGGCTGCGAGGAACCGGTCGACGTCGTGCTCGGTCGTGTACACGTACGTGCTTGCACGGCTGGTGGCGACCAGGCCGAGGCGGCGGTGCAGCGGCTGCGCGCAGTGGTGCCCCGAGCGGACGGCGATGCCCTGCGCGTCGAGGTACTGCGACACGTCGTGGGCGTGCACCCCGTCGACGTCGAACGACACCAGGCCCGATCGCGGGACGCCGACCGGCGGACCGACCACGCGGATGCCCGGTACGGCGGCAAGACCGTCGAGCATGCGGCGGGCGAGGTGCTCCTCGTGCGCGCGGACCCGCTCCATGCCGATGCCCTGCAGGTAGCGGACCGCCTCGGCCAGGGCGACGGCCTGCGACACGGGCTGCGTGCCGGCCTCGAACCGCTCGGGTGCCGGCATGAACTCCGACGCCTGCATGGTCACGGTGGTGATCATGGAACCGCCGGTGCGGAACGGCGGCAGTGCGTTCAGCAGTTCGCTGCGACCCCAGAGCACGCCGATGCCGTTCGGACCGAGCATCTTGTGGCCGGAGAACGCGGCGAAGTCGACGCCGAGCTGTTGCACGTCGAGCGGCCGGTGCGGTGCGGACTGGCAGGCGTCGAGGACGACCAGGGCCCCGCGGGCGTGGGCGAGACCGACGATCTGCTCGACCGGGGCGACCATGCCGGTGACGTTCGAGACGTGGGCGAACGCGACGACCTTCGTGCGGTCGGTGATCAGGGCGGCGGCGTCCTCCGCGGTCCAGGTGCCGTCGTCGGCGACCGGGACCCAGCGGAGCGTCGCACCGGTCAGGGCGGCGAGCTCCTGCCACGGCACCAGGTTCGCGTGGTGCTCGGCCTCGGTCACCAGGATCTCGTCACCGGGCCCGATGCGGAAGCGAGCGGCGTCGACTCCGCCGCGGCCCCGGCTGGCGTTCGCGATGCCGTACGCGACCAGGTTGAGGGCGTCGGTGGCGTTCGCGGTCCACACGACCTCGCTCGGCCCGGCAGCGCCGATGAAGTCGGCGACGGTGGCGCGGGCGTCCTCGTAGGCGTCGGTGCTCAGCGCCGCGAGCGTGTGCGCCCCGCGGTGGACGGCGGCGTTGTCGTGCTCGAGGAACCGGCGTTCGGCGTCGAGGACCTGGGTCGGCCGTTCGGCCGTCGCCCCGGAGTCCAGGTACGCCAGCGGTTGCCCGTTCACGTCCTGCGCGAGGATCGGGAAGTCGGACTTGATCGTCTCGACCTCGGCCTCGGTGAGCGGCTGGTTCGGCGCCACGACTGTCACGTCTCGTCCTCCTGGTGTTGCTGTCCGGAGCAACCCGTCAATGGTGGCCGTTGTTCCCGACGGCGTCCAGTCGGCACGGGAACGGCCCAGGACCACGCCGGGTCCTGGGCCGTCGCACCGTACGGGCTACTCGTTGCCGATCTTCTCGTCCGCAGCGTCGCGGGCGCCGTCGATCTTGTCGTCGTACTTGCCGCCGGTGGCCTTCTTGACCGCGTCGGCGACGCCACCGAGGACCTTGTCGCTGATGTCCTCGGCCTTCTCGCTCTTCAGGGCGTCCTGGACCTTGCCGTCCTTCAGGAAGTCCTGGGCCTTCTTCGTGATGTCGTCGAACCCCGCCATGACCTGCTCCTCAGCTCGGTGCGGAGCCCGTCGCTCCGTCATGCCGCAGATGGTAGGCCGCGGAGCCGCCGTCCGTGCCGGAACGTGACGGAGTGTTCAGACCATCTGCGCGCTGCGTCGCCGTGCCAGGACGTAGCCGACCGCGACCGCCCCGGACACCGCGAGGAGTGAGGGGATGAGGATGTCGGTGCCCTCCTGCGTGAACTCGACCACCAGGACGAGCGCGGTGAACGGGGCCCGCATCGTGGTCGCCAGGAACGCCGCGGCGCCGACGAACGCGAACGCTGCCAGGCCCGGACCGTCGGCCGGCCAGAGCAGGAGCCATGCGCCGCCCAGACCGCCGCCGATCGCCGACCCGATCGCGATCGAGGGCGTCAGGGTGCCACCGACCGCGCCGGCACCGATGGTGGCCGAGGTGGTGATGGTGCGGACGATGCCGAGCAGCAGGAGCAGCACGATCGGAGCCAGTCCGGCGACGGTGCCGTCGTCCAGCGAGGCGTTCATCGCGACGAGGCCCAGTGCCCGCCCGTTGCCGAGGATCTCGGGGAACGGCACGGCGATGAGCCCGACCATCGCGAACACCACCGGCAGCACGACGAGCAGGTGCCACCCCTTGGGGGCGATGCGCTGCAGCCGGTTGGTGAGCTTCACGAACCCGACGCCGGCCAGGCCGAGGACCGGCCCGACGACGATCGCCCAGACGAGCAGCGACGGCGACATGTGCATGGCCGGCACGTGGTAGAGCACCTCGTCCGGGATCACGAGCCGGGCGACGAACGCGGCGACGGCACTCGTGGCGAACGCGGGCAGGGCCGTGGCGAAGCTGATCTCGCCGAGCAGGACCTCGACGGCGAACAGCGCCCCACCGAGCGGGACGTCGTAGACCGCCGCGAGACCCGCCGCCGCTCCGCAGGCGACCAGGATCTTCGTCTCGCGCGGGGTCAGCCCCGCACGGCGGGTGACGAGCTGGGAGAGCCAGGCGCCGACCTCGCGCGGGGCGACCTCCTTGCCGATCGAGGCGCCGAGACCGACCGCCAGGATCTGGACGCCGGCGTTCGCCAGGGTCGCGAGCGCGGGCATCCGCTTGCCGTCGACCGCGGCGGTGACCGACACGATCGGGCGGCCCCAGCGCCGGAGCGCCCACCAGGCGAAGCCCGTCAGGACACCGGCGGCCACGAGCGCGAGGAACCGGTTCAGCGCCGAGGGCGCGTCCGCCGCCTCGAGGTGCCCGCCGAAACCGTAGCCGAAGGCCACGAACTGGATGAGCTGCAGGGCGAGCCACACGGCGATGCCGGCGATGCCCCCGGAGACGCCCACCAGGGCGGTGACGACGGCGAGCTTGAGCACCCAGACGGGGGTCGCGTGTCCGGAGCGCGGCATGTCGAAAACCCTAGCGGCTCCGATCACCGGCACCGGGCCTCCCGGTCGTCCTGCCTGCCGTCAGAACCAGCGCTTGACCTTGAACACCACCCACAGGATCGCGGCGAACAGGATCATCCCGACGATCGACAGCGGGTACCCCCACGTCCACGTCAGCTCCGGCATGTGGGTGAAGTTCATGCCGTAGATCGCCGCGATGAGGGTCGGGGCGAACAGGATCGCCGCCCAGCCGGAGATCCGCTTCGTGTCGTCGTTCTGCTTCTGCGCGGCCAGGGTGGAGTCGACCGTCAGTGCGTTCTGCAGCAGCTGCCGGAACGTGTCCAGCCGTTCCACCGTGCGGATGGCGTGGTCGAGGACGTCGCGGAACCGGCGCTGCATCTCGATCGGCAGGTGGTACTTCTCGGCACCGCGGTGCAGGTTCTCGATGATGTGGATGAGCGGGCGGGCGGCGCGCTGGAAGTCGACGACCTCGCCGAACAGCTCGTAGACGCGGCGGGAGACCCCGGCCTCGCCGGCGAACAGCTGGTCCTCGATCTGGTTGATGTCCTCCTCCAGCCCGTCGATCACGGGCACGTAGCCGTCGACGATCGTGTCCATCAGCGCCCAGAGCTGCGCCTGCGGTCCGACCGTCACCAGTCCGGGCTTGCCGCTCATCCGCTGCAGCGCACGCGGCACGGTCGACCTGCCACGGGGGTCGGCCTTCACCACGACGAGGAAGAAGTCCTCGCCGACGAACGCGTGCACCTCGCCGAACGCCACCTCTTCCTGCCCGTCGTTGTACAGCGCGGGCTTGAGCACCACGAAGAGCGTCGAACCGTACCGCTCGAGCTTCGGTCGCTGGTGTCCCTCGGCGGAGTCCTCGACCGCGAGCTCGTGCAGGCCGAGGGCCACCGCGACGTCACCGAGCTCCTGCGCGTCCGGTTGGTACAGCACGATGCACGCGCTCGCGCCCTGCTCGTCGAGCATGCGGAAGGTGTCGTCCAGCGACGGACTCGCCATCGGGGCGATCCGGTCGACGTACACGGTGTTCATCTCGACGCTCACGCGACCACCGTACGCAGGTGGCGCGGGAGAGGCGGACGGCCGCGCCCGTCCCCCGCTGGCTGAACGCACGCTGCGCGCCCAGCCCGACCGCGCGCCTACGGTGCAGTTCATCAGCATGCTGACGAAAGGGACGGTCATGAAGAAGATCTGGAAGCGCATCGCGGTCGCCGTGAGCGCCGTCGTCGCGGTGGTCGGGGCCTTCGTCGGGTCCGGCGCGGCCGGTGGGACACCGATCCAGGACGCCGCCGGTGGGGCGCTGTCCGCCTCGTCGACGGCGATCGCGCCGGACGGCCCCGCGTTCTCGATCTGGAGCGTCGTCTACGTCGGCCTCATCGCCTACGCGATCCGGCAGCTCTTCCGCACGTCGGACGACGCCCGGCACGCGACACTGGCAGTGCCGGCGATCCTGTCGCTGCTGCTCAACGCGGCGTGGATCCTGTCGGTGCAGTTCGGGTTCCTGTGGGCGAGCGAGCCGATCATCGTCGCCCTGCTCGCGGTGCTGGTCTGGACCTTCACGATCCTGCGGCGGACGAAGCCCTCGGGGATCGTCGAGGCGATCGTCACCGACGGCACGTTCGGGCTCTACCTCGGCTGGGTGTGCGTCGCGACGGCGGCGAACACAGCTGCGGTGCTGACGGCAACGGGCTTCCGGGGCTTCGACCTCGGGCAGGACGTCTGGGGCGTGCTGGTCGCCGCGGTGGCCGGGCTCGTCGGGCTGCTGCTGGCGGTGTGGGGCCGGGGCCGCCTGGCGCCGATGCTCTCACTGGCCTGGGGGCTGGCGTGGGTCGCGGTCGCGCGGCTCGACGGCCCGCTGGTGTCGACGCCGACCGCCGTCGCCGCGGTGGTCGCCGCCGCTGCGGTCGTGGTGGTGACGGTGGTGGTGCGAGCGCGTGCGGGCTGGTCCGGCGCGCGCGGGCTGGCCCGAGTCTCGGCCTGAGCGGGCCTGTTCGCCGCGGTCTTCCCCGGCAAAGCGACACTTCTCGCGGCGCCGAGCCGGTCAGTGCCGCGAAAGCGACAGTCTGCCGCGGATGTTCCGCGGCAGACTGTCGCTTTCGCGTTCCGGGGCCGGCGCCCGGCGCCCGGGCCCTACCGCGCGGACGCCACCAACCCGTGCGCAGCCGCCACAGCCTCGTTCGTGACCTGGCCGGCGTGCACGTTCAGGCCGAGGGCGAGCGACGGGTCGGCGGCCAGCGCGGCCTCCCACCCGCGGTCGGCGATCGCCACGGCGTACGGCAGCGTCGCGTTCGTCAGCGAGATCGTCGAGGTGCGCGGCACGGCACCGGGCATGTTCGCCACGCAGTAGTACACGGTGTCGTGCACCGCGAAGGTGGGATCGTCGTGGGTGGTCGGGTGGGAGCCCTCGAAGCAGCCGCCCTGGTCGATCGCGATGTCGACGAGCACCGATCCCGGCCGCATGTCCGCGACCATGGCGTCGGTGACGAGCTTCGGCGCGGACGCCCCGGGGATGAGCACGGAGCCGATCACCAGGTCCGCGTCCCGGAGCTCCGAGGCGATGGCGTGCGCGGAGGACCGCAGGGTGGTGATGCGGCCGTCGAACCGGGCGTCGAGTGCGCGCAGTCGGGGCAGGCTGATGTCGAACACGGTGACGTCGGCCCCCATGCCGAGCGCCATCGTCGCGGCGTGCTCACCCGCGACACCGCCGCCGATCACGACGACGCGACCCTTCGGCGTGCCGGGCACCCCACCGAGCAGCAGTCCGCGGCCGCCGTTCGTGCGCATCAGGTGGTAGGCGCCGACCTGGGCGGACAGCCGTCCGGCGACCTCGGACATCGGCGACAGCAGCGGCAGGGAGCGGTCCGGCAGCTGCACGGTCTCGTAGGCGATCGCGGTGGCTCCGGAGCCGATGAGCGCATCGGTCAGGGGGCGGTCGGCCGCCAGGTGCAGGTAGGTGAAGAGCACCTGACCCGGCCGGATGAGCGGGTACTCGGACGCCACCGGCTCCTTCACCTTGAGGATCAGGTCCGCGCGCGCCCAGACCTCGTCCGCGGTGTCGACGATCTCGGCGCCGGCGGCCCGGTACTCGTCGTCGGGGAACGCCGATCCGGTGCCGGCACCCGCCTGCACCAGGACCTGGTGGCCGTGCAGCGCCAGCTCGGCGACGCCGGCCGGGGTGGCCGCCACGCGGTACTCGTTGTTCTTGATCTCGGTGGGGACGCCGATGCGCATCGCAGACTCCTTCGTGGGTGGTGCTCTCGTCCCCACCATTCAGCGCCGGATTCGTTGCGCCGAGGTTACGGCCGAACATCCGGATCATCCGCTGCGAATCCGTGCGATGGAATTCGGGTCGTCGTGCTCAGAAGACCTTCCCCGGGTTCAGGATGCCCGCCGGGTCGAACACCCGCCGGAGCCCTCGCTGCAGGTCGAGCACGTCGTCGCCGAGCTCGTCACCGATCCACCGACGCTTCAGTACCCCCACCCCGTGCTCGCCGGTCAGGGTCCCACCCAGCTCGATCGCCGCACGGAACACCGCGTCGGCGGCGTCCCAGACGTGGGCAGGCACCTCGTCGCCGTCGAAGACGAAGTTCGGGTGCAGGTTGCCGTCGCCGGCGTGCGCCACGGTGGGGATCGAGACCCCGTGTTCGCGGCCGATGGCCTCGACGCGCGCGAACATCTCGGCGAGCCGGCTGCGCGGCACGGCGACGTCCTCGATCAGGACCCGGCCGCGCGACTCCATCGCGGCGTGGAACGACCGGCGGATGGTGAGCAGGCGCTCGCGTTCCGCCGCCGACCCGGCCAGGTGCACGGTCCCGCCCTCGGCCTGGAGGCGCGGCGCGGCTCCCAGCGCCGCCTCGGTCGCGCCCGCGCCGTCGAACTCCACGAGCAGGAAGACCCCGCCCGCCGAACCGCTCCCCACCGTCTCGGACAACACCTCCGGCCCCAGGTACGCCGCGATCCCCTCGAGGGCAAGCGCGTCCAGCAACTCGACCGTCGACGGCCGCTCCGGTCCCGCCACGACGGCAGCCGCCGCTGCCGCGGCCTGCTGCACCGTCGGGTAGACGGCCCCGAGCGTCGCCGGCTCCCCCGCCGGGACCGGCACGAGTCGGACGGTCGCGCCGACGATGACACCGAGCGTGCCCTCGGACCCGACGAGCAACGCCGTCAGGTCGAGACCGGTGACCCCCTTCACGGTCCGGTGGCCGGTCGACACGAGCCGACCGTCGGCGAGCACGACGTCGAGCCCGAGCACGGCCTCGCGCGTGACGCCGTACTTGACGCACCGCAGGCCCCCGGCGTTCGTGGCGATGTTGCCGCCGATGCTCGCGATCGCCGCACTCGCCGGGTCCGGCGCGAAGCGCAGCCCGTGCTCGACGACAGCGGCGTTCAGCGCTCCGTTGAGCACCCCGGGTTCGACGACGGCGAGCTCGTCCTCCACCGACACCTCGACGATGCGGTCCATCCGCGCGACGCTGAGCACCACCGTGCCCTCGGTGCCGTTCGCGCCCCCGGCCAATCCGGTGCCGGCGCCGCGCGGGACGACGGGCACGCCCAGCGCCGAGCAGGTGCGGAGCGTCGCCTGCACGTGCTCGACTGTCCGGGCCTCGACGACGGCGGCCGGCCCGCCCGGTGCGATCCAGCCGGACTTGTCGGTCCGCGCGGCGTCGAGCACGCCCGGGTCGGTCCGGACGACGGCGCCGTCCGGGTCGTGCAGGGCGGCGCAGAGCGCGGTGACGACGGTGTCCATGTCGTCACGCTACCGCCGCGGGCTCGACTCCCCCGGCTCGGCGCCCACGGCGGTCAGCGTGCGCGGAGCGACTCGCTCGGCAGCTCGCCGAAGCGGGTGCGGTACGTCGCCGAGAACCGCCCGAGGTGCCCGAAGCCCCATGACCGGGCGATGTCGGCGACCGTGGTCTCGTCGCGCGCACCCCCGAGCAGGTCCGCCCGCGCACCGTCGAGTCGCACCCCGCGCAGCAGGTCGCCGGGGGTCTGGTCGAGGTGTCGTCGCAGCGACTGCTGCAGCCCGCGTGGGCTGAGCCCGGCGGCCGCGGCGATCTCCGGCGTGCCGATCGGCTCACGGGCGTGATCGTGCACGAAGTCGAGCGCCCGGCGGAGTCGGCCGTGCTCCGGGCCGCCGCCGGACACGGTCGACCGCCACCGGTCGCGCCGCGGGAAGGCGCGGACGGCGGCGGTCGCGAACGCCTCGGCGATGTCGCGCTGCGCGATCGGGTCGAGCTCGTGGTCGACGTCGAGCCACGTCGACGAGTGCGCCCGGACCACGTCCTGCCAGACGGCCAGACCCGCAGCCGTCGGGCGCTGCATCGACTCGAACGCGAAGTCGTCGTCGCCGACCAGTGCCCGGACGAAGTCGCGGTCCAGGTGCACGAGGTTCAACGCGATGTCGCGGTGGTGCAGGGAGTACGGCTCGGCGAACGGCAGCACGACGGGGACGCCCGCTTCGAGCGCCCAGGTCTCGCCACCGCAGGTGATCCGGCTCGAGCCGCTCCGCATCCAGGCCACCAGGAACTCGTCGTCGACCTGGCTCTCACTGCGCAGGTCGACCATGAACCGTGACGAGCGCAACGACATCCGGTCGTCGCCGACGCCGGCGAAGTCCCAGTGCGCGGTCGGGCGGGTGCGCCGGACCGCGGGCGCCCGGAAGTCGTAGTCGCGCCCGAAGAACGCGAGCGCCTGGTCGACGTCGCTGCCGACCACCCGACGGGAGTACCGGCTGCTCGGTCGTTCGAGGGAAAGCACCATGTCCGAGAACCTACGAGCGACCACCGACAAACCTGCGTCACATCCTGACTCAGGGCTGCAGGATCGCCTGCCCGACGCTCTCGTCCAGGATCAGGTCCGTGACCAGCCCGGAGGCCAGTGCGCCCCGCAACGACGCCGCCTTCGACCGGCCCGCGACGACGCACACCCGACGCGGAGCGCGCTTGATGGTGTCGAGGTCCGGGCCGCCCGCGCGCGCGTTCACCCCGATGTCCCGCCACGACCCGTCGGCCCGGTAGAACACGGTCGAGACGTCGCCGACGACCTGGGCCTTCGTGAGCTCGTCGCGGTCCGCGGGGTCGAGGTAGCCGCCGGAGTAGACGTGCGACGGCACCGGGGCCTGCGGGGCGCCGACACCGAACACCACCAGGTCCATCCGTTCGTGCAGGTCGAGCACACGGCGGATCGAGCGCTCGCGGAACAGCGCCTCCTTCGTGGCGGGGTCGTCGAAGAACGCCGGCACCGGGAACTGCTGGACGAACGCGCCGTACGCCTCGCCGAACCGCCGCAGGATCTCCGAGGCGTAGACGATGCCCGTGGTCCGGGTGTTCGCGGCGCCGTTGATCTGCACGATGGCCGACCCGTGCGTGGTCTTCGGCACCAGGTACCGGCTGACCGCGCTCACCGTCGAGCCCCACGAGATCCCGATGACCATGTTCGACTCGACGTACTGCGTCAGGATCCGGGCGGCGGAGAGGGCGACCCGCTCCAGGCGGTCGACGTCGCTCGTGTGGTCCGGCACCGGGACCACGTGCGCGTGCACGCCGAACCGCGAGCGGATGCTGCGACTCAGGGCAGCGGCCTGGTCCAGGGGCGAGCGGATCTGGATGTCGACGAGTCCGGTGTCCCTGGCGTACTTCAGCAGGCGCGACACCGAGGAGCGCGAGGTCGCGAGCTCGTCGGCGATGGCGTCCATCGTCAGGTCCTGCAGGTAGTACAGGTGTGCGGCGCGCAGCGCCTGCTGCGTGCGCATGGGCTGAGCCGCATCGCTCATGGTGCTCCGATCTGTCGAACGCAACCATGCACGGACGTGCACGGCCTCTGCAACCCCTGTCGCGCCTCCCGGTCCCCCGATCGGGGCGGACGACACGTGTGCTGCACGTTCGTGCACGTGAGTTGCCCGACCTCCCAAACCGGCGCACGATCGATCCTGACCACGAGAACAGACGAAGGAAGCGACGAACCATGTCGAAGAAGACACAGCCCCGGAACACGGTGACCGCCCTCACCGAGCGCCCGAACGCGCAGGTCCTCGTCGTCGGCGGCGGCATCAACGGCATCGCCACGTTCCGCGACCTCGCGCTGCAGGGCGTCGACGTCGCCCTCGTCGAGCGCGGCGACTACGCCTCCGGCGCGTCCGCGGCGTCGAGCCACATGATCCACGGCGGCATCCGCTACCTGGAGAACGGCGAGTTCCGCCTGGTGCGCGAGAGCGTGCAGGAGCGCAACGGCCTGATCCGCATCGCCCCGCACTACGTCAAGCCGCTGCAGACGACGATGCCGATCTTCTCGACGTTCTCGGGCATCATGAACGCCCCGCTGCGCATGCTGACGCACAAGCAGCGCTCCACCAGGGAGCGCGGCGCGATGCTCATCAAGATCGGCATGACGATCTACGACTCCTTCTCGCGCGACGGCGGCTCCGTCCCGAAGCACGTCTTCCGCACCAAGAAGGCCGCGCTCGAGGACATGCCGGCCCTCAACAAGGACCTGAAGTACACGGGCACCTACTACGACGCGAGCGTGCACGAGCCCGAGCGCCTGGCGCTCGACGTCCTGAAGGACGGCATCGCCGCGGGCACCGGGACCGGCTCCGCCGCCACCGCCCGCGCCACCAACTACGTCGAGGCCGCCGGCACCCGCGACGGCGGTGTGCTCCTGCGCGACCGCGAGACCGGTTCGGAGTTCGTGTTCACCGCCGACGTCGTCATCAACGCGTCCGGCCCCTGGACCGACCTGACGAACGAGGCGTTCGGCGGCGAGACGAAGTTCATGGGCGGCACGAAGGGCTCGCATATCGTGGTCCAGAACGACGAGCTGCTCGAGGCCACCAAGGGTCGCGAGCTGTTCTTCGAGAACGACGACGGACGCATCGTCCTCATCTACCCACTCAAGGGCCGGGTCCTCATCGGCACGACCGACATCGACGCCGACCCGTCGAAACCGGTCACGACGACCGACGAGGAGATCGACTACTTCTTCGGGCTCGTGAAGCACGTGTTCCCGCAGATCGACGTCACCCGCGACCACATCGTCTACAGCTACTCCGGCATCCGCCCGCTCCCCCGTCACGAGGACACCGCCCCCGGCTTCGTGTCGCGTGACTACCGGATCGTGGACACCCAGATCGCCGGGCTGCCGAAGTCGACCGTGCTGTCGCTCGTCGGTGGCAAGTGGACGACGTTCCGCGCCCTCGCCGCACACCTGTCGACCGAGGCCACCACGAAGCTCGGCATGACCCGCACGGTCGACACCACCGGCATGCCGATCGGCGGTGGCAAGGAGTTCCCGACCACCGACGCGCAGCGCGCCCTGTGGATCACCTCGCACCGTGACGGCCTGGACGAGTCCCTGGTCGAGGGCCTGCTCGAGCGGTACGGCACCCGTGCCGCCGAGGTCGTGGACGTCCTGACCGACGGCCCCGTCGAGGCGCTCGAGTCCGACCCGTCGCTCACCCGCGCCGAAGTCGCGTACTTCGCCGAGCACGAGCAGGCCGTCCACCTGGTGGACGTCGTCCTGCGCCGCACGAACCTGGCGTTCGTCGGCGGCGTCACGATCGACCTGCTCGACGAGCTGGCCGACGTGCTCGCCGGGGCACTCGGCTGGACGCCCGAGGAGCGCGCGGACGAGGTCCAGCGCACGCTCGACGTGCTGCGCGAGGCGCACCGCGTGATCGTGCCGCTGACGTCCGCAACGGCACAGGCGTCGGCGTCGCAGCTCGCGTAGTCGACGCGACCACGAGACGGACGGGAGGCCCGGTACCAGCTGGTACCGGGCCTCCCGTCCGTTCGTGGGTCGCCTTCGCGAGCCGCTGGTCGCGTCGGCGACCCGTGCGTCAGTAGCGCTCGCCGGTGGGGTCGAGCGCGGTGCGGTCGATGAGCTGGTCGCCGCCGACCGGCTCGCCCTCCCAGTCGACCAGGTGCCAGCCGTCGGCGAAGGACCCCTCGAGCTCGACGATGCCGGTGTTCTCCAGGTGGCGCTTGGTGCCGAAGTGGTCCGGGGTGTTGTCGGCGGCCGCGCTCGCCCAGGTGCGGATCGCCGCACCGTGGCTCACCGCCGCCGCCACGCCGACGCCGGTGGCCTCGATCTGCCGCACGGCGTCGTCGTACCGCTCGAAGAACTCGATCCCGCTCTCCGCCCCGGGCATCCGGGTCGTGCGGTCTCCGCCGGACCAGCCGTGCACGGTGGAGATGTAGGTCTGCACGGACACCGTGTCGCGCTTGCCCTGGGTGTCGCCGGCCTCGATCTCACGGAGTCCGGGCAGCACGACGGGCTCGAGCCCGAGCGACGCCGCGAGGGGTGCCGCGGTGATCTGCGTCCGGACCATGGTCGAGGCGAAGAGCCGCTCGATCCCCCGGTCGGCCAGGGCCGCGGGCAGGGCGTCCGCCTGCTGCTGGCCGAGCTCGGTCAGGCCCGGCCCGGGCACCACGGCGTCGAGCACGCCGTTCACGTTCGCGGGGGTCTGGCCGTGGCGGATGAGCAGCAGTCGCATGGATCCACCCTACGGACCACCGCCGACGTCAGCCCTGCCGGGTGTTCCACCGCGGGTTCTGCTTGTTGATGACGTAGACGCGGCCCCGGCGCCGGACGACCTGCGAGCCGGGGATCTTCTTGAGTGCCTTGAGCGAGTTGCGGACCTTCATGGTTCTCCTCCGTCGGTGCCCTCTTGTTGAGAACGGTTTTCAGGTAGGGTACCCGACATGCGTGTTGCTGCCATCACCCTCGTCACCGCCCTCCACGAGGTCGACGCCGACCGCGTCGCCGCCCGGATCGCCGCGGGGCACCGGATGCACGTCGACGGGAGCGCGTTCGCGGCGGCCCGCGCGGTCGCCGAGCGGACCGACCACCTCGACCGCGTGTGCGGCCCCGACGCCGACCACGGCCTCGTCGTCACCCTGCAGCCCGGCTCCGACGCCCGCGCCGTGGGCATGCTGCTCGCGAACGCCGCACGCTCGGAGACCGGTGACGACCGGGTGCTCCGACACGTCGTCGGGGTGCTGCGCGCCGACGACGTCGCGCACCTGCTGTGGTCCGACGTCGACGACGCGTTCGTGGCCGCCGACCGGGTCGCATCGCTCGTCGAGTACGCGACCGTCATCGCGCTCGACCGGCTCGCGCCGCTCCCCCTCCGCCGCCGTCGTGCCCTGGTCGCGCTGCTGCACCGACTCGCGCCGCAGGCCGTCATCGTGGCGCTGCCCGCGCTCCGGACCGCGCGCGACCTGCCCGCCTCGAACGGCGGGGCCGCACGGGTCCTGGCATCCGGCGCCGGCTGGATGCGGGCACTGTCGAGCGGCGCGGACACCGGACGGGACGCCCGCGACGACCTGGTCGCGATGCGCTACCGGGAGCCGCTGCCGTTCCACCCCGGACGACTTGCGTCCGTCATCGCCGAGGATCTGTCCGCCGGGGTGAACGGCCGCGTGCTGCGGTCGCGCGGGTTCTTCCGCCTGGCGTCCCGGCCGGACCACGTCGGCTCGTGGTCGAGCTTCGGGGCCATGCTCGCGCTCGACCCCACCGCGAACCCGTCGTGGGACGCCGACGCCCCGATCGGGCAGGCGCTGTGGTTCGTCGGCGAGCGGCTCGACGTGCACGCGATCGAACGGGCCCTCGACGGCGCGCTCCTCACGCCGCCGGAGCTGCTCGCCGGGCCGGACCTCTGGCGCGGGTGGGCCGACCCGTTCCCCGTGTGGCCGGCGGTGGACCCGGCGTCCGAGCACCGGCACGAGTGAGGCCGCCGCGCGCGCGGACCCCGAACGACATCCTCGACGTCGTGCGACGACCACGATGTCGTTCCTGCTCCGACGCAACAGTGCGCGTCGGCAACGAACGACGAGGTCGATGTCGTACGACATCGACCTCGTCGTTCCGAGTCGACCGAGCGCCCCCGGCGTCAGCGCGCCGGCACGGCCTCGGCGTCGCGGGCGGCCCGGGCGGCGGCGTCCTGCGCGGCGAACGGCAGGTCCCCCAGGTCCAGGTGCGGGTTGGTGTCCTGCGTGAGCACCAGCTCCTTCGCCTCGGCCTCGGTCTCGACCGCGGGCATCGAGCCGGGCAGCGGGCGACGTGAGGACTCCTTCATGCAGAAGACACCGATCGCACCGACGACGCTCATCGCCATCAGGAAGTACGCCGGGGCGAGTTCGTCGCCGGTCACGGTCAGCAGCGCCTGCACGATCAGGGGCGTGGTCCCGCCGAACACCGCGATGGCGATGTTGTAGGCGAAGCCCATGCCGCCGTACCGCGTCGAGGTGGGGAACAGCGCCGGCAGCGAGGCCGCCTGGTTCGACACCCACAGCGCCGTCATCAGCGCGAGCAGCCCGAGCCCGGCGAGCGTCGACCACTGCGCACCGTGCCCGATCAGCATGAACGCCGGCACGACGAGCACCACGGTCGTCGCCGCACCGATCCACATCACGACGCGTCGGCCGAGCTTGTCGGACAGCTTGCCCGTCAGCGGCAGCATCACCGCGAGCAGCAGGAGGACCGGGATCGTCAGCAGCGTGCCGTCGAGGGCGGAGTACCCGAGCGAGTCGGTCAGGTACGTCGGCATGTACGAGGTCAGGGCGTACCCGACGGTGTTCGAAGCCGCGACGAGCATGATCGCGATGACGATCGGTCGCCAGTGGTCGCGCACCATCACGAGCACGTTCGCCGGACGCTCACCGTCGAAGGACGCACGGGTCTCGGACGCAGCCTCCTGCGCCGCCTGGGTCGCCTGGAACACCGGCGACTCCTCGATGCGCAGGCGGAACCAGATCGCCACGACGCCGATCACGCCGGCCGCCAGGAACGGGAACCGCCAGCCGTAGGCGACCATCGCCTCCTCGCCGAGGGTGATCTGCAGCACCGAGACGACGGTCGCGCCGAGCGCGAAGCCCAGGTAGCTGCCGAAGTCCAGGATGCTCGCGAAGAACCCGCGGCGCCGGTCCGGTGCGTACTCGGTCACGAAGGTCGTCGCACCGGCGTACTCACCACCGGTCGAGAAGCCCTGCGCCAGCTTCAGCACGACCAGCACGACGGGGGCGAACACGCCGATCGTCGCGTAGGCGGGCAGCGCGCCGATGAGGAACGTCGACGCCGCCATCATGATGAGCGTCGTCGCGAGCACCTTCTGGCGCCCGATGCGGTCGCCGAGCCGACCGAAGACGATGCCGCCGAGCGGGCGGGCGATGTAGGTCGCCGCGAAGACACCGAGACTGAACAGGATCTGCACGGCGGGCTCGGCCGTCGGCAGGAAGACCTTCCCCATCGTGACCGCCAGGTAGCCGTAGACACCGACGTCGTACCACTCCATCGTGTTGCCGACGACCATGCCGCTGACCGCGCGGCGCATCATGCTCTTGTCGACCACGGTGACGTCGCTCTCGCGCAGACGTCGGCGCGGCCGGGTGTGGGTACTGCTGGGGTCGGAACCCATGCATCGCTCCTCGGGGGGATCGGTGGGCCGACGGGTACCGGCCCAGAACAGCGAGCGACGTTACCGAGCAACCGAAATGTCATTGGCCGGTGATTCCCAGGCAACGGCGTGTCACCCGAACGGGGGTGGGGCCCGATCCGCATGCGTCTGCGGATCCGTGAGGCTGAGTAACGAGGACATAACATCGGCGCATGGCGATCGAACCCGAGACGAAGAGCTGGACCTGGGTCATCGAGGGCACCTGCCCCGAGTGCGGCTACGACGGCACCACGGTGTCGATCCGCGACGTGCCGGGGATCATCGACGCGAACACCACCGCGTGGCCGACCGAACTCGGCCGGGATGACGTGCGCGAGCGTCCCGACGACCACACCTGGTCGGCACTCGAGTACGGCGCCCACGTGCGCGACGTGCACCGGAAGATGACCGAGCGGCTCGCACTGATGCTCGCCGAGGACGCCCCGACGTTCCCGAACTGGGACCAGGACGCCACGGCGGTCGAGGAGCACTACGGCGAGCAGGACCCGGCCGTGGTCGCCCGCGAACTCGGCGAGGCCGCACACCGGGCAGCCCGGGCGTTCGACGAGGTCCGCGACGACCAGCTCGAGCGCACGGGCCTCCGGTCCGACGGCAGTGCCTTCACCGTCGCGACGCTCGCCACCTACTACGCGCACGACCCCGTCCACCACCTGTGGGACGTGCGGCGCACGCACTAGACGCGGGAACCACCGGCCTGGAGGCGCGGTGCGGCCCCGCCCCGCGCCTCCCGTCCGCCTGCAGTCGCCCCGGAACCGGGCGTACCTGCCCGAACCGGGCGTACCTGCCACGAAGAAACGGCCAGGTATGCCCGGAAGCACCATCCATCGCACGCGTGATGGGAAGGATCAGGCGCCGAGCCAGACCGCTCAGGCGAGCGCGTCGAGCAGGGCGCGCGCCGTCGCGGCGTCCGACACCAGCTCGTTGACGAGTCCCCCGCGCACCGCGCCGACGATGCTGCCGACCTTGGCGCTGCCGACGGCGACGCCGACGGCGTGCGGCACACCGGACAGGACCTCGCGCGACGTCCGCACCATCCGGTCGCTGCCGGGGAACTCGATGGGCGAGCCGTCAGCCGCGTAGAAGTTGAGGCAGACGTCGCCTGCGGCGTGGTCGAACGCGGCGTCCTCGACGGGGACACCCCGCGCCAGGGCGTCACGCGTCGGCGTCGGCGCACCGATGCCGAGGATCGCGCCCTTCGCCCGCCCCCAGAGCCCGACGACGTGCTGGAACGCCGGGTCCTCGTCGAGCGAGGAGCGCATCGCGGGCGACGGCAGGGCCTGCGCGAACAGGAACGCGGGGATCGCCCCGGAGTGCTCGGCGGCGGTCCGGGTGATCTCGTTCGTCTGGAACCACGGCATCGGGTCGGCCTGGCCGCCGACCGTCGGGACGAGCTGCACACCGGGCAGGCTCGGCATGCCCGCGTGCGCGACGTCGTACACGGTGCGGCCCGACGACATCAGGACGGCGTCGCCGGGGACGAGCCCCATGCCCTCGACCGCAGCGGCGAGGGGTGCTGCGAGGTCGGCTCCGAGCGTGGCGGTGTGCGTGACGGCGGCCAGGTGCACGGCGCGGATCCCGAGCACCACCTGCAGCCGTTCGGCGAGCGCGACGGTCTCGTCCTGGAACGGGTCGACGACCTCGATGCGGACGAGTCCGGCCTTGCGCGCCTCGGCGACGAGCCGGCTGACCGTGGGACGCGAGACCCCGAGGCGCGAGGCGATCTCGACCTGGGTGGCGTCCTCGAGGTAGTACATCCGCGCCGCCTGGTAGACGGTGTCGAGCGGGAAACGGGTCCGGGCACCCTCGGCGGCGGGGATCTCGGCGGACATGGGGCGATCGTAGCCCTGGCGCGCGTCAGCGGATCGTGAACCCGCCGTCCACCCGGAGGTCGGTCCCGTTCACCATCGCGCTCGACTCCCCCGCCAGGAACAGCACCGCGGCGGCGATCTCGTCCGGGGTGGCGAACCGGCCGGTGGGGATCTCGTCCTGGTGCCGGATCCCGTTCTCGTTCGCCCACGCGGCCCGGCCGAGGTCGGTGAGGACGACGGTGGGCGACACGGTGTTCACGGTGACGCCCCGGCCGCCCCACTCGAGCGCGAGCGCGCGGGTGAGTCCGATGACGCCGGCCTTCGAGGCGCAGTAGGCGGCGTGCCCGTCGATGCCGACGTGCGCCGCCTGCGAGGCGATGTTGACGACGCGGCCGTACCCGGCGGCGAGCATGTGCCGACCGACGGCCTGGGCGACGCGGAACGTCCCGGTCAGGTTGACGTCGATCGTCCTCGACCAGGTCTCGGCGGACAGTTCGTCCGCCGGAGCGAGTGCGGCGATCCCGGCGCAGTTGACGAGGACGTCGACGCGTCCGAAGCGTGCGATGACCTCGGCGACGGTGCGCGCCACGGAGGTCTCGTCCGTCACGTCGCAGCCGAACCCGGCATGGAGGCCCGTGGCCGCGCCCGGCAGGTCGGCTGCCGCCGCCGTGGCGCCGTCCGCGCGGGCGTCGACGATCGCGACCCGCGCACCCCGTGCGGCGAGCGCCCGGGCGATGGCGTTCCCGATGCCGGAGGCGCCGCCCGTCACCACCGCCGTCCGTCCGGCGAAGTCGTTGGTGAAGTCGATCGTGTCCGGCCCCGGTCGGAGGGCTGCGGCGAAGTCGGTCGGGGTGCTGGTGGTCATGGGCGCTCCTTTGCGTTCGGTCGGAACCTACCAGAAATTGTGTTCTGGACAAACGTTCTGCGAGGTGTACAGTCATCGCCGAAGCCGTCCAACGAAGGAGCAGCGCATGTCGACGACGACCGAGCACGCGGCCACGACCGCCACCACGACCATCCCCACGACGATGCGAGCCGTCGTCGTCCACGGGCCCGGCGACTACCGGCTCGAGGAACGCCCCGTGCCCACGCCCGGCCCCGGCGAACTCCTGCTCCGCACCGACGCCGTCGGCATCTGCGCGAGCGACCTGAAGTGCTACCACGGCGCCGCGAAGTTCTGGGGTGACGAGAACCGCGCCGCCTGGGCCGAGACCGACCGCATCCCCGGGCACGAGTTCGTCGGGACGATCGTCTCCGGCGACGACGACACCCTGGCGAAGCGGAAGGTCTCGCTCGGGGACCGCATCGCGTGCGAGCAGATCGTGCCGTGCTGGGAGTGCCGGTACTGCCTCGAGGGCGCGTACTGGATGTGCAACGTCCACGACATGTTCGGGTTCAAGGGCCACGACGGCGCGATGGCCGAGTACGTCCTCGTCCCCGCCAAGGCACTGACCCACCCGGTGTCGAGTGCCCTGCCCGGTCAGGTCGCCGCGTTCGCAGAGCCCCTGTCCTGCGCGTTCCACGCCGTCGAGCGCGGGGACATCAAGTTCGGCGACACCGTCGTGATCGCCGGCGCCGGACCGATCGGCCTCTCCGCCATCGCCGGTGCGCGACAGAAGAACCCGCTCCGGATCATCGCCCTCGACGTGGTCGACGCGAAGCTCGAACTGGCCCGCAAGGTCGGCGCGGACCTGACGATCAACATCGCCGAGGAGGACGCGGTCGCCCGGGTCAAGGAGCTCACCGACGGCTACGGCGCCGACGTCTACATCGAAGCGACCGGCCACCCGTCCGCGGTCCCGCAGGGGCTCAACCTGCTGCGGAAGCTCGGCACCTTCGTCGAGTACTCGGTGTTCAAGGACGACGTCTCCGTCGACTGGTCGATCATCTCGGACGACAAGGAGCTCGACGTCCGCGGTGCCCACCTCGGTCCGCACACCTGGCCGGCGGCGATCAAGCTGCTCGAGGCCGAGACCCTGCCGATGTCGGAGATCTGCACGCACCAGTTCCCGCTCGAGCGGTTCCAGGAGGCCCTCGACCTGGTCGGCGACTCCGCCGGCGCGAGCGTCAAGGTCTCGATCATTCCGTCCCTGCAGGCCTGAGCCCGCCCACCCCAGGAGTCAGCAAGCATGTCAACGACGACACAGCGCGCCACCGGTGCGCCCACGACCCCTCGCGCAGAGGGCCGCCTCGACCGGATGGGCATCCCCCGTCCCCTCGCCCTCGGGTTCGTCGCCGTCCTGGTCTTCATGACCGGGAACGGCGTCGAGTCGAACTTCATCACCCCGCACATGGTCGCGGTCCTCGGCAGCCCCGAGGCCACCGTCGCGACGATCGTCACCTTCTACAGCCTCGCCGCGCTGATCGGCAGCTACGTCTCCGGCGCCCTCTCCGACCTGATCGGGCCGCGCCGGGTGATGATCCTCGGGTTCGCCGTCTGGGTCGTCTTCGAGGTGCTGTTCCTCCTCGCGCTGAACATCGGCAGCGTGCCGTTCGCCGCCGTCGCCTACGCCGTCCGGGGCTTCGGCTACCCGCTCTTCGCGTTCGCGTTCCTGGTCTGGGTGAACATCACCACCCCGGTCGAGCGGAACGGTTCGGCCGTCGGCTGGTTCTACGTCGCGTTCACGGGCGGCCTGCCGACGCTCGGCTCGCTCTTCGCGATCGGTGCCATCCCGGTGTTCGGCGGCGGCACGATCGGCGAGACGGGCGCGATGGTCGCCTCGATCGGCCTCGTCGTGATCGGCTTCCTCATCATGCTGTTCGGCGTGCGCCTGCCGAACGGGTTCTCCCGCATCGCCCCGGCCAGCGAGAGCGCCTGGCAAGTGCTGACGAGCGGCATCCGCCTGACCGTCACCCGGCCGAAGATCCTGATGGGCTTCCTGGTCCGCCTGATCAACACCGCGCCCGAGTTCGGCATGTTCGTCGTCCTGCCCGCCGTCATCGCGAACGAGCGCGGGTGGGGCCAGAGCCGCTGGCTGCTCATGACGGTCTGCGTGTACGCCACGAACATCCTCGTGAACGCCCTGTTCGGCTGGGTCGGCGACAAGATCGGCTGGCAGCGCACCGTCAAGTGGTTCGGCATCGTCGGGTCCGCCCTCGGCCTCATCGCCTGGTGGTACGTCCCGCAGCTCGTCCCCGCCGGGTCCGACTGGGGCTACGTGCTCTCCGTCGTCGCCGGCTGCGTGTTCGGCTGCCTGCTCGCCGGCTTCGTGCCGATGGGCGCGATCATGCCGGCGCTCGCCCCCGAGCACAAGGGCGCCGCGATGGCGATGTACACGACGGCAGCGGGTGGCGCGGCGTTCCTCGGCACCGGTGTGGTCGCGGCGGTGTTCGCGCTCGGCGGTGGCGGTGAGGCCGCGACCTGGACGTTCGTCGGCCTGTACGCCTGCGCGTTCGTGATGATCCACTTCCTCAAGGTGCCCCAGGGCGCCCGTACCTCCCACTGAAGGACTCCAGCATGACCACGATCCACGACGCCCCCGACGAGTTCGCCGAGGACCAGCTCGCCGGCTGGCTCGCGCTCTACGCCGACCGCGTCCGCGGCGTCCACGGCGGCGTCGTCACCCTGCCCACCGAGGGCGCGGAACCCCAGGTCGCGGTGGTCGTCGGCGGCGGTTCCGGCCACTACCCGGCGTTCTGCGGGATCGTCGGCCCGGGGTTCGCCACCGGCGCCGTCGTCGGCAACGTCTTCACCTCGCCGTCGACCGCGCAGGTCTACTCGGTCGCCAAGGCAGCGGACCAGGGGAAGGGTGTCGTGCTGTCCTTCGGCAACTACGCCGGCGACACCATGAACTTCGGACTTGCCGCCGAGCGCCTGCGTGCCGAGGGCATCGACACCCGCATCGTCGTCGTCACCGACGACATCGCGAGCGCCGACGAGGAGTCGAAGCGCCGCGGCATCGCCGGGGACTTCTCGGTCTTCAAAGCGATGGGCGCGGCCGCCGCAGCGGGTGCCGACCTCGACGAGGTCGAACGGCTCGGCACCGCTTCGAACGCGGCCACCCGCACCATCGGCGTCGCGTTCTCCGGGTGCACCATGCCCGGTGCGACCGAGCCGCTCTTCACCGTGCCCGACGGCCACCTCGGCCTCGGGCTCGGCATCCACGGGGAGCCCGGTATCGAGGACGTCCCGCTCCTGCGTGCGACCGAACTCGCCGACCTGCTCGTGTCACGACTCCTCGCCGACCGACCGGCCGGCGCGCGGACCCGGGTCGCCCCGATCCTCAACGGCCTCGGCGACACGAAGTACGAGGAGCTCTTCCTGCTCTGGGGTCGCGTGCTCCCGCTGCTGCAGGAGGCCGGCCTCGAGGTCGTCGAGCCCGAGGTCGGAGAACTCGTCACGAGCCTCGACATGGGTGGCTGCTCGCTGACCCTGCAGTGGCTCGACGACGAGCTCGAACCCCTGTGGCGTGCGGACACCTACACGCCCGCGTACCGCAAGGCGGCGGCGCCGATCGCGGCGTTGCTGCCGGCCGACGCAGTGGACGACGCCGAGGACGAGGCGACGGTCGTGCCGGACGCGAGCAGTGCCTCCCGGCAGGCCGCGCAGACGGCGCGCGACGCGATCGACGCGATCGACGCGCTCCTGCGGGAGCACGAGGAGGAACTCGGCCGCATCGACGCGGTCGCCGGCGACGGCGACCACGGACGCGGCATGGTGAAGGGGATCGGTGCGGCCCGCAAGGCCGTCGGCAGGGTCGGCCAGGAGGCGGGGGTCGCCTTCGTCCTCGGACGTGCCGGTGACGCGTGGGCCGAGTTCGCGGGCGGCACCTCGGGAGTCCTGTGGGGTGCGGCACTCGAGGCCTTCGGTCGGTCGCTGCGCGACGACCGCTCCGCGTACGAGGCGTCCGACGTCGTCGAGGCCGCCCAGGCCTTCGCCGACTCGATCGTGCACCTGGGTGGGGCGTCCCGCGGCGACAAGACGCTGCTCGACGCACTGCTGCCGTTCGTGGACGAGCTGCGGAGCGGCGTCGATGCTGGCCGTCCACTCACCGTGGCGTGGCAGGCTGCCGCCCAGGTCGCGGTGACGGAAGCCGCTGCGACCGCAGACCTCACACCGAAGGTCGGGCGTGCCCGACCGCTGGCGGAGAAGAGCCTGGGGACACCCGACGCGGGTGCCACCTCGATGGGGATGATCCTCACGCGGATCGGCGAGGTCCTCGCCGCCCGTGCTGACAAGGAAGGAACACACGCATGACGTACCGTCTCGTGATCGGGTCCGACGACGCCGGGTTCGACTACAAGGAGATCATCAAGGCCGACCTGCTCGCCGACGACCGGGTGTCGGACGTCACCGACGTCGGCGTCGACGCGGACGGCCACACGGCGTACCCGCACGTCGCCGTCGACGCCGCACGCCTGGTCGCGAACGGCGAGGCCGACCGCGCGATCCTGATCTGCGGCACCGGCCTCGGTGTGGCGATCAGCGCCAACAAGGTGCCGGGCATCCGTGCCGTCACCGCGCACGACTCGTACAGCGTGGAGCGCTCGGTCCTGTCGAACGACGCCCAGGTCCTCTGCATGGGCCAGCGCGTCGTCGGCGTCGAGCTCGCCCGCCGTCTGGCGAAGGAGTGGCTCGGCTACGAGTTCGACCGCTCCAGTGCCAGTGCTTCGAAGGTCCAGGCGATCTGCGAGTACGACGGCAGCGCCCCCGCCGGCGTCGACGCCCAGGCGTAGGCGCGGCGCGGGCGCGAGCGCACTCCCGCGGAACCAGGTTCCGGACACAGCACCGTGCACCTGCGCGGTGCTGTGTCCGTTGCGCGGTGTCGAACGGTCAGCTGCGCGCGGCCAAGCGGTGCACGACGGCCTTCGTCGCCTCGTACAGCTCGCGGTAGTCGTGGTACCCGGGCTCGTACGCAGCCGTCGCGACGGGGTCCGGCTCGATGACCGTCGCCGGCGGGTTCCACTGCCGGATGTCGACGTCGGCCACGAGCGCTGCCGCCAGGAACGCCGACCCGTACGACGCTCCCACGGTCACCGACGGCACCGTCTGCCGCAGCCCGGTCACGTCGCTCACGATCGTCGGCCAGAGCCGTCCGAGCAGCCCGCCGCCGGCCCCGACGAGCTCGCGGACCTCGACCCCGGCGGCACGCAGCACCTCGATGTTGTGCCGGACCGCGTAGGCCGTCGCCTCGAGCGTCGCCCGGTAGACGTCGCCACGCGTGTGCCGCACGGTCAGCCCGGCGATCACCCCGCGCGCGTCCGGGTCGGCGATGGGCGTCCGCTCCCCCGCGAAGTACGGCAGCATCAACAGCCCGTTCGCGCCGATCCCGGCACACCGCGCCTCCTCGAGCATGGTCGCCCACTCGCCGTCGACCAGCCGTCGCAGCCAGTCGGTGATCGCCCCGGAGGTCGCCATCCCTCCCGACACGCTCGGCTGCCCCGGGTGCGTCCCGACCGTCGTCCACATCCCCGGCACCGGCGTCGGCTCGGTGGTCGGCACGATCATGAACATCGTGGTGCCGTACTGCAGGAACATCCGGCCCGGCACGGACTCGCCGACGCTCACGCCCTCCGCCCACGCGTCGATGGTGCCGGCCGTCACGGGGATGCCGACCGGGAGGCCCGTGGCCGCGGCCGCCTCGCGCGTCACCACGCCCGCCTGGTCACCGGACCACAGCAGCCGCGGCATGGGCAGGCCGGGCGCGAGCCGCTCGCACCACTCGGGGATCCACACGTTCTCGTGCACGTCGTAGAGCGGCGTGGTCTGGCTGGCCGAGTGGTGGTCGAGGACGTACTCCCCGGTGAGCAGCTCCACCACGCGCGACGCCGGCATCGTGAAGCGGACGGCACGCGCCCACACCTCGGGCTCGTGCCGGGCGACCCACGCGAGCTTCGCCCCGGCGGCCTGCGTGCTCAGCCCGGAGCCGCAGCGCGCACGGACCGCGTCCTCGCCACCGAGTTCCGCGGTCAGCTCGTCCAGCAGGTCGGCGGTCCGGGTGTCGACGCCGTACAGGACCGCCGGGCGCAACGGCTCGCCGACCGCGTCGGTGAGCAGCACGCACGGACCGATGCCGCTCACCCCGACCGCCTGCACGTCGGCCTCGGGGACGAGCGCGAGGAGCTCGTGCGTCAGCGTCGTGAACTCGTCCCACCACACGGCCGCGTCCATCTCGACCAGCCCCTGGGCAGGGCGGTCGACGTCGTGCTTGCGACCCACCTCGGCGATCACGGTGCCGTCGAACCGGGCCAGCAGCGCCTTCGTGCTCGACGTCCCGATGTCCAGACCGAGCACCGCCCGCATGCCGCCTCCTTCGCCGCCACACGACCGCCGTCGGTCGCGTCCCGAGTCTACGAACCTTCCGCGGGCCGCCAGATCGACTCCAGGGCCCAGCCCACCGGCGCACCGAGATCCGCAGTGCTCACACCCGGTACGTCGGGAAAATCGTGGAGCAGGGCGGTGGCACGCTGGCGCCACGCGCAGTCAGCATCGATGCGGCGCAGCAGGAAGGCCATGACCACCAACACTCCGTAGACCCCGAACACCACCTTCGCGTGTTCGGTTCGTCGAAGGTGGTCGAACTCGGGAACGTTCGCGGGGCGTTTCGGAGCAACCACGAGCTTGCGGTTGAACAGCCTGGCGTGATGCGCCGCGACGTTCCGGACGTAGTTGACCGAGGCGAGCCAGCTGCCGAGGACACGCTTCGACGGCGCTCCGAGCGCCATCGCGATCTCCGTCCCGAGCACGTTCGAGAGACCGCCGTACAGTCGGGCGACCTGTCCGAACTCCAGGATCTCGGTCAGCGCCCAGACCGGCAGCTGTCCGTCGTACCTGGTCCGGAAGTGCGCGACGAAGACCTCGTCCGATCGGTCCTGCCGGGCTCGAACCCGCTCGATCCAACGTTCGTGCCCGCTCGTTCCTGCTTCGCCCACCTGGCGGAACGACGGGGTGAACGAGGCCGGATCCCGATGCGCGAACGGTCCGTTCCGGCCGAGCACGTGGGCGATCTTGGTGCGGACTGCGACCTCGATCCGCTCGACTCCGTCGAGCACGAGGAGCCGCAGCGCGCGGTCGTGGTCCATCAGGGAACGGGCGTGCTCGATCGACGCTCCGGTTCGGTACGTCTCACGCAGCGTGATGTGCTGCGGGACCTCGTGTCCATCACCGACGACGTCCGGCTGCCGGAGCGGGTAGAGGTAGCCCGTCAGGCGGTAGTAACCGACCCGGTCGAGCAGGTCGACAGCCGCCCGGTGTGACTCCACGACGAGCCCGCGGCCGCGCAGCCGCTCGACCTGCTGATCCAGCGTGAGCCAGGGCTTCGAGTACTCGACCACCACACCCCCAGGTGAAAAGAAAATCAGCCCGGGCCAGACGGCGACGGGCTGATCGTGATGCATCGATCATACCCGAGGCTGACGACGCGGTGGGGTCCGATGAACGAGTGTGGACAACATGTTCTCCCCGGCCGAGACGCCCAGCTGCCTGTCGGGGGCCGGACGTACCGTACTCACGACTCCGATGCACCACGAGGGGAACCCGATGAAGAAGTCAGCCTGGCTGCCAGCAGTCATCGCGCCGGTGGTCGTCGCCGGCGCCGTCGCCGCTCCGATGATCGCGAACGCCGCGAACGACCCGATCGCGGGGACGAACCCGACCGCAGCGGACGTCATCGCCAGCATCGCGAAGTCGTCGGACGCGCAGTACTCCGGCAAGCTCACGCAGTCGAGCGACCTCGGACTCCCCGAGCTGCCGACCGGCTCCGGCGGATCCTCACTCGAGGGCGACGCCTCGGACGTGCTCGGCCTGCTCACCTCGTCGCACACCGCCCGTGTCTACGTCGACGGTGCCAGCAAGCAGCGCGTCCAGCTGACGCAGCAGCTCGCCGAGCAGGACCTGGTCCGCAACGGGTCCGAGGTCTGGACCTGGGACTCGAAGGAGCGCACCGCCACGCACGTGACGCTCCCCTCCGACTCGGCGAAGGGCCCGCAGGACGGCACCACCACGCCGACCGACATCGCGGAGCAGGCCGTCGACGCCATCACCCCGACCACCACGGTCTCGAAGCCGACCGAGGTCAGCGTCGCAGGTCACGACGCCTGGCAGATCACCCTGACGCCGAAGTCCTCCGACACCCTGGTCGGCACCGTCCGACTGGCGGTCGACCAGCAGACCGGGCTCCCGCTCCGTGCGACGATCCAGGCCGCCGGGCAGGACGACCCCGCGGTGCAGGTCGGGTTCACCAGCCTCGACTACGGCGCCCCGGCCGCGCGGCTCTTCGACTTCACGCCGCCGTCGAACGCGAAGGTCACCGAGAAGGACCTGTCCGACGCCGAGCACGACGCGCACGCGAAGGGCGATCACGCTCGCGGTGCGCACGACGGCGACGAGCCGACGTTCACCGGCGAGGGCTGGGGCACGATCGCCGAGCTCCCCGCCGGCACCGTGGACCAGTCGTCCCTCGGCGACGAGGCCTCGGGTCTGCTCGGCCAGCTCACGAAGGCGGTCGACGGCGGCCGTGCCGTCCAGACCTCGCTCGTGTCGGTGTACCTGACCGACGACGGCCGGGTCCTCGCCGGCGCCGTGCCGGTGTCGTCGCTGGTCGCCGCCGCGAAGTGAGCGCACCGGAACCCGCGCGCACGACGGTCCCCACCGCCGTGGACGCGACCCGCCCGACCCCGGACACCGACCTCGCCATCCGCACCACGGGCCTCCAGAAGGTCTTCCGCAAGCAGCGCGCCGTCGACGGGATCGACCTGTCGGTGCCGCGCGGCGCGGTGTTCGGGTTCCTCGGACCGAACGGGTCCGGCAAGACGACCACGATCCGGATGCTCCTCGGACTGTCGAGCGCGACGGGTGGCACGATCGAGGTGCTCGGCCAGTCGATGCCGAAGGCGCTGCACCAGGTGCTGCCGCGCGTCGGCGCCCTGGTCGAGGGGCCGGCCTTCTACCCGTACCTGTCCGGACGGGCGAACCTGCAGCGCTTCGACGCGGCGGACCCCACGTCGGACCCGCGCACCCGGAAGGACCGCGTCGCACACGCCCTCGACCGTGTCGGCCTGACCCACGCCGCCGACAAGAAGGCGCACGCGTACTCGCTCGGCATGAAGCAGCGGCTGGGCCTGGCGAACGCCCTGCTCTCCCCGCGGGACCTGCTGGTGCTCGACGAGCCGACCAACGGCCTCGACCCGCAGGGCACCCGCGAGGTCCGCAACCTCATCCGTTCCCTGGCGGACGACGGCACGACCGTGTTCGTGTCGAGCCACCTGCTCGCCGAGATCGAACAGGTCTGCACCCACGCAGCGGTGATGCGCACCGGCAAGCTCGTCGCGCAGGGCGAGCTCGACGAACTGCGCTCCGCAGGAGCCCGCACCGTGACCGTCCGCACGCCCGACGTCGGGCAGGCGGGCAGTGTGCTGACGCGGCTCGGGCTCGCGCCCCGGCACGACGGCGGCGCCGACGTCCTGGTGGCGGACCTGCCGCACGAGCTCCTGCCGGAGACCATCACCGCCGAGCTCGTCCGCGCCGACGTCCGGGTCCGTGGGCTGACGGTCGGCGGCGGCACGCTCGAGGACCTGTTCGTCGCACTCACCGGAGAGGGCTTCGATGTCGCTGCCTGACACTGCAGGCTCGCTGCCCGAGACCGCTCGTCCGTCGGCGGACACCGCCGCGCCGGCTCAGCGCCGGCAGCGCCCCTTCGCCCTGCTCGGCTCCGAACTCGCGCTGGTGTTCCGACGTCGCCGCACCTGGGCGATGCTCGGTGCGCTCGCCCTGGTGCCGATCCTCATCGCGGTCGCCGTGAAGCTCACGACCGACGGTGACGACGGTGGCCCGGCGTTCCTCGGCGACATCACCAACAACGGCCTGTTCGTGGCGTTCACCGCGCTGACCGTGTCGATCCCGCTCTTCCTGCCGCTCACCGTCGGCGTGGTCGCGGGCGACACCGTCGCAGGGGAAGCCAGCCACGGCACCATCCGCTACCTGCTCGTCGCGCCGACCGGCCGGGTGCGGTTCATCCTCGTGAAGTTCGCCGGGGCGGTGGCGTTCTGCCTGGCGGCCACGCTGCTGGTGGTGCTCGTCGGTGCCGCGATCGGTGCCGTGCTGTTCCCGATCGGCCCGGTCACGCTGCTGTCCGGCACCCAGGTCGGCGGAGCGTCCTACGCCGGACGGGCGCTCCTGCTCGCCCTGTACGTGGCGATGTCGATGCTCGGGCTGGTGGCGATCGGCATGTTCGCCTCGACGCTGACGAACGTGCCGGTCGGCGCGATGGCCGCGACGGTCGTGCTGGCCGGGGCCTCGCAGGTCCTCGACCAGCTGCCCCAGCTCGACTGGCTGCACCCGTACCTGTTCTCGCACCAGTGGCTGGGGTTCGGTGACCTGCTGCGCGACCCGATCTCGTTCGACTCGTTCGGGTCGAACGCGGTGCTGCAGCTCGGCTACGTCGTCGTGTTCGGTGCGCTGGCGTACAGCCGGTTCGCCTCGAAGGACATCCTGAGCTGAGCCCGACCGCCGGGCCCGACCGCCGGGCCCGAGCGCCGGGCCCGACCGCGTCAACTCGCCGGTGTCGCCGATCCGCCCGCCATCGTCTCCGTCTCGGAGCCGCGCGCATCCGCGTAGCGGTCCCGCAGGTCGCGGGCCTTCTCGGAGCGGTACCAGTCGAGCCGCGCTCCGGTCTCGACGGTCTGCATGCCGATGACGACCTTGCCGCGCGACTTCATCTCGGCCAGGTCCTCGTACGCCTCGACGATGTACTCGAACGGGTAGAAGCCCGAGATGAGCACCTGGAAGCGGCGTTCCTGCAGGGCCTTCGCCAACAGGGTCAGGAGCTCCCGGGTCTCCTCGTCCTCTGCCGGGGCGCGCAGGAACCGGAGCTCGATGTCGCGGCGGTCGTCCGACGACACGAAACGCTCCGCACCGACGCCGAGGCGATCCGCCAGGAGCTCGGCGTTGCTCTCCCCGTGGTTGTCGATGAAGGCGGTGATCGGTCGGCCGTCCGCGATCGCCCGGATGCGCTCTTCCTCACCCTCCCCGTACACGACCGGCAGCGTCCCGATCTGCCGCAGGTAGTCGTGGTTGCGCGCGCTGCCGAGGGTGATCACGGTCGCGCCGGCGTCGTGCGCCAGCTGACTCTCGATGTGCCCGACACCGCCCGCTGCCGCGGTGATGACGACGGTGTCGTCCGGGCCGAGGCGCAGCGATCGCACCACCGACACCGCCGTGCACCCGGCGAGGTACAGGCCACCGGCGACCTCCCACCCGACGTACTCCGGCTTCTTGATGACCGCTCCGCGCGGCACCGCGATCCAGTTCGCGTGCGATCCACCCTGCGGCGCGTGCCCCATGACCTCGTCGCCGACCCGCAGGTCCTTCACGCCGTCGCCACGCGCCCGGACGATGCCGGCGAAGTCGACGCCCTGCCGTGCCGGGAACTCGAGCTCGATGTGGTCCCGGAGCTTCCCCTCGCGCAGGAACCGCTCGATGTGGTTCAACCCGGCGGCGACGATCTCGACGACTATCTCGCCGGGGCCGGCCGTCGGCTTGTCCTGGGGGACGAGCTCGACGACGCTGAAGTCGCCGTACCGGTCGTACTGGACTGCCTTGCCGTTCCGCATGGGTGCTCCTTCGCTGGCGTGTGCGTCCGGCCTACTCGGTTTCCCCGCGTGCAGCCCGAACAGGCGGGGTACCGGCAGTGGACGGTTCCGACGAGCGGACGGGAGGCCCGTGGCGGCGTCGCCACGGGCCTCCCGTCCGTCAGCCACGCACGTCCAGTGCGCGTCGCGCGCACAGCGCAGGTGGCGCTCAGTGCTTGCCGGCGGCCGCGATGACGGATGCGACGGTCTCTGCGTCGAGGTGGAAGGCGAGCGGGTCGGCGTCGGGGCGCGGGACGCGCAGCGGCGTCGACCAGACGGAGCCGTCCTCGGCGACGTCGACGACGAGGGCGCCGCTGTCGACGTACGCCGATTCCTCGTCGTACGCGCCGGTGACGTCCGTGTCGTTCGCGACCCCGGGGGCGACCAGGACCGGGACGCCGGCCAGCGAACCGGCGAAGTGGTGGTGGTAGTGCCCACCCAGGACGACGCGCACGTCGGAGCCACGGACCACGTCGGCGAGCGCCTCGGGGTTCTGCAGGCGCAGCGCCTCGTGCAGCTCGGTCGGGGCCGGCAGGGGCGGGTGGTGCAGGACGACGATCGTGCCGTGCGGGGCGTGGTCGCCGGCGAGCGCGGTGCGGAGCCGTTCCAGGCTCGCTTCGCTGACCTCACCGTAGCCCGCACCCGGCACGCTCGTGTCGACGGTGACGATCCGGCGGCCCGCGACGAGGGACTGCCCCCACACCGGCACGGTCGGCGGGTGGTACTCCATCGTGTGCATCACCGGGCGGCCGCCCTCACCGAGGACGTGGCCGTTGGACAGGACCTGGCGGAAGCCCTCCCGCAGGTCGTGGTTGCCCGGGACCGCGACGAGGGCGGCTCCGTGCCGCTCCGCCCATCCGCCGACCCGTTCGAGGACGGCGGCGTAGGACTCGGGGCTGCCGTCCTCGGAGACGTCGCCCGAGACGACGACGAGACCGATACCGGGCACCCCGTCGACGCGGGCGAGCACGCTCTCGAGGGCCGCGGTGGTGTCGACGGAGCCCTGGTGCGGGGCGCCGTCGCCGGTCAGGTGGGTGTCGGAGAGGTGGAGGACGCGGAGGGTTCCGGCTGCGGGCGGCTGCATGGTTCCACGCTAGCCACGCGGGCGATGGACGGGCTGGGCGGTTCGTCGGCGCTCCGTGAGCACCTGCGGTCAGTCCGGCAGCACCGCGTCCGGGATGTCCCGCAGGAAGATCTCGATCGTCTTCGGACCGATCCCCTTGAGCGCGGCGAGTCGCTCGCGCAGGTCCTTCCGCGACGCCGCGGTCTTCACCAGGTGCGACACGGAGCCCTCGTCGGCGTCGAGCGTGTGCATCGTCTCGTGCAGGGCATCGGTCATCTGGTAGTCGAACCGCGCGTAGCCGCCCTCGTCCAGAACCCTCCGCAGCTGCTCGCGTCCGGCGCCCGCGAACTTCCCCGGGCTGGTGAACCCGTGGTCGATGAGGACGCGGTAGGTCGCCGCCGCCTGCTCCTGCCGGATGGGCCGGCCGAAGAGCATGCTCGCGAGGAACCACCGGTAGAGCTGTTGGGGCTTGCCGTCGGACAGGTCGATCCCGAGGTCCGCGGCGTGGGTCACGTCGGCCATGGACCGGACGCTACCCGCTCCTCACTCCGCGGCGGCCGCAAGCTGGTCCTCCAGGTTGAACACCTCGGGCAGCACCCGCGCGGTCTGGTCCGCCCGACCCGTGGCACCGTCGAACAGGTCCCGCATGTGCGCCTCCCACGCGGCTGCGACCTCGGACGCCGCGAGCGACGCGTCGGCATCGGTCACCGAGTCGGTCTCGTAGTAGCCGATCAGCAGGCCGTCGTCGTCGAGGAACAGGGAGTAGTTCCGCCGTCCGGCCGCCTCGATCGCCCGGAGCATCGCCGGCCAGACCGCGGCGTGCCGCTCGCGGTAGGCGTCCAGGTGCTCGGCCTGCACCTGGAGTCGGAAGCAGACCCGCGTCACCGGTCGGCCTCGGCGCGCCGACGCTGCTCGGCCTCCCGGACGGCTCGTTCGTCGGCGGTGCGCACGGTGCCGGTGACGGTGGTCACGGTGCCGTACCGCTCGGCCTCGATGGCCTCGAGCGTCCTGCCCTGCGTGCGGGGCGCCCAGATCGTGCCGACCAGGAACGACATGGCGAGCAGCCCGAGGATGAGCCCGCCGAGCGCGCGGAGCCCGATGTCCGACAGGAGCAGCGGGAACCAGATGCTCAGCAGTCCCACCATGACCCGCGCGGCGAGGAAGAGCACCCCCTGCGCACTGGCCCGGTACCGGGTGGCGAAGAGCTCGCTCGTCCAGAGGCCGTAGAACGCCTGCGCACCGATGCCCGACGACACACCCCACGTGATCGCGAAGAACAGCAGCGTCCCGAGGTTCGCCGGTGCGTAGATCAGGACGGCCCAGGCGACGATCGCGAGCACCGCGCCGAGGGCGAACAGCAGCCGTCGACTGACCCGGTCGCCGTAGCGCATGAAGCCGAAGTACGTCGCGGCCACGGTGCACCCCCACACCAGGATCTGCAGGCCGTACTGCTCGGTGACGCTCGTGACCCCGGTGGCCGAGTACACCCGCGGCTGGAAGATGCCGGCCTGCCCGGCGACGGTGTTCCAGAGCGCGTAGACGCCGAACAGGAACAGCATCGCGGTCAGGTTCCTGCGCCGACTGAACAGCTGGGTGATCCCGTGGAAGAAGTTCGCCGTGCCGGTCGCGGCGCGTTCGTCCTTCCAGATCGCCGACTCCGGCAGCCCGCGGCGGAGCCACCAGACGACGGCGGCGACGACGAACAGGTGCGCGAAGATGAGCCGGCTGCCGAGCAGTCCGAGTGGCGCGGCGGCGATGGCCAGCGCGAACCCGACCATCGGGCCGATCGACCAGGCGAGCTGCGCGGTGCCGACGTGGGCGGCCCGCTTGTCCGCTGGTGCCTGCTCGGCGATGTAGGTCCAGCTCGCGGGGACGCCGGCGCCGACCGCGATGCCGGTCAGGATGAAGCCGACCAGCAGCATGCCGTAGCTGCCGGCGAACACCGCGAGCAGGATGCCGAGCATGTAGAGCAGCAGGTCGTAGGTGTAGATGAACTTCCGGCCGTAGCGGTCGCACAGGGGCCCGCCGATGATGGCGCCGGCGGCAGCGCCGAACGCGTTGGCGGACAGGCTCGCCAGGAGGCCGACCTCGAGGTCGCCGACGTGGAACTGCGCCTGCCACAGGCTGAGGCTCGTGGCGATCGCGATGATCGACCCCGACTCGATGTAGTTCGACATGGCGACCGAGACGGTCGCCTTCCAGCCCGTGGTGCTCCGGGCTCCGATGCGGACCGCCATTGGTCCTCCGTTCGCGTGTTCGTCGGTGAATCGTTTCAACGGGACAGCGAGACGATAGTGCGCCCCGGCGGGCGTTGGCAAGTCCGCACCCACGATCCAGCACCGTGCGGTGGACCTGCCCACCCACCGGACGGGAGGCCCGGGTCCAGCCCGCACCGCGCCTCCCGTCCGCCGTTTTCCACAGATCACGGCGCGGGCCGACCGCGCGGACCGCCCCGATGCCAGGATGGCCACATGGCGGTGAGTGTGCGAGAGGTGGCAGCGCTCGCCGGCGTGTCCCTCGGGACGGTGTCGAACGTCCTGAACCGCCCGGACAAGGTGGCCCCGACCACGGTGGACCGGGTGCAGTCGGCCATCGCCACGCTCGGGTTCGTCCGCAACGACTCCGCGCGGCAACTCCGGGCCGGACGCAGCTCCACCGTCGGCCTGATCGTGCTCGACGGCGGCAACCCGTTCTTCACCGACGTCGCCCGCGGCGCCGAAGACGCTGCGATGGACAAGGGGCTGGCGGTCCTCATCGGCAACTCCGACGAGTCCACCGACCGCGAACGCACCTACGTCGACCTGTTCGAGGAACGCCGGGTCGCGGGTCTGCTCATCTCCCCCGCCGGTGACGACCTGTCCCGACTCGCCCGTCTGCGCGACCAGGGCACCGCGGTGGTGCTCGTCGACCGCCGCGCCGACGACGAGCACTTCGCCTCGGTCTCCGTCGACGACGTCGCGGGCGGCCGCATCGCGGTCGAGCACCTCGCTGCCACCGGGCGGACGCGCATCGCGTTCGTCGGCGGCCCGTCCAGCATCCGCCAGGTGGCCGACCGGCACGCCGGGGCACTGTCGGCGGCTCGGGCAGCGGGCATCGGGCTCGAGGTCCTGCCGACCGCGTCGCTGTCCGTGCTCGAAGGGCGTCGTGTCGGCGAAGCACTCCAGGCACGGCCGCGTGCCGAACGGCCGGACGCGGTCTTCGCGGCGAACGACCTGCTGGCGGTGGGCCTCGAACAGGCGTTCATCATGCGGGGCACGATCGCGGTGCCGGAGGAGATCGCGATCGTGGGCTACGACGACATCGCCTTCGCCGAAGCGGCCGTCGTCCCGTTGACCTCGGTGCGCCAGCCGGCACAGGACCTCGGGCGTCAGGCGATCGAGCTGCTGACGAAGCAGGTCGAGCTCGGGCAGGACATCGACCTCGAGCACGTCGAGTTCACGCCGGAGCTCGTGGTCCGGCAGTCCTCCGTCGCCGACGCGTAGCCGAGCCCCAGCGCGGAGCGACCGCCGCTGCGGCCTACGATCGGAGCATGGTGCATGTCCCCCGGCGTGACGGCCCGCCGAGCGTGCACCACGTCGCTGCTCGCGCGGGCGTCTCGCTCGCGACGGTCTCGAACGTCCTGAACCACCCCGAGCGGGTGGCCGAATCCACCGCCGCTCGTGTGCACGACGCGATCGCCGAACTCGGGTACACGCCGAACCGCAACGCCCGGGTGCTCGCCTCCGGCAGCAGCCGTTCGATCGGACTCGTCGTGATGTCGCTCCGGAACTCGCTGTTCAGCGACATGGTGAACGGGGCGCAGCTCGCGGCCCGGAAGCGGGGGTTCACGCTCCTGATCGCGAGCAGCGAGGACGACCTGCAGGCGCAGGGCGAACACCTCGCGTACCTCGAGAGCGCTCGGGTGTCCGGCATCCTGCTCGCCTCGATGACCGAGTCGCGCGACCAGGTCGAGCTCACCCGCCGGCACGGTCGTCCGGTCGTCTACGTCAACTTCGCGCCGACGACGGTCGATGCCTGCTCCGTCGTCGTCGACAACGAACAGGCGGGGTTCCTCGCCGCCGAGCACCTGATCGCCCGCGGGTGCCGACGCATCGGCTTCGTGAGCGCCCGCGCCGAGCTGCAGCCGGTCGCGCTCCGCCGCGCCGGCGTGCTCCGGGCGATCGCGGGCCACCCCGGGGTGGAACTCGTGGACATCGACGCCGGTGACATCGACCCGCCCGGCGGCACGCACGCCGGGTCCCGGATCGCCGCGATGCCGGCGGACGAACGCCCCGACGGCGTCCTGGGCGTCACGGACCTGCTCGCGATGGCGGTCGTCTCGGAGCTCCGAGCTGCCGGCATCCGCGTGCCGGAGGACATCCCGGTGTCGGGGTGCGACCACAACTCGGTGGCGTGGGGCGGCGCCGTGCCGCTGACCTCGGTCACGATGCACGGTGCGGAGATGGGCGCGGCCGCCGTCGAGCTCCTGCTCGAGGAACTCATTGACCCGATGCACGTCCACCGCGCGGTCGTGCTCGGCAGTGAGCTCGTCCCCCGCGAGAGCACGCTCGGCCGCGCAGGTGCAGCAGCCGCGCGCACGGCGCCACCGAGCGACCCGCGCCGCACCGAGGCCTGAGCGCCCGAAAGCGACAGTCCCGCGGCTCGGGACACCGTCTGGCCCGGCAACGCGACAGATCCACGCGAACAGTTCGCGGCACGGTGTCGCTTTCGCGGATGGGGGGGGTTGCGGTGCGCGGCGTGCGCGTTCCCGTAACGAAATCGACGCAGCGATTGACACGCTTCAATCGACGTGGTTCCATCCTGATTGAAACGTTCTAAACAGCAGCAACCGGAGCCCACGACGACGCGGGATCCGGGTCCGTTTCACCCGGGGTACCCCGCCCCGGGCCTTACGAGGAGGTAAGGAATGTCAGCTCGTTCCCTGACCACGAGGACGCTCACCAAGCGCGCGGTCGTCAAACGGCTTGTCGCCATCGGCGGCGCGACGGTCCTGATCGGCGGGCTCGCGGCGTGTTCGTCCGGCGGCTCCGCCGACGAAGGCGGCGGCAAGGTCCAGATCACCTACCAGGCCGACAACTCGCCCGCGACGGCCGCCACCGCGAAGCCGCTCATCGAGGCGTTCGAGAAGGCCAACCCGGACATCACCGTCAAGTTCGACACCCGCCCGCAGGGCACCGACGGCGACAACCTGGTGAAGACCCAGCTGTCGACCGGCGAGATGGCCGACGTCTTCAACTACAACTCCGGTTCGCTCATGCAGGCCCTCAACCCGGACAACACCCTGGTGGACCTATCCGACGAGAGCTGGACGAAGGACGTCGACGAGCAGTTCACCAAGGTCGTCAGCACCGACAAGGGCCTCTACGGCGCACCCTTCGGTACGAGCTTCGGTGGCGGCGTCATGTACAACAAGAAGGTCTACGCCGACCTCGGACTCAGCGTCCCCACGACCTGGGACGAGTTCATCAGCAACAGCGAGAAGATCAAGGACGCCGGCAAGGTCGCCCCGATCATCCAGACGTACGGCGACACCTGGACCAGCCAGCTGTTCGTGCTCGGCGACTTCGCGAACATCACGGCACAGGACGAGGACTGGGCGGACAACTACACCGCCAACAAGGAGTCCTACGCCGACGAGCCCGCTCTCGCCGGCTTCGACCACCTGGCCGAGGGCAAGGACAAGGACCTCTACAACGAGGACTACGCCTCGGCCACGCAGGCGAACGGTCTGAAGATGCTCGCCGACGGCACCGGGGCGCAGTACCCGATGCTGACGAACGCGATCTCGACCCTGCAGCAGGACAGCCCCGACGCGGTCAAGGACATCGGAGCATTCGCGCTGCCGGCCGAGGACGCCGACGACACGAACCTGACCATCTGGGAGCCGAACGGCCTGTACATCCCGAAGACCACCGAGGGCGACGAGCTCGCCGCGGCGAAGAAGTTCATCGCCTTCGCGAACTCGGCCGACGGCTGCAAGGTGCAGAACGACACCGGCACGCCCGGTGGTCCGTACGTCATCTCGACCTGCTCACTGCCGGACGACGTGCCCCCGATGATCGACGACCTGCAGAAGTACCTCGACGACGGCAAGGCGAGCCCGGCGCTCGAGTTCCTGTCGCCGATCAAGGGCCCGAACCTCGAGAAGATCTGCGTGCAGGTCGGCTCCGGCATCACGAACGCCGCCAAGGGTGCTGACCAGTACGACGACGACGTCGTCCAGCAGGCACAGCAGCTCGGCATCAAGGGCTGGTGACACGGTGACCGCGACCCTCACGACGGCACTCGAGCCGGCGAAGACCCGAGCGGGCTCCGGCGGGGCCGGACCCGCGCGCAAGCGGATGCGCTCGTTCTACCCCGCGTGGTTCTTCATCCCCGCGATCGCGCTGTACGTCGTGTTCTTCGCGGTCCCCACCTTCGCCGGGTTCTACTTCTCCCTCACCCGCTGGACGCTGTTCGACCAGACCTTCATCGGGTTCGACAACTTCGTCCGCTTCTTCCAGGACCCGCAGCTCGTCTCCGGGTTCGTGCACACGTTCCAGTACGGCTTCGTGACGAGCGCGGCGAAGGTGGTCATCGGACTCGCCCTCGCCCTGCTCCTCACGTCGCCCGTGCTGGGGCGCGGCTACCTGCGGGCGGTCGTGTTCTTCCCGGTGCTCGTGTCGACGATCGGCATCGGCATCACGTTCAAGGCGCTGATGGACCCGTTCCACGGGATCATCAACGGCGTGCTCGGTTCGGTCGGCCTCCCCACTCCGGGGTGGCTGACCGACCCGGCCCTCGCCCTGTGGAGCGTCGCCGCGGTGGACGTCTGGAAGGGCGTCGGCATCGCGACGCTCATCTTCATCGCCGGCATCGTGGCGATCCCGCAGGAGTACTTCGAGGCCGCACGGGTCGACGGCGCGAGCGCGTGGTCGATCTTCCGGAACATCACCCTGCCGCTGTCGCGTCCCGCGATGGGCACCGTCATCATCCTGTCGCTGATCGGCGGGCTGCGGTCCTTCGACCTGATCTGGGCGATGACCGGCGGTGGGCCAGGGTTCACCAGTGACGTCATCGCGAGCGTCATCTACAAGCAGTACCAGGCCGGGTTCTACGGCCTGTCGACCGCCGGCAACGTGGTCCTGTTCGTGGTCGTGACAGCGATCATGGTCCCGATCTCGTGGCTCCTGAACCGCAAGGAGGCGGAACTGTGACCACGCTCACCAGCCCCCGCGTCAGCACCCCGACGAAGCACCGCCACCCGGGCCGGACCCGCCGGTGGATCATCGGCACGATCGCCATCGTCGTGAGCTTCGTGGTCTTCCTGGTGCCGTTCGTCTTCGTCCTGCTGCAGGCCGCGAAGAACCCGGCCGAGGCGAACCAGCTCGGCTTCAGCCTGCCGACCGAGTGGCAGCTCTGGCAGAACCTGCAGGCCGTGTTCGGCTCCGGCGACGGCGTGATCGTCCGCGCGTTCCTGAACAGCGCGGTCCTGACCGTCGGCAGCGTGGCCGTGATGGTCGTGTTCTCCGCGATGGTCGGCTACGTGCTGCAGCGTCGTCCGAGCAAGTGGAACGGCGTGATCAACTTCTTCGTCCTGGCGGGCCTCATCGTGCCGCCGGCGATCGTGCCCACGATCTGGGTGCTGCAGGGGCTGAACCTGTTCAAGACCATGGGCGGGATGATCCTCATCGAGGCGACCTTCGGCCTGTCGTTCTGCATCCTGCTGTTCCGGGCGTTCGTCGCGACGATCCCGAAGGAGCTCGACGAGGCGGCCGTCCTCGACGGTGCCGGCCCGGTCCGGCTGTTCTTCGGTGTCGTGCTGCCGCTGCTCAAGCCGGTCATCATCACGGTCGTGCTCGTGCAGTCCGTCACGGTGTTCAACGACTTCACGAACCCGCTGTACTTCCTGCCGGGGTCCGAGAACGCCACGGTGCAGCAGACGCTCTACGCGTTCCAGAGCCAGTCGGTCAGCCAGCTCAACCTGCTGTTCACCGACGTCCTGCTCATCACGATCCCGCCGCTCATCCTCTACGTCTTCTTCAACCGCCAGATCGTCGCCGGCATGACCAGCGGCGCCGTCAAGGGCTGACCGCCCACCCCGGCCAGGAGGCGCGACCCGCCTCCGCCGGGTCGACCCACCCCGGCAGACGGCCGGGCCCACGACCCCGCACCGGTCGACGACGACCGGTCGCGTGAAAGGACACACCACATGACCGCCTGGACAGCTCCGTTCATCACGAGCGACGCCGACCTCGGGAGCGCACCGATCCTGCGCCGGGAGTTCACGCTCGACGACGGCCACGGCGCCGTCACCGGGGCGACCCTCGACGTCAGTGCCCTCGGCGTCGTCGAGGCGTGGCTCGGTGGCGAACGCGTCTCCGACCACCTGCTCGAACCGGGGTGGACGAGCTACGAGTGGCGCATCCGCGTCGTCTCGCACGACGTCACGGCCCACCTGACCGACACGGCCGCCGGCAGCGCCGCCGTGCTCGCGCTCGTGCTCGGCAAGGGCTGGGCCGCCGGTCGGCTCGCCTGGGGTGGTGGCGGCGGCTGGTACGCCGACGAGCCCGCCGGGTTCGCCGAACTCCGCATCACCTTCGCCGACGGCCACGAACAGCTCGTCGCCACCGACACGGACTGGCAGGCCCTGTCCAGCGCGATCACCGCCGACCAGCTGTACGACGGCGAGGACATCGACGCCCGGCTGCGCGACGGGTCGTTCCTGACGCCCGGCGAGGTCACGACACCGAGCATCGACGGCCACGAGGGACGCACGAGCGCCGTGCGCACCGTCGACATCGGCGAGCGCGAACTCGTCGCCGACACCGTGCCGCCGGTCCGGCCGCTCGCCGAGATCGCCCCCGTCGACGTCTGGACGAGCCCGTCCGGCGCCACGCTGATCGACTTCGGGGTCAACCTGGTCGGCTGGCTCCGCGTGGTCGCCTCGGGTCCCGCCGGCACGGTGCTGACCCTCAAGCACGCCGAGGTGCTCGAACACGACGAGCTCGGCACCCGGCCGCTGCGCACCGCGAAGGCCACGGACCACTTCACCCTGAGCGGCAGCGGCGCGGACGGTTCCGGCGCCCCGGACGTGTTCGAGCCCCGCTTCACCTTCCACGGCTTCCGGTACGCCCAGGTCGACGGGTGGACCGGCACGCTCGACGAACTCCGCACAGCGGTCACCGCGGTGCAGGTCGGCTCCGACCTGACCCGCACGGGCACGTTCGCGTCCAGCCACGAACTGCTCAACACGTTCCACGACAACGTCGTCCGGGGCATGCAGGGCAACTTCCTGAGCGTCCCGACCGACTGCCCGCAGCGCGACGAGCGCCTCGGTTGGACGGGCGACATCGCCGCGTTCGCACCGACGGCGTCGTACCTGTTCGACACCCGCGCCTTCCTGGGCGACTGGCTGCGTGACGTGTGGCTCGAGCAGCAGCACGCCGACGGTGTCATCCCGTTCGTGGTGCCGGACGTGCTGAAGTACTCCCCCGCCGAGGACTTCGGCACCCCGGACGCCACCGCCATCTGGTCGGACGCCGGCGTGTGGGTGCCGTGGACCCTGTACCAGGCGTACGGCGACACCGCGGTGCTCGAGGAGCAGCTCGACTCGATGACGGCACACCTCCGCCGGATCAAGGGCCACCTGTCACCCGAGGGCCTGTGGGACACCGTCTTCCAGTTCGGCGACTGGCTCGACCCGGACGCCCCGCCGGAGGACGCCGCCAAGGCGAAGGCCGACCCGGGCGTCGTCGCGACGGCGTGCGCGTACCGCAGCGCGACCCTGGTGGCGCAGGCGGCGCGGTTGACGGGCCACGAGGCGGAGGCGACGGAAGCCGAGGAGCTCGCCACGGGCCTCCAGGCCGCGTTCCGGCAGCACTACGTGACCGACGGCCGCATCCGGAGCGACTGCACCACCGTCTACGCGCTCGCGATCGTGTTCGGCATCCTCGACGAGGACGACGAGCGCCGGGCGGGCGACCGCCTGGCGGAGCTGGCCGAGCAGTCCGGGTACCGGATCTCGACGGGCTTCGCGGGCACGCCGTTCATCACCGACGCGCTGACGCAGACCGGCCACCTCGACGACGCGTACCGGCTGCTGCTGCAGACGGAGTGCCCGTCGTGGCTGTACCCGGTGACGATGGGTGCGACGACGGTGTGGGAACGCTGGGACTCGATGCTGCCGGACGGCACCATCAACCCGGGTGAGATGACCTCGTTCAACCACTACGCGCTCGGGGCGGTGGCGGACTGGATGCACCGGGTGGTGGGCGGCCTGTCGGCGCTCGAGCCGGGGTACTCCTCCGTGTTGATCGCGCCGCAGCCGGGCGGTGGGCTGACGTGGGCGTCGACCTCGCTCGATTCGGTGCACGGGCACATCGCGGTGCGGTGGGAGCTCGTCGACGGTGAGCTCCTGGTGCGGGCCGAGGTGCCCGAGGGGGTCACCGCGGTGGTGCGCCTGCCGGGTGCCGCGGAGCAGCGGCTCGGCGGCGGGACGCACGAGCTGCGCGCGCCTGCTGCCGTCCCCGCCGAGTAGGGAGCTGCCGGAACCAGGTTCCGGACACAGCACCGCGGAAGTGCGTGGTGCGGTGTCCGGAACCTGGTTCCCCCACACCGCCCCGCCCACGGCACCACACGGTTGCGGCGACCCGCCGCGCGCCGTACTGTATGAAACGATTCAATCGCACACGAGGAAGTGACACGATGACATCGACACCGACCTTCGCCGGCATCGCCGACCAGCTCGCACGACAGCAGATCGAGCTGCCCAGCTGGGCCTTCGGCAACTCCGGCACCCGCTTCAAGGTGTTCAGCACGCCCGGCACCCCGCGCGACCCCTACGAGAAGATCGCCGACGCCGCCAAGGTGCACGAGTACACGGGCCTCGCCCCGACCGTGGCACTGCACATCCCCTGGGACCTCGTCGACGACTTCAGCGACCTCAAGCGCCACGCGGAAGAGCACGGCGTCGCGCTCGGGACGATCAACTCGAACACGTTCCAGGACGACGACTACAAGTTCGGCGCCCTCACCCACACGGACGCGAGCATCCGGCAGAAGGCGATCGACCACCACCTGCGCTGCATCGACGTGATGGACGCCACCGGCAGCCGCGACCTGAAGATCTGGCTCGCCGAGGGCTCGAACTACCCCGGCCAGGCCGACATGCGTGAACGCCAGGACCGCCTGCACGAGTCGCTCAGCACGATCTACGACCGCCTCGGTGCCGACCAGCGCCTGGTGCTCGAGTACAAGTTCTTCGAGCCGTCGTTCTACCACACCGACGTGCCGGACTGGGGCACGAGTTACGTGCAGACGTCGGCGCTCGGCGACAAGGCGATGGTCTGCCTCGACACCGGCCACCACGCTCCCGGCACGAACATCGAGTTCATCGTGATGCAGCTCCTGCGCCTCGGCAAGCTCGGCAGCTTCGACTTCAACTCGCGCTTCTACGCCGACGACGACCTGATCGTGGGTGCCGCTGACCCGTTCCAGCTGTTCCGCATCCTGGTCGAGGTCATCCGTGGCGGCGGCTACGACAACCCCGACGTCGCGTTCATGCTCGACCAGTGCCACAACATCGAGGACAAGATCCCCGGGCAGATCCGCTCGGTGCTCAACGTGCAGGAGATGACCGCCCGGGCGCTGCTCCTCGACCGCGTCGCCCTGACGGCCGCGCAGGAGGCGCACGACGTCCTCGGCGCGAACGAGGTCTTCATGGACGCGTACCAGACCGACGTCCGAGCAGACCTCGCGGCCTGGCGCGAGTCCCGCGGCCTGCCGGCGAACCCGATGCGCGCGTACCTGGAGTCGGGTTACCAGCAGTCGATCGCCGAGGACCGCGTCGGCGGCGTCCAGGCCGGCTGGGGCGCGTAGACACATGACACACACACTGGAGGCACGGGTGGACCCCGCAACGCAGCGCACCGATGCAGACGAGACGATCAGGGCGCTCATCGCGCGTTCGAACGCGCTCGGCTCGGATCCGCGGATCACGAACTACGCGGGCGGCAACACCTCGGCGAAGGGCACCGCGACCGACCCGGTGACCGGCGAACCGGTCGAGCTGCTCTGGGTGAAGGGCTCCGGGGGCGACCTCGGCACCCTCACCCCGGCGGGCCTCGCAGTCCTGCGCGTCGACCGCGTCCGTGCGCTCCAGGCGGTCTACCCCGGCGTCGAGCGCGAGGACGAGATGGTCGCCGCGTTCGACTACACGCTGCACGGCAAGGGTGGTGCCGCCCCGTCCATCGACACGGCGATGCACGCCCTGGTCGACGCCGCACACGTCGACCACCTGCACCCGGACGCCGGCATCGCGATCGCCACGGCGGCGGACGGTCCGGCCCTGACGGCGACGATCTTCGGCGACAAGGTGGTGTGGGTGCCGTGGCGCCGACCGGGGTTCCAGCTCGGGCTCGACATCGCCGCGATCAAGCGGGACAACCCCCAGGCGATCGGGACGGTCCTGGGCGGCCACGGCATCACGGCCTGGGGTGACACGAGCGACGAGGCCGAGGCGAACTCGCGCTGGATCATCGACACCGCCGAGCAGTACATCGCGGAGCACGGGAAGGCCGACCCGTTCGGAGAGCCCCGAGCAGGCTTCGAGGCGCTGCCGACCGACGAACGCCACGCACGCGCCGCCGCCCTCGCCCCGACCATCCGCGGCATCGCCGGCCACGACAAGCCGGTGGTGGGGCACTTCACCGACAGCGACGTCGTCCTCGACTTCCTGGCGGCCTCGCGCGCCGAGGAACTCGCCGCGCTCGGCACCAGCTGCCCGGACCACTTCCTGCGCACCAAGGTCAAGCCGCTCATCCTCGACCTGCCGGCCACGGCCGCCGTCGAGGAGCAGAGCACCCGCCTGCACGAACTCCACGAGCAGTACCGCGCGGACTACCAGGCGTACTACGACCGCCACGCCGACGCGACGAGCCCCGCCATCCGCGGTGCCGACCCGCTCATCGTGCTGGTCCCCGGCGTCGGGATGTTCTCGTACGGCAAGGACGCCCAGACCGCCCGCGTCGCCGGCGAGTTCTACGTCAACGCGATCAACGTCATGCGCGGCGCCGAGTCGCTCAGCACCTACGCCCCCATCGACGAGGCCGAGAAGTTCCGGATCGAGTACTGGGCCCTCGAAGAGGCGAAGCTGCAGCGCATGCCCGCCCCCGAGAAGCTCGCCACTCGCATCGCCCTGGTCACCGGCGCCGCGAGCGGCATCGGCAAGGCGATCGCGAAGCGCCTGGCCGCCGAGGGCGCCGCGGTCGTCATCGCCGACCTCGACCTGGCGAAGGCGCAGGCAGCCGCCGCCGAGATCGGGAACACCGACCAGGCGATCGGCGTCGCGGCGAACGTCACCGACGCCGCCGCGATCGACCAGGCGGTCCAGCAGACACTCCTGCACTTCGGCGGCCTCGACCTCGTCGTCAACAACGCGGGGCTGTCGCTCAGCAAGAGCCTGCTCGAGACCACCGAACAGGACTGGGACCTGCAGCACGACGTCATGGCGAAGGGCTCGTTCCTGGTGTCCAAGGCTGCGGCGAAGGTCCTCATCGAGCAGGGCCTCGGCGGCGACATCGTCTACATCTCGTCGAAGAACTCGGTGTTCGCCGGCCCGAACAACATCGCCTACTCGGCGACGAAGGCCGACCAGGCGCACCAGGTCCGACTCCTCGCGGCCGAACTCGGCGAGCACGGCGTCCGCGTCAACGGGATCAACCCCGACGGCGTCGTCCGCGGCTCGGGGATCTTCGCGAGCGGCTGGGGTGCGAACCGCGCGAAGACCTACGGCATCGAGGAACAGGACCTCGGCGCGTTCTACGCCCAGCGCACGATCCTCAAGCGCGAGGTCGTGCCCGAGAACGTCGCGAACGCCGTCTACGCCATCTGCACCGACGACTTCTCGCACACGACCGGACTGCACGTGCCCGTCGACGCCGGCGTCGCCGCGGCGTTCCTGAGGTAGTCACATGACGAACAGCGGCACCGTCGCCGCCGTCGACCTCGGGGCGACGAGCGGCCGGGTGATCCTCGGCCACGTCGACACCGCCGGCGTCCGGATGGAGCACGTCGCCCGGTTCCCGAACGGTCCCGTCGCCCTGCACGAGCACGATCGCGAGGCCCTGCACTGGGACGTCGTGGAGCTGTACCGGCAGGTGACCGACGGCCTCCGTCAGGCGTTCGCCGCGCACCCCGAGATCGTCAGCATCGGCATCGACTCGTGGGCGGTCGACTACGGACTGCTCCGCGACGGCCGGCTGCTCGGACTGCCCTCCCACTACCGCGACGAGCGGCACGAGGGCGGTGTCGAGGCCGTGCACGAGCGGCTGGACGCAGCGGAGCTGTACGCCCGGAGCGGTCTGCAGCACCTGCCCTTCAACACGGTGTTCCAGTTCGCCGCCGACCCGTCCCTGCAGCTCGCGCAGCGCGCGCTGCTCATCCCCGACCTGCTCGGCTACTGGCTCACCGGTGTCGAGGCGGCCGAGCGCACCAACGCGTCGACGACCGGGGCACTGAACGCGACCACCCGCGGGTGGGATCCGGCGCTGCGGGCTGCTGCGGGCCTCCCGGCCGGCCTCCTGCCCACCCTGCGCGACCCGGGCGACCGACTCGGGCACCTGCTGCCCGCCGTCGCCGACCTGGTCGGCGGCACCGCGCCCGTCACGCTCGTCGGCTCGCACGACACCGCGTCGGCCGTCGTCGCGGTCCCCGCGACCGAACCGGACTTCGCGTACATCTCGTCGGGCACCTGGTCACTCGTCGGCGTCGAGCTCGACGCACCCGTCCTGTCGGACGCGGCGCGCGACGCGAACTGCACCAACGAGGGCGGGGTCGACGGCCGCGTCCGCTTCCTCAAGAACGTGTCCGGACTGTGGTTGCTGTCCGAGAGCGTCCGCACCTGGGAGCGTGGTGGCGCTTCGCTCGACCTGGAGGCCCTGCTCGCCTCCGCCGCGGCCGTCACCGCCCCGGTCCCCGTCTTCGACCCCGCGGACGAGTCGTTCACGGCCCCTGGCGACATGCCCGCGCGCATCGCCGCGTGGTGCGGCGCACACGGGCTGAGCGCGCCCGCGTCGCGGGCCGAGTTCGTGCGGTCGATCCTCGAGTCGCTGGCCACCGCGTACGCGGACACCCTCACGACGATCGGTGCCATCACGGGCAAAGACGTCCGACAGGTGCACATCGTCGGTGGCGGATCGCAGAACCGGCTGCTCTGCCAGCTGACGGCCGACCGCACCGGGTTGCCCGTCCTGGCCGGGCCCGTCGAGGCGACGGCGCTCGGCAACATCCTCGTGCAGGCGCGGGCCGCCGGACTCGGTGGCCTGGGTGGAGCGTCGCTCGAGGCCCTGCGCGCGACGATCGCCCGCACCGTCGAGCCCGTCCGGTACACCCCTCGGGCCGATCACACCTCCCCACAATCCACTCCGAGACGTAGGATGTCTGTATGACCTCGATCGACGACCAGCACCGAGTCGACCCCGCGACCGGGGCTCCGGCAGCGACCCCCGGGGCACCGTCGACCCGGCGGACACCGATCAAGCGGCAGCTGCCGACGGTGCGGGACCTCGCACCGCTCATGCAGTTCAAGAAGCCCTCGCTGCCGGGTCGGCGACAGCGGCTCGAGTCGGCGCTGACGATCTGGGACCTGCGCGACATCGCCGCCCGACGCACGCCGAAGGCCGCGTTCGACTACACCGAGGGCGCCGCCGAGGCCGAGATCTCGCTCGCCCGCGCCCGCCAGGCGTTCGAGGACATCGAGTTCACGCCCGCGATCCTGCGCGACGTCTCGTCCGTGGACACCTCGCGCTCGGTGTTGGGTGCGCCGGTCGCGTATCCGTTCGGCATCGCCCCCACCGGGTTCACGCGCATGATGCAGACCGAGGGCGAGCGTGCCGGCGCCCGGGCAGCCGGACGCGCGGGCATCCCGTTCTCGCTCTCCACCATGGGCACCACCGCCATCGAGGACGTCCGCGACGCCAACCCGCACGGTCGCAACTGGTTCCAGCTGTACATGTGGAAGGACCGCGAGAAGTCGATGGCGCTGGTCTCCCGCGCCGAGAAGGCCGGGTTCGACACGTTGCTCGTCACCGTGGACGTGCCCGTCGCCGGCGCGCGCCTGCGGGACAAGCGGAACGGGTTCTCGATCCCGCCGCAGCTGAGCGCCCGGACCGTGCTGAACGCCATCCCGCGACCGTGGTGGTGGTTCGACTTCCTGACCACCGAGCCGCTGGCCTTCGCGTCGCTCGACCGGTGGTCCGGCACCGTCGGGGAGCTCCTCGACCACATGTTCGACCCCACCGTCACCTACGAGGACCTCGCCTGGATCCGCGACCAGTGGAAGGGCAAGGTCGTCGTCAAGGGCGTGCAGTCCCTGGCGGACGCGAAGCGCTTGGCCGAGATGGGCGTCGACGGGATCACGCTGTCGAACCACGGCGGACGCCAGCTCGACCGGGCACCCGTGCCGTTCCACCTGCTGCCCTCCGTGGTCAAGGAGGTCGGCATGGACACCGAGGTGCACCTCGACACCGGCATCATGTCCGGCGCGGACATCGTCGCCGCCGTGGCGCTCGGTGCGAAGTTCACCATGGTCGGCCGGGCGTACCTGTACGGGCTGATGGCGGGCGGCGAGGCCGGCGTCGACCGGATGATCCAGATCCTGTCGGAGCAGATCGAGCGCACGATGCGGCTGCTCGGGGTCACGTCGCTCGACGAGCTCGAGCCCGGGCACGTGACGCAGCTGCAGCGGCTGCAGCCGGTACCGCGCGGCTGAGGCTGCGGGCTGCGGGCTGCCCGCCGTTCACCGCGCGTTCGACTGCCGATTCGGGCGATTACCCCCGAACGGGGCACAAATGATGCAAGATGTCCGTGGACGCGTCACCGAACCCCTCGGCATCCTGCCCCCTGGCGCGCCGTCCCCTCCCCGCATCCTGCGCCCGAGCACCACGAGGAGCCCGACATCTCGACCCGAAGCACGTGCACGCCCATGCGCGGCACGACCCCCGCGACCACCACGCCCATCACCTCCACCACCGAACGGCACACCCGATGAGCCGCCGTCGCGCGATCCTGGCGGCCGCGACCGCCGGTTGCCTGGCACTCGGAGTCCCCACCGCCTCCGCTGCCTCCGCCGACAGCTGGTGGGGCTGGGGCGGACACCGCCACGGGCACCACGCCCCGGTGACCCCGACCCCCACCCCCTCGGACACCGCGACCCCGGCCCCGTCGGACGACGAAGAGTCGGACACGACGCCGACGGAGACGCCCGCGCCGAACGCCGAGGCCGCGCCGATCGAGGACACCACCCCGACCGCAGAACCCGAGGCAGCAGTTCCGTCGAACGAGCCTTCGTCCGACGGAGAGGCCGAGGGCTCGGCTGAACCGCAGGACGAGGTCGCCGAGACTCCTGACGCAGCCGCTGCGCCGGTCGCCTCGTTCGTCGAGGACTTCACCACCGACGCCGTGACCGGCCTCGTCTCGCGGCTCTACCCGCAGTCGTGGCAGCCCTACCCCGACGGCACCTCCGGCATCTACGCACCGAGCAAGACCGTCTCGGTGCACGACGGCGTGATGGACGTCGCCCTCGGCACCGGTGCCGGGGCAGCCGGCACCTTCGGGTCCTCGGCCGGAGCCTGGGACCACGTCGGCGGCTCGTTCTCCGTCCGCGCCAAGGCCACCGGTGGCGACGGCAACGGCGCGGCCTTCATGCTGTGGCCGACGTCGGGCACCTGGTCCGACGGCGAGATCGACTTCCCCGAGGGCAACTTCGAGGACAGCCCCTCGGCCTTCCACCACTCGATGACCCCGGGCAAGGAAGCCGACCGCGTCCAGATCGGCACCGGCGTCTCGTGGCGCGACTGGCACACCTACACGGTGGACTGGGTGCCCGGCGAGTCGGTCACCTACAGCGTCGACGGCAAGGTCCTCGACACCGTCACCCACGACGTGCCGACGACCCCGCACCGCTTCATGTTCCAGGTCGGCAACTGGGGCGACCAGGGCAACCTGCTCATCGACTGGGTGTCCACCACGGAGTGAGCGCTCGGCCCACCCAGTGAGCAGAAGACGTCGGGTTCCCACCAGGGACCCGACGTCTTCTGCTCACCGGGCGGCTGAGCTGCGGGACGATGGACGTCGTCAGCGCCGGCCGCGGCTGAGCTGCACGACACCGATGACGATCGCGACGGCTCCGGCAGGGAATCCGACGACCATGAGCGTCGCCCCTCGACCGGCCGAGCCCGCATCCTCCGTGCTCGAGGACACCCCGAACACGACGAGCGTGATCGCGATGATGACGAGGCCCACGCCGATCATCCGGCTGCCGGAACCGCCACCATCGCGCCGCGGGCCGGCTCCTCGCTCGCCGCTCACCGCGGGTCGAACTGCGGAGCGCTCGGCTCGGGAACGGTCCAGGTTCCGCGCAGGGTGGTGAGCAGCTGCTCGATGTTCCGCAGCGCCCGGCGGGTCTCCCAGACGGAGTACGCACACATCCCCACGAACAGCACCAGGATCGCCCACCAGAACGGACTGACCGTCAGGGCTGCCCAGACCGAGAAGGCTGCGAAGACGACGACCATGATCGGCACGATGACCCGGTTGTTCCGGTACCGATTGCGGGTGGACTCGAGCTCGCGGGTCCACACGACGTGGTCGACGTCGTCCGGCAGCTCGCCGGTGCGGACGGCGCGTTGGATGGCGGCCGCGGTCTCCGTCCCGCCAGCTCGACGCCGGCGGTAGGCGATGAGGAAGCCGAAGAAGATCGTCATGAGGACCGCGTAGAAGAGCGACGCGATCGCGCGAGCAGCCAGTTCGCCGCCGTCGGGGTTCGAGGCGAAGCCGATGACGAAGTAGAGCCCACCCACGAGCACGAACACGATGGGCAGCAGGGCCGGCAGCGGGAGTCGTCGGAAGCGGTCCACGGTGTGTCCTCCACGATTGTTCAAGTGGTTCTCGGTTCCTCCACCATGCCGACGGCGTCCGGGAGCCGACTGAACGTCCCGGACTGCGCTGGGTGGCGCCGATCAGGGCCTCTCCGGCAACTTCGTGAGCAGAAATGGTCGAGTGTCGATTCGGGACTCGACCATTTCTGCTCACGAAGCAGGGGCACGCCTAGGGTGGGCGGGTGATGGACGATGGGCGCGCACGGGCGGCACTGGCGAGGGTCGCGGCGACCGGATGGGGCGACGCCGAGCCTCCCGTCGAACCCGGCGGCACGACCACCCCGCGGCACGCTGCCGTCCTGATGCTCTTCGGCGCACTCGACCGCACCCCCAGCGACCGCCCCGCCGTCGCCGCCGACGTGCCCCGCGACCTCGACGTCCTGTTGCTCGCTCGCGCCACGACCCTGCGCGCACACCCGGGCGAGGTCGCGTTCCCCGGCGGGCGGATCGATCCGGGCGACGCCGACGCGGTCGCCGCCGCCCTCCGTGAAGCGCGCGAGGAGACCGGGCTCGACCCGACGGGCGTCGAGGTCCTCGGCACGCTGCCCGCGGTGCCGCTGGCGTTCTCGAACCACCTGGTCCGCCCGGTGCTGGGCTGGTGGCGCGAGCCGTCCCCGATCCGGGTCGTCGACGAGCGCGAGTCGGCCGCGGTCTTCCGGGTGCCCGTGGCGGACCTGCTCGACCCGGCGAACCGCGGGGTCACGGTGATCCGACGCGGTGGTCAGCAGTGGCGCGGGCCGGGCTTCACGGTCGATGCGGAGGACAGCGAGCACCCCGACGACGACGGTCACCTGGTGTGGGGGTTCACCGCGATGCTGCTGGATGCGCTGTTCGACCGGCTCGGGTGGACCGAGGACTGGGACCGGACGCGGGAGCTTCCCCTCGACCGTCGGCACTGACGACAGCAGGGTCGACCAGCGGGAACGACAGCGGATCAGCACGGACGGCGTCCACCGCGTGGGCGACGGCCCCGATGACGACGACGTCGCCACCGAGCGTGGAGGCCACCAGGTCGGGCACGGGGTCGAAGTGCCACCCGTCGAGCAGCGCACGCGCCCGGTCGATGACGGCGACCGCAGGCTGGGCGATCGCACCGGCGACCACCACGCGGTCGATGTCGAGCAGGCTCGCGAGCAGGACGCAGACACGGGCCAGCCGGTCGCCGAGGCGGTCGACGATCGCCAGCGCCACGGTGTCGCCGTCCTGCGCCGCTCGGAACACGGCGGAGGCGCCGTCGTCCAGGGCGAGCAGGCTGCCCGGCCGCACGTCGCCCGCCGCGACGGCCTCGGCGACCAGCGTCCGCGCCGTGGCGCCGATGCCGTCCGACGACCCGACCCCCTGGACGATGTCGAGCACGCGCATCTCCCCCGCGCCGCCGTGGGCACCCCGGAGCAGCACACCGTCGACCACGAGGCCGCTGCCGAACCGCTCGCCGGAGAGCAGTGCGGCGAACGACGCATCCCCCGACGACGGCCGCTCGGCGAGCGCGGCGAGGTTCGCGTCGTTCTCGACGACGACGCGGCCGTGCGGGACGGCGTCGGCGAAGCCCGGGTTCATCCGGTCCCAGAAGCCGCCGTCATCCGGCGATGCGCCGCCGGCGTCGACCGGCGCGGGGATGCCGACGACGGTGACCAGGATGCGGGAGCGGTCGACACCGGCGGCGGCGAGCGCGTCGTCCACGGTGTCGGCGAGGACCGCGAGCCGGACGGGGACCTCGAGCCCCGATTCACCGAGCGCCCCCTCGGCGCGACCGAGCACGGTGCCGCGCAGGTCGGCGACGAAGGCGGTGATCCGGTGTTGCCCGGCGTCCACGCCGACGACGACCCCGGCGGCGGTGTCGAGTTCGTAGCGGCGGGCGGGCCGCCCGATCCGGTACTCCCCGGCGGCACGGGCGTCGTCGAGCTCGTGGAGCCAGCCGAGCCGGACGAGTTCCTCGCACGCGGCCAGGACGGTCGAGCGGGTCAGACCGGTGGCGTCGATGGCCTCGGTCGCGGTGAAGGCGCCGGCGTCGAAGGCGTGCGCGAGCAGTGTCTCGGCGCTCGTTCGGCGGGGTGGCGGCATGCCGTGACCTTATCGCGCCACGAGTTCCTTGCGTAATTAGATTTTGTCGCTAGATTTAGTCTCGCGGTCGACATCGGAGCCGATCGCAGGACGGAACGGCAGGGCTGCCGGGTCCGGACGGACGGAGACGACGTGCAACCACACGCCACGACCAGGACGGCAGCATCGGTGAGCCGACGCTCGTTCCTGCTCGGAGCCGGCGGCATCGCCAGCGGGCTCGCGCTCGCGGGGTGCGCCCCGATCGGGTCCTCGAGCGCCAAGCCGGAGACCATCACGTTCTACGTGTCGAAGCCCGAGGTCATCGGCTACTTCGACGGCGTCATCGCGCAGTTCCACGACAGCCAGTCGAAGGTGCGGGTCGTCCGCGACTCGACCTCGAGCATGTCCGCGAACTTCGTCCGGAACCGTCCGCCGGACCTCGGGTGCTGGAACTACAACTTCTCGGTCGTGCCGTTCGTCGAGCACGGGGCACTGACGGACCTGTCCGACCTGCCCCAGACCGACACGATCAACCCCGACCTGTGGCCGCTCATGGAGCAGACCGCCGACTACCCGGGGCGCAAGAGCGCCCTGCCGTACTCCGTGACCGCCGCCTCGGTGATCTACAACAAGGCGCTGTTCGCCGAGCAGGGGCTCGAGGTCCCGACGACCTGGAGCGAGTTCGCCGACCTCTGCGAGCGCCTGACGAAGGCCGGGATCGCCCCGATCTACGGCACGTTCAAGGACAACTGGACGATCGCGCAGGGCATGTTCGACTACACGATCGGCGGCGCGATCGACACCCCGAAGACGTTCGACGCGCTGCGACGCGAGGGCACGAAGGTCGGCAAGGACTCGTCGGTGTCGTTCGAGAAGGACCTCCGGACGCCGATGGAACGCATGGTCCAGCTGCGCGAGTGGCACCAGGACGGCGCGGCCAGCCGCGGGTACGGCGACGGCAACCTCGCCTTCGCGCAGGGCAAGGCCGCGATGTACCTGCAGGGACCGTGGGCCCTGGGCGAGATCGCGAAGACGAACGAGGACATGGACCTCGGCACCTTCCCGCTGCCCGTCACCGACGACGCCGCGGACAACAAGGTGCGGGTGAACGTGGACCTGGCGCTCTGGATCCCGGAGGCGTCGCGCAAGCAGGAGGCGGCTCGCGAGTTCCTGTCGTTCCTGATGCAGTCGAAGGTCAACGACAAGTACAACGCCGACAACAACGGCTTCGGTGTCCGCAAGGACGCTCCTCCGGCGTCGAACCCGGCGCTGACCGGCATGCAGTCGTACTACGACGACGCCGCCTTCTACCTCGGTGCGTCGCAGCTCATCCCCGCCGAGATCCCGGTCGCGAACTACGCGCAGTCGATCGCCTTCGGCGGCGACCCGCAGCGCCAGCTCCGCACCCTCGACGCCGACTGGGCGCGCCTCGCGCTCCGCACGGCCGCGTAAGGAGACGTCCCATGGCAACCACGACCACCGAAGCCATCACGACGGCGGACCGCCGCCGACGGGGCGGAGCCGCACCGGGCCTCCAGTCCGTCACCCACAAGCGGAAGCGGATCGAACCGCTCTTCCTCGCCTTCCTGCTCCCCACCCTGCTGCTCTTCACGCTCGCCATCACGCTGCCGGCCGTGATGGGCATCGTGCTGAGCTTCACGAACTCGGTCGGGTTCGGTGAGTTCCGCTTCATCGGGCTCACGAACTACGTCGCGGTGTTCTCCGACCCCGCGATCCTGCAGGCGTACCTGTTCACCCTCGGGTTCTCGCTCGTCACCGTGATCGTCGTCAACGCGGTCGCGTTCCTGCTCGCCATCGCCCTGACCTCGAAGATCCGCGGCAAGATCGCCCTCCGCGCGGTGTTCGTGCTGCCGATGGTGATCTCCGGCATCGTCATCGCGTACGTGTTCTCGTTCCTGTTCGCGAACAGCCTGCCGGCGTTCGCCACCGCGATCGGGTTCGGGCCGCTCGAGCAGAGCATCCTGGCGAACCCCGACCTGGCGTGGGTCGCGATCGTGATCGTCACCGCGTGGCAGGCGATCCCGTCGACCCTCCTCATCTACATCGCCGGGGTGCTGTCCATCCCCGGCGAGGTCTACGAGGCCGCTGCCCTCGACGGCGCGAGTGCCTGGCGCCAGCTGATCTCGATCACCGCGCCGCTGACGGCCGGCTACATCCTGATCAACCTGGTGATCGGGTTCAAGAACTTCCTGAACTCGTACGACATCATCGTCGGCCTGACCGACGGCGGCCCCGGCACCTCGACCACGAGCGTCGCGATGTCGATCTTCAAGGGCTTCAACGGCGGCGACTACGCCTACCAGATGGCCAACGCCACGATCTTCTTCATCATCGCGGTCGTCATCGCCGTGATCCAGCTGCGGGCGACCCGCGGGAAGGCAGCGCTCTGATGACCATCCAGACACCCCTCCGTCCGGGAACGACGAAGACGGGCAGCATCCGATCGGTCGACGCCGACCGGACCGCGGGCCGCCGCGGCGGCACCGCCAACTGGCCCGTCACCGTCGTCCTCGTGCTCTGCGCGCTGTCGATCCTGGTGCCGCTCTACGTCACCCTGACGATGGCGTTCAAAACGACGAGCCAGGCGGTGGACGGCAACGCGTTCTCGCTGCCCGCGCCCTTCAGCGTCGACGGCTTCGTGCAGGCGTGGGAGCTCACCGACTTCCCGCGGGCGTTCGGCGTCTCGGTGCTCGTCGCCGCGATCACCGTCGTCGGCACGATCCTGCTCGCCTCGTTCACGGCGTTCGCGATCGCCAGGAACTGGGACCGTCGGCTGTTCCGCTGGTCGTTCTTCTACCTGCTCGCCGCCATGTTCCTGCCGTTCCCGGTGCTGGCACTGTCGCAGGTGAAGCTCACCGGCCTCGCGCACCTGGACAACCCGTTCGGCGTCGCGCTGCTGCACGTCATGTTCCAGCTGTCGTTCAGCGTGCTGCTCTTCACCGCGTTCCTACGGTCGATCCCGGCCGAGCTCGAGGAGAGCGCCCGCATCGACGGCGCGAGCACGGGCCAGGTGTTCTGGCGGCTCGTGTTCCCGCTGCTGGCACCGATGAGCGCCACCGTCGGCATCTTCGCGTTCCTGGCGTCGTGGAACGACTTCGTGATGCCGTCGCTGATCACCTCGGACCCGGCGCTGCAGACCCTGCCGGTGCTGCAGCAGATGTTCCAGACGCAGTTCAGCAACAACTACAACGTGTCGTTCGCCTCGTACCTGATGGCGATGGCGCCGGCGATCATCGTCTACCTCGTCACCCAGCGATGGGTGATGGCCGGTGTGACCCAGGGCGCCATCAAGTGAGCGACACAACGACCTCGACCGAAGGAAGAACCCAGATGACCGACGTGCTCGACCCCGCAGTCAGCGCCAGCCCGACCTCGACCGACGAGACCTGGTGGCGCCAGGCCAGCGTCTACCAGATCTACCCGCGCTCCTTCGCGGACGCGAACGGCGACGGCATCGGCGACCTGCCCGGCATCACCGAGCGCGTGCCGTACCTGGCGTCGCTCGGTGTCGAGGCCGTCTGGCTCAGCCCCTTCTACCCGTCCGCGCTGGCCGACGGCGGCTACGACGTCGACGACTACCGCGACGTCGACCCGAAGCTCGGCACGCTCGACGACTTCGACCGGATGGTCGAGGCACTGCACGCCGCCGGCATCCGGGTGATCGTCGACGTGGTCCCGAACCACACGAGCGACCGGCACGAGTGGTTCCGCGAGGCGCTCGCCGCGCCGAAGGGCTCCCCTGCCCGTGACCGGTACGTGTTCCGCGACGGCACCGGGCCCTCCGGCGAACAGGCTCCGGCCGACTGGATCTCGATCTTCGGCGGCCCGGCCTGGACGGCGGTCGGCGACGGCCAGTGGTACCTGCACTCCTTCGCCAAGGAGCAGCCCGACCTGAACTGGGCAAACCGCGAGGTCCGCGACGACTTCCTGCGCACCCTGCGGTTCTGGTCGGACCGCGGCGTCGACGGTTTCCGCATCGACGTCGCCCACGGGCTCGCGAAGGACCTGCCCACCGGCGCCCTGCCGACCTGGGCGGAGCTCGCCGAGATCCCGAAGGACGGCTCGCACCCGCTGTGGGACCGCGACGACGTGCACGAGATCTACGCCGAGTGGCGGACGGTGTTCAACGAGTACACCCCCGCCCGGACCGCGGTCGCCGAGGCCTGGGTCGCCGCCGACCGCCGCGCTCGGTACGCGAGCGCCGACGGTCTGGGGCAGGCGTTCAACTTCGACCTGCTCGAGGCCGACTTCGACGCCGGCCAGTTCCGCACGATCATCGAGTTCAACCTCGGTCTGGCCGAGCAGTCCGGCTCCTCGACCACCTGGGTCTTCTCGAACCACGACGTCGTCCGCCACGCCACCCGGTACGCGCTGCCGGCGCGGAACGGCTCCCCCGACAAGCAGGGTGGCGCGTGGCTGCTGGCCGGCGGTTCGCAGGACGACCTCGACCGCTCGCTGGGGCTGCGCCGAGCGCAGGCCGCAACCCTGCTCGAGCTCGCGCTGCCCGGCTCCGCCTACCTGTACCAGGGCGAGGAACTCGGCCTGCACGAGGTCGGCGACATCCCCGACGCCGACCGCCAGGACCCCGCGTTCTTCCGGAACCCGGGCGTCGACGTCGGCCGTGACGGCTGCCGTGTGCCGCTCCCGTGGACTCGGTCCGGCCCGTCGTTCGGCTTCGGCACCGGCACCGCGCACCTGCCCCAGCCGGCGTGGTTCGCGGACGCGAGCGTCGAGGCCGAGGACACCGATCCCGGCTCGACCCTGAACCTGTACCGGAAGGCCCTCGGACTGCGCGGCCAGCTGCAGTCCGAGGAACACCTGGAGTGGCTCGAGACCGGCCGCGACGACGTGCTCGCCTTCCGACGCCCGAACGGCTGGACGAGCGTGACGGTGTTCGGTGACGAGCCCTACGAACTCCCCGCCGGCGAGCTGCTGCTCGCCTCGGCGCCGGTGGCAGACGGCGCCCTGACGGGCGTGGGGACGGCCTGGTTGCGTTCCTGACGCAGGGTGCGCATCGTGGACGCGACCAGATGACGGACGGGAGGCCCGTGGCGGGTTCGCCACGGGCCTCCCGTCCGTCGTGCGGTCACCGTCTCGGGCCGCGACCGGCAGCCGGGACGTCAGCCGGTCCCGGTAGGGTCGCCGCATGAGCGGGGCGACCATCAGCGTGCAGGACTTCGTCATGCGGTTCGGGGACCGGAACGTGGTCGACGGACTGTCGTTCGACGTCGCCGCGGGTGAGACGTTCGGCCTGCTCGGCAGCAACGGCTCCGGCAAGACCACGACGATCCGCGCCCTGCTCGGCATCACCACCCCGACCGCCGGCACCCTGACCATCGACGGCCAGCCGTACCGGCCCGCCACCGGCGGCATCGGGTACCTGCCCGAGGAACGCGGGCTCTACCGCAAGGAATCCGTCATCGACGTGATGTCCTACTTCGGACGGCTCCGCGGGCTGCGCGGCCCCGAGGCCACCGCCTGGAGCATGGACTACCTGGCCCGCGTGGGCCTGGCCGACCGCGCCAAGCTCCGCGTCGACAAGCTCTCCGGCGGGCAGCAGCAGAAGGTGCAGCTCGGCATCACGATCATGGACCGGCCGCGGCTGCTCATCCTCGACGAACCCACGAAGGGCCTCGACCCCGTCAACCGTCGACTGCTGCTCGACCTGGTCGACGAGCGCAAGGCCGACGGCGCGACCGTCATCCTCGTGACCCACCACATGGACGAGGTCGAGCGGCTCTGCGACCGGATCCTGCTGCTCAAGGACGGCACGGCCGCGGCCTACGGGTCCATCCCCGACGTGCAGGACGCCTTCGGCGGCGCCGTCGCCCGGGTCGGCCTCGACGGACCGGTCCCCCGCTCGCCGCTGTACAAGCTCGCGCGGCACGAGGGGCACGTCGCCTACCTCGTGCCGACGTCCGCCGCCGCGCCGGACGGCGCCGACATCCTCGCCGCGCTGGTGGCGGACGGTGTCCGCGTCACCGCGTTCGAGATGCGCCGGATCCCACTCGACGAGATCTTCGTGCAGGTCTACGGCCACGACGCGCTCGCCACGGCCTCAGTGGACGGGGCCGCCGCATGAGCCGCCTCGGCACCGTCGTCCGGTTCGAGTTCGTGCGCGCGGTCAAGAAGCCCGCGTTCTGGATCGGCACGCTCGCGCTACCGGTCGTCATCGTCGTCGTGTCCCTGCTCGTCGGCATCGGCCAGGCGGCCGGCACCGACTCGGTGGTCTCCGGCTCCTCGGCCACGAAGACGCCGTTCCGCTACCTCGACCACTCCGGGCTGGTGTCCGAGTCCGTGGCCGCGAAGTGGGGCGGATCGCCGTCCACCGACGCCGGTGCCGACCGCGCCGCCGTGCGCTCCGGCACCCTCGACGCGTTCATCGAGTTCCCCGCGTCGCCGTCGACCACCGCGATCCAGGTCGACGCCGCCGACCGTGGCTTGTTCGCGAACGGCGGCTACTCGTCGCTCGCCGAACGGGTGCTCGAACAGAGTGTCGCCGCGACCGTCGACGATCCCGAGACCGTCGAACTGCTGCGCTCCCCACCGGCCACCGACGTCACGACGTACGCCGACGGGCGGGTCGCGCCGGGTTGGCTGTCGATCGTTCCGCCGTTCCTGTACGTCGCCGCCTTCTTCGGGCTCGTCATCCTGCTCGCCGCACGCATGGTGACCGTCGTGGTCGAGGAGAAGGAGAACCGCATCTCCGAGATGATCCTGACCGCCGTCACCGCCGGCGACCTGATCCGCGGCAAGGTGATCGCGATGCTGCTCGTCGGGTTCGTGCAGGTCGGGGTGTTCGTCATCCCCGGGCTGGTGGGGATGCTCGCCGTCCTGCCGCTCGTCGCCTCGCAGCTGGGCGGCCTGACGATCGACCCGTGGCGGATGCTCGTCGGTGCCCTGCTGCTCGTCGGCGGCGTCCTGCTGGCGTCCGGGTTGTTCGTCGCCGTCGGTGCCGCGGTGCCGTCGATCAAGGACGCCTCGGCGCTGCAGTCGGCGGCGATCTTCGCCCTGATCATCCCGCTCTACGCGGCGTTCTTCGTGATGACCACCCCGTCGTCGCCCGTCGCCGCGTTCTTCACGTACTTCCCGACGTTCACGCCCATCACCGCCATGGTGCGGAACGCCGTCGGCTCACTGAGCGTCACCGAGTCGGTGGTCTGCATCGTCGAGGTGTTCGTCGCTGCCGGGCTGCTGCTGTGGTTCGCCGAGTACCTGTTCCGGCACTCGGTCGCGCAGTACGGGTCGAAGGTGACGCTGCGGCAGATCGTGTCGTGGCGGCGGTCGGTCTCCCGCTAGGGACGACTCTGGGGTTCCCGCTCGGGTTCGCGTGCGGTCTGCTGTTGTTCTGCCGGTCGCTGGCGCTGTGGCGTCTCGCGCTCGGGGACGTCGGCGTCGAGGTCCCACGACGTCAGCTCGTGCTGCTTCCAGCCCTGTCGGAGCGTCCGGACCGAGCGGTCGAACTCCACCATGACGTCGATGTGCGGCCGGACGAGCATCTGGATCTGCAGCCCCTCGTACACCGCGAGCAGCTGTGTGGCCGCCTGGTACGCCGGGATCGCCGATTCCTCGGCGCCGCTGTCGAAGTCGCGTTGCAGACCGTTGCTGAGCTGCTCGACGTACTCGTCGAAGCGCTTGCGGAACAGCTCGGCGAACCCGGACTCCGAGCTCGCGACCGTGATCACGCCCGCCAGGACCCGGACGAGCCCCGGATCGGCGACGTCCTCGGCCAGGGTCAACCGGACGTGGTCGATCGTGCACGCCGGCGGGGTCTTCCGACGGGTGCCCCGCAGCTGCGTCCACCGGTCGTACGTCACCAGCAGCAACGCCTCCCACGCGGGGAACAGGCGCTCCACGGTCTCGAGCGGGATGCCCGCGACCTCGGCCACGACCGAGGCGTCGACCGCATCGAAGGAGTGCAGTCGGTAGGCGCGGATCGCTCCGCGGACGGTGCGCTCGGCGAGGGACTCATCATCCTCGACGCGTTCGCCGTGCAGGGGTTCCATCGGACCATCCCATCGTGTGCGGTACCCCATTGTCTCGTCCCAGACCGGGGGCCGTCACATCCGCGCCGGGTCGTCGTGGACCGGTTCGGTGTGGGCGGGCCGGTCAGCCGACCGTGACCGGCGCTGCCGGGGGCTTGACCCGCTGGTTCATCCACACGAAGAAGCCGGTCAACGTGAAGGCGCCGTAGAAGACGTACATGAGACCCGACGCGTAGTACCCGGCCGAGAACAGCAGCGGGACGCCGACCAGGTCGACCGCGACCCAGATGAGCCAGAACTCCACCCAGCCCTTCGCCATGCCGTAGGTGGCGAGCAGCGAACCGACGAAGATCCACGCGTCGCTCCACACCGGTTCGTACGACCCGAGGGCGCGGAACACCGGGGTGAGCAGCGCGGTCCCACCGACCATGCCGACGACCAGCAGGACCCGGGTCCGCCACGAGGCCCAGTGCGGTTCGATCACCGTGGCGGTGGCGTCGGGGCGGTGCGTCCAGCGGTACCAGCCGTAGATGCTCACGATGATGAACATGACCTGGCGGCCGGCCTGACCGAGCAGGTTGACGGGGTTCGGGGTGTCGAACAGGGCACCCATGAAGACGGTGAACAGGAGCGCGTTGCCGACGAGCCCGATCGGCCACGCCCAGACCTTGCGGCGCATCCCGCCGAGCGCGCTGAGCAGCCCGAAGACGTTGCCGATCACCTCGCGCCAGAGCACCGTCTGGTCGCCGATGACGATCTGCGCGTCGAACAGCCAGCGCACGATGCCCATGGGTCCCTCCTCGTTTCCGGTCGGTGCAACGGTCGGGGGACGCCCGACATTCCGATCGCGATCGGGGTACAAACATGTCCTCCACAGGGAGGACAAAAATCACCCCCGTTCTGGGTGCATGCAAAAGCATGTTCCGACTTGTCCGCACTTTGGGGGACGAGTAGCGTCGTCACCAGAGCGAGTCCAGCCCGCCCGAGCAGCAGATCTGCGCTCCGGAGCCCGGCGACCACTCTCGGCACCGGTCAGCCGCGACCCCTCACCCGCGAGGTCGATGACACCGTCCCACCAGCTCGACGACCCGAATCACCGAGCCGGTGGTGCTCAGCGCGCCCCGAAGCGCAGAACGGACCACTCCCATGCACAAGATCGTCACCGGCACCATCGCCGGCGCGGCCGGCATCGCCCTCCTCCTCGGCGGAGCAGGCACCTTCGCCCTCTGGAACGCCAGCGCCTCGAGCGCCGCGTCCTCGGTGAGCTCCGGCACACTGACCCTCACCGCGAACAACGACGGCGCCTGGACCGACATCACGAACGGGCGCTCGACCGCGATCAACCCCACCACCGCCCTGATGGTGCCGGGCAACACGTTCCAGTTCACGCAGACGCTGAACATCGGCGCGACCGGCCAGGACCTCAAGGCGAACCTGACCTACGCCAGCCAGTCGATCACCGGCGACTCCGCGCTCCTCGCCGCGACGCAGAAGACCCTCGCCGTGACGTCCTCGAGCGCCACCGTCGTGCAGTCGACGTCGAACGCGAACACCTTCGTCGTCTCGCCGTCGGCGTCCACCTCGACCGTCAAGGTCGTCTTCACGATCACGCTGCCGTCCTCGGCGACCACCGGACAGAACGGGTCGATCAACGTCGGCGCGCTGGCCTTCACCCTCACGCAGACCGCGATCGGTTCCTGATCCACCGATCGCACTGACGCGGGCCACGACCGGCCCCTGATCCGCCGGTCGTGGCCCGCCCGGGCCCTTGGGCCCGTCTGGGCCCCTTGTGGCCCGTCTGGGCCCCTTGCGGTCCGCACCAGCAGAGGCTCACGAGCACCAGGGGACGCACATGACCGGGACACCGAGGACGACGGGCCGCCACCGCGCGGCACGACGCCACCGGTGGATCCTGCCCGTCGCGCTCGCCCTGGTCGTCGCGGTCGCCACGGCGCTCCTCGGCGTCGGCGGGACCTACGCCCTCTGGAACGGCACCGCCAGCACCGCTGCCACCACCGTGAAGTCCGCGACGGCGACGATCACCGTCGGCACCCTGTCGACGATGAACACCACCGTCCTCGCACCGGGGACCGGCGTCACCGGCACCTTCACTGTGAAGAACACCGGTTCGATCCCGCTGTCGATGCGGGTCGCCACGACGTCCACGAAGGTCGCCTCCGCGACGAACGCCTCGTCGGCGGCCGTGCTCGGCGAACTGACGCTCCGGTTGACCAACGTGTCATCGGCTGCGGCCTGCACCGCCGGGCTGTCCGGCGCGAGCGGCCGTCTCGCAGCCTTCGACACCGGCAGCAGCTCGTTCACGCTGCAGCCCGGTGCGAGCTCCGTCGGCTGTGTCGAGCTGGTCCTCGACGCCGACGCGCCGCAGAGCGTCTCCGGCGCCGTCACCGACTTCACCCTCACCGTCACCGGAACGCAGGTCTCCGCATGAACCGCAGACTCCGGCTCGTCGTCGCCGTGCTGCTCACCGCCGTGTTCGTCGGCGGTGGGTCGAGCGCCGCCTGGGCACTGTGGAGTGCGTCCGGCACCACGGCCTCGAGCGTCGCGATCGGCAAGGTCTCCGCCTCGATCACCGGCACGAGCGCGTTGACCACCACCTTCTCGTCGACGGTGACGTCGGTCACGAAACCGATCACGCTCACCAACTCAGGCACGATCGCCGGCACCGCGACGACCACCGTGTCCGTCGTCTCCGGCAGCTCGACCGCGCTCGCGCAGGCGGTCACCGTCGTCGCGTGGCCCGTCGCCTCGACCGCGGCGTGCACGACGAACACCGCCGTCGGCAGCGGATCAGTCACGGGTACCTGGGCGTCGCTGCCGAGCATGACGTCCAAGCTCGCCGCCGGGGCCTCCGCCATCTGGTGCACCCGCAGCACGCCCAAGTCCTCGGCGCCGGCATCCGCCACGGCCACCGTGAACGTCAACCTCACCGTGGCGAGCGGCAGCTGGACCTCGGGCGTCGTACAGGGCGGGTTCACCCTGACCACCCCGGCGACGGCCGCCGACACCGGTCCCGCACTGGTCTGCACGGACCACGACGGCTGGTACGTCGAGGTGCGCTGGGACGCCGCGAACCGACCGAAGGACACCTGGTACGGCGCCTTCGTCGGCACCACCGCGGTCGGCCAGAAGGCGCAGGACTACTCGGCGTTCATCACCATCGCCCCGAACGACATCCCGGCGAGCGCCGGCACTTCCGGCACCCTCCCCGTCACCGTCAAGGTGCTCGACAGCGCGGGCAACCCGACCTCGACCGTCGCCGGCAGCGGCCCGGTCACGCTCTTCACGCAGAACAACGGCGCGGCGATCCGGTGCGGCGCATGACCCGCGCAACCGCCCGTCCCGGACGTGCCGAGCGCTCCGGCGCGCGTGCGGTCGTGCACGCCGTCGTCCTCGGCGTGAGCACCGGGCTGCTCCTGCTCGTCGCGGCGCTCGCCGTCGTGCTCATCGTGGTGCCCAAGGCCACCGGGTCGATGCCGCTGACGGTCCTGACCCAGTCGATGGAGCCGACGCTGCCCCCGGGCACGCTGCTCGTCGTCCGTCCCACCGCCGTCGACGACGTCGAGGTCGGTGACGTCGTCACCTACCAGATCGTCTCCGGCCAGTCGGCCGTCATCAGCCACCGCGTGGTCTCGGTGTCCTCGGCGTCGAACGGCGAACGCACCTTCGTCCTCAAGGGCGACAACAACGCGAAGGCCGACCCGCACCCCGTCACCGCCGCGCAGATCCGGGGCGTCGTCTGGTACAGCGTCCCCGAGATCGGAGTCGTCAACCAGCTCGTCAACGGGTCGCGGAGCTGGCTCATCCCGACCGTCGCCGGGGTCCTGCTGGCGTACGGCGGTGTGATGATCACCATCGGGACCGTCACGGCCGCCCGCCGGCGACGGTCGACGGCCGAGCACGGGCGACGTGCGACGACCGGTCACGGGCGCCGTGCGACGACCGGTCACGGGCGCCGCAGCGCATCGCACCGGGGCTCGGGGCAGGCCCCGGTCTAGGCTCGGTGGACGTGACCGACGGAGTGCAGCGAGCGCGCGAACTGCTCGACGACGCCGCACGCCGGCTCCGCGCCGCCGGGGTGCCGGACGAAGCGCTCGGCGAGTACGTGCAGCCGAAGGCGGTGCTCGGCATCCGCCGCGAAGCGACCATGCGGCCCCTCGGCCGTGTGTGGCGGATCGGTGCGCTGCTGATCGGCTCGTCGCTCGAGTCCGGCGGTCGGGTCTGGGCCACCGGGGCGATCACCCGGGTCATCGATCCGGGCCGGGCGCAGTTCCAGTCGGTCTCCGCCGAGGTCCGTCGGGCGTACCGCGCGGCTGCGGCGAAGGGACACTTCACGGCCGGCGACACCGTCAACCACGGCGCCACCGCGATCGCGTTGGACGGAACGCTCGTCGGCTCGACCGGGGTGCTCTTCATCGAGGACGACGTGCCGCTCGTCCGCTGGTCACCGGCCGCGGGTTCCGCCGTCCCGCTCGCCGACTACCTGGCCGATCGCGTCGGCTTGCTCGTCGAACCGCCACGGGGTGCGACCGACTGACCCGCTATCGTGACGGCATGGACGGACAGCAGCCGCGCGAACGAAGCAACCCCTGGTGGGCGGTGCTGCTCGTCTTCATGTTCGGGGGCGTGCTGTCGCTGGTCGCCGGCCGGATGCTGCCCTGGCAGGACCAGGATCGCCAGGACCCCGACTACTGACTGGCCCCCGGATGGGAGGACGCGTGCACTGAGTACTGCTCGGTACGGTGAGCACACCCGTGACCGGCATCGGTCGCATCCACCCGAAGGATCCCCGTGCTCTCACGCTCCGTGCGGCCTCGTCGCCGTGCCCGGTTCTCGGCAGCGGCCCTCGCCGCCGCTCTCGTCGCTGGTCTCACCCTCGTCGCTGCGCCCGCCGCGCAGGCTGCCCCTGCCAACGGCACGCTCGACCGCTCGAGCGAAGGCCAGTCTCTGGGAGCCTATGCCGGGCCGGATTCAGGCCAGGTGTTCGTCGCTGGACGGAGTGGACAGCTCACCGGCGCTGACTTCAACTTCTACCCCAACAACACGCAGTACTACACGGACGGTGCCACCTCCGGAACCATCTCGGTGTACTCGGGCTCGTCGGCGAGCGGCACCGTGCTCGCTTCCGGCACCATCTCGCTGCAACAGGGATGGCAGACGGTGGAGTTCCCGTCTCCGCCGACCATCACGGCCGGCTCGACCTACTTCCTCGGGGTGCCGGTCGGCGCGTACTGGCTCAACTCCACTCCGGCGGCCGGCGAGGGCGCGGTCCTCAGCAGCAACAGCTACAACGGTCGGTACTCGCTGAACTACCGCACCTACGTCCTGTCGATCGCCGCACCGAGCTCCTTCACCGCGACCGCCGGCGACGGCACCACGGCGCTGTCGTGGTCCGCCCCGACCCCGCCGGTGGACACCACACTGACCGGCTACGAGACCGAGTACGCCCCGAGCGGCTCCGGCTCCTGGAGCACGCCCGCCGCGACGACGGCCACCACCGCGACGGTCACCGGCCTGACGGACGGCACCGCCTACGACTTCCGCGTCCGCGCGACGACCGACCGCGGCCCCGGCGCGTGGAGCACCACCGCGACGGCGACGCCCATGGGCGACTTCGCGGGTGGGACGCTCACCGTCGACGATACGGCCCTGGCGGTCGGCAAGCCCGTGACCGCGAAGTCGGACGGCTGGACCCCCGCCCCGACCCTCACCTGGTCGTGGACCGTCGGTAGCGCCCAGGTCAGCACGGCTCCGACCTACACGCCGACCCCGGACGACCTCGGCAAGGCCGTGCAGGTCACCGTGACCGCGAACGCCGTCGGCCGGCACACCGCCACGAAGACCGCCGAGCTCGGTACCGTCGCCGCCGGCACGATCGCCCCGGGCGCCGTCCGGATCGCCGACGCACAGGACGCCACGGTCGGCTCGTCCGCGCAGGCCGGCACGGTCCTCACCGCGTCGCTCCCCGCAGTGGTCCCCTCCGACTCCGCGGTCACCTACCAGTGGTACCGCGACAGCACGAACGTGAAGATCCCCGGCGCGACCACGGCCCAGTACACGGTCACCGGCCGTGACGCCGTCGGCGGCCACGCGGTCTTCGTCATCGCCTCGGTCACCTCGCGCGGGTACACCGCGACGACGGCCACCTCGGATGCCGTCGTCGCGGAACACGGCACGCAGACCGGCACGGTCACCACCGGCGCGGCCACCGTCGCCGAGTCCGTCACCGCGACGACCAGCGGCTGGACCCCGTCCGGCGCGACGGTGTCGCTGCAGTGGTTCGACGGCGAGCGGGCCATCACCGGCGCGACCTCGGCCACCTACACGCCGACCGCTGCCCAGGCCGGGCACGCTCTGCACGTCGTCGCGACCGGCACCGCCGAGGGCTACGACCGGTACTCCGTCGCCAGCACACCGGTCGTCGTGGGCGACGGTACGCAGGACGGCACCGTCGGCATCGACGGCACCGCCGCGGTCGGCGCCGCGCTCACCGCCACGGACGCAGGTTGGCTCGCGGGCACGTCCTTCGACCGCCAGTGGACCCGCGACGGCGTCGCCATCGACGGCGCGACCGGCGCCACCTACACGCCGACGGCCGACGACGTCGACGCCGTGATCGGCGTCACGGTGACCGGGCACCTCGACGGGTACACCGACCGCACGGTCGACGCATCCGCCGCGACCGCCGTCGTCGCCGGCACGCAGCACGCGGCCGTCGCGATCGAGGCCACCGGTACCGCGCAGGTCGGAGCCGACCTCACCGCGCGCAGCACCGGCTGGGCCCCGGGCACCGAGCTCTCCTACCGCTGGCTCCGCGACGGTGCCGCCGTCGAGGACGCGACGGACCGTGCCTACACCCCCGTCGAAGCCGACCTCGGTCACGTCATCAGCGTCGAGGTCACCGGCACCCTCTCCGGATGGAACACGCTCACCGTGACCTCCGACGGCACGGTGCCGGTCGCCGGGATCCCCGCGACGGTCACCCCGGAGAGCACCCTGCCGACGACGACCGTCGCCGGCGAGCGGTTCCGCTACCACGTCGACATCGAGGGCTCCCCCGCGCCGACCGTCACCTTCGACGGCGAGCTGCCGGCAGGGCTGACGTTCGACCCGGAGACCGGTGACATCACCGGGATCCCCACGAAGGCCGGCCAGTCGGTCATCCGGATCACCGCGGACAACGGCGTCGGGTTCCCCGCCGTCTCGACCGTCGCGATCGACGTCACCCCTGGCGCTCTCGACGCACTCACCCTGGACACGGCGGGCACGGGTGACGACGACGGCACGATCACGGCCCAGCAGGGGACGACGATCCGCGTCGCCGCGACCGGAACCGACGCGTACGGCAACGAACTCGCGACGCCCGGCGACGTGGTGCTCACGAGCAGCGTCGCCTCGGACGAGATCCACGGCGACACGGTCACGTTCCACCACGCCTCGCCGCACGTCATCACGGCGACGGTCGGCTCGGTCAGCGCGTCGCTGACCGTCGAGGTCAGCCCGGCCGCGGTCGTCACGCCGCCGACGACCGCGCCGACGGTGCCTGCGACGGCAGAGCCCACCGCGGCTCCCACGTCAGAGGCCTCCGCGCCTCCCACCGCGGCGCCGGTCGCGGACCAGGGTGACCGCGCCACCACGGCCCCGGCCGCGGACGAGCTCGCCTACACGGGTTCCGACGGCACCGGCCCGATGGCCCTGGCGGCGCTGCTCGCCGTGCTGCTCGGCTTCGCCGTCCGCACGGGCGTCCGCCGGAGCCGCCAGCGGTCCTGACGCGACCATGCGACGGACTGGAGGCCGTGCTCACGTGGTGAGCACGGCCTCCAGTCCGTCGTCAGGTGCGCTTCCCCCGTCAACGGGCGGCGCACGGCGGGTCGCGTCCGCGACACAACCGGGCTCGTCGCCCCGGAGCCCTACGCTGGCGCGTCCGCGCCGCACCAGGTCGACGAACTCGACTGAGGTGGCCACCGGCCGGTAGCCGATCGCTCGATGAAGCCCGGCGAAGTTCCGATCGCCTTAGCTGTCCGAACGACCCGAGAAGAGTGACTCGGTGCGGCCACGCAGCAGCCGCGCGCCACTGGCGTTCACTCCGGACGCGACACTGGCTTCCCGGCTCGTCTTCAGTACGTTCGGTCTCGTGTCGATGAGTCCTGGTCCCGCTGCAGGTGACGGCTGGCTGCCGAAGAGTGAACGCGGTCGTCAGGTGTTCAAGTGGTGCGTATGGGTCGGGGCGGCGGCCGTCGCGGTCGTCATCGTGGTCATCGGCGCGCACTTCGGCTGGAAACAGGGCTAGCGCCGATCCTGGTCAGGGGAAGCACGCGTCCGTCCTCTCCTGGTTAGCCGACGACCTCGCGGAGCTTGCTCGCCGCTCGGCGCGAAGGGGTACCGGGAGCCGATGGTTCGGCGGGCCAAGGGCATCCTTCACCGCAGAGCACCCGGATGCGCAGCAGCCGGGTGCTCCCAGCTGGTTCGACTCAATCGTGATCTCGGGCTCGGCCGATGAGCGCATCGGCCCACGCCGCTGAAGAGAAGGATGATGCCGAGGATCCATGTCGGGAGACCATGTGTCGTGGTCACGGTCCGCATCGGCGTCAGGAGCACGCCAGGCCCATCACGAGGAAGGCCGATGCGACGCTGGCCGGACGCGCCTGTCCGGTAGCCGATCGCTCACCGCACGGTCTGCACGAGCCCACTGGGCTGTGGGGGCGGGCCGTTGCAACTTCGTCTCGACTCCGGTCCGCGCAGGAGCTGGTGAGACCCCTGCGCATAGCCGTGGCCCTGGGAACACGACGGCACCGGCACAGTCCGCGATACGTCGCGCCCGATGCCGAACGCCGACGGTCAGATCTTTGCGAGGGCGCCAGCCGTTGCAACCGCCGCGTCCCAGTCGATCTTCGCGTCCGGGGCAGGGGCGTGGAACTTCACCCGACCACGCACCGCTAGCTTCCGAAATGGCCGATGCCGCGGCGAAAGTGCAGCTCGGACCGGTTGAGTCCGAACGCTCCCACACGGATCAGCACCTGGCCCGGGCCTGGGATCGGGACCGGCAGCTCACGGAGGTGCAACACGTCGGGGCCGCCGGGTGCGTCGATCACGACGGCCCGCATGGTCGCCGTCATCGCCTTGCCTCCAACGTCGACTGCAGGCGCTCGAGTGCCGCGATACAGTCTGCGATCGCCGCGGCACCGGCATCCGAGAGCACGGCGTCCAGCGCTTGGTCGAACCGCTCGTCCGCGAGGGCGAAGGCATCTCTCCCCTGGGGCGAGAGCACACTGCGGACACTGCGCCGATCGTCCGGGTCCGTCGAACGCTCGAGGAAACCATCCGCGGCGAGCCGATCGAGCAAGCGACTGGCTGCAGCGATCGACGTCCCGACGCCGGTCGCGACGTCCTGCACCCGGGCGCCCGATGGGGCTGCCTGGACGATCCGCAACACCTCCAGTCGGGCCAGGCTCAGCACGCCCTCGCCCCGCATCCGCTTCTCGACCGCGTTCCACACGTCGGTCTCGTGCCGCACCAGCGCGGCGAAGTACTCCCGCAGACGCGCCGCTCGCCCAGTCCGGTCATCCGGGGCGTCGGTTCCGTGGAGGGGTGCAAGGTCCGTGCTCATGCTTCGACTCTACGGCATCTACTTGCTATGTAAAGTAGTTGTCCATGACCACAGACACACGCCTCTCCTTCCTGCGATTCGTCGACTTCATCAACAGCGCCGACCCGTCCATCGGTGAGACGGTCATCGCACCGGAAGCGGCGTTCTTGACGCCGTTCTCGCCCGAGCCGCTGCGCGGGCTGCCGGGGTACCTGCAGATCCTGACGATCATGCGGAGCGCGTTCTCTGACATCCAGTGGAGCATCGACCGGATCGTCGTCGAGGGCGACACAGTCGCAGCACGTTTCGAACTCCGCGGCACGCACGACGGCGAGTTCCTCGGTGTCCCCGCTACGGGGAGGACGGTGGTCGCGAACGCGAGCAACTTCTACCGTTTCGACGAGGGACTGATCGTCGACGAGGTCGGCCAGCCGGACGTGCTCAGCATCCTCGGGCAGATCGGGGCGCTCCCGCCAACACTCGGCTGAACGGTGAGGCTGGCGCACCCTGATGACTCACGAACCGCTTCGACACTCACTCGCTCCCCGGAACGCGCTCGGCGGTCAAGCGAGGGAAGAGCTGTTCGGCGGCTGTTCGGAGCACCTCGCCCAGTCGTTCTGCGCCGGGGCCGTCGTAGGTGTCCAGGTCGTGGTCGAAGCGGGCACTCCAGTCGGGGTGTGCGTAGGGGAAGTCGCTGCCGTAGAGGACGTGGCCGGGCTCCGCGAAGGCCAGCAGTGACGGCAGCGAGGTGGGAGATGCGGACAGGGCGGTGTCGAAGTAGAACTTCCGGAGGCCCGCTTGGATGCTCTCCGGCGTGGTGTCCGGGTTAAACATCGCGGCGGCGCTGAAACGACTGGCTGCGTAGGGCAGGAACCCGCCGGCGTGGGAGAGGATCACGCGAAGATTCGGGTAGCGGTCGAACACGCCGTGCGCGACGAGGTCCACGGCGGTGCGGGTGGTGTCGAACGGGAAGTCCAGCAGTGCGGTGGGCATCCCCGGCAACTGGGCGATCGGTGGTGCGGTGGGGTGCACGAAGACCACGGCTGAGCGGGCGGCGAGTTCTGCCCAGAGCGGCTCGTACGCGGGGTCGCCGAGGTACCGTCCGTGCGCGTTCGACAGCAGGAGCACCCCGTCGGCGTGGAGTTCGTCGAGTGCTCGCACGGCTTCGGCGACCGCACCGTCGAAGTCCGGCAGCGGCAGCACCGCGAAGTGCCCGAACCGGTCTGGCGCCTCACGGACCAGCTCGGCCTGGTAGTCGTTCAGTTCGCGGGCGAGTTCGCGCGCCGCGGCGTCGTCACCGAAGTGCACGCCCGGTGCGCTGATCGAGAGCATCCCGGTCTCGATCCCCGTTTCGTCCATCATCGCGATCGTCGCTTCGGGGCTCCACTCCGGCATCGACCAGCCGCCGATGGCCCGGGGGCCTCGTCGCGGTGCGGTCCCGCCGCTCGCACCCCACGGGTCCCACTGCGCGGACCCTCCGGTCGCAGCCGGCGCATCCGCCCGGGCGCCCGCCGGGGCGCCGGCCCCCATCGCTTGCGATCCTGACGCTGCCAGTGCCTCGAAGTAGCGTGGCGGGAGCAGGTGCTGGTGGACATCGATCTTTCCTGGCATGGTGCGGTCCTCCGATCGTCCTCAGCAATGAGGGCTGGTTGTCGTGTGCAGGAGTGGGTGTCATGAGGGATCCCCGCCCGTCGAGGACCCCTGTTGTGTTCAGGGCGTTGGGGTCAACGGCAGCAAGGCCGCGTTGGGCGTGACTGCAGCGGCCTCGAGGTGGGAGCCCGAGGGTCCGGCAGTCGGGCGGGGATCCTGCTCGGAGCGGAGGCCGCCCTTCGGTCGAGCCGCAGCTTCGCGTCGGTTCCGGATGAGCATCGCTGTCAGCGTGAGCAGGATGCCTGCCACAGCCCAGATGCTCAGCCGGATGATCGGGGCGGCGACCGCGGCGCCGTCGAAGTACTGGACGGACCGCAGCAGGTCGAGCGCGTCGCCCTGCGGGAAGACGTAGTAGAGCGTCTGGAAGAAATCGTTGAGGACGTGGATCCCGAGGGGACCACCGGAAGACGTGTTCCCCAGGATCACCAGGGCGAGCGTCATCACCAGCGCCGCGATGGTTCCGCCGAGTGCTGCGACGCCCGTTACCGCTCCCCCGATGGCGACTCCGGTCAGCCAGAGGATCCCGAACACCGCCCAGGGGCCGACGGTCACCGCGCCGAGGGCGGAGTCGATCCACAGGGTGATCAGTGCGGCGAGGAGACCGGCGTAGAGCACGAGGACGATGCTGCGCTCGACGAACTTCGCGGCTGTGTCGACCGTGCCGAGGATGCGCCCGAAGACTGTCGCGCCGAGGGCGGCCCCCAGGCCGGCGAAGAGGATCGCGTAGAACTCGATCGACCCGACCGGGTCCTTCTCCGGCAGGGGCGCGAGGTCTGTGGCCGTGTTGGTGGTCTGCAGTTTCGCTGCGATCGAGTCACCGATACCTGAGATCGCCTGTCCGAGGCCCCGGCCGCCGCCGCTGGCGATGTAGGTGGTGACGCCGGCGCCCTTCCCCGGTGCAGGCAACACGACAGCGCCGTCGACGTCGCGGTCGAGCACCGCGGTTCGCGCCTGCTGCTCGGAGGCCACGACGGTGAGATCCAGCGATCCGTGCTGTTCGAGCGCGACGATCGCGTCAGCGTCGCCGGTGACCGCGAGGTGCACGTTGTTCGGCGTCGGGTTACCGAACGCGCTCGAGTAGCTCGTCAGCATCGCCATCGCCAGGAGCAGGATCGCGATCCCGCCGAGGATCACGTTCCGGTAGCGATGCGCTGATCCCGGCCCTTCGGAGTCCAGCGCGCCGCCCGCGACCGCCGCTTCGAACTCGGGGTGCTGCGGGCCGTCTCCGCGGCCAGTGGCGGGCTCGGTTACGTGCGTCATGGTGTCCTTTACAGTTGTCCAGTAGATGACGAACGTACATCAGGGTTCGGGCTCTGGCAAGATGGACTCATGACCGAGGGAGCGCGCACGGCGCCACGCGCGAGCCAGCGGGTGGACCCGCGCATCATCCGCAGCCGCGCCGCCCTGATCCGGGCGCTGGCCGCCCTGGTGTCCGAGACGCCGAAGGGCGAGACGATCTCGATGAGCGCCGTGGCACAGCGTGCTGGGTTGAGCAGGCAGGCCCTCCACAACCACTACAGCAATGTCGGTGACCTGGCGACGGACCTCTGGATCAGCCGCCTCCTCGAGGACCAGCTTCCGCTCGACGAGGCCGCGGCGAACCTCCCACAGGCCCTCACTGACGCCGTTCGGGAGCGCGGGATCGAACCGCTGCTCGCCGCGGGACGTGCGGATCGCGGCTTCTTCGACAAGCTGCGCGCCGTTCCACGTGGCGAGCGTGTTGCCGAGGTGCTCGCAGACGCGATGACGACCTGGCTGTCGGAGTCGGACCACGATCACCGAGGATCGGAGATCGCTCTGACCGGGGACGCCCGGACCTTCACGATCGGCGGCATGATCGCGCTCGTGTCGACGTGGCAGATGGCGGACGCGCCCCCGAGCACGGCCGAGCAGGTGGCGGCTCTCCGGACCTTCGCAGCGGCAGCGGCTGGCGCTGGCTGAACCGCGCGGACCCGGGTCCCGGCAGCCCGGCGGATCCCGCCCAGGCCAGCAGCCCGGGCGGGAGGAGCGTCAGCCGTCGTACGCGACGTAGTGCAGCTCGGCATCCCGCCGCTCGTCGTGGAGCTTCACGTAGGACTGCGCGATGACCGCCGGTTCAGCGTCCGGTCGCCCACCGCCGATCAGCGCGGTGATGGCGACGAACCCGACGTAGACACCCTTGTCAGCGAGAGCGGCGTTGAGGTTGAGCGTCCAGTTCCGGAGCCCCGCCGCTGCGATGTTGACGTTCCCGCGGACCGGCGTCTGGGCGAGCGCACCGCCACCGGTGGTCACGAGGACCGTGCCGGCGCCCGCCGCGATCATGCCCGGCAGGACCTCCCCGACGGCCGCGATGGCGCCGCCGAGGTAGAAGTCGAGCTGTGGCTGCAGGTTCTCCATCGTCACGTCCACCGCGTCGACCGACTCCAGGGTCCGGTCAGCCGGGGAGAACTCGAGGACGTCGATCGGCCCGAGCGTCTCCCGGATCGATCGGAGAGCAGTCCGGATCGTGTCGGGCTCGCTGACGTCGGCGGTGAAACCACGAGCCTGGATGCCCTCCGCGACGAGCTCACCCGCCAGGGAGTCCACGTTCGCCTGACTGCGGGCCACGAGCGCGACGTCGAAGCCCTTCTGCCCGAAGGCCCGCGCGATCTCGAGACCCAGACCAGGGCCTGCGCCGATGATGGTAATGAGGGGCATGATGCGTCCTTCCGTGGCCCACCGCCGGGCCCTGCAAGCTGGTGCGGTAAGTTGAGACCGTCCTCAAATCCACTGCAGCATATGTTGAGACCGCCCTCAAGTTCCTTCGGAGTCGCTGTGAGCACCCCACCCCGTCTGCGTCGAGACGCGCAGGCGAACCTCCAGAAGCTGCGCGCTGCCGCCATCGCCGTGTTCTCGCAGCGAGGGTTGTCCGCTCCCCTGGAGGACATCGCCCGGGAAGCCGGGGTGAGCATCGGCACGCTCTACAACCGCATCGGATCGCGCGAAGACCTCATCGACGCCGTCGTGCCCGACATCGCGGGCGCGAAGCTTCGGACCCTGCGGGAACGGACACTGGCCCAGGACAGTCCGCGCGCGCAGCTGGAGACCTTCATCGCCGAGATGATCGACCTGCAGCGGAGCGACCCGGCGATGAACGACGCGATGCTCCGGCGATACCCCGACGCCGTGCTCCTCATCAACGCATGCGAACGATCGATGGCGCTCGGAGCGGAACTCGTCGCCAACGCACACAACGCCGGCGTGCTCGCCGAGGACTTCACCACCGAGGACCTGATGACCGTCCTGTGGATGGCCGGGATGGCCAGCCATGACCCTGCCGCTCCGGACGGATGGCGCCGAGTCGTCGACCGGAGCATCTCCGCTGCCTGGACCATCCAGGGCTGACGCCGCGACGAGCCTCGCGTCCGCACCACCGGCAAAGCCGCCTCCGTATCGCTAGCGCAATGGCGAAATCGAGTGCCTCACAGAGGGAAAACTAGGAGTCGTTGAACGGCGCGTCGGACCTGTGCAGCCATGTCAATGCCATCGGGGTCCAGGAGCCACATCACCTGCAGGCCGTCCATCAAGGCGGTGAGCTCGATGGCTGCCGCGGCGACGTCGACACTGTCGATTAAGTCGCCAGCCACTTTTGCCTTGTCAAGGGCTGTCTCGGTGCCTGACCGGATGCGCGCGTAGCGCTTGACGAAGTACTCGTGAGCGGGATGCGCCGGGTCGGTTGCCTCCGCCGAGAGGACGGCGTAAAGCGCGATGATGCCGGGGAGCTCGGCGTTCCGTGCAGCCAGGTCGACCATGCCGCGGAGGACGCCCACGCCGCCCGACTGGGCGGAGCCGCTGCGACGGAAACTTGCTCGGTCTGCCCGGTCGCGCTCTTCGAGCACCGCCTCGAGAAGGGACTCCTTGGTCGCGAAGTGGTGCAGGAGCCCGGCCCGCGAGATTCCGCAGGCGGCGGCGATCTCGAGGATCGTGGCCCCGTTGAAGCCGACTCGACCGAATTGCAGAGTGGCTTCGGCGACGATCTGCTCGCGTCGAGCTCGGCCGGCGGCATAGCCCTTTTCGGTCTTGGTGTTCATCGCGTCCATTCTGTCGCTTCGCGAGTAGCGGGATGGTAGGTATGAAAACACCTACACCAGTGTAGATTTTCGTGTCAGCGTCTGATCTGCACCTTCCCTGACAAAGGAGTCAATTCGTGAACAACCTCGACGCCGAGGCCGCTGGCTGAGTCTCGGGACCGCGATCGCGGGTGGGGCAGGGTCCTCGCTGCGGGTCTTTCTCGACACCGCCGTCCGTAACCGGCTCGGGTCCCGGTTCCCGTGGGGCACGAGCGTCATCAACCTCACCGGCTCCCTCGCGCTCGGCATCATCACCGGCTCGGTACCACCGTCCTGCCAGCGGTCTGGGTGACCGTCGTCGGTACCGGCCTGATTGGCGGGTACACGACGTTCAGCACCGCCAGCGTCGAAGCCGTCCGGCTCGCACTCGAGAACCGCTACCGCGCAGCAGCGGCACACGGCCTCGTGAACCTCGTCGCGTGCGTCCTCGTGGCACTCCTCGGCCTCTGGATCGGTGTCCGATAGCCGATCGGCTACCGGACGTGATCACGACACGGATTGGTGCGAGAACGACGACACCGAACGAAGCTGCTCACAGGTAGACCTCGGCAGGTACCACCCAGTGCGCCCGTATCGATAGCCGATTCCCCCAACGGGCGCAGTCGCAGCCCTAGGCCGCTGTCGCTTCGTCAGACTAGGCCGTGTTGCTAAATGGAAGTACTGATGGCGATTTTGCCGTGGAGGTGGCGGCTGCGCTGGTGTGTGACCGCATCCTGGAACCGGTCGAGGCCGTAAACGGCGGCGACGGGGATGCGTAAGGTCTTGTCGGAGATCAATGCCAGGAGACGGTCGAGTGCATCGGGAGTTGCGTCGGAGCCGTTGACCTGAACGACGCCGGCGGGTGGTTCGTCCGCCTCAATGGTGACCACGCGGTGCGGCGGGACGCCCGAGCGGATCGCTGTCTCGGCCGTGTCCGTCCCGTGCAGGTCCGCAGCCGCAACGACAGGTATCTTCTCGGCGGCGATTTCGGCGGCAAGTCCGCCGCCGTATGTCACGGGCCGCGCGCCGAGCGATCGAATGTAGTCGGCGGAGGCCGCTGACCCGGTTCCGATGACGTGGGCGCCGTAGCGGACGAGCAGCTGCGTCAGGATCGAACCGACGCCGCCGCCTGCCGCACCGACGAGGACGGTCTCGCCGGGTCGCGCCGACAGAGCGTCAGCGACGGCCGACGCGGTCCGTCCGGCGATGTCCAGGACCCCGGCCTCGAGGTCGGAGACCTTCGGTGGGGTGCGGTGCAGGCTCGGATGGTTCTCGTCGAGGATGATCGAGGTCGCGACGGCACGGCCGCGGGCTCCGCCGAAGACGCGGTCCCCGACACTCCATCGGCGCACGGAGGGGCCGGTCTCGACCACGGTGCCGGCGAAGTCGTTCCCGAATCCCATCGGAAGGTCGAGCCCGAACGCGGTGGCGAGAGTGCGCGATTCGACGATCTGCCAGTCCACCGGGTTGAGCCCCGCGACGGCGACGCTGACCCGGACTTCCGTTACCAGGAGCGGTCGCGCCTCGGTGGGCTGGAGCCTCAGGCCGTTGATGTCGCCGAATCGATCAAGCACAACCGCAGAGTCCATGCCTGTTCCAGCGACGGTCTTCGCGCGTCTATTCCTCTGATCCTCGAACCCAGAGCAGTGTCGCTGCGACGCAGAGTGCTGCGTGGTAGTTCCGGGCGGTCTTGTCGGAGCGCATCGCAATGCCCCGCCACTGCTTGAGCCGGTTGAAGCACCGCTCGACGACGTTGCGGCCCTTGTAGTCGGCCGCGTCGAACACGATGGGCCGACCCGGGCGTTTCCGACGGTGGGTGATCTGGTCATCACGTTCCGGGATCGTCGTCTTCACGTCTCGTGCCCGCAGCCACGCCCGATTCGCTCTCGACGGGTATCCCTTGTCCGCACGCAACCGATCCGGCCGGGAACGGGGACGTCCCGCGGTGGGGACACGGATCCGGTCCATTGTTGCTGGCAGCATGATCGTGTCCGCGACCTGCCCGGCCGTGACGACGAAGCCGAGCGGCCTGCCCTTGCCATCGCAGACGAGGTGCGTCTTGGTCGTGAGTCCGCCGCGCGATCTCCCAATTGCATGATCGGTCGGTTCAGGGCTGGTCTTGTTGTAGTTCGACGTGCCCCTTTTTGACCCGCGGTAGGGTCGCGCCGTGCTGATGCACTCGAGCGATCGTGGAGTCGATCGACGCCGCCCAGTCGATGTCACCGCGGCGTTCCGCTGCGCCCTGCACGTGCTCGAGCAGCCGGGCCCAGATACCGGCCTTGGCCCACCGGTCGAAGTTGCGGTAAATCGTGTTCCAGTTCCCGAACCGCTCCGGCAAGTCGCGCCACGGCGCACCCGTTCGGAACCGCCACACCACCGCTTCAACCACGACCCGACGATCCACCGACGGCCGCCCTCTCTGCTTTGCTTGCGGGAAGAGCGGACCGATCACAGCCCACGTCTCATCGGAGATTTCGTCACGAGACATACCTCAAGCGTGACCGATGACTGCGAGCCGACCATTTAGCAACACGGCCTAGCTCCGGCACAACGCCGCTCGCCGATAAATCAGTCGATGTCAGCTTGAACTTAAGGGCTACCTTTCCGCCGCGCCGTGTCCAGTCGGCCGACCCAAGGGACAGGGCAGCTAGAAGCGATAGCGGTCAGTGCGTGAGCGCCCCGAGCGCGTTGGGCCAGTCGACGTGCCCAAGAGCTTGCGCGAAGTCCACCGAGCTGGACGCGTTTCCGATCTCGTTCTTCGTGCGCAGGTCGAATATCAACACAACGTAAGCGTCACCTGCGACACGCTCCGGGCCGTGAAAGTCGAACCTCAGCGGATGCCCATCGATCGACCCGAAGAGGGATGAAAGCACTGCCGGGATACGCACCTGCGCGGCGGCCGGCGTGAACGTCGCCCCGTAGGGCGCCAGCTCACCGGAGATGGCGGCTTCAAGTCCTGAGGTCACCATGTTGCCGTACCTTTCAACGCTTGCGGCTGCGTTTGATTCGAGGACACAAGCATCATCCTTCAGTCACCCATGGCTGCGGGGACTACCGCTTGAAGCTGTCGGCACTTACTCAGGGTCGCCCGCTTTTGCAATCTCCTGCAAGGTGGACGCCGAGAGGTTGCTGTCGAGCGCGCGACGCCGATCCAAAGCGCGTGGTCGGTCAGCGATCAAGGACTGAGATGAGCGTGCGCCATCGATGGAACGTCAGTTGTTTTGAGCGGGTTTCGTATGCGCGTTGGTGCGGACGGACGGCAGCTTCCGGTGGTCCTTGACCAGGGAACGGGTCTCGCGGATGCGGCGGTCGATGCCCCACTTCGTCACGAGGGCCAGGCTCTCGCGCACGATGTTGCCGCTCATCTTCGAGACGCCGAACTCCCGCTCGGTGAAGGTGATCGGGGTCTCGACGACGCGCAGACCGGCCTCGAGGGCACGCCAGCACAGGTCGACCTGGAAGCAGTAGCCCTTCGACGCGACGCCGGCCAGGTCGATCCGCTCGAACGCCCGCGAGGTGAAGACCCGGAACCCGCCGGTGGCGTCGCGGACGGCGATGCCGAGGGCCAGGCGCGTGTAGAGGTTGCCGCCACGGGAGAGCAGTTCGCGGTACCAGGGCCAGTTCTCGACCTTGCCGCCCCTGATCCAGCGGGACCCGAGCACGAGGTCGTTCGTGTCCGCGAGCTTGAGCATCCACGGCAGGTACTCGGGGTGGTGCGAGCCGTCGGCGTCCATCTCGACGAGCTTGGCGTAGCCGTGCTCGAGGCCCCAGGCGAACCCGGACAGGTACGCGCCGCCGAGACCGTCCTTCACCGTGCGGTGCATGACGTGCACGCGGTCGGTCTCACGGGCGATGGCATCGGCGATGTCACCGGTGCCGTCCGGCGAGTTGTCGTCGACGACCAGCACGTGGACGTTCTCGTCGGTGGCGGCGAGCGTGCGCTCGACGATGGGACGGACGTTCTCCGCCTCGTCGTAGGTCGGGATGATGACCAGGGTCTCGCTCATGGTGCTCCTTGCTCTTCCGCCGCGGGGTGACAAGGGGACGGTGAAGTGCCCGAGATCATCCCGTTCGCCACAAGGGACGATGAGACACCCGGCTTCACCGGGAACCGCAATGGTTGAGGATGATGCCGACCCCGAAGCCGGCCGCTGTGCCGACAATGACGAACCCCAGGAAGGTGGCGACGAGAGCCACAACGATCTGCCATCGCATCCATGGCTTCCAGGAACCGCCGAGAAGTCCGCGTACCCAGTTGGTCATTCTCGGCTGTTCGAGCGTGAACGTGTCTGGATTGTGAGTGGACACGGTCCACGGGCCGGTCCCGTCGGGTGCGTACAGCCATGGGCCGGTTCCGTCGGATGCGTAGGCGTAGCGGAGGGTTCTGGGGTCAACCGGAGGCTGCTCCGACGGTTGAGCATCGCGTTCGGTGCTTTTGTCGCGGCTTTGAGTGCTGTGCGGTCTCGGGGTTTGCGGGGGTGATGGTGTCATCGCTGGTACTGCACAATCCAGGTGCGGGTGCGCTGCCACGTGTGACGCTGCTGGTAGCCGGCATGGGCGAGTGCCTGCGTCACGATGGTGCGGACATCGGGTTTGACGGCGGTGAGCAGCCACACCACCTTTGCTGCACCGACCTCGTTGCTGATATTCGCCAGCGGTCGTTGCGTTTCCCACAGGCCAGCTGACTTACTTGCTGGGACACCCAGGAGCGGATCGCGCAGTCCGGAGAACGCTGCCGGGTACGTCTCCGCGATGATCCTCGAGGTGGTCAACGGATGCCGCTCAAGGGGTCCGAAGACCACGGCGTCTTCCTGCCCAGCGGGCTCCTGAGTTCGGTGCGCGGCGATGACGGCGGCGGCTTCGTTCCAGGCGGCGTCATCCTTCGCTGCGACTGTGCGCTGTTGCACCCACGTTGGCGCCGTGAGCACAGCGGCGACGATGGTCGCCGTCGCGATGGCGCGTCGGGCGTACTGAGTCGGCACGGCGGTGAGTGCAGCACCCATGCAGAGCGCCACCGCGGGTGCGGTAAACGCTGCGTACCGCGGGGAGTACAGCGGGTTCGTCACCAACGACGCGGCGATCAGGCCGACGGTGGGAACGAGCGCCCAAGGCAGCGCGACCACGAGGAGCCGCCGGCCAGTGTCGTTCCGGCGCATCAGCACGACGCCGGCCACAGCGAGGGCGCATCCGAAGACCGCAAAGCCCGGGTTCTTGGTGAACCACTGCGTCATCAGCACCTCTTGGATCGTGTGCGCGCTTATTGGATTGATCCAGGCGATCTGACGATCCTGGCCCGCGGATGCCGTGGCGAGCGGCAGCAGTGCGCACGCCGACAGGGCAGTTGCGGCGCCCCAGCTGAGGAGCACCTTCCGGCTGTCTCGATCACGGCCAGAGCGCCGCAGCAACGGGATCCCCGCCGTCACACCGTGACCGACCGTGACCAGCGCCAAGTAGAGGAACACCGCGCCGCTGAGGATCGAGATCGCCGTGTACACCACCCACCACGGCCACGACCGGGCTCCCTGTCGGGTGCGATCACGGGCGGCGACGAAGAGGATCGTCGCTCCGACTGCGAGGGCGGTGTCGATGGCGAACGACCGCCCTTCCGACCCCATCCACGTCACCCGTGGGAAGAGCGCGAAAAGGACTCCGGCGATGAGACCGGTCCTCGGGCTGGCGAGTGTGCGTCCGAGGACCACGAGCAGTGCCGCGGCGACACCGATCGCGAACGCGGAGGGCAGACGCAGGGTGAACGGCGTGTACCCGACGAGCGCGAACCAGCAGTGCATCACAGCGTAGTACGTCGCGTGGACGACGTCGACGTGTTGCACCTCGCGTGCCAGCGCCGCCCAGGGGCGGGTGGCGGACACGACCGTCGCGGCCTCGTCGTACCAAACCGACGGCACCCAGCTGAACGCCGCCGCCACGGACGTGGTTCCGACACCGACCAGGGTGGGGACCACCCACAGCCGTACCGGCCGGGCGCGTGTGCTGCGCACCGGTACGACACTCAGCTCCGCGACAGCGGTCATCGGTCTCGCGCCTTCCCCACGAGTGATCGAGGCCGGAGACCGGCAACAGCGGTGGGGCCGCGACGTGACCCTGCTCGACCCGCCCCGATCTGTGTCAGCGCGATGTGACGCACGACGACCCAGACTGCGGACGTCCACACGATCGCGGCCAAGACGTCAGTCGGGTAGTGCACGCCGAGTGCAAGTCGGGAGGTCGCGACCACGACCACGACAACGGTCCCGACCGCGGCGACCTGCACTCGAGCCTTGCCGTGCGTCACGGCGACGAGTCCGAGCACCAGAGCAGTGACCAGCGCGACGTGCCCGGACGGGTACGACCAGCTCTCCACCGCGTGGTGCACGCCGGCGAGCACTGGGCGAGGCCGCTGCACCAGCAACTTGACCGGCTCGACCGACACCCACGACACCCCAGCGATCGCCACGAACTGCATCGCGGCGACACGATCGGACCGCCGCCAGACGACCGCTCCGATGGTCACGAGGATCGCAAGACCGCCCGCGGGCTCGAGGAGCACGCCGATACCGGACGCGATGAGCAGCGCGGTCGGCGTCAGGTGTTCACGCAGCAGCTGGTCGAAGCCGGTCTCAGCAGCTCCGACACCCGGAACGGCGGTCAACGTGAGCCCGATGAACACCACGATCACCGCTGCAGTGAACGCCGATCCGAGCTGCCACAGTGCGCGGTCACCCCGCATCGGACAACCGCTCTCGATCCGCTTCAGTCGCTACGGCGAGCAACGCGGCAGCTGCCGCCGTCGCCACAATCAGCGCAGCGACAGCACTGGCACCTACCAGCAATCCAACAGTCATGTTCGTGACCTCCGAACAGCAGCCTCGCGTCGCCGCTCCAAGGAACCACCCAGATGCGCCCTGTCCCGACTCTGCTGCCGCTGACTTGCTTCTGCGAACAGCGGCACTCCTGGTGACGGCGCGGATCCTCATCGGGAGAATGGCTGACGCATGGTCGACCTGCGCCTCATCGGGACTGACCCACGACCATCGACCGCGCAGCCGGGCTCCTGATCGGTCTGCCTTTCCTGTTCCGCCGACCAGCGCCGCTCACGGGATTGCTGCGCCCCCACTAGCGGCGGCGCACTCCGCACCGAAGCATCATCCACAGCGCACTGCCCGGGGACACTGCGAGGCGTCCGCCGTCCCTTCAGATGACGTCACACAGACACAGACGGCTCCGGTAGCTGACGGGCGAGCCCAGAACGTCCCGGACGGTCCTGCACGATCATCGCCAAGGCCGGGCGTCAGCGGATCGCTACGACGTCCGGCCGGGTCTGCACCGGGCCGAGCCAGCGCGTCACGAGGACGGCGGTGATGCTTCCCGTCGCCATGATCGCCGCGAGGACGACGATCTGGAAGCGCCCGGCTTCGAGGGGAGAGACGCCACCGAACACGGCGCCCACGAACGCGCCAGGGAGGGTGACGAGTCCGGTCGTCTTCGTCTGGTCGACTGTCGGTATCAGAGCGGCGCTCACGGCGCGACGTACCAAGTCCGCGGTGGCGCGGCGCGGTGTTGCTCCGAGCGCGAGCCACCCCTCGACCTCGTCCCAGCGATCGTCGACGAGCTCGCGGAAGCGACGGCCGGCTATGGTCGCGATCGACATCGCGTTCCCGATGACGATGCCGCCGACCGCGAGGGCGTAACGGGGTGAGAGCGCGATCGCTCCGCTCCCGAAGACGACGACCGCGCTGACCAGGATTCCGGCTGCCATCGCCCCGGCGACCGGCAGCACCATCGTCCGGAGGTCCCCGAGCCGCCGAGCCGACGTGCAGGACGCGACGAGGAACATCACTCCGAGCGCGAAGCCGATCAGCACCGGCGATCTGATGACACCGGTGAGCACGAGGCTGATGGCCGCGAGCTGCAGGGCGCCGCGCACGATCGCCGCCGCCGGAGCCCACGGCGCTGATGCGCGAGCAGCAAGCAGAACGACCGTCGCCACCGCGACGAGAGCGAGCACACCGAGCAGGGTGCGCACCAGGGCGTCCGCGGTCACGCCTGCTGCTCAATCATCAGGTGCACTGTACGGCCGGCACGGTGTCATCCGTCGAACGCCATGCGTCGCCGACCGCGCTGATGACCCTGGTGATCGGATCCGTGATCTGGTTCGCCAGCGACGGGATGCTGGTCTTGCTCAGCGGTCGCTGCTGATGGGCTGTTTGTTCTGGTTCGTTCGGCTGGTCCGCCGCTTGCGGACCACCCCGATCAGGATGGGCAGGATCGAGACGATGACGATGACGATCATGAGGACGTCGATGTTGTGCGCGACGAACGGGATCCCGCCGAGCAGCACGCCGACCGCGGTGAGTCCGCACGCCCAACCGACCGCACCGACGATGTTCCACAGGATGAACCTCCGGTAGTGCATGTCGGCTGTTCCCGCGGCGAGCGGGACGTAGGTCCGGACCACCGGCACGAACCGGCCGAGTACCAGGGACAGGCCACCCCACCTGGTGAAGAACGCTTCGGCCTCGTCCAGCCGAGCGGTCGTGAGGACCCGTGCACCGTCACGGAAGAGTCGGCGGCCGAAGCGTCGACCGATCCAGTAGCCGACCTGGTCGCCGGCGACGGCAGCGATCGACGCGACGACCGCGACCTGCCATGGTGCGATGCCCAGCGCGGCGCTGGTGATCGCTGCGGTGACCAGGAGCGAATCACCGGGGAGGAACGGGAACAGCACCCCGGATTCGATGAAGATCAGGACCGCGATCCCCGCAAGGACATAGGGGCCGAACGCGTGCAGGACGGATCCGGCGTCGAACAGGTGGACGGCGAGCGGGACGGTGGACATCACTGCCTTTCCGGCTGGGTGCGGGCGAAGGGGTCTCGGTCAGCGGGACCAGGCGATCACGACGAGAGCTGCTCGTGGGCGTCGGTGCGCACGCGTTCGTGGCGGCCGACGGAGATCCATGCGATGAGCGCTGCGATGACGGCGAGGAAGACGATGCTGGTGGTGATGGTCCCGATGCCGAGTCCGCCGTCGTGCGTCGGCTGGGAGAGCAGGTCCCCGGTCGAGGCGCCGAGCGGGCGGGTGAGGATGTACGCGATCCAGAAGCAGGTGACGGCACCGCGACGGCCGATGAACCAGACGGCAGTGACTGTCGCGATCGCTGCCGCGAACAGCAGCAGGGACGGCAGGTAGCCGAGGCCGGTCTGCTCGGCGATGAGGTCACCGGCTGCGGTGCCGAGAGCGAAGGTGAACAGGATCGCCAGCCAGTAAAACGCTTCCCGCCTGGTGGTGTCGATCTTGTGGATCGAGAGCGTGCGCTCGCTCCGGTACCAAACGATGAACACCACGGCGAGAGCGACCGCGAACACGGTCGTGCTCACACCCAGCGGAACACCGAGCCCGTCGGTGAGGTTGTCCGTGATGCAGGTCCCGACAATGCTGATCAGCACGACCGTGACCCAGTACGTGACCGGCCGGTAGGCCCGCGCCCGGAACTGCAACACCAGGAACACGACGAGCACTGCGGCCATCACGGCCGTCGTCAGCGGGAGACCGAACCCGAGGGTGTCGCTGAGCAGATCGGCTGCGGTTTCACCGACGGTCGTGGCGAGGACCTTGATGATCCAGAACGACGGAGTGGGGTCGGGGACCTTGTTGCGCAGTGGGCGGGGCCGGGCGGTCAGCTGGGTCATGGCGTGCTCCTCGTCGTGCCGTGGGCCTCGAGCCCTGGTCGGTGCAACGACGGTATGAAAGGGCCTGCAAGACTTCACCAAGAAATCCGGATGGCCCGATTGGATCCGCTTCCTGGGCGTTTTCTTGCACTGAGTGATGAAACCTGGACCGGTGCTTTTCGTCGGCGGTCCCGATCTCGATCTCGATCTCGATGGAGCGCCAACCGGCCGGACGTCGATAGCAGGAACGGAGAGACCAGATGAGCAGCACACCATGGCATCGACTCATCGATGCCACTGCACGTTGGTCGCTCCGTCGTGCACCGGACCGGGATGCGGATCGACTCGCCTCTCAGCGTTCGGTCATTGGCATCGCCGTCCGCGTCGCGGCAGTGTCAGCCGCGTTGGTCGTCGGCATCATCGCTCTGGTCGTCGCGTACGTGCTCTGGCAACTCACCCCCGGACAGCAACGCGAGCAGCCCGGTCCGTTCGACGTGCACATCACCCTGGACACGCTCGATCTGACGGTCGCGATCATCGGGGTCGGCGGGCTCGCGATCGTCTTCGCGGGAATCGCGTCCTGGTTGATCGCGCGTCGCGCGGTCCGCCCGCTGACTGAGGCGTTGCGCGTGCAGCGGACGTTCGTCGCGGATGCCAGCCATGAACTTCGCACACCGCTCGCTGTCCTCCATGCCCGCGTGCAACGACTCCGCATGCAGACGCCCGTCGACGATCCGCGCCGCGGCATCGTCGACGATGTCACCAGCGACACGCGGATCCTGATCGACATCGTCAACGACCTGCTGGAAGCCGCTGCAGGCACGCCTTCCGAATCGGGTGTCGCGCGCCTCGAGGTGGGACTATCAGGGCTGCGTCGTGACATGAGCGTGCTTGCCGACGAGCGGCAGGTGCGTCTCTACGTGATCGACCACAGCGCCAGCGTGGGCCTGACGCCGACACAGCTGCACCGCTGTCTCGTCGCGCTCACGGACAACGCCATCGGCCACACCCCACCGGGCGGCACCGTCACCGTGACCACGACGCCGGAACACGACCGCGTGTGCGTCCGCGTGCAGGACGACGGCTCCGGCATCTCCGGGATCGAACCGACGCGGGTGTTCGACCGGTTCGCACACGGCACCGGCCACGGCGCGGACTCTTCTGGAACCCGCACAGGGAACGGCATCGGGCTTGCCCTGGTGCGTGAGATCGTGGTCCGCGCCGGCGGTGACGTCACCGTCGAATCCACTGGTGATCACGGCACCGTCTTCGCGCTCCGCATCCCGACGGTTCACGCAGCGACGTCCGTGCCGACCATCACTCGTCGCGCGGGCGGAAGATGATCGCCATGAGACAACGGCTGCTCCTCGTCGAGGACGACCCCAGGCTCGGACCGCTCGTCGCCGAGGTACTCAGCGACGACTGGGATGTCGTCCTCGCGTCCGACGGTGAGCAGGCACTCGTCACGGCAGTGGAACGGTACTTCGACGTCATGGTCGTCGATCGACGGCTCCCCGGCATGGACGGCACCGAGTTCATCAGCGCCATCCGGAGCCGGCGGATCAGTACCCCGGTGCTCATGCTCACCGCACTCGGCGAACTCCACGACCGCGTCTCCGGTCTCGACGCCGGAGCGAACGACTACCTCGTGAAACCGTTCGAGTTCGACGAACTCGCCGCCAGACTCCGGGCGCTCACCCGCGACTACACCGGCACCGGAACCGGCGTGGAGATCGGGGGCTGGACCTTCTACCCCGACGACCACAGCATCCACTCGCCGTACACCGGTCGGGTCCTCCTCACCGAGAAGGAAAGTGCACTGCTGCGGGTCCTCGCTGCGGAACCCGCGCGGGCATTCTCGCGGAAACATTTGCTCTCCGCGGTGTTCGAACACGGTGAGCAGGAGAACACCGTCGACACGTACGTGCACTACATCCGGCGGAAGACCGACCGCGACCTCATCACCACGATCCGCGGCACCGGCTACCAGCTCGGCACGCCAACCTGACCTTCCCCACACCAGCCGCCAGCACGGCGACCTGAGCGTGTCCGCTGACCGATCGGCTACCGGACTCCATTTGGTCGCGCCTTCCACTCGCCGGTCACTCGGGGTGACCGAAGATGGACAGAAGTGTCCAGACAATGCCGATCATTGCCAGCCCGACAGCGAGCACACGGACGAGTCCCGGGGTCATCGCACTCTGCGGACCGCGGCTCCCCTGCTGGGCGTCGACGAAGTACTGCGCGATCGGCGCCGGACGCACGAACGCAGTCACCGCTACCGCAATGATTGCCGGCCCAGCGATGAGTCCGGGAATCCACATGGACTTCACCCAACCAGGTCGACGTGATGGCAGTGAGGCGTAGCTGTTCGGTGGCCGATCGGCTACCGGACTCCATTTGGTCGCGCCTTCCACTCGCCGGTCACTCGGGGTGACCGAAGATGGACAGAAGTGTCCAGACAATGCCGATCATTGCCAGCCCGACAGCGAGCACACGGACGAGTCCCGGGGTCATCGCACTCTGCGGACCGCGGCTCCCCTGCTGGGCGTGGACGAAGTACTGCGCGATCGGCGCCGGACGCACGAACGCAGTGACCGCTACCGCAATGATTGCCGGCCCAGCGATGAGTCCGGGAATCAACATGGACTCCACCCAACCAGGTCGACGTGATGGCAGTAAGGCGTAGCTGTCCGGTGGCCGATCGCCTATCGGTCGCGGTTCGTTCCGCGAAGAGCGGATCGCCACAGTCTGAAGCCGGTGTAGATCAAGAGGGCGCCGAAGATGATGTTCAGAACCGCGAGCAGGAGGTCGAGGTCTGGACGGCTCAAGCGCACGATGGACGTCACGATGAAGATGAGCCCGAACACGATCGCACCTGTGCCCAGTACCTTCGCACTTACGGCGTCCATTCACTGACGCTACTGCTTCCGAGCGCCCGGCGAGCGATCGGTGAGCGAGGCAATAGCCGGCACTCGATGGACACCGCCGGCAGCTAGACCAGACAGCTCAGTTCGGCTGTGCTGCAAAATGGACGACGGTGGCAGCGAGGGCAAAGAGGGCGACGATGGTGAGGATCGCCGCTGCTCCAGACATCCACGCGCGACGACGGGCACGCCGACGGCGTTCAGCGACCGACGCCCAAAGCACTGTGCTGACGACGGCCGCGATCGGGAAGCCGATGTAGGCGACCGATCCGGCGGTGTAGTTGCACCCCCCGTTACCACACGCGTCGAAGGCGAACATCGAGAGCACGACGCCGAACCAACCGACAACGAGCATCGGCAGGCTCAGACCGAACAACGTCAGTGTGGCTGCCAGATCTTTCCAGCCTGCAGGCGCCTGGATTGAGTGCGTGTGGCGGTCAGGGGCCCCGAGCGGGAAGAGCTCGTCATCGATGTCGTCCTGCCTCATGGCTATAAGTCTGCCGTGGAGCACCGCTACGCTGCCTGCCACTTCCAGCCACAGGGCCAGGCATCCCCGACATAGTCGGCGGCGCGAAGGTCGCCAGTCGAGCACCCGCGGTATTTCGCTGGATGCCCAGCACGACCCGCCGACGCCGACCCGACGGCCCGTCTCGATAGCCGGTCGCTCACCGCTGCAGCCTGACCATCGCAACGCGACCGATGGGCTGCCATGTCCGCGCTGATCAGCGAATTCCCGTATGCCTGTCCCGCAAAAATGCCCGATGAAGGTGCCTCAATCGCTACAGATCAAGCCGCTTCTCGAACGGGTCGCATTCGCCCGCCATCTGGCCACCGCCGCATCAGCGCATCGCACCGAACGGTCCGACCGGCACCGAGCGCTCCGACGAGCACCAAGCCCCGACAGAACCTAATCTGGTCGGATGCTCTCCCGACGCGACGCCGCCGTTCGACTCGACATCACCCTCGAGATGGCGACCCACCACGGAATCCCCTCGCGTCTCAGCGAAGCCGAACTCGACGCGATCGAACAGGATCCGCCCGCGTGGCTCGTGCAGTCCCGGGCCAACCGCACGGGTGCCAAGAAGGTCTGGGTCCGCCTCGAGTGCGTCGTCTGCGCGTTCGCCGAAGAAGCGCGGCCGAAGAAGTGGTGGCCCGAGTGGGACTACCTGATGTGCGACTACCACGAGCCGTACCAGGCGCCGGAACCGACCGCGGGGCTCACCCGACGAGAGGTTGAGGGCATCGGTAGCCGGTTCATCGCCCTCGTCGACGAGCGTCCCTGACTGACAAGCCCACCCCGCCCCTTGGGTACGGTCCACCCATGCCCACCGAACGTCGTCGCCTGGTCCTGCCCGGCCAGTACGGTCCTGCGTTCGACGACGGCGGCCCGGCCCTCGTCGTCGAGGCACGCGAGTTCTTCACCGCCCGCCCCGTCCACCGGGCGAAGGCCCACCTCTGGCTGAGCGCCCTGCGCCACCGCGTCCGCGAACTCGGTGACCGTGCCGAGCACGTCCAGGTCGACACCCTCCGCGAAGCACTGACGGGCCGCGACGACCTCGAGGTGATCGACCCGCCGTCCCGCACCCTCCGCGCGCAGGTCCGGCACTGGGGCCGGGACACCGTGATCCTGCCGAGCCGCGGGTTCGTCACCGACGAGGACGAGTTCGCGGAGTGGGCGGCCCAGGGCACGGGTCGGTTCCGCATGGAGGACCACTACGAGCGTGTCCGGCGCCGCGAGGGCTGGTTGCTGCGCGACGGCAAGCCGATCGGCGGGAAGTTCAGCCTCGACGACCAGAACCGCGAGCCGCCGCCGAAGGGTGCGACGACCCTCGGGCTGCCGGAGCCGTGGTGGCCGGACGAGGACGACATCGACGAGCAAGTCCGGCACGACCTGGACCGGTGGGAGCGGGACGGCACCGCCCGGTTCGTCGGCCGCGACGACACCCGTCGGTTCGCGGTGACGGCGGACGAAGCCCAGCGTGCGCTCGACGACTTCGTCGCGGTGCGCCTCGGCGACTTCGGTCCGTTCGAGGACGCCACGTTGACGAACGACTGGACGATGGCGCACTCGCTCCTCAGCGTGCCGATGAACCTCGGGGTGCTCGATCCGCGTCAGGCGATCGACGCCGCCCTCGAAGCGCACCGCACCGAGGCCGCACCGCTCGCCAGCGTCGAGGGCTTCGTCCGTCAGGTCGCCGGCTGGCGCGACTACGTCTGGCACCTCTACTGGTGGTTCGGCGACGACTACGGCGCATCGGAGAACGCCCTCGGCGCGCACGGACGGCTGCCCGGCTGGTGGCAGGACCTCGACGCGTCCGAGGTCGAGGCCGTCTGCGTGCGGACCGCGATCGAGGGCCTGCACGACCACGGCTGGCTGCACCACATCCAGCGCCTCATGGTGCTCGGCAACTGGGCGTTGCAGCGCGGCTACGATCCGGTGCACCTGACGGAGTGGTTCACGGACGTGTTCGTCGACGGCACCGACTGGGTGATGCCCGCGAACATCATCGGCATGTCCCAGCACGCCGACGGCGGAATGGTCGCCACCAAGCCGTACACGTCGGGCGGCCGCTACATCGACCGGATGTCGGACCACTGCGGGGGCTGCCGCTTCGACCCGACGAAGCGGGTCGGCGATGACGCGTGCCCGTTCACGGCCGGGTACTGGGCGTTCCTGTCGCGCGTCGAACCGGCGCTCCGCGACAACCACCGGATGGCCCGTCCGCTGCAGCAGATGCGGTCGCTGGCGGACCTCGACGAGGTCGTCGCGCAGGAGGCTCGTCGCACCACGCCGTGACGTCACCCGGTCCCGATAGGGTCGTGAGCGTGAGCAACGAGGCATTCGACGACCGCTACGAGCTGCGCGAGTTCGCGCCCGGGACGGATGACGAGGGGGCGCCGAACGCCGAGACGGCTGCGTGGATGCAGGCAGTCGGCCTCGGCTTCCACGAAGCCGACCCGGACGCCGAGGGCGCAGCGCGCATGGCGTCCCACTTCATCGCCGACGAAGAGACCTTCCTGGGCGTCTACGTCCGGAACCCCTTCCCCGGTTCCGTCGACGAGACCTGGCCCGCAGGCACCTTCACGTGGTTCCGCAAGGCGCTGAGCTGGGGCGACGGGTCGTCCGTCGACACGCAGGCCATCTCCGCGGTCACGGTCCGGCCAACCGAGCGTCGCCGCGGCATCCTGCGCCGCATGATGACGCACGCGCTCGAGCGCGGTGTCGCCGAGGGCTACGCCGTGGCGTCGCTGACCGCGTCCGAGGGCACGATCTACCGCCGCTTCGGCTTCGGCAGCGCGATCCGCGAGCGCGCGGTGCGCGTGCGTCGCGAACGCGCACTCCCCCTCCTCGCCCCGACGTCGGGCTCGGTGTCCGTCGTCACGCCGCAGTGGCTCGCCGACGGCCCCGGCAAGACGGTCTTCGAGCGCTTCCACACCCGCACGCCCGGCTCGATGGTCCGCAACGCCGGCACCTGGCCGATCGTCTTCGGGCTGCTCGGCAACGACGGCCAGAAGGCGAAGGACGTCCGTGCGGCGGTGCACCGTGCCGACGGCTCCGACGAGGTCGACGGCTACGTCACCTGGCGTGTCAAGGAGGACCGGGGTTCCGACACCGCACTCGAGATCGTCGACCTGGTCTACGCGAACGACCAGGCGTACACGGCGCTGTGGGAGTTCCTGCTGTCGATCGACCTGAACGACGTCGTGAAGTACAACCGCTCGCGGCTCGACGACCCGATCGTCGCGGCCCTCGGCGACAACCGTGCCTACGACGTCGATCACGAAGAGGACCACGTCTGGCTGCGCGTCCTCGACGTGGCCGCGGTGCTCGAGTCGCGGCCGTTCGCCGTCGACGGCTCGCTGACACTCGCGGTCACCGATGCGCTCGGCCACACGACCGGCACGTACCGGCTGGACGTCCAGGAGGCCCGTGGCAGCGTCACGCGCATCGCCGACGACGCCGACGCGGCCGGCTCCGACGTCCAGCTCGACGTGGCAGAGCTCGGTGCGCTGCTCATCGGGTCGGTCTCGCCCGTCACGCTGGCGGCCGCCGGCCTGGTCCGCGCTGCGGATCCTGCGTCGATCGAGCTGCTGCGCGCGATGCTGCTCCCGCCCCGGACCCCGCACGGCATCACCTACTTCTGATCAGCATCACCGGGGCACCCGGTCCGACCGCTCCGCGGCCGGACCGGGCGCCTTCGGCGTAGCCTCCGCGCCATGAGCGACGACGCGGTGGTCGAGTGGCTGCTCGACTCGGACCCGGCGGTCCGGTGGCAGGTCGAACGAGACCTGGTCGGTGCGCCGCCGTCGGTGTGGCAACAGACCCGAGGACGGGTCGCGACCGAGGGCCTCGGGGCCGCGATGCTCGCACGCCAAGCCCCCGACGGGCAGTGGGCCGGCGGCGCGTACTTCCCGGCGGACTTCGACTTCGACGGTCCCGAGGCGGACGAGCCCGGACAGCCCTACACGGCGACGACCTGGTCGCTGAACGCCCTGCGCGACTGGGGGCTCGACGCCGCGGTCCTCGGGGACACGGCCGCACGGCTCGCGGCGAACAGCCGCTGGGAGTACGAGGACCTGCCCTACTGGAGCGGCGAGGTCGACTGCTGCATCAACGCGTTCACCCTGGCGAACGGTGCGTGGCTCGGTGCCGACGTCGGTCAGCTGGCGGCGTGGTTCCTCGATCACCAGCTCGACGACGGCGGGTGGAACTGCGAGTGGATCGAGGGGTCGACCGTGTCGTCGTTCCACTCGACCCTCAACGTCATCGACGGGCTGCTGCAGCACGAGCAGCTGACCCGCGGCACCCACCCCCGCGCGGCAGAGCTCCGTGCGGCTCGACACCGCGGCGCCGAGTACCTGCTCGAGCGTCGACTGCTGTTCCGGAAGCACGACGGCGAACTCGTCGGGCCGTGGGCGACCCGGTTCGCGTACCCGCTGCGGTGGATCTACTCGGCGCTGCGGGTCACCGACCACCTGCGCGCGGCTGCACTGCACGACGGCACCGCACCGGACCCGCGAGCCGCCGAGGCGGTCGAGGTCGTCCGAGCCGCCAGGAACGAGGACGGAACGTGGGCCCAGGGCGCCCGGCCGCCGGGTCGGCAGTGGTTCGAGGTCGACGTCCCCGAGGGCGAGCCGTCGAAGTGGCTCACGCTGTACGGCACCCGCGTGCTGCGCTGGTGGGACGCCGCCTGAGCTACGCCCTGCGCCGCACCCGCGGGTCGACGAACGCGTAGACCACGTCGACGATCACGTTCGCGGTGACGATCAACAGCGCCGAGAACAGCGTGAAGCCGACGACGACCTGCAGGTCGAGCGTGTGCACGGCATCGATCAGCAGCGCGCCCAGGCCCTGCATCGAGAACACCTTCTCGGTGATGACCGCACCGCCGAGCAGCGACCCGAGGTCGAGCCCGAACAGCGTCACCACCGGCAGGATCGCGGTGCGGAGTCCGTGCCGCACGACGACCTGGCGCTCCCGCAGGCCCTTGGCCCGAGCGGTCCGCACGAAGTCCTGCGACATCGACTCGAGCATCTCGCCACGGGTCAGTCGGGCGTAGATCGCGGCGCTGATGAACGCGAGCACGCACCACGGCAGGATCAGGTGCGTGAACCAGCCGACGGGGTCGTCGGCGAACGCGACGTACCCGCTCGTCGGCAGGATCCCGAGCACGAACCCGAACAGCAGGATGCCGAGCAGCCCGATCAGGTACGCGGGCGAGGAGACCCCGGCGACGGCGACGGTCATCACGGCCCGGTCGACGAAGGTGCCACGGCGGAGCGCCGAGACCGTGCCACCGAACACCCCGGCGACGAGCCAGAGCACGGCGGCACCGACGGCGATCGACGCGGTGACGGGCAGGCGGGACAGGATCAGTTCGGTGACGCTCTCGTGCAGCTGGAACGAGTACCCGAAGCACGGTGCGGCGCAGGTGATCACGGACGCGCCGGTGCCGAACGTGCGGCCGGTGAAGATCCCCGCCAGGTACGCGCCGAACTGCGCCAGCCAGGGCTTGTCCGTCCCCAGGAACGCCTGGACCTCGCGCAGCCGGTCCGGCGTGCAGGGCTTGTCGCAGATCGCGCGCGCGGGGTTCGTCGGCAGCAGCATGAACAGCGCGTAGGTGATCGCCGCGACGACGAGCAGCACGACGGCAGCACCGAGGATGCGGATCGCGATGAAGCGGAAGGTGCTCATCGGCGTGCTCCCCTCGGGTCGAGTGCGTCCCGCAGGGCGTCGCCGAGCACGTTGAACGCGAGGGTGATGAGGAACAGGGCCACTCCGGGGAACACGAGGTACATGGGGTCGGTCTGCACCCAACCGACGGCGTCGCCGATGCTGCGGCCCCACGACGGCGTCGGCGGGGTCACACCGACGGCCAGGAACGACAGGGCGGCCTCGGCGCCGATCATCGACGGGATCGAGATCGTCGCGTAGACGGTGATCGTCGCCGCCAGGTTCGGCAGCAGCTGCGTGCGGATGACGTGCCACCGGCCGGCGCCCATCGCCGTGGAGGCGACGACGTAGTTCCGGCTCACGAGTGACAGCGTCTGACCGCGGACCACTCGGGCCACGGACGGCCAGCCGAAGAAGCCGATGACGAGCACGACCAGGACGGGCTTCGGGAACGACGTCGGCACGATCGCGGTCAGGGCGATCATGAAGACGAGCGAGGGGAAGCCGAAGATGACGTCGACCACGCGGGAGAGCACACGGTCGTACCAGCCGCCGAAGAAGCCGGTGGTGACGCCGACGAGCACGCCGATCACGATCGACACCAGGGTCGCGGCGAGCCCGATGCCGAGCGACGTCCGGGCGCCGTAGGTCACGATCGCGAACAGGTCGCGTCCGGTCAGCGGCTCGACGCCGAACCAGTGCTCGCCGCTGATCCCGCCGCCGAAGCCCTTGGGCGCGCCGAACGAGTTGAGCGCATCGATGTCGTACCCGTACGGGTCCTGCCCGGTGACGGCACTGATGAGCGGCGCCGCGACGGCGACCACGAGGAACACCACGATGACGACGGCCGACGTCACGGCCCAGCGGTCTTGCCGGACCCGGCGCACCACGGCGCGGAAGCCGGTCGCGCGTCCGGACGACGCCACGGGGCGCTCGACGACGTTGGCGGTCACGAGGCCACTCCTTCCCAGGCGCGCCACGCTTCGCGGCGCGCCGCCTGTCGCACGGGATCGGCGACGGGCGCCGCTGCGAGCAGCATGCGCGTGTAGTCCTGCTGCGGGTCGTCGAGGACGGCGTCCGTGGTCCCCCGCTCGACCACGCGACCGTCGTGCAGGACGACGACCTCGTCGGCGAGCTGTCGGACGACGGCCAGGTCGTGGCTGATGAGGAGCATGCCGAACCCGAACTCGTCCTGCAGCTGCGCGAGCAGGTCGAGCACGGCCGCCTGCACGGTCACGTCGAGAGCCGAGGTGGGCTCGTCGGCGATGACGAGCGCCGGACGGAGCGCCAGTGCCCGCGCGACGGCGACCCGCTGGCGCTGTCCACCGGAGAGCTGGTGCGGGAACCGCTCGGCCCACGAGGGGTCGAGCTGCACGGCGGTCAGCAGGTCACGGACGCGTTCCGCACGGTCGGCAGCCGAGGCCGTCCCGTGCACGAGGAGCGGTTCGGCGATGCTCCAGCCGATGGTCTGCCGCGGGTTGAGCGACGACGCCGGGTCCTGGAAGACGATGCCGACGCGGCTGCGGAGCTCGCGGAGCCGTCGGCCCTTGGCGGTCCGCAGGTCGCTGCCGTCGACCTCGACCGAGCCGGCGACGACGGGCACCAGCCCCGCCAGGGCGCGTCCGATGGTCGACTTGCCCGACCCGGACTCCCCCACCAGGCCGACGGTCTCGCCGGCCCGCAGGTCCAGTTCGATGCCCGAGACGGTCGGTTCGCCGCGGCGCGAGTACCGCACGGCGACGTCGCGCAGGCGCGCGACGAGCGGAGGGGAGGCGTGGCTCGCCTCGGCGAGACTCGCTTCCGCCGGTCCGAGACTCGCGTCTGACGACACGGCTCGGGTCCCGGGGGCCGCGTCCTGTCGTCCAGGCCGAGTCTCGGGGTCCGCAGCCGGCGTGGCGGGCGCGGGACGGGCCTCCAGGGACGGCACGGCGGCGAGGAGCTCGCGCGTGTATTCGGCGGACGGGTGCGCGAAGACCTCGGCAACCGTCCCGTGCTCGACGGGGTCGCCGCGCCGCATCACCAGGAGTTCGTCCGCGACGTCCGCCACCACGCCCATGTCGTGCGTGATGAGGAGGACGGCGAGGGAGCGCTCGCGACCGAGCCGGCGGAGCAGGTCGAGGATCCCGGCCTGCACCGTGACGTCCAGCGCGGTCGTCGGCTCGTCGGCGATCAGTGCGACCGGGTCCCCGGCCAGGGCCATCGCGATCATCGCGCGCTGCAGCTGTCCGCCGGACAGTTCGTGCGGGTACGCCTTGCGGATCCGCTCGGGGTCGGTGAGGCCCGCGGCACGCAGCAGCTCGTCGATGCGCGCGGACACCGCCGCACGGTCGAGGTCCGTCGGGTGCGCCCGGATCGCCTCGGCGACCTGCGTGCCGATGGACAGCACCGGCGTGAACGAGTTCATCGGTTCCTGGAACACGACGCCGATGCCGGCGCCGCGAACGGCACGGAGCGTGTCGTCGGAAGCGCCGACGAGTTCCTCTCCGCGGAACCGGACGCTGCCGGAGACCCGTGCTTCGGGCGGCAGCAGACCGAGCACGCTCATGGCGCTGACGGACTTGCCGGAGCCGGACTCGCCCACGAGCGCGAGCACGCGTCCGGGGGTCAGGGTGAAGGAGACGTCACGGACGACGGGCTCCGCGTCGCCGAACGCGACGCGGAGCCCCTCGACCTCGAGCAGCGGCGAACTCACTTCGCGAGCGAGACCTTGAGGTAGTTCGGGTACGCCGGGAAGTCCGCGATCTGGAAGTTCTGCACGTTCGAACCGGCCAGGAACGACTGCTTCGCGTAGATCAGCGGCACCGACGGGGAGTCGGCCATGATCTTCTGGTCGGCCTCGGCCCAAAGCTTCTGCGCGTCCTGCTGGTCGACCGTCGCGCTGGCCTTCTTGATCAGCGCGTCGACCTCGGGGTTGCTGTACTTCGACACGTTGTAGCCGCCGCCACCGATCTGCGACGAGTCGTACAGCGGCTGCAGGTTGGCGTTCGCGCTCGGGAAGTCCGGCTGCCAGCTCGAGAGCGACAGGTCGAAGTCCGTCCCGTTCGTGGTGGCCTGGGTGAAGGAGTCGTAGTCGAGCGGCTTCAGCGTCACCGTGATGCCGGCACGCTTCAGGCCGGACTGCAGCGCCTGCGCCTGTGCGAGGTAGGTCGGGTCGTTCTGCGTCACCAGGGTGAGCTTGAGGTTGCTGACACCGGCGTCCTTCAGCAGCGACTTCGCCTTGTCGACGTCGCCCGTGGCGCCCGTCTTGTACAGGTCGTAGTCCTCGCGCCCGGCGATACCCGGGGTGATCAGCGTGGACGCGTACGACCCGGCGATCGCGCCACCGGCCGCGATCCGGAACGACTTCTTGTCGACGGCGTACTGCAGCGCCTGGCGGACCTTGAGGTCCTTCAGCGCGCCCTTCTGGGTGTTGATCGCCATGTACGAGATCGGACCGGCCTTGGACGTGGCGAGGCGGTCCTGCGCCGCGGGGTTGCTGCGCACCTGGTTCAGCTCGGCCGCGCCGAGGTAGATGGCGCCGAAGGAGTCCTTCGCGTCGCCGTTGTCGGCGATGAGCGTCTGCGTGATCGTGGAGGCGTCCTGGCTCTCCTTGAACACGATCTTCGAGGGGCCGGCGGTGCGGACCTCGTCGGTCTTGGCGCTCCAGGCCTTGTTGCGCACGAGGGTGACCTGCGTGCCCTGCGTGTTCGACTGCACCTGGTAGGGGCCGGACGCGACCGGCTTCAGGTCGTAGGCGCCGGTGTCCTTGCCGTCGCCCTCGGGGACCGGCGTGAACGCGGGCATCGAGGCGAGCCACGGCCAGTCGCCGTAGGCGTCGTTCAGCTTGAAGACGATGGTCTTGTCGTCCGGGGTCTCGATGCTGTCGAGGGACTTGCCGTCGAACGGGCCCTTGTAGCTGTCACCGCCGACCAGGAGCGACTTGTGGTAGCTCAGGCCGCCGGAGAGCGTGGGGGCGAACGAGCGCTCGATCCCCCACTTGATGTCCTTCGTCGTGATGGGCGTTCCGTCCTGGAACTCGAGCCCGTCCTTGAGCGTGTAGGTCCACGTCTTGCCACCGTCGCTGGACTTCCCGGTGTCCGTCGCCAGGTCCGGGACGACCTTGGCGGTCTTGCCCGGCTCGACGTCCCACGTGGTCAGACGCCGTGCGACGAGGCCGAGGGACGTGATGCCCAGGCTCTGGCTCGTCGCCGGGTCGAGGTGGAACGAGGTCTGCGGCGTGAGGATGTTGAGCGTGCCGCCCTTTGCCGTGCCGCTCGTCGCGTCGTCCGAGGAGCTGCCACCCGAGCAGCCGGTCAGGACCAGGGCTGCTGCTGCGGCGACGGCCGCGGTGATCGTCAGGCGGTTCGGGCGTCTCATGACGGTGGGGCTCCTCGTGGGAAGGGTGGTGGCGACCGTGCGACAGTCGCTGCGGTTCCGCGGATCGGGTCACCGGGCGGCGTCCATCCTGACACCGCTGCGGTCACCCGTCCGAATTCCACGTGCGAAGGACGTCGCACGACGAAACAATCCAAGTCCCGTGTGACGTCCGACTATTCCCGATGGATCTGCACCGAGTCCACCCCGAGGGCGAGGGTCAGCGGTCGAACAAGCCCCCGAGGAAGTCGTTGCCGAGGTTCGACGCCTGCTCGCCGAGGCCGGATGCCTGCTCGCCGAGGCCCCCGAGGAGCTGCTCGCCTTCGCCCGCGATCCCCTCGAAGCCACCGCCGAGGTCGGCTCCGAGGTCTCCGAGCCCGAGGTCGCCGATGCCCGAGGCGATGCCGTCGAAGTCGACGCCGAGGTTCGCGGCCTCCGCCAGCACGGGGCCGGCGGCGGCGCTCAGCACCGCTCCCCCGGCGACGGCGACGCCGAGGCCGCCGAGCGCCATCGCACCGGCGCCAACAGCGGCACCACCGGCGAAGGCACCACCACGACCGCGGCCACTGCCGTTGTTCGAGCCCCCGAGGACGCGTCGGATCAGACCCGGACGTCGGACCTCACCGCGCGTCATCGCGCGCGCCATGCCGCCTGCCGAGTCGTCGCGCAGGTGCTCGTGCGGCGGCAGTTCGGAGTTCAGGCGGTTGCGCACCTGCTGCCGCTGCGCCGGGGTGAGCCGGGCGAACGCGTCGTGGTGGACCTGCTCGAGCTGGTCCGGCGACGAGGTGCGGAGCAGGTAGTCGTACTTCGCGAGTGCGACCTTGTCGGAGTCGGCCGGGCCGTGCTGCTGCGGCTGGCCGTACTGCGGCTGCGGTGCCTGCCCGTACTGCTGCTGTCCGTACTGCTGCGGCTGTCCGTACTGCTGCTGCGGCCGCTGCTGCTGCTGGCTCCGGTCGTCGCCCGTCAGCCGGTCCGCTGCACCGCGGACGACGTCACGCCAGTCGGTCCCGCCACCGCGCTGCGCTCCGTTGCCGGGCGCACCGTCCCCCTGCCCACGCTTCTGGAGCTGCTTGTCGATGACCTTCGAGGCCATGCCGAGGATGCGGTTGAAGTTCGCCATGCCTCGACCTTTGTGGATGCACATGTGCGCTCCCAGCGACGAACCGGCGGGTCGCCCGCACATCCGGTGGGCATCCCCTGTGAGCTGCGCACGAAGCGAGCGGCACGCCCCGTCAGGACAGGACGCGCGCCAGGTACGCGTTGCGGAACCGCCCCGTGGGGTCGACGTCCCGGGCGACCGCGGCGAAGTCCGACAGCCGCAGGTACGCCTCGTGCAGACGCTCGACGCTCACGCCGGACACCTTCCCCCAGTGCGGCCGTGGGTCGAAGGGCGTGAGCGCCTCCTCGATCCGCGACACCGCGGCCGCCACGGCAGCGGCGTCCCGGCGGAACGTGAAGTGGATGCCGACCGACTGCCGACCGGACGACGGCGCGAGCCACGCGGTGTCGGGCGCGATCGTGCGGATCTCGGCGGCGATGAGGATCGGCGCGAACACCGGTTCGAGCGGACGGAGCGCCTCGAGCGCCGCAACGGCCGAGGCCGCGGGGATCAGGTACTCGGCCTGGATCTCGGCGCCCGTCGACGGGGTGAACGTGGACCGGAAGTGCGGCAGCCGCTCGGCCCACGGCCCGGGGACGCCGCCCTGCTCGGTGACGCCGGCCGGGTCGTTCTCCCCCGGGTGCACGGGGCCGGTGGCGGGCCGCGCGCCGAGGGCGACGAGGTCGACGGTCGGTGCGGGTTCGTCGGTGCGGTGCTTCACCCAGACCTGCCGGGCGCCGCGGTCGTCGAACGACGTGAACATCGACACCGAGTACGCGTCGGACATCACCTGGTCGAACTGCGCGGCGACGGCGTCCCACGGCAGGTCGAGGTGCACCGTCGTGGCGACCTCGAAGGTCGGCTCGATCGCGAGCTCCACGGCGGTGACGACGCCGAGCGCGCCGATGGCCACCCGGTGGGCGTCGAGGGCGCCGTCCGGCGAGGACGCATCGACATGCGCGAGCTCGCCGGAGGCGCGCACCACGTCGAGTCCGACCACCGCCTGCGCGAGCGACGGGTTGCGGACGCCGGAGCCGTGCGTGCCCGTTGCTACGGCCCCGGCCGTTGAGATGTGCGGCAGGGACGCGAGGTTCCCGAGTGCCCAGCCACGGGCCTCCAGACCGGCCGCGACCTGACTGTGCGTCATGCCGGCGGCGACGCGGACCACGCGCCGCGACGTGTCGATGTCGAGCACCGGCGGCAGGTCCTGCAGCGACACCTGCACGGCGTCGGTGTCTGCGATGGTGTTGAACGAGTGTCGCGAGCCGAGCGCCGTCAGGCGCGGCGTCGACGCGACGAGCCGCTGGAGCTCGTCCGTCGACGTCGGGCGCGCCAGCGCCGAGGCGCGGTAGGTGACGTTGCCCGCCCAGTTCGTCCGCGTGCGCTCGGCCGCGATCACGTCGTCCATCGTGGGGTCCTGACTCCTCAGAAGCCGCGGTCGAGACGGTGCCACGTCTGCTGGAGACGCAACTCGTCGCGGAACCCGCGGGCGGTGGTGTGCTCGTCGATGACCAGGAACTCGGTGCCGACCATGGTGGCGAGGTCCTCGACGACCTGCAGACCGACGGCCGTCGTCATGACGGTGTGGTGGGCGGCGCCGGCGGTGAGCCAGGCCTCGGCGGCGACGGGGAACGACGGGCGCGGCTCCCAGACGGCACGGCCGACCGGCAACTTCGGCAACGCCGAAGTCGGGGGCACCACGTCGACGACGTTCGCGGTCAGGCGGAAGCCGTCGCGGGTGTCGGAGAGCGCCACGACGACGGCCTCGCCGGAGTCGGCGGTGAAGACCAGGCGCACCGGGTCGTCCTTGCCGCCGATGCCGAGCGGGTGGATCTCGAGCGTCGGCTTCGTGGTGGTGAGCGTCGGGGAGACCTCGAGCATGTGGGCGCCGAGGATCTTCTCGGCACCCGGGGTGAGGTCGTAGGTGTAGTCCTCCATCAGGCTCGCACCGCCGGGCAGGCCGGCACCGGCGACGTTCATCGCGCGGACCAGGACGGCCGTCTTCCAGTCACCCTCGGCGCCGAAACCGTAGCCGTCGGCCATCAGGCGCTGCACGGCGAGGCCGGGGAGCTGCTTGAGCGTGCCGAGGTCCTCGAAGTTCGTGGTGAAGGCGGCGGACCCGTTCTGCTGCAGGAGCGTGCGGAGGCCGATCTCGATCGCCGCGCCGTCGCGGAGCGCGGCGTGCCGTTCGCCGCCGTCGCTGCGGAGTGACGGGTCGACGTCGTAGGCCGCTTCGTACTGCGCCACGAGCGCGTCAACCGCTGCCGTGTCCGCTGCAGCAGCGTCCACCGCTGCCGCGAGCTCGTTGACGGCCCAGGTGTTCACCTGCACGCCGAGCTCGATCTCCGCCTCGGTCTTGTCGCCCTCGGTGACGGCGACGTAGCGCATGTTGTCGCCGAAGCGGGTCAGCTTCAGCTCGCGGACGGCTGCAGCACCGGCTGCGGCACGGGTCCAGTTCGACACACGCTGCTGCACGCGCGGGTCCGAGACGTGCCCGACGGCGGTGGCGTGCCGGACGCCGAGGCGCGCCAGGGCGTAGCCGAACTCACGGTCGCCGTGCGCGGCCTGGTTGAGGTTCATGAAGTCGAAGTCGATGTCCGCCCAGGGCAGCGTGACGTTCGCCTGCGTGTGCAGGTGCAGCAACGGCTTCGTCAGCGCCTGCAGGCCGCCGATCCACATCTTCGCGGGACTGAACGTGTGCATCCACGTGGTGACGCCGATGACCTTGTCGTCGGCGCTCGCCTCGATGAGCGCCCGACGGATGCCGTCGGCGTCCTTCAGGACGGGCTTCCAGACGAGCTTCACCGGCACGTGCTGCGCCAGCTCCGCGTGCACGGCACGGGACTGCGACTCCACCTGGCGCAGGGTCTCCTCGCCGTACAGCCCCTGGGAGCCGGTGAGGAACCAGACCTCGTAGCCGTCGAGCGTGGCCTGGGGGTCGACGGTGGTGTCCTGCGTCGTGGTGTCGTGCGTCGTGGTGTCCTGCGTCATCGCATGGCTCCTTCGGGGTTCTGTCCGTAGACGTTCTGGTAGCGATCGAAGAGTCGATCGATGTCTGCTTCGGCGATCGGGACGACGTCTCCGCCCTGCTTCGCGATGTGCACCGTCCGGGCGACGTCCTCGCACATCACGGCCGCCTTGACGGCGTCCTTCGCGTCCTTGCCGATGGTGAAGACGCCGTGGTTCTGCATCAGGACCGCGCGGCTCCGGTGTCCGCTGAGGGTCTCCACGATGCCGTGGCCGATCGAGTCGTCGCCGATGATCGCGAACGGGCCGACGGGGATCGGGCCGCCGAACTCGTCGGCCATCGCGGTGATCACGCACGGGATGGGTTCCGCTCGTGCGGCCCACGCCGTCGCGTACGTCGAGTGGGTGTGCACGACGCCGCCGACCTCGGGCATGTTCCGGTACACGTGGGCGTGCGCGGCGGTGTCGGAGGACGGGCCGTGCTCGTTGCCCCACCCGTCGGCCGGCTGGCCGTCGAGGGTGCAGACGACCTGGTTCTCCGGGGTCAGGTCGTCGCTCGAGACGCCGCTCGGCTTGATGACGAAGAGGTCGGTGCCGGGCACGCGCTCGGAGACGTTGCCGCCGGTCCAGATCACCAGGCCGTAGCGGACGAGTTCGCCGTGCAGGCGGGCGACGCGCTCGCGGGTGGCCGCGACGGCCCGCTGGGTGTCCTGGTCGGTTGCGCTGGTCATCTGGTCACTTCCTGCTCTGCCGGGAGGCGCGGCTCGGCTCCCGCCGTCCCCTCGCCCCGGGTCGTGGTCGCGCCGGCGCCGGGGGCGGCTGCCGCACCGGTTCCGGTCGCGTCTGGTCGGGTCGCCGCTGCCGCCACGGCCTGGACGGGCAGGGCAGCGCGGTACCGGCCGAGGTACGTCTGGAAGCCCTCGACGTCGCGCGGCTCAGGCTCGGCCACGTGCACGGCGTCCCCGCCGAACACGGTGTCCGACAGGTAGTCGGCGAGCTGCTGGTCGGTGTGCTCGAGGTAGGCGGCCAGGACGGCGATGCCCCACGCCCCGCCCTCGCCCGCGGTCTCCTCGAGGGCGATCGGCACCCGCAGTGCGGCGGCGAGCAGTCGCTGCGGGGCACCGGGCGTGCGGAAGAGCCCACCGTGCGCGGTCATCCGGTCGACCTGCACCTGTTCGCCGTGCAGCACGTCCATGCCGATCGCCAGGGTGGCGAACGCGCCGTGCACCTCGGAGCGGACCAGGTTGCCCAGGGTGAAGCGGGCGTCGGGGGTGCGGAGCAGCAGGGGCCGGCCGTCCTCGACGTGGGTGACGGGTTCGCCGGCCAGGTAGTTGAAGGAGAGCAGGCCGCCGGCGTCGGGGTCGGCCTGTTCGGCTTCGTCCAGGAGGACCCGGAACACGTCATCCGTCGGCATCGGACTGCCCGATGCCTCGGCGAAGCGTCCGAACACCCGCGCCCAGCTGGCGATCTCGCTCGCGCCGTTGTTGCAGTGCACCATCGCGACGGCGTCGCCGGACGGGGTGGTCACGACGTCGAGCTCCTCGTGCGGGGTGCTGAGCGGGTGCTCGAGGACCACCATCGCGAAGATGCTCGTGCCGACGCTGACGTTGCCGGTGCGGGGGGCGACGGCGTTCGTCGCGACCATGCCGGTGCCGGCATCGCCCTCGGGCGGGCACAGGGGTGCGCCGGGGCTGAGCGAGCCGGTGGGATCGAGCCACGCGGCGCCCTCGGGGGTGAGGGCTCCGGCCTCCTCGCCCGCGACGAGCACCTCGGGCAGGACCGCACGGAGGTCGAGGACGTGCTCGCCGAGCAGTTCCTGCGTCGTGGCGAGCATGTGCCCGTCCCAGTCGCGGGTGCCGGGCTCGCCCGGGCCGCTGTCGACGGGGCCGCTCTCGATCGGGAAGACACCGGAGGCGTCCCCGACCCCGAGCACGTTCCGACCGGTGAGTCGTCGGTGGACGTAGCCCGCGAGGGTCGTGATGCCCGCGACCTCGGCCACGTGCGGCTCGTCGTCGAGCACCGCCTGGTACAGGTGCGCGATCGACCAGCGGAGCGGGACGTTGAAGGACAGGGCCTCGCTGAGCCGTTCGGCTGCGGGTCCGGTCGAGGTGTTGCGCCAGGTCCGGAACGGCACGAGCAGCTCGCCCGCGGCGTCGAACGCCAGGTAGCCGTGCATCATCGCGCTCACACCGACGGCGCGGAAGGTGGTCGGACGCACGCCGAACTGCGCTTCGACGTCGGCGACGAGCGCGGCGTACGCGGCCCGGAGGCCGGTCTCGACGGCGTCGAGCGAGTAGGTCCAGCGGCCTTCGACGAACTCGTTCTCCCATTCGTGGGACCCGGCGGCGATGGGCACGAGGTCTTCGTCCACCAGACACGCCTTGATGCGGGTGGAGCCGAGCTCGATCCCGAGTGTCGTGCGGCCGTTCGCGACCTGCTGGGTGGGGTCGTCGCCCATGCGTTCCTCCAGAACTCCGTCGTCCTCCGTGAGCGCTCACATCCTGGCACGTGAGCGCTCACTCTCGCAATGCCCGGGCGCGCCGCCCGGCTCACGCCCGCCGAGGTCCCACAACACGCCGCCCGGTGAACCCATCCGCGGAGAAGACTCGCCCGACCCCCTCCCGCCGAGGTTCCACAACACGCCGCCCGCGCACCGCCCAGGTTCCACCGACGACTCGGATCCGCGCCCAAGTGCCGAAATCTCGGAACCCCGGGCGCCGAGCGGCAACCCCGGGCGGCGGCCTTGGGTGCGGCCCGTCGAACTCCTCCGCGCCGAAGACGCGCCCGCCCCCTCTCGCCGAGGTTCCACAACACGCCGCCGACAGTGCGCCGAGGTTCCACGGACGACTCGGATCCGCGCCCAGATGCCGAGATTTCGGAACCTCGGGGTCCGGGCGGCGGGCGCGGGCGGACAGGGCGCGGGCGGGCGGCGGGCGCGCGCGGCGGCGGGCTACGGGCCGGCGGTGCTCTCGCGGATGACGAGGGCCGGGGCGACCGACGCCGAGGCCGCCGCACCGCCATCGATCAGGCCGAGCAACGCCTGCCCCGCCACACGCCCGAGCTCCTCGAGCCGCAGGTCCACCGTCGTCAGCGGCGGCCGCGAGGCGAGCGCCATCACGTCCCAGTCGTCGAAGCCCGTGACGGCGACGTCGCCGGGCACCGATCGTCCGAGCTCCCGCAGCCGATCGCACACGCCGCGGGCGATCTGGTCACTGCCGCACACGATCGCGTCGACGTCGGGTGACTGCCGGGCCAACACGTCGACGGCCTGGCGCCCCCACCGTTCCGACCATTCGCCGAACAGCGGCGGCGTGACGAGCCGCGACCCGAGCACGGAGGCTGCTCCCGCCACCCGGCGTTCGGCGGAACGGTGCCGCGAGGGCCCGGTGACGACGGCGACGCGTGACCGGCCGAGGGTGAGCACGTGGGCGGCGACGGCCGCACTGCCGGCCTCGTCGTCGAGGGTGATCGAGACGTCGTCGGCCGAGGTCGACGGGGTGAAGGCGTAGACCACGGGGATGGACACGTCGATCGGCGGCCGGGCGTCGGCGGAGCGGCCGGTGACGATGATGCCGTCGACCCCGCGGGCCGCGAGTGAGCGCAGGTAATGGGCCTCGCGGACGTGGTCGTCGCGGGTGTCGCACAGCAGGACGGCCATCTGCCCGGCGGACAGGGCGTCCTCGGCGCCGAGCAGCACCGGGATCGAGAACCGACCGAAGGAGTCGGTGGTGATCATGCCGACCGTGTAGGTGCGGCCCGACGACAGTGCGCGGGCCCGAGCGTCGCCGACAAACCCGAGCTTCTCGGCGGCGTCCTTGACCCGTGCCCGCGTGGAGTCGCGGAGCTGCCCGGTGCCGTTGAGCGCCTTCGACGCCGTGCCGATCGACACCCCGGCGAGCGCGGCGACGTCGGTGATGCGGACGGGCTGCGCGCCGCGGTCGACACCGGTGCGTTCGAGCGTCACGGCAACTCCTTTCCGGATCGGGAGACGTGTCGATGAGCATACGCATCGAATCGGCTGGGATGCTTGCGCACACCGTGTCGATGTCGTAGCGTCCCCGCCAGAAACCGTTTTCCGAAACGGATCACGTCACATCGCAAGGAGGCGACATGACCACCACGCTCGCGACCGACAGCCGTGCACGCACCGCGACCCCGGTCCTCCCCACCGCTGCCGCGCACCTGACGCTCCGGCCCCTGCCGACGGGCGACGCCCGGATCACCGGCGGGTTCTGGGCACTCCGGCAGGAGCGCAACGGCCGTGACGCGGTCCGCGGCGGGTACGCCCTGCTCGAGACCGCCGGCAACTTCCGGAACCTGCGCATCGCCGCGGGGCTCGAGGAGGGCGAGGCCGCCGGGCCGATCTTCATGGACTCCGACGTGACGAAGTGGCTCGAGGCGGTGGCGTGGGAGTACGGCCGGGCCCCGTCCGAGGACCTGCTCGACCTGCAGCGCGAGGTCACCGCCCTGTACGCCCAGGCGCAGGCCGACGACGGCTACCTCGACTCGGTGCAGCAGATCCGTGGGAAGGGCGAGCGGTACACGGACCTCAAGTGGAGCCACGAGATGTACTGCGCCGGGCACCTGTACCAGGCGGCCGTGGCGCAGCACCGTGCGACGGGCGACACCGGCCTGCTCGAGGTCGCGATCAAGAACGCCGACCACCTGGTCCGCACGTTCGGCGACGGTACGGCACCCGACGGCACACCGAAGACCCGCGACGTCGACGGCCACCCCGTCGTCGAGATGGGCCTGGTCGAGCTCTACCGCGAGACCGGCAACCGCGACTACCTCGACCTGGCGCACTGGTTCGTCGACGCTCGTGGCACCGGCATCATCGAGCGCGCCGGTGGCGAGCCGACGTACTTCTCCGACCGGGTGCCGAGCCGGCAGGCCACGACCGTCGAGGGCCACGCCGTCCGCGCCGTGTACCTGGCCGCGGGTGCGGTGGACGTCGCGATCGAGACCGGGGACACCGAGCTCCTGGCCGCGAGCGAGACGCAGTTCGCGGACATGATGGCGACGAAGGCCTTCATCACCGGCGGCCTCGGTGCGCGCTGGGACTGGGAAGCGTTCGGCGACCCCTACGAGCTGCCCACCGACCGCGGCTACGCCGAGACATGTGCGGCCATCGGCGGTGTCCAGTGGGCCTGGCGCCTGCTGCTCGCCACCGGCAAGCCGGTCTACGCCGACGCGATCGAGCGCCTGCTGTACAACGCGTTCCTGGCCGGGGTGAGCCTGGCGGGCACCGAGTACTTCTACGTGAACCCCCTGCAGCAGCGGGACCACGCGCACCAGGACGAGAACCGCTCCCCCGCACACGGGCGCCGCGGCTGGTTCGACTGCGCCTGCTGCCCGCCGAACATCATGCGCACCTTCGCGAGCCTGGACGGCTACCTGGCGACGGCGACCGACGGCGGCCTGCAGATCCACCAGTACGCGACCGCGGACCTCGGCCCGGTGTCGGTCGAGACCGGCTACCCGCACGACGGCCGCGTGGTCGTCACCGTCACCGAGGACGGCCCGCTCGCCCTCGGCCTGCGGATCCCGGTCTGGTCGGACACGACGACGGTGCAGGGTCCGGACGGCACCGCGCACCCGGAGCCGGGAACGCTGCACGTCGTCGACCGGCACTGGACCGCCGGCGACACGGTCGAGCTCGTCTTCGACACGACGCCGCACCGGTACGTCGCCGACGCCCGCATCGACGCCGCCCGCGGTCAGGTCGCCATCGAGCGCGGCCCCCTCGTGTACGCCGTGGAGCAGGCGGACCAGCAGGGCTTCACGGTCGACGACCTGACGGTCGACGCGGTCGCCCCGATCACCGAGGAACGTCGCGACGACCTGCTCGACGGCATCGTCACGCTGCGCGTTCCCGGACACGCCCCTGCCGCACACGAGCAGGCACCGTGGCCGTACCAGCGGCTGGACGCGACCCGGTCTGGAGGCGCGGGTCACGCCGTTGACGCGACCCGCGTCGGCGACGTGGCCGGCTCGCAGGGCGCCACCACGGGCCTCCCGTCGGTCACCGCGACAGCGGTTCCCTACTACGCCTGGGCGAACCGGGGCGCGGCGCCGATGCGCGTGTGGCTCCCGCTGGCGCGGTGACGTCATGGACCGCAGAGCGTTCCTGGTCGGCGGTGTCGCCGGCGGCGCAGCACTCGCCCTGGCGGGGTGCTCCGGCACCCTGCCGAAGGTCGACGCGAAGGCGGCGAGCTTCGGGAAGGACGCGACCGGCACCGTGCACGTCTGGTGCCGGTCCGCGACCCAGGCCGGGCTGACCTCGGCGGTGGCCGGCTTCAACAAGGCGAACCCGAAGCTGCAGGTCGAGCTGACCCCGGTGCCGGACGGGCAGTACGTGACGAAGCTCGCGACGGCCATCCGCGGTGGTGAGCCGCCGGACGTGGTGGACATCGACGACATCAACTCGCAGCTGTTCATCTTCCGCGAGGCGTTCGCCGACCTGACCGACGTGGTGCAGGGCCTCGACTACTTCGACGCGATCTCACCGGGGCACCTGCGGTTGCTCGAGTACCGCGACCGGTACTACGGACTGCCCTACCTGGCGGACAACTCGCAGCTGTTCGTCAACACGGAGCTGTTCGACCGGGCGGGGCTCGACGTCGAGGAGTCGACGAAGGACCTCTCCACGCTGCTCGACGCGGCGAAGGCCATCCGGAAGCTCGACGACGACGTCTTCGGCTGGTCGATCTCCGGCAACGCCGCCGGCATCATCGGCTTCGTCACGCAGCCGCACGTCTGGGCCAGGGGCGTCGACATGATGTCCGGCGAGGTCGGCGGTCAGACGGCGAACATCACCGGCAACGAAGCCCTCGAACGGATGCTCGAGTTCTACCGGCAGCTCTGGAAGGACGGCGTGCTGTCGAAAGCGACGTACGCCGACGCCGGCACGACCTGGGGCGCCGACTTCCGGGCCGGCAAGGTGGGGATCTTCCCGACCTCGTACGGCGCGACCGTGCCCGCGGCCACGAAGGCGATGCGGGCGAAGATGCAGACGGTGCTCATCCCGTCGTGGGACGGCCAGCGGTCGTTCTTCGACGGCGGCGACAACATGTGCATCCCGAACGGGGCGGCGAACCCGTCGGGCGGCTGGGCCTTCATGCAGTACGCGAACGGTCTCCAGCAACAGCAGGCCCTGCCCGACGGCGGGTACTTCCCCACCCGCTCGGACGCCGCGACGCCCGAGTACCGGAAGCGGTTCCCGCTGGCGTTCGGCCCGCTCGACGCCATCGAGAAGGGCTACGCGCCGCAGACCCTGGCCTACAACCTGCTCGTCAACCAGCCGTCGTCGCCGTACTTCGCGATGTTCCGCGAGGCCGTGTTCGGTTCGGGCACCGCTGCCGCGATGCGGACGGCGCAGGCGGACTACACCCGCATCCTCGACCAGGTCCAGGCCTGACCGCTCGCTCGCTCGTTCGTTCGCTCGCTCGCTTGTTGCACAGAGAGGTGCAGACATGACCACCATCTCCACCCGACGGACCGGCGCCGGCCGCCCGACCGTCGGCCGCGGCGCCGGCCGCCCGGGCCGCTCGGGTCCGTCCCGCGGTTCGCTCACGCACCCGCCGCGCGCCGGCGCCGTGCTCGTCACCCCGGCGATCGTCTTCGTCGCGGTGTTCGTCCTCGCCCCGCTCGTCTTCGCGCTCTACATCTCGTTCACGAACTGGCCACTGATCGGGCCGTACCGGTTCATCGGGCTGCAGAACTACCTGACGCTGTTCCAGGACCCGACGTTCGTGCACGCCATCGGTTACACGCTGCTGTACACCGCGATCGTGACGGTGCCGATCCTGGTGCTCGGCTACTTCCTGGCGGTGCTCATCCGGGCCCGGCGACGGGGCAGCACCCTGCTGCGGACGGTGTTCTTCCTGCCGTACGTCGTCGGCCTGACCACGCTGTCGTTCATGCTCGTGCTCGAGGCGCAGCCGAACTCCGGAGCCGTCAACATGGTGCTCCGCTGGCTCGGCATCACCGACGGCAGCACGGCCTGGCTCGTCAACGGCCCCCTCGCCACGCTGCTCATCTGCGTGCTCGTGGTCTGGGCGGTGTCCGGGCTGACGATGGTGCTCCTGATGTCGGCCATGCAGGGCATCCCCGACGAGGTGTACGAGTCCGCGCAGCTCGAGGGTGCGTCCTGGTGGCAGACCGAACGGCTCATCACCCTGCCGATGATCCGGTCGACCATCGCCCTCAGCGCCATCATCTCGGTGATCGGTTCGCTGCTCGCGTTCAACCAGTTCTACATCCTGACCCAGGGTGGACCGGGGACCGAGACGACCACGATCGTGAACGCGATCTACAACCGCGGCTTCGTCAACCTGCAGCTCGGCGCCGCGACCGCCGAGTCGATCGCCCTCGTCGTCGTCATCGCCGCCGTCACGGTGTTCCAGTTCTGGGCACTGCGAGAGAAGGACTGAGCCATGAGCACCACGACCTCCCGCGCCGGCCTCGCAGCACCGGACCTGTCCACCCGAACGCTGACCACCAGCGGCGACGGACACCGCCGGCGCCACCACCAGGGCAGCGTCCGGCATCCACGCGACACCGCCGTCAAGCGCACCCTCTACGTGATCGCCGGCGTCGGGTCGGTGCTCGTCTTCGGCGTCCCGCTGCTGTGGTCGATCCTGCGGGCGTTCCAGTCCGAGGCCGTCATCACGCAGGCGGCCGACCCCGCGACGTTCTTCCAGCTCGGCTGGCAGAACTTCGCGGCGGTGTTCAGCTCGTCGTCGCACCTGCTGACCGGCGTGTTCAACTCGCTGATCGTGTCGATCGCCACCGCCGTGCTCACCGCGGTGATCGCGACGATGGCCGGGTACGGGTTCGCCCGCTTCCGGTTCCGCGGCTCCGGCATCGTGTTCGGCCTGGTGCTGCTGACGATGATGGTGCCGTTCCAGGCGATCCTCACCCCGCTGTACCTCGAGATGAACGCCATGAAGCTCACGAACTCGCTGCTCGGGCTCGTGCTGTTCTACACGACGGTGAACCTGCCGTTCGGGGTGTTCGTGATGCGGAACGCGTTCGAGTCGATCCCGACCGAACTCGAGGACTCGGCGTTCGTCGACGGGGCCTCCCGCTTCCGGGTCGTCGTGTCGGTGCTCCGCCCGCTCCTGCTGCCCGGGGCCGCGACCGCTGCGCTGTACGCGTTCCTGGCGTCGTGGACCGAGTTCCTCGGAGCGTTGACCTTCCTGACGAAGGACTCGCTCTACACGCTGCCGGTGGCGCTGCTCAACCTGCAGACCGGTGCGTACGGGCAGGTGTCGTACGGCAACCTCGTCGCCGGGTCGGTCGTGGCGATGATCCCGTGCATCGCGCTCTACGTCGGGCTGCAGCGGTTCTACGTCGCAGGCCTGTCGTCCGGTGCGCTGAAGGGCTGACGGTCGGGTCAGCCCGGCCGGTGCGAGGTTGACACGGCCCCGCACCGTGCGCCCCTGGCCGGCCGGTGCGAGGTTGCTCGCTCGGTGAGGGGCTGTAGCGCCGCACCGAGCGACCAACCTCGCACCGGATGGGCAAGGCGGCACCGTGCGCCGCTGCCTCGCGCACGGCAGAACGTCGCCCCGGCCGGAGAACCCCGCACCGTGCGAGGGGTCTACGCGCTGCGGCGGACCACGAGCTCCGGGGCGAGCAGCGTCTCGTCGCGGGGCTCGCCCTCGACCAGGGCCCGCACGGTGTCGAGCACCCGTTCGCCCATCGCCCGGAAGTCCTGCCGCACGGTGGTCAGCGGCGGCGTGAAGTGCGCGGCCTCGGGCACGTCGTCGAACCCGACCACCGCGATGTCGTCCGGCACGCGCAGGCCCTCGTCGGCGAAGGCGTGGAGGACTCCGAGCGCCATCTGGTCGTTGCCGGCGAACACGGCGTCGACGGCCGTCACGTCGATGTGGCGTGCGGCCGCGAACCCGCTCCCCGGGGTCCAGTCGCCGTCGAGCACGACGGGCTCGAGGCCTGCCGCTTCCATGATCCGGACGTACGTGGCACGGCGCACCTCGGACTCCTGCGACACCGGTGGTCCGGCGATGTGCACGATCCGCCGGTGTCCGCGCGCGAACAGGTGTTCCATCACGAGCGACGTCCCCGCTGCCTGGTCGATGGCGACCGCGGCGACGGTGGGCGCGACCGGCGCGCGGACGGCGTCCCGCTGCACGGCGTTGGCCACGACCACGGGCACCGTGACCGGCACCGTGAGCGAGGCGAGGGCGTCGAGCACGCGGTTGTCGGCGGCGACGAGCACGATCGCGGCGACGTCCTGCGCGAGCAGCGTGGTCAGTGCACCGGACAGGTCGGACGGCGTCGGGTCCTCGGGCAGGGTCGAGAGCAGCACGTGGTACCCGGCCGACCGGGCCGCGCGTTCGAACCCGATCGCGGTGCTCGACGGACCGTACAGGGCGTCGCCCGCGGTGATGATGCCGAGCGCGCGGCTCCGGCCGCCGGCGAGTGCCCGGGCGGCGGCGCGGGGCCGGTAGCCGAGTTCGTGGACGGCGTCGGTGACCTGCGTGCGGAACGCGTCGCGGACCGTCGGATCGCCGTTGATGACGCGCGAGACGGTCTGGTGGGAGACGCCCGCACGCTCGGCGACGTCGAAGATCGTCGGCGCCTTCCGGCGTTTGCCGCCCGTGCCCCCTGGGGCGGTCGTGGTCGTCACGAGGCCAACCGTACCGCGCAGTCCGACCCGCGCGGCAAGATCGCGAAACGGTCACGTCGAGTTGACACCCCGTCACGGAACCCACAAGATGTGAGCGCTCACACGAGCACATCCCTCGGGGCACAGCAGCCCCGGCACCTGAGCGCGTCGAGGACGACGCGAGAGGAACAGAGGTACTTCGATGACGAAGCGCAGGATCATCGCGGGCGTTGCAGCCCTCGGCATCGCGATCGCACTCGCCGGCTGCTCGGCCGGTGGCCGTGCGTCCACCGACGGCGGCGGCAGCACCGACAACAAGGGCGCCCTGGTCGGCGTCGCCATGCCGACCAAGGTGTCGGAACGCTGGATCAAGGACGGCGACGCCGTCAAGAGCGACCTCGAGAAGGCCGGCTACAAGGTCGACCTCGAGTACGGCGACAACAAGGTCCAGCAGCAGGCCCAGCAGGTCAGCAACATGATCACGAAGGGCGCGAAGGTCCTCATCATCGCGTCGATCGACGGCGGAGCCCTCTCCGACCAGCTCGACGCCGCCGCCAAGGCCGGCATCAAGGTGATCTCCTACGACCGCCTGCTGACGGGCAACAAGAACGTCGACTACTACGTGTCGTTCGACAACGAGAAGGTCGGCGTCGACCAGGCGACGAGCCTGCTCACCGGCCTCGGCGTCCTCGACGACAAGGGCGAGAAGACCGGCGAGAAGGGCCCGTTCAACATCGAGGTCTTCGCCGGCTCGCTCGACGACAACAACGCCAGCTTCTTCTTCAACGGCGCCATGAAGACCCTCAAGCCGTACCTCGAGGACGGCACGCTGAAGATCCAGTCGGGTCAGGACCAGCTCTCGCAGGCCGCCACGCAGCAGTGGGACCCGGCGACCGCCAAGGCCCGCATGCAGAACCTGGTCGCGAAGTCCTACTCGGGCGGCACCACGCTCGACGGCGTGCTCTCGCCGTACGACGGCATCTCGATCGGCATCATTTCGGCGCTGCAGGGTGCCGGCTACGGCACCAGCGACCGCCCGCTGCCGACCGTCACGGGCCAGGACGCCGAGGCGGCGTCGGTCAAGTCGATCATCGCCGGTCAGCAGTACTCGACCATCTACAAGGACACGCGCAAGCTCGCCAAGCAGTCGGTCACCATGGCCGAGGACCTGCTCACCGGCAAGAAGCCCGAGGTCAACGACACGAAGAGCTACGACAACAAGGTCAAGGTCGTCCCGACCTTCCTCTTCCAGCCGACGGTCGTCACGAAGGACAACTACAAGGAAGTCCTCGTCGACTCGGGCTACTACACCGAAGCCGACCTGAAGTAGTCGCAACCCACCTGTCGGACAGGAGGCACGGGTCGACCCCGCCCCGTGCCTCCCGTCCGCCCCATCCGCGCGCCACGGCGCGCACCACGGAAGGCGGTCGACGTGACGGACACGATCCTCGAGATGCGTGACATCACCAAGACGTTCCCCGGCGTGAAGGCCCTGCAGGGCGTCTCGATCGAGGTCGAGCGTGGCCAGGTCCACGCCATCTGCGGCGAGAACGGCGCCGGCAAGTCGACCCTGATGAAGGTGTTGTCGGGCGTCTACCCGCACGGCTCCTTCGAGGGGCAGATCCTGCTCGACGGCGCACCGGTCTCGTTCGCGGACATCAACGACTCCGAGGCCTCTGGCGTCGTCATCATCCACCAGGAGCTCGCGCTGAGCCCGTTCCTGTCGATCGCCGAGAACATCTTCCTCGGCAACGAGCGGTCCAAGGGCGGCTTCATCGACTGGAACAAGACGAACCTGGCCGCCGCCGAGCTCCTGCAGCGCGTCGGCCTCAAGGACAACCCGGTCACGAAGATCGTGGACATCGGTGTCGGAAAGCAGCAGCTCGTCGAGATCGCGAAGGCACTGTCGAAGAAGGTCAAGCTCCTCATCCTCGACGAGCCCACCGCCGCCCTGAACGACGACGACTCCGCGCACCTGCTCGAGCTCATCCGCTCGTTGCAGGCCGAGGGCATGACGGCGATCATCATCAGCCACAAGCTCAACGAGATCAAGGCGATCGCCGACAAGGTCACGATCATCCGCGACGGCAAGACCATCGAGACGCTCGACATGCACGCCGACGACGTGTCCGAGGACCGCATCATCCGCGGCATGGTCGGCCGCGACCTGTCGAACCGGTACCCCGAGCACGATCCCCGGATCGGCGAGGAGCTGCTGCGGATCGAGGACTGGACGGTCCACCACCCGCTCGACGGGTCGCGCGAGATCATCCACCAGGTCAACCTGAACGTGCGCGCCGGCGAGATCGTCGGCATCGCCGGACTGATGGGCGCCGGGCGGACCGAACTCGCGATGAGCGTGTTCGGCAGGTCGTACGGATCCGGCATCAGCGGGACCGTCTACAAGCGCGGCGAGCCGATCAAGACCCACACGGTGTCACAGGCGATCGACCACGGCATCGCGTACGTCACCGAGGACCGCAAGCGGTACGGCCTGAACCTGATCGACGACATCAAGCGGAACATCTCCGGGTCGGCGCTCGGGAAGCTCGCGAACTGGGGCTTCGTCAACGCGTCCGAGGAGACCACGGTCGCCGGGCAGTTCCTGAAGAACCTCAACATCAAGGCACCGAACGTCGACGTCGTCACGGGCAAGCTCTCCGGCGGCAACCAGCAGAAGGTCGTCCTGTCGAAGTGGATGTACACCGATCCCGACGTGCTCATCCTCGACGAGCCGACCCGCGGCATCGACGTCGGTGCGAAGTACGAGATCTACACGATCATCAACAGCCTCGCGGACCAGGGCAAGGGGGTCATCGTGATCTCCTCGGAGCTCCCGGAGCTCCTCGGCATCTGCGACCGCATCTACACGCTCTCCGAGGGCACCATCACCGCTGATGTGCCCCGCTCCGAGGCCACCCCAGAGGTCCTCATGCAGTACATGACCCAGGAACGGGAGACCCCTGTCAATGAACGCGCTTAAGTCCGCCGCCGGCTACCTCACCGGGCAGCTCCGACAGATCGGCCTGTTCATCGCGCTGATCGTCATCGTCGTCTTCTTCCAGGTGACGACCAACGGCATCACCCTGGCCCCGATCAACGTCTCGAACCTGATCGTCCAGAACAGCTACATCCTCATCCTCGCCATCGGCATGGTGATGGTCATCATCGCCGGGCACATCGACCTGTCGGTCGGGTCGGTCGTCGCCTTCACCGGCGCGATGGCCGGCGTGATGATCACGCAGTGGCACATCCCGTGGCCGATCGCCGTCGTGCTCTGCCTGGTCGTCGGTGCGCTCGTCGGCGCCTGGCAGGGGTTCTGGATCGCCTACTTCGGGATCCCGGCGTTCATCGTCACCCTGGCCGGCATGCTCGCCTTCCGCGGTGCGGCGCAGATCGTGCTGCACAACCAGCAGATCTCGCCGTTCCCGGACGGGTTCCGTGCCCTCGGGTCCGGCTTCCTGCCGTCGTTCGGCACCACCGGCTACGAGCCGCTCACGATGATCCTCGGCTTCGCCGCCGCAGCCGTCATGGCCGTCACCGCGTTCCGCGGCCGCGCCACCCGCCGCAAGTACCAGCTCGAGAGCGAACCGTTCGCCTGGTTCATCGTGAAGCTCGTCTTCGGCGTGGTGCTGGTCGTCTACGTGGCCCTGCTGCTCGCGAGCTACAACGGCACCCCGATCGTGCTCGTCATCCTCGGTGCCCTCGTGGTGATCTACTCGGTCATCATGCGGAGCGCGGTGTTCGGCCGCCACGTCTACGCCATCGGCGGCAACGCCCTGGCCGCGCAGCTGTCCGGCGTGAAGACCAAGCGCGTCACGTTCATGCTCTTCGTCAACATGGGTGTCATCTCGGCCCTGGCCGGCGTGGTCTTCACCGGTCAGCTCAACCTGGCGGCCCCCGGTGCGGGCAACGGCTTCGAGCTCGACGCCATCGCCGCGGTGTTCATCGGTGGCGCGGCGGTCACGGGCGGCATCGGCACGGTCCCGGGCGCCATCGTCGGTGGCCTCATCATCGGCCTGCTCAACAACGGCATGTCGATCCTCGGCGTCGGCACCGAGTACCAGTCCCTGATCAAGGGCCTGGTCCTGCTCGCCGCCGTCGCGTTCGACGTGTTCAACAAGCGTCGGGCGGCCGCCGCGCGCAAGTAGGGCGTCGGTCCGGGGTCACCCCCGCGAAAGCGACAGAGTGCTGCGGAACATCCGCGCACTTCTGTCGCTTTCGTGCGTCAGCGGGACAGGACCGTCCACCCCCGGGCCGGGAGGCGCATGGTCCCGTCCCCGAGATCGGCACCGCCCGCCTCCACCTGCGTCGCGTCGGCTGCGGGAACCTCGACGGGGTCGGCCGACAGGTTCAGGGCGGTCACCACGGCAGCGTCCGACGTCGCGGTGCGCAGGACGACCGCGGTGTTCGTCAGGTGGACGACGTCGGTGTGCGCCCGGTGCAGCCACGGGTTGCGGCGGCGCAGGGCGATGAGCGCCTCGTACGCGTGCGTCAGCGCGCCCGGTGCGGGTGGTGTGGGCGGGAACTCCGGTCGGACGGCGTCGTCGCCGCCCTCGCGTTCCTCCTTCACCCCGGTCCAGCCGTACTCGTCGCCCGCGTAGACGATCGGCGTGCCGGCGACGGTGAACAGCACAGCGGCGGCGTGGCCGGCGAACGGCTCCCCAACGGCGCTCGCGATGCGGGTCACGTCGTGGTTGCCGATGAAGGTCGTCGGGGCGAAGGTCTCGAGCAGGGCGTCGTGCCGCTCGATCGCGTGCGCCAACTCGTGGCCGTTGCCGTCCGCGATGCCGTGCCAGATCCCCTGCCACAACTCGTACTGCGTCAACGAGTCCATGGACGACTCCCGGGCGATCGCCGCCGCGTCGCCGTGGATCACCTCGCCGCTGAACCACGCGTCCGGGAACCGCTCCCGCACCCGCGGCAACACCCTGGCCCAGAACGCCGGCGGCACCGCGTACGCAGCATCGAGGCGCCAGCCGTCGATCCCCCGCTCCAGCCAGTGCGTCATCACCTGGACGACGAGGTCCTCGGTCGCTGCGCTGTCGTGGTCGAGCGCAACGAGGATGTCGTGCCCCTCGAACAACCCGACGGGCACCGGCTGCCCCGGGGTCCACCCCGACCAGTCGAGCGCGAAGAGGTCAGCGGTCGCTGCGTCCGGACCCTGCTCCTCGAGCGCCCGGAACGCCGGGTGCTCGCGGCCGACGTGGTTGAAGACGCCGTCGAGCAGGACCCGGATCCCCCGCTCCCGCGCGGCGGTGACCAGGTGGTCGAAGTCGGCGTCGTCGCCGAGCCGGGGGTCGATGCGGAAGTGGTCCACCGTGTCGTAGCCGTGCGTCGAGCTCGCGAACACCGGTCCGAGCACCAGGCCGTTCAGGCCGAGGTCCACGACGTGGTCGAGCCAGGGCTCGATGCGGCCGAGGCGGTGCTCGACGGCGCGTTCCTCGACAGCAGACCCGGGTCGGACGTCCGCCCCGACGAACCCGAGCGGGTAGACGTGCCACCACATGACGTGCTCGATCCAGGCAGGCTCGGGCTGACGGACGGGGACGGTGTCGGAGGTCACCGCTCCGATGCTGCCAGCCGGACCCGCGCCCGGTGCGCTCGTGCTGAGAACGGACAGGAGCAGCAGGACGAAGATGACGGCATGGGACGCGCGATCAGAACGGAAGCGGACGCTGCGGCGAACGAGGCGGAGCACGCCGAGCGCACGTGCGCGTCGTGCGGTCGGACGATGCCCGCGTCCGCAGCCCCGGAGGCGCGGTACTGCTCCGCAGCGTGCCGGAAGCACGGAGTCGACGCCACCGACCGGGCCCTCGAACAGCGCATCGACGAGCTCCTCGCCGCGCGGGCCCGGACCTCGAGCATCTGCCCGTCCGAGGTCGCGCGTTCGCTCGAGCCCGATGACTGGCGGCCGCTGATGGAACCCGCCCGTCGAGCGGCTCGACGGATGACGGCCCGCGGCGAGGTCGAGATCACCCAGGGCGGCTCCGTCGTCGACCCCTCGACGGCGAAGGGCCCGATCCGCATCCGTCGCCCGCGGTGAGGGAACACCTGTCGTCCATCGTCGGTTGGGCACGGAGATGACTGCAACCGGATCGACCGCACCGACCTCCGCCCAGCCCCGAGCCCTCGTCGTGGGAGCGAGCGGCATCACCGGCTCCGCCCTGGTGAGCCACCTGCTCGACCTCGACTGGGACGTGACCGCGTTGTCCCGCCGGCCGCTCGCCGAGCAGGGCGTCCGGACCGTCGCAGCGGACCTGCGCGACCCCGAGAGCCTGGCGACCGCGCTCGCCGACGAGCAGCCGACCCACGTGTTCTTCACCGCGTGGCAGCGCCAGGAGACCGAAGCGGAGAACATCCGCGTGAACGGCGGTATGGTCCGCGACCTGCTGGCCGCGTTGTCACACGCTCCGCTCGAGCACGTCGCCCTCGTCACCGGCCTGAAGCACTACCTCGGCCCGTTCGAGGCCTACGCCGCGGGCGAGATGCCGGACACGCCCTTCCACGAGGAAGAGCCCCGACTCGACACCCCGAACTTCTACTACGCGCAGGAGGACGAGCTGTTCGCCGCCGCCGAGCGCCAGGGCTTCACGTGGTCGGTGCACCGCTCGCACACCGTGATCGGGCACGCCGTCGGCAACGCGATGAACATGGGCCTGACCATCGCGGTGCAGGCCACGCTGGCGAAGGAGCTCGACCTGGACTTCGTGTTCCCGGGCAGCGAGGCGCAGTGGAACGGCCTGACCGACATGACCGAGGCCGGGATCCTCGCCGAGCAGATGGTCTGGGCAGCGACCGCACCCGAGGGTGCCGACGGGGCCTTCAACATCGTGAACGGCGACGTCTTCCGGTGGCGCTGGATGTGGCCGCGGCTCGCTGCACACCTCGGCGTCGACCCGGCGCGCGTGGTCGGCTACGAGGACGAGCCGCGACCGCTCGAGCAGCAGATGGCGCCCTACGAGTCCGAGTGGGCCGGCATCGCCGAACGACACGGTCTGGCAGAGGCGGACATCACCCGGCTCGCCTCGTGGTGGCACACCGACGCCGACCTCGGTCGCGCGATGGAGGTCGTCACCGACATGGGGAAGAGCCGCGACGCCGGGTTCACGGCGTTCCGACGCACCGAACGCGCGTTCGCCGACCTGTTCGCCCGGTACCGGGCCGACCGCCTCATCCCGTGATCAGCGACGCGCCTGTCCCGCCGCAGTGAACGGGGTACAGGTGCGTCCGTACTGTCGGTGCCACACCGCCGGGACCGCCGGTGATGCCCCACCGGAAGGAATCACCATGTCGCTCGGAGACAAGGCCAAGGACGCCACGCAGAAGATCGTCGGCAAGGTCGAGGAGAAGGTCGGCGAGCACACCGACGACCAGGAGCTGCACGCCCAGGGCAAGAAGGACCAGCACATGGGCGAGGCGCGCATGCAGACGGAGAAGGCGAAGGACGCCGTCGACGACGCGTGAGCACCAGCTCGTGAACGCACCGACGGCTCGACGTCTGCTGACGTCGGGCCGTCGGTGCGTTCAGAAGGCGTACCGGATGCGGCAGGACGGCAGGTGCTCGGCGACGAGTTCGCGGAAGCGCTCGACGAGCTGTCCCTTCATGCCGGACCGGTAGCGGACGTTCACTGCGCCGTTCTGCGACACCTTCTGCTCCTGCAGGTCGGGGCGCCACAGCAGGTCCTCGGCCTTCGGGTGCCAGCCGAGGTTGACCTCGTGCAGGGGTTGGTTGTGCGTGAGGAAGATCACTTCCGCCGCGAGCTGCGCCTTGGCGGCCGGGGACAGCACGTCGTCGACCTGCCGCAGCAGTTCGGCCCAGTCGGCTTCCCAGGTCGGGGTGACGATGACCGGCGAGAAGTTGAGGTGGACCTCGTACCCGGCGTCGACGAAGTCGTTCACCGCGGCGATGCGCTCGGCGATCGGGCTCGTGCGGATGTCGGTGACCTTCGCGGTCTCGTGCGGCATGAGCGAGAAGCGGATGCGGGTCCGGCCCATCGGGTCCCAGTCGAGCAGGTCGCGGTTGACGTACTTCGTCGCGAACGAGGCCTTGGCCGTCGGGGTCATCCGGAACAGGTCGCACAGGTCCCACACGTTGTCGCTGAGCATCGCGTCGACCGAGCAGTCGCTGTTCTCGCCGATGTCGTAGACCCAGGACTCCGGGTCGCACTGGTTCGGTTCGGTCTTCGGTCCCTGCTTCGCGATGTTCCGTGCGACGTGCTTCGTGATCTGGTCGATGTTCGCGAACACCGTCACCGGGTTGCTGTAGCCCTTGCGCCGCGGCACGTAGCAGTACGCGCACGCCATGGCGCAGCCGTTCGCGGTCGACGGCGCGATGAAGTCGGCGGAGCGACCGTTCGGCCGGGTGACCAGCGACTTCTTCACGCCGAGCACGAGCGCCTCGGTCTTGATCCGCACCCAGCGCTGGACGTTCCGTTCGTCGCCGTGCACCTCGGGGATGTTCCAGTGCGACTCGACCGGGACGATCTCGGCGTCCGGCCAGCACCCGAGGATCTCCTGCCCGCGCTGCAGTTCGAGGGCGGCCGCCTCGGCGTAGATGCGTCGGACGTCGAGCATCGGGCGGACGCGGTCGTTGCTCATCGGCTCCTGTCTACCCGACACCACCGACGGTGCAGACTCGGACCATGACCGCCGAGCCCGACGACCACCTCTTCGTCGTGGACGGCCGACGCTGGCGCCGCACCGACCCCGCGCTGCCCGAGGACATCGCGGCGGCGCTCCGGAGCCACCTCGGCCGCGGGCGGAACGCCGTCAAGCAGGCCAAGCGTGCGGACGACGACGGAGCACTGGCTGCGGCGCGGCACCGGAACGGCCTGGCGAAGCACGGCCTCGGTGAACGGGGCCCGGAGTGGTGGACGCGGCCCGAGGCCGATCGGATCGCCGACGCCGAGCGTGCCCTCGCCGACCTGGACGCCCTCGACCGCGACTGATCCTTCCCATGACGCCCGCGGTGGAAAGCAGAATCGGGCGTCCCTGGTCGAAACTTCCGACCAGGGACGCCCGATTCGACCAGGTACGCGCGGCTACGCCTCGGTGTGGCCCAACGCCGGCTCGAGGAGCAGGTGCGCCGTGCGGGACGCCGATGCGTGCAGCTCGAGGACGACGAGGTCGTTCCGGCCTGAGCGCAGGACCGGGCCGGGGATCGCCAGGGTCTGCTGCGGGCCGCGCGACCAGTACCGGCCGAGGCAGAACCCGTTGACCCAGGCGACACCCTTGCGGAAGCCGTCGAGCGACAGGTAGCGGTCGTCCACCGCGTCGAGGTCGAACGACCCGGTGGCGAACGTCGGTCCGGCGAGCACCTCGCCGTCGGCCGGTTCCACGGCGGACAGCGCCTCGAGTGCGGACGGGGCGATCGGGTCGAGCGCCAACGGCGACGCGGTCCAGCGCGAGAGCGGGACCCCGTCGACGGCGACCCCGCCGATCAGGCCCTTCGGCTCGCCGATGCGGATGCCGTAGTCGACCCGCCCCTGGTCCTCGACGAGCAGTTCGAGCGTGCCGGTCACCGGCGGCAGGACGATCGCACGGTCGTGGTGCTCGCGCTCCAGGACGCCCACGACCACACCGTCGACGGACACGATCGCGCGGTCGCGGACCTCGGTGCCGACGGTCAGCACGCCGCCGGACGGCAGGTCGACCTCGGCGCGGTACAGGACGAAGCCGCTGGCCGCACCGAGGGCGTCGAACGTCGGCGGCTCGTCGTGCGCCGACCACGTCGTGAGCGTGGGCAGCAGGGAGCGGAGCGACGCGACGCGGTCCAGGCGGACGGCGAGGTCCGTGGCGGGGACGACCCGGGCCTCCCGGTCGGCTCCGTCCGCAGCATCGGACGCGAGCCGACCCGATCCACCCGGCTCCATCGATGCCGGCAGCGGCGGCACGGGCGCGTAGCGCTCGATGACCGCGCGGAAGGCGTGGAACTTCGGGGTGGGCCGACCGGCCTCGTCGAGCGGGGCGTCGTAGTCGTAGGACGTCGCGATCGGACGGTAGACGCCCTTGTCGTTCGCGCCGTTCGTGAAGCCGAAGTTCGTGCCGCCGTGGAACATGTAGATGTTGACCGAGCCGCCGGCGGCGAGCAGGTCGTCCAGGTCCGTTGCCGAGGCAGCAGCCGGCGTGGTGTGGTGGTGCTCGCCCCAGCTGTCGAACCAGCCGTCCCAGAACTCGGAGCACATCAGGGGGCCGGTGGGCTGGGCCTGCCGCAGGCGCTCGAGGCGGGCGACGGACCGCGAGCCGAACGAGCCGGTCTTGTGCAGCGACGGCAGCGAGCCGTCCTCGAGCATCGTGCCCATCGGCTGGTCGACGCTCGTGAAGGGGACGGTGAGCCCGATCGCCCGGTGCATCTGCTCGAGCTTCGACAGGTAGACGGGGTCGGAACCGTAGGCGCCGTACTCGTTCTCGACCTGCACCAGGACGATGGGTCCGCCGTTGTCGATCTGCCGCGGGACCAGCACCGGCGCCAACGCGTGCAGGTACGAGGAAACCGCTGCGAGGAACCCCGGCTCGTCGCGTCGGACGCCGACGGTGCCGTCGGCGAAGAGCCAGTACGGCAGACCGCCGTTGGTCCACTCCGCGCAGATGTAGGGGCCGGGACGGACGATGGCGTGCATGCCCTCGGCGGCGACCAGGTCGAGGAACCGGCCCAGGTCGAGCCCGCCGGTCAGGTCGAAGACGTCGGGCGCCGGGGCGTGCGCGTTCCAGGCGACGTAGGTCTCGATGGTGTTGAGCCCCATCAGCTTCGCCTTGCGGATGCGGTCGGCCCACAGGTCGGGGTGCACGCGGAAGTAGTGGATCGCGCCGGACAGGACCCGGTGCGGCTCGCCGTCGAGCAGGAAGTCGGTGTCGCCGATGGCGAATCGCATGGTGTGACTTTCTCATGGCCGGCCGGAGCCGGGCGTGGAGCGGGGCCGTGCGGACGTGTCCGCACGGCCCCGCCGAGGGTGCGGTGCCTACTTGGTCGAGACCGTGAAGCCCTGGTCCTTGCCGTACTTGGCGAGGGCCTTCTGCCAGGCCTCGAGGCCGGCGTCGAGCGAGGTGCCGTTCTCGTACGCCTGACCGACGGTGTCGGCGTAGACGCTGTTCGCGTACACCTGGTACGGCAGGTAGGTGAAGTCGTTGTCCGAGGACTTCGACGCGTCGACGAGCACCTTGTTGATCTGCTGGCCGCCGAAGTACTCCGGCTTCTCGTCGAGGAAGGCCGACGAGTCGAGGTCGGCGGTGGTCGAGGGGAACCCACCGGACTTCATGAAGACGTCGGTCGACGCCTTCGACGAGTTCAGCCACTTGAGGAAGCCCGCGGCGAGGGCCGGGTTCTTCGACTGCTTCATGACGACCTCGGCGCTGCCGCCGTTGTTCGCGGTCTGGGCGGTGCCGCCGTCGTAGGTCGGCATCGGGGCGACGCGCCAGTCACCCGAGGCCTGGGCGACGCCGGATTCCAGGTTGCCGGGCATCCAGGCGCCGGTGATCATCGTGGCGATCTCACCGTTGCCGAGCTGCTTGTACCAGTCGTCGGTCCAGCCGACCGTCTTCGACAGCAGGCCCTGCTCGACGAGCTCGTTCCAGGTGCTCGTCCACTTCTTGGTGCCCGCGTCCTGCAGGTTGATCGTGACCTTGTCGCCGTCGGTGGTGAACGGGGTGCCACCGGCCTGGGCGATCATGCTCGTGGTGAAGCCGGCGTCGCCGGAGTCGGCCGCGATGTACGCGTTCGGGTCGGCCTTGTGCAGCTTCTTCGCGGCGGTGACGTACTCGTCCCACGTCTTCGGCACGGCGATGTCGTGCTTGTCGAAGACCGTCTTGTTGTAGAACAGCGCCATGGGGCCGGAGTCCTGCGGCAGGCCGTAGACCTTGCCGTCGATCGAGACCGAGCTCCAGGTGCTCTTCGCGAACTTGTCCTCGAGCGAGTCGAAGCCGTAGCCGGACAGGTCGAGGAGCGAGTCGGACAGGGCGAACTGCGGCAGCGCGAAGTACTCGACCTGGGCGACGTCGGGGGCGCCGGAGCCGGCCTTCACGGTGTTCTGCAGCTTCGTGTACTGGTCGGCGCCGGTGCCGGCGTTGACGAGCTTGACCTTCACCTTGGGGTACTGCTTCTCGAACGCGGCGACCTGGGCCTTGGCAGAGGGGGTCCAGGACCAGTAGGTCAGGGTGCCACCGTCCTTCAGGGCCTTGTCGATGTCGTCGGACGAACCGCCGGAGGACGAGCCGCCGGACGCGCAGGCAGCGAGGGCGATCGCGGCGGTGACGCCGATGGCGAGGGCGCTGAGCCCGCGCCGGAGACGCTTGTTCATGGGGGTGCCTTTCACTTCTTCGTGGAGAGGGGGTGGAGCTTGCTGTGTCAGGCCTTGACCGACCCGGCCGCGAGGCCGGACTGCCAGAAGCGCTGGAGGAAGAGGAACGCGACCACGATCGGGATGATCGTGAGGAGCGATCCGGTGACGACGAGGTTGTAGATCGGCTGCGCGCCGGACCCGGTGGCCTGGGCGTTCCACTGGTTCAGGCCGACCGTCAGGGGGTACCACTTCGGGTCGCTCAGCATGATGAGCGGCAGGAAGTAGTTGTTCCAGGTGGCGACGACCGCGAAGAGCAGGACGGTGACGACACCGGGAGCGAGCAGGCGGAGCGCGATCGTGAAGAAGATCCGGAACTCGCCGGCGCCGTCCATGCGGGCGGCTTCGAGGAGCTCGGCGGGGATCGCGTCGACCGCGTAGGTCCAGATCAGGTACATGCCGAACGGGCTGATGAGCGACGGCAGGATGATCGACCACGGGGTGTTGGTCAGGCCGACCTGTGAGAAGAGCAGGAAGGTCGGGACCGCCAGCGCCGTGCCGGGGACCGCGATGGCACCGAGCACGATGGCGAACACCGCGCGGCGTCCGGGGAACTGGAACTTCGCCATGCCGTAGCCGGCGACGGTCGCGAGCAGCGTGGCGCCACCCGCACCGACGACCACGTAGAGCAGCGTGTTGCCGAACCACTGCAGGAAGATGCCGTCGTTGTACGTGACGGTGTCGACGATGTTCTGCCAGAGGTTGAAGTCCCCGCCGAACCAGAGGCCGAAGGTCGACAGCAGCGACGCCTGCGTCTTCGTGCTGTTCACGAGCAGGTAGAACAGCGGCGCGAACGAGTACACGACGAAGACGACCATGACCGCGGTCAGCAGGCCGGAACGCTTCGGCTTGCGTCCGTCCACGTGCTCCTCGGCCTTCCTGGAGGCGCGGATCGAGCGGGTGCGCGGCGCACGTTGCGTCGTGGTCGCCTCGGTCACCGTGGCCGCTGCGGGCCCGGCCGGGTGCTGGATGGTGCTCATCGGTTCTCCTCGCGGGTGCCGCGGACCTGGACGACGTAGGCGATCACCGCGGTGATCACGCCCATCACGATCGCGACCGTGGCGGAGTAGTTGAACTGCTGACCGCTGAAGGACAGCGAGTAGGCGTACATGTTCGGGGTGAAGGCGCTGCCGATGACGTTCGGCGCGAGCGTCTTGAGCAGGTTCGGCTCGTTGAAGAGCTGGAAGCTGCCGATGATCGAGAAGATCGTGGCGATGACCATCGGGCCGCGGAGCGCCGGGAGCTTGATCGAGAACACCGTGCGCAGGGGGCCCGCGCCGTCGAGCTCGGCGGCCTCGTACAGCTCACCGGGCACCGTGCGGAGTGCGGCGTAGAAGATCAGCATGTTGTAGCCGAGGAACTCCCACGTGACCACGTTGCCGATGCTCGTCAGGACCCAGGTGGGGCTGAAGGGCTGCAGCAGGTCGATGCCGAGGGCATCGTTCGCGGCGCCGGTGAGACCGAACTGGTTGCCGTAGATGAAGCCCCAGATCAGGGCCGCGACGACACCGGGGACGGCGTAGGGCAGGAAGACCGCGATGCGGAAGAACGACGTGCCCCAGAGTCGGGCGCTGTCGAGCGCGAGGGCGGCGACGAGTGCGAGCCCGAGCATGATCGGCACCTGGACGACCAGGAAGATCGCGACGCGGCCGAAGCCGGACCAGAACTTGGCGTCCTGGAAGAGCTGCACGTAGTTGGCGAACCAGACGAACTGGTTGCCGCCGATGAGCTGGTCGCGGAACAGGCTGAGCCAGAGGGCGTAGCCGATCGGGACGATGAGCATGGCGACGAGGACGACCACGAAGGGGCCGACGAAGAGCCAGCCGGTCCAGCGTCCGCGCGCCTTGGTCCGACGACCGGCCGGGCGGGGTGCTGCCGGCTGCGCTGCGGCTGCTTCGCCGGGCCGCGCTGCGAGCGTGCTCATGTGACTCCTTCGTCTGCTGCGTTCGGGTGGTCGATGTCGACGTCGCAGCCCCGGACGGATCAGAGGTCCGGGGTGAACACCGATGATGACGTCAACATCGAACGTCAGGACGATAGCATGGCAACGTCAACATGCACTACCGTCCGGGGAGGCAGACTGCGCGAACCCGCAACGGAAGGAGCGAGCCGATGACGACCGAGTCCCCCGCCGGCACCCGCCGCTCGCCCTCGATGGCCGCCGTCGCCGACGCAGCCGGGGTCTCCATGCAGACGGTCTCGCGTGTCGCCCGGGGGTTCGACAACGTGAGCCCGGACACCCGCGACCGGGTCCAGCGCGCGATGGACGCCCTCGGCTACCGCCCGAACCGCGCAGCCCGTGCCCTGCGATCAGGGCGCTTCCGCACCATCGGCGTGATCATGTTCACGCTCGCGTCCTTCGGCAACATGCGCACGCTCGAGGCGATCGCCGACGCCGCCGGTGCCGCCGACTTCACGATCACACTGCTGCCGATGGCCTCGCGCACCGAGGAAGGCGTCCGCTCCGCGTTCTCCCGCCTGCACGAGCAGGCCGTCGACGGCGTCGTGATCATCATCGAGTCGCACATCATCGACACGGCCGAGGTCGTCCTGCCCGACGGCGTGCCGATGGTCATCGTCGACTCCACCGGCAGCACGGAGCACCCGGCGATCGACACCGACCAGACCGACGGTGCCCGCCAGGCAACACAGCACCTGCTCGACCTGGGCCACGAGACGGTCTGGCACGTCGCCGGACCGACCTCGTCGTACTCCGCCGCACGCCGGTTGGCAGCCTGGCAGGACACCCTGTCGCGCGCCGGACGGGTCGTCCCGCCGGTGTTCCACGGCGGCTGGACGACCGAGCACGGCTACTCGGCGGGGCTCGAGATCGCCGCACGCCCGGACATCACCGCGGTGTTCGCCGCGAACGACCAGACCGCCCTCGGGGTGCTCCGCGCCGCACACGAGTCCGGGCGGTCCGTGCCGTCGTCGCTCAGCGTGGTGGGGTTCGACGACTCCCCCGAGTCCGACTCCTTCTGGCCGCCGCTCACCACCGTGCACCAGTCGTTCGACGAGGTCGGTCGCCGAGCGGTCGCGAACCTGCTCGCCCAGATCGACGGCGAGTCCGTGTCCTCCGCCCCCGACCTGGTGCCCGTGCGCCTGGTGGAGCGGTCGAGCACCGCGCCCCCGCCCGCGCGCTGACGCGGCCCGCCCGCCGGCCGCGGCGCGACACGCCCCGCTGGCCCGGTTCGCGGCCCTGGTTCGCGAAAGCGACACTGTGCCGCCGACCTTCCGCGGAGAACTGTCGCTCTCGCGGACAGGACCGCGCAGCCGGCCGCACATCTGTCGCCTTCGCGACCAACAGGCGGACGGGAGGCACGGTGCGGGCCCGCCACGGGCCTCCCGTCCGCAGCTCGGGGCGCACCCGCGAAAGCGACACTGTGCCGCCAACCATTCGCGGAGAACTGTCGCTTTCGCGGTCCGGACGCCGCAGCATGCCGGGAGACTGTCGCTTTCGCGGACCGGACCGGACCGACACGGGACACGCGACCTGCCCCGCCCCGCGCCGCCCCGCCCCGCGCGGGAACGAGCAGAGGACGTCGGGCGCGAGCGCCCGACGTCCTCTGTGCTCACTCGACGCCCGCCGCAGCGCAGGCCGAGGCGTCTCAGCCGATCGACACGGCGGTCCAGGACACGGGCGGCAGCTCGATCGTGATGGTGTCGCCGTCGCGGCTGACCGTCTCGTTCGTGCGGAGCCCGACGCGCTCCGTGGACGACAGGTCGTTCACGGCGTGGATGTCGTCGTCCCAGATGCCCTCGGCACGGACGTCACCCGAGGCCGCCAGGCCCGCGAGGTCGATCGTGACGGTGGTCGACTCGGACGAGTGGCGGTTGATCAGGAAGACCGCTGCCTTGCCGTCCTCGGTCACGGTGGCGGCCGAGTCCACGACCGGCACCTCGCCGTACTTGCCGCCGTCGACGGTGTCGCCCGAGGCCTTGACCTGCAGCGACGTGCCGTTCGCCAGGCGCGACGTCAGCGAGAACGGGAAGAACGTCGTCTGGCGCCAGGCCGGGCCGCCGGGCTCGGTCATGATCGGGCCGATCACGTTGACGAGCTGCGCGAGCGAGGCCGAGGCGACGCGGTCCGCGTGCCGGAGCAGCGAGATGAGCAGCCCACCCACGACGACGGCGTCGGCGACGGTGTAGACGTCCTCGAGCAGGCGCGGGGCGACCGGCCAGTCCTGCGGCCCGAAGGTCTTCTGCTGCTCGTTCCACTTCGTGATCGACCAGACGTTCCACTCGTCGAACGAGATGTCGATGCGCTTGTCGGACTTCTTCTGCGCCTGCACGTGGTCGGCGGCCGTGGTGACCGTCTTGATGAAGTGGTCCATGTTGGCGCCCGAGGCGAGGAACGACGGCAGGTCGTCGCCCTCTTCGTAGTAGGCGTGCGCGGAGATGTAGTCCACGTCGTCGTAGGTGTGCTCGAGGACGGTGCGCTCCCACTCGCCGAACGTCGGCATCGACGCTCCGGAGGAACCGCAGGCGACCAGCTCGAGGTCGGGCTGGATCTGCCGCATCGCCTTCGCGGTCATGGCGGCGAGCTTGCCGTAGTCCTCGGCGTTCTTGTGGCCGAGCTGCCACGGGCCGTCCATCTCGTTGCCGAGGCACCACATCTTGATGGCGAAGGGTTCCTGGCGGCCGTTCGACTTGCGGTACTCGGACAGTGCGGTGCCGGCGTTGATGTTCGCGTACTCGAGGAGTTCGATCGCCTCGGCGGTGCCGCGCGTGCCGAGGTTGACAGCGAGCATGAGCTCGGAGCCGACCTGGTCGAGCCAGTGCTGGAACTCGTGCAGGCCGACCTCGTTCGTCTCGGTCGAGTGCCAGGCCAGGTCGAGGCGCTTCGGGCGCTGCTCGACGGGGCCGACGCCGTCCTCCCACTTGTAGCCGGAGACGAAGTTGCCGCCGGGGTAGCGGATGGCGGAGACGCCGAGTTCCTTGACGAGCTCGACGACGTCCTTGCGGAAGCCGTGCTCGTCGGCGGTCTCGTGCGCGGGCTCGTGGATGCCGTCGTAGACGTGGCGGCCGAGGTGCTCGACGAACCCGCCGAACAGGCGACGTCGCACCGGCCCCACGGTGAACGCGGCGTCGAGGACGAGGTGTGTGCGGGGCATGGATCTCCTTCGATCGTGCGAGAGCGGGTACTGCGGGTCATGCGGTGGGCGGGCACGGTCCGGCGCTCGGGAAGCGAAGCGGACCGTCACGAAAGTGAGCGCTCACCTGACCGAAACGCTACCGGGTTCCACGCCGACGCGAAAGGGGTGGCGGACAGCGAACGCGAGGGCTAATGTGAGCGCTCACGGAACAGCGACCCACTGCTCCGTGTCCGGAACAGCGATGCTCCGGCGGGAGCACCGACCCTGTTCCCGAGCCCGGCCCATCCCGATGGAGTGATGCCATGCCGAACCGCCCAGCAACACCCGCGTCGCGCCTCTCGCGCCGCGGCTTCCTCGCCGCAGGAGCGGCGGCCGCGACGGTCCTGCCGCTCGCCGCGTGCTCGAGCCCGATCGCAGCCGGCCTGGCCGGCAGTGCACTCAACCCCGAGACGCTCGTCTTCTGGAACCTCTTCGGCGGTGGTGACGGCCTCCGCATGCAGGCGATGGAGGACGGCTACGCGAAGCAGCACGGCGGATCGAGCTCGCTGCAGGCCACCACGTTCGCGTGGGGCAACCCCTACTACTCGAAGCTGACACTGGCCACCGTCGGCAACAAGCCGCCGGACGTCGCGGTCGCCCACCTGACCCGGGCGAAGCCGCTGTGGGACGGCGACCTGCTCGACCCGATCACGTCCGAGGACCTGGCGAGCGTCGGCCTCAGCGCCGCCGACTTCAACCAGAAGGCGTGGACGGCACAGAAGACCGACGGCAACAACATCGCCATCCCGCTCGACACGCACCCCTTCGTGCTCTTCTACAACGTCGACGTGTGCAAGAAGGCGGGCCTGCTCGACAGCGACGGCAACCTCAAGGACCTGTCCGGCATGGACACGTTCGAGAGCGCCCTCGCCGCGGTCGCGAAGGTCACCGGCGGCACGGCCCTCAACGTCGCCAACGTCGTGCCGGAGACCGCCACCCCGTGGCGCTTCTTCTGGACGATGTACAACCAGATCAACGACGCGACCCCCTTCATCAGCGACGGCGGCGCGAAGCTCACGGTCAACGAGGACGCCTACAACGAGGTCACCAGCCGCACCCAGAAGTGGGTCAAGCAGGGCTGGATGAACAAGGCGCTCGACTACGCCACGGCGCAGTCCCTGATGTTCGACGGCAAGGCCGGCTTCTTCATGCAGGGCGAGTGGGAGATCAGCACCGCGCAGTCCATCAAGGGACTGAAGTTCGGCATGGCCCCGATCCCGCAGCTGTACGACAAGCCCGCGACGCAGGCGGACTCGCACACGTTCGTGCTGCCGAAGAAGGACCGCACCCCGGAGCAGCGCAAGCAGCACATGCTCTTCATCAAGCAGATGCTCGAGCAGAGCCTGACCTGGGCCGAGGGCGGGCACGTGCCCGCCTACATCCCGACGTTCGACAGCAGCGCCTACAAGGAGCTCAAGCCCCAGTCGAACTACGCCGCCGCAGCCGAGACCGCCGTGTTCGACGACCCCGCCTGGTACGGCGGCTCCGGCTCGACCTTCGAGGGCACCGTCGGCGCCCAGCTGGCACTCGTGCAGCAGGGCAGCTCGTCGCCCGCGCAGGCACTCCGTGCCATCAAGTCGCAGCTCGCGACCTACCTGAACACCCCGAGCCCACTGTGACCGGGCCCGCGACCACCGGGCATGCACCTGCCCGGCACGTGAACGCCGTGAACACCGCGCGAAAGGCACGATGACGTGACCACAGCACCTGTCCTCGACCGGCCCACGGACGCCGCAACCGCGTCGCGTCCGCGGCGGAGCCGCACCTACGGCACGAGCCTCACCCGTGGCCAGGGCCGCAGCGGTTGGCTCTTCCTCGCCCCGTTCGGCCTGTTCTACGTGGCCTTCCTGCTCGGCCCGACGGTCTGGATGATCGTCTCGAGCTTCTTCAACACCTCGACCGTGCGCACCGGCCTCGGCAGCTTCGCCGGGTTCGCGAACTACGCGGAGATGCTCGGACGCTCCGACTTCTGGTCGTCGCTCTGGCACACCCTGCAGTTCACGCTCTACACGACGCCGCCGCTCGTCATCCTGGCGTTCGTCTTCGCCGTCCTGACGAACCGGATGAACCGCGGCCAGTGGTTCTTCCGACTGGCGTTCTTCCTGCCGTTCATCCTGCCGTCGGCGACCATCTCGCTGATCTGGGTGTTCATCTTCACGCCGGCGACCGGCCTGTGGGCCAGCATGCAGTCGGCCATCGGCCTCACCCCGGGCTCCGGCATGCTGTCCAGCCCGAACACGGCGATGATCGGTGTCGCGATCGCCACCGTGTGGTGGACCCTCGGCTTCAACTTCGTGCTCTACCTGGCCGGCCTGCAGGAGATCCCGCGCGAACTGTACGAAGCGGCCGCCGTCGACGGTGCGTCGAACTGGCAGCAGATCAAGTCGATCACGCTGCCGCTGCTCGGCCGCACCACGACGCTGGTCATCCTGCTGCAGATCATCGCGAGCCTGAAGATCTTCGACCAGGTGTACCTGATGACGAACGGCGGACCGGGCATCTCCACCCAGGTCTCGCTGCAGCTCATCACGGGCGTCGGCTTCACCGACAACCGACTCGGCGCCGCCTCGGCAGCGTCGGTGCTCCTGTTCATCGTGATCGTCGCGATCGCGGTCATCCGGCAGCTCGTCGAGCGCGCTGCCGCCAAGCGAGAGATCGGGGCCTGACATGACCGCCACCGAGAGCATCACCACCGGCCGCGCCAAGCTCCGCACCGGCGTCTCGGCCGCCGCGCCCGCGAACGCCGCCAAGATCGGCGTCTCCGGCAAGGGCTTCAACCTGGTCGCCGGCATCATCCTGATCGTCTTCGCGATCATCTGGCTCATCCCCAGCCTGTTCGCCCTGAAGACGTCGCTGTCCGACAACGGCGTCGCCGCCCTCGGCGCGAACTCGATCCTGTCGAACTGGAACCCGACGCTGCACTCCTACGCGGCACTGTTCCAGGCCGGCGACATCTGGAACTGGTACCTCGCCAGCGCCATCACGAGCGTCGTCACGGCCGTCCTGACCGTCATGTTCGCCTCGATGGCGGCGTTCGCGTTGTCCCGCCTGGTGTTCCGCGGTCGGAACATCGCGTTCCTGCTCATCATCCTCGGGATCATGATCCCGACGCAGGTCCTGATCATCCCGATCTTCCAGGAGCTCAACGCCGTCGGCCTGCTGAACACCTACTGGTCGGTCATCTTCCCGCAGGTGCCGGCCGTGATCGCGGTGTTCATCTTCAAGCAGTTCTTCGACGGGATCCCGAAGGAGCTGGAGGAAGCGGCACGCATCGACGGCGCCAACATCTGGAAGATCTACTGGTCGGTCATCCTGCCGCTGTCGCGTCCGGTGATCGCCGCGGTGACGATCCTGACGTTCGTCGGTGTCTGGAACAACCTGCTGCTGCCGCTGTTCGTGCTGTCGAACCCGGACCTCATGACGATCCCGGTCGGGCTCGCCACGGTCCAGGGCAGCTTCGGTCAGCGCTACGCGGACATCCAGGCCGGAGCGATCCTGGCGGCGTTGCCGCTGATCATCCTCTACCTGATCTTCCAGCGGCAGATCGTGGAGGGCGTGACGGGTTCCGGCCTCAAGGGCTGACGCCACCCCACGACGGACGGGAGGCCCGGTGCCAGCTGGCACCGGGCCTCCCGTCCGTCGGTCGGTCGCGTCTCGGGCGTGGGTCACCTGCCGAGATCGGGCGTACCTGGCGGAAACGGGCGTACCTGGTGAGAAGTTCCGTGACGGTACGCCCGGGAACACCAGGCATCGCAGGCGCCAGGGGAAGGAACGAGCGCCGCTCAGGCGGAGACGGACTCCTTGGCTTCGTGCTTCCAGAAGCCCGAGAACGTGATGCGTGACTTCGGCAGACCCGCACGGTGCAGGTGCCGGCGCCCCTCGGTCGCCAAGGTCGACTCGCCGACCACGAACGCGTAGCCCCGGTCGTCGACGGGGACGTGCCGCTGCAGCTCGGCGAGCGCGGCGCGACCCGGCACGGCGTGGTGGTCGACCTCGTCGCGGACGATCCACGTGACGGTCACCCCGCTGGGTGCGTCGATCTCGCGGACGTCCCCGGCGGTGGGGACCTCCTGGATGATGCGGCCGACGGTGTCCCGGGGCAGCGACGCGGCGATGCCGAGCACGCCGGGCAGGCCGGTCTCCTCGGCCGCGATGACGACCTCGCTGGTGTCGTCCGGGCAGTCGAAGATGCAGCCCTGGTCGAGCATCGCCAGCTGGTCACCCGGTCGGGCCGCACACGCCCAGATGGCGGCTCGACCTTCGGGCTCGCCGTCGGCGTCGGTGTGCACGACGAAGTCGATGTCCATCTCGGCGGTGCCGTCGGGCATCGGGCGGAACGCGGCGACGGTGTAGTTCGCGCAGTGCGGGCGGACGTCCTCGGGGATGGCCAGGAACGTCGGCCACCACTTCTTGCCGTCCAGGTCCGGCATCCGGAACGCGTCCTGGTCCGGGCGCCCGGTGAACAGACGGAACCAGTGGTCGAAGCCCAGGAACGGGAACTCGTGCAGGTCGTCACCGGTGACGGTGACGCGGTGCATCGACGGCGTGGTGCGCTCGGTCCGCAGGACCCGGGCGCGGAAGAGCCGGGGATTCTCGGGCAGGAGCCGCGGAGTCTTCGCCATGAGGCAAGGCTAACCTAAGATGTTCTCCGTGCCAGCCCCCTCTCCCACTCTGGCTTCCGTCCCGGAGGCCCGCGTCACCGATGCGACCACCGCCCTCGGCGTCCACCGCACCGCCGTCCGCCGCCGCGTCCTGGTGATCGCCGCACTGGTCGTCGTGCTGGTCCTGGTGGCGGTCGCGAGCATGCTCCTCGGCAGCAACCGGATCGGCGTCGACCGGGTGCTCGACGGCCTCTTGCGGACCGGGTCGACGACCGACGAGGCGATCGTCTGGGGCTCCCGGATCCCGCGCACGCTCATCGGTGCCGCCGTCGGTGCGGCCCTGGGGATCGCGGGGCTCCTGATGCAGGGGCACACCCGCAACCCGCTCGCCGACCCCGGACTGTTCGGGGTCTCGTCGGGTGCCGGGCTGGCCGTCGTCCTCGGCGTCTACGTGTTCGGCGTGACCAGCACCGGCGCGACGGTGTGGTTCGCCCTCGGCGGCGCGCTGGTCGCGAGCGTCGTGGTGTTCTCCGTGACCGTCGCGGGCAGCGGTACCGCCAGCCCGGTCCCGCTCGCCCTCGCCGGCGCCGCGGTCTCGGCCCTGCTGGGCGCGCTGACCTCGTTCGTCGTGCTGACCGACCAGGACTCGCTCGACGCGTACCGACTGTGGGTCGTCGGCTCCCTCGCCGCACGGCAGCTCGACGTCCTCGGCGCGGTGTGGCCGTTCCTGGTCGCCGGGCTGGTGCTCGCGGTCGTGAACGTCCGGGCCCTCGACGCACTCGGGCTCGGGTCGGACCTGGCGAAGGGCCTGGGCGAGAACGTGCTCGTCGCGCGGCTCGTCGGGCTCGGCGGCATCACCCTGCTCGCTGCCGGCGCGACCGCCGCCGCGGGCCCGATCGGCTTCGTCGGCCTGACCGTGCCGCACGTCGCCCGCGCACTCGTCGGGACCGGGCACCGGTGGACCCTGCCGGTGTCGGGACTCGTCGGCGCCGCGCTCGTCCTGCTCGCCGACGTCGTGGGGCGGCTCATCGGCGGGTTCTCGGAGGTCGAAGTGGGCATCGTCCTCGCCGTCATCGGCGGTCCGGTGTTCGTCGCCGTCGCCCGTCGCCGATCGCTGGTGTCCCTGTGACGGGCGCAGCAGTCCGTGCGCCCGGCCGCGCCGGCGTCCGCATCGGACCGATCGGCCTCGCCTGGCGCCCCCGGGTGTTCTGGTACACGGTCGCGTCACTCGGCGCCGTCCTGGTGCTCGTCGTCCTCGGCGTCGCGATCGGCTCCACCTGGATCGCCCCGGGCATCGTCGTCCGCTCCCTGGTCGGGCTCGAGACCGGCCCGGACGCCTTCATCATCACCACACTCCGACTGCCGCGCGTCCTCACCGGGGCACTCGTCGGTCTCACGCTCGGCATCGCAGGGGCGCTGACCCAGACCTTCACCCGGAACCCCCTGGGCACCCCGGACATCATCGGCGTGACGTCGGGGGCGAGCGTCGGCGCCGTGGCGGCCATCGTGCTCGGCGGTGGCACGTACTCGGTGTCCTCGCTCGTGCTCAGCGGCGGGATCCCGGTGGCCGCGACGATCGGTGCGTTGATCGCCGCCGCCGTCGTGTACGGGCTCGGCTGGCGCGGTGGGGTGCAGAGCTACCGGCTCATCCTGGTCGGCATCGGCGTCAGCGCGACCCTCGACGCGGTGACGAGCTACCTGCTCGTCCGCGCCAAGATCACCCTCGCCACCGCCGCGTCGCAGTGGCTCGTCGGCAGCCTGTCGAGCACCTCGTGGTCGAGCGTCTGGCCGCTGCTCATCGTCGCCGCGGTCGCGGTGCCGATCGCCCTGGCGACGAGCGCGGCGCTCGGCATCGGACAGCTCGGTGACGAGGTCGCCACCGGGGTGGGGCTCGCCGTGCAGCGGCACCGCCTGCTCGTGATCGCGCTGGCCGTCGTGCTCACCGCGGCTGCCGTCGCCGCTGCGGGACCGGTCGGCTTCGTGGCGTTCGTGGTCCCGCAGGTGGGGCTCCGGCTGGCCGGGACGAACCGCCCGCCCCTGCTGCTCGCCGGACTGCTCGGCGCCGCACTCGTCCTCGCCGCGGACCTGCTGTCGCGCGCCGCGTTCCCGTGGCAGGTGCCCGTCGGCATCATCACGACCGTGATCGGCGCCCCGTACCTGATCTGGCTCCTCATCCGTCACCGCAAGGAGATGTCCCGATGACTCCCCCGTCCAGCACGACGCCGTCCAGCACGACGCCGTCCAGCACGACGCCGTCCACCAAGCCGCTGTCCACCCCGGTCCTCGAGGCCCGCGGCCTGTCCGTCGGCTACGACCGGCACCCGGTGCTGACCGACCTGGACCTGCGGGTCGAGCGGGGCACCGTGACGACGTTCCTCGGCGCGAACGGCTGCGGCAAGTCGACCCTGCTCAAGGCCTTCGGTCGGGTGCTGAAGCCGCAGTCCGGCGAGGTCCTGCTCGACGGCGCCCCGATCCGCAAGGAGCCGAACCGCCAGGTCGCCCGGAAGCTCGCGATCCTGCCGCAGTCCCCCGTCGCACCCGCCGGCACGAGCGTGCTCGACCTGGTGATGCGCGGGCGCAACCCGCACCAGTCCTGGGCGAAGCCGTGGACCGCGGACGACGCCGACGTGGCCGAGCAGGCCATCGCGGCGACCGGACTGACCGACGTCGCGCACCGCGACGTCGCGAGCCTGTCGGGCGGGCAGCGCCAGCGTGCGTGGATCGCCCTGGTGGTCGCGCAGCAGGCCGACACGCTGCTGCTCGACGAGCCGACGACCTACCTGGACCTCGCACACCAGCTCGAGGTCCTGCGCCTGGTGCGCCGACTCAACCGCGAGCAGGGCTCCACCATCGTGATGGTCCTGCACGACCTGTCGCTCGCGGCCCGGTTCTCCGACCGGCTCGTCGTCCTGCACGACGGCGGCGTCGCCGCCGACGGCGCACCGCACGAGGTGCTGACCCCCGCGTTGCTCGAGCGCGCCTTCGGGCTGCACGCGCGCGTGTTCCCGGACCCCGTGACCGGCGCCCCGATGATCGTGCCCGAGGCCGACGAGCACGACCCGTCGCTGCACCGTGAACGCGACACCGTGCTGGCGGGCGCGTCAGACTTAGGTTAGCCTCTCCTAACGTGAAGCTCTCCCGACGCGGCTCCCTCCGAGCCACCCTCCTGACCTCTGTGGCCGTCTCGGCCCTCCTCCTCGCCGGCTGCTCGAGCACCGACTCGAACGACTCCGACGGTGACACCTCGGCGTCGAAGGCCTGGTCCTACGAGGACGCCACCGGCACGACCGTCAAGGTCGACCACACGCCGAAGCGCGTCGTCGTGCTGAACGACATCGCGATCTCGTTCATCGAGTACGGCCTGAAGCCGGTCGGCACCTTCGGCCAGCTGACCATGGCGAAGGACGCCCGCTTCGACGACCTGGACACCGACGGCATCACGCAGCTCGGCACCGGGTACGGCGACATCGACCTCGAGAAGCTCGCCGCGCTGAAGCCCGACCTGGTCGTGACCTCGGTGTACCCGACCGACGAGAAGGGCACGCTCGACGACACGCAGCCCGGCTACGGCTTCAAGGACAACGAGCAGGAGAAGCAGATCGAGGCCATCGCGCCGGTCGTCCAGGTCAAGTGGGGCGGCAAGGGCGAGGACGTCATCGAGAAGATCGCCGACCTGAGCGAGTCCCTCGGTGCCAAGGAGTCGACGATCGAGGCCGCCGAGAAGCGCTTCGACACCGCCGGCGACGAGCTCGAGAAGGTCGCGAAGGAGCAGGACCTGTCGGTCGTCTCCATGTACGCCGACGGAGACGGCGCCTACGTCACCCGCCCGACCGACGAGCCGCTGCTGCAGATGTACTCGTCGTTCGGTGTCGACTTCGTGAACCCGAAGCCGAAGGGCTTCTACTGGGGCATCTACTCGTGGGAGAACGCGGGCCAGATCAGGGCCGACGTCCTGCTGCTGTCGCAGCAGGGCTACCAGGTCGCGGACCTCGAGAAGCAGCCGACCTTCGCCGACAACGCGGCACTCGAGGCCGGCCAGGTGCACAGCTTCACCTTCCCCGCGCTCGACTACGCCTCGCAGGCCGGCTACATGACGGAGCTCGCGGGCTGGCTCGAGGACAGCAAGAAGCTGTCCTAGGACGCAAGCAACGATCGGACGGGAGGCCCGTTGCCAGCTGGCAACGGGCCTCCCGTCCGTTCTGTGGTGCGTCTCGGGCACGTGACCCGCTGCTGTCGTCAGCCCACCGGCAAGGCGGCGTTCACCGCGGTCTGCGCATCGCGCCAGACCGCTGCGCGGGACCCCGCGTAGGTGCCGCCCTGACCGTTCGAGTAGTACCGCAGGTTGTGCTTCCCGCCGTCGGTGTTGCCCTGCCAGTACGCGGTCACCGCGCGCGAGCTCCCGCCGACCAACCACACCTGGTCGGCGGCGTCGGCCGTACCGGTCTTGCCGAACAGCGTGGTGCCGTCCGGGGTCTGGCCGCCGCTCGCCGTGCCGCCCCGGAACGCGCCCTGCATGACCTCGAACGCGGTCGCCGCGGTCTGCGGCGAGACCGCCTGCGAGCAGGTGCGCGGCTGCCCGCCGAGCTCCGTACCGTCCGGTGCGGTGACCTGGTCGATGACGACCGGCGCGCAGTACCGACCGCCGTTCGCGACGCCCGCGTACGCCGCCGCCATCGTCAGCGGCGCGATGCTCTCGGTGCCGAGCAGCGACGCGGGGTTCCACGGCAGCTCGCCGCCGGCGGCAAGGTGCACACCGAGGCGCTTCGCGACGTCGCGGATGTCGCACAGGTCGAGCTGCGCCGCCATCGACTGGTAGGCAGCGTTCACGGACTGGGCCGTGGCCGAGCGGACCGAGTACGGCCCCTTCTGGCCCGGCGAATCGTTCTTCGGCTGCCAGAAGGCCGTCGTCTGCTCGCCGCACGCCGTCCACGTGCTCTGCGGGTGCGGGGTGCCGTTCACGACCGTGTCCGGGCTGCGGCCGGCCTCGAGCCACGCCAGCAGCGTGAACATCTTGTACGTCGAGCCGGTCTGGAAGCCCGTCGAATCGCCGTCGGCCTGGTCGACCGCGTAGTTCAGCGACGTCGCCGTCGGTGGCGCCTGCTCCGACCGGTCGTAGTCGGTGTTCTGCGCCATCGTGAGCACCCGGCCGGTGCCCGCCTCGACGGTGTTCAGCGTCGCGCCCAGCGCGAGACGAGTCTCGGTCTTCGGGTCGTACCGGTCGAGCAGTTCCTTCTGCTTCGCGTTCAGGTCGAGGTCGAGCGTCGTCTGGATGCGGTACCCACCCGTCCGCCAAGCATCGGCGCGCTGCTGCTTCGTCGCGCCGAGCTGCGGCAGTCGTGCGGCGACGCGTTTGGCGTAGTCGCAGAAGAACTCCGCCCCGGTCTCGACGGCCTCGCACCCCTGCTGCGGCGCGGTGATCCGCACGTAGTCGGCCGGCCGCGACAACCGTGCCGTGCGGTACTCGTCGGTCGTCAGGTGACCCTGCTCGTGCATCGAGCGGAGGATCACGTTCCGCCGCGCGGCGTTGTCGCGGTAGTGGTCCGGCGTGGACAGGTCGCGGCGCTCCGGCCACTGCACGATCGCGATGAGCGACGCCGCCTCGGCCGGGGTCAGGTCGGTGGCGGACTTGCCGTAGTAGTGCTGCGCGGCCGACTGCACGCCGTAGGTCTGGTCGCCGAAGTACGCGATGTTCAGGTACGCCGTCAGGATCTGCTCCTTGGTGTACTTCTTCGCCAGGCCGATCGCGAGCTTCATCTCGGCGAGCTTCCGCTGCGGCGACCGCTTCGTCGCCTCCTCGTAGCCGGCCTTCTGCTCCTCGAGCGTCGGCAGCTCGCTCGCCCGCTGGATCTTGATGTTCCGGACGAGCTGCATCGTGAGCGTCGAGCCGCCCGAACCGCCCTCGCCCTGCGACGCGGCGACGCTCACCAGGGAGCGGACCATCGACGTCGCGTCCACACCACCGGTCTCGTAGAACCGCTTGTCCTCGCCGTCGACCGCAGCGTGCTTCAGCTGGTCGCTGATCTGGTCGAACGACAGCTCCTGCCGGTCCTGCGCCCACACGTTCGCCAGGTGCACCGGTTCGCCACCGCGGTACGCCCAGACCTGGTTGCGCTGCGGCAGGTCCCCGATCTCGATGTGCTCCGGCAGCGACTCGAACATCCCGATCGCCGACGTCGTGCTCACTCCGGCGACCGCGATCATCGGCGTCACGCCGACCCCGACCATCAACCCGGCGAGCACACTGCCGCCCACGAAGCCGAGCGCGGCTCCCCCTGCACGTCTCATCGTCATCGCTCTGGATCCCCCGTGGTGCATCACCGCACCGATCTGGTGCGGTCGTTCGGGAGCGTCCCAGCCGATCTCGGGCGGTCGCCGGGACTTCGCCGCGGAACACCGCCGTGTCCGCTGGGAAAGTGCCCGCCGTGACGGGATCGTGACGTCAGCGGGTCGAGTGGTCACCTTGCGTCGCCGGGACGGTGCCTGCGAGCAGTTCGAGCACGCCGTCCGGGAACACCGGGACGTCCGTGTCGACGGGTACCCAGCGCACCGGGCTGCCCTCGTCCAGCACCACGAGTTCAGCGTCCAGCGGCACCGCGTCCAGCTCCGCCGACCGGACGGCGAACACGTGGACGTACTCGTGCCCGGGCTGCCCCTCGTACTCGAACAGGTTCTCGAGGACGCCGAGCAGCCGGACCTCGTCGAGTGCGACGTCGAGCTCCTCGCGGAACTCCCGGCGGAGCGCCTGGACCGCGGTCTCGCCGAACTCGATGCCGCCGCCGACTGCACGGTGGAAGCGGAGGTCCCGCACGCCGTCGAACGACTCGGACAGCAGCACGTGGCCGTCCTTGACCGGCAGCCCGACCGCGATGTTCCGGATGCTCCCCATCACGCCACTCTGCCACCGGTGCGGGTTCGGTAGGTTCGGACCATGCACCACATCCGCTCGATCGTCACCCTCGCGATCGTCTTCCTCGGTCTGGGCTTCCTGCTCACCGCCGGTGGTTCCGTCTGGACGATCCTCACCCCGGAAGGCACCGGCGTGAACTTCGCAGCGGGGTTCATGTTCATGTGTGGCATGGTCGTCGGTATCGCCGGGATCGCACTCGGGGTCGCCGCGCTCGTGGCCGTCGCCCGGGCGGCGAAGCGCTTCGGCCGCTAACCGGCGAGCGCCTCGGCAGCAGCACCCCACCCGGTGGGGTCATCCCCCGGCGGGACGAACAGCATCGTGTTCCAGAGCACCAGGACGTCCCACCATGCGAGCTCGTCGGCATTGAGCGCGCTCACCGAGCGGTAGCCGTCGAGCAGCTGCCGGTGGACGGCCGCGGGGACCGGGCCCCAGTCGTGGAAGAGCGTCCCGAGCAGGACGGCCGAGCGTGCCAGCTCGACGATGCGGTGGTCGAGCCGCAGGTCCTCGAAGTCGATGACGGCGACGACGCCCGAGTCAGCGCACAGGACGTTCGCCGCCCGGTAGTCCCCGTGCACGATCTGGACCGGCAGGTCGTCGGACGGCGCGGCCGTCAGCAACCGTCGCAGCGCCACCCGGGCACGGTCCGGCACGTGCGTCGTCGCACCGTCGAGCCAGCCTGCGATCTGCTGCAGGAGCGGGGTCGGCGGCGGGCGCACGCCGTCTGCACGCGCCCGATCGGGGCTGTTGCGCAGAGCGTCGTGGATGCGGGCGAGCGTCGCCCCGGCGGCGTGGACCTGTGCCGGGTCGCGGACGTCCAGCGGTGTTCCGTCGATGACGCGTTGGAGCCCCATCGAGACCTCGTCGTGCTCGACCTGCAGTCGTCCGTCGAGCGTCGGCACCGGGGCCGAGACGGGCAGGCCGCGCTCCCCGAGCCACGCCGTGAGGTCCGCTGCGAACGCCAGGCGCTCGAATCCCTCCGGCGCGATCGACCACTTCAGGAGCATCCGCCCCTCGGCGGTCGAGACCCAGGCGAGCGCGTTGTGGTCGCTCATCACGATGCGTTCGCAGGCGATGACGCGCACGTTCCACCACCGCCCGAGCGTCCGGATGACCCAGTCCTCGGCAGCGGCGACGTCCGTGAACCCGAAGCGGCTCCGCAGCACCTGGGCGGGATCGGCACGTTCCCAGAGCATCTCGAGGGTCATCGCTCCACCCTCGCAGGTCGCGCTACCATCCGGTACCGGTCCACGCACGGAAGCGAGTCGCCATGACCTCCCAGAGCACGAGGGTCCTGCACGTGATGTGCACGGTGTTCCTGTTGGGCGCCTTCCTGTCGGTCGGGATCGGTGGGTGGTCGCTCGCGAACGACACCGGGGGCGGTGCGAACATCGGCGGCGGCATCCTGATGCTGTTCGGCTACCTGCTCGGTCTGATCGGGATCGCGCTCGGGCTCGCCACACTCGTCGTCGGCACCGTGGTGCGGCGACGGTCACGCACGCGCAGCTGACGTCTCAGCGGCGGCGGGCGCGGAGCCGCTGCACGCCCACCCATCCGGCGACCACGAAGCAGCCGAGCGCGAGGACGTACGAGACGAGCAGGTCGGCCCACGTGCGCGGGTTGATCGATCCGTCGGGCAACCGCTCCTGGAGTTGGAACGACGTCGGGAACAGCCAGTACGAGGTCGCGTAGACGGTGAGTGCCAGGCCGACGACGATCGAGCCGACGATGATCCACCGAGCAGCGCGCGCCCCGACGGTCACGCGGACGCCCCCTTCGCGGATCGTCGCGACGCTGACCGCGGTGGGTTCGCTCGCAGGTGTTCGCTGATGCGTCCGAGGATCCGGCCGAGGTCACTCGCGTCGTCATCGGAGATCGGTGCGAACAGGAGTCCGTGCACGGTGCCGATGTGGCCGGGGAACACGTCGGCAAGGACCTCGCGCCCGGCGTCGGTGATCGCGACGACGGTGCTGCGTTCGTCCTCGGGTGACGGGGACCTCGTGACGAGCCCGCGCTGTTCGAGCAGTTGTGCTTGGTAGGTCAGCCCGCTGCGACTGTAGACGACCCCGTCGGCCAGGTCCGTCATGCGCAGGTGCCCCTCCGGAGCATCCCCCAACCGCGCCAAGAGCTGGAACTGCACGTAACTCAAGCCGCCGACGTCGCGGAGCTGTTTCTCGACCGCGGGGCGCAGGAGCGCACTCACCTCGGTCAGCGCGAAGTAGGCGCCGAGCTGTGTCGGGGTCAGCGCGGTGGGGGTGTCGCTCATGTGACCATCGTACCTGTTGCTTCGAGTTCGAAGCAGTGCTAGCGTCTCCGACAAGCGCTTCGAATTCGAAGCAACTACGAGAGGGCATCATCATGAAGGCAGTGCAGTTCCACGAAGTCGGCGGACCCGAGGTCCTCCAGTACGGCGAGGTCGAGCAGCCGACCCCGGCAGCGGGTCAGGTGCGGCTCCGCGTCGCGGCCTCCGCGTACAACGCTGCAGACAACGGCATGCGGGCCGGCTTCCTGCCGATCCCGATCCAGCTGCCGCACGTCCCCGGCTATGACGTCTCCGGCACGGTCGACGCGATCGGCGAGGGGGTGACCGGGTTGACCGTGGGCGACGCGGTCATCGCGTTCCTGCCGATGGACCGCGACGGCGGGGCAGCCGAGTACGTCATCGCACCGGCGGACGCAGTGGTCGCAGCGCCGACGAGCATCCCACTGGCCGACGCGGCCGCGCTGCCGTCCGTCGCGCTGACCGCCTGGCAGGCCCTGTTCGACGACGGACGGCTCACCGCCGGACAGCGGCTGCTCGTCGTGGGTGCCGGCGGGGTCGTCGGCAAGTACGCCGTCCAGCTCGCCAAGCGCGCCGGAGCACACGTCATCGCGACCGCCAGCCCCCGCAGTGCCGATGCCGTGCGCGCGGCCGGTGCCGACCAGGTCATCGACCACACCGACGTCGACCTGCTCGACGCCCTCGACGGTCAGGTCGACGTGCTGCTCAACCTGGCGGCGATCGAGCCCGAGCAGTTCGCGGCGGACGTCGCAGCGGTCCGCGACGGCGGGGTCGTCGTGAGCACGACGGCGTTCATGGCCACCCCGGGTGACGAGTCCCGAGGCGTGCGCGCAGCGACCGTGTTCGTCCTGCCGAACCGCGAACGCCTGACGGAGCTCGTCGCGTTGGTCGACGACGGTGCACTGACGGTCGAGGTCACGCGACGCATCCCGCTCGCCGAGCTCCCCGCACTGCACGCCGAGGGCGCGGCCGGGAGGATCGCCGGCAAGGTCATCGTCCTGCCCTGACCCGGCTCACGGGAGCGACCAGTGCGACGGGCGGTCCAGTTCGTCGGGCAGCACCGTGGACGCATCGCCCTGTGCGGCGTTCACCTGCGGCTGGGTGAGGAACAGCGCGTTCGACAGGTCCGCTCCCCCGAGCCGGGCATCGCGCAGGTCCGCCCCGAGCAGGTCCACGCCCGACAAGTCGCATCCCCGCAGGTCCGCGGCGATCAGGTACGCACCGCGCAGGTCGGCCCCGGCCAGGGAGCGGGCACGGAGGTCGCGGCCGGCCAGGTCAGCCGACGGGTGCAGGTCACCGGCCGCCTCGCCGTCGGCGGGGTACCCACCTCGGGCCTCCGCGCTGACGTCGATCAGGACGGAACGGACCTCGGACCGGAGCGACTCGACGTCCACCGCGAGGACGTCGGCCAACTCGCCGTCGAGGATCTGCTGGATGCGGACCCGGAGCACGGTCGGCACTTCCGCCGACCCCAGAGTCGTCGAGCGGGACACCGCCTCGGCCAGGTACCAGAGCATCTCGTGGAGCTGCCGGGCGACGGCGAAGGCCCGGAACATCTCGGGCTTCGAGTCGGGTTCGTCGACCCAGCTCGTGCCGTCGAACAGGACCTGCGAGACGTACTGGCCGGCCCCGAAGCAGTCGAAGGTGGTGCATCCGGTGAAGCCCCGTGGGCGGAGGGCCTGGTGGATCGTGCAGGAGAAGTCGTCGGCCAGGTTGCGGCACGGTGTCCCTGCGGGCTTGTCGATCGGGAAGTCACTGGACCGCTGGAACCCGAAGGCGGTGCAGCAGAGCGCGAAGCAGTCACCGCACGAAGCGCGGAGTGCCGAGCGGTCGGCGGGAGAAGCAGGAGCAGAAGAAGGAGTCATGGACGGACGGTCTCTCTGGAGTGGTCTCGACAGGGCGCCGGGGTGCTGGGGAACTCCGTCGGGAGTCCCCGTTCCGGGCGCACGAGACCACCGCCCCTCGTCCGAGGAGCGAACCGGTGTCGCTGGATGGGCTCTGCGTCACAGAGCGGGAGAACGTGTCACTGCGGCCAGGCTAGCGGCGCGCGACTGCGCCCGTCCGCAGTCCCGTCGCGTACGGTGCACCTGTGACCAGAACCCCGGCAAGACCGCACCGCCTCGTGCTGATCGCCGCCGCCGTCGTGCTGGTGATCGGCATCGTGCTCCTGTTCACACCGTGGGACGGGCTGATCCCCGTGCTCGCCTGGGTGCTCATCGTGGCATCCATCGCCCTCGGCACGATCACCCTCTTCTTCGCGAGGGCCCCGCGCAGCTAGGACCCGCGCAGCGAGTACCCCGCGCAGCTAGGACCGCGACACCAGTCCGTGCTCGTAGGCGAAGATCACCGCGTGCACCCGGTCGCGCAGCTCGAGCTTGCCGAGCACCCGCCCGACGTGGGTCTTGACCGTGGACTCGCTCGTCACCAAGTGTGCGGCGATCTCGGGGTTCGACAGCCCGCGGGCCATCGCGAGCAGCACGTCGCGCTCACGCGGGGTCAGGGGCTCCAGCGGGTCCGGACCCGCCGGCCGGTCGTCCGGCAGCACGGAGCCGAAGAGCTCGAGCATCCGCCGCGTCACCCGCGGTGAGACGGCGGCCTCGCCCGCTGCCACCGACCGGACGGCGTCGAGGAGCTGCGCGGCGCTCACGTCCTTCAACAGGAACCCGCTCGCCCCGGCACGCAGGCCACCGAACGCGTACTCGTCCAGGTCGAAGGTCGTCAGCACGAGCACCCGGGTCTCGGGGACCTGTTCGACGATCGCGGCCGTCGCCGTGACGCCGTCGACGTGGGGCATCCGGACGTCCATCAGCACGACGTCCGGACGCATGGCACGGACGAGCCGCACGCCCGCACCGCCGTCGCCGGCCTCACCGACGACCTCGATGTCGGGTTGTGCCTCGAGCAGCAGCCGGAACCCGGTCCGGATGAGTTGCTGGTCGTCGACGATCGCGACGCGGATCATCGGTCCTCCGTCCTGACCGGGATCGTCGCCCGGATCTGCCAACCGTCGGTGCCGTCGCGGGAGCCCGCGCGAACCTGCCCACCCAGCGCGCGGATGCGCTCGTCGATCCCGATGAGCCCTCGACCCGACCCCGTCGTGGCGTGCGCCGACCCGTCGGGCCGAGCCGGGCCTCCCGTCCGACCGTCGTCGGTGACGACCACGGTGACCTCGGTGGCGGACGCGGCCACCTGGACATCCACCGATCGGACGTGCTGCGCGTGCCGGGCGGTGTTGGTGAGGCCCTCCTGCACGACCCGGTACACGGCGAGCTGCAGGGCGTCGTCCTCGGGGACGACGCCGACGAGCTCGAGGGCGACGGGCGTGCCCAGCGCACGGAACCGGTCGACGAGTTGCGGGACGTCGTGGACGCCCGGCTGCGGCGCGAGCGCGGGTTCCCCGTCGCCGCCGAGCACCCCGAGCATGCGGCGCATGTCCCCCATCGCGCCGCGGCCGACGTCGGCGACTCCGCGCATGGCCGTCGTCGCTGCGGACTCGGCCCCACCGGACGACGGCCCGGCGGAGGCACCGGCCGCCGCGCCCTCGGCCAGCCGCACCATCACCGTGAGCGAGTGCGACACGATGTCGTGCATCTCCCGCGCGATCCGGGCCCGCTCCGCGGCGGTGGCGAGCTGCGCCTGCTGGTCGCGCTCCCGGGCCAGCTGGTGCGCGCGGTCGATCAGGGCCTGCGTGTAGCGACGGCGGTTGGCGACGTTGATCCCGATCAGCACCGCTGCGAGCAGGAAGGCCGTGGGCTGGGGGTACAGGACGTCCGCGAGCCCGCCGGACCCGGGTGCGACCACCCAGACGCGGAGGGCCGTGGCCCCGGCGGCCAGCACCGTGGCGACCGCGGCCGTCCACCATCCGGCGGCACGCGACCACCACACGGTCGCGGCGTAGACGGTGAAGAGCACCGGCGAGTACCCGGCCTGGGTCCACGTCATCGCGACGACGGATGCGAGGCCGAGCACGGCCGTCGCCGCGGGGTGCGTGCGCCGGAGCGGGATGCCGGAGACGGCGATGACCACGAGGACGACGACCGTGAGCCGAGCGGCGGGGCTCCCGTCGACCTGCCACGCACTCCGGAACGCCACGAGGACCTCGATCGCGCCCCAGAAGACCATGAGCAGCGCATCGGTCAGGACCGGGTGGCGCGCCCAGAACCGCCGGAGTCGGCCGGGTGCGTCGGGCAGGGCGATGCCCCCGGCGCCGTCCTGGACGGCACCGGGGGCGAGGTCGGCAGGGGTCACGCGTCCCGCTTCTCGACCAGGGCGAGCGCCGTCAGCGAGGCGACGACCACCCAGGCCAGCAGTACCGCGAATCCGCTCCATCCACCCAAGGCTAGGACGCCGTCGTGCCACCCCGACGTCACCTCGGTGCCGAACTGCATGAGCGGCTGCCCGGCGTTCTGCGGCAGCAGGTTCGTCAGCGTGCCGAGCCAGTCCGCTCCGGTGAACGACTGCACCAGCTGCACGACGACCGGAGCGACCAGCATCAGGCCGAGGACCCCGGCGATCGCGCCAGCTGTGGAGCGCAGGACCACACCGACCGCGAAGGCCAGCAGCGCGATGAGCGTCAGGTAGACGGAGGCGCCGAGCAGCGGCATCGCGACGCTCGCGTCCAGCGACGCCTCGACGTTCCGTCCCGCGGCGATGGGCAGGGTGATGAAGGCGGTGGCCCAGACGCTCACGGCACTCGTGACGAAGACGGCCACGGCGAGGACGATCGCCTTCGCCGCCAGCGCGACCGACCGCCGTGGGACCGCCGCGAACGAGGAGCGGATCATGCCGGTGCCGTACTCGCCGGTGACGACGAGGGCGCCGATCACCGCGACGATCAGCGACGAGAGCATCGTGCCGCTCGTGCTGTAGATAACGAGGGCGTTCCGAGCCGCGTCACCCGAGAGCCCCTGACCGCCGTTGTCCGCGAAGGCCGCCAGGAGCACGCCGATGCCGATCGGCAGGACGAGCACCAGCAGGAAGCTCCACGCCGTCGACCGCAGCGAGCGGAGCTTGATCCACTCCGAGCGCAGGACGCCAGAGAAGTGGACGCCGGACGAGTGGCTGCCGGCTCCGTCGTGCCGCGGCAGGGTGTCGCTCGTGACCGCGCTCATCGGGCCACCTCCGATCGGTACTCGACCTGGTCGTGCGTGAGTTCGAGGTAGGCCTGCTCCAGGCTCGCCTCGGTGGTGGCGAGCTGGTGCAGGACGATGCCGGCAGCACCCGCTGCCTCACCGATCTGCTCGGCACCGAGGCCACGGACCTGCAACGACCCAACGCCCTCGTAGCCGATGGTGACGTCCGGGCCGGCGATCGCGTCGAGGAGCCGCTCGGGCTCCGGCGTCCGCACGGTGACCGACCGCTCCGTGGCGGCGGCCACCAGGTCCGCGATGTCCGTGTCCGCGAGCACGCGGCCGCGGCCCATCACGACGATGCGGTCGGCGGTCAGGGCCATCTCGCTCATCAGGTGGCTCGAGATGAACACCGCACGCCCCTCGGCGGCCAGGCTGCGGGCGAGCCGACGCACCCACACGACGCCCTCGGGGTCGAGGCCGTTGACCGGCTCGTCGAGGATCAGCGTCTGCGGGTCGCCGAGCAGGGCCGCCGCGATCCCGAGCCGCTGCCCCATGCCGAGCGAGAACCCGCCGACGCGCTTCTTCGCGACGTTCTCGAGGCCGGTCATCCCGATGACCTCGTGCACGCGGGCCGCCGGGATCCGGTGCGTCGCGGCGAGCGCCGACAGGTGGTCGAAGGCGCTGCGGCCCTTGTGGACGGCCTTCGCCTCGAGCAGCGCGCCGACGCGACGCAGTGGGTCGCGCAGTTCACGGTAGGGGCGCCCGTCGACGTGGGCGGTACCCGAGGTGGGCCGGTCCAGCCCGACGACGGCGCGCATCGTGGTGGACTTGCCGGCGCCGTTCGGACCGAGGAAGCCGGTGACGACGCCGGGACGCACCGTGAAGGACACGTCGTCGACGGCGACCTTCTCGCCGTAGCGCTTGGTGAGGTTCTGGATCTCGATCATGCGGCAACGGTACGGAGACGGCCGGGTCCGGCACATCGCCGTCGCAGACGATCTCCGCGGGGCGGTCGTGGTACCCCGGTACCACCCGCAGCGGTGCCGGATACGGTGGGGACATGGTCGTCCAGCGCTGGCACGAGGACGTCCTCGGGGCGCCCTACGAGCGACTCGAACTCCCGCTCGGCAACGACCCCGAGGGGCCCGTCGTCGCCACCCTGGTCCGTCGTCGCCACACCCCGACCGACCTGTTGCTGCACGGGCGCGGACCGCTGCACGGCGCTGACGTGCTGTACGTGCACGGGTGGTCGGACTACTTCTTCCAGACGGAGCTCGCCGAGCGGGTCGAACGGCTCGGTGCCCGCTTCCACGCACTGGACCTGCGGAAGTACGGCAGGAGTCTCCGCCCGCACCAGACCCCGGGCAACGTCGACGACCTGGCGGTGTACGACGAGGACATCGCCGCTGCGCTCGACGCCGTCTCCGCCGAGCACCCCGGCCCCGGCGAGCGGCGGCTCGTGCTGATGGGGCACTCCACCGGCGGTCTGACGCTGTCGCTGTGGGCTGCGCGGCACCCGGAACTCGTCGACGGGGTCATCCTGAACAGTCCCTGGCTCGAGTTCCAGGCGACCGCCGTGGGCCGGGCGATCGTCGCGCCCGTCATCAAGCTCGGCGCGAAGCGGAACCCCCTCGCTCCGATGCCGGCCGTCGACCCCGGGTTCTACACGCGCACCGTGTCGGCTGCCGGCGAAGGCACGTGGACGTACGACCAGCAGTGGCGGCCGGACCGCGGGTTCCCCCTGCACCCCGGGTGGCTCGCGGCGGTGTTCGCGGGACAGGACAAGGTCGAGCACGGGCTCGGCATCCAGGTCCCCGTGCTGGTCATGCTCAGCGACAAGAGCATGTTGCAGCCCCGGTGGGACCCCGGGATGGCGCACGCCGACGTCGCGCTGAACGTCGACACGGTGGCGCACCGCGCGCTGTCGCTCGGTGACGAGGTCACGGTGCGGCGGCTCGCCGGCGCGGTCCACGACGTGGTGCTGTCCGCGCCCGACGTGCGGGAGCAGGCGTACGACGCGATCGGGCGGTGGGCCACGACGTTGCTCCCCCGCTAGCGTGTCGGGATGACCGACCGCTCCGTCCGGCTGACCCGCCTCGACCCGACCGGGGTCGACCACGACGCCCTCGTCGACTTCCTGTCGACCGAGGACTTCCCCTTCCACGTGCGGCGGACGTGGAGCCGGGCGGACGCCGTCGAGGCAGTGGACTCCGGGTCCTACCGCGACGACGAGCACGACTCCTACTGGATCGACCACGCGGAGCACGGTCGCGTCGGGTTCGTCCGGCTCGAGGACCTGGAAGACCCGGTCCCGCTGTTCGACCTGCGCATCGCCGGTGCGTTCCGCGGTCGCGGACTCGGCGTCCCGACGCTGCGCGCGGTCACCGACCACGTCTTCGGCACCCTGCCGTCGGTGACCCGGTTCGAGGGGCAGACCCGCGAGGACAACACGGCGATGCGCCGGGTCTTCGTGCGCGCTGGGTGGGTCAAGGAGGCGCACTACCGCGAGGGGTGGCCGGTCGAGGGCGGCCGCGCGGTCGCGTCGGTCGGCTACGGGATCCTGCGCCGCGACTGGGAGACGGGCGAGACGACGCCGGTGCCGTGGGACGACGACGTGCTCCCCGACGACTGAGCGGACGGGAGGCCCGGGTGACGCCCGCCACGGCTCTTCCGCTGGGGCGGGTGGTTGCGTCCAGTGCGTGACGCGCGCGATCAGCCGCCGGTGGCCGTCCGGAGCGCGCTGCACGTGCGCCGGAACGCCGCGCTGAGCGACTCCCCCGCGGGGTGCTCCGCCCACGCGTCGAACGCGGCGCGCAGCGCGAGCAGCGCCAACGGCACCGCGAACCGGTCGGCGCCCTGCCACGCCGACTGCAGCTCGAGCGTCCGTGCCGCGTCCCGCTCGAGCACGGCGGACAGCAGTGCCGGGTCGGCGACGAGCAGTGCGCGCACCCGGACCAGGCGGTCGAGGTCGTCGCTCCGGTCGCGTTCGAACACCACGAGCACCTCGGCGATCACCTCGGTCAACGCGGCGAACGTCACCGGGCCGGTCACGGCCGCGGTGACGGCGTCGTGGACGTCGCGCGAGACGAACAGGAACGCGTCGACCTTCGAGGCGCAGTACCGGAAGAACGTGCGCTCGGTGATGCCGGCCGCGGTGGCGATCTCGGCCCCGGTGACGATGTCGAACCCGCGCGCGCCGATCAGCGCGACCGCGGCGTCCTCGACGGCACGCTCCGTCGCCCGGCGGTTCTGCGCTCGGCGGTTCTGCGCCCGGACCTCCGTCACGACACCGACCGTGCGGAGACCGTCTCGCGCTGCCAGAGCGCCGGCAGCCGGAGGTCGACACCGTCGGCGTCCGCCAGGCGTGTGAACGCGCGCATCGTGACGTCGAGGCGGTCGAGCTTCTTCGGCAGGGGCGTGAGCGGACGGGTCAACGGACGCCAGAACGCGTCCCAGTGCACCGGCCGGACGACGCTCGGACGCAGGGCGCCGACGGTCTCCTGCCAGTACTGCTCGATCCAGGCCGTCGGCTTCGCACCGGCGGCGCCCGCACCCAGGTAGACGGTGTCGGCGTGGAGCCCCGCGAACGCTCCGGGGATGAAGTTCGCCGTCGGGTGCACCAGCACGGAGCCGTCCGGGTGCTCGAACAGGAACGAGGAGCACCCGCCGGTGCGGAAGTCGCGCATCCGGGCCGGCAGGGTGACCGGCTCGGTGATCTCGCCCGGCACCGCATCGCCGTCGCTGTGCAGCGCGTGCAGCGGCGTGACCGTGAACGCCCCCACCGCGAACGACTCGCGGTCGTGGAGCTCCCGGAAGGGCACCCGGTCGAGCCCGTACCCGGTGGCGATCATCCGGGTGGACGCCGAACCGCCGAGTTCCGCCCCGGTGCGGTCCGCGACCACGGGGGCGTCGAGGGCGTGGTCGGCGTGCGAGTGGGACACGAGCACGGCATCGAGGTGGTCGACGTCGAACCGGGCGAGCGCGTCCTCGATCCGGGTGACGTCGGGGCGGAGCCGGCCGAGCATCAGCCGCGGGAACGAGGGCCGGCTGAAGAAGCCGTCCACGAGCAGCGACGTCGTGCCGTCGGAGACGAGGACGTTGGACACCCCGCCGAAGACCGTGGTGACGCTCATGCGTGGGCACCGCCGAGCACGTCGTCGAGCAGCCGCATCGTGCGCGCGGCGTCCTCCATCGCCAGGTCGTGGTGCACCCCGGCAACCCGCTCGACGTCCCATCCGAGGCGCTCGTACACCGGCACCTCGGCCTCGGGCACCACGTGCCGGCCGTCGTCGGTCAGCACGAGCGTCGACGGCACGAACGGAGCGGTCGGCGCCACCGGGGTCGTCGCGACCTCGCGCAGGACGTCGCGCAGCATCGTGCGGTCCCAGTGCCGGTGGCTCTCCTCGGCACGGGCGACGTTCGCCGGACCCCACCGCGGATCGGTGCGGTCGTACGCCTTCACGAGCAGGGGCTGCAGACCCGGCAGCGCCCAGAACGCCCGACCGAGCACGCTCCGCCCCGGTGCCCGTAGGTGGAAGCCGGGGTCGAGGTACACGGCGCGGGCCGGGCGGAGCCGGTTGACGGCGTCGAACAGGACCCGTCCGCCGAGCGAGTGCCCGACCACGGCGTCGAGGCCCTGCGGCAGCGTCTCGGCGAGGTCGTCGGCGAACGCGGCGAGCGTGTACGACGCTGCGCGGTCGCTCTCGCCGTGACCCCGGAGGTCCGGCACGAGGAACGTGTACCGGTCCGGGTCGGCGTGGGACACGAGGTCGCGCCACACCAGCGCCGAACCGAGGATGCCGTGCACGAGTCCGACCCGGACCGGGCCGTGTCCGTGAGTCTCGACGTGGAGCTGCATGCGCACTCGATTCTGTCAGTGACTGACATAATACATGCTCAGGCAGGGCGACCGAAGAGGTTCACGAGGTTACGGTCGGGGTCGCGGAACAGCGCCGACCGGTTGCCCCACGGCATCGTCGTCGGCGGCAGCACCACGTCGTCGAGGTCATCACGCAACTCCTCGAACACGGCGTCGACGTCGGCCACCACGAACTCGAGGAACACGCCGCCGTTCGTGCGGGGCTCCGGCGCAGCCGGTCCGAGCATCGCCACGGTCGCGGGCGTCCCGAGCGCCAGGACCAGCCCCCCGGTCACGATCTCGGCGAAGACCGGGGCCGGCCGCCGTGCCGTGGTGCCGGTGACCAGCTCGTAGAACCGCACCATCCCGTCGAGGTCGTCGGTGATGATCCGGATGGATGCGAACTGCATGGTGAACCCTCCTGGCCGGCCACCGTGACCGGACTCGTCGAGCCTGCGGGGCCCCCGCGACAGCGTCCTGTCGGTGTTTCGGCGGATCAGCACGCGGATCGGGCGGCTCAGTCGCCGAGCACCGGACGCAGCACGCCGTGCGGGATGTCGAGTTCGTCGAGGTGGACCACCCGTGGCGGGGCCGGCTCGTCGGTCTCCTCGACCGCCAGCACCCGGTCACCACGGAAGGCCCGGACGCCGTCACGCAACCGGCACCAAGCGACGAGGTACCAGTCCTCGCCCTTCCCGATGTACCCGAGCGGTTCGACGACGCGATCGGTCTCCGCGCCCGCTGCGTCGCGGTACCGCATCCGGACGACGCGCCCGCCGGTCAGTGCACCGGCGAGCGCCGTGGGAGCAGGGGTGCGCTCCCCCGACTCGAGCAGGTGCACCCGGTTCGCGAGCCGCGCTGCCCGTCGGGCGTCGTCCTCGGCCAGCACCGCGGTGACCTTGCGGGCGGCGCTGCGAGCCGCGTCCCGGAAGGGGCTGGAACCGAGCGTGCCGAGGCCGATCGCCACCGCGAGCGCCTCGTCGACGGTCAGCCCGAGCGGCGGGAGCGTCGCACGGGCGTCGATCGTGTACCCGCCAGTCCTGCCGGGCTCGGCCCAGATCGGCACGCCGGCCTGCTGCAGGGACAGTAGGTCCCGCTCCACCGTGCGCACGCTCACCCCGAACCGCTCGGCGAGTCGGCGCGCGCTCCGCAGGGCGGGCGCGGCGGCGCGGAGCTCCTCGACGAGCGCGTACAGGCGGTCGGTCCGGTTCACGACGAACCGCGCAACCAGTCGACGATCTGCGGGAGCACCGGGTCGTATCCGTCGGTCGTGTCGACCTCCAGCCGTGGGACGCCGAGATCGAGCGGCGCGGTGACGACCGGCGCGTTGCGCGCGACCCGGTCGTTCAGCTCCTGTGGGTGACCGCGGGCGACGAATCGGTCGAACGCCAGCGCGGATCGGCAGTGCACGTTCCGCACGTCCCCGGCCGCCACCAGGGCAGAGCGCACGTCAGCCTCGGACTGACCGCGGTACAGCGTCGCGTCGGCGATGACGCTGCACCCGGCTGCCGCGAGGTGCGCCGTCGCAGTCCAGAACAACCGGACGCCGTGCGACACGACCTCGTCGCGACCGAGGTCGGCGCCGGCCATCAACCCGGCGTACAGCTGGTCGCGGTCGACGCGCGGCCAGCCGAGTTCGGCGGCGAGCGCCGACGCGAGCGTCGTCTTGCCGCTCCCGGGAGCGCCACTGATGAGCGCGATCGTCGCCATGGTCTCGACGCTACCGGGCACCGGACGGGAGGCGCGGTGCCAGCTGGCACCGCGCCTCCCGTCCGCCATGCCGCCACGCGCAGGGCGCGACTCGCGTCAGGAACGCGACAAGCGTTCGACGGTGGCGTGGGCGCCGTCGGCGATGAGCCCGTCGAGGGCGTCGCGGTACGCCGCGACGAACCGTTCGTCGTCGATCAGGTCGCCGAACACCTGGCGGTTCGCGATGAAGGCGAGCCGGTCGTCGCGCTGCGTGAGCGCGATGCGGTGCAGCGGTTCGGCCAGCCGGTCGACGATCTGGATCGGCTCGCCGGACTCGTCCGTGCCCTCGTCGTAGCGCGCCCACGACGCGACGATGCCGGCGGACAGCGTGACGGGGCGATCGGCGGCGAGGTTCTCGCGCACGACGGGCAGCAGCCACTTCGGGATCCGGTCGCTCGACTCGGCACAGAGCCGGGCCAGGGTGTCGCGGACCTCGGGGTTCTGGAAGCGCTCGATGAGGGTGGACTTGTAGTCCTCGAGGTCGATGCCGGGTACGGGGTGCAGGGTCGGCGAGCCCTCTTCGTCCATGTACCGGCGCAGGAAGGTGGCGATCGCCGGGTCCTGCGTGGCCTCGTGCGCGTACCGGTACCCGGACAGGTACCCGAAGTAGCACAGGCCCTGGTGCGAGGCGTTGAGCAGCCGGAGCTTCATGAGTTCGTACGGCTCGACGTCCTCGACGATCTGCACGTCCGCGTCCTGGTACGGCGGGCGCCCCGCGGGGTGGTCGTCCTCGAGCACCCACTGGAAGAAGGGTTCGGCGACGACGGGCCAGGCGTCCTCGATGCCGAGCTCGTCGCGGACCCAGGCGCGGTCCTCGTCGGCGGTGACCGGCGTGATGCGGTCGACCATCGAGTTCGGGAACGACACGTGCTCGTCCATCCAGTCCGCGAACGCCGGGTCCTGCAGGCGCGCGTAGGCGGTGAACATGTCGCGGGCGACGTGGCCGTTGCCCTGGATGTTGTCGCACGACATCACGGTGAACGGCTGCTCGCCGCGGTCACGCCGTCGACGCAGGGCTTCGACGACGAGGCCGAACACCGTGCGGGGCGGGCCGTCACCGAGCAGGTCGGCCGCGACCCCGGGTTCGTCCGCGACGAACTCGCCGGTGACGTGGTCGAAGTTGTAGCCGCCCTCTGTGATGGTCAGGCTGACGATCCTGGTGTCCGGGTGCGCCATCTTCTCGACCACGGCGTCCGGGTCGTCGACCGCGAGCAGGTAGTCGACGATGCTGCCGACGACGCGGGACTCGCGGGTGCCGTCCGGGTGCTTGAGGACGAGCGTGTACAGCCCGCCCTGCTCCGCCATCGCGGTGGCCATCCGGCGGTCCTGTTCGAGGACACCGACGCCGCAGATGCCGTACTCACGCGCTTCGCCCTGCTGGAGCAGTCGGTCGATCACCATCGCCTGGTGCGCACGGTGGAAGCCGCCGACGCCGAAGTGCACGATGCCGGCGGTGATCCCGCTGCGGTCGTAGGTCGGGACGGCGACGCCGCTCGCGGCGATCTCGTCGAGGGTCTCCGGGGACAGGCGGACGGGCATCGGGTACTCCTTCGTACGGCGGACGTGCTGGCGGTCGCGCCGCCGGTCGCACCGGCGGTCGTGCTGGGTGCAGTCAACCACGTGCACATCTGTTCAGAACCGTGTTTCCACCGCGGGGTACGAACCTGAAGATGTACTCCTGCTCGTTGCACCGAGTGCATCGATGCACCTAGTGTTCTCATCTGTGACCCTCACGACCGACCGCCGCGCTGCCCTCAAGGCGAAGCACCGTGCGGCGATCCTGCAGGCCGCTCGTGACCTGATCGACGAACGCGGCGGCCGTGAGTTCAGCGTCGACGACCTGGCGGCGCGGGCCGACATCGCCCGGCGCACGGTGTTCAACCACTTCGCCTCGCTCGACGAGGTCCTGCTGGCCGTGTGCGAGCAGGAACTGTCCGTGATCATCGACCGGTTCCTCGCCGACATGGCGCGCACCCCGATCGGCGACGGCAGCCGGGCCTCGATGTTCGACGAGCTCGAGTCCGCCGCACGCGGCGCCGACCTGGCGGCCGCGATCTCGAGCATGTACCGGATCCTCGGCGACCCGGGCAAGGACGACCCGAAGGCCGCGGTCCTCACCCAGACGGCGTTCTCCCGGGTCACCGAGCGACTCCGTGACGAGGTCGCACGCCGCTACCCGGCGGCCGATCCCCTCGATGCCGCCCTGCTCGTCGAGTCGCTCATGAGCGGCATCGTCGTGATCGCGGAACACTGGCTGGCCACCTCCGGCCCCGCGATCGACGAGCAGTCCGTCGCCGACTGGGACGCCCTGCTGGCACGACTCGTGCACAGCGTCCGCAGCGGCTACATGCCCACCGACTGACACTTCCCTCCCAGGGGTCCACCGGCGCACCCCGCTCCACACAGCACCTGCAACGAAAGGAACGGGGCAACCGCATGGCCGGTCTCCTCTACCGTCTCGGACGGTTCTCCGCACGACGCCACTGGCTCGTGATCATCACCTGGGTGGTGATCATGGCCGTCGCCGGCGTCACCTACAGCCTGTTCTCGGGCACGATCTCGTCGGCGATCTCGATCCCCAACACCAAGACGAGTCAGGTGCAGGACGAGCTCGCCGACAAGTTCCCATCCGCGAACGGCGGCAACGGCACGATCGTCTTCGAGACGAAGAACGGCAAGGCGTTCACCGACGCGCAGAAGTCGGAGGTCGCGGACTTCCTGGCCGAGGTCGAGAAGCTCGACGGCGTCAAGGGCGCGACGAGCGGGTTCGACACCCAGGACCAGCTCGACGAGCAGCGCCAGAAGATCGTCGACGGCCGCAAGGAGATCACCGACGGCCGCGCGAAGCTCGAGACCGGACAGGACCAGCTCGACGCCCAGAAGGCGCAGCTGACGTCCGGCAAGCAGCAGATCGCCGACGCGCAGGCGCAGTTGGACGCGCAGAAGGCCCAGGCGCAGGCAGCCGGCTCCGCAGCGGTCCCGGCAGCGCAGGCGCAGGCCGCGGCGGCGCAGCTCCAGCAGGCGCAGGCCCAGATCGACGCCCAGCAGGCGCAGATCGACGCCGGCGAGCAGCAGATCGCCGACGCGCAGAAGACGATCGACGCGAACACGAAGAAGCTCGACGACAGCGCCGAGGAGCTGGAGCAGGGCTCGAAGCTCCTCGACCTGTCGAAGGACGTCCGCTTCGTGTCGTCGAACGGCAGCGCGGTCATCGGCACCGTCCAGTTCACGAAGTCGACCTACGAGGTCCCCGCCGACACGAAGACGGCGATCGCGGACGACGCCGAATCGGCCGACATCAGCGGCGTCAACGTCTACGTGTCGAACGACATCGCCCAGGGTGTGCCGTCGATCCTCGGCCCGGGCGAGATCGTCGGTGTCATCATCGCCGCGCTCGTGCTCTTCCTGATGCTCCGCACGATCATCGGTGCGGCGATCCCGCTCGTCAGCGCCGTGCTCGGCGTCGGTGTGGCCTCACTCGCCTCGCTGTCGTTCTCCGGCCTGGTCGAGTTCATCTCGGTCACGCCCGTGCTGGGGGTGATGCTGGGCCTGGCGGTCGGCATCGACTACTCGCTCTTCATCCTGAACCGACACCGCACGCAGCTGAAGCAGGGCATGCAGGTGCACGAGTCCATCGGCCTCGCGAACGGCACCTCGGGCAACGCCGTGGTGTTCGCCGGCGCCACCGTCATCGTCGCCCTGCTCGCGCTGAACATCACCGGGATCCCGTTCCTCGGCCTCATGGGCACCGTCGGTGCGGTCGCGGTGTTCTTCGCGATCCTCATCGCCACGTCCTTCACGCCGGCACTGCTGTCCCTGATCGGGATGCGGATCCTGCGGAAGAAGGAGCGCGCGAAGATCGGCAACACCGGCTCGACCCGGGTGCCGAACAAGCCGATGAAGACCTGGCGCGCGATCGTCACGCTCGTCGCCGGCGTCGCCGTGCTCGGCACCATCGCGCTCCCCGCGACGCAGATGCGCCTCGGCCTGCCGACCGGCGCGTCCGAGTCCGTCGACTCGAGCCAGTACAAGGCGTACAAGGCCCTCGACGAGGAGTTCGGCGCCGGTCAGAACGGCCCGCTGCTCGTCGTCGCGACGCTGCCCGAGTCGATCAGCAAGTCCGACGTCACCGCGACCGAGGTCACCATCGGCGAGGCCCTGGCGAAGAACGACGACGTCAAGGCCGTGCTGCCGATCGGCACCTCGTCGGACCGCGACATCATCGCGTTCCAGGTGAAGCCGGCCGGAGGACCGGACAGCATCTCGACCGAGAACCTCGTGAAGGACCTGCGTGAGCAGACCGTCACGACCGACGACGGCACCGTCTCGCTCGGCGTCGCGGGCAACGCGTCGGCCAACATCGACGTGTCCGAGAAGCTGTCGAACGTCCTGCCGCTCTACCTCGTGGTGGTCGTCGGCCTGTCGCTCATCATCCTGATCATCGTGTTCCGGTCCTTCCTGGTCCCGATCACGGCGACGGCGGGCTTCATCCTGTCGGTGATGGCGTCCTTCGGTGGCCTGACCGCGATCTACCAGTGGGGCTGGCTCGGCTCCGTGTTCGGCGTGCACGACCCGGCGCCGATCCTGAGCTTCCTGCCCATCATCGAGATCGGCATCCTGTTCGGCCTGGCGATGGACTACCAGCTGTTCCTGGTGTCCGGCATGCGTGAGGCCTACGCCCACGGCGCCTCGGCGAAGGTCGCGGTCCAGCGCGGGCTGCACGCCGGTCGCGCGGTGGTCACGGCAGCGGCGATCATCATGATCTCGGTGTTCGCGGGCTTCATCTTCTCGGACTCCTCCACCATCAAGCCGATCGGCTTCGGGCTGGCGTTCGGTGTGCTCATCGACGCGTTCGTCGTCCGCATGCTGCTCATCCCGGCTGCGATGCACCTGCTCGGCCAGAGCGCGTGGTGGTTCCCGAAGTGGCTCGACCGGATCGTGCCGGACGTCGACGTCGAGGGCGCGAAGCTCGAGCGGTCGCACCCCGTCGCCGGTCAGCCCGGTCAGCCCGGCCAGCCCGGCCACGAGGACACCCACACGGGCTCGCACGCCCTCCCCGTGGCGCCGGACGCCAACGCGCACGACTCGGGGCACCCGCCCGCGCACCGCGCGTAGTCGACGCACCCAGCCTGGAGGCCCGGGGCCGGTCCACGAGACCGGCCCCGGGCATCCCGTGCGTGCGCCCACCCCGCGCTCGGCGACCTGCGACCCGCAACCCGGAGCGCCTGCAACTCTTGCGTCCGCGCCAGTGCGACAAGGTCGATGTCGTACGACGTCGACCTTGTCGTATCGACCCGCGAAGCCCACAGCGCCCCGAGAACACTTCGTGGGCGAACGGTATCGTGGGCGCATGACCACCGATCCCGACCCGCTCGCGCTCGACCGGCAGCTCTGCTTCGCCCTCGCGGCGACGAGCCGGAGCGTCATCGGGCTGTACCGCGACCTGCTCGAACCGATGGGCCTGACGCATCCGCAGTACCTCGTGATGCTCGCGCTCTGGGAACGGGACCCGCGGTCGGTGCGCGAGATCGCCGGCGAGCTCCGGCTCGACTCCGCGACGCTCAGCCCCTTGCTCAAGCGGCTCGAGGCCTCGGGCTACGTCCGCCGGACCCGCAGCGCAGCGGACGAACGACAGCTCGAGGTCTCGCTCACCACGGCCGGGCGGGCACTGCGCGACCGGGCCCGGGCGGTCCCGCTGGCCGTCGCCGACCGGCTCGGCTGGCCACTCGAACGCCTCGAGGCGCTCAAGGACGACCTGACCGAGCTGCTGGATCGTGTCGACCAGGTGTGATCTGCGGCCGATGGTGCCATAATGGTTCGTGCACGAACGAAAGGATGCACCGTGGGTCGCTTCGGCAAGTGGTACGAACGGTGGAACACGACGCTCATCAACAAGATGGGTCCGTCACAGATCGGCGCCGGGCACCCCGAAGGTGTCGACGATCGGTCGGTGGACCGCGGCTGCCCCATCTGCGGCAAGCCCCTCTCGCTGCACCAGGTGATCCGCCCCGAGGGCCAGGTCCGCTCCTCGACGCTGGTGTGCCCGCGCGACTGACGGCGGGAATTGCACCGAGCAACACGACGTTGCTCCCCTCGTGAAGCTCTTCGAACCCACCTCCTTCGGCGCCCTGCGCCTGTCGAACCGCGTCGTCATGGCCCCGCTCACGCGCACCCGCGCCGGCGAGCACGGGATCCCGAACGACCTGCTCGTCGAGCACTACCGTCAGCGTGCGGGCCTCGGCATGATCATCACCGAGGGCACCTGGCCCGTGCAGGAGGGGCGCTCCTACCCCGGGCAGCCCGGCATCGAGACCGACGAGCAGATCGCCGGCTGGCGCCGCGTCGCCGACGCCGTGCACGCCGAGGGCGGCACCATCGTGATGCAGCTCATGCACGGTGGCCGCGTCTCCCACCCGGACATCTCGCAGACACCGCGCATCGTCGCCCCGAGCGCCATCGCCGCCCCCGGACAGACCCACACCGCCACCGGCAAGGCCGACATGCCCGTCCCCCACGAGCTGACCACCGCCGAGGTGCAGGACGCCGTGCAGGGCTTCGCGCAGGCCGCCCGCAACGCGATCGCCGCCGGACTCGACGGCGTCGAGGTCCACGGCGCCAACGGCTACCTCGTGCACGAGTTCATGTCCCCGGTGTCGAACACGCGCACCGACCAGTACGGCGGCTCCCCCGAGAACCGCGCCCGCTTCGCGATCGAGGTCACGACCGCCGTCGCCGAGGCCGTCGGCGCGGACCGCACCGGCATCCGCCTGTCGCCCGAGCACGGCATCCAGGGCGTCATCGAGGACGACGCGGCCGACGTCCGCGCGACCTACACGGCGATCGCCGAGGGCCTCGCCCCGCTCGGACTCGCGTTCATCGACGTCCTGCACGCCGAGCCGACCGGCGACCTGGTGCAGCACGTCCGTCGTACCGCGGGCGCACCGTTCATCGTCAACTCGGGCTTCAGCGCGATGACCACGCGTGAGGAAGCGATCACCGTCGTGCACGACCAGGACATCGCCGACGCGATCGCCGTCGGCCGTCCCGCCATCGCGAACCCGGACCTCGCCCACCGCTGGGAGCAGGACGCGGAGCTCAACGAGCCCCGCCCGGAGCTCTTCTACGGCGCGGGCGCCGAGGGCTACACCGACTACCCGTCGCTGGCCGAGGTGCGCGCGACCGTCTGACGCTGCGCGCGGTTCCGCCGGGGTTCCGCCGGGGTTCCGCGACGCCCCGCGTGCGTGCTGCCGAGGTTCCACGACACCCCGCGTGCGTTCCGTCGAGGTTCCGATCAGGACGGTGCGTGCCCGCGAGGTTCCGAGATCTCGGAACCTCGCGGGGTGGGGGGCGAGCGAACGACGGACGGGAGGCCCGTGGCGGGACCGCCACGGGCCTCCCGTCTTCTCGCATACCGTCCCAGGGCATGACGCACGTCTCGTAGGATCGTCGCAGTGAACACTGCAACGCCGGGCGAGCGGGGCCCCGCGCACCGCGCGCGCGACACGACGCGGTGGGACATCCAGGGTCTCCGCGCCTTCGCGGTGCTGGCCGTCGTCGTGTACCACCTCTGGCCGCACGCCCTGCGGGGCGGCTTCGTCGGCGTCGACGTCTTCTTCGTGATCTCCGGGTTCCTCATCACGGGACTCCTGCTGCGCGAACAGCTCGCCACCGGCACGATCCACCTCGGCCGGTTCTGGTCACGCCGGGCCAAACGCCTGCTGCCGGCCGCGCTCCTCACCATCCTGACCACCGGCGCCGCAGTGCTCGTCGCCGTACCGAGCGCGCTGTGGGGGCAGTACGGCCGCGAGCTCATCGCGTCGACCGTCTACCTGCAGAACTGGGAGCTGGCGGCGAACTCGGTCGACTACCTGGCCTCGGCCGACGACCCCTCGCCGTTCCAGCACTTCTGGTCGCTGTCGGTCGAGGAGCAGTTCTACATCGTCCTGCCCCTGCTGCTGATCGGGCTGGCGGTGGCCGTCCGCGGTCGCCTCTCGACGCTGACGACCGCACGACTGTTGCTCGGTGCGGTCGTCGTCCTGTCCCTGGTGTGGAGCATCGTGCAGAGCAGCACGAACCCCGGCGTCGCGTACTTCTCCACCGGCACCCGGGCGTGGGAGTTCGCGCTCGGCGGCCTCGCCGCGACCGTGCACCTGCCCGAGGTCCGCACCGAGGTCGCCCGACGAGTGCGGATGATCCTGACGAGCATCGGCGCCGTCGCCCTCGTCCTGTCGCTGTTCGTCATCGGCGCGGCGACGCCGTTCCCCGGGATCGCCGCGCTGCTCCCCGTCGCCGGCGCGACCCTCGTGGTGCTGTTCGGCGGACGCACCGTGTTCGAGTCGATCGGAGCGCTCGGCCCGGTCGCGTTCACCGGACGGATCTCGTACGCCCTGTACCTGTGGCACTGGCCGCTCGTCGTGATCCTGCCGATCATGCTCGGGCGCCCGCTCGACTGGGCGACCAGCACCTCGGTGCTCCTGGTGTCGGTCGGGCTCGCCACAGCCACGACCATCTGGTTCGAGGAACCCGTCCGGTTCTCGAGCTGGCTGCGTGACCTGCGGCCCCGCGGGGTCGTCGCCCTCGGCGTCATCTGCACCTTCACGGTCGTGACCCTCGGCGCCTCGACCCTGACCGCGGTCTACGTGCAGGAGGTCCACGCGGAAGGCGCCACCAAGCAACTCACGAAGCAGCTCGCGACCGAACGGGCGCAGCACGACGAGTCCTGCATCGGCGCCGCGGCACGGATCAGCTCCGCCGACCCCTGCGTCGACCCGGCGCTGGCCGACACGCGCGTCCCCGACCCCGCCGCTGCCGAGGACGACGACGCGAACCGCCCCGAGTGCTGGAGCGGCACCTTCCGCACCTGCGTGCTCGGCAAGGCGACCGGCTGGTCCAAGCACCTGATCGTCATCGGCGACTCGCACAGCAACGCCCTGCTCGGCGCCTACGAGAAGATCGCCGACGACAACGGGTGGCGCATCGACCTGGCCGGCATCGGCGGGTGCTACCTCACCACGGCGCAGCAGAACTCGGTGAACGCCGGCTCGCTGCGCGGCTGCAACGCCTGGAAGCACGCGGCCATCGACTACGTCCGCGCCCACCGCGACGCCGACGCGCTGGTCGTCACCCACTCCGCCACGCAGATGCCCGTCAGCCTGCCGGCCGGCCCCTCCCGCGACATCGCGACCCGCAACGGCCTCGTCGACGCCTGGGAGCAGGCCGCCGGCGACGAGCTCCCCGTCATCGCCATCCGCGACAACCCGGTCCCCCGACCCGATGTCATCGCGTGCGTGAGCAAGATGTCCGGGCCGACGAACGCGTCGTGCGACCGGCCCCGCTCCGAGGCCCTCGCCCAGACCGACTCGTCGATCGAGGCCGTGCGGGCGTTCAAGGCCGCCGGAGGACGAGCCGGGGTCATCGACCTGACCGACTACTACTGCACCGAGACGACGTGTCCCGCGGTGATCGGCGGCGTGCTGGTCTACCGGGACACGACGCACATCACGGCGACGTGGGCGACGTCCTTGGAGCCGTACCTCGAGCGCGGGCTGCAGAAGCAGCTCACGGCGCTCGAGCGCTGAGCTGGGCGATACTCTCGACCACGTGAACAACGGTTGGCGTGACGGCATCCTGGTCGTCTGGCTCGTGTCCCTGCTCGTGTCGATCGCCCTGTGGGTCTCCATGGCCGTCATCATCAGCAAGGGCGCGAGCGGGGTGGACCTACTGCCGCTCGTGCCCATCCTGGAGCAAGCCGCAGAAGCGGTGACCGCCGGCTGGTTCGGGTCGCTGCTGCTGTGGCTCGCAGTGAGCGCCGTCGTGAAGGAGCACCACAAGGACCGGCAGCAGGCCGCGCGGGAGCGCTGACCCACCCGAACGCGGGCCTCCGCTGCGGGCGCCGTCCCTCTACTCTTGGGCCGGACCTCGCACGCCCGCAGCTCGCCACGTGCGCCGACTGAACGGAAGACACCCGTGACCGACCTCGCCCCCGAGCCTTCCGCGCCGGCCACCTCCGCCCCGGCCGCCTCCGCCCCGAGCACGGACGGGACGCCCGGACTCGCCCCGCTGAGCCTGCTCGCCGTCGTGGCGATCGCGCTCGCCTTCGTCGCCCCGATCGGCGGTGTCGTCGTCGGGTTCATCGCGCGGCACGAGGTCCGACGGACCGGCGAGCGCGGTGACGGACTGGCGTTCGCGGCCATCCTGATCGGCGCGACGCTGACGCTGTTCGGCGTGCTCGTCCCCGGAGCCCTCGCGCTGTCCGGCGTCATCGACTCGACGATCCACCCCTGGGGCTGACTCGACGCCCCGTCCTTCCACCGGCCGCTGGCCGCTGGCCATTGGCCACTGGCCACTGGCCACCGCGCTCAGTAGTGCCCGCGCCCGATGACGGCGTGCCGCACCCCGCCTGCCGGCGCCGGCACATCGCCGGCGAAACGCGGGATGACGTGCAGGTGGGCGTGGAAGACGGTCTGGCCGGCGGCCGATCCGTCGTTGAACCCGACGTTGTAGCCGTCCGGATGGTGTTGCTCGTCGAGGCGGTCCTTCAGCAGCGCCACCATCCGGGTCATCGCGGAGAGCTCACCCTCGGTCGCATCGAACCAGCTGGTGATCCGCCGCTTCGGGATGACGAGCGTGTGGCCAGGTGACACCGGGTGTGCATCGAGGACCGCGAAGACGAGCTCGTCGTCCGCGACCCACTTCGCGCGAGGTATCCGTTCGAACACGGACGTCGTCGTCATGTTCCCCATCCAACCTCGCCGTGCTTCACTCGGACCATGACCTCGACGACCGTCCTCGCCTCCTGTGCTGTCGGGAACGTCGACTGCCACGACACCGCGTCGGTCGACCTGTTTCCCCCGCTCGTCGTCGTCGGGCTCGTCGTCGTGGCGCTGGTCGTGCTGGGGATCGCGCTGCTCGGGCGTCGGCGCCGGTGATCTGAAGCGGGTCAGACGCTGACGATCTCCACCTGCCGCGCGGGAAGAGCGCCGTGCGACGCGGTCGCCAAGCGTGCCGGGAGCACGATGCCCCCAGCGCAGTGCGCCAGGTAGTCGAGGAACGCTCCGACGGTGCTCGACGAGCTGGGCTGCTCGCCGGGTTCGCGCATGTCCTCTGCTGCACGCACGTCGAGCGCACCGTCGACGTCCATGACGGCGATCCGACGGATGCCTCGCCGCGCTCGCACGAAGACGTTGGCGTACCCGCCGACGTTCTCGATCCGACGCAGGAGCACCGGCAGGCGTTCGTGCTCCAGTGCAACGACGACAGGACAGTGTCCGTCGACGTCGACCACCTCGAGTACGAGTTCTGCGAAGGGGCCGACCGCGAGGGCACGATCGACCTCGACACGGAAGATGTCGAGCTCGGCAAGTTCAGTCATCACTGCCTCTCATGTCCCGGATTGTAACGGCGTACGCCGTCAGGCGGACCAGCGCAGCGTCCAAGTGTTCAGCGACGTCCGCGACACGGTGCAACGGTCCGATCGAGCTGACTGTGCCGTCCTCGTGGTGAAGGTGCACGTGTCCGTGGCAGCAGTCCACGCGCGCGACCTCCCGCCACGCTCCGTCGAGCTGCAGAGCGATCACGATCAACGCGAAGTCGACGAGTCGACCGTCTGCCCGGTAGAGCCGGTGGTCCAGCCGCATCGTGTCCGTGTCGTCGAGGCTCTGGTACCAGCTCCGTTCGACGCAGTCTCGTCGATCGGGCGGGCGGAAGCGGCCGCGTTCTTGATCCGCGGCGGCACGTTCCGCAGCGAGGCGCGCGCGGCGCACGTCTCGCCGTGGTTGCTGACCTCGCCGAACCATGCCAGGAAGGTAGACCCGGACGCACCCGAACCCCAAGGACTTCGAATGCAACATTCGAACTTGCGCACGAGCCGCCACCAACGACGAAGGGCCCCAGCGGAATCCGCCGGGGCCCTTCATCTGTTCGGTGTCATGCCGTTGAACCGGCACTGTGCGCTCGAAGGGACTCGAACCCCCAACCTTCTGATCCGTAGTCAGATGCTCTATCCATTGAGCTACGAGCGCGTGGCCTTGCGGCCGTGGAAGACTCTACAACAGCTCCGGCCCGGGCGCCAATCGAGGCCCCCCGGCCGCTCCACTCGGCGTGTCGCGAGGCGACAGCCGAGCCCCCGACGTCACAGCGCCGCGGCCTCCTCGCCGAACACCTCGGCCAGGAACACACGCAGGGCCTGCCACGATCGACGGTCCGCGCGCTCCTGGTACTGGGCGCCGTGGTCGGGGGCATCGGTGCCGGGAACGGCGAACGCGTGCATGGCCCCGGCGTACGTGACGACCTGCCAGTCGACGCCGGGTTCGGTCCGCATCTCGTCCTGCCAGGCGTGCACGGCGTCGTCGGGCACGACGGGGTCCGCTCCGCCGGTCAGGACGAGCAGCTTCGCCCGGATCGCCGAGGCGTCGGCGGGGTCGTGCGTGATGAGGCCGCCGTGGAACGACACCGCTCCGACCAGGTCGGCGCCGGTGCGTGCGAGCTCGATCGCGGTGGAGCCGCCGAAGCAGTAGCCGATGACGGCGATGCGGGCGGAGTCCACGTCGGGGTCCTGCCGCAGCCGCTCGAGTCCGGCGGTGGCGCGTGCCCGGAGCAGCGGCAGGTCCTGGTAGTACGAACCGGCGACCTGGCCGGCGGTGTCGTCACCGGGCCGGACGCCGGCGCCGTAGATGTCCGCGCCGAAGGCCACGTAGCCGAGGCGGGCGAGCATCGTCACGCGCGCTTCGACGTGCTCGTTCACGCCGTGCCAGTCGTGCACCACCAGGACGGCGGGGCGGGGCCCGGCGATGGCCGCGTCCTTCGCGAGCACGCCGAGCAGGTCGGTGCCCTCGTGGTCGTAGTGGACGGGCTCGACACGGATGTCGGCGCCGGCGGGTTCGGGAACGGTCTGCAGGACGTCGTCGATGGTGGTCACGTCATCCGACGGTACGCCGCCGTCCGGGTCAGGCGTCGATGTTGTCCCAGTCCTCAGGACCGCTCGAGCCGGCCGGGTACTCGTCGAGGGGCGTCGTGCCGGCCTTCCACGCGTCGAGGAACGGCCCGACGACCTTCCAGCCCTGCACGGCGCTGTCGCCACGGACCGACAGGGTCGCGTCACCTTCGAGCACACCGGCCAGGACCTCGCCGTAGGCGCTGAGCCGTCCGGGGTTGAACGTCGTCTCGAGGCTGGTGCGGTCGATCGTGTACGGGTCGCCGGGACCGTTGACGTTGAGCTCGAGCTGCATCTCGTCCGGGGCGATCCAGATCCGGAGCCGGTCCGGCTGCGCGGCGCCGGACAGACCGACGGGCACCTGTGGGGAGTCCTTGAACGTGATGACGATCTCGCGGCGCTGCTTCGCGAGCGCCTTGCCGGACCGCAGTGTGAAGGGCACCCCGGCCCATCGCCAGTTCGCGATCTCGAGGGTCAGCTGGGCCAGGGTCTCGGTGCCGAGCGACGGGTCGACGCCGTCCTCGTCGGCGTACGACGGCAGCTTCCGGTCGCCGACCGTGCCCGCGGTGTAGCGGGCGCGCTTGCCGGCGGCGACGACGTCCCCGCCCCACGGTCGGACGGCGCGGAGCACGAGTTCCTTCTGGGTCCGCAGGTCGTCGGCGTCGATCGACGCCGGCGCCTCCATCGCCACGACCGCCATGACCTGGAGCAGGTGACTCTGGATCATGTCGGTGAGGGCGCCGGCCTTGTCGTAGTAGCGGGCGCGTCCTTCGAGGCCGAGGGTCTCGTCGTACACGATGTCGACGCGTTCGACGTGCTGCGAGGACAGCAGCGGCTCGATGATGCGGTTCGCGAAGCGCAGCCCGATCAGGTTGAGCACCGTCGAGCGACCGAGGAAGTGGTCGACCCGGTGGATGCGCTCCTCGGGGATGAACGAGTGCAGCAGGTCGTTCAGGTGTTCGGCGCTGGCGGCGTCGGTGCCGAACGGCTTCTCGAGCGCCAGGCGGGTCCGCTTCGGCAGGTCGAGGTGGGCGAGCTGTTCGCAGCTCTTCTCGGTCACGGCCGGGGGCAGGGCGAAGTAGATCGCGGGGTCGTGGTCGCACGCCCCGAGCAGCGCGCGCAGGTCGTCGGGACTCGTGACGTCGGCCTTGCGGTAGGAGGACGCTTCGATGACTGCCTGCAGCCGCGCGGACAGCGACGTCTCCCCTTCCGCGCCTTCGTCGCCCTCGTTCTTCGACGCCTGCGCGTTCTCGAAGGACTCGCGCACCTGCGCCTTCCAGTCGGCGTCGGAGAGGTCTTCGACACCCGCCCCGATGAGCTGGACGTCCCAGTCGTCCTTGACCTCGAGCAGGGTCGCGAGACCCGGCAGGAGCAGGCGCTTGGACAGGTCGCCGCTGGCTCCGAGGATGAGCAGGCTGGTCTGGAGGCTCGACATGCCCCCGACGGTACTCATCGGCCCCGGTGGATGGCCGGGCCGCTACGGTGGTGTCAGTCCGGCGCGAGGGAGCACCATGAGCAGTGGGTACGAAGGACGACGCCTCCGCGTCGTCGTGGTCGGCACCGGCATGATCGCGGGCGTCCACGCCCGCGCGGCCCGGGCTGCGGGTGCCGAGGTGCTCGGCGTGCTCGGCCGGAACGCGTCACGCTCCGACCAGGTCGCGGCGCAGCTCGACCTGCCGCGCGGGTACGCCTCGCTCGACGACGTGATCGCGGAGACCCCGGACGTCGTGCACATCTGCACGCCGAACGACCAGCACCACCCGCAGGCCATGGCGGTCATCGCCGCCGGCATCAACGTGGTGTGCGAGAAGCCCCTCGCGATCGACCCGGCGCAGGCCGCCGAACTCGTCGCGGCGGCTGCCGACGCCGGCGTGGTCGCCACGGTGCCGTTCGTCTACCGCTACCACCCCATGGTCCGCGAGATCCGCGCGCGCATCGCCGACGGGGAACTCGGCCGGCTGCTCGCCGTGCACGGTCACTACCTGCAGGACTGGATGCTCGACGAGGACGCCTCGAGCTGGCGGGTCGACCCGACCTCGAGCGGATCGTCCAGGGCGTTCGCCGACATCGGCTCGCACTGGTGCGACCTGGTCGAGTTCGTCACCGGCGAGCGCTTCACCTCGGTGTCCGCGGCGACCGACATCGTGTACCCGACCCGGCCCGCGGCATCGGGCCCCTCGTTCTCCGGCTCACCGGATCCCGACCCGGTCGCCGATGCCGCCGAACGGGCCGAGGTCACCACCGAGGACACCGCGGTCGCGACGTTCCGCACCCGCACCGGCCGGATCGGCAACGTGGTGATCTCGCAGGTCGCCTCGGGCCGGAAGAACCGCCTGTGGTTCGAGGTCGACGGCACCCGCGGCAGTGCCGCCTTCGACCAGGAGCAGCCAGAGTCCGCGTGGTTCGGCAACGAGCGCGGTGCCCAGATCGTGGTGCGCGACCCGTCGCAGGGGTACCCGGACCAGCGGCGTCTGGCCATCGTGCCGTCCGGCCACCCGCAGGGGTACCTCGACGCGTTCGCCGCCTTCGTCGCCGACACCTACACCGCGGTCCGCACCGGTGTGGCACCGGACGGCCTGCCGACCTTCGCGGATGGCGCTCGCTCCGCCGACATCATCGACGCCGTGATCGGCAGCGCCGCCGAGACCACCTGGCGGGAGATCCGGTGAAGCTCGGCATGCTGACGGCCTGTCTGCCGGCCTGGCCCCTCGACCGCATCGCGGAGTTCGCCGCTGGACAGGGCTACGAGCGCCTCGAGGTCGGCGTGTGGCCGGGCACCGGTGGCCGTGACTTCGAGGCGGCGCACCTGCCGGTGGCGACGTTCACCGACGAGGACGCTGCGACGACCCGAGACCTGCTCGACCGCACCGGCCTCGAGATCTCGGCACTCGCGTACTACGAGAACAACCTGCACCACGACCTCGCCCGGCGCGAGGAAGTCCGCACCCACCTCAGGCACGCGATCGACACCGCGCAGGTGCTCGGCGTGCCGTACGTGGGCACGTTCATCGGCCGCGACACCACGAAGTCCGTGCGCGAGAACATGGCCGAGGGCGACCGGGTGCTGCCCGAACTCGTCGACTACGCCGGCGAGCGGGGCGTGCGGTTGATCATCGAGAACTGCGTCATGGAGGGCTGGCACCCCGACGGGTACCCCGGCAACATCGCGTACTCCCCCGAGCTCTGGGGCTGGGTCACCGGACTCGGCTTCGGGCTGAACTGGGATCCGTCGCACCTGACCTGGATCGGCATCGACCCGGTCGAGACGATCCTGCCGTTCGCCGAGCACATCGTGCACGCGCAGGCGAAGGACCTCGAGCTCTTCCCCGCGAAGCGCAACGAGTACGGCTTCTTCGGCAAGGTCGACAAGGGCGACGACCCGTGGGACATGGGGTGGTGGCGCTTCCGGGTGCCGGGCCGCGGGGTCGTGGACTGGCCGCACGTCGTCGACCGTCTGTACGAGGCCGGCTTCGACGGCACCCTGTCCGTCGAGCACGAGGACCCGCTCTGGGGCGGCACGGACGAGAAGGTCCTCGAGGGGCTGCGCATCGCCCACCGCACGCTCCGCCCCCTCATCGCGCAGGAACCCCCGTCCATGTGAACGTCGTGTGACGACTTCGAGGTGACACTGGCGGGTCGGCTGTGCGTCCTCATAGGTTCTCCGACGATGAACCTCCACTCCTCTCCGCGCCGCCGACGGCGCATCGCCAGCGGCGCGGCCTTCGCCACCGCGGGTGTGCTCGTCGCACTGTCCGTCCCCTCCACCGCCGTCGCCGCCGAGGGCGACACGACGATCGACATCATCGACGTCAACGACTTCCACGGCCGCATCGAGTCCGAGGGCACCGCCGTCGACAAGGCCGCGGGCGCAGCGAAGCTCGCCGGCGTCGTGCAGTCGTACCGCGAGGCCAACCCGAACACGATCTTCGCCAGCGTCGGCGACAACGTCGGTGCCTCGACGTTCACCTCGCTGATCCAGCAGGACACCCCGACGATCGACGCACTCAACGCGATGGACCTCGACGTCAGCGCGATCGGCAACCACGAGCTCGACAAGGGCCAGGACGACCTGACCGGCCGCATCGAGGACCGGGCCGACTGGCCGTACGTCTCGGCGAACATCGTGGAGGAGGGCACGACCGACCCCGCGTTCGAGCCGTACTCCATCGTGGAGAAGGGCGGCGTGAAGGTCGGCTTCATCGGCGCGACCACCGAGGACCTCATCCCGGGGCTCGTCAGCCCCGGCGGTGTCGAAGGCCTCGCGATGGCCCCGATCGTCAGCCAGGTCAACAAGTACGCCGACCAGCTCACCGACGGTGTCGACTCCAACGGCGAGGCCGACGTGCTCGTCCTGCTGGTGCACGAGGGCGCTCCCACGAACGCCCTCGCCGACGCGACCGGGTCCGGCGTGTTCGGCACGATCACCTCGGACGTCTCGTCGAAGGTGTCCGCGATCGTGTCGGCGCACACCCACGCGACGTACAACCACTCGATCGCGGGTCCCGACGGCACGACCCGCCCGGTGATCCAGACCGGTTCCTACGGCGTGAACTACGGACACCTGCAGCTCACCGTCGACGCCGACAAGCAGCTCACCGGCATCACGTCCGAGGTCAAGTCGGTCAACGGCGAGACTCGCGTGCCAGCCGATCCCACCTCGGTGGACGCGGTGGCCGACATCGTGACGGCTGCGAAGGCCGTCGCCGACGTCGAGGGCAGCAAGAAGCTCGGCGAGATCACCGGCGACCTGCGTCGTGCGGTGCAGTCGGACCGCACGACCGAGAACCGCGGCGGCGAGTCCGTCCTGGGCAACTCCATCGCCGAAGTACAGCGCTCCGCGACCGAGCGCAACGGCTCGCAGATCGCCTTCATGAACCCCGGCGGGCTGCGCACGGACATGGTCTACGCGTCGAGCGGCGCCGGTGACCCGGACGGCACGGTGACCTACAAGGAGGCCGCGCTCGTCCAGCCGTTCGCGAACACCCTCGTCACCGAGGACATGACCGGCCAGCAGATCAAGGACGCCCTCGAGCAGCAGTGGCAGCCGGACGGCCTGCCGCGTCCGTTCCTCAAGCTCGGCGTCTCGGACGGCTTCGCGTACACCTACGACCCCGCGAAGGGCCGTGGCGAACGCATCACCGGCATGACCCTCGACGGTGAGCCGATCGCCCTCGACGACACCCTCAAGGTGACGGTCAACTCCTTCCTGTCGACCGGTGGCGACAACTTCGCCGCCTTCGCGACCGGCACCAACATCGCCGACTCGGGCCAGGTCGACCTGCAGGCGCAGGTCGACTACTTCCTGGCCAACCCGACGGTCACGCCGCCGTCCGACCAGCGTGCCGTCGGCGCCACGGTCACGCCGACCCCTGAGGGCGGGTTCCGGCCCGGAGACGAGATCACGGTCGACCTGTCATCGCTCGTCTTCAGCACCGACGACCCCGCCGCGGCCGGCACCGTGTCGGTCAGCGCCGGCGACGTCGAGCTCGCCACCGCCGAGATCGACCCGACGATCACCGACACGAACGACGAGCAGGGTCGTGCGACGCTGACCTTCGCCGTGCCGACCGCCGAGTCGTCTGCGGACGCAGCGACGGTCCGGACGGCTGCCCGTGCCGCCGCCACGACGGACGAGCCGCTCGTCGTCACCCTGCCGGGCGGCCAGACGATCACGCTCGCCGTGACCATCCCGCTCGCCGCGGCCGTCGACCCGACCGATCCGACCGAGCCCACGGACCCGACCGACCCCACGGAGCCGGCCGACCCGGGGGCGGGGAACGGGGGCGGCCCGGGTGCCGGCAGCGACCCCGGAGCGGGCACCGGGACCGGCACGGACCTGGCGGGCGACCCGTCCGACTCCACGAACGCCGGCGGTGACCTCGCCTACACGGGTGCGGACCTGACCGTGCCGGGGATCGCAGCGGGCCTGCTCTTGCTGGCGGGCATCACCGCACTCGTCGCCGTGCGCCGGAAGCGCGCACGGACCGACGCGAGCGTCCGGACGGACTGAGGCCGAGCCTCCAGTCCGACCCGAACGGGCCGTCCCACCACCGTGGGCCGGCCCGTTCCGGCGTTCCGGGAGGCACGGATCACGTCCGTCGCGCACCGCGCGCGGATCCGCTGCCGCGCTCCCTGTCCCATAGCAGCACCGGCACTGCGGATCCGGGGATCCGCGGGGTACTGTCAGCCCTGTCGCATCGCGACGCGTCGCGCCGGGTCGCCTCTCAGGTCGGCGGTGGTTCCGTTCGACGAGACTCCGCGACGCGGGCGCCCTCCGCCTCCAGGGAAACGGCGGAGGGTGCCCACCCTCCCGGCGACGTCAGCGCGCGCCGTGCACGCTCAGCGGAACAGCTGCTCGCCGATGTACGACCCCTTGCGCGGTGCCGGCGGGATCGCGAACACGGCGGACCCGATGTGCGAGATGTACTCGTTCAGTCGGTCCGAGGCGCCGAGCTTCCGCTGCAGCTGCGTGAAGTGCTCCGGGTCGTTCATGTACGCCAGGAACAGCAGACCAGCGTCGAGCTGGCCGTACTCGTTCAGGCCGTCCGTGTAGTTGTACGGACGGCGCAGGATCTTCACGCCGCCGTTCGCCTCGTGGGCGGCCAGGGCGATGTGCGACGTCGCATCGATCTTCGTGTCGCCGTCCGTGCCGGTCGCCGCGAAGTCCGGCGTCGTGTGCTCGGTCCCACCGGACAGCGGTGCGCCCTCGATCTTGGTCCGGCCGAACACGCGCTGCTGGTCGCTCACGACGTCGGCGTCCCAGATCTCGATGTTCATCCGGATCTTCCGCACCACCTGGTACGTGCCGCCGGTCATCCACGCCGCACCGTCGCCCGGCTCGTCGACCCAGACGAAGCGGTCGTGGTCCTCGTCCGTGGTGATGTTCCGGGTGCCGTCCTTGAAGCCCATCAGGTTGCGCGGCGTCGACTGGTGCGGGCCGGCCGACGCGCGGCCGAAGCCGAGCACCGTCCAGCGCACGGTCGCGGTACCGCGGGCCATCCGAGCCAGGTCGCGGACGGCGTGGTACGCCACCTGGGGGTCGTCGGCGCAGGCCTGCAACGACAGGTCGCCGCCGGTCAGTCCGGCCTGCAGGTTGTCGCTCGGCAAGCGGGGGACGTCGGCGAGCGCGGCCGGTCGCTTGTCGGCCAGCCCGAACCGCTCGTCGAAGACGCCGGGGCCGAGTCCGACGGTGACGGTCAGGGACGCCGGGCCGAGGTCGAGCGCCTCACCGGTGTCCGCGCCGACGCCGTCACCGTGGGCGGGCTCGACGCTGCCGACGGTCTTGCCGGCCTGCAGCTGGGCGATCGCCGCCGACCAGCGGGCGAGGAGCACCTGCAGTTCGGTCGTGACGCTCGTGGACAGGTCGAACGTCATGAACACGCAGTACCGCTGGGGCGCGGTCTGCACACCGCCCTGCGGCTGCCGTGCGGCGGTCGCGTAGAACGGGTGGCTCTGCGACAGGTCGATGGACTCGTCGCCGTTCGCGGCCGCCGTGAACGGGTTGACACCCGTCGCGACCGTCGCGCCGCCGATGCCGGCAGCGGCGCCAGCACCGGCTCCGGCCGCGGCGAGTCCCGCGCCGAACAGCCCGCGCCGGGAGACCCCGGTACGGGCTGCGCGGTCGTCGTCGGGGTGCGTCACGCGGTGGCGACCTTCTCGGCGAGGCGGGACAGCGGGTCCTGCAGTGCCTGGATCTGCTGCGAGACCGTGTTGGCGTCGGACTTCTTGGTCGCGGCGTCCCACGTGTCGAAGCCGCCGAGGTCGTCGGCGTTCCGGTAGCCGTCCATCAGCGTGTTCGTCGCGTCGAACTGCTTCGCGATCTGCTTCGTCAGCGTCGGGTCGAGCTTCGTCAGGCCCGGCTTGAGGTAGGCGAAGGCCTGGCGGGCGCCCTCGACGTTGGCGGCGAGGTCGACGAGGTCGATGTGGCTGTACGCCTCCTCCTCGCCGGTGACCTTGTTCGACTGGACCTCTTCGAGCAGGCCGGCCGCGCCGTTGGCCAGGTCCTCCGGCTTGTAGTCCAGGGTCGGGACGAGCTTCGCGAGCAGCTGGACGTTCTCGGTCAGGTCGGCGGCGGTCTTCTTCGTCGAGGCGGTGATCTCCCCCGCCTGGAACAGGTCCTTCTCGACGGCGTGGAACCCGCTCCAGCCGACGGCCGGGTCGAGGTTCGACGCGCGCATGTCGATCAGGTAGTCGAGGTTGCCGGCGTTGTCGGTCGCCTTGAAGCCCTTCTTCACGAAGCCGTCGACGTCGCTCTCGACGTGCTCGTAGAACGGGCGGGCGTTGGCGTAGTCGGTCTTCGCGGCGTCGAGGTCGCCCGCGTCGACGTCCTCCTGCAGCTGCTGCACCGCGGTGACCATGTCGGTGACCTGGCCGTCGACGTAGTCGGCGTAGCCCTTCGTGCCCTCGTCGAGCAGGGTGGCGGCGCTGCTGTTCGCGGTCGAGGCGACCTTGCCGGTGACGGTGAAGTCGGTGAGCTCGGTGTCGGCTCCGGGGCAGTACACCTGGTACTTCCCACCGGTCAGGGTCGCGGTGAACTGCACGGCGTCGAGCCCGGGTGCGAGGTTCTCCTTCTCGCCCAGGATCCGCTGGTCCTGCAGGAGTTCGACCTCGGTGATGGCGGTCGAGGACTCGTTCTCCACCGAGAACGTGACGGGGCCGGCCGGCACCTTCGTCTCGGAGACCTTGCACTGGTCCGAGCCGTCGTTCGTCAGGGTGATGGTGACGCGGGAGACCTTCGCGGCGTCGGTGGAGCCGTCGGACGCGCCGTCGGAACTCGCGCAGCCGGCGAGTGCGAGGGCGGTGACGACGCCGAGGGCGCCGAGGGTGATCATGGGTCGAACGGGGGGCTTACCGAACGGCATAGTCGTTGCTCCTTGCAGGGTCCCCGGCGGGTGGGCCGCGTGTCGGGACGGTTTCGGGGGTGGGGGTCACGGCTGCCGTCCGACGACGGCGGTCACGGAGTGCGAGCAGTGCCTGGGCGGCGGCCGCGACGCCGAGGGCGATCGGCAGCCAGGCCTTCCAGAGCAGCAGCTCGGCGGCCCGCGTGTCCGCGGTCGCCACCGCTGTGGCGGACCGCTCGACGCGGGAGTCGGGGACGGACCACACGGAGCGGTCCAGGGTCGTGGTGCGCGCGGACGGGAGGCCACCGTCGCTCAGCGTCAGCACCGTGCGTTCTTCGCGGGTGGCGTCCAGGACCCCACCACCGACCGTCCAGAGGGTCACGGTGTCGCGCACCGCCCAGCGGGCGGTGAACGGACCGGGGTTCGTCGACGGTGAGATGCCCACCGGGATCCGGCCGAACAGGTCGACGAGGTCGTCGAGCGTCAGCGTCGCGGGGCGGTCCGCGGCGGTGGCCGACGTGCGGATCCGCCACCGGTCGGCGGCCACGCCCGCGCGGGTCACGCGGCGGTGGGCCGACGTCGGCAACGTCAGCCGCGCCTCCTGGCCGGTGGTGGTGCCGGCCACGCGGAGGACGCCGGACGCTCCGTGGACGTCCGCCGAGACGGACGTGGCGTCGCCGCCGACCGCAGCGGTGCGCGGCAGGTCGACCCCGCCCGTCGGCACGGCGACCGCCAGTGCCGCGGCTGCGAGAGCGAGCGCGCCGGCGACGGAGGCGCGGACCACGGGGACGCGTGCCGGTGACGGACGCCAGGCGCGGGGCCAGAGCGTCAACGCCAGGACGGGCACGACGTACAGGACCCAGCCGAGCACCTCGATGACCCGAGGGTCCGGCGGGATGCCGAGGACGCCGGTGACCAGGGCGCCCTGTACCGAACCGTTCGGGGCGAGCCAGGACAGGTCGACGGTGCGCTGCTGCCCGATGACGACCCAGCCGGCCTCGTGCGCCCGGCGGAGGACCGTCAGCACGAGTCCGCCGGCGACGAACACCAGGAAGACCCCGGTGCCGGTGAAGAACTTCGACAGGTTCAGCCGGACGCCGCCGGTGTAGATGCCGTACCCGACGACGACGGCGCCGGCGATGCCGATGACGGCACCGAGGGCGGCGAGGCCGGTGTCGGACGATGCCTGGAAGGTGGCGAGGAGGAAGACCGCGGTCTCGAAGCCCTCCTTGAGGACCGCGAGGAACGCCATGCCGGCCAGGGCCCACGCGGTACCGCGGCCGAGCGCCTCGGTCGCGCTCGCCTCGAGTTCCTTCGTCAGCGTGCGCGCGTGGGTGCGCATCCAGACGATCATGCCGGTGACGAAGACCACGGCGACGATGCCGATGACCGCCTCCATGCCCTCCTGCTGCGCTTGCGGCAGCGCCTGCTCGACGACCTGCAGGCCGAACCCGACGGCGATGCTGAGCACGACGGCGACCCCGACGCCGAACCACATGGGGGCGAGGGGGACACGGTTGCGACGCAGGAACGCGGCGATGATGCCGACGATGAGCGTCGCTTCGAGGCCTTCACGGAGGCCGATGACGAGGGTGGCGAGCATGACGTAGGTGAGGCTAACCTAACCGCCGTTCGGCCCGCCAGTCGTCCGGCGTGGGGTTTGATGGTTCTCATGAACCTGCTGTCCGTCGAGGGCCTGGCGTCGGTCACGAACGTGCTCGACCTCGCCGGGGTGTTCGCGTCCGCCCTGCTCGGCGGATCGATCGCCCGGGCGATGGACTTCGACCTGTTCGGTTTCCTGGTCGTCGGGTTCGTGTCGGGGCTGGGCGGCGGCATGCTGCGCGACACCCTGCTGCAGAACGGTCCGCCCGTCGCGCTCGTCGACCCGCTCTACGTGCCGGTCGCCCTGGCCGGCGCGCTCATCGCCTTCTTCGTGTCGTTCTCCGAGATCACCTGGGACCGCCTGTTCACCGTGCTCGACGCGGCCGTGATCGGCTTCTGGGCGGTGGTCGGGGTGCAGCGCACCTACGACGCCGGCCTGGAGTGGCCCGCCGCGATCATCATGGGGACGATCACCGCGGTCGGCGGCGGCGCCATGCGCGACCTGCTGCTCCGCCGCGTGCCCGCGGTGTTCGGCGGGAACGCCCTGTACGCCACCGTGGCCGTCGCGGCGTCGGCGGTGATGGTCGTCGCGTCCGCGCTCGGCTCGCCGACGATCGGGATCGTCGCCGCGATCGCGCTGTCGCTCGGACTCCGGTGGGGTGCCGTCCGCCGTGGCTGGGGGCTGCCGAACGGCCGCGACTGGCAGCCGAAGTCGACGCTCGGCTCGCTGCTGCGGCGTGGGCGGAGCCTGCGACCGGACGCACTCCGGCTGCTCCGACGCCCCGGACGACGCACCGGGGCTGGCAGCGTCCGCGAAGAACACGACACGTCGACGGATTCCTCGTTCGACGGCTGAGGGGTGTCATCTGTCCGGGCTCCGGCGTAGCATCGCTACCGTCGGGTATCGACCCGGCTCATGTCGTCAGCACCGAACCGACGCGACCCGAACGCGGCGGTTCCGCGCAGACGTGGTGATGGGGGCTTCGCTGATGCCGCGCGGGTTCAGACGCGCGGCGCGGCAGGTCTCCCGCCCCAGCGCTCCGCGCCCTCCGATCCCGGTGCCCCGCCCCTGCAGGAACGATGAACGACGACGTCTCCGACTCCCCCACGCCGCGGACACCACGCGCCGAGGTCCGAGAGCGCCTGCTCACCGCCGGCGCCGCCGTCTTCGCCGAACAGGGCGTACACGGTGCACGGCTCGACGACGTCGCCGCCCGTGCCGGGTTCAGCAAGGGCGCGGTCTACTCGAACTTCTCGTCGAAGGAGGACCTGCTCGCGCAGGTCATGCAGCGCGGGACGAACCTGGTGCTCGAGTCCTTGCGCGAACTCGTCCGCGCCGACATCGCGGCGACCGACATCGGCGACGTCGTCCGGGCGGCCTTCGGGCGGCACGACCAGCGCGCACAGTTCGCCCTGCTGTCGGAGTTCCGCGCCTACGCGATCCGGCACCCGGACTTCCTGCCCGAGTTCGTGCGGCAGCGACGGGTGCTGCAGGACGGTGTGCACGAGCTGGTACGGCTGTGGTTCGGGGCGCACCCGGAGGTCGACGCCGGCATGCCGCTCGACACCTTCGCCACCGTGCTGATCGGGGCGAACGTCGGCATCGTGTTCGACGGCCCCGCGCTGCCGGGCGTCGATCCAGGTGAGACCATCGCGGCCTTGGTCGAGGCGGTCGTCCGCCGCTGATCCGGTGGAGCACGGTGCTGCGGCGCACGGTGCTGCGGCGCACGGTGCGGCGGCGCACGGTGCGGCGGCGGCCATCCCGTGCCGTGTTGACCGCTCGGTGACCGGCTGGAGCACCGCACGGAGCCGCCAACCTCGCACCAGCCGGCGATCCCCGCACGGTGCCGCGGCCAGCCGGGGGTCAGGCCGGGCGACGGGAGCGGCGACGGCCCTCGTGCGACCACGCCGACGACGGCAGCAGGCTCGGCGGCAGCAGGCGCGACCGCACCACCCTCCCACCGGACGCCGCGGCGTCGAGGGCGTCCCGCGCCTGCTGGACGTGCCGCACCAGCGCGTCGCCGTCGACCGAGGCGACCCCGGCACCCGCGAACCGTTCACGGTCGACGGCATCGACCACGGCGTCGAGGTGCGGGATCACCGAGGCCGGCAGCACCGGACGGAGTCGCCCGAGGACGGCTCGGGCGGTCCGGGCCGCAGCCGCTGCGTCGCCCGGTGGAGCCAGTCCCGGGGCGTACCCGTGGTCGGCGACGTCGTCGAGGGCCTCGCGCCAGGCGTTCACCGCCGGGGAGCGCCCGGCAGCGACGGCGGACAACCGCGATCGCCGCCGGAGCGCGCGGACCAGACCGGGCGCGACGAGCAACGCGAGGACGAGTGCCGCGCCGAAGAGCAAGCCGGCCGGACCGCTGCCGCCCGCGGCCCTGGACGCACCGGGCAGCGCCGATGCCGAGGGGGTCGGCGTCGCGGAGGACTCGGCGGGGGCGGACTGCTCGGGCGCGGGGAGCGGCGATTCCGGGGTCGCAGGGGTCGGGGTCGCCGTCGGTTCCGTCGACGGCTGCGCTGCCGCGTCGGAGTCCGGCGTCGGCTCGAAGGCGACCCACCCGGCGCCCTGGATGTACAGCTCGGGCCAGGAGTGCAGCTGCCGGTTCGACACCGCGTACTCACCGTCGGGCTGCGCCGACCCGGCCCGGTACCCCACCGCGATGCGGGACGGGATGCCGAGCGTGCGGGCCATCACGGCCATCGCCGACGAGAAGTGCACGCAGTACCCCTCACGCACCCGCAGGAAGGTCGAGACGACGTCCATGCTGTCGCCGTCGTAGCCCTGCTCGACGGGGGCGGTCTCGGAGTAGGTGAACAGGTCGCTGCGGAACCACTGCTCGAGCGCGCGGGCCCGGGCGTAGTCGTCGGACGAGGCCCCGGCCACCCGTTCGGCCGTCGACGAGATGTTCCCGGGCAGGTCGTCCGGCAGCGTCAGGTCGGTCTGCAGCTGGTCGCCGCTCGGCTCGCGGAAGCCCCGGCCGTCGGCACGGGACAGGGCGCCCGAGGCCGCGACGGCGTCGAGGTACGCGTTGGCGAAGGTCGAGGCGCCGTAGACCTCGTACGTGGCACCGCGTGGCGTGGCCGGACCGGTCGACCGCACGGTGCTCGAGGCACCCATCCAGCGCCACTGGGACAGGTCGAGGTTGGTGGACCGCGAATCGATCGACACCGCGCCGGACGGCACCGGCAGGTAGGTGCTGGACAACCCGGTGATCCGGACCGTGACGTCGCCGCGTGTCGCCAGCCGGGGGTTCACGCCCTCGGCCCACTGCTGCTGGTCGGCGGTGTCGGCATCGGCGGCGTTGGTGACCGTCGGTACCCAGTCCCCGGTACCGAACTCGTCCAGGTCGGCGAGCTTGAGGTACTCGGGCTGGCCGTCGGACGACCGGTAGCGGAGCACCTCGAGCTCGCTCGGCTGCCGCAGGTCGTTGCCCAGCTCGAGCAGGGTGCCGGGGCGACCGGGCTGGATCGGCGACTGGACGGCACCGGTGACGCCGGACAGCCAGCTCGCGTTGAGCGGCACGATCGCGGGCAGGCCGATCGCCACGACGAGTCCGATCGCGCCGACGACCGCGGCCGGCACCGCACGTTGCACGGGCCGGACCGACAGCCACAGCAGGGCGAGGAAGGCGACCGCCGTGGTGACCACGAGGGCGGTGCCCGCCGGCTGTCCGGTGATGATGCCCGGGACGATGAGGATCACGAGCGCGGGCGCGGCCGCGAGCGACGGGATCCGGGCGATGGCGGCGAGGAAGAGCGAGACGCCCGCCACCCAGGCGATCGACACGGTCACGACCAGACGGATCGCGTCGGTCTGCGGCAAGGGAGCGGGGTTCAGGCGGATGGCCGCGAGCGTCTCGCCCAACGCCCCGTCGGCGTCCAACCAGCCGAGGGGTTGCACGTCGTTGACCAGGGCGGCGGCGCACGAGCACAGCACGAGGGTGGCGACGAGCGCGACGAACCGGATGCCTGGGGGCCGGCGGCGCACCGCGAGCATGACGGCCACGAGCACCGCGACGACCACGACGCCGGACACCCACCAGGCGGTTCCCTGCACGAGTGGACGGATCGCGAGTGCGGCGACGAGCACCGGGACGGGGGCGAGTGCGACGACCCAGGTGCTGGGGGTGTCGCGGGTGTCGTCGTCGCGGTCCAGGACCTCGCGCACGTCGACGGGTCGTCGCGACGGCGCAGCGGTGCCGCTCACCGGGCGGCTCCGGCCGCGGTCGCCCCGACGACCGGCACCACCAGGGTGCGCCAGCCGCCGCGGTCGAGGATCCCCCGGACGACGGGGTCGGGCGGCACGATCGTCGCCATGATCCCGCGGCTCGATCCGCTCGTCGCCGCCACGAGTTCGGCCGCCTGCTCGGCGGTGCAGTTGCCGGTGACGACGGCGGTCATGCCGTGCACGTCCCGTCCACGCACCTCGGGCAGGACCTCGGTCACCGGGCGGGCGTCGCTGCGGAGTCGGACGTCGGCGAGTCCGACGAGCACGTCGGTGAGGCCGCCGACGTCGCCGGCGTGGCGGGTGCTGCCCGACGGGCCGTCGCTGACGAGCACGACGCGCGACGTCCGGGCAGCGAGGGCGCGGGCCACACTGGCAGCGACGACGACCGCGTGTTCGAAGGCCTGGTCACCGCCCAGGTCGGACAGCTCCGCCAGGTCCTCGCGCCCGAGGCCCTGGTACGACTCGCGCCGGACGTCGAGGGCGATGACGGCCTCGGGCGGTTGCGCCTGCGTGGTCTGCCGGACGTGCAGTTCGCCGCGACGAGCGCTCTGCGCCCAGTGCACCCGACGGATCGGGTCGCCGGGACGGTACGGCCGGAGTTCGCTGTCGTCGGCGGACCCGCCCTGCCCGACCCGCCCTTCGTCGGCGGAGACGGCACCGGCCAGGGCGCCGGTGTCGATGGCGGTGAGGGGTGCGCTCGCTGGGACGACGACGACCTCTTCTGCCGGGACGACCGGGCGGTCGATGCGGAGCAGGCCGAAGGGGTCCTCGACCCGGATGGTGACCGGTCCGACCAGCGTGCGGCCGCGGTGCATGGCGAGCGCCTCGACGTCGAGCACCGCCGGCGGCAGCCCGGGTCCGACCTGGGCGTACGTCTCGGCCTCGGACACGCTCGCGAAGGCGTCCTCGAGCTGTTCGCGGACGAGCAGGGTCGATCGCGGACCGATCGGCAGACTGGTGCTGCCGAGGGTGATTCGCTCGCGGTAGACCTCGCCGACCTGCACGATCGCGCGGGCCGTGCTCCGGCTGCCCCGGAGCGGCGCGGCGACCACGAACGCCATCACGATGCCGAGCACGACGAGCACGAGCAGCAGCAGACCGGCCGACACGGCGACGCTGGTGGTGCCCACGAGTCCGCCGCCGACCAGCCCGATGCCGATCGCGATGACGGTCCAGCCGCGCACGGTCGGGCGGGGGAACGGCGTCCGCCGGAGCAGCGACAGCCCGCGGCGGCCGAAGCGCCCGAGCGTCGAGCGCGCGGCACCGGTGCGTCGCAGCAGCGACGACGGTGCCGATCGGCCGGGCATCAGGAGCGGACGGGGGTCGCCGTGAACGGCACGGCGGTGTCGGAGACGATGCGGACGACGATCTCGCGCACGGTGTCCTCGCCCGTGCCACCGAGCCCGCGGGCCACCGGCACGAGCCGGTGTGCGAGCACGATCGGCGCCAGGGCCGCGACGTCGTCCGGGGTGACGAACGGCCGGCCGAGCAGCGCCGCGTGGGCACGAGCCGCCTGCGCCAGGTGCAGTGTCGCGCGGGGGCTGGCGCCGAGCACCAGGTCGGGGTGCGTGCGCGTGGAGCGGACGATCGCGATGACGTACGCCTCGACGTCGGGGGCGATGTGGACGTTCGCGACGGCCTCGATGATCGCGCGCAGGGTGGTGACGTCGACGATCGGACGCAGGTGCGACAGCGGATCGCCACCGCCACGGTTCGCCAGCATCTGCCGTTCGGCGTCGACGCTCGGGTACCCCATCGCGATGCGCGCCATGAAGCGGTCGCGCTGCGCCTCGGGCAACGGGTACGTGCCCTCCATGTCGATCGGGTTCTGCGTCGCCACGATCATGAACGGCCGGTCGAGCTGTCGGGTCACGCCGTCGACGGTCACCTGCGACTCGGCCATCGCCTCGAGCAGGGCGGACTGGGTCTTCGGGCTCGTGCGGTTGATCTCGTCGCCGATGACGACGTTCGCGAACACCGGCCCCGGTGAGAACCGGAACGTGCTCGAGGACTGGTCGAAGATGTTCACCCCGGTGACGTCCGACGGCAGCATGTCCGACGTGAACTGGATGCGGTTCACCGAGCCGCCCACCGAGGCGCCGAGCGCCTTCGCGAGGACCGTCTTGCCGACGCCGGGGACGTCCTCGACGAGCAGGTGCCCCTCGGCGAGCATCACGGTGAGCGCGGTGCGGATCGCCTCCGTCTTGCCGTCGATGACCGTCGACACGGACGCGACGATCGCGTCGCCGACCTCTCGGATGCGCTCGAGGGGGAAGGCGGGGTCGGTCGGCTCCGGCACGCAGGGCTCCTCGTCTCGGGACAGGTGTCGTGCATGCTACCTCGGTCCGGTGACAGCGCCCGGTGGGCGTGTCACCGATGCGCAGTGGACGGGAGGCCCGTGGAACGTTCGCCGGTCGGCGCACGTGCCACGGGCCTCCCGTCCGGATCGCGTGGTGCGTCTCAGGAGCGGCTCACGCGCGCGTCGCGAGCGCTGCGTCGGCTGCGCGCAGGACCTCCGCGGCGACCGCGACCCCTTCTTCGCGACCGAGTTCGGTGTCCTCGTGCTCGATGTTGACCCACATGTCCGGGTCCACCTCGCGCAGGGCTTCGAGGAACGCCGACCAGTACGCCTCGTCGTGGCCCTTGCCGAGCGCGACGAAGTCCCACGCGGACGGCTTCGGCCACTCGTTGGCCCACTCGTCGCCACCGAGGTTCGTGCGCGGCTCGTCCGGCGACAGCCGACGGAACGAGTTGTCGAGCACGCCGTTGATCGCCGCGTGCAGGTTGATCCGGACGTCCTTCGCAGCGGCGTGGACGACCAGGTCGCCGAGGTCGCGGACGACCGCCACCGGGTCCATCTGCTGCCAGAACAGGTGACTCGCGTCGAGTTCGACGCCGACGTTCGTCAGGCCGCCGCGCTGCACGAGCTCGCGGATCGTCGCCGGGTTGAACACGACGTTCTGCGGGTGCAGCTCGAGCGCGACCTTCACGCCGTGCTCGCTGGCCAGGGCGTCGATCTCCTGCCAGAACGGCACCGCGATGCTCCACTGGTACTCGATGACGTCGAGTGCGGCGGAGTTCCAGGCGTTCACGATCCAGTTCGGTCGTGTGCCGCCGGGCTCGCCCGCGGGCAGCCCCGACATCGTGACGACGCGGTCCTGGCCGAGGCGTGCGGCGAGGCGGATGCTGCGCCGGACGTCCTCGGCGTGGGCGTCGCCGATCGCACGGTCGGGGTGCAGCGGGTTGCCGTTGCAGTTCAGGCCGGCGATCGAGACCCCGGTGCCCTCGAACCGGGCGAGGAAGGCGTCGCGGGCCTCGTCGGACTCGAGGATCGCGTCGATGTCCGGCACGTGCACCGGGGGCAGGAACCCACCGGTGTTCAGCTCGATGCCCGTCAGGCCGTTGCCCGCGATCGCCGCCAGGGCGTCGGCGAGCGGTCGGTCGTGGAAGATCGCGTTGTACAGCCCGAGCTTCATGCGTGTGCTCCTTCGGTGGTGCGGACGGGCGGCACGTCGAGGGCGGCCCCGCCGGCCGCGGCGGACCGGGCCACCGCGTCGAGGATCTCCATGTTGTGCACACCGTCGTCGAACGTGGCGTTCGCCAGCAGCGGGTCGGCGACGCCGGCGACCTCGTCGAGGAACGCGCGGGCCTGGTACTCGAACATCTGGTTCTGTCCCCAGCCGACACCGGGCGCGTCCATCGCCATGCCGCCGGCGACGTAGGGGTGGTCCGGGCCGAGGACGACCTGGCGGTACCCGCCCAGGCGCGAGCCGTCGGACTGCAGCGCGAGGCCGATCTCCGAGGCGCGCTCCTGGTCCCAGCGGGCAGCACCGTTCTCGCAGAAGACCTCGACGACAAGACCGTTCGGGTGCGCGGTGGCGACCCGGGACACCTCGAGCGAGCCCACCACGGAGCCGTCACCGAAGCGTGCGTTGAAGGTGGCGTAGTCGTCGTTCTCGACGTCCGCGAACTCCCCCGTCAGCGGGACGGCCTGGCCGCGCAGGGCGAACCCGGCGGCGATCGGGCGCTTCGTGATGGCGGTCGTGAACAGGCCGCCGTTGACGCTCTGCACCTCGCCGGCCAGGAACTCGGCCACGTACGCCAGGTGCGAGCCGACGTCGGCGAGGGCGCCGGTGCCGGGGGCACCCGCGAAGCGCCACGAGAAGGGCACGTCGGGCGAGGAGCCGTAGTCGGTCCAGTAGCGACCGGAGACGTGCAGGACGCGACCGAGCGTGCCGTCCTCGACGAGCTGCTTGATCGCGGCGAGGCCGGGAGCGCGGCGGTAGGTGAAGCCGACACGGGCGACGAGCCCGCGCTGCGATGCCTCGGCGGCCGCGGTGGCCATCGCCCGTGCGTCCTCGAGCGAGTCCGACAGCGGCTTCTCGCACAGGACGTGCTTGCCGGCGGCCAACAGGCCCTCGACGATCTCGCGGTGCAGCGTGTTCGCGACGACGACGCTCACGACGTCGATGTCGTCGGCCTCGGCGATGGCTCGCCAGTCCGTGTCGTGCCGTGCGTAGCCGAAGCGCTGCGCGGCCTCGGCCGCGAGGGGCTGGTAGACGTCGCCGATCGACACGAGCCGCACGGGCGGCAGCGTCGGGGCGAAGAGTGAGGGGGCGTTCCGCCACGCGGCCATGTGGGCCTTGCCCGCCATGCCCGCCCCGATGACGGCGACGCCGATGCTGTCGCTCATGGTTCACTCCTTCGAGAAGTACGGTGCGATTCTGGAACGTTCCAGAACGCGTCGGTAGACTGTAGCCCGACCACCCCATGTCCTGTCAAGGAGCCGCGTGTCACGACCCCCGACGATCATCGACGTCGCGACCCGTGCCGGCGTCTCGAAGTCACTCGTCTCGATGGTGCTCCGCGACGACCCCGGGGTCTCCGACGCACGCCGCTCGGCTGTGCTCGCAGCGGCCGCCGAACTCGGCTACCGCCCCAACCGTGCCGCCGCGATCCTCGCCGGCACCCGGACCCGCACCATCGGGGTCATCGTCGACGACTTCCGCAACCCCTGGTTCGTCCCCCTGCTCGACGGCATCCGCGACGCGCTCGCACCGCACGGCCTGCGACTCACCCTGGCGGACACCCGCGCGAACGCCCACCTCGACTCCTCGCCGTTCGACGACCTCGTCTCCCTGCGGGTCGACGGCGTCGTGCTCGCCGCCGAGGGCTTCCCCGACCTCGTCGTCCCGGCCGACACCCCCGTCGTCGTCGCCGGCGCACGAGCCGACGTGCCCGGCGGACTCGACGTCGTCGCCTCGGACGAGGCCGCCGGCGGCCGGTTGGCAGCGGATCACCTGATCGGCCTCGGTCACCGCCACATCGTCCACGTCACCGGCTCGGGAGGCCCGGCTGCGGTCCGCCGCGAGGGCACCGTCGCGCAGATGGTCGCGTCCGGCATCGAGCCACTGGTGTACGGCGACGGCCCGACCTCCGAGCAGACCGGGTACCGGGCCACGGTGCGTGCACTGCAGGACCACCCCGACCTGACCGCGGTGTTCGCCGCGAACGACCTCATGGCGATGGGCGCGATCGCCGCCGTCCACGAAGCCGGACTCCGGGTACCCGAGGACGTCTCGGTGGTGGGCAACGACGAGACACCCCTCGCCGCCTCACCCCTGCTGCGCCTGACGACGGTGGACCCGCACAACGACGAGGTCGGACGGCTCGCGGCCGCGCGGTTGATCGACCGCATCGGCTCGCCGGCGCCGGACTCGGCGTGGCCGATCCGGACGCTCGTGCCGCCGACGCTCGTCGTGCGGTCGACGACGGGGCCGCCGCGGGCCTGAGGCGCGACCACCCGCCGACCCCAGCACGCGAGGCGGCGGCGCTCCGAGCCTCCCGGTCGACGGGTCAGACGGTGGCACCCTCGAGGCGGTCGACCGCGACGGCGAGCTCCTCGAGCTCCGGCACCTCGCGCGCTTCGGCGAGCGCCCCCTCGAGCGCCGCGGCGTGGATCGGTGTCGCGCGGTCGAGCAGCACCTGACCCGCGTGGGTGAGCTCCGTGTACATCCCCCGGCGGTCATCGGCGCAGAGGACGCGGGTCAGCAGGGCACGCTCCTCGAGACGGTTGACCAGGCGGGTGGTCGCACTCGGGCTGAGGGCAGCGGCCCGGGCGAGCTGCTGCATGCGCATGTGGAAGCCGTCCTGTCGGCGCAGCGCGTCGAGGACGGTGAACTCGACGACGGACAGGTCGACGTCCCGCAGCGCGCGCTCGAGCCGCGTCTCGATCAGACCGTGCAGCGCCGCCAGGGTGCGCCAGCCGTGGGCGCGGACGGCGGTGGAGGTGTCGTCGACGGACATCGGGCTCCTTCTGGTCGGCTGTGCGATCGGCGCCGCGGTCGTTGCGGGCGCACGCAGTTGCTTGCGCCGATAGTCCGCGTGTGCAACTGTCGATATCCCGCGCCTGCAACAACCAGCGTACGCGGCACAGCTGCACCGCACAACGGAAGGAACCCCCATGCCCGCGGGACTCATCGCCCTCGCACTCGGCGGATTCGGCATCGGACTGACCGAGTTCGTCATCACCGGCCTGCTGCCCGAAGTGGCGGCTGACTACGGCGTCACCGAGACCACGGCCGGCTGGCTCGTCACCGGCTACGCACTCGCGGTCATCGTCGGAGCGCTCGGCCTGACCGCCGCCACGACCCGACTCCCCCGCAAGCCCGTCCTGCTCGGGCTGCTCGTGCTGTTCATCGTCGGCAACACCCTGTCCGCGATCGCGCCGACCTACGAGGTGATGATGTCCGGACGCGTCATCGCCGCCCTGTGCCACGGTGCGTTCTTCGGCATCGGCTCCGTCGTCGCCGCGAACATGGTCGAACGGTCGAAGCGCGCCTCGGCCGTCGCCCTGATGTTCACGGGGCTGACCGCGTCGAACGTGCTCGGGGTGCCGTTCGGCACGTTCCTCGGCCAGGCGCTCGGCTGGCGCTCGACCTTCTGGGCCATCGTCGTGATCGGCGTCGTCGCCCTGGTCGGCGTGATCGCGCTCGTCCCCACTGTCCGTGCGGCCGAGACACCGTCACTGGCACGCGAGCTCGGCGCCTTCCGCTCCGGCCAGGTGTGGCTCTCGCTCGGGATGACCGTGCTCGGCTACGGCGGGATGTTCGGGGCCTTCACCTACATCGCGTACACGTTGACCTCGGTGTCCGGCTTCCCGTCCTCGGCGGTGCCGTGGCTGCTCGTGGTGTTCGGCGTCGGGCTGTTCGTCGGGAACTTCGTCGGCGGCAAGCTCGCCGCACGCTCGATCGACCGGACCCTGCTCGTCGTGCTGGTCGCCCTCACCGTCGTGCTCGGACTGTTCGCCCTCGTCGCGACGTCGCCCGTGCTCACCGTGATCGCACTCGTGCTCATGGGTGCCTTCGGGTTCGCGACCGTGCCGGCCCTGCAGACGCGGGTGATGCAGTACGCGGACCACGCACCGACCCTGGCGAGCGGGGCGAACATCGCCGCGTTCAACCTCGGGAACGCGCTCGGCGCCTGGATCGGCGGGCTCACCATCGCCGCCGGGCTCGGCTACACCTCGCCGATCTGGGCGGGCGCCGGGATCACCCTGGCCGCCGTGGCCCTGACGCTCGTCGCGATGGGTGCCGTGCGGCGCGGGCGTTCGCGCGGGGCCGGCGAGCTGACCTCGACAGGGAGCGTCGCGACGGCCTGACGGCAGCCTGACGGCAGCCCGACGGCCTGACGGCAGCCCGACGGAACCTGGTTCCGGACACAGCACCACGCCGTTCCGCGGTGCCGTGTCCGGAACCAGGTGCGTGCGATGCGCAGACCACCACGGAGACGACGAAACCCCGGTCTGATCGGACCGGGGTTTCGTGGAGTGCGGAGACGGAGGGATTTGAACCCTCGGTCCCCTAAAGGGGACTCCACCTTAGCAGGGTGGTGCACTCGGCCGGACTATGCGACGTCTCCAAGCACTCTCGCGAGCGCTCCGACCACCATACAGGAGGACCGGGCGACTCTCGACCCGACCGCACCCCGCGCGTGGCACGGTCTCGGAACACGGGTCCCCCGAATTGGGGACAGCTCGGCCTTGTCGCCACGTACCCCGGTGCATAGCATCGTCGGGACGCGGCAATCACGTTCCGGGGCTCGTCCCCGTCGTCGCGACACAGCACCGACGTCGCTCTCCGAGCCGGGCCCGGCGCGCCCGGTTGCCTGGCGCCCGCTCGGGGAGCGGCTTCCGGGGGCGCGGTCCACCACCGCGCCCCCGTTTCTGCGTCCGGGCATGGCGGCCGACCAGTACGCGAAAGCGACAGCGTCCCGGCACGGCCCGCGGTCTGTGCCGTCAGCGCGACAGTGTGCCGCGGATGTTCGGCGGCAGACTGTCGCTTTCGCGAGACACGGGGCGGGGGCCCTGAGCCGCCAGGTCAGTAGCCGAAGGCCTTGGAACAGGTCTGCTGGTCGGCGGACTGCCCCTCGAGCCCGTCGATGGTCTCCGGCGTCGCGGATGCCGTCGGAGCAGCGGCGGCAGGTGACGACGGCGCAGCAGCCGCGGGCGAGGACGCCGGAGCCGACGGCGCGGCAGCAGCAGCCGACGACGAGGCAGCCGCCGACGGCGCCGCGTTCGTCTCGGACCCGATGCCCGTGCTGTCCTCCCCCAGGGAGAACGACTGGTCCGCCTTGATCTTCGCGAACAACCGGTCGGCCAGGTACGTCGTCGGCTGCACCTTGCCCTCGTAGACCCCGGTGCCGCCGGTCGTGCCCGGGTACTGCACGAAGTTCACCTGCGACAGCGGGAGGTCCTGCAGCGCTCGACCCATCTGCACCATCGTGCCGATGTCGTTCAGGCTCTCGGACAGCTGCATGTTCGACGCCGCGGCGCGGGCCAGCTTGTACAGGGTGGTCGGCGAGGTGAGGGTGTCGTTCGACTTCACGGTCCGGAGCAGCGACGACAGGAACACCTGCTGGCTCGAGATCCGGCCGAGGTCGGAGCCGTCACCGACGCCGTGCCGGGTCCGCAGGAAGGCGAGGGCCTCGTCGCCCTGCAGGGTCGACGTGCCGGCGGGCAGGTCGAGCCCGGTGTACGGGTCCTCGATCGGCTGCGCCACGCAGACCGGCACACCACCGATCGCGTTCGACATCTCGATGACCCCGTTGAACGAGACCGCTGCCGAGTACTGGATGTCCAAGCCGGTGAGCCCCTGCACGGTCTGGGTCACGCAGTTGAGCCCGCCGTCGCTGAACGAGGTGTTGATGGGCTGGGCGGCCATCGCCGATGCCGTCCCGGAGCCGTCGGTCTTCTTGCACGCGGGGATCGGGGTGACGAGGTCGCGTGGGATGCTCACCGCGGTCGCGTTGGTGTGGTCCGCCGAGACGTGGAGCAGGATGTTGACGTCGTTGAGGGTGGCGTCGCGCTCCCCGAACTCCGCTGACTGGTCCGGGTCGTTGTCCGTCCCGACGACGAGCATGTTGAAGCCGCCCTTGTAGGCGCTGAGCGACGGAGCCTTGGTGCCGTTCGACCGCGGCGCCGGCTGACCCTCGATCTGCACGCCGTCGCCGAGGTCGTCCGTCACCTGCTTCGCTGCGATGGCCGCCACGGAGGCGGTACTGACGACCGCCACTGCGGCCACGCTCGCGACCAGCGCAGCGACGGTCCGGAGGGGTGCAGACCGTCGGAGACGTCCGTGGCGTGCGATCCCGTCGGCTCGGTTCAGGCGGTGGGAGCGATCGCGGACGTCGTGCACGGGCTCTCCTGTCGTCGGTGGACGCGCCGGGGTGGCAACCGGTCAAGGCTGCCACGGAGCTCCCTGGCGATCCAGTGCGAACGACCTCGAACCCGAGTGCGCGATCCGCCACCGGCCCCGGATCCGTGCGCCGCGACGCCGACCTGTGCGAACCCGCAGCCTGGCCCGCTCAGGAGGCCACGGAGACCCGGAACCGGTCCGGCAGGGCGATGAGCGCCGCGGCGAGCTCGAGCAGCACCGCCGCGCAGTCGTCGACCGCGTCACGCTCCGCTGCCCGCACGGCCTGGTCGACGAGGTCGAGTCGCCGCGCTCGGTCGACCACGGCGTCGATCCCGTTGGCCAGGGCGACGTCGTCCGTGAAGAACATGTCGAGGACGGTGCGCTGGGACAGCATCCAGTCGGCGCTCACCGAGGCGCCGCGCCGTCGCAGGAACCACGCGGCGAGTTCGACGAAGGCCCCCGCTTCGGTCCAGCACTCGCGGAGCCAGCTGTGGTCGAAGCGATCGTCGGGCCCCGTGCCGCTCGCCGCCGGGTCGACGATCATCGCGCGTGCGATGCGCAGCCGCTCGGTCATCTGGTCGACCGACCACTGCGTGATCACCACGCCGACGTACCGCTGCACCGTGACGAGCTGGTGCGACTCGAGGGAGACGAGGGCTTCGCGCACCGGGGTGCGGGAGACCTGCATGTCGTCGGCGATGGTGTCGAGCCGGAGTCGCTGCCCACGCCGGTACTCGCCGCGCAGGACGTTGTCGAGCAGACGGAGGAACACCGCGTCGCGCAGCAGGCTGCGCCGCAGCCCACGGGGATCGAGGTCGCCCCGACCGATGCGCAACGGTGACTTCTCCATGCGGCCAGCCTCACGCACGGCGGATGCCCCCGGCGGGGGCGCCGCCACCATCGTGGATCGTCGTCGTCGGGGTCGCGCTGTGGAGGAGTGCCATGCGGGCACAGTGGCACCCTGTCGACGGCGCCGCTAAACACTCTGCATACAGAATGTTGCATGGCCGAGGCCGTGCGTCAGCGCCGCTGCTCCTCCGCGTCGCCGGTCAGGACCGAGAGCGGTTGCGTCACGTCCTCGAGCCCCTTCCGGGCGGCATCGACCCCGAAGACCAGGGCGATCACCCCACCGCCGATCATCACCGCGGACCCGAGCAGGTACCCCCAGAAGAGCGGCTCACGCGAGGATCCGTCCCCGATGAACGCCCCGTAGATCAGCGGCGCGATCGCACCGAAGACCTGCGCGAGGGCGAAGAAGTACGAGATGGCCTGCGACCGCAGTTCGAGCGGGAAGATCTCGCTCACCGTCAGGTACGCGCTCGAGGCACCGGCCGAGGCGAAGAAGAACGACACGCACCAGAAGGCCACCTGCACCGTCGCCGAGATCGCGTCGGCGCGGAACAGGAACGCCGAGGTCGCCAGGACGAGCCCGGACACCAGGTACGTCAGGAAGATCATCTGGCGCCGGCCCCAGGTGTCGAAGAACCGACCGAGGATGATCGGCCCGAGCAGGTTGCCGATCGCGAAGGGGAAGAAGTAGATCGACGTCTGCGCGGTCTTCAGGCCGAAGAAGTTCGTCAGGACGAGCGCGTAGGTGAAGAAGATGGCGTTGTAGAGGAACGCCTGCGTGATCATCATCGACGCCCCGACCAGCGTGCGCGTCGGGTACTGCTTGAGCAGCACGCGCGCGATGGTCAGGAACCCGACGCGGTCGGTCGGCGTCACGGTCATGGCCTTCGACTCGTCGACGTCCGGCAGCCGCTTGCCCGTGGACTTCTCGACCGCCTCCTCGATCTGGGTGACGGTCGCTTCCGCCTCTTCCTCCCGCCCGTGGGTCATGAGCCAGCGCGGACTCTCGGGGATGTGCCGCCGCAGGAAGATGATCGCGATGCCGAGCACCGGGCCGAGGAAGAACCCGATGCGCCAGCCGATGCTCTCGGAGAAGTTCGCCGTGTCGAGCAGGTAGATGTTCGCGAAGGCGCCGAGCGCTGCGCCGCCCCAGTACGTGCCGTTGATGGCGATGTCGACGTGGCCGCGGTACTTGGCCGGGATGAGTTCGTCGATCGCCGAGTTGATCGCCGCGTACTCGCCGCCGATGCCGAGGCCCGCGACGAACCGGAACGCGGCCAGGAACCAGAAGTCCTGGGCGAGGCCGGCGATGCCGGAACCGATCAGGTAGATCGCGAGCGTCAGGATGAAGAGCTTGCGGCGCCCGAGCCGGTCGGACATCCGCCCGAACACCAGCGCTCCGACCACCTGGCCCACCAGGTAGATCGTGCCGAGGGAGGTCACCTGCTGCGTCGACAGGTTGAGGTCGGCCTGGAATCCCGCGTTGGAGACGATCTGGATCTCCAGACCGTCCAGGATCCAGGAGACCCCGAGTCCGACGACGACACTCCAGTGGAACCGTGTCCACGGCAGTCTGTCCATCCTGGCGGGGACCAGGCTCTTGATCGCCCCGTTCGTGCTGCTCACGAGAGGGGAACCTACGCCGAGATCGGCGAGATGGTTCACATTCGGTACGACGGGGCCGGCTCGGAGCCGGATCCCCCTATCGAATCCGGCTCCGATGCCGGAGCCCCAATCATTGCGGTTGCTATGGAAACCCACAAGCGGACGGGAGGCACGGTGCCAGCTGGCACCGTGCCTCCCGTCCGCAACGGCGTAACGTCCAGAACGTGACCCGACCCGACATCCGCACGGTCGGCGAGCTCCGCATTTCTGGCCACGTCCAGAAGCCGGTCCGCGCCGAGATCCGCGACAACCTGCTCACCGCGCTGCGCGCGGGAGACGACCCCTGGCCCGGCCTGCACGGGTTCGAGACGACCGTGATCCCACAGCTCGAACGTGCCCTCATCGCCGGCCACGACATCGTCCTGCTCGGCGAGCGCGGCCAGGGCAAGACCCGCCTGCTGCGGACGCTGCAGGGCCTGCTCGACGAGTGGACCCCGGTGATCACCGGCTCCGAACTCGGCGAACACCCGTACGAGCCCATCACCACCGCGAGCGCCCGCCGGGCCGAGGACCTCGGCGACGCCCTGCCGATCTCGTGGCGCCACCGCGACGACCGCTACGTCGAGAAGCTCGCGACGCCGGACACGAGCGTCGCCGACCTGATCGGCGACGTCGACCCGATGAAGGTCGCCGAGGGGCGCAGCCTGGGCGACCCGGAGACCATCCACTTCGGACTCGTCCCCCGCGGCCACCGCGGCATCGTCGCCATCAACGAGCTGCCGGACCTGGCCGAACGCATCCAGGTCGCGATGCTCAACGTGATGGAGGAACGCGACGTCCAGATCCGCGGCTACGTGCTCCGGCTCCCCCTCGACGTGCTCGTGGTGGCCAGCGCGAACCCGGAAGACTACACCAACCGCGGCCGGATCATCACACCGCTGAAGGACCGCTTCGGCGCGGAGATCCGGACCCACTACCCGATCGAACTCGAGGACGAGATCGCCGTCATCCGGCAGGAGGCTCAGCTGACCGCCGAGGTGCCGGACGCGATCGTCGAGATCCTGGCCCGCTTCACCCGTGCGCTGCGCGGGTCGAGCGCGGTCGACCAGCGCAGCGGTGTCAGCGCCCGGTTCGCGATCGCCGGCGCCGAGACGGTCGCCGCGGCGGCCGTGCACCGCGCGGCGCGGCAGGGTGAGCCGGACGCCGTCGCACGGCCGATCGACCTCGAGACGGCGGTCGACGTGCTCGGCGGCAAGATCGAGTTCGAGAACGGCGAGGAGGACCGCGCGGACGAGGTGCTCGAGCACCTGCTGCGGACCGCCACGGCGGAGACGGTGCGTGCCCGGTTCCGCGGGCTGGACTTCGGGGTGCTCGTCGAGGCGCTCGACGGTGGGACGATGGTGACGACGGGCGAGCAGGTCGGGGCACGGGCGTTCCTCGAAGGGCTGCCGTCGATCGGCGAGTCCGACCTGTACGACCAGGTGTGCGAGCGCCTCGGCGCCACGAACGACGGCGAGCGCGCGGGTGCGATCGAACTCGCGCTCGAGGGGCTCTTCCTCGCCCGCCGCATCAGCAAGGAGTCCGGCGGGGGCGAAGCCGTCTATGGCTAGGCAGAACCGTCGCCTGACGCGGGACACCCGGTACGGCAGGTACACCGACGGTCCGGACCCGCTCGCGCCGCCCGCCGACCTGGCCGAAGCACTCGACGCCATCGGGCAGGACGTGATGGCCGGCACGTCGCCCGAGCGCGCGATGCGGGAGTTCCTGCGCCGTGGCGGCCGGACGCAGCGCGGGCTCGACGACCTCGCGCGCAAGGTCGCGGAACGGCGACGAGAACTCACCGCGAAGAACAACCTCGACGGCACGCTCCAGCAGGTCCGCGAACTGCTCGACCAGGCGCTCCGTGCCGAACGCGGCGAACTCGCCCGCAACGTCGACCTCGACGACGGGGACCGCGCCCTGGCGGAGATGCAGCTCGACAGCCTGTCCCCGTCGCCGGCCGCCGCCGTGCAGGAGCTCGGCGACTACGACTGGACGAGCCGCGAGGCCCGGCAGAAGTACGACGAGATCAAGGACCTGCTCGGACGCGAGGTGCTCGACCAGCGCTTCGCGGGCATGAAGCAGGCGCTCGAGGGTGCCACGGACGAGGACCGCGCCGCCGTCAGCGCGATGATGCAGGACCTCAACCAGCTGCTCGAGGACCACCGCGCCGGCACCGACACGCAGGAGCAGTTCGACGAGTTCATGGCGAAGCACGGCGAGTACTTCCCGTCGGGTCCCGCGAACGTCGAGGAGTTGCTCGACGACCTCGCCGCACGGGCCGCAGCCGCCCAGCGGATGCGGAACTCGATGACGCAGGAGCAGCGCGACGAACTCGACGCGCTCGCCCAGCAGGCCTTCGGCTCCCCCGACCTGATGGGGCAGCTGTCCCAGCTCGACGGCACCCTGCGGTCGCTGCGCCCCGGTGAGGACTGGGGCGGGTCCGAGCGCATGGACGGCGAGCAGGGCCTTGGACTCGGCGACGGCACCGGGGTCTTCCAGGACATCGCCGACCTCGACGCCCTCGCCGACCAGCTCGCGCAGTCCGGACCCGGCTCCGAGCTCGACGACCTGGACCTCGACGCCCTGACCCGGCAACTCGGCGCCGAGGCGGCCGTCGACGCCAAGACCCTGCAGCAGCTCGAGAAGGCCCTGCGGAACTCCGGGGCGATGCGCCGCGGAGCCGACGGACAGCTCCGGCTCACCCCGAAGGCGATGCGACAGCTCGGCAAGAGCCTGCTCCGCGACGTCGCCGAGCGGATGTCCGGCCGACAGGGTGCACGGGACATCCGGCAGTCCGGCGCGGCCGGCGAACCGTCCGGTGCGACCCGGCAGTGGGCGTACGGCGACACCGAGCCGTGGGACGTCACCCGGTCGATCACGAACGCCCTGACCCGGACCGCCGCCACCGGCCGGGTCGGCCCCGGCGTCCGCCTGACCATCGACGACGTCGAGGTGCAGGAGACGGAGGCCCGCACGCAGGCCTGCGTCGCGCTGCTCGTCGACACGTCGTTCTCGATGGCGATGGAGGACCGCTGGGTGCCGATGAAGCGCACGGCCCTGGCGTTGCACACCCTGGTGTCGACACGGTTCCGCGGCGACGACCTGCAGCTCATCGCGTTCGGTCGCGAAGCCGAGGCGGTGGACATCGAGCAGCTCGTCGGTCTCGATGCCATGTGGGACAAGGGCACGAACCTGCACCACGCGCTGCTGCTCGCCAACCGGCACTTCCGGAAGCACCCGACCGCGCAACCCGTCCTGCTCATCGTCACCGACGGTGAACCGACGTCGCACCTCGAGCCGAACGGGCAGGTGTGGTTCGACTACCCGCCGGACCCCGTGACGATCGCGCTGACCGTGCGCGAACTCGAGAACGCCGGGCGACTCGGCGCCCAGACGACGTTCTTCCGCCTCGGTGACGACCCGGGCCTCGCGAGGTTCATCGACGCCATGGCGAAGCGTGTGGACGGCTCCGTCGTCGCTCCGGAGAACGACGACCTCGGCGTCGCCGTCGTGGGGTCGTACCTGGGCTCGCGCCACGGCGGGCCGTCGCTGTTCGACTGACCACCGAGACGGTCTCGACAGGGGCTGTTGCGCGAGGTGCCGCAGACGTATGCTGAGCGCCACCACAGTTGCCCCAGACCCCGGCCGCCGTGATCGTTCTTCCTGCGCCGACGTCGTCGGTGTGCCGGAAGCGGTCGGCCGAGTGCACCTGATCCGTTCTCGACCGGTCGACTCCCGCGGGGTCCCGGAGTGCAACGGCGCACGCCACCGGACGCCACGGGTGTCCGCGTCCACGGATCACGGACGCGGACCGGTCGGTGGGGTCCGGACCCGACGGGCCCCACCGACCGGGATCCGACGGGCCACGGGAGCCGCAAGGTCCGCCACGTCCGCCACGTCCGCCAGGTCCGCCGGGCGTGTCAGAACAACGGCCACGGCACCGCGGGGCCGTGCCCCGGCGGTGGCGGGAAGATGCCGACGGCCCGCAGTGCCGCGCACCGCGCACGCAGCGTGTCGACCTCTTCCGGTGTCAGGTGCTCGGCGAGTTCGTCGCCCAGGGCACCGCGGAGCGCTTCCGACACCCGGTCGAGCCCCTCGAGTTCGTCCGGACCGAGCGGCTCGCCGATCCACCCCCACAGCACCGTGCGGAGCTTGTGCTCGACGTGGAACGCCAGCCCGTGGTCGACCCCGAACCGGTGACCGTCGGGCATGGCCAGCACGTGCCCGCCCTTGCGGTCGGCGTTGTTCACGACGACGTCGAAGACGGCCATGCGACGCAACGCTTCGGAGTCCTCGTGCACGAGCGTCACCGGCTGGTCGTGCTCGTCGATCGCCTCGAGGACGGGCAGCCACGGCGACCCGTCGGCCTCGGCGACCTCGGGCGCGACGAGGTCGACCGCGTCCTGATCCGGGTCGATCGTCTGCCAGCGCTGCACCATGCCGGGGCCGAACGGGCCGTCACCGAGCCAGGTCGGCGGGACGATCCCCCAGCCGAACGCCTCGGACACGAGGTGCGCCCCGACCTCGCGGCCGGCGAGTGTGCCGTCCGGGAAGTCCCAGAGCGGGCGCTCCCCCTCGATCGGCTTGTAGACGACTGCCTCGCCGTCCAGTTCGGCCAGGAACGTCGCGTTCGAGGCCTCGCGGATCCGCGCCGTGATGTTCAGTGAGCCGTCGCTCATGCGTCGCCGGGCCGACGGCCGGCGGCGACGATCTCGCGCGTGCGCTCGACGAACGCACGGGCGGTGCCGACCGGGATCTTGACCTGGAAGAGCTCGTCGGGTTCGGGGATCTCGACGACCGCCTCGATCTCGATGCCGTCCTCGCTCTCCTCGGACACGATCTCGACGTCGTCGTCGATCGGGTACGCCTCGATGACCACCTGCGCCGTCGACGGGTCGAAGCCCAGGCTCAGGGCACCGGCACGGAACTCCGGTTCCACCGGCTGGTCCAGGGGCTCCGGGTCACGGAGTTCGACGGGAGCGGTGTCCGGCACGCTGAAGCGGTTCGCCTCGACCGTGGCGACCTCGTCCAGCAGCTCGTCGATCTTCTCGGCGAGCACCGCGGTCTGCTCCTTCTCGAGGGCGACGCTGGTGACGCGCTTGCCAGATCGGGCCTGCAGGTAGAACGAGCGCTCGCCCGGACGGCCGATGGTGCCGACGACGAGGCGGTCCGGCCAGTCGAAGCCGTGGACGATGGAGGGCATACCCGCATTGTAGGAGTGCGGGCCTGCGCCCGTTCAGGGTCTGGCAGGACCTGGCTCGGACGGGGCCTCCGGGTGTCCGGCCCCGCCGCCGACCGCCGCGTCCCCGCTCGGCGCCGGAGCGGTCGCGAGCCACGACAGATCGCCGGACTCGGTGTTCGTCGCGACCACCTCGGGGCGGTGCTCGCCGTACCGGACGACGGACACCGACGCCGGTCCGACACCGATGCGCTGGAACAGGTCGAGGTGCATGCCGAACGCGTCGGCGAGGACCGACTTGATGATGTCACCGTGGCTCACCGCGACCCAGACCGCGCCGGGACCGTGCGCCGCCTCGACCTCGGCGTCGATGCGGCGGACCGCCGACACCGCCCGGGACTGCATGGTCTGCATGGACTCGCCGCCGGGGAACACCACGGCGCTCGGGTTCGCCTGCACCGTCCGCCACAGCGGCTCCTTCGACAGGTCGACGAGCTTCCGCCCCTGCCACTCGCCGTAGTCGGCCTCGGTGATCGCCCGCTCGATCGCCGACGCGGGGTCGCCCGACTGCCGCTCCAGGATCGCCCGGGCCGTCTGCCGGCACCGTTCGAGCGGGCTCGAGACGACGGCGGCGAGGGGGACCGCGGCGATGCGGTCGGCGGTCCGGGCGGCCTGCTCCCGCCCGACGGCGTCGAGTCGCACGCCGGCGGTGCGTCCGGCGAGCACGCCCGTGGCGTTCGCGGTGGTGCGTCCGTGTCGGACGAGGAGGACGGTCGCCATGTGCCCGATCCTAGGCGGCACCTGCCACGACGGGCGTCGGCGAGCGCGGCTGCCCTTGACGGGCCGTCGGTCGACCGATCAGATGGTCACATGACCCGGCACCCTCGAGGGGCCCTGTTCGCCACGTCGACGATGACCGGCTTCGGCATCGCCACGTGGGTGACCAGGACGCCCGCCATCCGCGACGAACTCGGGGCGTCGATCGAGGCGATGGGGCTCGTGCTGCTCGGGCTGTCGATCGGGTCGATGATCGGGATCCTCGGTGCCGGTGCGCTCGTCCGACGGCTCGGGACGCGACCGTTGATCCTGCTCGGTGGCGCGCTGCCCGTGATCGGCATGGTCCTCGTCGCCCTGCTGGCCCCGGCGCAGGTGCCGGCGGGTGTCTGGGCGGGGCTGTTCCTGATCGGGTTCGGGTCCGGAGTCGCGGAGATCGGCCTCAACGTCGAGGCCGCCGCGGTCGAACGGCACATCGGCCGCCCGGTGGTGCCGGTGCTGCACGCCTGCTTCAGCCTGGGAACCGTCGTCGGCGGGGTCGTCGGCATCGCGATGACGGCTGCCCGGACACCGGTGGCCGTGCACCTGCTCGTCGGGGCGGTGGTGATGGCGGCACTCGCGGCCTTCGCTGCGCGCAACCTGCAGCCGCTCCCGCGTGCCGCGGCACAGACGGACGGAGCCGACGCCGCAGAGACCGTCGGCGCGTCCCGCGTCACCACGGCGACCCGCCGCTCCGTCATCACCGTGCAGCTCGCCCTCATCGCGGTGATCACGCTCGCGATGGCCTTCGCCGAGGGTGCCGCCAGCGACTGGCTCCCGCTCCTGATGACGACCGACCACGACGCCCCGGAAGCTGTCGGGTCGCTGGTCTTCACCGGGTTCGCGCTCGCCATGCTCGTCGGCCGGTCGGCCGGTACCCCGCTCGTCACGCGGCTCGGGCGGGGCCCGGTCGTCCGGCTCTGCGCCGCGGTCGGCGGGATCGGGGTCCTGCTCGTGGTGGTCTCGCCGAGTCCGGTCGTCACGGCGATCGCCGCGGCCGTGTGGGGGCTCGGCATCGCCCTCGGGTTCCCACTCGCGATCTCGGCAGCGGGTGACCACCCGACCGACGGGGACCGCCGCGTGTCGGTCGTCGCCACCGCCGGGTACATCGCGTTCCTGGTCGGGCCACCGCTGCTCGGCTTCGTCGGCGAGCACCTCGGGCTGCAGGCGGCGATGCTGGTGCCCCTCGTGCTGCTCGTCGCCGCCTTCGTCGTCGCGCCCGCCGCCCGTGACGCCGACGTGCGGCGGACCGTCCCCACCTGAGCCGCGATCCCGGGCGCGCGTCCGGGCGCGGGTCCGGGCGCGCCGCCCCGCGGATCGGTACGGTCGATCCCATGCCGTTCTTCCGCGACAGCCCCCAGCCGACCAACCCCTCGAAGATCCAGGCGGCGTGGTCCGACTCGGCGGGCCGCCTCGCGACGCGCTGCCTGCAGCTGATCATCGTCGTGGTGGTCATCGCGGGCGTCGTCTACGCCGGCAGCGTCCTGAGCGTCGTCACCATCCCGGTGCTGCTCGCGCTCATCATCGCCTCGGCCATGCACCCGGTCGTGTCCTGGCTCCGCAAGCACCGGGTGCCGTCGGTGCTGGCGACCCTCGCGGTGCTCATCGGCGTCCTCGCGGTGCTGGGCCTGGTCGGCTGGCTGATCGTCGTCGCGGTCGAGAACCAGTGGTCGCAGCTGCAGAAGTCGGCCGTCGACGGGTTCCAGCAGTTGCAGGACTTCGCGAAGAACCTGCCGATCTCGATCTCGGACAAGCAGGTCGACGACGCGGTGGCGTCCGTCACCGACTTCGTCACGAGCGCGCAGTTCGGCTCCGGCGCCCTGGCCGGCGCCTCGGCCACCGCGAACTTCCTGACCGGTCTGGTGCTGATGATCGTGGTGCTGTTCTTCTTCCTCAAGGACGGCCCGAGCATCTGGGAGTTCCTGCTCCGTCCGTTCACGGGTGAGCGGTACGCGCGTGCACGCCGGGTCGGCGACCGCGTGGTGTCGACCCTCGGCGGGTACGTCCGCGGCACGGCAACGGTCGCCGCCGTCGACGCCATCGGCATCGGTGTCGGCATCGCGATCGTCGGCGTCCCGCTCGCGCTCCCCCTGGCCGTCGTCGTGTTCATCACCGCCTTCATCCCGATCGTCGGTGCGACCGCGGCCGGCATCCTCGCCGCCCTCGTCGCACTCGTCGCGCTCGGCCCGGTCCAGGCGCTCATCGTGGTCGGCATCGTGATCCTGGTGAACCAGCTCGAGGGCAACTTCCTGCAGCCGGTCCTGATGGGTCGCACGCTGAAGCTGCACGGCCTGGTCATCCTGATCGGCCTGACCGCGGGCACCGTCCTGGCCGGCATCACCGGGGCCATCATCTCGGTGCCGCTGCTGGCCGCGGCGTGGGGCGCGATCCTGGTCTGGGACGGCCCGAACACCCCGGCGCGTCCGTGGCGGAAGAAGCGCAACGAGGACGTCACCGCCCACGAGCTCCCCGCCGACTGAGTCCGGGGCGTTCTGCGGACATCCGTTTCGCGCAATCGGGGCCGTCGCACGAAGATGGACCCGTGCTCGTCTCCATCGTCTACATGAGTCGCGCCGTCGTCCCCTTCGACGACGACGACCTCGCGACGCTGCTGGACGGCTCACGCCTCCGCAACGAGGCGCTCGGCGTCTCCGGGCTGCTCGTCGTGAAGGGCGGCCGCTTCATGCAGTTGCTCGAGGGCCCCGCGTGGAGCGTCGACGACCGGTTCGCCGCCATCAGCCGTGATCCGCGGCACGGCGAGGTGAAGTCGCTCATCCGCGAGGACATCGAGCGACGACGCTTCGACGGCTGGTCGATGGCCTACCGCTCGCTCGACGACGCGGACGTCCAGGCGGAGCCGGGCTTCAGTCCGTTCCTGTCCGGCGAGACGGACTTCCCACGGTCGTTCGACCGCACGAGCGCCGCGTGGCTGCTCAAGTGGTTCCGCGACCGCGAACTCCACGACCGCTGAACGTCTCGTCCACCACTCCGAGCAGTCGGTCGCGGTGCGCCGGGTCCGCCGTGGCCGTCAGCACGACCCGCCACATCGTCGCGACGGCCGGGAACAGGTCCGAACGCCCGGTGCGGACGTCGGACACGAGTTGCACCCCGGTGAAGTACGGCACGACGGTGGCGCCGAGCTGCTCAGCGCTCAGGTCGGTTCGGAGCTCGCCGGCCGCGATCGCCAGCCGGAACACGTCGACGATCCCGCCGATCCACTGCTCGTAGAAGCTGACCGTCGCCGCGTGGAACTCGCCGCGCTCCAGCGACAGCCGGATGCCCGCCCGCACGATCGGGTCGGTCCGCAGCAGGTCCGCGATGGCGTGTGAGGCGCCGACCAGGGCGGCTGCGGGCGACTGCTCGGTGTGGCTGACGACGTCGAAGGTGCGGACGTTCTGCTCGTCGATCACGCCGAGCGCCAGGGCCAGTTTGGTCGGGAAGTGGAAGTACAAGGCTCCCTGCGAGACGCCCGCGCCGCGGGCGATGGCCGCGATCGTCGCGGCGGCGAAGCCGACGCGGTCGAACTCCTCCGCAGCGGCCACCAGGATCTGCTCACGTCGTTCCACGTGACCAGTCTCACGGACGGGAGGCGCGGTGCGGGCCCGCACCGCGCCTCCCGTCCGATCCTGGTCGCGTCAGACCGCGTCAGGCGACCCGCGCGCTCAGGTGAGCGCCAGCAGGTTGTTGACCTGCTCGTTGGTGCCGGTCAACGTCGAGATCGGCTTGCCGTTCGCGTAGACGTTGTCGAAGGCCGGCTGCAGCAGCGCCTGCACGTCCGCCGGGTTGCGGGTGACGGGGAACAGGAAGGTGGTCTTCTCCTCCACCTGCCGGGTGAAGGCCGACACGTCCAGCCCGCGCTTCCGGAACGACGCGACCGCCGCCTCGGTACCGGCGGGACGGGCCGGGAACACGACGCCTGCGCGTCCGACGATCTCCTGCGCGGTGTCGCTGCCGAGGAACGCGACCCACTTCGCCGCCGCCTCCGGGTCCTTCGCCTGCTTCGTGATCGAGTCGCCGAGCCCGTTGAACATCGACGCCCGCTTGCCCGTCGGCCCGATCGGCGTCGGGGCGACGGCGATGTCGAGGTCCTTCATGTTCAGGTACGTGCCGATCATCCACGAGCCGTTGAACGACAGGGCGCACTTGCCCGCGCCGAGCTGCACGTCCGGGCCGGTCGTGGTCGAGAAGACGCCGTACTTCGCCATGTAGCCCTTGTCGGCGAGGCGGTAGTACCAGGCGAGGGTGTCCTGCACCGTCTGTTCGTCGTAGCGGAACCTGTCGCCCCACGGGTTCTCGTTCGTGTAGAACCAGTCGGTCGATCCGGTGAAGGGCGACCACTGCGTCTGGCCGAAGCCGTCGCCGCCGGAGCCGTTCGACGAGATGCCGTAGACCTCGACGTTCTCCTTGTCGAAGCCGGGCTCGTCACCCCGCCGTCCCTTGGCGTCGATGGTCAGGTGCGCGAGCATCCGTTCGAACGAGCCGCCGTCGTCGGGGTTCCACTCGAGCGTCGCGAGCTCGTCGTCGGAGACGCCGGCCTGCTGCATCGCCTTCCGGTCGTAGAACATCCCCACGGTGTCCCAGTCCTTCGGCGAGCCGTAGCGGTGTCCGTCCTGCCCCTTCCACAGCTCGGCGAGGCCGGACTGGTAGTCGTCGTCGCGGATCGACTTCGTCGCCTCGAGCTCGTCGAGCTTGTACAGCACGTCGAGGTCCGAGTACTGCGGGAACTTCGTCAGGTGGTCGGTGAAGACGTCCGGGGCGGTGCCGGCGATGAACCCGGCCGTCAACTTGGTCCAGTAGTCGGCCCACCCGAGCTGGGTGATCTGCACCGTGATGTCGGGGTTCTCGCGGTGGAACGCCTTCGCGACCTGCTGGTACGCGGGCAGCTGATTGGAGTCCCAGAGCCAGTAGCTCACGGTGCGGGGGCCGCGCTTCGACGCGGTCCCCCGGCTCGGTGACGAGCAGGCGGCGAGTGCACCGAGGGCGAGGGCTGAGGCGCCTCCGGCGAAGAGTGCGCGGCGGGAGAGGGTGTTCGTCATGGTGTGGTGGTCCTGTCCGAGCCGGGGCTACTTGATCCCGGAGAAGCCGATGGAGTTGACGATCCGCTTGGCGAAGACGCCGAACAGCACGATCATCGGGAGGGCCGCGACGAGGGTCGCGGACATGAGCCCGGCCCAGTCGGTGCCGGACTGCGGGGACTGCGACTTGAAGACGCCGAGCGCCACGGTGAGCACCCGCGAGCTGTCGGTGTACGACACCATGAGCGGCCAGAAGTAGTCGTTCCAGCTCGTGATGTACGTCAGCACGGCGAGGGTGGCGATCGGTGCGGCGGCCATCGGGATGACGAGTCGGAAGAACACGCGGACCTTGCCCGCACCGTCGATGAGTGCGGCCTCCTCGACCTCCTTCGAGATGCCGAGGAAGAACTGCCGCAGGAAGAACACCGCGAACGGGGTCATGAACATCGTCGGCAGCGCGATGCCGAGCAGGTTGTCGACGAGCCCGAGCTGCTTGATGAGCGTGAAGTTCGGCAGCAGCGTGAAGATCGCGGGCACCATCAGGCCGGCGAGGAACACCCCGAAGACCTTGTCGCGTCCGGGCCAGCGCAGTCGGGCGAAGGCGTACGCTGCGGCGGCCGAGAAGAACACCTGGCCGACCGTGACGAGCGTCGACACGATCACGGAGTTGAGCAGGTACCGCCAGAAGTTCAGAGCAGCGCCGGAGCCGCCCTGGGCCAGGGCCTCCTCGGTGGACTGCAGGCCGAGGACCCGCTCGAAGCCGCCCAGGCTGAAGCCGACCGGCAGCAGGGACGTCGGGTCGGAGTTGATCGCACCGTTCGACGACAGGGCGGTGCGCAGGATCCAGTAGAACGGGAACAGGGTGACGACGATGACGAGGATCATCGCGACCCAGGCGAGGACGCGGCCGACCGACGGACGGCGACGATGGCCGGCTCCCGGACGGGGCGGACGCTTCGTGGTGACGGAACGGGTGAGGGTCGTGGTCATGGTGCGGCGCTCCGTTCAGTCCAGGTCCGACTCACCCGAGCGGGTGAGGCGGTACTGGATGATCGTGATGATGCTGAGGACGATGAGGAGCGCGACCGAGACCGCGGACGCGTAGCCGAACTGGAACCGGCCGAACGCCAGGTTGTAGATGTAGTTCTGCACGACGTTCGTGGCGTTCGCGGGGCCGCCCTGCGTGGTGACGGCGACGGTGTCGAACACCTGGAACGAGCCGATCACGGTGATGATGAGCACCAGGGACAGGATCGGGCGGAGCAGCGGCACCGTGATCCGCCAGAACATCTTCCACTCGCTCGCCCCGTCGATGCGGCCGGCCTCGTAGACGGTCTCGGGCAGCGACTGCAGGCCCGCGAAGATCAGGAGCGCCGTGTAGCCGACGTGCCGCCACACGTTGATGAGCGCGATCGACGGGATGCCCCAGACGTCGCTCTGCAGGAACGGGATGCGGTCGAGTCCGAGGGCCGCGAGCATCTCGTTGCCGATGCCGAGCTGGGTGTCGAGGATCCACAGCCAGACGAGCGCCGCGACCACGTTCGACACCAGGTACGGCGCCAGGACGATGCCGCGTACGAAGGTCGACTTCGTCAGGCGGTGCATCATCACCGCGATGAACAGCGCGACGACCGTCTGGATGACGATGTTGATGAGCACGTACTCGACGGTGACCACCATCGAGTGCCAGAAGATCGAGTCCTGCACGAGCCGCGCGTAGTTCTGCAGCCCGGTGAACTCCGGTTCGGTGAGCAGGTTGTACGACGTGAAGCTCAGGTAGATGCCCCGAACGGTCGGCCAGGCGAGGAACACCACGAAGCCGATCGCGGCCGGCGCGATGAACACGAGCGCGAGCCACAGGTCGTTGCGGGGACGGCGGCGGCGGGGGACGGTGGTGCTGGCGAGCGGGAGGTCGGCCGCCCGACTCCTCCGTCTCGTGCTGGCGGTCGTCAAGGGTGACGACACAGGGCTCTCGGTGGCCATCGCGACTCCTTCGTCTGCGGTGGACTGACGTGCAGCAGTCCGTGAGCCGGGAATCTACACGTGGGGACACGGGGTGGCAAGGGGCTTCTTCCCGGTTTGAATCGGGGGTTGTCACGTGTAGACGATCGTGTCAGGATGGCGGTCGATCGCATCGGCGCGACCTGCCCGGCGACGCATCCCTCACCCCTGGAAAGGTCACTGATGATCTCTGTCGGAATGGTCGGCGCGGGCCAGTTCGCCCCCCAGTTCGCCAAGCTGTTCAAGCTCCACCCGGACGTCGACCGCGTCTTCGTGACCGACCTCGTCGACGACCGCGCGTCGGAACTCGTCGAGTCGCAGCACCTCGACGGCACGTTCGCCGACTTCGACGCCGTGCTCGCCTCGGACGTCGACGCGGTCGCGATCTTCACCCAGCGCTGGACGCACGGGCCGCTCGTCGTCAAGGCGCTCCGGGCCGGCAAGCACGTGTACTCGGCGGTGCCGATGGCGATCTCGGTCGACGAGATCCGCGACATCATCGAGGCCGTCCGCGAGACCGGGCTCACCTACATGATGGGCGAGACGAGCTACTACAACCCCGCGACGGTGTTCGCCCGCAAGCAGGTCGCCGACGGCGCCTTCGGCCGGGTCTTCTACTCCGAGGGCGACTACGTGCACGACATGGACCTCGGGTTCTACGCCGCGTACCAGTTCAGCGGTGGCGAGGACTGGAAGCGCACCGCCAGCTACCCGCCCATGCTCTACCCGACCCACTCGGTCGGTGGCGTCCTCGGCGCCATCCCCGGACACGCGGTCAGCGTCAGCTGCATCGGCATCAAGGACGACCGCGGCGACGGCGTCTTCGACAAGGACGTCAGCCAGTTCGACAACGACTTCTCGAACGCCACCGCCCTGTTCGAACTCGACAACGGCGGCGTCATGCGCATCAACGAGATGCGCCGCGTCGGCTACCCGTCGCACATCCGCGAGTCGCGCTTCCGCTACTTCGGCACCGAGGCGAGCTTCGAGCAGCTCGCGAAGGTCAGCGTCTGGCAGGACAAGGAGGACTCGCACGACATCAGCGACAAGATCAACACGCAGGCGACGATGGACCTCGACGACCCGCGTCTCGCCGGCGTCGACCCCTCGCTGCGCGACGCGTTCGTCTCCGGGTACGCCGAGGTGCACGACACCGACCGCCTGCCCGCCGAGTACGCCGGCGTGCCGACCGGACACGAAGGCTCGCACCAGTTCCTGGCCGACGACTTCGTCCGCGCCGTCGTCGACCGGACCCTGCCGCCCGTGAACGCCTGGACCGCCGCACGCTTCACGCTGCCCGGCATCATCGCCCACCAGTCGGCCCTGCAGGGCGGCGTCCGCCTCGAGGTGCCGGACTTCGGCGACGCCCCGGACACCGTCGAGGCGGTGCCCTCGTCTAGGATCGCCAGCGAGTAGCACGTGGTGTTCGGGTGCCGGTCCGCACGGGCCGGCACCCGAACGCCGTTCCCGAGCCGACGAAGGTGGCACCCGTGACCGTCCCGACGACCCCGAGGGCGGTCACCCGCGCCGACGTCGCCCGGTACGCCGGCGTGAGCACCTCCGTCGTCAGCTACGTCGTGCACGACGGCCCCCGGCCCGTCGCGGCCGCCACCGCCGCCCGGGTCCGCGACGCCATCCGGGTCCTCGGCTACCGCCCGAACGCCAGCGCCCAGGCCCTGCGCACCGGGTCGTCGAAGATGCTCGGCCTCATCGTCCCCGAGCTCGACAACCCGTTCTGGTCGGAGCTCGCCGTCGAGGTCACCCACGCCGCAGCCGCCCGCGGCTACGACGTCCTGCTCGCGAACAGCGACGGTGACGCCACCCAGGAGCGCGAGCGGCTCCGCAGCCTGTCCGCACGGCAGGTCGACGGCATCATCCTGACGAGCATCATGACGCACCCGGACCTGTCCAACGTCTCCGACCCGGGCATCCCGCTGGTCCTGCTCAACACCTTCTTCGAGGTCCCCGACTACGCCAGCATCGGCGTCGACGCCCTGCGCGGCGCGTACGACGGCACCCGGCACCTGGTCGAGCACGGGTACGAGTCGATCGGCCTGGTGATGGGGCACGCCGGGTCGATGGAACTCCGTGAACAGGGGTGGATGCGGGCCCTGCGCGACGCCGGGCTGCCCGACGGCCCGATCGTCCGGTGCGACTTCACCCGACGGGGCGGCTACGAAGCCGGACTCCGCATGTTCGGCGACGAGACCGGACCCCGCGCCGTCTTCGTCAGCTCGGACATGCAGGCCGTCGGCGTCCTGCGGGCGCTGTGGGAGCTCGGCCTGCGCGCACCGGAGGACGTCGCGATCGTGTCGTTCGACGGCGGTGCCGAAGCGGACTACACGAACCCGCAGCTCACGACGGTCCGGCAGCCGATCGAGACGATGGCGATCGCCGCGGTCGACCGCGTGCTCGGACTCGACGCGGACAACCAGTGGCACCGCGACCTGGTGCCCGCCGAGTTGGTCCTGGGCGCGAGTTGCGGGTGCGACGTGCGTCGCTGACGCACCCACCGACGGTCGGGAGGCGCGGGGCGGGGCCGCCGCGTCCCTGCCGTCCGTCAGATGGCCGGGTCCATGACGGCGGTGAGCCGCTGGAGCGGCACACGCTGCTGGGACTCCTGCGTCACCGCGACCGCTTCGACCGGCTCGCCGGAATCGGTGTCCACGAAGCGCAGGTCCGAGGTCAGCTCCGTGGGGCGGTACCGGTCCGCCCAGCCACCGAGCGCCAGGAGCACCAGCGAGAGATCGCGGCCGGCGTCGGTGAGGACGTACTCCTCGCGCGCCCGGGCACCCTCCGGCTTGTAGGTCGTGCGCTCGAGCACTCCCCCGTCGACGAGTGAGGCAAGACGCGCCGTGAGCACCTCGCGCGGGACGCCGAGGCTCTGCTGGAACTGGCTGAAGCGCGTCGAGCCGGCGAGGGCGTCGCGCACGATCATGAGCGTCCACTTCTCGCCGAGGACGTCGAGGGACCGTGCGATGGGGCAGCGCTCGTCGCCGCCGAGGATGCCGAGCATGCGTCCATCCTAGCTGAGTTCGATTTCCGGACACAACGTGCTAGGTTCGTTTTCCGTACTCACCTTCTTCGACTGGAGCCCCTCATGACCGACCTCACCAACGCGATCGTCCTCGTCACCGGAGCGAACGGCGGCCTCGGCGCCGAGTTCGTCCAGCAGGCCCTGGACCGCGGTGCCGCCAAGGTCTACGCGACCGCCCGCACCCCGCGCACCTGGGACGACGAGCGCATCGTGCCGCTCGCCCTCGACGTCACCAGCCAGGAGAGCGTCGACGCCGCCGCTCGTGCCGCAGCCGACGTGACCGTCGTGGTGAACAACGCCGGGATCGCTGGCGCCGACCCGCTCGTGGACACCTCGGTCGAGGAGGTCGAGCGCATCTTCGCGACGAACGTCTTCGGTGCGCTCCGCGTCGCCAAGGCCTTCGCCCCCTCGATCGGCGGCGGCGCGCTGATCGACGTGCACTCGGCCCTGAGCTGGGTCGCCCTCGCCGGTGCGTACTCGGCATCGAAGGCGGCGTTCTGGTCCATCACGAACTCGCTCCGCCTCGAGCTGGCACCCCACGGCACCCAGGTCGTCGGCGCGCACCTCGGCTACACCGACACCGGCATGACCGCGGGGCTCGACGTCGAGAAGTCCGACCCGGCCGACATCGTCCGGCTCATCTGGGACGCTGTCGAGGCCGGTGAGCACGAGGTGCTGGCCGACCAGGTCAGCCGTGACGTCCGCGCTGGACTCAGCGCGCCGCTGACGGCGCTCTACCCGGCGCTCGCCACCGCCTGACACTCGTGGACGACCCGGCAGCCCCCGCCGCTACCATGACCGCATGGGGACGGCGGGGGCAGTGTCGGAGCGGCGCACGGGGTGGACGTCCGCGGGGTGGGCGGCCCTGTTCTGGGTGACGGCAGCGCTCGGGACGGTCGCGGGCTTCGCCACGTGGTTCTGGCTGTACCTGGCGTCCGACGTCGACAACCGACGTTCAGCTGACGACTTCTCGCACCCGAACGAGGGCGCGCTGTCCCTCGGCCTCCCGGTGGTGGTGGTCGCGCACGTCATCGGTTTCGGGTTGCTGCTGCTGACCGCCCGGAGGGCACGCCGCGGCCGCCGATCGGCGTGGTGGTTCGCCGCGGTCGCGCTGGTCACGAGCTCCCTGGTCGGGATGGCGGCGCTGATGCCGCTCACCGACGGCCAACTCCTGATGCCGTACCCGCTGCCGTTCGTGCCGTGAGCGGGACGGGTCAACCGCCGGCGCCGCGGCCGGTGATCCGGCGGTTCGTGGCCGTGATGGCGGCGCGTTCCCGGTCCGACAAGCCGCCGGCGAGCAGGATCCGGGCCAGCACCTCGCTCTTGCGCTCGATGTAGTCGTCGATGTCCTGGGCCTCGGCAGCGGCTCGGCGCTTCACCGCGGCGTACTCGTTCCGGAGCTCCGGGTCGGCGCGCAGGACGTCGCGGACGGCCAGGTGGTTGCGGAGCGCGAGCGACCCGGCCACGACGACGTAGGTGTTGGTCGGGGCGAAGTGCTCCGGTGTCCGGAAGGCCTGCCGGTCGGGGACACCGAGGTCTCCTCGTGGCCCGAACCCGATCGTGGTCAGCGCTGCGACCGCCGCCGCGACTTCTTCGGGATCGACCACGATGTCGACGTCGATCACGGGCTTCGCGGCGAGGCCCGGCACCGAGGTGCTGCCGACGTGCTCGATGCTGCGATAGGGCGCGCCGGCGGCGTCGAGCGCGGCGGCGTACGCGTCCCGCAACACCGTGAACCGCTCGGGCCACGACGGCTGGTGGTCGACGACCTCGATCATCGAGTGCGCCGCGTGGCCGGCGGTGGTGCGAGGAGCTGGAACATGACGTGGTCACGCCAGGCCCCGTCGATCTTGATGTACTCCGGCGCGAACCCGTAGCGGGTGAACCCGGCGGACTCGAGCGCACGCTGCGACCCGACGTTCTCCGGAAGGGTCTCGGCCTGCACCCGGTGGAGTCGGAGCACGTCGAACGCGTGGCCGGCGGCAGCGGCGACGGCGCGGGAGGCGTGGCCCTGGCGGAGTCGGTCGGCGCGGATCCAGTACCCCATCGCACACGACTGCAGTGCGCCGCGGGTGATGCCGCTCAGCGTGATGCGCCCGAGGAGCTCACCGTCCGTCGACTCGATCACGAACGGGACCGCGGTGCCCGCGCGCTCCGCGGCGAGCGACTGCACGATGACGTCGTGCTGGCCCTGCTCGGTGAAGTACGCCGGCGCCCGGGTCGGCTCCCACGGTCGCAGGTGCTCGGCGCTCGCGGTGATGACGGCGGCGAGCATCGCCGCGTCGTCGACGCGGAGCAGGCGCAACCGGGTGTCCATGGCGGAGGGTGTGGGATTCGAACCCACGAGACATCTCTGCCCACCTGTTTTCAAGACAGGCTCCATCGGCCGCTCGGACAACCCTCCAGTGACGCGACCACGTGGCGAGACGTGATCGCGTCCCGGGAAGTCTAACGGGCCTCCCGTCCGCCGTGCGCGTCAGCGCAGATCAGCGCGGCAGGGAGTCGAGCGCCGCTGCCAGGCCGTCGTCGGACACGCCACCGGTGAGCTCGTTGCCGGCGTCGACGACGTCGTCCGGAGCCTGGCCCATGACGACGCCGCGACCGGAGGTCGAGGCCCAGCGGAGCATGTCGATGTCGTTGCGGCCGTCACCCGCGGCGAAGACGCGGGAGCGCGGGATGTCGAGCCACTCGCGCACGCGTTCCATCGCGGTGGCCTTCGTCACGCCCTCTGGCGCGATGTCGAGCCACGCGGTCCAGCCGACCGTGTACGAGACCTTGTGCAGGCCCATGTCCTCGACGATCTGCAGGAACTCCTCGAGCCCGTGCTCCGGCGAGATCACGACGACGCGGGTGGCCTCGACCGTGAGCAGCTGGTCGAACGGCACCAGCTCGCCGGCGTTCGTCATCGTGTCGGCGGGGAAGTTCTCGGAGAGCCGGAAGTGGCCGGTCTCGTCCTCGACGCCGAAGGCCGCGTTCTCCAGGGCCCCGCGGATGGTCTGCAGGACGTCGCTCGGGTCGAAGTGCTCGACGTGGACGCGCTCGTAGGAGCCGTCCGGACGTCGGGCCAGGGTCAGCGCTCCGTTGGCGCAGACGAGGTACTTCGGCTCGATGCCGAGGGTCTCGAGCAACGGCACCGTCATGCCCTCGCTGCGACCGGTCGACAGCATGACCTCGTGTCCAGCGGCCTCGGCATCGCGCACGGCGGCGACCACGGCCTCGGTGATGACGCCGTCCTCGCGCATGGTGGTTCCGTCGATGTCGAGGGCCACCAGCCAGCGCTTCGTGCGGGCGGGAGCACCGGTGCCCGCGCCCTGCGCCGCACCGTCCACGAACCGCCCCTGCGCGCTCATCGGGGCTCGATCACCTCGACGCCACCGAGGTAGGGGCGCAGCACCTCGGGCACGACGACGGAGCCGTCGGCCTGCTGGTGCGTCTCGAGGATCGCGACGATCCAGCGGGTCGTCGCGAGGGTGCCGTTCAGGGTGGCGACCGGAGCCGTCTTGCCGCTCTCGGTGCGGTAGCGGATGTCGAGGCGACGGGCCTGGAACGTCGTGCAGTTCGAGGTCGAGGTGAGCTCGCGGAACGTGCCCTGCGTGGGGACCCAGGCCTCGATGTCGTACTTCTTCGCCGCGCTCGTGCCGAGGTCACCGGCGGCGACGTCGATCACGCGGTAGTGCAGTCCGAGGTCCTGCAGCATCTGCTCCTGGTACGACACCAGCTTCTCGTGCTCGGCCTCGGCCTGGTCCGGGTGGACGTAGGCGAACATCTCGAGCTTGTTGAACTGGTGCACGCGCAGGATGCCGCGGTTGTCCTTGCCCGCCGACCCGGCCTCGCGCCGGTAGCAGGTCGACCAGCCGGCGTAGCGGTGCGCGGTGTTCTCGATGTCGAGGATCTCGTCGGCGTGGAAGCCGGCGAGGGCGACCTCGCTCGTGCCGGTCAGGTACAGGTCGTCGGCCTCGAGCCGGTAGACCTCGGCCGCGTGCTCACCGAGGAAGCCGGTACCCGCCATGGTCTCGGGGCGGACGAGCGTCGGGGTGATGAGCGGCTCGAAGCCGGCGGCGATGGCACGGTCGAGGCCGAGCGACATGAGCGCGATCTCGAGCCGGGCACCGAGGCCGCGCAGGAAGTAGAAGCGCGAGCCGGAGACCTTCACACCGCGGGGGATGTCGATGATGCCGAGGTGCTCGCCGAGATCGGCGTGGTCCTTCGGCTCGAAGTCGAACTCGGGCTTCGTGCCGACGGTGCGGAGGGTGACGAAGTCCTCTTCGCCACCGGCCGGGACGCCGGGCAGGACGACGTTCGGGATGGCGCGGACGACCGAGTTGAAGGTGTCCTCGGCCGCGCTGACGGTGGCCTGGGCTTCCTTCACCTGCGCCGAGAGCGCTTGGGCCTGCTGCACGAGCGCGGCCTTCTCGTCCTTCGGGGCCTTGGCGACGGTCTTGCCGAAGGCGTTCTGCTCGGCGCGGAGCGACTCGAACGCGGTGATCGCGCTGCGGCGGGCGGCATCGGCGGCGACGGCCTCGTCGACGACGGCGACGGATGCGCGGCGGGCCTCCTGCGAGGCCTTGATGACGTCCGGGTTGTCACGAAGCAGCTGGGGATCGATCACCGCTCCATCCTAGAGGCGGCCACATCCACGTCGACCGTCCGCGCGGGGCTGTCCACGCGCAGCATCCGATCGGTACCGTTGGTCGCATGTCGACCCCTTCGGAGACCGCGCCCGCGGACCAGGACGCCCTCCCCACCGAGCACCGGACGGCAGCCGTGGTCTACAACCCGGTCAAGGTCCACCTGCCCACCCTCAAGGCCACCGTGGAGCAGCACCAGCAGGAGGCCGGCTGGGCCGAGACCCTGTGGTTCGAGACCACCGAGGAAGACCCGGGCGGCGGCATGGCCCGCGCAGCGCTCGACGCCGGGGCCGACGTCGTCGCCGCCGCGGGTGGTGACGGCACCGTCCGTGCGGTCGCCGAGGTCGTGCACGGCTCCGGTGCCGCGCTCGCACTGCTGCCGAGCGGGACGGGCAACCTGCTCGCCCGCAACATGAAGCTCCCCCTCGACGACCTGGCGAACAGCGCCCACACGATCTTCTCCGGACACGACCGCTCCATCGACTTCGGACTGCTCGGCGTCGAGCGGCCCGACGGCGCCCGCGAGCAGTTCGGCTTCGTCGTGATGGCGGGCCTCGGGCTCGACGCCCGGATGATCGCGAACACCCGCCCCGAGCTGAAGAAGCGCGTCGGCTGGCTCGCCTACCTCGACTCGCTCCTGCGCTCCGTGCGGGACACCGACGGCTTCGAGTTCAAGTACCGGCTCGACGACTCGGCCCGCAACGGGTCGGTGCGGGCACACTCGGTGATCGTCGGCAACTGCGGCATGCTGCAGGCCAACGCGATGCTCCTGCCCGACGCCGAGATCGACGACGGGGTGTTCGACATCGTCGTGATGCGGCCCCGCGGGTTCTTCGGCTGGGTCCGGATCGGCGCGCGGGTGTTCTGGGAGAACGGCATCCTGCGCTGGTTCCGACGCTCGGCGCTGTCCGACACCCTGATCGGCCGCCGCATCACCACGGCGGCGAAGCAGGAACGCCCGCTGCGCTACATGCGCGGCGAGGAGTTCACGCTGCGGCTCGAGAAGCCCGACGAGTTCGAGATCGACGGCGACCCGGTGGGCGAGATCACGGCGTTCCGCGCCCGGATCGACCCCGGTTCGCTGACGGTCAAGGTGCCGACGGTCGAGCCGCGGCCGAGCTGGGTGCGCGGCCGCAAGCGCTGAGCCGGGAGGTGCCCGCGCTGCACCGTGCGGGGTTGTTCGGCCTGTGCGCGGTTGCGCGGGCCGGGCGATCACGCACCGTGCGGGGTTGTTCAGCACGTGCGCGGTTGTGCGGACCGGGGTGATCACGCACCGTGCGGGGTCGTTCGACTGGTGCGCGGTTGCGCGCTCGGTGCGAGGTTGTAACGGCGCACGGAGCCGGCAACCTCGCACCGGCCGACAAGAGCCGCACCGTGCGGCGGAGCAGCATCGGCCGACGGGAGCGGCACCGTGCGACCGCACCGAGCAGCGCCGACCGACGAGCCAGCGCCGCGCGTCAGCCCGCGTCGGGCTCGCCGGACACGATCGCGCGCAGCCAGTCCCGCGCCTCGACGAACGCCGCGTCGGAGTAGCGCGTCGGTACCTCGGGCTGCACGCCGTCGGCCCGCGGGTACGACCCGAGGAACGTCACGCGCGGGCTGAACCGGCGCAGCCCGAGCAGGGCGTCGGCCACCCGCTCGTCCTGCACGTGGCCGTCCAGGTCGATGACGAACCGGTAGCGGCCGAGCTCGTCGCCGATCGGGCGCGACGACAGCAGCCCCATGTTGATGCCGCGGGTCGCGAACTGCTCGAGCATGTCGACCAGGGCGCCGGGGTGGTCGGCGGGCAGCTCGACGATGACGCTCGTCTTGTCGGCGCCGGTCGGCTCTGGCAGCGCGAGCGTCTTCGACACGAGCACGAAGCGGGTGACGGCCGAGGCGTTGTCGCCGATCGACGACGCGAGCACGACGACGTCGTGGTGGTCGGTGATGCCGGGCGGGGCGACGGCGGCGTCGGCGGTGGGGTTCGCTTCGAGCAGGGCCAGCGCGGCCGCGACGTTCGACGACGCCGGGATGTGGCCGTGGCCGGGCAGGTTCGCCTCGAGCCAGTTGTGGGTCTGCGCGTACGCCACCGGGTGGGCGTTCACGGTGCGGACGTCGGCGAGCATGGTGCCGGGGCGTGCCACGAGCACGAAGTCGACCGGCACCAGGTACTCCCCCACGATCCGCACGCCGGGGATGCGGGCGAGGGCGTCCTGCGTGGCGCTGACACCGCCGTCGACGCTGTTCTCGATCGCGATGACCGCGCCGACCGAACGGCCGGACATGACGTCGTCGAGGGCCTCACCGACGTTGTTGACGCTCCGCCACGGCTTGCCGGCCGCAGCGTCGACGAGTTTGAGGGCCGCCTCGGTGAAGGTGCCGGCCGGTCCGAGGTAGGAGTACGTGTCGGACGGCGCGGCGGGGTCGGTCATGGGCCGAGCCTATTGCAACGACCGAGCGCACCAGCCGAGTCGGCCGACGCCGGCAGCGCGCCGACCGAGACCGCTCAGTCGGTGCTGGCGCCCGTCAGCCGCTGCTCGCAGATCGCGGTGTCGTCGTCGTCCCGCGGGTACGTCAGCGCCGCGAACCGCCCCTCGGGGTCGAGCCGCGTCAGCAGTGCGGCCGCGATGCCGTCGAGCTGGACGACCTGCTCCTCGCTCAGGGCATCGATCACCACGTGGCGAGCGGTGCGGACGTGGTCGGGTGCTGCATCGACGATGGTGGCGTAGCCGGCGTCGGTGAGCCGGACGTCGGTGGCCCGGCGGTCCGAGGTCGACGGGCAGCGGGTCACGAGTCCGCGCTTCTCGAGGCGGGACACCACGTGCGACAGCCGCGGCAGCGAGGCGTTCGTGGCCGAGGCGAGCGCCGACATCCGCAGCGTGCGGCTGTCGGTCTCGGAGAGCATCGCGATGACCATGTAGTCGAAGTGCGTCAGGTCGGCGTCGCGCTGCAGCTGTTGGTCGAGCGCGGCCGGCAGGAGTTCCATGACGGCCACGAGCTTCATCCACGCGCGCAGCTGCTCGCGGGTGAGCCACGGGGTCTCGTCGGTCATGTCGTCATCCTACCGAAAGGTTGTCGCTTTAACCAGTGGTCCGCGAGCCGCGCACGACAGACCGCCGCGCCCGCACCACCCCGACGACGAGCACCGCCACGACCACGAGCAGCAGCACGCCCTCGACGATCAGCAACCGCGTGCCGTAGTCGAACGGCAGGATCGTGGGGTTCTTCTGCCCGTGCCGCTTCGCAGCGATCTCGGGCAGCACCACGAGCGCGAGCACGCTGCCGAGCACGATCGCCGCCTGCACGACCACGAGCACCCAGGCCCGCAGGGACCGACCGGCCCGCCGGAGCAGCAGCCCGGCACCGACGACGAACGGCGACAGGATCGCGTCGTGCAGGATCACCGCACCGAGCAGCCAGGCGGCCAACCCACCGATGCGCTTCGGCGACACGGAGGTCACGAGGACGGACGCCCCGAACGCGATCACCAGCACGCCGACCACGACGAGCACGATCCGCGCGGCCTTCACCGCAGCACCTCGATCTTCTCGATCCACTTGGTCTGCAGCACGCCCGGCCGCCCCGGAGCGATGACCCGCGCCGGGAACCCGTGGTCCAGGTCGAGCGTCGAACCGTTCAGTTCGAGCGCCACCAGGGTCGTCGGGTCCTCGGCGTACTCCGGCCCCATGTCCATGATCCGGTAGCCGCCGTGCCGCTCCAGGCTCGTGACCCGTACGTGCGAGCCGGGTTCGGCCTGCACGGCACCGAGCAGGTCGCGCATCCGGATGCCCTTCCACGTCGCCATCTGGCTCCACCCCTCGACGCACGAGATCGGCAGGTCGACCTCGGTGGTACCGAGGGCGACGAGTTCCGCACGCACGAAGGTGCGGGTCACGTCGGGTCCGACGACCGTCAGGGTCCAGTCCGCGGCGGTGGCGCTGGCGAGCACGCCCGCCGCACGGGCGGTGCGGTTGACCGGCAGGCCGTTCGCGCCGAGACCGCGCTGGCGCGCTCCGAACACGTTGAACGGTTCGGCGAGCTTCGAGGACTGCCCCGCCGTCAGGGCGACGACGCCCACGACCGCGGCCGTCACGCCGCCGAAGAACCCGCGTCGCGCGATCCGCTGACGTCGGCCCTGTGCACGCTCGTCGACCGACCGGGAGGCCCGGGTCGGCTCCGCCGTGTCGGCCGCCGGTTGCGCGGCGACCTCGTCCACCCCGTCGATCCAGCGGAACACGCGGCCCAGCAGGCCGGGTGCCGTGGACCCGGCGGTCTCGGAGACCGCATCGTGCGGGGCGGACGCGGGCCGGGCCTCCCGGGTCGGCGGAAGGAGCTCGCTGCCGGACGCGGGGTCCGCGATGAACCGGCCCTGCTCGTCGTACGAGTCGCGCTTCCGCCAGTAGCGGGCGATGACCGGCAGCTTGGCCGCGATGTGGATGACGAGCGACCCGATGATCACGTACGCCATCGCGTTGTGCACCTGGCGGAACGGGAACGGCCACGGGTACCACTGGTACGTGTTGAGCAGACCGGTCGTGACCTGGATGATCGACGCCGACACGAGCACGGCGATCGAGAGTCGCTCGAACAGGTGCAGCACGCCGCGCACCGGCGGCACCTGCACCAGCGCGGGCATGACGGTGTTGAGCTTCGCCAGCAGCAGCGGGATGATCGCGATGCCGGTGGTGATGTGCAGGCCCTGCGTGAACTGGTAGAGCTGCGTCGGCCGGGTCGGGAACCGCATCCAGCCGAGGGGCTCCTGCAGCAGGTGACTGTAGATGCCGGTCCCGAAGCAGACCACGAACGCCAGGCCGAGCAGTCGTCCGAGCACCACCGCGGAGCGCGCGTTCCGGTTCGGCGAGGCCAGCGCGGCCCGCGCCTCGAACAGCAGGTGTCGCACGCCCGCTAGCCTCGACGGACCATGAGCGACCGACTGCGTGCCGTCCGACCGTCCTCCGCCGTCGGTCCGGGTGCCCGTCTCGCCGTCGTGGGAGCGGTCGTCGGAGTCCTGGCCCTCGCGGGCGCCATCGCCTTCGGCGTCACGCATCTGGGGTTCCTCCGTTCCGACACTCGTTCGTCATTCGTTGCATGGACGCTGATCGCTTGGACGGTGTTCGTGATCGCCGTGCTCGCACTGCGCTTCGTGCCCGCCCGGTGGACGACCGCCGTGGTCGTGGTGGGGGCGGTGGTGGTCGGGCTCGCGGCGTTGGCCGGTCCCCCGAGCACGAGCACCGACTCGGCACGGTACGCGTGGGACGGCATCGTCCAGCATGCCGGTGTCTCACCGTACGCGCACACCCCCCAGTCCACGGCACTGTCCGGTCTTCGGCCCGACTGGCTGTTCCCGGACAAGGTGGACGGCACGTGCGACGACCTCAAGCCCCGGTTCCGCGGCCTCGGCGACGGCGCGGACGGCCACTGCACCGCGATCAACCGGCCGGACGTGACGACGATCTACCCGCCCATGGCGCAGCTCTGGTTCGCCGCCGTCCGCGCCTTCGTGCCGGCCACCGCGCAGTACATGCCGTTCCAGGTGGCGGGCCTGCTGCTGTCCCTCGTGGTGACCGTCGCCCTCGTGGTGGTGCTGCGGAAGACCGGTCGCCCGACGTGGTGGGCCGCACTCTGGGCCTGGTCGCCGCTGGTGGCGTCCGAGGCCGTGACGAACTCGCACGTCGACGCCCTGGGCGCGGCGCTCGCGACCGCGGGTGCCGTGCTCGTCGCGTTCGGCCGACCGATCTGGGGCGGGATCGCACTCGGAGCGGCCACGGCCACCAAGCTCATCCCGGCGATCGTGTACCCGCCGTTGCTCGGCCGGTGGCGGTCCTGGTGGGCGATCCCGGTCGGCATCGCCGTGTTCGGGCTGCTCTACGTGCCGTACGTGCTGACGACGGGGCTCGACGTGCTCGGGTACCTGCCCGGCTACCTGAGCGAGGAGGGCTACGAGGACGGCTCGCGGTTCGCCCTGGTGTCGATGGTCTTCCGGGGCGACGCGGCGACCGTGGTGGTCGGGCTCGCCGTGCTGCTCGCCGCGTTCGTCGCGTGGCGCCTGTCCGACCCGTCCAGGCCGTGGTCCGGCGAGGTCCTGATGATCGGCGTGACGTTCCTCGCCGTGACCCCGCGCTACCCCTGGTACGCGCTGCTGCTCATCCCGTTCGTGGTGCTGTCCGGCCGGTGGGAGTGGCTGTCGATCGGACTCGCGATCGCGCTGCGCGGGGTGTGGCCGTCGACGGACGCCTACCGGTGGTGGCTGCTCGCCGCGGTGGCCGTCATCGTGGTGGTCACGCTCCTGCGCACGAGCCGGTCCGACTGGCGGCGCTGGTGGGAACGGCTGTCGTTCCGGCGCGTCGAGCACGTACGCTGAGCCGCATGGCACCCGCGACCCTGCTCGGCACGACCGTGGACCCGGCGTCCGCCGGACTCGTCGACCGCTTCGGGCGTCGCGCGATCGACCTGCGGGTGTCCCTGACCGAACGCTGCAACCTGCGCTGCACCTACTGCATGCCGGCCGCCGGGCTGCCGTTCGCCCCCGACGACGCACTGATGACCGCTCCGGAGATCGAGCGACTGGTCCGCATCGGGTCGTCGCGGTTCGGCGTGCGCAAGGTGCGGTTCACCGGCGGCGAGCCGATGCTCCGGCACGACCTGGTCGACGTGATCGCCCGGTGTGCCGCACTGCCCGACGCCCCGGAACTGTCGCTCACCACGAACGCCATCGGCCTCGCCCACCGCGCCCAGGCCCTGTACGACGCCGGGCTGCGGCGCGTGAACGTGTCGCTCGACACCGTCGACCCCGACGTGTTCACCACCGTGACCCGCCGCCCGTTCCTCGACAAGGTCATCGCCGGACTGTCGGCCGCACACGACGCCGGCCTCGACATCAAGGTGAACGCGGTGCTGCTACGCGGGATCAACGACGAGGCCGCGCCGGAGTTGCTGCGCTGGTGCCTCGACCGCGGCTACGAACTGCGGTTCATCGAGCAGATGCCGCTCGACCCCGACCACGCGTGGGACCGCACCGAGATGGTGACCGCGACCGAGACCCGTGCGCTGCTGGCGTCGTCGTTCGTGCTGACGCCGGACGATGCCCCGCGCGACGGCGCCCCGGCCGAGCGGTACCGGGTGCAGGACGCGCGCTCCGGTGCGCCGCTCGGCACGGTGGGGATCATCGCGAGCATCACCGAGTCGTTCTGCGCCGACTGCACCCGCACCCGGTTGACGGCCGACGGCAACGTCCGGAGCTGCCTGTTCTCCGACGCGGAGACCGACGTGCTCGGTCCGATGCGCGCGGGGGCCTCCGACGACGAGGTGGCCGAGCTGTGGCGCCGGGCGATGTGGGCGAAGCCGCGGGACCACGGCGACGACAGCGACGAGCTCGTGCACCCCACGCGCGGCATGAGTGCGATCGGCGGCTGAACGATGACCACGATCCGGTTCTTCGCCGCTGCCCGGGCGGCGGTCGGCGCCGACTCCTCGACCACCGAGGCGGGCACGATCGACGAGGCGTTGCGGGAGATCGCCGCCGCCGATCCTCCGCGCTGGGGTGCGTTGCAGGAGCGGTGCTCGTACCTGGTCGACGGCGTGACCACCCGCGATCGCAGCACCGTGCTCGAAGGCGTCGCGGTCGTCGACGTCATGCCCCCCTTCGCCGGCGGCTGAGCGGCGCTCGTTCCTTCCCAGAACGCTCGCGATACCTGGTGCTTCCGGGCATACCTGGTGCGAACTTTCGACCAGGTACGCTCGAATCGATCAGGTACGCCGCCGCGCCCCCCCGCCCCCTACGGCGAGACGGACAGCACGATGAACGCGGCAAAGATCACCAGGTGCACCCCGCCCTGCAGTCGCGTCGCACGGCCCGGCAGCACCGTGAGCACCGCGGCGACGATCGTCAGGGCGAGCAGCACGATCTGCGACGGCCCGAGCCCCAGCAGCAGCGTGCCCGGCATGAACAGCGACGCGACCGCGATCGACGGGATCGTCAGACCGATCGACGCCATGGCCGACCCCATCGCCAGGTTCAGGCTCGTCTGGATCCGGTTGCGGGCGGCGGCCTTCGACGCGGCGATGCCCTCGGGCAGCAGGATGAGCAGGGCGATCACGACGCCGACGAACGACGGCGGGAAGCCGACCGCGGCGACGCCGGCCTCGATCGCGGGCGACTCCACCTTGGCGAGCCCGACCACGGCGACCAGGGCGACGACCAGCAGCCCGAGCGACACCATCGTGGTGCGACCGGACGGGCGTGCGGCGTGGGCGTCCTCGGACTCGACGAGCACCCCGCCGGCACGGTTGACCGGCAGGAAGAAGTCACGGTGGGCGACGGTCTGCGTCACGACGAACAGTCCGTAGAGCACGAGCGACGCCACGGCCACGAAGACCAGCTGCGTCCCGGTGAAGGACGCGTCGTCGGTGCCGGTGGTGAACGTCGGCAGCACCAGGGTCAGCACGGCGAGCGCGGCGACCGTCATCGTCGCGGCACTGGCGCCCTCCTGGTTGAACCGCACGGTGTTGTGCCGGAGCGTCCCGATCAGGATCGCGAGGCCGACCAGCCCGTTCATCGTGATCATCACGGCCGAGAACACCGTGTCGCGCGCCAGGGTCTCGGCCTGGGCACCGCCGGAGCTCGACAGCGAGATGATCAGCGCGACCTCGATGATCGTGACCGCGACGGCGAGCACGAGTGACCCGAAGGGTTCCCCCACCCGGTGCGCGACGACCTCGGCGTGGTGGACGGCGGCGAGCACCGTGACCGCGAGCACGACCGCGACGACGACCACCACGGCCGTACCGAGCCCGTAGCGGCCGTAGGAGAACGCGAGCACGACGGCCGCCAGGATCGGGATGGCCACGGGCCACGCCTTGGGGAACCAGGAGGTCATCCGACCATTGTCTCAACCGAGCGGCGCGTAGACCGCCAGTTCGGAGGCGGGAACGTCCACGCGGACCGCGTCACCGGGTCCGATCCCGAGTGCGGTCACCCGCGCCAGGGTCAGGTCCGCGACGAGGTCCCCGGCGCGCACCCGCACCAGTCCGTCCCGCGGTTCGAGCGACGTGACGGTGCGCACCGGCCCGGCGCCGTCCCGCGTCAGCCGGGCGGCCGTCGGGTGGAAGGCGCCCAGGGCGGGCCGACCGGGAGGCACGGCGTGCGTCCCCGACACCAGCTCGCCGCCGCCGTCGGTCGCGATCCCACCCGCGGTGGCGGTCCCGCGCACCAGCGCGAGCCCGGAGAACGCCGCCGCGAACGCACTCGTGGGCCGTCCGAGCACGGCGGCGGGGGTGCCCTCCTCGACGATCCGGCCGTGCTCGACGACGACGACCCGGTCGGCCAGGGCGACGACCTCGACCGGGTCGTGCGTGACCAGGAGGCTCGGGCGCCCGGCGATCGCGGTCCGGAGCGCTGCACGGACCTCGTCACGTGCGGCGACGTCGAGCGCCGACGTCGGTTCGTCGAGCAGCAGCACCGCCGGGTCGGTGGCCAGTGCCCGCGCGATCGCGACGCGTTGGGCCTGCCCGCCGGACAGCGTGTCCGGCGACCGGTCCGCCAGGCCGTCGGCGCCGACGGCCGCCAGCGCACGGAGCGCGCGGGTCCGGGCGGCGGCACGTCGGACCCCGACTGACCGCGGGCCGAACGCCACGTTGCCGATCACGTCGAGGAACGGGAACAGGTCGGGCCGCTGGGCGACGAGCCCGATGCGGCGGCGGTGGGCGGGCACCGTCCGGCTGTGGTCCGCCACGACGGTGCTGCCGAGGACCACCTGCCCGGCGTCGATCGGCAGCAGACCGGCCATGGCCTCGACCACGGTGGACTTGCCCGCGCCGTTCGGCCCGATGACCGCAACGCACTCCTCCGCGCCGACCTCGAGGGCGACGTCGACGTCCCGCCGCTCGACGACGATCCGCGCCGCGACCCCGGTCACGCGGCCACGCCCCGGGTGCGGAGCGACGAGGCACCGATGACCACGACGGCGACCACGACGAGCACGACCGCCAGGGCCACGGCGGTGTCGGGGTCGACCTCGCGCTGCAGGTAGATCTCCAGGGGCAGGGTCCGGGTGACCCCCTGCAGGCTGCCCGCGAAGGTCAGGGTCGCGCCGAACTCGCCGAGCGCACGCGCGAAGCAGAGCACCAGTCCGGAGACGATGCCGGGCAGGACCCGCGGGGTGGTGACGGTCAGGAACGTGCGGGTGGGACCGGCGCCGAGGGTCGCGGCGACCCGCTCGTACCGGTCCCCCTCCACGCGGAGCGCCCCCTCGATCGCGGACACCAGGAACGGCATGGCCACGAACGTCTGCGCGATGACGACCGCCGTGGTGGTGAACGCGATGTGCAGCCCGTGGTCGTCGAGGAACGCCCCGACCACCCCGAGGCGGCCGAACGCCGCGAGCAGCGCGAGACCGCCGACGACGGGCGGCAGCACGAGCGGCAGGAGCACCACGGCGCGGGCAACCCCGACCCACCGTGAGCGGGACCGGGCGAACAGCACGGCGAGCGGGTAGCCGAGCACGAACGCGACGGCCGTGGCGGTCAGTGCCGTGCCGAGGCTGAGTCCGAGTGCGGTGAGCGATGCCGTGGAGGTGACGAGGGCGACGAACGACGACCAGTCCACCCGACCGAGCATCGCGAGCACGGGCACGACGACGAACAGACCGCCCAGCACCGCGGGCAGCGGGACCCACCAGGCGACCGGTGGCCGTCCCTCAGCCCGCGAGGCCACGGATCACGGCTTCCCGAACCCGGCGGCGGTGAGCACCTTCTGGCCGGTGGCGGACCGGACGTAGTCGGAGAACGCCTGCGCGAGCTCCGGGTCCTCGGACTCCTTCAGCACGCCGATCGGGTACGTGTTGACGGCCTTGCTCGACTCGTCGAACGGGACACCGTCGACCTTGCCGTCGGCGCCCTGCACATCGGTCACGTAGACCAGCCCGGCGTCGGCCTGACCGGACTCGACCTTGCCGAGCACGTCGGTGACGGACTGCTCCTCGCTGACGGGCCGCAGGTCGACGCCCGCGGCGGATGCGACCTTCGCCGTCGCGGCACCGCACGGCACCGGGGCGGCGCACGTGACGAGCTGGACGCCGGACCCGGTCAGGTCGTCGAGGCTCGTGATGCCCTTCGGGTTGCCCGGCGCGACGGCGATCTCGAGGACGTTCGTCGCGAAGTCCTGCGGTGACCCGCTCGCCAGGTCGGTCGAGGACAGCTTCGACATGTTCGCCTCGTCGGCGGAGGCGAACACGTCGGCGGGTGCACCGTTCTGGATCTGGGTGACCAGGTCGCTCGAGCCCGAGAACGAGAACTCGATCGAGGCGCCGGGATTCGCGAGCTCGAAGTCCTTGCCGAGCGTGGTGAACGTCTGCTGGAGCGAGGCCGCCGCGAAGACCGTGATCGAGCCGGTCGCACCGCGGTCCGTCGCGGTCGTCGACCCCGACGAGGACGACCCCGCCGGGGCGTCGGTGGTCGAGCACGCCGACAGGCCGAGCGCCGCGACGACGGCGAGGGGCACGAGCAGCGAGCGGGAACGACGGCTCATCGGAGGTCCTCCTGGAGTGCGGGCGCCTCGACGGCGACCATCGTGGCCTTGACCGACGCGACGGCGACGGACCCGACCTCGAGCCCGAGGTCGCGCACCGCCTCGGCGCTCATGAGCGAGACGACGCGGTGCGGGCCGCACTGCAGTTCGACCTGCGCCATCACGGTGTCGACGACCAGGTCGGTGACGATGCCGACGAACCGGTTCCGCGCCGAGCTCTTCACGCCCGACGCCGGATCGGCGAGCTCGGTGCTCCGCGTCCGGGCGTACTCGGCCACCTGCCGACCGTCGACGACCGCTCGACCGGCCTCGTCCGTGGTCCGGTGGAAGGTGCCGCCGTCGACGAGTCGGCGCACGGTGTCGTCGCTGACACCGAGGAAGGCAGCAGCATCGCGGATCCGCAGTTGCGTCATGATGTGACGATCCTAGCCGCGGAAGCGGCGCCATGGACCCGATCCGTGTCGGATCAGGCGGTGCGCTCGATCGCCACGGGCAACCCCTCGCGACGCCAGGCCTCGAACCCGCCGTCGAGGACCGCCACGCGCCTCCAGGCCGGCTGTGCGGCAGCCCATGCGTCCGCACGCGGGCCACGGGCGCAGTAGACGACCACGTCCGCCGCGTCGGCGTCGCTGGCGACCACGTCACCCGTGACGGCACCGGCGACCACGCCGTCCGCGCGTTCGGCGTCGGTGCGCACGTCGACGACGACCACCCGGTCCGTCGGGTCGGCCAGACGTGCGGCGAGCGCCGACGGGGCGATCCGGTCGGCGCCGGCGGGAGCGACCACGACGGGTCGTCGTGATGCCGGGCCACGCCGGACGACGCTCTCGCTCCACCGCCACCGGCGGGCGTCGACGGTCAGGACCCGTCCGAGCAACGGTTCCCCGGTGCCGGTGACCAGGGCGAGCACCTGTCCGGCCATCACCGCTCCGACGGCGCCGCACAGTGCGGGAACGACGCCGTCCAGGGCGCAGGATCCCTCGTCGGGCAGCGCCTCCGGGTGCAGGTCGTGGAAGTCGACGCCGTCCGGCCCGGCGTCGCGGAACACGCTGACCTGCCCGTCCTGGCCGAGGACCGTGCCCCACACGAACGGCACACCGGCGTCGGCGCAGGCGTCCGAGACCGCCCGGGTGACCAGCACGGAGTCCGCCGCGTCGACGACCACGTCGTGCCCGGCGACGAGTTCCGGGGTGAAGGACCCGACCACGGCGACCGCGTCGAGTTCCGGGTCGACGGCGCGGGCGCGGGCCACGGCGACCTCGGCCTTCGACGAGCCGACGTCCGCCGCCGTGAAGAGCGTCTGGCGCGCCAGGTTCGTCGCGTCGACCACGTCCGGGTCGACGACCGTGAGCCGTCCGACACCGGCGAGGTACGCGACGACGGGCGCGCCGAGGCCGCCGGCGCCGACCACCAGGACGCGTGAAGCGGCCAGACGGCGGAGCCCGTCGGCGCCGACGTCGGAGAGGGCAGCGGTCCGCGAGCCGAGCCGTGTCCGCCACGGGGAGAGCGCTGCGACGGGGGCGACGAGGGGGTCCATCCCGTCATTCTGGCCGGTCGCACCGAATCCCTGCATGTGAATGCTCAGCGGGTGGACGCGGCGGATGCTCAGAGCCGCTCGGTACGGTCGCGGGCGTGAGTTCCCCCCGCACCGGCACCGTCACGGTCCGACGCACGACGTCGGACGCGTCGACGCGAGCACGGCTCCGGGCACTCGCCCTGTCGACCGTGCGGACCCTGGCGCGTGCGCCCGAGATCACCGTCGGGGCGGTCGGTGTCGTCGTCGCCGCGGCCTTCACGTGGGTGCCGTCGGTCTGGTACGACGAAGCCGCCACCCTGACGAGCGCGCAGCGCAGTTGGCCGGCGCTCTGGGCGGAGCTGCAGAACGTCGACGCCGTGCACGGCCTGTACTACGCGCTCATGCACGTCTGGCTCGCGCTGGTCGGGTACTCCCCGTTCACGCTCCGCTTCCCCAGCGCCCTGGCGATCGGGATCGCCGCCGCGCTCGTGGTGGCGCTCGGCCGGCGGCTCGGCGGCGTCCGGCTCGGGGTCGTCTCCGGCGTGGTCTTCCTGCTGCTGCCCCGCGTCGCCTGGGCCGGGACCGAGGGCCGCCCCTACGCGACCGTCACCACACTCGCCGCGCTGCTCACCCTCGTCGGGCTGACAGCGGTCCGTCGCACCCGGGCTCGGCACCACGCGACGCGGTGGTGGGTCGTCTACGGGGCGCTCGCAGCGGTGGCCGTCCTCTTCAACGTCTACCTGGCCCTCGCCGTCGTGGCGCACGGCGTCGTGCTCGCGTGGACCGGCGTCGCCGACCGGGCGGCCCGCCGGCAGGCGTCGGTCACCGACCGCAGCGGTGCGGTGCCCTCGGCGATGGTGGACCGTGCCGTCGCCGTCCGCTGGGCCGTCGCCGCCGTGGCCGCAGCCGTGGTGGTGCTGCCGTTCATCGGCCTCGCTGCGGGGCAGGCCAAGCAGGTCGGCTGGATCACCGGCATCGGGTGGGCCACGCTGCGCCAGGTGTTCGCGACCGCGTGGTTCGGGGTCGTCTACCCGTACGCCGCCGTCGCGTGGCTGCTCATGATCGTCGCGGTCGTGCTGACGGTCCGCGCGGCCCGACGCCCGTCATCCGGAGCCCGCGAGGTGCTCCGCATGCAGGCCGTCCGTGTCGCCGTGCCCCTGACGATCGTGCCCACCGCGCTGCTCGTCGCCGCGACCGCCGCCGGAGAACACCTGTACTCCCCCAAGTACGCCAGCCTGAGTCTGCCGTTCGTCGCGCTCCTGATCGGACTCGCGATCACGGCGCTCCGTCCGCGGCGCTGGGTCGCCGTCGCGGTCGCCGCGATGGTCCTGCTGTCCGTGCCGACGAGCACGATCGTGCGACTGCCGCACGCCAAGCAGTCCTCGCACTGGGCGAACGCGGCGGCGATCATCGAACGCGAGCGGGACGTGACCACCGACGCCGACGAAGGGGTGGTCTACGGCAGCGTCTGGGGGCACCCGACCGCGACCGCGCAGGTCATCGCCGACGCCTACCCGGAGGCCTTCAGCGGCATGCGGGACCTGGCGGTGGCGAGCACGGGCGCGGAGCGCGGTCAGCTGTGGAACGTGAACGGCGACATCGCCACGACCGTGCCGGCACGCCTGACCGACATCGACACCGTGTGGTTCGTCGGCGCCACGTCGCGGAACATCCGACCCCAGGTCTCCGAGACGCTCAAGGACCAGGGCTTCCACGTGGTGCGGTACTGGCACACGGACACGGTCATCCTGTGGAAGTACAGCCGCTGACGGTCGTCGCCGTCAGTGCACGACGCGGGCGCCGTGCACCGGACCGGTGGCCCGGAGTGCGACGAGACCGGCTGCGCTGAGCTCGACCTGCAGTTCGAGCGCGGCGTCACGGTCCCCGACCAGGAACGCCACCGTCGGTCCGCTGCCGGACACCAGTCCCGCGAGCGCCCCGGCCTTCTCGCCGAGTTCGAGCGTCGACGCGAGTCCGGGCTGCAGCCGCATCGCCGGGGCCTGCAGGTCGTTGTGGACGCAGTCGGCGAGCAGGTCGGGGTCGCCGGCGCGGAGCGCCTGGAGCACGTTCGACTCCACCACGGGGTGGGACGGCGCCGGTGCGATGTCGGCGCGGTAGCGCTCGCGGTGCTCGTCGAGCGCACGGTAGACGGCCGGGGTCGACAACCCGTCGTCGCTCAGCGCGAGGACCCAGTGGAACTCGCCCTTCGCCAGCGCCGGGCTGAGTTCGTCGCCGCGCCCGGTACCCACGGCCGTCCCGCCCGCGAAGGCGAACGGCACGTCCGCGCCGAGCTGCGCGGCCAGGCGGAGCAGTTCCTCGCGACCGAGGGCGGTGCCCCAGAGCGTGTCGACGGCGAGCAGCGTGGCCGCGGCGTCCGCCGAGCCCCCGCCCATGCCGCCGGCCACCGGCACCTGCTTGTCGATCGTCAGCCGGACCCCGCCCTGGTGTCCCGCGGCGTCGGCCACGAGCCGGGCTGCACGGATCGCCAGGTTCGACTCGTCGACCGGCACGTTCGACGTGTCGATCGGCCCCGTGAACGTCACCGAGAAGTCGTCGGCGGGCTCGGCCGTGACGTCTTCGTACAGCGACACCGCCTGGTACGCCGTGGCCACGTCGTGGTAGCCGTCGTCCTGCAGTGCACCGACGGACAGGAACACGTTGATCTTGCCGGGGGCGCGCGTCCGCACGCGGGTCGGGGCGGCCAACGTGGTCATGCCCCCAACCTATCCCGCTGCGGCTGCCGCGAAGCCCCGCGCCAGGTCGGCGAGGACGTCGTCGATGTGCTCGAGGCCGATCGACAGGCGGATGAGCCCGTCGCCGACACCCGCAGCGGCCCGCTCCGACGACGTCATCTGCACGTGCGTCGTCGACGCCGGGTGCACGACGAGCGACCGGACGTCACCGATGTTCGACACGTGGTCGAACAGCTCGAGGGCGGCCACGAACCGCCGTCCGGCATCGACCCCACCGTCCAGGTCGAACGCCAGGACCGCCGAGGGGCCCTTCGGCACGTACCGCTGCTGCAGGTGGTGCCACGGCGACGAGGGCAGTCCCGCGTAGTGCACGCCGAGCACCTGGTCGTGCGCGTCCAACCACGTCGCGACGGCGGCCGCGTTCGACACGTGCCGCTCCATGCGCAGGGACAGGGTCTGGATGCCCTGCAGCACGAGGAAGGCGTTGAACGGTGCGATCGCCGGACCGAGGTCGGCGGACAGCTTCGACCGGGTGCGTTGGATGAACGCCCGGCGGCCGAACTTCTCGGCGAAGTTCGTGTTCGCGAACCCGGACTGCTCGGTCGTCGCCAGCTGCGGGAACCGGTCGGCATGCGCCGCCCAGTCGAAGTTGCCGCTGTCGACGACGAGCCCGGCGATGGCGCTGCCGTGACCGGCCAGGTACTTCGTCGCCGAGTGCACGACGATGTCCGCACCGTGCTCGATCGGTCGGACCAGGTACGGCGTCGCGATGGTGTTGTCGACGATGAGTGGCACACCGGCCTCGTGCGCGACCCCGGCGACCCCGGCGAAGTCCAGGACGTCGCCGCGGGGGTTCGGGATGGACTCGCCGAAGAACGCCTTCGTCGCCGGACGCACCGCCGCCGCCCACTCGTCCAGGTCGGTGGGGTCCTGCACGAAGGTGAACGCGATGCCGAGGTCACGCAGCGTCGACGCGAACAGCGTGTACGTCGCGCCGTACAGCGAGGCGCTCGACACGACGTGGTCGCCCGCGCGGGCGACGCCGAGCACGGCGAGCGACGTCGCCGCCTGTCCGGACGCCAGCGCCAACGCACCGATGCCACCCTCGAGGTCGGCAATCCGACGCTCGAGCGCGGCCGCCGACGGGTTGTTCACCCGCGAGTACGTGTGCCCCGGCGCGTTGAGCATGAACCGGTCCGCCGCGTCCTCACCGGACGGGTAGACGAAGGCCGCGGTCTGGGCGATCGGCGGGACGTTGCCACCGAACCCCGGGTCGGCCTTGAAGCCGGCGCGGATCTGCCGGGTCTCGAACGCCCAGCCGTCCTCGGCGTTGGTCGGTGTGGCACCCATCAGGACTGCGCCCCGACCGACGGGCGGACGAGCGGGATGACCTGTTCGCCGAAGCGGTCCATCTCCTCGAGCTGCGGCGAGAACTGCAGCAGCAGCGTGTCCACCCCGGCGTCCTCGAACTCCCGGATGCGGTCGGCCACCTGCGACGGCGTCCCCACGAACCCGGGGCGCAGACCGCGGTTCGACACCGAGTAGTCCTCGAGCGAGGGGACGTGCTCGAGCTGCGACTTCGAGATGAAGTCCTGGTACGACTCGTACGCGGTGCCGTGCTGCACGTCGGTGATCCGCGCGAGCTCGGCCTGCGCCTCCTCCTCGGTCTCGCGGACGATGACGTAGGCGGCCATGCCGAACGCCTCGAACGGCGGCAGTCCGGCGTCGACCCGGCGCTGCTTCATCTCGGCGATCTTCGTCCGGAGCTCCTCGACCGTGCCGCCGTGGGTGACGTAGGCGTCGGCGTACCCCGTGATCGCGGCCTTGCCCGCTTCGCTCTCGCCACCGGCGTAGATGCGCGGCGTCACGCGGGGCTTCGGCTCGAGGTGGGCGTTCTGGACGTCGTAGTACTCGCCCGAGAACGAGTACGGCGTCTCCCGCCACATCCCCTTCATGACCTCGACGAACTCCGCGGTCCGCTTGTACCGGTCGTCGTGCTCCGAGAAGATTCCGCCGTACTGCTTGGCCTCTTCCGCCCACCACGCGCTCACCACGTTGAACGTGAAGCGGCCGCACGAGATGTCGTCGATCGTCGCCGCCTGCTTCGCCGTCACCGCGGGCAGGTGGTAGCCGGGACGCATCGCCGCCATGATCTCGAGGCGCTCGGTCGTCGCCGCGATGGCCGCCGCGAGCGACCAGGCCTCGAGCGACGGCGCCGCCGTGCCCTTGATGTCGTTGAGGTTGAGCTCCGGCACGAGCGTCAGGTCGAAGCCGATCCGCTCGGCGCGCTGCGCCAAGCGCTTCACGTAGTCGAAGGTGACCGGCATGTTCTCGTTGTCGACGTTGCGCAGCCAGCCGCCGAAGAGCGGGGTCCAGTATCCGAATCGCACGGGGTGAGTTCCTTGGGGAGGTGGGGAGTGCCCTGCAAGGGGCGCGGAGCGGACTGGAGGCCCGTGGCGGGCCCGCCACGGGCCTCCAGTCCGGTGGTTCTTGCGTTCTCAGGCCGTCAGTTGCGCTGCGTACTGCGTCTCCAGCAGGCCGCCGAGGTACCGCGCGATGGAGCGCGGGCCGGAGGCCGGCGCCGATTCCTCGACCGCGGGGTTGTAGTTCGTGTTCGTGTTGATGTCGTAGACGACCGTGCGGCCGTCCGTGGTCTCCATGAACTCGACGCCCGCGATGGTGATGCGCTGGTCGGCGAGGAACGTGCGGAGCTGCCGGACCAGCGGGTGCTCGGCGGTGATCTCGGTCCGGACGGCGAACGCCGGGGGCGCACCGACGGTCTCGGTGCCGGGTACGTCGCAGACGGCACCCGCGATGACCTGCGGTACCTCGCACGCGTCGGCGGGGCAGAGCTCGAAGCTGCCGGCGCTGGTGTCGACGCGGACGGCGTAGACGAACTCGCCGCCGACGAACTCGACGCGGGTGATGAAGGGCTCACGGGCCGTCAGAAACTCCTGCAGCAGGGTGATGCCGTCGACCGGCGCCTCGAACTCGGGGCTGTCGACGTAGGCGTCGAACTCGGCGAGCGAGTCGAACCGCCGGACGCCCAGGCCCTTGCCGCCCTGGTTGTGCTTCGTGATGAACGGGACGTCGTGGCCGTTCGTGAAGGTGCGGGCGGCCTGTTTGAGCGTCGTCGTGCCGAACACGGCGGTCGTCCGCGGCACGTCGAACCCGGCCTGCTGCAGGAGCCCGTGCTGGGCCACCTTGGAGACCTCGAGCTCGAGCACGTGGCTGCCGCCGACGACCTGGCGGTCCGCCCGCTCGAGCCAGCCGAGGACCGCGCGGGTGTACTCCTTGCTGTGCTCGTGTCCGCGGGTGTGGCTCGACGCCGACATCCGGGACCAGTAGACGCCTGGCTCCGGCTCGGCACCGAGGTCGATCTGTCCCTCGGTCAGCAGGATCTCCTGCACCGGGACGCCCTCGGCCTCGAAGGCGGCGGCGAGCGGCGGGAACCACTCGGGGTTCTCGTGGATGACGTACACGCGGGGAGTGCTCACAGCCCCACCCTAGGCACGGTATACCGCACGCGGCCAAGTGTGTGACGCGGGGTTGCTTCGTGCGGCGCGGTGGTGGGGGTGGTGGGGGCGGGGGCGTGCGGGCCGCACGGTGCGCGCTCGGCCGGCCGGTGCGAGGTTGATCGCTCGGTGGCGGACTGTAGGGCGGCACCGAGCGTTCAACGATGCACGGGATCATCGGCCTCGCACCGTGCGCGGTCGACCAACCTCGCACGAGCCGAGCGAGCTCGCACCGTGCGAGGTCGTCAGCCGGCGAAGGTCTGCTGTCCGACGACGACGAGGAGCTCGAGCTTCTGCGCGTCCTCTGATCCTGGAGGAGCCGTGAACAGCAGCAGTGCCTGCGCCTGGTCGTCGGTGTGCAGCACCTGGCAGTCGACGGTGATCCGGCCGAGCTCGGGCTGCACGATCGTCTTGTTGTCGGACCAGCGAGTGGCCACCTCGTGCTTCGCCCAGAGCTCGCGGAACTCGGGGCTGCGGGTCTGCAGCTCGGCGATCAGTTCGGTGGCCCGACGGTCCCCCGGTCCAGCGAGCCCCACCGCCGCCCGCAGCGACGCCACCACGACCCGGGCCAGTCGCTCGTGCTGCTCCGGCGCGTACTTCGCGAGCTCGTTCCCGGTCACGAACCACCGCCACGCCTGGTAGCGCTCGTTGCCGGGCAGGCTGACGGACGACCCGAGCAGTGCCGCGGCGAGCCGGTTCTCGACCAGCGTCTCGCCCAGGTGACTGACCACGATCGCGGGGGTGTCCTCGAGCCGGTCGAGCACCCGCAGGATCGCGGGGTCGACGTGGTCGGCGCGGTGCATCCGGGTCGGGGCGTTCTGCCCGGCGAGGTGGAACAGGTGGTCGCGCTCGTCGAGACTGCAGCGCAGCGCCCGGGCGATCGCGGCGATCATCTGTTCCGACGGCTGCGGCCCACGCTGCTGTTCCAGACGCGTGTAGTAGTCGACGGACATGCCGGCGAGGGCAGCGACCTCTTCACGGCGGAGCCCCGGGGTCCGGCGTCGCGGCCCCTGCCCGAGGCCGACGTCCTCGGGGCGCAGCAGTTCGCGGCGACGGCGGAGGAAGTCGGCGAGTGCAGCGCGGTCCATGGATCGATCATCGTCCGGTTCCCGCCGCCGTGCCAGGGATCGCCGATCCCCCGATGACCGCGCTCTGGCTGCCACCCTGCCCGCGGAGCATCGTGGTGGTCATGGACATCACGAACTCCACCGTCTTCATCCCCGGCGCGACCTCGGGCATCGGGCTCGCCCTCGCCCAGCGCCTGCAGGCCGCCGGCAGCACCGTCGTCATCGGCGGCCGTCGCCAGGCACTCCTCGACTCCCTCGCCGCCGAGCACGGCTTCGGCACCGTGCAGATCGACGTCGCCGATGCGTCGTCGATCGAGGCCGCCGCCGCCTCGGTGCTCGAGGCGTACCCGTCGCTCGATGCCCTGATCACCATGTCCGGGATCATGCGCGACGAGGACCTCCGCGACCCCGCGCACATCCACGACGCCCTCGAGCTCGTCCAGACGAACCTGGTCGGCACGATCCGTCTCATCGACGCGTTCCTGCCGCACCTGCTCGCGCAGCCCTCGGCAACCCTGATGACGGTCACGTCCGGGCTCGCGTTCGTCCCACTCACCGCGTCGCCGACGTACAGCGCGACGAAGGCGGCCGTGCACGCCTACACGCAGGCCCTCCGCCAGCAGCTGGTCGGTTCGTCGCTCGAGGTGCTCGAACTCGCCCCGCCGGCCGTGATGACCGACCTAATGGGCGGCGCCGACTTCGGTGGGATGCCGCTCGACGCCTTCGCCGACGAGGTCATTGCCCTCATCGAGTCCGGCGCTGCCCCGGAGATCCTGGTGCAGAACGTGCACCCGCTGCGCTTCGCCGAACGCAACGGCAACCACCAGCAGATCCTCGAGATGATGGCGTCCCGCGAGCACTGACCCGGGCGACGCCTCGAACGGTGCGAGGTTCCGCGTTCCGTGCGAGGCACTTCGGCTCGCACCGACCACGGAACCTCGCACCACGCGTGGTGCGAGGGGCGCGTCAGTCGGGCTGCTCACCACGGCGACGGGCGAGCCGATCGAGGGCACGGCTCGCGAGCGGCAGCGCCGAGGCGATCACCGCGCTGTACAACGCCGAGTCGAGGGGCTTGTGGTGCAGGCGTGTCACCGCCCAGGCTGCGGTGAACGCGGTCACGGCCAGTGCGCCTTCGGCCACCCGACCCAAACGGTCGAGGCGCGGCGGCGAGCGGAAGTCGTCGTCGTCATCATCGCGATCGCCCGGATCGTCTCGGAAGGCCGAGACCGCGACCCCGAACACGGGGAACGCGACCCCGAGCAGCACTCCCGCCCATGCCGCGTCGTTCTGCAGGTCTCGCACGACAGCGGGCACAGCGAAGAACTCGATGACGAGCCCGCCGAGCACGGCGACGATCGTTAGCCACTGGGAGAGGGTGATGCGACGCACCCGTTGATCGTAGGGGTGAGACGACCGTGCGCGCGGTCCCCCGTTCGCGGCGTCAGCGGCCGGCGAGCAGGTGGATGCGCTGAGGATCTCGCTACTCCGCAGCTGCGAGGACCGTCCGACCGAGCCGCACGAAGTCGTCGACACCGATCGCCTCGCCCCGCGCCGTCGGGTCGATGCCCGCAGCCCTCAGGACCTCGGAGGCACGGGCGCTGCCGCCGAGCACACCGGACAGGCTCTGCCGCAGCATCTTCCGCCGCTGCTGGAACGCCGCGTCCACCAGGGTGAACACCCGCGATCGCAGCCGATCGTCCCCCGGAGGCTCGTGCCGGTCGAACGCCACCAGCACGCTGTCGACGTTCGGCACGGGCCAGAAGACCTGGCGACTGACGAGCCCGGCCGTGCTCCACGAGCCGTACCAGGCGGCCTTCACGCTCGGCGAACCGTAGACCTTGCTGCCCGGGCCGGCCGCGAGCCGGTACCCGACCTCGGCCTGCACCATCACGAGCGACCGCTCGATCGAGGGGAAGGTCGCGAGCAGGTGCAGCAGCACGGGCACCGAGATGTTGTAGGGCAGGTTCGCGACGAGGTGGGTCGGCTCGGTGTCGAGGTCCGATGCGGCGACGGTCATCGCATCCTGCTGCACGACCGTCAGCGACGCCGCCGGCTGCAGCGCACTGACCGTCGACGGCAACTTCGCCGCGAGCCGCTTGTCGATCTCGACCGCGGTGACGGGCGCCCCGGTCTCGGTGAGCCCGAGCGTCAGGGAGCCGAGACCGGGCCCGATCTCGAGCACCTGGGACGAGGGCGTCACGCCGGCGACCGACACGATGCGCCGGACGGTGTTGGCGTCGTGCACGAAGTTCTGCCCGAGCTTCTTCGTCGGGGTCACGTCGAGTTCAGCAGCGAGCTCCCGGATCTCGGCGGGGCCGAGCAGCGCGCCCACTACTCGTCCACCGTCACGGGTTCGGCGTCCCACGCGCCGTAGACGAGCTCGGTGTTCGACGCGATCTGCGCGGCGAGCATCGAGGCGTCGGTGCCGAGGGTCTCCGCCATCGACCGCAGGGTGATCGGGATGAGGTACGGGGCGTTCGGCCGGCCGCGGTACGGCGTCGGGGTCAGGAACGGCGCGTCCGTCTCGACCATGATCAGGTGCCGCGGCGCGACGAGCAGGGCTTCGCGGAGCGGGGCCGCGTTCTTGAACGTCACGGTGCCGGCGAACGACATGTACCAGCCGCGCTCGGCGCAGAGCCGAGCCAGGTCGGGGCCGCCGGAGAAGCAGTGGAACACCGTCCGCTCCGGAGCCCCGACGCGGTCGAGCACCTCGACCACGGCGTCGTGCGCGTCGCGGTCGTGGATGGTCAGCGCGAGGCCGTGCTCCTTCGCGATGCGGATGTGCTCCTCGAACGAGCGGACCTGGGCGTCGCGCCCGTCCTCGCCGGTGCGGAAGAAGTCGAGTCCGGTCTCACCGATCGCCCGGACGCGGGGCAACGCCGCCAGCCGCTCGATGCCGGCGAGGTGCTCGTCGAGCAGCCCCTGCTCCTGCAGCGAAGGCGCCTCGTTCGGGTGCAGCGCGACTGCCGCGAGCACGCGGGGTTCACGGGCAGCGATCGACGCGGACCACTGCGAAGTGGCGAGGTCGGTACCGACCTGCACGACACCGCGGACACCGACACTGGAGGCACGGCCGAGGTGCTCGCGGTAGTCGAGCGCCCCGTCGCCACCGTCGGCGATCTCCATGTGCGTGTGGTTGTCGTAGACCGGGACCACGAGCGCCTCGGGCAACGGCGGGTAGGTCAGGTCGCGCTTGGAGCCGTCCCCGTCGCCGCGGGAGCGGAGGTGGGCGTCGGTCACGCGGCGCCCTGCTCCGCCTGCTCGATCCGCGGGAAGAGTCCGCTCTCGAGCGGGACCACCTGGTCGGCGCCCTGCCACTCGAAGGCACGGTCGACCCGCTGCTCGGCGATCGAGCCGCCGGCGCCGATCGACGCCCACAGCTTCTCGGTGGCCTTCGGCATCACCGGGGAGAGCAGCACCGCGACCGTGCCGAGACCGCGCAGTGCGGTGGTCAGGACGGTGCCGAGCCGCTCGCGGTTCGCGTCGTCCTTCGCCAGGGCCCACGGCTGCTGCTCGGTGATGTACCCGTTCAGGGCGTCGACGAGCTCCCAGACGGCGGCGATCGCCTCGTGCGGGGCGAATGCGGCGATGGCTGCGTCGGCACGCTCGGTGACGGACACGGCCAGGGCGTCGACGGCTTCGTCCGACTCGGTCAGGGACCCGCGTGACGGCACCGCGCCGTCGAAGTACTTCTGCAGCATCGCGACCAGGCGCGAGGCGAGGTTGCCGAAGCCGTTCGCGAGTTCGGCCTGGTACCGCGCCGAGATGTCCTCCCAGCTGAAGTTGCCGTCCTGCCCGAAGGTGATCGCGCGGAGGAAGTAGTAGCGGAAGGCGTCGGACCCGAACGTGTCGGTGATCTCCGACGGTGCGATGCCGGTCAGCTTCGACTTGGACATCTTCTCGCCGCCGACGAGCAGCCAGCCGTGGCCGAACACGCGTTCCGGCACCGGCAGGCCGGCAGCCATGAGCATCGCCGGCCAGATGACGGCGTGGAAGCGGGCGATGTCCTTGCCGACGATGTGCACGCTCGGCCAGAGGCGCTTGAAGGCCTCGTCGTCCTCGGTGCCGTAGCCCAGCGCCGTGACGTAGTTGAGCAGGGCGTCGAACCACACGTACAGGACGTGGTCGCTGTCCCACGGGATCGTGATGCCCCAGTCGAAGCTGGACCGCGAGATCGACAGGTCACGCAGACCCTGCTTCACGAACGAGATGATCTCGTTGCGCACGCTCTCCGGCTGGATGAACAGCGGGTTCGACTCGTACAGGTCGAGCAGGCGCTGCTCGAAGTCCGACATGCGGAAGAAGTAGTTGCGCTCGGCCAGCACCTCGACCGGGATCGAGTGGATGGCGCAGACCTGCTGGCCCTCGTACGCACCGGTTCCGGGAACCAGGTCGCTCGGCTGCTTGTACTCCTCGCAGCCCACGCAGTAGAAGCCCTCGAACTCGCCGGCGTAGATGTAGCCGTCGTCGTAGAGCTTCTGCAGGAATGCCGTCACCCCGCGCTCGTGGCGCTCGTCGGTGGTGCGGATGAAGTCGTCGTTCGCCACGTCGACGGTGTCGAGCAGCGGCTTCCAGGCCTCGGTGACGAGGCGGTCGGCCCATTCCTTGGGCGTGACCTCGTTCGCCGAGGCGGTGCGCAGGATCTTCTGCCCGTGCTCGTCGGTACCGGTGAGCAGCCAGGTGTCGTCACCCCGCTGCCGGTGCCAGCGCGCGAGGACGTCCGCGGCGACCTCGGTGTACGCGTGCCCGATGTGGGGCACGTCGTTCACGTAGAAGATCGGCGTGGTGATGCTGAACGAGGACCCGTCGGACATGCGGACCATCCTACGGGCGCGCGGAACCCGCATGACGCGCGCGGCGGTGGTCTGTGGAAAACCGGATCCGGGAGGCCCGTGGCGGGCCCGCCCCGCGCCTCCAGACCGCAGGACCCAGCCGTCTACCGCGCCGCGAGCGCGCCTTCGTAGAGGTCCCGCTTGGACAGCCCGGTCGCGTCCGCGACCGCCGCTGCGGCCTCCTTCATGCGCATCCCGGCGGCCACCCGCTCGAGCACCAGTCGGACCCCGTCGTCGAGCGTCGCTTCCTCGGTGGCCTCGGCGGCTCCTGCGACGACGATGCAGATCTCGCCCCTGACCCCCTCGGACGCCCACGTGACGAGCTCGTCGAGCGGACCGCGCCTGACCTCTTCGTAGAGCTTCGTGAGCTCGCGGCAGACCGCGGCACGACGATCGCCGCCGAACCCGACGGCCATGTCGGCGAGCGTCTCGGCCAACCGGTGCGGCGACTCGAAGAAGACCATCGTGCGCTGCTCCCCCGCAAGCGCCTGGAACGCACGACGGCGCTCCCCGCCCTTGCGCGTCGGGAACCCCTCGAACGTGAAGCGGTCCGTCGGCAAACCCGAGACGGCGAGCGCCATGAGCACGGCGGACGGGCCGGGCAGCGCCGTGACGGTGACGCCGGCCGCTGCCGCCGCCTCGACCAGCGGGAAGCCGGGGTCGCTGATGGCGGGCATGCCGGCGTCGGTGAGGACCACGACGTCCTCGTCACGGGCGAGCTCGACGACCTCGGACGCCTTCGCCCGCTCGTTGTGCTCGTGCAGGGCGATGAGCCGCGGACGGTTCTCGATGCCGAGGGCGCGCATGAGGTGGATGGCGGTCCTGGTGTCCTCCGCCGCGACCACCGTGGCGTTGGAGAGGGTCTCGACGAGACGGCGCGAGGCGTCCCCGAGGTTGCCGATGGGCGTTGCTGCGAGGACGATCACGCACCCATTGTCGTCGCAGCACCGACGCAGCGCGGACATGCGGTCGATCCGTAGGATGCTCAGCGATGACCAGCGAGCTGACCGACGACCGCACGGCCGTGCCCGACGGGCCGGTCGGCTCGCGCCTCGACGACTGGTGGGGGCGGATGCTCTCCACCGCCCAGCGCGTGGCGGTGTGGCGCTGGGCGGGACCGATCGCGGTGACGCTGCTCGCCGCCGTGCTGCGCCTGGCCAACCTCGGGAACCCGCACTCCCTGGTCTTCGACGAGACCTACTACGTCAAGGACGGCTGGTCGATCGTCCACCTCGGGTACGAGGGCACCTGGCCGGCGAACCCGAGCAGCGACTCCGCCCCGACGACCGACGACCGGTTCTCGAGCGGTGAGACGGACGTCTTCACCAGCGCCGCGGAGTTCATCGCGCACCCGCCGCTCGGCAAGTACCTGATCGGGCTCGGCATGCTCCTGTTCGGGGCGGACAACTCGTTCGGCTGGCGGTTCGCGGTGGCCGTGCTCGGCATCGCGACGGTGTTCCTCACCGCCGTGATCGCCCGGTCGCTGTTCCGCTCCACCCTGGTCGGCACGCTCGCCGGCGGCCTGCTCGCGATCGACGGTCAGGCCATCGTGATGTCCCGCGTGACCCTGCTCGACGGGATCCTGACGTTCTTCGTCGTGCTCGGGTTCGGAGCACTCCTGCTCGACCGGCGCCGGAGTCAGCGGCGGCTCGACGACTGGGTCGCCGAGCGCGTCGCCGCCGGCCGGGACACCCTGTGGGGGCCCGTGCTCTGGTGGCGTCCGTGGCTGTTCGCGATGGGGCTGACGATGGGGCTGGCCACCGCGACGAAGTGGTCGGGGATGTACTTCCTGGCGTTCTTCGCCGTCTACTCCGTGCTGAGCGACATGATGATGCGTCGCCGAGCCGGGGTCGAGTTCTGGTCGTCGAGCGCGCTGCTCCAGCAGGCTCCCGTGTCGTTCCTGCTCACGGTGCCGATCGCCGCCGTCACCTACGTCGCGTCGTGGACGGGCTGGTTCGTGTCGAAGGACGGCTGGGACCGCAACTGGCTGGCCTCCGGCGGGGAACGCTGGACCGGGGTGCTCCGGTGGGTGCCGGACAGCCTGCAGAACTGGTGGCACTACCAGTCGGAGATCTACAACTTCAACATCGGGTTGCACACGCCGCACTCGTACCAGGCGAACCCGCTGCTCTGGCTCGTCATGCAGCGCCCCACCTCGATGTTCTACGTCGGCACCGACGCCGGCCAGGACGGCTGCTCGGCCAGCCGCTGCGGCGAGGCCATCACCGGCGTCGCGAACCCGTTCATCTGGTACGCGGCGGTCATCGCGACCGTGGCCCTGCTCGTGCTCTGGATCCTGCGCAGACGGTGGCAGTACGGGTTCGTCCTGCTCGGCGTCGCCGCGGGGTACCTGCCGTGGCTCATGTACGTCAACCGGACGGTCTTCCAGTTCTACACGATCGCCTTCGAGCCCTTCATGGTGATGGCGCTGGCTGCGGCGATCGGGTTGGTGCTCGGGTCACGGACCGATCCGCGGCCCCGACGGACCCGGGCGATCGTCTGGGTCGGCGTGTACCTGGTCGTGGTCGTGCTCGCGTCGGCGTACTGGTACCCGATGTGGACCGCGATCCAGGTGCCGTGGGACTTCATCCGGTCGCACTACTGGCTGCCGAGCTGGCTGTAGCGCGCGTCGGGTGTCGGCCCGGCGCACTGGTCGCGACCAGACCGCCGGACGGGAGGCACGGGTCGACTCCGCCACGGGCCTCCCGTCCGGAGTCGGCCGGCACCGGAGCCGCGCGCCGTCCGCGGGGACGCGTCAGGACTGCGCGTGCAGCGCTCGCTCGATCGACTCGCGGTCGAGCGGGTCGCCGACCATCTCCGTGGCGGTCTCGCTCGCGGTCTGCGGCAGGACGCCCTCGATGAGGAGCTCGGCGTACCGGCGCCACGCGTTCGGGTCGTGCTCTCGGGTCGCGTCGGCCACCGCGCCCACCATCGCGGTGAGCATCGGCAGGTCGCGGTAGTCGAACCCGGCACGGACGACCCCGGCGGTCTCGGCCCGACCGATGATCGCGGAGACCTGGCGTTCCAGCCGGTCACGCTCCTGCACGATCGACGGACGCGCCTTGCCGGCCCGCACGATGGCGTCGGCGAGCGCACGGTCGCGGGCGCGGAACTCGAACACGCCGGTCAGGTAGACCCGGAGGGCCTCGCGCGGGTCGACGACGTCGGCCGCGCGAGCCGCTGCGTCGTTCATCGCCTCGAACTTGGTGGCGAGCAGCGCCTCGATCAGGGAGTCCTTGTCGGCGAAGCGTCGGTACACGGTGCCGACGCCGACGCCCGCTTCGTGCGCGATGTCGTTCAGGGTGACCGACAGACCACGCTCCGCGAAGCACTTGCGAGCGGTCTGCAGGATCAACTCGCGGTTGCGTGCCGCATCGGCGCGCAGCGGGCGCTCGAGGTCGGGCGCGGACTCGGTGGTGCTCACGGTGCCGAACCTAGTTGAACTTTCTGGGAATAAGTGGATGCGGACCTTCCGTTTCGGTCTACACTGTCGACAAACGGATGCCGCGCATCCGTTTGACACCTCCCCTCTTCGAAACGCCCGACGGTGCGCGCTTCGTGCTCCCCCTCCAACCTTCTCGAAGGAGGCTGCCGTGACGGCAGAACACACCGTGCCGACCCCCACCGGGGCAGCACCCACGACCTCTGGCTCCACCCCCGCCAAGAGCAACCACCGCTGGATCGCCCTGGCGGTCATCGCCCTCGCCCAGCTCATGGTCGTGCTCGACGCCACCATCGTGAACATCGCGCTGCCCTCGGCCCAGGCCGACCTGGGCTTCGGCACCGACCAGCGCCAGTGGATCGTCACCGCGTACTCGCTGGCGTTCGGTTCGCTCCTGCTGCTCGGCGGCCGCCTCGGCGACCTGTTCGGCCGCAAGAACACCTTCATCATCGGCCTGGTCGGCTTCGCGGTCGCATCGGTCCTCGGCGGCCTCGCCGACTCGTTCGGCCTGCTGGTCGCCGCCCGCGCCCTGCAGGGTGTGTTCGGCGCGCTGCTCGCCCCGTCCGCCCTCGGCATGCTGACCACGACCTTCCGCGACCCGAAGGAGCGCGGTCGTGCGTTCGGCATCTTCGGGTCCATCGCCGGTTCCGGTGCGGCCATCGGCCTGCTCCTCGGTGGCGTCCTGACCGAGTACGCGTCGTGGCGCTGGTGCCTCTACGTCAACGTGGTCTTCGCCGTGCTCGGCGTGATCGGCGCGCTCGTCTTCATGGAGAAGCCGCCGAAGGTCGACCGTCCGCGCATCGACGTCCTCGGGGTCATCACCATCACCGCCGGCCTGGTCGGCGTCGTCTACGGCTTCTCGAACGCCGAGACGAACGGCTGGGACTCCCCCGTCACCATCGCGATGCTCGCCGCGGGCGTGGTGCTCATCGCCGCGTTCGTGTTCATCGAGACCCGTGTGGCACACCCGCTGCTGCCCCTGCGCGTGGTGCTCGACCGCGACCGCGGTGGGTCGTTCATCGCGATCGGCCTGGTGGCGATCGGCATGTTCGGCATCTTCCTGTTCCTGACCTACTACCTCGAGCAGACCCTCGGGTTCAGCTCGCTGCAGACCGGTCTGGCCTTCCTCCCGATGCCGCTGTCGATCATGATCTCGGCGACGCAGATCGGTGGGCGCCTCCTGCCCCGCGTCGGCCCGAAGATCCTCATCTTCGCCGGTGGCCTCGTCGCCGCGACCGGCCTGCTCCTGCTGCTGCGCACCGACCTGGACAGCTCCTACGCGGGCACCGTCCTGCCGGCGCTGGTCGTCATCGGCCTCGGCATGGGCACGATCTTCTCGTCCGCGATGAACACCGCGACGACCGGCGTCGCCCGCGCCGACGCCGGTGTGGCCTCGGCGACGGTCAACACGATGCAGCAGATCGGTGGCTCGATCGGCACGGCGCTGCTGTCGACGATCTTCGCCGACGTGGTGTCGAACAGCCTGTCCGGACTGTCCGCCGCCCCGACGAAGCTGCAGCAGGCGCAGGCCACGCTCGACGGCTACCACGTGGCGTTCGGCATCTCGGCCGGCGTGCTCGTGCTCGTCGCCCTCGCGGGTGGTCTGCTCATCAACCGGCAGTCGGTGCGGCTCGACCGACTCGCACGTGCCGGGTCCGCCACGACCGGGAGCATCCCCGCCGCCGCGCACTGACGTCGCAGCGGGGCGGTGCCGACTCGGAACGACGATCGCGATGTCGTACGACAACCGCCTTGTCGTTCCGAGTCGACGCACCAACCACCACGCGCGCCCGGTTGCGCAGTGTGTCGGTTTCCCTGTCGCCCGTCAGAGGTCCGCATTATCGTGTGCGGCATGGCCCCCGTCCTGACCTCGCCGCTCGTGTCGACGCAGTGGCTCGCCGACCACCTCGGTGGTGACGAGCTCGTCGTCCTCGACGCCTCGGTGCACACGGTGGGGACCGGTCTCGCGACGACGTGGCATTCCGCCGTCGACTCCTACGAGCAGCGCGGGCACGTCCCCGGCGCCCGCTTCGCCGACCTCGTCGACGCGTTCTCGACACCGGGCGCCGAGGTCCCCTTCACCCGCCCGAGCGCCGAACGATTCGAGGCCGCGGCCGGCGACCTGGGTGTCACGAACACCTCGACGGTCGTGGTCTACGACGACAGCGTCGGCGAGTGGTCGGCACGACTGTGGTGGATCTTCCGTTCGTTCGGCTTCGACTCGGTCGCGGTCCTCGACGGCGGCTTCACGAAGTGGCGCGACGAGGGCCGTCCGGTTCGCGTCGGAGCACTGCGCCAAGCGTCCGGTGCGGCGAAGTCGCCCGACGACGACCGTGCCTTCCTCGCCGGTGAAGAGCGCCCGCTCTGGGCCGACCACGCCCGTGTCCGCCGAGCCGTGACCGGTGAGCAGCCCGCGGCGCTGGTGTTCGCGGCGCCCGAAGTGGCCCTCGGTGACGACCACCCGCCGATCATCCCGGGCAGCACCCCCATCACGGCGGACACCCTGGTCGACCCGGAGACGAACGCGTACCTGCGGGGGCCGAAGCTCGCCGAGGCGTTCGCCGCCGTCGTCGGTGAGGACGAGATCGTGACGTACTGCGGGGTCGGCAGCGCCGCGTGCGTGGACGCCCTGGCACTGACCGTGCTCGGCCACGACAAGGTCACCGTGTACGACGGCTCGCTGCTGGACTGGTGGCGACACGAGCCCGAGGCGCTGGCGTCCTGACGACGCGGGCCGCCGGCGACCGTCCCGCTAGCGTTGGGGCATGAGCTCCAGACGCGCGGTCATCCTCGGCGGCACGGGCGGGATCGGTTCCGCCGTCGCCCGTGAGCTGCTCGACGCCTCCGGCCGAGGCGGCGACGACTGGCAAGTCGAGGTCCTCGCCCGTCGTGGGGGCCCGGCGGCCGACGCCCTGAGCGCATCGGGCGCGAGCGTCACCGCCGGTGACCGCCGCGACACGAGCACCCTGCGTGACCTCCTCCGCCCCGGCGCGGACCTGCTCGTCGACACCGTGGGGCTGACCCGCGACGACGCGACGCAGCTCCTGCCGTTCCTCGACGACGTCGGTTCCACCGTCTTCGTCTCCTCGCGCGCGGTCTACGCCGACGAGCAGGGGCGGCACGCGAACTCGACCGACAAGCCGGTCTTCGGCGGCGCAGTCACCGAGATCCAGCCGACCGTCACCGCGGGCGACGGCGACTCGACCAGCCGCGACGGCTACGGCGCCGCGAAGGTGGCGTCGGAGCAGGTCCTCCTCGACCACGGCGCCCCGGTCACGGTCCTGCGACCGTCGAAGGTGTACGGCGTCGGCATCGGCCGTCCGCGCGAGTGGTTCGTGGTGCGACGGGTGCTCGACGGGCGCGAACGGATCCTGCTCGCCGACCACGGCCGCGGCGTCGACCACACGACGGCCGCGAGCGGGATCGGCTCGCTCGTCCGCCTGGTCGCCGATGCTCCTGACCGGCGCATCCTCAACGTCGCCGACGACACCGCTCCGACGGCGCTCGAGATCGTGCGGACCATCGCCGGGCACCTCGACCACCGGTTCGACGAGGTCCTGCTCGACGCGGACGCCCCCGCCTTCGTCGGGACCACCCCGTGGTCGTCGCCGTCACAGTTCGTCCTCGACACGACGGCGGCGCGGGCGCTCGGGTGGCAGCCGCCGACCTTCGCCACGGCGGTCCTGCCCGAACTCGACTGGTTGGTGGAGACCGCGCAGAGCACACCGGCCGACGGCGACGTGCCGTGGGCTGACGACCCGTTCTGGGAGCGCCTGTTCGACTACGGCCCCGAGGACGCCGCCCTCGCGCTCCTGTCGCTCGGCCTCGGGTGACGGTGCCGAGCGTGCCCCGCTCCGAGGTCCTGTTCGTCGGCGGGCGGTCCGGCGTGGGCAAGTCCACGGCCACCGAGGCGCTGCACGACCTGCTCGTCGCAGCGGACGTCCGTCACGCGGTGATCGAGGGCGACCTGCTGGACCTCGCGCACCCGGCGCCGCACGTCGAGCACCCCGAGGCGCACCTGGCCGAACGGAACCTCGCCGCGATGTGGCAGGCCTACCGCGAGCTCGGCCACCACCGGTTGGTCTACACGAACACGGTGTCCGTGCTCGAGCACGAGCGTCTGGCCGCCGCCATGGGCGACGACCCCGTGATCACGACGGTCCTGCTGCGCGCGGCAGACGGTCCCACCGCCGAGCGCCTCGCTCGGCGGGCAGGTGGCGAGGTCCCTGAGGCGCAGTTCGCGCACAGCACGCGGACGGCCGGGAGGCTCGACGCGGCTTCCGGGGACACGGTCGCCCGGCTGGACACGGACGATCTCACCCCCGCCCAGGTCGCGCAGCGTCTCGCCGCGTTGACGGGGTGGCTCCCCCGCTGACCGCTCGGACGAGGGCTGTGGAGATCGACGATCCGTCCACAGATCGCGGCGATCGTTGGTCCGCCCAGTCGCCACGGGGCACGCTGGAGGCATGAACGACAACCGACTCGGCACCTCGGTCAGCCCGTACCTCCGGCTGCACGCCGACAACCCCGTGGACTGGCGCGAGTGGAGCCCCGAGGCCTTCGCCGAGGCAAGTGAGCGCGGCGTGCCGGTCCTGGTGTCGGTCGGCTACGCCACGTGCCACTGGTGCCACGTCATGGCGCGTGAGAGCTTCGACGACCCGGAGATCGGTTCGCTGCTCCGCCAGGACTTCGTCGCGGTCAAGGTCGACCGCGAAGAGCGTCCCGACGTCGACGCCAGCCTGATGGCCTCGGCGAGCGCGTTCACGCAGCAGCTCGGCTGGCCCCTGACGACGTTCCTGACGCCCGAGGGCCACGTGTTCTTCGCCGGCACGTACTTCCCGCCGACCCCCGTGGGTCAGGTGCCCGCGTTCCGGCAGATCCTGGCGGCGGTGCTCGACGCCTGGACCGAGCGGCGGCACGAGGTCGACGCGAACGCCGCAGCCATCGCGACGGCGATCCGGCAGGGGGCCGAGGCGGACGCGACCGCCCGCGCCGGCGACGGTCCTGGCGGAGCCGACCCGCGCCTCCCGTCCGTCGACAGCATCCGGGCCGTCACCGGTCAGCTGTCGCAGGCCGAAGACACCACCTACGGGGGTTTCGGCGGCGCTCCGAAGTTCCCGAGCACACCGTTGCTGGAGTTCCTCGCCGACGCAGCACGCGACGGCGATGCCGAGGCCGACGGTCTGCTCGACCGGTCGCTGCACGCGATCCGGGCCTCCGAGCTGACCGATGCCGACGGCGGCGTGTTCCGGTACGCGACCAAGCGCGACTGGAGCGTGCCGCACTACGAACGGATGCTCTACGACAACGCTGGCCTGCTCGCGGTCGCCGGGGCCGAACAGGCACGCGGCATCGCGGACTTCCTGCGGGACACCCTGCGGCAGGAGGACGGCGCGTTCGTCGCCGCGCAGGACAGCGAGTCCACGATCGACGGCCGGCGGGTGGAGGGCGAGTGGTACCGACGGCCGCTGTCGGAGCGCGCCCTCCTGGACCCGCCGCCACTCGACGACCAGGTCCTGACCGGGTGGAACGGCCTGGCGATCCGCGGGCTCGCGATCGCCGGCGAACGCCACGACGACCCCGAGATGATCGATCTCGCCCGGTCGGCAGCCGATGCGCTGCTGCGGTCGCACGTGCACGACGGGCACGTCGTGGTCCGCTCGAGCACGCCGCGCGGGCCGTCGGCGGCCCCGGCGACCATCGAGGACGTCGGGCTGCTGGCCGAGGGGCTGCTCGAGCTCGCCCTGGTGACGGGCGACGCTGCCTACGCCGTGACCGCCCGTTCCCTGGTCGACGACGGCCTGGCCGGCCGGTTCGACGTCGACCCGGTGCTCGCCGGGGCGGGCACGGCGACCGGGGAACAACCACAGACCGCGATGCGCTCCGGGACGGTGGCCCTGGCCGCAGCGGCAGCCGAGCTCGCGGCGCTGACCGGCGACTCCGCGTACCGGACAGCCGCCGAGCGGCTGGTGGCGGACCGGGCGTCGACGGGGACCGAGCGGCCGCTCGGGCACGCGGACGCCCTCGGTCTCGCACTCGGGCTGCAACGGCCCTCGCGCGAGATCGTGGTCGTGACGTCGGACCCGCACGACCCGCTGCGGGACGCCGTCCGCGCCGCGCGCCGACCCGGCACGATCATCGCTCGCGTGACCCCGACGCAGGCCACGGAGTGGGCAGCCGCGGGGTTCGAGCTGTTCGAGGCGCGGGATGCGCTCGAACCGGCCGCGTACGTCTGTCACGACCGCGTGTGTGCCCTGCCCGCTCGGTCCGCGGCCGACCTCGCCGCCGGGCTCGCAGCACCGGCGGCGTGACGGTATCCTGGAATGCTCATGTCTCCCACGCCGCCAGTCATCACGTACCCGCCCGAACTGCCGGTCTCGCAGCGGCGGGACGACATCGCGGCCGCCATCCGTGACAACCAGGTCGTCATCGTGGCGGGTGCCACCGGCTCGGGCAAGACCACACAGCTGCCGAAGATCTGCCTCGAGCTGGGACGCGAGCACATCGGGCACACCCAGCCCCGCCGGATCGCCGCCCGCACGATCGCGGAACGCGTGTCCGAAGAACTCGGCAGCGACCTCGGCGACCTGGTCGGCTACCAGGTGCGCTTCACCGACAAGGTGTCGTCGAACACCCGCATCAAGCTGATGACCGACGGCATCCTGCTGAACGAGATCCACTTCGACCGCGACCTGAAGCGGTACGACACGATCATCATCGACGAGGCGCACGAGCGCTCGCTCACCATCGACTTCCTGCTCGGGTACCTCAAGCGGCTCCTGGTCCGGCGCCCCGACCTCAAGCTCATCATCACGAGCGCGACGATCGACCCCGAGTCCTTCTCGAAGCACTTCGGCGACGCCCCGATCATCGAGGTCTCCGGCCGGACCTACCCCGTCGAGATCCGGTACCGCCCGCTCGTGTCCGAGGACCCCGAAGACACCGACGAGGACGACGAGACCGACTCGCGCACGGCCGACCGTGGCGGGTCGAACGGCGCCGACGACCGCGACACCCTGCAGGGGATCACCGACGCGCTCGACGAACTCGCGCGCGAAGAACCCGGCGACGTGCTCGTGTTCCTGTCCGGCGAGAACGAGATCCGTGACGCGCAGGACGCCATCGAGGGCAAGCGGTACCAGGGCACCGAGGTCCTGCCCCTGTACGGCCGGCTCTCCGCCGCCGATCAACACCGTGTCTTCGACCGACGCACCACCCCGGGGGTGCGCCGGCGCGTGGTGCTCGCCACGAACGTCGCCGAGACCTCGCTGACCGTGCCGGGCATCAAGTACGTCATCGACACCGGGACCGCCCGCATCTCGCGGTACTCCCCGCGTGCCAAGGTGCAGCGGCTGCCGATCGAGGCGATCTCGCAGGCCAGCGCGAACCAGCGTTCGGGTCGAGCGGGCCGCACCAGCGCCGGCATCGCGATCCGGCTCTACTCGGAGGACGACTTCGAGCGTCGGGACGAGTTCACCGACCCGGAGATCCTGCGGACGAACCTCGCGGCGGTGATCCTGCAGATGATCTCGCTCGGGTTCGGCGACATCGAGTCGTTCCCCTTCCTGCAGCCGCCGGACTCCCGGGGCGTGAAGGACGGCCTCGACCTGCTGCGTGAGCTCCGCGCCGTCGACAAGGACGGCCGGATCACGAAGTCCGGCAGACAGCTCACCCGACTGCCGATCGACCCGCGGCTCGGCCGGATGGTGCTCGAGGCCGGTCGCCAGGGCGTCGGGCGCGAGGTCGTCGCCGTCGTCAGCGCCCTGAGCATCCAGGACCCCCGTGAACGCCCGCTCGAGAAGCGCGCCCACGCCGACCAGATGCACGCCCGCTTCGCCGACCCGACGAGCGACTTCCTCACCCTGCTCGCGCTGTGGAACTACATCGAGGACAAGCAGGAAGAGCTGTCCTCGAGCGCCTTCCGCCGGCTCTGCAAGGCCGAGTTCCTCAACTACCTGCGCATCCGCGAGTGGCAGGACCTGTACCGCCAGCTCTCCCGCGCCGCGAAGCAGGTCGACGTCCGGGTCGGCCAGTCCCGCTCCGACGACGGCGATGCCGTGCACCGGTCCCTGCTCGCCGGTCTGCTCAGCCAGATCGGGCTGCGCGACCGCGAGAAGCGTGACTACCTCGGCTCGCGGAACACCCGGTTCGTCGTGTTCCCGGGCAGTGTGCTCGCGAAGAAGCAGCCCGACGCGGTGATGGCGGCCGAACTCGTCGAGACCAGCCGGCTGTTCGCACGGACCGTCGGCCGGATCGACCCCGCGTGGGTCGAGCCCCTCGCCGGTGACCTGCTGAAGCGCACCTACGGCGAACCGCACTGGGAGAAGAAGCAGGGCGCCGTCGTCGCGTACGAGCGGGTGACCCTGTTCGGCGTCCCGATCGTGCAGCGCCGCCGGGTGCAGTACGCCCGGATCGACCCGGAGCACTCGCGTGAGCTCTTCATCCGCCACGCCCTGGTCGAGGGCGAGTGGGAGTCGCAGCAGGCGTTCGACCGTGCCAACCGGAAGCTCCGCAAGGAACTCGAGCAGCTCGAGGAGCGCACCCGCCGGCGCGACATCCTGCTCGACGACGAGAACGTCTACGAGTTCTACGACGCGCGCATCCCCGCGGACATCGCGACGACCCGTGACTTCGAGGGGTGGTGGCGGACGACGCGCCGCGACCAACCGGACCTGCTCACGATGCGCCGGGCGGACCTGCTGGACGAATCCGCTGCCGAGGCGGCGGAGGACGACGCCGAGTACCCGACCCAGTGGCGCAGCGGCGACCAGCGCCTCGCGATCCAGTACCGCTTCGAGCCGGGCGCGCAGGACGACGGCGTGAGCGTGCAGGTGCCGCTCGCGCTGCTCCCCCGTATGCGCGAGGAGGGCTTCGACTGGCAGGTCCGCGGCCTGCGCAAGGAGCTCGTGACCGCCCTCATCAAGTCGCTGCCGAAGCAGATCCGCAAGAACGTCGTGCCTGCCGCCGACTGGGCCGAGAAGATCGTCGCCGAACTGCCGGACGACGCCCCGACCGAGCCCACCGAGTCGTTCCGCGCGACCCTGGCCAAGGCAATCCAGCGCATGACGTACGTGCCGGTGTCGGAGTCCGACTTCGACCTGTCCCGGGTGCCGTCGCACCTGCTGCCGACGTGGGCAGTCGTCGACGAACGCGGTCGGCGGGTCGAGGCCGGCAAGGACCTGTCGGTCCTGCAGACGAAGCTCAAGGACCGCACACAGCAGAGCGTCGCCTCCGCCACGGTGCGGGCGGCGGGACGGCCAGGAGGCGCGGCTCGCGTCGCCGCCGCGGGTGGCGGTGCCGGGGTGGAGCAGTCCGGCCTCACCACGTGGCCTGCCCAGGACCTGCCGCAGACCCTCGACACCGAGCAGGCCGGTGGTGTCATCCGCGCGTACCCGTCCCTGGTGGAAGAAGGTTCCGGCCCGAAGGCGACCGTCGGCGTGCAGTTGCTCGCGACGCCGTCCGACCGGCAGGTCCGCATGCCCGCCGGGGTCCGTCGCCTGGTGATGCTCGCGGTCCCCTCGCCGGTGTCCTACATCCAGTCGCACCTGACCGCACAGGAGAAGCTCGCACTCGCCGCCAGCCCGTACGCCTCCACGAACGCACTCTTCGACGACGTGCTCGCGGCCGTCGTCGACGCGGTGATCCGTCGCGCCCACCCGGTTGGTCTCGTGTTCACCAAGGCCGAGTTCGAGGCGGTCCGTGACGCCGTGTCGGCGACCGTCGTCGACACGATGTTCGCGGCGGTCTCCGAGCTCGCCGCGGTGCTCGCCGCCCAGCGCTCCGCCGAGCGAGCACTCAAGCAGGCGAACTCGATGTCCCTGCTCGGTGCGTTGACGGACATGCGCCAGCAGATGGAGCGGCTCGTCTACCCGGGGTTCGTCTCCGTGGCCGGGCTCGACCGGCTCCGACGCATCCGGGTGTACCTGCAGGGCATCGAGGCACGCGTGCAGAAACTGCTGCAGAACCCGGGACGCGATGCCACGTGGATGCGCGAGGTCACCGTCGCCACCGATCGGTACGTCGACGCGGGCGGTGCGTTCCCGCCGCCGGTCGGCGCACACCCCGAGCTCGTGCACGCGCGGTGGATGCTCGAGGAGTTCCGCCTCAGCCTGTTCGCGCAGGAACTGGGCACCGCCGAGACGGTGTCGTTGCAGCGGATCACGAAGGCCCTGACCGCAGCGCGCTGATCGGTCTACCCTGACGGCCATGATCGGCACACTCGACATGGTCGTCCTGGACTGCGCAGACCCTCGCGGCCTGGCCCGCTTCTACGCGGAGCTGCTCGGTGGCGAGATCGTCGGCTTCGACGAGGACTGGGCCGAGGTCGCGCTCCCCTTCACCGACCAGCGGCCGCTCCTGGCGTTCCAGCAGGTCGAGGACTACCGCGCCCCGGAGTGGCCCGGGCAGCTCGTCCCGCAGCAGAGCCACCTCGACGTGAAGGTCGAGGACCTCGACGACGGCGAGGCCGCGGTCCTGGCCATCGGTGCGACCACGACGGGATCGGCGACCGAGACGTTCCGCGTGTACCTCGACCCGGCGGGCCACCCGTTCTGCCTCATCCGCCCGAACGACTGAACCCGTTCGAGCGTCGGCATGCCGACCGTCGCAGGGCCCGCACCACGTCCATGCTGGCCCCATGACGGAACTCCGACCGATCGACCTGGACACCTGGCCCCGCCGCGAGCACTTCGAGCACTACCGCCAGCGTGTGCAGTGCTCCTACGAGGTGACCGTCGACGTCGACGTCACGGCGTTCGTCGCGGCGGTCCGCACGAGCGCGGCGAAGACCTACGCGTCGCAGATCTGGGCGATCGCGACCGTGGTCAACCGTCATGCCGAGTTCCGGATGCAGCTGCTCGACGACGGCTCCCCCGGCGTCTGGGACGTCGTGCACCCGATGTTCACGGTGTTCCACCCGGACACGGAGACCTTCTCGGCGTTGGTCGTGCCCTACGACGAGGACTTCGGGCGGTTCCACGCCGCCGCAGTCGACACGATGGATCGGTACCGGGACGACGTCCGGATGTTCCCGCAGGACGACCGGCCCCGGAACGTGTTCGACGTCTCCACCTTCCCCCGCACGTCGTTCACGGGGTTCGCGCTGCACGTCCGCGACGGGTACGACCACCTGTTGCCGATCGTCACGCTCGGGCGCTACCGGACCGAGGGCGACCGCACGCTGATGCCGATGGCGCTGCAGATCAACCACGCGGCGGCCGATGGTTTCCACACCTCGCGGTTGGTCCAGGAGCTCGAGGACCTGTTCGCTCACCCGTCGTGGTTGGCGTGACCGCGGAGCGGACGGGAGGCCCGTGGCGGACCCCGCCACGGGCCTCCCGTCCGATCGCCCCGAGTCCAGGGCCACGCAAGACGCCGTCATGTCGCCGAGACGACGGCGTCACGCGCCCGCGCGCGCCTCCAACGCCTGCTCGAACTCGCGCCGCATCGCGTCGCCGCCCCGGCGGCGCCAGTCGCGCACGACGGCCTTCCACCCCGACACGGGCGCTCGGCCGAGCAGCACGTCGTTGATCGCACTCGTGGCGTAGGTCCCGATGGCCGGTCCCTTGGTGGAGTTCGTCGGCGAGTACAGCCCGTAGGTGGGGTTCGTGATCCCGTCGTCCAACCACGAGGACAGCGACTCGTAGACGACGTCCGTCATCTCCGGGGCTCCCGAGTAGAAGAGCGGCAGCGGGCACTCCGTGAAGTACTGCAGCGGGAACTCGCCGAGCGCGGTCTCGCTGTTGCCCGTCTTGGTGAGGACGGGGGCGCCGTCGCGGAAGTCGAAGTCCCGGCCCTCGATGCCGAACTTCCGGTACATCCAGGCCTCGGTCCCGAACGGCGACGCACACCAGTTCAACACGCCGAGCAGCATGCGGATGCGCTCCTCGGGCCCGGCCGCGAGTGCGGTGATCGCGTTGTTCGGGTCCCCGAGCCACGGTTTCGGCTTCGCGCCGCCCGGTCCGACGAACGGCGCCATGGTCATGCGGAACCCGCTGCCGGGCTCGGCCTGCTGCAGCAGGCCGGGGATCGCGCTGTAGCTGTCCTGGAGCATCAGCGCCGAGCCCTGCACGAACCACACCTTGCCGTTGTAGGCGGTGACGCTGTCCGGGTGGACGAGGCCGTCGGCGAGGAACTTCCGCGAGGCCTCGAGCATGTCCTGGTACGCGTCGACCTCGTACATGTGGGTCAGGCGGCCGCCCTGCTCGTCCCACTGGTTGGGCACACCGAACATCGACGCGAGGATGTTGGTCGGCACGGAGCCCAGCGCCCAGCGGTTGCGCTGCGGGTCGGAGACCTCGCGGCAGAGCGCCTCGAACTCGTCGAGGTCACGGAAGGACGGGTCGACGCCGAGCTGCTCGAACAGGTCCTGCCGTCGGTGCAGCACACCGGTGGTCAGGGGCCCGCGGGGCACGGGGACGCCGTAGATGCCACCCGAGAACACGGTGCCGCGCCAGGACGCGGTGGGCAGGTTGGCCAGGTACGGGTAGTCCCGGACGCCGCTGCCGGAGAGGATCTCGGTGAGGTTCGCCGCCTTGGCCTCGAGGAACTGCGGCAGGTACGAGAACGTGCCGAACACGGTGAACACGTCGCCGAGGGTGTCGCCCGCGACCTGCGTGGCGAACTTGTTGCCCCAGTCGGCGTTCGGGGTGATGGTCAGGTCGAGGTCGACGCCCATCCGTTCGTCGAGGCCCTGCCAGTACGGGTTGCTGCCCTTCGACGGTGGGACGGGCGAGTTCGTCGGGACGCTGCCGTGCAGCGTCGACCCGTCGCCGGGCACCCGGTCGGTCGGCACCAGGTCCGACGGGATGCGTCGGAACGCGGACGGCATGAGCGCGCTGGTCTTCGGGAGCACCGGGTCCGGTCCGCCGGCCCACGGCACGTAGTCCGGCAGGGTCACGGCCCGGTTGATCGCCTTCACGTCGGTGGAGCGGGTGACGGTGTCACAACCGGCCAGGAGGCCCGTGGCCGCGATCCCGAGACCGCCAGCGATCAGGCCGCGGCGGGTGATGCCCCGTGGTGCGTTGGTCGTCATGGTGTCAGCCCTTCACGGCGCCGGTCAGGACACCCTTGGCGAAGTGCCGCTGCAGGAACGGGTAGAGGATGAGGATGGGGACGATCGAGACGACGAGGATCGCCATCTGGATCGACGCCTGCGGTGGCAGCGCGTCGGAACTCGTGCCGAGGTCGGCGCCGCCGAGCTGCGCGTTGTTGATGACGTAGGTGCGCAGCACGAGTTGCAGGGGCCACTTCGCGGTGTCGTTGATGTAGAGCAGGGCGTTGAAGAAGGCGTTCCAGTACCCGACCGCGTAGAACAGGCCGATGACCGCCAGGACGGCCTTCGACAGCGGGAGCACGATCCGCAGGAAGACGCCGAAGTCGCCGGCACCGTCGATGCGGGCGCTCTCGATGAGCTCGCGCGGGATCGCCATGAAGAACGAGCGCATCACGATGACGTTGAACGCGCTGAGCGCCGTGGGCAGGATGAGTGCCCAGTACGAGTCGAGCAGCCCGAACTGCTTCACGACGAGGTAGTTCGGGATGAGCCCCGGCGCGAACAGCAGGCTGACGAGCACGAGGCTCAGGACCACCCCGTGTCCGTAGGACCCCGGCCGGCTCAGCGCGTACGCGAGCATCGCGGTGACGAACAGGCTGATCAGGGTGCCGACCGTGGTGATGCCGGCGCTGACGAGCAGTGCCCGGGTGACGACGCCGCCGGCGAAGATGCTCTCGTAGGCGCTGAAGTCGAGCCCGGTCGGCCACATCACGAAGCCCCCGGCACCGTTGACCTGGCTGGACGGCGCGACGCTCGTCGAGACGATGCCGAGGAACGGCAGCAGGACGACGAGGCAGATCACGAGCAGGACGAACCCGGTCAGCAGCCGTCCGGGCAGCGGCGGGGCGTCCAGCGGGCGGTGCTTCCGGGCGGCCCCCGCGGGCACGGTCACGCTCCGGGTGGCGCTCATCGCGACTCCTTCTGGTAGACGCCCGCTTCGCCGAAGACGTGCGCGAGCTTGTTGGCGCCGAGGACGAGCAGGACGCCGACGACGCCCTTGACGAGTCCGACGGCCGCGGCGACGCCCCACTGTCCGCCGAGCACGCCGTTGTTGTAGACGTAGGTGTCGAGGACCTCACTGGCCGCTCGACCGACCGCGGCCTGCTGCAGGAGGATCTGCTCGAACCCGACGGTGAGCGAGTCGCCGAGCCGGAGGATGAGCAGCAGGATGATGATGCCGCGCATGCCGGGCAGGGTGACGTGCCAGAGCTGCCGCCAGCGCGAGGCCCCGTCCATCTTCGCCGCCTCGTACAGGCTCGAGTCGATCTGGGAGAGCACGGCGAGGAACAGGATCGTCGCCCAGCCGGTGTCCTTCCATATCACCTGGCTGGTGAGCAGCGCGATGAAGCCGTTCGGGTTGCCGAGGAAGTCGATCGCGTCGCCACCCGCCGCCCGGATCGCGTTGTTCACGAGCCCGGAGCCGCCGAGGATCTGCTGGAACACCGCGACGACGATCACCCACGACAGGAAGTGCGGCAGGTACAGGATCGACTGCACGACCTGCTTGATCCGCTCGGACAGCAGCGAGTTGAGCATGAGCGCCAGGATGATCGGCGCCGGGAACACGAACACGACCTGCACGAGCGTGATCACGAGGGTGTTCCGGAGCGCCCCGAGGAACTCCGGATCGCCGTCGAAGATCACCGCGAAGTTCTCGACCCCGACCCACGGGCTGCGCCCGAGCGGGACGAAGGGCAGGTACTCCTGGAAGGCGATGAGGTTGCCGAGCAGGGGCAGGTAGTGGAACCCGAGCAACAGGGCGACGCCCGGCAGGCCCATCAGCAACAGCACTCGATCGCGCCGGATCCGCTGCCAGGTCGTGCGCCGCCGGAGCCCGGGGTGCGGCGGCGGTGCGGTGTGCGCGGTGGTCGTCGCGCGGTCGTCGAGCTTCGTCACTCGGTGGCCTCCTCCGTTGGATTCCTGCAGCGACCCTGGCGTGCGGGGCAACACGGTGGCAATCCGTTGCCAAACGTTTCCATCGTTGTAACGCTCCAGTGAGCGCACAACCGCAGCTCGACGACGCGACGCCACCGGCGACCGCCCGCGCTACGCTCATCCCGATGCGCGCAACCGTGCGGGACGTGGCCACCCTCGCCGGGGTGTCGCCGAAGACCGTCTCCAACGTCATCAACGGCGGCGTGGTGGTGCGCCCCGAGACCCGCGAGCGGGTCGAGCGTGCCGTCGCCGAGCTCGACTACGTGCCGAACCTGTCCGCCCGCGGGCTGCGGAACGGCCGTTCCGGGGCGATCGCCCTCACGCTGCCGGAGATGGGCAGCGCCTACTCCGCCGAGCTCGCGCAGTGGTTCGTCGAACTCGCGCGCGAGCGGGGGTGGGTCGTCCAGCTCGACCAGACCGGCAGCGACCCGGCCCGCGAGCGCGAGCTGGTCTCACGGGCACGCGCCCACCTCGTCGACGGGCTCGTGCTCAACCCGGTGTCACTCAGCGCGAGCGTCCTGGCGTCGACCGAGGGGCTGCCGCCGACCGTCGTGATCGGCGAGGTCGAACCCGAGCACGTCGACCAGGTGCACATCGACAGCCGGGCCGCCGCCGAGCAGGTCACCGCCCACCTGGTGTCCCGCGGCCACCGCAGGATCGCGATCGTCGGTGCCGCCCGCGCGTCCGAGGCCACCGCCACGAGCGAGCTGCGGGAGCGCGGGTACCTCGCCGCGCTCGCGAGCGCCGGGATCGAACCGGACCCCGCGCTGCGGGTACCGCTGCCGTCCTGGACGACGAGTTCGGCGGCGACGGCCTTCGCGACCTGGCTCGACGAGCACCCGCTGCCCGACGCCGTGTTCGCGTTCACGGACTCGATCGCCTTCGGCGTGCTGCACGTCCTGGCGGCCCGGGGTGTCCGCGTTCCCGAGGACGTCAGCGTCATGGGGTTCGACGACATCGACGGAGCGGCGTACGCGATCCCCGCGCTCAGCACGGTGTCGTTCGACCGGCGGGCGTTCGCGACGGCGGCGCTCGACCTGCTCACCCGGCGGATCGAGGACCGGGACCTGCCGCCGGAGACGGTCGTGGTGCCGCACCGCATCGTCGAGCGCGCGAGCGTCGCCGACCGCTGAACTGCTCCGGCCGCTGAACAGCTCCGGCCACTGCTCGGCGTACGCTGCGCGGCATGACCAGCGAAGACGCCTCGATGCCGACGCTCGCCGCCACCGTCCTGCAGTCCCCGGAGCCGATCGCGCTCGCCCGGTTCTACGGCGCCCTGACCGGGTGGACCGTGTACGAGGACGGCCCGACCTGGGCCCGGATCCGTCCCGCCGACGGCCCCGGCCTGTCCGTGCAGTTCGAGCCCGAGTACGTCGCCCCGACCTGGCCCGGCACCGCGGACGCCCCCGGCATGCAGCTGCACCTCGACTTCCAGGTGGAGGACCTGCCGGCTGCCGTCGTCCGTGCCGATGAACTCGGTGCCACGCAGGCCGCGTTCCAACCGCAGGACGACGTCCGGGTGCTGCTCGACCCCGACGGGCACCCGTTCTGCCTGTTCCTGCCCGGGGCCTGACACCGGCTGGCCACGTCTCGAGGTTCCACAACACGCCGGATGATCGCCGCCGAGGTTCCGAACCGCGGCGATCAGAGCGCCGACGTGCCGAGATTTCGGAACCTCAGGACAGGCCTGGGTCGGACGCAGCGAGCACCGCGGCGCGCGTGCGGGCGTCACCGAGGATCCGGAAGTGCCCGCCGACCGGCAGCCGCACGTTCGTCGCCCCCGACAGCTCGCTGCCCTCGGGGATGAGCGTGTCGAACACCCCGTAGACCGACGTGATGCGGGCGTTCGCGTCGAGCTCCCGTGCCAATCCCGCCAGCACGGGGTCGGCGGCCCGGAACACCCGGAGGTGCCGCACCGGAGCGAGCCGCGCGTAGCCGGACCCGGCGAACGGCGTCGACACGGCGACCATGCGGTCGATGCGGCCGTGGTCGTCCAGCTGGGTCATCGCGTACTTCCCGATCAGCCCGCCCTTGCTGTGCGCGAGCACGAGGACGTTCCGCAGGTCGTGCTCCTCGAGGTACGCGAACACGTCGCGCGCCGAGACCGGCACCGGCCGCAGGTTGTGGCGCAGCACCGGCAGCACGTGCACGGGATGGCCGCGGTCGTGCAGGGCGTCCATGAGCGGCCGCATGAAGTGCCAGGTCTCGTAGACGCCGGGGATCACGACGACGGGTTGCCCGTCGCCGGTCCGGTAGTCGTCGGCGGTGGTGGGTCCGAGGCTCCGCACCTGCCACGTGATCGCGTACCACCAGTCGAGTGCGGCCCACGTCCCGCGTCGCACCAGCGGGATGCCGGGAGGCACGGGTCGGCTCGTGCCCGTCGCTTCCGTCGAGGACGTGGTCGGCTCGGTCATCGGAGGCCCTCCAGCGTCTGTGCCCGGCGGAACTCGTCGACGAGCCGGGCGAACGCGACGGGGTGCCGCTCCTGCAGGTGGTGCGGCCCCGGGAGTTCGACGAACGACCCTCGCTGCGCGCGCGTCGCCACACCGACGGCCCAGTCGCGGCGCACGATCGGGTCGTCGCTGCCCCGGACGACGAGGACGGGTCCGTGCACGTCGGCGATCGTCTCCTCCAGCCGGTACCGGAGCATCGGGCGCAGCTCGCGGACGTACTGCCGGACGCTCCGCAGGTAGTCGGTGACGAGTACCCCGTTCATCCGGAGTCCTTCACCGGTCCCGTCACGGAACAGGTCGGACGCCACCAACGGCAGGGACCGCCGCTCCACCGGGACCACCGGGCTGACGAGGACGACGGAGCCGACGGCCCCGGGGTGCTGCCGGGCTGCTTCGGTCACGACCTGCGCGCCCATCGACTGTCCGACGAGCACGAGGTCCTCCGCTCCCCGCGCACGGACGGCCCGGACGACCAGGTCGCCGAGCTCGGCCATCGACAGCGTCCGGCCGGCGGCGGGGAGCCCGCCGAAGCCGGGCAGGTCGACGCTGACCGTGCGGTGGGTCGCAGCGAGTGCACGCTGTGACCGGGCGAACGACCGGTGCGACATCCCGATGCCGTGGACCAGCACGACCGTGGGGTCGAGGTCGCTGCGTACCCGGCCGGCGGGCGCAGCGGTGTGGAGGCGCACCGGCAGGCCGTCGATCCGGATCGTCTCCACCTTGGCGCGCACGAACCGAGGCTACGCGGCGGTTCGCAGCACCGGATCAGCGTCGTCATCGGCCACCCATAGACACGCGGTGTGCACTGCCTTCCATGAGCGACACCACTCCCTCGAACGGCCACACGCCGGGCGACCCCACCCGCACCCCTCCGGCAGCGGCTCCGGCCGGCTGGGGTTCGGCCCCGACGCCGACCTCCACGGCCACCCTCGACGCCCCCGCCCCGAACGGCGCCACCCCCTGGTACGGCACCGCGGCACCGACGAACCGCACGAGTGCCCCGAAGCCGCCGTGGTTCTGGCCGGTCCTCGCGGCGATCGTCGGGCTGGCCGCACTGCTCGTCGGCGGTGGCATCGGCTTCGCCGTCGGGCACGCGATCGGCGGGGACCAATCCCGGTCGACCACGCAGCTGCCCGGCACGAACGGTGGGACGAACCAGTTCCCGGGCGGCAGCGGCAGCTGATCCGCAGTACGCTCCGGCCATGCGCAAGGTGACAGCAGGGCTGTTCACGTCGGTCGACGGCGTCGTGCAGGACCCGTACGAGTTCCAGTACGACAGCTTCGACGACGAGCTCGGGGCCGGGATGGGCGCGTTCATGGCCCGCACCGACACCGTCCTGCTCGGCAGGAACAGCTACCTCGAGTGGTCCGAGTGGTGGCCGGCGCACCCGGACGACGGCTTCGGGCAGTGGATCAACCCGATCGAGAAGTACGTGGCCTCCACGACGCTGGGCGACGACCTGACCTGGCAGAACACCACCAGGATCCCGGGCGACCTCGACACGTTCGTCCGCGAGCTCAGGGAACGTGACGGTGCCGACATCGCCGTGTGCGGGAGTGTGAGCGTCGTCCGGCACCTGCTGTTCGCCGGACTCCTGGACGAACTGCAGCTGATGGTGCACCCGGCGATCGCCGGATCCGGCCGGAAGCTCTTCGAGCCGACCGACCCGGCCACGCGCCTGCGGCTGGTCGACAGCACCAAGACGAGCAAGGGGAACGTCCTGAGCACCTACGCACGGCTCGACGCCTGACGGAGCCGACCCGTGCCTCCCGTCCGGCAGTGAACCGGAGCGCTCCGGAGCGCGCGTACCCTCGTGGGTGACCAACTCACCGAGGAAAGCCGGATCAGCATGCCCCAGGACACCCGCCCGCACGTCGTCATCGTCGGCGGTGGATTCGCCGGTGTCGCTGCCATGCGCGAGCTGGCGGACGCCCCGGTCCGGGTGACGCTCGTCGACCGGCACGTCTACAACATGTTCCAGCCCCTCATGTACCAGGTGGCGACGGGCGGACTGAACGCGGGCGACGTGACGTACTTCCTGCGCAGCCTGCGGGCGAAGCAGGACAACGCCGAGTTCCGGCACGGCCTGCTCACCGGCATCCGGACCGACGAACGCATCGCCGAGATGTCCGACGGTGAGCACCTGCACTACGACTACCTCGTGCTGGCGAACGGCGTGAACACGAGCTACTTCGGCACCCCGGGCGCCTACGAGTACGCGTACTCGATGTACTCCCGCTCGCAGGCCCTGCGGATCCGCGACGAGCTGTTCACCCGGCTGGAAGAGGCCGCTGCGAACCAGGGCCCCGACGAGATCAAGATCGTCATCGTCGGCGGCGGTGCGACCGGCGTCGAGATGGCCGGAGCGCTCGCGGAGCTCCGCGACCAGGCACTCGAGGGCGCGTACCCCGAGCTCGACAAGGGCGCCATCACGATCACCCTCGTGCATCGCAGTGGCGAGCTGCTCAAGCCGTTCGCGCCGCGCCTCCGCCGGTACGCAGCCAAGGTCCTGCGGAAGCGCGGTGTCGTGCTCCGGCTGAACACCGGCGTCTCCGAGGTCAAGACCGACGGCGTGATGACGGCCGACGGCGAGTTCATCCCCGCCTCGCAGGTCATCTGGGCAACCGGCGTCGCCGCCCACAAGGAGGTCTCCGGCTGGGGCCTGCCGCAGACGAGCGGCGGACGCATCCAGGTGGGCGACGACCTGCGCGTCAACGGTGTCGAGCGGATCTTCTCGGCCGGCGACATCGCGGCGCAGTCCGAGGCCCTCGCCCAGCTGGCGCAGCCGGCACTGCAGGGTGGACGGCACGTCGCGAAGCAGATCAAGCACCTGCTCGAGGGCAAGCCCACCGAGCACTTCAAGTACTTCGACAAGGGCACGATGGCGACGATCGGCACGAACGCCGCAGTGGCCCAGCTGCGCGGCGGGATCACCATGGTCGGGCCGATCGCCTGGGCCGCGTGGGTCGTCGTGCACATCGCGTCGCTGCTCGGCAACGGCAACCGGCTCTCGACGCTGTCGCACTTCTTCGTCCGCTACCTGTGGTTCATGCGGAAGCGTGCCATCCCGATCGTCGGTGACGTCCGCCCCGTGCGCCCGAACGGCGACCGTGAGCCCGACCCGTGGCAGATGCAGAAGGCGGAGTAGCAGCGCGTTCGCGTTCGCGGCGTTCGCGGCGTCCGCGGTCGCTTCGTGAGCAGAAATGGTCGGGTCCGGAGACGGAACCCGACCATTCCTGCTCACGATCCGCGGGTGCCGGTACTGCCCCAGCCGCCTACACGACCCGCACGCCGGAGTAGGCGCCGGCGGCGATGTCCTCGAGCAGCCCGGGGCCGGTCGGCTGCCATCCGAGGAGCTCCCGGGTGGCCTCGGACGTTGCGGACATCTCCATGCCGAAGAACCGGCCGATGAACCCGAAGTGCGCGTCCGCGTCGGCCGGGTCGATCGAGGTCACCGGCAGACCGAGGACCTCGCCGATGGCCTCGGCGATCGCGCGGGTCGGGATCGCGGTCTCGGCGACGGCGTGCAGCCGCGTGCCGGCCGGTGCCTGCTCGAGGCCGAGCCGGACGAGCCGTGCGGCGTCGGTGACGTGCACGGCGGACCAGCTGTTGGTGCCGTCGCCCACGTAGCCCGAGACTCCGGTCCTGCGAGCGGCCCCGACGATCGCGGCGATGAACCCGTGGTCTCCGGTGCCGTGCGTCGTGGGACTGAACCGGGCCGCGATCGTGCGCACCCCCTGGTCGACGAAGTCGAAGCCGCGGTTCTCGCTGCCGCCGCGCATGCTGTCCGGCCCGACGAACGGGTTGACGTCCGCTTCGGTCGAGGGGCGGCCCTGGGCGAGCCCGGCGACGCCCGACGCGAGCACGAACGGGCGGTCGGTGCCGACGAGCGCTGCGCCGATGGTCTCGACGGCGGCCCGCTCGCTGGCGTTGGTGGCGGCGGCGTTCGCCCAGTCGTGCTTGTTGGCGAGGTGCAGGACGCCCTCGGCCCCGGCGGCTCCTCGGCGGATGGCGTCGAGGTCGTCGAGGTCGCCCCGGACGACGGTGACGCCCTTCGCCTCGAGCGCTGCGGCCGAGGCGTCGGACCGGGCGAGACCGGTGACGGTGTGTCCGGCGGCGAGCAGGTCGTCGACGGTGTGGGAGCCGATCCATCCGGAGGCCCCGGTGACGAACACGTGCATGAGTGGTCCTTTCGCAGGTGTCCACGGCGGTGATGTCATGAACTGACATCACCGTAGCACTCGATGTCAGCCGCTGTCATCGAAGCGTCCTGATCAGTAGACTCTGTGCATGGTTCGATGGCAACCCGGAACGCGTGAACGACTGCAGGCGGTCGCCCTGCAGCTCTTCGCGTCCGAGGGCTACGACGGCACCACGGTCGCGCGGATCGCGGCTGAGGCCGACGTCACCGAGCGCACCTTCTTCCGGCACTTCGCCGACAAGCGCGAGGTCCTGTTCGCCGGCCAGGACGACTTCCTCGCGATGTTCGTCGACCCGATCACGGCCGCCCCGGCCGACACAGCGCCCTTCGACCTGGTCGGCCGCGCCCTCGACGCCGCCGCGGGGTTCTTCCCCGAGGACCGCCGGTCGTGGTCACGGGCCCGGCAGACGATCATCGACGCGAACGCAGCCCTCGGCGAACGGGAGCTCGGCAAGCTCGCCACCCTGAAGGCACGCCTGGGCGAGGTCATGCGCGAGCGCGGCGTCCCCGAACCGGCGGCGACGATGGCCGCTGAGACCGCCGTGACGGTGTTCCACCTGTCCTTCGCGCAGTGGATCGCCCCGGGTGAGGAGCGCCCCTTCGCGGCGATCGTGCACGAGCGGCTCGACGCCCTGACGGCACTGGTGCACCCCGCTCGCTGAGTGCACGGCGGTCGACCCGACCGTAGGCTCGGCCCGTGACCACGGAGCGCACCGACGTCCTCGTGGTCGGCGGCGGTCCCGTCGGCCTGTTCCTCGCCGCGCTGCTGGCCACCCGCGGTGCCACCGTGCAGGTGTGGGAGCGCCGCCCCGGTCCGCCCGAGGGGTCCCGCGCCATCGGCATCCACGCGCCGTCCCTCGACGCCTTCGCCGAGATCGGGCTCGACGCCCCGGTGCTCGCCGAGGCGACCCTCGTGCGTACCGGCGTCGCCCGGAGCCGTGGGCGGACGCTCGGCACGCTGACGTTCGACCGCGCCTCGGACACCCACCCGTACGTCGCGACGCTCGACCAGCACCGCACCGAGTCCCTGCTGCGGGACCGGCTCGCCGACCTGGACCCGACCGCGCTGCACACCGGGACGACGGTGACGGGCCTGACCCGCCACCGCGACCACGTCGACGCGGTCGGCAGCGGCCCGGACGGCACAGCGGTCGCCGTGCGCGCTGCCTTCGTGGTCGGGGCCGACGGCGCGAGGAGCGTCGTCCGTGACCTGCTCGGCATCGGCACCACCGGACGCGACTACCCGGATCGCTACGTGATGGGCGACTTCGCCGACCCCGAGGACGCCGACGCGCGGACCGCCGCCCTGGTGGACGTCGGACCCGGTGGCGTCGTCGAGTCCTTCCCCCTGCCGCACGGTCGACGCCGGTACGTCGCACTCGTGCCGGACTCGCTCGCGTTCGCCCCGAGCGGTGCGGCACCCGATCCCACCACCGCCGGACGACTGGCCGCGATCGTCACGGCACGTACCGGCGTCACCCCGGATCCGTCCACCTGCACGATGCTCAGCGGGTTCCGGGTCCGGCGTCGCGCCGCCGACCGCGTCGGGGTCGGCCGGGTGGTGCTCGTCGGCGACGCCGCCCACGAGATCAGCCCGATCGGCGGGCAGGGCATGAACCTCGGCTGGCTCGACGCGGCCGAGCTCGCGCCGTTGCTCGCCGGCGCCGTCCGGACGGGTGTGGCCGGACCGTGGCCCGGCTACGCCGCCCGCCGCCAGGCAGCCGCCCGCCGCGCGGCCCGGCAGGCCGAGGCGAACATGGGGCTCGGTCGTCCGCTCGGCGCCGTCGCCACCATCGGACGGGAGGCGCTGCTCCGGGCCGTCCTGTCGCTGCCGACCGCGCACGGCCTGGCCCGGCTCTACGCCATGCGCTGGGCCTGACGGCTCGCGTCGGCGACGGGCGGCGCGGTCCGAGCCGCGCGGAGGTGCGTCAGGCGACGAGTCGCGCCCCGGCGAAGCCGAGCTCGACGACGAGCACCAGGGACGACGCGATCACGAGCCGGAACAGGGTCCGCGACGCCCGTCCCGCCAGCACCAGTCGGACCCCCACCACGGCGAGCGCCAGCACGACGACCGCCCCGACCACGGCGAGCACGACACCGACGCCACGGACCGGGTCGTCACCGAGCACCTGGCCGCCGAGCACGAGGGCTGCTGCGACCACGAGCAAGCCGAACGCCGTGATCCCGGCGCCCCGGAGCCCGAGGCGGTGCGGGAACCCACGGACACCGGTGGCGGCGTCGTCGACCAGGTCCGGCAGGACGTTGGTGCAGTGGATCGCGACGCCGAACACCGCGCCGGTGGCGATCGCCCACCAGGTCGGCCACAGCCCCTCGGGACCGGCGGACACCGCGACCACGGGCAGCAGTCCGAAGGCGACGACGAACGGCACGACGGACCACACGGTGCGCTTCAGCCCGCCGTCGTAGGCCCACCCGGCGGCGACGAGCACGAGGTGTGCCACGGCGGCGACGGGGCCGAGGAACAGCGAGAGGACCACCGCGGCTCCGGCCGTCACGAACGCTGCCGTGCGGACCGTCCCGACGGCGATGAGTCCGCGGGCGACGGGCTTGTCGCTCCGACCCACGGCGCGGTCACGGTCGGCATCGATCCAGTCGTTCGCCAGGCCGATCGACAGTTGCCCGGCGACCACCGTCAGCGCGACCAGCGCCACGAGCCAGAACGGGTGCCCGACTGCGGCGGCGATCACGGCGGCGAGCACCGTGACCGTGACCGTCGGGCCGGGGTGGGACGAGGCGAACAGCAGTCGCACCACGTGGGGGTCCTGGCCGGCGGTCACCCGGCCAGCGTACGGGCGGGGCGTGCGCGACGGCGCAGACTCCGGCGGCCGAGCACCCCCGAGGCCAGCGCGATGCCGAGCAGCACGACCAGCCCGCCGACGGGCTCGTTCCACCGGACCCGCTCGCCGAGGACGAGCACGCCGAGCGCGACCCCGACCACCGGCGTCAGGTAGGTGACCGTCGACGCCCGACCGGCGCCCCACGCCTGCACCAGCCGCGTGTTCCATGCGTAGGCCAGCCCCGTACCGACGCAACCGAGCGCGATCATCGCGGCCACGATCCTCCCGTCCAGCTGGACCGGGCCGGTGGCGATGACGGGCGCGACCAGCAGGAGCATGCCCGATGCCAGCGTGAGCTGCACCGTCGCGATCGTGACCGGGTCGTGGGCGCTGCCCACCGCCACGCGCCGGAGGTAGGCGAGTCCGATGCCGTAGGACGCGGTCATGCCGAGCAGCGCCACCTGTCCCGGGACGCTCGCCAGGACCGCGGGGTCGCCGAGCAGGTCCCACGGGCCGACGAGCACGAGCACACCGACGATGCCGACCACGATGCCCGCCACCTGCCGGCCCCGCAGCCGTTCGGACGGGACGAGCACCGCGAGTGCGGCCAGCGTCATGATCGGGGTCGTCGCGTTGTAGATGCTCGCGAGTCCGGACGGCACGGTCTGCTCGGCCCACGCCATCAGCGACGACGGCAGAGCGTTCAGGAAGAACGCGACGACCGCCAGGTGTGCCCACACACGCAGCTCCCGCGGCCAGCGACGACGGGTCGCGAGCAGCAGGGCGACGAGCGTCACGCCCCCGAGCACGGTTCGCACGGTGGCGACCTGCTGCGGTGCGAGCCCGTCGAGGCCGATCTTCGCGAACAGGAAGCTCGAGCCCCAGGTGAGGGCGACGAGACCGTAGAGGAGGGCGTTCATGTGGCCTAGTGTCGAACCAGTCCCGCACATGCGGCAAACGCATGTGGTTCATACCCTCATGAGGAGCACGCATGCCCGTCTCGGTCCCCCAGCTCCGTGCGTTCGTCGCGACGCTCGACGCCGGTTCGTTCACGTCCGCAGCATCCGTGCTCGGCGTGGGGCAGTCCGCCGTCTCGCACGCCGTCGCCGGGCTCGAACGCGAGGTCGGCGGGCCGGTCGTCCGTCGTGGTGCGGTCGCGGTCCCGACCCCCCTCGGTGACCGCCTGCTGGCCCACGCCCGCAGCGTGCTCGCCTCGGTCGACGCCCTGGAGGCGGTGGTCCGGCCCGCCACGGCGCGCGGCACCGTGCGCCTCGCGGCCGTCCCCACCGTCTGCCAGGGCCTGCTGCCGCGGCTCCGCGAGCTGTGGGCGGTGACGCTGCCCGACGTCGACGTGCAGGTCTACGAGGGCGACGACGACGAGATGCCCGAGTGGCTGGAGAGCGGGACCGTGGACGCCGCCGTGCTCGTCGACCCCTCCCCGCTGCCGGCCGGCGGCGTGGTCGTCGCCCGGGACGAGATGGCCGCGGTTGTCCGGCGCGACCACCCGCTCGCCGAGCTGCCCGCCCTCACGCTCGACGACCTGCACGAGGACGGCCTGGTCGCGGGCGGCGGCGGGTGCGAGTACCAGATCCAGAAGCTGCACGAGCTCGACGGACGCCCCTTCCGCTACGCCCACCGGGTGCGGGAGATGAGCACCATGTTCGGGATGATCGAACGGGGCGAGGGGGTGTCGATCGTCCCGACGCTCGGCCGGGTGATGCTGCCGCCGGACCTCGTGATGATCCCGATGGCCAGGCGGCTCGAGCGGACCCTGGTGCTGAGCGGGCCGTCGTCGCGGGACTGGCACCCGTTGGCGAAGGCGTTGGTCGACGCGGTCTGACGGCCCGCTGAACGGACGTCACGACCCGTCGGCAGGATGGACCGATGGCCGAGACGCACGTGAAGACCTTCACCACCCCGGACGAAGCGGCAGCCGAAGCCGCCGGACTCCGGTGGCTCGCCGACGCCGAGGACGCGGGCGGCACGAGGACCGCGCGGGTGCTGGGCCGACCGAGCCCGACCGTGCTGGACCTCGAGCTGATCTCCGACGGCTCCCCCACCGCTGCGCAGGCCGAGCGCTTCGGCCGCTCCCTCGCGCACACCCACGCCGCCGGCGCCGACCACTGGGGTGCGCCGCCCGCCGGCTGGACGAAGGGGGCCGCACTGCGGATGGGACGCTCCCGCACCCCGTTCGTCGACGCCGCACACGCACCGGCCACGTGGGGCGAGTTCTTCGCGGAGTACCGGATCCGCGACTTCGTCCGTCGCATCGTCGACTCCGGCGGGCTCGACCACGCCCAGGCTGCGGTGTTCGACCGGGTCGCCGACCGGGTGCAGGACGGCACACTCGGGTCCCCGCAGCCAGCGCTCGTCGGGGACCGTCCGGCACGGCTGCACGGCGACCTGTGGGCGGGCAACGTGCTCTGGCCGACGGACTCGTCCGAACCGACCGGGGCGGTGCTCATCGACCCGATCGCGCACGGCGGGCACGCGGAGACCGACCTGGCGCTCCTCGGACTCTTCGGGCTGCCGCGGCTGGAGACGGTGCTCGCCGCCTACGACCGCGAGTCGCGGCTCGCCGACGGCTGGCAGGAGCGCGTCGAGTTGCACCAGCTCGCGCCGCTGCTGCTGCACGTGTTCCTGTTCGGCGGCTCGTACACGGGGGCGGCTCTGCACGCGGCGCAGCGGTACGCCTGACCCGCGCACGGTGCGGGCTCGCTCGGCCCGTGCGAGGTTGCTCGCCCGGGGACCGGCGCCGCACCGTGCGCGCTCGCTCACTCCGTGCGAGGTTGCCCGCTCCGTGCAGCGCTACAACCGCGCACCGGGCAGGCAACCCGGCACGGGCCGGACGACAGCGCACCGTGCGCCGCCCCCGCCCCGCCAGCCCAGCCAGCCCCGCCGGCGCCGAGTCAGCCAACCTCGCACCGTGCGTCCTTAGGCAGCACACAGCCGGCGCAGTGCCGCGCTCGGGGAACGCCCCGGATGCTCATCGACATGACCACGTACCCGATACCCGTGACCGACCGAACGGGCTCCGCGCAGACCGACGCGCAGGATCGGCGCCGCAAGCCGCTCGCCCGCCTGTTCCTCGGCGAGCGCGAGGACGCCCGCTGGCTCCGGCCGGCGTTCTGGGCGCTCCTCGCCGTGACCGCCGTGGTGTACCTCTGGGACCTCAGCGTCTCGGGGTACGCCAACAGCTTCTACGCCGCCGCCGTGCAGGCCGGCACGAAGTCGTGGGAGGCGTTCTTCTTCGGCTCCCTCGACTCGTCGAACTTCATCACGGTCGACAAGCCCCCGGCGTCGCTCTGGGTGATGGTGTTGTCGGCCCGGTTGCTCGGCTTCTCGAGCTTCAGCCTGCTGCTCCCCCAAGCGCTCATGGCCGTCGGTTCCGTCGCCCTGGTCTGGGGCACGGTCCGCCGCACCCTCGCCCGCGTCGGCACCACGACCGCGAACGTCGGTGCGCTGCTCGCCGGCTTCGTCGTCGCGGCGACCCCGGCGGCGGCCCTGATGTTCCGGTTCGACAACCCGGACGCGTTGCTCGTGTTCCTGATGACCGCCGGCGCGTACTGCACCGTGCGCGCTCTGCCCCGGGGCAGCTGGAAGTGGATCGCCCTGGCCGGGGTCGCTCTCGGTTTCGCGTTCCTGACGAAGATGCTGCAGGGGCTGCTCGTCCTGCCGGCCTTCGGCATCGTCTACCTCTTCGCCGCCCGCACCGGATGGGTCCGGCGCGTGGTCGGTCTGCTCATCGCCGCGGGTTCCCTCGTGGTCGCCGCCGGCTGGTGGGTCGTCGCCGTCTGGCTGTGGCCCGCGGAGTCCCGCCCGTACATCGGCGGTTCGACGGACAACACCGTCCTCGACCTGGTGTTCGGCTACAACGGCCTCGGTCGGATCTTCGGCGGCTCGGGCAACGGCGGCGGAGGCGGGGGCGGCGGCATGACCGGTGGCACCGCGGGCGGCTCGTTCGGTGGCTCGACGGGCCTGAACCGACTGTTCTCGTCCGAGATGGGGCTCGAGATCTCGTGGCTCCTGCCCGCCGCCCTCATCGCGCTGGTCGTCGGCCTGGTCGTCGTCGGCCGTCGGCACCTGGCTGATCCCGCACGCGCCGGACTCGTCCTGTGGGGCGGCTGGCTCCTGGTCACCGGACTCGTCTTCTCGTACATGTCCGGCACGATCCACCCGTACTACACGGTCGCGTTGGCCCCGGCGATCGCCGGGCTCGTCGGCACCGGCGGCGCGCTGCTCTGGCACGCACGAGCGCGGTTCGTCGGCCGGATCGGCCTGGCCGCCATGATCGGCACCACGGCCTTCTGGGGTTGGTGCCTGCTCAACGAGAACCCGACCTGGCTGCCGTGGCTGCGCTGGGTGATGCTCGCCGGTGGCCTGCTGTCCGCAGCACTGATCGTCATCGGCAGCGTGCCGTCGCTGCGCAGGCTCGTCACGATCGGCGTCCTCGCCGGCACCCTGTTCGGGCTGTCCGGCACCACCGCCTACGCCCTCGCCACGACGACCGTCGCGCACTCCGGTTCGATCCCGAGCGTCGGTCCGGCGGGCAGCGGCTCCGGCGGGATGGGCGGCGGTGGCACCGGTGGCATGCCGGGAGGCACGGGTGGACCCGGCGGATCGGCCGCCGGTTCCGACAGCGACGACTCCACCGCCGACGACGGCTCCCAGCAGGGTCCCGGCGGGACCCCGCCGGAGGGCATGACCGGCGAAGCGCCCGGAGAGGCCCCCGGCGACTCCGCCGGCGGGACCGCCGAGGGCTCGACCGAGGGCGGGGGCGGCACGGGCGGCGAGGGGTCGACGACCTCGTCGGCGCTACAGGATCTCCTCGAGGCCTCCGACGCGAAGTGGGCGGCCGCGGTGAACGGCTCGCAGTCGGCGGCGCAGCTCGAACTCGACACGGACACCGCCGTCATGGCGATCGGTGGCTGGTCGAGCGACCCGGCGCCCACGCTCGCGCAGTTCAAGGCGTACGTCGCCGACGGTGACATCGGGTACTACGTCTCGTCCGGCTCCGGTGGCGGCGGCATGGGCGGCGGATCGTCCACGGCGTCGGCCATCCAGGAGTGGGTCGCGGCGAACTACGAGTCGACCACGGTCGGCGGGCAGACCGTCTACGACCTGAGCACCACGAAGTGATCGACGACGAGGGCGCGGTGGATAGGCTCGCGGACGTGACCGGCCAACCGCTGCTGCGCACCGACGGCACCCCCGTCCGCGCCCTCGTCGTCGACGACGAGCACGCCCTGGCCGACGCCGTCGCCCTCGCGTTCGAGGGAGACGGCTGGGCCGTGCGGACCGTGCACCGAGGCCGCGACGTCCTGTTCGCCGCACGGGAGTTCCAACCCGACGTCATCGTCCTCGACGTGATGCTGCCCGACATCGACGGCTTCGAGGTCCTCGAGCGGCTCCGGGACTCCCGCGACGCCGTCCGCGTGCTGTTCCTCACCGCGCGCGACGCCCCCGAGGACCGCCTCGCCGGACTCACCGGTGGGGGTGACGACTACCTGACGAAGCCCTTCGGCATCGAGGAGCTGCTCGTCCGCGCGCGGATCCTGGCACGGACCTCCGCTCGGGTCGCATCGGTCGGCGGGAGCGTGGAGGTGGTGGTCGGTGACCTCCGTCTCGACGAGGACGCCCGCGCCGTCAGCCGTGGCGGCGACCCGATCGAGCTCACGCCGACGGAGTACGAACTCCTGCGGCACCTGGCGCGGAACGCCAACCGGGTGCTCTCGCGGGAGCAGCTGCTCGCCAACGTCTGGGGGATGGACTTCGGATCGTCGTCGAACCTGGTCGACATGTACGTGTCGTACCTGCGGAAGAAGCTCGACGCCGGCCGCGAGCCGATGCTGCAGACCGTCCGTGGGGCGGGGTACGTGCTGCGGCCGACGACGTGAGCCGCCCCCGGAAGGCGATCCGGGCCTCCCCTCCGACCCGCGTGGGACGGGTGCCGTCGTTGCGGTGGCGGGTCGTCGCCGCCGTGGCGCTGCTGCTCGTCGCGACGAACGTCGTCGTGGGGGCGGTGACCGTCGTCGCGTTCCGGGGGTACCTCGTCGACCGTCTCGACGCGGAGCTGTCGACGGCGGCGAACCGGACCCCCGGCGGCCGGGACGGTGCGGAAGCGCCCACCGGACCGCCGCCCGGGTCGTCGTCGTCGGATCGTCCGGATCCGGACAACGCCTTCATCGGAGCGCCCGGACAGTCCGCCGGCACCGTCGTCGCGATCGTCCGCGACGGCGTCGTCGTGCTCGGCGGGTACACCGACAGCGACGGCGACCAGCACGGGCTGTCGTCGGCGCAACGGAAGACGCTCACCGCGGTCGACAGCGGCGCCGAGCCGGCGACGATCGACCTCGGCTCGCTCGGCACCTACCGGGTGCAGGCGGTCGGGGACGACGGCGACGTGTTCGTCACCGCGCTGCCCCTCGGCGACCTGGACGCCGCCATCGCACGCCTGCTGCTCGTCATCGGGATCGTCACGGTGCTCGGCCTCGTCGTCGCCGCGTGGGCGCTCGCACTGCTCGTGCGGCGCTCGCTCCGGCCACTCGAACACGTCGCCGCGGTCGCCTCCGGGGTGACCGCCCTCGACCTGGAACGCGGCGACACCGACATCCCGGCGCGGGTCGCCGACGCCGACCTGACCGCGAACCGCGAGGTCGGGCAGGTCGGCACCGCACTGAACCGGCTGCTCGGGCACGTCGCCCGCGCACTCACGGTGCGCCGCGACGCCGAGGCCGGCATGCGGACCTTCGTCGCCGACGCCTCGCACGAGCTGCGGACCCCGATCGCCACTGTCCGGGCGTACGCCGAGCTGTCGGAGCGGACCTCCGACCTGGACGCCGTACACCGCAACGTCGAACGGATCGGACGCGAGGCAGTCCGGATGGGCGACCTCGTCGACGAGCTGCTGTTGCTCGCACGGCTCGACGCCTCGGCCCTGGCGTCGGGGGCTCCCGTCTCACCGCTCGTCCGCGAGCCGGTCGACCTGACGTCGCTCGTGGTCGATGCCACCATGGACGCCCGCGCGACGGCGCCGGACCACCGGTGGACGCTGCAGATCGTGGACGACGAGCCGCTGCTCGTGGCCGGCGACGAGGTGCAACTCCGACGGGTGGTCACGAACCTGTTGACCAACGCCCGGACGCACACGCCGCCCGGGACTGCCGTCGTGGTCTCGTTGCAGTCGGTGCCCGGGTCGGGGTCTGCGTCCGCGTCTGCGTCTGCTTCTGCGTCTGCGTCTGCGTCTGCGTCTGCGTCGGACGGTGCCGTCGTCCGCTTCGTCGTGGCGAACGACGGGCCGCCGATCCCCGCCGAGTCCCTGCCGACCCTGTTCGACCGGTTCACCCGGGGTGAGGCCTCGCGCTCACGGGAGCACGGGACGAGCGGCCTCGGGCTCGCGATCGTGCGGGCCGTGGTCGTGGCGCACGGCGGCAGCGTGCGGGTCGCGTCCGAGCCGGGCCGGACCGCGTTCACCGTGGACCTTCCGAGGCCGCCCGACGTGCTCGCCGAGCTCGTCCCACTCGCCTAGTGAGCAGAAGACGTCGAGTCCCGCGACCGGATTCGACGTCTTCTGCTCACTCGATGCGGCCGGGCCGGAGGATGGCACACCATCGCGGCGCTGGACGGATCGTCAGACGATCGTCCAACGTCCGGGCCGAACGCGTGCGGCCGGAGACCCGGCGACGCAGGCTGGGTCCTGTCCGAGCAAGACGACCCGACCGGGTCACCACTGCAGAGATGGGAACACGATCATGAACTCGTTCAAGCGCAAGTCCGTCAAGCTCCTCGCCGGTACCGCCCTCGGCGGCGCCGTCATCGCCGGGGCGTTCGTCGCAGCACCGGCACAGGCCGCCGAGCCCGCACCGAGCACCTCGGCCTCCGTCGGCGGCAACGTCAACGTCAACCTCGACCCGGTCGCGATCGTCAACGCGATCAAGGACGCCGTGAACGACCAGAGCGACCGCGGCGGCGCCGTGCAGGCAGCGCTCGACGTCGGCTACTGGAACGCCGGCAACCCCGACCGCCTCACCGTCGCGGTGGTCAACAAGAACCAGGACATCACGGTGTCCGGCGACGTCGCGGACGCACAGTCGATCGACATCAAGGGCGGCAACTACGTCATCTACTGGTTCAAGGGTCCCGGATCGATCACGAACAACGGCGACGGCGGCTGGCTGAACTGGGGTGCGTTCGGCAACATCGAGCGCATCGACAACGTCATCCACGTGAACGGCGGCTGATCCACCGGCGCTGCAGCGACGCCCCCGGGGACCTCGGTCTCAGGGGGCGTCGTCGTGCGCCGGCGCCGCTTCGATCGCCGACGGCGGATTGCGCGCAGCCAGCCGGAGGTCCCGCCGAGACCGGATCCAGCCCCGGACGAAGGCGACCGACACCAGCGCCGTCCGGTTCGGCGCGTTCCACGACTTCATCAGCCGCCCGAGGTGCCAGGCCACGGCCTGCCGGCTGTACGCGGTCTCCTTGGCGATGGCGTCGTTCGAGAGCCCGCGGGCGGCGAGCGCCAGCATCCGTTCCTCGGTCTCGTCCAGGCCGGGCGCCGACGCCACCAGGTCGATGTCGCCGGTGCCGAGCGCTGTCGTCGTGTCCCCCGACGCGCCTCCCCGGTGCTGCGCCCAGGCCTCGGCCCAGCACGAGCCGAGTTCGTGGGCGACGAGTGAGGCTCGGCTCATCGCAAGCATCGTCCGGCCGGCGTGGTCGATCGTCGTCGCGTGCTCGCGGGTGGCCGTGTGCATGACGAGGGCGAAGACGCGGATGGCGGGCAGGGCGCCGCGGAGCACGACCGAGACGTCGACCTGCGGGTCTCCGGCGCTGGCGGCTGCGACCTCGCGCAGCCGGACGAGGCAGTCGGGATCGAGTGGCTCACCGTGCTCGACGGCCCGCAGCGCCGCGGGGAGCACGAGCGGGACGATCTGCTCGTAGCGACGCCGGAGCCAGTCGTGCCCGTCGGGTCGGATGCCGTGCAACGGTGGCGCGAGCAGCAGTTCCTCGAACTCCGGACACCGCTCGTCGAGCGCCAGGCCCAGCCGCTCCCCGGGGAGCAGCACGGCCGTCCGTCGTGCGTCGTCGCGCTCGGTCGTCATCGTCCGTCGACCGTATCCGGACAACAGGTGTCGTGTCCGCTGCGTTCACGTGGTGTTCGTTCTTACCCGGGCCACAGCGCCCTGCCTCGGCCCCCGTAGCCCCGCTGCCGAGCATGAGCGGCATGACGGAGACGAACCAGACCCTCGACATCGACATCGTCGTCCCCTGCTACAACGAGCAGGACACGCTCGCGGCCCACGTCCGACGCCTGCACACCTTCTGCCGGACGTCGTTGCACCACACCTGGCGGATCACGATCGCCGACAACGCCTCGACCGACGACACCGCGCGCATCGCCGACGACCTGGCTGCCATGCTGCCCGGCGTGCACGCGGTCCACCTGGCCGAGAAGGGCCGTGGCCGGGCGCTCAAGGCAGTGTGGGGTGCTTCCCCGGCGACCGTGCTCGTGTACGTGGACGAGGACCTGTCCACCGACCTCGCCGCCCTCGAGCCGCTCGTCGCACCGCTGCTCTCCGGGCACTCCGACCTGGCGATCGGCACACGGCTGGCGGACTCGTCGCGTGTGGTCCGGGGCAGCAAGCGCGAGTTCATCTCCCGCTCGTACAACCTGCTGCTCCGCACGACGATGGGGGTGTCGTTCTCGGACGCGCAGTGCGGGTTCAAGGCCGTCACGAAGCGGGCGGCGGAACGGCTGCTGCCGTTGTGCGTGGACGATGCGTGGTTCTTCGACACCGAGATGCTCGTGCTGGCCGAGCACGCGGGGCTGCGGATCCACGAGGTGCCGGTGGACTGGGTCGACGACGTGAACTCGTCGGTGCAGATCGCCTCGACCGCCACGGAGGACCTGAAGGGCATGTGGCGCGTCTCGCGGGGCATCGCCACCGGGCGGGTGCCGGTGGGCACCGTGTACGACGCGATCGGCCGTCGACCGTTCACGCCCCCGCACGTCGGGTTCCTCGGGCAGGTGCTGCGCTTCGGCGCCATCGGGGTGCTGTCGACCGTGGCGTTCGCGGTGCTGTACGCCCTGTTCCGTCCGGCGATCGGGGCACAGACGGCGGACTTCCTCGCCCTGCTGCTGACGGCGATCGGCAACACCGCGCTGAACCGTCGCTTCACCTTCGGGGTGCGCGGACGTGCCGGTGCTGGTCGGCACCACGTGCAGGGGCTGGTCGTCTTCGGCATCGCGTGGGCGATCACCGCGGGATCGCTGGTCGTGCTGCACAGCAGCGTGCCGGGAGCGTCGCACGGTGCCGAGATCCTGGTGCTGACGGCCGCCAACCTGTTCGCGACGTGCGTCCGGTTCGTGCTGTTCAAGGCGTGGGTGTTCCGCAGCGGTCGTCGTCGTCCCGAGCTCATCCGCCCGGGGACGACCCCCGCCGCCGACGCCAGCACCGCGGTGACCGAGCCGATCGCCGTCGACGAGCGGACCGGCGATCGCGCAGCCTGACACCGTGCCGGGCTGTCCACCCGGTGCGCGGTTGTTCGGCACGCGCGGCCCGCCGCACCGTGCGCTGTGGACCATCCCGTGCGAGCTTCCACGCTCCGTGCAGCGCAACAACCTCGCACCGAGCGGGCAACCTCGCACCAGCCGGACAGACGCGCGCGGTGCGGCGCACGGCGCGGTGTTGCGTGGGCGGTATACCAAGCCGTAGCATCGCGGTACCGCACCACCACCCCACAGGGCCCGACTGCCACCATCGGTCTGCCCGCGGCGAGCGCTCCATCGATGCAGCCCGCGCCGTCCGCTGCCGGCAACGCCCCACTGGACCCGCACGTGAACCCCACCTCTTTCGGTCTCTACGACCCTGCCCGCGAATCGAGCGACTGCGGCGTCGGTTTCATCACCCGACTCGACGGGACGCCGAGCCACGACGTCATCCGCAAGGGCGACAAAGCACTGTGCGCCATCCCCCACCGCGGCGGCAAGTCCGCCGAGGGTGTCGGGGACGGCGCGGGTGTCAGCATCGACCTGTCGGTGGAGTTCTTCAGCGCCATCACCGGACAGGAGCTGCGCGCCGGCCACTTCGGCGTCGCGAACTGCTTCGTCCCGAGCAGCGACGGAGCGCACGGCGCCGACGAGCGCGCCCGCGCCGAGCAGACCGTCACGGACGCCATCACGGCCGAGGGCTTCGAGCTGCTCGTCGTCCGCGACGTCCCGGTGGACCACTCCGTCGCGCGGCCCGAGGCCGAGCAGTACCAGCTGCCGATCGTGCAGTGGGTCTTCCGTGCGCCCGAGCAGTGGGACCGCACCGAGGTCGACGCGGCAGCGAACCGTGCCCTGCTCGCGATCGAGTCCGTGTCCTACGGCGAGGCCGCCGAGCAGCGCGCCGAGCACGCCGCGCTGTACCCGCTGTCACTCAGCGCCCGGACCCAGATCCTGAAGGGGCGCCTGAACTCGGGCGAGGTCATCGGGTACTTCACGGACCTGCGCGACCCGCGTCACTCGGTGCGGACGCTGTACTTCCACACGCGCTTCTCGACGAACACCGAGCCGCACCCGACGATGGCGCAGCCGTTCCGTCTGATGGCGCACAACGGCGAGCTGAACACCGACCGGAAGAACCGCCTGTCGGACGAGGCGCTGGCCCGTGCCCGCACGCGCAGCATCGTCCGCCCGCCCGGCCAGTCCGACTCGAGCCGCCTCGACCAGACCCTGCAGAGCCGTGTGTTCGACGACGGGCTCGAGATCGTCGAGGCCGTGGTGTCGCTCATGCCGCCGGCGTGGGAGAACGACCGCACGCTCACCGCCGACGTGCGGGACATGCTCGAGTACTTCTCGCTGTACGAGGAGAAGAACGACGGCCCTGCCGCCGTGATCTTCAGCGACGGCGACGTCGTCGGCGCGCGCCTGGACCGCCTCGGGCTGCGCCCGCTGCGCACCGTCGAGACGACCGAGTACCTGATGGTGTCGTCCGAGGCCGGCCAGGTCACGTTCGACGCGGACGAGGTCGTGCACCGCGGCCGCATCGAGGCCGGCGGCATGCTCGTCGTCGACCACCGCACCGGGACCCGGATGCGGACGGGCGAGGTGCTGCGCATGCTCGCGGCCCGCCGTGACTACGGCACCCTGCTCGAGGCCGCCCGCGTCAACCTCGACGACCTGCCCGCACCCGCGTACGACCGCACCAGGAACACCCTGGGCTACGCGGGCGACCTGTCGCTCGCCGGCCGGTACGTGGCGTACTCGCTGAACCAGGAGAGCTTCCGGTTCATGCTCGACCCGATGCTGCAGAACGGCTCGGAGCGGATCTCGGCGATGGGCTACGGCAACGCCATCAACGCGCTGAGCGACACCGAGGGCGGGATGGCGAAGTACTTCTCGCAGCGCTTCGCCCAGGTGACGAACCCGCCGCTCGACTCGATCCGCGAGGCCGACGGCATGTCGATGCGCGTCGCGCTCGGCGCGAAGCCCGACGGCACGGGCACCACAGGCCGTCAGCTCGTCGTGCAGTCGCCGATCCTGGGGCACCTCGACATGGTGCGGCTGCGCGAGCAGGACATCGTGCCGCTCGAGCGCTTCGACATGCTCTACGTGCCGGTGCCCGCCGACGAGCAGGCGAACGCCGACGCGATGCGCGGCGCGCTGGACGCCCTGTGCGACGCGATCGAGGCGTTCGCGGCGCGCGGTGGCGGGATCGCGGTCGTGACCGACCGCGAGGTGTCGTCGACCCATGCACCCCTCCCCGTGATCCTGGCCGTGGCCGCCGTGAACCAGCGGCTCATCGAGACCGGTCTGCGCCTGCGGGTGTCCGTCGTGGCGGAGAGCGGTCAGCTGCCATCGTCACACCACGTCGCGACCGCGCTGGGCTTCGGTGCCGCCGCTGTGTACAGCTTGAGCGCTCGGCTGCGTGCGGAGGAGAAGTACCCCGCCGCACCCGCACCCGCCGGCGAGCTGACCGCGACCGACCTGGCGCTCAAGCAGTTCCGCAAGGCGGCCGAGAAGGCCCTGGCGAAGACCATGGGCCGCGTCGGCCTGTGCACCGCCGAGAGCTACATCGGCGGCGAGTTCTTCGAGCCGAACTACCTCGACACCGGCGACGACGTGCTCGCCCGGATCTTCCCGCACATGCGGGCCCCGGTCGGCGGCGTCGGCTTCGCGCGCATCGCCCAGGCGGCGACGGACTGGCACGAGCGTGCCCGCTCGGTCGCGTCCGAGGGCCAGGTCCCGCTGCTCGGCCTGTTCAAGGAACGCTCCGACGGCGCCGGCCACTCGTTCGGCGTCGCGAGCGTGCGCGGGTTCGGCGGCATGACCGAGGAGCGTCCGGCCTTCGAGCGCTCCGGCGACTCGGACGCGCTGCGCCTGCTCACGCTCGGCCAGCTCGACGACTCGTTCGGCATCACCGACGCCGCGTACCGCAACACCGGTTACGACCGCCTCAGCGACGCCGAGATCGACCAGCACCGGATCACGCCGGGCTACGTCACGTTCCTGCAGACCACGCACGACGAGCGGTCGCGCCGTCCCGCTGCGCTCCGCGACGTGCTCGCGCTGCCCGCGGACATCACGGGCATCGACACGGCGGAGGACTTCGCCCGCGAGCTCGGTCGCTTCTCGACGAGCGGCAACGCCAGCGTCACGGTGCGCGGGCTGTCCGGCTCGCGTCCGGCGGACGACCAGGACCTGCCGGGAGGCACGGAGCGGTTCCGCCTGGAGCTCGCGTCGACGGGCACCACGGGTGCACTGCGCCACCAGGCCCTCGCAGACGGCCTCGCGCTGCTGTACCCGGGCCAGGTCGACGTCGACGCCGTCGACGACACCCGGGTGACGCTCCGCGCCACCGGCGCGGCAGTCGGTCTGCTCGCCCTGCTCGAGAGCGCCCCCGACAGCGTCGCGCTCGACGAGGTGCAGCCGGCGCACGAGATCACCCGGACTCTGGCGTCCGGTGCGATGAGCCACGGCGCGCTCGTCGCCACCGCCCACGAGGCCGTCGCGCACGGCACGAACATGGTCGGCGGCATGTCGAACAGCGGTGAGGGCGGCGAGCACCACTCCCGCTACGGCACCATCCGCGGCTCGCGGATCAAGCAGTTCGCCTCGGGTCGTTTCGGGATCTGGGCGGGCTACCTCGCCGACCCCATGCTCGAGGAACTCGAGATCAAGATCGGGCAGGGTGCGAAGCCCGGCGAGGGCGGCCAGCTGCCCGCGCCGAAGGTCACGGTGGACATCGCCGCGGCCCGTGGTGGCACGCCCGGCGTCGAGCTCATCTCGCCGCCGCCGCACCACGACACGTACTCGATCGAGGACCTGGCGCAGCTCATCCACGACTGCAAGGCCGCCCGCGTCCGGGTGATCGTGAAGCTCGTGTCCTCCGAGGGCATCGGCACCATCGCGGTCGGCGTCGCCAAGGCCGGCGCGGACGTCATCAACGTCGCGGGCAACACCGGTGGCACCGGGGCCGCGGCCGTCACGAGCCTGAAGTACGCGGGCCGCTCGGCGGAGATCGGCGTCGCCGAGGTCCACCAGGCCCTCGTCGCGAACGGCCTGCGCCAGAAGGTCACGCTCCGCTGCTCGGGCGCGCACCAGACCGGCTCCGACGTCGTGACGAGCGCGCTGCTCGGCGGCGACAGCTTCGAGTTCGGCACCACCGCGCTCATGATGCTCGGCTGCGTCATGGCGAAGAACTGCAACGTGAAGTGCCCCGCCGGCCTCACCACGAACGCCGAGGCGTTCGAGGGCGACCCCCGTGCACTCGCGCAGTACCTGCTCAACATCGCGCACGACGTGCGGCAGATCCTCGCCCGCCTCGGCCTGCGCTCCCTGCGCGAGGCACGGGGCCGCACCGACCTGCTGCAGCTCCTCGACCACCCGGCGAGCGTCGGTCGTCTCGACGCCCGCGCCCTGCTCGCGCAGGTGCCGGAGAAGGTCGTGACGGACCCGGAGTACCTGGAGAAGGACTTCCACACCGACGACGCGCTCCTCGAGCGCATCCGCACGGCGCTGGTCGACCACGCCCAGGAGCACGTGCTCGTGCACGGCGTCCTGCTCGGCAACAGCGACAAGTCCGTCGGCGGCCAGCTCGGCATCGACGTCGAGCGCCTGCTCAACCACGAGCTCGGTGCCGAGGACGTCCGGGGCCTGCCCGCCGTGGCGACCGACGACCGTGGGCGCCGCCGGCTGGTCGACGGTGCCGTCACGATCCGCACCCAGGGCTCGGCCGGTCAGTCGTACGGCGTGTTCAACAACGACGGCATCGTGCTCGAGCACACCGGCACCGCCAACGACGGCGTCGGCAAGAGCCAGAGCGGCGGGCGGATCATCGTCCGTGCGCCCGGCGGCGGCAGCGCCGACCAGGGCGGCAACGTCCTGATCGGCAACTTCGCGCTGTTCGGGGCCACCGGCGGCCGCACGTTCGTCGAGGGCGAGGCCGGCGACCGGTTCGCCGTGCGGAACTCCGGCGCCACGGCCGTGGTCGAGGGCGTCGGCGACTTCGGGTGCGAGTACATGACCGGCGGTGCCGTGTTCAACCTCGGCGCGTTCGGCAAGGGCCTGGGCAACGGCATGTCCGGCGGGTTCCTGTACCAGTACGACCCGTCCGGTCAGGTCGCCCAGCGTGCCAGCACCGACTCGCTCCTCGTCTTCCCCGTCACCGACACCGAGCGCGGGGCGTTCCACGAGGCCGGGGCGCGACTGCTGCTCGAGTGGCACGTCGAGGCGACCGGGTCGGCGTTGGCCGAGCGCCTGCTGGCCGACTGGGAGACCACCCGTCAGCACGTGTACGTCGGCATGCCGCGCGCCCTGCTGCTCACGCAGGACGCCGGCGAGATCCTCGCGGCGGCCACCCGTCCCGAGCTGCTCGACGAGCTCGCGACCTCGATCGCCACGGACAAGCTCCGTGCGTTCAAGGTCGACTACCGTGACCAGCGCACCGTCCTCGGTGGCCGTGCCCCGGCGCTCGGCGACCAGGGCGACGACATGTTCTCGCTGCTGTCGTCGTACACGGTGCTCGGCGTCGCCCAGGACGTCGCCCTCGAGCGCGTCCCCGGTGCTGGCCCGAACGACCCCCGGGTCGCCGAGGCGGTGAAGAACCTCGTCCTGACCGAGGACTTCTCGGTCAAGCAGCGCGTCGTGAAGTACCTGCGCGGCACGCTCGACCGGTTCGCCGACGACCAGCTCGCGACGCTCATCGCGATCAAGCGACTCGACGACTACAAGCGTGCGCTCACGCAGCGGAACAACCGCAGCATGGACGCGCCGGGCACCACGGGGTGGATCATGCACCAGAACGCCAAGAACGACGGCCGCGTCCGCGAGGCGCGCTTCGACGAGCTGCTCGCCACCGCGGCGCTCGAGGACATCGCGCGCCGTGCACCGCAGGCGCCGACCGAGGCGGTGTCCGCGTGAGCCTGCTCCCCCCGACCGGGTCGCTGATCCCGGTCGACGCACCGTTCTCGGCTGCCCAGGAGTCCTGGCTCGCCGGGTTCATCGCGGGCATCGCCGCCGCCGGCAAGAAGGCGTCCGCTGCCGCCCCCACGACGACGATCGACGTGCTGTTCGGCACGCAGACCGGCAACGCGGAGTTCCTGGCCGACGAGCTCGTCTCCGGGGCCAAGGCCCGCGGGCTCGGTGGCCGTGCCGCCGCGCTCGACGCCGTCACCCCGGAGCAGCTCGCCGAGATGACCCACGTGCTCGTCGTCACCTCGACGTACGGCGAGGGCGAGATGCCCGACAACGCCGGACTGTTCTGGGACGCGATCCAGGCGTCCACCGTCCCACGACTCGAGGGACTGCAGTACGCCGTCCTCGGCCTCGGGGACACCAGCTACGACGAGTTCTGCCAGGCCGGCAAGCTCCTCGACACCCGCTTCGAGCAGCTCGGCGCGACCCGGGTGCACGACCGCGTCGACTGCGACGTGGACTTCGAGGACGCGGCCGCGCTGTGGAGCGCCGCCGTGCTCGACCGGCTCGCTGCCGAGGCCGGCGCGACGGGCGCACCCGGCGCGACCACGGGCAGTGGTGCCGGCGACGGTGCCACCGCGACCGGCGGGGCGGGCGCGGGCCGTGCCTCCCGGCCGGGGTCGCAGTGGAACAAGCGCAACCCGTACCCGTCGCGTCTGGCCGAGAACCGGCTGCTCTCCTCGCCGCGCAGCGCGAAGGAGATCCGGCACTACGAGTTCGACCTCGGCGACTCCGGCATCGAGTACGCCGCCGGCGACGCCCTGGCGGTCGTGCCGGTCAACGACGAGGTCTTCGTCGCGGAGCTGCTCGAGCAGGTCGGCGCGAACGGCGGCGAGTCGTTCGACGGCCGCCCGATCACCGAGTTCCTGCGGAGCGACCGCGAGATCCGCACGCCCTCGAAGGACCTCATCGCCGACCTCGTGCAACGCGCCCCGGCGAGTGAACTCGCCGCGGTCGTCTCGCACGGCGACAAGCACGAGCTGGACCGTTGGCTGTGGGGCCGCGACGTCCTGGACCTGCTGCGCGACGCCGGACCGGCCGCTCCCGGGCTCGACGAACTGCTCCCGAACCTGCGCCCGCTGCAGGCACGCCAGTACTCGATCTCGTCGAGCCCGCTGGCGCACCCGGACCGCATCCACCTGACCATCGCGTCGGTGCGCTACGGCGACCCGCACCGGATGTACGCAGGGGTCGCGTCGACGTTCCTCGCCGACCGGGTCGCCCCCGACCGTACGGTGGACGTCTACCTGCAGCCGAACGCGTCGTTCGGGGTGCCAGCGGACGAGTCGGCGCCGATGATCATGATCGGTCCGGGCACCGGCATCGCGCCGTTCCGCGGGTTCCTGCACGAGCGGGCCGCGGCGGGTGCGACGGGGCGCAACTGGCTCTTCTTCGGCGACCAGCACCGCGACACCGACTTCGTGTACCAGGACGAGCTCACCGAGCTGCAGGAGCAGGGCGTGCTGAACCGCCTCGACCTGGCGTTCTCGCGCGACCAGGCCGAGAAGGTCTACGTGCAGACCCGGATGCGCGAGCAGTCCACCGAACTGTTCGCCTGGCTCGAGGACGGCGGCCACGTGTACGTGTGCGGCGACGCCTCCCGGATGGCGAAGGACGTCGAGGCGGCGCTGCTCGACGTCATCCGGACCGGACGCGGACGGGACGAGGACGACGCGCTGTCGTACCTGGCCGACCTACGCCGCACGAAGCGGTACGTCCGCGACGTCTACTGAGCCAGCAGCACGCGGAGCGCGCAGCGCACGGGCCCGCAACGCGCACCCGACCAGGGCAGCAGGACGCCCCGGCAGCGGAACCCGAATCCGACAGCCGGGGCGTCCTGTGGAGGGTGCCGGTCAGTGAGGCCTGACCGACGAGCCCAGAGGCGTGACGCATGGAACCGGGTGCGATGACCCGGCTTCCTGGACGACGAGTCTCCTGATCCGGGACTCCCGTCGTGCACGCCGCTCGATCGCCGATGGTTGGTCGGCGCCGGGCGCGCACTGCGTCACGGTCATTCGGGTCCCCCTCCTCCCGCGGTTCCTTGCCGTCACCGGCTCCCTGGATGCCGGCCCGAAGGGACGACACTGATCCGCGGTACCGAAACCGTACGACGATGATGTGGTCTTCGGAACCCGTTGACGGGAATCACTCAGCCGTGCTACCGCTCGGTGTCCCCGAAGCGTCATCGGCGTCCCCCGGGGCGACGGCTCGTGACCACGCCGAGTCGGCCGCGGTGCTCGTGTCCGGCGGTTCCGGGGTCAGGACGAGCCCCGAGCCGGACGTGGCCGAGGCGTAGAGGTCCTCGAGCCAGCTGCGGTTGATCGACGGCACCCGACTGCCGGAGAACTTGAAGTGCAGGCTGACGTTCGGGTTCAGCCAGATCGTGCTGCGGCCGTTGCCGTGGATGACGTCGTCCTTCCACGAGAACGCGAACCGGTGCTCACGTCGGAGCATGTTCACGATCACGATCTGCAGGTGTGTCATGGCGCGGTCGTCGATGCGGAGGTCGAGCGGCTGGCCGTCGTAGATGAGCTGACCCATGGCCCCTTCTACTCCACGGTGCCGGTGTGCTCGAGCGATCTCGCCCAGGTCGTGATCGTGGTGTCGAACCAGACGGCGTCGACGTTCCGTTCCCAGGCGTGCTCGGCCGGCTCGCTGATCGCCAACGTCACCGTGCCGGGGTGCGCGTCGGCGAACTCCTGGCTGACGGCGAACGGCACGGTGGTGTCCCCCGACGAGTGGATGAGCAGGGTCGGCGGCAGGTTCCGCGGCGCGTGCAACCAGGACAGCGCGCGGACGTCCACCGGCGAACGGAGCCCGACGACGCGGCACACGAGCGGCAGCGCCATCGCCCGGAGCGCGGCACCGACGACGAACCCGGGGAGTCCGGCACGACCCGCCTGGGACCGCACCGTCGTCTCCCAGTCGAGCGCCGGGGACACGAGGACGAGGCCGGCGATCCGGTCGCGGTGGGCGGATCGAGCGAGCAGTTCGTGGGTGATCGTCGCGCCCATCGACCACCCCACGACCACGAGCCGTCCGGCCCCGTTCGCGACGGCGTGGTCGAGCGCGGCCTCGACATCGGGCCACTCGCGGGCACCGAGGTGCGAGGCCCGGCCCTGCCAGGGCGCCTCGCCGTCACCGCGGAACGACGGGACGATCGAGGTCCAGCCGACCTCGAGTGCCGCCGGGACCGTCCGGAGTGCCGTCACGCGGGTGGTGCGGATGCCGTGCACGTGCACGGCCCACGTCGTGGCGGGTGCGGGTGCGGCGGGTGCGGGTGCGGGGCCGCCGGGCCGGATGACCCACGCCGGCGCCGGCCCCACGGGTGTCGGCAGGTCGAGCTCCGCCCAGTCGACGTCCATCGCGGCGGGGTCCGGGTGCACGTGCCCGCTCCACCGCACCCGTGCCGACACGTCGCCGCTCGTCCGGACCACCGCACGGCGGACGGTGCCGGCAGCCTCGTCGACCTCGAGCACCGGTCCGACCGTGGTGTGCCCGGTGCCGTCGTGCCACAGGCCGTACTCCCCCGGGCGGACGGTGTCGTCGGTGATCGGGAGCTGGATCGAGTCGTCGGTCGTCTCGAGCACCGGGGTCCAGCGGTCGCCGCCGGGCAGCACGATCTTGCCGACGACCTTCCGCAGCACGAGCAGGAACCCCGCCGCCAGCACGACGAGCACGCCGAGCACCCACCAGACGATCGTCATCGCATCAGCCTCCGAGACTGCGGGTCAGGGTCAGTTCCGCCGAGCGCACCTGGGCGAGCTCGGCATCGTCCAGGGTGCGGCCCTGCACCTCGGCGTCACGGATCGCGATGACGAGGTCGTAGGTCCGTGCCTGCACGTCGCCGTCCCGTTCGACGGCGCGCACCGCGTGGCGGCGGGCGATGCGCCGGAGCCGGCGGTGGTGCCGACGGCACGTCACGTCGCGCACCCAGCGCCGGAAGGTCAGGGACGCCATCGCGACGACGATGAGGACGATGCCCAGGTAGAACGGCGGGTCGAAGCCCAGGCGGAGTCCGTCACGCACCGCTGCGGGGAACCACCCGAAGTGGTCGGCGGTGAGCGACAGCAGCTCGTCGATGCTCGCGACGACCACCAGCGACTGCCCGACCCGGAAGACCACGAGCGCGACCGGGTTCCGCAGCACACCGTGCCGGAGCGTGGCAGCCGCGATCGCGCCGACGCCCACCATGTAGATCGAGCTGTACAACCACATCGCCGGCTGGTGGATCTCGCGCACGATGAAGTGGAAGTCGGTGCCGCCCCGGTCGCGCACGGCGAAGAACGGCACGGCGAAGGCCACGACCACCACGAGCAGTGCCACCGGACTCGCGAGCAGCGGGCGCTTCGGCAGGTCGGAGGTGCTCGCCCGGAGCATCAGCCAGAAGGCCACGGTGGCGCACACGTTCTGCACGAGGTTGATGAGGTTCGTGCCCCCGAGGGCGCCGTCGAGCACGGTCTGCGGCACGACGCTGCCGAGCGTCAGCAACCCGAGCGCGCCGACCCCGGTGGCACCCCAGGCGGCACGGCCGCGCGGGTTCCGGAGCACGTAGGGCGTGCGGGCGAGGAAGATCAGCGCCGCGCACCAGAAGGCGGCGGCGTGCAGGACGACCATCAGCCGTAGGCCCGCTCGTCCGCGCCCGCGCTGCCGGCGAGCAGCACGGTCGCGAGCTCGTACGCGAACCGCTCGGCGAAGTGCTCGTCGTCGTCCGAGATGCTCACCAGCCCGGTGTCGCCGTCGAGCGCACGGCGGCACACGTGGCCGCCCGAGGCGAACTCGGCGATGGACGTGGCCGAGGGCGCACCGACGTCGCCGTGCACCAGGTGGCCGAGCTCGTGCAGGACACAGTGCATCCGGTACAGCTCGGGAGCGCCGGCCGGCACCAGGACGAGGTTCTCGTGCTCGAACTGCGACACCAGCGCGGTGAGCGGGCCCCAGCTCGGACCGTCGACGTCGACCACGCGGGTCGTCTTGCCGACGAACCGCCCGACCCCGGCGACGACGTCGGGGAGCCTCGGCGACGGGGGAAGGGTCGCGACGAGGGCTCCGACGGTGTCCGACGCACTCCTGCCCACTGACATCGCCCCTTTCGATCTCCGCGGACAGACTACCTGCACGATCCCCTTGCGCACGAGGTCGCTCGGACGGAGCCTGGGACCAGGACCGAACCCGACGACCGAACCCGACGACCAGGAGCGACGATGCCCACCACGTCCGTCCACACCGATCCCGAGGCCCTCGCGATGACCCTCGTCGCCGAGTCCACGGTGCCGGTCGAGCGCCTCTGGGGCGCCTTCGCCGATCCCCGTCAGCTCGAACGCTTCTGGGGCCCGCCCGGCTTCCCCGCCACATTCACCTCGTTCGACCTGCGGCCCGGTGGCCGCGCGGACTACCGGATGACGTCGCCGCAGGGCGAGCGGTTCCACGCCGTCTGGAAGGTCACCGAGGTCGACGAGCCGCACCGCATCACCTTCCGCGACCTCTTCACCGACGCCGACGGCACGGTCGACGACTCCCTGCCGACCAGCGAGACGGTCCTGTCCTTCGAGGCCGTCGGCTCCGGGTCGCGCGTGACCGTCCGGTCGTCGTTCGGGTCCGCCGCCGACCTCGAGACGATGATCGACATGGGCATGGTCGACGGCTACGAGCAGGCCTTCGGACAGCTGGACACCGTCCTCGCCGACCTGCGCGAGGACGCCCTCGGCACGGGCACCGTCACCGAGCTGGTCGACGACACCCACGTCCGCATCACGCGGGCGTTCGCGGCGCCGCGCCACCTGCTGTGGCGGGCGCACACCGAACCCGAGCTCGTCCGGCAGTGGCTGCTCGGTCCGGACGGGTGGGAGATGACGGTGTACGAGAACGACCTGACGCCGGGTGGCACGTTCCGGCAGGCGTGGGCGCCGACGGGTGACACCGAGGGGGAACCGTTCGGGTTCGAGGGCGAGAACCTCGTCGTGGAGCCGGAGCGCCGGATCGTGTCGACCGAGCGGATGACCGGTGCCCCGTTCCCGCCGAACACGAACGACCTGCAGTTCGACGAGGCCGACGGCGTCACCCTGATGACGCTGCTCGTCACCTACCCCGACCGGGCGCAGCGGGACGTGGTCCTCGCCACCGGCATGACCGACGGCATGGAGACCAGTTACCAGCGTCTGGAACGCGAGGTCCTGTCCGCCACGTGACCCCAGGACGGAAGGGAGGCCCGGTGCCAGCTGGCACCGGGCCTCCCGTCCGCCACGCGGAAGCGACAGATCCCCGCGAACGTTCCGCGGGGATCTGTCGCTTTCGCGGGTGGGTCGGACCGCTCAGGCCGGTGTGGTCGCCTCGTAGTGGCGCGCGCCGCCGCGCACACCGGCGAACCGGTACGGCCCTGCCGTGACGCGCGGACGCTCGAGGTCGTCGCTCGTCGCGGCGCCGGTCGCGTGCAGCTCGCGGTACGCGTCCACGGTCAGCGGGACGCGGGCGGACAGCAGCTGTCGGACCCGGCCGACGCGACGGTGGTCGCGGTACGACGGCTGCACGATGCCCGTGAGGAGCTCGCCGACGCTGCCGGAACCGTAGCTGAACAGGGCGATGCGCTCCCCGGCCAGGTCCTCGTCGAGGTCGAGCAGTGCTGCGAGCCCGATCCAGAGCGACGCCGTGTACGTGTTGCCGGTCTGCTTGTTGTACGTGAAGCCGACGAACAGCTCCGACTCGTCGAAGGGCACACCCACGTGCTGCGTCAGCTTCCGGTGGGCCTTGAGCGCCATCTTCGTGAACGGCTGGTGGTGGACGAAGCGCACGATGTCCTCGTACGCGGGGCCGCCCTGGTCCGCCAGGTCGTCCCACGCGCCGACGAACGCGTCGACGTAGGCGCTCACGGACAGGCGGCCGTCGACCAGCGCCGTCGACCGGTCGTTCGGGCGCCAGAAGTCGTCGACGTCCGCGGTGAAGACACCGGCGGCCGGCTCGATCTCGATCAGGTCGGGGTCGGCGGACACCAGGATCGCGGCGGCGCCGGCGCCCTGCGTGGGCTCGGCGGCGGTGTCGACGTCGTAGCGCGCGACGTCGGCGGCGATCACCAGGACCCGCTCGCCCGGCGCCCGGGCGATGATGCCGAGGGCGAGCTGGACGGCGGCCATCCCGCCGTAGCAGGCCTGCTTCAGCTCGACGACGCGGACGTTCTTCGGCAGGCCGAGCAGGCCGTGCACGAAGACCCCGGCGGCCTTGGACTGGTCGACGCCGGACTCGGTGGCGAACAGCACGGTGCGGATGCCCTCGACACCGTGGCGGTCGATGACCTCCTTGGCCGCGGCGGCGCCCATCGTGACGATGTCCTCGTCCGGGGCGGGCACGCTGAAGGCGTCCTGGCCGATGCCGACGTGGTACTTCGCCGGGTCGACGCCGAGGCGCTCGGCCAGGTCGTCGAGTTCGAGCACGTGGTGCCCGGTCGCGATGGCGATGTCGTGGATGCCGATGCGCAGTGCGCCGTTCGCCGTCATGCTGCACCTCCGGCGGGCTTCGCGCCGCGTCGCTCCATGGCGACGTGGGCCGCCATCAACTCACCCGGGTTCGTCTGGGCGGCGAGGAGCGAGAGCTCCCCGCACAGCACCGTGGCGGCGCAGAGCGCGGCGAGACGACGGGCGTTCGCACCGGGCTCGCGGTCCTCGCGGCAGCCGAGCCGCACCAGGGCGTCCTCGACGACGGGCAGGTCCCCACCCTTGCCGTTGCCGACCGTGCCGACGATCAGGTGCGGCAGTGAGGTGGCGAAGTACAGGTCGCCGTCGCGGTTCTCGGCACTCGTGATGCCCTGCGAGCCCTCGACGATGTTGGCGGCGTCCTGCCCGGTGGCCAGGTAGAAGCCGAGCAGCATGTTCGCGTAGTGGGCGTTCGCGGAGCGCAGGGCGCCGGCGATGGTCGACCCGATCAGGTTCTTCGCGATGTTCAGTTCGACGATGCGCTCGGTGCTCGACCGCAGGCGCTTCTCGACGACCTCGCCGGGGATCACGATCTCGGCGATGGTGTTGCGGCCACGGCCACGGATGCCGTTCACGGCGGTGGCCTTCTTGTCGGTGCAGAAGTTGCCGGACACGGAGACGTACCGCAGGCCCGGCTGCCACGCCAGGATCGCCGGCAGGAGCTTGTCCGCCGCCTGCGTGACCATGTTGTGGCCGGAGGCGTCGCCCGTGGTGAACGCGAACCGCAGGAACAGCAGGTCGCCGACGATCTCCGGGTGCACCTCGATGAGCTTCGCGAACCGGCTCTGCCCGGCGACCAGCGCCTCGAGTTCGTCCTGCCGCGCCAGGATCTGCCCCGCAGCGACGTGCGCCGCGGCGGCACTGGCTGCGCGGACGACGACCGATCGGGTCATGCGCTCGTCGACGACGGTCGCGACGATGCCGTCGTCGACCATGCGCGAGATCCGGGCGCCACGGCCGACGGACGGCCAGAGCGGTGACTCGTACGTGGCGAGCGGGACCTCGTGCTCGCCCTGGACCGCATTGCCGCTGATGCGGATCGGTCCGACCCACTTGGTCGGGATCGGCGTGAGCAGGTCACTCATCGAGGGCTCCTTCTGGTGCTCGCACCGCGACGCTGAGGTGTCTGATGTCGTGCGCCTCCCAGGCGCGGTGGATGCCGGCGGGGTCGGTGTCCGCCGGGACGAGCGCGATGCCGCAGTCGCCGCCACCGGCGCCGGACGGCTTCGCCGCCCCGCCGGCCGCTTCGACGACGTCGCACAGGGTCGCGAGGCGTTCGGTCTCGATCTTCGACCCGACCGAGTCGCCGAGGCGCTGCATGAGCACCCGGGCACGTCGGAGCGCGTCGAGCGTCTGCTCCGCGTCGCCGGTCTGGAGGCCCGTGGTCAGGTCGTCGACGCAGCTCCGGCTCTCGTCGAGGAACGCCTGGTACCCGCCGTTGCGGTGCCGACGCACCACCCCGACGAGCTTCGTGGTCGAGGCCGGCGAGCCGGTCCAGCCGACCAGGAGCTGCAGGTTCTCGGGGGCCGGGAGTCGCTGGACGTCGAACCCCGCCCACGCCTCGGCGTCGGTGAGGATGTCGGACACCCGGCGCTCGTCGACGAACGAGGCGAGGTGGTCGCGGTCCGGGGCGCTGTAGCGCAGCCAGCCGCCGAAGGTGCTCGCGGCCAGGTCACCGCCGGATGCCCGCGGGTTCACCCGGATGGTGGCGAGCAGGGCGACCTGGAAGCGCTGCCGCTGGGTCAGGCCGATCCCGTAGAAGCGGTCCAGGGCACCGACCGTGGCGACGGTCACCGCCGCTGAGGACCCGAGCCCGAACTTCCGGCCGCTGGCGTCGTCGAGCTGGCTCTCGATGCGCAGATCGTGGAACCGCGGCGCGATGCCCCGTTCGGCGCGGAGCTTCTCGACGAGGTCGATCGTCGCCATCACGTAGTCGTAGGGGTGGTGCTCGCGGTCGAGGGCGAGGCCGTCCTCGTCCCGCGTCCACGTCAGCGGCAGGTGGCCGTACTCCTCCGAGTGCACGCTGCCCGCACCGTGCGCCTCGGACACGCGCGCCGTGATGGCGCGGTCGAGGGCGATGAGGACGGACGGCTGGCCGGGCTCGACGACGGCGTACTCGCCGGCGACGAACAGCTTGCCGTGGGCGCGGAACTCGATCACTGCACGGACTCCTTCTGGTCGGGATTGTTCCCCGACTCTTCGGAGCGGAGCACCCGAGCGGCAGGTCCGGTGCCGGACTCGATCACGTCGCCGAACGACGCCAGCGCGGTGGCCACGGCGGAGCGGTCAGCGGGCTGGCAGAGCACGACCACGTTCGGGCCGGCGTCGGCCGTGGCGTAGGCCTCGAGCCCCGCGGCGCGGAGTTCGCCCACGGCGTCGAACACGGCGACGCTGCGCGCGTTGAGGTAGCGGATCGGCGGGAAGGCGCCCTCGATCGTGGCGTGCATGCGCAGCGCGTTGCTCTCGGTGATCTCGCCGATGCGGGTGAAGTCACCGGCTGCGCAGGCGTCGAGCATGTCGCCGACGGTCTCGGTGGTCGAGGTGACCCACGCCGGGTAGAACGGCGACGTCGCGATGGTGCGGCGCATCGCCTCGCGCGAACCGATGGGCTTCGGGCCGGCGTCGATCGTCACGACCACCATCGCCATCGGGGGTGCTGGGATCGGCTCGGCGAAGGAACCCTGGTCGTCGCCGGCGTGCCAGACGGCGACGCCCCCGGGGATCGACCGGGTCGCCGAACCCGAGCCGCGGCGGGCGAGGCGGGAGAGGTCGCGCGCGGACAGGTCGAGACCGTACGCCGCCGACGCGGCGGTCGCGAGCGCCGCGAACCCCGAGGCGCTCGACGCCAGCCCGGCACCGGTCGGCACGGTGTTCTCGGACACGACGGACGCGCGGGCGTCACTGCCGGCGAGCTCCCGCACGAGGTCGAGGAACTGCTGCACGCGCACCAGGGCGCCGTCCTCGACGACGTGGCCGTTCAACGTGAACGCGTCTCCGCGCGGGCTCGGCGCCGCCTGGCCGGCACCGGACCCGCCGTCCAGCGTGACGGTCGTGGTCGTCGGGAACACGTCGAGGCCCATGGAGACGCTGCCCGTGGCGGGCAACGCCAGCTGCGCGTCCGCCTTGCCCCAGTACTTGACGAGGGCGATGTTGGGGTGCGCGACGGCGGTGGCGGTCATCAAGCGCGGGCTCCGATCGTGGTGGTCCAGGTGGCTGCGGCACCTGCGCCGCGGAGTGCGGCCGCGATGCGGTCCGCGTGGTCGTCGTCCGCGGCGAGTGCGAGCACGCACCCGCCGCGCCCGCCGCCGGTCAGCTTCGCGCCGAGGGCGTCCGCAGCACGTGCGGCGTCGACGAGCCGGTCCAGGTCGGCACTCGACACGTCGAGTGCGCTGAGCAGGTCGTGCGCGGCGTCCATGGTGACACCGAGCCCCTGTGCGTCGCCAGCCTCGAGTGTCCCCCGCGCCTGCCGTGCGAGTTCGCCGATCCGGTCGATGACGCCGTCGACCGCCGCCGGGTCCTGGTCGTGCCGTTCCCGCACGGCCGCGACGGCCTGCCGGGTGTGGCCGGGGACGCCGGTGTCGGCGACGACGAAGGTGAAGCGTGCCCCGAGCGCGACGGGCTCGATGCGGCCCCCCTCGAACCAGACCGGCACCGCGGCGACGACCCCGCGGGCGTCGAGGCCCGACGGTCGGCCGTGGGCGACGCGCTCGCACTCCTGGATGAGGTCGTGGTGGGTCTCGGCGGCGAGGGTCTCGCCCAGCGCGTCCGCGACGGCTGCCGTGACGGCCGCGGCGACCGCTGCGCTCGAGCCCATGCCGCGGGCCGTGGGGACCTCGCTGTCGACCCGGACGTGGAAGTGCCGGTCGGTCACGCCGAAGTGCCGCAGCGTCGCCGTGACGGCGGTGACCGTCGGCATCACGGCCGCGGGTGCGAGGTCGAGCGGGCCGGTGTGCACCGTGGACTCGAGGGTGTGCCCGACGGTCGTGCCGGCGGCCCCGTCCGCCCCGGCGGTGACCGGGCTCACCGTCGCGACGACCCGTGCGTCGAGCACCGGCAGGACGAGAGCGGGTGCGCCGTAGACCACGGCGTGCTCACCGATCAGGATCGTCTTGCCGTGGGACGACGCCGATCGGTTGCCGGGGGTCGTGGTGGTGTCGAGGTGGGTGCTGGTCATCGTGGGTCACGTCAGCCTAACCGTCCGGGCCGCCGGCGTGTTCGTCGTGACCTGAGCATCCGCTGCGATGAGTTGTGCACAACCGGGTTGCGTGACAGGCTGATGCCATGCCCGTGACCGACGAGATGGTGTGCTTCTCCCTCTACGCAGCGAGCCGCGCGACCACGCAGGCGTACCGCACGATGCTCGAGCCCTGGGGCCTGACCTACCCGCAGTACCTGGTGCTCGTCACCCTGTGGGTCGAGGGCGACCAGACCGTCTCGAGCCTCGGGGAACACCTGCAGCTCGACTCCGGCACCCTCTCGCCACTGCTCCGTCGCATGGAGCAGAGCGACCTGGTCCGCCGTGAGCGCCGCAGCACCGACGAGCGCGTCGTCACCGTGACCGTGGGTGACCGCGGGCGCGAGCTCCGGTCCGAGCTGAGCGGCATCCCCGCACGCATCGCCGCCGGCATGGGCCTGGCCGACGAGCGGGCCGCCGCCGAACTCATCGCGACCCTGCACCGGCTGACCGAGACGATGCACGCCGCGGCGGACGCCCCCGATCGCGCCGTCACGGACCACTGACCCCACGAAGGAAGGAACACCATGGAAACCCTCTACACCGCCGAGGCCCTGGCCACCGGCGAAGGCCGCAACGGCCACGTCGCCACGAGCGACGGCACGGTCGAGTTCGACCTCGCCATCCCGAAGGAGATGGGTGGCTCCGGCAACGGCGCCAACCCCGAGCAGCTGTTCGCCGCCGGCTACGCCGCCTGCTTCCACTCCGCACTGCAGGGCGTCGCCCGCAGCCAGAAGGTGAAGATCACCGACTCGTCCGTCGGCGGTCGCGTGTCGATCGGCCCGAACGGCAACGGCGGCTACCAGCTCGCCGTCATGCTCGAGGTCGTCATCCCCGGCCTGGAGCACGACCAGGCCCAGGCCCTCGCCGACGCAGCCCACCAGGTCTGCCCGTACTCGAACGCGACCCGCGGCAACATCGACGTCACCATCGTCGTCTCGGAGGACTGACCCATGAGCACCACCCCCACCACCATGCGCGCCGTCGTCCACGAGACCTTCGCCGAGCCCGCCGACGTCCTCGAGGTGCAGGAGCGCCCCGTCCCGACGCCCGGCGCCGGCGAGGTCCTCGTCCGCACGGTCCTCTCCCCCATCCACAACCACGACCTGTGGACCGTCCGCGGCACCTACGGCTTCAAGCCCGAGCTGCCCGCAGCGTCCGGCACCGAGGCGCTCGGTGTCGTCGAGGCCCTGGGCGAGGGCGTCACGAACCTGACGGTCGGCCAGCGCGTCGCCGGCGGCGCCTTCGGCGTCTGGGCCGAGTACTACACCGCGAACGCCGCAGGACTCGTCCCGGTCCCGGACGCGATGTCCGACGAGGCCGCCGCACAGCTCGTCTCGATGCCGTTCAGCGCGATCAGCCTGCTGCACTCGCTCGACCTGCACGAGGGCGACTGGCTGATCCAGAACGCCGCGAACGGCGCGGTCGGCCGCATGGTCGCCCAGCTCGGTGCAGCCCGCGGCATCAACGTCATCGGCCTCGTGCGTCGCGCCGCCGGTGTCGAGGAGCTGCGCGAGCAGGGCATCGAGCGCATCGTCGCCACCGACGCGGACGACTGGAAGGACCAGGTCGCCGCGATCACCGGAGGCGCTCCGATCGTCGCCGGCGTCGAGTCCGTGGGCGGCAAGGCCGCCGGCGACATCGCATCGGTGCTCGGCGAGAACGCCACCCTCGTCGTCTTCGGCGCGATGGCGTCGCCGACGCTCGAGATCCCGTCGGGCAAGGTCATCTTCGGCCAGCTCACCGTGAAGGGCTTCTGGGGCTCCGTCGTCAGCAAGACGATGCCGGCCGAGACGAAGGGGCAGCTCTTCGGTGAGCTCATCACCCGCGTGCTCGACGGCTCGCTGACGCTCCCCGTCGCCGAGACCTTCGCCTTCGAGCAGGTCCGCGACGCCGTCCGCGCCTCGGACACCGCCGGCCGCGTCGGCAAGGTGCTCCTGCGCCCGTGACGCGAGCACAGGACGGACGGGAGGCCCGGTGCCAGCTGGCACCGGGCCTCCCGTCTGTCCGTCGTTGCGTCTAGCGGCGCGACGCCTTGTCGGGGACGGTGAAGATGTTGCCGGTGGTGACGCCCTCTTCCACTTCCTCGAGGGTGCGACCACGGCTCTCCGGCACGAACTTCCAGATGAAGAGCAGCGCGAGCAGACCGACGATGCCGAATCCGAAGAACGTGCCGGTGATGCCGGTCGCCGCGACGATCGTCGGGAAGTACAGCCCGAGGAACGCGTTCGCGATCCAGAGGCAGAACACCGAGATGCCCATGCCGAGCGCGCGGATCTGCGTCGGGAAGATCTCCGACAGCACCACCCACACGGCGATGTTCAGGAAGGTCTGCATCGAGCCGACGAACGCGACGACGAGGAACAGGATCACCCACGGGCGGGCCGGGTTGCCCTCGGGCAGCGCGACCGAGGCGATGCCGATCAGGAAGTGGCAGACCGTCGTGAGCGAGAACCCGATGATCAGGGTCGTCCGGCGGTTGATCTTCTCCATGTTGTACAGCGCGATGACGCCACCGACCACGGCGATCACGCCGGGGGCGATGTTCGCGATGAGCGCCGCCGACGCCTGGAACCCGGACTCGATGAGGACGGTCTGGCCGTAGTACATGATCGAGTTGATGCCGGTGAGCTGCTGGGCCACGCCGAGCCCGGCACCGATGAGCACGATGCGGATGAGCCACTTGTTCCCGCGCAGCGTCTGCCATCCGCTGACGCGATCGGCCTTCGCCTCGAGGTCGTTGCTCCGCTTGATGTCGTCGAGCTCGGCGGTCGCACGCTCCGTGGTCCGGACCTGCTGCAGGACGGACAGCGCTTCGTCGTACCGCCCCTTCGACGCGAGCCAACGCGGCGACTCCGGCACCCGGAGCATGCCGACGAAGAGTGCGATGGCGGGGAGCGCGCAGACGGCGAGCATGACGCGCCAGACACCGTTGCCCTCACCCCAGAGGTTGCCGATGATGGCGTTGACCACGAACGCGGCGAGCTGCCCGATCACGATCATGAGCTCGTTGCGGCCGGACAACGAACCGCGGATCTCGTACGGGGCGAGTTCGGCGAGGAACACCGGGACGACGGTCGATGCACCACCCACCGCGAGGCCGAGGAGCACGCGGCCGACGACGATCACTCCGAACGTCGGGGCGACGACGCAGATGAGCGTGCCGAGGAAGAACGTCACGGCGAGGGCGATGATCGTCTTGCGGCGGCCCCACCCGTCGGCGATGCGGCCGCCGAGCATGGCGCCGATCGCGGCACCGAACAACAGGGAGCTGGTGACGACGCCCTCGGTGAAGTTCGTGAGACCGAGCTCGGCCTTCATCGGGTTCAGGGCACCGTTGATGACACCGGTGTCGTACCCGAAGAGCAGTCCGCCGAACGTGGCGACCAGGGCCAGGACGCCGAGGCGTCGGCGGTGCGGTCCGGTCCCGATCGGGGGCAGTGCGACAGTCGGGGCTGTCGGCTTGATGTCGACCATTCGGTGACTCCTTCGTCGGTGATCGCGCTTCAGTGCGTGCACCGATGGTAACCCGAATCCATGTCCTGTCAATTGGACATTCTGTCGTCAGGACGATTGGATCGGTCCACATAACACCTGATCAGAACGGGAGCGCTCCAACGCACTCCGAGCCCGCGTCAGGACTCGTCGGGCTCCGGGCTGTCCCCCAGCACGTCGCCGAGCGAGGCCATGTCCGCACCGTGGTCCGTGTACCGGCGCACCGTCCGCCGGGCCGCTGCGCTGGCGGCACCGGAGAGCGCCGGGTTGCGTCGCGCGGCATCGGCGACGCGACCCGCGTGCCCCGCGGTCGAGAGCAGGACGTTCGCCAGCGCCCGGGCGTCGCCGCGCTCGGGCACCCCGGTCACGGTCCACGCCGTGCGCACCTGGGCGTCGGGCGTCACACCGCGTCGCGTGCCCATCCGGTGCCAGTCGGACAGCACGCCCTCGGTCCGGGAGGCCGCACGGTCGGCCTCGGCCGCACGCCGGCGTGCGGCGTCGCGCGCGTCGGACTCGCCACTCGTGCCCTCGACCGTGTCGTACCGGTCGGTGAGGCCGTCGGCTCGGCGGCGGACGCTGGCGGCCCGTTCGCGCGCGGCACCGTCGTCACCGCCTTCCTCGGCGATGCGGGCGGCGTGCGCGGCGGCAGCCGCGGCGAGGATCTCCGAACGCTCCATGGCCTCGACCGTAGCCGCTCCGACCGACACCGAGCTGCCACCGGGTTAGCATCGACCTGAGGGGGAATCATGAACCGGATCGGCGCCATCGCTGTCGTCCTGGCCGCGACGGTGGCGGTGTCGGGGTGCTCCCTGCTGCGCGGGCCGGATCCCCTGCCGGCCCCCTCGACGCCGTCGGCGACCACGACCCCGAGCGACACCCCGTCCGCGACACCCGACGGCGAGTCCGCATCCGACCTGCTCGAGGCCTCGGCGAACCCGCGCACGCCGACCCCCGAGCCGACCGAGTCCGCCGCGCCCGCACCGACACTCACGCCGATCCCGGCGGGCACCGTCCTCGCGCAGGGCGACGTCGCATCGCCGAAGGGCAGCATCCACTTCCACTTCCGGGTGATCGCGAACGGCGACGACACCTTCACGGCGCAGTACTCCGGCTTCACCTCGACGCTGCCGGTGCCGGTCGGCGTCGGGCTGTTCGACCTGCCGCGAGCGGTCGGCGACGGCCTGACCTACCCCGGCGTCGGCGACCGGGTCCTCGGCGGGCCGACCAGCGCTGCGACCGCGGTGGACGTCCCGCTGAGCGGCTCCGGGGTCGACCCGTCGCACCTCGGCACCCTCGTCGTGTCCTCGGCGGCGACACCGGGACAGGACGTCCCCGTGGAGATCGCGGCCGGCAAGGTCCTCGCGGTGTCGACCGTGCGGTGGTCGGTGCCCGCACGGCAGACGAACGTGCACCCGAAGGACACCGGAACCCGTGCGAACGCGGCCGGGGCCGTCGCGGGGACGACCGCCGCCGGGGCTCCGGCGGCGTACACCGTCGCACCGGACGACCTCATCGGTGACGTCGCCGCGCGGTTCGGCATCACCGTCCGGGACCTCGTGTGGCTGAACGAGGGCGTGCAGGTCTTCGGCCAGGACCAGCACCTGTACGAGGGCACGACGCTCAACCTCGACCCGCTCGGCCGCTGACCGCTGGCCGCTGACCGCTGACCGCTGACCGCGAAAGCGACACTTCTCCGATGAACATCGGCGCACATCTGTCGCTTTCGCAGGCCTGACGACAACCCAGGGCACGCAGCTGTCGCTTCGACAGCACGCACGAGACGGACGGGAGGCCCGTGGCGGATCCGCCACGGGCCTCCCGTCTCGCAGGTGGGTGCGTCGCTACTTGCGCAGCTCCAGGTACTTCGCGATGAGCGCCTTGGTCGAGGCGTCCTGCGCGTCGAGCGCGGCCTGGTCGCCCTCGACGGCCGGCGTGACCTGCAGCGCCAGCTGCTTGCCGAGCTCGACGCCCCACTGGTCGAACGAGTCGATGCCCCAGATGGTGCCCTCGGTGAACACGATGTGCTCGTAGAGCGCGATGAGCTGGCCGAGCACGCTCGGGGAGAGCTCCGGCGCCAGGATCGACGTCGTCGGCTTGTTGCCCGGGAACGTGCGCGCCGCGACGATGCCCTCATCGGTGGTGCCCTCGGCGCGGACCTCGTCGGCGCTCTTGCCGAACGCCAGCGCCTTCGTCTGCGCGAAGAAGTTCGCCAGGAACAGCGTGTGCACGTCGGTGCCGGGCGCGACGCCCTTGCCGTCACCGGTCTCGTCCTTGAGCGGACGAGCCGGGTTCGCGACCGTGATGAAGTCGGCCGGGATCAGGCGGGTGCCCTGGTGGATGAGCTGGTAGAACGCATGCTGGCCGTTCGTGCCGGGCTCGCCCCAGAAGACCTCGCCGGTCTCGGTGGTGACGGGCGAGCCGTCCCAGCGGACGCGCTTGCCGTTCGACTCCATGGTGAGCTGCTGCAGGTACGCGGCGAAGCGGTGCAGGTACTGCGTGTACGGCAGGACCGCGTGGCTCTGGGCGCCGAGGAAGTTCGTGTACCAGACGTTGAGCAGGCCCATCAGGACGGGGACGTTCTGCTCGAGCGGCGTGGTGCGGACGTGCTCGTCGATGGCGTGGAACCCGGCGAGGAACTGCTCCCAGTTCTCCTGACCGATCGCGACGATGACGCTCGTGCCGATGGCCGAGTCGACCGAGTAGCGGCCGCCCACCCAGTCCCAGAACCCGAAGGCGTTCTCGGGGTCGATGCCGAAGGCCTCCACCTTGTCGAGGGCGGTGGAGACGGCGACGAAGTGCTTGGCGACGGCGTTCTTCTTCTCGTCGTCGGCGGCGTCGGTCAGGCCGAGCTCCTCCCACAGCCACTGGCGGGCGAGACGGGCGTTCGTCAGGGTCTCGAGCGTGCCGAAGGTCTTCGACGCGACGATGAACAGCGTGGTCTCGGGGTCGAGGTCCGCGGTCTTCTCGTAGATGTCCGCCGGGTCGATGTTCGACACGAAGCGGGCTTCGAGGCCGGGCTGGACGTAGGGCTTGAGCGCCTCGTAGACCATGACCGGGCCGAGGTCCGATCCGCCGATGCCGATGTTGACGACGGTCTCGATGCGCTTGCCGGTGACACCGGTCCACGAGCCGTCGCGCACCTGCGACGCGAAGCCGTAGACCTTGTCCAGCGTGGCGTGCACGTCGGCGTCGACGTCCTGGCCGTCGACGGTCAGCGGGGCCGCCGGGACGAGGCCCTCGGTCGCCTTCGGACGGCGGAGCGCGGTGTGCAGGACGGCGCGGTCCTCGGTGACGTTGATGTGCTCACCGGCGATCATCGCCTGGAAGCGCTCGGCGACGCCGGTGTCCTTCGCCACCTGCAGCAGGGCGGCGAGGATCTCGTCGGTGACGAGGCCCTTCGACAGGTCCACGGTCAGGTCGGCTGCCTGGAACGTGTACTGCTCGGCACGGCCGGGGTCGCTGTCGAACCACCCGCGCAGGTCAGGGGTGAAGTCGGCGGCGATGCCGTCGAGCTTCTTCCAGCCTTCGGTCGATGTGGGGTCGACGGGAGCGGATTCGGTCACTTCGGTCCTCCTGGGATCACGTTCGAGACGTACAGCCCGCAGGTCACCGCACCAGTGCGTCGCGGACCGTCTTCGAGCGTAGTGCCGTCGGCACCGTGGTGCGCACCGCCGGACGGGAGGCGCGGGCTGCGTTCGCTGCGCGCGTCACGTCCGACGGCTGGTCGGCCTCAGGGCCGGGGTGCGAAACGACGCAGCCGCAGGCTGTTCGTCACGACGAAGACGGACGAGAACGCCATGGCGGCGCCGGCGAGCACCGGGTTGAGCAGCCCCGCCATCGCGAGCGGGATCGCCGCCACGTTGTACGCGAACGCCCAGAACAGGTTGCCCTTGATGATGCCGAGCGTGGCCCGCGACAGCCGGACGGCGTCGGCGACGACGGTGAGCCGACCGCTCACGACCGTGATGTCGCTGGCCGCGATCGCCGCGTCGGTGCCGGCGCCCATCGCGATGCCGAGGTGGGCCGCGGCGAGCGCCGCGGCGTCGTTGACACCGTCACCGACCATGGCGACGCTCCGTCCCTGGGCCTGCATGCCCCGGACGGTGTCGAGCTTGCCGGCCGGGGTCGCACGGGCGTGCACCTCGTCGATGCCGACCTGCGCGGCGACGGCTCGGGCTGCTCCGTCGTTGTCGCCGGTGAGCAGGACGGGGTGGAGGCCGAGGGCCACGAACCGCGCGACGGCGTCGGCCGCCTCGGGCTTCACGGTGTCACCGACGACCACGACGCCCAGCACGCTGCCGTTCCGGGCCACGACGACCGCGGTCCCGCCGTCGGTCTCGGCGGCGGTGATCGCCGCGTTCACCGCATCGGGGACGGGGATCGCCCACGACGAGGTCAGCCAGCGGGTACCGCCGACGAGGACGACGTCGCCGTCCACGACGGCCTGCACGCCGGCGCCGGGGGTCGACTCGAACTGCTCGGCGGTCGGTACGTCGAGGTGCCGGGCCACTGCCGCACGGACGACCGCACGGGCCACGGGGTGCTCGGACCCGTGTTCGACGGCCGCGGCGAGGCGGAGCACGACGTCCTCGTCGAGGGCGGCGTCGGCGCAGGTCACCGCGCGCATGGTCATCTCGCCGGTGGTGACGGTGCCGGTCTTGTCGAGCACGATCGTGTCGACGCCACGGGTCTGCTCGAGCACCTGCGGGCCGCCGATCAGGATGCCGAGCTGCGATCCACGGCCGGTGCCGACGAGCAGCGCGGTCGGCGTCGCGAGCCCGAGGGCGCACGGGCAGGCGATGATGAGCGTGGCGACGGCTGCGGTGAACGCCGCCGTGACCGAACCGCCGAGCACGAGCCAACCGACGAACGCCAGCACGGCGAGCGCGATGACGATCGGCACGAAGACGCCGGACACCCGGTCGGCCAGGCGTTGCACGTCGGCCTTGCCGGTCTGCGCGTCCTCGATGAGCCGCCCCATCCGGGCGAGTTCGGTGTCGGCGCCGACGCGGGTGACCTCGACCACGAGCCGGCCGCCGACGTTGATCGTCGCACCGGTCACCCGGTCGCCCGGTCCGACCTCGACGGGGACGGACTCGCCGGTGACCATGCTGCGGTCGACGGCCGACGACCCGTCCTGCACGAGGCCGTCGCTCGGGATCCGCTCCCCCGGCCGCACGACGACGACGTCCCCGACGACGAGGGCCGGCGCCGGGACGCGCCGCTCGACGCCGTCCCGCAGCACCGCGGCCTCCTTCGCGCCGAGTTCGAGCAGGGCGCGGAGGGCTGCTCCGGACTGCCGCTTGGCGCGGGCCTCCATGTACCGGCCGGCCAGGATGAACACCGTCACGGCCGCGGCGACCTCGAGGTACAGGTCGGTCGCCTCGGGGTCGGTCGCGATCCACGAGAAGGTCATGTGCATGCCGGTCGTGCCGGCGTCGCCGAAGAAGAGGGCGTACAGGGACCAGCCGAAGGCCGCGAGCACGCCCACGCTCACCAGGGTGTCCATGGTCGCCGCGCCGTGCCGGGCGTTCACCCAGGCCGCACGGTGGAACGGGAGCGCGCCCCACACCGCGACGGGGGCAGCCAGCGTCAGGGCGAGCCACTGCCAGTTCGGGAACTGCAGGACCGGCACCATGGAGAGCACGACGACCGGGACGGCGAGGACCGCGGACACGAGGAGTCGACGGCGCAGCGCGGCAGCCGGGTCGTCGGCGTCGGTGTCCGCGTCGGCCGTGGTGTCGGCCGGCGGGGTGGGCACGGTCGCGCCGTACCCGGCGGACTCGACGGCGGCGATGAGGGTCGCGGGGTCGGCGGTGCCGTCGGCCGCGACCTGCACCTGCGCCTTCTCGGTGGCGTAGTTGACGGTGGCGGTGACCCCGGGCAGCTTGCCCAGCTTCCGTTCGATGCGGTTCGCGCACGAGGCGCAGGTCATGCCCGTGATGTCGAGTTCGACGATGCCCTCCGTCACGACGGCACGACCTCGTACCCCGCCTCGGCGACCGCGCCGCGGAGCGCCTCGGGGTCGACGGGTGCGTCCGAGGTGACGGTCACCGACGAGGCACCGCCGGGGACGAGCGCCACGGCGACGTCGGACACCCCCTCGAGTCCGGTGAGTTCCTCGGTCACGCTCATCACGCAGTGTTCGCAGGTCATGCCCTCGACGAGCAGCAGTTCGGTGGTCACGGTGTCTCCTCCTGTGGTTCCGGTGGGGGCGGGGGTCACGAGCGCACGAGCCGGGCGATGGCCTGGCTCGCTTCGCGGACCTTCTCGTCCGCGGCGTCGCCGCCCTCGGCGACGGCCTCGGCGACGCAGTGCTTGAGGTGGTCCTCGAGCAGCGAGAGCGCCACGCGTTCGAGCGCCCGGTTCGCCGCCGAGATCTGGGTGAGGACGTCGATGCAGTACGTCTCGTCCTCGACCATCCGGGCGATGCCGCGCACCTGCCCCTCGGCGCGACGGAGCCGCTTGAGCAGGTCGTCCTTGTCGCCGATGTACCCGACGTGTTCGTGCATGGTGGCCTCCACGGTCCTCAATACGGTACCCCCCTAGGGTATTCCCTCCGAGCGACGGGCGGTGCGCGAACGCGGGTATTCACCTCGGCCCGCGGTCGGTGTCATGATTTCGACCATGACCGATCCGACGACGAACGGCTTCCGCAAGCTGCGGTTCGCCGACGGCGACGGCTCGGACTACTCCGACATCTTCGAGGCGGAGTACCACGGGTCCGGATTCGCCTCCGAGACGTACGCGACGGACGACGCCCGCTACGAGTACACCGTGGTCGGCGACGACGACCTCACGCTGCGGACCATGCGCGCCGAGGGCGGTCGCCGCGGCGGGGTCATCGGGGCGCGGGAGGACCACGTGGTCTTCTGGCTCACCAAGGGTCGGCTCGAGATGCACTTCCCCGACCGCACGCGGGTGGTCGAGCCGGGCAGCCCCTACATCGCCAGCGCGTCCGAGGCGTACCGCTTCGAGTCGGACGGCACGGTCTACAACGGGGTGCACATCGCGGACTCGTTCCTGCGGACCGTCGGGCGCGACCTCGGCTACCGGCTGCCGGACGGCCCACTGCTGTTCGACCAGCAGGACGAGGTCATCGCCCGCCGCGAACCGCTGCGCCACCTGATCGGGGAGCTCGGCCCGGCACTCGTCGACGACCGCGTGGTCGGACCGATGCGGACCGCGCTGAACCGCCGGCTGGCGATCGTCGTGCTCGACACCTTCCCGATCCGCAACCGCGGCGACGACGTCCCCGTCGCCAACCGCCTGCGCGACGCCATCCGGTACGTCGAACGGCACGCGGCCGAGCGTCCGGCGGTGTCGGAGATCGCCGCGGCGTGCGGGCTCAGCCAGCGCGGCCTGCAGGACGTGTTCGCCCGCACCCTGGACTCGACGCCGCACCGGTTCCTGCGCGAGCACCGGCTCGACCGGGTCCGGAGCGAGCTCCTGCGTGCCGGCGACGACCGCTCCCCCAGCGCGGACGGTGTCGCCCTGGTCGCACGCAAGTGGGGCTTCACGAACCCTGGTCGGTTCGCCACCGCCTACCGCGAGCGGTTCGGCGAGGACCCCGCCGCCACCCGCCGCGCCTCACTGTCCGCACGACCCGACAGCGGCCGGTCCTCGTGGCGCGTCCGCCGTGCCGTCTCCTTCATCGAGCAGCACGCCACCGAGGACCTCTCCCTGCAGGAGATCGCCGACGCCGCCGGAGTCCTGCCGCGACGGCTGCAGCAGCTCTTCCGAGCCGAGCGAGGCGAGTCCCCGATGACGTGCGCCCGGGCGATCCGCGCCGCTGCAGAACGCAACGCGGCGGACGGAACGCGCGAAACCGCCTGAGTGGACGACCAGGGGGTACAGCCACATCCCCGTGTTTCCGCGGATCCCTGGAATTCTCCCGGATCCGGAAAGTCATGTGTGACGAATCTCTGGTGCAGCCCGTCTCATCCGTGAACAGCAACCGCTGGGAACGCCCGGCGGGTCAATCGGAAGGAACGAACCATGGCTGACTCCATCACCACCACCCCGGCCACCACCGCAGCGGCCCGGACCACCTCGCACGCCGGCTCGAACAGCGGCGTCACCGGCAAGACCGTCATCGACGACACCGTCGTGTCGAAGGTCGCCGGCATCGCGGCCCGCGAGGTCAACGGCGTGCACTCCCTCGGTGGCGGCGCCGCCCGTGCGATCGGTGCGCTCCGCGACGCGATCGGCCAGCGCGACTTCGGTCAGGGCGTCAAGGTCGAGGTCGGCGAGAAGCAGGTCGCCGCGGACATCGTCATCGTCGCCGAGTACCCGGTGTCGCTCCAGCAGGTCGCCGACGGCGTCCGCAGCAGCGTCGCCCGTGCCCTCGAGCAGATCGTCGGCATGGAGGTCGCCGAGGTCAACGTCACCGTCCAGGACGTCTTCATCCCGGGCGACGACGACGACAACGACAACGACGAGAAGAAGGAAGCGCGAGTCGCATGAGCAACACACTGATCGGTGCCCTCATCGGGGCCGTCCTCGCAGTCGTCGCACTGCAGTTCGGGTTCTGGGGCTTCGTCCTGGTCATCGTCTTCGGTGCGATCGGCGCCCTCGTGGCCGCCCTCGCCACCGGCAAGATCGACCGCGGCGCCCTGACCGACGTGCTCACCGGGCGCCGGAGCTCCCGGTGAACGCCGGCCCGGTCGTCCCGGGCCGCGTCGAGATCACCGCTCGTGCACTGACCTCGCTGGCGCGGGCCGTCGCAGCCGAACGGCTCGGCGCCCCCGCCAAGCGGGTCAGGGTCGGTCTCGGCGACGCGTCCGGTGCGATGTCCCTCGACGTCACCGGCCCGATCGCCGCGGGCGACGACCTCGTCGCCCGCTCGGCCCGGGTCGCCGACGAGGTCAAGAGCCGCGTGAGCGAACTCACCGGCCGACGCGTCGGCAGTGCCCACATCGAACTCACCGGGATCGTGCGCGAGCGCGAGTCCCGAACCCGCTAGGAGACCATCATGAGCAACGGTTCCGTCGAACGACGCATCCGTCGTCGGAGCGTGCACCGCTCCCGCTCGACCGCAGTCGCCGTGGCGCTGGTGGTCCTGGCACTGGTCGCCGCGTGGATCGGCACGGAGTCGGTCCTGCGGGCGATCGGGCGGCCCCCGCTCCTCGCCGACCCGCAGACCGCCGTCGACGCCGCACTGCAGCCCGACGCCGCCTTCGTCACGATCGCCGAGGTCATCGCCGTCGTGCTCGTGGTCCTCGGCATCGTGCTGATCGTCCTGGCCCTCAAGCCGGGTCGTCAGCACCGCTCGGTCGTCCAGCACGACCGTGGCGCAGTCGTCATCGACACCCGCATCGTCGCCTCGACCGCGGCCAACGCGGCCGGGACGGCAGCGGGGGTCCCTGAGGGCAACGCCTCGGCAACCGCGCGCGGTCGCCGCACCGACGTCCGGATCGTGCCGGTCACCGGCATCCCGGTCGACGAGCAGGCCGTGCAGGCGGCCGTCCGCGACCGCCTCAGTGGTCTCGACGAACGCTTCGGCCAGAACATCCGCGTCCGCATCGACGAGAAGGGGACCCTCGCATGACCAAGAGCAACCGGACCATGAACCGGATCATCCTCTTCGTCCTCGGCCTCGTCGCCGTCGTCGTCGGTCTGACCATCGGCGCGGGTGTGCTGCCCGCCGTGCAGGACGCGATCAAGCCCTACGTCGACCTGCCGAGCAACCTGGACGTCCCCGCGTCCTCGCTCTGGATCGTCGCCGTCGTCTGCGCCGTCGTGATCGTGCTCGCCCTCGTCTGGGTGTTCACCCGCGGAGGGGGCGGCACGTCCGTCGCCGTCCGCGAACGCTCGGGTGAGGACGCCGTCACGGTGAACGTCGCCCTCGTCCGCGACGTCGTCGAGCACGAGCTCGCCGGTGTCCGCGACGTCGTCGGCTCCCGCGTCGACACCTACCTGGTGCGCAAGCAGCGTGCCGCTCGCATCCGCGTCGCGGTCCGCCGCGGCGGAGACGCCGTCTCGGTGCTCGACGCCGTCGACCGCGCCGTCGCGGTCCTCGACCGCACGCTCGGTCGCCAGGTGCCCGTCCTGGTCCACCTCACCGGTGGAACCCGTTCGGCGCGCGCGAAGTCGACCCGCGTCCACTGACACCCGTCAGCCGGACGCGACCCCGGGCCTCCCGGCCCAGCGAAGACCCACGCAACACCCACCACCGGGCGCACGCCCGACCGATGAAAGGACCCGTCATGGGACTCGACGACAAGATCAAGAACGCTGCACAGGACCTCGCCGGCAAGGCGAAGGAGGCCGTGGGCAAGGCCACGAACGACGACTCCAAGGTCGCCGAGGGCCAGAAGGACCAGGCCTCCGCGAGCGTCAAGCAGACCGGCGAGGACGTCAAGGACGTCTTCAAGAAGTAGGACGCCCGATGCGTGTCGGGGCACTCGCGACGTCGAGTGCCCCGATGCGTCCCCGCGGACCCGAACGAGGAGGAACCATGCAGCACGACCCCCATGCGCACACGCAGGTCACCGAGGTGGCCCTGCCCGCAGAACTGACGGAGCCGCTGCCCGACGACGCGACCCCCGCGATGCTGATCGCGCGGACCGCGGCGGAGACGGCGCTCGGTGTGCCCGGCGTGCACCACCTCGGCGGGACCGTCTCCCGAGCCGCCGACGAACTGCGGAAGCGGCTCGGCCGCTCCGCCGGGACCGCCGGCGTCCAGGTCGACGACGAGGACGGCACCTTCGCGGTGCACGTCTCCGTGATCGTCACCTACCCGCGGAACGTCCGCGAGGTCGCCGACGAGGTGCGCCGACAGGTGACCGCCGCCGCCGGTCAGGTCTCGACCGAGCCGACGACGGTGGACGTCCGCGTCCTCGACGTGCACGGACCGTTCGACGACGAACCCTCGCCCGTCGAGCGTGCCGCCACTGCCGTCGGCGACGCGGTGCAGGACGCCGCGAAGGCGACCCGCGACACCACCAAGCGCGTGGCATCCGCGACCGTCGACGCCACGAAGCAGGCGGCGGACGCCACCGCCGAGGCGACGAAGCGCGCCGCGGACGCCACGGCCGACGTGACGAAGCAGGCTGCGGAGGCCACCGCGGACGCGACCAAGCGTGCAGCCGACGCGACGGTCGACACCGCTCGACGCGCAGCCGACGCCACCGCGGACACGACGAAGCGTGCCGCTGCCGCGAGCGCCGACGCCACGAAGCGTGCCGCCGACGCGACCGCGGACGCAGCGGAGCGGGCCGTCGACGCGACGACCGACACGGCTGGCCGTGTGCACGACGCCGCGTCGGACGCACTCGACCGGGCGTCGGAGGGCGCCCGGGACGCCGCGGACACCGCCCGCGACGCAGCCGACCGCGCACGGACGGCCGCTGCGGCAGACGACACCGCTGCGACCTCCGACCCGGCCGGTGAGACCGCCGCCGACGCAGCGGTGCGTGCCGCCGACTCCGCCGAGGACGCCGCACAGGACGCTGCCGACGCTGCGGCCGACGCCAGCGATGCAGCGCGGGCAGCCGCCCGCGACGCCGACCAGCCGACGACGCCGGCCGCGGACCGCCCGTGACCACCGCCTGGTCCGGCGGTCGTCGGCCCCGCGACCGACGGCCCCGGCCACGCGGCGTGTGGATCGCGGGTGGCATCGGCGTGGTCCTGGTCGCCGGGGTCCTGCTCGGGGCGTTCCTGCCCCTGGTCGGCTTCCTCGGCGGCGTCACGGCCACCACCGCGGGCCTCGTCCCGTTCCCGTTCCTGCGGGTGACGGTCGTCGCGGTCCTCGGGCTGGTCGTCGTGCTGGCGCTCTTCGCGCTGGCGCTCACCCGACGGCACACCACCACGGCGACGATCGCCGTCGTGCTCGCCGTGCTGGTGAGCATCGCCGTCACGATCGTCCCCGTGGTCCTGGTGGCCGTCGGCTCAGCCGACCGTGCCGGCGACGTGTGGCCCATCGTCACCGAGCTCTGGCAACGCTTCACCGGCTGAACCGCCGGCACCTGCACCACCGACCAAGGAGTCCCACCATGCGCAACCGCATCATCGTCATCGGCCTGATCGTCCTCGTCGGGTTCTGGTTCGGCTCGCGCGCGAACCGTCCGGTGATCAAGACGTCCAAGGGCGAGACCGTCCGCAAGGCGTGGAACGACCCGCACGCCCGCAAGGCCCGCAAGAAGCTGGGCAAGAAGATCGCCAAGGCCGCCAAGCGGCACAGCTGACGACCGGGAGGCCCGGATCGCCTGCGCCGATCGGCGCGCGTGATCCGGGCCTCGCGTCCGCTACCCTCGCGACGTGAAGCGTCTCTCCCCCGGCCAGCGCTGGGTCATCGGTCTCGGCGCGTTCGCGCTCGTCTGTCTCGTCGTCGGCATCATCGCGATCGCCGTCGGCGCCGGTTGGGGGATCCTCCTCGTCGTCGTCGGGCTGCTCCACCTCGGACTGACCGGGGTCGCGGGCGCGCTCGTCTGGACCTCGACCCCGACGATCGCTCCCCGGCCCATCAGGCGCCCGACGCCGCGTCCGGGTGAGACGCACCGGGTGTTCTCGTACGGCACACTGCGGCAGCCGCTCGTGCAGGAGTCACTGTTCGGCGACCACGTGCCCACCACCCCGGACACGCTGCCCGGCTGGCGACTCGACTGGGTGGCGATCACCGACCCCGAGGTCGTCCGGACCAGCGGTTCGGACCTGCACCCGATCCTCCGCCGCGGCACCGCGGACGACGTCGTCGAGGGGTCGACCCTGACCCTCGGCTACGAGTGGCAGCTCCGCGCGGTCGACGGCTACGAGGTCGCGGACTACCAGCGCATCCGGGTCGAGCTCACCTCGGGCCTGTCGGCCTGGGTCTACGTGGCGGCCGACGAGGTCTGAGCCGCCGCCGAGACTCGGGCCGCGTCCGCCAGGCGCGCGAGGCCCTCGGCGATCGACACCGAGGGCGCCCACTGCAGGTCGGCACGGGTGCGGCGCTGGTCGAACCAGTGCGCCGTCGAGAGCTGCTCGGCGAGGAACCGGGTCATCGGCGGCTCGTCCTGCCCCGGACGCACCCGCCACACGGCCTCGACCAGGGACCCCGCAACCCGTGCGACCGCTGCCGGCACGTGCCACCGCGGTGCTGCGACGCCCGAGGCCGTACAGATCCCGGCGAGCAGGTCCGCGACGGGCCGGGGCTCGCCGTTCGTCACGACGTAGGCGTTGCCGTGCACGTCGTCGTCCGCCGCGTGCTCGAGCGCAGCGACCATGGCCGAGGCGGCGTTGTCGACGTAGAGGGTGTCGATCAGGGCGGCCCCGGAGTCGAGCAGCGGGAGCCGTCCGGCCCGTGCTCGCTCGACGATGCGGCCGATCAGCTGCGTGTCCCCCGGCCCCCACACCAGGTGCGGCCGGACGGCGACGACGGCGAACCCTGGGGCATCGGCGTCGAGCGCGAGCAGTTCGGCCGCGGCCTTCGTGCGGGCGTAGTCGCCACGCGCGTGCTGCGGCTCGGCGACGCCCGCTCCGGCGCCGACCAGCGACGACCCGGTGTGCGCGACCGACGGCGACGACACGAACACGAACCGCCGGGCGCCGGCACGGCGTGCGGCGTCGACGAGCGCTCGGGTTCCGTCGACGTTCACGCGAGCGAAGTCGGCAGGGTCACCGGCCAGGGAGACCTTGGCGGCGAGGTGCACGACGGCGTCGACCCCCTCGACCGCACGTGCCACCGCAGCGTGGTCGGTCATCGTGCCGGCGACGTCCTGCACGCCCGCGACCCCCGAGGGCCGCCGCTGGAACGTGCGGACCTCGTGCCCGGCGTCGCGCACGGCTGCGGCGGTGGCCTGCCCGAGGAACCCGCTGGCCCCGGTCACCAGGACCTTCACGGCCGCGTCATCCGTCCACCGGACAGCACCGCGGTCGCCCAGCGGGACAGCCGGGTGCGGTCGACCTTCGAGTTGTGCCGGATGTCGGTCGGCAGCACCGGCACGGTCAGCACGGCGGCGATGGGGACCCCGGCAGCGGCCCGGACCGACGCGGCCAACGCCGGCGACGCCAGGGCGGGCCGACGGGCACGTCGTCCGTTCGTGGTCTCGACCACCGCGACGACCTGCTGCGTTCCGCGCGGGCCGATCCCCGCGACGCCGGCACGACCGACCCCGGGTACGCCCTCGATGCGCTGCTCCGGTCCGACCGGGGTGACGACGCCGTCGGGGGTGGTGAGCACGTGCTGCATCCGCCCCTCGACCCAGAGGCGCCCGGAGGCGTCCAGGTGTCCGACGTCGCCGGTGCGGTGGCCGCGCGGGTCCTCGACGCCGAGTCGCGCGACCCGGTTCGTCCGCCACAGCCGGTCGTAGTGGTCGCGCACGTGCGGTGCTGCGACGACGATCTCGCCGGTGACGCCCGCCGTGTCGGTCAGCGCCCCGGTCGCGGCACCCGAGGCGTCGAGCGGCGCGATCCGCACCAGGACGTTCGCCGCCGGAGCGCCGACGCAGATGCCCTCGTCGTCCGAGGCCGCAGCGGAACGAACGCCGTCCAGGTCGACGTCGGTCATGAGCAGTCCCTCGGTCATGCCGTAGGGGGTGTGCGCGCTCGCGTTCGGCATCAGCTCCGTCGCCGCGGTGAGCAGCGCGGCGGACACCGGGGCACCCGCCGACAGGAACAGCCGGACGCGTGCGAGCGCTGCACGGTCGGCACCGTCCAGCGCCGACGCCGTCGCCACGACGTTCGCCAGTGCCGCTGGTGACAGGAACACCACGGTCGCGTCCGCCGCGGCCACCGAGGCCGCCACGGCACGGGCCGTCAGGGTGCGGGGCGCGGTGACGTCCATGTCCGGAGCCACCGACCGCGCCCCGAGGGCGGGACCGAGCAGGGCGAAGGGCGCGAAGCCCGCGACGAGCCCGGTGCCGACACCGATGTCGTACTGGGTCGCCAGGACGTCGCGGACGGCTCCGAGCTGTCCGTGCGTGTACACGACACCCTTCGCCGGACCGGTCGACCCGGAGGTGAACAGGATCGCTGCCGGAGCGTCGGACGTCGGCACCGTGGGCAGCGACGTCCCGTGGGCGAGTCGACGGGCGCCGCGCCGGGCGACGTCGACCAGCGTGTGCTCCACGCGCAGGGCGCGCCGAGCGGGGGCGGGCAGCGGGACCGTCGCGATGCGCCGACCCGGCCAGCCGAGCGCACGGGCGGCTCCGAGTCCGGGCAGCGCGCCGATGATCCAGTCGGGCCGGGCCCCGCGCACCGCACGGGTCAGGCCGCGCAGACCGAGCCCGGCATCCGCCACGACCACGACCGCGCCGATCCGCACGCAGGCGTACAGGACGGCGGTCAGGTCGGCTCCGGGGGTGACGAGGAGCGAGACACGGTCGCCGCTCCGGACACCGAGGTCGTCCAGCCCGGCGGCGATCTCGTCCACCCGACGTGCGAGCAGGCGCCACGTGATCGTGCGGGGCCCGCCGGCAGCGGCCATCTCGACCAGCGCGGGTTCGTCGCTGTCGCGCAGGTCCTCGAGCGCGGCGCCGAGCGGGCGGCTCACGTCCGCGCGCTGGTCGGGAGCGGACGGGAGGCCCGGGGTGGCGTCGTCGGGGACGCTCCCGCCCGGCAGGCGGTCGCCGATCCAGTCGAACACCGCGCCCGCCACGTCGGCGTCGTCCGGCAGCAGGTGGCCGGCGCCCTCGAAGCGGTGCACGTCGGCGTGCGGCAGCCGCTCGGACAGGTCGTCGAGGTAGCGCTCCAGGAAGACGGGGTCGCGCGGGCCCCAGAGCAGCAGCGCCGGCACGTCGAGCGCCGCCACACCCGCAGCGATGCGGTCGAGCTCCGGCGCACTCCGGTGCCGGGCGTCGACGGGGATGTCCGCGACGAAGCCCCCGATGCCGCCGCGTCGGGCGGCACCGCGGTAGGGCGCACGGTAGCCGTCGGCCACGGCACGCTCGAGCTTCGGGTGCGCGATGCCGAGCGTCGTCTCGAGGAACGCCGGCGTCACGACGGTCGCTCGGCCGAGCAGCCCCGGGCCCAGGGCGAGCCGCAGCGGCGCGGGGATCGGGGCGTCGTCGGGCTGGTGCACGGCGGTGTTGCACGTCATGACGGCGGCCAGGACGTCGGGGTGGTCGACCGCCCACCCGAGCGACACCACGCCGCCCCAGTCGTGGCCGAGGGTGACGACCGGGCCGGTCAGTCCGAGTTCGTCGGTCAGGGCACCGAGGTCCGCGACGCGCTGCGGCAGCCCCCGTTCCACGCCGGTGCGCTCCGAGAAGCCCATGTCGAGCTGGTCGACGGCGACCACGCGCCACGCCGGGCCACCGGCGCGGGCGACCTCGAGCGAGGTGCGGAGCACCGACCGCCACAGGTACGACCACGTCGGGTTGCCGTGCACGCACAGGATGGTGCCGACCGGCTCCACGCCGAGCGCGGCCAGGGACCCGGCCGTGTCGAGGAGGTGCCAGGTGCGCGCGGCGCGATCCGTTCCTCCCGTCCGATCCCCGGACCACGCGGGAACCGTCACCAGGCGCGACCACGCCGGGTCGAGACCGGGCAGGGAGGGCGGCTGCGTCGCCGGAGCCGTGCTCGCGGCGACGCGGGGAAGCCGGGACCTCACCAGTGCAGTTCCATCATCGCCGTGTTGATGCCGGAGCCGACCCCGCCCAGGAACACGCGGTCGCCGCGGCGGATGCCGCCGGACTCGACCTCGTCGGCCAGGGTGATCGGGATCGACGCCGGACCGACGTTGCCGAAACGCTGGTAGGTGGTGGGGACCTTGTCGCGCGGGATGCCGATGGCCTCGACGAACGCGTTGGTGTGCACGTCGGAGACCTGGTGCAGGACGTAGCGGTCCATGTTCGCCCAGTCGAAGTGGGCGCGGGCCTCGGTCCACGCGGCGACGACGAGCTCCATGCCGCCCTTGAGCAGCATCTTGGCGTCGGTGAACATGCCGTCCACGCTGCCGACGCACAGGTCGTACCACTGGGTCGCCGCGCGGGTGACGCCGCCGACGATCCGGTGACCCTCGGGGTGCAGGTCCGCCGGGCCGAGCACGGCGGCCGCGGCGCCGGACCCGAGGGTCAGGCTGGCGAACTCGCTCATGAAGTCCTTGCGGTTCCGGCCGCCCTGGTTCAGACGGTCGATGGTGTTGAGCTGCACCTGGTCGGCGTCCTCGCCGTCGACGACGAGCGCGTACTTGATCTGACCGGAGTCGATCATGCCCGCCGCGACGCTCATGGCGTTGACGAAGCCCAGGCACGCGTTCGCGATGTCGAAGTTGATCGCCGACGACGGCAGGCCGAGCCCGTGGTGCAGGCGCACGGCGACCGACGGCTCGAGGTGCGGACGGGTCACCGAGGTGTTGATGAGCAGCCCGATCTCATCGGGACGCACACCCGCCTCGGCCATCGCACGACGTCCGGCGTCGATGGCGGCGTCCTGGAAGGTCTGGCCCTCGCCCCAGTTGCGACGCTCGATCACACCGGCGACGCGCTCGAGCAGGCCCATCGGCAGACGGAGTCGACGGAGCACGCCGCGGAGCCGGGCCTCGATGTCAGCAGAGGTCGTCACGCGTTCGGCGGTGGTCGTCGCCACGGACAGCAGCGAGACGTTGTGGTGCTTCGCCGTGGCGTTGCCGGGCTGCTCGGGTTCACTGCTCGCCGCCCGCTGCCCGTTCGCTGCCTGGTCGACCGGCCGTTCCGTCATGATCGTCACCGACACATACTTCCTCATTTCGCCTGTGTGTGCAGTCCGGCTCGGCTGGACGCGCGGTGTCAGGCGTCCTTCGGGAGCTTCCGGATCGTGCTCCGACGGCGTCGACGGTCCGGCACCATCGAGCGCATCTCCTCGAGCTTGCCGAAGCAGAGCAGCCGGTCACTTGCCTGCAGCGTCACGCCACTGCGCGGGTTCGGGATGACGGTCGCGCCCCGGTGCAGGGTCAGGACGGTGATGTCCCGGTCCCACAGCCCGGACTCCTTGATCGTCTTCCCGACCAGGTCGGCGTTGGTGTGCACGAGCAGCTCGGCGACGCCGTAGCCCGTCGAGACGCTGAGCCGCTGGCGCACGTCGATCTCCGGGAAGGCGACCTGGTTGCCGATGAAGTCGATGATCGCGCCGGCGACGTCGAGGCCCGTCGCACGCTCGACGCCCTCGAGCCCCGGTGACGAGTTGACCTCCATCACCAGTGGGCCGTCGTTGCCCTCGAGCATGTCGACGCCGGCGACCTTGAGGCCCATGATCTGCGCCGACCGGACAGCCACCGCTTCGTACTCGGGCGACAGCGTGACCTTCTCGACCGTGCCGCCGCGGTGCACGTTGGACCGGAACTCGTCCCCCGACGCCGTCCTGCGCATCGCGGCCACGACCCGGTCGCCGACGACGAGCGCGCGGATGTCGCGGCCACGGCTCTCCGAGATGAACGACTGGATCAGGACGTTCTGCTTCGTCGAGTGCAGGGTCTCGACGATGGACTCGGCGACCTTCTCCTCCGGGGCCAGGATCACCCCGATGCCCTGCGTGCCCTCGAGCAGCTTGATGACGACCGGAGCGCCGCCGACCCGCTCGATCGCGCCGCGGACGTCGGCCCGGCTGTTCACGAACGTCGTCGCGGGCATGCCGATGTGGTGCCGGGACAGGATCTGGTTCGCCCGGAGCTTGTCCCGTGAGTTCGTGATGCCCGTCGCGGTGTTCGGCGTGTAGACGTCCATCTGCTCGAACTGCCGCACGACCGCGGTGCCGTAGTAGGTGATCGAGTTGCCGATCCGGGGCAGGACGGCGTCGTAGTCGGACAGGAGCTTGCCACGGTAGAGCAGGTCCGGGTCCTCGCCGGACAGGTCGATCGCGAAGCGCAGGGTGTTCAGCACCTTGACCTCGTGACCGCGGTCCAGCGCTGCCGCACGGAGGCGTTGGGTGGAGTACGCCTGCGGGGCGCGCGACAGGATGGCGAGTTTCATCGAGGGGTTCTCCGCGGGGTCGGATCGACGGCGACGGTCCATCAAAGCACGCGGACACTGCCGTCGGGCGTACGACAAGATGGGGCCATGGCGCGTGCTCCGAAGTCCCCCGACGGCGGGCTCGTCGTCGCCGGCTGGCGCGAGTGGGCCGGCCTGCCGGACCTCGGGCTGCCGTGGATCAAGGTCAAGCTCGACACCGGTGCGCGGAGCTCGGCGCTGCACGCCTTCGACCTCGAGGAACTGCCCGGCGACCGGGTGCGGTTCTCGGTGCACCCCTGGCAGGACACCGATGCCGACGCCGTCACGATCGAGTGCGCCGTGCACGACCGGCGCGTCATCCGCAGCTCGACCGGGCACACCCAGGAACGCATCGTCGTGCTCACCACGATCACCCTGGCGGGGCGCGCCGTCGAGTCCGAGGTCACCCTGAGCAACCGTGACCAGATGGGGTTCCGGATGCTCGTCGGACGAGAGGCCCTGCGACAGGGGTTCCTCGTCGACCCTGCGAGGTCCTTCATGGCCGGTCGGGCTCCGAAGGAGATCCGGCGCCGGAACCGCGGGCGCGCCTGAGCGCTCCTCGTCACGTTCCGCGTGCCGTGGTCGCGACCGGTCGACGGACGGGAGGCCCGGTGCGGGGCCGCCACGGGCCTCCCGTCCGTCTCGACGCGCGTCCAGGGCGCGACTCGGGTCAGCGACCGAGGTGGCGCGCGAGGAACGCGAGCTGCTGCGGCGCGAGGCGCCGCCAGTAGCCGTGGGTGTGCGCGCCGGGTTCGAAGCCCCCCGCCGGTGGCGCGTCGAACCCGTCGACGTAGGTGTGGACCGCCGGCGCGAATCCGTCGCCGTTGCCGCAGTCGACGCGCACCGCGACCCCGTCGAGCGCGCGCTGCCGACCGAGGACGGTGTTCTCGCGGAAGTCGGCCGCGTCGTCGAAGGCGCCGCGCGCGGTGTCCGCTGCTGACGTCCAGAGTGCGGGGCTGATCGCCGACACCGCGCGGACGCGGGATGCACCGAGCACCCCGCCGAGCCGGAGGGCACCGAACCCGCCCATCGAGTACCCGGTCAGCGCGAGCCGGTCGGTGTCGAACCCGCGCCGTGCGATCCGGGGCAGGAACTCGTCGACGACCATCGCTGCAGGGTCGTCCCCGTCCGAGCGGTGGTGCCAGTACCGGTTGCCGCCGTCGATCGAGGCGATCGCGAAGGGTGCCCCACCGTCCGCGATGTGCGCCGCGAGGAACCGGTCCCAGCCGAGCTCCCGCCCGAAGAACGACGCGTGGTCGTCGCCGTAGCCGTGCAGCGCGACGGCGACGGGCAACGGGGTGTCCGACGCCGGGGCGGCGATGGTCCAGCCGACCGTGCGCCCGTTCCTGGACGCCGACACGAAGGTGCCGGAGACCGAGGGGACCGGGTCGACGTCGGGGATCGTGCCGTCGGCACCGTTCAGCCCGAGCACGCGGTACATCGTCGACCGACCCGGGAGCAGGTCGAGGTTGACCGCCTCTGCGGTTGCACCAGCGGCGACGACGCCGATGCCACCGATCAGCAGCGACCGCCGGGTGATCGTCGACGCACGCGAACGGGTCATCCGAGGGGCACCGTTCCGTCAGAGGTCACGCGCTGCATCACGAGGGTCGAGGAGGGTCGCTGCACACCGGGCAGGGTACCGAGCGTGGTGTCGGAGAAACCCGGGGCCGACGAGCGGTCAGGCGGCTTCGACGAGCGCTGCGGCGACCGCGCGCGCCGTGGCCGTGCCGACCGACGGGTCGCGCAGGCGCATCGCGAGGTACCCCGAGACGACGAGCAGCAGTTGGTCGGCGAGGGCACCGGCACGATCGCCGACGACGGGCGCGGCCCGCGCGGTGAGCCGGGTGCGGAGCGCGCCGGTCTCGCGGTCGAGCACCGCGTGCACCTCGGCAGGGGCGTCCGCGTACTCGGCAGCGGTCCCGAGGAAGGCGCACCAGCGTGAGCCGGCGGCGGTGGTCCGGTAGTCGTCGAGTGCGTCGAACACCGCGAGCAGGCGGCCTCGGTCGTCCGGAGCGGCCTCGACCGCACGGTCCCACGTCGCGAGCCAGTCGTCGTGCCGGCGCTCGAGTGCTGCAGCGACCAGGGCTTCCTTGCTCGCGTACCCGCGGTAGAGCGTGGCGCTCGAGATCCCGGCGCGGTCGAGCACGGCGTCGATCGGGGTCGCAGCGATGCCCTGCGTGAAGAAGAGCTCCTCGGCCGCGTCGAGCAGCTTCTGCTCGGTTCCTGGACGCATCGCCATGGAAGCACCCTAGGCTCTCAAAAGTGAAACGATCGTTTTCGTTACGACAGTGGGTGTTCCTCGGGAGTGGGGTGGCCCTGATCGCCGCGACGTACGGGCTCGTCCGCCTGGCGTTCGGTCTCTTCCTGCCCGACGTCGAACGTGACCTCGGGCTGCGTCCGGACGCCGCCGGGTGGGTCTCTTCGGGCGCCTCGGCGATGTACTGCGTCGGCGCGGTGGTCGGGTTCCTGGTCGCCGCACGGGTCCCCCGAGTGCTCGTCACCGCGGCGTCCGGGTTCGCCGGGGTCGGCGCACTCGCGATGGCGACGGCACCGGGGCCGTGGATCTTCGGGATCGCCGCGGTGCTCGCCTCGACCGGAGCCGGGCTCGCGTCACCGGCCCTCGTGCAGCTCGTGTCGCGCACGGTGCCGGAGTCCGTGCAGGGAACGGCGCAGGCGGTCGTCAACTCGGGGACCGGCCCGGGGCTGGTCGCCGCCGGCGTGCTCGCGCTCGTGCTGCTGCCGGACTGGCGGACGGCCTGGGCGTGGTCCGGGGTGTTCGCCCTCGTCGTCGGCGTCGTGCTGGTGCTCGTGTCGCGCGGGAGCGGGTCCGGCGCCGACCGGGCCACCGCACCGGGGACGGCGTGGCTCGCGGCGCACCGTCGGGTCCTGACGCTCGCACTGCTCTTCGGCGCCGGGTCGGCGGTCGTGTGGACGTACGGTCGGTCGGCGCTGGTCGACGCCGGCGCGCCGGCCGTGGTGTCCGTGTCGGCGTGGATTGCGCTCGGCGTCGGCGGCGCCGCGGTCGCCGTGACGGCACGGTGGACGAGCGGACTCCGCGCGCGGGTGCTCTGGGCGGTGACCGCAGGCGCCGTGGCGGTGGCCGTCGTCGCACTCGGGCTCGCGCCGCAGGCCACGGCGGTGGCGATGCTGGCCTGCGCGGTGTTCGGCTGGGGCTACACGGCCGCGACCGGGGCGTTGATCGCTTGGACGACCGAACTCGACGCTGCGCGGTCGTCGGCGGGGACGTCGATGCTCTTCGTCGCACTCGTGCTCGGGCAGGCCGTCGGAGCGGCGGCGTCGGGCGCGCTCGTCGGTGTGTCGGGCTACGCGGCGACGTTCGTGGTCGGTGCGGTCGTCACCGCGGCGAGCGCCGTACCCGCCGTGGTCGGCAGGCGCGGAGACCCTCCGCACGGTGACGCCGCCGTCACAGGAGTGGACGCAGCTCGATCTTCCGGTTGCACGCCTGCGACGCCTCGTGCGCCACACGGAGCGCCGTCTCGGCATCCGGCAGCTCCATGACCCAGAACCCCGCGACGAACTCGGAGCTGTCGGCCACCAGCCCTGGCGTGGTGTCCGAGCCACCGCCACGGGCGTCGACGACGATGCCGTCGGCGGGGGCGGACACCCCGGCGGCGAACACGACGGCGTCCCCCAGGCGTTCGTTCAGGACATCGACCGCGGTGGCCTCGGCCTGGGTGGCGGACTCCGTCCGACCGGCAGCGTCGGCCTGCCCGTCGTCGATGACGTTGACGAGGAACTGCATGACGTCTCCCCTGCTCGTTGGCGGGAGGCTACTCCCGCCCGGAACCACCCGCTAGCGTTCTCTGCATGGGGACGACGGCGGAGTGGTCACGGCTGCCGGTGGGGCGGCACGAGTACCGGCAGGACACGGTGCTCGCCGTGGTGCTGGCCGGTGGACTCGCCGTCACGACGTTCCTGTACGGGTCCGCCGGTACCTACGGCGACGACCAGGCCGCCTGGTGGGTCTCCGCGCTGATGATCGTCGCGAACGCGGCCCCGATCGCGTTCCGCCGACGGTTCCCGATGTCGGTGGCGCTGGTGTCCGCGGTGGCGTTCGCCGCGACGCAGCTGCTCCAGGTGCCCGAGGTCTTCCTCGTCAACTTCACGCTCTTCATCGCGCTCTACACGGTGGGCGCGTGGTGCTCGGACCGCGTCCGGTCCGAAGCCGTGCGCTGGGTCGTCATCGGTGGCATGTTCGCGTGGTTGTTCGTCGCGATCTCGTTCGGGTGGGCGTCACCGAACGCCCTGCCGAACGACACGGACTCCCCGGTGGCTCCGTACGTGGCGATCTCGCTGTTGAACATCCTCATCAACGTCATCTACTTCGGCGCTGCCTGGTACGCGGGCAACCGGGCATGGGCGTCGGCCGTGGCCCGGCACCAGCTCGACGAACGCACCGCGGAGCTCGCGGCCGAACGGGAGCGCAGCGCTGCCCAGGCCGTCACCATCGAACGGGTCCGGATCGCCCGCGAACTGCACGACGTCGTCGCGCACCACGTGTCCCTGATGGGCGTGCAGGCCGGTGCCGCCCGACGCGTCATCGACCGCGATCCGGCACAGGCGACGGCGTCGCTCGGCGTGGTCGAGGAGAGCGCGCGCACCGCAGTCGAAGAGCTGCGGCGGATGCTCGGCACCCTGCGGTCGGTCGACGAACCGAGGGCCGGGGACCCCGGTGTCGGGGACGGTCCGAGCACCGAGGGCATCGCGCGCATCGGTGAGCTCGCCGAGTCGGCCCGGATCGCCGGGCACCCGACCGAGTACGTGGTCGTGGGCGACGAGCGTCCGGTGCCGCCGACGGTCGCCGCCGTCGCGTACCGCATCGTGCAGGAGGCCGTGACGAACGTCCTCAAGCACGCCGGCCCCACCGCCCGAGCCGACGTCCGGTTGCGGTACCTGGACGACGGCCTCGAGGTCGAGGTCACCGACGACGGCCACGGCGAACGCGCGGCGCGGAACCCGTCGGGCAGCGGCCTCGGGCACGTCGGCATGCGAGAGCGGGTCGCCGCCGTGGACGGACGGATCGAGATCGGGCCACGCGCCCGGGGAGGCTACCTGGTGCGGGCATGGCTGCCGACGACGTGAACGAGACGAACGACCTGACGATCGTGCTCGCGGACGACCAGGAGCTGGTCCGGGCCGGGTTCCGCGTGATCCTGGAGTCCGAGCCGGGGTTCCGGGTGGTCGGCGAGGCCCCCGACGGTGCCCGTGCGGTCGAGGCCGTCCGGATCCTGCGCCCGGACGTGGTGTGCCTCGACGTGCAGATGCCCGGCGTCGACGGGCTCGAGGCGGCGCGGCGGATCGCAGCGTTGCCGGACCCGCCGGCGGTGCTCATCCTGACGACGTTCGACAGCGACGACGCGCTGTTCCAGGCGCTCGAGGCGGGTGCGAGCGGCTTCCTGCTGAAGAACGCCTCCCCCGAACGGCTGATCGACGCCGTCCGGACCGTCGCCGCCGGGGACGCCCTGCTCGCGCCCGACGTCACGCGGCGGGTGATCAGCCGGGCGACGGCAGCGCCGGTGGCGAGTGGCCGCGCCTCCGACCGGTCCGGCGACGCCGCTCTCGCGTCCGCCGGGCTCACCGAGCGCGAGACCGAGGTGCTCCGGCTGCTCGCCCGGGGGCTCAGCAACGCCGAGATCGCCGCCGAACTGTACGTCGGTGACGCCACCGTGAAGACCCACGTGTCGAACGTGCTGCAGAAGCTCGCGCTGCGGGATCGCATCCAGGCGGTCGTCTGGGCGTTCGAACACGGCGTCGCCGGCTGACCGACACCGACCGATCCAGCACCGGCCGAACAACCCAGCACCGTGCCGAGCTCGCGGACCACGCTCGCACCGTGCGCCCTCGTTCAACCTGTGCAGCGTTGACCGCACCGTGCCCGGCCACGACCACGCACCGAGCAACCAAAGCCCCACGGGCCGAACAACCCCGCACCGTGCCGGTCGCCGCACACCGCGCAGCACCACGCGACGACCCCGCCCCCTCCCCCGTGCGGTGGAGCCGACCGCCCACCCAAGTCCCGCCGGACGGCGGAGGCGACCCGTGCCTCCTGGCCAATAGCGTCGACGCAGGCGGCGCAGGCCGTCGCGAGAGGGGTACGACATGCTCACCATCGAAGGGGTGACGAAGCACTTCGGCGACCGCCGGGTGCTCGACGACGTGGGGTTCACGGTCGGCGACGGCCGTCTCACCGGGTTCGTCGGCGGCAACGGCGCCGGCAAGACGACCACCATGCGCATCATGCTCGGTGTGCTCCAGGCCGACGCCGGATCCGTCTCGATCGACGGCACCGAGGTCCGGCCCGCCGACCGCCGCCGGTTCGGCTACATGCCCGAGGAACGCGGCCTGTACCCGAAGATGCCGGTGGCCGAGCAGATCACCTACCTGGCCCGGTTGCACGGCGTGGACAAGCGCGCGGCGACCACGCGGACCACCGAGCTGCTCGAACGGCTCGAACTGACCGGCCACGCTGACGATGCCGTCGAGAAGCTGTCGCTCGGCAACCAGCAGCGGGTGCAGATCGCCGCGGCCCTCGCGCACGACCCCGAGGTACTGGTGCTCGACGAACCGTTCTCCGGCCTCGACCCGATGGCGGTCGACACGGTGCTCGGTGTCCTGCGCGAGACCGCGGCCCGGGGCGTCCCGGTGCTGTTCTCGAGCCACCAGCTGGACGTCGTCGAGCGGCTCTGCGACGACGTCGTCGTGATCGCGGGCGGCACCATCCGCGCTGCCGGCCCGCAGGACGAACTCCGCAAGCAGGCCGGCCCCGCCGCCTGGGAGCTGCTCGTCGACGGTGACGTCGCCTGGCTCCGCGACGAGCCCGGCGTGACGGTCCGCGAGTTCGACGGCGGCTACGCGGTCTTCGAAGCCGAGCCGGCCACCGCCCAACACGTCCTGCAGCGGGCCGTGCAGCACGGCACCGTCGGCTCGTTCGCCCCGCGGGTCCCGCGGCTCAGCGAGGTCTTCCGGGAGGTCATCCGATGAACGACTCCTTCGTGCAGGCCGTGCGGCTCGTCTCCGCACGCGAGATCCAGGCACGCATCCGCAGCAAGGCCTTCGTGGTCTCCGCCCTCATCCTGATCGGCATGGTCGTCGCGTCGATCGTCGTCGGCGGCATCGTGAGCAAGGCCACCGCCGACGACACCACGCCGGTCGCGGTCGTCGACGGCGTCTCGCTGCCGACCACCACGGGCCTCGACGTCACGGACTCCACCTCGGTGGCGGACGCCGAACGGCTCGTGCAGAACGGCGACGTCGACGCGGCGATCGTGCCGTCCGACGACCCGCTCGGGTACAAGGTCGTCGGCCTCGACGAGGCACCGACCGACGTCGTCTCCGCGCTGAGCGTCACACCGCGGATCGAACTGCTCGACCCGGACGCGCTGCCCGGCGGACTCGTCTACCTCATCGCGATCGCGTTCGGCGTCGTGTACTTCGCCTCGGCCGTGACGTTCGGCCAGTCCATCGCGCAGAGCGTGGTCGAGGAGAAGTCGACCAGGGTCGTCGAGATCCTGATGTCCGCGATCTCGGCCAGGGCACTGCTCGCCGGCAAGGTCCTCGGCAACAGCGTCATGGCGTTCGCGCAGATCGTCGCCGTGGCCGTCGCCGCGGTCGTCACCCTGGCGGTCACCGGGCAGGACAACATGTTCTCGATGCTCGGCCCGAGCATCCTCTGGTTCGTCGGGTTCTTCGCCGTCGGCTTCGTGCTCATCGCCTCGCTGTTCGCCGCGGCGGCCGTGCTCGTGTCGCGTCAGGAGGACGTCGGCAGCGTCACCACCCCGGTGATGATGCTCGTGATGATCCCGTACATCCTGATCATCGTCGCGTACAACAACCCGACGGTGCTCGGCATCATGTCGTACGTCCCGTTCAGCGCTCCGATCGGCATGCCGATGCGGATCTTCCTGGGTACGGCCGAGTGGTGGGAGCCGATCCTGTCTCTCCTGATCGTGGTCGCCTCGGTGGTCGTGGTCGTGCTCGTCGGCGCTCGCGTCTACGAGAACGCGCTGCTGCGGACGGGCAGTCGCGTGAAGCTGACGGAGGCGCTGCGCGGCTGACGCCGCCGAGCCCGCAGATCGGACGGGAGGCCCGGATCACGTGAGCAGGTCGGCTCACGTGGTCCGGGCCTCCCGTCGTCAGTCCGCGCGCACCGAGAAGACGTCGCCCGGCTGGCACCCGAGCTCCTGGCAGAGCCGGGTGAGGGTGGAGAACCGGATCGCGCGCGCCCGGTTGTTCTTCAGCACCGACAGGTTCACCACGGTGACCCCGACCCGGTCGGCGAGCTCCGTCAGGGTCATGCCGCGAGCGGCGAGCAGCTCGTCGAGGTGGCAGACGACCGCGTGGCCGTCCTCCTGTTCCGGGGGCATCAGACCAGCCCGGACTGGTCGCGCACCATCCGCTGCGAGGCGGTGAGGGCGAACCGGAAGCAGATGACGACGAGCAGGCCGAGGTACACGGGAACGAACTGGTGGTCGACGTCCGGCGTCGGCAGGTACCCGTCCCACCCGAGCCCCGAGACCACCCAGTTCCACCCCATCCGGCGGACGAACTGAGGCACGAAGCCGGCCACCAGCACCGCAGCGGCGAGCCAGTCGAGGATGCGGGTCGTCGACCGGTCGAACAGCCCGCCGCGCGAGATCTTCCAGGCCACCGCCGCGACGAAGGCGATGAGCGCACTGACGAACAGGACCTCGAGCGTGTCACCGACCCGGATGTACCCGATCGCCCCGGCCGGCACGTCCGCGATCGGAGCCCGGAGCACGAGGTGGTCGGCGGTGACGGTCGCACCGCCGGGCGGCTGCGGGACGTCGCTCGTCGCGGTCATCCGGACAGGCACCGACACCGTTCCGGAGCCGACCGAGCGGACGAGCAGGTCGACGTACCGCCAGACGACCAGGACGATGCCGATCGCGCAGCAGGCGACGTAGGCGAGGTAGGAGTTCCGCCCGCGGGGCGGTTCGTACACGGGTGCGGTCATGGCGTCTTCCCCTGTCGATCATCGATACCATCGAATTTCGATACAACGATAAACGATGGGTCCGACCGGTGCAAGACCCTGCGCCGCCCCGACCTACAGCAGGCCGAACGCCGCCTGCGCCCCGAGGCTCGTGCCCGCCACCAGCACCCAGAGCGCGATGCCGAGCAGCATCGGACGGAACCCGGCACGGCGCAGCGCCGCGAAGTCCGTCGAGCAGCCGATCGCGGCGAGGGCCACCGTGATGAGGAACGACGCCGCGGTCGAGAACCCCGGGGCAGCCTCAGCCGGCAGCACCCCGACGGTCCGGAGCAGCACCACCACCAGGAACCCGATCAGGAACCACGGGACCAACCGGAAGACTCGGAAGCCGCTGCGCGACCCCGTGTCGGGCGCGAGCTGCTCGCGGGAGGCGCGTCGGGCCTCCAGTCCGGCCAGCCCGATGACGATCGGGATGATCATCAGGGTCCGCACCAGCTTCACGACGACCGCCGTGTCGGTCGCCTGGCGACCGTAGACCGTCGCGGTGGCGACGACGGAGGACGTGTCGTTCACCGCCGTCCCCGCGAAGACGCCGAAGGCGTGCTGGCTGAGCCCGAGGGCGTGGCCGAGCAGGGGGAAGGCGAACACCGCGGCGATGTTGCAGAGGAAGATCGTCGACATCGCGTAGGCGACGTCCGCGCTGACCGCACCGATGACGGGCGTGACGGCCGCGATCGCCGACGCACCGCAGATGCCGGTCCCGACGCCGATCAGGGTGCGGAGGGCGCTCGACACCCGCAGCAGGCGACCGATCCCCCACGCTGCTCCGAGGCACACGACCAGGGTCGTGAGCATGACCGGCAGGGTCTCGCCCCCGATGCGCAGCACCTCGCCGATCGACAGCTGCGCGCCGAGCAGCACCACGGCGAACTGCAGCACACGGCTCGACGAGAACTTCACACCGGGAGCGAGCACGGCGAGGCTGCCACCCGTGCGCCGACGGACGAGCCAGCCGAGCACCGCGCCGATCAGGACTGCAGGGACGGGCCCGCCCACGACCGGGACGGCCGTGCCGACCAGGGTGGCGACGAGGCCGATCGCGACGGCGACGGCGACACCGGGTGCGGCGGTGCGGGCGAACTGCATGGGACCAGCATCTCGTGCTCGCGGCCGTCGTGCGGTGCAGCCGGGCAGGATGGTGCGGTGGAGTACGCGGGCGAGCGGTGGGTGCAGCGGCTGCGCGACGGCGAGATGCCGAAGCGGTGGCCGGTCCTGGTCGGCCTCGCGATCGTCACGGTGGCTGGCGGGATCGGGGTGTACTTCTCGGTGACCCACCTCGACGGCATCCTGCACTCGGAAGCCCGACGCCCCTTCGCCCTGCCGCTCTTCTCGGTGCTGCTGCTCGGGTTCGGGCCCGTGGCCGCGGTGCTGTCCTGGTTGCGCGGGCGGCGCGACCGCATGGTGCTGGACCGGATCCGCCGGAACGGGACGACGCCGCGGTTCCACCTGCCCGTCCTCCGCACGGGCCAGTACGCCGCCGACGACTTCCCGGACCCGAGGCCGGAGATGTGGACGGTCGACGCAGCGGGCCTCCACGCGTGGTCACCCGAGCGCGACGCACCGGTGTTCGACCTGGTGTGGGACGACATCAGGACGATCGAGCTCGCCTCGACGGACGTCCGGGGACAACGCACCGACACCGGCATCTGGATCGTCACCGAGGCGGTCGGCCGGTTCGTGCTGCTGCCGCGGGCCGTCATCGGCAGGCCGTTCGGCGCGAGCGTGACGAAGATCCACATCCTGATGCAGGTGCTCCGGTCGCTGCGGCGGGAGTTCGACCCGGGCACCACGCAGCGCGCCCCGCGCTGAGCCGACGACGGGCCGACTCAGCCGACGGGCGGGACCTCGCCAGTCATGTCGACGCGTTCGGTGCCGTCGTTCCAGACGTACGTCGCCGTGGTGCGACCGGAAGCGTCCGCGTTCGCCTCGTTCGCCTTCGCGTAGGTGTAGGTGACCTTGATCGAGGCGTCGGCCAGCCGCTCGACAACTGGCTCGAACGCGTACTGCTCGGACGTCGCGGTGCCGAGGTAGCGGCCCTGGTGGAAGAGCAGGATCGCGTACGGTGAGCCGGCCGTGGCCATCTCGGGCGAGACCACCGACCAGGAGAGTGCCGCGCAGGCGTCGTAGCCGGAGTAGTCGGCGTTCGCGGCGTCCCACTTCGTGCCCTCGAGGCCAGCGGGCGACGGCAGCGCAGCGATCCCCGATGCCGCTGCCTCTGCGCCGCTCGCGGGTCCACACGTGGGGGTGGGCGTGGGGGTCGGCGTGGTCGTCGGCGTCGGGGCGGCCGCCGTGTCCGTCGGCGCCGCGGTCACGGTCTCGGTGACGGTCGGGGTCGCGTCACCGCCCTCGCCGCCGTCTCCACCGCCGGAGCACCCGGTCAGCAGGGCCACCAGGGCGGCGCTGGTCAGGAACAGGGCACTCTTCGATCCACGCACCCCTCCACCGTGGACCGTCGACAGCTGCTCCGCTCGCATCGTTACCGGCCCGTAGTCTGCTGGCATGGGGGGAACAGCGGGGACGGTCGGCGTCGTGGACGACGTGCTCGCGGGTCCCCACGGCCCGGTGCCGATCCGGCGGTACCGACCTGCGGACGCCCGGACCGCGCCGACGCTCGTCTGGTTGCACGGCGGCGGCTTCTTCCGCGGCGACCTGGACCTGCCGGAGTCGGATGCCGTGGCTCGTGCGCTCAGCGCGCGCGGCGTCCCGGTCGTCACCGTCGACTACCGGCTCGGTCCACTGCCGGGCATGCCCTGGATCGGTCGGACGGGAACCCGAGCGCGCCGCCGTGCGCCGCATTCACGCGACGAGGTCGTGGCGGTGCTCCGCGAACTCGCGACGGAGTGTCTCACCGGTCTGGTGCTGGGCGGCGCGAGCGCTGGAGCGTGTCTGGCGGCCACGGCGATCCCGGCCGCCCCCGCGCTCGCCGGCGCAGTGCTCGCGTACGGGTTCTTCCACGCGCGGATCCCCCGCGACCCGGCCGTGCAGCGGCTCGTGCGCGGGCACCGGCGCATCACACACGCTCCGCTGCTGCTCGACGCCGCGAACCGCACCTACGCCGGGCCGCTCGGTGCCGGAGCGTTCCCGGCACCGCAGGCGCTCGGCACGTTCCCGCGCACGCTGATGCTCGACGCCGAGCGGGACACGATGCGCGCGTCCGGCGACCGGTTCGCCGGGCAGCTCCGCGCAGCCGGGGTCGACCTCGAGCGCCAGGTGCTGCCCGACAGCCGACACGCCTTCCTGAACCGTCCAGCGAGCAGCGACTTCGCGGCTGCCGTCGATCGGATCGCGTCCTGGGTGGTCCGACGGCCCGACTGAACGGTCGAGCGTGTGCGACCGTCGGACATTCCGGTGACGCCACGACGAAGCGGACGTATTCTGCTGTCGGAAGCAACGGCGGTTCCGAACACCCTTCGCCACGTTCACCGTCGTGGCGTCCCGCCTCTGCGACGAAGAGTCCCACCGTGACCGAACACCTCATCGAGTACGTCGCCCGTGACCGCACGGGCATCACCGCCGTCGTGACGACCACCAGCGTCATCGACGTCGACACCGTGATCCAGCACATCAGCTCGGGCCACACCGGCTACTACGTCGCCGCCGACTCGTGGAAGCGGACACCGGTCCGGAGCATGTCGTTCATCGGCGGCACCTACCTGTTCGCGAACTGGGACGGCTCGAAACGGAACATGCTGCACGACCTGGCGTTCCGGTCGCCGACGCGAGCGGTCCAGACCGCGGAGGTGCCGGAGTCCCGCTTCGCGCGGTTCCTCAGCGCGGTGTTCGGTCGGCGGCTGCCGCAGCCCTGACCCCTGCACGCTGCTGGCGCCGATGGCGACGCGGTGTCGACGCGGTGTCGACGCGGAACGACGTCCCCGATGTCGCACGACGACGAGGACGTCGTTCCGAGTCGACGAGCGACCCGCCTACTTCTCCCCGTCCTCTTCCGGGTTGAAGTGCGAATCGTCCCCGACGTGCCCAGCGGCCAGGCCGTCCGGGTCGTTGGGGATGGTGTTGTCGTCGCCGAGCCCGCCCGGCTTCTCGGTGCCCTCGGAGTCGTTCACGGGGGCCTTGGTGTCGTCGTCGTGCGTGTTGCTGCTGTCGGTCATGGTCTGCTCCAGTGCAGTGGTCGAACCGAGGGCGACGCCCCCGGCAGGTGCTGACCTCGGACGCTACGTGCCGCTGCTCGGAATCAGGTGACACGGCGCCGCGCACTCGGTAGATTGTTCAACAACCCGCGACGACAGGGAGTCCCCGTGACGACGATCGACCTGAACAGCGACCTCGGCGAGGGCTTCGGCGCCTGGACCATGGGCGACGACGCCGCCATGCTCGACGTCGTGTCGAGCGCGAACATCGCCTGCGGGTTCCACGCCGGCGACCCGACGATCATGCTCGCCACCGCCCGCGCCGCCGCCGAGCGCGGTGTCGCCATCGGGGCGCACGTCGCCTACCGCGACCTCGCCGGCTTCGGTCGCCGACCGGTGCACGTCACCGCGGACGAACTCCACGCCGACGTCGTGCACCAGCTCGGCGCGATGGCCGCCACCGCACGGGTCGCCGGAACCGCGGTCACCTACGTCAAGCCCCACGGCGCCCTGTACAACACCGCGTGCGCCGACCCGGTCCAGGCCGAGGCCGTGGTCCGGGCGATCGCCGACGTCGACGGCTCGCTGGCGGTGCTCGCGCTGCCGGGTTCCGAACTCCTGCTCGCCGCCGAACGCCACGGGCTCCGCGCGGTGGCGGAGTCCTTCGCCGACCGCGCGTACGAACCCGACGGCTCCCTGGTGTCCCGCAGCAAGCCGGGCTCCGTGCTCCACGATCCGGACGAGGTCGCCGCCCGGGTCCTCCGCATGGTCACCGAGGGCGTCGCGACCGCCGTCGACGGCTCCGAGCTGCAGGTCCGTGCCGACTCCGTCTGCGTCCACGGCGACTCCCCCGGTGCCGTCGCGATGGCCCGCGCGATCCGAACGACCCTGACCGAGCACGGCGTCACGATCGCGCCGTTCGCACCCGCCGCACCGTGACCGGCGTGGACTTCCGGCCCGCCGGCCGCGCCGCCCTGCTCGCCACCTTCGACTCCCTGCCGCAGGTCGTCGCGTTCCGCACGGGGCTGGCCGAGGCTCGGCTGCGCGGCCTGACCGAGGTCGTGTCGGGCGCACGGACGCTGCTGCTCCGGTTCGACCCGGCGACGACCGACGCCGCACGGCTCCGCAGTGCACTCGAACGGGTCGCACCCGCCACCGACGCCGATGCGGCGAGCGCCGCGGATCCCCTCGTCGTCCCGGTGGTCTACGACGGCGAGGACCTCGACCAGGTCACCGCCCTGACGGGCATGGACCGCGACCGGTTGATCGCGTGGCACACCGGCCAGCTCTGGACGAGCGCGTTCTGCGGCTTCGCCCCGGGCTTCAGCTACCTCACCGGCACCGAACCGTCGCTCGACCTTCCACGCCGGAGCGCGTCGCGCACCGCTGTGCCGAGCGGTGCCGTGGCCCTCGCGGGCGAGTTCAGCGCCGTCTACCCACGCGTCTCCCCCGGCGGCTGGCAGCTCATCGGCCGCACCGACGTGCCGATGTGGTCGCTCGACCACGAACCGCCGGCACGGGCGCCGGCCGGCACACGGGTTCGGTTCGTCGACGCGGGTGCGGCATGAGTGCGCTGACCGTCCTGCAGGTCGGCTTCGGCTTGGCCACGCAGGACTTGGGACGGCCGGGCTTCAGCGACATGGGACTCGGTGCGGCGGGTGCCGCCGACCGGGGGTCCGCAGCACTGGCCAACCGGCTGGTCGGCAACCGTCCGGATGCGGCCGTCCTGGAGGCTCTGCTCGGCTCCGTCACGCTGCGCGCCGACGCGTACGTGGTCGCCGCCACCGCCGGGGCCGCTTGCCCGGTCGAGATCGAGCGGGCAGACGGCCGGGTCCGCGGAGCGGCCTCGCACGAGGTCCTGATGCTCGCGCCGGGCGACACGCTCCGGATCGGCACCGCCACCACCGGGCTGCGCTCGTACGTCGCGGTACTCGGCGGGTTCGCGGTCGAGCCCGTGCTCGGCAGCCGCTCGTGGGACGCACTCGCACGACTCGGGCCGCCCCCGTTGTCGTCGGGCGACGTCCTGCCGATCGGCGATGCCCGCGCCTCGTGGCCGATCGTCGACGCCGTCCCGCAACCCGACGAGCGCTGGCCGGACGACCCCGTGGTGCTCGAAGCGACCGCCGGCCCTCGCGACGACTGGTTCACACCGGCGTGGCGCGACACCCTGACCGGCCAGGACTTCACCGTCGGGTCGGACAGCGACCGCGTGGGTGTCCGCACCACGGCTCCGCAGCCACTCGTCCGCGCCGTGACGGTCGAGTTGCCGAGCGAGGGGGTCGAGACCGGATCACTGCAGGTCCCGCCGGAGGGCTTCCCGGTGCTGTTCCTCGCCGACCACCCGGTGACCGGCGGCTACCCCGTCGTGGCGGTCCTCACGCCGGAGTCGGTCGACCGTGCGGCGCAGCTCCGTCCGGGCGACACCATCCGCTTCCGGCTCGTCGGCTGACGGCGGGCCTGCACACCGATCCGGAACAGGTCGGCGCCGCCGCGGGTTGAGTCGGACACTGCCGACCAGTTGCGTCGGACTGCCGACGAAAGGTGCACCACATGTCGATCACCGTCCTGCTCGATGTCCAGTTCCGGAGCGACGTCCCCACCGACACCGTCGAGGCGGCGATCCGCGAGACGCTCGCGCAGACCCGCGCCTTCGACGGCTGCGAGTCTCTCGAGGTCCTGGTCGACGACGCCGACCCGACGCGCGTGGTCGTCGTGGAGTCCTGGACGAGCGGGGCCGCCCACGACGCCTACGAGGCGTGGCGGGCGACCCCGGACGGTGCCGCAGCGATCGGGCCGATCGTCGCCGCTCCGCCCGTCGCGCGGACGTTCGAGCGGACAATCGCGCTCGGCTGACCGGGTGTGGGTCAGCCCGTGTACTCGTACGTGCTGACCCAGTCGATGTCCAGGTGCCCGGCGGCACCCCAGTTCCCGACCTGGAACATGTAGCGGTGTGCCGTCTTCGGCACGTTCGAGGTGACGGTCTTGATGACCTTGCCGTCGAGCAGGTACTTCACGGACGTGCCGGGGATCCACTCGACCGAGTAGACGTGCCAGCTGCGCCAGGTCACCCCGGTGCTCATGCTCGTCGCGGTCGCCTCCTGCCCGGCGACCATCGAGTGGTGGTGGAGCATCGGCGACCCCTCGAAGTTCGCCTCGGGGTAGTCGATCTCGCCGTCCGACCAGACGTTCGACGACGGCCACAGCATGAACGCTGCACCGTTCCCGTTGCCGCCGGTCGCCTTCGCGCGGACGCTGAACTTGCCACCCACGTGCGACCACGCGCCGTTCGGGGTCCCGAAGGTCCCGGCGGCGCCGCGCTTGCCGTCGAGCTTGACGTCCATGTAGCCGTCGCGGGCGCTGACCTGCGAGCCCGAGTAGTACGTGCCGCCGGTCCCGTCCGGGTAGGGCTGCCACGAGTTCGCGTAGGTCTTCGCGAACGGTCCGTTGGCCGACGCCGCCTTGCTGAAGTTCTCGACGAAGGTCTGCTTGAACGTGCCGACGTTGCCGACCGGGGCGGTGACCCCCGCGTAGGCAACGGTTCCCGCTCCGAGCGGTGCCGCCACGACGACGGCTCCGACGAGTGCGGCGATGAGTGCGGTCCGCCTGATCCTGCGGTGCTGCATGTGTCACTCCCTGCTGTGACTGGTGGCACCCGTTCCCCTCGGGTACCCAGCCGGATCTCGGCTGCGCACCGAGGGTAGGTGCATTGCGCAACCGACGCAGGGGGTTGACAGCAGCACGTCGGATCGGCGACCATGCCCCTCGTTCGGGGGTCAGCGCGCGGCGTGCTCCCGCGCTTCCATCGCGTCCCAGGCGAAGCTCGCGAGCCAGTGCGTGGAGTAGTACTCCTCGCCGACACTGGCTGCCAGCCCGGAGGCCAGCAGCCGGTCGGCCGCCTCGTCGAGCAGGCTCGCGAGTCCGTCGTCGTCCAGCTCGCCGGCGCGCAGGGCGTCCGCGATGCGCCGGGCCGATCCCGCTCGTGACAGGTCGAGCCCGAACAGGTGCACCTGCTGCGGGTCGGCCTCGTCGCGGACCACCGTGGACTGCAGGATCGCATCCCCCGACCGCACCTGGGCGAAGAAGCCGTCCGACCACGTCGCGAACTCGGCCGGGGTCAGCACTGCCCGCATCAGGTCGGCCTCGGCCAGCCCGGCCGACAGGAAGTCGTGTCCGCTGCGCTCCCAGGCGAACGGCCAACCGGCGTCCTCGCCGAACCACTCGCGCGCGGCACGCTCCACCGTCGCGGCGAGTTCGTCGCGCCCGAGCGACCGTGCAGCCTCGAGCACGAGCAGCAGCCCGAAGGCCGAGTTCGAGTGCACGCCGTGCCGGACGGGGTGGGCGGCACCGTCGACCCAGCGGGTGACGAGGTCCTCGAGCACGTCGACGACGGGCACGAACCCCGGGGCGAGCTCCCGGATCCCCGGGACGTCCGACGCGGAGACCTCGGCGGCGAGCTTCGCGAGCCAGGCCCACCCGTAGGGGCGCTCGTAGTGCGGCGTCGTGTGGAAGTAGGCGGCTTCCGTCGCCAGGTGATCCGCGCTCAGGTGGGCCCGCAGGATCGTGGTGAGTCGGGCCTCCAGGTCGGCCGACAGGCCGTGCGCGACCAGACGCGCTGCGAGCCAGTGCATGTGCACGGACGAGTGCCAGTCGTAGGACGTCGCGAAGGCGGGGTGCAGCTCGACCGGGAGTGCCCGGTCGTCCGGACCGGACGTCGTGTGGTGCGCCGCGTACGGGTACTCGCGCGAGGTGTTCTCGGCAGCGACGGCCGCGAAGCGGTCGGCCCACGCGGCCCGGGTCAGGTCGAGCGGGGCAGCATCAGAAAGCGACAAGGTACATGACTCCCATGTTGACGACGAGCAGGATGGCGGCGGTCGGGATCTGCGCCTTGATCGGGCCGTACTTGTCCCGCATCTCGAGCAGGGCAGCCGGCACCAGGTTGAAGTTCGCGGCCATCGGCGTGACCAGCGTGCCGCAGAAGCCGGCGAGCATGCCGATGGCGAAGATCGCGGCGGGGTTGCCGTCGAAGCCCTGCACCAGGACGGGCCATCCGATCGCGGCCGTCATGATCGGGAAGGCGGCGAACGCGTTGCCCATGATGATCGTGAAGAGCGCCATGCCGAGGCAGTAGACGACCACCGCGGCGATCAGCGAGCCGCCGGGCAGGATCGACTTGATGATGGTGCCGACGGCATCGCCGACCCCGGCCTGGGTGAAGACGATGCCGAGGGTGGAGAGCATCTGCGGCAGGAGCGCTGCCCACCCGATGGCCTGCAGCAGTCGACCGCCCTCACGGATGGGCGTCGCGATCCTCGGCGGACGCAGGACGAACACCGCGACGACGACGGCGAGCACCGAGCCGATGCCCAGGCCGGTCAGCGTCGCACTGCCCTCGGCGAGCAGGGGCGCTCCGCCGATCGAGACGAGCGGCCCGAGCGTCGCGACGAGCACGGCGACCACGGGCACGACCAGGGCCGGGATGAAGAGCTTGTTGCCGAACCGGGTGGCGAACGCCGCGCGCTCGTCGGGGCTGGTCGTCGCGAGGACGCTCGTGCTGGCGGACGGTTTCGTGGCGGCAGCGGTGGGTTCGGCCGGGCCGGTCTCCGCCCCCGTGCCGGCACCGGGGATACTGGCGACCCGTGTGCGGCTGGTGGTCCCGGTGAACCCGAGTCCGGCGAGCGCGACCATCACCAGGACGGCGATGCCGAGCACCCACGACGGCGCGGTCTTGGCGGCGACGAACGTGCCGTAGAAGAACGAGACCCCGAGGATCCCCCAGAACGCCGCGTTGCCGAGTCGCTTGGCGTGCGACGTGTCCGTGACGATGAGGACGGCAACCGCGATGAAGAACGCGCCGATGAGCCAGTAGAGCCATTCGCTGGTGATCACGCTGCAGCTCCCTGCGTCGGGGCGTCGACGCGGGCGTCGGCGGCCATCTTGTCGAGCGTGCGGTCGAACAGCAGCAGTCGCGTGCCGTGGACCAGGAGCGCGGCGATGCCCGTCGGGATCGCCCACAGCGCCAGGTCGATGGGCTCGAGCGACAGACCGTAGGTGGCGTCGACGAAGGTGGTGATGAGCAGGATCGAGCCGACGGCGACGAACACGTCCTCGCCGAAGAAGACCCCGACGGTGTCGGACGACGCCGAGTAGCCCTTGATCTTCTCGCGCATCCGCTCGTCGATCCGGCCGTACTTCTTGATCGCCGCGCCTTCGGCCATCGGGTGCACGAGGGGCCGCACGGTCTGCGCCGGCCCGCCGATGCTGGTCAGGCCGACCGCGGCCGTGACCTGCCGGATGGCCAGGTAGCCCGCCAGCAGACGACCCGTCGTGAGCTTGTCGAGCTTCGCGATCAGGCGCTTGGCCTGGTCCTGCAGCCCGTAGCGCTCGATCAGGCCGATGACGGGCAGGACGAGTGCGAAGGTCGTGACGGACCGGCTCGACGCGAAACCGTCGCCGAACGCAGTGAGGATGCCGACGGGACCGATCCCGCCGATGGCCGCGGTGACGATGCCCGCGACGGTCACGACGAGCAGCGCGTTGATGCGCAACGCGAACCCGATGATGACGACGGCGACGCCGATGAGGACGAACATGCGGGACAGTCTGGCCCGCATTGTTCAACAATCGCAAGAGGCCGATCCGCTCTGTAACACGACGGTCACACGGTGCGAGGTTCGCACCTGCGATGCCCGAGGCCGTGTCAGGATCGGGACATGACCCGAACCGTCAGTGGTGCCGACTCGACTGCCGATCGGCTGCGCACCATGATCGCGTCGGGCGAGTTCTCCCCCGGGGCGCAGCTGTCCGAGGAGCGACTGAGCGACCAGCTCGGGGTGTCGCGGAACACGCTGCGCGAGGCCTTCCGGCTGCTCGCGCGGGACCGGCTGGTCGAGCACGTCTTCAACCGCGGGGTCTTCGTGCGACGACTCTCCGCCGAGGACGTCACCGACCTCTACGCCGCCCGGCGGGTACTCGAGGAAGCCGCGGTGCGGGCGTGCACACCGACGTCACCGGCGCTCGACGCTGCTGCCGCCGCCGTCACGGCTGCTCGGGACGCTGCGGTCACGGGCGACTGGGGTGCCGTCGGCACGGCGGACATCCGGTTCCACTCCGAGCTCGTGCGCGCGGTTCCGAGCACACGGATCCACGGGCTGATGGACGGGCTGCTCGCCGAGATGCGGCTGGCCTTCCTGACGGCCGACGACCCGGCGTCGTTCCACGCCGAGTTCGTGGAGCGGAACGAGGCGATCGTCGTGGCGCTGCGCGCCGGCGACCAGACCGGGGCCTCAGCACTGCTGGCGGACTACCTCGACGATGCGGAGCGGACGCTGCGGGTCGCTGCGGGCGCGGCAGGCTGACGGGAGGCCCGGTGCGGGTCGTTCCTACGGGCTCGCGCCGCCGCGACTAGCGCTGGTACCGCCCGAGGCCGCGCTTCTTGTCGCGGAGCGCGACGGCGAGCATGCTGCCGCCGAGCACGAGCCACAGGACAGCCATGAACACGCGGAAGCCACTCGGTTCGATGACCGCCATGACACTCCACAGCACCCCGACCGCGATCCACACCGCGCCGACCCAGACCAACGGCCGCCCGAAGGCTGCCCGGAGAAGACGGCTGTCACTGCTCATGGGCCGAACCCTACGCCCGCGCGCACGACACGTCAGCCCCCGACGAGCGCCTTCACCGCGTCGATCACGATCTGCCGACGCCGCGCAGGTGCGACCGCCGCGACCAACGAGCCGTACTCGGGAGAGGTCGAGCTCCAGAACGCGGCGAGGTGCATCACCAGACCGAGCAGCACCGCCGGCCGGTAACTGCGCGGCAGGACCCCGGCGCGCTGGGCGTGCTCGACCGCGGCGACGGCTTCGGTGTTGCTGGCGATGACGGCTTCGAGCGCACCGTCACTCCCCCGCTCGAGGCGGTGCCACGTCGCGAGACGCTCAGCCCACGGGCGCTGCACGTACGAGTCGTGCAGGCGGGCGGCCCACTCGGCGAGGTCGTCGGTGTCGACGGGGACCTGGTCGAACGTCTCGGCGACGATCTGGGCGAGGAGGGCGTCGAACAGCCCCTCCTTGCTGCCGAAGTAGTGGAAGATCTGCGCCTTGTTGCTCGACGCCGCCGCGGCGATCCGCTCGATCTTGGCGCCGACGAGCCCAGCCGCGGCGAACTCGTCGCGTGCTGCGAGCAGGAGTCGTGCGCGCATCGCGTCGGCGGCTGGGGGCGTGAAGCGTGCCATGCAGACAACCGTATCGACCGAGTCGGCGCCGCGGAGTCGGATGGCCGCGATGCTGTGCCGATCAGGCGCGCTGCCGCCGAACGACCCCCCTCAGGACCAGCCCCACCGCCAGCAGGACGCCGGCGACCACGGATCCCTGGACCAGGTCGGAGAAGCCCTGGCGCACGTCGGCGTTCCAGAAGAGGACCACGGCGATCAGAGCAGCGGTCAGGCCGAGCACGATCAACCGGTCTCGCAGTCCCCCGCCGGAACGACTGACGACGGCATCGATCGCCACGAGCGGGACCGGGAGTAGCGCGGCGAGTGCAGTCGATCCTCCGGACACCGCGGTTCCCACGAGGGCACCCGCGCCGAGCCCGATCGCTGCACCCAGCCAGTTCGCCCGGCGCACGCGGAGGGTCGGTGGAGCAACCCTCCTGCGTGACGCGAGCAGGAGGGCGAGCAGCCCGAACGCTCCCAGGACGAGCAACGTCGAACCCACGTCCCACCAGGCAACGTCCGGGCCGCCGACGATCGTGACCCCGAGGCCGAGGGCGCCGAAGCACGCGGGTGGCACCCACGTTTCGTCGATCGCGCGGTCGCGCGATTCCTTTTGTTCCACCTGACAAACGTACCGTCAAGTCTCCACATACAGTGTGTGCAACATCAGTAGTGTGGTGGTCAAGGGAGGCCCATGCCCAAGAAGTCTCGCGTCCGCCGCATCGTCAGGACCGGGCTCGCGGTCGGCTCAGTCCTGCTGGCCGCATCCTGCGTCGTCCTCGACGCCGGCGGCTGGCCACTCTCGGTCGCAGCCGGAGCAGCCGGGCTGTCCGCCTCGGGCTTCGCGGGAACCGTGGATCCGAATAGCAGGGCCGCCCCCGCGGCCTTCTTGATCTGCGTGGCAGCGATCGGCACGGCGCTGCTCCTCCACTTCCGATGAGGCGATGGGTACCGGCGCTCAGCGTCCTCGGCGGGCTGGTCGCGACCGTCGGTGCTTGGCTCACACTCGACCTGCTCTACGCCTGCGTCGCTGCACTGGCCACGCTCACCTGGTCGGTGTCCGCGCCGAGCGTCATCGGGACCACGCCGATCCCCCAGGGAGCATCGCCGGACCCTGCGGCAGTGCGGCGATGGCGCGCAGAGCACCCGAGCTCGAGCGTGAGCGAGGCGATCGCCGCCGTCACGAAGTCGTAGCTGCTGACGCTCCCCCGAGCCCGCGCCGACGAAACGTTGCGCGCAGAACGGCATCGCGTGCGCGGAGGACGGCGCCGCGCACGAAAGCCCCGCAAATGGGCAAGAATGCATCCCCCGATCCTCCCTAGGCTCATGACAAGCGCACCACCACGCCGCAGATCCGCGGCCGGCCCAATGACGGGAGGTTCGACATGTCACAGTTCGTCCAGGAGTTCACGCAGGGCGCCATCGTCGGAGAACCCGAGGTCGTCGAGGACCGCACGTCGGTGCGCGAGGTCGCCGAGCATCCCGCGTGGACGCGGCTGAAAGCCGCTGTCGTGTCGTTCCGCGCGCTGCAAACGGCCGACGGCTCGATACCCGACCAGGCGGACCACGCGACCGCTTCCGAGCACCTGGCCACGATCCTCCCGGCCATTGCCGAACTGGCACCGTTCTTTCCGCACGATGCGGCGTACCACGCTGCACTGCAGCGCGACTTCGCACGCTGGGAACGCGACGGTTTCGGCGTTCCCGACTTCCTCGACGCACTGAACGAATTTCAGCCGCAACAGCACCGCGTCGACGGGCTCGGCCACCTGGTCGTCTTCCCGATGGTGACGCAGAACGGCAGTTCCTCGCGGCTCGTCGAGGCCGTCCTGGTCGAGGTCATCTGGCCGGAGTTCATCGCGGAACTCGAAGCGGGCGACTACAGCAACAAGTTGTTCGTCGCGTTGCGGTTCGTCGACTTCACGCCCGGCTACGACACGAACTCGGCGGTGCTGTTCCCCGAGACGGTGGCAATGCGCGAGATCCCGACGTTCACGTGGGGTGCGATCTTCCAGGACCGCGAAGCTGCTCGCTACCGCAGAGTCGTCCGTGCCGCTGCGGAGATCACGAAACTGGAACTGCCTGACGACGCTGCAGCGATGCTCGACGACCAGGAGCTGACGGAACAGGTGTTCGTGATGTGGGACCTCATCCACGATCGATCGCACATGCGCGGGGACCTGCCGTTCGATCCGTTCATGATCAAGCAGCGGATGCCGTTCTTCCTCTACTCGCTGGAAGAACTGCGTTGCGACCTGACGGCGTTCCGGGAGTCCGTGCGGCTCGAACGTGCACTTTCTGCATTGCCGGAAGCAGATCTCAATGATGCCCAACGCGCGATCCGCGACCACGCCCGCCTGGTGCAGTACGCCGTCGTCTTCGACCGCATCTTCCGGTTCGCGATCACCGGCAGCCGTGTCCGGAACTACGACGGACTCGGCGGGCAGTTGTTGTTCGCGTGGATGCACCAGCACGATGTCCTGCACTGGACCGACACGCAGCTCACCATCGACTGGGACGCCGTTCCTGACGTGATCATCGCGCTCAGCGATCAGATCAACGAGTTGTACCGGCGGTCGATCGACCGGCCGAAGTCGGCGCACTGGCTCGCTGCGTACGAGATGCTCACCCGGACGCTCACGCCGCACCCGGCGTCGAGATGGGCGCGTGGGCTGCCGGAGGAAACGCTCGCCGGAATGCCCAAGGGGTACACCGACGCAGTGATGGACGACGAGTTCCCGCTGTCGATGTTCTACGAAGCGCTGAACAAGAAGATGGCTGCGGTCATCGCCTCGACGGCCGGCATCACCGGGTCGTCGTCGGGTGCTCCGTCCGCTGTTCCGTCTGTTCCGGACGTCGCCGCGTGAGCGCTCGGTCCTTGTCCGGTCGCACGGTGCTGATCGCGGGTGCGACCAGTGCCAGCGGCGCGGCGGTCGCGCACGCACTCACCTCCGCCGGGGCGACCGTCGTCGCGGTCGGCACCAGACCAGACGCACTGGAGGCCCTGCACGCCTCCGTCCCGGGCGTCACGACCCACACGTGCGACCTCGCAGACCTCGGGGCGGTCACCGCGCTCGCGGCTGCGGTCCGCGAGACGTCGGGACCGGTCGACGGGCTGGTCCACCTGGTCGGTGGGTGGCGTGGGGGCGGCGGCATCGCCGGCCAGTCGGACGAGGACTGGGACTTCTTCGACCGAGCGTTCCGCACCCTCCGGAACACCACGCGGGCGTTCTACGACGACCTGGTGGCGTCCCCGGCCGGACGGCTCGCGTTCGTCTCCTCCACCGCGGTCGACTCTCCCACCGCGGGTGCCGCCAACTACGCCGCCGCCAAGGCCGCTTCCGATGCTTGGGTCCGTGCCGTCGCACAGGGCTTCCGGAAGGACGCACCGGACTCGGCGGCAGCCACCGTGTTCGTCGTCGGCGCTCTGGCCGGTCTCGAAGAGCGGCTCGGCGACGAGGTCGTGCGGCTCTGGACGGCACCGCCGGCCGACGTGAACGGCGCCCGTCTCCCGCTCTCCCTTTCCTTAGGATGAACCAGTGACCCTTCGACTCCACGACCTGGACCTGCGGGGCTTCGCCTCGGACAACTACGCCGGCGTCCACCCCGAGGTCCTCGACGCGATCGCCGCGGCCAACGACGGCCACCAGATCGCGTACGGCGAGGACGTCTACACGGCCCGCCTCAACGAGGTGATCGCCGACCACTTCGGCTCGCAGGCGCAGGCGTTCCCGGTGTTCAACGGGACGGGCGCGAACGTCGTCGGGCTGCAGTCGATGCTGCCGCGGTGGGGTGCCGTCGTGTGCACCACGACCGCGCACATCCACACCGACGAAGCGGGCGCTCCCGAGCGCATCGGCGGGATCAAGCTGCTGCCGGTCGAGACCCCCGACGGCAAGCTCACCCCCGAGCTCATCGACAAGGAGGCCTGGGGCTGGGGTGACGAACACCGCGCCCAGCCGCTCGTGGTGTCGATCACGCAGACCACCGAGCTCGGCACCGCCTACACGGTCGACGAGATCCGGGCGATCGCGGACCACATCCACCCGCTCGGCATGACGCTGCACATGGACGGCGCTCGGATCTCCAACGCCGCCGCGACCCTCGGGCTCCCCCTGCGCGACTTCACGACCGACGCCGGCGTGGACGTGCTGAGCTTCGGCGGCACGAAGAACGGCATGCTCTACGGCGAAGCGATCGTCGTGCTGAACCCCGACGCGTCAGAGGGGCTGCACTACCTGCGCAAGATGAACATGCAGCTGTCGTCGAAGATGCGGTTCGTCTCGGCCCAGCTCATCGCGCTGCTGTCCGACGACCTGTACCTGCGCTCCGCCGGGCACGCCAACGCCATGGCCGCCCGACTCCGCGGCGCACTCGAGGCCCGGATCGCCGATGGCAGCATCCAGGGCGTCGGGTTCAGCCAGGAGACCCAGGCGAACGGGGTGTTCGCGACGCTGCCCGCCGGGGTGGCCGAGCGGCTGCGCAAGCACTTCCGGTTCTACGACTGGGACGCCAGCCGCAACGAGGTGCGGTGGATGTGCGCGTACGACACGTCGGAGCAGGACATCGACGACTTCGTGGCGGCGTTGACGCGGGAGCTCGACGCGGCCTGATCCAACGTAGAATCCCGTGTGATCTCCGAGCACCCCGAACCCAGCGGCATCCTCCCCGAGGACCTCGACGCCACGCTCCGGGTGCTCGAGCAGATGACCGAGATCGACGAGACGCACCCCGACTTCGTGCGGGTGCGACAGGCCACGGCGAAGATGTTCAAGGCCGTGAAGCGTGCGCACCGACTCGAGAAGCGCGCGGTCATCGCCGAGGCCGACCGCCTCGTGATCGCCGCCACCGCGACCGGAGCCGCCGACCGGATCGACGACGAGACCCGCGGGGTCCCGATCACCACCTCGACGACGGCGTCCACCGCCGGCACACTGCTGAAGTCACGCCCCTGCTACATGTGCAAGCAGCAGTACACCGTCGTCGACGCGTTCTACCACCAGCTGTGCCCCTCGTGCGCGGCGATGAGCCACGCCAAGCGCGATGCCCGGACCGACCTGACGGGCAAGCGGGCGCTGCTGACCGGTGGCCGCGCGAAGATCGGCATGTACATCGCGCTCCGCCTGCTGCGTGACGGCGCCCACACGACCATCACGACGCGGTTCCCCCGCGACGCCGTCCGTCGGTTCACGAGCCTGCCCGACTCGGCTGACTGGATCTCGCGCCTCAAGGTCGTCGGCATCGATCTCCGCGACCCTGCCCAGGTCATCGGGCTCGCCGAGGACGTCGCCGCGGCCGGCCCCCTCGACATCCTGATCAACAACGCCACCCAGACCGTGCGCCGTTCGACCGGTGCGTACCAGCCCCTCGTCGACGCCGAACTCGCGCCGCTGCCGGACGGCCCGCTGCCCGAGCTGGTGACCTTCGGGCACACGAACGACCAGCACCCGCAGGCGCTCGCCCGCTCGGTGACGGCGCACCCGATTCTCGCGGCCGCCGCAGCCCGGGCCGACGAGCTCACCGAGCAGGCCATGGCTCCGGGGTCGAGCTCGCTCGAGCGCCTGGCCATGGGCACCGCCATCGACGCCGGTGGCCTCGTGCCCGACCTGCACGACGTGAACTCGTGGACGCAAGCCGTCGACGAGGTCGACCCGCTCGAGATGCTCGAGGTCCAGCTCGCGAACACCACCGCGCCGTTCATCCTGATCTCGAAGCTCCGGTCCGCGATGGCGGCGAGCGAGGCGCACCGTACCTACGTGGTGAACGTCAGCGCGATGGAGGGTGTGTTCGGCCGCGCCTACAAGGGGCCGGGGCACCCGCACACGAACATGGCGAAGGCCGCCGTGAACATGCTCACCCGCACGAGCGCGCAGGAGATGTTCGAGACCGATCGCATCCTGATGACGAGCGTCGACACCGGGTGGATCACCGACGAGCGGCCACACCCGACGAAGGTCCGGCTGGCGGAGGAGGGCTTCCACGCGCCGCTCGACCTCGTCGACGGGGCTGCCCGCGTGTACGACCCGATCGTCCGGGGCGAGGCGGGCGAAGACGTGTTCGGCGTCTTCCTGAAGGACTACAAGCCGAGTTCCTGGTGAGGTCCACGGCCCGTCCGTCGCTCAGTCACCCTCGTGCGCAGCCAGGGTGGCGAGCACGAGCTTCGCGATCCGACGCTGCCCCTCGTCGTTCGGGTGGATGCCGTCCGTCGAGTAGATCCCGGCGCCCGACGTGTCGGCCTCGGGGAACGTGTCGGCCATGCTGACGTACGCGGCTCCGCCCTTCGCTGCGGCACGCTTGATCTCGGCGAGGTAGCTCGACCACGGCTCCGCCATGCCGTCCGTCATGCTCGACGCCGGCGTGAACTCGCCGATCACGAGCAGCGAGGGCTTCGAGGGGAGCGCCGCGAGCGCCTCGAGGAACGCCACGTACCGGGCGCCGAGCTCGTCGGGTGTGAGGTTCGCCGCGTCGTTGCCACCCAGCGTGATCGTGATGAGGTCCGGAGCAGCACGACGCATCGCCGTCAGGAAGCCCTCTTGGTCCTTCGTGAACGTCGCGATCGTCGATCCCGAGTGCGCCGAGTCGTAGCGGTGGATCCCCTTGTCCCGGTCACCGTCGTAGATCGTGAACCCCAGCAAGGAGAACGGCGCGACGGCGGTGACGGTCACCGTGTGCTCCCCGCTCGACAATCCGTCCACCGTCGTGGTCGTCCCGGTGCTGGCGGTCCCCGTCGTGGCCACGGTCGTCGGTGCGGCTCCGTCGACGCTGTAGGTGAAGTCGCCGGACCCGGGGTAGCGCGCCCACCAGATGTCGATCCCGGTGCCCGAGAAGCCGTAGCTCCGCGAAGCGCCCGCCTGCATGGCGACCGATCGGTAGCCGAGGTCGGGGGTGGTGACGTCGAACTGACTCTCCCCCGTGCGCGCCGTCGCCCAGTCACCCCAGGTCGAGTCCGGTGCGTACACGGCGAACTGCGCCGGGAGGTACCCGGCCCCTCCGGTGACCCCGTCGGTCGGGTGCTCCGTGCGCAGCTGGTCGAGCGTGAGGTCCATCCACCGGGTGGGGCGTGACGAGGCGCCCTGCCCCTCGGTGATCGAGTCCCCCAGGGCGACCCAGTTCGCGGGCGCCTCGGTCCGGTCGGCCACGGCGGCGTTCCATGTCGCGAGCGGCTCGGCGACCTCCGGGGTCTTCGCCGCGGAGCACCCCGTCGCGACGATCGACACGAGTGCGACGACCAGGCCGACGACGAGTCGGGGCGACCCGCGACGCCGACCGCGATCGGTGGTGCGCTCGTGGCCGTTCACGTTGTCTCCCCTGGGTGGGATGTTGTCCGCGACCGGGCGCCGGGTCGGGCAATGCTAACCGCGCAACCCTGGTGAACTACCGTCGTCTTCGTGCCCTCCTCCACCGGAACTCCGGACCCGACTGCCGGTCCAGCGACCGCGCCGCACTCCGTCAGACGGACCATCGCGGTCGGTTTGGCGATCGCCGTGTCGGCCGCAGCCCTGGTCGGCATCCGTGCAACGGCAGGATCAGCGGACACGGCAGCCTCGACGGTGACGGTCACGAAGGTCACCGCGTCCACCACCGCCACCTCGACCGGCACCGCCGTGCGCACCACCCTGAAGCTCAAGAACACCGCCTCCGTGCGGAAACCCGCTACCTCAGCTTGGCTGTACCTGTCCGCCGGCACGAAGAAGTACACGCTCGGCCGGGTCGCGGTGAAGGCGTTGTCCGCTGGTTCGAGCACGACGGTCACCGCAGTCCGCGGGACACCTTCCCGTGCAGCAGCCGGGAAGTACTCGGTCCTCGCCTGCACTGGTGCGTACTCCGCAAAACAGTGCCGCACGTCGACCGCGACCGTCAGCACGAAACCCACGAAACGCACGCGTCCCGAGACAGGCGTGATGCTCGACGTCGCCCGCGCCTACTACCCCGTGGCGTTGATCAAGCGGTACATCGACCTGCTCGACGACAACGGCGGGCGTTTCCTGCACCTGCACCTCACCGACGACCAGAACGTCGGGATCGAGAGCACGGTCCTCGGTCAGACCCTCGCGAACGCCGATCTCGACCACGGTGTCTACACGAGCCGTGTGACCCATCGCCCGTTCCTGAGCGCCGCGCAGGCACGCACGATCACCACCTACGCGGCGAAGCGGGGCATCGCGATCGTGCCCGAGGTCGACACCCCCGGGCACATGGCTGCCGCCTTCGCCCTGCTCGAGGCGCAGCACGGCAAGAAGTGGGTCGATCGCATCCGCTCGGGTGCGAGCGAGCTCGACCCGTCAGCGCCCGGGAGTCTCGCGCTGGCGAAGAAGCTGTACGCAGAGGTGCAGCGGACCTTCCCGTCCAGCCGCGCCGTGCACATCGGCGGCGATGAATGGGGCGGCGACGTCACCGCCGCCCAACGCGTCGCGTGGATGAACGCGATGGCGGCCACCCTCGGCAACCGCGAGGTCTGGGCGTGGAACGACGGGATCGATCGCGCCGTGGTCAAGCGCCTGGATCCGCGCATCCACGTCACGTACTGGAGCTTCGACGGCGACACCGAGGACGCAGCCGAGCGCCGCGAACGCCGAGCGCGACGGGCAAGTGCGGTCGACCTGCAGCAGGCCGGGATCGACCTGCTCAACTACAACTCGTACTACCTGTACGAGGTGCCGACCGACCTCGACCCGGCCGACAGCGAGTACACCGTCGCCGACCTCCGCGAGAACTGGTCACTCCGGACGTGGGACGGCGACTCCGGTTCGCTGCTCGCAGCTCCGATGTCGGGCGCGGCCGTCGCGATCTGGGGCGAGGACCTCGACAGTCCACCCGCTGACGCGCTCCTGCGGTGGAGCGCGCCGCACGTGAATGCGATGCTCGAGACCGCAGCCTCCTGACGGACGCATGACGGGCCTCCCGGCCGACCGCCGGAACCGCGCGAACCGCGCGAACCGCGCGAACCGCGCGAACCGCGGCCTGCCTACCCGAGCGGCTCGACGCCGTAGCTGGTGACCACCGCTCGCAACTCGTCCAGGTAGGCCTGCGCCTGCACGGTGAGGGGCACGGAGGCGTGCGCGATCCAGCCGATCTCGATGCGTTCGTCGACGTCGAGCGGGATGGCGACGATCTCGGGGTCGAGGTCGTCGCTGATGAGCCCGGTGGAGATCGTGTACCCGCCGAGGCCGATCATGAGGTTGAAGATCGTCGCGCGGTCCGAGACGCGGATCTCCCGCTTGCTCGACATCGTCGACAGGATCTCCTCCGCCAGGTAGAAGGAGTTGTTCGCGCCCTGGTCGAAGGTGAGCCGAGGCAGGTCTGCAAGGTCCTCGAGGGTCGCGCGCTCCCGTGACGCGATGGGGTTCCGGCGGGCGACGAAGATGTGCGGCTGCGCGACGAACAGCGGCGTGAAGACGACGCCGGCGTCCCGCAGCAGCTTGCCGAGCACCTGCTTGTTGAAGTCGTTGCGGTAGAGGATGCCCACCTCGCTGCGCAGGGTGCGGACGTCCTCGATGATGTCCCAGGTGCGGGTCTCACGGAGCGAGAACTCGTACTCGTCCGCAGCGGCCGCTTCGACCATCCGGACGAAGGCCTCCACCGCGAACGAGTAGTGCTGGGCGGACACCCCGAGCAGCCGACGCGACCGCTGGCCGCCGACGTACCGCTGCTCGAGCAGGGAGACCTGCTCGACGACCTGTCGGGCGTACCCGAGGAACTCGACGCCGTCGACGGTGAGCACGACGCCCCGGGCCGAGCGGGTGAAGAGCGGGCGCCCGATCCGCGTCTCGAGGTCCTTCATCGCCGCGGACATCGTCGGTTGCGACACGTAGAGCAGGTCGGCCGCGGCGCTGATCGAGCCCTCCGTCGCGACCTCGATGAAGTACCGGAGCTGCTGCAGGGTGATGTCGTTCGAGACACGGGCCATAGGCCGAGGCTATACCGGTGCATAGCGTCTCGGTATTACCTGATGGCTCGTGGTTCCCGCCATCATCGAGGTACCCCTTCCCCAGTGCCCTTGGGCGCTCGACGAACAGATTGCCGACCATGGCGAACGACCTCACCTTCAGCATCACCCGGACCCGGTTCGACGAGGACTACTCCCCCGCCGACAGCTCCCGGCTGACCACGAACTTCGCCAACCTGGCGCGGGGCGAGCACCGTCAGCAGAACCTCCGTGCTGCGCTGGCGATGATCGACGGACGCGCGAACGACCTCTTGGCTGCCGGTGATCGCTACCGCTTGCAGCTCGACATCGTTTCGGCCTCGCTGCAGTTCTTCGACGATGGAGCGGACGCCGAGTTCCCGCTGCTCGAGATGCTCGACGTCACGATCGTCGACCAGCACACCGGCGAGCACCACCACGGCATCCTCGGCAACAACTTCTCGTCGTACCTGCGCGACTACGACTTCTCGGTGCTGCTGCCGTCGTCTCAGGGCCTGCCGTCCGACTTCGGCGTGTTGCACGGGGCGCTCTTCCAGCGCTTCCTGGAGTCCTCCGCGTTCCGCTCGGAGTTCGGTGCCGAGCCCGTCGTCTGCATCAGCGTCTCGACGAGTCAGACCTACCGCCGGACCGGGTACGTCCACCCCGCCCTCGGCGCCGAGTACGAGCACGAGCACTCCTCGCTCACCGACGACTACTTCGGCCGGATGGGCATGCGGGTCCGGTACTTCCAGCCCGCCGGAGCGTCGGCCCCGCTCGCGTTCTACACGCGCGGTGACCTGACCGGGGACTACACGGACCTGCAGCTCATCGGCACGATCGCCACCATGGAGACGTTCCAGAAGATCTACCGTCCGGAGATCTACGCCGCGAACACCCCGGCCGGGAGCACCTACCGCCCCACCCTCGACCACACCGACTTCACGCCCACCCCGGTCACCTACGACCGTGAGGAGCGCAGCCGCCTCGGGATCACCCAGGGCCGGTGGACCGAGGAGCACCTCGTGACGCCGCACGGTGCGCTCCTGTCCCGTTTCGCTGCCGAAGCCGCCATTCCTTCTCGTTGATCGTTAGGACTCGCAACCGCATGAGCACCCTCCTGCCCACCTCGATCGTCGGCAGCCTGCCGAAACCGTCCTGGCTCGCCGAACCCGAGAAGCTCTGGTCCCCCTGGCTGCTCGAAGGAGCAGCACTGACCGAGGGCAAGCAGGACGCACTCCGCTCTGCCGTCCACGAGCAAGAGCGCCGCGGCATCGACATCGTCAGCGACGGTGAGCAGACCCGCCAGCACTTCGTCACGACGTTCATCGAGCACCTCGACGGCGTCGACCTGGAGCGCAAGGAGACCGTCCGCATCCGCGACCGGTACGACGCGGCCGTCCCGACCGTGGTCGGTGCCGTGAGCCGCCGGGCGCCCGTGTTCGTGGACGACGCTCGCTTCCTCCGCGCCCAGACCGACCGGCCGATCAAGTGGGCGCTCCCCGGCCCGATGACCATGATCGACACCCTCTCCGACCAGCACTACAAGAGCCGCGAGAAGCTGGCGTGGGAGTTCGCCACGATCCTCAACCAGGAAGCGCGCGAGCTCGAAGCCGCCGGCGTCGACATCATCCAGTTCGACGAGCCCGCCTTCACCGTCTTCCACGACGAGGTGCAGGACTGGGGCGTGGCCGCACTCGAACGCGCCACCGAGGGCCTGCACGCCGAGACCGCCGTGCACATCTGCTACGGCTACGGCATCGAGGCGAACAACAAGTGGAAGGAGACGCTCGGGGCGGAGTGGCGGCAGTACGAGCAGTCGTTCCCGCTGTTGCAGCAGTCGTCGATCGACATCGTCTCGCTGGAGTGCATCCACTCGCACGTTCCGCTTGAGCTCGTCGAGCTGATCCGCGGCAAGAAGGTCATGCTCGGGGCGATCGACGTCGCGACCGAGACCGTCGAGACCCCGGAAGAGGTCGCGGAAGTGCTGCGTCGGGCGCTCGAGTTCGTCGATGCGGACAAGCTCATCCCGAGCTCGAACTGCGGGATGGCTCCGCTGGCACGGGGTGCAGCGCTGGACAAGCTCAGTGCGCTGTCTGCCGGCGCGGACATCGTGCGGGCCGAGCTCGCTCGCGTCGCGGTGCCGGCTGCGCGCTAGCGCCCCGATCCGCCCGGACGGCTCGCCTCGGCAACGGGGCGGGCCGTCTTCCATGTCACGTCCCGCAGGTGCCCGGGTCTCGGTCCGGCCTGGAGGCGCGGCTCGGTTCCGGCGATCAGGTCGCGGTCGTCACTCCTGGCTGTCGAGGCTCATCTTCTCGAAGTCCCCCGCGATGCACTGTGAGCTGCCATCGATCGTGTACCCGCGGGGATCCGCGCGGAAGTCGGAAGAGCTCACCGGGCCACCCCTGCCCCGAACGCCGAGGATCGGGTCCTCGCCGCCGGTCTGGTACCGCTCGGTCGTGACCCTGAGCTCCTTCCAGTGCTGTTCCACCGCCTCGACGTCGGCCTTCGGATCAGCGCTGGCAGCGCGGACCTTGGCGTAGACGTCCTGGACGCCGCCGGTCCCGAGGCCGAGTCCGCACTTCCCCAGCCGTGGACCGTCGTTGGGTTCCCAACCGTCACCGACAACGTCCGTCGAACCCTCGACGAACGTGACAATGGACTGCTTTGCCCGCTCCGGGGTCTTCCCGAGCCCGGAGCTGCAGCCGGTGAGGACGGCGATGGCGAGCAGTACGGCTCCTGCCGGCCGGAGGACGCAGACGGCCTTCCCCCGAGTGGGTTTCATGCGGAAACTCCTTCTAGACCACTGCGCTCAAGCGACCTCCCCACGATCATGTCCTAGAACGCTCGGGCTCGCCGCGCGGCCACTGACACAAGCGGATCAGACCGGCGGCGTTGACTACACGCATGATCACCAAGAGCAAGATCCACGAGGTCGAGAACGCGACCGTCAGGGACCGCGACGGCGCATCGGTCGGCAAGGTCGCACAGGTGTTCCCCTCCGACGAGGACGGCAGCGCTGCATTCGTCAGCGTCGCGACCGGACTCTTCGGGGGTCACACCGCACTTGTCCCGGTCGAGGACGCCACGTTCGACGGCACGGACCTGCACGTCGGGTACACGAAGAGCGCGATCAAGGGCGCGCCGTCCCCCGGAGCCGCGAACACCTTGTCCGCCACCGATGCGAACGCCGTCCGCAAGCACTTCGGGCTGTCCCCCGCCGGAAAGGCGACCGGCGACATGGGCGACCCGCACGAGAACCTCGATCAGGCCGGTACCGGTCCAGCTGGAGCAGACGACACCGAGGGTGCGGGCACGACGCCGCCGGCGTGAACGGTTGCCGGAAAGGCGACATCCCCCTGCGAGCGGACCCCGGCAACCCGGTCCACGTCACCCAGCGATTCGCGTGCCGAGCCCGCGTCAGCGTCGGCGTCTCACCAGACGATCGTCGACTGAGACTGCTTCGCGCGAGACACCGGCGTCTGCGGTGCCATGCTGACGGGGTGATTCTGCCGACCGAAGCCGCGCGTGGTCAGTGGATTGTCGAGCGCGCTGGCCGATGGGCGACTGTCGGCGGTGTCGCTGGCAAGGGCTTCGAGGCGTACGCGAGGCTGCTGCACCCGGTAGATGCGCACCGTACTGACCCGAACACGCTCGACGAGTGGGGCAATCCCGTCGATGTCGAGCACACGCGTTGGCGGTGGGCCGAGGTCGCGCGCCGCAACGGCCGGGTGATGCATCCCCTGGCGCAGTGGTGGCGCATCACTGACGAAGAGCAGACCAGGGACTGGTCGGATGGGTGGCGTGTCGGTCAGTCCGACGACGGGTGGTTCGACCCGGAGGATCTCGCGGTGCTGACCACGCACCTGCGGGCCACGACACGGACCCCGGACGACCTGGTCATCGGAGCGTGGGAAGGCACCGGCAATCCGCCCTGGGCAGAGGGAGGTCGGAACGCGCTCGCGCGCGCTCGCATACAGATGCACTGGCCAGGTCGGGACATGTGGTTGTTCAGCTCGAGCCTGGGCGAGCTTGCGGACCCGATGTGGGCGCAGCGCACCGTGCCTGGATGGGAATGCAGCCGCTGGGGCCAGGAGGGTCCCTACACGTCGCTGATCTGGCCCGAGGATCACGCCTGGGTCGTCGCGTCGGAGGAAGACTGGGACTCGACGATCGTCGCCGGCTCACCCGCACTCGTCGACAGCATCCTCGCGGACGACCGCTTCGAGACCTTCGAGGTGCACGAAGATGACGACCTGAGCTGGGACGGCGATCTCCTCAATCCCCGCCGACAGCCGAAACCAGGGCCCTGAGACGACCAGACGCCCGGGAGGGATCGGCTATTGAGGCAAGAGACACCGCGCTCGGGGCGGGCATTCTTGGCTCATGGTGAGGTTTGCGTGGCGTGGGTTCGGTCTCTTCGGGCGGTCGTCGCGGCGGGCAGCGCACCAGGAGTTGAGCTGGCTCACGAACGGCCGAGTCAGTGTCAACGTGTACCGGGTAGAAGCTAACGGGACGTGGCTGAGGTTTCCCTCCCTCACGGGATCGGCCCGAAGCGTCGCTTTTGGATAGGAGTGTCCCGCCCGGCCGCCTTTCGCGTCATCGCCCGGTGGAACTGTTTCCCGACGGCCGTCATGTCGCGGTTCTACGCCGACGGAGCCGCGCCATGCTGTTGTGACTAACGAGCCCCTTGACGCCACGCCTACAGTGACAGGATGCAGAGCTCTTCTTGGACCGATCCAGCTGTCGTAGTCCAGATCGGAGCCAGCCTGGTCGCTATTGGCGCGGTGATCGTGGTCATCGTTCAGGCCGTGTACACGCGGAAGGCGTTGCAAGAAGCGGGTCGCAGCCGTGAGACAGCTGAGGCCGCACTTGAAGTCGCACGGGCCGAGCACCGGAACGGCACGTTCCTCGCTATCGAAGCGGTTCGTGCCCGTATCAGCGTGAACGCTCCGTCGGCCGAGTTGCACGTGGACGAGGTCGAGGACCGGCTGTACTCACCGAGCGTCAGTGGGTCCGGGTTCCCCGAAGCATGGACCGATGGCTACGTTTTCCACGTCAAGGAGGCGAACATGCGCCTCACTGTCCGAGCCAAGGTGTCACTGCTGAACACTGGATCGAAGGCGACCCGATTCGTCTTGTACGGTGCGTTGCGCACGGGCGTCCATCGACCCGATGACGCAGGCGTCCCGCTGCTGCTGGGGACTGAACCAGGCCCGGAGGATGTGTTGTTGGAACCGGGCGAGCGACACGTCGGCTACTTCGAGGTGACCCGCTCACTGCAGGAGTGGATCGAGGTCTACGACGCACGTGCAGACGGAGATCCCGGGCCCGAGGCTGCTCTTGAGGCATATGTCGACGACGGGTTAGACACGGGGGCCAGCTACACATTCGCGGTCGTTATCGGCGGCCCGGCGTTGATTCCGGAGCGTCCGGGGCTCCGTGAGACGTGGCTGTTCGCAGGCCTGTGGGATCCCAAGTCCGGGCACGACGCGGGTATTGGTTTCGGCACGCGCCCAATAGTGACACGGGCCTGGCTGTCGAAGACAAACAACATCGCGGTTCCAGACGGTCCTTTGACCCCGGACACGGCACCGAGCGCCCTCGATACCGGGGATTGAACCAGGGACGGGTATTGATCGCTCGGGCGGTGAGGATCCGCGCGACGACCCCTCAGCGGACCAATCGCACCGTGGGCTCGATCGGGCCGAAGCTCGACGTGGTTCCGTCAGCGGCAAATCCGTTCCGCCGGTAGAACGAGTGCGCGCGAGGATTGTCGGCAGCAACCCACAGAGATGCCGGGCGCTGGCCGAGCACTGCGTTCAAGAGTGCTTGCCCCGCCCCGTCACCGTGAGCGCGCGCGAGCACGTACAGCATCGTGAGTTCTTCTGGACGGACGGCGTCAGGCTCAGGTGTCTCCTGCGTCGCTGCGAACCCGATGATGCCCGACGCGTCCTCGGCGACGACGGTCACGAAGGCGTCTTGCGCCAGGTTCGCCCGCCACATGTCGATGCGCCGATCGACGTCGAACCACGGATCAGTATCGGGATCCGCGACGAACCGCCCGTACGTCTCTCGCCATGAGGTGGCGTGGACGGCAGCAATGCCTTCTACGTCGACAACCTTTGCGGGCCGAATAACAATCGAGATGGGGCTGTGCGCTTCCACCCCTCGACCGTAGCGATGACGCCCACACTCGTCGATAGCAGCCCGGGTGTCCCACAAGCCGGTCGGCCACCGGACAAACCGCTCCACGCTTCAGCAGGTAGATGAGCTCTGTCTCACATAGCCCGTCCGCGCTCCACTTCGTTGACGGGGGCGACATACGGACACAAGAACGCCCCGCCAGCCGAAGCCAGCGGGGCGTCCCCATGAGTCAGACCGGGGTCAGAAGTCCCAGTCCTCGTCCTCAGTCTTCTCCGCCTTGCCGATGACGTACGACGACCCGGACCCCGAGAAGAAGTCGTGGTTCTCGTCCGCGTTCGGCGACAGGGCCGACAGGATCGCCGGGTTCACGTCCGTCGTCTCCTTTGGGAACATCGGCTCGTAGCCCAGGTTCATCAGCGCCTTGTTGGCGTTGTAGTGCAGGAACTTCTTGACGTCCTCGGTCAGCCCGACCTGGTCGTAGAGGTCCTGCGTGTACTGCACCTCGTTCTCGTAGAGCTCGAACAGCAGGTTGAACGTGTAGTCCTTGATCTCCTGCTTGCGCTCTTCCGAGGCGCCCTCGAGGCCCTTCTGGAACTTGTACCCGATGTAGTACCCGTGGACGGCTTCGTCGCGGATGATCAGGCGGATCAGGTCGGCGGTGTTGGTGAGCTTGGCGCGCGAGGACCAGTACATCGGCAGGTAGAAGCCGGAGTAGAACAGGAACGACTCGAGCAGCGTCGAGGCGACCTTGCGCTTCAGGGGGTCGTCACCGGTGTAGTAGTCGAGGACGATCTGGGCCTTCTTCTGCAGGTTCACGTTCTCGGTGGACCAGCGGAAGGCGTCGTCGATCTCGGGCGTCGAGGCGAGCGTCGAGAAGATCGACGAGTAGCTCTTCGCGTGCACCGACTCCATGAACGCGATGTTCGTGTAGACGGCTTCTTCGTGCGGGGTGATCGCGTCGGGGATCAGGCTGATCGCGCCGACGGTGCCCTGGATCGTGTCGAGCAGCGTCAGGCCGGTGAAGACCCGCATGGTGAGCTGCTGCTCCCCCGGGGTGAGCGTGTTCCACGACTGCACGTCGTTCGACAGCGGCACCTTCTCGGGCAGCCAGAAGTTGTTGACCAGCCGGTTCCAGACCTCGACGTCCTTGTCGTCCTGGATGCGGTTCCAGTTGATGGCACTGACCGAGCTGATCAGCGGGATGGACTTGCCCGTGGCGTGGACCGGGTCGGTGAGGGTCATGGGATTGTCTTCCGGATTCGAGATGGTGATCTGATGACGGACTGGAGGCGCGGGGCGGGGCCCGCCCCGCGCCTCCAGGAAGAGAGCAGCAGCTCTACAGCATGCAGCTGACGCAGCCCTCGACCTCCGTGCCCTCCAGCGCGAGCTGGCGGAGACGGATGTAGTAGATCGTCTTGATGCCCTTGCGCCATGCGTAGATCTGCGCCTTGTTGATGTCGCGCGTGGTGGCGGTGTCCTTGAAGAACAGCGTCAGGGACAGGCCCTGGTCCACGTGCTGCGTCGCCGCGGCGTACGTGTCGATGATCTTCTCGGCACCGATCTCGTACGCGTCCTGGTAGTAGTCCAGGTTGTCGTTCGTCATGAACGGCGCCGGGTAGTAGACGCGGCCGAGCTTGCCTTCCTTGCGGATCTCGATCTTCGACGCGATCGGGTGGATCGACGACGTCGAGTGGTTGATGTACGAGATCGAACCGGTCGGCGGGACGGCCTGCAGGTTCTGGTTGTAGATGCCGTGCTCCTGGACGGACGCCTTCAGCGCCTTCCAGTCGTCCTGCGTCGGGATCGTGATGTTCGCGTTGTCGAACAGCGACGCGACGCGGGGGGTCGCCGGCGTCCACGTCTGGTCGGTGTACTTGTCGAAGAACTCACCCGACGCGTACTTCGAGTCGCGGAAGCCGTCGAAGGTCTCGCCGGTCTCGATCGCGATCTTGTTCGACGCACGAAGGGCGTGGAACAGCACCGTGTAGAAGTAGATGTTCGTGAAGTCGATGCCCTCTTCGGAGCCGTAGTAGACGCGCTCACGAGCGAGGTAGCCGTGCAGGTTCATCTGGCCGAGGCCGATGGCGTGCGACTTGTCGTTGCCGTCCTCGACGCTCCGCACCGAGGTGATGTGCGACATCTGCGAGACCGAGGTGAGGCCGCGGATGGCCGTCTCGATGGTCTTGCCGAAGTCGGGCGAGTCCATCGTCAGCGCGATGTTCAGCGAGCCGAGGTTGCAGGAGATGTCCTTGCCGATCTCCTTGTAGGACAGGTCCTCGTTGAAGGTCGTCGGGGTGTTGACCTGCAGGATCTCGGAGCACAGGTTGGACATGTTGATCCGACCCTTGATCGGGTTGGCCTTGTTCACCGTGTCCTCGAACACGATGTACGGGTAGCCCGACTCGAACTGGATCTCGGCGATGGTCGTGAAGAAGTCACGCGCCTTGATCTTCGTCTTCTTGATGCGCGAGTCGTCGACCATCGCGCGGTAGTTCTCGGAGATCGGGACGTCACCGAAGGGGACGCCGTAGACCTTCTCGACGTCGTACGGCGAGAACAGGTACATGTCCTCGTTGTTCTTCGCGAGCTCGAACGTGATGTCCGGCACGACGACGCCGAGGGACAGCGTCTTGATGCGGATCTTCTCGTCGGCGTTCTCGCGCTTGGTGTCGAGGAACTTCATGATGTCCGGGTGGTGGGCGCTGAGGTAGACCGCACCGGCACCCTGACGCGCACCGAGCTGGTTCGCGTAGGAGAAGGAGTCTTCCAGCAGCTTCATCACGGGGATGATGCCCGAGGACTGGTTCTCGATCTGCTTGATCGGGGCGCCGGCCTCGCGGATGTTGGAGAGCAGCAGGGCCACGCCGCCGCCGCGCTTCGAGAGCTGCAGCGAGGAGTTGATGCCGCGAGAGATCGACTCCATGTTGTCCTCGATGCGGAGGAGGAAGCAGGAGACGAGCTCGCCGCGCTGTGCCTTCGCCGTGTTGAGGAACGTGGGGGTCGCGGGCTGGAAGCGGCCGGCGACGATCTCTTCGACCAGGTCGATGGCGAGCTGCTCGTTGCCCTGGGCCAGGCCGAGGGCGGTCATGACGACGCGGTCCTCGAAGCGCTCGAGGTAGCGCTTGCCGTCGAACGTCTTGAGCGTGTAGCTCGTGTAGTACTTGAACGCGCCGAGGAACGTCTGGAACCGGAACTTCTTCGAGTACGCCAGGTCGTTGAGTCGCTGGATGAAGTCCAGCGAGTACATGTCGATCGTGGCTTTTTCGTAGTACTCGTTCTCGACCAGGTAGTCGAGCCGCTCCTTCAGGTTGTGGAAGAAGACGGTGTTCTGGTTGACGTGCTGCAGGAAGAACTGCTTGGCGGCCTCACGATCCTTGTCGAACTGGATGTTCCCGTCCGCGTCGTAGAGGTTGAGCATCGCGTTGAGGGAGTGGTAGTCCATCCCCGTCTGCGGCGACGTCAGATCGACGTCTGCAACTGCTGCGTCCAAAATGCATCCAATCCTGAGTTGACCGCCGACACGTCGTCAGGGGTCCCGAAGAGTTCGAATCGATAGAGAAGGGGGACGTTGCACTTCCGTGCAATGACGTCCCCTGCCAGGCCGTAGGCCTCGCCGAAGTTCGTGTTGCCGCCGACGACCACACCGCGGATGAGCGAGCGGTTGTGCGCGTCGTTGAGGAACTTGATGACCTGCTTGGGGACCGCACCCTCGCCGTTGCCGCCACCGTAGGTGGGCAGGAACAGGACGTAGGGCTCGTCCACGTGGAGGAAGGGTTCGCTCGGGTAGAGCGGGATCCGGTCCGCGTCGCGGCCGAGCTTCTCGACGAAGCGTGCGGTGTACCCGGACACGCTCGAGAAGTAGACCAATCGGCTCATGGTGCGCTCCTGTGGTGAAGGTGCGGAACAGGCGGACCGGAGGGTGTCCTGCGGGCGGTGATCCGGGCCTCCTGAGCGGGTCCGGGTGACCGCCCACAGGACGGGAGGCGACTACGCCAGTTCGGCGCTGAGCGTCGCGATCTTGTCGGGGCGGAAGCCCGACCAGTGGTCGTCGTCCGTGACGACGACGGGGGCCTGCATGTAGCCGAGGCTCTTGACGTGCTCGAGCGCTGCTTCGTCCGTGGAGACGTCGTGCACTTCGTACTCGATGCCCTTGTTGTCGAGGGCCCGGTACGTCGCGGTGCACTGGACGCAGGACGGCTTGGTGTAGACGGTGACGGCCATGTTCTCCCCTGGTTTCTACTGATTTCTCACGTGCTGTGGAGGTGGTGCTGATGTCTGTCCGCAGTCGTGTCCGGGAGGGGCCGCTGCGATGCCTCCACACTACATCTAGTGGCTAGCCGCAGCACCGACCACAAGAGGGAGTGTTACAGCCATGTAGTTCTCCACAACGCCCTCCACAGTCTGTGGATTCCCGAGAGGCCCGAGTTTCCGCCAGTCTGCGGCCGACCACTGACACTTCCCCACACCGGTGGACAGCCACGATCCACATGTGTGGAATCAGCGCATCGGCGTGTCGCGGCGGACCCTCCCCCGGACGGGTGACACCCCGTTCCGTCCGGTCCGTACACTCGTCTCGTGAGCACGTACGGCCCCCTCCTGAAGACCCCCGGCGTGGGTCGTGTCATCGCTGCACAGCTCACCGCGCGCTTCCCGTTCGGGATGCTGTCGCTGGCCTACCTGCTGCACGTCGAACACGTCTTCCACTCCTACGGCGCCGCCGGTCTGGTGCTCGCGACGACGAGTGTCGGGCAGGCGCTGGCCGGTCCGCTGACGAGCCGGTGGATGGGCAGCTGGGGCATGCGCCCCGTCCTCATCCTGACGAGCATCGTCGCGCTCGTGAGCATGGGGGTCATCGGCTTCGTGCTCATGCCACTCTGGGGCTACGTGGTGGTCGGGTTCCTCGGCGGTCTCGCGGTCCCGCCCGTGCAGCCGGCGGTGCGCACCATCTACCCCAAGATGGTGACCTCATCGCAGCTCACTCCCCTCTTCTCCCTCGACGCCAGCGCCCAGGAACTCATCTGGGTCGCCGGCCCGGTCATCACCACGTTCGTCGCGACCCAGATCGGGACGGTCGAGGCGATCGTCGTCGCCATGGTCTTCCTCGTCGTCGGCGGCATCTGGTTCATCGCCTCGCCCGAGCTCGGCCGCGTCCGCATCCCCCGCTCGAAGCGCGCGTTCGGCGTGGTCCTGAAGCGCCCGTCGGTCGTCGTCGCCACGCTGACCGGGCTGCTGCTCATCGGGGCGTGCGCCGCGGTCGAGGCCAGCGTCACCAGCGTCTTCGGCGAGGGCAGCCCGAACGCCGGGATCGTCCTGGCCGTCTTCGCGGTCGGGTCGCTGTTCGGTGGCCTGGCGTTCGGCCACCGTCCGATCTCCCCCAACACCCTGTGGACGCGCATGGCGATCGTCTTCGTCGGTCTCGCACTCGCCCTGGGCGGCACGAACTTCTGGTGGCTCTGCCTCGCCCTCGTCATCGCGGGCATCGGCATCGCGCCGGCCCTCGCGGTGATGTTCGGTTCGGTGTCCGCCACGGTCAAGTTCTCCGACACGGCCGAGGCCTACGGCTGGATGGGCACCGGTCAGCTCATCGGTGCCGCCGGCGGTTCCGCCGTCGCTGGCTTCCTGATCGACAGCAGCGGCCCGGTGGGTGGCTTCACGGTCGGCGCCGTGATGGCCGGGGTGGGCGTCGTCGTCGCGCTCGGCGCGAAGCGCTGGCTGCCCGACCTGCGCGGCCGTGACGCGAGCCCCATCCCCGACACCGAGCCGGTGGTCCTGCCGACCTGAGCGGCGGGGGCGGGCTTTCGGCGTACCTGGTCGAAACGGGCGTACCTGGTCAGAAGTTCCGACCAGGTACGCCCGTTTCCACTTCCCATCGCGGCCGGCATGGGAACGAACGGGCGTCCGGCCGCGCGGGACGCGTTCTCCACCGGCGACCGGGAGGCCCGGCGCGCGCCCGCCACGCACCGGCAGGATGGGTGCATGGTCAGTTCACTTCCCCTCCGCGACGGCGCCGCGATCCCCGCGATCGGGTTCGGCGTCTACAAGGTCGACGACACCGAGGCCGAGACGGCGGTCGGTCTCGCGCTCGACGCCGGCTACCGCCATGTCGACACCGCCGAGATGTACGGCAACGAGACCGGCGTCGGGAAGGCGATCCGGGCCTCCGGACTGAACCGTGACGACGTCTTCGTGACGACCAAGGTGTGGAACGACCACCAGGGGCACGACGCGACCCTGCGGGCCTTCGACCGCAGCCTCGAGCGGCTCGGGCTCGACGCGGTCGACCTCTACCTCATCCACTGGCCCGCCGCGGCGAACGACCGCTTCGTCGAGACCTGGCGCGCGCTCGTCGAACTGCGCGACTCCGGTCGGGCGCGGAGCATTGGGGTCTCGAACTTCCAGGTGCCGCACCTGCAACGACTCATCGACGAGACGGGCGAGGTCCCGGCGCTGAACCAGGTCGAACGGCACCCGTGGCTCCCCCAGCACGAGCTCGTCGCGTTCCACCAGCAGCACGACATCGTCACCGGGGCCTGGTCGCCACTCGGACGCGGACGACTGATCGACGAACCGGTCCTCACCGGCATCGCGGACGCCCACGGGGTGAGCGTCGCACAGGTCCTCGTCCGGTGGAACGTGCAGCAGGGGGTCGTGGTGCTGCCGAAGTCGGTGACGCCCTCGCGGATCCGGTCGAACCACGATGTCGACGGCTTCGTGCTCAGCGACGACGAGCTCGCGGCGATCGCGACGCTCGAGTCCGGGCAGCGGACGGGCTCGCACCCCGACTCGGTGTCGTAGCCGAGCTAGCCCCGGCGGTCCTCCTCGGACTGCCACGGCAGGTGCAGGTCACCGGGCTCGGGTTCGACGTCACCGGCATCGTCAGCGCCACCGGTGCCCGGTGCGGCGATGACCTTCGACGGATCGATGCCGTCCGCACGCAGGTCGGCGTCGTCGCGCTGCTTCGTCTGCGACGCGTCCATCTCGCGCTCGCTCGACGGGCTGTACGCGGTGTCGGCCGCCCGCTGCTCGCGCTCGCTGACCCCGTCGACGTCGTCGCTGTGTGCGGCGTCACGCAGTGCGTCGGTGCGTGCACGATCGTCGGACGGCTCGGGGCCGGGGACCTGGGGGATGCTGTCGCTCATGCCCCCGGACGGTAGTCCGTGTACCCCGAGTGACAGTTCGGTCACGACGGTCGGTCGGGCTCGACCCCGGCGGTACGCTCACCGAGGTGGGGGGAACGATGACACGGAAGCGAACCGCGGCGAGCGCGGTCGTCGGCACGGCTCTGGTGGGGCTGCTCCTCACGGGGTGCACGGCGTTCGGCGGGGACGACCCCCTGCCGAAGCCGACCCGACAGGCGGCCGAGCGCACGGCGGAGCCGATCCCCGATCCGACGCTCACGACCGAACAGGTCGACGACGACCCGGACGAGGTCGAGCAGGTCCTGCCCACGGGCACGGTCGCTGCGGAGACCGACGTCACGTCCCCGAGCGGTGACACGAGCATCCACGTCCGCATCGTTGCGAACGACAGCGGCACGTTCACCGCGCAGCTCTCCGGCTACCGCACGACCAACCCGCAGCAGATGAGCCTGCAGTTCCGCCACCGGCACGCGAGCCCGCTCGACGGCGGTGACGCCTCGGCGCGGGACACGACCGAGTGGACCGCCGCCTCCGGCCCGCCGAAGACCGTGGTGATGAACGACGCCGGTGCACGACCGGACTACCTGCGCAGTGTCGTCCTCGTCCCCGCGTCGGTGCCGGACGAAGACCCGTCGAAGCGCCCGTGGGTCGGATCGGTGCTCGCCGCCGCTGACCTCACGTGGACGATCCCGAACCCCTACCCGGACCTGCGGGTCACCGTGGGCAAGGACCGACCGGGGGCGTACGGCATCGTCACGCAGGCCGACGGCAGCCCGGCCGGCTACCTGGTGGCGCACGGTGACGAGCTCTCGACCGTCGCCGAGCGGTTCGGCATCACACCGGCCGAGGTGCAGTGGCTCAACCCGTACATGGAGCCGCGCGCCGACGACTGGCTGCTCGAGGGCAACACGCTGAACCTCGATCCCGCGCGCCGCTGACCTCGGTGCGGACGGCACGCGACCGTCCGTTACGCTCGACGGGCACCAGCCCCGACCAGGAGGTCCCCTCGTGACGATCGTCGCCGCAGCAGACGGCTCAGCCCTCGGCAACCCCGGCCCCGCCGGCTGGGCCTGGTACGTCGACGACGACCGCTGGGCCGCCGGTGGCTGGCCCCGGGCAACGAACAACATCGGCGAACTCACGGCCGTCCTGCAGTTGCTCCGCGCGACGAAGGACACCGGCGAACCGCTGCACATCCTGTGCGACAGCCAGTACGCCATCAAGGCCTGCACCGAGTGGCTCGCAGGGTGGAAACGGAAGAACTGGCGCAAGGCCGACGGCAAGCCGGTCATGAACGTCGAGATCATCAAGGAGCTCGACGCCGAACTGCAGGGCCGCAAGGTCACGTTCGAGTGGGTCCGTGGCCACGTCGGTCACGAGATGAACGAGGCCGCCGACGTCCGTGCCCGTGGTGCAGCGACCGCGTTCCAGAACGGCACCGACGTGCCGCACGGTCCGGGCTGGCCCGGAGTCGAGGTCACCGAGCCGTCCGCACTGCCCGAGGCGACCCCGCCGGCCACGCTCTTCTGACCCGGCGACGCCCGGCCGGTGGCCGAGTCTCGGCCTGAGCGACCGATCTCGCGGCCGCTCGCCCGAGAACCGTCGCTCACCACGAGTCTCGCGGCAGCGCGCACGAGTCTCGGGCCAGCGCGTCCGCCCTCGGTCAGCCTGGGCCTGGGAGACCCAGGAACACCGAGGCACTGGCCCGCATCCGCCCCCGAGACGATGCTGGACGCATGGAGAACACCGAACACGTCCTGGTCACCGGCGGCTCCGGCTTCATCGCGGGCCACCTGATCCTGCAGCTGCTCGACGCCGGGCACCGCGTCCGCACCACGATCCGGTCCCTCGAGCGTGAACCCGCGGTCCGTGCGGTCCTCGCCGAAGCCGGCCTGACCGCCGACGACCGGCTGGAGTTCGTCGCCGCCGACCTGACGTCCGATGACGGATGGACTCAGGCGGTCGCGGACATCGACGTCGTGCACCACGTCGCCTCGCCGGTGATGCCCGGCCACGTCGAGGACGAGGACTCCGTGATCCGTCCGGCGGTGGAGGGGACACTGCGGGTGCTGCGCGCCGCACACGCGGCCGGAGTCGATCGCGTCGTGCTGACCTCGGCCTTCCACGCGGTCAGCTGGGGCCACCCGCACTCCGACCACGTGTTCACCGAGGCCGACTGGACGGTGCTCGACGGGCCCGGGGTCGATGCCTACGGCACGAGCAAGACCCTTGCCGAACGCGCCGCCTGGGACTTCATCGCGTCCGAGCCCGGTGCGCCGGAGCTCGTCACGACGATGCCGGTCGCGGTGATGGGTCCGGCGATGGGGCACGCGGTGTCCGGTGCGAACCACATCCTGCAGTCCATGCTCTCCGGGGCGATGCCCGCGACCCCGCGGCTGTTCATCCCCATCGTCGACGTCCGTGACGTCGCCGCGGCGCACGTCACCGCGACGACCGAACCGGACGCGGCGAGCAAGCGGTTCCTGCTCTCGAACGGTCCGGCGCTCGAGATGGCCGAGATCGCCGCCACCCTGCGCGAGCACCTCGGTGACGACGCCCGGGCGGTCCCGACGCAGACACTGCCCGACGACGTCGTACGGACCGCGGCCGAGACCCAGCCGCAGTTCCGTGCGATGGTGCCCGACCTCGGCTACGCCAAGCGCACCTCGAACGAGCGAGCCCGCACCGTGCTCGGCTGGACACCTCGTGATCCCCACCAGGCGATCGTGGCGGCGGCCCGGAGCCTGGTGGCGAAGGGCCTCATCGGCCGATAGGAACCGGCCAGCGTATATAGTGGCTTGTATAAACTGGAGGTGCTCATGGCAGTGACGACGATCGACCTCGATCAGCGAGTCCTCGAGGACGCGAAGCAACTCACCGGAGCACGCTCGAACAGAGAGGTCGTCCAGCGCGCGCTCGAGACACTCATCGCTGTGCGACGGCAGCCTGCGGCGGTCGAGCGGATCATCGCCCGGGACTTCGCCGCAGACCCGACGGCCGCGGACGAACTGCACCCCTGATGGCGACGTACATCGTCGACAACTCGGTCTGGTGGAAAGCGCACCGTTCCCCGGCGATCGCTCAGCGCCTGCGGGAGATCGCGACTCAGGACCTCATCCTGACGTGCCCTCCGCAGGTACTCGAGTACTGCCACTCAGCGCAGTCCAGCTCCGACCACGATGACCATCGCGATGACATGGCGGCGTTCCTCGAAGCGTCGACCCACCCTGATGTGACGGCGGTGACGAGTATCCAGAACGCACTGTGGCGCAACGGACACGTGCGCGGCGCCGGGCCGGTCGACGTCCACATCGCCGCGTACGCCGTCTGCAACGGGGCGACGGTTCTGAGCTCCGACCGTGACTACGAGCACATCGCATCGGCTGTCGCTGAGTTCCGGCACGAATACCTCCCGGAGCACTGAACGCACTCCTGCCCCACGAGGATCAGACCGCCCGCTCCCACAGCGCCACCGTGCTCTCGAGCCGGTCGTACCGGTACGGCTTCCGCTCCCCCGTCCGCGCGTACTCGAGCGCTCGCCAGAACGGCTCGGCACCGGCGGCGTTCGTCGCCACGATGCCTAGCCGCAGTCGGTCGGCGCCGGCGTCGGCTGCCATGGACACGACGGCCTCGTGCAGCCTGCGTCCGAAACCCTCGCCGTGCCGATCACCACGGGTGATGAGCAGACCGATGTACGCCGTGGTCGGTGCGGGGTACCCGAGCAGGACGTCCGCGAACGCCACGAGCGCGTCGCCGTCCCACAGCCCGATCCCGTGCTTGCCCGCCGGGTCGAAGCCGTCCGGCACCGACACGAGTGCGCTCAGTCCGTCGGACGGTCCCGGCGGGTACCCGGTGATCCGCTCGGCGTAGTCCGGCACGGTCTCGAGCAGCGCCTGCAACGCGTCGACGTCGTCAGCGCCGAGCGCGCGCACGACGAACGGACCAGCACCGCCCGGCATCAGTCCACGTCCACGTCGGTCCACCCGTCGAACCGTCCGATCTCGGTGACCCGGACGACGGCCTCGCCGGCTTCGTCCGAGGCGTCGAGGTCGATCGTCGCCGAGAACCCGAAGTCCTTGTCGCCCGACGGGTCCGCGAAGATCTGCCGTGCACGCCACACGCGCGACGCACCCGCAGCCGCCGTCGCCCCGGCACCCGTCGCTCCCGTCTGGTCGAGCACCAGGTACGACATCGACCGGGCGTCGGCGTCGGTGCGGATCTCGTCGTGCGACTCGTAGTACTCCTCGAGCACCGCGTCCCATGCGTGCCCGTCGAACCCGGCAGCCGCGTCGAGCGCGCCGAGGCCGTCGACGTCGTCCCGCGCGGCGAGCAGCACCCGCTGGAACAGCGCGTTCCGCACGAGCACCGTGAAGGCGCGCACGTTGCCGGTGAGCCGTGCGGGCTGCGGCGGCGCGATCTCCTGCTCCTCGGCCAGGGCGAGGAGGACGTCACCGTTGAGCAGTGCCTCCCACTCGTCGACGAGCGAGGAGTCGGTCTGCCGGACGACCTCGCCGAGCCACTCGATCAGGTCGTCGAGCTCCGGGTTCCGCTGCTCCTCGGTGATGGTCTGGCGCATGGTGCGGTAGGCGTCGGACAGGTACCGGAGCACGAGCCCCTCGGAGCGGGTGAGCTGGTAGAACCGCACGAAGTCGCCGAAGGTCATCGCGCGCTCGTACATGTCGCGGACGACGGCCTTCGGCGAGAGCTGGAAGTCGAGGACCCAGGGCTGTTCAGCCGCGTACGCCTCGTACGCCGCCTCCAACAACTCGGACAGCGGGCGAGGCCAGGTGACCTCCTCGAGCAGCTCCATCCGCTCCTCGTACTCGATGCCCTCCCGCTTCATGCGGGCGACCTCTTCACCGCGCTCCTTGAACTGCTGCTGCGAGAGGATCGCGCGCGGGTCGTCGAGGGTGGCTTCGACGATCGAGACCATGTCCAGCGCGTAGGTGGGAGACGCAGGATCGAGCAGTTCGAACGCGGCGAGCGCGAACGGCGACAGCGGCTGGTTGAGGGCGAAGTTCGACTGCAGGTCGACGGTGAGACGGTACGTGACCGGAGGCCCCGGCACCCGCTCGATGACCTGGGCGTTGATCAGCGTCCGGGCGATGACGAGTGCGCGCCGGGCCATCGCGAGCTGGCGGGAGCGCGGTTCGTGGTTGTCGAACACCAGCGACCGGACCTCGTCGAACGCGGAACCCCCGCGGGCCACCACCGACAGCACCATCGCGTGCGTGATCCGCATCCGCGACACCATCGGTTCCGGTTCGGCGCCGATGAGCCGGTCGAACGAGGCCTGCCCCCAGGACACGAACCCCTCCGGTGCCTTCTTCCGCTTGATCTTGCTCTTCTTCTTCTGGTCGTCCCCGGCCTTGGCGACGGCGCGGGCGTTCTCGATGTCGTGCTCGGGGGCTTCGGCGACGACGTCGCCCTCGGTGTCGTACCCGGCGCGTCCGGCACGGCCCGCGATCTGGTGGAACTCGCGCGCGGACAGCTGGCGCATCTTCGTGCCGTCGAACTTCGTCAGTCCGGTGAACAGCACGGAGCGGATCGGCACGTTGATGCCGACGCCGAGGGTGTCGGTGCCGCAGATGACGGGCAGCAGCCCGCGCTGTGCGAGTTGCTCGACGAGCCGTCGGTACTTCGGCAGCATGCCGGCGTGGTGCACGCCGATGCCGGCGCGGATCAGGCGGGACAGGGTCTGTCCGAAGCCGGCGCTGAAGCGGAAGCCCGCGATCGCTTCCGCGATCTGGTCTCGACGCGCCCGATCAGCGACCTTCGCTGACATCAGTGACTGCGCCCGTTCGAGCGCTGCGGCCTGGGCGAAGTGCACGATGTAGATCGGTGCCTTGCCCTCCTCCAGCAGCCGTTCGACGGTCTCCTGCACGGGCGTCATCACGTACTCGTACTCGAGCGGCACCGGTCGGCTGACACCCGTCACGCGGGCGGTGGGTCGGCCGGTGCGTCGGGACAGGTCGTCGGCGATGGTGGTGACGTCGCCGAGGGTGGCCGACATGAGCAGGAACTGCGCACGCTCGAGCACGAGCAGCGGCACCTGCCACGCCCAGCCGCGGTCGGGGTCGCCGTAGAAGTGGAACTCGTCCATCACCACGACGTCGACGTCGGCGTCCGGGCCTTCGCGCAGGGCCAGGTTCGCCAGGATCTCGGCGGTGCAGCAGACGATGGGTGCGTCGCCGTTCACGCTGGAGTCGCCGGTGACCATGCCGACGTTCTGCGCGCCGAACAGTTCGACGAGCTGGAAGAACTTCTCGGAGACGAGCGCCTTGATCGGTGCCGTGTAGTAGCTCCGCTTGCCCTCGGCGAGCGCGGCGAAGTGCGCGCCGGCCGCGACGAGCGACTTGCCGGTGCCGGTGGGGGTGCTCAGCACGACGTTCGCGCCGGAGACGAGCTCGATGACCGCTTCGTCCTGCGCCGGGTACAGCGGCCGTCCGCCCTCCTCGGCCCATGCCGCGAAGGCCTCGTAGACCTCGTCGGGGTCGACGACGCCGTCCACCGCCGCCGGGATCGCGGCGACGAGCGGGGGCACGGTGGTGACGTCGGTCATGCGCCCATCCTCCCAGGCTGCGGTGACGAGGTGGTCGGGGACGGATGACCGGGAGGCCCGGCTCCATACGCGCGCATAGACTCGCGTCATGCGCGAACTCGGCTTCCTCACCTTCGTCCCGAACCACGGCGGCACGGAGGGTGCGGCGAGCGCCCTCGAGGACGGCCTCCGGCTGTTCGAGACGGCCGAGTCCCTGGGCTACGGCACGGGCTGGGTCCGTGGTCGCCACTTCGAGCCGTTCCTGACGAGCCCGATGACCTTCTTCGCCGCCGCGGCCCAGCGCACGAGCACCATCGCCTTCGGCACCGCGGTGCTCGGCATGCGGTACGAGGACCCGGTGCGGCTCGCCGAGGACGCCAGCACCGTCGACCTGCTGAGCGGTGGGCGGGTGCAGCTCGGCATCAGCACGGGCATCGCCGGGTACGGGCCGATCCTCGACCCGGTGTTCGGCGCCGTCGACCGTCCCTTCCGCGACGAGGCCGAGGCCCGCGCGGCCCGCCTGCTCGAGGTCCTGCAGGGCGAGCCCCTCGGCAGCGCGGGCAAGGGATACGAGAGCATCCCGGCGGGCGCCGACCTCGCCCTGCAGCCGCTCAGCCCCGGTCTGCGCGATCGTGTCTGGTGGGGCGGCGGCAGCATGGGCACCGCGGTGCGCACGGCCGAGAAGGGGCTGCTCCTGCACTGCTCGACCCTGAACACCGAGGACACCGGCGCTCCCTTCGCCCAGGCGCAGGCCGACCAGATCGCCGCCTACCGCGAGCGGTTCACCGAGCTGCACGGCGAGACCGGCCGCACGTCGAAGGTCGCGGTCGGCCGCATCGTGGTCCCGCTGCTCGACGACCACGACCGCGCGGTGCACGAGGAGTTCCTGACCGGGTACGCCGCCGGCATGGACGACGAGGGCCGGCCGCTCTCCGGTCCCCCGTTCCGGTTCAGCAAGGTCCTGTCCGGCGAGCCGTCCGCCATCGTCGACGCACTGCTCGCCGACCCCGCCGTCACCGCGACGGACGAGCTGGTGATCACCCTGCCGGCGAACGGGGACGTGGTCGCCCACGAGCGGATCCTGCGCATCGTCGCCGAGGAGATCGCACCGGCACTGCGGGCCTGAGGACGGATCAGGACATCCGGCGGGCTCAGATCGGATCGGTGAGTCCCGAGAGCCCTGCCGGATGACCATCTCGTCCCTGATCCGCACGGGATGGTGGGACCATCGTTCCACCTACCGAGCGGTTTGTCACACCGAGATGGACCCACGGGCGAAGAAAGTTGATCATCCTTCATCCGTTTTGCCCGGATCGCACGAAGTCCGTCAACCGGTTCGCCGGACCGACGACCGATCGGGCGCGGATCCGGGCCGGAACGGACGAATGCGCCCCCGCGCGGACGCGGGGACGCATTCTGGACGCACCGGGGAAGCTGGGGCATCGTCAGCCGGATCAGGAGGCTGAGTCGCACAACCAGCGACCCCGTAGTCGGTGCGTGCGCCGACGGTAACCAGCCGACTGGCGCACATCGATGGTACTCAAGAGGCGTCGTCGATGCGCGGAAACCGGACGAACCCGCTCACTCCAGTTCGAGGGCCGCTGTTCCGGACTCGTCGCTGACCGATGCCCCGACGTGCAGCGTGAAGGCGCCGGACTCGTACTGCCAGGCCCCGTCCCAGTGCGCGAACGCCCGGGCCGGTACCTCGATCGAGACCTCGGTCGACTCCCCCGCTCCGAGGCGGACCGGGGCGAACCCGACGAGCCACCGCACCGGGCGGTCCACGGCAGAGGACTCCCTCGAGGCGTAGACCTGCACGACGTGCTTGCCGGCGCGAGCACCGGTGTTCGCGACCGTCGCGGTGACGATGACCGCATCCCCCTCGGACACGGTCGGGGTCGCCGCCACCCCGTCGATCGTCCACGAGGTGTAGCCGAGGCCGTGCCCGAACGGGTACGCGGGCTCGGTACCGGCACGGAGCCAGGCGCGGTACCCGATGTGGACACCCTCGTCGTACGACACCTCGCCGTCGACGGGGGTCACGTCCAGCACGGGCACGTCGGCCATCGCGACCGGCCACGTGGTGGGCAGTCGGCCGCCGGGCTCCTGGGCGCCGGTGAGCACGTCGGCGAGTGCGTTGCCGTACTCCTGACCGCCGAACCAGGTGAGCAGGACCGCGGCGACGTCGTTCCGCCACGGCATCTCGACGGGCGAGCCGGCGTTCACGACGACGACCGTGTTCGGGTTCGCCGCGGCGACGGCGCGGACCAGGTCGTCCTGGTGGCCGGGCAGCGCGAGCGACGAGCGGTCGTAGCCCTCGGACTCGACCTTCGAGTTCGTGCCGACGACCACCACGGCGACGTCGGCGGACCGGGCCACGGACACCGCCGCATCGATCAGCACGGACGGGTCCTCGTCGCTGGGCTCGGTGCCGAACTGGTACGCGAGCACCCCGCCGAGGGTCTCGTCCTGGATGACGTCGTACTCGATGCGGATCGCGACTTCTTGCCCCGAGGTCACTGACACCGGCACCGACCGCGCCGGCGGGTTGAGGAACGCCGCGCCGAGCTGGTCGCCCTCGAACGGCACGTCCTCGTCGAGCAGCAGCTCGCCGTCGATCCACATGCGCGACCGGCCGGCCGCGCCGATGCCGATCCGCACGGTGCCGGTGGCCGGCGCGGTGTAGGTCGTGGTGATGTCGAGCCGGTCGGCCTCACGCGTGGGGGCGTCGCCGCCGAACCAGAACAGCGCGGTGGCGCGGCGGTCCTCGACGTACAGCTCCTCGCCGTCCTTGACGAAGGCGACGCGGGCGCCGGGCTCGCCGGTGCCGGGGTTCGTGATGGTGGACAGCGGGAACTCCGCGATGCCCTCCTGCACGACGGCACCGATGGCGTAGTCGACCGTGGCACCCGGGAACGCCGAGCGGATCCCGTCGAGCGGCGAGACGACCTGCGACGGCACGACCGTGGCCGAGCCACCGCCCTGCGTGCGGGCCTGGTCGGCGTTGTGACCGATGACGGCGATGCGGGAGACGGCGGGCGCGTCGAGCGGCAGGACGCCGGTGTTGCGGACGAGGACGGTGCCCTCGGCCTCGGCTTCGCGGACGAACGCGACGCCGTCCTCGACGTGCACGGGCTGCTCGGCGACGGGCTCGAAGCCCTCGAGTGCTCCGACACGGGCAGCGAGGGTCAGGACGCGGCGGACCTTGCGGTCGACGGCCTCGATCGGCACGTCGCCGGACTGCACCGCGGCGAGGAGTGGCCCCTCGCTCCACCACTGGTTCGGTCCGGGCATCGCGACGTCCTGCGACGCCTTCGCCGAGTCGACCGAGCGCACGCCGGTCCAGTCGGACACGACGATGCCGTCGAAGCCCCACTCCGAGTTCAAGGGGGTCTCGAGCAGGTCGTGCTCCGACGCGGTGACGCCGTTGATCGAGTTGTACGACGACATGATCGCCCAGGCGTGCGCCTCGGTCACGGCCTTCTCGAACGCGAGCAGGTACAGCTCGCGCAGGGCTCGGTCGGACACCTCGGTCGACGCCGTGAAGCGGTCGGTCTCGTAGTCGTTCGCGATGTAGTGCTTCGGGGTGGCGGCGACACCGTTCTCCTGCACGCCGTCGACGTAGGACGCAGCCAGGTCGCCGGTCAGGACGGGATCCTCGCTGAACGCCTCGAAGTGACGACCACCGAGCGGTGAGCGGTGCAGGTTGATGGTCGGGCCGAGCACGACGTCGACGCCCTTGCGGCGGGCCTCGACGGCTGCCGCGGCGCCGTAGCGCTTGGCGATCGCGCGGTCCCACGACGCCGACAGCGCGGTCGCCGAGGGCAGGTTCAGGGACGGGTCGCGCTCGTCCCAGACCTCACCCCGGACGCCGGAAGGGCCGTCCGACATCAGGATGCGGCGCAGCCCGATCTTCTCGATCGGCCAGGTGGTCCAGAAGTCGCGCCCGGTCAGGAGCTGCACCTTCTCGTCGGTCGTCAGCTGGTCGACGAGCGCGTCGATGCGCTCAGCGAGGGGCGAAGGCGTACTGGAGGCTGGGGTCACGTCGTCGACGGTAGTCACGGGGATCGGTCCTTTCGTTCAGAGCCGGAACAGGTGGTCAGCGCACGCCGCGGATGCGGGACACCGAGGCGATGCCGAGCAGACCGACGACGGCACCGGTGATGAAGAAGCCGCTGTACCCGCCGGTCAGGGCGATGACGCCCGGGGCCGCCGCGGGCACGATCGACTGGGGCAGGGCCTGCGCGATGTTGACGACGCCGAGGTCCTTCGCGTTGTCCTCGTCGGACGGCAGCACGTCGGTGATGAGCGCCAGGTCGACGGCGTAGAAGACACCCATGCCGGCACCCATCACGAACTCGCCCACCAGGACCATGCCCAGGGACGGCGCGAGGGCGATGATGACGAGCCCGACGACGCCGACGATGCCGGCGACCGCGACGAACAGCTTGCGGCGGCCGAGCTTGTCCGACAGCCAGCCGGCGATGAGCGAGGTGAGCACGATGCCGACGACGTTCCACAGCGTGCCCTGGAACACCGCGTTCGCGACGTGGTCACTGTCCACGCCGATGTCGTCCCGCAGGAAGTACGTCAGGTAGCTCACCGCGGTGTACTGCGCGGCGACCATCAGGAACCGGGTGAGCCAGGCCCATCCGAGGTCCGGGTGCTTCACGGGGTTGAAGACGAACGAGCCGAAGACCTGCCCGATGCCGAGCTTCGACGTCGGCCGGTTGGTGAGCACGCGGTCGCGGAACACCAGCGCGTAGAGCACGACGACGATCGACCCGATCGCGCCGGGGATGATCATCTGCGTCGCCGAGGTCGAGAAGAGCTGCACGAGGAAGGTACCGCCGACGAGCGCGAGGTTCTGGGCGAGCCCGAGCAGCGCCGCGACCCGGCCGCGCTGCGACCGCGTGACGTGGTCCGGCAGGACGGCCGTCAGGGCGGCGATCGTGGCGTTGTAGGCGATCTGCGTGACGCCCCACGCGATGACCAGCACGACGGTGGAGGTGGTCGTCGCGACGACCACGAGGCCCGCGAAGCCGACCACGGTGCCACCGATGATCCACGGACGACGCATGCCGAGCCTCCCGTACGTCCGGTCACTGAAGCGACCGGCCAGGGGGTTGGCGACCATCGCGGCGAACGCGCCGACGCCGAGTGCCAGACCGAGGACGCCCGCCTGGTTGTCCGGCGCGATCTCGGCGACCTTGAGCGCCATGGCGACCAGCACCGGTGGCAACAGGGCGATGTACAGGCCGAGCATCGCGATCGGCATGCCGAGCGTGTACATGAGCGGGGCCCCTCGGCCGTGCGTGGGGGCGACGGCGGTCGGGGTGTCGCTGACTGTCAGGGCGTCTTTGGCCACTGCAACCTCTTCTCGGGTGCGCCACCTGCGTCGGTGACTCGCACGCCTTCGTCGGCGGCTCGTGCCACCGTAACACCAAAACCAAGCCTGGCTAGGTTTTAGGGGTGCACTCCGAGCGGTACAGTCCTGCCATGGCACGACGGGGTTCGTACGCGAAGGGCATCGCGAAGCGCGAGGAGATCCTCACGGTCGCGCTCGACCTCGTCGCCTCGCAGGGCTTCCGCCGCACCAGCATCAAGGACATCGCCGACGCCGTCGGACTGACCCAGGCCGGCCTGCTGCACTACTTCGACTCGAAGGACGAGCTCTGGGTCGAGATCCTGCGGCGACGCGACGAGCTCGACCTGCAGCACGACTGGCAAGCGTCGGACCCGGCCGCGCTGCTCGCCGCGATCGTCCGGCACAACGCCGAGGTCCCCGGCTTGGTGCAGATGTTCGTCAACCTCTCCGCCGCCGCTGCGACCGACCCCGAGCACCCGGCGCACGCGTACTTCCAGGAGCGCTACGAGCGCAGCCGTCGCGACCTGTCCGCCGACTTCCGCGCCATGCAGCAGGACGGACGGCTCCGCTCCGACGTCGACGCCGAGGAGCTGACGAGCGTGCTGCTCGCGGTGTCCGACGGCATGCAGATCCAGTGGCTGTTCGACCCCTCGCGGGACATGGCGCAGCACGTCGAGCTCGTCGCCCGACTCGCGATCGCCCAGGTCGCTCCCACCGCCTGACGACTCCCGCCGGACGCTCCCCGCCGGAACCAGGTTCCGGACACAGCACCGCGCGATTCCGTGGTGTCGTGTCCGGAACCTGGTTCGCGCGGCGACAGCGGGGTACGGACAGGGCCTGGTCGGGTCAGGCAGCGCCGGGCAGGATGGGGCGTGCCCGTCAGGGCGACCCGACGACGATGTGGAGTGACGCGATGACGCGTGTAGTGGTGACCGGCGGCAGCGGCAAGCTCGGACGAGCGGTGGTGCGCGACCTCGATGCGCACGGGTACGACGTGGTGCTGCTCGACCGCGTGCCCTCCCCCGACCAGCCCGAGGGCGTGCAGTTCGTCCGGATCGACCTGACCGACTACGGCCAGGTGCTGAACGCCCTGCTCGGCGTCGACGACCGCTACGACCACGTGGACGCCGTCGTGCACCTCGCCGCCGTCCCCGCTCCAGGGCAGGTCCCCGACGTGGCGCTCATCACGAACAACGTCACGGCGTCGATCAACGTCTTCCACGCCGCTCGCGCCGCGAAGATCAAGAACCTGGTGTGGGCGTCGAGCGAGACCCTGCTCGGCATCCCGATGGGCGAGCACCACCCGCCCTACCTGCCCGTCGACGAGGAGTTCGCGGTCCGCCCGCAGTCGTCGTACTCCCTCGGCAAGGCCGTGGAAGAGGAGATGGCGCGCCACTTCACCCGCTGGGACCCGGAGCTGAAGATGATCGGCCTGCGGTTCTCGAACGTGATGGACGAGACCGACTACCCGGCGTTCCCGTGGGACGCCACCCCCGAGGCGAAGACCTTCAACCTCTGGTCGTACATCGACTCGCGCGACGGCGCCCAGGCGGTCCGCAAGGCCGTCGAGGCCGAGCTCACCGGGTTCGAGGCGTTCGTCATCGCGAGCCCCGACACCGTCATGGACACCCCGACGATCGAGCTCGTCGAGCGCTACGTGCCCGACATCGAGCGTCGCGCGGACATCGACGGCGTCAGCTCGCTGCTGTCGTCGGAGAAGGCTCGCGAGCTGCTCGGCTACGCCCCCGAGCACAGCTGGCGCGACGGGCGCTGACAGCGACCGCGACTACGCCGGCAGCAACAGCCCGTCGAGCACCAGGTCGCGCGCCGCCGGCAGCAGGTCGGCGGCGAGCACCTGCTCGTCGACACCCGTGATCTGCGCGAGCGCGCCGACGATCGCGGCGACGGACAGGTCCCCGTCGCACGCTCCGACGAACGCGGCGAGCGCCGTGTCCGCATCGACCCGACGCCCGAGTCCGCCGCCCTGCACGAGCGTCATCACCGTCGGGTCGTCGTTGCCCGGCCAGTAGTAGCGCTCCTCGGTGACGTCGCCCGCCACCGTCAGGTGCGCCACGGCGAGCGCGGCGTCGTCGTGGTCGGCGAGCCAGGCGGCCGCGTCGAGGACGCGAGCGACCGTGGCACCGAGCCCTGCGGGGTTGGAGCCGAGCGTCTCGGGGACGCGCTCGAACCGGCGGAGGCTCGCCGTTCCTCCTGGCTGGGCTCGACGCGCCACGACGTAGCCGAAGCCGACGCCGGTGACGCGGCGGTCCGCGAAGTCGTCGAGCCAGGCGCCCATCAGCGTGTCGAACTCGGGCGTTCCGGGCTTCGTGCCGCCGTCGCGGATCCAGGTCTCGGCGTACGACGTCGGGTCCTGGCGCTCGCGCTCGATGACCCATGCGTCGAGGTCGGTGTCCGCGAACCAGCCGCGCACGCGATCGAGGCCGTCGACGCCCCAGTGGTACTCCCAGTTGCCGAGCAGCTGTGCGGTCCCACCGGGCTCGAGGTGGTCGGACAGCCCTCGGAGCACGGTCTCGACGAGGGCGTCGCCGACCATGCCGCCGTCGCGGTACTCGTACGAGGGGACGCCTGGCCGCCGGGGCGTGATGACGAACGGCGGGTTCGACACGATGCGGTCGAACCGCTCTCCCGCGACGGGCTCGAAGAGCGAGCCGTACCGGAAGTCGATCCCGTCGATGCCGTTCAGCTGCGCGTTGAACCGGGCGATGTCGAGGGCGCGACGCGAGATGTCGGTGGCGACGACGTGCTCGGCGAAACGTCGGGCGTGCATGGCCTGGATCCCGCAGCCGGTGCCGAGGTCGAGCACCGTGCGGACGGGGACGGGTACCTGCAGGCCGCTCAGCGTGGTGGTGGCGCCGCCGATGCCGAGGACGTGCTCCTCGCTGATCGCGTGCCCGAGGGCGAGTTCCCCGAGGTCGGACACGATCCACCAGCTGCCGGCACCGAGGTCGTCGACGAAGGCGTAGGGGCGCAGGTCGACCGTCGGACGGACGTCGGCTCCGTCTCCGGTCAGCAGCCCCGCCGCGATCACGGCGTCGAGCCCGGCGGTCGGGAACGCCGCGGCGGCGTCCGCTCGGGACGTCGGCAGCCCGAGCACGAACAGGGTGGCGAGTGTGCCGAGCGGCGTCGTCTCGCGCGCTGCGAGTGCACGGAGGGCCGCGACTCGTGACCCACGGTGCAGCGATGCGGCCGCTTCGGTCCCCCAGAGTGCGTCGACCCGGTCGACGGTGAAGCCGGCGGCGTCGAGGTCCGCGGCGAGCGCCGTCGACACGGCGGGCGCGGCCCCGATGTCGGGGAGTGTGTGCACGCCGGCACCCGCGCCGGGCACCGTGCTCACGACTCGATCCCGTCGCGGAGGAGTGCCGCAGGCACCTGCCAGTCGAGCACCAGGTCGAGCAGCCCCGGGAACCGCTGCTGCACGTCCTCGATCCGGACGCGGCTGATGCGGGTCAGACCCTCGAGGTGCTGTTCGAGCAGTCCGGCCTCGCGCAGGACCCGGAAGTGGTGGGTGAGCGTGGACTTCGGTCGGTCGATGCCGACCCAGCCGCAGCTCCGTTCACCACCGGCCGCGTCGACGAGGTAGCGGTGCAGGATCGCCAGCCGGATCGGGTCGCTCAGGGCGTCCAGGACGACGGGGAGGTCCATCTCGGCCACGGACGGCTGGGGCAGCCGCTCGGGGGCATCGACGTGCGCGGGCATGGACGGGACGCTACCACCGTTCGGCTTGCTGTACGACTTGCGTCGTACAGCGGACTGCGGTACGAATGCACTCGTACAACGGACCATCGGAAGGATGCTCATGCAGCAGTCAGCTCGCTCGGTCGTCGGGTTCTGGATCCTCGCGGCGATGCTCCTGGTGTCGGTCGCGTCGTCCGCGGTCCCCTCGCCGATCTACCCGGTCTACGCCGCCGAGTGGCACCTCACGCCGCTCATGCTGACCGGCGTCTTCGCCATCTACGTCGCCGGGCTGCTCGCGAGCCTGCTCGTCGCCGGACGCCTGTCGGACCACGTCGGCCGCAAGCCCGTGCTCGTCGCCGGCGGTCTCGGCGTGGCCCTCTCGCTCGGGCTGTTCGCGATCGCGGACGGCGTCGGCGCGCTCATCGTCGACCGCATCGTGCAGGGCGTCTCCGTCGGGCTGCTCATCGGGGCGCTCGGCGCGGCCCTCATCGACAACTCGCTCGAGCGGCACCCGACCCTGGCCGGCGTGCTGAACGGCGTCATCCCGCCGATCGCCCTGGCCACCGGTGCGATGTCGAGCGGCGCGCTCGTCCAGTGGGGTCCGGCGCCGGAGCAGCTCGTCTACCTGGTGTTCGGCGCACTGCTCGTCCTGCTCGTCCTCGCGCTGTTCGTGGTGCCCGAGCAGGTCCAGCGGCGCCCCGGAGCCCTCCGCTCCCTGCGTCCGACGATCAGCGTGCCGCGGAGCTCCCGCCGGCTGTTCCGCGGGGTCGTCGGTTCCCTCGTCGCCAGTTGGGCGCTCGGCGGCATGTTCCTCTCGCTCGTCCCCTCGGCCCTCGGTGCCGTGTTCGGCATCACGAACCACTTCGCGGCCGGAGCACTCATCGCCGTCGTCACCGGCGTCGGCGCACTGACCGGGCTCGCGACGCAGCGCATGGACGCACGTCGTGCGGTGCTCGTCGGACTCGTCGCCCTGGTGCTCGGTCCGATCGTGACCGTGGCGTTCGTGATGGCGCACTCCCTGCCCGGCCTCGTGGTCGGCAGCGCGATCGCCGGCATCGGCTTCGGTGCCGGGTTCCAGGCACCACTGCGGATGCTGCTCGCGACCGCCGCACCGACGCACCGCGCCGGCCTGCTCTCCACGATCTACGTCGTCAGCTACCTGGCGTTCGGGGTCCCCGCGGTCATCGGCGGCCTGCTCGAACCGTCGATCGGCCTGGTCCCGGTGGTCGCCGGGTACGGCGGGTTCATCGTCCTCGCCGCCGTCGTCGCACTCGTGCTGCAGCTGGTGTCGAAGGACGCGGCCCTCGTCGAGGAGCAGGCCGCCGAGGTCATCGAGCGCACCGCCACCGGGTCGATCCGCGTCGCTGCGGAGTAGGCGCGCTCGGCGCGGTTCGGCGCACGCCAGGCGCACGGTGCGAGGTTGGTCATACGGTGAGAGGTTGCTCGCTCAGTGGGGGCCTGCAGCGCCGCACGGAGCGATCAACGTCGCACCCAGTGACGAAAACAGCACGGTGCCGACCGCGACGGGCCGGGATCAGTGACCCGGGTGCGCCGAGTTCGCGCCGCGCGCCCGTCCACGAGCACGCACCCCGACCGTCCGCGCCGCACCGGTGTGGGCGGCGTCGACGTCGGCCTTTCCCCGGTCGGCTGCGTCTCGCAGTCGCTTCGGGCCGTGCCGCTTGGCCCAGTCCCAGAAGCGGTGCAGCTGCGCCTTGAGCCACACGATGATCTTGTGGAAGAAGTGGAACTCGCTCGCCAGCACCGTGAGGCCGATGAACACCACGAGCCAACCGGGCCCGGGCAGCGGCACCAGGATGAGTCCGATGATGACGACCAGCCCGCCGACGATCCCGACGAGCACCTTGTAGAACAGGTGCAGGTGCGGTCGGGCGTGGATCCAGGTCCGCACGTCGTGGAACCACTGGAAGCGCTGACGGGGCGCACCCTCGGCCCGGCTCTCGCCGGGTCCGTCGTTCGGGTCACCGTCCATGCCGAAAACGTAGGGCGTGCGGCTGGGAATCCGCGGCGCACGCGGTGGACGCGCGGTGCGCATGAGGGGAGCGACGTGGCGGGCCCGCACCGTGCCTCCAGGCCGTCAGCTGGTGTCTGCCGGGAGGCCCGTCATGCGTGCGCGACGCAGGTCGCCGCCCACGGGACGGCGGCCAATCGGGCCGCTGGGATCGGTTCTCCGCCGACCGTGCACGTTCCGTAGGTGCCCGCATCGAGCCGCGCGAGCGCGGCGTCCACCTGCTCGATCCGTTGCCGTGCCGCGTCGCGGACGGCACCGAGCGAGCCGCGCTCCCACGCGAGGGTCGCGCCCTCGGGGTCGTGCTCGTCGTCGGAGTTGGCGTCCTGCCGGGCGTCGCTGACGTCGCGCATGCTCCGCTCGACGTCGGCGAGCAGCCGTTCGTTCCGTGCGCGTTCGGCATCGAGTGCCGGGCGGGGGTCGTCCATGGCGGACACCGTAGTCGCGACGGAATGCGCGGTTCTCCGGATGCGTTCGCATTGACATGACGAAGATCGGGTTCCTGTCGTTCGGACACTGGCGCGACGTGCCGGGGTCGAAGGTGCGCAGCGGGCGTGAGTCCCTGGTGCAGGCGATCGACCTCGCGGTCGCTGCCGAAGAGGCCGGCGTCGACGGCGCCTACTTCCGCGTGCACCACTTCGCTCCGCAGCAGGCTGCTCCGTTCCCCCTGCTGTCTGCGATCGCTGCGAAGACCAGCCGCATCGAGATCGGGACCGGCGTGATCGACATGCGCTACGAGAACCCGCTGTACATGGCGGAAGAGGCAGCGGCGACCGACCTCATCTCCGGCGGACGACTGCAGCTCGGCGTCTCCCGTGGATCACCCGAGACCGCCCTCGCTGGTTACCAGCAGTTCGGCTACGTGCCGGACGCGTCCGACGAGAACGGCGGGGACATGGCCCGCGCACACACCAGCGTGTTCCGTCGCGCCATCGCCGGCGAGCCGATGGCGAATGCCAACCCGCAGATGACCGGCTCGGTCGGTTCGCTGCCGATCTCCCCGCTCTCCGACTCGCTCGGCGACCGCATCTGGTGGGGTGCCGGCACCCGGGCCACCGCCGAGTGGACCGCCGAACAGGGCATGAACCTGATGTCGTCGACGCTGCTCACCGAGGACACCGGTGTGCCGTTCGACGAACTGCAGGCGGAGCAGATCGAACGCTTTCGCCGCGTCTGGGCCGAGTCGGGCTGGGAGCGGACCCCGCGCGTCTCCGTCTCGCGCAGCATCATCCCGATCATCGACGACGAGTCGCGGCACTACTTCGGCGTCCGCGCACAGGTCGAGGGGCAGGACCAGGTCGGACACCTCGACGGCGGACTGGCACGCTTCGGCCGGTCCTACATCGGCTCGCCCGAGGACCTCGTCGCGGAGCTGGCAGCCGACCAGGCCGTCCGCGCTGCCGACACCGTGCTCGTCACGGTGCCGAACCAGCTCGGCGTCGACTTCAACGCGCGGCTGCTCGCCGCCGTGAAGGACGTGTTCACCGAGGTCGACGCGGCGCCCGTCCCGGCCTGACCTGCTCGATCAGGCGCTGACGGTCGGCGGTGGCGTCGACGCCGTCGGCGTCGGCGTCGGCGTCGGCCAGAGCAGCCGGAAGCGCTCGCAGACCACCGGCATGTCCGGTTCGAAGCCGCGCGGGTTCTCGGAGTGCGCGCGCCAGTACGCCTCGTGCACCCTCCGCCAGTGCTCGAGGGTCCGGTCGCCCTCGCCTTCGGCACGCGCGTGCTCGGCTCCGACGGCATCGAACGGGACGATCCGGACGTCCGTCGTCTCGATGACGGCCCGGGGAACACCGGCGCCGTCGGTCACGATGCTGCACTCACCGGTCACGGGGAGCGGGTCACCCGACGCCTCGTAGTCCCAGAGCGAAGACGCCGTACCGTCCTTGACCCCTCGGAGCACCAGCTCGAGCAGCTCGTCAGCCTGCTCCGGTGTGGCACCGAACGACCACGCCTCCGGCGCCTCGACGGGCAGTTCCGGGGCTTCGGCGCGCCGCTCGTTCCAGAAGTCGTCGAGGGTCGTGGCCACCAGCCGACCGTAGCGCACCGCCGGGTGTCCGCACTTGTGCCGACACCCGCCTTGGGACTGTGGCCGGACCGTCCCGACTCGTACCGTCGAGGAGCACCGTTCCCCCGCACCTCGAGGAGTCCCCGTGACGCTGCCGGCCGCAGGCTGGTTCCCGGACCCGCAGGACGCCAGCCGTCTGCGCTGGTGGGACGGTCACGCCTGGGGTGCTGCGACGCGCGTCCTGCCGAGCGCTCCGGAACCGGTCATGCCGATCGTCATCGCGCCCGTCGGCCCCTCGTTCTCGGTGCACACCGCGTCGATCCGGACGCACGCGTGGGCATCCGGCGGCGCCCGCGAGCGACGGCTGTGCGTGTTCACGGCGCTCGCGGTGCTGCTGGCGCTGACGTCGATCCTCTGCAACCCGCTGGGTGCCTGCAGCGCACTCGCGCTCGTGTGCGGGTTCGTCGGTGTCGTCCGCCCCGGTGCGACCGGTGGGTGGCGTGTGCTCGCGAGGAGCGCTTCGGCGAGCGCCATCGTCGTGGCGGTCGCGACCGCCGCGGTCGCGGCCTCGACCCAGTTCCACCTCTTCTGACGCGCCCGTAGCGTCACCGTCCGACTTCGTGAGCAGAAATGGTCGGGTGCCGACCAGCGACCCGACCATTTCTGCTCACGAAGTGCACGCCCGGGGCCGCCGAACGCCGAGACCTACCGCCGCGCCCGCGGGTGCGCCGTCTGGTACACGTCCCGCAGCATGTCCGCCGTGACCATCGTGTAGATCTGTGTCGTCGCGACGCTCGCGTGCCCGAGCAATTCCTGCACCACGCGCACGTCGGCCCCGCCCTCGAGCAGGTGTGTGGCGAACGAGTGCCGGAAGGTGTGCGGCGACACGTGCGCCTCGAGGCCCGCCGCCTCTGCCGCCGACTGGATCACGAGCCACGCGCTCTGCCGTGAGAGCCGAGCGCCCCGGGCGCCGAGGAACAGCGCCGGCGTCGAGGGCCCGCGTGCCGCGAACACCGGCCGCGCACGCACCAGGTAAGCGTCGATCGCCGCCCGGGCGAAGCTGCCGAGCGGCACGACCCGCTGCTTGTTCCCCTTGCCGGTGACCTTCACGACGGCGAGGCCGTCGGCGTCGGGAGCCGAGTCGTCGGACAGCGTGGTCACGTCGTCCACCGACAACCCCACCGCCTCGGAGATCCGCGCGCCGGTGGCGTAGAGCAGTTCGAGCAGGGCCTTGTCCCGCAACTGGACGGGGTCGTCGGCGTCGACGGACACCGCGCCGAGCAGCCGTTCCATGTCCTCCACCGAGATGGCCTTCGGCAGCCGCATCGGGGCCTTCGGCGGCCGGACGGCAGTACCGGGGTCGAGCGGCAGCCAGCCCTCCCCCGCCGCGAAGGCCGTGAACGACCGCACCGAGCTGAGCATCCGGGCGATCGACCTCGGTGCCAGTGGACCGTCCGGCTTCGTCGCCAGGTGGGTCACGAACTCCGAGACGTCCGCACGCGCCAGCCGCCCGACGTCGTCGATCGCAGACGCCCCGCCGGCCCGGTCGGCACCGTCGGAATCGACCACCGGAGCGGTCGCCAACCACGACGTGAACACCGCGAGGTCACGCCGGTAGGCCGACAGGGTGTGCTGCGACAGCCCGCGCTCGATCGCGACGTGCCGCAGGTACGTCTCCGTGGCACGGTCGAGTGGGATCACGACAGCAGGCGCACGGTCAGTGCAGCGCCTCGTCAGGCGCCCCGACCCGGTACCCGGTGAAGCTCACGGTCAGGCCGGCACGCGTCGGAGCAGCGCACAGCAGTCCGGCCGACACGGCAGCATCGGGATCGAGGTACGCGACCCGCACGAGGCGCGGCTGCTCGTCGTCGGCCCACGCCCGCACGGTCACCGCATCGCCGTCGCGGCTGACCCGGACCGTCACGACGCGGCCCACCCACTCCGGCACGGGCGCCACCGACCAGTCCGAGGAGTCACGGGTCACCACGGCGCCGAGCTGCGGCGTCCCGTCGGAGACCTCGACACCGGCCTTGATCCAGTTCCGCTCGTCGACGCGCAGGAAGACGCCGGCCTGGTCGAACTGTTCCGTGTAGTCGAGCACGAACGAGACCTCGACCGAGAACGCCCCGTCGATGCGCTCCACCAGTGCATGCTCGGAGTCGTGGACGAACCCGTACGAGGTGGTCCGCCAGGCGTCACTGCCCTCGATGGCCGTGACGCGCAGCACGTCGCCGTCGAGCACTGCCGCCTCGGGCTCGTGCGTCCAGCTGGCCGTGTCGACCAGTTCGCGCAGGCTCATGCGCGGCGACGCTCGAGCGCATCGACGGCGAGCACGGCCACGACCAGCCCGGAGTTGTGCAGCCGTCCGTCGAGGATCGCCTCCACCAGCTCCGCCCGCGGCACCCACCGCTTCACGATGTCCGCTTCCTCGGCCTCACGCTCGAACGCGGTCGCCGTGGGCCGGACACCCCGCGCGCGGTAGACCTGCAGGAACTCGTCGCTCCCACCGGACGAGGTGTTGTACCGGACCAGCGGCTCCCACGTGTCCGCTTCGAGGTCGGCCTCTTCCGCGAGTTCTCGCGCGGCGGCGACCTGGAGGTCCTCGCCCTCCACGTCGAGCAGGCCGGCCGGAAGCTCCCAGTCGCGCACGCGCACCGGGTGCCGGTACTGCTGGATCACGAGCACCCGGCCCTCGTCGTCCTCGGCGTACACCGCGACGGCACCGGTGTGGTCGATGTACTCGCGGACCATCGTCTCGTCGTTGTAGGCGATCGCGTCCCGCCGGACGTCCCAGACGGCGCCCTCGTACACGACGGTCGACTCGGTGACCTCGAACGAGGCGGGTTCGTCAGCGATGGGTGCGTCAGTCACGGAACCATCCAAGCACGCGCCCCTCGCGGAACCAGGTTCCGGACACCACACCGCGCCGTTCCGTGGTTCCGTGTCCGGAACCAGGTGCCGTGGGCGCGACAGACGACGGACGGGAGGCGCGGTGCCAGCTGGCACCGCGCCTCCCGTCAGAGACCACTCGCGTTACGCGACCTGCTCCTCGTTCTGCGGGTCGAACAGGCTGGACGCCTCGTGGCGCTCGATCGCGGCCGCGACGAGCCCCGCGAACAGCGGGTGCGCGTTCGTCGGACGCGAGCGCAGCTCCGGGTGCGCCTGCGTGGCGATGTAGAACGGGTGCACGTCGCGCGGCAGCTCGACGTACTCGACCAGGGTGCCGTCGGGCGAGGTGCCCGAGAACACCAGGCCGGCGTCCGCGATCTGCTGCCGGTACGTGTTGTTGACCTCGTAGCGGTGACGGTGGCGCTCGGAGGCCTCCGGTGCCCCGTACAGCTCCGCCGCGAGCGAGCCCTCGGTGAACGACGCCGGGTACAGGCCGAGGCGCATGGTGCCGCCCAGGTCGCCGCCGGCGATGATGTCCACCTGCTCCGCCATGGTCGCGATGACCGGCGTCGAGGTCTCCGGGTCGAACTCCGTGCTCGACGCGTCGGTGAGACCGGCCTCGTGGCGGGCGTACTCGATGACCATGCACTGCAGGCCGAGGCACAGGCCGAGCGTCGGGATGCCCTGCTCGCGGGCGAAGCGCAGCGCACCGAGCTTGCCCTCGATGCCACGGACGCCGAACCCACCGGGGATGCAGATGCCGTCCACGTCGCCGAGCTGCTTCGCAGCACCCTCGGGCGTGGTGCAGTCGTCGGAGACGACCCACTTCAGCGTGACCTTCGCGTCGTGCGCGAAGCCACCGGCGCGCAGTGCCTCGGTGACCGACAGGTAGGCGTCCGGCAGGTCGATGTACTTGCCGACCAGGGCGATCGTGACGTCCTTCTTCGGCTCGTGCACCGCACGGAGCACCGGGGTCCACGCGGTCCAGTCGACCGGGCCGGCCTCGAGCTTGAGCGCATCGACGATGACCTGGTCGAGGCCCTGGTTGTTCAGCAGCGTCGGCAGGTCGTAGATCGACGGGACGTCCACGGCGTTCACCACGGCGTCCTCGTCCACGTCGCACATCAGCGCGATCTTCTTCTTGTTCGAGTCCGACACCGGACGGTCCGACCGCAGCACGAGCGCGTCGGGCTGGATGCCGATCGAGCGGAGCGCAGCCACGGAGTGCTGCGTCGGCTTCGTCTTCTGCTCGCCCGAGGCGTTCATGAACGGCACGAGCGACACGTGCACGAAGAACACGTTGTTGCGGCCGAGCTCGTGGCGGACCTGGCGCGCCGACTCGATGAACGGCTGCGACTCGATGTCGCCGACGGTGCCGCCGACCTCGGTGATGATGACGTCGGGCTGCGGGTCGTTCTCCGCCTGCTCGCGCATCCGGCGCTTGATCTCGTCGGTGATGTGCGGGATGACCTGCACGGTGTCGCCGAGGTACTCACCACGGCGCTCCTTGGCGATGACCGTGGAGTACACCTGGCCGGTCGTGACGTTCGCCGACTGCGCCAGGTTGATGTCGAGGAAGCGCTCGTAGTGCCCGATGTCGAGGTCCGTCTCCGCACCGTCGTCGGTCACGAAGACCTCGCCGTGCTGGAACGGGTTCATGGTGCCCGGGTCCACGTTGAGGTAGGGGTCGAGCTTCTGCATGACGACCTTGAGGCCGCGAGCCGTGAGGAGGTTGCCGAGGCTTGCTGCCGTCAGGCCCTTGCCGAGAGACGAGACGACCCCGCCGGTCACGAAGATCTGCTTCGTCACCTTCGGGGTCGGGGTGTTTGCCTGGGTACCGCTGCTGAGAGTGTCCGCCACGGGATTCCATCGTACGTCAGAACTGCCGGGAGGCGCGACCCCGGTTCGCCGTGGGCGTTGCGCGGGTGGGTCGCCGGGTGTTCGGGCCGCGCTCGCGCTCGGCCGCCGGCCGGCGGTCGCGTGTTCGGGGCGCGCTCGCGCTCGGCCGCCGGCCGGCGGTCGTCAGGCCGTCTGGCCGGCCACGTCGAGGAGCTCGCGGGCGTGCTCCACGCCGCTGGCGCTGTCGCCGAGCCCGGAGAGCAACCGCGCCATCTCCTGCAGGCGGTCCTCGCCCTCGAGTCGTCGCACGCTCGACGAGGTCACGGCGCCACTGGCGTCCTTCACCACGTTGAGGTGGTTGTTCGCGAACGCCGCGACCTGCGCGAGGTGCGTGACGACGATGACCTGCGTGCGCTCGGCGAGCTTCGCCAGCCGACGACCGATCTCGATCGCCGCCGCACCGCCCACGCCGGCGTCGACCTCGTCGAAGACGAACGTCGGCACCGTCGTGCTGCCGGCCATCACGACCTCGATCGCGAGCATGACGCGTGAGAGCTCGCCACCCGACGCGCCCTTGCCGATCGGCCGGGGGTCGGTGCCGGAGTGCGGCTGCAGCAGGATCGAGACCTGGTCGCGTCCGTGCCGGCGGTACTCGCCCGCATCGCTGACCTCGACCACCAGCGTGGCGCCGGCCATCGCGAGGGTCTTCAGTTCCGTCGTGACGCGCTTCGCGAGGTCCGCTGCGGCCTTCGTGCGAGCAGCGGTCAACGCCGCCGCCGCCGCCCCGAGTGCCTGCTCGTCCTGTTCGACGGACTGCTGGAGCCCCGCGATGCGGTCGTCGTCGCCGTCCAGCTCGAGCAGGCGGTCACTGGCACGCTGCCCGTAGGCGATGACGTCGTCGACGGTGTCGCCGTACTTGCGGGTGAGGCCGGCGAGCAGCGCGCGTCGTTCGTTGATGAGCTCGAGGTCGTGCCCGGCCTCGGGCTCGAGCGAGCCGAGGTAGCTGGAGATGCTCGCAGAGGCCTCGGCCGCCTGGATCCCGAGTTCCGTGAGCTGCTCGAGCACCGGCTGCAGGGCGGCGTCGGAGTCGGCGACGCGCTCGACGGCACGGCGGGCGGACTCGACCAGGCCGACGACGTCCGAGACACCGTCGAGGGACTCGCTGGACAGGGCCTCGTGCGCCAGGGCGGCGGACAGTCGGAGTTCCTCGAGGTTGCCGAGCCGGTCGGCGCGCTCGGCGAGCTCGACGTCCTCGCCGGGCTGCGGGTCGGCCGCTTCGATCTCGTCCGATGCGGCGCGGATCCGGTCGGCCTCGGCCACCCGCTCGTCACGGTCCCGCATCAGTGTCTCGAGCTCGCCCGTGTGCTGCTGCCACGTGTCGTACGCGGTGACGTACCGGCTCAGGACCTTCTCGAGGGCCGCTCCGCCGAAGCCGTCGAGCGCCGCACGCTGCGCGGTCGACGAGGTCAGTCGGATCTGGTCGGACTGACCGTGCACCGTCACGAGCTGGTCGGCGAGTTCACCGAGGACCGCCACGGGGGCGCTCCGCCCGCCGACGGTGGCGCGGCTGCGGCCCTCGGCCGAGACCGTGCGTGTGAGGATCAGTTCGCCGTCCTCGACGGCGCCGCCGGCGTCCTCGACGCGGTCTGCGACCGCGGCGTGCTCGGGGACGTTCCAGCGGCCCTCGACCACCGCGCTCGACGCACCGCGGCGGACCGAACCGGCGTCCGCCCGGGCACCGAGCAGCAACCCGAGGGCGGTGACGATCATGGTCTTGCCCGCACCGGTCTCGCCGGTGACGACGGTGAACCCCGGACCGAGTTCGAGTGTGGTCTCGCCGATGACCCCGAGGTCACGGATCGCGATCTCCTCGATCATCGGTGGTCCTCCGGTCGGCCGGTCACAGGTCGTCCTCGTCGGTCTGCGGCCCGCGCCACCCGGTGACCGGGAGCCGGAACTTCGCGACCAGCCGATCGGTGAAGGGGGCGTCCTTGAGGCGCGCGACCCGCACGGGGTCCGGCGACCGTCGGACCTCGACCCGAGCGCCCGGCGGCAGGTCGTGCGTCCGGCGACCGTCGCACCACAGGACGCCGACACCGCTCGTGCGCCGGAGGACCTCGATCGCGAGGACGCGGTCCGGACCCACCACGATCGGGCGGGAGAACAGGGCGTGCGCGCTGAGCGGCACCATCAGCAGGGCGTCGACGTCGGGCCAGACGATCGGACCACCGCCGGAGAACGAGTACGCCGTGGACCCGGTGGGGGTCGACACGACGACGCCGTCGCACCCGAACGAGGACAGCGGACGACCGTCGACCTCGGTCACCACCTCGAGCATGCGCTCGCGCGAGGCCTTCTCGATGGTGGCTTCGTTGAGCGCCCAGCTCGAGTAGACGATCTGGTTGCCGACGACGACGTCCACCTGCAGGGTGACGCGTTCCTCGACGTGGTACTCCCCCGACAGGGCGCGCTCGACGGTCTCGGCGAGGGCGTCCCGCTCGCTCTCCGCCAGGAAGCCGACGTGTCCGAGGTTCACACCGACGATCGGGGCCCGCGTCTCGCGCACGAGTTCGGCCGCGCGCAGGATCGTGCCGTCACCACCGAGCACGATGACGATCTCGAGCTGGTCCGCCTGGACGTCGACGCCGAGGATGTCGACCTGGCCCACCGAGGCCTCGGCCCGGCGGATGTCGGCGTACTCGTCGAACGGCATCACCGGTACCAGACCGGCGGCGTGCAGCAGGTCGCAGACCTCCACCGCAGCATCGATCGAGTCACGGCGACCCGTGTGGGAGACGAGCAGGATGTGCCGGTCGTCGCTCATGCGGTCCCCTCTGTGAGTTCGGTTGCCCGGACTCTCCATTCTGTCGGATTGCCACCGACACCACGCTGGAAGCGCGCGAGGTACTCGTGGTTGCCGTGCGTCCCGATGATCGGCGACGCCGCGAGTCCGGTGGTGCCGAAGCCGAGGTCCCACGCCGCCCACAGGACGTTCATCAGGGCGTCGTCGCGGAGGGCCGGGTCGTGCACGATGCCCTCGCGCACCCCACCGCGGCCGACCTCGAACTGCGGCTTCACGAGCAGGACGAAGTCGTCGGCGGGCACGGCCTCGGCCAGGGCGGGCAGCACCAGCCGCAGCGAGATGAACGACAGGTCGCCGACGACCAGGGTCGTCTCGGCTGCGGCGCCGTCGAGGGCGAGGTAGCCGGACCGGGTCAGACTGCGGGCGTTGGTGCCCTCGACCACGGCGACACGCTCGTCGACCGCGATCGTCGGATGCAGTTGGCCGTGCCCGACGTCGAGCGCGATGACACGGCGAGCACCACGGGCCAGGAGCACCTGGGTGAAGCCGCCCGTGCTGGCACCGACGTCCAGCACCACACGGCCGGACGGGTCGACCCCGAAGGCGTCGAGCGCTCCGACGAGCTTCCGGGCAGCGCGGGAGACCCACTCGTCGGCAGCGTCGACCACGATGTCGGCGCCCGGGGCGGTCGGGGCAGCGGGCTTCACGACGGGACGGCCGTCGACCGTCACCCGGCCGTCCTGGATGAGCTTGGAAGCAGCGGTCCGCGATCGCGCGAGTCCGCGCGTCGCGAGGAGGGCGTCGAGGCGGACCGGGGTCGCGTCGGGCACGGCTCCGTCCGGTTCAGGCACTCGCGGAGCCGCCGCCCTCGAGCCGCGTGCGCAGCTCGTCGTGCAGTGCGGAGAACGCGTCGGCGCGCTCGGAGAGCGGCAGGGCTTCGGCCGCCGAGGTGCGCGCGGCGAACTCGTCCTGCGGTTCCAGGTCGGCGGACGGCTGCTCGGGGTTCGGCACGTCCGACACGCTACTCGCCGCCGTACAGCTGCGGGTCCACGTCGAGGCCGTAGATGGCCAGACCCGACTCCCAGATCAGGGCCGCACCGGCGCGGAGGCGATCGATGTCGCTCCCCGCGTCGAGCACCCGCACGACGTGCCCGCGCATCGCCACGGTGGCGCTGCCGACGGTGACGTACCGCGTGCCGTCGTCGTCCTGTCGCCGGACGGTCACCGGGTAGGGCTCGGACAGGCCGCGGAGGTCCTCGAGCACGAACACCGGACGCGAGCGTTGGTCGGCGGCGAGCACCTGCTTCGCCTGGTCGATGCCCGTCAGCACGAGGACGCTCGGGATCCCGACGTCGTTCGCCCCCTTGATGTCGGTGTCGAGACGGTCACCGATGAACAGTGTCCGCCCGCCGCCGAAGCGCTCGACCGCTGCATCGAAGATCGGACGCTCCGGCTTGCCGGCGACCACGGGCATGCGGCCCACGGCCTGGTGGACGGCGGACACGAGCGTGCCGTTGCCCGGCGCGATGCCGCGCTCGACCGGAATCGACCAGTCCATGTTCGTCGCGACCCACGGGATCGCCGGATCGGCCAGCGCAAAGGACGCCTCGGCCAACTCCTTCCACCCGAGGTCCGGGGAGAAGCCCTGGATGACCGCGGCCGGGGAGTCCTCGGCACTGCTCGTCACCGTGAAGCCGGCGGCCTCGACGATGCTCGAGAGTCCGAGTCCACCGGTGACGAGCACGGTCGAGCCGGCGGGCACCAGCGTCGAGAGGAGCTGGACACCCGCTTGCGATGACGTGACGACGTCGTCCTCGGACACCTCGAGCCCGTAGCGCTCGAGGTGCTCGGCGACGTCGATCGGTCGCCGGGACGCGTTGTTCGTGATGTACCCGACGCGGGCGCTCAGCGATGCCCGTGTGAGCGCCTCGACCGCGTGCGGGATCGCGTTCCGCCCCCGGTAGACGACGCCGTCGAGGTCCGTCAGGACGACGTCGACGCCGTCCGTCGGCGCAGTCGGGAGGTCAGTCGGCTGCGGAGCCGTCGACGTCGCGGGGGTTGTCGTCGTCGACCTCGCCGGGCTGGTCGGCTTCGCCGGGCTCCCCGACGACGTCGGGCTCGGCGAAGACCGGTTCGTCGGCGAGGTAGGCGTCTTCGGCGTCGGCGTCGTCGAGCTGCTCGGTGTCGTCGAGCTCGCCGGCGTCTGCGTGTTCTTCGACCTCGAGCGTTTCCTCGACCACATCAACTGTCTCCCAAGCGTTCTCGTCGGCGGCTTCGGCCAGGGCCGCTGCCGCACGGTCGACACGGGCCCACCACTCGTCGGCCTCGTCCTGTCGGCCCAGCTCCTCGAGCGTGGCCGCGTAAGCACTGTAGAGCGCCGGCGACCACGTGTAGGCCGTGGACGGGTCGAGCTGTGGAATCTCCAGCTCACCGAGCGCGGCTGTGGGGTTCCCGAGGTCGATACGGGCGCCGGACATCGCGATCGCGAGCTCGACCTGCACCGCGGTGTCGAGCGCGGCTCGCTCCACAGAACGCCCGAGCTCGAGTGCTCGCTCCGGACGGCCGAGGCCTCGCTCGCAGTCCACCATCATCGGGAGCTGGTCGTTGCGACCGGAGATGCGCCGGTAGGTACGGAGCTCGCGGAGTGCCGTCGCGAAGTCACCCAGGCGGTACGCCGTGATCGCAGCGGTCTCGCGGACGACACCGACGCGACCAGCACGACGAGCGGCGCTGAGGGCGTGCTCGTTCGCCAGGGCGGGGTCCTCGTCGACGAACAGCGCCGCAGCCACGAGGTGCCGGGCGACCCAGTCGGCGTTGTCCTTGCTGAGCGTCTTCAGCTCCATGCGCGCTGCTGGGTCGAGGTCACGCGCGTCGATCTCGTCGGGGATGTCCGGGTCGTCGTGACGCGGACGGATCGACTTCGTGCCGTACGGGTCGCGGTCTTCCCAGTCGTCACGGGCCGCTTCGCCGAAGCGTGCGCCGGCGTGACGCGTCCCGTCGCCGAAGCGGCGTCGGTCGTCGCCTCCATCACGGCGCGGACGGTCGCCGTCGCGGGCGGGACGGTCGGAGCCGCCGCGGAAGGCCGGGCGGTCGCCATCACGACGCGGACGATCCGACGATCCACCGCGGAACGACGGACGGTCGTCGTCACGACGCGGACGGTCGCCGTCGCGGGCGGGACGGTCCGAGCCGCCGCGGTACGCGGGGCGGTCGCCATCACGACGCGGACGGTCCGAGGGACCACCGCGGAACGGACGGTCGCCGTCACGAGCCGGGCGGTCCGAGCCGCCACGGTACGGACGGTCACCATCGCGCGCGGGACGATCGGAACCGCCGCGGTACGCGGGGCGGTCGCCATCACGACGCGGACGATCCGAGGAACCACCGCGGAACGGACGGTCACCGTCACGAGCCGGGCGGTCCGAACCGCCTCGGTACGGACGGTCACCATCGCGCGCGGGACGGTCGGAACCACCGCGGTACGAGGGCCGGTCGCCATCACGACGCGGGCGGTCAGAACCGCCCTGGTACGGACGGTCTCCATCACGACGCGGACGATCCGAGCCACCGCGGTAGGCGGGACGGTCGCCATCTCGGGCGGGACGGTCCGACCGGAACGGCCGATCCCCATCACGACGGGGGCGGTCAGAACCGCCCTGGTACGGACGGTCGCCGTCGCGGCGCGGACGGTCGGCACCCCGAGGGCCATCGCCGCGAGGCGGACGCCCTGAGTCACCGCGATCGCTCCGCCACGACGGACGATCGTCTCGGTCACCGGAACGGAACGGACGGTCGCCGTCGCGGCGCGGAGCGCTGTCACGACGCGCAGCACCGTCGCGGAACGGACGGTCGGAGCGCTCCGGGCGGTCGCGACGGTCACCCTCGCGCCGTTCGAAGTCACGAGGGCCAGACGACCAACGACCTCCGCTCGCACCGTCACCCCGCGGGGCTCCGTCGCGGCGAGGAGCCCGATCGTCTCGTCGGGGTCGATCTCCCCGGTCGCCGTCGTTCCGTCGCTCGTCGTCGTTCGCCACCGTTGCTCCTCATCGCGTGCCCGAGCCTGAGGTCGGGCGTTCGTCCGCTGTGTCGTTGTGTTGGGTGCCGCGTCGGTCGGACCGACGTTCAGGCTCCAGTCCATCACGAACCGGAGCCGGCGTCGAGCGACGAGCGGCGAAACAGAAATGGCCACCGGCCACCACCGTGAACGAGGGTCTCCCCTACGAGTTCACGATGGAGGGCCGATGGCCACATCTTCTTACGTTAAGTCCGGCGGCGTCCTACTCTCCCACAAGGTCCCCCTTGCAGTACCATCGGCGCTGAGAGGCTTAGCTTCCGGGTTCGGAATGTGACCGGGCGTTTCCCTCTCGCTATGACCACCGGAACACTGTCGACCATGATCTGGTCTCAAACATGTCCCAGCTGCTACCCACGAATGGGCAGAGCGGTGTATTTAGTTTGATTCCCGATCGTCTGTCGGGAACCACAAAGTGGACGCGAGCCCGTGCAACAAGTGCACGGAAATCAGTGTGTTATCAAGTCTTCGGCTTATTAGTACCGGTCAGCTCCACGGGTCGTTAGTCCCCGCTTCCACATCCGGCCTATCAACCCAGTAGTCTGCTGGGAGCCTCTCACACTCAAGGTGCATGGAAATCTCATCTCGAAGACGGCTTCCCGCTTAGATGCTTTCAGCGGTTATCCGGTCCGAACGTAGCTAATCAGCGGTGCCCTTGGCAGAACAACTGACACACCAGAGGTTCGTCCATCCCGGTCCTCTCGTACTAGGGATAGATCTTCTCAAATTTCCAACGCGCGCAGCGGATAGGGACCGAACTGTCTCACGACGTTCTAAACCCAGCTCGCGTACCGCTTTAATGGGCGAACAGCCCAACCCTTGGGACCTACTCCAGCCCCAGGATGCGACGAGCCGACATCGAGGTGCCAAACCATGCCGTCGATATGGACTCTTGGGCAAGATCAGCCTGTTATCCCCGAGGTACCTTTTATCCGTTGAGCGACAGCGCTTCCACAAGCCACTGCCGGATCACTAGTCCCGACTTTCGTCCCTGCTCGACCTGTCAGTCTCACAGTCAAGCTCCCTTGTGCACTTACACTCGCCACCTGATTGCCAACCAGGTTGAGGGAACCTTTGGGCGCCTCCGTTACTCTTTGGGAGGCAACCGCCCCAGTTAAACTACCCATCAGGCACTGTCCATGAACCCGATCAGGGTCCTACGTTAGACATCCAGAGTGACCAGAGTGGTATTTCAACAATGACTCCACGAACACTAGCGTGCCCGCTTCACAGTCTCCCACCTATCCTACACAAGCCACACCGAACACCAATACCAAACTGTAGTAAAGGTCACGGGGTCTTTCCGTCCTGCTGCGCGTAACGAGCATCTTTACTCGTAGTGCAATTTCGCCGAGTTCGCGGTTGAGACAGCTGGGAAGTCGTTACGCCATTCGTGCAGGTCGGAACTTACCCGACAAGGAATTTCGCTACCTTAGGATGGTTATAGTTACCACCGCCGTTTACTGGGGCTTAAATTCAGAGCTTCGCCCAAAGGCTAACCCTTCCTCTTAACCTTCCAGCACCGGGCAGGCGTCAGTCCGTATACATCGTCTTGCGACTTCGCACGGACCTGTGTTTTTAGTAAACAGTCGCTTCCCACTGGTCTCTGCGGCCTTCAACGCTCACGGAGTAAATCCGGTCACGTGTCCGGCCCCCCTTCTCCCGAAGTTACGGGGGCATTTTGCCGAGTTCCTTAACCACGATTCTCTCGATCTCCTTGGTATTCTCTACCTGACCACCTGAGTCGGTTTCGGGTACGGGCGGCTGCAACCTCGCGTCGATGCTTTTCTCGGCAGCATAGGATCACTGATTTCCCCTTACGGGTACGCGTCGGATCTCAGGCACACAGACGACGGATTTGCCTATCGTCAGCCCTACATCCTTACACCAGGTTCACCTTACGGATACCATCGCCTGGCTCAGCTACCTTCCTGCGTCACACCTGTTCATACGCTAACCGCACCAGCATGGGGTCGAGCGTTAGACCGGCCACCATCACCCCGAAGGGATCCGGTCGTACCGGGTTAGGACTCTTAGCACCACTGGATTAGCTTGGGCGGTTGTTCGCCGGTACGGGAATATCAACCCGTTGTCCATCGACTACGCCTGTCGGCCTCGCCTTAGGTCCCGACTTACCCAGGGCGGATTAACCTGGCCCTGGAACCCTTGGTCTTTCGGAGGACGGGTTTCTCACCCGTCTTTCGCTACTCATGCCTGCATTCTCACTCGTGTAGCGTCCACGGCTGGATCACTCCGCCGCTTCACTCGCCACACGACGCTCTCCTACCACTCCGCACGACTGAACCACGAAGGCTTGTCAATGTGCGAAATCTACAACTTCGGTGGTGTGCTTGAGCCCCGTTACATTGTCGGCGCGGAATCACTTGACCAGTGAGCTATTACGCACTCTTTCAAGGGTGGCTGCTTCTAAGCCAACCTCCTGGTTGTCTATGCAACTCCACATCCTTTCCCACTTAGCACACGCTTAGGGACCTTAGTTGGTAGTCTGGGTTGTTTCCCTCTCGACGATGAAGCTTATCCCCCACCGTCTCACTGCTGCGCTCTCACTCACCGGCATTCGGAGTTTGGCTGACGTCAGTAACCTGTTGAGGCCCATCGGCCATCCAGTAGCTCTACCTCCGGCGAGAAACACGCAACGCTGCACCTAAATGCATTTCGGAGAGAACCAGCTATCACGAAGTTTGATTGGCCTTTCACCCCTATCCACAGCTCATCCCCTCCATTTTCAACTGAAGTGGGTTCGGTCCTCCACGACGTCTTACCGTCGCTTCAACCTGGCCATGGATAGATCACTTCGCTTCGGGTCTAGAACATGCGACTCAAACGCCCTATTCAGACTCGCTTTCGCTACGGCTGCCCCACACGGGTTAACCTCGCCACATATCACTAACTCGCAGGCTCATTCTTCAAAAGGCACGCCGTCACCCCTACTAAGGAGGCTCCGACGGTTTGTAAGCAAACGGTTTCAGGTACTATTTCACTCCCCTCCCGGGGTACTTTTCACCTTTCCCTCACGGTACTTGTCCGCTATCGGTCATCTGGGAGTATTTAGGCTTATCAGGTGGTCCTGACAGATTCACACGGGATTTCTCGGGCCCCGTGCTACTTGGGATACACATCCGGCCATAACACCATTTCGTCTACGGGGCTGGCACCCACTACGGCCCGGCTTTCAAACCGGTTCGACTATGATGCGCTGTAACCGCCCCAGTCCGGCAGAACTGAGTGACGTGTCCCACAACCCCGACCATGCAACGCCCGCCGGCTATCACACATGATCGGTTTAGCCTCATCCGCTTTCGCTCGCCACTACTCACGGAATCACATGTTGTTTTCTCTTCCTGTGGGTACTGAGATGTTTCACTTCCCCACGTTCCCTCTACCCGCCCTATATATTCAGGCGGGAGTCACCAGGTCACAAAAGCGCCCAGCGGGGTTTCCCCATTCGGAAATCCTCGGATCAGGGCTCGATTATCAGCTCCCCGAGGCTTATCGCAGATTTCTACGTCCTTCTTCGGCTCCAGATGCCAAGGCATCCACCGTTTGCTCTTAGAAACTTGACCACAAAGATTAAAATTGCGATCCGTCATCACCCACAACCATCAGCCCGAAGACCTCAGATCGATTGGATGACGCGAATCAAAGATGCTCGCGTCCACTGTGTAGTTCTCAACATACGATCGGCACCACACTCCCCACCGTCCAATGACAGTGCTTCATGCGGCCCAACGAAGGACCCTTAAGGCCCAACCCCCAACCCGCCTCACAGCAGATCAGGAAGCCTGGTCCCTCAGGACCCAACAACGTGCACCAGCCAGCCCGTGCGACACCAACCCGTTCCAACCCCGCAAGCGGAGCGTACTGAGGCCAGCACCATCGGTACCAGCTGCACTGTCAATGTTCCACCCATGAGCTACCCGTCGGACACGTTCGGTCCGAATCAGGCGCCTGGACACCACACGTGGTGCCAGATGCTCCTTAGAAAGGAGGTGATCCAGCCGCACCTTCCGGTACGGCTACCTTGTTACGACTTAGTCCTAATCACCGATCCCACCTTCGACGGCTCCTTCCACAAGGGTTAGGCCACCGGCTTCGGGTGTTACCGACTTTCATGACTTGACGGGCGGTGTGTACAAGGCCCGGGAACGTATTCACCGCAGCGTTGCTGATCTGCGATTACTAGCGACTCCGACTTCATGAGGTCGAGTTGCAGACCTCAATCCGAACTGAGACCGGCTTTTTGGGATTCGCTCCACCTTACGGTATCGCAGCCCTTTGTACCGGCCATTGTAGCATGCGTGAAGCCCAAGACATAAGGGGCATGATGATTTGACGTCATCCCCACCTTCCTCCGAGTTGACCCCGGCAGTCTCCTATGAGTCCCCGGCATAACCCGCTGGCAACATAGAACGAGGGTTGCGCTCGTTGCGGGACTTAACCCAACATCTCACGACACGAGCTGACGACAACCATGCACCACCTGTACACCGACCACAAGGGGGCGACCATCTCTGGCCGTTTCCGGTGTATGTCAAGCCTTGGTAAGGTTCTTCGCGTTGCATCGAATTAATCCGCATGCTCCGCCGCTTGTGCGGGCCCCCGTCAATTCCTTTGAGTTTTAGCCTTGCGGCCGTACTCCCCAGGCGGGGCGCTTAATGCGTTAGCTACGACACAGAAACCGTGGAAAGGTCCCTACATCTAGCGCCCAACGTTTACGGCATGGACTACCAGGGTATCTAATCCTGTTCGCTCCCCATGCTTTCGCTCCTCAGCGTCAGTTACGGCCCAGAGATCTGCCTTCGCCATCGGTGTTCCTCCTGATATCTGCGCATTCCACCGCTACACCAGGAATTCCAATCTCCCCTACCGCACTCTAGTCTGCCCGTACCCACTGCAAGCCCGAGGTTGAGCCTCGGGATTTCACAGCAGACGCGACAAACCGCCTACGAGCTCTTTACGCCCAATAATTCCGGACAACGCTTGCACCCTACGTATTACCGCGGCTGCTGGCACGTAGTTAGCCGGTGCTTTTTCTGCAGGTACCGTCACTTTCGCTTCTTCCCTACTAAAAGAGGTTTACAACCCGAAGGCCGTCATCCCTCACGCGGCGTTGCTGCATCAGGCTTTCGCCCATTGTGCAATATTCCCCACTGCTGCCTCCCGTAGGAGTCTGGGCCGTGTCTCAGTCCCAGTGTGGCCGGTCACCCTCTCAGGCCGGCTACCCGTCGTCGCCTTGGTGAGCCATTACCTCACCAACAAGCTGATAGGCCGCGAGTCCATCCCCAACCAAAAAATCTTTCCACCACCAGACCATGCGGCCAGTGATCATATCCAGTATTAGACGTCGTTTCCAACGCTTATCCCAGAGTCAGGGGCAGGTTACTCACGTGTTACTCACCCGTTCGCCACTAATCCACCCAGCAAGCTGGGCATCATCGTTCGACTTGCATGTGTTAAGCACGCCGCCAGCGTTCGTCCTGAGCCAGGATCAAACTCTCCGTAAAAAAATACAGACCCAACACCCGAAAGGTGCCAGACCGAGTTGATTCTGACTGTTGACTGTCTACTGACAATCTTCAATCCAAAAGGAATTGTCTCAAACCCAACCAACCCGAAGGAAGGCCAGGCACGAGGTCAATCAATAAATTGGCATTGACAATGTGCACGCTGTTGAGTTCTCAAGGACCAGACGCACTCCCCACTCAGCACCGTCAGGCACATCGTCAGAGAGGCATTCGTCTCGCGACACTGAAGATCACCCCGGTCGAGACCGTGGTTTTCATGGGTGTCGGTTGCCTGAGCGGGACCCCGTCCGGACTGCATCTCCAGGTGGTTCCACCTGGTGACCGTCTCGGCCGTTCCGTTCTCCGCCTCAGCGGCAACGAGTGACAACACTACGGGGAGGTGAACGGGAGCGCCAGCCGGGCCACATCCCGGGCGTGTCGCCAGGTGGGCCAACCCGAACCAGGCCCGTCACCCGTTGGGCTATCCCTGTGGGTCCGACACCGGGACACCGGGACACCGGGACACCGGGACACCGGGACACCGGGACACCGGGACACCGGGACACCGGGACACCGGGACACCGGGACACCGGGACACCGGGACACCGGGACACCGGGACACCGGGACCAGCATCTCCCCCCAGGCAGCATGATGACCAGCTTCGGCGGCGTACTCGGCTGTTCCGCTCAGACCGGGGCAACACGTACGCGCTCAGCTCAGACGATCGCCATCGGGCCACCGCGCAGTCGCTCGTCAAGGAGACCCCACCGCGCTCGGTCATGGACCGAGATCCCCGTCGCGATCCGCTGCGCCGGCTGCTCGGAAAGGTTCAGAGGCCGGCTCGAGGCACAGGCGCGCTCGAGCGGACCACCCCGTTGCAAGTCGGCTCGCCAACCGGAGGCCACCCACGGCTCCCAGCGAGCACCAGAATCCGCTCGGCGCCGGCACCACCCGAAACCTCATTGCTCGCTCGTCACTGAGCCCCGCCGGTACCGACGTACGCCGGAGCAGCAAGCGACCGAGGCGGCGCACAAGCACGACGCTTCGTGAGCAGAGAGGGAGGGTCGGTTGCCATCGACGGGACTCGACCTCCGCTGCTCCCGAAACACCAGCGCCAGCCACGAAGGGGCGCACACCACGTCGGAGGCAGGAATGGACGGACGGCATCCGCCGGGAGCAGCCCCTTCTCCCACGAAGAGCCGCCACTGCGAAAGCACCGGAAACGAAAGCACCGGAAACGCAGAAAACCCCTGACCAGTGCTGGTCAGGGGTTCCCTGGTGTTACTGAGGTTAAGTCCGGCGGCGTCCTACTCTCCCACAAGGTCCCCCTTGCAGTACCATCGGCGCTGAGAGGCTTAGCTTCCGGGTTCGGAATGTGACCGGGCGTTTCCCTCTCGCTATGACCACCGGAACACTGTCGACCATGATCTGGTCTCAAACATGTCCCAGCTGCTACCCACGAATGGGCAGAGCGGTGTATTTAGTTTGATTCCCGATCGTCTGTCGGGAACCACAAAGTGGACGCGAGCCCGTGCAACAAGTGCACGGAAATCAGTGTGTTATCAAGTCTTCGGCTTATTAGTACCGGTCAGCTCCACGGGTCGTTAGTCCCCGCTTCCACATCCGGCCTATCAACCCAGTAGTCTGCTGGGAGCCTCTCACACTCAAGGTGCATGGAAATCTCATCTCGAAGACGGCTTCCCGCTTAGATGCTTTCAGCGGTTATCCGGTCCGAACGTAGCTAATCAGCGGTGCCCTTGGCAGAACAACTGACACACCAGAGGTTCGTCCATCCCGGTCCTCTCGTACTAGGGATAGATCTTCTCAAATTTCCAACGCGCGCAGCGGATAGGGACCGAACTGTCTCACGACGTTCTAAACCCAGCTCGCGTACCGCTTTAATGGGCGAACAGCCCAACCCTTGGGACCTACTCCAGCCCCAGGATGCGACGAGCCGACATCGAGGTGCCAAACCATGCCGTCGATATGGACTCTTGGGCAAGATCAGCCTGTTATCCCCGAGGTACCTTTTATCCGTTGAGCGACAGCGCTTCCACAAGCCACTGCCGGATCACTAGTCCCGACTTTCGTCCCTGCTCGACCTGTCAGTCTCACAGTCAAGCTCCCTTGTGCACTTACACTCGCCACCTGATTGCCAACCAGGTTGAGGGAACCTTTGGGCGCCTCCGTTACTCTTTGGGAGGCAACCGCCCCAGTTAAACTACCCATCAGGCACTGTCCATGAACCCGATCAGGGTCCTACGTTAGACATCCAGAGTGACCAGAGTGGTATTTCAACAATGACTCCACGAACACTAGCGTGCCCGCTTCACAGTCTCCCACCTATCCTACACAAGCCACACCGAACACCAATACCAAACTGTAGTAAAGGTCACGGGGTCTTTCCGTCCTGCTGCGCGTAACGAGCATCTTTACTCGTAGTGCAATTTCGCCGAGTTCGCGGTTGAGACAGCTGGGAAGTCGTTACGCCATTCGTGCAGGTCGGAACTTACCCGACAAGGAATTTCGCTACCTTAGGATGGTTATAGTTACCACCGCCGTTTACTGGGGCTTAAATTCAGAGCTTCGCCCAAAGGCTAACCCTTCCTCTTAACCTTCCAGCACCGGGCAGGCGTCAGTCCGTATACATCGTCTTGCGACTTCGCACGGACCTGTGTTTTTAGTAAACAGTCGCTTCCCACTGGTCTCTGCGGCCTTCAACGCTCACGGAGTAAATCCGGTCACGTGTCCGGCCCCCCTTCTCCCGAAGTTACGGGGGCATTTTGCCGAGTTCCTTAACCACGATTCTCTCGATCTCCTTGGTATTCTCTACCTGACCACCTGAGTCGGTTTCGGGTACGGGCGGCTGCAACCTCGCGTCGATGCTTTTCTCGGCAGCATAGGATCACTGATTTCCCCTTACGGGTACGCGTCGGATCTCAGGCACACAGACGACGGATTTGCCTATCGTCAGCCCTACATCCTTACACCAGGTTCACCTTACGGATACCATCGCCTGGCTCAGCTACCTTCCTGCGTCACACCTGTTCATACGCTAACCGCACCAGCATGGGGTCGAGCGTTAGACCGGCCACCATCACCCCGAAGGGATCCGGTCGTACCGGGTTAGGACTCTTAGCACCACTGGATTAGCTTGGGCGGTTGTTCGCCGGTACGGGAATATCAACCCGTTGTCCATCGACTACGCCTGTCGGCCTCGCCTTAGGTCCCGACTTACCCAGGGCGGATTAACCTGGCCCTGGAACCCTTGGTCTTTCGGAGGACGGGTTTCTCACCCGTCTTTCGCTACTCATGCCTGCATTCTCACTCGTGTAGCGTCCACGGCTGGATCACTCCGCCGCTTCACTCGCCACACGACGCTCTCCTACCACTCCGCACGACTGAACCACGAAGGCTTGTCAATGTGCGAAATCTACAACTTCGGTGGTGTGCTTGAGCCCCGTTACATTGTCGGCGCGGAATCACTTGACCAGTGAGCTATTACGCACTCTTTCAAGGGTGGCTGCTTCTAAGCCAACCTCCTGGTTGTCTATGCAACTCCACATCCTTTCCCACTTAGCACACGCTTAGGGACCTTAGTTGGTAGTCTGGGTTGTTTCCCTCTCGACGATGAAGCTTATCCCCCACCGTCTCACTGCTGCGCTCTCACTCACCGGCATTCGGAGTTTGGCTGACGTCAGTAACCTGTTGAGGCCCATCGGCCATCCAGTAGCTCTACCTCCGGCGAGAAACACGCAACGCTGCACCTAAATGCATTTCGGAGAGAACCAGCTATCACGAAGTTTGATTGGCCTTTCACCCCTATCCACAGCTCATCCCCTCCATTTTCAACTGAAGTGGGTTCGGTCCTCCACGACGTCTTACCGTCGCTTCAACCTGGCCATGGATAGATCACTTCGCTTCGGGTCTAGAACATGCGACTCAAACGCCCTATTCAGACTCGCTTTCGCTACGGCTGCCCCACACGGGTTAACCTCGCCACATATCACTAACTCGCAGGCTCATTCTTCAAAAGGCACGCCGTCACCCCTACTAAGGAGGCTCCGACGGTTTGTAAGCAAACGGTTTCAGGTACTATTTCACTCCCCTCCCGGGGTACTTTTCACCTTTCCCTCACGGTACTTGTCCGCTATCGGTCATCTGGGAGTATTTAGGCTTATCAGGTGGTCCTGACAGATTCACACGGGATTTCTCGGGCCCCGTGCTACTTGGGATACACATCCGGCCATAACACCATTTCGTCTACGGGGCTGGCACCCACTACGGCCCGGCTTTCAAACCGGTTCGACTATGATGCGCTGTAACCGCCCCAGTCCGGCAGAACTGAGTGACGTGTCCCACAACCCCGACCATGCAACGCCCGCCGGCTATCACACATGATCGGTTTAGCCTCATCCGCTTTCGCTCGCCACTACTCACGGAATCACATGTTGTTTTCTCTTCCTGTGGGTACTGAGATGTTTCACTTCCCCACGTTCCCTCTACCCGCCCTATATATTCAGGCGGGAGTCACCAGGTCACAAAAGCGCCCAGCGGGGTTTCCCCATTCGGAAATCCTCGGATCAGGGCTCGATTATCAGCTCCCCGAGGCTTATCGCAGATTTCTACGTCCTTCTTCGGCTCCAGATGCCAAGGCATCCACCGTTTGCTCTTAGAAACTTGACCACAAAGATTAAAATTGCGATCCGTCATCACCCACAACCATCAGCCCGAAGACCTCAGATCGATTGGATGACGCGAATCAAAGATGCTCGCGTCCACTGTGTAGTTCTCAACATACGATCGGCACCACACTCCCCACCGTCCAATGACAGTGCTTCATGCGGCCCAACGAAGGACCCTTAAGGCCCAACCCCCAACCCGCCTCACAGCAGATCAGGAAGCCTGGTCCCTCAGGACCCAACAACGTGCACCAGCCAGCCCGTGCGACACCAACCCGTTCCAACCCCGCAAGCGGAGCGTACTGAGGCCAGCACCATCGGTACCAGCTGCACTGTCAATGTTCCACCCATGAGCTACCCGTCGGACACGTTCGGTCCGAATCAGGCGCCTGGACACCACACGTGGTGCCAGATGCTCCTTAGAAAGGAGGTGATCCAGCCGCACCTTCCGGTACGGCTACCTTGTTACGACTTAGTCCTAATCACCGATCCCACCTTCGACGGCTCCTTCCACAAGGGTTAGGCCACCGGCTTCGGGTGTTACCGACTTTCATGACTTGACGGGCGGTGTGTACAAGGCCCGGGAACGTATTCACCGCAGCGTTGCTGATCTGCGATTACTAGCGACTCCGACTTCATGAGGTCGAGTTGCAGACCTCAATCCGAACTGAGACCGGCTTTTTGGGATTCGCTCCACCTTACGGTATCGCAGCCCTTTGTACCGGCCATTGTAGCATGCGTGAAGCCCAAGACATAAGGGGCATGATGATTTGACGTCATCCCCACCTTCCTCCGAGTTGACCCCGGCAGTCTCCTATGAGTCCCCGGCATAACCCGCTGGCAACATAGAACGAGGGTTGCGCTCGTTGCGGGACTTAACCCAACATCTCACGACACGAGCTGACGACAACCATGCACCACCTGTACACCGACCACAAGGGGGCGACCATCTCTGGCCGTTTCCGGTGTATGTCAAGCCTTGGTAAGGTTCTTCGCGTTGCATCGAATTAATCCGCATGCTCCGCCGCTTGTGCGGGCCCCCGTCAATTCCTTTGAGTTTTAGCCTTGCGGCCGTACTCCCCAGGCGGGGCGCTTAATGCGTTAGCTACGACACAGAAACCGTGGAAAGGTCCCTACATCTAGCGCCCAACGTTTACGGCATGGACTACCAGGGTATCTAATCCTGTTCGCTCCCCATGCTTTCGCTCCTCAGCGTCAGTTACGGCCCAGAGATCTGCCTTCGCCATCGGTGTTCCTCCTGATATCTGCGCATTCCACCGCTACACCAGGAATTCCAATCTCCCCTACCGCACTCTAGTCTGCCCGTACCCACTGCAAGCCCGAGGTTGAGCCTCGGGATTTCACAGCAGACGCGACAAACCGCCTACGAGCTCTTTACGCCCAATAATTCCGGACAACGCTTGCACCCTACGTATTACCGCGGCTGCTGGCACGTAGTTAGCCGGTGCTTTTTCTGCAGGTACCGTCACTTTCGCTTCTTCCCTACTAAAAGAGGTTTACAACCCGAAGGCCGTCATCCCTCACGCGGCGTTGCTGCATCAGGCTTTCGCCCATTGTGCAATATTCCCCACTGCTGCCTCCCGTAGGAGTCTGGGCCGTGTCTCAGTCCCAGTGTGGCCGGTCACCCTCTCAGGCCGGCTACCCGTCGTCGCCTTGGTGAGCCATTACCTCACCAACAAGCTGATAGGCCGCGAGTCCATCCCCAACCAAAAAATCTTTCCACCACCAGACCATGCGGCCAGTGATCATATCCAGTATTAGACGTCGTTTCCAACGCTTATCCCAGAGTCAGGGGCAGGTTACTCACGTGTTACTCACCCGTTCGCCACTAATCCACCCAGCAAGCTGGGCATCATCGTTCGACTTGCATGTGTTAAGCACGCCGCCAGCGTTCGTCCTGAGCCAGGATCAAACTCTCCGTAAAAAAATACAGACCCAACACCCGAAAGGTGCCAGACCGAGTTGATTCTGACTGTTGACTGTCTACTGACAATCTTCAATCCAAAAGGAATTGTCTCAAACCCAACCAACCCGAAGGAAGGCCAGGCACGAGGTCAATCAATAAATTGGCATTGACAATGTGCACGCTGTTGAGTTCTCAAGGACCAGACGCACTCCCCCACTCGACACCCGAAGATGCTCCGCCAGAGAGGCTTGTGTACTTGGCTTGCCACCGGTGTGTCGTCGGACCCGGAGGTCCTGTGGCTCATCCCGAGGGGAGAGAACCGGTGGGCTTGTCATCCTAGGCGTCGAAGCGACCGAGCACAAGGCTTGATCTGAACTTCAGTGGAGGACGGTCCCGCTTGAGGGCCGGCGTGCTCTGGGCTTTCGCTCCAGCCGCTCCGCCGCACCTTTGGGGTGACGAGTAGGAACTTTACGCAGGCCTGGGCGGGTGTGCCAAGCCAGGCCCGATCCCGGGCGTGTCGCGTTGTGCAACACGCGTCGTCCGGATCTCCGCAGGGTCAGGCCAAGGTCACACCGGCGAGGGTCTTCTTGCCGCGGCGGAGCACGAGGACTCCCCCGGGCAGGGCGAGGTCCGACAACGGTGCGGCGGGGTCCTCGGCACGGACGTTGTTCACGTACACGCCGCCCTGGTCGATCGCACGCCGGGCCTCGCCGAGGGACTTCACGAGCTCGGTCTCGACGAGGGCCCGTGCCACGTCGGCTCCGGGCTCGAGGGTCACCGATCCCGGCAGCTCCGCGATCGCCGACCGCAGCGTGGCCGGGTCGAGCGCACCGAGGTCGCCGTTGCCGAAGAGCGCGGCCGCGGCGTCGATCGCGGCCTGGGTGGCATCGACCCCGTGCACCAGCGCAGTCACCTCGAACGCCAGGGTCCGCTGCGCTTCGCGTCGGAACGGTTCGTCGGCGACCGCCTGCTCGAGCCGCTCGATCTCGGCGCGGGACAGGAACGTGAACTCCCGCAGGCGGGCGATCACGTCGGCATCCGCCGTGTTGAGCCAGAACTGGTACAGCGCGTACGGCGAGGTCATCTCGGCGTCGAGCCAGATGGCGTTGCCCTCGCTCTTGCCGAACTTCGTGCCGTCCGAGTTCGTGATCAAGGGCGTCCCGAGCGCGTGCACGGTCGCACCCTCGGCACGACGGATGAGCTCCGTCCCCGAGGTCAGGTTGCCCCACTGGTCCGAGCCACCCGTCTGCAGCGTGCAGCCGTACTGCCGGAAGAGCTCCCGGTAGTCGAGGCCCTGCAGGATCTGGTAGCTGAACTCGGTGTAGCTGATGCCCGCGTCGGAGTTCAGCCGCGCGGCGACGGCGTCCTTCTTGAGCATCGAGTTCACCCGGAAGTACTTGCCGACGTCGCGCAGGAAATCGATGGCGGACATCGGTGACGTCCAGTCCAGGTTGTTCACCAGCCGCACGCCGTTGTCTCCGTCCGCACTGAGGAACCGGGACACCTGCGACTGCAGTCGCGCCACCCACTCGGCGACGGTCTCGCGGGTGTTCAGCGTGCGCTCCGCCGTCGGACGGGGGTCGCCGATGAGTCCCGTCGATCCCCCGACGAGCGCGAGCGGCTTGTGCCCGGCCAGCTGCAACCGACGCATGGTCAGGAGCTGCAGGAGGTTGCCGCAGTGCAGCGACGGTGCCGTGGGGTCGAACCCGCAGTAGTACGTGATCGGGTCACCGTCGAGGGCCTCTTGGAGTGCGGTCTCGTCGGTCGAGACCTGCACCAGACCACGCCAGCGCAGTTCGTCCCACACCGAGGCGAAGGTGGGGTCGTTCTGCTGGCGCGTCAGGACGTCTTGAGCGGTATCACTGGACACCCCGCCATCGTAGCGGCGGCGCACCACCGACAGGCGCCGTCGACCGGGAGGCCCGTGGTGCGTCCGGGCCCACGCCGCCGGTTCCGGCGCGACGCGCCAGCGGCGGGCCGGCCGCGCCGGTGGGGATCAGTCGAGGGCACCCTTGTGCCGTCGGTACGTCGAGACCGTCGGGTCGCCCGTCAACCAGAAGCGCCAGGGGTACTGCGCACCGCCGGCGATGCCGCCGACGCCGGTGCGCGGTCCGCGCGAGACGCGTGGGACCGTTCCGGCCCCGCCGGGGCCGGGTGCGGTCTCGGTCAGGAGTTCCTCGACGACCCGAGTCGGCGGGGCGGAGGCGAGCCGGGCCTCCAGGCCGGGTGCCAACGTGAGCACGAACGGACCGGACCCGTCGAGCAGCGAGGTGCCGTCGTCCTGCCCGAGCACCGCGCCGAGCGCGCCACCGAGGTTGCCGGGGCCGCGCGCCAACGCGACGTCGGCGACCGACGGGCCACGTCGTCCACGTGCTGTCTCGACACCCTCGATCACCTGCGCCCCGCGGAGCAGGGAGCCGGAGGAGGTGCCCGCCGGCGCGCTCACGACGTTGACGCAGGTGTGGATGCCGTACGAGCGGTACGCGTACAGGGTCCCCGGAGCGCCGAACAGGTGACGGTTGCGCTCGGTCGGCCCGCGGTGGCCGTGCGAACCAGGGTCGGTGGGCCCGAAGTAGGCCTCGACCTCGGTGATGCGCAGCGTCACACCCCGGCCCGTGATCGTCGCACCGAGCAGTGCGGGTGCGACGATCGGCGCAGGCTCGGCGAGCATCGCGAGCAGCCCCTCGGTCATCGCGTGAAGGGAGCGCCCTCGGCGAGGTCGTGGACGCGGCGCGTGACGGAGGCCAGCTGCTCGGCGACGCGGTCCGGAGCGGTGCCGCCGACGCCAGAGCGGGACGCGACGCTGCCCTCGATCGTGAGCACGGCACGGACACCGGGGGTGAGGTGCTCGGAGACGGAGCGGTACTCGTCGTCCGTCGGGTCGTCGAGCTCGATGGCGCGCTCTTCGCAGTACCGGACCAGCGCACCGGACACCTCGTGGGCGTCACGGAACGGCACGCCCTGGCGGACCAGCCACTCGGCCACGTCGGTCGCCAGCGAGAACCCCTGCGGTGCGAGCTCGGCCATCCGGTCCGTGTCGAACGTGAGCGTCGCGATCATGCCGGTGAAGGCGGGCAGCAGGACCTCGAGCGTGGCGACCGAGTCGAAGACCGGCTCCTTGTCCTCCTGCAGGTCGCGGTTGTAGGCGAGCGGCAGGCCCTTCAGGGTCGCGAGCAGCCCCGTCAGGTTGCCGATGAGACGACCGGACTTGCCGCGTGCGAGCTCGGCGATGTCGGGGTTCTTCTTCTGCGGCATGATGCTCGACCCGGTCGAGAACGCGTCGTGGAGCCGGACGAAGCCGAACTCCTTCGTGTTCCAGAGGATGACCTCCTCCGACAGGCGCGAGACGTCGATGCCGATCTGCGCGAGCACGAACGCGAACTCGGCGACGACGTCGCGGGCGGCCGTGGCGTCGATCGAGTTGTCGGCCGGCCGGTCGAACCCGAGCTCCGCGGCGATCGCGGCGGGGTCGAGGCCGAGCGAACTGCCGGCGAGGGCACCCGCACCGTACGGGCTGACGCTCGCACGGCCCGCCCAGTCGCGAAGGCGCTCGAGGTCCCGCACGAGCGGCCAGGCGTGCGCCAGCAGGTGGTGCGCGAGGAGGACGGGCTGCGCGTGCTGCAGGTGCGTGCGACCCGGCATGATCGCCGCCGGGTGCTCGTTCGCCTGCTGGGTGATCGCGTCGACCAGGTCGATCACGAGCCGTCCGATGCGCCGCCCGTGGTCGAGCATGTGCATGCGGCCGAGTGTCGCGATCTGGTCGTTGCGGCTGCGGCCGGCGCGGAGCTTGCCGCCGAGTTCCGGACCGAGGTCGGCGATCAGCAGTCGTTCGAGGGCGCCGTGGACGTCCTCGTCGGACTCGTCCGGCAGCAGTGTGCCGTCCGCGTGCGCGGCCTCGAGCCGGTCGAGCCCGGCGAGCATGCGCTCGAGCTCGTCCGCCGTCAGGTACCCGGCCGCGTGCAGGGCCCGGGCGTGCGCGCGGGAGCCGGCGATGTCGTACGGCGCGAGCTGCCAGTCGAACTGCGTCGACTTCGACAGCGCGGCGAGGGCCGCACTCGGGCCGTCGGCGAAGCGGGCGCCCCAGAGGGCTCCGGTGTTGGTGGCGTCGGTCTTCTCGTCGGTCATGTCGTCCTGCGTCGTTGTCGTCGGGCCGGGTGGCGGTGGGGCGTCGTCCGCCGGGTGGCGGCGGGTGTCAGTCCGCCGGGTGGCGGCGGGTGTCAGTTCGCCGCGTCGCGGCGGGCGGAGATCTTGCTGGGGAGCGACCAGAGCTCGATGAAGCCCTTGGAGAGGGACTGGTCGAACGTGTCGCCGGTGTCGTACGTCGCGAGGTCGAAGTCGTACAGGCTCTGCTCCGACCGACGGCCGTTCACCGTCGCCCGGCCGCCGAGCAGCTGCAGGCGGACGTCGCCGGAGACGTGCTGCTGGGTGTGGTCGATGAAGGCGTCGAGGCTGCGCTTCAGCCCGCCGAACCACAGGCCGTCGTAGACCAGGTCGGCCCACTCCGACTCGACACCGCGCTTGTAGCGGTTCACGTCGCGCTCGAGGGTGAGACGCTCGAGTTCCTCGTGCGCCGTGATGAGCGCGATCGCCGCCGGGGCTTCGTACACCTCGCGCGACTTGATGCCGACGAGGCCGTCCTCGACGACGTCGATCCGGCCGACGCCGTGCTTGCCGGCCACGGCGTTCAGCTCCTGGACGATCCGCAGCACGCTGAAGCGCTGCCCGTCGAGCGCCACCGGGACGCCGCGCTCGAACGTGATCGTCACCTCGTCCGCGTCACGCTGCACGGCGGGGTCCTGCGTGTAGGCGTAGAGGTCCTCGGTCGGGGCGTTCCACGGGTCCTCGAGGAAACCCGTCTCGACCGCACGACCCCACACGTTCTGGTCGATCGAGTACGGCGACCGCTGCGACTGCTGGATCGGCAGCGCGTGCTGTTCGGCGTACGCGATCGCCTTGTCGCGGGTCAGGGCGAGGTCGCGGACCGGTGCCACGCTCCGCAGGTCCGGGGCGATCGCCGCGACCGCTGCCTCGAACCGGACCTGGTCGTTGCCCTTGCCGGTGCAGCCGTGCGCGACGCTGTCGGCGCCGAGCTGCTTCGCCGTCAGCGCGAGGTGCTTCGCGATGAGCGGGCGGCTCAGCGCCGACACCAGCGGGTAGCGCTTCTGGTACAGCGCGTTGGCCTTGAGGGCAGGCACGATGTACTCGTCGGCGTACTCGTCCTTGGCGTCGACCACGATCGACTCCACGGCCCCGCAGTCGAGCGCGCGCTGCCGGATCGCGTCGAGGTCCTCGCCGCCCTGGCCGACGTCGACCGCCAGCGCCACCACCTCTTTGCCGGTGGCGTCACGCAGCCAGCCGATCCCGACGGAGGTGTCGAGGCCGCCGGAGTACGCGAGGACGACGCGGTCTGCCATGCGGTGCGCCTACGCGGTTGCCGCGGCGGTCGCGGACGCGGACGCGGTCGCGGTCGCGGTCGCGGTCGCGCCGTTCGCGGCGAGGAGCCAGGCCAGCAGCGCCTTCTGGGCGTGCAGACGGTTCTCGGCCTCGTCCCAGATGATGCTGCGCGGCCCGTCGATGACGTCGGCGGTCACCTCGAAGCCGCGGTCGGCGGGCAGGCAGTGCATGAACACCGCGTCGTCGGCGGCGTGCGCCATGAGGGCGTCGTCCACCCGGTACCCGGAGAAGGTGTCCAGACGCGACTGCTTCTCGGACTCCTTGCCCATCGACACCCACGTGTCGGTGACCACGACGTCGGCGCCAGCGACCGCGGCCACCGGGTCGGTCACGACCAGCACGGACCCACCGGTCTCGGCCGAACGGTGCTCGGCATCGGTGACGACCTGCGGGGACGGCGAGAACTCGGCCGGGGCAGCGACCCGGACGTGCATGCCCGCCGTCGCGCCGGCGAGCAGGTAGGACTGGGCCATGTTGCTCGCACCGTCGCCGATGAACGCCACCGTCTGGCCCGCCAGCGTGCCGCGGTGCTCGCGGATGGTGAGCAGGTCGGCGAGCAGCTGGCACGGGTGGAAGTCGTCGGACAGCGCGTTGACGACGGGGACGGTCGTGTCGGCAGCCATCTCCTCGAGACCGGCCTGGCCGTAGGTGCGCCAGACGATCGCCGACACCATGCGCTCCAGCACACGGGCGGTGTCGGACGGGGTCTCCTTGCCGCCCAGCTGGCTGTTCGCCGTCGAGATGATCAGCGGGCTGCCGCCCAGGTCGGAGATGCCGACGTGGAACGACACCCGCGTGCGCGTCGACGACTTGTCGAAGATGACCGCGACGCTCTGCGGGCCGGCGAGGGGCTTCGCACCCCAGCGGTCGGCCTTCATCTGGTCGGCGATGTCGAGGATCGCGGACTGCTCGGCCTGGCTGAGGTCGTCGTCCCGGAGGAAGTGGCGGGTCATGCGGAGGTCTCCTGGGCGGCAGCGACGGCCGCGAGGCTCTGGGCGAGGATCGACACGAACTCGTCGATCTCGGCGTCGGACACGATGAGCGGCGGCGCGAGGCGCAGGCTCGACTCGTTCGGGGCGTTGATGATGAGGCCACGCTCGAGCGCGGCGGCGTTGACCGCAGCCGCGACCGGACCCGTGAGCCCGACGCCGATGAGCAGGCCGGTGCCGCGGACCTCCTCGACGAGCGGTGAACCGATGCCGGCGATGCCGGCCCGGATCCGCTCGCCCTTGACCACGGCGGCCGCGACGAGGTCGGCGCGCTCGATCTCGGCGAGCACCGCGTTCGCCACCCGGGTGCCGAGCGGGTTGCCACCGAAGGTCGAACCGTGCTGGCCGGCCGAGAACAGGTCGGACGCCCACCCGAAGGTCACGAGCGCACCGATCGGGAAGCCACCGGCGATGCCCTTGGCCACCGTGATGGCATCGGGGGTGAAGCCGTGCCCCTGGTAGGTGAACCAGTTGCCCGTCCGTCCGACGCCGGTCTGGATCTCATCGAGGATCAGCAGCGCACCGTGCTCCTCGGTCAGTCGGCGTGCCGCGAGCAGGAAGCCCTCCGGCAGGTCGACGACGCCGGCCTCACCCTTGATCGGCTCGATGATGATCGCCGCGACGGTGTCGTCGATCGACGCTTCGAGCGCTGCGACGGTGGAGTCGATGTGCTCGACCCCCGGGATCATCGGCAGGAAGTCCTGCTGCAGCGCGGGCTTGCCGGTGAGCGCGAGCGCACCCATCGTACGGCCGTGGAACCCCTGCTTGAGCGCGAGGATGCGGGTCTTCTGCCCGTCCGCGCCCTTGTTCAGGCGCGCGAGCTTGAAGGCGGCCTCGTTCGCCTCGGCACCGGAGTTGCCGAAGTACACGCGCCCGGCGTCGCCCGCACCGGTGATGCGCTTGAGGCGTTCCGCGAGCTCGAGCTGCGGCGGGGTCGCGAAGTAGTTCGACACGTGCACGAGCTTCGCGGCCTGGTCGGCGATCGCCTCGACCAGGACGGGGTGCGCGTGGCCGAGCGAGTTGACGGCGATGCCCGCCAGGAAGTCGAGGTACTCGTTGCCCTCGACGTCCCAGACACGGCAGCCCTGTCCGCGCTCGAGCATGATCTTCGGCGGCGTCAGGGATCGCATGAGCGACGCCCCGAACCGGTCGTTCCAGGTCTCGGTCTGCGTCTCGCTGCTCACTGCTGCTGCCCCTTCTCGGTCGTGCTGGCCACGTGTTGGCCGGTGCTGGTGCTCGTCGACGGTGCTGCCACGCGTCGGCCGATCTCGGCGTGGGTCATCTGGTTCTCGGTTCGTCGGCTCGGGTCCGGGATCACCTCGGTGCCCGCACCGCGCAGGGTGAAGACCTCGAGCAGGATCGAGTGCGGGATCCGGCCGTCGATGATCGTCGCCCCGCCGACCCCGCCGACCACGGCGTCGAGGCACGCGGTCATCTTCGGGATCATGCCCGACTCGAGGGACGGCAGGAGCTCGCGGAGCTCCTCGACCGCGATGAGGTCGACGAGCGAGTCGCGGTCCGGCCAGTTGCGGTACAGGCCGGGGACGTCGGTGAGCATGATGAGCTTCGACGCACGCAGCGCGATCGCCAGGGCGCCGGCCGCCGCGTCGGCGTTCACGTTGAGCGCCTGGTCCGGGTGGGCGTCGTCGATCGCGATGCTCGAGACCACCGGGATCCGGCCGGCCTCGATCGCGGCGAGCACCCCGGAGGGGTCGACGTGGGTGATGTCACCGACGTGGCCGAGGTCGTACTCCTGCCCGTCGACGACCACGCCCTTCTGCTCACCGGTGAACAAGGACCCGCCGTCGCCGAACACGCCGACGGCCAGGCCCTCGCCGTGCTCGTTCATCAGGTCCACGATCTCGCGGTTGACCTCGCCCGCCAGGACGTCGCGGACGACCGTGATCGCCTCGGTCGTGGTGACGCGGTAGCCACCTCGGAACTCGGACTCGATGCCCTGTTCCTTGAGCGCGGCCGAGATCTGCGGACCCCCACCGTGCACCACGACGGGGTGCAGGCCGGCGTAGCGGAGGTAGACCATGTCCTCGGCGAACGCCCGCTTGAGATCGTCGTTCACCATGGCGTTGCCGCCGAACTTGACGACGACGACCTTGCCGGAGAAGCGCTTGAGCCACGGCAGGGACTCGATCAGGGTCGCGGCCTTGACGGCCGCGAACTCGTGTTCTTCTTCCTTCGTGAGGGGCGTCCCGGCCCCTTCGGTGTCGTTCGCCATCAGCTGGAGTACGCGCTGTTCTCGTGCACGTAGTCGTGCGTGAGGTCGTTGGTCAGGATCGTCGCCGCGTGCGTCCCGACACCGAGGTCGATGCGCACGTGGGTGTCGCGCGGCGTCAGGTCGACGGTGTCGCTCGGCTGGTCCGGCGCACCGGCGTGGCAGACCCGGACACCGTTCATGCTGACGTCGACCGCGTACGGGTCGAAGTCGGCGTCCGTCGTGCCGATCGCCGCGAGCACCCGGCCCCAGTTCGGGTCGTTGCCGAAGACCGCGGCCTTGAACAGGTTGTTGCGGGCGACGCTCCGGCCGACGGTCACGGCGTCGTCCTCGGTCGCGGCGTGCACGACCTCGATCGTGATGTCGTGGCTCGCGCCCTCGGCGTCCTGCTGCAGCTGGCGGGCCAGGTCCGCGCAGACCGCGGTCAGTGCTTCCTGGAAGTCGCCGACCTCGGGCGTCACCCCGCTCGCGCCCGACGACAGCAGCACGACGGTGTCGTTCGTCGACATGCAGCCGTCCGAGTCGACGCGGTCGAAGGTGATGCGGGTGGCCGCGCGGAGCGCCTGGTCGAGCTGGTCCGGCGTCTGGACGGCGTCGGTGGTGATCACGACGAGCATCGTCGCGAGCCCTGGTGCGAGCATGCCCGCGCCCTTCGCCATGCCGCCGACGGTCCAGCCGTCCTCGGTCACCACGGACTGCTTCGCCTTGGTGTCGGTCGTCATGATCGCCGTGGCCGCGTCCGGGCCGCCGTCGGCGCTGAGTGCGGCGCTCGCCAGGTCGACCCCGCGCAGCACGCCGTCGCGGAAGGTCTGGTCGCCGACCCCGATCAGGCCGGTGGAGCAGACGACGACGTCGCCGGCGCCGATGCCGAGGGCGTCGCCCACTGCTTCGGCGGTCATGTGCGTGGTCTGGAAGCCGAAGGGGCCCGTGAAGCAGTTGGCACCGCCGGAGTTCAGGACGACGGCACGCGCAGCGCCGTCACCGACGACCTGGCGGGACCAGATCACCGGGTGCGCCTGCGCACGGTTGCTGGTGAACACCGCGGCCACGGCCGCGTCGGGGCCGTCGTTGACGACGAGCGCCACGTCCGGCTTGCCGCTGGTCTTGAGGCCGGCGGTCACGCCGGCCGCGCGGAAGCCCGCTGCTGCGGTCACGCCCTGCAGGGCCGGGAGGCCCGTGGCCGCGTCCGTCCCGCCGGTGGCGGTCGGTTCGTTGCTTGCGTCGGTCACGGTGCGACTCCGTCCACGCTCAGGCCCAGGGTCTCCGGCAGACCGAGGGCGATGTTGGTCGACTGGACGGCGGCGCCCGCCGTGCCCTTCGCGAGGTTGTCGAGTGCCGTCACGGCGACGACGCGGCCAGCGGCCTCGTCGACGGCGATGCCGACGAGTGCGGTGTTCGCACCGATCGTGTCCGCGACCCGGGGGAACTCGCCCTCGGGCAGCAGGTGCACGAACGGCTCGTCGGCGTAGGCCTGCTCCCAGGCGAGTCGCACGTCGCGCGCGCTCACCCCGGGGGTGATCTTGGCGGTCGTCGTCGCGAGGATGCCGCGCGACATCGGGACGAGCACGGGCGTGAACGAGATGGTCACGTCGGCAGCACCCGCCACGACCAGGTTCTGCTGGATCTCCGGGACGTGCCGGTGCGTGCCGCCGACCGCGTAGGCGCTGGCGGAGCCCATGATCTCGGACGCCAGGTAGGTGTTCGCGAGCTTCTTGCCGGCACCGCTCGGGCCGACGCTCAGCACCGCGACGATGTCGTCCGACTCGACGAGTCCGGCCTGGATGCCCGGCTGGATGCCGAGCGTCACCGCGGTGACGTTGCACCCGGGGACGGCGATCCGCTTGGTGCCGACCAGGGCCGAGCGCTGCTTGCCCTGCGACGCGATGTCCTCGACCTCGCGCCACTCGTCGGCCGAGCCGGGGGCCGGGGCGGCGAGCAGGAGCTCGGGCAGGCCGTAGGTCCAGGCGCCGTGGTACTCGCCGCCGTAGAACTGCTCCCAGGCCGCGGGGTCCGTCAGGCGGTGGTCCGCGCCGCAGTCCACGACGAGGGCCTCGTCACCGAGCTCCTCGGTGATCGCGCCGGACTGACCGTGCGGCAGCGCCAGGAACACGACGTCGTGCCCCCGGAGCGTCTCGGCCGTCGTCTTCTCGAGGGTCAGGTGCGACAGCGAGCGGAGGTGCGGCTGCGTCGCGATCAGCGGCTGTCCGGCGTTCGAGAACGCCGTCACCGTCCTGACGTCGAACTCGGGATGGGCGGAGAGCACGCGCAGGAGCTCACCACCCGCGTAGCCGGAGGCTCCCGCCACGGCGACGGATACGGACATGGGATTCCACCTTTGGTCGGACTGGTCGTCGAGAGAGTCGGAGGCGGCGACCCCGGGCGGTGCTGATCCCGTCGTGGGTCAGTCGCGCAGGGTCGCCCCGAATCGCTCGCCGGCACGTCGGACTGCGCCGTCACGGGCCTCGGTGGCCTCGGCAGCGGTCAGCGTGCGGTCCGTGGCACGGAAGCGCAGGGCGAACGTCAGGGACTTCTGTCCCTCGTCCACGCCGGAGCCCCGGTAGTCATCCACGAGCCGAGCATACTCCAACAGGTCTCCGGCACCAGAGCGGACCGCATCCAACACGTCACCGGCCGGGACCCCGGCGTCGACGACCAGGGAGAGGTCCTGCGTCGCAGCGGGGTACGACACGATCGGCGCGACCGCGACGAGGTCGGGGGCCGCGGCCACCATGGCGTCGAGGTCGAGCTCGACCACGGCCACCACGCGGGGCAGCACCGCAGCGGCGGACAGCTCCGGCAGGAGTTCGCCGGCGACGCCCACGACGGTGTCGCCCACGAGCAGCGACGCCGCGCGGCCCGGGTGCAGCGACGGGTGGGTGGTCTGCGCGACGCGGAGTTCGACGCCGACGGCCCACGCGACCTGTCGCGCCGCGTCGATCGCGTCGGCGATGCCGTACGGCTCGGCGGCGACGCCGGCCTGCTTGACGACTCGGTTGCCGGTGAGCAGTGCGGACACGTGGAACGGCTGTGCGGGCAGGGACGCGTCGAGTGCCTGGAGGGTCGCGCGGTCGGGCAGCGCGGCACCGGCCGGGACCTCGTCGGTACCGAGCGTCACGCCCGTCGCCGGCAGGAACACCCGCGAGGTCTCGTAGAGCGCCACGTCGAGCAGGCCGCGCGCCACGTTGCGGCGGGCGGCGTCGACGAGGGCCGGTACACCGCTGCGGCGGAGCAGGTTCTGCTCGCTGTCGAGGGCGTTCGCGAGCACGACGCTCGGGCCGCCGTCCGGGTCGATCCCCGGGTAGGCGTCCTGGGTCGCCGCGGAGACGAACGGTGCCGTCACCGCTTCGACCAGGCCCGCCGCCGCGAGGGCCGCGGAGACCCGACGTCGCGCCTGCTGGTGCGGGGTGAGTCCGCGTCCGGGCGGGGCGACGGGCAGCACGCTCGGGATGCGGTCGTACCCGACGATCCGCGCGACCTCCTCGACCAACGTGGTGTCGTCGGTGAGGTCGGGGCGCCAGGTCGGCGGCGTGACGGCGAGCTGCTCGCCGTCGGCCTGCACCGTGGCGCCGATCGCGCGGAGGGTGTCGACGACCTCGGTGTCGGTGTAGTCCACACCGATGAGCTCGGCCGGACGAGTGGTCCGCATGCTGACCGTCGCGCGGGGCTCGGTGTCGACGAGGGTCGATCCGAGGGCGTCGGCCGTCCCACCCGCCAGCTCGACGAGGAGCTCGACGGCGCGGTTCGCAGCGGCCTCGGCCACGAGCGGGTCGACGCCGCGCTCGAAGCGACGGGAGGCTTCGCTCGGCAGCTTGTGCCGGCGAGCGGTCCGCGCGATCGAGACCTGGTCGAACCCGGCGGCCTCGATCAGGACGTCGGTCGTGCTCGCCGAGATCTCGGTCCGCGCACCGCCCATCACGCCGGCGAGTCCGACGGGACCGTCGTCGTCGGTGATGACGAGGTCCTCGGGGTCGAGCTTCCGCACGGCGCCGTCGAGGGTCTCGAGCGTCTCGCCCGCAGTCGCACGACGGACGCCCAGGCCACCACGCACGGTCGACAGGTCGTACCCGTGCAGCGGCTGGCCGAGTTCGAACATGACGTAGTTCGTGATGTCGACGGGCAATGAGATCGAGCGGACGCCTGCCAGGGCGAGGCGGGACACCATCCAGGCGGGTGTCTTCGCCGCGGGGTCGATGCCGCGGACGACCCGGGTGACGAACGTGCTCGCGCCGACGCGACCCCGGATCGGGGCCTGGTCGTCGATCGTCACCGAGAAGCCCTCGGCCGTGCGGGGGGCGACGCGGTCGGCGGGGTCGTGGAAGCTCGCCCCGGTGGCGTGGGCGTACTCGCGCGCGACACCGCGCATGCTCAGCACGTACCCGCGGTCCGGCGTGACGTTGATCTCGACCGCGGCGTCGTCGAGGCCGAGGAGTGCGATGGCGTCCTCGCCCACGGTCGGCTCCATGCCGAGGTCCGCGAAGCGGAGGATGCCCTCGTGCTCGTCGCCGAGACCGAGCTCACGTGCCGAGGCGATCATGCCGTCGGAGACGTGGCCGTACGTCTTGCGGGCCGCGATCGGGAACGGGCCGGGCAGCACGGCGCCGGGCAGCGTGACGACGACGAGGTCGCCCACGTCGAAGTTGTGCGCGCCGCAGACGATGCCGCGCGGCTCGGGCTCACCGACGTCCACCTGGCACCAGTTGATGGTCTTGCCGTTCTTCTGCGGCTCGGGGACGCGTTCGAGCACCCGGCCGACCACGACGGGGCCGGTCAGGTCGAAGGTGTGGACGTCTTCTTCCTCGAAGCCGACCGACACGAGCGCCGCGTGGACGTGCTCGAGGGTGACGTCCTCGGGGAGGTCGACGGACTCGCCGAGCCAACGGAGTGGGACGCGCATCAGACCACCGTTCCGAACTGCTGCGAGAAGCGGATGTCGCCCTCGAGGAAGTCACGCATGTCGTTCAGGCCGTTGCGGAACTGCAGCGTCCGCTCGATGCCCATGCCGAAGGCGAAGCCCTGGTACTCGTCCGGGTCGATCCCGGCGGCACGCAGGACGTTGGGGTTGACCATGCCGCAGCCACCCCACTCGACCCACCGGGCGCCGCCCTTGGCGTTCGGCTGCCAGACGTCCATCTCGGCGCTGGGCTCGGTGAACGGGAAGTAGTTCGGGCGCAGGCGGATCTGGGCCTCGGCGCCGAAGACCTGGCGGGCGAAGTGCTCGAGCGTGCCGCGCAGGTGCGCCATCGTCAGGCCCTTGTCGATCGCGATGCCCTCGACCTGGGTGAAGACCGGCAGGTGCGTGGCGTCGAGCTCGTCGGCGCGGTACACACGGCCCGGGGCGATGACGTAGAGCGGGAGGTCGCGGGACAGCAGCGACCGCACCTGCACGGGCGACGTGTGGGTGCGCATGACGAGGTGCCGGTCGACGGGCTCGACGAAGATCGTGTCCGCCATGGCCCGGGCCGGGTGGTCCTGGTCGAAGTTCAGGGCGTCGAAGTTGAACCACTCGTGCTCGAGCTCGGGGCCTTCTGCCACTTCCCACCCCATGCCGACGAAGATGTCCGCGACGGCTTCGTTGAGGAGCGAGAGCGGGTGGCGCGAGCCGGTCGGGCGGTGCGTCGGCAACGCGGTGACGTCGACGCGCTCGGCCTCGAGCCGCGCGCGCTCCTCCGCCACGGCGAGGACCGACTCCTGCTCCGCGATCGCCGCGTTCAGCCGGCCGCGGGCCTGGCCGACGAGCTTGCCGGCGGCGGCCTTCTGCTCCGGCGGCACACTGCGCATCGACGCGTTCATCCGAGCCAGCGGCGACTGCTCACCGGTGTGCTCGGCCCTGGCCTGCTTCAGTTCGGCGACCGTCGTCGTGGCGCGGACGGCGGCGAGTGCTGCGTCCACGGCGTCGGCGACGGCCGATTCGCTGATCTCGAGAGGTTCTGACACGAGACCCAAGCCTACCGGCCGACGGGATACCACCCGCCTGCACCGGTCGGACTGTGGAGAGGAGGGGTCAGCTCCGGAGCGCGAACGCCGACTCGTACAGGCAGACCGAGGCAGCCGTCGCCAGGTTCATCGACTCCGCCTGGCCGTAGATCGGCACCTTCACCGCACGGTCGACGAGCGCGAGGTCCTCGGTGGTGAGCCCGCGGGCCTCGTTGCCGAACACCCACGCGGTCGGGCCGTCGAGCATGCCCTCGGCCCGGACCACCGGCAGGTCGTCTCCCGACACGTCGGCCGCGAGCACCGTGTACCCGAGCGCCTTCGCCCGCGCGATCGTGTCGGCCAGGGTCACGCCCACCGACACCGGCACGTGGAACAGCGAGCCCGTGGTCGAACGGACGACCTTCGGGTTGTACGGGTCCACCGACCGCCCGGTGAGGACCACCGCGTCGGCGCCGGCGGAGTCGGCGGCGCGGATGATCGTGCCGGCGTTCCCCGGGTCCCGCACCTCTTCGAGGATGGCGACCAACCCCGGCAACGTGGCCGGCTCGTCGGCGTCCCCACGGGCCTCCAGGTCGACGGCAGCAGCTGCGTCACCGACGCGACGGTCGGGGAAGACGTCCTTCACCGACGTCGGGAACTGCTGACAGACGGCGACGACGCCCTGGGGCGTCACGGTGTCCGCCATCGCGTCGAGCACCTGCTCCGTCACGAACCATGTGTCGACCGGCGCGTCGTCGAGCCCGTAGCGGGCTGCGGCCGTCGGCGTCACGTAGAGCTCGCGCAGGAGCTCCGGGGCGTACTCGAGTGCTTCACGCACCGCCTGCGGCCCTTCCAGCAGGAACAAGCCCGTTTCGGCACGGACGTCCTTCTTCGACAGGGCCGCGACGGCCTTCACGCGTCCGGCACGGGGGTTCTCGAGGAGATCGCTCACGACCCAAGTCTAGGAACGACGAAACCCCCGCCGTGCGGCGGGGGTTTCGCGAGCAGAAGAACTGACTACGCAGCCTTCGGAGCCGAGGTGTCGGCCGGGAGGGCCTTCTTCGCGGTCTCGACGAGCGCGGTGAAGGTCTCGGGGTTGTTCACCGCGAGGTCGGCGAGGATGCGACGGTCGACCTCGACACCGGCCAGACCCAGACCCTGGATCAGACGGTTGTAGGTGAGGCCGTTCGCACGGGACGCAGCGTTGATGCGCTGGATCCACAGGCGACGGAACTCGCCCTTCTTCGCGTGACGGTCGCGGTACGCGTAGACGAGGGAGTGGGTGACCTGCTCCTTGGCCTTGCGGTACAGACGCGAACGCTGGCCGCGGTAGCCCTCGGCGCGCTCGAGGATGACGCGGCGCTTCTTGGCGGCGTTGACCGCTCTCTTTACTCGTGCCATTGCACTATTCCTTTACGATCCGGGGGCTCAGTGGCCGAGGAGCTTCTTGACGTTCTTCGCGTCTGCCTTGGAGAGGACCTGGTCCTCGTTCAGGCGGGCCTTGCGCTTGGAGCTCTTGACCTCGAGGTTGTGACGCATACCGGCCTGCTGCTTCATGACCTTGCCGGTACCGGTGATCTTGAAGCGCTTCTTCGACCCGGAGTGGGTCTTCTGCTTGGGCATGGTGGTGCCTTTCCGTGGGATGGATGGGGGCCGCGTCGTTGCGGGGTCGGTCGGGGTGACCTACTCGGCGGGGCTGTCGCTGTCGGCAGGCACGGAGGCCTGCTCGGGTGCGGCGTCCGCCGCCGGCGCCTCGGCCGGCTGGTCCTTCGCTGCGTGCTCGGACGCACGACGCTCGGCCTTCTGTGCAGCGCGCTTCGCGTTCTGCTCGCCCTTGACGTCGGACTTGTTCTTGAGGGGGGCGATGATCATCGTCATGTTGCGGCCGTCCTGGGTCGGACGGGACTCGACGACGCCGAACTCGGCGATCTCCTCCGCGAACTTGTGGAGGAGACGGACACCCTGCTCCGGACGCGACTGCTCGCGGCCACGGAAGAGGATCATCGCCTTCACCTTGTCGCCACCGAGGAGGAACCCCTCGGCGCGCTTGCGCTTCGTCTCGTAGTCGTGCACGTCGATCTTCAGACGGAAACGGACCTCTTTCAGGTCCGTGTTCACCTGGTTGCGACGGGCTTCCTTGGCCTTCTGAGCGGCCTCGTACTTGAACTTGCCGTAGTCCATGATCTTGGCCACGGGCGGCTTCGAGTTCGGCGCGACCTCGACCAGATCCAGTTCGGCTTCCTGCGCGAGGCGCAGTGCCATGGCGATCGGGACAACGCCGACCTGCTCACCCTGCGGGCCGACGAGTCGGACTTCGGGAACGCGGATTCGGTCGTTGGTACGGGGATCGGTGATGCGGAGCTCCTTCAATCAGGTGGTGGTCGTCCGGGACGTATGCCCTGGACGACAGCACGAGAGAGGAGATCTGACGCACGGATCGGAACCCGTTCGGCAGCCGCCCTGCGTCGGATCCGTGGACCCGACCGACGTGTGCACCCAGTTGCGGTGCACTCGCGGAGCGGTGGTGACCCGGTAGCCTGGTGGAACGCGGCCGCGGGTGGGAGAGACTCCTCTTTCGTGACACCGTCCGAGCGATCCAGGAGAACCTGGTGGCACACGGACAGCATCTGCCGCGAGCGAGTCTAGCAGAGGAGCACCGTGACCGACACCCCGATCGACGACGACGGCAGCGGCATCGACGCCGCCAGGGACATCTCGGAGGTGCCGGCCGTCGAACTCATCAACACCGTGGCCGTGCACCTGCTCAGCGCGGCGGCCGTGAAGGTCGGCCTGGCCGACGACCCGCAGGAGCAGACCGACCTCGACGAGGCACGCAAGCTCCTCACCGCGCTGGCCGGCCTGGTCACCGCTGCGGCGACCGAGATCGGCGACCACCACGCCCGTCCGCTGCGCGACGGCCTGCGTTCGGTGCAGCTCGCGTTCCGCGAGGCGTCGGCGATCCCGGACGCGCCGGGCGCCGGCCCGGGCGAGAAGTACACCGGCCCCGTCAACTGACGGCTGGCAGCTGACGCGCGACGGGCCATGTCCGTCAGGGCGTCGGACGGGAGGCCCGTGGCGGGATCGCCACGGGCCTCCCGTCCGTCTCGGGGGTGCGTGGGTCAGGACGCGCCGCGGCCGACCAGGCGCGTGACGGCCGCGAGCGGGATGCCGACCCAGTCGGGTCGGTTCCGGGTCTCGTAGACGACCTCATAGACGGCCTTGTCGAGCTCGAACGCGTCGAGCAGCTCGCGGTGGGCGCTGAGGTCCGCGCCGGTCCCCCGCTGGTAGCCGGCGAGGAACCGCACCCGGGCCTCGTCCGCCCACGCTGCGGCGTCGACCGGTTCCGCGTCGTGCGCCAACGCTCCGGCGACGTAGTCGAACGACCGGAGCATGCCGGCGACGTCACGGAGGGTGACGTCCGGCAACGAGCGTTCGGCCAGGGGACGGAGCGGCTCCCCCTCGAAGTCGAGGAAGACCCAGCCGCGCGGCTCGGGGGCGGCGAGCACCTGGCCGAGGTGCAGGTCGCCGTGGATGCGCTGAAGGTCCGGCCAGGGCGTCGCCGTGGCACGGGCGTAGACCGCTCGGATCGCATCCGCGTGCTCGGCGACGGCCGGGGCCTCGCGCGCGGCCGTGTCGAGCCGCTCGTGCATCGTCGCGACCGCTGCGTCTCGTCGGGCCTCGTCGGCGGGTTCGGACGGCAGCGCCTCGGCGAGGGTGCGGTGGACGTCGGCCAGCGCCGCGCCGAGCTGCTCGGCCCGGTCACCGAAGGGTGTACCGGCGTGTGCTTCCTCGAGCGCCACGCGCCAGGCGTCCTCGAGGCCCGGGAGGAACTCCTGCGCGAACGCGAGGTGGCCGGTCGCCGTGCCGCTGCCCTGTCCGACGTCGGGCCAGCTGCCCCGCAACGCGCCGTAGACCAGGGGGACGCGTGCACTGCCGGCTGCGGACAACGCGAGCTGCGTCGTGACATCGGGGTTGTCGCCGTGGTGCAGGACGCGGAACACCTTGATGATGACCCGGGCACCGGACTCGGTGTCGCAGATGACCGAGGTGTTGGACTGCTCGCCGGTCAGGACGCGCGCACCGGTGACCCGGCCGATGGAGCGCAGGCTCTGCGGGTCAGCGTCGATGCGTGCGGCGAGCGCCGTGATCCACGCGTGGTCGGTGGTGGCGTCGGCGATGGTGCCGTCGGGGCCGCTGGTCACGGGTGACTGGTAGAGGACCGGAGCCGCGGGTGCTGCGGGGGCTTCGTCGAGGACGAGTCGGGTGCCGTCGGCGGTGGAGAGGGTGCGGAGGCGCGGCACGGACCCCTTCGACGCGTACCACCGGCGGTCGGCGATCCAGGACTCGAGGTCGTGGTCGCTGGGGGCGGTGTCGCCGGGGTCGGGTGCGGTGTCGCGGGTGTCGGGTGCGGTGTCGCTGGGGTGGCGGGCTCCGTCGCTCATGCTGCGGACCGTACGCGCCGAGTGCTGGCGAGGTGCCGAGTCCGTTCCTCATCCCTGCACAGCTCGCGGTTCTGGGCCACCCGTCCACAGAACGCGCCCGCGCTCGGACCGCACGGGCGCCGGCGGACGACACTTGCGGACATGCCGAGCCAGCACCCCGCCCCCGACACCGCCCGCACCGACCCCCGCCGGAGCTGGCGGATCCCCGACGACCGCCGACTGCCCGCGCTCGAGCCCCTCGCGTCGGCCGTCGAACGGCACGAGGCCGTGACGCTCCGCGAGACCCTCTGGGACACCGAGGAGCGCGTGCTCGCGGGCGAAGGGGTGACGCTCACCCGTGCGCTCGACGGTTCGTGGAGCCTCGACCGCGGCGAGGGTCCGGAGCCGCTGTGCCCGGACCTCGACTTCCCCGATGACGAGCAGCCCCCGCGCGATGCGGTCGAGGTGTTCCTGCGCGGGCGGGCGGTGGGGACGGTCCGCCTCCGGGACACCACGACGACCCTCGTCACCCTGCGCGGCAAGGACGGCCGGGTCCGGGCCGAGATCGCCGACGTCCGGGTGGACGAAGGCGACCCGGACACCACCGTGCTGCGGTCCGCGCGGTGGTGGGCACTGTCGGACGACGGGCGGGACGGCGCCACCGCACGGGCGGCGGAGCGGGCCCTGGACGACGCGGCCACCGAGCCACCGTCGACCTCGGCCGTCGCGGTCCCGCCGACTCCCGTGCTCACACCGGAGCGGCGCGGCAACCGGGCGAAGCGACCACGTTCGGGCACCGCCGCGGCGTTCGTGCTGCGGGTGCTCGAGTCGCTGCGCACCGACCTCGTCGCGGTCGACCCGCGGGTCCGTGCCGACGAGCACGAGTCCGTGCACGACTTCCGCAAGGTGGTCCGTCGACTGCGGAGCGTGCTCGCGGCGTACCGCGGAGCGCTCGACCGCGACGCGACCGAAGCGCTGCGGGCCGCCCTCGCCCAGGTCGGACGGGTCGCCGGTGCCGCCCGCGACGCCGAGGTCCTGCACGGCGGCCTGTTCCGGTCGGCAGCGCGGGCTCCCGACGGGTTCGTCGACGCGCCGACGCTGGACCGGATCGGCGAGCGCGCGGCGGCACTCCGGAGCGCGGCCGCAGCGGAACTCCGCCAGGTCCTGCGTTCCGACGACTGGTTCCGCGCGCTCGATGCGCTGGACCAGATCCTGCTCCGCGCCCCGGCCGGACCGCACGCCCAGGACGACGCCGCCGCCTTCGTCGCGAAGCGCATCGACCGCGAGCGCGCCCGGGTCCGGCGGCTGGTCGACGGCGGATCGGACGACCTCGACGCCCTGCACGAGATCCGGAAGGCGGCACGGCGCCTGCGGTACGCGCTGCAGGCAGCCGGTGACGTCGCCGACCTGGGGAAGCGGCGGCTCGGTCGGCTGCGGCGGGTGCAGGAGACGCTCGGCGACGCCCTCGACGCCGCCCACGCGGCAAATGCCTACCGTCGGCTGTCCGGTCCCGCTGCTCGGGACGGCGCCGACACCTTCGGGTACGGGGCGCTGGCGACGGCGGAGCACGCGGTGCTCGAGCGCGGGCTGCGACGCTCGAGGAAGGTGCTCGCCCTGCTGTGAGCGAGGCCGGGCGTGATGCTCGGTGCGCGGCTCGTCGGGCTGCTCGTCGGGCTGCTCGTCGGGCTGCTCTGCGAGAATCGCAGGCGTGCCCCACTACCTCGAGGACCTCGCCACCGGACAGACCTTCACGACCCCGGGTCGCACGATCACCGAGGCGGACGTCGTGTCGTTCGCCTCGTGGACGAACGACAACAACCAGGTGCACACCGACGTGGAGTTCGCCGGCAAGACCCGGTACGGGCAGCGGATCGTGCACGGGCTGCTCGGCACCTCGCTCTGCCTGGGGCTGATCGCACGGACCGGGGTGTTCGAGGGGTCGGCCGTGGCACTGCTCGGGATCGACCAGTGGCGGTTCACCGCGCCGGTGTTCATCGGGGACACCGTGACCTGCGAGGTCGAGATCCTGTCGACACGCCTGACGAGCTCCGGGAAGACCGGCATCGTCGAGCGGACGGTCTCGCTGCGGAACCAGCGCGGCGACGTCGTGCAGCAGGGACGCATGGACGTGATGGTCCTGACGCGCGACGCCGCGATCGCCTGACACCGCTCCGGGCACCCACCGGTTCTGCCGGGTGGCAAACGTTGCGACGCTCTTTACAACGATGTACCGGAGCGGGAGCATGGAGCCATGAGCACGCTCGACGGCACCGTGGCCGCACCTGACACCGCATCCGCTCCCGCACTGCCCCTCGCCTCGCGGCAGGACGGCACGTACCCCCGGCCGCAGATGCTCCGCGCCGCCTGGGCCGACCTCGACGGCACGTGGTCCTTCCGGAACGACGGCGACGACTCCGCCTGGAGCACCGGGTTCCCGGACGCCCGTGACATCGTCGTACCGTTCCCGCCCGAGTCCGCGGCCTCGGGCATCGACGAGCCCGGCTTCCACCCGGTGGTCTGGTACTCCCGTGCGATCACCCGCGCCGACCTCGAGGCAGCCGGACACGGCACCGCCGCGCCCCGGCTCGTCCTGCACTTCGGCGCCGTCGACTACCACGCCCGCGTCTGGATCGACGGCCAGTTCATCGGCGAGCACGAGGGCGGCCACACGCCGTTCTCGTTCGACGTGACCGACGCCCTCGCCTCCGACCCCGACGCCGTCCACACCCTGGTCGTCCGCGCCGAGGACGACCCGCACGACCTGACCCAGCCCCGCGGCAAGCAGGACTGGCACGAGGACCCGCACGCCATCTGGTACCGCCGCACCACCGGCATCTGGCAGACCGTCTGGATCGAGGCCGTGCCGACCGCCTCGATCGAGTCCCTGCGCTGGACCAACGTCGACCACGCCACCGTGCGCCTGACCGTCCGGATCGCGGGCGACCGCACCGGCGGCGAGCGCCTGCGCGTCGTCGCCCGGTGGGACGAGCGCGACGAGCACCTCGCCACCGTCGAGTCCACGCTCGGCGACACCTCGGACGAGTTCGACGTGGTCGTGCCGATCTCGCGGCAGACGAACGGGCAGGCCGAGGACGAACTGCACTGGACCCCGGACGCCCCGCGCCTGGTCGACGCCACGGTCTCGCTGCTCCCCCGCGCCGGCGCGACGCCGATCGACGCGGTCGCGTCCTACTTCGGGCTCCGCACCGTCGGGATCGACGGCGGCACCTTCCTGCTGAACGGCCGCAGCCACGACGTCCGCAGCGTGCTGAACCAGGGCTACTGGCCGGACTCGCACATCGCCGCACCGTCCCGCGAGGCACTGCGCCGCGAGGTCGAGCTCATCAAGGAGCTCGGCTTCAACGCCGCCCGCAACCACCAGAAGATCGAGGACCCCCGGTTCCTGTACTGGGCGGACCGGCTCGGCATCCTGGTCTGGGGCGAGGCCCCCGGCGCCTACGCCTTCTCGCCGCGGGCTGTCCAGCGCCTGATGCGCGAGTGGATGGACGCCGTCGAGCGCGACGCCTCACACCCGTCGATCGTCACCTGGGTGCCGGCGAACGAGAGCTGGGGCGTGCAGCACATCGCCACCGACCCCGCACAGCAGGCCTACGCCCGGGCACTCGCCGACGTCACGCGGGCGATCGACCCGACGCGTCCGGTGATCTCGAACGACGGGTGGGAACACACCAACTCCGACATCGTCACGGTCCACGACTACGAGGGCGACGGGCCGCGGCTCGCGGCGACCTACGCGGACGACACCGCACGGACCCGGCTCCTCGGAGGCATCGGCCCGGCGGATCGCCGCATCCTCGTCGGGGGTGCCGAGGACCAGGGCCAGCCCGTCATGCTCACCGAGTTCGGCGGCGTGAACTACCAGCCGGGCGTCCAGCGCGAGGACGGCTGGGGCTACACCTCGGCCAGCGACGGCGACGACTGGGTCACCCGCATCACGGCGCTGTACGACGCGATCCGGGCGAGCTCGTTCCTGGCCGGCTCCTGCTACACGCAGCTGACCGACACCATGCAGGAGACCAACGGTCTGCTCAACGCCGACCGCTCCCCGAAGGTCCCGATCGAGCAGATCCGTCGCGCCGTCACCGGTCGCTGACCGGGAGGCTCGCACTTCGTGAGCAGGAATGGTCGGGTCCGGCAGACGGACCCGACCATTGCTGCTCACGATGCACGCAGATCGGCGCGCGGCCCGGCGCGCGGCCACCCGCCGGAGCGGGCACGGGCCCTGGTCTGGGAGGATCGGGCGGGTGACGAGCGTGGCGGAGACGAGCCGGGCCTCCCGGTCGGGGGTGCGCAGCCTGCTGACCGGGCCCCGCAGTGCGTGGACCGCGCCCCTGCTCATCTGGGCGGCATCACGGGTGGTGAGCACGCTGCTGCTCGCCACGGTGTTCGTGCTGGCGACCGCGAACGACTGGACGTTCGCGTCGTACCGGAAGGACCCGTCGTTCTTCACGTTCTCCGGGTCGTGGGACGCCTCGTTCTACCGGACCATCGCGGAGCACGGCTACCCGGCCACGCTCCCCGTCGACGACGCGGGGCACGTGCTGCCAAACGCTTGGGCGTTCCTGCCCGTGTTCCCCGCGATCGTGCGGGTCGTGATGACCGTCACCGGAGGCTCGTTCTGGGTCGCGGGCGTGCTCGTCGCGACGATCGCGGGAGCCGGCGCCTGCGTGCTGCTGTACCGGCTGGTGCTCGCGGTGGGCTGCTCGCACCGTGCACGCTGGGCGACCGCGCTCTTCGCGTTCGCGCCGACCGGGTTCCTGCTGCAGGTCGCGTACGCCGAGAGCCTGCTGCTCGTGCTGCTGTTCGGGGCACTGCTGGCCCTGGTGCGACGGCGGTACTGGCTGATCGCGCCGCTCGGGGTCGTCGCGGCGTTCACCAAGCCCGGAGTCCTCGCGCTCGCGGTGGCGCTGGCCGTGCACCTGGTCGTGCGGTGGGTGGAGTCCCGACGGTCCGCGCGACCCGCCGAGGTGTTCCCGTGGCGTGACCGCATCGCGATCGTGGCCTCCGGACTCGTCGTCGCGGCAGCGGGACTCGCGTGGCCGGTGATCGCCTCGGCGGTGACCGGGCGGCCGAACGCCTACCTGGACACCGAGCTGTCGTGGTGGGTGGGGTTCGTCGGGCGACGGCACTTCGCCCCGCTGACGCCGTGGTTCACGATGGCCTCGACCTGGCTCGGGCCGCTCGGCATCGTGCTGGTCATCGCGGTGCTCGTCGGCGCGGTGTGGTTCTTCTCGCGCAGGAGCACCCGGGCCCTGGGCACCGACGTGCTCGCGTTCACGGCGTCGTACGGGCTCTACCTGGTGGCGGTGTTCCTGCCGCAGCAGTCGTTGCCGCGGCTGCTCATGCCGATGGCGCCGTTGCTCGGGTCGGACGTGTTCGTGCGGACGCGGCGGCGGGCGGTGACGTGGCTCGTGGTCGGGGTGTGCCTGCAGCCGGTCGCGATCGTGCTGCTCTGGTTCCTCGGGTACCCCTGAGCTGCTCGGGTGGTTCCTGAGCTGCTCGGGGTGTTCGTGAGCACGGCGCGGGGCCCTCGGGCTACGCGTCGAAGGTGTGGAACCAGGCCGTCCCGCCCGGGTGCTGCACCGTGATCATCTCGTCGAGGTCGCGGTACGGGCCGTCCTGGTTGTGGCTCGCCGACTTGATGCGGATGGTGCCGTCGGACTCGGTGAAGACCTCGGACACGATGGTGGTGTGGTCCGGCGACCCGTTCGCGTTCCAGTCGTAGAAGACGATGTCGCCGACCTTGACCTTGTCGCGCTCGTCCGAGCTCCGACGCGTCAGCCCGAACTCCGCGGCGTTCGTCTCGAGCCACGGGTCCATCGTCGGGCAGTACGTCCACGTGGCGCTGTGCTCGGCACCGGCGGCCCGGTTGTACCAGTCGGACCGCTGCTCCCAGCCGCGGGCGATGAGCGTCTGGCTGACGTAGTTCGCACAGTCACCGCCGATCGGGTTCATGGTGCCGTACTCGGACAGGTTGTAGTCCTTCCAGTGCGCCATCGCGTACTGGAGCTGCCGGTCGACGTCGGTCAGCGCGGCGTAGGCCACCGACGACGTCGCGACAGCGGTGGACGGGTCGGGCACCGGGGCGGCCGTGGGTGCGGGCGTCGCCGTGGCCGAGTCCTGCGTCGCACCAGTCTGCCCGTCGTTCGCGGCACTGCCGTTGCCGTCCGACGACTGGTTGGCCGACGGGCTCGGCTCGATCGACTCGGTGAAGAGCGCGACGTCGGCGTCACCCGCGGTGTACATCGCCTGGTGCGGGGCCGTGAAGGTGACCTTCGACGCCGTGGCCGTGACGTCACGAGCGGCGACACCGCCGACGGTGACGCCCTTGACCGCGGCGAGACCGGTTCCCGCGACGGTGACGGTGACGCCGCCGGCGAGCGGGACCTGCGCCGGGGTCAGGGACTTCGCGACGGGCTTCGGGGTGGTCGTGCTCGTGCCGGCGTTGCCGTCCTCGGCGTTGTCGTTCTTGCCGCTGCTGCCGTTCTTCTTGCCGGCATCGTCGCTGCCGGACGAGCACGCGGCGACCGCGAGCCCGATCCCGGCGACACCGGCGAGGGACAGGAGGGCGCGACGGTTCATCGAGGCAGTCATGACACAGCCAGCGTAAGCGACACACCTGACGTTCCGGCACGGCATGATCGTCGTCGGGGGGCGAGCGTCCTCCGTGTCCGCACGGACGCCTTCGAGAGGATCAGCAGACCATGCCCGAGAGTCACGACTTCTTCGTCGCCACCGACCCCGAGACCGCTCGCGGCCAGGTCCGCTCGGCACTCGCCAACGAGGGCTACACGGTGGAGGACGCCGAGCAGGGCGCGCTCCGAGCCACCCGCGGCAGCCTGGGCCTCACGCTGCTCATCGGTGGCCTGGCGAACGACCGCACCTTCCACACCCGCCTGGACGTGCAGATCATGGTCACGCCGGACGGCCGCACCGTCGCACGGCTGCTGCGCGGCTCCGGCAAGTCCGCGATCAAGGGCGGTGCGCTCGGGGTCTCGCGCGGCAACCGTGCCTTCGAGCAGGCGGCGAACGCGATCCACACCGCGTTCGCGCAGGCGGGGGTGCTGACGGACAGCTTCGCGAGCTGACGCGGACGCGTCGCTGACCCGCGGCACGCGGTGGCCGCGGGTCCTTGCACGTGTTCTCCGACACGACACGCGGTGATCGACTCGTGAATCGTCGCGAACCGCGTGCGGCCTCGTCAGGAGCAGGACCAGTTGCGGTCGATCTCCGTCGAGCCGAACGGCGTCTTGTACTGGGTCATCGCGATCGGGCCACCCAGCAGCCGCGCGCCGGAGCACGCTGCCTGCGCCTGGTCGAGGCGGCCGTCACCGATCGCGATCCAGCTCGGCAGGGGCCGGAGCGGGCTCGTGGTCGGCACGGTGCCCACGATCGTGCGGAACTGGTACGAGGTCGAGTAGACGCCGATCTGCGTGATACGGCTGCTCTTCAAGGCCGCGACCATGCCCTCGAGCGCCACCCGGTTCTGACCGGTGTCGCTCAGGTGGGACAGGCCGGTCTCGACGTCGAGCCACCAGCGGTACTGCCCCGGGTTGGCGACGCCCCGGGTGTTCGCTGCTTCGTAGGCCCTGGCGTAGCCGTACATGTACGAGCACGCCGACGTCGTCTTCCAGGTCGGCTTCGCGCCGGACTGTGCCGTGCACGTGCCGTACGGGTTCGTCACGGACTGCCCGTTCGGCGCGGCGTTGGACGTCGGCCAGACCGATGCCGCAGCCGCCCCGGGATTGGCGAACAGCGCGTAGACCTGCGTCTTCGGCTGTGCGGTACCGCCGGCGGACGATGCAGCCCAGGACAGCTGCTGCTGCAGGCACGGGTTCGTGGTGTTGCCGAGGCTCGAGTTCACCCCGACGATGCCGAAGGACTGGTCGGTCGGCACGCTCTTGCCGCACTGCGGGTACGAGACATCGACCCCCGTCCCCGACCCGCTGTTGCCGTTGAGGAAGTACCCGACGACGTCGACGTACACGGTGGCCCTGCCCGCAGACACCTTCGCCTGCACCTGCCCACCGGACGCCAGCGGCGCGATGAGCGCGTTGCCGATGGTCTGCCCCTTGGCGTAGACCTGCGTCGGCACACTCGAGGCGAGCCCGGCGCCGACGACGCGGAGCGATCCCCCGACGCTGCCGCCGCCGACCTTGGCGTTGATGACGGCCGCGGTCGCGTTGCGCGGCACACCCGCGGTCCCGGCGACGGTCACCCTCGTGGCGGTGGTGCCGGCGGCGACGGTCGCGGCGCGGACCGGGTGCGCCGACACGAACACCGACCCGTTGGCGTTCGGCGCGTAGTACCCGACGACGTCGGCGAGCACGCGCGCGGACCCGGAGGAGACCTTGGCCTGCACGGCGCCGCCGGACAGCCGGACGGTGGTCGTGTTCGCGACGGTGGTGCCCTTGGAGTACATGAGCGAGACGACGCCCGCGTTGTTGCCGGACGGGGTGAGGCGCAGCCGGCCGCTCGTCGCCGGACGGGACACGTCGGCCTGCAGCACGACGGCGGTGGCGTTCGACGGCACGCCCGCCTTGCCCGCGACGACGATGCGCTTCGCGCCCGTGGTCACGGTGCCGTTCAGCACGTTCGTCGGCGCGAGCGGCGTGTAGGTCGACCCGGTGGCGCTGGTGCCGTACCAACCGGCGACGTCGAGGGCGACGGTCGCCTTGCCGGCCGAGACCTTCACCTGGGCCTTGCCGCTGGTGAGTCCGACCGTGGTGGTGCCGGAGATCGGTTGCGCCCTGGCGAAGTTCTGGATGGCGGGGCTCGCGGTGCTGCCGAACGGGGCGACGCTCACGTACGCGGCCGCACTCGGCGAGGTCACGGTCGCGGTCAGCACGACCGCGGTCGCGTTCGACGGGATGCCGTTCCGGCCGCCGAGCGTGACGGTCGTCAGCTTGCTCGTCGCGGTACCGGACCAGGCTCGCGCCGGCGCCACGGGCGTGAACCGCCCGGTGGTCGGCGCTGCGGCCGAGGCCGGCGCCACCGGAGCGACCACGAGCAGCCCAGCAGTGACGGCGAGCACCGTCCCGATCGATGCGATGGCAGTCCTGAAGCGCACGTGTTCCCCCGTTACCCGCGCCCCGTCGGCGCACCGGGAGTCTAGGACGATGCGCTCAGCAACACACCACCCCTGTCCGCGAACTGTGCATGACGACACAGTGACGCGAGCCTGTGAAACACACCGAACGCAGAACGGCCCGGAACCTGTTGGTTCCGGGCCGGATCGGCTTTGCCTTGGTGGAGCTAAGGGGATTCGAACCCCTGACCTTCTCATTGCGAACGAGACGCGCTACCAACTGCGCCATAGCCCCAAGTGCTCGACCACACTAGCACCACCGTTCGGCCGAACCGAAATCGTGGCCAGTCGGGCGAGCCGCGACTCAGACCGCGCGGCGCCGACGCATGATCGCGTCGAGGTCGGCCTGCTGGTACGCGTCGTCGTCCAGGACACCCATGCCGGCCCACTTGCTCGGCGGACCCGTGGGCGTCGTCGGCTGGTCAGGCGTCTCGGCGACGAGCTCCGGGACGGCGGGAGCACGCAGCCCCAGCCGCTCGGCGAGACGCCCCTGGTCGTGCGCCGACAGCGACGCCGCCGCCTCTTCGAGCTCCGGACGCATCCGGGACACGGTGGCGAGCGAGGGATCGGACTCCCCCGCACGGATCGCTGCGGCTTCGGCGTCCGCCTCGGCCTTGGCCTCGGCGACGCGCTCCTTGAGTCGCGCGGCGAGCTCGGCGGACGACTCCGGCGTGGCAGCGGGCGCCGTCGGACGCTCCACGTACAGCGGCTTCGGCACCCGGTTCGGGGTCCAGCTGCGGTCCTGCGCGGGTTCTGCGGACTGCTCGGTGGTCAGCGGCGGCGCCGGGTCCGTCCACGTGGTCGTGGGCCGGGAGGCACGGCTCGCGCCCGCCTCGGCCGCCGCGACACGGGTCTTCCGCGCCGTCGCCACCTGGTGCAGCTGGGCGAGGACCGCTGCGGACCCACCCGCGGCGAGGAGCCCGGCGACGCCGACGAGCCACAGGGCGGGTGCCGCGACGAAGACGACCAGCGCGACGACGACGCCGAGCGTGCCGAACAGGGTGGCTCCGAGGCGGGAGCGGCGCATGCGCATCGCGGTCAGGGCGGGCACCGACGACGCACGCTCGAGGACCGGGGCCTGCTCGGCGAGGCGGCGGGTGATCTCCCGCTGGCGCGCGGCTTCGTGGGCACGGACGATGGCGGTGCGCTTGGCTTCTTCGGACCGAGCGACACGCTGCGCCTCGGCCAGGGACTTCGCGTTCATCTCGACACGGACCTCGTCGGGGAGCTCGGCGGTCTGCGCCAGGATCCGCAGGGTCTGCTGCAGCCGGATCGCGTTGCGTTCGGTGGCCAGGTACTGGCGTCGGGCGGCCCACGACGGCATCAGGTAGACGAGCCAGAGGACGGCCGCGACGAGCAGGACGATGCCGCCACCCCACGAGCCGATTCCTGCCATGCGAACACGGTAGGGGCGGGGGTATCCCCGTCGCGTGATTGCGGAACGCGTGTTGCGCGTGTCGCGGCGGAATCTACAGCCGGGGCGTGGTGGTGATCGGCAGCGCCGCTTCGTCACGGGCGGCGAGCGGTACGGCGCCGAGTCCGGGCGGCACCTGTCCACGGACCCACCGCTCGAGGACGCCCTCACGGACCTCTTCGGCCACGAGCGCGAAGCAGAAGTGGTCGCGCCAGTCGCCGTTGATGTGGATGTACCGGCGACGCAGCCCTTCGTACCGGAAGCCCAGCTTCTCGACGACGCGCAGGGACGGGGCGTTCTCGGGGCGGATGCAGATCTCGATGCGGTGCACGCCGACGGCGCGGAAGCAGTGGTCGACGGCGAGTGCGACCGAGATCGGGGTCACGTTGTGTCCGGCGGCGTCCTCGACGACCCAGTAGCCGATCGAGGCACTGGCCAGCGACCCGTAGGTGATGCCGGAGACGTTCAGCTGCCCGACGAACCGGCCGTCGAGCTCCATCGCGAACGGCAGTCCGAGTCCCGCGCGGGCGTTGGCCTGGAGCGCGCGGATGCTGCCGCGGACATCGGTGGAGACGTGTCCTGAGGGGTTCGTGGCCTCCCAGGTGCGGAGCCACGATCGGTTCGACGCGAGTGCGAGGTCGAGGTCGCGCGTGTCACGGAGCCGGAGGGGCCGGATGGTGACCCGCCCGTGGGACAGGGTCGGGATCGTCGTCATCGCTTGGTTCCTCCGGGATCCCGCCGCTGTGCGGGACGGGGTGTCCCGCCCGGGTCCGTGTGCACGGACCCGGGCGGGATGGCCGACTCATTCGCCCGCGTTGAACTCCTTCAGCCACGACTTGAGGTCGGGGCCGAGGTCATCGCGGTCCGAGGCGAGCTGCACGATCGCCTTGATGTAGTCGAGTTTGTCACCGGTGTCGTACCGGCGTCCACGGAACACGACGCCGTACACGCCGCCGGTCCACTCCTCGGCGCTCGCCATCTTCATGAGCGCGTCGGTGAGCTGGATCTCGCCGCCCTTGCCGGGCTCCTGCTTCTCGAGGACGTCGAAGACCTCGGGGCGGATGACGTAGCGGCCGATGATGGCCAGGTTCGAGGGCGCCTCGCCCTGCGGGGGCTTCTCGACGAGCCCGGTGATCTTCACGACATCGTCGGTGTCGGTCGGCTCGACCGTGGCGATGCCGTACAGGTGGGTCTGCGACTCGGGGACCTCGAGCAGCGCCACGATCGTGGCGTTCTTCTCACCCTGGACCTCGATCATGCGCTTGAGCAGCGGGTCGCGGGCGTCGATGATGTCGTCGCCGAGGAGCACGGCGAACGGCTCGCGGCCGACGTGCATCTTCGCGCGGAGCACCGCGTGGCCGAGGCCGAGCGGGTCGCCCTGACGCACGTAGTGCATGTCGGCGAGGTCCGTCGACTGGTTGACCTTCTGCAGCTTCTCGTGGTCACCCTTCTTCTTGAGGGTCTCCTCGAGCTCCGACACGTGGTCGAAGTGGTTCTCGAGTGCGTTCTTGTTGCGGCCCGTGATCATCAGGACGTCGGTGAGTCCTGCGCCGACGGCCTCTTCCACCACGTACTGGATGGCTGGCTTGTCGACGACGGGGAGCATCTCCTTCGGCATCGCCTTGGTCGCGGGGAGGAAGCGAGTGCCCAGCCCTGCCGCTGGGATCACCGCCTTGGAAATCTGGAAGCCCATGCCCCAGACCGTATCCGATCCGGGTTTCCGGGGCATGTCGTCGCTACAGGGGACACGGCATCAGCGCGTTTCCCGGCGGGAAGCCGCAACGGATGCCCTCGGTAGACTCCTGCGCATGATCGCCGATCTCGGGAACGAGAAGCGCGCCCTGCGAGCCGAACTCCGGCAGCGGCGGCGCACCCGGACCACGACGGAACGCGACGCGGACAGCGCGGCGCTCACCGCCACCCTGCAGCGCTTCGCCGAGGAGCGCCAGGTCACCTCGCTGGCGCTGTACCTGTCGGCGTCCGACGAGCCGAACGTCCGCCCCTTCCTGAACTGGGCGTTCGCGCACGACATCCGCGTGCTGCTGCCGGTCACGCGTGAGGACGGCCTGCTCGACTGGGCGGTCGGCGACGGTGAGAGCGAGACCGAGGGGATCTTCGGCATGCCGGAGGTCGTGGGCGAGGTCCTGTCCCCGCTCGCCATCAACGACGTCGACGCGATCCTCGCCCCCGCGGCGGCGGTCGGGCACGACGGCGTCCGGATGGGATGGGGTCGCGGCTACTACGACAAGACCCTCGGGTCCATGGCGAAGCGCCCGCCCGTCTATGCTGTGATCTTCGACGCGGAGTACCTCGACGAGGTCCCGCGCGAACCCCACGACGAACCCGTCGACGGCATCATCACGCCGTCGCGCATCATCACGTTCCGGAGCTGACGTGCCCACCTACTCGTACCGTTGCACCGAGTGCGACAACGCGTTCGACATCAAGCAGTCGTTCTCCGACGCCACCCTGACCGAGTGCCCGGTGTGCGGCGGTGTCCTGCGCAAGGTGTTCTCCCCCGTCGGTGTGACGTTCAACGGCGGCGGCTTCTACCGCACCGACTCCCGCCCGACGCCGAAGTCGGAGGGCTCGTCGAGCACGCCGGCGAAGTCGGAGACGAAGGCCACCCCCGCGAAGACCGAGTCGAAGCCGAGCACGCCGAAGCCCAGCGCGTCGTGACCACCAGGACTCCTCGCCGATAGGTTGATGGAGTCGCCGTCCGGCGGCTGTCCTCGACCGGAAGGAGTCCCGTGAAGGGCTTCAAGGAGTTCCTGCTCCGCGGCAACGTCATCGACCTGGCCGTCGCAGTCGTCATCGGTGCGGCGTTCACCGCCATCGTGACCGTCATCGTGAACGCGATCATCAACCCGGCGATCGGCGCGGTGTTCAACGCGTCGAGCCTCGACGACGCGCTCAAGGTCGACATCCCGACCGTGGCCGGCGGCAAGCCGGCGACGCTCATGTTCGGTGCGGTGATCGGCGCGGTCATCAACTTCGTGATCGTCGCCGCCGTCGTCTACTTCGCCCTCGTCGTGCCCGTGAACCACCTGAAGAAGGTGGCGTTCGAGCGCGTCAAGAACGACGAGGAACAGACCCCGCAGGACGTGCCCCCGACCGACGTCGAGGTGCTGCTCGAGATCCGCGACCTGCTCCGCTCCCAGAACGGTGTCTCGACGAGCACCGGGACCGGCGCCCACATCGCCCCGTCGAACGCTCCCGAGGGACCCGGCATCGGCGGCTCGACGAAGCTCTAGCAGCGCACCGGAACCAGGTTCCGGACACGACACCACGGAGATCCGCGGTGCTGTGTCCGGAACCTGGTTTCGTTCGGGGCGGGTGACCGTCAGGCGCTGACGCGGCGGCGCTTCGCGAACATCGCGACGGCGTACTGCGCGCCGGCGAGCACGTGGCCCACGGTGCCGAGGTAGACGAAGACCAGGGCGACGACCCGCACCCACGGCGCGTTCTCGTCGACGGCGTGCACGGCCGAGAAGAGCAGCACCGGCAGGCCCACGAAGAGCAGTGCGGAACGGATCTTGCCCGTCCACGTGACGTCGAGGTCCGGGTTGCCGCGGAACAGCACGCTCGACAGCACGACGAGCACGAGGTCGACGAGCACCACGACGGCGACGACCCACCACGGCAGCAGTCCGGTCAGCACGAGCGACAGCACGATCGCGATGATGGCGAGGCGGTCGGCGACGGGATCGATCGCCTTGCCGAGCTTCGAGCCCTGGTCGAACTTGCGAGCGATGAAGCCGTCCGCCCAGTCGCTCACCCCGATGACGACGAGTACGACGAGCGCCCAGCCCGGGTGTCCGGCGACGACGAGCCACACGAACACCGGGATCAGCAGCAGCCGGACCAGCGAGATCAGGTTCGGCCAGGTCTGCCAGTCGGGGCGCTGCCGTACGGTGTCAGTCATCGCAGGACAGGCTACCGGTTCACCAGTGGGGCGGGACGTCGCGCCGGAGCTGGTCGTCGTTCTCCCCGTCGCGGTGTCGCGCCGGTTCCGGCGACGGTGCCGGGTCGTAGCCCGGCACCGGCTGGGTGGTGACGCGTCTGCGGCGCCGCACCGGGCCTCCCGACAGATCGTCCGTCTCGCGTCCGGTCGACGCTGCTCGACCGGGAGGCGCGGCTGACGACGTGTCGTCGGCCCGCGTCCACGTGCCCACCAGCTGGTCCGTCTCCGGCGTCACCGGACCGGCGGGCCGCGAGGCCCGCCGACTCGGCCGGTCGGTCATCGGCGGGCGGGGATCGGTGGGATCGAGATCTCCTGCGTCGCACCGCGGTCGACACCGAGCACGGCGGCGACGGTGTTCGCGACGCGGTCCGGGTCGGAGAACAGCTGGAACGCGTGCACTCGCACGTAGTGCCAGCCGAGTCGGCGCAGGACCTCGGGGCGCAGGCGCAGGGACTCGCGCAACGAGCCCTTGACGAGCGACGCGTCGGTCTCGATCGTGACGCAGACCCCGCCGTGCGCGGCCACCAGGCCGAGCTTGCCGCGGTGCCCGAGCGCGACCGGGATGCCACGCATCTCGAGCCGGCGGGCCAGGTCCACGAGCAGCGGGTCGGAGTCGTCCGGCACGTACTCGGCGGTGGTGCGCGCACGCACCTCGGCAAGGATCTCGGCGAGGGCGACGGTGCCGTGGCCCATGCGCTCGGCCTCGATGTCGGACGGCTGGAAGCACGTCACGATCACCATCGAGCGGCGCGCACGGGTCATCGCGACCGCCAGCAGCCGCTCGCCGCCGGGCTTGCCGAGCGGACCGAAGTCGCGCAGGACACGGCCGTGCGGGGTGCGGCCGTAGCCGATGGAGAACACGACGCGGTCGCGGCTCTGCGCCACCGACTGCTCGAGCGTCGCCACGATGAACGGCTCGGCGCGGTCGCCGATGACGAACTCGGTCAGGTCCTTGTGGCCCTGCGCCGCGGTCAGCACGGCCTGCTCGACGCGCACGGCGTGCTTCGCCGAGGCGGTGATGACCATGAGCGACTCGCTCGGGCGGGTTCGGGCGTGGTCGATGACGAGTCGGACCACGCGGTCCACCTCGGCGTCGACGCTCTCGACGGCGCCGGACTCGGGGTCCGGCACGGCCTTGCCGTCGCTGACGTAGTCGAGCGCGATCGAGCCGTGGCCGAGGAACGATCCGGCCCACGGGAGCGACTCGATCTTGCCGCCGTAGAAGCGACGGTTCACGAGCTCGGCCAGGTCCTCGCCGCCGGCACGGTACGACCGCGAGAGCGACAGGGTCGGCAGCAGGGTGGAGAGCTTCGCCAGGGCGGAGTCGGCGTGGAAGGCGTCGAGGGTGCCCTCGTCGACCTGCAGCGCACGGTGCTCGGGGTCGACGGCGATGCGGAACGCCGACGGCGTCTGCGTGACCGGGTCACCGAAGACGACGGTCTGGCGCGCACGACGGACGGCTCCGACGGTCTCGGCGATCGTCACGGCTCCGGCGTCGACCAGGATCACGGTGTCGAACGGCATCGTGTCGGCGATCTGCGACACCTCGTACGGGCTCGCGAGCCACACGGGAGCGATGGACCGGGACAGGTGCGGTGCGGAGTCCTGGAGCAGCCGCGAGGTGATCGCACCCTCGCGCAGCTGGGTCTTCAGCGCCGTGGCCTCTTCCGGCCAGTCGACGAGTCCGACCTTCCAGTTCTCGGCGAGCTGCCACGCGAGGCCCTGGGAGACCCCTGCCGCGTGGGCGTCGTCGACGAGGCGGAAGTCGGCCTCGACCCGGTCGAGCATGTCGGTGTTCGCGCCGAGCAGCGCCCGGTCGGACTCGAGCATGGTCTCGAGCGCGGACTGCCACCAGGCGAGCTCGAGCTCGGCCGGCACCTGCAGGTCCGGCACGTGCCGGTTCGCCAGGTCGGTGATGAGCGGCTCGAGCTGCAGGTCGCGCAGGGTCTGCATGAGCTCGGTACGCTCCTGCAGGTTGTGCAGGACGTCGGACTCAGCGGCGAGCTCGGCGATGGTGGGGACGAGCTGGTCGACCGGGGTGTTCGCGAGCTGACGGTCGCGCTCGGTCCGGCCGAGCGGCTCGTCGAGGCGCGCGAGGTCCTCGGCGACGTTCGAGAACAGCACCTGCACGTCCGCGATGCCCGTGGGCACCTCGGGGTTCACTCCGGCGGCGACGTAGCGCTGCCAGAGGACGCGCTGCTGCTGCACCCGGGTCAGGGCCTCGTGCAGGTCGGAGACGTGCACGCCGGGGCGGACGTACTCGCGAGCGAGCTTCTTCAGGCGACGACGGTTCGTCGAGGACATCGGGGCGCCCTCGCCACGCGGGGCCGTGGCGGCGACGAGCTCCGACACCGAGCGGTCGAAGACCACCGGCAGGAAGCGGTCGAGGGTGTCACGGATCTCGGTGAGCAGGCGCAGGTAGATGCCGAGCTCGTTGATCGTCGTGAACTGGCGCATGTGCGTCGTGGCGACGAGGTCGTGCGCACGGCGGAGGAGCGTCGGCAGCCCCTCGGAGTCGAGGTCCTTCGCGATGCGGTGGGCGCGCTGGGCGCCGTCGCTGGTGGAGAACTTCGCGCCGTACCAGGGCGAGTCGTCGGGGCCGTAGCGGAACTCGCCGAGGTTGGCCGCGCTGACCATCGTCTCGGCGACGCGCGAGCGCCCCTCGACCATGGACGCCACGGACTGCTTCGACAGACGCGCGGTCGTCGACGGTGGGACGGGCAGGAGCGACAGCCGCGAGAGCTCGACCAGGCAGTCGAGCACCGAGACGCCGAAGTCGGCGTCCTTGCGGGTGAGCGAACCGCGGTAGTCCTTCAGGACCTTGCGGAGCCGGACCAGGGCGTCGTCGACCTCGCGGAGGTTCGGACGTGCGGCCTTCTCGTTCCGCGCGATGGCACGGACGACGTCACGGCGCAGGGTCGAGGGCGTGACCGCGACGCCGGGCAGCTGCACCTCGCCGAAGCGGGCCGCGATGCCCCGCAGGGTCGCACGGCGCGGGCTCACCACGAGGACGCGCTTGTTCGCGGCGACCAGGCCACCCAGGGCGTTCACGATCGTCTGGGTGCCGCCGGTGCCGGGCAGGGTCTTCACGACGATGGAGTTGCCGGCCGCGATCTGCGCGATCACGTTCTCCTGCTCGTCGTCGGCGTCGAGCAGCAGGGTGTCGGTCTCCGGGCTGCGCTCGTCCGACGGCGTCTGCTCGACCGGGTGGTAGGACTGCTCGACCTGCCACTTGGCGCTCGGGTTGCCGGCGAGGGCGTCGAGCACCGGGTGGGACAGGTCGCCGGTGTCCTCGACCATGCCGGTCGCGACCTCGGCGAACGTGGAGACCACGAGCCGGGCGTGCACCGAGAAGCCGGGGATGTGCGCGGTCAGGCCGCGCAGTCGGTCGATGACGGGGTTCGGGGTGAACGAGCCGTCCTGCTGGGCGAGCGCCACGAAGGACTGCGCGTCGAGGATGACGCCGAACTGTTCGTGCAGGGCGTCGGCGAGCCCCGGGTTGAGCACGGGCTCGCCGAGGAGTCGGACCTCGAAGTCACGGCCGTGGCGGCGGATCGCCAGCGGGCGCAGGAGCACCGGGCCGCGGAACTGCTCGTCGCCGTGCTTCCAGTCGGCCATGCCGATGCCGAGCTTGACGGCGTCGATGCCGCGCACCGTCGCGAGCTCGGTGCCCTTCGCCTCGACCTGGCCGGCGGCGACACGGGCGGCACGGAGGGCCACCTCGTCGCGGATCAGGCTGGACAGCAGGGTGGTCTTGCCGGTGATGAACTGGGCGAGGCCGCCCGGGTGCGTCGTCGACAGCTCGATGCGGGCGCGGGGGTGGTCGCTGAAGTGGGTGAGCGGGCTCGTGCCGCCGACGCCCGTGAGCTGGCCGCGCCAGCCGTCCCACGTCGGTTCCGCCGCGTTGCCCGCCTGCAGCCGGGGGTCGCCGAGGCTGATCGCCTGCGGGCTGGTCAGCTGCAGTTCCGGGCGGAGCGTACGGTCCGGTTCGTCGTCGGTCCGGTCCTCGTCCACGTCCTGCTGCTCGTCTCGGTCGTCTCGCTCATCGCGGTCGTCTCGCTCGTCGTCGGGGCGCGCGGGGGCACCCTCGACGGGGACGTCGTCGTTCACGTCGTCCTCACCGTCGGTCACCCTGTCCGCTCGCCACACATCCGACACTGTAGGCGGGAACGCGCGCCCTCTCTGGCAATGAACCGAGGTTTCGGGGTTTCCGGCCGACGCGGCACCCGCCAGACCGGTCGCGTCGCACGGCCGATGGGACGCCCGTGGCGTCCGATGTGGTACCAACGGGGCATGGCCATCGACGACCGCACCACCCCGTCCGCCCCCACGCCGAACCGGCGTCGATCGGTCCCCGCCGAGATCTCCCGCTCGTGGCTGCTCGTCTCCGGTACCGCGACCGACCGGTTCGAGAAGTCCCAGCGGTCCCGCGCCGACCAGATCATCCTGGACATCGAGGACGCCGTCGACCCCGCCGCCAAGCCCTCGGCGCGGCAGGGCGTCGCCGCGTGGCTGGCCGGTGGCGGCGAGGCCTGGGTGCGGATCAACGACGTCACGACCGACTTCTGGGCCGACGACGTCGAGGAGCTCCGCGGCCTGCCCGGGCTGCAGGGCGTGATGCTCGCGAAGACCGAGTCCCCGGCGCAGGTCACCGACACGTGGCACCGGCTCGGCGGCCAGACCCCGGTGATCGCCCTCGTCGAGTCGGCGCTCGGCATCGAGGAGTCCGTCTCGATCGCGCGGGCGCAGGGTGCGTTCCGGCTGGCGTTCGGCTCCGGCGACTACCGCCGCGACACCGGCACGAGCGCCGACACCCTGGCGATGGCGTACCCGCGGTCGAAGCTCGTCGTCGCGTCGCGCGTCGGCGACCTGCCCGGCCCGATCGACGGCCCGACGGTGGGGTCGTCGCACCCGATCCTGCGCGAGCAGTCCCAGGTCGCGGTGTCCCTCGGGCTCACCGGCAAGCTGTGCCTCGACACCGAGCAGTTGCCCGTCATCAACGAGGTCATCTCCCCCACGCCGACCGACGTCGCCTGGGCGCAGGACTTCCTCGACGACTTCGAGGCCCGTGGCAAGGTCATCCGCGACGGATCCGACCTGCCGCGCCTGGGTCGGGCGCAGAAGATCCAGCGACTCGCACAGGCGTTCGGCGTGGAAGCGCGGTAGGACTGCTCCCATGACCTGGTCCAACGTCCCCGGCGGTCCGCCGCAGTCCTCGCCCGGCCCCCAGGACCCGCAGCGCGCGGCCTGGGAGCGCGGAGGCACCACGCTGTTCCCGCCCGCGAAGCTCGCCGACCGGATCTCGACCGTGCTGCTGCTGGCCTTCGGTGCGGTCATGACGATCGTCACCGCCGTCGTCGGCATCATCGCGGTCATCTCGGCGACCGCGACGTGCGACGCCTCGGCCGGGTGTACTCCCGGCGGCTACATCGGCGGCACGGCCATCGCGGTGGGTGGTGCGTTCGTGATCGGGGTCGCCACGATCGTGCTGGCGATCGGCGCGTGGATCCGCCGGAAGTCGTCGTGGTGGATCGCCGCGATCGGCTTCGTGCTCGCGATCGGCGTGATCGCGTGGGGCGGGGTCGTCTTCGCGAACGCGGCCGACGGCGAGACCGCGTCGTCGTCGGTGTCCGCGAGCGCCTAGCGCCGACGCGCACGGCGCTGGTCCTGCCGGACCGACTCCGAACGACACAATCGAGGTCGTACGACAACGAGTTCGTCGTTCGTTGCGACCGCCGCCAGTTGCGCGCGCGCAGCGACGACATCGTCGATGTCGTACGACGTCGAGACTGTCGCATCGCATCGCATCGCACCGCGCGGGCAGACGCGACCGGGCGCCGGACGGGAGGCCCGTGGCGGACACGGCCCCGGGCCTCCCGTCCGACACGGCGTAGCGTCCAGGGCATGGTGACGGTGTCGCGGACGACGGTCGCGGTGGTCGGCGGCGGCCCCGCCGGGGTCGTCCTCGGACTGCTGCTCGCACGGGCCGGCATCGACGTGCGCGTCATCGAGCAGCACGACGACTTCAACCGGGACTTCCGGGGCGACACCGTGCACGCCTCGACGATCCGGCTGCTCGACGAGCTCGGCCTCGGCGAGCGCTTCCGGGCGCTGCCGCAGTCTCGGCTCGACGACTTCTCCCTGCCGATGCCCGACGGGTCGCGGCTGCTGCTCGGCGACTTCTCGCGGCTCGAGCCCCCGTACGACCACGTGGCGATGGTGCCGCAGTGGGACCTGCTCGACCTGCTCGTCACCGCTGCCCGGCAGGAACCGTCGTTCGACATCGCGATGGGCCTCGCAGCGACCGGGCTCATCGAGGAGAACGGCGTCGTCACCGGGGTGCACCTGCGCCGGCGCGACGGGAGCGGGGACGCCGAGGAACTCCGCGCCGACGTCGTGATCGCGTGCGACGGACGGAACTCCGTCCTGCGTCGGGCCGCGGGGTTCGTGCCGCGGGCGTTCCCGGTGCCGTTCGACACCTGGTGGTTCCGGCTGCCCCGGCGTCCGGGAGACGCGGCGAGCGCCCTGACGCCGGCGTTCTCCGACCGGGACGTGCTGCTGAGCTTCCCGCGGCCCGACTACCACCAGGTCGCGTACTTCGCCCAGAAGGGTTCGGACGCGGCACTGCGGGCCGAGGGCGTCGGCGCCTTCCGGGCGCGGGTGGCCCGGCTCCGTCCGGACTTCGCCGACCGGGTCGACGCGATCGGCTCGATGGACGACGTGCACGTGCTCGACGTCCGGATGGACCGGTTGCGGCGGTGGTGGCGGCCGGGTCTGCTGTGCATCGGAGACGCGGCCCACGCGATGTCGCCCGCGGGTGGGGTGGGGATCAACCTGGCGGTGCAGGACGCCGTGGCGACCGCCGCGATCCTGGTGCCGGCGCTCCGGCACGGGCGGAGCGGTCCGGCGCTGAACCCTGCGCTGGCCGCGGTGCAGCGCCGTCGGAGGCCACCGGCCGTGGTCGTCCAGTCGGCGCAGGCCGTACTGCACCGCGTCGTCTTCGAGCGGGCGTTCGCGGGGCAGCTGCGGAACGGGCCACCGCTGCTGCCCGTGCTGCTCGCCCGGTACGTGCCGCCGTCGCGGGGCCTCTACGCCCGGGGCATCGCCTTCGGCCCGCTGCCGGAGCACGCGCCGGGCTGGGCGCGGCGCTGAGCCGGGGACGAGCGACGCACCCTGGGCGTGACCGTGCGCCCCCGGCGCATGCTGGGCGCATGAAGCAACGAGTCATCGGAGACGTGTCGGTCAGTGCCATCGGTCTGGGCGGGATGCCCATGTCGATCGAGGGGCGCCCCGACGAACGACAGTCCATCGCGACCATCCACGCCGCGCTCGAGAACGGTGTCACGCTCATCGACACCGCGGACGCGTACCACCTGGCCGCCCACGACGAGGTGGGGCACAACGAGGAGCTCATCGCCCGGGCCGTGCGGGAGTTCCACGGCGACACCGAGTCGATCCTCATCGCCACGAAGGGCGGACACCTGCGACCGGAGGCCGGCGCATGGGCGCAGAACGGCCACCCGGAGTACCTGAAGCAGGCGGCGAAGGCCTCGGCGAAGCGCCTCGGCGTCGAGGCGATCGGCCTGTACCAGTTCCACCGTCCGGACCCCGCGGTCCCCTACGCCGAGTCCGTCGGAGCACTCGGTGAGCTGCTCGACGAGGGGGTCATCCGGATGGCCGGCATCTCGAACGCCGACCCCGACCAGATCCGGACGGCGAACGAGGTCCTCGACGGACGGCTGGCCTCGGTGCAGAACCAGTTCTCGCCGAAGTTCCGGTCGAGCGAGCCGGAACTCGAGCTCTGCGACGAGCTCGGGATCGCGTTCCTGCCGTGGAGCCCGCTGGGCGGCATCGCGAACGCCGCGGATCTCGGCACCGCCTACGAGGACTTCGCGTACATCGCGCGGGACCGTGGCGTCACACCGCAGGTGATCGCGCTCGCGTGGGAGCTGCAGAAGAGCGACGTGGTCGTGCCGATCCCCGGGGCGTCGCGCCCGCAGTCGATCCTCAACTCGCTGACCGCACCGACCGTGAAGCTGCGGCCGGAGGACGTCGCGCGACTCGACGCATCGCAGCCGGCTGCCGTCTGAGCCGCCCCGGCACGACGACGCCCCGCGGTTCCGGTCGGAGCTGCGGGGCGTCGTGGTGCCGGGGCCTGGTGTGGCGACTAGTTGCTCGGGCAGACCGCCGAGACCTCGTTCAGTGAGGACTGCACGTCGGTCTGGGCGTCCTTCGCCTCGGCGGAGTCGGCCGAGCCGCTGGAGGTGAGCGCCGAGGCGTACTCCTTCGCGTCCTCGGTGAAGTCCTCGAAGGCGTCGTGGACGTCGTTGTTGGTGACCTTCGGCAGCGCAGCGTCGAGGCGGTCGGTGAACTCCCCGACCAGCTTCGCGCGCGCCGCGGGGTCCGCCGGCGCCGAGAACGACGTCTGCTCGTCGATGAACGACTTGAGCTCGTTCTCGACCAGGGCGCACGCCTCGGTCGTGGTCTGCTTGGCGGCCGACGTCTTCGACGGGGCGGACGACTTCGACGGAGCAGACGTGTCCGCCGAGTCGCCGTCGTCCGACGACCCGCCGGAGCAGCCCGCCAGCAGCGCCACGGCGACGAGCGCCGTGGTCACCGCGGTGAGGGTGCGGCGCATCAGGAGTTGCACTCCTTCTGGAAGGCGTTGCCGGCATCCTGCACCTTGGTGCTGGACTTCGTGAGCGCCGAGACGTCGGCCGACTGCGGGTCGTCAGCGATGTCCTCGATCTGGTCGACGAGGTCACCGTAGGCGTCCTCGAACGCCTCGCCCTTGTCCTGCAGGTCATCGTCGGACAGGTCGTCGACGCCGTCGGAGATCTTCTCGTCGAGCTCCTTGAGCTTCGTGACGGCGGCGTCCGGGTCGGACTGCAGGTTCGCGGCCTCGGACTGCACGCCCTCGGCGGCGGACTTGACCGTCTTCTCGAACTGGGTGCACTGCTCGGCCTTCGACGGCCCGGTCGAACAACCGGCGAGCAGGGTGAGCGCGAGGCCGGCGGTGGCGAGCGCGATGAACTTGTTCTTCGGCATGGTGGAGAGTCCCCCTCGATCGGTCCGCACTCCCCCGGATGAGGTGCAGATCCGTCATCGAGCGTACATGGGGCACTCACAGGATGACCGGCCGCCCGGCGTACCGTCGAGGGCATGCGCGCCATCACGTTCGACGACACCACCATGTCCGTGACCGACCTGCCCGACCCGGTGCCCGCCGCGGGCGAGGTGCTCATCGAGGTCGCCGCCGCCGGGGTGAACAACGCCGACCTGCAGCAGCGCGCGGGGAACTACCCGCCGCCGCCCGGCGCTTCGGAGATCCTGGGGCTCGAGGTCTCCGGCACCGTCCGGGCACTCGGCGACGGCGTGACCTCGGTGGCCGTCGGCGACCGCGTGTGCGCCCTGCTGTCCGGCGGCGGATACGCCTCGCTCGTCGTGGCTCCCGCGACGCAGGTGCTGCCGGTCCCCGACTCGGTCGACCTGGTCGAGGCCGCCGGCCTGCCCGAGGCCGCCTGCACCGTGTACTCGAACATCGGCATGCTCGCCGGACTCCGCCCCGGCCAGACCCTGCTCGTGCACGGCGGCACCGGCGGCATGGGCTCCCACGCCGTGCTGTGGGCGAAGGCGCTGGGCGCGACGGTGATCGCCACGAGCGGCGGCGACCGCAAGGTCCAGGCGTCGCGGGACCTCGGTGCCGACCTGGTCGTCGACCACCGCTCCGAGGACTTCGTCGAACGCGTCCTGGCGTTCACGGACGGCGTCGGGGTCGACGTGGTGCTCGACGTCGTCGGGCCGGCCTACCTGGGGCGGAACCTGCAGGCCCTCGCGCCCAACGGGCACATCGCCGTCATCGCCTCGGGCAGCGGCAGCACCGCCGAGGTCGACCTCGGTGCCCTGATGCGGAAGCGAGCGTCGATCAGCGGCACGACCCTGCGCGCCCGCCCGCTCGCCGAGAAGGCCGCCATCGTCGCCGCCGTTCGCGAGCACGTCTGGCCCTTCGTCGCCGACGGCAGCGTCCGACCGGTCATCGACACCGTCCTGCCACTGGCCGAGGTCGAGGAGGCGCACCGGAAGGTCCGCGACGGCGAGGTCGTCGGGAAGGTGCTGCTGACGCCCTAGGCGTGGACGCGGGAGAGGAACTCGATGAGCGCCGGGTGCTGCGGTGCGTCGAGGACCTCGGCGGGCACGCCCTGCTCGACGACCTCGCCCCGGTGCAGGAACACGATCCGGTCGGCGACGTTCCGTGCGAAGTGCATCTCGTGCGTGGTCATCAGGATCGTCGAGCCCTGCCGCTTCAGCTCGGTGACCAGGTCGAGCACCTCGCCGACGAGCTGCGGGTCGAGTGCGCTCGTGACCTCGTCGAGCAGCAGAAGCTCGGGGTCGGACGCGATGGCCCGGACGATCGCGACTCGCTGCTGCTGGCCGCCGGAGAGCCGGTCCGGGTAGGCGTCGGCGAACTCCGCCAGCCCGATGCGCTCGAGCAGCCGACGTGCGGTCGCCTCGGCCTGCGCCCGCCCGACGCCGTGCACCTGGCGCGAGGCGAGCGTCACGTTGTCGAGCACGGTCATGTGCGGGAACAGGTTGAACTGCTGGAAGACCACGCCGATGCGGGCGCGGACACCGTCGACGGCGATGCGGGGATCGGCGATGTCCGTGCCCTGCAGCAGGATCTCGCCGTCGTCGATGCCCTCGAGCAGGTTCACCGTCTTGAGCAGGGTCGACTTGCCCGAGCCGGACGCGCCGATGACGCAGATGACCTCGTGGCGGTGCAGCGTCAGGTCGATGCCGCGCAGGACCTCGTGCTCGCCGAAGGCCTTGCGCAACCCGCGCAGTTCGAGGACCGCAGCGTCCGCGCCCGACGCGCCACGGGCCTCCTGGCCGACCTCACTCATACGGTCCCTCCGATCTGCTCGCGCCGCTGCTGGCGGCGTGCGATCGCGTCCGTGACGCGGATCAGCGGCAGGCTGATCACCACGAACAGCAGTCCCGCGACGAAGTACGGCGTGAAGTTGTAGGTCTCCGCCTGGGCGATCTGCGCCGACCGGACCGCGTCGACGGCGCCGAGGATCGAGACCAGGCCGACGTCCTTCTGCATCGAGACGAAGTCGTTCATCAGCGCCGGTGTGACCTTGCGGATCGCCTGCGGCAGCACCACGAGCCGCAGGGTCTTCGCGTGCGACAGTCCGAGCGACCGGGCGGCGAGGCGCTGCGACGGGTGCACAGCCTCCATGCCGGCACGCAGGACCTCGGCGATGTACGACGAGTACGTCAGGACGATCGCGATGGTGCCCCAGACCTCGGCGGGCAGCCGCGGGAACACCCCGAGCCCGGGGATACCGTAGCCGACCAGGTACAGCACGATGATGAGCGGCAGGCCGCGGAACAGGTCCGTGTAGCCGGTCGCCAGCATCCGCAGCGGGAAGAACACCGGGTTCCGCAGGCCCCGCACCACCGCGAGCAGGGTGCCGAACACGGCGACGCCGATGGCGCTGAAGAACAGGATGCGGACGTTCAGCCAGAGGCCCAGCAGGATGTCCGGGAACGTGTCGATCGCGGTCTGCGGATCGAAGAACGACTGCTGGACCGCTGCCCAACCCGGGGTGTTCACGACGCCGAAGTAGGCGATCGCGATGACCACGAGCGTCGACACCACCGACACCACGATCGACCGGCGTCCGCGCTGCCGGCGGTAGAGCCGCCGCTCGGCCTCGACCTGGCTCGGCGCGGCTGCGGCGACCGGGGTCCCGGCGCCTGCTGGCACGGTCATGCGGTTACTTCAGGACCGGGGTGTTGGTCTCCGAGGAGAGCCACTTGGTCTGCAGGTCCTCGAGTGTGCCGTCGTCCGTCAGCGACTTGAGCGCCTTGTCCACCTTGCTCGTGAGCTCCGAGCCCTTCGGCAGGACGAAGCCGAACTGGTCACCCTTGCCGTCGGACGGGAACTGCGCCGACACCGTGCCGTCGTCGAGCTGCGCTGCGGCCATGTAGAACGCCGTCGGCAGGTCGGTGACGATCGCGTCGATCTGGCCGGACTTGAGCGCCAGGACGGCGTCGTCGTTCGAGTTGAAGACCTGCGGGGTGATCCCGAGCACGCTCTTCACGCTGGCGATCGACGTGGACCCGGTGGCGACGCCGATCGCGTCCTTCTTGAGGGCGGCGATGCTCGTGTCGTCGACGGCCTTCGAGGTGCTGGTCGTCACCACGGCCTGCGTGGTCGTGTAGTACGCGCTCGACATGTCGACGGCCTTCTTGCGCTTCGCGTCGATCGAGAACTGCTGGACGTTGAGGTCCCAGTCCTTCGGGCCCGGTGCGATCGCACTGTCGAAGGTGCTGCGCTTCCACACGACGTCGGACTTGGCGTAGCCCATCTCCTTCGCGACCGCGTAGGCGACGGCGGACTCGAAGCCCTTGCCGGACTCCGGCTTGTTGTCCTCGATCCACGGCGAGTACGCCGGCTCACCGGTGGCGACCGTCAGCTTGCCGTCGGTGACGGTGCCGTCTTCGTTGCTGCCGCTGCCGGCGGCGCACGACGTCAGGGCGAGGGCGGCGACCGCGGCTGTTGCGACGGCGAGGGTGAGGCGGAGGGATCGGGTCACGGTCGGGCCTTCGTGCGAGGGGGTGGGGGCAGGTCGAAGTGTACTTCGCGGTGGGATACCAACGCGACTCCGGGTGCCTCACGCGACTCGGTCTCGTGTCACACACCAGTCGACGGGTCGACGTCGGGCCGGTAATCTGGCGAAGCGGGCTGAACCGAGCGCATGCTCGGCTGAGGTCTGAGATCAAGGGGCGTCCCAGCACGGGGCGCCCCCTTTCTGCGCTCTGGACCTCCTCCGCTCTGTCCCGCAGAACGACGGCGTCGTGCCGAGCGCACCAGGCGATCAGCCGAGATCTGCAGTCACAGCCGGTCGCGCATCAGCCTCCGATGCCAACCCAACGTCGACGACGCGGGAGGTCACGGCAACGACTTCCCGTCCGGCCAAGAGACGGGTTGCCTAGATCGCTGTCGCCGTGCAGTATGTGTGCATCCGGTAACACTTCACCGGCTACTCAAGGGTGAGAGATGACCAAGAAGAACACATTTTGTGCTGTACTCGTGTCGACCGCGGTCGCGGCTTCAGTGCTGGCACCCGCCGTCCCGGCACATGCAAGCGATGAACTCCTACGGGCCGCGATCCCGCCGCACGTCGTGGTCGATGGGAGCTTTGATCCCGACAGTGAGGTCGTAATGGTCGGCGACGGCCCCACGACCCAGTCCGGTAACTGTAAGGACCGCGCCTTCACGGTGCTACCGGTCATGGGCCAGTCCGTCAACGGCTGCAACGTGATCGGCTGGAACGCCGCAGCGCGGGCCCCGTACAAGTGGTACAAGCACATGGGTACCACCAACCCCTGCATCTGGGGCAAGGGGTTCAACTCCAAGCACGCACCCACCTGGACGGCGATCGGCTGTGGCTCGGGGCAGACGAAGACCGTTCCGTGGGGCAATGTTGCCGGCACCAAGAAGATGAAGGGGCTCACCGCGGTCGGCTGGGCCGGCGTGCAGTGGCAGTGACACGGCACAGCATGCGGCGACGCGGGCTCGGGGTCATCGCCTCGAGCTGCGTCGCCGCAGCTCTTCTGTCGGGTTGCGCATCCGGCGAACTTCGAGCGGCTCCTTCCGGCCCGGCGCCCCGGCCCGACGAGCCTGCGCTCGACGTGGCTTCGATGCAGTCGATCGCTGATCAGCTCCGCGATTCCGTGCCGTGCGACGACGCCGACGCGTTGCTCGATGACCTTGCCTTCTGGGACGCGATGCGGGGATTCGATTGCTTCAACGGTGGTGATGCAACGTTCGTCCGCGCCTACGCTCACACCGCGTCCGTTCCGCAGACGCTTGAGGACTGGGCCGACACGTTCAACGGGGAACGTGCCGTCGCTCGCGGTGAGAACTGGTACGTGATCGGACCACCTGCCATCGTCGCGGCGTTGGACGCTCCTCCAGACGCGCCGAAGATCGCCGGGGATGCCGGGTCCCCCACGAAGCTGACAGCGGAGCAGGACTACCTCACCACCTGCACGCAGTTCGTCGCGAGCGAGGGAGAGCGGTACGTGAACCATCCGAGTGGGCGCAACGAGACAGCGGCCCAGTACGACAGGTTGTTCCCGGCCGTCACTGCCGAAGTGCACGCAGCAGTCGACAGCCTCGGCAGGGACCGCATCCGCAAGGTCCCGGACACGGAGCGATGGGTAGCAGCGCTCTCACCGATCGGTCCTCGCCTCAAGGCGAAGTGCGCGACCGCGTACGAGAAGGTGGCCGCCACCGTGAGTCCAGTCGAGGGAAGCCCATGACGAGCACGTCCAGGCCTGCTTCGGAGCGCACCGCGGTCGCGACCACCGGAACGATCGCATCACTCAGCAGCACCGTCCTGTCCGTCGACAACCTGCTCGGCTTCGGTGGCTCCCACCTGTTCGGCTTCGGCGCGGCGGCGTTCTTCGTCGCGTTGGCCGTGCTCGGTGGATCGGCCTGCATGGTGTTCGCAGTGCGTGGACGTGATCTCGCACCCGGCGTCGCCGCCGCATCCGTGGCGGGGTTCGTCGTGACACAGTCGCCAGCTCTCGGCACCGATCTGTGGCTCCCGCTGTCGACCGCGTTGCACGCGCTCGTGCCGCTGGCGTTCGCGGCCTCCGCGCTCGTCACATGGAGCAGATCTCCGATGAAGGTGCTGCGCGTGGGGTCGTCGCTCACGGCGATCCTGGCGGTGTCGTGGGCGGTGGGCGGGTTCGTGCCGCTGTGGCTCGAGTTGTTCCTGGCCCTGCAGGCGGCAACGCTGCTCGCAACCACGGCCCTCATGGCCGGCCCGTTGCTTCCACGTGTTGCTGGCTTCGTGCGCAACATCTGGGACAACGCAGCAATCCGCTGACCAACCTTCACCACTCGACGCCGCGGTCACGCAAGTGATAGGTCAGTCGGCCATCGTGAAGTCCTCGAACGAGAAGCCCGGCGACACCAGGCAGCTCAGCAGCACCTCGCCGTCGTTCGGGATCGTCCGCTGCCACACGCCACCGCGCACGAACGCCTGCGCGTCGTTCACCCGGTCGCGACCGGCGTCGGGCCCGAGGGTGATCCGCGCGCCGGGCTCGGGAGCAGCACCGGAGCCGCCGAGTTCGAGCTCGACCGTGTCGGGCCCGTGCCACATCCAGATCTCGTCGCTCGTGACCCGGTGCCAGGCCGAGTCCTCGCCCGGGGGCAGCAGGAAGTGGATCAGGGTGGCGGCGGGGCGGTCCCCCGCGGGCGTCGTCACCGTGGCCGGTGAGGTCCAGGTGCGGACGTACCAACCGCCCTCGGGGTGCGGTTCCATGCCGAGGGCGATGGCGCGCTTCGGCACGTCGAGCCACTCGATCAGTTCGCCGTCGACGGTGCGACGGGCGGCCATGCCGGGGCGGGGTGCGGTCTCGGTCATGATTCCTCCACAGGGATGACAGGGCGGGCAGAGCGGTCGGGCGACGACGTGGGCACGCCGGTCAGCGCTCCGTCGACGGCGCGGACGACCCCGCGGATGACGGTGGCGGCTGCGCGCCCGGCACCGTCCTCGACGAGCTCGGCGAGCGCGTCGGGCACGGTCCGGGCGTCGACGTCGAAGACGGCCAGGTCGGCGCGGGCGCCCACGGCGAGGTGGCCGATGCGGTCCGGTCCGACGGCGAGCCCCATGGCGTGCGCACCGCCGAGCGTCGCCGCCGCCAGGAGCCGCTCGTGCAGGTCGCGGTGCCCGTAGCCCTGGGCGCGGGCGATCCGGTGCAGGGCGGTGACGTCGGCCATCAGGTCGAGGGACGGCGACGACGACAGCGAGTCGGTGCCGATGGCGATCGGGCTGCCCTCGCGCAGGTAGTCGGCGACGGGCGGCGGGTCGAGGCCGATGACGGCGTTCGACCGCGGGCACAGGGCGACGGCGGTGCCACGGGCGCGCAGGAGCGCCCGGTCGGCTGCGGTCATGTAGACGCCGTGCGCGATGTGGCAGTCCGGGCCGAGCACGCCGAGTCGGTCGACGAACGCGGTGGCGCTCGCCCCGAACCCGAGGGCCCGCAGCGCCCGGAACGAGGGCACGTTCGCCAGGTGCCAGTCGTTGCCGTGGCCGACGCCGTCGACACCGTCGAGTCCGGGGACGGGTCCGAGGGCGACGCGCTCCCCCTCGAAGGCCGCTTCGCCGAGGTGCAGGTGCAGTCGGAGTCCGCGCTGCCGGACGATGTCGGGGAGTTCGAGCAGGGGCGCGACCTCGAGCGAGTAGGGCGCGTGCGGTGACAGGCCGGCCCCGGGGGTGGTCGGGATCCGTGCGAGCTCGTCGAGCACCTGGTCGCGGCCGTGCGACTGCCAGGCGTCGTTCTCCCAGTCCATCACCTCCCAGTAGGCGATGCCGCCGAGGCCGGCGTCCTCGAGCGCGGTGGACGCCTCGATGTCGGTGACGATGTCCGCGATGCTCGTGACGCCGGCGCGGATCGACGCCGCTGCGCCCGCAGCGGCTTCGGCCCGCCAGTCGTGCGGCTCGGCGTAGTCCTGGTTGAACGCGGCCGCCCAGTCCTCGAAACCGCTGTACTGGCCACGGCCGACACTGGCCATGCCGGTGTACTGCAGGTGCGAGTGCGCGTTGATGAGCCCCGGCAGGAGGGCTCCGCGCCACTGCCGTTCGGTGAACGTCGTGCCGGAACCGGCGAGCTGGTCGACGACCCAGGACCGGTCGCCGACGTGCAGGATGCGGCCGTCCTGCACGGCGACCGCGCCGTCCGCGATCGGGGGCGCGGTCATCGGCACGACGACGCGTGCCGAGTGCACGACGACCGGGTGGTCGGCACGCGGGTGCGTGGCGCTCGGGTGCAGGTCGCTCGGGGGCGCAGCGCTCATGCGGGGTCTCCGAAACGGCGCGTCCGGACGTCCGGCTCGCGGTCCGCCGGGTGTTCGGCAAGGCGGACGGGAGGAACGGGGTGCGCTCCGAAGGCGGCGAGCGCCACACGGGCGGTCGCGTCGTCGACCGCGGGGTCGATGGGCACGACGGCTCGCTCCAGTTCGTCGCCGCGCTCGAGCAGCATGCGGACGGCCCCGAGCTGCGCGGCGAAGGACAGGTCCATGATCTCGATCGGGTTGCCCTCTGCCGCGGTGATGTTGATGCACCCGCCGCGGTCGAGCACGATGGGCCCGCCGTCGGCGTCGGGGAACACGAGGCGCTCGGCCTTCGGGCCCACTTGCTGTCGGGTGGCACCGGCCGCCATCGCGTCGGCCAGTGCGACCTCGTGGTCGACCCCGCCCGCGACGGCGACGACCGCCCCGTCCGCGCACGATCGCAGCACCCGCAGGTCGATGGTGTCGGCGACCCCGGTGGCGCTCAGCACGAGGTGGGCGTCCTGCACGGCCTCGGCGAGCGGCGCGACGGCGTGGCCGGCGAACAGCGCCTGCAGGGCGCGCACGGGATCCGTCTCGGCGACCGTGACCCGGAACCCGAGGGCGGACAGCACCAGCGCGACCCCTTCGCCGACGTGCCCGAACCCGGCGACGACCGCCGCGCCTCCCGACTTGACTCGGTGCGTGCCGGACGCGAGCCCGTCGACCAGGTCGAGCACCGCGAACACCGTCGACTGCCCGGTGCCGTACCGGTTGTCGAAGTACGTCTTGGTGCGGGCGTCGTTGACGGCGACCACGGGGATGCCGAGCTCGCCCCGCGACGCCATCACGCGCAGGGGTCGGAGGCCGCTCGTGGTCTCTTCCGCCGCGCCGAGCATCGTCGGCAGCAGGTCCGGTCGTTCCTGGTGGGCGAGCCGGATGACGTGCGAACCGTCGTCGAGCAGGATGTGCGGTCGGGTGTCGAGCATCGCGAGGGCGAGCGCCTTCTGCTCCGGCAGTGAGGCGGTGCTGCTCGCGTACACCGTCAGACCCGATGCCCGGAGCGACGCGGCCACGGCGTCGTCGGTCTCGTCGGCGTGCGCGTAGACGACGACCTCTGCCCCGGCGTCGCGCAGCAACAGGCTCAGCACCGCCGTCTTCGGCTCGAGGAACATCGCGACGCCGATGCGGGTGCCACGGAGCAGTCCGCCGTCGCGGAGTTCCGCGGCGACCGCACGCGAGACGGGCATGGAGCGTCGTGCCCAGCGCAGGCGGGCGTCGGCGGCCGGGTCGTCCTCGGGGTCGCGACCGGTGGAGACCATGAAGACGTCGTCGGAGAGCATCGGGACGCCGAGCACCCCTGGGCGTGCGGTGACGACGGGACCGAAGGCGTCCTCATCGACGGCGGGCAGGTGCCGGCCGGCGTCGATCACGATGAGCGTGGCGCCACGGGGCCGGTCGGCCTCGCGCTCGATGACGGGGGTGGAGTCCTCGGGGGAACCGAGGCACCACAGCTGGTCGATCGGTTCGTGCTCCGCGGCCGGGCGTGCGCCGAGTCCGGTGAGCAGCTCGTGCAGCGCCGCGGCGTCGCGGGGGTCGCCACCGACGATGCGGAACCGGCGAGCCGCCACGAGCAGGTTCGTCACCGCGGCGAAGCGTCGGACGGCCGCCGACGCCCAGGATCGCGTCTCGGGGTCGGGTCCTGGCGGCATGCGTCAATCGTAGGGAATGCGCGGGGGCCCGCCGACGTACTCTCTGGGCATGAGCGATGCAACCACGACCGAAGCGTTCGACAAGGTGACGATGTTCGGCGCGGACTGGTGCCGCGACTGCCGCCGGTCGAAGGCGCTGCTCGACACCCTCGGTGTCGACTACGAGTACGTCGACGTCGAGCAGGACCTGTCGGCGGCCGACCGGGCCGAGGCGATCAGCGGGCGGAAGAACATCCCCGTCGTGGTGCTGCCGAACGGCAAGCACTTCGTCGAGCCGTCCGACGCCGAGCTGCGCGCCGAGCTCGAGGCCTCCGGCGCCGTCTGAGCTGCGGGCGGCTCGGCCGAGATCTGTCGCTTCCGCGAAAGCGACAGTGTGCCGCCGAACATCGGCGGCAGACTGTCGCGCTGGCGGCACCGACCGTGCGACGGGACGATATCTGTCGCTTTCGCAGGATGCTCTGGGATCAACCCGGCCGGGAGGCACGGTGCGCGCCCGACGCGCGCCGCGCCTCCCGGCCGGGGTCGTGTCCCGAGCCCGCGTGTCCGTGTCGAGCCCGGCTGGCGCTGGCGCTGGCGCTTCCGCGAAAGCGACAGTGTGCCGCCGAACATCGGCGGCAGACTGTCGCTCTTGCGGACCGGACCGGCTGATGACGCCAACTTCTGTCGCTTTCGCGCCGAGCACACCACGCACGGGCGGACATCGGATGAATGGGGCATCATGAGCGCGTGATCATCGACGCTCACCACCACCTCTGGAACCCTGCCGACCGGCCGTACCCCTGGATGGACGACTCCGTCGCCCCGATCCGGCGGCGGTTCGACGTGGACGACCTCCGCGCGGCGACGCAGGGCACCGGCGTGACGCGGACGATCGTCGTGCAGGCCGTGCACGACCCCGGCGAGACCGCCTCGCTGCTCGAGCAACCCGGACCCGTCGCAGGCGTCGTCGGCTGGGTGGACCTGACCGCGCCGGACGTTACCGACCGGATCGCCGCCGTTCGAGCACTTCCCGGCGGCGAGCGCCTGGTGGGCATCCGGCACCAGGCGCAGGACGAACCCGACGCGGACTGGCTCGCCCGCCCCGACGTCGTCCGCGGGGTCCACGCACTCGCCGCCGCCGGCCTGGTGTTCGACGTCCTCGTCCGTGCGCGCGAGCACGCCGCCGCACTGACCCTGATCGATGCCGTCCCCGAGGCGTCGTTCGTCCTGGACCACGCGGGCAAGCCGTCGATCGACACCGGTGATCCGGCCTGGCGGGGACGGATGACCGACTTCGCAGCGCGCCCGAACGTCACGTGCAAGGTCTCCGGTCTGCTCACCGAGGCCGGCCCGGACTGGCGCGACCGCCCGGTCGACCGGTACGTCTGCGGGGTCGTCGAGCAGTTCGGTCCCGAACGGTCGATGTTCGGCTCGGACTGGCCGGTGTCGACCCTGGCGACCGGGTACGCCGACGTCGTGCAGCGGGCGACGGCGGCACTCGCCGACCTGTCGACGACCGAGCACGAAGCCGTCCTCAGCGGTACCGCGGAACGCGTCTACCTTGTCCGGGGCCGCACTCAGACATAGGATGTCTTCGGCTGCACTGGCGCAGCCGGAGAGCGAGGAACGATGCAGTTCGCACGACTCGGCCCGGCGGGGAGCGAGATCCCCGTGGCCATCGACACCGACGGCGAGGTCTTCGACCTCCGCTCCATCACCAGTGACGTCAACGGGGCCTTCCTGGCCTCGGACCCGGTCGGCCGCGTCGCCCACGCGCGCAGCGCCGGCGACCTGCCGAGCATCGACCGAGCTCGCGCCGACGGCATGCGGCGCGGTGCACCGATCGCCCGGCCCGGCAAGGTCGTCTGCATCGGCCTGAACTACCGCGACCACGCTGCCGAGACCGGCGCCGACCTCCCCACGGAACCGATCGTGTTCATGAAGGACCCGATGACGGTGATCGGCCCCGACGACGAGGTCCTGATCCCCCGGAACAGCACGAAGACCGACTGGGAGATCGAGCTCGCGATCGTCATCGGCCGCACCGCCCGCTACTGCGAGTCCGATGCAGCGGCCGAGGCGTCGATCGCCGGCTACGCCATCGCGAACGACGTGTCCGAGCGCGAGTTCCAACTGGAACGCGGCGGGCAGTGGGACAAGGGGAAGTCCTGCGAGACCTTCAACCCGCTCGGCCCGTGGCTGGTGACGCCCGGGTCGCTCGACGCCGCCGGCCTCGACCCCGCGGCACTCGCGCTCCGGCTGACCGTCAACGGCGAGGTCCGGCAGGACGGCACCACCGCCGACATGATCTTCCGGCCTGTGGAGATCGTCCGGTACCTGTCGCAGTTCATGGTGCTGTACCCAGGCGACGTCATCAGCACGGGCACCCCGGCGGGGGTGGCACTGGCCGGTCACGCGCCCTACCTGCAGCCCGGCGACGTCGTCGAGCTCACCGCCGACGGGCTCGGCTCGCAGCGCCAGACGGTCGGGGCAGCCTGATGGCAAACCCAACCGGCAGCCACGACGGCGTCCGGGCGATCGTCACCGGGGGCGCGTCCGGCATCGGCGCCGCGATCGCCGTCGCACTGCGGGACCGCGGGACCGCGGTCGCCGTCCTCGACCTCCAGCCGTCCACCGCCGAGGGGTTCGTCTCCGTCACGTGCGACGTCAGCGACGACGCCTCCGTCCGCACGGCCGTCGCCACCGCCGTCGAGCAGCTCGGCGGCCTCGACGTCCTGGTGAACAACGCCGGCATCGGCGCGCAGGGCACGGTCGAGGACAACCCCGACGACGAGTGGCGCCGCGTGTACGAGGTCAACGTCCTCGGTGCCGTCCGGCTGTCGCGGGCCGCGCTCCCCCACCTGCGGGCGTCGGGCAACGCGAGCATCGTGAACACCTGCTCCATCGCCGCGACCGCGGGGCTGCCCCAGCGGGCGCTCTACTCGGCGACGAAGGGTGCGATCGCCGCCCTGACCCGCGCCATGGCAGCCGACCACATCCGCGAGGGCATCCGCGTCAACGCCGTGAACCCGGGGACCGCCGACACCCCGTGGGTCGCGCGGTTGCTGTCGACCGCAGGTGACCCGGCCGCGGAGCGCGCTGCCCTCGAGGCCCGGCAGCCGCACGGTCGGCTCGTGCAGGCGGAGGAGGTCGCCGAGGCGGTCGCGTACCTGACGAGCCCGCTCGCCCGGTCGACGACGGGCGTCGACCTGGCGGTCGACGGCGGGATGCAGGCCCTCCGGCTGCGGCCCGCCTGATGGTCGGCCCGTGACGACCGGGAGGCCCGGCTATCGTCGACCTGTCCGCTCGCGTCCGCGAGCGGGCCGGGATCAGGAGGTGGTGACGTGGCGTCGCTGACCGACGATGCGATCGCACGCATCCAGCAGATGATCGTGAGCGGTGAGCTCCAACCCGGGCAGCGCCTCCCGCCCGAGAAGGAACTGAGCGAGTCACTCGGCCTGTCGCGGAACAGTCTGCGCGAGGCGGTGAAGGCCCTCGAGCTCATCCGCGTGCTCGACGTCCGGCGCGGCGACGGCACCTACGTGACCTCGCTCGAACCGGGCGTCCTGCTCGAGGCCGTGTCGTTCGTCGTCGACATGCACCACGACCGATCCCTCGTCGACCTGCTCGAGGTCCGACGCATCCTCGAGCCCGCGTCCGCCGTCCTGGCGACCGCGCGGGCCTCGGAGCAGCAGATCGACGAGCTCGCGACCCTGATGCAGTCCGTCGGCGAGGACACCGGCGTCGAGGACCTGGTGGCCCACGACCTGCTGTTCCACTCGACCATCGCGGGCATCGGCGGCAACCAGTACCTGTCCGGGCTGCTCGACGCCCTGTCGAGCAAGACCGTGCGGGTGCGGGTCTGGCGTGGCCTGACGCAGAACGGCTCCGTGCAGCGCACCCTCGACGAGCACGCCGCCATCGTGGACGCCATCCGACGCCGGGATCCGCAGCTCGTGCAGGCGCTCGTGGTGTCGCACGTCGAGGGTGTCGAGCGCTGGTTGCGGCGCTCCCTCGACTGAAACCGAGAACGCGTGCAGGTGGGTGGGTGTTGCGTTGGTCGTCGGCCCTGACTCCGGCAACCATGCCGCGGCAACCGCACCCACGAGGAGGAAACCGTGCTCGGTCTCATCATCAGCTTGATCATCGTCGGACTCATCGCCGGCGCCATCGCCCGGCTCGTCGTCCCCGGCAAGCAGAACATCTCGATCCCCATGACCATCCTGCTGGGCATCATCGGCTCGTTCGTGGGCGGGTTCCTCGGGTTCCTGATCTTCCAGCACGACCCGATGGACGGCTTCTTCCAGCCCGCCGGCATCATCGGTTCGATCATCGGCGCCATCATCGTGCTGATCATCTACATCCGCTTCTCGGGTCGCAGCGCCAAGACCCGCTAGGCACCAGCGCCCCCGCCGGAACCAGGTTCCGGACACAGCACCGCGGAAACGCCTGGTGCGGTGTCCGGAACCTGGTTTCGTTTCGGCAGGGACGTCAGTCGTGCAGCAGGCCGGCCGCGCGCAGGTCCTCCCACAGGGCCTCCGGCACCACGGCCGCAGCGCGCTCGACGTTCGAGCGCACCTGCTCGGCCGACTGCACGCCGAGCGCGATCGCGGCGACCGAGGCCGCTCGGCGCGGGAAGGCCAGCGCAGCCTCGGGCAACGTGACCCCGTGCTGCTCGCACACGTCGGCGATCGCGTTCGCCCGCGCGACGAGTGCCCCCGGTGCCGTGGCGTAGTCGTACGTCGCTGTGGCGTCCGGCCGGTCCCGCCCGAGCAGCCCCGAGTTGTAGACCCCGACCGCGACGACCGCGACGCCGAGTGAGGCGCACCGGGCGACGAGCGCCGCCGCGGGCTGTTCCAGGAGCGTGTACCGCCCCGAGAGCATGACGACGTCGCAGAGGCCGGTGGACACCGCGGCGTCGAGGGCCTCGAACGAGTTCGACCCGACCCCGACGGCGCGGACCACACCGTCGTCGCGCAGCTCGGCGAGCGTCGGCAGCGCCTGCGTCAGGCCGTCCTCGAGCGAGTACACGTCGGGGTCGTGCAGGTACGCGACGTCGACGTGGTCGAGTCCGAGCCGGCCGAGCGACTCGTCCAACGACCGCCGCACGCCGGACGGCGACGGGTCCCACTGCCGCACGGTGTCGTTCGGCACCGCGAACCCGCCGGACGCCAGGTCGTCCCCGTCGCCGCGACCGGGCACGAGCAGCCGCCCGACCTTCGTCGACACCAGGAACGAGTCACGCGGGCGGTCGGCGAGCGCCGCCCCGAGCCGTCGTTCGGACAGCCCGAGGCCGTAGTGCGGCGCGGTGTCGAAGCCACGCACGCCGGCGTCCCACGCGGCGTCGACCGTGGCGCGGGCGTCGTCGTCGGCCACCGTGCGCAACAGGTTGCCGATGCCGGCGCCGCCGAACCAGAACGGTCCCCGGTCGAGGTCGAGGTCGAGCTCCGTCATGCGTCCACCTGGTCGGCGAGCGACCAGACCCGCGGGACGCCGTCGTCGTTCCCCGAGTAGTCGTCGTCGGCCTCGAGCAAGGGGTTGATCGTCTCCTGCCACGCGGCGTTGACCGGGTCGTCGGCGAGCGCCCGACGCATCGCGCGGTAGTCCTCGACCTCGATGAGGTGGACCAGGTCCAGCCCGTCGCGCCACACCGTCCAGTCGTGCACGCCGGCCTCGCGCAGTCGGGTCGCGAGCGCGGGCGGGACCGAGGCGTGCACGGCGTCGTACGCGGCCTCGTTCCCCGCCCGCAGTCGGGTCCTCGACAGGATGCGCTGCATCAGTCGCGCAGGAACAGTTCGACCACCGGCACGGCGACGTCCGGCCGCACGATCGGCAGCGTGAGCGTCAGTGTCCCGGCCGGCTGCCCGCCGAGCCCGGTGTTCTGCGCGCGGGTCCCCGGCGGGATCTCGCGGAAGTGCAGCTCCGACGCGTCGTTCAACAGCTGCGCGTACGCCACCTTGCCGGCCAGGTCGGGCAGGTGCACGTGCTCGAACGGCCACGCGAACAGGTGCAGGTACAGGCGGTTGCCGTTCTGCGTGTACACGGTGTTGCGCGGCGCGACGAAGGACGACGGCCCGGCGCCGTAGACGGACCGGGCGTGCTGGTGCATCCACGTGCCGATGCCGTCGAGGGTCTGGCGGGAGACCCCGTCGAACTCGCCCCGGCCGGTGGGGCCGATGTTGAGCAGCATGTTCCCGTTGTTCGAGACGCCGTCGACGAGCATGCGGACGAGCAGGTCGACCGGCTTGAGGTTCACGTTGTCGCGGTCGTAGCCCCACGAACCGTTGAGTGTCTGGCAGGCCTCCCACGGCACCGGAGCACCGTCGACCTCCATCGGCTTGTCCGGCTGGTACTGCTCCGGGGTGACCAGGTCGCCGGGGATGTCGAGCCGGTCGTTCACGATGATGCCGGGCTGCAGGCGCTTCGTCAGGGCCATGAGCTCCTCGGAGCCCCAGTCGTCCCGACCCTTGCCGCCCCAGATGTCCTCGTGGTCGTTGTCCCGGTACGAGAAGTCGTAGAACAGGTAGTCGACCTGCCCGTAGTCGGTGAGCAGCTCCTCGACCTGACCGTGCAGGTACTCCCGGTAGCGCGACATGTCGCGGCCCTGGTCGAACGCCTCGATCTCCTCGGGCGAGTCGTCGCGCCGGGGGTGCACGCCGTCCACGGTGAAGTCGGGGTGGTGCCAGTCGATGAGCGAGTGGTAGAAACCGACCCGCAGCCCCTCGGCCCGGACGGCGTCGACGAACTCGCGCACGATGTCGCGGCCGAACGGGGTGTTCGTGGACTTGTAGTCGGTGAGCTTGCTGTCCCAGAGGCAGAAGCCCTCGTGGTGCTTCGTGGTGAGCACGACGTACTTCATGCCGGCTTCGCGAGCACGGCGGGCCCAGTCGGCGGCGTCGAACAGGTCGGGGTCGAAGTGGTCGAAGTACTTCTGGTAGTCGGCGTCGGTGATCCGTTCGCGGTTCTTCACCCACTCGTGCCGTGCCGGCAGGGCGTAGAGCCCCCAGTGGATGAACATGCCGAACCGGTCGTGGGTGAACCACGCGGGGAACCCGGCGGCGTCGGTCGCGGTCTGCGGCTCTGCAGGTGCGGTGATGGTCATGAGGCCAGTGTTCCTTTCAGAGGGGGGAGGGGTGTCACCGGCCGCCGAGGCCGCTGGTGACGATGCCCTTGACGAGGTGCTTCTGCAGCAGGACGAGCAGGATCACGGTGGGCAGCATCGAGATCACCGACGCCGCCATCACGAGGTTCCACTCGGAGCCCTGCTGCCCGAAGAACTGCTGCAGGCCGAGCGGGATGGTGCCCCGGGCCTCGACGTCGTTGACGATGACGAGCGGCCAGAGGAACGAGTTCCAGTACGAGATGAACGAGAACACCGCGAGGACGGCCATCGTCGGCCGGGCGAGCGGGAGCATGACCGAGAAGAAGGTCCGGATGGCACCGGCACCGTCGACGCGGGCGGCGTCGTCGAGTTCCTGCGGCACGGTCAGGAAGAACTGCCGCACCAGGAACGCGCCGAGGGCCGTGAACGCCCACGGGATGATGAGCGCCTGGAACGTGTCGACCCAGCCGAAGCCCTGCATCATCACGTACATCGGGATGACGAGGACGTCCTGCGGGATCATCAGCGTCGCGAGGAACAGGACAAAGACCGTGTTCCGTCCGCGCCACCGCAGCCGTGAGAACGCGTACCCGGACAGCACCGCGACGGCGACGTTGATCGCGGTGCCGGCGGCGGCGACGAAGATCCCGTTGAGGATGAAGCGGGCGAAGGGCAGGTACGTGAACGCCTGCGCGTAGTTGCCCCACTCGATCGAGGAACCCCACAGGGTCGGCGGCGTCGTGAACACGTCCGCCGAGGGCTTCAGGCTCGTCGCCACCATGTAGATGAGCGGCGAGACGAACAGCAGGGCCACCAGGCAGAGCAGCACGTAGCCGACGGCGTGCCGCACCCGGCCGGACTGGCGGTGCGTGCGGGGCAGCGCCCGCGGGTTGATCGTCCGGTTGGACGAGGTCAGTTCAGTCATAGTGCACCCACCGCTTCTGTCCGAGGAACTGGATGGCCGTGATGCCGAGGATGATGACGAACAGCACCCAGGCGCCGGCCGATGCCAGTCCGAGCTGCTGCGTCTGGAACCCCGTGTTGTAGATGTACTGCACGAGGGTCTCGGTCGAGGTGCCCGGTCCGCCCTTCGTCAGCACGAACGGTTGGACGAACACCTGGAACGACGTGATCAGGGTCATCATCGTGGCGAAGAAGATGGACGGCGAGATGAGCGGGAACTTGATCCGCCAGAACATCTGCCAGGCGTTGGCGCCGTCGAGCTGTGCCGCTTCGAGTTGGTTCTCGGGCACCGAGTCGAGTGCCGCCGAGAAGATCAGCATGTTGTAGCCGAAGCCCTGCCAGACGCTCATCGCGACGACGGCGAGCATGGCCCAGTTGTCGTCGGCGAGGAAGTTCGGTGCGTTCACGCCGACGGTCGACTGCAGGGTCGCGTCGATGGCGCCACCGGGCTGGTAGAGCATCCGCCAGACGACGACGTTCGCGACGATCGGCGTGATGGTCGGGATGAAGAACAGCACCCGGAACACGTGGCGGTGCCGGATCTTCGGCGTCAACCACGCGGCGAGGCCGAGCGAGACCACGAGGTTGAGCGGCACGTAGAGCACGACGAACAGCACCGTGTTGAGCGTGACCGTCCGGAAGATCGGGTCGGAGAACAGCTGCGTGTAGTTCGACAGCCCGGCCCACGACCGTTCGCCGAGCATCGGCCAGTTCATGAAGCTCACGACGAGCGACGCGAGGATCGGGAACGCCGTGAACACGACGAGTCCGATCGAGTGCGGTGCGGCGAAGGCGGCGCCCCACCACGAGCGGCGGCCGAGTTCGGCGTCGGCGCCGCCGGTCTTCCGGCGGGGTGTGCCGCCGGTCGCGACCGCGACCGGCGGAGCGGCGACCGCCGCTTCGGCGGGTGGGTCCTGGATGGTGGTCATGCGACGACCTCCTCGTCGTTCGCGCGGTCCTGCACTTCGGATGGGGCGGACGGGAGGCGCGGGGCGGGGCCGACCCGCGCCTCCAGTCCGTCAGGGGGTGACGCCCGTCACTGCGAGCCGAGCTGGCTCGCGATGGACGACATCGTCTCCTTGCCGGAGGTCTGTCCGTTCACCGCCTGCAGCGCGTACTGCGCGAAGAGCTGGTTCAGCTGGTCGCTCTGCTTGTTGCCGGGCAGGGGCGTGGCGTCGTCGAGTCCGGTCTTCAGCGCGTCCTCGACCCCGTCGATGCCGGCGTTGTCGTACCAGGCCTGCTGCGCCGCGGTGCGCGCCGGGAAGGCGCGGCCCTGCTCGGCGAGCGAGGTGAGCGTGGCCTCGTTCGTCATCGTGCTGATGGCCTTGAACGCCTGCTCGGGGTACTTGCACTGCTTCGAGATGCCGAAGCCCGACCCGGCCGCGAACGAGCTGGGCCCGTCCGTGCCGGAGGGGATCGTGGTGATGCCGAGGTCGAACTTCACCTTGGCCTTCTGGCTGATGATCGACCACGGGCCGTCGCTGTACATCGCGACGTCGCCGGACACGAACGCGTTGTCGTCGGTGGAGCCGTCGGTGCTGGCCTGGGTGGCGTAGCCGTCCTTGACCAGGCCGCCGATCCAGTCGAGCCCCTCGGCGAACTCCGCGTTCGACGCGTCGAGCGTGCCGTCGGCGTCGATCACGCGGCCGCCGTTGTAGCCGAGGATCATCGACTCGAGCGGGATGTCCTCGACGCTCGTGCCCCAGATCGGGGTGCCGGCCGCCTTGAGGTCCTTGGCGGCGGCCTCGAACTCGTCGACCGTCCAGCCGGGCTTCGGCTCGGCGACGCCGGCCTTCTCGAAGATGTCCTTGTTGTAGAACATGACCATGGGGCCGGTGTCGTAGGGCAGACCGTAGAGCTTGCCGTCGACCTTCATGCCGTCGAGCCCGGTCTGGTCGTACTCGCTCAGGTCGAGGTTCGCCTTCTCCGCCATGTCGTCGATCGGCACGAGGACGTCCGTGTAGTTCGCAGCACGGAGCGACTGGATGCTCACGATGCACGGCGCGGTGCCGGTGGAGAGCTGCGTGCGGAGCTTCGTCCAGTAGTCGTTGAAGGGTGAGCCCTGGATCGTGACGTCGACCTCGTCATCGGTCTTGACGGTGTCCGCGACCTTCTGCCAGGCGGCCTTGTCCTCCTTCCCGGCGATCCACATGGCCCAGGTCAGGGCGTCCGCGGACTGGCCGTCACTGGCGGTGCTGCCGGACGAGCAGCCGGTGAGCACGAGGGCGGCAGCTGCTGCTGCCGCGAGCCCCGCGGTGAGTCGTCGTCGTTGCATCGGTGTCTCCACTTCGTCGTGGTGATGGGGTGTGTGGGGTGGGTTGCTGGCGTGCTTGCGTGCCGGCTCAGGCGACGCGGACCGCGTCGGGGACCGTCTCGGTGTCGACCACGGCCCAGGCCGGGCCGTCCGGGAAGGCGTAGGCGTCGAGGGAGTCGGCGAGCATCTCGGTGCCGGCTCCGGGGGCGGTCGGCGGCCAGTAGCGACCGTCGTGGACCTCCACCGGGGTCACGAAGTGCTCGTGCAGGTGGTCGACGAACTCGATGCAGCGGGTGTCGAGGTCGCCGGTCAGCGCGACGGCGTCGAACATCGACAGGTGCTGCACCGCCTCGCACAGGCCGACCCCGCCGGCGTGCGGGCAGACCCGGACGCCGTGCTTCGCGGCGAGGAGCAGGATCGCGAGGTTCTCGTTGACCCCGGCAACGCGGGTGGCGTCGATCTGCAGCACCGACATCGATCCCGCCTGGATGAGCTGCTTCGCGATCACCCGGTTGGCCATGTGCTCACCGGTCGCGACGGGGATCGGCGCGATGCGCCGGGCGATCTCGGCGTGCGCCAGGATGTCGTCGGGGCTCGTGGGCTCCTCGACCCAGGCGATGTCGAACGGGCGGAGCCGCTCGATCCAGGTGACGGCTTCGTCGACGTCCCACCGCTGGTTGGCGTCGATCGCGATGCGGACGTCGGGGCCGACCGTGGCGCGGGCGATGCCCATCCGGCGGACGTCCTCGTCGACGTCGCCGCCGACCTTGAGCTTGATCTGCTCGAAGCCCTCGTCGACGGCCTCGCGGCAGAGCCGGGCGAGCTTCTCGTCGTCGTAGCCGAGCCAACCCGGGGTGGTCGTGTACGCCTGGTAGCCCTGCGCTTCGAGCCGAGCCCGACGGGTCGCACGGTGCGGTTCGGCGGCCCGGAACAGCTCGAGCGCCTCGGTCGGCGTGATCGCGTCGGTGAGGTACCGGAAGTCGACCAGGTCGACGAGCTCCTCGGGGCTCAGGTCGGCGAGCAGGGCCCAGAGGGGCTGTCCGGCGCGCTTCGCCCGGAGGTCCCAGAGCGCGTTCACGACGGCGCCGATGGCCATGTGCATGACGCCCTTCTCCGGGCCGAGCCAGCGCAGTTGCGAGTCGTGGACCATCGCCCGCCAGGTGCCGCCCATGTCGGCCAGGACCGCCTCGGCGTCGGCGCCGACGACGTGGCCGCGCAGGGCGGCGATCGCGGCTTCCTGCACCTCGTTGCCGCGGCCGATGGTGAAGACGAAGCCGGTGCCGACGAGGCCGTCCAGGGCGTCGGTCGTGATCTCGACGTAGGCGGCCGAGTAGTCGGGTGCGGGGTTCATGGCGTCGGATCCGTCGTGCTCCCGAGAGGTCGGGAAGCGGATGTCGCGCACGTGCAGACCGGTGATGCGGCTCATTCGTGTCTCCTGCCGTCCGGTCTCCGTCGACCGAACGAGGCAATCAAAACATCCTATGTCTCCGGCGTCAAGAGAACGCTTCGTCACGTTCTGGTCTCGAACGGCGCGAAGTCGTCGGATGGCTGCGCGGCTTGGGCACGTGTGGCCGATCCGTGAAAGCGACAGATCCCCGCCGACTGTTCGCGGGGATCTGTCGCGCTCGCGGCACCGTCGACAGCGGGGACGCGCATCTGTCGCTTCGGCGGGAGCGCCCGGACCACGGACGGGAGGCGCGGTGCGGGTCGGACCCACGCCGCGCCTCCCGTCCGTGGTCGCGTTTCAGGCGGAGGCGAGCCGGCCCATCTCGGCCACCACGCCGCGGAGGCGGTCCGCAAACTCGTCGCGCGAGCCGTCGGCGAAGCGGTGCGCCGACTCGATGAGCGCCGCCATGACGAGTGTCACCGCGGTCCGCGCGGAGTCGACGTCGGTGCGCTCCGCCGCGACCTCGAACACGGCGAGCCGGGCCCGCGCCATCCACTGCAGCATCGCGGGCACCATCTCCGGGCGCTCCTGCACGAGTTCCTTCACGCGGCGGCGATCCGCGGGCAGCGTCACCGTCCGGGCGACGAGGTCGCACAGGTCCGACACGAGCGGGCTCTCGGCGGTCAGGAACGCCTGCCGAGCAGCCTCGGGGACCGAACCGTCGGGGAGCCCGAGTGCCGCGTCGCCCTTCGACGGGAAGTAGTTGAAGAAGGTGCGGGGCGAGACCCCCGCGTCGGCGCAGATCTCCTCGACCGTGACACCGGCCAGGCCGCGGTCGATGACCAGTGCCAGCGCAGCCTGGTGGATCGCGTGCCGGGTCTGCTGTTTCTTGCGCTCCCGCAGGCCGCTGTCACCCGCCGGGTGGGATTCGATCGTGCTCACTGCTGCTCCTGGTGCGGGTCGGGGCCTCCCGTCTGGCGACGGGAGGCCCCGGTGGCCGCTCCTACGCGCGGTCCCGCTGGACGGGGATCGAACCGGTGATGGGCGCCGTGGGCGACCCCATCGTGTCGGCAGCCTTCACGGCCTGCACCTCGAGGTCGTCAGCGGTCCCGGCCTGGTCGGCCTGCTCCTGCAGGGCCGAGCTCTTGCGGAGCGGCGGCGCCTTGAAGAACCAGCTGAGGACGAACGCGAGCAGGATCACGGCGAAGCCGACCCAGTAGACCGTCACGGCCGACGCGTTGAAGCCGGTCATGAACGGCTTGGTCAGTGCCGGGGTCGCGCCGTTGAGGTAGGACGTGTCGCTCGTCTCGCTGCTCGAGCTGCTGCCGTCGCCGGCCCCCTCGTCGATCTGCTTCGACAGCTCGGGGGCGAGCTCACCGACCCAGTACGAGCGCTGCGAGGCGTCCGACCAGTCGACCACGAGCTTGCCGTCCTGCACGCTGGCGTGCGCCTTGTCGGCTGCGGCGGTCAGGGCCTGCTGCTGCACGGCCTCCGGGGCGCCGGCCGTGGCCGTGGTCACCTGCGCCGTGGCCTGGTCGAGGCCGGACTGCACCTGCGACTTCACCGGGGTGACGATCGGGTTCCAGATCTGCTCCATGACGCCCGCGTTCGCCTTCGCCGTGGCGACGGTCGGGTTCAGCGCCGCATCGAGCGCACCCGACAGGTTCTTCTGGTCCGCGGTGGCGTGCAGGATGTTCGCCGGCATGATCGAGAACAGGACGCTCAGCAGGACCGCCGTACCGAGCGTTCCACCGATCTGGCGGAAGAACGTGGCGGACGACGTCGCCACACCCATGTCACGCGGCTGCACGGAGTTCTGCGAGGCCAGGGTGATGCTCTGCATGAGCTGTCCGAGGCCGAGGCCGATCAGGAACATGCCGATCATCAGGAACCAGAGCGGCTTGTCGATCGTCATGAACGTCAGGACGACGTAGCCGACCGAGACCAGGGCCGTGCCGATGACCGGGAAGATCCGGTAGCGACCGGTGAGGGCGACGATCTGCCCCGAGGCGATCGAGGCGATCATCAGACCGCCGATCATCGGCAGGGTCGCGAAGCCGGACTCGGTGGGCGTCAGGCCGGTCACGATCTGCAGGTACAGCGGGATGGTCAGCATGGCGCCGAACATCGCGAAGCCGACCAGGAAGCCGAGGATCGTGGCCATCGAGAAGGTGCCCGAGCGGAACAGCTTGAGCGGGATGATCGCGTCGTCCTTCATGAGGGTCTCGATCACCAGGAAGGCGACGAGTCCGAGCGCGCCGATCACGTAGCAGGCGATGGCGCCGGCCGAGCCCCAACCCCAGGTGCGGCCCTGTTCGGCCACGAGCAGGAGCGGGACGAGGGTCGCGATGACCGAGGCGGCACCCCACCAGTCGATGCGCGGCTTCGCCTTGGCGTCACCGAACTTCGGCAGGTGCAGGAAGGCGATGACCATCAGGAGCGCCGCGACGCCGATCGGCACGTTGATCAGGAAGACCCAGCGCCAGCCGGTCACGCCGAGGATCGTGCTCGCGCCGGCGAACAGGCCGCCGATGAGCGGGCCGATGACGGACGAGATGCCGAACACGGCGAGGAAGTACCCCTGGTACTTGGCACGCTCACGCGGGGCGAGGATGTCCCCCATGATCGCCAGCGGCAGCGACATCAGCGCACCGGCACCGATGCCCTGGAAGGCGCGGAACGCGGCGAGCATGATCATCGAGGTCGACATCGTCGAGAGCAGCGAGCCGAGGATGAAGACCGCGATGCCGAAGATGTAGAGGGGGCGGCGGCCGAAGACGTCGGAGAGCTTGCCGTAGATCGGCGTCGTGATGGTCGACGCGATCAGGTAGGCGGTCGTGACCCAGGCCTGCTGGTCGAGACCGTGCAGGTCGTCGCCGATGGTGCGGATCGCGGTGCCGACGATCGTCTGGTCGAGCGACGACAGGAACATGCCGGCCATGAGGCCGTAGATGACGAGCAGGATCTGACGGTGCGACATGATCGGCTTGCCCGGCGTGCTGGCCGGGGAGTCGTGTCGTCCGCGCGACACCTCGACGGGTGCGGTGGCAGTAGACATGGGGGTCCTTCAGGGGTGCGTGGTGGTCGTCGTGCGGAGCAAGGGACGCCGGAGCGTGCGCGGCTGGCCGTCGAACGGCGGGTCAACCTTGCAGACTCTGCAACTTTACATCACGAGCACCTTTGCCGCCAACGCAAACTTGCCATCCGTGCACGTTCGTGAACGGCTTCTCAGGTAGCGTCGTCTGGCATGGGGCGAACTGCGTGGACGGACGTGCCGGCGATCCTGCGCGAACGGGTGGAGCAGACCCTCGGCGAAGCGGTGACCACCACCGAGTCCCAGGCGGCCGGGTGGTCGCCGGGGAGTGCCGACCGTGTGGTCACGGCCACGGGACGGCGGGCGTTCGTCAAGACGGTCTCGCGATCGCGGAACGCCGATGCCTTCGACCTGCACCGCCGGGAAGCCCGTGTGGTGGCGCAGCTGCCGTCGACGGTGCAGGCGCCGCGCCTGCTGGACGCCTTCGACGCCACCGCCGACGGCGACGAATGGGTCGTCCTGGTCCTCGACGACATCGAGGGCGAGCACCCCGGGGCAGCACTCGACGGCAGGGACACCGCGGCGGTGCTCGATGCGCTGGACACCCTGCCGCCGGCGACCGGGGATCTCCGTGCCCTCCCCCGGATCGCCGACGACCTGCGCCACGAGTTCAGCACCTGGGACCGGATGCTCGGCGACCCGACCCTGGCCGACCGGGTGGCCGAGGTCGTGCCGGCACACGTCCTCACCGCCGGACCCGCGATCGCCCGAGCCGCCGACCGAGCAGCGGCACTCGTCGACGGCGAACACCTCGTGCACGCCGACTGCCGTGCCGACAACCTGCTCGTCGACGGTTCCGGGGTCGTCTGGGTCGTGGACTGGCCGTGGGCGAGCATCGGCGCGCACTGGCTCGACCCGCTGACCTACCTGGTCGACACCCTCGTCCGCGGCGAGGACAGCGACGTCGAGCACCACCTCGCCACCCACCCGGTGTTCGCCGGACTGCCCGCCGCGACGGTCGACGCCGTCCTCGCTGGTCTCGCCGGACTGTTCTTCGAGCACGCGCTGCCGCCGGCACCGCCGAACATGCCGACCATCCGTGACTTCCAACGACGCGAAGGGGTCGCCGCGGCGGAGTGGTTGCTCCGCCGATGGGACGCGGCGCCGCGCTGACGACGGGCAACAGGCGTCGGGTACCCCGACTGTCCAGCAAGCGCGGCACCCCGGAGCGTACGGTCCCCCGCATGGCTGATGAGCACCGCACTCCGCGTCCCGAAGACGACGCAGCGCGCCTCGGTCTCGTCGTCGTCGGAGAAGCAGCAGCGCTGCACTCCGGTGACGAGGCGGCACTGGACGCGAGCGAACAGAACATCCGCGACACCATCGACGAGATGATCGACGAACCCCTCACCCCACGCCAGGAGCAGGTGGTCGAGCGGCTGGCATCGGCCGGCGGGACCCTGACGGCGGGGCTCAGTGGCGCGCTCGCGGCGCAGACCGGGCGCAGCGTCGACGACGTCCTCGAGGGCGCGGCCCGCAGCGTCGTCTGGCAGCAGCGGCTCGCCGACCAGCGCGATGCCGCCGCCGCTGAGGACCCGCGCGACGCGAACGAGCGCAGCGGCGGCCAGCGCGAGGACGCCGGTGGACAGCAGCGCGAGCGCCGCGACGAGAACGGGCGCGACGAGGACTGATCCTCGCCACGCCCGCTGCGCGTTCCGCTGCGACTACTCGGTCGGCTCCACGGTGCCGGTGGACTGCTCGCGGACCACTGCCCGGGCTGCAGCCTGCCCCGTCGTCGCGCTCTTGACGATGTCGCTCAGGGTGAAACCGGCGGTCGTCCCGAGCAGGGCGTCGACCTCGCTGAACTGGCTCACGACGCTCTTCGACAGCGCGCCGGCGCCGTCGGAGGACACCACGGTCAGCTTGTCGATGTTGCCCATCGGCGCCGCGAGCTCGCGGGCGATGCTCGGCAGCGTCTCGATGGCCTTGACGCGCAGGACGGCCTCGGAGTGCTGTGCGAGTGCGTCGGCCTGGGCCTTCGTGGCGTCAGCCTCGGCCTGACCCTTGGCGCGGATCGCGTCGGCAGCTGCCTCACCCTCGGCACGGGAGGCGTCGGCGGCCAGCTTGCGGGCCTCGGACTCGGCCTTCGCCTCGGCGGCGATCGCCTCGGCCGAGATGCGACGGGCCTCGGCCTGGGCACGAGCGGTCTCGACCTGGGCACCGGCGGCCGCTTCGGCCTCGACACGGGTCTTCCGCGCCTGCGCTTCGGCGACGGCGGAGACCTCGGACTCGAGCTCGGCACGGCGCAGCTCGGCACGCTTCTGCGCGGTGATCTGCTCCTGCTCGACGACGCCCTGCGCCGCACGGGCCTGAGCGAGCGGCCCGGCGGCTGCGGCCTCGGCCGACGCACGGTCGGCGTCGAGCTGCAGCGCGGCACGACGGATCGCCAGGGTGTTCTCGGCTTCGGCGATGGCCTGGTCCGCGGTGGCACGGGCCTCTCGCGCTTCGCGGTCGGCCTGCGCCTCGGCGTTCTCCGCCTCGAGCCGGACACGGGCGCGCTCCGCACGACCGAGGTCGCTGATGTACTCGTTGCGGTCCGAGATGCCCTTGATCTCGAAGGAGTCGACGTCGAGGCCCTGGCTGTGCAGGGCGTCCTTCGCCACGTCGAGCACCGCGACGGTGAGTTGGTCGCGGTTGCGGATGATCGTGGACACGTCGGTCGCACCGATCGACGCACGGAGCGAACCCGACAGGACCTCGCGCGCGAAGTCGTCGATCTTCTTCTCCTGCCCGAGGAACCGCTGCGCGGCCGCCCGGATCGAGGCGTCGGTCTCGCCCACCTTGACGAGCGCGACCGCTTCGACGTCGATCGTCACGCCGCGGGAGTCCTGCGCGTTGACGTTGATGTCGATCGCCCGCGAGCTGAGCGAGAGCTTCGCGACCTTCTCGAAGAACGGCCGGACCAGGACGCCGGCGCCGAGGACGACCTTGATGCCGGACTCGACGGTCTCGGTGCCGTCGTCGTTCTTGACCTTGCGCGAGCGCTTGCCGGTGATGATGAGTGCTTCGTCGGCGCCGGCGTTGCGGTACACGACCTTCGCGTAGATCAGCGCGATCACGGCGAGGACGATGATCCCCACGATGATCAGCGGGATGGCTCCGAGCGCGAACAGGACTTCCATGACTCCCCCTCCGGACCAGGCGACGGCCTGGATTCCGCATCTGTTGTTCCGTCGGCTCCCATCCTAGGAGACCGCGCGGACGGACAGGAGGCGCGCTGCAGGATCCCCTGCAGCGCGCCTCCTGTCGATGGTCGCGTCAGCGCCTACGCGCCCGCACGCCACCAGTCGTCGAAGGGCGTCGCCGGCACCTGGCGCTTGTGCTCGGTCGCGCGGTACCGCGACTCGATCGCCTCGGCGACCTCGAGCGGGACGTCGTGCCCCTGCAGGTAGGCGTCGATCTCGGCGTAGGACAGCCCGAGGTTCGCCTCGTCGGTCTGGCCGGGCGTCTCGTCGAGCAGGTCCGCGGTGGGGGCCTTCTCGTACAGGCGGGCCGGGGCGCCGAGGTGCTCGAGCAGCTGCCGCCCCTGGCTCTTCGACAGGCCGGTGAGCGGCGTGAGGTCGACGCCGCCGTCGCCGTACTTCGTGAAGAAGCCGGTCACCGCCTCGGCCGCGTGGTCGGTCCCGACGACGAGCAGCCCGCGCTGGCCGGCGACGGCGTACTGGGCGACCATGCGCATCCGGGCCTTGACGTTGCCCTTCACGAAGTCGCTCAGCTCGACGCCGGAGGCAGCGGTGTCCTGCATGACCCCGTCGACGCCGTGCTCGATGTTGACGGTGATGCCCGGGTCGGCCGCGATGAACTGCAGGGCGAGCTGGGCGTCCTCCTCGTCGGCCTGCACGCGGTACGGCATGCGGACGGTCGTGAACTCGGCGGGGTGCCCCTCGGCGCGGAGCGACTCGACGGCGAGCTGGGTCAGGCGCCCGGCGAGCGTGGAGTCCTGGCCGCCGCTGATGGCGAGCAGGAACCCCTTCGCGCCGGTCGTGAGCAGGTAGTCGCGGAGGAACCCGACACGGCGGGCGACCTCCTGCTCCGGCTCGATGGTCGGCTGGACGTTGAGGTCCGCGGCGATGGCGGCTTGGAGTTCACGCACCACCCCAGTATCCCGCCGCACCGGCCGGTGTGCACAGCGTTCAGCGGACGGGTTCTGCGCTCACCGGCCGGATCGTGTTGTCGTGGTCGACGCCGATCGCGCAGGTGCAGACGACGCCGAGGGTCTCGGCGGTCTGCGTCAGCCGGAACCGCTCGACGTGCGGCGGGCCGACCCGACGGTCGAGCGGGTGGGTGTCGTGATCGTGCACGGTGGTCCTCACAGACTCGTGGTGGTGCGGATGTCCGGTGCGGCAGCGGCCCGAACCGCCACCGCACCGGAGGGCCCGAGGCGACCCGAACGCCGCGGCCCCGTGGAGACGCACGCCGGTACCCGCCGGCGCGCGTCGGAGGTCATGGACGCCGGCGGCGTCGCGCCCGGAGCGCAGTGCGAGTCATGGGTCCCTTTCCCGGGCGGAGGTCCGCCACTGCTGATCCATCCCCCGGCGGTGCGTCGGGAGACCCGAACGGTCCGGTGCCGGACCGAGGACGACGGGTGGTGAGGCCGCCTTCCTGTGCAAGCTACCAGGGGCGTGCCCCCGGCCCATACCCCCGTTCCGGGGTCGGACGGTGGACGACCGCGCGTTGACAGTTAGATATCAAACAGTTAGAGTCCTGATCATGCAGGCACCGGACCTCACCACCCCGCTCGAACTCATGCGGTGGATCGGATGGGCACAGCGCAAGGCGGCCGACGAGTGGGTCCGCGATCGGGACCTCACCCGCGAGCAGAGCTTCGTGCTCGGGTACCTGCAGCAGAACCCCGGGGCGATCCAACGCGACATCGCCGAGATCACCCGGACCAGCGCGGCCAGTGTCTCGAGCCTCCTGCAGGGCCTCGAGCGCCGTGGCCTCGTCGAACGACGCCCCGACGCCACGAACGGCCGGACGAAGACCGTGCACGCCACCCCGGCGGGCACCGACCTCATCGCCGGCTTCACCGACGCGATGGTCGCCCTCGACGACACCCTGCTCGCACCACTCGACCCCGACGAACGGGCCACCCTGCAGCGTCTGCTGCAGAAGGTGACCGCGGAGCTCGCACCGCCGACGCGGTAGCGCCCCGACCCGGCAACGTCCCCGACGCGGTAGCGCCGCCCCGGGACCGACGTCCCCGGCGCGCTCGACGCGCCACGGGCCTCCCGGCCCAACCCCCGCACGCGACGACATCCCGTCGCGCCGTCCGCCCTGCCCAGAAGGAGGCAGTCATGACCACCACGACCCCCGAGAACACCGCCGCGGCCACGAACCGCTGGTACCTCTCCGCCGCCCCGATCGCCCGGGCCCTCGTGCACCTGTGCGTGCCGATGGCCGCCGCGATGGTCGTCAGCGCCCTGTACAACGTCATCAACGCCGGCTTCATCGGCGCGCAGCACGACACGTCACTCCTCGCCGCGATCACCTTCGGCACCCCGCTGCTCGGCATCGTCATGGCCGTCGGCGGCGTGTTCGGTGTCGGCGGCAGCGCCCTGATGTCACGCCTGCTCGGTGCCTCGGAGCACGACCCCGCCAAGGCCCGGGACATCAAGCACGTCGCCTCGTTCGCACTGTGGGGTGCCGTCGTCACCGGCGCGGTCCTGGCCGTCGTCGGGCTCGTGTTCCTGCGACCGCTCGTCGCCGTGCTCGGCGCCGACGCCGCAGCGGTCCCCGCCACGAGCGAGTACGTCGCCGTGATGCTCGCGTTCGTCCCGGTGCTCGCCTCGTCGTTCGCGCTCGAGCAGATCGTCCGCTCCGAGGGCGCTGCACGCCAGGCGATGATCGGCCTGGTCCTGTCGACCATCGGCAACCTGGTGTTCGACGTGCTCTTCATCCTCGTGCTGCACTGGGGTGTCGGCGGTGCCGCACTGGCCGTCGGGCTCGCGAACGTCGTGTCGATCGCCTACTGGGTGACCTGGCTGCAGCGGAACAGCGAGAACGTCAGCTTCGCCCCGAAGTGGTTCACCCTCCGTGCCGACGTCCTGAAGCCCGTCTTCGGCATCGGCGTCGGCGAACTGCTGCAGTCGGCCTTCCTGATCGTCACCACACTCGTGCTCAACAACCTCGCCGCCGCCTACGGCGACGACCCGCTCGCCGCCATGGGCGTCGCGGTCCGCATCGCGCAGGTCCCGGAGTTCCTGGTGATGGGCGTCACGATCGGTGTCCTGCCGCTGCTCGCCTACGCCTTCGGCAAGGGCGACGCCGCACGGCTCCGGGCCGCCCTGCGCGGAGCCGCCGTCACGGTCGGCGCGATCGTCCTCGTGTTCTCCGGCGCGGTCTTCACGTTCCGCGAGCAGGTCTTCACGATCTTCTCCGGTGACCACTCGGTGCTCGCGATCGGCCTGACGATCCTGACGGCACAGCTCGTCGCCGCGATCGTGAACGGGTTCACGGGGCTGCTCACCTCGCTGTTCCAGGCGACCGGCATGGTGCTGCCCGCGATGGTGCTGTCGCTGGCGCAGGGCGTGCTGTTCATCCCGATCGTGATCGTCGGCAACGTGTGGTTCGGGCTCGCCGGGATCATCTGGGCGCTCACCGTCACCGAGGTCATCGTGTTCGTGGCCGCCCTGGTGCTGTGGCTGGCATCACGCGGGAAGATCGCCCGCGGTCTGGCCGCCGGCAGCGAGGAGCGGGCGGACGCTGCGCTCGCGGAGGCGCCCGCCGCGTAGCGCCCGCCGCGCTCGTGCCGCGTTCGCATGGTGAGCAGAAGAGGTCGGGTCCCGTTCCAGGACCCGAGCTCTTCTGCTCACGAAGCGGGGGTGAACGCGGCCGGCGTCGGACGGGAGGCCCGTGCCGGCCGGGTGGCGGGCCTCCCGTCCGGTGCGTGGCCGGGTCGCAGGCACGGCGCATGGTGCGCAGGAATGGTCGGGTCCCGGAAGGCGACCCGACCATTTCTGCTCACGAAGTGAGCGGGGCGCGCTACGCGCGGCCGCGGCCGCGGCTGCGGCGCAGAAGGAGCACGACGACGGCCCCGGCGGCGAGCACCGTGCCGGCGCCGAGCGCCACCCAGACACCCGGGGCGATGCCCGGCGCTGAGTCCGGCGCGCCGTCGGAGGCGCCGGTCGCCGTCGCGGTCGACGTCGGAGTGGGGGTAACGGGGTCCGACGTCGGCGGAGTCGTCGCGGACGGTGTCGCGACCGCGGCCCGGTACTCGAACCCGTACGAGCCGTCGATCGGGTGTCCGTCCGGCGACACGTACCGCCAGAGCACCGTGTACGCACCGTTCTCGAGCTCGACGGCCTTGCCCATCGTCATGCCGGACACGGTCACGTCGCCCGTCGACACGTCGGTGCCGTCGGCGTCGGTGACCTGGATCCGCAGGCCAGCGTCGAGACCCGCGAGCGGTGCCTCGCTGAACGTCAGATCGATCCGGTCGAGCGGCTCGGTGACGACCGCGCCGTCAGCGGGCGTGCTGCTCGTCAGCGCCGAGTGCGCCGATGCCGGCTGGACCCCGAGGATCGCGAACAACCCACCGATGACGATCGCGAGGGAAGCTGCCGTCGTTCGTCCTGTCCGCATGCACAGACTCTACAAGCCGTAGAGCAGCGGACCGGACGGGTCAGATCTGCTCGCCGAGGAAGTCGGCGTAGGACGGCTCGCGCCGGGCGTCGCCCGTAGCAGTGGAAGCGTGGCCCGTGCCTTCGAGGCGCTCGGCCACGAGGGCTTCGAGGTCCTCGGGCGACCGGAGACCGTGGCGGTGCCAGTCGTTCTGCATTCTGGCGGTCATGATGACCAGCCCTTCGTCGAGATGATGCGCATCTCGGATTCGTCCGGATCGACCCGCTGTGCCAGACCCCACATCTGTGAGGAGCATCGTGACGACGGGTCCCTGATGACCGATCCGGTACCTCCACGGTAGGGGTTCCGTCCGACGTCGTCGAGCGCGATGCGCTTCTCGGCCGACCGCGCGCCGCCGGCCGGTCGGCCGTACCGTCGACGCATGGAGATCCTCTTCGTCCACGGCGCCCTCGTCCGCGACGGTGCCTGGTGGTGGCAGCCCACCGCTGACCTGCTGCACAGCCGCACCGGCATCCGCAGTCGTACGGTCGCCCTGCCCTCCTGCGGCGAGGGACCGGCGGGACACCCCGAGGGCGGGCTCGCCGAGGACGCAGCCGCCCTGCGCGCCGCCCTCGACGACAGCGACGGGGCGATCGTCGTCGGGCACTCCTACGGCGGCACCGTGATCGCCGAGGCCGGACGCCACGACGCCGTCGCACAGCTGCTGTACGTGTCCTCCTACCTGCCCGACGTCGGCTCCGCGCAGGCCGGCATCATGGCCGACGAGCCCGACCCCGTGTCGATCGGTCCGGGCGGTGACGGAGTCCTCGCAGTCGCCGGCTACGACGCCGCGTCCTTCGGTGCGCGCTTCCTGCAGGACGCCGACACGAGCACGCAACGCGCCGCCTGGGACCGGGTGACCGCTCAGTCGGCGGGCGCGTTCGTGACGCCGACGACGGCAGCCGGGTGGCAGGACGTCGACTCGACCTACCTCGTCTGCACCGAGGACCGCAGCACCACCGTGCGGCTGCAGCGCGCGCACTCGGCGCGGGCGACGCGGAGCGTCGACGTGCCGACCGGGCACCACCCGTTCATCACGCGGCCCGACCTGGTCGTCGAGCAGCTGGAGCTGCTGCTCGGGGCTGCCACGGCCTGAATCGCCGCCAGGACGACGGACGGGAGGTGCGGTGCCAGCTGGCACCGCGCCTCCCGTCCGTCGGGTCCGTGCCATCAGGGCACGTGACCGGTCGCGTGGTCTCGCTCTGGTCAGTCGGTGCCGGAGTCGAAGGCCGCGCCCTCGGAGGCGAGGTCCGTCCGACGACCGAGCGCGTCCTCGGCGTCCGAGGCGATGACGGCGCCGCCGAGGATCTCCTCGGACTCGCCCGCCTCGAGCTCACCGACGAGCTCGGCCGTCGCACCACCGATGAGACCGGCGGCCGCGTACTGCTCGAGCCTTGAGCGGGAGTCCGCGATGTCGAGGTTGCGCATCGTCAGCTGACCGATGCGGTCGTCCGGACCGAACGCGGCGTCGCCGACCCGCTCCATCGAGAGCTTGTCGGGGTGGTAGGACAGCGCCGGACCCGTGGTGTCGAGGATCGTGTAGTCGTCGCCGCGACGCAGGCGCAGCGTGACCTCGCCCGTGACGGCCGACGCGACCCAGCGCTGCAGGGACTCGCGGAGCATGAGCGACTGCGGGTCGAGCCAACGGCCCTCGTACATCAGGCGCCCGAGTCGGCGGCCCTCGTTGTGGTACGACGCGACGGTGTCCTCGTTGTGGATCGCGTTGAGCAGCCGCTCGTACGCGATGTGCAGCAGGGCCATGCCCGGTGCCTCGTAGATGCCGCGGCTCTTCGCCTCGATGATGCGGTTCTCGATCTGGTCGGACGCGCCGAGGCCGTGACGACCGCCGATCGCGTTCGCCTCGTAGACGAGTGCGACGGCGTCCGTGTACTCCTCGCCGTTGATCGCGACGGGGCGTCCGGCCTCGAAGCGGATGCTGACGACCTCGGTGGCGACCTCGACGTCGTCACGCCAGGCGGCGACGCCCATGATCGGCTCGACGATGTCCAGGCCGCTCGAGAGCTCCTCGAGGCTCTTCGCCTCGTGCGTGGCACCCCAGATGTTGGCGTCGGTCGAGTACGCCTTCTCGGTGGAGTCGCGGTACGGGAAGCCGCGGGCGACGAGCCACTCGCTCATCTCCTTGCGGCCGCCGAGCTCCTCGACGAACTCGGAGTCGAGCCACGGCTTGTAGACGCGCAGACGCGGGTTGGCCATCAGGCCGTAGCGGTAGAACCGCTCGATGTCGTTGCCCTTGTAGGTGGAGCCGTCGCCCCAGATGTCGACGCCGTCCTCCTTCATCGCGCGGACGAGCATCGTGCCCGTCACCGCACGACCGAGGGGCGTCGTGTTGAAGTACGTCTTGCCGCCGGAACGGATGTGGAAGGCACCGGTCTGCAGGGCGACGAGGCCTTCTTCCACCAGGGCGCTCTTCGCGTCGACCAGGCGGGCGATCTCGGCACCGTACTCGTGGGCGCGGCTCGGGACGGCGTCGATGTCCGGCTCGTCGTACTGACCGATGTCAGCCGTGTACGTGCAGGGGATCGCCCCCTTCTCGCGCATCCAGGCAACGGCGCAGGAGGTGTCGAGACCCCCTGAGAACGCGATGCCGACTCGTTCGCCGACGGGGAGACTGCTCAGGACCTTGGACACGGGGTCAATCGTACGGGGAGACCGGGGCACGCTACCGTCCAGCGCGACGGTTGTGGAGAACTCGTCCCGCGAACCGGGAACCGATCCGCTGCGCCCGGACAATACAGGGCATGAACCAGATCACGGGGGACCGAGCGGACTGGGCGCTGGGCATGGCCGGCGACGGCCGAGCGGTCGGACGCGTCTTCGACCGCCACGCCCCACGCCTGCGCCGGCACGCCGTCGGCCTCGTCCCCACCCCGGTCGACGCCGACGACGTCGTGGCCATCGCGTTCCTCGAGGCCTGGCGGAAGCGCGAACGCGTCCGCTTCGTCGACGACTCCATGTTGCCCTGGCTGCTCGTCACGGCGACGAACACCGCGCACAACCTGACCCGCGCCACCCGCCGTCACCGGCTCTTCCTCGGGAGGTTCCCGGTCGACGACCCCGCTCCCGACCCCGCAGAGTCGTTCACCGACGCCGAAGCGGTCGCAGCGTTGCGCGGGCTCCCGATCGCGGACCAGCGGGTCCTCACCCTCTGCGTGCTCGAAGGCCTCGGCGAGCGCGAAGCGGCCGCAGCCCTCGGGGTCGCACCGGGCACCGTGAAGTCCCGGCTCCACCGGGCGAAGGCACGACTCCAGCAGCAGTACTCGACGTCAGCGGAACCCCTCGGAGGCACACTGTGAACGACGACATCTCCCCTCGTCTCGCCGCGATGCGCGACGCCCTCGTCGCCGACGTCGACGCAACGGCCCACCCCGCGCGTCCGCGGCGACGACGACCCACTCGCGGCACGGTCGCCGCGGTCGTGACGGCCTTCGCCGTCGGCGCCGGACTCACCGGAGGGATCACGGCTGCGGCGCTCCCCGGCGCCACCGCGGACGCCGCACGCGAGGATCTGCTCGCGACGACGACCCGCTACGGGACGGTCGAGGTCAACCACGCATCGATGCTCGGCTCCCCCGCGTTCACCGTCACCCACGGCGACGCCTCGTTCTCCCTCGGCGCTCGGCCGGAGGGAGCCGACCGGGTGACGCTCACGTGGGAGTGTCTCGACCCCGGCACCTTCACGGTCGAGGTCGGCGGGACGACCGTCGCCGACGCCGTCGCGTGCACGCCGGGTTCCATGCCGCGATGGAGCCTCTCCCCGCTGACCGGATCCGGAGCGGCCGCCGTGTCGGTCTCCGGTGGCGGCGGTGCCCGCTACGCCGTGTGGGCGTCGTGGGCACGGTCGGCACGGATCGCCCAGCCCTCGCCCCAGCAGCAGGCTGCGATCGCCGACGGGACCATCACCCTAGCCGAGTACACCGCCGCCTTCGACCGGCTCGCGGCCTGCATGGCGCAGGCGGGGCACCCGATCGGCGACGTGGCGCCGTCGTGGTACGCCGACGGCTTGTGGTCGAGCACGGGCCCCGGCGCCGGCCCGTGGTACATCTGGTCGACGCCGACCGAAGCCGTCGACGTCCTCGACACGCAGTGCGCACCGCGCGAGTTCGAGCAGGTCGACACGATCTGGCAGGGCGAGCACCCGATCCCGGAGGACCCGCCGGTCCAGCCGGCCGCGGGGTGATCGTCGGCACTCGGCTTCGGTGCCCCTGGAAGGCGCTGCAGGGACGCGAACCCCCTTCGACCTGCTGGTGCCCCTGGACGGCGCTGCAGGGACTCGAACCCCTCGACCTGCTGGTGCCCCTGGAGGGACTCGAACCCCCAACCGTTTCCTTAGGACGGAACTGCTCTTCCATTGAGCTACAGAGGCTGGCCCGTCCACTCTAGCGGCGGAACGGCTCCAGGAAGGTCGCGAGCTCGTCGACGTACAGGGCCGGCTGCTCGAACGGCGCGAAGTGTCCCCCGCGCGGCATCATCCGGTACGACACCAGGTTCGTCGTCCGCTCGAGCCATGCGCGCGGCGGCTCCACGAGGTCGCCGGGGAACAGCGAGAACCCGGACGGTACCTCGACCCGGCGGGCGAGCTGGTCGGCCGGGATCGCGGCGTTCGCGTGGTACATCCGCATCGCCGAGCCGATCGTGCCGGTGGCCCAGTACTCGGTCAGCAGCGCGAGCACCTCGTCGCGCGTGTAGACGGACCACAGGTCGCCGTCGCAGTCACTCCACGACCGGAGCTTCTCGACGATCCACGCGGCGAGCCCGGCGGGTGAGTCGTTCAGGCCGACCGCGACGGTCTGCGGCTTGGTGCGGTGCATCATCGCGTAGGCGCCCTCGGTGTCGCGCCAGCGGGCGGTCGCGGCGACGAACCCGCGTTCCTCCGGCGACAACGTGTCGAGGTCGATGCCCGGCCAGGCGAGCCCGCCGTCGATGCGGTGCACGGCGACCACCCGGTCGGCGTGGTCGAGCGCGAGGTAGCGGGCGACGTGCGTGCCGATGTCCCCGCCGGCGACGGTGAACCGCTCGTATCCCAGCTCCGTCATCAGCTCTGCCCACATGCCGGCGACCGCGCGGGCGTCGATCGGCTGCGGCGGCGCGTCGGAGAAGCCGTACCCGGGCATGTCCGGCACGACCACGTCGAACCCGGCCTCGACGAGCATCGGCAGGACCTTGCGGTACCGCCACCCGGAGTCGGGCCAGCCGTGCGCGAGCAGGAGCGGCAACGCGTCGGGCGTGCTGGCTCGGGCGTGCAGCACGTGGATCCCGGTGCCGTCGATCGTCAGCCGTCGGCTGGGCAGCGCGGCGAGCTGTGCCCGGTGCGCGTCGAAGTCGAAGCCGTCGGCCCAGTACGCGATGAGTGCCCGGAGTTCGTCGACGTCCGCCCCGAGCGACCACCCGGCGCCGGCGGGAGCATCCGGCCACCGCGTGGCACGCAGTCGCGCGCGGAGGTCCTCGATGGTCGCGTCGTCGATCTGCGGTGTCTCGCCCATGGCGGCGACGCTACTCAGCGGGACCGACACCCGGACCGCGGGCGCCGTCCGACGTCGTCAGCAGCAGTCGCAGGCGTCGCTCGCACGCTCGCCGGTCAGGGCGCCGACCGGCTGCTTGCAGGCGTCACCGCGCCAGGCCTCGAGCCCCTCGCGCACCGCGAACACGACGACGACCAAGCCGGCGACCGGATCAGCCCACGACCACCCGAACAGCGTGTTCAAGAGCAGACCGATCAACACCGCGGCGGACAGGTAGCTGCACACCAGGGTCTGCTTCGAGTCGGCGATCGCCGATGCCGAACCGAGCTCCTTGCCGGTACGACGTTCGAGCAGGCTGAGGAACGGCATCACGGCAAGGCTCACCGCCGCCAGCACGATCCCGACGGGGCTGTGCTCCGGCTCGCGCACCCCGGTCAGGGTCAGCACCGCGTCGACCGTGACGTACAGCGCCAACCCGAAGAAGGAGACCGCGATGACCTTGAGCGCGACGCGTTCCCGCGCTTCGGGGTCCGGCCCGGCGAACTGCCATGCAACCGCAGCGGCGGACAGGACCTCGACGACGGAGTCGAGTCCGAAGCCGATCAGGGCGGTCGAGGACGCCACCGAACCGGCGGCGATCGCGATGACCGCCTCGATGACGTTGTACGCGATCGTCGCAGCGACGATCCACCGGATCCGTCGCTGCAGCACTCGTCGGCGGTCGGGGACGACCGCAGCCGTCACCCCGGTCATGCGCCGGGTCCGCAGCAGAGCGGGACGTCGCAGTCCTCGTCGGTGCACGCTTCGCCGTCGTCGACGGCGAGCACGACCTCGAGAAGCGAGCGGATCGCGGCCCCGAGGTGCGGGTCGGCGATCTCGTACCGGGTGGAGCGCCCCTCGGGCACGGCGACGACGATCCCGCATCCGCGCAGGCAGGCGAGGTGGTTCGAGACGTTGGAGCGGGTGAGCCCCAGGTCGGTGGCGAGCCGGCCCGGGTGGACCGGCGCCTCGAGCATCTCGAGCAGGATCCGGGATCGTGTCCGGTCCGCCATCGCCCGGCCGAGCCGGTGCATGACGTCGAGCCGCGGTGCAGTGGTCAGCATGCACTGACCATACAGCGTTCGCTGACCTATTGGATCCCCATCGGCAGGCGGACCCGGGATGCGGCAGGCTGAGACCGTCAGCCACCCACCAGGCACCACACACACCACAGGGGAACCACATGACGGATCAGACGACCGAGAACGCGTGGCAACGCTTCTGGGCACGCGGCGGGTGGTGGCGTTCGATCCTCCTCGCCGCCGTCTACCTGCTCGTGTACCTCGGCATCAGTCAGCTGATCGGCCTGTTCGTGCGGCCGTTCATCGACCTCGACGACCTGTACGGCGACCCCGTGAGCGTGCTCTTGGCCTCGATCCTGCCGATCGGCCTGATGGGCCTGCTCCTGCTGCTGTTCGCGCGCTCACTCGGGTGGCTGCCGCACCTGTTCCGCCGCCGTACCGCACGCGCCCCGCGGTGGATGTGGATCGCGGTCGTCATCACCGTCGTCCCGCCGGTGATGAAGGTCGCCGGCACCGACTGGTCCCGCTTCACCCCCACGCTCGTCCTCGCAATCCTGTTCTTCGGCCTCTGCGTCGGGTTCGCGGAAGAACTCCTCACCCGCGGTCTCACGGTCGAGCTGCTCGAACACCACGGGTACAGCGAGCGTGCGGTCTACGTGCTGTCGTCGGTCGTCTTCGGGTTGATCCACCTGCAGAACCTGCTCGGCGGCGGCAACCCGCTGCTCGTGTTCGCGACGGTCGGCTACGCGATGGGCTTCGGCGCGATGATGTTCCTCGCGCTCCGGGTGAGCCGGTGGCTGATCGTCCCGATGCTCCTGCACGCCCTCACCGACCCCACCACCCTGATGGCGGCGGGCGGGCTCAACGATGCGCACGCCGTCGTGACCGGCGGATCGCACGCGCTGGTCACCTTCGCGTCGCTGTTCAACTTCGTCTACATCGCCTTCGGCATCGTTGCGGTCTTCCTCTTGCCGGGCCGCAAGCGCGCGCTCTGAACGCACCCACCTGACGGACTGGAGGCACGTGACGGGTTCGCCACGTGCCTCCAGACCGAACATGGTGAGCGCGGCGGGCCGGCCGCTACGCGGCCACCAGGTACTCGTCCCATTCGGCCTGCGGACGTTCGATGCCGCGGACGACCCACGACGAACCGTGCGGGATCTTCGGACGGAAGCGCAGCCGCCACCCCATCTCCTGCGGGGTGCGGTCACCCTTCTCGTTGTTGCAGGCCAGGCAGCAGGCCACGAGGTTCTCCCACGAGTCCTGCCCGCCGCGCGACTTCGGCTGCACGTGGTCGATGGTCGTCGCGTGCCGGTCGCAGTACGCGCACCGGTTCGCGTCACGGCGCAGGACGCCTCGCCGCGACACCGGCACGAGTCTCGAGTGCGGGATGCGCACGTACCGGGTGAGGATGATGACGGACGGACGGTCGTAGCTCGACGTCGACCCGGTGACCGGGTGTTCGAGATCGGCGGCGACGACGGAGGCCTTCTGGTTCATGACCAGCACGAGGGCTCGTCGGAACGAGATCACCGCGAGGGGCTCGTAACCGGCGTTGAGGACGAGAGTGCGCATTGGTTCCCTTCCGACGTGCCTGGACGGCTTCCAGGCGCTGCGGGTGCGTCGGACCGGGGTCCTTCGCAGGTGACCGTCGCTCGCGCACACGTCCCCTGAACCACGAAGAGCACCACCCGGATGGGCAGTGCTCTCGTCATGCAGGGGCGTGCTCGTGCACGCAGGCGGTGGTCGACCGTATGTCGATGCGCGCGCGCCGACCCATGGTTCGGGTCGTGCGGAACATCGACATGGGGTCTCCCTGCTCGGGGCCTTGCGGACCGGTGCAGCGCCAGGCTACGTCAGAAACCGGCCCGGCACGAGGGTGCACGGGCCGGTTCCGGCGATGTTCACGGGATCGATGCTCCGCGGCCGGGTCGGACGCCGCGGCGCCGTAGACGCCTCAGACGCCTCAGATGCCGAAGCGGACGATGTGGTAGTCGCTGGTCCAGATCGGACGGATCGACACGGAGCCACCGGGCTTCGGGGCGTCCATGATCATGCCGTTGCCCATGTAGAAGCCGTCGTGCGCCTCGTTGTTGAAGATGACGACGTCACCGGGCTGCGCCTCGGACTCGGGGATCGTGGTGCCGGCCTGGTCCTGCAGCGGCACGGAGTGCGCGAGGTTGATGCCGTACTGCGCGTACACGAACATGACGTAGCCCGAGCAGTCGAAGCCCGACGGGTCGGCGCCGCCGAAGACGTACGGGGTGCCGATGTACTGCTTGGCGGTCGCGACGACGGCCGGCAGCGAGAACGGGGTGTCCGCGGCGGTCGAGCTGGCCACGTAGTCGGCGGCGGACGGGCCGGTGTACGAGGAGTACTGTTCGGCGGTCTGCGCACGCGCGGCCTGGGTGGCGGACGCCTGCTCCTCGGCGTCGGCTGCGGCCTGCTCCGAGGCCGCGGCCTGGTCGGCAGCTGCCTGCTTCGCCGCTGCGCGGGCGTCGAGCGTCGCGGTCGAGGTGGCGCCGTAGCCGTCGCGGCTCGTTCCGGCCAGGGCGACCGCGTCGGACACCGAGAACTCCTGGCTCTCGGTCGCGCGGACCTGACGCTGGGCGTTCGCCGCGTCGGTGCCGGTGGCGGGCTGCGCGGCGAAGGCCGGTGCGACCGCCACGGTGCCGAACATGCCGGCGGCGACCGTCAGGACGATGGGGGCGAGGAACTTGCGCTTCCGCGACGCCGAACTGGCCTTCGCTGCGGTGGCACTGGCTGCAGCCTGCGCAGCACGACGGCCGCCGGGGAGCGGCGCGGACCGCACGGGGACGACCTTGCGGGTCGGGCGCGCATCGGCCTGGCGGGCGGACCGCCGGGTGAGCGGGGCGTCGGTGGCGTTCTCGGTGTTCGTCGGGTTCGCGGGCGTCTGGTCGTCCGCGGCGGAACCGGTCTGCGTCAAGGGTGTGGTCTCCGGCGTCTCGTCATCACGCTGCCGTGGGTGTCCGGCGACGTGCAACCCCATCCGTTCGTCATCGTTTCCGATCGAGGCAGGAGACGGGTTCGAGACGTCCTGCCACGGGTCTCCGGCTCAGGCGCAGCGCGGGGACTCGACGAGTGTACGGGGCCGTCGTTACCTTGTCGAGATGAAATGGCCCGTTTGTAACGAAACGGTTAAGAAGCCCTGGTCAGAGCAGGGAAATCAGTTCCGCTCGATGTACACGTGCTGCGCGACCTCGACGGGGAGCTCGATGCCTGAGTCCTCGCCCTCGACACGCACGGCGACGTAGGCCCCGGCGCGCTGCACGCCCGCGAGCCGACCGGGCATGACGCCGGCCGTGCGGAGCTGGTGCAGGAGCTCGGGTTCGAACTGCACGGGCTCGCCCAGACGTCGGATCACGCCGGTCGCGACGGCGTCGGTGCCCTCGGTCGCGGCGACGATGTTCTGCACGCCGTCGAGGAACCCGGCGGCTGCGGGGCCGCCGATCTCGGCCAGGCCGGGGATCGGGTTGCCGTACGGCGACTCGGTCGGGTTGCCGAGCATCTCGAGCAGGCGGACCTCGACCTGCTCGCTCATGACGTGCTCCCACCGGCAGGCCTCGTCGTGGACGAAGGCCCAGTCGAGCCCGATGACGTCGGCGAGCAGTCGCTCCGCCAGACGGTGCTTGCGCATGACGTGGGTGGCGCGTGAGCGACCCTCGTCGGTGAGTTCCAGGTGGCGGTCGCCGGAGACGACGACCAGGCCGTCGCGCTCCATGCGGGCGATGGTCTGCGAGACCGTCGGGCCCGAGTGACCGAGCCGCTCCGAGATGCGGGCGCGCAGCGGAACGATCGCCTCCTCCTCCAAGTCGAGGATGGTGCGAAGGTACATCTCCGTGGTGTCGACGAGATCGGTCACGGTCCGCCTCTCATGTCTGGGCCCAGCGGCCACCACCCTACTTGTTCGGACCGACGAACTCCGACCGACACTTGCACGGGGCAAGAAGAGCGCCGCAGCCGCACCCCTGCGGGCAACCCCGTCCGGCCGGTACAGGCGCACCAGCACTGGGATCGCGCTCGGTAGGATCGGCGCATGGCAGACATCGTCATCCCCGCCGAACTCCTCCCCACCGACGGCCGCTTCGGCTGCGGACCGTCCAAGATCCGCGGCGCGCAGCTCGAGTCCCTCGTGACGCGCGGGGCCACGATCCTCGGCACGTCCCACCGCCAGAAGCCCGTGAAGGACCTGGTCGGCAGCGTCCGCTCCGGGCTCGCCGACCTGTTCCAGGTCCCCGAGGGCTACGAGGTCGTCCTCGGCAACGGCGGTTCGACCGCCTTCTGGGACGCCGCCGCGTTCGGCCTCATCGAACGCCGTGCGGAGAACCTGTCCTTCGGCGAGTTCGGGTCGAAGTTCGCCAAGGCCGCCGGCGCCCCGTGGCTCGAGGCGCCGCACGTCGTCGAGGCCCCCGGCGGATCACTCGCCGCGCTCGAGCCGATCGACGGCGTCGACGTCTACGCCTACCCCCACAACGAGACCTCGACCGGCGTGATGGCCCCGGTCGTCCGCGCCGCCGGTGACGCCGGAGCACTGACGGTCGTCGACGCCACGAGCGCCGCCGGTGGTGCCGCGTTCGACGTGGACGCCACCGACGTCTACTACTTCGCACCGCAGAAGAACTTCGCCTCCGACGGTGGCCTGTGGCTCGCGCTGTTCTCCCCCGCCGCGATCGAGCGCGTCGAGCGCATCGCGGCGAGCGGCCGGTACATCCCGGAGTTCCTGTCGCTCAAGAACGCCGTCGACAACTCGCGCCTGAACCAGACGCTGAACACCCCGGCGATCTCGACGCTGCTGCTGCTCGACGACCAGGTCCGGTGGATCAACGAGTCCGGCGGCCTGGCGTGGGCGGACACCCGCACGAAGACCTCGTCGTCGACGCTGTACGACTGGGCCGAGTCGGTCGACTACGCGACCCCGTTCGTCACCGATCCCGCAGCCCGCTCGCAGGTCGTCGCCACGATCGACCTCGACGACTCGATCGACGCCAAGGCCGTCGCCGCGACCCTGCGCGCGAACGGCATCGTCGACACCGAGCCGTACCGGAAGCTCGGCCGCAACCAGCTGCGCGTCGCGACGTTCACCGCGATCGACCCGGACGACGTCGCGAAGCTCGTGCAGGCGATCGACTTCACGGTCGACGCCCTGCGCTGACCCCACGCCCCGCCGTCCGGTCGGCGGACACCTGGGAAACGACGAGGCACCACGGGAGACCGTGGTGCTTCGTCGTTCTGGTGGTGCGGGTCAGGAGCGGTGGAAGTCCGGGTCGACCTCGCCCGCGTCGAGCTGGTCGACCACGAGGTCGGCGTCCGGGTCGACCGGCCGCACGCGCTGGGCGCGGCGACGGCGGGGCGGCTGCGGAGCCTCGTCGACTGTGTCGTCGTCACCGTCGGAGGCGTCATCGTCGACCTCGGCGAGCGCGTCGACGTCCACACCCTCGATGTCGTCGTCGTCCGACTCGTCCAGGTCGTCCTCGTCGGCGTCGAAGTCGTCGTCGTCATCCGACTCGTCGTCGGCTTCGTCGTCGTCCGCGTCGTCGTAGTCGGCGTCCTCGTCCGAGTCGTCGTCCGACTCGTCGTCGAAGTCGTCGTCCTCGTCGTCGTCATCCGAATCGTCGTCGGACTCCTCGTCCGACTCGTGGTCCTGCGCCGCCCGGTACTCGGCCAGTCGCTCGGACCACGGCACCCACTCCGGTGCCACGAGCGAACCGTCGCCGGGCATCAGCTCGACCTCGAGCACGGTGGGGTCCTCGTCGCCGACCTTCGCGACGCTGACGGTCCAGCGCCAGCCGGGGTACCCCGGCATGCGGTTCGCGAACAGGACGGAGACGACGCCGTCGCCCTCGTCCACGGTGCCGACGGGCGCGCCGATGCTCGACTCCGGGGTCACCTCGAGCAGCGCGGTCCGCGCCAGGTCGGTGTAGTCAACAGGTACTGCGTCGCTGTCTGTCATGGGGTCACGCCTCCAACTGGTCTGCGACGTGCCGCAGGATGGCGGCGAGTCGATCGCCGTTCTTCGGGTAGCGGCCGTGGCGGAGGTCTCCGCTGATCCGGTCGAGTTCCTTCACCAGGTCCTCGACGATCACGGCCATGTCGTCTGCGGAGCGACGGGTCATCCGGGACAACGACGGCTGCGGGTCGAGGAGCCGCACGGACAGTGCCTGCGACCCCTTCTTGCCCTGCACGACGCCGTACTCGAGCCGGGATCCCGCCTTCACGGTCACGACGCCGTCGGGCAGCGAGGAAGCGTGCAGGAAGACCTGGTCGCCGTCGTCTCCGGTGATGAAGCCGAAGCCCTTGTCGTCGTCGTAGAACTTGACCTTGCCGGTGGGCATGCGTGGACTCCTCGAGGTCGTGGTACGGCCGTGGTGCGTCGGATATCCTGGGTCGATGGCCAATCCGACCCGATCAACCGGGAACCCGCAGGATTCCGCAGAACCCCCGGTGACGTTCAATCGTACCGAACGCGCTCTGGCGTTCATGGTCGGTGGCATCTTCATCGCTGCGTTCCTCTGCATGGCGGCGATGATCGTCATGTGGCTGACGGTCCCGAGCGCGCAGGGCTCCATGCCGTGGCCGGTGATCATGGCGATCCCGCTCGTCGGGTTCCCGATCGGCATGGTGCTGGTCTTCACGCTCCTCGGCATCACCTGGACGCGTCGCGCACGAGCCAACCGGACGGCTCGCTGACGTCCGCCCCGGACGCTGGCACCGGACGATGACGACCACCGCCGACCTGGCCGCCCGACTCCGGGCGCTGCCGGACGACTCCCTCGAACGACTCGTCGCTGCGCGGAGCCTGCCCCCGGCCGCCCTCGGCGAGACCGGTCCGCAACGGATCACCGACTTCTTCGACCTGGCCGAGGCGCTCCGCACCGACGACGCCGTCGACGCTGCGGTCGAGCACCTGCCCCGCGCCACCATCCTGGCGCTCCGTGACGGCGGTGACGCCGACAGCCTGGGCCCGGCGATCACGCTCGGCCTGGCCGACGAGGACGGCGCCGTCGACGACGCGGTCGCCGCACGCGTGGCCGCCCACCCCGACCTCGTGGCACTGGAACGGTCAGGAGGCCCGGATCGCCCCGACCGCGCTCCGCACGCCGACGACGTGGCCGGTCAGGACCGCGCACGCACCTCCGGCGCGGAGCAGGCGTTCTCGAGCATGACCGTGCTCGCCGAACTGCTGCGTGCGGTGGACGCCGGCTCGGTCCGCGAACTCGTCAAGGGCGGCATCGGCACACCACTCGCCAAGGCCCTGGCCGAGCGCATCGGCACCGAGGCGGACGTCGTGCCCGGGCGACTGGAACTGCTCGACCGCGTGGGCTTCGCGGACCCGGGCTCCGGCCGCTGGACGGTCACCGATGCCGGGCAGGCCTGGCTGGTCGCCGACTGGCCGGACCGCTGGGCGACGCTGGTGTCGGCCTGGGCGGACACCCTCGGTACCGCGGTGCACGAGGTCCTCGCGCTCGCAGACGACGACCTGCGCGACCTCGTGGCACTCGGACGCTGGGCGTACCCCGCGGGCTCCCGTTGGCTCGACGCCCTCCTGCTCGACGCCGCCGGGACCGCCGGGTCGCTCGGACTCGCGGTCGACGGCATCGTCACGAGCACCGGCCGGGCGCTCCTGGACGGTGACGCCGGACCCGCGTCGGAGGACCTGCCCGGCACCGTCGACCAGGTGTACCTGCAGCACGACCTGACCGTGATCGCTCCCGGGCCCCTCGCACCGGTCGACGACGCCGCCCTGCGCACGGTCGCCGTGCTCGAAGCCCCCGGGTTGGCCGCCCGGTACCGGATCTCCGAGGACACCCTGCGCGCGGCGTTCCGTGCCGGGCACTCCCGCGACGACGTCCTGGCGCTGCTCACCCGACTTTCGTCGACGGGTGTCCCGCAGCCGCTCGCCTACCTGGTCGACCAGGTCGCCGGACGCGACGGCAGCATCGTCGTCGACCGCGGCGAGGGTGGGGTCGGCACCGTGGTGCGCGGCACCGCGGACCAGCTCGACCTCATCGGTGTCGACGCCGAACTCCGGCAGATGGCGTGGGAGCGCAGCGACCTGACCACGCTGACCACCCGCTACCCGGCGCACGTCGTGCACACCGCGCTCGAGGACCAGCGCTACCCGGCCGTGCTCGCGACCGGCGCCCGCCCCGAGACGCACCACGGGCCTCCCGGTCGGCGCAGCCCCACCGGACGCTCGCCGGAACAGGCGGCGCACGCACTCGTGGAACGACTCCGCCTGACCACCCAGCGTGGTGACGCCGAGCCGGAGCAGGAGTGGCTGGGACGGCAGATCGACCTGGCCGTGCGCGGACGGACGCCGATCCGGCTCACGGTCCGCATGCCGGACGGGTCCGAGCGGCCGTTCTCGATCATCCCGACCTCCGTCGCGGCCGGCCGCGTCCGAGGCCGTGACACCAGCGTCGACGTCGAACGCACGTTGCCGCTGTCGCTCGTCGTGGCGGTCGAGAGCGACGCCTGAGGGGAGCGGTCACCCGAACGCAGGTGACGACGGCTAGGCTGGCAGGTCATGAACGGACCGCTGATCGTGCAGAGCGACCGCACCGTGCTCCTCGAGGTCGCTCACCCCGACGCCGAGGACGCACGCCACGAGCTCGCGGCCTTCGCCGAACTCGAACGCGCCCCCGAGCACGTGCACACCTACCGAATCACCCGCCTCGGCCTGTGGAACGCACGGGCCGCCGGACACGACGCCGAGGCGATGATCGCCACCCTCGAGCGGTTCGCCAAGTTCCCCGTCCCGCAGAGCGTCACGGTCGACATCCGTGACACGGTGTCGCGCTACGGCCGACTCGTCATCCGGCGGGAGGAGCGCGAGGACGCACCGGTCATCGCGAACTCCCCCACCGAGGAACTCGAGCGCCTTCCCGTGCTGCTCCTCACCGCCGAGGACCCGTCCGTCCTGGCCGAGGTCATCCGGTCGAAGCGGATCAAGCCGTTGCTCGGCGACATGCGAAGTCCCTCCGAGGTCGAGCTGCAGCCGTGGGCTCGCGGGCAGATCAAGCAGGAGCTCGTGAAGCTCGGTTGGCCGGCCGAGGACCTGGCGGGCTACACGCCCGGGCAGCCGCACCCGATCGACCTCGACACGGCCGAGTGGCACATGCGCCCGTACCAGGAGCAGGCCGTCGACACGTTCTTCGCGCAGGGCTCCGGTGTCGTCGTGCTGCCCTGTGGCGCCGGCAAGACCCTGGTCGGCGCCGGTGCGATGGCGACCGTCAAGGCGACCACGCTCATCCTCGTGACGAACACCGTGTCCGCACGGCAGTGGCGCAGCGAGCTCCTCAAGCGCACGACCCTGAAGGCCGAGGACATCGGCGAGTACTCGGGCAGCGTCAAGGAGATCCGGCCGGTCACGATCGCGACGTACCAGATCCTCACCGCCCGTCGGAAGGGCGAGTACACGCACCTGTCGCTGCTCGACGCCCTCGACTGGGGCCTCATCGTGTACGACGAGGTCCACCTGCTGCCGGCACCGGTCTTCAAGCTGACCGCGGACCTGCAGGCACGACGTCGACTCGGCCTCACGGCGACCCTCGTGCGCGAGGACGGCCGCGAGGGCGACGTCTTCTCGCTCATCGGCCCGAAACGCTACGACGCTCCGTGGAAGGAGATCGAGGCGCAGGGCTACATCTCCCCTGCCGAGTGCTACGAGGTGCGCATCGACCTGCCGCACCAGGAGCGCCTGGAGTACGCGGCCTCGAGCGACGACGAGCGCTACCGGCTCGCCGCCACCTCGCCCGCGAAGACCCCGGTCGTGCGGGAACTCATCGAGAAGCACCGCGGCGAGCAGATCCTGGTCATCGGGCAGTACATCGACCAGCTCGACGAACTGGCCGCGTCGCTCGACGCGGCCGAGATCACCGGTGCGACCCCGGTCGACGAACGCGAGCGGCTGTACGACGCGTTCCGAGCCGGCGAGGTGGACGTGCTCGTCGTGTCGAAGGTCGCGAACTTCTCGATCGACCTGCCCGACGCCACCGTCGCGATCCAGGTCTCCGGTTCCTTCGGGTCACGTCAGGAAGAGGCGCAGCGCCTCGGACGACTGCTGCGTCCGAACAAGGACGGCCTGCCCGCGTCGTTCTACACGCTCGTCGCGCGGGACACCGTCGACCAGGACTTCGCGCAGAACCGGCAGCGGTTCCTCGCCGAGCAGGGGTACTCCTACACGATCCTGGATGCCGACCAGGTCCAGGCGCCCGTGGGCTGACGTACGCACCGCTCTCAGGGAACCATTAGGGAACGGTCAGAAGATAGGATCATGAGCGATGGCCCCAAGATCCTGATCGTCGACGACGAACCGAACATCCGCGACCTCCTGACGACCTCGTTGCGCTTCGCCGGGTTCGCCGTCCGTGCCGTCGGCAACGGCGCCCAGGCGATCTCGGCCGTGCTCGAGGAAGAACCCGACCTGATCATCCTCGACGTGATGCTCCCCGACATGAACGGTTTCGGCGTCACCAAGCGCCTCCGCTCGTCGGGCTACACCTCGCCGATCCTGTTCCTCACCGCGAAGGACGACACCGAGGACAAGATCACCGGCCTCACCGTCGGCGGCGACGACTACGTCACCAAGCCGTTCTCCCTCGACGAGATCGTCGCCCGCATCAAGGCCATCCTGCGGCGCACGATGAACGACGAGGAAGACGCGATCATCCGCGCCGGCGAGCTGACGATGGACCAGGACACGCACGAGGTCACGATCGGCGACGCGCAGATCGAGCTCTCGCCCACCGAGTTCAAGCTGCTCCGCTACCTCATGCTCAACCCCAACCGCGTGCTGTCGAAGGCGCAGATCCTCGACCACGTGTGGGAGTACGACTTCAACGGCGACGCCGGCATCGTCGAGTCCTACATCTCGTACCTGCGCCGCAAGCTCGACCAGTACTCGGCCGAGCCCATCATCCAGACCAAGCGTGGCTTCGGGTACATGCTCAAGGCGTCCAAGGCCTCGTAGCGTCCGTTCTTCACGGCGGCCGTCCGGTTTCACCGGGCGGCCGCTGTCTATCGTTGGGGCAGCATGCACACGCGAATGAGCCGCTGGTGGGACGGGATCTCCCTGCGCACCAAGATCACCGGGATCACGGTGCTCCTGGTGGCGCTCGGCCTGCTCGTCGCCGGGCTCGGCACGATGACCGTCCTGTCCACGTACCTGATGGCGCAGCTCGACAACAACGTCAAGGGCACCACGGAGCAGCTCGAGGGCCAGAACATCAGCGACGGCGAGCAGTACTGCAAGCTGTCGGTCGTGCTGTCGCAGAGCGCCTACGTCGCCGCGTACGACGCCGACGGCGACAAGATCTGCCAGACGAAGGCGTCGAGCCGTCCGGACATCCGCGAACTCGACTTCTCGGCAGCAGCGCAGAACGGTTCGCGTTTCTCGCTCTACGACAGCCAGCACAACCACGAATGGCGTGCCCAGGTCATCCCGGCGTCACTGCAGAACCAGACGAGCGGCTCCACCGAGACCGGCTTCGTGCTCGTCGCAGTGTCGAGCGCCGACACCGACCAGACGATCCTGCGGTTCACCGCGATCTTCCTGAGCTTCGGCGCCTCGGTGATCCTGCTCGGGGCGATGCTCACGCGGCTGCTCGTCACCGCCACGTTCGACCCGTTGCGGGACGTCGAGGACACCGCCGCGCGCTTCGCCGCCGGTGACTTCAACCAGCGCCTCGAAGCGGACACCCCGAACACCGAGGTCGGCCGGCTCAACCGGTCCCTCAACGTCATGCTCGAACGCATCGACACCGCGTTCGAAGACCGCCAGCGCACCATCGACCAGATGCGCCGGTTCGTCGGCGACGCCTCGCACGAACTCCGCACGCCGCTGGTGTCCCTGCGCGGGTACGCCGAGCTGTACCGGATGGGCGCCCTGCGCAAGGAAGAGGACGTCGCCCAGGCGATGGAGCGCATCGAGAAAGAGGCGAAGCGGATGGGTCTGCTCGTGCAGGACCTGCTCCAGCTCGCCCGCATCGACGAGTCGAAGCCGCTCGAGCTCGGGCCGGTCGACCTCGTCGCCATCGCACGCGACTCGGCGCTCGACACCATGGCCTCCAACCCGGACCGTGAGATCCAGGTGCTCGTCGAGGACGCCATGACGGGCGAGAGCGTGCCCCAGGCCGTGCGGCCGCCCTCGTCCTCGTCGTCGCTCTCGTCGGGCTCGTCGGGCTCGTCGTCCGACACGGGCGAGGTCCCGCCGGCGTCGCCCACCTCGGCGAACACCACGGGCCCCATCGCGTTCTCGCGGCAGACGATCGCGCGCCTCCGTGCTCGTCGGACCCGGGCGATGGACATCGAGGCCGGTGCCACCCCCACCGACGAGACGACACCGCTGCCCACGGTCGTGATGCCCAAGCGCCCGCCGATCGTCCTGGCAGAAGAGAACAAGATCCGCCAGATCGTGACGAACCTGATGGGCAACGCCATGCGGTTCACCGAGCACGACGACCCGATCGAGATCGGCGTCGGCGTGGACGACGACCGCGGCATGGCCCACATCGACGTCATCGACCACGGCGAGGGGATCCCGGCGCAGCTGCGCGACAAGATCTTCCAGCGGTTCTGGCGTGCCGACACCTCGCGCGCGCGGGACACCGGCGGCTCGGGCCTCGGACTCGCCATCGTGTCGGGCATCGTCGCGGCACACCACGGCTCGGTCGAGGTCTTCGACACCGAGGGCGGCGGCGCGACCTTCCGCGTCTGGCTGCCCCTGCTCCCCCGCGACTACGCCGCCTGACGCGGGCGCGGCGTGCGCTCCCGCGCGCCCGTACCCGCGCCCGCGCCCGCGCCCGTGCTGCACCCCGAGGTTCCAAAATCTCGGCATGTCGCGCTCCGTGGCGCTCGAGTTCGGAACCTCGGCGTTCAGCACACGGCGAGTCGTGGAACCTCGGCGCACCGCGTCCGCCGCAAAGCCGTTCTTTCCGGAGCCGCGTCACAACGACCGGCGAGGCCGTCCAGCGACGAGGAGCGGCACGAAGCTCTCGCCCGGACGGAGCATGCGCACGAGACGCCGGCCCCGGCCACGGTCGGACGCAGCGACGGAGAACGACGCTGGACGGGCCTCCAGTCCGAACCGACCGGCTCCGCGAGGTTCCACGACATGCCGCGCGTTGATCGCCGAGGTTCCGAACAACGGCGAACCCGGCCCCGACATGCCGAGATTTCGGAACCTCACCGGGCGGGGCGGGACGGGACGGGACGGGACGGGACACGCGCCCCCCCCCGCACGCGGAAGGGCCCCGCACGCGCAGCGTGCGGGGCCCTTCCGGAACAGCGGACCTAGAAGTCCATGCCACCCGTCGGGTCGCCAGCCGGAGCGGCCGCGGCACGCTCGGGCTTGTCGGCGACGACGACCTCGGTCGTCAGGAACAGACCGGCGATCGACGCAGCGTTCTGCAGCGCCGAGCGCGTGACCTTGGCCGGGTCGATGATGCCCGCGGCGATGAGGTCGACGTACTCGCCGGTCGCAGCGTTGAGGCCCCAGCCCGACTCGAGCTCGCGCACCTTGGCGGCGACGACACCCGGCTCGAGACCGGCGTTCAGCGCGATCTGCTTGAGCGGCGCGTCGATGGCCACGCGGACGATGTTCGCACCGGTCGCCTCGTCACCCTCGAGCTCGAGGGCCTCGAGTGCGACGGCACCGGCCTGGATGAGGGCGACGCCACCACCGGCGACGATGCCCTCTTCGACGGCAGCCTTCGCGTTGCGGACGGCGTCCTCGATGCGGTGCTTGCGCTCCTTGAGCTCGACCTCGGTCGCGGCACCCGCCTTGATGACGGCGACGCCACCGGCGAGCTTCGCGAGGCGCTCCTGGAGCTTCTCGCGGTCGTAGTCGGAGTCGGTCGCCTCGATCTCGGAGCGGATCTGACGGACACGGCCGGCGATCTGCTCGGCGTCGCCGGCACCCTCGACGATCGTGGTCTCGTCCTTGGTGATGACGACCTTGCGGGCACGACCGAGCAGGTCGAGCGTCGCGTTCTCGAGCTTGAGGCCGACCTCTTCCGAGATGACCTGGCCACCGGTCAGGATCGCGATGTCCTGCAGCATGGCCTTGCGACGGTCGCCGAAGCCCGGGGCCTTGACGGCGACGGACTTGAAGATGCCGCGGATCTTGTTCACGACGAGCGTGGCCAGGGCCTCGCCGTCGACGTCCTCGGCGATGATCAGGAGCTGCTTGCCCGCCTGGATCACCTTGTCGACGACCGGCAGGAGGTCCTTGATGTTCGAGATCTTCGAGTTGACGATCAGGATGTAGGCGTCCTCGAAGACGGCTTCCTGACGCTCGGGGTCGGTGACGAAGTACTGCGACAGGTAGCCCTTGTCGAAGCGCATGCCCTCGGTCAGCTCGAGCTCGGTGCCGAAGGTGTTCGACTCCTCGACGGTGACGACACCTTCCTTGCCGACCTTGTCGATGGCCTCGGCGATGAGCGCGCCGATGGTCGGGTCTGCAGCCGAGATCGACGCGGTCGCGGCGATCTGGTCCTTGGTCTCGATGTCCTTCGCGTTGGCGAGGAGCTGGTCGGAGACGGCGGAGACGGCCTTCTCGATGCCGCGCTTGAGCGACACGGGGTCGGCGCCGGCGGCGACGTTGCGGAGGCCCTCGCGGACGAGTGCCTGGGCGAGGACGGTCGCGGTGGTCGTACCGTCACCGGCGACGTCGTCGGTCTTCTTGGCGACCTCCTTGACGAGCTCCGCACCGATCTTCTCGTACGGGTCGTCGAGCTCGATCTCCTTGGCGATGGAGACACCGTCGTTCGTGATCGTGGGGGCGCCCCACTTCTTCTCGAGGACGACGTTGCGGCCGCGCGGGCCGAGCGTCACCTTCACGGCGTCGGCCAGCTGGTTCAGGCCGCGCTCGAGGCCACGGCGGGCCTCCTCGTCGAAAGCAATGATCTTAGCCATGTGAGTTCTCGTCCCTCCCGGACGTCGTGGGGTCGTGCTGGCACTCAACGTGAGCGAGTGCCAACGCCGATTCTGGCACTCGCCCGGTGCGAGTGCAACACGATCTGGAGGCTCGTCAGGTCTTCCCAGCACACGTTGCGCCAACAGCGCACCCCGACCACCGCCGCGGGCCGCCCGCCACGCACGCCGAGCGGCGCGGGCCACGCACGACGAACGCGCCGCCCCTGACGGGACGGCGCGTTCACGATGCGTGTCGTGTGGTCAGGCCGGTCGGACTGCCTCCGCCTGCGGGCCCTTCGACCCGGTGCCGACGTCGAACACCACTGCCTGGCCCTCCTCGAGGACCTTGTAACCCGACATGTCGATGGCCGAGTAGTGCACGAACACGTCCTGGCCTCCTCCATCGACGGTGATGAAGCCGAAGCCCTTTTCAGCGTTGAACCACTTCACGGTTCCGTTGGCCATGATCTCTTGCTCCCTGGTACTGCTGTGCGAACGACGTGTTCGTCGTCTGCAAGGGACTCTGCTGGAAGCACGCCGATCAGGCAAGAGGTGTGACGTTGTTTCACGTCGTTTCCGACAGAAATCAACGTGCCCGAAACACGACCGTCACAAATGCGGGCGGAACGGGCCCGCGGAATGCGGATCAGCCGGTGTAGTCGGCCCCGAGCACGACGCTCACATCGGCGTTCGGGAACGCTGCCGACTGCTGCACGGCGGTGACCCCGAGCTGCTTCGCGATGCCCTGCGCGACCGCAGCCTGCGCGGCCTGCTGGTAGTACACGATCGTCGACGTCGACCCGGTCGTGCCGGCGTCCCCGGTCGAGGCGACCTGCCAGCCGGCACCGGTCAGCGTGGCGCTCGCGCGGGCGGCGAGGCCGGAGGTGGTCGTGCCGTTCAGGACGACGACGGTGGTCGTCCCCTGCTGCGCCGGCGTGGCCGCGGCCGCTCCGGACCCGGCATCCGCACCGGCCGACGAGGAGGCCGAGGGCTTCGAGGTGGCGGACGCGGACGGCTTCGACGTGGCCGACGAGCTCGTCGACGCCGAGGGCGAGTCCGACCCGCTGAACGAGTAGCTGCCGTTCAGGAGTGCGAGGACGAGCACGCCGATGCCGACGAGCACGCCGGTGGCGAGTGCCGCCCAGGCGAACGCGATCCAGCCACGGCCGCGGCGCTGGGCACCGCGGTGTGCGCCGACCCGGGGGCCGTCGGCGACGTCGTCGAACCGGTCACGGGGGAATCTGGTGCTCATCGTTCCTCTTCACGTCCTTCGGGAGCGCCGCCGGGCGCGACGAAGCTGCGCGTCGCCCGGGCGCTGGTGCGCGCGTGCCGGAGCCGCTGCAGCCTGGTGACGAGCTGCGGGTCGTACGCGAGTGCCGCGGGCGAGTCGATCACGCGGTTCAGCACCTGGTAGTAGCGCGCCGGCGACATCTCGAACTCGACCCGGATCTCCGCTTCCTTCGTGCGGTCGTGCCGTGCCCGGTCGTGCTCGAACGACAGCACGTGCCTGGCGAGCTCGGTGAGCTCGTCAGCGCGGTGCTCGTCGGTGGGGCTGGTCACGGCGGTTCCGATCACGTGTCGGGGAACGGGTCTCGCACATCGTAGGGGCGGAGAGCATCCGGACCCTGGCACGGCGCTGGACTGTCGCGAACACCGGTCACAGGTTCGGGTCGCGGAACCAGCGCACCCGCGTGCCGAACGGGTCCGAGACGGCGACCGCCGTGCCGTCGATCGACGCCGTGGCGAAGACGTCCGGATCGGCGGGGTCGACGTCGTCGGGCACCGTCGCCGCGACACCGCGCAGGATCCCGGTGCGTTCGAGCGCGATCCAGTGCACACCGCGTTCGCGGACGCGGTCCACGAACCGCTGGCGCTCGGCACCCGGCACGTAGACCAGGGTCCCGATGGTCAGGACGACTGGCTCCACGTCGTCCGGCAGGGCGTCCAGTGCACGGTCGAGGTCACCTGGCAGCGTGCCGACGAGCCGGACGGGAGGCACGGCGAGCGTCGCGCGCGCAGCCTCGCGCATCAGGGCGATCCGGTCCGTCGCCTCGGGCGGGACGGCCTCGACCAACCGGTCGAACGCGCCCGGTGCCGCGAGGTCGATCGGGTTCGGGTCGAGCAGGACCCGTGCACCGATCGAGATCGGCGAGCGCGCCGGCGCGGGCACGTCGCCGGTGACGTCGACGACCAGTCGGATCGACGGGTCCTCCGGCGCCGCGTGCATCCGGATGAGCTCGGTGCGCACCCCGCCGTGGTCATCGCGCCCCGAGGAGTCGGGGCGCGACGACCGCACCGGGGCGCGATCCGTCGGCACCCGGGACTCCGACACCCGGTGGTCGAGGGTGACCCGGTCCGGGATCGAGCAGAGCCCCGCCGCGGCGCCGGCGTCGACCAACCCGAGCGGCCGCGGTGTCCGCTCGGCGAGTGCCGCGAACAGCGGGACGACGGGACCGAGCCGCCGCGGGTCGTTGGCCTGCACCGTGGCGGAGGCGAGGGCCGTGACCAGGGCGGGGCGGGCCTCCCGTCCGATCGCGCGCAGCGCACCGGGGTCCGACGGGTCCGCGCCCAGCCGCCGCGCGACGGCGAAGAACAGCTCCGGCTGCCGCTGCTGCTCGGGGACCTCGGCGAGGAGCGCGACGAGCGCGGGATCGAGCGACCGTGCCCACGCGGCGTACGTCGGCGAGACCGCCTCGATGCGGTCGGCGTAGGCGGCGTACCGGGCCCGTGTGTCCATCAGCGCCCGGGGCGGTGCATGCCGACGTGGCGGATGCCGGCTTCGTCGTACGGTTCCCCGAACCGGACGAAGCCGTACCGCTCGTACAGGGCCGCGACGTACTCCTGGGCGTGCAGGACGAACGGGTCGTGCCCGTGTCGGTCGAGCACGGCGGCGACGAGCCGTCCGGCCACGCCCTGTCCGCGGTGCTCCGGGTGGGTGGCGACCCGGCCGATCACCCACTCCGGCGGCGACGCATCCGCCGGGTGGACCTCGTCCGCCGCCGGACGGATGAGGCGCAGGTACCCAACCGCATCGGTGTCGGTACCGAACCACCAGTGCTCGGTCTCGGGCTCGCGGTCACGGCCGTCGAAGTCCTCGGCCGTCACCCGTTGTTCGAGTGCGAAGACGCGGTTCCGGAGCACCACGATGCCGTACAGTTCGTCCGTCGTCAGACGGGTCCAGCGGGCGTGGCGCACGGAATGCTCGGACATCGTCGCGAGTTTACTGAAGTGGTCGGGAGTGCCCGGAAGAACCCGACCGGAAGCAGGAGGAACCAATGGCATACAACGTCGACAAGTCCGACGCCCAGTGGCGCGAGGAGCTCTCCCCGGACCAGTACGCCGTCCTGCGTCAGGCGGGGACCGAGCGGCCGTGGACCGGTGAACTCCTCGACGAGGAGCGTGCCGGCGTCTACACCTGTGCGGCCTGCAACGCAGAGCTGTTCAAGAGCGGCACAAAGTTCGACTCCGGCTGCGGCTGGCCGTCGTTCTACGAGTCGGTGAACCCCGACGCCGTGCAGCTGATCGACGACAAGTCGCTCGGCATGGTGCGCACCGAGGTCCGTTGCGCGAACTGCGGTTCGCACCTGGGCCACGTGTTCCCCGACGGTTTCGGCACCCCCACCGGTGACCGGTACTGCATGAACTCGATCTCGCTGAACTTCTCGGAGAAGTCCGGCGAGTGAGCGTCCGACGCCCTCACCGGTAGGATGAGCGGCGTCAGCCGGCATGGCGCAATTGGTAGCGCACCGTACTTGTAATACGGGGGTTGCGGGTTCAAGTCCCGCTGCCGGCCCCACGACCGCCGTCCGGCGGAGCGATGCCCCGGGTGATCACTCACCCGGGGCATCGGCGCGTGTGGAACACGGATCAGGGAGTGTTCCGGGCGCTCGACGCGGTAACCAGCCGGTCGTGCGACGAGGATGACACCTCACCGAACCGTGCGTCCACACCCGGACCCCACATCAGCGCGAATCCGCACGAACGTGCACGGATCTTCAGCGTCCGCCGGTGATCTTGCGTTCCCGCTGAGCGACGCCGGCGGTGCCGTACGGGTAGTCGTCGATGCGTGGTGCGCTGGCATCGGTGAGCTGCGTGAGCTCCGCTTCGGTCAGCACGAGGTCGGCCGCACCGAGGTTGTCCTCGAGCTGCGACACCGTCCGGGCGCCGAGGATCACGCTCGTCACCGCCGGCCGGGCGAGCAGCCAGGCGAGGGCGACCTGCGACCGTGAGGCGCCGTGCGCGTCGGCGACCGCGGACACGGCGTCGAGGACTGCCCAGGTGCGCTCGTCGCCGTTCCGCGCTTCCCATGCCTCCATGCCGCGCGACGGGTTCTCGCCGAGTCGGGTGGAGCCGGTGGGTGCTTCGTCGCGCTGGTACTTGCCGGACAGCCAGCCGCCGGCCAGGGGCGACCAGGGCAGCAGGCCGATCCCGGCGTCGAGGCTGGCGGGGACGATCTCGTGCTCGATGTCGCGGACGAGCAGGTTGTACTGCGGCTGCAGGGTGACCGGCGGTGCCCAGCCGTGCGCCTTCGCCTCGTAGACGGCCTTCGTGATCTGGTAGCCGAGGTAGTTCGAGAACCCGTACGACCCGATCTTGCCCGCGGAGACGGCGTCGTCGAGGAAGCGCAGGGTCTCCTCGATCGGCGTCAGGGCGTCCCACGCGTGCATCTGGTACAGGTCGATGTGGTCGACCCCGAGGCGCTCGAGCGAGGCGTCGAGGGCGACCCGGAGGTGCCGGCGCGACAGGCCGACGTCGTTCGGGCCGTCCCCCTGCGGGAAGCGGCCCTTGGTGGCGAGGACGACCTGCTGCGCCTCGGTGGGGTGTGCCGCGAGCCAGCGGCCGATGATCCGCTCGGACTCGTTGCCCGAGTAGACGTCGGCCGTGTCGATCAGGGTGCCGCCGGCCGCGACGAACGTGTCGATGATGGTGTGGGAGGTGGGTTCGTCGGCTTCACTGCCGAACGTCATGGTGCCGAGGGTCAGCGTCGACACCGATGTCCCGCTGTTGCCGAGGAGTCTGTAGTCCATGGCCGGGACGGTACGCGCGACGGCCTTCGTCAGCGAGGACCTGGCAGTACCCGTCAGCGCGACGCGGACAACGCGCGCCGGTCAGGAACGCAGGAACGCCAGCGCCGCCTCGCGGAACGCCCGCGAGGTCGGCGCGTTGAAGTGGTTGCGCCCGGGGATCTCGAAGAACGACGCGTCCGGAGCTGCCTGCGCCAACCGCACGGCGCTGTCGCGGATGCCGTCCTCGCTGCCGGCCGCCATCAGGATCGGCTGCGCGGGGGCGTTGTCGGGCGTGGGCTCGATGCTGTTCCGCATCCCCTCGACCATCGCCACGAGCGCTGCGAGGTCGTTCCCCTCGACGTTCCCTGCCATGGTCAGGTAGCCGTTCGTCACGCGGTCCTCGATCGGCGTGCCGTCCGCCAGGTACGCCTTCGCCTGGTCGACCCGCACGCGGCGCATCGGGTCGGCGTCCGGGATGCCGCCGAACACCGCGCGGGTGATGCGGTCCGGCAACCGTTCGGCGGTGTGCCAGCCGACGCGTGCGCCGAGCGAGTACCCGAGGAACGCGACCTCGTCGAGCAGGTACGTGTCGATGACGGTGGTGACGTCCGCGACGAGCAGGTCCATCGAGTACGCGCCGGGGTCGCGCGGCTTCGCGCTCGCACCGTGCCCGCGCTGGTCGAACGCCAGCACGCGGTAGCCGGCGCGGACGAGGTCGCGGGTCCAGCCGGAGGCGTGCCAGTTCAGCACCGCCCCGGAGGCGAACCCGTGCACCGCGACGACGGCGGGGGCGTCGGGATCGCCGAAGTCGTAGGTCGCGAGCCGGAGGCCGTCGGGCGACATCACGATGCGGGGACGGGGCGCTTCGGGGACGAGTGACATGTCCCCTCCAGGGTAGCGGGGCACTGTGGTCGCCATGGACGGCTACGGCGGTGACCAGATCCGAGCGGCAGAGCGGCCGCACCTCGACGCGGGCGAGCCGTTGATGCAGCGGGCGGCCGACGGGCTGGCACGCATCGTCGGCGACCTGCTCGACGACCCGGCCGTCCGGCCGGGCGACGGACCAGGGTCCGTCCTGCTGCTGGTGGGCAGCGGCGACAACGGTGGCGACGCCCTGTTCGCGGGTGCGCGGCTGGCGGCGGCCGGGAGGCACGTGGCGATCCTGCGCGTCGGCTCACGGGTGCACGAGGCGGGCCTGGCAGCGGCGCTGGACGGCGGAGCGCGCCTCCTGGACGGTCCGTCCGGTCCACCCGCCGGCGGTGTGCCGGCAGACGACGGCGACCGCCTGGCCGCGGTCGCGACCGACGCGGCGCTCGAGGCCGACCTGGTGCTGGACGCGATCCTCGGGATCGGCGTGCGGGGGCCTGCGGCGCTCCGCTCCCCCGCCCGCGAGGTCGTCGACGCCGTCCGCGAGCTCGCCCGCGACCAGCGCGCACCGTTCGTCGTCGCCGTCGACGTGCCGAGCGGCATCGACGTCGACACCGGCGGGATCGCGGACGACCACGTGCTGCACGCCGACGTCACCGTCACGTTCGGCGGGGTGAAGGCCGGGTTGCTGATGGGGCCGGCCGCCACCCTCGCGGGACGGATCGAGCTCGTGGACGTCGGGATCGGCACGGACCTGGCGACGGTGGAGCCGCTGGTCCGCACCTGATCCCGATCCGATCAGTGGTGCTGGTAGAGCACCGGCTCCGGCAGGCCGTGCTCGGCGCGGATGCTGCGCGCGATGCCCTCGATGGCGATGAGGGCGTCGACCACGAGTTCCGGCGTGACCGGGAACGGCATGTTGTGGATGGTCTCGCCCTCCACCGTCGCGGCCTCGGCCACGGCGCGGAGCTCCGTCGTGTCGTCGACGGTCAGACCGATCTCGGTGAGGGTGTTCGGCAGACCGACCTTCGTGGTGAAGACGACGAAGTCCTCGATCTCCTCGGCGGGCGCGCCCTCGAGCACGAGCTGCGCGATCGTGCCGATGTTGACCTTCTGGCCGTGCGCCAGGCCGTGCGCCTGCGGGGCGGCGGTCAGTCCGTTGTGGATGGCGTGCGCCGCCGCGAGCCCGCCGGACTCGAACCCGAGGCCCGACAGCAGGGTGTTCGCCTCGACGACCTTCTCGAGCGCGGGCGTGACGACCTTGGCCTGCACTGCCTCGATGGCCTGCAGGGCGTTCTCGTGCAGCAGCTTCCAGGACAGCTCGGCGAGCGCGACGCCGGTCTCGGTCTGCAGGCCGCCGGCCATGGTGTCGGCGTTCGCACGCTTGGCGGCGCGGGCCTCGACCCAGGTGGCCAGGGCGTCGCCGATGCCGGCGATCAGGAACTGGACGGGGGCGTTCGCGACGAGCTTCGTGTCGATGAGCACGAGGTCGGGGTTGTGGGGGAAGAACCGGTACTCGATGAACTCGCCGGCCTCGGAGTAGATCACCGCGAGCGCCGACGTCGGGGCATCGGTCGACGCCGCGGTCGGCACACTGGCCCAGCGGATGCCGGCGAGGTGCCCGGAGGCCTTGGCTGCGTCGATCGCGGATCCGCCGCCGAGTCCGACGATGACGTCGGCGTCCGTCGAGCGGATCTCCTCGACCAGGGCGTCGACCGCCTCCGGGGTGGCGAACCGGCCGAACCCGACACGTTCGATCCGCAGGTCCGCGGTCCGGAAGCTCTCCGTCACCGCGGCCTCGACGATGCCCCACACCACGTCGTCGGCGACGATCAGGGGGCGCTTGCCGATGGGGGCGACGAACTCGCCGACGCGGGTGATCGCGTCCTTGCCCTGCACGTAGCGGGCGGGGCTCATCACGGTGCTGATGGGAGTGGCCATGGTTGCGGTTCCTTCCGGTTGTACGACACGTGTCGGGGTCACCGACGTCCTCGACGGTACGCGCGGGGCATGCGTGCGGCGTGCGAGTCCCGCGGCCCGTACATTCGGGGGCATGACGTTCAACGACGACTCGCGACTCTCCGGCGGCCGAGTGAAGCGCCGGGGCCGGACCGCCGCGGTCGCGGGCGGCGGCGTCGTCGGGATCGGCGCGATCGTCGTGCTGCTGCTCAACGTGTTCACCGGTGGCAACCTGGACCTCGGTACCTTCCTCGGCGACGGCACGACACAGATCCAGCAGCAGGGCGAGACGGTCGACGCCGCGCCGGAGTGCCGCACCGGCCGCGACGCCAACCTGCAGGTCGAGTGCCGGATGGAGGGGGCTGCCGAGTCCCTCGACGGCTACTGGACCGCCGAGGCCCGGGCGCTCGGCATCTCCTACACGGCACCGGACTTCTTCCTCTTCGACGGCTCGACCGACACGTCGTGCGGCCAGGCGTCGGCCGCCACCGGACCCTTCTACTGCCCGCCGGACCGCGCGATCTACCTCGACACCGCCTTCTACGACGACCTGCAGTCGACGTACGGGTCGTCGGGCGGGCCGCTCGCACAGATGTACGTCGTCGCGCACGAGTGGGGCCACCACATCCAGCAGCTGCAGGGCGCGTTCGCCAGCACGGACCGCTCGGGCACCGGGGCGTCGTCCGGCAGTGTCCGCGTCGAGCTGCAGGCGGACTGCTACGCCGGCGCCTGGGTCGGCGACGCGGCGAACACCGAGGACGCGGACGGCGAGACCTTCTTCGAACCGATCAGCCGGGCCGAGATCGCCGATGCGCTGTCCGCCGCGAGTGCCGTGGGCGACGACAGCATCCAGGAGCGCTCGAGCGGCCGGGTCGACCCGGACTCGTTCACGCACGGTTCGAGCGAGCAGCGTCAGCGCTGGTTCGTCCGCGGATACCAGCAGGGCGCGACGAGCTGCGACACGTTCAGCGTCTCCGGTTCGTCCCTGTAGGCACTGGACCCGGCCACGGACGGAACGGGAGGCCCGGTGCCAGCTGGCACCGGGCCTCCCGTCTGTCTGTCCGTCAGCGCGTCAGCGCTTGGTCGGTGTGGGCGTCGGCGTCGCGCTCCGCGTGCGCGAGGGCGTCGCGCTCGGCGTGGGGGTCGGCGTCGCCTCGGTGGCACCGGCCGCGGTGACCACGAAGGTGCGGAAGTCGTCGTTCGTGATCGGCGACGTGAGCTCGTACTGCTGCCCGTTGACGAGCACCAGCGGCGTGCCGGGGAACTCGCTCAGCGACGAACCGGGGATGTCCCCGCCGGACACCGCGGTCGTCTGCTCGTCGACCCACTTGCTGTAGTCCTGGTCGGCGATGCAGCTCGTGACGGCCCTGCGGTCCTGCAGACCGGAGACCCCGGTGACGACCTTGGTGAGCTGCGCGTCGGTGAGGCCGGGTGTGCCCTCTTCCGGCTGCTCGGCGTAGAGCGCCTTGTTGACCGCGTAGAACTGGTCCGGCGAGTGCTCGGCGACGCAGGCCGCGGCGTTCGCGGCACGCAGCGAGTACTTGGTGCCCTGCGACCGGTTCGACAGGATCGCGAGGGGGTGGATGTCGACGGTGGCGGCGCCGGAGTCGACCAGGCTCTCGATGTAATCACCGTTGGCCTGCTCGAACTCGCCGCACGTCGGGCAGAGGTAGTCGACGTACAGCGTGATGCGCACCGTGCCGGCACCGGCGGTCGCCGAAGAACTCGGCGTCGCGCTGCTCGACGCGGTCACCGGCTTCAGGCCCTCGCCGAGGGTGATGCCACCCTGCGACATGGTCGACGGCCCGGGGCCGGCGGGCTTCACGGAGTCGACCAGGACGAGCGTGACGATGGTGGCCGCTGCGAGCAGCACCACACCGAGTCCGATCTGGAGTCCGAGCCTGGTCCCGCGCTGGCGGCGCTTCTGCTGTGTCCTGTGGCGCTGCGCTCGCTGTCGGGCGGCTTCGCGGCGCTCGTTCCGCGCGGCGCGGGCGTCACCCTCGGGGCGGTTGGTCATCGGTGCGTCGTCCTCCTGATCGGCGTCCGCACGACCTACCCCCGCTCGGCGGACGGACCCGGCGATTGTAGTGGGCCGCTCTGGGAACCACCCAACCACGCTCTGGGAACCGCCCGGCCAGGTGGAAAACAGTGGCGCACCCGCGAGAACTCGTGTTGTATGAACCTCGATGGTCGACGACGACCATCCGGGGCCCTCGCGGGCTGACCGCTTCACTCGGATCGTCCGGCACGTACCTGCCGGTGAAGAAAGGACCGAACGCTCATGGCGTCCGTCACCTATGACAAGGCAACCCGTCTCTACCCCGGAGGCAACCGTCCCGCGGTCGACTCCCTCGACCTGGACGTCGCCGACGGCGAGTTCCTCGTCCTCGTCGGCCCCTCGGGTTGCGGCAAGTCCACCTCGCTCCGCATGCTGGCCGGCCTCGAAGAGGTCAACTCCGGTCAGATCCGCATCGGCGACCGCGACGTCACGGACGTCCCGCCGAAGGACCGCGACATCGCGATGGTGTTCCAGAACTACGCGCTCTACCCGCACATGACCGTCGCCGAGAACATGGGCTTCGCGCTCAAGATCGCCGGCGTCGGCAAGGACGAGCGCGCCACCCGCGTGCAGGAAGCCGCCAAGCTCCTCGACCTCGAGGACTACCTCGGCCGCAAGCCGAAGGCGCTCTCCGGTGGTCAGCGTCAGCGCGTCGCGATGGGCCGTGCGATCGTCCGTCAGCCGCAGGTGTTCCTCATGGACGAGCCGCTGTCGAACCTCGACGCCAAGCTCCGCGTCCAGACCCGTACGCAGATCGCGTCGCTCCAGCGTCGTCTCGGTGTCACCACGGTCTACGTCACGCACGACCAGACCGAGGCACTGACCATGGGTGACCGCATCGCGGTGCTCAAGGACGGCATCCTGCAGCAGGTCGGCACGCCGCGCGACCTGTACGAGAAGCCGAACAACGTCTTCGTCGCGGGCTTCATCGGCTCGCCGGCGATGAACCTGCTGCCGGCCGACGTCGTCGAGGGCGGCATCAAGTTCGGCACGCTCAACCACGCGATCGACCGCGACACGCTCTCCAACGCGCGTTCCGGCCAGATCACGGTGGGCATCCGCCCCGAGGACGTCGTCGTGGCGCAGTCGGGCGAGGGCCTGCCCGTCACGGTCGACGTGGTCGAGGAACTCGGCGCCGACGGCTACCTCTACGGTCACGCCGACGTCAAGGGCACGCGCGTCGACATCGTCGCCCGCGTGGACGGCCGTTCGCACCCGTCGATCGGCGACACCATCGTGGTGACGCCGAAGTCGGGCCACGTGCACGCCTTCGACACCGAGTCGGGCGAGCGCCTGGACGACAAGGCCGTCGTCAGCGCGTAACCGAAGCGCACTCCCCGAGAGCCCGCGCCGCCTCACAAGGGCGGGTCGCGGGCTCTCGGCTGTCCCCCACGACACCGAAGGATCCACCGTGCCCGACTCGATGTCCATCACCGCAGCCACCGTCGACCCCGGCCTGCTCGACCTGCCGTGGGACCTGCCGCTGGCGGACTGGCCGGACGAGACCATCGTCGCCCTGCCGAAGGGCATCTCCCGGCACCTCGTGCGCTTCGTGCACCTGAGCGGCTACGTCGCCGCCGTGAAGGAGACCGGCGAAGAGGTCGCCCGTGCCGAGTACGACATGCTCCGCACGCTGCAGCGGATGGACGTGCCGTGCGTGGACCCCGTGGCGGTCATCACGAACCGGGTGGACGCCGACGGCGAGCAGCTGCACCCCGTGCTCGTGACGCGGCACCTGCGCTTCTCGCTGCCGTACCGCGCGCTGTACTCGCAGACCCTGCGCCCGGAGACCGCCACCCGGCTCGTCGACGCGCTCGCCCTGCTGCTCGTGCGGCTGCACATCATCGGCTTCTACTGGGGCGACGTGTCGCTCTCGAACACGCTGTTCCGTCGCGACGCGGGCTCGTTCGCCGCGTACCTGGTCGATGCCGAGACCGGCAAGCTCTACCCCGGCGGCCTGTCGAACGGGCAGCGCGAGAACGACCTCGAGGTGGCGCGGGTGAACATCGCCGGCGAACTCCTCGACCTCGAAGCGGGTGGGCGGCTCGACGAGAACGCCGACCCCGTCGACGTCTCCAACCGCATCGTGGCGCAGTACCGGACGCTCTGGACCGAGCTCACGGGCACCGAGCAGTTCGACATCAAGGAGCGCTGGCGCATCAACGACCGCGTAGAGCGACTCAACGAACTCGGCTTCGACATCGAGGAGCTCTCGATCCACACGACCGAGGGCGGTTCGCAGGTGCGGATCCAGCCGAAGGTCGTCGACGCCGGGCACCACCAGCGACGCCTGCTGCGGTTGACCGGCCTGGACGCCGGCGAGAACCAGGCCCGACGTCTGCTCAACGACCTCGACTCGTACCGGGCGCGCAACGGCCGCGACGAACTCGACGAGGAGATGGTGGCGCACGAGTGGGTCTCGCGGGTCTTCGAGCCCGTCGTGCGTTCGATCCCCCGCGACCTGCGCGGCCGGCTCGAACCCGCCGAGGTCTTCCACGAGCTGCTCGAGCACCGCTGGTTCATGTCCCAGCAGGAAGAGCGTTCGGTCTCACTGCCCGAGGCCACGACCGCCTACATCAACGACGTGCTGCGCCACCGCCGTGACGAGCGCCTGCTGATCAACCCGCCGACGTCGTCGATGACGCTGCCCATCCCCGTGGTCGACGACGCCGAGCCCGCGGGCGACGAGTCCGACGACGTCGAGGACTGGCGCGCCACCGTCTGACCGCGCGCGCGTTCCCGTGCCGCCGAGGTTCGAGATCTCGGAACCTCGGCGCGCGAAACGGCCGTCTGTGGAACCTCGGTACGACGCGTGCGGCGAGTCGTGGAACCTCGGCAGGACGCGTGCGGCGAGTCGTGGAACCCCACGGACGCACTGAACCCCACGGACGCACTGGAGGCCCGGCGCCGGTCTCGTGGACCGGCACCGGGCCTGCAGGTGGTGACGTCGACCGCGCGGAGCGGCCGGGCAGACGCCGGTGCGGCTACTCGGCGCGACGGCGCCGGGCGACCTCCCACAGGGTGACGCTCGCCGCGATGCCGGCGTTGAGGGACTCGGTCGCGCTCGAGATCGGGATCGACACGATCGCGTCGCAGGTCTCGGTGACCAGGCGCGACAGGCCCTTGCCCTCGGAACCGACGACGATCACGATCGGGCGGTCGGCGAGCGCGAGGCCGTCGAGCTCCACGTCGCCGTCGCCGTCGAGACCGAGGACGAACAGGCCCATCGACTTCAGGGACTTCAGCGTCTGGGTGAGGTTCGGGGCCATCGCGACGGGCGTGCGGGCCGCGGCACCGGCCGAGGTCTTCCACGCCGACGCGGTCACGCCGACCGAGCGACGCTGCGGCACGATGACGCCGTGTCCGCCGAACGCCGCGGTCGAGCGGATGATCGCACCGAGGTTGCGCGGGTCGGTGATGCCGTCGAGGGCGACGAGCAGCGGCACCTGGTCGCGCGAGAACGCCTGCTCGACGATGTCCTCGGACACGGCGTACTGGTACGCCGGCACCTTGAGCGCGACGCCCTGGTGGACGCTGTCGTGGCCGGTGATGCGGTCGAGCTCGGGGCGCATGAGCTCGATTATCGGGACGCCACGGTGGTTGGCGAGCGCGAGGATCTCCTTGACGCGGTCGTCCACCTCGATGCGCGACGCGATGTAGAGCGTCGACGACGGGGTCTTCGTGCGGAGCGCCTCGAGCACGGAGTTGCGTCCGGTCACGAGCTCGGAGTCGTCGGTCTTCCGGGCCGGCGGGCGACCCGTGCGACCCTGCGGGGTGCTCGAGGAACCGTGACGACCCTTGGCCGCCTCGAAACGGTCCTTCGCGGCCTTCCGCTTGCCGGCGGGGTGGTACGGGCGGTCCTCGGCCTTCGGGGTCGGCTTGCGACCCTCGAGCGCCTGGGCACCCTGTCCGCCGGATCCGACCTGCTTGTTGCCCTTGCGACCGGTGCGGACGGCGCCGGGCCGACCCTTCTTGCTTCCCGAGACGTTCTTCATGCGTAGCTCCTGTTCGGCACTGCCGTGTTCAGGCGATGCTCCAGCGTGTTCCGACCGGAATGGTCTGCGGTGGCTTCGATCATGCGATGCTCCAGCGTGTTCCGGACGGGGTGTCCTCGATCGTGATGCCCGCGTCGGCGAGGTCGTCGCGCACGCGGTCGGCCGCGGTGAAGTCCCGTGCTGCCCTGGCGTCCGCGCGCTCCTGCACGAGGCGTTCGACGAGAGCGGCGAGCGGGCCTGCCGAGGTGTCCTGGCCGCCCCCCGACCAGTGGGCGGCTCGCGGGTCGATGCCGAGGACCTCCACCATCGCGGCCACCTGATGGTACGCGACCCCGAGCGTTTCCGCATCGTCGGCGTCCAGGGCGGCGTTCCCGATCCGCACGGTCTCGTGCAGGACGGCCAGTGCCTGGGGCACCGCGAGGTCGTCGTCCATCGCGGCGGCGAAGGCGTCCGGCACCGCGGGGGCGTCGGCGAGGTGCACCCCTTCGAGCCGCACCTCGGCCCGCTGCAGGAACCCGTCGATGCGGTCGTAGGCGGCTTCGGCCTCGGCCAACGAGCCGTCGTGGTGGTCGATCGAGGAGCGGTAGTGCGCCGCCCCCAGGAAGTACCGCACCACGGCGGGGCGGGCAGCGGCGAGGAAGTCGGCGGCGAAGATCGAGTTGCCGAGCGACTTCGACATCTTCTGGCCCTCGACCGTGACGAGTCCGTTGTGCAGCCAGTAGGACGCGAACGGGTCCCCCGCGGCGGTGGACTGCGCGAGCTCGTTCTCGTGGTGCGGGAACCGCAGGTCGAGTCCGCCGCCGTGGATGTCGAACGCCGGGCCGAGGTACCGCCGCGACATGGCGGAGCACTCGATGTGCCAGCCCGGGCGACCGGGGCCCCACGGGGAGTCCCACGCCGCGGTCGACGGCTCCCCCGGCTTCGCACCCTTCCAGAGGGCGAAGTCGCGGGCGTCGCGCTTGCCACGGGGGTCGGCGTCGGTGGCCTCGACCATGTCCTCGCGACGCTGCCGGGTCAGGGCACCGTACGACGGCCAGCTGCCGGTGTCGAAGTAGACGTCACCGGAGTCGTCGGCGGCGACGTAGGCGTGGCCGCGGTCGATGAGCTTCGTGATGATGTCGTGCATCTGCGGCACGCTCGCGGTGGCGCGGGGCTCGTACGTCGGCGGCAGGATGCCGAGGGCGTTGTACGCGGCGGTGAACTCGAGCTCGACGCGGTAGGCCCGGGCGAACCAGGCTTCGTCGGTGCCGGCGGCCAGGTCGAGCACCTTGTCGTCGATGTCGGTGACGTTCCGCACGAGGGTGACGCGCAGACCACGGTAGGTCAGCCAGCGGCGCCAGATGTCGTAGACCAGGGCGGAGCGCAGGTGCCCGATGTGCGGCGACGACTGTACCGTCGGACCACAGACGTAGACGCTGACCTGTCCGTCGACCAGGGGGACGAGGTCGACGACGGCTGCGGCGCGGGAGTCGTAGAGGCGAACGGTCACGCCCCAAGCCTAGGACGTCAGGCCGGTCGGACGAGGGCTGTTGCGATCGCGGCGAGCCCTGCGCCCCGACCCGTGAAGCCGAGGCCGTCGGTCGTCGTGCCGGAGACCGCGACGGGGGCTCCGACCACGGCGGACAGGGCGTCCTGCATCTCGACCCGACGTGCACCGATGCGCGGTCGGTTCCCGACCACCTGGACCGTGACTGAGACGGGGGCGAGGCCGGCGTCGAGGAGCATCGCCACCGCACCACGGACGAAGACCTCGCCGGCCGCGCCGGCGTAGGCGGGGTCCGCGGTGCCGAACGTCCCGCCGATGTCGCCGAGTCCGCCGGCGGACAGCAGCGCGTCGCACACCGCGTGCGCCACCGCGTCGCCGTCGCTGTGTCCGGAGAGCCCGGGTTCGCCGGGGAAGTCGAGCAGGCCGACGCGGCACGGCGACGCCGCGTCGAACGCGTGCACGTCGACCCCGAGGCCGAGCCGGACCGCCGAGGCAGCGGGGACACCCGGCACCGAGGCCCGCGACCGGACGATCGACTCCGCCCGCCCGAGGTCCCACGGCGTCGTGATCTTGAATGCATCGGCGTCGCCCGGCACGGAGCGCACCGTGCCGCCGGCCGCCTGGAACACGCCGGCGTCGTCGGTCTCGGACTGCGTCGACACCGCGTACGCCAGGCGGAGCGCGTCGAGCGGGAACCCCTGCGGCGTCTGCACGCCGACGAGTGCGGACCGGTCGACGGTCTCGACGACGACGTCGCCGGCGACCCGCTTGATCGTGTCCGTGACGGGCAGCGCGGGGACGTACCCCGCACCAGCGCCCGAAGCGACCGCGTCGAACACCCGGTCGAACTGCGCAGCGGGTGTCAGGCACCGAGCCGCGTCGTGCACCAGCACCGCGGTGACGGAGTCCGGCAGCACGGCCAGGCCGGCCTGGACCGAACCATGGCGATCCGTGCCTCCTGGGACGACCGCCGTGTAGGCGACCGCAGCACCTGCCGCCGTGGCGACCACCCGGCGGCAGTCCTCGAGCAGCGCCGACGGCGCGACGACGACCACCAGCGTCGGGGACGACAGCGTGAACAGCGGCTCGAGAGCGCGCGCGAGCATCAGCTGCCCGGCCACGGGCACGAACGCCTTCGCGGTGCCGATGCCGAGTCGGGTGCCGGACCCGGCTGCAACGACGACGACCGCCCGGTCCACCCCTTCGGGGAACCGTGCGGTCGTCGTGGTGTTCAGTGCTGCTGCGCTCAGTGGTTCGACGCGCTCAGGACGCGAGGACCTCGTCGAGGACGGTCGATGCCTTGTCCTCGTCGGTCTTCTCGGCCAGGGCCAGCTCGGAGATCAGGATCTGCCGCGCCTTGGCCAGCATCCGCTTCTCGCCCGCGGACAGGCCGCGGTCCTGGTCGCGACGCCAGAGGTCGCGGACGACCTCGGACACCTTGATGACGTCCCCGGAAGCGAGCTTCTCGAGGTTCGCCTTGTACCGGCGCGACCAGTTGGTGGGTTCTTCCGTGAACGGTGCCCGGAGGACCTCGAACACCTTGTCGAGTCCTTCCTTGCCGATCACGTCGCGGACTCCGACCAGGTCGACGTTGTCCGCCGGTACCTCGATCGTCAGGTCACCCTGCGTGACCCGCAGTTTCAGGTAGACCTTTTCCTCGCCCTTGATGACGCGCGTCTTGACTTCAGAGATGGTTGCCGCCCCGTGGTGGGGGTAGACGACGGTCTCGCCGACCTCGAATTGCATGTATCAGGCTCCGTTCCCAGACTTCCAGTTTACCACAAGGGGTGTTCGGGTAAGGGGACCCTCAGCACTGGGGCTTCCCGGTGATCGCTAGGATGGAGCGGGACCGTCCGGTCCTCATCGACTTACGGAGGAATCTCTTGCGAGCTCGGGTACTCGTGTCCGTCGCCGTTGCGGCAACCATCGCGCTGGGCGCCACCGGGTGCGAGTTCATGTCGCCTGCGCACACCGTCGACATCAAGCAGATCACCGACGGCGTGAACGTCTCGACCGGCAAGGTCGACGTCCGCAACGCCATCCTGATCTCGGACGACGGCGAGGGCGCACGCTTCATCGGCACGCTCGTGAACAACTCCGACACCGACGGCATCACCGTCTCGGTCGAGATCGGTGGCGACACCGAGACCGTGCTGGTGCCGGCGAACTCGCACGTCGACCTGGCGAACGACTCGCAGCACGACACCCTCGACTTCGACAGCGCGGACGCCGAGCCCGGTTCGCTCGTCAAGGTGTACTTCTCCTACCCCGACGCCGAGGGCGTCTCGGCCAACGTGCCGGTGCTGACCACCTCGCAAGAGGAGTACGCCACCCTCGCGCCGACCTCGACCCCCGAGCCGACCGGTCAGGTCACGCTGCCGGTCGAGACCCCGTCGGCCACGCCGACGGACGGCGAGTAGCCGCACCGCGCACGCGCGAGCGCACGCGCTTCAGACCGGGAGGCCCGGTGCGAGTCCCACGGACTCGCACCGGGCCTCCTGTCCGTCCGTCTCAGGCCTCGATGCGGTACCCGAGCCCGCGTACCGTCACCAGGATCTCCGGGGTGGACGGCACGCGCTCGATCTTCGAGCGGATGCGCTTGATGTGCACGTCGAGCGTCTTCGTGTCGCCGAAGTAGTCGGAGCCCCACACCCGGTCGATGAGCTGGCCACGGGTGAGCACCCGCCCGGCGTTGCGGAGCAGGAGCTCGAGCAGCTCGAACTCCTTGAGGGGCATCGCCGTCTCCGAGCCGTCGACCGACACCGTGTGCCGCTCGACGTCCATCCGGATGCCGCCGACCTGCAGGATCCCGCTGTCCGCCGGGTCGTCCTCGGTGCGGCGCCGCAGGACCGCGCGGATGCGGGCCAGCAGCTCGCGGGTCGAGTACGGCTTCGTCACGTAGTCGTCCGCGCCGAGCTCGAGCCCGACGACGATGTCGACCTCGGAGTCCTTCGCCGTCAGCATGATGATCGGGGCGTTCGACCTGGTGCGGATCTGCCGGCAGACCTCGGTGCCGGACAACCCGGGCAGCATGAGGTCGAGGAGCACCAGGTCCGGGTTCTCCGAGTCGAACTTCGACAGCGCGGTCACGCCGTCGGCCGCGACGGAGGTCTCGTACCCCTCGCGCTGCAGCAGGAACTCCAGGGGCTCGCTCAGGGCCGGCTCGTCGTCGACGATGAGGATCTTGGTCACGATGGCTGCTCTTCCAGTTGCTCTTCGAGTGCGGTGGTCAGTTCGGTGTCCGCCTCGGGCAGGCGGATGGTGAAGGTCGAGCCCTTGCCGGGCTGCGACCAGACACGGACGTCGCCGCCGTGGTTGCCCACGACGTGCTTGACGATCGCCAGGCCGAGGCCGGTGCCGCCGGTGGCGCGCGACCGGGCGGGGTCGACGCGGTAGAAGCGTTCGAACACCCGGTCGAGGTCGGCCTCGGGGATCCCGACGCCCTGGTCGGTGATCGCGATCTCGACGAAGCCCTTCGCGGACCGGACGCCGACGCCGACGCGGGTGCCGTCGGGTGAGTACTTCACCGCGTTGGCGATGAGGTTCGACACCGCGACCTGCAGCAGGCCGGGGTCGCCCATCACCCGGAGCTTCGACTTCTTCGCCCGGATGATCTCGATCGAGCGGGCGCGGGCGACGACCTCGTTCGCGTCGATCGCGGCCTGCACGATCTTGTCGACCCCGGTCTCCTCGCTGTTCTCCAGCGCGTCGACCGACTGCAGCCGGGACAGCTCGATGATGTCCTTCGTCAGGGCGCCGAGCCGTTCGGACTCGGTGATGAGCTGCGCGGCGAACTTCTTCACGTGCGCGGGGTCGTCGGCCGCGAGGACGAGCGTCTCGGACAGCAGGCCGATGGCGCCGATCGGGGTCTTCAGCTCGTGCGAGATGTTGGCGACGAAGTCACGGCGGACCTCGTCGATGCGCCGGCTCTCGGTCAGGTCGTCCGCGGTGATGAGCACGTACCGGTTGCCGAGCTGGGCGGCACGGAAGCTGAGGTACCCGATGAGCTCCCCGTGGCGTCCGCGCGGGAGCTCGAGGTCCTCCGCCCCCATCTCGCCGCTCTTGCGCACCCGGTCGACCAGGTCGAGGAGCTCCTGGTGCACGAGCCGTCGCCGGACGACGAGCCCGACGGTCAGCGCCTGGGGCGACGCGGCGACGACGGTGTTCGACGGGTCGATGACGACCGCCGGGTTGTGCATCGTCGCGATCACTGCTGCGACGCCGTCGGGCAGGGTCCGCTCTGCCACGTCGGCAGCACGTGCCGTGCGCTCGGCGGTGATGATCAGCACCACGACGCCCGCGCCGAAGACCCCGCCGAGGAGCATCGACAGTGGCACGAGCCACGCGTTGTCCATGTCGCCAGTGTAGGGATGGTCACGCGGGGTTCCGGTACCGTTCACCCGCCTCGGAAGGCCGGAACGCGAAGCGTTCAGCCCCACGTCACCGTTCGTTCACCTGGGCTGACGACACTCGACCGGTACGCAGAGAGAGGTACTCCCCCATGCGCGAAGTCTTCCAGCAGGAACTCCAGGACGTCCAGGAGCGACTGACCGAGATCGCCGGACTCGTCGAGTCCGCCATCACCCGGGCCACCCAGGCCTTCAGCGACTCCGACGTCGCCCTCGCCGAGGAGGTGATCGCCGACGACCAGAAGATCGACGAGGCCGCCAACAGCCTCGACGAGATCGCCATCGACATCCTGGCCCGCCAGGCACCCGTCGCCCGCGACCTGCGCGTCGTCGTCACCGCCCTGCGCGTGAGCTCCTCGCTCGAGCGCATGGGTGACATGGCCGAGCACATCGCGCAGCTCGCCCGTCAGCGCTTCCCCGAGAAGGTCGTGCCGAAGGGTCTCCGCGGCACGTTCAAGGAGATGGGCAAGCACGACGTCGCGATGTCGCAGAAGCTCACGCGGCTGCTCGCGACCGAGGACATCGCCCTGGCTGCGGAGATCCGCGACGAGGACGACGCCGTCGACGAACTGCACGCGAGCGTGTTCGACTTCGTCCTCGGCGAGGCCTGGAAGGGCGGGCCGATCGACACCGTCGACGCCACCCTGGCCTCGCGCTACCACGAGCGCTTCGCCGACCACGCGGTCTCCATCGCGAAGAAGGTCGAGTACCTGGCGACCGGCGACTGGACCGGCGCGTCCACCTCGACCGCCGCGGTCTGACCCGGTTCGGTTCCGTTCCGCGGCGCTCGGCACCCGCTCGGTTCTGCGAGGATCGACGCATGGCCCAGGTCGCGATCATCGTCAACGGCATGCCCGGTTCCGGCAAGAGCACGATCGGCGCGGCGCTGGCCGAGGTGCTCGGTTGCCCGTTCCTGTCGAAGGACCGGATCAAGGAGCCCCTCGCCGACGTCGTCGGCCCGATGATCGCGTCGCGTCCGCTCGGCGGGATCGCGATGGACACGATGTGGTCCATGGCGCGGGCCGTCGAGAACGGGGTCGTCCTCGACGCCGTCTGGCTGCCGTCGCGTGACCGGGACCGCCTGGAGGCCGGGCTCACGTCCGCCGGGTCGCCGCGCGCCGTCGAGGTGTGGTGCGACACGGACCGGCCCAGCGCCGAGGAGCGGCTGCGCGACCGGTACGACCCGGGCACCGTGCCGGTGCGGCACGAGGTGCACGGCGACCTCGACGAGGTGCTGGCCTTCTGGGACGAACACGAGGACGACGCTCGACCCGTCGGGTTGCCGGGCGTCCCGGTGATCCGGGTCGACACGACGAGGCCGTACGACGTCGGCGCCCTCGTGCAGGAGATCGCCTCGCACTTCGTCTGACCGGCCGCACGACGAACGCCCCGCCCGGACTCCGGACGGGGCGTTCGTGTGTGCCGAGCTACTTCTTGGCGCCCTGGGCGGCCACGGCGGCAGCGCCGGCGGCAGCGGCCTCGGGATCGAGGTAGTACGCCGGCTTCGTCGGACGGAAGTCGTCGTCGAGCTCGTACACCAGCGGGATGCCCGTCGGGATGTTCAGCCCGGCGATGTCGTCGTCGGAGATGTCGTCGAGGTGCTTCACGAGCGCGCGGAGCGAGTTGCCGTGCGCGGTGACCAGCACGGTCTTGCCCTCGCCCAGGTCCTTCGTGATGTCGGACTCCCAGTACGGCAGCAGGCGGTCGATCACGAGCTTGAGCGACTCGGTGCGGGGCAGCTTGTCGCCCAGGTCGGCGTAGCGACGGTCACCGGCCTGCGACCACTCGGCGCCGTCGGCGATGGGGGGCGGCGGGACGTCGAACGAACGGCGCCACTCCATGAACTGCTGCTCGCCGTACTCGGCCAGCGTCTGGGCCTTGTCCTTGCCCTGCAGGTCGCCGTAGTGGCGCTCGTTGAGGCGCCAGTCGCGCTTGACCGGCAGCCACGCCAGGTCGGCCTGGAGCAGCGCGATGTCGGCCGTCTGGATCGCACGGGTGAGGAGCGAGGTGTACAGGACGTCGGGGACGATGCCCGACTCGGCGATGAGGTCGCCGGCGCGCTTCGCCTCCTTCTCGCCCAGCTCGCTGAGCCGGACGTCGACCCAACCGGTGAACAGGTTCTTCTGGTTCCAGTCACTGTTTCCGTGACGGAGCAGGACGAGCGTGGAGGTCATGCTGCCGAGTCTACCGAGCGTCAGCAGGCCCGTACCCTTGACGGCATGCCCATCGGGAACGTGACGCGCGGGACGACCGGGTACAACCGGCTCCGCCGTGTCGACCGGTGGATCGCGTCGTTGCCCGCGCTCCGCAGGACCGACGACCCGCTGGTCGCGGACGTCGGGTACGGGGCCTCGCCGACGACGACGCTCGAGCTGCGCGACCGTCTGGCCCTGGTGCGTCCGGACGTCGAGGTCACCGGCATCGAGATCGAACCGGCACGCGTGGCGTTCGCGAACGCCGGTACCCGCGACGGCGTGACGTTCCGGCTCGGCGGCTTCGAGACCCCGACCCCCGGACAGCGTCGACCGGCCGTGATCCGTGCGTTCAACGTGCTGCGGCAGTACGACGAGTCCGCCGTGGTGGCGTCGTGGCGGATCATGCAGGACCGCCTGCAGCCCGGCGGGGCGCTCGTCGAGGGGACCTGCAACGAGGTCGGCCGGGTGGCCTCGTGGGTGACGCTCGACGACGTCGCCCCTCGGACCTTCACGGTGTCGCTCCGGCTCGCCGGGCTCGACGTGCCGAGCGTCGTGGCGGAACGGCTGCCGAAGGCCCTGATCCACCGGAACGTGCCCGGCGAACGGGTGCACGCGTTCCTGCGCGACCTCGACCTGTCGTGGGCGGTGGCGGCTCCGCTCAGTACGTACGGGCCCCGGCAGCGGTGGATCGCCACGGTGCGGGGCATGCGCGACCGCGGGTGGCCGGTCCTGCACGGGCCGACGCGGTGGCGGCTCGGCGAACTCAGCGTGCCGTGGTCCGCGGTCGAGCCCGCCACCTGAGGGGGCGAGTCTCGCGCTCAGCGACTGATCTCGCGCTCCGGGGCCCGAGAAGTGTCGCTCGGGCCGAGTCTCGCGCCAGCATCGACCCGCGACGGCGACTAGGAGCGCTTGACGGCTCCGAGCCGGGGCAGCCGCGGGACGTTCGCCGTGGCGCCGGCCTCCGGCGGGACGATGGTCTCCTGCGCCGCCGTCACCACGACGTCGTCGGCGGTGAGCGTCAGGGTCGCGGTGGGGTCGAGGGAGCGCTTGACCACAGCGAGACCGATCGGCCCGAGTTCGTGGTGGACCGCCGAGGCGGCCAGCCGTCCGACTTCCTTGTCGCCGAGCACCACGGGAGTCCCCGGAGCCGGCAGGACAGCGTCCGACCCGTCCAGGTGCAGCTGCACGATCCGACGCGGCGGGTGGCCCAGGTTGTGCACCTTCGCGACGGTCTCCTGTCCGCGGTAGCAGCCCTTCGTCAGGTGCACGGCGGAGCGGAGCCAGTCGAGCTCGTGCGGGATGGTGCGCTCGTCGGCATCGGACAGCGTCGGGCGCCAGGCGGCGATCCGCAGTGCCTCGAACGCCAGCAGCCCGGCGACGGGCCGGTCGGACGCTGCCAGACCGGCCGCGGCCCCTGGCGTGAGCACCGCGATCCGGAGGGTCCAGTCGGAGCCGGGGTGGGCCTCCAGGCTGGCGTAGCTCCACCCACCGGGCGTGACGGCCGCCCACGGGTCGACCCACTCGACGACCGCGTCGGCGACGGCACCGGTGTCGGTGAAGGACCCGACGGTGACGAAGCCGGCACTGCGGTCCGCGACCTCGACCCGGAGCATGAAGCGCATCGAGTCGAGCCAGGCGGCGAGCGGTGCCGCGTCCTGGGGCTCGGTGAGGAGCCACGCGACCGAACCGTCGTCGACCACGCGGGCGGCGTGCTCGACACGGCCGGACTGGTCGAGCACGAGGGTCTCGGTGCTGACGCCGGTCGGCAGGCCGGTCAGCTGCTGCGAGGTGATCGAGTTGAGCCACGACAGGCGGTCCGGTCCGGTGACGGTGACGACGCCGAGGCCGAGCTCGACGACGGCCGAGCCACGTTCGAGCAGCCGCTGCTCACCGAGGGGGTTGCCGAAGTGTGCGGCGGGCGCGCCGAGCACACCAGATGACGCGACGAACCCGTCGCGCACCGCGAACGCCGACATCAGTCGACCTTCGCGAGCTGCCCCGAGGCGTGCGAGGTGAGTTCGCGACCGAGCGCGGCGATGTCCCACGCCCAGAAGAGCTTGCCCTCGACCAGGCCGTACAGGCGGGTCGCGGCGGAGTAGTCCTTCGCGTTCGGCGAGCGCATCACGGCGTCGGTGGCCAGGTCGATCCGGCCCTTGAGCACCCGGCCGACGTAGAGCTCGTTGACACCCGTCGGGTGGACGATCGCGGCTTCGACGTCGAAGCCGTCCGTGGTGTTGCGCAGCGCCTCGACGCTCTCGACGGTGCTGAACGGGGTCGGCCCCTCGCCCAGGAGCATCGCGGGGCCGCGGTCACCGGGTTCGGTCGGACGGTCGATCCGCCAGTAGCCCATCTCGGCGGCGAGCGGGGTGTGGTCGTCGTCGAGCAGCCACGTGGTGGACGAGTAGTTGAGGTACGGCAGGCCGTCGTGGCTGAAGCTCACGCGCTGGCCGAACTCGTAGGTACGGGGTGCCTCTTCGTCACCGACGGGGTACTCCACGACGCCGGTGCCCTCCCAGACGCCGACGAGCCACGACAACGGGACCAGTTCGGGCGCCAGGCCCTCGGGGAGCTCGATCAACGCTGACCCTTGAACAGCTTCACGACGACGACCACCGAGATGAACGCGATCGCGAGCGACGCCAGGCCGAGGAGGCCCACGTAGAACAGCTCGAGCGCAAGCAGCGAATCCATGCCCCGGAGTCTACGCGGCTCGGCTCAACGCGCCAGGAGCACCACCGCGGTGACGAGCACCACGACGAAGGCACCGGAGGACGCGATGCTGATCCGCTCGACCAGTCCGTCCTTCGTGGCGGTGATGAGCTGGAGCACGAAGCTCACCATCACGCAGGCGACGAACACGAGCAGCAGCCAGGCGAAGGCGTCGCGCTCGGCGAGCGTCAGGACGAGCACCGCCCCGACGACGGCCAGGATCCAGACCGGCAGGACGGACGTCAGCGTGAGACGCCGCTGGTCGGTGGGCTGCACTGGCTGGGTCACGCGTTCCATCATGGCAGGGGTCGCGCCCGGTGCGCAGGCGCAGCGCGGCCGTGCAGCGCTGCGGTGCGGTGCGGTGCGGTGCGGTGCGGTGCGCGCTTGCGGGTTCCCGCGCAAACCGTCCGGCCGGATGAGGACTTCCCGAGCATCACTAGGATGTGTCCACGACGTCATCCACCTGCGGAGGTCCTGTGGCACAGCTCCTGGTACTCACCTCGACCGCGCCCGGCGACGTCCTGCCGAGCCTGGGTCTCCTGAGCCACAGGATCCGTCACGTGCCGGCCGAGGCCGCGCAGCTGGTCAACGCGCCGCAGAGCGACCTGATGTTCGTGGACGCCCGCACCGACCTGGTCAGTGCGAAGGCCCTGTGCAAGATCCTCGCCTCGTCCGGATCGACGACGCCCATCGTGCTCGTGGTCACCGAGGGCGGGCTCACCGCCGTCAACAGCGACTGGAACGTCGACGACGTGGTGCTCGAGAGCGCCGGCCCCGCCGAGATCGACGCCCGCATCCGGCTGTCCGCGGGCCGTGCGGCCAAGGGGCAGTCCAGCTCGAAGATCCAGGCGTCCGGTGTCGTCATCGACGAGGCGAGCTACTCGGCGAAGGTCCGCGGCCGGCCGCTCGACCTGACGTTCAAGGAGTTCGAGCTCCTCCGCTTCTTCGCCACGCACCCGTCGCGCGTCTTCACCCGCGAGCAGCTGCTCAGCGAGGTCTGGGGCTACGACTACTTCGGTGGCACCCGAACGGTCGACGTGCACGTCCGTCGGCTCCGCGCGAAGCTCGGCGACCTCGAGTCGCTCATCGGCACGGTCCGCAACGTCGGGTACCGCTTCAACGTCTACGACGACGAGGCCGAGCGCCTGATGGGCCAGTAGTGCCGGACCTCGCACGGTTCGTCGTCCCCGGCGAGGCGCCGCCGTTCTCCGACCAGACCCTGGTCGACGTCCGCGCGGGGCGCGCGACGGTCCTCGAGGCCGACGACGGGGTCGCCGTGGTCCGCGACGCTGAGCTGGAACTCGTCGTCGACCGGGAGGCCCGTGGGCACGGCACCGGGACCGCCCTCGTCACGCAGGCGCTCGCGCTGGGCGGCGGGGCCGCTCCCGTGCTCGCCTGGGCACACGGGGACCACCCTGCGGCGCGTGCACTGGCACATCGGTTCGGCTGGCGCGCCGTCCGGACCCTGCTGCAGCTCCGAGCGCCGATCGACGAGGCCGACGCCCCGTCCGTCGACGTGCCGGCCGGGTACAGCCTGTCCGCGTTCCGCCCCGGCACCGAGGACGAGGCCGACTGGCTCACCCTGAACGCCGCGGCCTTCGCGCACCACCCCGAGCAGGGGCGGATGACGCTCGACGACCTGCACGCCCGCGAGTCGGACGCCTGGTTCTCCGGCGACGACCTGCTGCTGCTCCGCGACGCCTCCGGGCGGCTCGCCGGCTCGTGCTGGCTCAAGGTCGAGAACGGCATCGGCGAGTTCTACGCCGTCGCCGTCCGGCCCGACCTGCAGGGGCAGCGGCTCGGCGGGGTGCTCATGCGCGCGGGCACCGCTCGGCTCAGCGGCCGTGGGCTGACCGCCGCCGCACTGTACGTCGAGGGCAACAACGAGTCGGCGCTGGCGCTGTACCGGCGGTCCGGGTTCACGCAGCACGCGATCGACGTGCAGTACGCCGCGCCGGAGCACGCGGAGGCTCCGACCGGCCGGTAACATTGCGTGGTCGGCGAGGGGTCGGCCAATGGGGGAATCGGGAAGTCGGGGACGCAGTGGCGCAGTACGGTCAGGGTGAGCCGCTCGGTGCGTCGTACCGGTTGGTCGAGCTGCTCGGGACGGGTGCCACCGGCGAGGTCTGGCGCACCGAGCACACCGCGACCGGCGAGCACGTCGCCGCGAAGCTGCTCCGTGCCGAGCTCGCCGCCGACCCGCAGATCGTCGAACGCTTCGTCCGCGAGCGCTCGGTGCTCCTCGCCCTGCAGCACCCGTCCATCGTGCGTGTCCGCGACCTGGTCGTCGAGGGCGACCGGCTCGCGATCGTCATGGACCTGGTGCCGGGTGGGTCCGCGCGCGATCTGCTGGCATCGAACGGTCCGCTGGCCCCACGGGACGCCCTGACCATCACCGCCGAGACGCTCGACGCCCTCGCGGCCGCACACGAGCGCGACGTGACCCACCGCGACGTCAAGCCCGACAACGTGCTGCTCCAGACCCCGTGGGTCCCCGGTGCGACCGGCGACGTCCGGGTCACCGACTTCGGCATCGCGTCCGTCGTCGCCGAGCGCGAGCGCACCACCACCGGGCTCCTCGGCACGCCGCAGTACATGGCGCCCGAGTCGATCAGCCACGGCCGCGCGGGTCCCGCCGCGGACGTCTACGGCGCCGGGGTCATGCTCTACGAGCTGCTGTCCGGCCGCACACCCTTCGCCGGACCGGGCACGGACTTCGCAGTGGCCTACCGGCACGTCACGTCGAACCCGCCGCCGCTCGACGTGCCCGATGCGCTGTGGTCTGCGGTGTCCGCCCTGCTGACGAAGGACCCGAACAGCCGTCCTGCAGCAGCGGACGCCGCGGCGACCCTGCGCCGGCTCGCCCGGTCCCTCGCCGCAGCCCCCGCGCTGGCCGCGACGAGCGACCCGGACGCGTTCGACGAGGTCGAGCGGCCCGCCACCGTGGTCCGCGGGGTCCGCCCGGACCACGACGCCGACCGGGGCGACACCGGGACACCCGAGGACGAAGCCGTGGTCGGCCCGGCACCGGAACTCGGCCCCGCCGGTTCCCAGACCGTCATCCGGCCGATGGCACGACAGCCACTGCCGGCCGCGCCCGCTGCCGAGCCCGCACCGGCGCGTCGGTTCACCCGCCCCGAGTGGCTGACGAACCGTGCGCTCCTGTTCGGCGGTCTCGGCATCGTGCTCGTGGCCGCGCTCGTCGTCGGCGGGGTCGTCTGGCTGCCCGGTGCGCTGCGGAAGACGCCGGGCGCCGGCACCGCGACCGCACAGGCCGCCAACGCCTACCAGCAGGACCGCCCACTGCCCACGGGCCTCGCCACCACCCGCCGCGCGACCATCGACCCCGCGAAGGGCACCGTGGACCTGCGCGTCACGTACGCGGCGCAGGCGTCGGCCCTGACCGGTCCGTTCCTCGAGGTCGTCCCCGGTGCCCGCTCGGGTGCCTCGTGCCCCGCCGTCACCTGGACCGGCGAGGGGATCTCGGCGAAGCGCAACCAGCCCTCTTTGACGGGTGTCGACACCGCGTGCGCCTGGGCCCTGTCCGGCGTCGAGGTCCCCGCCGGCGGCGACGTCACGGTCGAGGCCTCGGTGCCGCTCGCCTCCGTCACGGACGGCGCGGCGTTGCAGACGTGGCTCGACGGCGTCGGCGAGGCGACCACAGCTGCCGTGACCGACGACTCGGTGCGCGGGACCGCCTACCCGGTGCAACGGTTGCAGGGCATCGAGGTCCGGACGCCCGACCGCACGGTCAGTCAGACGGCCCTGCCGGTCACCCTGGTACCGGTGTGGCCGAACGGTGCCGACGAGCTCAACCCGCTCTACCGCAGTCCCGCCACGGGACGCCCGTCGCAGATGCTCGTCGACGTGGCCGGCGGGGAGTCCGGCGTGCGGTTCGCCGACGGCTGCTCGGGGGCACTGGCGGTGTCGTCCGACGGGCTGGTCGTCACGGCCCTGTCGGTCGCGCCGTCGTGCACGGTGCGGGCGACGGTGGGGAACTTCACGAACCTCGAGAGCTCGCCCTTCGGGATCACGACGCGCGACTGAGCGCGCTGTCCACGCGACCAGGTGGCGGACGGGAGGCCCGTGGCGGGCACGGCCACGGGCCTCCCGGCCGACGGTCTCGGCGTCGCCGTCAGCTGCCGGCGGACGCGGTCTGCACGAGACGGACGGCCCCGCCTGATGCGGCGTAGCCGCGGCCGACGGTCAGCGCGACGGGCGCGCGACGCGGCAGCGTGACGCCGAGGAGCTCGCCGTCGTAGTCGACGTCCGGCTGCAGCAGCACACCACACCGGGACTTCCGGACCGAACGGGTCCAGTGGCTGTACATCGACCGGAGGTCAGCGGACCGGCCGGCCGCCACGACGCACAGTCCGGGGCGCTCGGTCGTGAGCAGCGTCGCGATGGCCTGGTCGCCGTCCTCGAACCGCTCCGCGTCGTCGATCAAGAGCAGCACCGGACCGCGTTCGAGCCGGAGCCCGGCCAACAGGGCCGGGACCTCGTCAGGGCCGACGGCGATGCGGTCGAAGGAACCGGAGGCGAGCGGGGAACGGCGGTCACAGATCGCCCACACGGCCGGACGCACGCCCTCGGCTGTCCGCGCGAGCTCGGCGACGGCGAGGAGCACGCTCGACTTGCCGGACCGGGCCGGGCCGGCGATCAGCACGTGTTCGCCGTCGTAGACCTCGACCGACGTCGGCTGCAGATCGTCCTCCGCGATGCCGATCGGGATCCGCCAGGGCTCACCCGCGAACACCGCTCCGGCGCCGAGCTCGTCCACGAGCACGGCATCGGGGAGCCGACCGACGGCGCTCGCCTTCCGGCTGCTGCCCGGACGGGTCTCCGCGATCCGGGTGACGGCCTCGGCGAGCGGGACGTCCGGGGTCGCGACGTGCGACTGCAGCCGCATGGTCGAGTCGATGAAGCGGCCGGGCACCGGCGGCGGGACGTCCTTGGGGCGGACCCCGATGGACGCGTAGTCGTAGGGGTCCGCGAGGCGGAACATCCACTTCTGCGTGGTGACCTCGTCCATCGCCGACGGCACGGCCTTCGCGCGCGTCGTCGAGACCGCGAAGGAGATGCCGAGCGCGGGACCCTCGGCGTAGACGCGGTACAGGGCGTCGAGCAGCTGCTGCCCCTCGAAGTCCTGGTACTCGTCGCGCAGGGCGGCGAGGCCGTCGATGAGCACCACGGCACGGCGCCCACCGGGTGCCGCACGACGACGCTCGAGCTCGACGCGGAGGTGCCGCAGGAACCGCGTCTGCAGCTCCCCCGCACCCGCACCGGAGCCGACGTAGGCCGTCGTGTGCGGCAACTGCGCGAGCGGAGCGAGGTCCCCTGGACCCATGTCGAGCACCAGCAGGTCGAGCTCGTCGGGGCTCGACGCTGCGGCGAGCTGCAGCGCGATCGTGGCGAGCGCGGTGCTCGTCCCGCTGCCCGGGATGCCCATGAGCATGAGGTTGCCCTCGTCCAGGTCCCATCCGGTGGTGACCTGACGCTGGTGGTCCGGGTCGTCGGCCAGGGCGACGGGGACGGTGCCGGGTCGTGGGTCGGCGCCCGGGCCTGGCTCGGTGAGCTCCGCCAGCTCGACGCGGTCGCCGAGCGCCTCGGGCCAGATCGGACGCGGCGGGGCGTACCCGGCTGCCGTGTTGGCCTGCCCGATCGCCTCGATCAGCTGGTCGAGGTCGGTGACGTCCGACGCGGTCGGTGCCGGTGCCGGCATCGGCGCGGGGACACCGAACACGTCGGTCGGACGGACCGAGACCGGCTGCTCGGCACGCTCGTCACGGGCTCGGCCGGTGACGAGGGCGGTCTGCACCGGGGTGATGTCGTCCTGCCCGAGCTTGACGTAGGCGCGACCGGTCTGCTGTCGACCGATCCCGGCTGCGGCGGGGACCCCGATGACGTTCGTCGAGTCCTCGCGGCTCTGCACCCGCAGGGCGACCCGCATGTTCGTGTTCGCGAGGATGTCCTCGCTCACCACACCGGCCGGCCGCTGAGTCGCCAGGATCATGTGGACGCCGAGTGTGCGGCCGACGGCGGCGATGCTGACGAGCGACGTCAGGACGTCCGGGAAGTCCTTCGCGAGCATCGCGAACTCGTCGACGACCAGCAGCAGTCGCGGCATCGGCTCGACCGGCTTCGTCGCCAGGTAGGCATCGAGGTTGTCGATGTCGGCTCCGGCCGCGGCGAACACCCGCTGGCGTCGCTCGAGCTCGGCCTCGAGCGCACGGATCGCTCGGTCGGCGAGCTGCTCGTCGAGGTTGCTGATCGTGCCGATGGTGTGCGGCAGTCGCTCGCAGGCGGCGAACGCGGCCCCGCCCTTGAAGTCGACGAGCAGGAAGTTCAGACGCGTCGGATCGTTCCGCGCTGCGAGCCCGGCGACGAGCGACCGCAGGAACTCGCTCTTGCCCGAACCCGTCGTTCCGCCGACCAGGCCGTGCGGGCCGTCGCGCACCAGGTCGATCTCGAGCACACCGCTCTCCGACGAGCCGATCGGGGTCGAGAAGCCCGTGCGCGTGTCCCACGCCGTGCGGATCCCGTCGCCCGACAAGAGCTCCGGCAGGCGGACGAGCGCGGGCAAGGACGCCCCCGGCACGAGCAGTTCGGGATCGTCGAAGTGCGCCACGCTGCGGGCGCTGCGCTCGGCGGTCTCGACGCTGAGGCCGGCGAGCACGACGTCCTCGACACGGGTCCGGTCTTCCGGCCGGTAGACCGTGGCCGCGGCATCGGCACCGACCGTGATGATCGACGTGCAGGCGGCGGGGAGCTGCTGCTCGTTGGTCGCGATGACGATGCCGCTCACCCGGCGCGGTCGCTCTCCCGGGCGCAGGGACTGCCCGGGCACCGTGCGGCCCTGGCCGAGCAGGTTGCGGGCAGGGGCATCCCGTCCCTCGGTGAGCACCTCGGAGTCGACCACGACGAGCAGGTTCGGCGTCGGCAGCTCGTCGATCGACTCCCGCAGGCCACGGAGCATCGCCGCGCTCTGGTCGCGTTGTGCCGACATCCAGCGGGCGCCGATGCTGCTCCCCGCCACACGCGCATGCGGCAGCCAGGAGGCCCACCCCCAGTCCTCCGCGCGGCCCGCGTCGCAGAAGACGCCCACCGTCAGGTCCGCGGGACCGCAGTGCACGGTGGCCTGCGTGAGCAGGCTGCGCGCCAGGGCGAGGGCGCCCTGACGATCGCCGACGATCCCGACGACGCCGGCGTCGGACAGGTCGGCCACCACCGGGGCGGCCGTCAGGCGACTGTCGGCGATGGCGGCCTTCGCCTCGTCCTCGAGCTTCGCGGTCGCTGCACGCTGATCGACCTCGGGCCGCCAGGGAGCGTCCCCGGTGCCGGCGTGCAGGCTCAGGAAGTCCTCGTCGTCCGAGCGGCGCTGCCACAACAGGGTGGTCGGCAGTTCGGCTCGCCGAACCACGGTCGCCGGATCGGGCACGAGCTCCTGGCGGCGGGCAGCCTCGACGGCCGCGGCTTCGGAGATCTCACCGCGGAAGGACTCCACGGCCTCGGCGAAGCGGGTGTCCTCTTCTTTCAGGTTCTTCGCGCGGCGGTGCTTCTGCTCGAACCACATGCCGATCGCGGTGACCGGGGAGAGCAGGGCGAACAGCGCGAACCGCGCGTCGCCGAGCAGGAGCACCATCGCACCGGCGAGCACCAGGGGCGCCGCGACGGTGATCCAGCTGAACTTCGACGCCGGCGGCACGTCCTTGCGTCCGGGCGGCACGACCGTCTCGGCGTCGGAGGTCCGTCCGGCGCGTGGTGGGCGGTTGAACGGTGCCGTCGCCGCCGGGGTCAGGTTCGCCATCGAGCCGGCCGCGGGCACGGGGACCTCGTCGAGCGCCGGCCGGACGAGCAGCACGGCCCCGCCCACGATGACGCTCGTCGTCCCGGTGAGCAGGACGCCCTCGGCGTCGATGCGCTCCCCGGCGACGACGGTGCCGTTCGTCGATCCCGCATCACGCACCCGCACACCGTCGTCCTCGCGCTCGACGGTGCAGTGCTCCCACGACGCGCTCTCGGTGGGGAGCACGACGTCGGCCTGCGGCGCCCGGCCGACCACGAGCTTCCGCCCGCGCGGGACCGGCACCACGAGGCCGGCCTCGAGCCCGCCGGCGAGCGTGACGGTCCAGCCGTCGGTACTGAGCGGCCGTTCGTCGGGGGTTCGTCCGATGCGGGATCCCTCGAGCAGCACGAGGTCCCGGAGCGGGGTGTCGACGCTGGTGCGGTGCCCGTCGACCGCCAGGGTGGTGCCGGGTTCGAGCGTGAGGCCGATGGCCGCGGACACGAGGTCCCCGAGCGAGGATGCGCCGGACCACCCGTCGACCTCGACCGCATCACGTCGGTCGTCGAGCTCGATCAACAGGCGCATGCTCGCGTTCCTCTTCCGGGTCGGTGCGTGGGTGGGTCAGTCCGTGCTGGAGTCGTCGAACCAGACGAGCGACGCGGTCCGGGCAGCGTCGGTTCCGCTCCCGGTGCCGTCGCCGGACGCGGTGCTGGCCGGACGGAGACCGAGCTGCTGTGCCGACGCCGCGAGCACCGTCGCGGGCGTCCCGAGTGCCTGCTGCCGCGTGAAGTCGAGTGCCGGACCGGCGATGCCCGCATCGGCGTCGAGGTCGAGCGTGGCGAGGGCCTCGGTGACGTCCGCCGGCTCGACGCTCCGCGCCGAACCGACGGCGCGGACCAGGGCGATGACGGCGTCGTGGCTGCGCGAGTCCGCTGCGCCCGCGACCGCCGAGAACGGCTGGTCACCGGTCAGGTTCTCGGCGTCCTGGTCACCGGCGAGCACCCGGACACCGCCGAGGAAGGCGGACATCGCGCGGCCCCCGGCATCGGAGGCCAGCGCTCGGGCGTCGTCGGTGGCGACACCCACGGTGCGGAAGGCGCCGCTGAGGCTGCCGCCGGCTTCGACGAGCGCTGCACCGAACGCCGGGCTCGTCGCATCCGGGGTGAGGACGACCGGCACCGTGACGTTCTCGGCTTGGAGCGCGGCGACGAAGGCACCCTGGCGCTGCGCGGAGCCACTGACGACGACCGCGTCGGAGTCCGGCGTCACCGTCTTCGCGTCGGTATCGGCATCGGCATCTTCCTCGTTGCTCGTCGCGCCGGTGCGTTCGGCGACGGTCGTGGCCAGCGCTGCAGCGTCCGCGGTGTCGTCCCCGTCCAGGACGTGCGCGACCCGCAGACCCGCCGGAGCACCGCCGCCCAGGTCGACCAACAGTGGCGCGTCGGCGTCGCCGAGTGCCGTGGTCATCGCCGTGCTGATCGAACCAGCCGCCGGCGCCGTCGACCAGGAGTCCTTCTCCGCCGGAGCGTAGGGCAGGACGACCGGGATGCCCTTCGCCGCAGCAGCAGTGAGGGCGCCGGACACGTGACTGCCCGACGAGGCGACGACGATGCCCGCGACCCCGCTCTTCGCGAGGGACTCGACCGCGGCCGTGCCCCCGGCAGCGGTTCCGCCGTCGTTCTTCGTGACGAGCGCGACGTCGGTGCCACCGAGTGCGAGCCGACGCTCCGCCACCAGCGCACCCTGCGCCGCTTCGTTCCACTCGGATCCCTCGCCGTCGCCGAGGGTGACGATGACGCCGATCGTCGTCTTCGCGGGGACGTGCGCCACCGTGATCTTCACCGGCACGGTCGCCGAGACCGCTTCGGCCGGGGTGCTGCTGCCGAACGCCCGGAACGTCAGGACGGCGGCGACCACCGCGGCCACCAGGAGCACCGCGATGCCGACGAAGAGCAGCGGACGGCGGCTGCGCGGACGCGTTCCGTCGGCGCTCTCCGTCGCCGTGACTTCGGTCGTCTGGTCGCTCATCGGTCCGCCCCGATCCGGAAGGTGTACAGCGTGGTCGACGTCGCGCTGGCGGGGACCTTCAGCTGGAACGCCGGCAGCATCGTCGCCGCATCGAGCGATGCACGGAACTGCTCCTGCTGGAGCAGGATGCCGGCGACGTCCTCGGCGCGGACGTTCGCGTATCCCGCGGCGTTCTGCGACGCCAGGGCGAGCTGGTAGTCGGCGGAGTCGGACTTCGCCGCGCTCGTGGCCATGGCGCCGAGGATGCCGGAGCCGTTGACCTTGCGGTCGCCGAGGTCGAGCATCACCCGGTTGAGGTCGCCGGTCAGCAGCGTCGAAGCGCCCTGCACGTCACGCGTCGAGGCGCTCGTGCTGGCCGCGATCCGCTCGAGGCTGGACGCCGTCTGCCGGTCGACCGCCGAGGAGAGCTCCGAGCCTTCCTGCTCGAGCGTGCTCTTCTGCTCGTCGATCGTGCCCTTCGAGTCCTTCGTGACCTCGTCAGCGGTGGACTGCAGGCCCGAGATCGACTTGTCGAAGGCGTCGCGGACGGCTTGGTTGCTCTCGGAGGCCGTGGTCGAGACCTTCCGCACCTGTGCGTCGATGGCCTTCTTGAAGGTCTCCGACGACTGGTCGGAGGCGTCCTCGAAGGTCTTCTGGACCTCCGCAGCGAGGTCGATCTGCGTCTGGCGGACGGTCCCGAGCTGTGTGGCGATGACCGTCTGCGACCGGTCGGCGTCCGAGACCGCTGCGCGAAGGCGTTCGATCGTGGAACCCACGTCGTCGCTCCCACCACGGACGGCGTCACGGACAGCGCGGATGCTGTCGTCGAGCGCGGTCAGATCGGTCCGCAGGCCGGCGACCGCGCTGCCGATGGTTCCCTCGGTCGTCGCGTCGGCACTGGTCGAGTCGACGACGTCCTGCCAGCGCGCCGTCTGGTCGTCCAGTCGTTCGTCCATCGGGTCGGTGAACCCGAGGCCTGGCTGGAGCACGGTTCCCTCGGGCGCACCGGCGCAGGGCTCGGCCGTCAGGTAGCCGCGGAGACGATCAGCATCGGCCTGGTCGAGCTGTCCGAGCGTCGCGAGGGCGCAGAGCTGGTCCGCGACCGCCGAGTTCTGGCGCTGCATCGACAGCGGGAACCCTGCAACGTCGAGCAGGTCACGCGCCGCCTCGGCACGGTCGTGCGTCGTCTGCACGGCCGTCGCCAGTGCGTCGATTCGCGTGCCGATCTGGTCCGCGCTCGTCGACAACGCGCGCAGTGCGTCACCGGTGCCGCCGTCCCCACCGCTCTCGTACTCGTCCAGTGCGTCGGAGATGCGGGTGAGCTGCGTGTCGAGGTCGGCAGCGCTCGCGATCGCGGCGTCCACCGTCTCCGGCTGCAGCCGCGCGGCGAGTGCCTGCCCGGTGCTCACCAGGCCGATCAGCGAACCGTTGATCGCGGTGGACGACTCGTAGAGCGTGCAGGTCAGCGAGTCTCGCGCGTCCGTCGCGGCGCAGGTCGTCGCGTCCGGAGCCTTCGGGCCGACGGCAGTGGCGAGCTGCGCACTCACCTGCTGCTTGCACGCCTCACTCGCATCGGCGTAGCCCTTGAGCTGCGACGAGACACTGAGCAGGTTGCCGTAGACGCTGCCGCCCGCGGTCGAGGTCTTGGGCGTCGCCGCGCATCCGTTCCCGTCGAGTACCGGAGCGGGCGCCGTCGACGAGGTGTCGCCGAGCAGGCTGTCGAGACTCGTGGTGGTCTGCTGGAGCTGCTGCAGCACGGTGGACTGTGTCGCCTTGACGGTCGTGCCGAGGTCGCCGTTCAGGGAACCGAGCTCGCCGGACAGGGACCGCATGGTGCCTGCCAGGGACGAGCTGCTCTCCTTGAGCCTCTCGGCGGTGCTGACGCCGAGGGTCTTCGACGTGGTCTCGAGGTTGGACCGGACCTCGGTGATCGTGCCGCCCGCTCGTGCGAGCACCTCGTTCACCTGCGAGATGAGGTCGATGGTGCGGCGCTGGAGCGCGAGTTCGGAGTCGCTGTCGGACCCGAACGCGGCGTTCACCACGCCGGTCGAGGACAGGTCCGTGGACAGCCCTGGCTGCGCGGCGACGTCGAACGTGGGCGCCGTGAAGTCCTTGACGTCGGCGACGAGGTGCAGCGTGCTGCTCGCGCCGGACGTCGGCGGGGCCAGCAGGCGGCCCCACTGGACGACCGCGTCGCCGTCCTCGTTGGTGCTGACGACGCCGTCGGTGGACGAACCGGAGTCGGCGGCATCCGTGACGATGCGGTCGGCCGCGGTGCCGGTGAGGACGGTCGAGGCCGCGACGCTGAAGGGCGCACCCACGAGCGCCGGCGTCGAGCGGGAGGTGCCGGCGACGTCGTAGGTCAGGTTCTTCGACGTGACCGTGAGGTTCTCGATCGTCAGGTCGATCGCGATTCGGCCCGAGTACCCGTCGAGGTCGGCGAGGTCGGTACCGGTCTTCTTGGACGTCGAGTACTGCGTCGTGATGCGGAGCGGGAGGTCGCCAGCCGACTTGGCGGGGTCGTGGTCGGTCGTCGCCGACGAGGAGTCCTTGCCCGCGACGGAGATCGCAGTGTCGGAGATCGACGTGATCGAGCCGTCCGCGGCCAGACGCGTGTCGACCGTCTGCAGGATCCGTGAGGGGTCAGCCACCGGCTTGTCGTCGGACGTGCACCCGGCGAGCACCAGCGCGGCGATGCCGGTGACGGCGACCGCCCCCACGAGCCGGCGAGTGGTGCTTCGTGCTCCGGTGTTCCCGGCACGCTGGTTGATCACGGTCTTCCCCCCAAGAGAATCGTCGAGCACATCGATGCTAGTTGCTCGATGGCGTCGGGTCCGCGTCGATCGGCCGCCCTGGCCGCCCCCGTTCGGGCCACACGCCCCGACTGGCATACAACGTATCGCATCCGGAGCGTCGCGCGATCGCTGTCCACAACCGCGCTGATACTCTGCACGCATGATCCAGGGGGACCAGGGCTTCGGGCCCATCGAACGACGACGTCCATACGCACGACCGGGGGCAGATCGGTGACGCTCAACCTCTCGCCGGTCCTCATCGCGCTGATCGCGATGATCGCGATCCCGGCCGCCGTCAGCGCGCTCGTCCGCCGGAGCGATCGCAAGCGACCACCGTCCACCGTCGTGGGCGACGAGGCGTACGGCGTGCTCTTCACCGTCCGCGCACGCCGGTGGAACTACCTCTTGCTCCGGATCATCGGGATCGTGTTCATCGTCGTGGGAGGGTTCTTCTTCCTCGCCACGCTCACGCTGCTCGACGACCCTGACGCGATCGGGATGCTCATCACTGCTGTCGCCATGGTGCTGTTCGGGATCCTGTTCGTCTACCTCGGCGTCGGGCAGAAGCGCCGTCGCGTCGAGGCGTACGACTCCCAGCTGGTGGTCACCCCGATGTTCCGCGCAGCACGGACCATCGACCCGACGGCGATCAAGCACATCCGTCCCACCACCAACCGATTCGGCGGCCTGGACATCAAGGTGAACGGGCAGCGCGGCGTCATCAGCGTCATCTCCATCGATGCGGCCTACCCGGAACTGTGCGCATGGCTCGAGCAGCGTGCGCCGGCGCAGTGGAATGACTTCGTCCGGGTCTTCGGGCGCTGACGAGCGCCGCTTGTGGAATCGGAGACATGACGGCGCAGATTGGATCTGCTCACTATCGCGTGTTGTACACGCGGCGAGAGGGCTCGGTCACGCCAAGAACCATCGCCCCGCCCTCGCGCGCAAGAGCAGCACTACGCCATTCATCCGCCAACCGTCTAGATGCTATCCGGGCACCTCTGCGTAGCGGTAGATCGTCGGGACAACTTTCACAACCTTGAGCATTTTCCGTAGCTTGAACGAGCCAGCGCCAAGTTCGAAACGGTATTCTGCACCCGCATTCACTGCGGACGCTACATCGTTCATGTTCGAGCGATTCACACCAACCCAAAGCAGATTCCCACAGTCGGTGTGGAAGTTCACTTGGGGCTGCGAACCGCCCCTCGACGAATGAACTTCCGCAGCAACGGACCGGACGCGACAGACAACGTTCACGCGGTGCTCATCGTCATACTGCCCTAATACCCACGGGCCGACACCGAATGCAGAGACGGGGACCACCACGAGACCCACAAGAACGACGATCGCGCTCGCGCGGTCACGAAGAACACGACCACGGGTACTTCTTATGTGCCGCGCCGTCCGTCGCCCATACTCCCTGCTGCGTTCTACACGTCGACGGCGTCGCACGATCGCTCCTGGCTCGGCTCGGTCGAGCGCATGGTCGTCAATGGCAGATGCGAGGTCAAGCGGGTTCGAAGCTCTTCACGAAGACGGCTTGGCGGATTGCATTCAGGAATCCCCGCATGTTGTAGGACCCCTCTCCTACGTCGAATCTGTAACGCCCGCCCTCGACGACACCTCGGGCGATGTTGTCCTCGTTGTCGCGCGTGACACCCCACTGCAGCACGAGCGTTCCGCAGTCAGACGTCTCGAACACGACTTGAGATGTCGACGACCCAACGCCCTTCAACGAACGAGAGGAATCGATGCTGCTGTGCGCCGAGCTGACCGTGCAGATCGGCTCGACCCGATGTCCGGCGTCGTACGCCTTCAAAGTTATCGGTCCGACGAAGAAGCCGAGCAGCGGAACCAAGACAACGAACGCCAGGACGATGGAAGCAAGAATCCGCCTCCTGCGCACGAGCCTTCTCTGCGCTGTGCGTTCGAGCGCCGATCTCGTCAACTGCAACTCCGATGTTCGTTGTTCCGCATCAGCGGCTGTGGATACCAACCGTAGGCCCGCCGGCACCTGACACGGCGCCGTTGATGGCATCCTTCAAGTAGTCGCCCGGATCCTTCCCGGTGAGGACATCGTTCAAGACAGCGCCGCCCGCTCCGGCTGAGCGATCGATTGTCTCTGACGTGATCGTGTTCCACACCGCCGTCGATCCGCGAACCGCGTGCTCAGGAACGAAGACGTGTCGGCCGCTGGGCTCGGGGAGCATCACATGCCGACCGCCCGTCGGGCTGAAGGAGTCCGCCACCCATCCCCCGAGCCGAGACGAGCCAACACTGACTGCCGCGCCGGTAGCGAATCCCGTGGCTCCCGTCTGGATGAACCCGCCGACAGTACGATCCTTGCCGTTGAACGCGTAATCCGTCATGTTGGACGCAGAGCCCGCGGCCCCGGCCGAGAGCGCAGACCGGCCCGTTGAACTCAGCAAGGTTCCGGCCAGGCGCTCCGCTCCTGGCACGGCTACTCGCGCAACGTTGGGCGCAAGGCGACCGAGTCCCAGCGCCGCGCCGCCGCCAGCTGCCCCGCCCACCGCTCCCACCACCGCGTCGACGCCGGCTGCTCGCCAATCCACTTCACCCTTCGTGGCTTTCTGTGTCGCCACAGAGATACCACCGGACATCAGGGCACCGGAAGCCGCCAAGAGTGCGACACCCGCCGGTCCACCCACTCCGGTGCACATGAGCGCGATGCCGCCAGCGATCGCAACCCCCGCGACCACGTACTCCCAGTTGTCGTCCCACCAGCTCCCGACAGCAGCGATCGCACCCTGGTTCGCATCCCGGTACGCCTGCAGGTCCTTGTCCGTCGCCGGCCGCAACCCGAGCGGGTCGACCGCGTGCAACGGGTCGTTGCCCGCGTACGAGTACGGGTTCCCCGACCACGCCGCCCCCAGGATCGGCGCGAGCGGATCGACCGACAGGAAGCCTCGCGCCGCAGGGTCGTACACACGTGCCCCGAGCCACTCCAACCCGGCGACGGACACCCCGCCCGAGCCGGTCAGTGCCACCCCCGCGGGCAGCCCGACGTCGGTGACGGCAGCGAGCGCCGCCCAAGGGTCCGCAGCGTCGGTGGCGCGCGCGCTGCGCCACGCGGGCTGCGTGACGACATCGCCGATCGCGGTGACACCCCCCGGCAGGTCGAGCAACGACGTGTCGGCAATGCTGATGAGCGACGGAACGACCGCGGCGGAGTCCCACCACGCCGCGACCCCGGCCACCTCGGCGAGTTCACCCAGGGCATCGACCCAGACGTCGAGCCGACCGGTCTCGGCGTACGAGGCGTCGCGGTCGACGACGGCAGCGAGGTACCCCAGGTCGGACCACGCGTACTCGGTGGTGGATCCGTCAGCGGCGGTCCGTCGGATGCGTCGACCGAGACCGTCGTGGACGTACTCGATCCGGCCGGCTTCGGTGATCGTCGCGACCAGCTGACCGGCTGCGTCGTACTCGTGGCGCGTCTCGACACCGCCGACGGTCTCGGCGACGAGTCGCCCACGGTCGTCGTAGGTCCACGTCGAGTCCCCGGCACGGACGAGCTGGCCGGCAGAGTCGTACTCGTACGACACCACTCCGGACGGTCCGTCGACCGCGGTGATCCGCGCGTCGCCATCGCGCTCGATCCGCGTGCTGGTGGCACCGTCGAGCGTGGTCGAAGTGTGTGCGACGAGGGCGCCACCCTCGTACGACCACGACTGCACCAGTTCGCCGGTGGCCGCCTGGACGATCCGACCCGAGGCGTCGTAGGAGAACGTCCCGGCAGAAGCGCCGTCACGGTCCACCCCGACGACGCGGCCGACGGCGTCGCGACGGTAGGTCGTTCGGGTCCCGTGCGGATCGACGCGAGCGATGCGGTTGCCGTCGGCGTCGTACTCCCACGCGACGGACTGGTCGCCCCGGGCTCGGCGGACGAGCAGGCCACGGCGGTCGTGCTGGAGCTCGTGCTCGATCGTCCGGCCTGCCCCACGGGTGTGGTCCGACACGACGACCGTTCGGTGGACGGCATCGCGGGTGATCTCCGACTGCACGGCACCGTCAACGAGCACGGCCCGCTGGCGGCCGGCTGCGTCGTACGTCCACTCGGTGGTGCGGCCGTCGGGATCCGTCTGGCGGATCTGGCGCCCGGCCGGGTCGTAGGCCGCCGTGGTCGTCCGGCCGAGCGGGTCGGTGACCGCGACCACACGGTCGGCGGCGTCGTACTCGCGTCGAGTGGTCCCGCCGGCAGGGTCGGTGATCGTCACCAGGCGCCCGCGCTCGTCGTACTCGAACGAGGTGACCCCGTCGAGACCGTTGACGACCTGGATCAGCTGCCCGGCCGCGTCGTAGCGGAACCGACGACGGCCGAAGCGTGCGTCGTGGCTGGAGACGAGCCTCCCGGCCTGGTCGTAGCGGAACCGCGCGGTGCCGGAACCCGGAGTCGTCTGCGTGACCACGCGCCCGACGGCGTCGTACGTGATCTCCTCGACCTCGCCGGTGGGCAGGGTCCGGGCCACGACACGGGAGTCCGCGTCGTAGGTGAGCGTCGTCCGCGCCCCCGCGGCGTCGGTGGCTGCGGCGGGACGCCCGCAGGCGTCGTACTCGTACGTGGAGCGCGCGCCCGAGGGAGCGACCAACGCCACGACACGGCCGGCGAGGTCGCGCTCGAGTCGGGTCAGGCCGCCTTCGCCGTCGACGAGTTCGACGGGTCGGCCGGCAGCGTCGTAGGTGACGAGTTCGGAACCGGTCTCGTCGGAGCTCGACTCGACGGGTCGGCCGTACTCGTCGAACCGGACGGTCGCCGAGTCGAAGGCGTCACGCAGGGTCGCGACGCCGGTCGCGACGTCGTCCGAGAACTCCTGGCGGACGCCCGTCGGGTCGATGGTCGCCGTCAGCTCGCCGACGACGTCGTACTCACGACGCCAGGTCGCGCCGGCGGGGTCGGTGACGGCCTGGAGGCGCGACAACGCGTCGTGCGCGAACGTCCAGACCGCGCCGCCCGGCAATGCGAGCTCCGCCAGGTTCCCCTGGTCGTCGAACGTCCGCGAGACACGCCGACCCAGCGGGTCGGTGGTCGTCGCGAGTTCACCGTTCGGGGCGTAGTCGAACGTGGTGCGTGCTCCGAGTGGGTCCACGACCGCTGCGATGCGTGAGCCGGCGCCGTACTCGAAGCGCCAGACGGCTCCGTCGGCGTCACGCCGTTCGACGAGGAGCCCTGCTGCGTCGTAGCGGTACTCGCTCCGGGTGCCGGACGGGCTGACGGCGGCGACCGGGCGACCGGCGGCGTCGCGCTCGATCCGAGCGGTGGCGCCGACGGCGTTCGTGGTCGCGACGAGCTCGCCAAACGCGTCGTGGTCGAAGGTCAGGACCACGCCGGTCGGGTCGACGACGTGGGTGAGCGCGCCGTCTCGCCAGGTCAGCTCCGTCCGGCCGCCGACCGGGTCGGTGATCACCGACGGGTCGCGGTCGTCGCCCACGTACTCGTAGGTGACGACGGCGCCGGCCTCGGTGACGACGGTCGTGACGCGGTCCTGCTCGTCGTACCCGTAGGTCAGGTCACCGCCGGACGGCGTGACGGTGCGGGTCTTCCGGCCGCGGTCGTCGTACGCGTGCACGGTGACGGACCCGTCGCGCTCGGTCGCCGACACGAGGTTGCCGTGCCGGTCGTAGCTCATCGACTGGCGGCGGTCGTCGGAGTCGATGACCCCGACGAGACGTCCCTTGGCGTCGGCGATGTAGGAGTTCGACCTGGATCCGTCGTGGTCGGACACCACCGTGACACGACCGGGCAGGTAGGCGAAGCGCACGGTGCGGCCGTGCGGGCTGACCTGCTCGACGACGCGGCGCTGGTCGTCGTAGGTGTTGTCGACCTCGACGACACCGGCCGCGCTGGTGACCGTCATGATCAGGTCGTCGTCGTTCCAGCCGTAGGTCCGGGTGCCGACGGCATCGGTCGCCGTGACGAGGCGGCCCCGGTCGTCGTACCCGTACTCGACCCGGCGGCCGTCGGACGCGCGGAGCACCGCGACCCGGCCGTCGACGTGGTCGACGTCGATCGAGCGGCCTCGCTCGTGCACCAGGCGGACGACGACGTCGTCGCTGTTCCGTTCGATGCGGACCGCTGTGCCGGCTCCGCCGCGCTGTCCGAGCCACTGCCCCGACGGCGAGAAGTCGATGCGCTCGCCCTGGTTGTCGCGGACGACGAGCCGGTCGCCCTCCACGGAGAGCCAGCGGTTCTCGCCGACGCCGCGCGCCCAGCCCTCGCCGTCGCGCGGGAACCGGACCTGGCGGCCGTCGGCACCGACGAAGGATGCGCCCTCGTCGTCGATGAGCAACCGGGTCTCGAGGATCGACGCCCACCCCGGACCGAAGAGCCCGACGTGCTGGTCGAGCGAGTTGTACATGCGGGTGACCTGCAGCGCTGCAGATGCACCGGTGAACCCGAGGTCGAGCTCCGGTTCGAGGAAGTTGCCCGTCGTGGTGTTGACCGGGTCCATCGAGTAGCCGGTCGTCGGCTGGGCCCCGTAGGCGGACGGCGGATCGAACTGCAGGTCCGTGCGGGACTGCGAGACCCCGGCTGCAGCCAGAGCTGCGGCGAGCGCGGCGTCCGAGACGGTGGAGACGGAACCTTCACCGCCGGCGGCCGCGAATGCATCGGCGATGGTGTTCGCCCAGGTGACGTCCTGGCCGTTGGCGGTGATCCACTGCTCGAAGGCGTTCACCAGGCTCGTCGCGTCGATGTGCCCCCAGGAGCACTTCGACGCGAAGTCGGTGAGCTTGCCGCGCAAACCGGCCGGCTTGCCGTCGAGGGACTGGTTCAGCGTCGACGACCCGGTGGCGAACGAGCGGAGGTCGGCGTGCTTCGCGGACGACGTCCCGCCCCCACCCCCGCCACCGGAGCCGGGGTTCGGCGTCTGGCGCGGAGTGCTCGGTCCGGTCGCCTGGTCGAAGGTCGGTGCGTCCTCGTGGTGGACGGTGGGCGGCACGGGCGCCCCGGCGACCTTGTCGTGCACCCACTCGAAGAAGTTCCGGTCGCCGTACTCCGCTTCCCAGTCGCGGGCTTCCTTGCGACGAGCGTTCTCCCGCTCGGCAGCGGCCTTCATCTTGTCGACCCACCCTGCGACGGTGCGGAGGTTCGCGGCGATCGTCGAACCGTCGGACGCTGCCGTCGACGCGTTCTGCGCGAAGAGCTCGGAGAAGTGCCCGCGGAACTCTTGCGACGCGGTCGTGACGTAGGACTGCCGTGAGCCGGCCTGTCCCTCGATCGACTCGGCCGCGCCGTTCAGTGCCGTGCTGAGTGCGTCGGCCGTGGCGTTGTCGAACTCGACCGGATCGTTGCCGTGCAGGTCAGCCATGGTTCATCCCCCGAAGTCGTACTGGTCGTGCTGGTCACGCGGCCCCACCGACCGCGAACGCCCGGACCGCCGCGAGCGCGACGGTCCGGGCGGAACGAGTGGCTGCTTACGCGCCGCCACCGGCGGTGAAGATGTCCTGCGAGATCTTGTCGAGCTGCGTGCGGAGCTGCTCGAGCTCGGTCTTCGCCTTGTCGAGGGCGGCCTTGGTCTCCGGCCAGGTCGACCCACGGAACGTCGCCGCGAGCGGGCCGTCCCAGACGTTCGAGTCGGACAGGATCCGGCCCTGGGCGTCGAGCTGCGAGATCTGGTCGGTGAACCCACCGTTGATGATCGACTGGACCTGACGGATGGCGGTCTTGGCCTGCTCGGTCGAAAGGACACGCGACATGATGAACCTCTTTCATTCGTAGCTGCACCCCCGCGCAGTGGAATCCCCCCGGAGGCTCTGACGGGACCCACCATACCCACAAACCGGCGCAGATGTCACCGTTCGTATATCGTGACCGTTCCTTCACAAACGGTCCGTTCACCGCGGGTTTCCACAGCGTCCACCGGAGCCCCTCCGGCCGTGGTGCCCTGGTGGCAGGATGTGGACATGGACACCGAACCGCAGCTCGACGGCGAATCCGTCGCACCCGACCTCGACGACTTCGACGAGGTCGTCGAGATCGAGCACGAGTCGCTGCCGTCGGACCGCTACTTCGACCGTGAGCTCAGCTGGTTGCGCTTCAACCAGCGGGTGCTCGAACTGGGCGAGGACCGCACGCAGCCCCTGCTCGAGCGTGCGAACTTCCTGGCGATCTTCGCGTCCAACCTCGACGAGTTCTTCATGGTCCGGGTCGCCGGCCTGAAGCGCCGCATCGACACCGGCATCGCCGTCCCGACCAACGTCGGCCGTGCACCGAGCGACGTCCTGCGCGACATCGCGAAGAAGGCCCACGAGCTGCAGGACCGCCACGCCCAGGCGTTCATCGGCTCGCTCAAGCCCGACCTCGACGCCGCCGGCATCCACATCGAGCACTGGTCCGACCTGGACGAGGCCGACCGGCTTCGGATGCGCGAGTACTTCAACGAGCAGATCTTCCCGGTCCTCATGCCCCTGGCGGTCGACCCGGCGCACCCGTTCCCCTACATCTCCGGGCTCTCGCTCAACCTGGCGGTCCGGGTCCGCAACCCGAAGTCGCAGCGGCAGGAGTTCGCGCGCCTGAAGGTGCCGCAGAACTTCTCCCGCTTCATCAAGCTGCCGGACGACAACTCCGGGCGGATGCGGTTCATCCCCCTCGAAGACCTCATCGCGAACCACCTCGACGACCTGTTCCCGGGGATGGAGGTGCTCGAGCACCACGTGTTCCGGGTCACCCGCAACGAGGACGTCGAGATCGAGGAGGACGAGGCCGAGAACCTCATCCAGGCCCTCGAGCGCGAACTGCTGCGTCGCCGGTTCGGTCCGCCCATCCGCCTCGAGATCACCGAGGACATGGACCCGGTGACCCTCGACCTGCTCGTGCGCGAGCTCGACATCACCGAGCAGGAGGTCTTCCGGCTGCCGTCGCCGCTCGACCTCGGCGGCCTGTTCGAGATCTCGAAGATCAACCGGCCTGACCTGCACTACCCGAAGCACGTGCCGACGACCCCGGTGCAGTTCCAGCCGGGCGAACCGAACACGAAGCCCGACCTGTTCCGCGCCATCAAGGCGAACGACGTCCTCGTGCACCACCCGTACGAGTCCTTCGCGACGAGCGTGCAGGCGTTCCTCGAGCAGGCCGCGGCCGACCCGCACGTGCTCGCCATCAAGCAGACGCTGTACCGCACCTCTGGTGACAGCCCCATCGTCGAGGCCCTGATCGACGCCGCCGCCGCGGGCAAGCAGGTCCTGGCGCTCGTCGAGATCAAGGCGCGCTTCGACGAGCAGAACAACATCACGTGGGCCCGCAAGCTCGAGAAGGCCGGCGTGCACGTCGTCTACGGCCTGGTCGGGCTGAAGACGCACTCGAAGCTCGTGCTCGTCATCCGGCAGGAGGGCGGCACGCTCAAGCACTACAGCCACATCGGCACGGGCAACTACAACCCGAAGACCTCGCGCATCTACGAGGACATGGGCCTGTTCACCGCGGACGACACCGTGGGCAAGGACCTGACGCGCCTGTTCAACGAGCTGTCCGGCTACGCGATCGAGAAGAAGTTCAAGCGGCTGCTCGTCGCACCGCTGCACCTGCGCAAGGGGCTGCTCAAGCGCATCCAGATCGAGGCGGAGAACGCGCGCGCCGGCAAGCCGTCCGGCATCCGGATCAAGGTCAACTCGATGGTCGACGAGCAGATCATCGACGCCCTCTACCTGGCCAGCCAGGCCGGTGTGCCGGTCGACATCTGGGTGCGCGGCATCTGCTCGCTCAAGCCGGGGATGGAAGGGGTGAGCGACACCATCCGGGTGCGGAGCATCGTCGGCCGGTACCTCGAGCACTCCCGCGCGTTCGCGTTCCACAACGAGGGCGACCCGGCCGTGTTCATCGGCAGCGCCGACATGATGCACCGCAACCTCGACCGCCGGGTCGAGGCCCTCGTGCGGTTGACGGCGCCGGACCACATCAACGAGGTGCTCGAGATGTTCGACCTGGCGATGGCCGACACCGCGAGCTCGTGGCACCTCGAGTCCGACGGCGAGTGGACGCGGCACTCGACCGACGATGACGGTCGTCCGCTCGAAGACGTGCAGAATGTGACCATGCGGAAGATCTCGGCTCGGAAGCGCTCCACTCGGTGAGCGGCGGTCCCTCGGGCCCCGTCCTCGCCGCCGGCGCAGTCGTCTGGCGAGAACAGGACGGCACGCCCCTCGTGCTGCTCATCCACCGCGACCACCACAAGGACGTCTCCCTGCCCAAGGGCAAGGTCGACCCGGGTGAGGCCGTCCCGACGACCGCCGTGCGCGAGATCGACGAGGAGACGGGCTACCGCGTGCACCTCGGCGCCCCGCTCGGCACCGCCGAGTACGTGCTGCCGAACGGCCGCGACAAGGTCGTGCACTACTGGGCCGCGCGCGTCTCGGCGAAGGAGTACGCCCGTGCCGGCGACTTCACCCCGAACCACGAGGTCGCCGCACTCGAGTGGGTGACGATCGACGACGCCCGCAACCGCCTGACGTACGAGCGCGACGTGGCGATCCTCGACCGGTTCGCCGAGCGCGCCGCCGCGGGCCACCACCGCACGTTCGCCCTGATCGCGCTGCGGCACGCGAAGACCGTGCCCGGCTCCGACTGGAACGGCCCGGACGCCACCCGTCCGCTCCTGCCCGTCGGCCGCTCGCAGGCCAAGGCCGCGGCGTCGCCGGTCGCCGCGTTCGGTCCGAAGAAGATCGTGAGCAGCACGGCAGCACGGTGCCTCGCCACCGTCGAACCGCTGTCGGCCACCACGAAGCTCGGCGTCTCGAGCAGCTCCGACATCAGCCAGGACGCCCACGACCGCGGCGCCGCCGACGTCAAGGGCGTCGTCCGCCGACGACTCGACAAGGGCAAGACCGCGGTGCTGTGCTCGCACGGGCCGGTGCTGCCGGACATCATCGCGCGGATCGCCACCGCGACCGCCGACGACTCCGGCCGGTTCGACCTGCGCCGTGCCGCGATGCTGTCGGTCGGCGACTTCTCGGTGATGCACATCGCCGGCGAGACCCTCGTCGCCGTCGAGACCCACCGCAACACGATCCCGGCGTAGCGACCACACGCACTGCACCCGGCCGCGCGCCGGGCGTGCGCCGTGCCCGACAACGCGATCCGGGCCTCCCGTCCAGCGCCCTGCAGAACATGCGTCTGCATCTTCCGCGCACACGCACGACGTCCCGATCCTGCTCCCGGCACGGCGGCGCCGCACGCCGCCCCGACCGGGACAACCCCTCGTTCACCTTCCGTTCACCAACGCGCGTGATCCCCGTCACCTCGCGTCCCTACAGTCGCTCCCGGGTCGGCACCGGCCCAGGGACCGCAGTGGTCCCACTGCACCCCATCCCCGAAGGGACCCCTGTGAACATCAAGCGAATCGGTTCGATCGCAGCAATCGCGATCGCCGGCGCAGTCGTGCTCTCCTCGTGCGCGGCGAACGAGGACGCGGGCAGCACCGAGTCCTCCTCCAGCAACAGCGACTACTCGAGCCTCTCCGGCACCCTGACCGGCTCCGGCTCGTCCGCCCAGCAGACCGCGCAGGCCACCTGGGCCGCCGGTTTCCAGGACCAGGCCTCGGGCGTGACGGTCAACTACTCGCCCGACGGTTCGGGCGCCGGTCGCAAGAACTTCATCGCGGGGGCCGCGGACTTCGCCGGCTCCGACGCAGCACTGAACGACGAGGAGCTCTCGGGCTCCTTCGACCTGTGCAAGGCCGACACCAAGGCCATCGACATCCCGGTCTACATCTCCCCGATCGCGATCGCCTACAAGGTCGACGGCGTCAGCGACCTGACCCTCGACGCCAAGACCATCGCGGGCATCTTCTCGGGCAAGATCACCAAGTGGAACGACTCGCAGATCGCCGACCTGAACGACGGCGTCGACCTGCCGGACGCGAACATCACGGTCGTCCACCGCTCCGACGACTCGGGCACCACGCAGAACTTCTCGGAGTACGTCTCCGCGAACGCCGGCGACGTCTGGACCGAAGAGCCGAGCCAGACCTTCCCGTACTCGGTCGGTGACAGCGCGAAGGGCACCTCCGGTGTCGCCTCCGCGATGGGCAGCGCCACCAACGCGATCACCTACATCGACGACTCCGGCGCGGGCGACCTCGACAAGGCGAAGCTGATGGTCGGCGACAAGGCCACCGAGATCTCGGCCGACGGCGCCGCGCAGGTCGTCGCCGACTCGAAGGTCGCCACCGGCCGCGAGGACAACGACCTCGCGATCGACATCGACCGCAAGGACACCGCTGACGGTGCCTGGCCGCTCGTCCTCGTCTCCTACGCCATCGCGTGCCAGGAGTACAAGGACTCCGACAAGGCCGACCTGGTCAAGGGCTTCCTGAGCTACGTCGTCACCGGCGACGCGCAGGACGCCGCGGCGAAGGAGGCCAAGTCGGCCGCCCTGTCGTCCGACCTGGCCGAGAAGGCCGCTGCCGCGGTCGACTCCATCAAGTAACACCCCCAAGCGCCCGGACGCCGGTCCCACCCACCTGACCGGCGTCCGGGCCCTTGCCCGTCGCGACGCGAGCAGCCCGGCCCGACAGCCAGCGCCCGTCCGACCGGCACCTCCGCACCACGTACGTCCCCCCGAACCCGTCGCCTCCCCCGGCGTACCTCCGACAGGAGCCCCATGACGACCGCACCGGCCCAGCCAGGGGCCACCGTCACCCCCGAGAAGCCGAAGGCCGTCGTGCGCGTCGGTGACCGGGTGTTCTCCGCCGCCTCGGTCATCGCCGGCGGCCTCATCCTGTTCGTGCTCGTGCTCGTCGCCGCGTTCCTCGTCTGGCAGAGCATCCCGGCGTTCTCCGCCAAGGTCGGCGAACTGCCGAACAACGCCACGAACTTCTGGGACTACGTCGGCCCCCTGGTGTTCGGCACCGTCTGGTCCGCGCTCATCGCGCTCGTGATCTCGGTCCCGCTCGCCCTCGGGATCGCACTGTTCATCTCGCACTACGCACCGCGGCGGCTCGCCCCGGTGCTCGGCTACGTCATCGACCTGCTCGCCGCGGTGCCGTCGGTCGTCTACGGCCTCTGGGGCATCGTCGTGCTGGCGCCGTTCGTGAAGCCGTTCTACGCCTTCCTGAACGAGTACCTCGGGTGGTTCCCGCTCTTCTCCGGTCAGGTGTCCGGCACCGGCCGCACCATCCTGACCGCGTCGATCGTCCTCGCCGTGATGGCGATCCCGATCATGACGGCCGTCATGCGCGAGATCTTCCTGCAGGCCCCCACGCTCAACGAGGAAGCCGCCCTGGCCCTCGGTGCGACGCGCTGGGAGATGATCCGCCTGTCCGTGCTGCCGTTCGCCAAGTCCGGCATCGTGTCCGCGATCATGCTCGGGCTCGGTCGGGCCCTGGGCGAGACGATGGCGATCGCCCTGGTGCTGTCGGTCTCGACGAACGTCACCTTCCAGATGCTGACCTCGCAGAACCCCTCGACGATCGCCGCGAACATCGCGCTGCAGTTCGCCGAGGCATCGGGGACCGCCCTGAACGCCCTGATCGCGTCGGGTCTGATCCTGTTCGTCATCACCCTGGTCATCAACATGCTCGCGCGGTACATCGTCCGCACGCGGGTCAGCTGAGAGGTCGCACCCGATGTCCCTCGCTCTCCGTCAGACCGGCACCGCCGGCAACGTCTACGCCAACGGCAAGCTGCACCGCTCGGTGCCGTGGCTGCTGCTGGTCGGCAGCTGGGTCGCCCTGGTGGCCGTGTTCGCCCTGCTCAACGCCGGCGGTGCGGTCAAGGACTTCAACGTCGTCGCCGCGCTGTTCCTCGGCACCGTCCTGTTCGACGTCCTCATCGTGGTCGTCTCGCGCATCGTCGAGGGCGGCCGTCAAGCCGTCAACCGGCTGATCACCTCGCTCGTCATCACGGCCTTCGTCATCGCGGTCCTGCCGCTGGTGTCCCTGCTCTGGACCGTCGTCGCCGACGGCCTGGCCCGCTTCGACGCGAACTTCTTCTCGTACTCGATGCGCGGCGTGATCTCCGAGGGCGGCGGCGCGATCCACGCACTGATCGGCACGCTCGAGATCACCCTGTTCGCGGCGCTCATCTCGGTGCCGATCGGTCTGCTCACCTCGATCTACCTGGTCGAGTACGGCCGCGGCGCGCTGGCGAAGGGCATCACGTTCTTCGTCGACGTCATGACGGGCATCCCGTCGATCGTCGCCGGTCTGTTCGCCTACTCGCTGTTCGCGCTGTTCCTCGGCCCGGGCGCCCGCTTCGGTTTGGTCGGCTCCGTCGCCCTGTCGGTGCTGATGATCCCGATCGTCGTGCGTTCCACCGAGGAGGTGCTGAAGATCGTGCCGATGGAGCTCCGCGAAGCGTCCTACGCCCTCGGCGTCCCGAAGTACCTCACGATCCTCAAGGTCGTCCTGCCGACGTCGCTCGCCGGCATCACCACCGGCGTCATGCTCTCGATCGCCCGCGTCATCGGCGAGACGGCCCCGCTGCTCGTCACCGCCGGCTTCACCGCGAGCATGAACTACGACCTGTTCAAGGACCCGATGATGACCCTGCCGGTGTACGCGTACACGCAGTACTCGCAGCAGGGCGCCAACCCGCAGCCGTTCGTCGACCGTGCCTGGACCGCCGCGCTGGTGCTCATCCTCATCGTGATGGCGCTCAACCTGCTCGCCCGGTTCGTCACCCGACTCTTCGCCCCCAAGCTCTCGCGCTAGCGAACCCACTTCCCCACCCACCAGAAGGATCAACGTGTCCAAGCGCATCGAGGTCGACGGCCTCAACGTCTACTACTCGAAGTTCAAGGCGGTCGAGGGTGTCGACATCACCATCGAGCCCCGCACCGTCACCGCCTTCATCGGCCCGTCCGGCTGTGGCAAGTCCACCTTCCTCCGTACCCTGAACCGCATGCACGAGGTCATCCCCGGCGCTTGGGTCGAGGGCTCGGTCAAGATCGACGGCGACGACCTGTACGGCCCCGGGGTCGACCCGGTGCTCGTCCGTCGCCAGGTCGGCATGGTCTTCCAGCGTCCGAACCCGTTCCCCACGATGTCCATCAAGGACAACGTGCTGGCCGGCGTGAAGCTCAACAACAAGCGCGTCTCGAAGTCCGAGGCCGACGACATCGTCGAGCGCTCGCTGCAGGGCGCGAACCTGTGGAACGAGGTCAAGGACCGCCTCGACAAGCCCGGCATGGGCCTGTCCGGCGGTCAGCAGCAGCGTCTCTGCATCGCCCGCGCCATCGCCGTGCAGCCCGATGTGCTGCTGATGGACGAGCCCTGCTCGGCGCTCGACCCGATCTCCACCCTGGCCATCGAGGACCTGATCGAGGAGCTCAAGAAGGAGTTCACGATCGTCATCGTGACCCACAACATGCAGCAGGCGTCGCGCGTCAGCGACAAGACCGCGTTCTTCAACATCGCGGGCACCGGTGCGCCGGGCAAGCTCATCGAGTTCGACGACACCGCGACGATGTTCTCGAACCCGTCCGTGCAGGCCACCGAGGACTACGTCTCGGGTCGTTTCGGTTGATCGGCATCCGTCCGTCGTGCTGACGGACGACCGGGAGGCCCGGTGCACGTCCGCCACGGACGCGTACCGGGCCTTCGTGGTTGCGCTGGGTGCGGGGGTCGAGCGCCGGGTACCGACGCAGAACGACACCCTCGATGTCGTGCGACGTCGAGGGTGTCGTTCGGGGTCGATCTTCCGGGAGGGTCAGGCCGAGGTGGTCGGGACCGCCATGATCGGCGTCGTGGTCGGCTGCTCGGAACCACCGGCCGGCTCGACCGTCATGCCGATCGTCGCACCGTCGGACATCGAGCCCTTGAGCACGGCCGAGTGCACGCCGTCGGCGACACCGTCGACCAGGCCAGCAGACTTGATCGTGCCGCCCTGTTCCTCGGAGCCGATGTACCAGAGCTCGTACGTCTTGCCCTTGGGTGCCTGCTCGACACCGTCGAGGATCACCGCGGACTTGCCGAGGTCGTTCGACCACACGACCGTGGCCGTGCCGCCGCCCTCGACCTTGGTGGTGCTGCGCTGGAAGTCCGAGGCGGCGTAGATGCGGTCGAGTCCGCTGGACGCCTGCGTGGTGCCCGTCCCCGGCCCGTCGGACGGACCGTTCGCGACACCGACACCCAGGCCGACACCGAGGAACACCACGGCGACCGCAGCAGCACTGGTGAGCATGGCTGCCGGACGCTGGAACCAGCGGCGGCGAGCCTCGGAGGACGCCCGGCCACCGGTGGTGGAGCCGTCGGCGATCGAGGCGACGTGCCTGGCGGGCTCGGGACGGGCCTCCTGGACGGAGGTGGTGTCGGCGACCGGGGTCTGGTCGACCGCCGTGTCGGCCAGTGGTGCGGCCTGCGGGGTCGTCGCGATCTGTGCCAGCAGCGACGCCTTCAGCGACGTCGGCGGCTCGATCGGCGCAGCGGCGAAGGCGAGCTGCAGCGCGGTCTCGCGCAGCGAGTCGGCTTCGGCCTGGAGTTCGGGCGACGTCGTGAGGACGTCCTCCAGGAGCATGCGCTCATCGTCGGACAGCGCGTCGAGTGCGTAGGAACCCGTCAGCAGGGCGGGGTCGTCGTGTCGTTCGGTCATGAGGTCACCCCCATCTCGTCTCGGAGTCGGATCATCCCGTCACGGAGACGGGTCTTGACGGTGCCGATGGGGACACCGAGGTGTTCGGCCATCTCGCTGTGCGAGAAGCCTCCGTAGTACGCGAGCTGCACGGCCTGCCGCTGGAACTCGGTCAGCTTGGCCAGCGCCCGACCCACACGTTCGTGTTCGATGCGGATCTCGACCGACTCGGAGACCTGGTCGAAACCGGCCTCGAGGTCGCGGATGCCGATCTTCGTGTCCCGGTCGTGCGACGCCTGCGAGGCACGGACCCGGTCCACCGCTCGGCGGTGCGCCATGGTCAGGACCCAGCTGGAGGCGGTTCCGCGCTTCCGGTCGAACCGGGTGGCCTGCTGCCAGACTTCGAGGAAGACCTCTTGGGTGACCTCTTCGGACTGGGCGCGGTCCCGGAGGAGGCGCGTCACGAGCCCGAGGACCCGGCCGGAGAGGACGTCGTAGAGGTCCGCGAAGGCGGCTTGATCACCGGAGGCAACCCGAGCCAGGAGGTCGTCCGGCGATGCCTGGGCCGGCTCTGACGAGCTCCAGCGTTCGGTGTCGCTATCCACGAGGGCAAGCATTGCAGGTTTCCCTCCTCTCGGGTGCGTCGGCGGCCGGTTGTGGCCGTTCTGTCAGGGGGTGCTGCGTGTGCCGTGGTGCTGGTGGTGCTGTGCTGCGGTCCACCCGGGTAGGGCGAAGCCGCCGCGTCGTGCGGTCGAGACGAGAGGCCAGCGTGACCCACAGGGAATTGACCGGCGGATACCGGTCCGGGTCACGCCGGGCCTCTCGCGTTCGTGACGGTCATCAAGTCCGTCACGCTGATGATTCGGCGCGGTGCCCGTGGTGGATTGGATCGGTTGCCGAGAAGTTGTGGGGAGGCCGCGTCCGGGCCGTCTGCCGGGCACGCCCGGGTCCGGATCTGTCCACCGAGAGTGAACAGGGCAGCGGACACAGCCCACGCGTCGTAGAGTTGGTGTCGCCGGGCCGCAGCAAGCCCCGGGCTCCAAAATTCGCCGCTTCGAGCGGCCTCGCGCCGAGAGGCGCTTCTGCGGCCCGGTTTTTCTCTGCCCGGTTCGTCTCTGCCTCGTTGCGGCTGTCGCCGTCCGACTGGGAGGCCCGGTGCCGGTCCGGCGGGTCTGCTCGCTAGTCCAGGCTGTCGCGACGCCAGAGCGCCGCCGCCTCGGTCAGGTCGGCCGCCAGCTCCGTCAGACGCAGCGCGCGCGTCGTCAACTCGCTCGCGCGGGCCTCGGCCGTCAGGTCGGAGTCGTCCGCCACCGCCGTCGCACCCGCCGCCGTCAGCCGGCAGAACGCCGCACCCCGGTCCAGCGCCACCGCGAAGTCGCCCGTGTACAGGCCGTGCAGGATGCGGTCCGCCAAGGTGAGGATCTCGGCAGGACCCGTCGGCTGCTCAGCACCCGCGACGGCCTGGTCGATCGTGCCGATGCGCTCCGTACCGCGCGCGAACAGGAAGGCGATCTCCTCCGGGTTCTGCCGGATCACGGTGCGGACGAGGTACACCCGCCAGAGGGCCCCCGGCAGCGTGTGGGCGCCGACACGTGCCCAGAGTTCGGCGATCGCGTCGATGCCGTGCACGTCCGTGTAGGTCACGAGCCGCTCGACCACCGCGGGGTCCGGGTCCTGCCGCACCCGGTGCAGCAGCGCGTTCGCGGTCTCGTGCGCGACACGGTTCACGACGGCCGGGTCCTCGCCGCCCTGGATCGCAGCGAACTCGGCATCGGTGAAGTGGACAGGACGGTGGTGATCGCGAGGCACCGCGTCAGTGTAGGCACGGCCAGTGACACGCCCGCCCTCCGTTCGCCCAGAACGCAACGGCAGCGCCGCGGGTACGGTGTCTCGTCGGGAGGCGCTCCTCCCGTACGTGAAGGAGAGGACTCCCCCATGAACCCCCTGCTCATCATCCTGGCCGTCATCGCGGTCATCCTGCTGTTCGTCGGTGGCTTCACCGCGAGCCTCAAGTTCCTGCTGTGGGTCGGCATCGTGCTGCTCATCGTGGCCGTCGTCCTGTGGCTGCTGCGCACGCTCACCGGGCGTCGCGGCTGACCCTCGACACCAGGTTCTTCCCAGAGGCCCTCACCCGCTAGCCTTGCGGGTGAGGGCCTCTAGCTCAGTTGGTAGAGCACCGGACTTTTAATCCGAGGGTCGTGGGTTCGAGCCCCACGGGGCCCACGAAGAAGACCCCCGGTCAGGTCCTGTCAAGACCTACCGGGGGTTCTGTGTATAAGTCGGCTCGGGCGGGCAAGCGGGGGGGGGAGCAGCCGCCGTCACGCACCAGCGAGCTAGAAGCACCCCTCCGGGTCGTCGATCGTCGCGTCCTCGTGCGCCGACCACTCGAAGTCGCCGTTCGTGGGGTCGTGCTCGTTCGCAAACTCCTCGGCGGCCTGCAGCCCCGACTCGACGTACTTAGCCCACAACCGGCACGTCTCCGTCGCGGACGCCCGGAGGTCAGTGAGGACGACCGACCGGGCGTCCCCGGCGGACGAGATCGCCCACATCTGCAAATTAAACGTGCCGTTGAGCGTCTTCGAGAACGCCGCCCAGCCATCCCAGGTCTTCTGCTCGCGGAGCTCGTCGATGATCGCCCGCGCCGTCGAGTCGCCGCGGGCGCCTCCGGACGCGAGAGCCGCGATCTCGTATCGGGCACCGTTCGCGAGGCGGATCGCCTCGGACCCGTTTGTCGTCGACGGCGTCAGCGACTGCTTCGCGAGCACCGAGACCAGCACCGCGCGCTCGGCAGGCGTGAACCGGTCCGGCCACCGCAGCACCTTCGGGTTCGACCGCTCGAGGACGCGGCACCACGTTTTTCGCGGTGTCGCGGTCCTGCGTCGTCCCGAGGACGAGGTAGTCGTGCACCGCGATGCGATTCGGGAATGACTCCGAGTCTACGAACAGCCACTACGCGGCGAGCACCTCGATCAGCTTCGTCTTGCCGTTCTAGCGGCCGACGATGATGATCACCTTGCCGAACCGGTACGTGCCGTCCTCGAGCAGCTCGAGCGCGTCGATCAGCAGCCAGCACTGCTATGGCCGGAGCGTCACCCCGAGGTAGACCCAGGCGAACTCGATGACGTAGAACCCGTGCGACGTCTCCGGCGTCAGCGGCCGAAGCGGACGAGTCCAGACGCGCGGCTCCTAACGCCCCCTGCCGCCGCGGAGGGCGACCCTTAGCTGCTACGAACCTGCAAAGTCCAGCACCTCCTGATCCGCCGACGGCTTCTCCTTCGAGGAGGACTTGTCCGAGTCGACCGGACTCGACGTCGGGGTGCTCACCAGCGCCGCCGACCCCGGAGCACGATCCAGCACCCGCCGGACGTCCTTCAGGGCCGACTGGTACGCCGAGTACGTCCCTAACCCCGCACCCTCGTCCATCTCCTTCGCCAGCGATTTCACCAGTGCGACGAGTGGGGCCTCCTCAGTGATGCGCAGCAGCCCAGTGGCCCTGAGCGTGCGCGTCACCGCGGTCCTGTGCTCCCGACTGAAGGCCTTTCGTGCCTCAGGCATAGTCGGATGCCTCCCTGGTGGCAAAACGCGTCAGAAGCGCGGGCGAGAGGACGTCTCATGGCGGGGCGGTGCTCCGCGGGTCATGAGTCTTACGATGCGGCGGCCCCTTCCCCTCGCGCAGCGCGACGGGCGAGAATCTCATCGGCTATGGCAGTGGCTTGGTAGACCTCTTCAAGGATCATGTCCATCAGGTGGAGCGCGTCCGCCGCGTCCTCCGCGGTCGGTAGCTCTTCAACGTCCCCATGGGCCATGTCGTTGCCGAGCACCCGTATAGCGTGCGCGAGTGTCAGCGTTGCAGGGCGGATCACGTTCTGCGCGCTCATCGCTTCAATCTTGTTGAAGAGAGAACCGTCCTCGATGCCCTTGCTCTTGGCCGTCGCTTCGATGGTGGTGCGGGTCATGAGGATGCTGGCTGCCTCTGCTCCGATGCCGTGGCTCATGTGAGCCTCGGATGCGCACCGAGCCACATGCACGGGTACGTGGGGGTATTCCGGCGCCGATGCGCTGTTCGGCGCCCATTCGCAGGTGCCAAGTGCAGTCAGCTTTCGCATCGCGTCGATGTCAGTGCCCGGGTTGCTTCTCGTCCGCGCAACCTTTGCTGTAGTGAGGTTTCTACAGTTGGCACAGATGCAGGCCATGCGGACCGTGTAGAGGCCGTAGCCCTGAGCATCCTGGCCCAGTGACGTGGCTATGGCCCACCTCGGCATCGCATCGGAGTTCGACTTGCAGTAGGGGCAGAAGCGCGTCGTCATGCTGAGATATTGCCAGCTTTGAGTGAGCGGCCATGTCAGAGCCACGATCGCGGGAGCATGCCGAGGCCGGCGCAGGGTGCGCCGTTGCCGCGGTCCCTGTTGCAGCCACTACGACGACCCGCCTGTTGGCGGGTCGTCGTAGTGCTCCGGGTGCGTGCTGGTTGAGAAGTAGTGGTCGTACTCGAACGAGTCGTCCGTGCTGCCGTCATCAGCGGGTCCAGTCGATCGGCTGACCGCACATTCAGCACGGCGCATCCTCGGCCGCCCATGTCGCACGGCGCTGCTCACGGACGGCGCGCATCCGCCGCGTTGACGGGTGATGCTTGCTCACTGCGCTGCCGGCAAGTAGGTGACCGTGTCATCGGTGAACATCACGTCGGCGCCGATAATCGTGCCGCGGTCGCGCTTTACGTCCACACGGTTGATCGCCTTCGTTCTCTTGTACCCGCGCTGTTTGAGAAGACCGCGGATTTCGCTGAGCGTCACCAGTTCCTCCTTATCGATGGCGATCGGAACGAAGCAAAGGCCTGTTCCTCTCGGGCCTCTTGAAGCTGAGGGTGAGTACCGTTCGCGATAAGATTCGCCCATGAACCCCGCACGCCGGCTGCTCAACACCCTGATGGACTGGCGGAGCCAGCACACGCTCGGTTCCCAGTCGGTGGGGAACACCCGCTACCTCGGCGATGACGAAGGCATGCAGCGTCAGCTCGACGCGCTCGACGATCTCCGTCAGATCGAGGCAAAGCTCGATGTCCTCGATGCGGGCGGCGTGCGGATTGCCGTGTCGCGCCGGTACGTGCCCACCTGGCGGAGGATGGCCCTCGGCTACCCGCAAGGATGGTCGACGCAAGCGGATCCGGGTGCGATTTATATCGAGGCTGCGATGGACCAGCTCGAAACGCTCGCCGACCGTATGGACGAGCGGCTGCCTGACCTCGACTCAGAGGAGAAGAAGAAGCTCGAGGACATCGTCGCCGAAGCGTTCGAACTGCTCCACGAAGACGAGACGCTGTCGCAGCCGTTGAAGCTCTACCTCGGGCGGATCATCGGCGAGATTCAGAACGCGATGCTGGACGAAAAGTACGCGGAGCGCTTCGACTACGCGGAAGCAGCTCGACGGCTGTGGGTGACGCTGGTAGCCGCTGCAGAAGACTCGAGCGACGAGCAGCAGAAGGCACGCTGGCGAGACGTCCTGAAGCGGTTCGCTTGGGACTCTGGGGTGGCGATTGTGGGCGGCGCGCCCGGTCTGGCGCTGGCGCTCACCAGCCTGAGCTGAGGGGCCGGGCGTTCCTAGTTATGCCCGGCCCGGATCCGTTCGCCCCCGACGGCCGGGCGGATCACCCGTGACCCGGGGCAACGTCGCCTCACCGGGGTACGACGAAGGCCCCCGACAGCTGTCGAGAGCCTTCAGTTGCTCTGAACCGGTGACCCGGCGTGGAGGTTCGCTAGCGTCAGTGCACACACTCGGACCGCGGTTCAGGTCAAGGCGCGTCGCGGGCGCGTCCTCTCCGTCGTCCGTGGGTGGCGGCGTACTGCACGAGGACGCTGAGCAGGACATACCTGCGGCCCTCATGGAGGATCGTGTCCATCCCGCGGGCGACCCACTGCTCAATGCTGCGGCGGATCCGTCGCGCTGCAGCGTCGAGGGTCAGGATCTCGGTCATACGATTCAGTCCAGAACCTGGCGGTACGTCTTCGTCGGGATCTCGCAGCTGCAGGGCTCGCACTGCACGGCGACGTCGTGCACGTCCTCGGAGTGCCAGACGGCGTTGACCGCGTGCTCTCCGCAGACCGGGTATGGCCGCGCGTGCACGTCGCGCAGTCGGCGGGGTGCGCGCGGGAACTTGCCTCGCAGGGGCCGGAAGATCTCGTGCAGGTCGTCGACGAAGGCGGTGCCGGCGTCGGTGGCGAGCATCGCCTCCCAGCCGATCAGGCGCCAGGTGCCGAGGATCTGCGCCAACTGCCCGGCGCCTGCAGGTGTGGCCTCGACCCGGAACCCCTGCGCCTCATCGCCGCGCTTCCACACGACGACGATTGTGGCCGGCGGGTCGACCTGCAGCGCGGCCGACCAGTACGTCACCCACTGGATAAGGCGGGCATACGCGTCGTCGATGTCGTCGATCGCGTCAGCTCGGAAAGGGAGCGGTGCTTCCTTCGACGCAGCCCGGGGCATCTTGTCGCTCATCGTGCCGAGCGACGGGATCGCGAGAGAACGGACGTAGGCGATGAGCCCTGCGGCGTCGTTGAGGACGCGACGGGCGCGCACGGCGGCGAGGGCCCGACTCGTGTCGTCGTCGACCTCGATGGTGGTGGTGTGCCATTTCGTCCTCCTTGCTCAGAACGGGGTCTCGTCGTCGAACGATCCGCTCGGCTGCGTCCACCCGGAGGACTGCGGCTGCTCGCCCAGCGGCACCCACGAATCGCCCCCACCCTGCCGCTGGCCGCCACCTCGCTGACCACCGGATCCAGACGCCGCCCGGGTGACCTGCGCGGCCGCGTACCGAAGTGACGGGCCGATCTCGTCGATCTCAAGCTTGATGCTCGTGCGCTGCTGCCCCTCTCGGTCCTGGTAGCTCCGCTGTCGGAGGCGACCCTGCGCGATGACACGGCTGCCCTTCGTCAGGGATCCGGCCACGTGCTCGGCGAGATCACGCCAGACGGACGTCCGGAGGAACAGCCCGCCGCCGTCCTTGAACTCGTTCGCCTGCCGGTCGAACGTCCGCGGCGTCGACGCGATCGTGAAGTTCGCCACCGCCAGCCCGTTCTGCCTGCACCGGAACTCGGGGTCTGCGGTTAGGTTCCCCACCACGGTGATCACGGTCTCGCCGGCCATCAGTTCCACGTTCCTGCCGCCGTGGCGGCCATCGTGGCGCCGGACCACTCGATGGCCCGGTCGATTGCCTTGTCGATGTCATTGCGAAGCTGCCGTGCTTCCGCAACTTCGAGTTGCACCTGCCCGGTGCCGGCGGCGATGCTCACGCTGCCGAAGTCGTCCGACCAGACGTCGGCGAGCGTCTCGGTCTTCGTCCTCGTGACCGCCATCACCTGGCCTCCTCGTACGGTGCTCGCAGGTACCCGAGCAGCTCGAGCACGGCCGCGTTAGACCACGCCGACTCGGTGAACTCGTTGCCAGCCCGCGTGAGGTCGATGCGGGTGACGATCTCGTTGAGCACCACCGCGGCGTCGTGCCGGTGCTGCCTCAGGCGATCGATGATCGCGACCCCGTCGGGGAAGTACCGGTAGACCGTCCCGATCGAGCAGCCCGCGATCCGGGCAACGTCGGCCGTCGTGAACTTGTCGATCCCGATCGTGGCGATCGCCGTCTCCGCCGCTTGCTCGATGCCAGTCAGTCGCGCCGCCGAGCGGGCCTGCACGGGCGTGTTCGTCGAAAGCCACCGCTCCGTACGGCGCCACACGTACGCGTCGTGGCTCATCCAGGACAGTGTGCCGCTCGAGGAAGTCGGCCGTCTCCTCGGCCACGTGTCGCCGCTCACCACGCGTTGGTACGCCCACCTCGCCGAGACGCCCAGCGACTCTGTACTCAGCGCCCTCAGCCGTCCGGAGCGGTGGGCAGACGGGGGCAAGACGTCGCTCCGGTCGACTCCAATGTGCTCCAGTTCCGACCCCGCCGAACCGGCTGACTCACCACACGGCGGCTGGGACGCACGCCGTTCGACTCCGATCCACGCAAAAGCCCCCCAATCCGCCTTGGCGCACTGTCAATCCGAGGGTCGTGGGTTCGAGCCCAACGGGGCCCACCGTCTCCTGCACGCCGGCTTTTCATCCGAGGGTCGTGGGTTCGAGCCCCACGGGGCCCACCTCAGCTGCTGTTCCGATCCCGTTGTCTAAGATGTGGCGGATGGCACGACGACTCCTCCCCGGCATCGCGCTCGGAGCTATGGCTCTCGGCGTGAGCGGGCTGCTCGTCATCCTGCCGACCGTGTCGAGTGCCTGCCAGCCCGTCACGACGTCGTCGAGCGTCTCCTCCGCCGAGGTCACCGACGCGATCGCCCCCGGCTCGCGTGTGCTCATCGTCGGCGACTCGTACACCTCCGGCCGCGGTTCGACCAGCGGCATCGACGGGTGGGCGCAGGACCTCGCGGCCGACCGGGACTGGAAGGCCACCATCGACGGCTACCCAGGGACGGGCTACGTCGACACCGGCCGCACCGGCTCCTCGCACTACACGTTCGGCCCGCGCCTCGAACGGCACGCCGCGACCGTCGATCCCGAGCTCGTCATCGTGCAGGGCAGCCAAAACGACTGGCTCGTCGACGCGTCGGTCCTGCAGGCCCGCGTCGAGAAGACCCTCCGCGACGCCGAACAAACCTGGCCGGACGCTGTCGTCGTCGCGCTCGGACCGTCGGCGCCGCTGCCGTGGGCGAAGTCGACCGTCGGGGTCGCCGCCTCGGTCTCCGCGGGGGCGGCGGCAGCGGGCGTGCCGTACATCGACGCGCTCGCCGGGCAGTGGTTCACCGCGGCGAACAGCCCGGGCTACGCGGCGATCGACGGCGGACACCTCAACGACGCCGGCTACCAGTACCTGGCCGACCGGGTCTCGGACTCCCTCGACGCCCTCGCTGCGTCCGACGACGAACGCTGCGCCTGACCAAATGCCGGGGTACAAGTCGTCCCCAGCTGGCTCATGGCAGATCCCCTGCACACATCAGCCTGCGCACAGCCGGCTGTTGGGCTGCCGCCGATAGTGTCGTTCCCGGATCCGATCACCGGATCCTGCAGCACCGCACCACCACGAACGAACGGGGTACACCGTGATCGAGCCCATCGAAGCCACGCAGACCAGCAGCACCGGGGACGCGCGCCGCATCGTCGAGCTCGCCGCAGCGACCAACACGACGATGAGCAACGAGCTCCTGCTCGACACGCTCCGTCGCAACGCGCAGGTCACGACCCGGCACATCCGCAAGGACTTCATCGAGGTCGCGACGGCCACCGCGGTGCTCGGCTACGTGTGCCGACAGCGCAAGGACTTCATCGCCCTGCGCGGAGACGATCCGGCCTGGGCGCACGAGGTCGGCCGCTACGCCAGCGAGTCGCTCGCGGTCGAGGCACTCCGCATGCGCCGCGGCTGACCCGCAGCTCCCCACCACGTACTGAGAGGGCCCCGCCGGACATCCGGCGGGGCCTTCTCAGTGCACGAAGGCGATCAGGACCAGACGCGGCGGATGCCCCAGGAACCCGTCCAGGTCTCGTCGGGCTCGAGCCAGCGCAGGCCCTCGCCGGAGTTCAGTGCGTTGGCCGGAGCGGTCATCGGCTCGACCGCCACCGCGAGGCCCTTGCCGTCGCCGCGGGGGTACTCGCGCGAGGTGAACACCTGCACGTACGGGAACGAGGCGTCCTGCCAGAGCTGCACCCCGTCACCCTCGGGGCCGTGCAGCGTCGTGTGGCGGACCCCGTCGGCATCCGGGGTGATGTCCGAGTACGCGGTGTCGAGGTCCGCGTCACCGGCACGCTGTCCCCGGCGCAGGTCGAACGGCGTGCCCTCCACCGACACGGACCCGTTCGGCACCTTCTGGTCGTCGACGGTGAAGGCGGTGGCGGCGTCGAGCGTGACGACGAGGTCGTCGGCCGGGGTGTCGCCGGCACGCAGGTACGGGTGCGCCCCCACCGCGAACGGTGCGCGGACGCCGGAACGGTTCGTGATCTCGTGCGTCACCCGGATGCCGTCGTCCACGAGTTCGTGGTGCACGCGGGTCTCGAGGGTGAACGGCCAGCCGTGCTGCGGGTGGATCGTGGCCTCCTGCACGATCCCGGTCTCGGTCTGCGACACCACGCGGTACGGCGCGAAGCGGAGCAGGCCGTGCGATGCGTTGCCGTACTTCGGCTCCGAGATGTCCAGCTGCTGCCGCTTGCCGTCGAGCTCCCAGACCCCTCCGGCGACGCGGTTCGGCCACGGCACGAGCACGATGCCGTTGGCGCCGGGCGGCTGCTCGGTGACGGGGAACGGCTCGGTCAGGTCGAAGCCGGCGACGCGGAGCTCTCGGATGCCGGCGGCGACCTCGGTCACGACGGCCTCGACGACGCCGTCCGGTCCGGCGTGGTGCAGGCGGTACTGGCCACCGGTGGGTGCTGCGGTCATGGGGTGTGGTTCCTTCCGGGTGTGTCCTCGCCGTCCGCGACGACGACCTCGACGCCGGCCGCCCGGATCGTGGCGACCGCGTCGGCTTCGACCTCGGCGGTGACGACGACGTCGATGTCCTCGAGCGCACGGACGACCCCGATGTGGGCCCGGCCGAACTTCGACCCGTCCGCGACGACGACGGTACGCCGAGCGGTGGCCGCGAGCATCCGCTTCGCCTCGGTCTCGGGCAGGTTGACGTTGGTCAGACCGTGCGCGACGTCGACGCCGGTGCCACCGAGGAACACGACGTCAGCGGCGATCATCGGCAGCAGCGTGTTGTTGAACGGCGCGACGAGCGAGTGCTGCAGCGGCCGGAGCGTGCCGCCGGTGACGATCACGGTGAACCGCGGCACGGCGCGCTCGAGGGTCAGGGCAGTGGTCAGCGAGTTCGTGACGACCGTGACGTCGACCAGCTCCGTGCGGGCGACGAGCGCCTCGGCGACGGCGGCCGGGGTGGTGCCGACGTCGAGCACGACGCATTCGCCGGACCGCACGAGCGCAGCGGCCGCACGGCCGATGGCGGCCTTGGCCACCTGGTGCTCGACGGCGGTCTCCTCGAAGGGGCGCTCGGTGGACCCGGCCCCGAGGCGGACCGCGCCCCCGTGCACCCGACGGATCCGGGCCTCCTGGTCGAGGACCGCGAGGTCCTGCCGGACCGTCACCTCACTCGTGCCGAGCGACGCGGCCAGCGCGGCGGTCCGGACCATGCCGGGTGCGCCCTCGACGATCGAGACGATGCGGTCCTGCCGGAGGGGTGCTGGCAGCGATCCGGCCAGGAAGGAGAGGTCGTCGTCGGTCACGGGTCCAGTTTCGCTTGCTTCCGAAGACTTTCGCAATGCTTCGGATCGGCGCTAGGCTGTCCCGGTGATCACCAAGCGCGCGACGAAGCTCGCGGACGGCCGCGACCTGTTCTACTTCGACGACTCGGACAGCACCCTGCCCGCTGAGCGTGCCATCGACGAGCGTGCGCTCGACCCTCGGCCGGAGACCGCGCGGATGCGCCAGGACGTCCTGACCGGCGAGTGGGTCTCCATCGCCGCGAGCCGTCAGAACCGCGCGTTCCTGCCGCCGGCCGACCAGGACCCGCTCGCGCCGCAGACACCGCAGAACCCGTCCGAGATCCCGAGCACGTACGACGTCGCCGTGTTCGAGAACCGGTCGCCGTCGTTCGGTCCGCTGCTCGAGGCCGATGACGCCCCGTCCTCGCTGCAGTCCCTGTCCGACGTCGGCCTGAACCGGCAGCTCCGGTCCGTCGGCCGGTGCGAGGTCGTGTGCTTCTCCCCCGCGACCGAGGGGTCCTTCGCGTCGATCTCCGAGTCACGCGCACGCACGGTGGTCGAGGCCTGGGCGGACCGTACCGCCGCGCTCTCCGCCGTGCCCGGCATCCAGCAGGTGTTCCCGTTCGAGAACCGCGGTGAGGCGATCGGCGTCACGCTGCACCACCCGCACGGGCAGATCTACTCGTACCCGTACATCACGCCCCGCACGCAGCGCCTGCTCGACTCCATCGAGCGCTTCGGGCCGGACCTGTTCGAGCAGCACCTCGCGAACGAGCGCGCCTCGGACCGGGTCGTGCTGCAGGGCGAGCACTTCACCGCCTTCGTGCCGTTCGCCGCGCGGTGGCCCATCGAGATCCACATGCTGCCGCACCGCCACGTCCCCGACTTCGCCGGCCTGACCGAGGCCGAGAAGGACGAGCTGGCCCACATGCACCTGCGCCTGACGCGGGGCATCGACAAGCTCTACGACGACCCGACCCCGTACATCGCCGCGTGGCACCAGGCACCGGTGCACGTCGGGCGGGACACCGTGCGGCTCATGCTGCAGATCACCTCGCCGCGTCGAGCGGCGGACAAGTTGAAGTTCCTGGCCGGCAGTGAAGCCGCCATGGGCGCTTGGATCGGGGACCTGGTCCCAGAGAAGGCGGCCGAGTTCATCCGACAAGGAGTCGAGCGAGCATGACGTTCCAGCAGGCCTACGGGTACGAGCCGACCGTGCGGTACTCCGCCCCGGGGCGCGTCAACCTGATCGGTGAGCACACCGACTACAACGACGGGTACGTCCTGCCGTTCGCGATCGACCGCCGCACCACCGCGTCGATCGCTCCGCGGCCGGACCGTCTGCTGCGTGTCTCGTCCGCGTTCGACGCCGGCACCGTGCTCGAGCTGTCGCTCGACGACCTCGACCCGTCGAACATGACCGGCTGGTCGGCGTACGTCTTCGGCATCGCCTGGGCACTTCGCGAGCAGGCCGGCGCGGACCTGTCCGACAAGACCGGGTTCGACGTCTTCATCGAGTCCGACGTCCCCGTCGGGGCCGGCCTGTCGTCCAGCGCCGCGATCGAGTGCGGCGTCGCGCTCGCCTTCAACGACCTGTGGAAGCTCGGGCTCGACCGCAAGACCCTCGCCCGCGTGGGGCAGTACTCCGAGAACCACGCCGTCGGCGCACCGACGGGCATCATGGACCAGTCCGCGTCACTGCTCGGCGAGCAGGACGCCGTCGTGTTCCTCGACTGCCGCACGCTCGACACCGCCGTGGTCGACCTGGCGCTCGAGGCGAACGGGCTCGAGGTCCTGGTCATCGACACCCGGGTCGAGCACGCGCACGCCACCGGCGGGTACGCGGCTCGTCGTGCCTCGTGCGAGAAGGGTGCGCAGGTGCTCGGTGTCGAGGCCCTGCGCGACGTGAGCATCGACGACCTGCCCCGTGCGCAGGAACTGCTCGACGACGAGACCTTCCGCCGCGTGCGCCACGTCGTGACCGAGGACCAGCGCGTCCTCGACACCGTCCGGACGCTGCGCGAACAGGGGCCGCGCGCGATCGGTTCGCTGCTCGTCGCGTCGCACGAGTCGATGCGCGACGACTTCGAGATCTCCGTGCCGGAACTCGACCTGGCCGTCGCGACCGCGGTCGAGCACGGTGCCGTCGGTGCGCGGATGACGGGTGGTGGGTTCGGTGGCGCTGCGATCGCGCTCGTCGACCAGGAGTCGCGCGGTGCGATCGCCGACGCAGTCGCCGCTGCCTTCGCCGCCGCCGGGTACCGCGAGCCGAACGTCTTCACGGTGCACGCCGCGCAGGGCGCCCGCCGCGACTGAGTCCCTCGCCGCGACTCGGGCGTCAGCGGGTCATGTGACCCGTGGTGACCGTGACGCCACCCCACGGGAAGCCCTGGGGATGCAGCACCTCGTGCTGGAGCTGGTCCGTCACGACGTGGCCCTGCCACACGCTGTAGACCAGGAACCCGGCGATGATGCACACCGGAACCGCCAGGTACGCCGAGTACCGCACGATGTCGCCGAGGGTTCGGTGCCCGTACCGCGCGAGCGTCGGCGGCAGGACGATCCCGACGACCACGACGAGCAGCAGTGCCGCGAGGGCGGCTGGCGCGACGTGCGCTTCGACCTGCACCGTGATCGGGGCGGTCTCCAGGACCTTGCCGCCGTTGTCGATCCAGTTGTCGTCGGCGTCGACCCCGCCGTAGCCCGTCGACGTGCTCCAGAGCACCAGGTTCGGTGACAGCACCAGTGCGACGACCCCGATGAGCGCCAGGCCCCACGCACGCGGACGAAGCTGCTTGCCGGTGGCCGCCATCACGGGCGCGGTCTGGACGTTCTCCCCCATGCGGTGACCGTAGCACTGGGGCAGGCTCCGCACCCGTCCCCAGTACGCGCGGGGCGGGGGCGAGCCGTGCCTCCCGGCCGCCCGTGGACGCGACCGCCCCGCCAAAGCGACAGATTCCCGCGAACAGTTCGCGGGAATCTGTCGCTTCTGCGGCACAGACCGCGGCACAGACCGCGGCACAGAGCGCGGCCCGGCGCGACCCGCGCCCTACTTCAGGTGGCGCTCCGCGGCCTCGACCACGTTCTTCATGAGCATCGCGCGGGTCATCGGGCCGACGCCGCCGGGCACCGGCGACATGAAGCCCGCGACGGACGCGACGGCGGGGTCGACGTCGCCGTGCAGCTTGGCCTTCCCCGTCTCGTCGTTCACCACGCGGGTGATGCCCACGTCGATGACGGCCGCACCGGGCTGCACCCAGTCCGGCTTGACGAGCCCGGCGACCCCGGCGGCCGCGACGACGATGTCGGCGCGACGGCACTCCGCGGCGACGTCGGCCGTCAGGGAGTGGGTCAGGGTGGCGGTGGCCTCGAGGCGGGTGAGCAGCAGACCGAGCGGCCGGCCGACCGTCAGCCCCTGCCCGATGATCGTGACGTGCGCGCCCCGGATCGGGATGTCGTACGCCTCGAGCATCGCGACGATGCCCCGCGGCGTGCAGGGCAGGGGCGCGTCGATCGTGCCGGCACCACCGGGCACGGCGAGCACGAGCTCACCGAGGTTCGTCGGGTGCAGGCCGTCGGCGTCCTTCGACGGGTCCATCAGCTCGAGCATCGGCGTCGGGTCGATGCCCTCCGGCAGCGGCAGCTGCACGATGAACGCGGTGACCCGGGGGTCGTCGTTCATCTGCAGGATCGCCGCTCGGATGTCCGCAGCGCTCGCGGACGACGGCAGGTCGATGCGGTGCGAGTCGAGCCCGATCTGCGCCGAGTCACGGTGCTTGCCTGCGACGTACGACATCGAACCGGGGTTCGACCCGACCAGGATCGTGCCGAGCCCCGGACGGATGCCGTGCTCGTGCAGCCGGTCGATGCGGACCCGCAGTTCCTCGAGGGTCCGGGCGGCGAGGGCGGTGCCGTCGATGCGGACGGCAGTGCCCTCCCCCGCCCATCGTTCGACGGGCAGGGAGGTCAGGGCGTCGCTCACGCGTAGAGGGGGAACGCGTCGGTCAGGGTCTTCACCCGGGCCGAGAGCGCTGCGATGTCCGGGTTCGGCATGAGGGTCAGCGCGATGATGTCCGCGACCTCGGTGAACTCGGCGTCGCCGAAGCCACGCGTGGCGAGCGCCGACGTGCCGATGCGGACACCCGAGGTGACCATCGGCGGACGCGGGTCGAACGGCACGGAGTTGCGGTTCACGGTGATGCCGACCTCGTGCAGCAGGTCTTCGGCCTGCTTGCCGTCGACCTCGGACGTGCGCAGGTCGACGAGCACCAGGTGCACGTCGGTGCCACCGGTGAGGACGTCGATGCCGGCCGCGCGGGCGTCCGGCTGCGTGAGCCGATCCGCGAGCAAGCGGGCGCCGCGGATGGTGCGCTCTTGGCGGGCCTTGAACTCGGGGGTGCCGGCGAGCAGGAACGCGGTGGCCTTGGCGGCGATCACGTGCATGAGCGGGCCGCCCTGCTGGCCCGGGAAGACCGCGGAGTTCAGCTTCTTGAACAGCGTCTCGTCGTTGGACAGGATGATGCCCGAGCGGGGGCCGCCGAGGGTCTTGTGCACCGTCGACGAGACGACGTGGGCGTGCGGGACCGGGGACGGGTGCAGACCGGCGGCGACGAGGCCGGCGAAGTGCGCCATGTCGACCCAGAGCTTCGCGCCGACCTCGTCCGCGATCTCGCGGAACTTCGCGAAGTCGAGCTGACGCGGGTAGGCGGACCAGCCGGCGATGAGGACCTTCGGCTGGTGCTCGATGGCCTTCGCGCGGATGTCGTCGTAGTCGACCTCGAACGTCTCGGGGTCGACGCCGTACGCCACGGCGTTGTAGATGCGGCCGGAGAAGTTGAGCTTCATGCCGTGGGTCAGGTGACCGCCGTGCGCGAGCTCGAGGCCGAGGATCGTGTCGCCGGCGCTGGCGATCGCGTGCAGGACCGCGGCGTTGGCCGTGGCGCCCGAGTGCGGCTGGACGTTCGCGTAGGACGCCCCGAAGAGCGCCTTGGCACGGTCGATGGCGAGCTGCTCGGCGACGTCGACGTACTCGCAGCCGCCGTAGTAGCGCTTGCCGGGGTAGCCCTCGGCGTACTTGTTGGTGAGGACGGAGCCCTGGGACTCGAGCACGGCGCGCGGCACGAAGTTCTCGGACGCGATCATCTCGAGGGTGTCGCGCTGACGGCCGAGCTCCTGCTGCAGGACGGCGGCGATCTCGGGGTCGACCTCGGTGAGCGGCGCGTTGAAGGCTGCGCGGTCGGTGTCGACGGAGCCGTCGACGGCGGACAGATCGGTGATGGACACGGTTCTCCTACGTGGGTTGGCGACGACCGGTGGGTCGCGCACGGACGATCGGTCGGTGCAGCCCAGGCGTACGGCCGCGCACCGTGTCAGGTGTCGCTCCCCGATGGTGACCCATCCAACGCCAGTCGCGACCTCACGATCGTACCGAGCCGCCCGCCCTGTGTCACCCTGGATGCATGACGCTGACCTCGCCCGACGTGGACGAACGGACCACCCCGGACGAACGCACCAGTGCCCGCGCGGACACCCCGTGGGTCACCGTCGTGTGGGACGACCCGGTGAACCTGATGTCCTACGTCACCTACGTCTTCCAGCGGCACTTCGGCTTCGGACGCGAGCAGGCGGAGCGGCTCATGCACCAGGTGGACACCGAGGGGCGGGCCATCGTGGCGACGGGGCCGCGCGAGGCGATGGAGGCCCACGTCCAGTCGATGCACGGCTACGGCCTGCAGGCGACCGTCGACAAGGCCCCCGAAGCGTGATCCCCTTCGTCCGCCGCTCCGACGGCGTCCACCTCGGCATGTCCTCCGGCGAGCGCGGGCTGCTCACGTCCCTGACCGAGCAGCTGCGCCAGGTGCTCGACGGCGATCTGTCGGTGGACCCGGTCACCGAGCGGATGTTCCCGGACGCCTACCCGGACGACGACGACGCCAGTGCGGAGTTCCGGAGGTACACGCAGTCCGACCTGCTGGCGCAGAAGACCACGAACGCGACGACCGTGCACGAGTGGCTGACGGGCACCCGCGACGGCGCCCTCGCCCCCGAGGACGAGCAGGCCTGGCTCCGCACCCTGACCGACCTGCGGCTGACGATCGCCGACCGTCTCGGGATCGTCGACGCCGACGACGAGGAGCGTTCGGTCGAGGCCGACGCGGGCGTCGGCCTGCGCGACGTCTACGACTGGCTCGGGTACGTGCAGGAGCACCTGATCACGACGATGACCGACCCGCGGTGACGGTCGCCTTCCGCGCTGCCGCCGAGGACGACCGGGAGGCCCTGCTCGCGTTCTCGACGTCGGAACCGGTCGCGTGGATCGGTCCGGACCGGTACCGCGCCGAGTCCGGCACGGACAACTACCGCCCGGAGTGGTCGTGGCTGGCCGTGCGCGACGGCCGTCCGGTGGCGCGGGCACTCTGGTGGGGCGGCACGGACGCCGCGGCGCCGTCGACCCTCGACGACCTGCTGGTGGCTCCCGACGTGACGGACGACGACCGTGTGACGATCGCCGCCGGGCTGATCACGGCGGGGACCGCTGCGTTCGGGGTGGTCCCGGAGTGGATCGTCGACGTCGCGGTGGACTGGCACGACGATCCCGCAGCCGTCGCCGCGGTGTCGTGGCGCACGGCGGCCGCTCGGTCGGCGGGACTCGGACGGTCGACGGAGCGGGTGAGTGTGGCGTGGACGCCGGAACGGGCGGGGGCTCCGGTGCCGATGCCGTCGCAGACACCGGAACTGCGGTTCCGCGCCGGTGACGACGACGAGTTCGCGGACCTCTTCGCCCGCGTCGCGGTGGGGAGCCTCGACGCCCACACAATGGCATCGGTGGACGAACTCGGCCCGCGGGGCGCTGCCGCCGACGACCTCGAGTTCTACCGCTCGCTGCCGGGGTCGCGCGACGGCTGGCGGATCGCGCTCGATCCCGACGGCCCGGTGGTCGGGTTCGTCCTGGCGACGCGGACGGCGTACGACGCGGCGATCAGCTTCATCGGGGTGCTGCCGCAGCACCGTGGCCGCGGTGTGGTCGACGGCCTGCTCGCCGAGGGACTGCGCGTGCACGCCGAGGCCGGCGAGCCGAAGGTGGTCGGCACGACGGACGCGGCGAACACCCCGATGCGCCGGGCGTTCGAACGGGCCGGTTTCGTGGTGACGAAGCGCCGGATCGTGTTCGAGCGCTGAGCCCGGTCCGACGCAGCGCGCCCGGAACTCACAAGGGAGCCTTGCAAGTTCCGCTGTCGAAGTAGTACCGTGCCGGTATGGAATCACCCGATCCGACCGTGCTCGCCGGTGACCTGCTGACGCTGTACGGCCGGATCCGGCGCACGCTGCTGACCGGCAAGGCCGACGACGTCACGGCGTCCCAGACGGCCGCGCTCGGACGCCTGCTCCGGTACGGCGAGACCACGGTCGCCGAGCTCGCCCGCGCCGAGGGCGTCCGGCCGCAGTCGATGGGCGCGACCGTCCAGGCGCTCGAGGACCTCGGCCTCGTCGAACGGCGTCCAGACCCCGCCGACGGCCGCCGCGCGCTCGTCCGCGCGACCGACCAGGGGGCCCGCGCCCGCGAGGACGCCTGGACCACCCGCACCCGCGTCCTGACCGATCGGCTCGCCGCGCTGCCCGACGCCGACCGCGACACCGTCGCCCGAGCGATCGCGATCCTCACGCCGCTCACCGAACGCTGACCCCGGAAGAAGCACTCCCACGTTCACCTCGACCACTCCCACCCCCGTCGTCGCCCCGGGCAGTACCGCCAGCGGCTTCGGCCCGAAGCTCCTCATCCCGGTGCTCGTCGGGCCGCTGCTCAACCCGATCAACACCACGATGGTGTCCGTCGCCCTCACGCCGATCTCCCGCGACCTCGGGATCGGTGCGGCGCAGGCGATCTGGCTCGTCGCGGCCCTGTACCTGGCGAGTGCGATCGCGCAGCCGACGATGGGCAAGCTCGCCGACCGCTTCGGCCCGAAGAAGGTGTTCCTGACCGGGCTCGTGATCGTCGGCGTCGCCGGTGTCGTGCCCGAGTTCCTGACCGGCTTCGGCGGCGCGGTGTTCGCCCGCGTGCTCATCGGCATCGGGACCTCGTCCGCGTACCCGGCGGCACTCACCACCCTGCGGCAGCACTCGGCGCGGATCGGGAAGCCGACGCCCCCACTCGTGCTCGGAGCGCTGTCGATCACCTCGCTCGTGTCCGCGGCGGCGGGGCCGCCCCTCGGCGGCGCGTTGATCGCGGCGTTCGGCTGGCACGCGATCTTCCTGGTGAACGTGCCCCTCGCGGCGTTCGGCATCGTCGTCGCGTCGATGTGGCTGCCGTCCGACCGCCTCCGTCCGCGTGACGACGAGGCCCTGCCCGTCCTCCAGGCACTCGACCCGTTCGGCATGCTGCTCATGACGGGCACCGTCTCCGCGCTGCTCGTGTTCCTGCTCGACCTGTCCGCCCGGCTGTGGTGGCTGCTCGCGGTTGCGATCGTGCTGCTCGTCGCCCTGGTGCTCTGGGAGCTGCGGGCGGTCCGGCCGTTCGTCGACGTCCGGATGCTCGCGCGGAACGGCGCGCTGTCCCGCACCTACGTGCGGCTGTTCCTGACCTACCTGCTCGCCTACACGATGACCTACGGGTTCTCGCAGTGGGTGCAGGACGTCGCCGGGTACTCGAGCGACGTCGCCGGGTACATCCAGCTGCCCGCCGCGATCGTGGCCGGGATCGCGTCGTTCGTCGTCGCGCGGAAGACCGCCGTGCGCGGGCCGCTGATCGTCGCGGCCGTCGTGCCGATCGTCGGCGGGGCGCTCCTGCTCTTCCTGCACACCGGATCGCCGGTCGTGCTGCTCGCCCTGGCGCCGGCACTGTTCGGCGTCCCGCAGGCCCTGGCGTCGGTGTCGAACCAGGCGGCGCTGTACCGGCTCGTGCCCGCGTCCTCCATCGGCACCGCGGCCGGGCTGTCCCGCACGGCGGTGTACATCGGGGCGATCGCGGCGTCGTCGCTCATCGGTGGCGTGTTCGGTCAGGCGCCGACGACGCCCGACCTGCACCTGCTGGCCTGGGTGGTCCTCGGCGTCGCGGTGCTCCTCACGGTCCTGACCCTGGCCGACCGCCGCCTCCGCACGGCCGCCGCCACGCCCGCTTCGTGAGCAGAAATGGTCGAGTCGCGTGACGGCACTCGACCATTTCTGCTCACGAAGCACCGCGCTCGCCGCGCCCGGTACCCTGATCCGGTGACCGACCCGACCCCCACGCACTGGACCCTGACGCTCGTCTGCGACGACCAGCCCGGGATCGTGCACGCCGTCTCCGGAGCGGTCGTCGCCGCGGACGGCAACATCACCGAGTCGCAGCAGTTCTCGAGCGTCGACACGAACACGTTCTTCATGCGCCTGCAGGTCATGGCCCCCGTCGACCGCGCGACCTTCGAGGCTGCCCTCGCCCCCGTCGCCGCCCGCTACGACGCCCGCGTCCAGCTCGACGTCGTCGGTCGCCCCCTGCGCACCCTCGTGCTGGTGTCGAAGGCCGGCCACTGCCTCAACGACCTGCTCTACCGCCAGCGCGGCGGGCAGCTGCCGATCGAGGTCCCCCTCGTCCTGTCCAACCACCCGGACCTGTCCGAGCTCGCGTCGTTCTACTCGGTGCCGTTCGAGCACCGGCCCGTCACCGACGCGGACAGCAAGGCGGCCATGGAGCGCCGTGTGCTGGAAGCGGTCGAGGAGGACGACATCGAACTCGTCGTCCTCGCCCGCTACATGCAGATCCTGTCGCCGGAGCTCTGCGCCGCACTCCAGGGCCGAGCGGTCAACATCCACCACTCGTTCCTGCCCGGCTTCAAGGGCGCGAACCCCTACCGCCAGGCCCACGCACGCGGTGTGAAGCTCATCGGCGCGACGGCCCACTTCGTCACGAGCGACCTGGACGAGGGCCCGATCATCGAGCAGAACGTCGTCCGTGTCGACCACACGAAGGACCCCGCCGAGCTGGTCTCCATCGGCCAGGACGAGGAGTCCCGCACCCTCACCCAGGCAGTGCGCTGGATCGCCGAGGACCGTGTCCTGCTCGACGGCGCCCGCACCATCATCTTCAAGTAGGCAGCACCATGACGAACGCCCCGCAGTCCCCCGTCGACTGGGAAGCGGTCCCCGCGCCCGCCCCCGCCGGCAAGCAGCGACGACCGTTCGACGCCTGGCGCGTGCTCCGCATCCTGGTCTGCACGTTCGGCCTGCTCTCCCTGGCCTTCTGGGGGTACTGGTCGTGGCAGCTCCCCCTGCCCGGCTACCTGTTCATGGTCGGTGCCCCGCTGTTCGCGGCGGTCGTCTGGTACTTCTTCCGCTCGCCGGCCTCGCCGATCGAGACCGACATCGTCGGCAAGACGATCGTCGAGGTCGCCCTGGTCATCGCCGCAGGCGCGACCTGGATCTCCATCGGCCTGCCGATCGTGGGCATCGTCTTCATCGTGCTCGCCGCCCTGAGCGGCGTGATCGCGTTCCGCAGGGAAACCGCATGACCGCCACGGGCCTCCAGACCGGCCGGGAGGCCCAGCGCACCCTGGTGCGCGCATCCCACGTCGTCGACGTGGCCGGCTCCACGGCGGACGGCTGGGTCCTGCTCACCGGTGACGTGGTGCACGCGGTCGGCTCCGGCCCCGAAGCCCCCACGGCGGACCGGGTCGTCGACCTCGGCGATGCGGTCCTGACGCCCGGGTTCATCGACCTGCACGGGCACGGCGGGGCGACCGAGTCGTACGAGGACGACTCCTTCGCCGGGTCGCTGGCCGTGCACCGTGCGCACGGCACGACCCGCTCGGTCCTGTCGCTCGTCGCCAACCCGGTCCCCGCGCTCGCGGACTCGCTCGCGCGGATCCGTTCCGTGATGGCCGCGGACCCACTCGTGCTCGGTGCGCACCTGGAGGGGCCGTTCCTGTCCCCGCACAACAAGGGCGCCCACAACGAGTCGTTCCTCATCGACCCCTCGCCGGCAGCGGTCGAGGCACTGCTCGAAGCCGGCGAGGGCGTCATCCGCCAGGTCACCATCGCTCCGGAACTCCCCGGCGCGCTCGACGCCGTCCGGCGGTTCGTCGCCGCCGGGGTCACCGTCGCCGTCGGGCACACCGTCGGCACGTACGACCAGGCCCGTGCCGCGTTCGACGCCGGTGCGACGCTGCTGACCCATGCCTTCAACGCGATGCCGGGGCTGCACCACCGTGCACCGGGGCCGATCGGTGCCGCCGTGGCCGACGACCGCGTGACGCTCGAGCTCATCCTCGACGCCGTGCACGTGCACCCGGTCGTCGCGGACACCCTGCTCCGTGCAGCCCCGGGCCGGGTGGCGCTCATCACCGATGCGATGGGTGCTGCTGGCGCGGCGGACGGGTCCTACCGGCTCGGGTCGCTCGACGTCACCGTGACGGACGGCGTCGCGCACGTCGCCGGGACGGACACCATCGCGGGGTCGACCCTGACGCAGGACGTGGCGTTGCGGAACGCGGTCTCGCTCGCCGGACGGACGCTGCCCGAGGCCGTCGCGGCCCTGACGAGCGTGCCGGCTGCGGCGATGGGGCTCGGCGACCGGCTGGGGCGACTGGCACCGGGCTATGCGGCCGACCTCGTGGCGCTGTCACCGACGCTCGAGGTGCAGCGCGTGTGGGGCGGCGGGCGCGAGCTGCGCTGACCCGGTCACCGCCGGGCGAGTGCTCCTGCGACGAGCCGGAGCAGCAGGGCGACCGCGCCGACCACGGCGACGGCGACCCCGATGACGACGACGATCACGAGTCGGGCGAGGGCGTGCGCCTCGGTCTCGTCCTCGCGGACGCCGAGGTACGACGCACCCACGAACACGAACGCCGCAGCGACGAGCAACAGCACGCCGATCCAGGTCGTGGCGCGGAGCGCGGCCGGTGCTGGTACCCGGTTCCGCTCGTCCGGCGACGCTGGTCGGGCCTTGGCGCCCTCGGTCTCCCAGTCGGCGAGTTCGGTCATCGTGGTCCCTCTCCGTCGGGTCGATCGTAGGGCCTGCCGGTCGGTCGGGGCAGGTCGGTGGGCCAGGGGTCAAGCCGCGATCAGCGGTCGACCGGGCAACCGGACCCCGCCCGCCCGCCCACGTGGTGTCGCCGCTTCACTGGCTCGGGGCCGCTCGGGGTGTCCTGCCGCGCCCCCGCCACGGCAGTCACCGCCGGGATGCAACATTCAGGAGCCACTTCCGGCAGGGTCGGCGCTTGGATCGCTACGAGAGTCGCACGGCGTGAGCGCATCGCGCCCATCTGCGGTGAGAGGGGTGATTCCAAGGACGTTGATCACGAGGAGGATCGCTGCCGTCGCCGTTGTCGCGGGGCCGAGGGCGAGTAGGGCGCAGAGGAGGGCAGCGGCGCACCCGGCCGCGGGACCTGCAATGGCGATGATGCGCTTGTTGCGCGGAGTGGTCGATCCGTAGACGAGCGCGCACGTCCGCCAGCTGATCAGCAGAGCTCCCGCTGACGGGCCGAGGCGACTTCGTGCAGTGAGCCAGTGGGCGGCTTCGTGCACGGCGAGGACGACGAGCAGGAGGAACGGCGCCAAGGCGATGTCGGCGATCAGGGCGACATCGGCCCCGATGCTGATCAAGGTGATCGTCAGAACGGTGCTGATCACGGCGGCCGCGACCCCCCAGCCGTGGGTGATCGCGTGCAACGTGGCGGGAACGACGGTGATGCGGCCCAGGGGAGCTGAGAAGCGCCGACTTCCACCCCAGCGGTGGATGACCCGGCGCTCCGTCGGGGTGGCGTCCTCGAGCGCATCGATGACGTGCCGGCGGGTCCGCAGTGGTGCACGTGCGAGTCCGTTCGCGAGCAAGTACGCGGTGACGTCGGCGGGGTATCCACAGGGCAGAGGCGGCCACGGGACGACGGAATGCACGGTGTGGGTGACCGTCGCTTGGTCGGAGATGGTGAAGTTCTGGCCTGAACGGTTGACGTGGACGTGCGGGTGGATGATCAAGCGGATCTGGCTCATGCGGTGATGCTTCGTCGTCGCCGTGTGCTGATCGAGGTCGGGACGAGGGCAGCGTAGAGGAGCGCCGAACCCACCATGACCAGCGTCGGTGCTGGCTCCGGCAACTTCGTCGCGACGAAGCACGGTACTGCGGTGAGGGCGGCGGCTTCCAGGAACGCCACGACGGGGGCGCCGGGCATCTCGAGGTCAGCGGGGAAGTGCACTCCGGCGAGCAAGCTCGCCGTGGTTGCGACGAGTGCGGCAGGGAGCGCGAATCCCCACGGGGTAGTCGCGGCGTGTCCCAGCACGGTACCGAAGAGAGCGACGACGCCGAGCGCGGTCGCGCTGAGCAGCGTGCAGACGAGGAGTTTGACGCCGCCGTAGCGGCTCTGGACAGGCGTGCGGATCGCCGACCGGATCCAGAGCGTTCGCCGGTTCGTTCCGTACGCGATGAGGGTGGTCGATGCGGGCACGGTGACGACCAGGACCAACATCACCGAGGGCCACGCAGGAGACTCCGACGGGGTGACGAGAGCTGCGGCAGTAGCCGCGATCCCCATCAGCGTCAGGGTCGAGACCAGCAGCGGATTCCGACTGGTCTGCAGGAGGTCGATCGAGACCGAGCCGGCGGACCGACTGCTCCGGAGCCATCGCACCAGCGTCGCTGTGGGTTCGGCGGGACTGTAGCGGACGACGAGCACGAGGGTGGTGGCAGCCGCAGCGAACACGATCGTGGCGAGGGCAACTGCTGACCACGCTTGGCCGTTGAGACGACCAGGAAGGGAGCTGATCCACTCGCTTCGGGAGAAGCTGGCGTAGGCGAGCGCTGCAGTGCCGAGCGCAGTGCCCGCAGCGATGCTGGTGATGACGGGTTGCGGGAGCCCGGTGCGGTTCATCGCGATCTCGAGCGCGCGGATGAGGACAGTGACGACGGCGGCGCCGGCGAGGGAGCCACATGCAGTGCCCGCGACGATCGATCCGAGAACGTCGGGTCCGACCAACCGCACGCTGGAGGCCAAGACAGGCGCCATGACGATCGGCGCTGCGACGGCGGCCACCAACATCGGTGGTGCGGTACGACCCAGTAGCGAGCTCCCGCGTCGGATCGGAAGCGAGCACAGCATCGCGTCGAGTTCCTTGCCGGACGGGGTGAGCACGAGCAACATGCTCGCGGCGCATCCGGCGGCCATCGAGGTACCGCTGATGAGCTCTCCGAGGAGCTGCAGCTGAACACGTGGGGGGATTCCGACGATGCCCCCGCGGGCCGTGGCGATGGCGAACGCCACCCACGTGACCACCATGACGCCGACGACCACGAGCAGCACTCGTGAGCGCGGCCGGGACCCGGTGACGCTCCGGGACAGGTCTCCAAACCAGATCCCTCCGATCAGCTGGGCGACCTGGACAGCGTCCCGGATCACGACCCGGAGGGCTTTGTGTGGCGGCTGTTCCGGTCGTGTCGATGCTGCAGCAACAGGATCGCGGTAGCCAGGACGATCGTGATCCCGATGAGCCAGATCGGTGCACCCGATCGCAGCTGCGTCGTAGCGAGATCCGCGCCTGAGCCCGCGGTTGCTTCCACCATGCCCGGGACAGTGACGGATGCGCCGGTGCTCACCGCGAGCATGGTGGCGACCATGGCGCTGAGCAGGATGATGACCGCGGCGCTGATCGCGGCGCCCACGACGGCGAGAACGGTCCGGAGGACAGTCATGCTGTGCGATTCCTTTCGGAGACGATGACGGAACGGAAGCGGTCGGGGCTGCGATCTTGTACGGACATCCGTGTTGCAGAGAGGAAGAAGTCCTCGAGGTCGCGGGCTCCGCCGCGGGCGATGATGTCCTGCGGCGGCCCGTCTGCGATGCGGGTGCCCTCGTGCAGGATGACCACGCGGTCGAACCAGTGTTCGGCGGCGAGGATGTCGTGGGTCGCAACGAGCACAGCGGTGCCGGTGGAACGAAGGGCGTCGACGATCGCTCGGATCGTCCTGACGGCATGAGGGTCGAGTCCACGGAAGGGCTCATCCATGATCAGCAGGGCGGGCGCATGCGCTGCCGCGGCGACGAGCTGCAGCTTCTTCTTCGTCCCGTGAGACATGTCTGCGATGAACTTGTACAAGTGGGGTTCGAGGCCGAGCGCGTCAACCATCTCCACCCCGAGCTCCGACGGGGTGCCTCGTCGGAGACGGGCCGTGTGGCGGAGGAACTCGTTCCCGGTCAGGGACAGCGGGATGGGCAGCTCGTCGGGGACGAAGCCGAGGCACTGTTTTGCATGCACGCTCTCGTGGGGATGACCGGCGATGGTGACCGTTCCCGCATCGAAGCCGTGCAACCCGACCAGCCCGTGGATGAACGTGGATTTCCCGCTTCCGTTCGGTCCGAGAAGCGCGGCGAGCTCTCCGGGGTCGACCTGGAGGTCGACCCCGGAGATCCCGACGTCGCCGGCGTACTGCTTCGTGCACGAACGCGCACACAGCGCGAGCTCCGGCTTCGGCATGACTTACCTCGTGCAGTAGAACTTGACGGTCGCGTTGATCGCGCCGTTCCAGTTGACGTTGACGACGCCGCCGAACCCGCGGTAGCCGTTGCCGATGCAGACCGCGGTCAAGTACGCGATGAAACCCAGACCGAGCACGATCGCTGCCGCAACGACGATGACGAGGACAGGGTTGGAACTGGATGCCACCCGCTGCACGACGCGGTCACGCATCAGTTCTGCCGTGACTGACGCCCGTACCGGCGCCTCGAGAAGCAAATCCGTCATTGGTATCTCCTTGCTCATTCAGTTCACCCGGATGGGTGTCCGGGAAGCGTAGGACCGGATGTTCCAGAATGTCAACGGTGATGTACGCATTGTGAATACCAAAAGCCGCTGCTGCGACCCGGGAGTGTAGCGACGGAGGAACGTCATCCCGGTACCAGCGGCTCCGGCAGAACACCGACCTCCAGCAGCGCGGCCGAACGGCGCAAGCGGGCGTCGTCGAGGTCAGGCACGAAGCACCACAGCGGATACCGGGGCGGCTCCTGGGACGAGTACTGGCCGGTGACCGAGCAGACCGTCGACGGCGACGTGTTCACGGCTTCGCTGCGTCGGTACTCCACGCGCGATCCCGATGTCTACGAGCGTGGGCGCCGCATCGAGGTGCTCTACGATCCGGACCACCACTGGACGGTCGCGCTCGCAGGAGCTGATGCTCGCGGCGCCCTGGAGCGACAGGTGCGGAGCGGGATCAGGATCGGAGCGGTCGGACTCGCCCTCGTGGCCGTCGGACTGCCGTTCGACCTCCGCCGCGCTCGACGGAAGCGTCGGCGCACGGAGACCGCACGGCCGCTCGGTACCGTGCGGCGCAGACCCAGCCGCTGACCGCACCACCAGAGGGCGAGACCCCGACGTGTCCGGCCCGACTCAGCGGTCGATCGGGCGCCCTTGCTGCCCGGTCGCCCACGACGTGTCCGCGGTGTCCCCGACCCGGAGCGACAGCGCGCCACCCCGGGTGACGAAGGACGCCGGCACCCACGACTTCTCGAAGGTCCGCCCGTTCAACCGCGCACCGTGCACGTACGGCGCCGTGCCGGAGGACCGGACGACGATCCGCTTCCCGCTCGACCGCCGGATGTCGACCGTGCTGAACGTGGGGCTCCCGATGAGCATCTCCGCCCGCCCCGGCGTCTGCGGGAACAACCCGATCGACGCGAAGACGTACCAGGCGCTCATCGTGCCCAGGTCGTCGTTGCCCGGCAGCCCGCTCGGCCCCGTCGAGTACGCGTCGTCGACGACCCGACGCACGGTCTCCTGCGTCTTCCACGGCTTCCCGAGCGCGTTGTACATCCACGGCGTGTGGATGTCGGGCTCGTTCGTCGGGTCGAACTTCGTGGCGTCGCCGCCGGTCACCGCGAACGCACCAGTGCTGTCGTGGAAGAACGCGTCGAGTCGCGCGACCGCCGCGTCGTCGCCACCCAAGGCCGTCGACAGCCCCTGCACGTCCTGCGGCACGAGCCAGGTGTACTGCGCACTCGTGCCCTGCGCGAACCCGGTGCCGGTCGAGGGCGACCAGTCGGGCGTCCACGATCCATCGGCCTGCCGTGCAGCCTGGTAGCCGACGGCCGCGTTGAAGGTGTTCTTCCAGTAGGCCCCGCGCTCCGCGAACATCCGGGCGTCCGAGCGCAGCCCGAGGGAACCCGCCCAGTACCCGAGCGCACTGTCGGAGATCGAGTCCTCGAGCGTCTCGGCAGCGCCGCCCCAGCACGAGCAGTCGTCGTTGGCGGCGTACTGGCGCTGCAGGTACTCGTCGAGCGCGGGGCGTTGCGCCAGGCACTGGCCCGGGCACCCGATGTCGCTCTCGGCGTCGGCGTTCTCGACGGTCGCCTGGTGCTTCAGCGACGCGTAGGCGGCTCGCACGTCGAAGTTCCGGACCCCCATCGCGTACCAGGTGGCGAGGGTCGCAGCCGAGGGGTCCCCCGTCATCACGTGCGTCGGTGCCCCGAGGTGGAGCCAGCGGTCCCACACCCCGCCGTTCTGCTGGGCGAACCGCAGCATCGACTGCGCCATGTCGCCGGCGACGTCCGGCCGCAGCAGTGCGAGCAGTTGGATCTGCGCCCGGTACTGGTCCCACCCGGAGTACGTGCCGTAGACGGCCCGGTGTCCCCGGTCCATGCGGTGCACCCGCTGGTCCGGCCCCAAGTACCGACCGTCACGGTCGTTCAGCGTGTTCGGCTGCATGAGCGCGTGGTACACGGACGTGTACAGCTGGGTGGTCCGGTCCGCGGTGCCGCCTCCGACGCGCAGACGCGACAGTTCGCGGTTCCAGGAGGCCCGTGTGCCGGCCGCCACGCTCGCGACGGTCGAGCGCGGGGTCACCTCCCCGTCGCGGTTCGCGACAGCGCCTGCCGCGCTCACGTACGAGATGCCGATCTTCGCGTGCACCGTCGCACCGCGACGCGCGTCGAACCCGACCCACGCGCCGGAGCCGCGTCCGGCACGGTCGGCGCCGGTCAGGTAGCCCTCCCCACCGGAGGAGGACGTGCCTCCCGGTCGGACCGTGCCGTCCTGCCAGGTGCCGGTGCTCGTGAACGCCTTGTCGAAGGTGGCCGTGAAGAACAGCCGGTAGTAGCTGCGGCGGTCGGGGTTGGTGGCGCCGCCGCCGTTCGCCCGGCGGCTGCAGAAGCCGCCGGTCAGGACGCTGCCGCTCACCGTGCGGGTGCGGGGGTCGACGCGGGTGGTCGCGGCCTCACTGCCGTTGATCGAGTTCGAGGTGCGGAAGAGCAGGTTCGCGGCCTTCCCGGCGGGGAACGCGAACTCACCGATCCCGGCACGGGTGGTGACGGCGAGGTCGGTGCGGACGCCGTTGTCGAGCGCGACCCCGTAGCGACCCGGACTCGCGGACTCGTCGTCGTGCGAGTAGCCGGCGGCGTAGACCGCGTCGGTGGAGTCGGCCGACGGCGACGTCGTGACCGGGGTCGTGACGGGCATGATCGGCACGTCACCCGCGGCTCCCGGTGCGCAGCCGGCGCCGTTGAGGTGCGTCAGGCTGAAGCCGCGCAGCCGGTTCACGTCGTACGAGTAGCCGTTCGCGACCGGGGTCGAGGTCTGGTCGCCTGCGGTGCCGGTGGGGCTCCACTGGAGCATGCCGAACGGGGCGGTGGCACCGGGCCAGGTGTTGCCGTCGCCGCTGGTGCCGATGAACGGGTCGACGTACCGAGCCGGGTCGGAGACAGTCCTCCCCGCGTGCGTCGCCTGCCCTGACGGCGAGGCGACGGCCGGCGCGGCGACGACCCCCGTCCCGAGCAGCGCGGCGATCGTGGCCACCGCGGCGAGCGGGAGCGGGCGGACGAGCGGGCGACGGTGCACGCGAGAACGGTTCACGTCGGCGACGCTAGCCCCCTCGGACGGGGGACGCGCGATCGGTCACCGGCCCCTCTCCTGCTGTTCACCTCGACCGGTCTGCAGTGGATGCTGGTGGACGTCCCGGCCAGGGCGTAGTGTTCGCGGCGTCCGGCCCGGACCCGCTGACGTCGGGACGGGTCGGCCCCGCACGGGTTCGTGGCCTGCCTCGAACTCGCTCACTCGCGGCTGCACACGCCTGCCGGCCGCAGTCCTCGCCACCCGACCCGATCACGGTGATCCGCGTCGGCCGCTCGGCTCCACCAAGGACCGGCCATGAACCACGCGCTCGTCACATCGCACGCGCTCGACACGACCGCGATGCTCATCATCGTGGTGGCGGCGACCAGCGGCTGCACCATGCCAGCGACCGAGGACACGCCCGCGACGCCGGAGTCCTCCGGCGTCGGACCGCCGACGGCGGCGTCGACGGTCCCGCCCACATCGTCGGGCTCGTCCGCCGAGCCACGCCCCGCCCCGGCAGACCCCGCGCGGCCGCGCGGCCCCGGAGCGGACGTCCTCGAGGGCGCCTGGCGCACGGAGCTCTCGCGCCAGGACCTCGGCTTCGCCCCCTCAGGTCGTGCGACACCGCCGCGGAACCGGAGCGGCCTCAGCGAGGCACCCGAATGGCGTGTGCTCGTCTTCCACGGATCGCGTCTCACCGTGCTCGGCGGCACGGGGGTGGACCCGACCAGCATCGAGGAGATGATGTTCAGCGCGCGCGGTGCGGTCCTGACGATCGAGTCCGATGGGCGCGTCTTCCGCGTCCGCTGGACGGTCTCCCTGGACGGGTTGGTCCTCACGCCGACGGCGGACGGCCCAGTGCCCCCGGCGGTGCTCGTCCTGCACCCCTTCGCCCGGGTCCACGACTGACCTGGCCGGCCGGAGCACGCCGGGTCAGGCTCCGGCGCGCGCGGCGACCTCGTCGACGAAGGTGCGGACCCGCTGCCGGAACACCGGGTCGGCGGCGGTCCCGCGGACGGGCACGACGTGCAGCCGCCGGTCACCACGACGGAGTGCCGGTCCGACGAACACCCCCTCGGTGACTTCCGCGGCGGTGGCTGCCCAGAGGGTCGAACGAGCGCCGTCCGCAGCGGTCCGGGCCAGGCTGCGTGCGACCATGCCGCCGAGGCGCTGCGCCAGGGTCTCCGCCTGGTCGTTCATCCCCGTCGCCGCGATGCCGGGGTGTGCGATGACCGAGCGGACGTCCGAGCCGGCCGCGCGGAGCCGCTCACCGAGGTCGACCGCGAGCGCCGTCGCCGCCGTCTTCGAGTCGGTGTACACACCGAACTGCGAGTAGTCGTCCGGACCGTCCACCCCGCCGGGACCGGGTACGCGGCGGGTGCGCTGCGACAGGTTCGAGCCGACGAGCACGATGCGGGGCGACGGCCCGCCGAGCATCGGGAGCATCGCCTCGGCGAGTACGGCCGGTCCGACGACGTTCGTCGCCCAGGTGCGCTCGATTCCTTCGTCCGTGCGACCGAAGGTGCCGAGTGTCGCACCGGCGTTGTTGACGAGGGCATCCACGACGATGCCGTCCGCAGCGAGCTGCCGGGCGAACGCCGTGACGGACGCGACGGAGGATGTGTCGACGAGCCGCGCCTCCAGGTCGAGACCCGCGGGGAGGACGCGAGCCGCCTTGTCGAGGTCGCGCACCCCGGCGACGACGCGGGCGCCGGCCGAGGCGAGGGTCGTGGCGACGACGAGGCCGAGCCCGCCGGTCGCGCCGGTGACCACCACGGTCCGGCCGCGCTGGTCGGGCATCGCGGACGGTTCCCACTCGAAGGTGTCCATGGTCGTCTCCTGCTCGTTCGTCCTACCGAATCGGATGATTCATCCGGAACGCTAGCACAACCGGATAGAGTGTCCACATGACGATCGCGATGGCCCGACCCGAGGCGCTGCGCTCCGATGCCCAGCGCAACCGGACGGCGCTGCTCGACGTCGCCCGCACCTTCGTCGACCGGGGAGAACCCGCCCTGCTCAATGCCGTCGCGCACGAGGCCGGAGTGGGGGTCGGGACCGCCTACCGGCACTTCCCGAGCCAGCAGCACCTGCTCGAAGCGCTCGCGATCGACGCGCTCGAGGACATGCTCGACCAGGTCCGCGACGCCGTCGTGCTGCCGGACGCGGCCGATGCGCTCCGCGGGGTCGTCACCGCCGCGTTCCGGAGCATGGTGGACGACGCAGCCCTCGGCGACCTGCTGACGAACGGTGGGTTCTCCTGCGCGGACACCGCTGCCCTCGCCGGCGACCTGGTGGTGTCCGTCGACGCGCTGCTCGCGCGGGGACGCACCGAGGGGATCGTCCGGACCGACATCGACGCCGACGACCTCCGCCGACTGCTGTGCGGGCTGCGTGAGGCCGCCGTCGCCGGCGGCACCCGGGTCAGCGATCCGGAGCGCTACGTCGAGATCCTGCTCGCCGGGCTCCGTCCGACGAGCCGACCGACACCCTGATCGCGGCGAGGCCGACCAGCGCCCCGAACCCGCAGACGGCGACCGCCGCCACCGCGACCGCGATGTAGGCCGCTTCGGTCGAGGACCCCCGGTAGGGCATGTCGTCGAGCCACCCCAGTCCGGCGATCACGATCACCAGGCCGATCGCGACACTGCCGACGACCACCAGCACCGCGTCACGGACGGCCCGGAGCACGGTGCGCGAGCGGTGTTCCACGGGTTCATCCTGCCGTGCGGCGGCGGGCACTGTCAGGATGGGCGCATGAGCGTCATGGTCTCCGTGTTCGATGCGCACCGCAGCCGTACGAGCGAGAAGTACACCGCGTACCCGCCGGACGTCCTGCCGATGTTCGTCGCCGAGATGGACTCGATGCTCGCGGAGCCCGTGCGTGAGGCCCTCGTCGCCGCGGTCACCAACGGCGACACCGGGTACGTCGGCCACGGTCGGGCGCTGCCCGAGGCCTTCGCGGACTTCGCCGAGAGCCGATGGGCCTGGCGGGTCGACCCCGACCTCGTCCGCACCACCACCGACGTGTCGGTCGCCGCGGTGGAGATGCTGCGCCGGATCATCGAGCCCGGCGACCAGGTCGTCATCATGCCGCCCGTGTACCCGCCGTTCTGGGAGTACGTGTCCGAGGCCGGCGGCACCGTGACCGAGGTCCCGTTGCTCGCACCCGACGGCCCCGCCGACCCGTTCGACACCACCGCCGGCTGGCGGATGGACCTGGACGGCCTCGCGCAGGCGTTCGCCGACGGGGCCCGCACGGTGCTGCTCTGCAACCCGCACAACCCCCTCGGGCTGGTGCACGACCGCGCGTCGCTCGCCGCGCTCGCGAAGCTGGCCGCCGAGTGGGACGCCGTCGTCGTCTCGGACGAGATCCACGCGCCGCTCGTGCACGCCGACGCGGTCTTCACGCCGTTCCTGGAGTCCTGCCCCGAAGCAGCCGCGCTCGGCGTCTCGTTGACGAGTGCGAGCAAGGCCTGGAACCTCGCGGGGACGAAGTGCGCGCTGATCGTCGGCGCCTCGGAGCGGGCCCGTGCGTGGTTCGACGCCCTGCCGACCGAGGTGGTCGAGCGCACCGGCATCCTCGGCTACACCGCGAGCGTCGCCGCGTTCAGCGAGGGAGAGCCGTGGCTCGCGTCACTGCTCACCGAGCTCGCCGCCAACCGTCGCACCCTGGCCGAGCGGATCGGTGACGTCCTGCCCGGTGCCGAGTACCGGCAGCCGCAGGCGTCCTACCTGGCGTGGCTGGACCTGCGCGCCCTGCCGTGGGGCGACGACCCCGCAGCGCTGCTGGTCGACGAGGCGAAGGTCGCGCTGGCCTCGGGCCCGGCGTTCGGACGCCAGGGTCAGGGGTTCGCGCGGCTGAACTTCGGGTGCTCGGCCGAGACCCTGGACGACGGTCTCAGCCGCCTGCACACCGCGTTCCGGCAGCGCGCAGACGGCTGATCGTCGGTTCTACTCGAACACCTGCCACGCCGGCTTGTTCGCGTACGTGTAGCGGTAGTAGTCGGCGAGCTGCAGGCCGGCAGCGGCTTCCTCGTCGACGACGACCGTCGCGTGCTCGTGCAGCTGCAGGGCCGAACCGGGGACGAACGAGCTGAGCGGCCCCTCGACCGCGGCGGCGATGGCGTCGGCCTTGGCGGAGCCCTGCGCGACGAGGACGAGCTGCTGGGCCTCGAGGATGGTGCCGAGTCCCTGCGTCATGCAGTGCGTCGGGACCTGCTCGGGCGAGTCGAAGAACCGCGCGTTGGCGTCACGGGTCGAGGGTGCCAGGGTCTTGATCCGGGTGCGCGAGGCGAAGGACGACGTCGGCTCGTTGAACCCGATGTGCCCGTTCGCGCCGATGCCGAGGATCTGCACGTCGATCCCGCCGGCAGCTCGGATCGCGGCGTCGTACTCCTTCGCCGCGAACTCCAGGTCGTCGGCACGACCGTCCGGCACCCGCACCCGCGAGGGGTCGAACCCGAGCGGTGCCACGACGTCGCGCGCGATGACACTGGCGTACGACTCCGGGTGCTCGAGCGGGATGCCGACGTACTCGTCGAGGGCGAACCCGCGAGCCTCGGCGAACGAGATCTCGCCGGCACCGACCCGACGCTGCAGGTCGGTGTAGATGCCCTGCGGGCTGGATCCGGTGGCGAGACCGATGACGGCGGACGGCTTCTTGGCGACGACGGACGCGATCTTGGCCGCGGCGACGCGACCGACCTCAGCCGGCGTGGGCAGGATGATGATCTCCACGCCCCCATGCTACTGGTCATGACCAGTCTCCGACAGGGCGGGATCGGTAGCGTGGGCGCATGCCCACCCCCGACTTCGTCCTGTCCCTCCGCTCGAGGATCGGCACCGATCCGCTGTGGCTGACGGGCGTCACCGCCGTGGTCACGCGTGGTTCCGGTGACGACCAGGAACTGCTCGTGGTCCGTCGTGCCGACAACGGCGCCTTCACCCCGGTGACCGGCATCGTCGACCCGGGTGAGGAACCGGCCGTCGCCGCCGAGCGCGAGGTCCTCGAGGAGGCCGACGTCGTCGCCGTCGCCGAACGACTGGCGTGGGTGCAGGTGCTGCCGGAGATGACGTACGCGAACGGCGACCGGGCGCAGTACCTCGACCTCGTGTTCGTCTGCCGGTACGTCTCGGGCACCCCGAACCCTGCGGACGGCGAGAACACCGAGGCGTTCTGGGCACGGCTCGACGACCTGCCCGACATGCCCGCGAACATGCGGGCCCGCGTCGCGGCCGCCCTGTCCGACGAGCGCGAGGCGCGCTTCCAGCGCTGACCCCCACCGGACGGGAGGCGCGGGACAGCCCCGCCCCGCGCCTCCCGTCCGCCGTGGTCGCGCCCACCCCGCGAAAGCGACAGTGTGCCGCCGACGTTCCGCGGGGAACTGTCGCCTTCGCGGAGGGGACGCGCCTGGCCCGGTGAGGACTGTCGCTTTCGCGACTACGCGAGCGGGGCGACCGCCACGGGTGCGCCGAGCAGCCGAACGGCGACGGGCTCGCCCGCGGCGCGACGGTCGCCGACCTCGTGCTGCACGGTCACGACGGTGTCGTCGTCGAGGCGGACGGTGGTGCGGCGGATCGACCCGAGGAAGCTCGACGAGACGACGGTGCCGGTGATCCCCTCCGGGGCGAAGGCGACGTCCTCCGGTCGGACGTAGGCGAGCACCGGCCCGTCCGGGACCGAGGCATCGAGTGCCGGCACGCGGAACCCGTACACGAACACGTCGCCGCCGCGCAGGTCGCCCTGCAGCCGGTTCGACTGGCCGACGAAGTCCGCCGTGAACGCCGACGACGGGGAGCGGTAGAGCTCCTCGGGCGTGCCGACCTGTTCGATGTCACCGGCGTTCATCACGGCGATGCGGTCGGACACGGCGAGCGCTTCCTCTTGGTCGTGGGTGACGAACACGGTGGTGATGCCGAGGTCGCTCTGGATCCGGCGGATCTCGTCGCGCAGCGAGACCCGGACCTTCGCGTCGAGGGCGGACAGCGGCTCGTCGAGCAGGAGGACCCGGGGCCGCGTGACCAGGGCCCGTGCGAGGGCGACGCGCTGCTGCTGGCCGCCGGACAGCTGGTGCGGGTACCGCTCGGCGAAGTCGCCGAGGCGGACCATGTCGAGCGCCTCGACCACGCGGCTCCTGCGCTCGGCGGCGGGGACGCGGCGCATCTCGAGGCCGAACGCCACGTTCTGCCGCACCGTCATGTGCGGGAACAGCGAGTACTGCTGGAACACCATGCCGATGTCCCGCTTGTTCACCGGCGTGGCGGCGACGTCCTGACCGTCGATGCGGATGGCGCCGGAGTCGATGGCCTCGAGGCCTGCGAGTGCTCGGAGCGCCGTCGTCTTGCCGCACCCGGACGGTCCGAGCAGGGACACGAACTCCCCCGGTTCGACGCGGAGCGACAGCCCGGCCAGGGCGCGGTGCGTGCCGTAGTGCTTCTCGACGGCCTCGAGCTCGACGACGGCGCCGGTGGTGGCGAGGGACGCCGGGGCTGCCGGTGCGGTGACGGTCATGCGGACTCCTTGACGGGGGTGCTGCGGACGGCGCGGACACGGCGGACACGACGGCCCGAACCGATGCGGCCGATCAGGACGAGCAGGACGAACCCGAACACGAGCGCGGCGACCGAGAAGATCGCGGCGACGTACGGGTCGGTCTGCTGCACGAGGACGAGCGCGGTCTGGAAGGTGGTGCGGGACAGGAACGCCGCGAGCGTGTACTCCCCGAGGACCACCGTGATGGTGAGGAAGCACGCGGCGGTGATGCCCCGGCGGAGGTTCGGCAGGAGCACCCGCCACGTGACCGTCCACCACGACGCCCCGAGCGACCGGGCGGCCTCGGACAGCACCGTCATGTCCGTCGCGGTGATGGCGGCGGCGATCGGGCGGAACGCGAACGGCAGCGTGATGATGCCGATCGCGAAGGCCAGCGTCCAGGCGTCGGACCCGAAGACCCGCGAGACCACCTGGTAGACGGGGATGAAGCCGACGACGAGCACCACGACGGGGACGGTGATCGGCACGATGCAGACGAACTCGAGGACGCGGCGGAGCCTCGGGTAGCGCAGCGCCGTGATGATCTGGGAGGGCAGCAGGACGAACAGCACGATGCCGACGGTGATCACCGCGATGAGCAGCGACGCCCGGAGCCCGTCGAACACCGGCTGGTAGGTGAACGCGTTGACCGGGTCGGTGACGGCTGTCCAGTGCGCGAGCGTCAGACCACCGTCGGTCCCCTGCCGGAAGGTGAACTGCACCAGCGCGGCCAGCGGGACCGCGAAGGCGATCCCGACGACCGTCAGCACGGCCGTGGCGGTGACCCGCGACGGGGCCGCGCCGAAGCGACCGACGCGGGACGGGCCTCCCGGCCTCACCGGACGCACCGGGGCCGCCCCGCTCATCGCTGCCACCTGGCTGCCCGGCGCTGCAGCAGTGCGTACGCACCCATCACGACCGCCATCACGACGACCATCCCGAACGCGAGCACCCCGGCGACGTTCTGCAGGCCGATGAGCGTCTCGCTGGTGAGCTGCGTGCGGATCGTGAGCGGCACGATGCCGCCCTGCGAGATGAGCGCGGCGGCGGTCGCGAAGGACGAGAACCCGTTCGCGAAGAGCAGGAGCAACGAACCCCAGAACGCCGGCGCGAGCACGGGCAGGGCGATCCGGCGCCAGTACGTGGCGCGCGAGGCGCCGAGGGTGGCGGCGGCTTCACCCCACTGGGTCTTGACGCCCTCCAGTGCGGGCATGAACGTGAGGACCATCAGCGGAACCTGGAAGTAGACGTAGGGGATCACGAGTCCGGGGACCGTGTACAGGAAGGCGCCATCCGCGTTGAGGTCGACGTGGAAGGCGGCGACGAGCCACGTGGTGACGAGGCCCTGCGCGCCGATCGTGGCGATGAAGGCGAAGGCGAGCATGACGCCGCCGAACTGAGCGAGGACGCTCGCGGCCGAGTCGATCATCGACCGGACGAGCCCATCGGGCCGCAGTGCCGACAGCGCCCAGCAGACGAGCGCTCCGATGACGGCGCCGATCACCGCGGACACGGCCGACAGGCCGAACGAGCCGCCGAAGGCCCGCAGGACCGACGGATCGGCGAACGCGGCGAGGTTCGTGAGGGTGAACGCGCCGTCGTCGGTGAAGAACCCGCTGCCGACCGCGATCACCGCGGGGACGGCGAGGAAGAGCAGGACGTACGCGGCGAACGGGGTGAGACCGAGCCAGGCCAGGCCGACGCGGCGCCGGACGCGGGGTCCGGCGCCGCGTCGGACGGCATCGGCGGACGCTCGTGCGGACGTCGGGAGCACGGGGCTCGTCACGCTCGTCGCCGGTGCGCTCGCCGATGGCGCGGGCGCGCCCGCCGATGCGGTGGTCATGCTGCTCAGGACCCCATGGTCGAGGACCACTTGGCCGACAGCACCTTCGCGGCGTCGGCGACCTGCGCGTCGGTCAGCTCGACGTAGTCCTTCGGCGCGCCGCCGGCGGCGTCGAGGGCGTCCTGGTCGACCTTGCCGGACTGCTCCATGGCGGCGAGGGTCGCGGGGAACGCACCGGCCTGCAGGTACAGGTTCTGCGCCTCGGGGCTGGCGATGTACTCCTGCCACAGACGGGCTGCGGCGGGGTGCGGGGCGTCCTTGTTGATGGCTTGCGAGTAGTACGAGCCGAGCGCTTGGCCCTCGGGCACGACGGTCTTCCAGTTCTTGTTGCCGCTCGCACCCGCTGCGGGGCCCCACGCGAGGTTGTTGTACGACCACTGGATGACGACAGGGGTCTCACCCGACGCCACCGTGGCCTGCGTGGGCAGCACGTTCTGGAAGTTGCCGGCCTGCTTCAGCTTGCCGAAGTAGTCGACGCCCTTCGTGATGTCGTCGGCCGAGCCGCCGTTCTCGAGCGCAGCAAGGTACACCGCCGACGCGGCCTGGTTCGCCTGCGTCGGGTCGCCCGCGATCGAGACCTTGCCCTTGTACTCGGAGCCCAGCAGGTCGTTCAGGTCCTTCGGGGCGTCGGTGATCTTCGACGAGTCGTACCCGATCGACATCAGGCCCGTGTAGTCGCGGGTCCACGCACCGTCCTGCTCCTTGAGCGTGTCCGGGATGTCGCCCCAGTTCGCGACCTTGTAGTCCGTCAGCAGGTCGAGGTTCTCCTGCAGGACGGCGTTGCCGAGGTCGAGCACGTCGGGCGCGGTCGACTGGCCCTTCTGCGACTTCACCGCGGCGACCTCGTCAGCGCTGGAGCCGTTCGGGTTCGCGGAGTTGACCGTGATGTCGTACTTCTTCGTGAAGCCGTCGATGATCTTGCCGTAGTTGGCCCACGACGGCGGCAGCGCGATGACGTTGAGCTGCCCCTCGGCCTTCGCGGCCTTCACGAGGGCGTCCATGCCACCGGATGCCTCGGCGCTCGTGGCGGTCTTCCAGTTCGTGTCGTCCTTCGTCGTGCTGGCCGAGCTCGTGGCCGAGCATCCGGCGAGGGTGACGATCGCTGCGGCGGCGAGGGCGATGCCGGCGATGGTGCGCTTGTGCTGCACGGGAGGTGCCTTTCGGGTGGGTGCTGCGGGTCCTTCGGGTGGAGCCGGGGTTGTCGGCCCGGGACGATCGTGGAGGCGGCCGGTTTCCGTCCCGTGCTGCCGCGGTGAACGGTGGCGGAACAGCCGGTACGCCTGTACGGTTCTGCTGATTTCCCACCACGGGTGCACGGTCGCGCCCACATCGGCCTGGAGGCACGGATGCAGTTCACGACGACGGTCCTGCTGGCGAGGAAGACGGCCACCGGGCTCCCGGTCCCGTCGTCCGTGATCGATGCGCTCGGCTCGGGGAAGCGCCCGCCCGTGGTCGTCACGATCAACGGTGGCTACACCTACCGGTCCACCGTCGGGGTCATGGACGAGCAGTTCCTGGTGCCGCTGTCCGCAGCACACCGCGAGTCCGCCGGGATCGCTGCCGGCGACACCGTCGAGGTCACGCTCGTCGTCGACACGCAGCCCCGGACGATCGACCTGCCCGACGACCTGGCGGCGGCGCTGCAGGACGCCGGCGTGCGTGCGGAGTTCGACACCCTGTCGAACTCGCGACAGCGAGCGCTCGCCGACCCGGTGTCGCAGGCGAAGGCGCCGGAGACCCGAGCGCGGCGCATCGCGAAGGCCGTGGAGGCGCTGCAGGCCTGAGGCGGGCGAGGCTGGCGGCTGGGCTGGCGGGGCGGGGCGTACCTGGTCGAATCGGGCGTACCTGGTCGGAAGTTCTTGGCAGGTACGCCCGAAAGTGTGAGGTATCGCGCGCGCTCTGGGAACGAACCGGCGCGGTCAGGCGCCGAGCTCGACGAGCACCCGCGGGATCTCGGTCACGAGTTCGCTCGCCAGGTAGCCGAGCGGCCCTACCTGCACCGCGAGACGGTCCCCCGCGGCAGCGTGCACGTAGGACGCCCACGCCACCGCCTGCGCCGGTTCCGCGCCACGAGCCAACAGGCCCGTCACCGCACCCGACAGGACGTCGCCGCTCCCGCTGGTCCCGAGCCCACCGGAGCCCGTGCCCTTGATCCAGGAACGCCCCCGAGGAGTCGCGATGGCGTCACCGAGGGCAACGACCGCCCCGAACCGTTGCGCGATCGCCATCGCGTCGGCCACGTCGTCGTCGCTGCCCTCCCGACCGAGGAGCCGTTCGGCTTCGCCGGAGTTGGGCGTCATCACCAGCCGACCACGGAGCGGTTCCAGCAGCTCCCGGACGTCGGCCGCCACCCCGAGGGCGAAGGCATCGAGCACGATCGTGGTCTGCGGTCCGACGACGCCGGCGAGTCCGGCCACGAGGTCACGGGTGCCGTCGGGATCGTCGAGTCCCGGGCCGACCAACACCGCGTCCGCGCTCGCGGCCGAGTCCGCGATCCCCTCGATCGCGCCGACGGCGACGTGACCGTCCGCGTCCTCGTCGAGCGGCTCGACACCGGACTCGGGCACGGCGACGGCGACCTCGTTCGCGATGCTCCGTCCCACTGCGAGGGTGAGTCGCCCCGCTCCCACCCGCAGTGCGGCGAGCGCCGAGAGCATCGCGGCTCCCGGTGTCCGCGCGGCGCCGCCGACGACGAGCACCTGCCCGCGCCCGTACTTGCCGGCACCGGCCTCGGGGAGTGGCCAGTCACGGAGGAAGTTCGGGGTGATGGGTTCAGCGGGCATGCTCGTCGTCCTTCCGTCCGGTGTGCGCGGTGACTTCGTCGTCGTCGAGGTGGCCGACGGAGGAGAACTCCTCGAGCACCCACGGTGCACCCGCACGGTCGCGGCGGAGCCGGGTGAGGGAGGCGTTCGCGACCGCGTGCGTCCGGGCGAACTCCATGAGCGTCGGCTCGTCGAGGTCCAGGCACACCGCCACGATCAGCATCACGACGGCATCGTGCGCCGCGATGACGAGCCGCTCGGTGCCCTCGATCCGTTCGACGTCGCTCAGTGCCGACCGGAGCCGGAGCATCACGTCGGCCCAGGACTCGCCGCCCGCAGGCCGGTGGTAGTACTTGCCGAGCCACTGCCGGCGACGTTCCTCGTCGGGGTGTCGGTTCCGGACACCCTGCAGGGTGAGCAGGTCGAGGACTCCGAGTTCGCGGTCGCGGAGCCGCTCGTCCACCCGCCTCTCCGGCTCGGCCAGCCCGCCGGCCCCGAGCGCGATCTCGATGGTCTGCTGCGCGCGCAGGTACGGGGAGACCCACAGCGCCACGGGCACGTCGTCGATGCCGCGGTCGGCGAGTTCCTGTCCGAGCGACCGCGACTGGGCCTCACCGAGCGGGCTGAGCGGGACGTCGGCGTCGCGGTACTCGACGTCGATGACGTCGTCGCCCGCGGCCTCGGCCCGGGCGGCGGCGACGTTCGCGAGCGATTCACCGTGGCGGACGAGCCAGATCTCCTGCACTGCCATGCCGCCACGCTAACCAGGCCGCGCTGAGCCGGCTCACCGACGCCCACCGACCGCGGTGGACCGAGCGCTCCGGACCGGGCGGATCGCGCACGGCAGCCCGGCGGCGCGGAGTCGCAGTGCCAACGCATCGAGGTCGAACAGGTCACGCCACTCGAGCCGGATGATCGTCCGGACACCCGGCACCGTGAGCAGCCTGGCATGACGACGTTTCTCGTCCAGGAACACCTCGGTCTGGCTTCGGCCGCCGAGGTAGCGCTCCTGCGTGTACTTCGCGCGTCCGTCGATCTCGACGACGACGCCTTCGGCCGGGAACCAGAAGTCGACGGCGGACCGGCGACCGTCGACGACGAACTCCTGCTGCAGCACGGGAGCGGGCAGCCCGAGCTCGCGGAAGACCACGCGCGCGAGTGACTCCGCCGGGGAACCCGAACGCCCGTCGGCCAGGTCGAGCACCTGGGCGGCCCGGGCACGCCCGCGAGCACTCGGGTGCACCGCTCGCCACAGGTCGTCCGCGCCGATCCCACTGCGCAGCGCGGCGTCTGCCACGACGACCCCGGTCCGCAGGTCGCCGGCCATCGCGATGTCGATCACCGTCCGTGGGACCGCCGTCACCGCGAGGTCGCCGACCCGTACCCGTTCGGCGCCGGACACCGGTCGCGTGTGCAGGACCAGCTCGGCGGTCCTGCCCCGGTACATCGACTCCGGCACCGTGGCGTGTACCGGGACGCTCCACCCGCCGAGCGCCGGCAGCCCGTGCACCGCGGCCGCGGAGTCGTGCGACGCCGTCGCGCGGGTGCCGAGCCGACCGAGCCGCGCGTGCACACGGGTCACGTACCGCTGCCGTGGCCCGGCCGCATCCCACGCCGCCCCGTCCACGAACGCGTTCGGCCCTGCCCGGACGAGTCTGCCCGGACCGTGGAGCCGGGTCCGGCGGCGCAGGGTGGTGGCGTCGAGGCCGGCCTCACGCGTGGGCGAGGCCCGGAGGATGGGCAGCGGTTCGTTCATGGAGGAGACGATGCCCGACCGGCCACGCGCCCAGGCGGCCGACGTCGAGGTCTGTGGACGGGCCTCCAGGCCTGCCCGCCTGTGGAGGGAGAACGTTCCTTCCCAGCGCGGACGCGATGCCAAGTGGAATCGGGCGTACCTGGTCGGAACTTCCGACCAGGTACGCCCGATTCGACCACCTACCCCCAAAACGACCAGGCCAGCCACCCACCCACCCCGCACACGACACGGCGCCGGACGGAACGCACCCGTGTCCCGTCCGGCGCCGCGGTCTCTCCCCCCGAGGGGGACCGAGGGGCCCGCTGCCTCAGGCCCGACGCACCCGCACCGTCACGATCTCGAACGGACGGAGGGTCAGCACGACGGGCTCCCCGGCCCGCCACGACGATGCGTCGACGGGGCGTTCGAGCAGGTCGACGGCGGTCACGGACGCGACGTCGAACCCGAACGACACCCCGACGTCGGTCGCTCGACCGCCCGAGGCCTCGTACAGGCGCACGATCACGTCACCGGAGCGGTCCTCGGCGAGCTTCACGGCCTCGACGAACACCTGCGGCGACGACACCGAGACGAGCGGGTCGACCGTGGTCGAACCCGCGACCGTCCGCACCGGCAGGTTCAGCCGGTACCCGGAGTCGGCGGCGTCGAGCACCGACGCCCCCACCCGCAGCACGGTCCGGAACACGTGGTGCCCCTGGTCGGCGTTCGGGTCCGGGAACGTCGGCCCGCGCAGCAGCGACTCGCGCACGAGCGTCGTGGTCCCGCCGTCCGGCCGCGTCGAGCGTGTGATGTCGTGCCCGTAGGTGGAGTCGTTCGCCACCGCGACGCCGAACCCGGGCTCGGCGACGTGCACCCAGCGGTGCGCCGAGGTCTCGAAGCGGGCGTGGTCCCACGAGGTGTTCTGGTGGGTCGGCCGGTCGATGTGGCCGAACTGGATCTCGCTCGAGGCGGACGACGCACGGACGTCCACCGGGAACGCGAGCTTCAGCAGCTTCTGGTGCTCGTGCCAGTCGACCTCGGTCTCGATCACCAGCTCTGCGAGCCCGGCGACCGCCGAGTACCGGGTCGTGAGCGTCGACGACCCGAACGACCGTTCCACCACGAGCGAGGAGCCGTCGATCGCGACCGAGGAGGCCGTCAGCACGGTGCCGTTGCGCTGGTACGCGCGGTCGATGTCCCACGCCTCCCACTGGTTCGGGGTGTCGCGGAACACGGTGTACTCGGCTGCGGCCGCGCCCGGTGCGATCGCGTCGCGGCCGCTGGCGCGGTCGACGAGCGACACGACGTGGCCGGCTGCGTCGATGGTCGCCGTGACGACGCCCGTGTCGAAGACGAAGTGGTCGCCGGAGCGGACGGGAGGCACGGGTCGCGGCGCCGAGCCGAGCGAACCGCCCAGGGCGGTTGCGTCTCCTGCCGCGACCGGCGAGGCGTTGAAGCGCACGACGTTGCCGGACGAGCCGCTGCCACCGACGGCGTCGGAGCCGGACGGCGCATCGAGCAGCGCACTGCTGCCGCCGGCGGCGGCCGACGACGAGGCCCCGACCCCGGCGAGCGCCGCAGCACCCCCGTTCGCGAGCGCGGTCGTCGCGTTGCCGATCAGCCCCTCGAGGACCTCGGCGATCTGCGCGTAGTTCTCCTCGGCGTTCTCGTAGACCCAGGCGATCGAGGACCCGGGCAGGATGTCGTGGAACTGCTGCAGCAGGACGGTGTGCCAGGCGCGCTCGAGTTCCTCGTAGGGGTAGTCGAGCCCGAGGCGCACGGCCGCGGTCGACGCCCACAGCTCGGCCTCGCGGAGCAGGTGCTCGGAGCGGCGGTTGCCCTGCTTCGTGCGGATCTGCGACGTGTAGGTGCCGCGGTGGAACTCGAGGTACATCTCACCGGACCACACGCCGGGGGTCGGCAGCACCCGTTCGAGCTCCTCGAAGACCTGGGCCGGGGTGCCGAGCTGCACGCGCGGCGAGCCGTCCAGGTCGTGCTGGCGTCGGGCTGCGGCGACCATCTCGCGGGTGGGTCCACCGCCGCCGTCGCCGAAGCCGTAGAGCAGCATCGAGGTGTTCGCGACGCCGCGCTCCTTGTTGTTCCGCTCACCGCGGTGCAGGTCGGCGGCGGAGACGTCGGAGTTGTAGGTGTCGGCCGGCGGCAGGTGCGTCAGGATGCGGGAGCCGTCGATGCCCTCCCAGTGGAAGGACGTGTGCGGGATGACGTTCGTCTCGTTCCACGACGGCTTCTGGGTGACGAACCACTTCGAGCCGGCCGCTCGGACGATCTGCGGGAGCGCCCCGGAGTAGCCGAACGAGTCGGGGAGCCAGGCCTCGGGGGTGTCGATGCCGAACTCCTCGAGGAAGAACCGCTTGCCGGCGACGAACTGTCGTGCCAGGGCTTCGCCACCGGGCAGGTTGGTGTCGGACTCGACCCACATGCCACCGACGGGGATCCAGCGGCCCTCGGCGACGCGCTGCTTGATCCGGGCCCAGATCGACGGGTAGCCGTCCCGGATCCACGCGTACTGCTGCGCGGACGAGCAGGCGAACGTGAAGTCGGGGTCGCGGTCCATCAGGTCGAGCACGTTCGAGAAGGTGCGGGCGCACTTGCGGATCGTCTCGCGCACCGGCCAGAGCCAGGCGGAGTCGATGTGCGCGTGGCCGACGGCGATCGCCCGGTGTGCGGCAGCGCTCGCGGGGACCGCCAGCACGGGCGCGAGGACCTCGCGGGCGTCGGCGGCGGTGCCGGCGACGTCGTCGGGGTCGAGGGCGTCCGCTGCCAGCTCGAGCGCGTGCAGGATGTCGGCGCCGCGGGTCCCGTCGGTGGGGAGTTCCGCCATCAGGCCGCGCAGGACCCAGAAGTCCTGCTGCAGCTCCCACACGGTGTCGTCGCGCTCGACGAGCTCGAGCGAACGCACGCGGTAGATCGGCTCGTCGCCCGCGGTGGAGCGCGACCCGAGCGGTGTCGCCCCCTGGAACGAGTCACCGCCGATGTCCGGGTTCGCACCGGCCTCGACGTACAGCTCGAAGGACTCCCCGGGCCCGACCTCGACGGGCACGGTGTCGTTCCGCGGCTCGACGCCCTTGATCGTGGAGCCGTCGGTGCGGTACGCCAGTCCCTCGGCCTGGAACCCCGGGTGCCGCTTCGTGAACCCGAGGTCGACGAGCAGCTCCGCGGTGGTCCCGGGCGCGGTACCGAAGTCCGCCGGCACGGTGCCGGTGATGCGGAACCAGGTGGTCCCCCACGGCCGGCCGCCCCAGGCGCTGCCCACGGTGAACGGTTCGTACGCCTGCTGGACGGCGGAGTCGAACGGCACCGGCTCACCCGGCACCTCCCACGCCTCGATCGTGACCGGCGCCGAGCGGCGGTGGACGGCGGGGTCGACACGGTCGCGGACGAGGCGGGCGATCCGGGCCTCGACGAGCGGTTCGTCCTTGTGCATGTGGTTCCTTTCGAGTGGGCCGGCCGGGGCCAGCAGATCAGCCCTTGATGCCGCCGGCGAGGGCGTTGCCGCCGCCGAGGCCTCGGGACACGATCACGTAGAGGGCGATGACGGGCACGGAGTAGACGATGGAGAACGCGGCGAGCTGTCCGTACGCGACCGCCCCGTTCTGTCCGAAGAAGTTGAAGATGCTCACCGCGGCGGGCACCTTCTCGGGCGAGAGCAGCAGGACGAACGGGACGAAGAAGTTCCCCCACGCCTGGATGAACACGAAGATGAACACGACGGCGATGCCCGGACGCATGAGCGGGATGACGATCCGCGTCAGGGTGGTCATCATCGAGGCGCCGTCGGTCCACGCTGCTTCTTCGAGCGAGATCGGCACCGAGTCCATGAAGTTCTTCGCCATCCAGATCGCCATCGGCAGGCTGGTCGCGGCGAGGAAGAAGATGCAGCCCCACACGTTGTCGATCAGGTTGAGCGACACGAACAGCGCGTAGACGGGCACCATCATCGCGGTGATCGGCAGGCCGGTCCCGAACAGGATGCTGTACAGGAACGGCTTGTTGACGCGCATCTTGTAGCGGGACAGCGGGTACGCGGCGAGCAGTGCGAAGACCACGGTGACGATCGCCGTCCCGCCGGAGAGCAGCAGGCTGTTCGCGAGCGGGATGAACGACAGCTCGGGCGTGAGCACCTTCGCGAAGTTGTCGAGCGTGAACTGCGCCGGCAGCTTCACCGACAGCGACGCCTGGGTGTCGACCGAGGCGAGGACGAGCCAGAGCAGCGGGACCGCGAAGCACACCGCGATGACGAGCAGCACGACGTTCGCCACCCACCGCATCGTGCGGCCGCGCGGTGACGTCATGTGCAGTGAACCGGGAGCGGTCACCGCACGGGTCGAGGTCGGGTCGAGGGACGGGGCAGTGATGGCCATCAGTCCACCTCCGGCTTGAGCGCGCGGATGTAGATGATCGAGAAGACCGCCCCCACCACGAGCAGGATGGTCGCGATCGCGGTCCCGAAGCCGAGCTGCGAGAACTTGAACGCCTCCTGGTACGCCAGGATCGGCAGGGTCGACGAGTTCGTGCCCGGTCCGCCACCGGTCATCACGAAGATGAGGGTGAACACCGACAACGTCTGCAGCGTCGTCAGCATGAGGTTCGTCGAGATGCTCCGCCGGATCACCGGGAGCGTGATGTACACGAGACGCTGCCACCCGGTCGCGCCGTCGACCTCCGCCGATTCGGTGATCTCCTCGGGGACCTCCTGCACGGCGGCCGAGTAGACGAGCATCGAGAAGGCGGTCCCGCGCCAGATGTTCGCCAGGATCACGGCGAACATCGGGAACGTGTAGAGCCAGTTCGGCCCGCTGATGCCGATCGACGCCAGGAAGCTGTTGAGCGTGCCCTCGTCGTTGAAGAACGCGTACGCGGCGAACGAGGCGACGATCTCGGGCAGGACCCAGGCGGCGACGACGAAGGTGCCGACGATCGCCCGGACGGCCTTGTTGGCGGACCGCATCAGGAGCGCGAGGCCGAGCCCGAGCACGTTCTGGCCCACCACTGCCGAGGCGAGCAGGAACACGATGGTCAGGATGACGGACTTCGGGAAGTCCGGGTCCTGGAAGAGTTCGACGTAGTTCTGGAAGCCGACGAACTGCTGGTCGGCAGCGCCGGCGCCGGTGAGTGCGGAGTTCGTGAACGACCCGTAGAACGACGAGATGACGGGGCCGAGCAGGAAGATGACGAGCAGGACGAGGGCGGGCAGGAGCGGAACCGCTCGGCCGACGTTCCGCAGCGGTCGCCGCTTGCGCGGCACGGGTGGATCGGTGCGTTTCGGCGCACCGGGCGCCGACAGCGTCGGCGCGAGGGGGGTGCTGGACACGATGGGTGCCTTCCGGGTGCGGAGGGGTTCCGAAGGTGGGGAAGGACGGACGGGAGGCGCGGTGCGGGACCGCCCCGCGCCTCCAGTCCGTCATTGGGTGACGTCCGTCAACCAGCGGAGACGGTGTTCTCCTTGCCGACCACCTGCGTGACGGCCTTGTCGTACGCGGCAGCCGCCTGCTTCGGCGTCTGCTGCCCGGTCATGACCGCTTCCATCGCGACCTGGATCGCGTTGGACACCTGCGAGTAGTCACTCGTCGCCGGGCGGAAGTTCGTGTTCTCCACCAGTCCGGAGAAGAACTTGAACGTCGGGTTGGCGTCGGTGTAGGCGGTGTCGTCCGCGACGTCCTTGCGGACGGCGATCTGGCTGTTCTCGGTGTCGTACTTCAGCGAGCCGTCCTTGTCGAGGAAGCTCGTGATGAAGTCGAACGCCGCCTGCGGGTTCTTCGACTTCGCGCCGACCGCCAGGGTCCAACCACCGGACATCGAGTTGCATCCCGGGTCCTGACCGTTCTGCGTCGGCATCGGCGCCTGACCCATCACGTCGTTCCACTCGGCCCACGGCGCGGTGCCGGACTTCAGCCACGTGCCGGACTGCCACGAACCGTCGAGGTCGATCGCGAGCTTGCCCTTCGGCAGCCACGTCTGGGCGATGGTCGTGCCGACGTTCGTGTCGAGCGCCTGCTGCGGTGTCGGGCCGAGGCCGCCCTGGTAGACGTCCTTCACGAACTGCAGCGAGTCGACGAACTGCTCCGAGCCCGTGACCCACTTCTTGTCCTTGTAGAGGGTGTTGCCGGAGCCGTCCGCCCCGTAGAGGAGCATCTCGAAGCCCTGCATGGTCGACGCTTCGCCCTGCGCCTTGCCCGAGTAGATGTTGAACGGGATCAGGTCGGGCTTCTTGTCCTTGATCGTCTTCGCCGCGGCGAGCACGTCGTCCCAGGTCTTCGGCTCCCACGGCACGGGCAGTCCGACGGACTTGAAGATGTCCTTGTTGTACCAGAGCGCGCGGGTGTCGGTGCCCATCGGGACGCCGTAGATCTTGCCGTCGTCACCCTGCCCGGCCTGCTTGGCGTTGTCGAAGAACTGGTCCCAGTCCTTCCACTTGTCCGTGTACTTGTCGAGTGGCAGGAGGTAGCCGGCCTCGGCGTCGGCCTTGACGAGGAACGTGTCCTCGTACATGACGTCGGGAGCCGTCGCGGGCGCCTTGTTCATGAGCGCGAGCTTCGTGTAGTAGTCGTTGCCCTGGGCCTGGATCGGGACGAGCGTGACCTTCTTGCCCGGGTTGTCCTTCTCGTACTCCTTCTTGACGACCTTCATCTGGGCGTCGAGCTGCTGGAAGGCGCCGAACTTTTGGTACGCGATCTTGATCGTGTCGCTCGAGGCGGACCCCGAGGCTGAGCAGCCTGCCAGGCCGACCGCGGCGACGGCCACGGCTGCGAGTCCGGCGATGATGCGGGTGCGTTTCATCGGTGCTCCTTTGCACGGGTGACGTCCGCGGGCTCCATCGCCCGCGCGCAGGATTAGTCCAGCGTATGGACTTATCCGTGTCAAGGAGTTTCTCGCGCTGGTTCGGGCGCACCTTGCCGAATCGGGCGTACCTGGTCCGAAGTTTCGACCAGGTACGCCCGATTCCGCTTCCCATCGCGTGCGTTCTGGGAAGGAACCTCCGTCAGGAGATCGGTGTCGCGCTCCCCGTCACGGTGATCCCGCCGGACGCGGGGACGTCGACGAGCAGCAGGCTCGGACGGCCGACGTGGCGCCCCTGCCGGATCGTGACGCGGCCCCCCGGCTCGACGGCACCGACCTCGCGCAGGTACGCCCCGGTCGAGGCCGCCGCCGAGCCCGTCGCCGGGTCCTCGGTGATGCGGCCGACCGGGAACAGGTTCCGCGCCTCGTACTCACGCTCCCCGGTCCGGTGCAGCACCGTGACCGTTCCTTCCCACCCGGCCTCGCGCTGCAGGTCGGCGAGGGGCCCGGGTGCGAAGCGGAACTGGTGGAAGAGCTCCTGGTCGTGCAGCACGAGCACCGGGTGCCAGTTGCCGGCGAAGGACTCGAGCACCGGGAAGCCCGGCGCGATGTCCGCGGCCTCGAGCCCGAGCAGGTCGAAAAGCCGCGCGAGCCGCGCCGGATCGATGTCCCGCGTCGCCGGTTCGACGCTCGTCATCGCGACCTGGATTGCCCCGTCCGGACCGGTGGTGGCGTCGAGGGCGACCTCGCCGGCTGCCGTCGTGAACACCCGGCGGCCGAGCCCGTCGCGTTCGGCGAGCGCCACCGCGAGCGCCAGCGTCGCGTGCCCGCAGAACGGCACCTCGGCACCTGGCGAGAAGTAGCGGACGCGCGGGCCACTCGCCGTGGTGCCGACGACGAACGCGGTCTCGGGGTAGCCGACCTCGCGGGCGATCGCGAGCATCTCGTCGCCGGACAGCGCCGCCGCGTCGAGGACCAACCCAGCGGGGTTGCCACCTCCGGGCTCGGCGGCGAAGGCGGTGTACCGGAGGATCTCCTGCTGCATGCCCTGACGCTACTGCGGGGCCGGGGCCGTCCGCGCGGGCCGATCGGCGATGGGTGGCCCGACGTTCGGGTGGCCCGACGTTCGGGTGACTCGACAGGTGGGGGTAACCCCCGCACGACTCCGGGTGTGCACGTGATGTTTCAGCAGGTGATCCGTCACGAGACTGGGTCCATGAGCATCGACACGCGCCCCACCACCGCCCGCCGGACCCTCCGCATCGCCCTCGCTTCGACCGCCGCGCTCTCCGCCCTGCTGCTGACCGCTGGCTGCAGCGCGATCCAGGACATCGTGCCGAACAAGACCCCGCAGAAGCACTTCGCCACGTACTCCGACGCGCCGCGCTCCGGCGAGTCGGACGACATGGCGTTCTTCATGCCGGAGTGGGTGCCCGAGGACGCGAAGGACATCGACGTCCGCCTCAACGCCTCGGCACCCGGGTACGTCATCGGGTTCGCCTCGAAGGAGGGCGTCGACACGGACGCGTGCACGCCGCTCGACGAGTCGTACGGCGGCACCGCGATGACCGCCGACTTCCTGCCCGAGGAGCTCCCGACGAAGGGCCTCGTCACCTGCGGCGACGGCCGCGCGGTCACCGAGATCGACGGCCGCTGGTACGGCTGGACCACGAAGGACGCCATCCCGGGTCAGGACGACTCGAACACGTTGCGCACCGACGGCTGACGCACCCACAGGGCGGACGGGAGGCCCGTGGCGGTCCCGCACCGCGCCTCCCGTCCGCCCCGCGGTCGCGCCCACCGCACATGGTGAGCAGGAATGGTCGGGTCCGCTGTGCGAACCCGACCATTCCTGCTCACGAAGTGCGCCCGCGGGGACTGGGGACTACTCCGCAGCCACCGCCCTACGACGGCGGACGATCAGGACGCCGGCTCCCGCCGCGAGCAGCAGGATCGCGATGAGTGCTCCAGCACCGAGGCCCTCGGCGCCCGTGAACGCGAGCTGCCCGTCAGCGGTGATCGTGATCGGGGTCCAGCCCAGCGCCGTGCCGTCGGTGGCCGTCACCACGATGCGGTGCTCGCCGGCCGGAGCGTCGGCCGGGATCGTGACGCGCACCGTGCCGTCGGCGGCGACCGGCACCGTGCCGAGCAGCGTCGGGGTCGAGTACAGCCACACGTTCAACCGGTCGCCGGCGTACTGCGTGCCCACCGTGACCGTGATGGTCTCCCCCGCGCGGGCGGACGACGGGGCCGAGACGCTTCCGCGATTCGTGTCCGACAGGCCGGTCTCCGACGGAGCCACCGGAGCGATCGGAGCGGCCGGCGACGGGGTCGGCGTCGATCCACCGGTCCCGGGGGTCGGCGCGGGCGTCGTGCCACCGTCGCCCGGCGTGGGCGTGGGGGTCGGAACCGGCGTCGGCGCCGTGCCACCGTCGCCCGGGGTCGGGGTCGGCGTGGGCTCCGTGCCCGGGTCGGTGCCACCGCCCTCGCACGGGTACGTCCCCGTGCGCAGCGAGAACCCGTCCGTGTCGTTGTCGTCGGCGTAGAACGTTGCGCGCTCCCCGTCGGTGCAGACGCCGGAGACCGCGAAGCCCTCGTTGGCGAGGGTCCGGTCGGCGTTCGACGGTGCCTCGAAGACCTTCGCGGCGGTGAAGGCACCGTTGGTCAGCTCGTACAGCGTGGTGCGTCCGGCGCAGGCGTCGTCGCACACCACCCAGAGCGCGTCGAGGGTCGGGTCGAACTGCACGTCGGCGACGACGGCGAACGGCGTACCGATGGTGGCCACGCGCTGGAACGAGCCGTCCGCCATCAGGGCGTACGCGTACACGCTCGCGGTGCCCTCGACGCCGACGAAGAAGAGCCCCTCGCCGTGTCCGGCGTAGCTCGACGGTGCGTAGGCCGCGCCGGTGTGCTCGTCGGCGAAGCCGTGCGCGGTGAGCCAGGTGTCCGGGATCCAGGTGACGCCCTCGAGCCCGGCGTTCGCGCCGAGCCCGGGGAAGTCCGCGGCGAGATTCCACTCGTCGGTGGCGCGCAGGGTCGACTCGGACCCGTCGGTCGTGGCGTAGCGCAGGACCGACGGACGGCTGGTCTTCGACACGTCGTTGTCCCGCTCGGTCGACACGTACACGGCGCCCGGGTCGTCGCTCGTGACGGTGACGCCCTCGGCGTCCGGGGTGCCCGTGCCGTCGGCGTACCGCAGGTCGGTGCCCGCGGCGCTCGACGGCGCCCAGCCGCCCTGGCCGTCCGAAGTCAGGTGGTAGAGCAGGCCGTCGCCGTTCTGCACGGCCCAGAGCTGGCCGTCCCGCGACCTCTTGGAGGTCGTCCAGTCGATGCCGCTCAGGTCACCGGTGAAGGTGTCCTCGTCGTCGAGCACGGTCTCGTCCGGGCCACCGGGCCAGGGCTCGGCGGTGACGACTCCGGCGAACCGGTTCGCGCTTCCCTTCGTCGCCTCGGCGGTGTCGGCGAAGTCGCCGGTGCCGTCCGGGTTGCGGCCGTACGTGGCGGCAGCGTGGGCCGTCCACGAGTACGAGTCGACCAGCGCACCCCGCGGATCGACGACCCGGGCGGAGTCGGCCTTGCCGAGTCCGAAGCCGAAGTCCGCCTCGTCGAGGACGGTGAAGCCACCGGCCGCGACGGTCGTACCGGCGGGGATCGTGTACGCGTGGTCGTCCTCGCTGTCCTGCAGGACGTACCCACCCAGGTCGACCGTGGCGCTGCCGACGTTGGTCAGCTCCACCCAGTCGCCGGGGGTGCCGTCCTGCGACTCGACCTCGTTGATGCGCACGGGCGAGGAGCAGTCGTTGGCGATGCCCTTCGTCGACGTGGTGGTGTCGACGAGCGCACCGGTCCCGTCGGCGCACCGGCCGTACGTGACGACCGCGTGGCTCGTCCACGAGTACCGGAGCACCAGGTCGCCGGCGGGGTCGTACACCCGCGCGGTGTCGGCGCCGCCGAGCCCGAAGTCGAACCCGGGTGCGGTGGCCGAGAGCTGGTCGATGACGAAGTACCCGCGGGGGGCGATCGTCGAGCCGGCGGGCAGGACGTAGGCGTCGTGGGTGCTGTCGTCGTCGAGGAACGCGTAGCCGGTCAGGTCGATCGACGCCGTCGACGTGTTCTGCAGCTCGACCCAGTCGGTGTCGTCGCCGTTCGACTCGACCTCGTTGACGACGAGGCCGTTCGCGGCGGCCGCACCGACGCTCGGGTCGTCGTCACCGACGGCGGCGAGGGCCGGGCTGGCCGTGACGATGGCGACGCCGACGGCCAGCGCGGTGACGACCGCGGCACCGAGCCGCAGGGAGTGGGGGCGCAGGGCAGGAGTGCGCATGCAGGTCCTTCTCGGGAGGGGAGGGGAGACCTGCACGACTGTTCAGCACCTGCGCGTCCGACCGGTGGCCGGACGGTGAACGACAGGTGTCGCGCGGCGCCCCAGCGCGGCGACCCCTCAGCCCCCGCGACCCCTCAGTGACCGCGACCCCTCAGCGCGCGACTCTCAGCCCTGCGCGACCCCGGAGAAGTCCGGCGACCCGTCGGGCAGCGCCGGCAGCGGCGTGCCGTCGACGTACCGCGGCCACGCCAGGGCACGCGACGACGCCGGACGCGGCTCGTACCGGTACCGGTCCCCGCCGTCCGGACCGACGGCCGTGGCAGCCGTCGGGGCGTCCGGCACCGGGGTGGCACCCCACGTCGCGATGGGCGCCGCGGGCGCAGTCGGGGGCACTGCCGGCTGCGCTTCCGGCGTCGGCCACGAACCGACCGCCGGCGCCGAGGCGGTGCCCCTCGGACGGAAGAGCGCGTTGCTGAGCGGCACGACGACCGTTCCGAGCAGGTCGAGGATGACCACCACCCACACGAGTCGCCAGTACCCCCGCGCGTAGTCCACGTCGGGTGCGAGCAGCGGGATCGACAGCAGGAGCGCGAGCAGCGCGATGACGCCGACGGTGGCCTTGGCGACGACCTGGAGCGCGGGCGTCGGGTACCGGCGGTGGATGACGAGCAGCAGGTGCACGTGCAGGAGCGCCACCCGGGCGACGCCGACGAGCCAGATCCAGTGCCAGAACCGCTCGGCGACGAGCCAGAGGTCGTCCCCACCGGACGGGTTCGTCGGGGCGAGCCAGACCTTGTACAGCCCGGCGACGAGCAGGTACATCGAGGTCACGATGCTGGCGAACGCGAAGGTGCCCGATCGGCGCGACGACACGTCGGCGTCGTACCAGGACAGCAGCGCGAAGACGACGACCACGACGATCGTCAGGAGCAGCTGCACCGCGACCCGTCCGAAGTCGCCGAGCAGCACGGCCACGATCCCGACGAGCCCGGCCGCGACGACGGCGCCGATGATCGTGCGGAAGACGAGCGGTCGGACCTTCGCCCAGCGTCGGTCGATCGTGCCGTCGGTCCCGTTGTCCGTCATCTGTCCCCCGTCGTCAGCCGCGCACCTGGCGGATACGTCGTTCGCAGCGGAGCGGGAGGTGGCGGCGGTCCTCGACCGTGGTCAGCGACGGATGAGCAGCCCGCTCGCCCGCGGGGACAACGCTGCGTCGAGCACCAGGCACGCGGCACCCACCGCGGCGACGTCGGCACCGCGGTCGCTCTCGACCACGTCGACGGGGTGCTTCGGGACGAGCAACGGCGACCCGACGATCGCGGCGCGGGCGGCCGGCAACGCCGCACTCGCGATGCGCGACCAGAACGGTCCGCCGAAGACGACCCGGTCGATGTCGAGCAGGTTCACGATGACGACCGCGGCGTCGCCCATCACGGTGCCGGCCTCGGCGGCGAGCGCGACGGCGGCCTCGTCCCCGGCGTCGATGGCCTCGGCGAGTTCGTCCCAGGCCCGGTCCACCGCGTCGAGCGATCCCTCGGACCCGGCGGTCAACGCCACACCCCGCTCCCGCGCGATCCGCACCAGCCGGTCCGGCGCCACGGCGGCGCCGACCTCGCCCCGGGTGCCGGACCCGTCCGGGGTGCCGGCGAGCGACCGCTGGTCGACCATGATGTGCCCGGCGTCCCCGGCGTTCGACCCGACCCCGCGCACGGGTTCGTGGTCGACGACGAGCCCGACGCCGAAGCCGGTGCCGAAGTACACGAACGCGAAGTTCCGGGCCGAGGACTCCCCCGCCAGGAACATCTCGCCGACCGCTGCGGCCGTGACGTCCTTCTCGAGCAGCACCGGGTGGCCCGTGGCCTCAGCGAGCGCGTCACGCAGTGGCACGTCCCGCCACCGGGGCAGGAACGGCGGGTCGACCACGATGCCGGCGTCGACGTCGATGGGGCCGGGGCTGGCGATCCCGACGCCGAGCACCCCGTCGACGTCCACGCCCGCGTCGGCGATCAGGCCGTCGACGGCGGAACCGATGGTGCGGACGACCTCGGACGGGTCGTCGGCGGTCGGGGTCGAGGTCGTGGACGCCGCGACGACCGTGCCGGCGAGGTCGAGCAGCACGTAGGTGACCACGGCCGGGTCGACGTGCACACCGACGGCGTAGCGGCTGCCCGGTTCGAGCCGCAGGATGGTACGCGGCTTGCCCCGACCGGCGACGACGGTGCCGGACTCGACGATCATGCCGGCCTCGATCAGGAACCGGGTGACGTTCGACACGGTCTGCGCGCTCAGGCCGGTGCGCGAGGCGAGTTCGACGCGGCTCAGGCCGTCCGGCGAGCGTCGGACGGCATCGAGCACGACCGTGCGGTTGAACCCGCCGATCGACGGGAGGTTCGCCCCACGCCGATGTTCTGCCATTCCGCGACCATACCGCGGCAACGGTGCGGTCTCGGTCTCCGGTCCGCGCTGGCCCCCGCACGGGTCGCACCGTTACCCTGGCGGCATGGCCGACCTGCGTCTCGAACCACTCTCCGCGAAGACCGCTGCCGCGGCGAACTCCCTGACGCTCAAGCCGGGTCAGGAACAGTTCGTGCAGCCGACCACCTACGGGGTCGCCGAGTCCGACGTCAAGCCGAGTTCCGCGTGGACCCGGGTGGTCCTCGACGGCGACGAGGTCCTGGGCCTCATCATCGGTTCGTTCGACGCCGACAATGCGCAGGAAGAGCTGCGCAGCGCCATCTGGCGGGTCAACGTCGCCGGCTCCGCGCAGGGTCGCGGCGTCGGCCGCTTCGCCGTGCACGGCCTTGCGGACGAGGCCCGCAGCCGTGGGCAGGAACGCCTGACGGTCGTCTACGAGCCCGGTGGCGACGACAGCCCCGAGGCGTTCTTCCGCGCCGTGGGCTTCGAGGTCGTCCGCGAGACCCAGTACGGCGACCACTTCGCGGTCCTGACGCTGTAGTACTCACCAACGACGTGGTCGACAGGGACATCCCCACGCCGGAGCCCGACTTCGGGGCAGCGGTGGCCGAGGTCGTCCGGATGATCCCGCCGGGTCACGTCATGACGTACGGCGACGTCGCCGCGGCGCTCGGTTCCCGCGCGTCCCGTGCGGTCGGCAAGGTGATGGCCCACGAGGGCGCAGACCTGCCGTGGTGGCGCGTGGTGCGCGCGGGTGGGCACCCGCCGCTGCACCACGAGGTCCGTGCGCTCCAGCACTACCGCGCCGAGGGCACGCCGCTCGTGCAGGGGACGGCGGCCTGGAGGCTCGACATGCGTCGCGCGCGCTGGTCGCCGTCCACGGACGCGGACGACCCGTTCTGACGGCCGGCCCGCGCAGGTCGGCCGACAGCCCGGCAGCGGTCAGCGCTCGAAGCGCTCGCCCTTCGGGCTGGTCGGGATCAGGCACAGCAGGTACACGACGAGCGAGCCGATGCCCGGCACGACGTGCAGGAACTGCCAGAAGCCGGACAGGCCGGCGTCGTGCAGCCGTCGGGCACCGAGGGCGAGCGAGCCGATCAGGGTCGCGAGGCCCCAGAGCACGAAGAGGTAGGACCCGACCGGGTTCTCGAACAGCGCGGTGTCCGGCGTGAACGCCTGCGGGACGAGCTGCAGCACGAGGCCGATCGCGAGCGACGTCAGCCACCACCACCAGAACTCGGCGCGCGAGGCCCGACCGGTGAACACGGTGTACTTCCGCCAGAACCGCCGGACGGCCTCGGTGAAGGGTGCGCCGTAGAAGGGGTCGCGGAGGGCGACGCCGCCGGGCTGCACGCTGTCGTTGCTCATGGAGCAAGCCAACCACGTGGTGCAGCCCGGCCGCGTCCTACACGAGCGAGTCGCGCCAGGCCGCGTGCAGCTGGGCGAACCGCCCGGTGCCGGCGATGAGGTCGGCGGGGGTGCCGTCCTCGACGATCTTGCCGTGCTCCATGACGAGCACCCGGTGGGCGATCGCGACGGTGGACAGGCGGTGCGCGATGATCACCGCGGTCCGGTCGGCGAGCAGGGTCTCGAGACCCTCCTGCACCAGCCGCTCCGAGGGGATGTCGAGCGACGCCGTCGCCTCGTCGAGGATGAGCACCTTCGGGTCCGCGATGAACGCCCGTGCGAACGAGAGCAGCTGTCGCTGCCCCGCCGAGACCCGACCGCCGCGCTTGTTCACGTCGGTGTCGTACCCGTCGGGGAGCGCCATGATGAACTCGTGCGCGCCGACCGCCTTCGCGGACGCCTCGATCTCGGCGCGGGAGGCCCCCGGCTTGCCGAGCGCGATGTTGTCCGCGACCGTGCCGGAGAACAGGTACGCCTCCTGCGTGACCATGACGATCGCGCGGCGCATGTCCTTCGTGTCGAGGTCGCGCAGGTCCACGCCGTCGAGCTTCACCGAGCCCTGCGACGGGTCGTAGAAGCGCGCCATGAGCTTGGCGAGCGTCGACTTGCCGGCGCCGGTGGACCCGACGAGCGCGATGGTCTGCCCCGACGGGATGTGCAGGTCGAACTCCGGCAGCACGACCTTGCCCGCGTTGTACGCGAACACGACGTCGTCGAAGTCCATCTTTCCCGTGGCGTCGGCCAGCTTCGTCGGCTTCACGGGGTCCGGCACACTCGGCCGTTCCTCGAGGACGCCGGAGATCTTCTCCATCGCCGCCGAGGCCGACTGGTACCCGTTGTAGAACATCGCGAGTTCCTGCGCCGGGTCGAAGAAGCGCTTGGCGTACAGCGCCACCGCGAGCAGCGCACCGACCTCGAGCGACCCGTCGACGATCCGGAAGCCGCCGACGATGACGACCGCCGCGAGCGTGGCGTTGCCGATGAGCACGAGCACCGGGTCGAACGTCCCGAACAGGTTGAACACCTTCGTGTTCGCCAGCCGGTAGTCCTCGACGAAGCCGCCGTACTCGTCCTTGTTGCGGGACTCCTTGCGGAACGCCTGCACGGCGCGGATGCCCGTCATCGTCTCGACGAAGTGCACGATCACGCGCGCCGAGGTGACGCGGGTGGCCCGGAACAGCGTCTGCGAGTTCGTCTGGAACCAGCGGATCAGAAACCACAGCGGCACGAGCGACACCGCGAGCACGAGCCCGGACGTCGGGTCGAGCAGCACCAGGGCCACGGCGGTGAACACCATGTAGAGCACGCCCTGGATGAGCTGGTTCAGCCCGGAGTCGAGCAGCTCGCGGATCGAGTCGAGGTCACTCGTCTGGCGGGAGATGATCCGGCCGGACGTGTAGGTCTCGTGGAACTCGAGCGACAGCCGCTGCGTGTGCAGGAACACCCGCTTGCGCAGGTCGAACAGGATCGCCTGGCTGATCCGTGCGGCGAGCACGGTGTACCAGGCGGTGAGCACCGCACCGAGGACGGCCACGACGATGTACGTCGCGACGACCCCGAACGCCGGCACCCAGTCGTTCTGGTCCATCACCGCGGGCAGGGCGTTGTCGATGCCCCACGCGATGAGCGCCGGACCCGCGACGGTGCCCGCCGTGGAGACGACGACGACGATCCCGAGCAGCACCAGGCGGAGCTTCAGCGGGGCCGCGAGGGAACCGAGCAGGGCGAGGGAGCGACGCCGCAGGCGCTTGCTCTCCGCCTTGGTGAAGTCCTCGCGCTCCTCGCCGCGCACGCCCAGGGTGGTGATCGAGGCGGTGACGGGCGCGGCAGACTGCTCGTCCGGAGCTTCCTGCGGGACGGACGCCGCGCCTCCCGGCAGGTTCTGGTCGGTCTGCTGGCTCATGCCATCGCCTCCTGTCGTGCGGTGGCGTCATCGTCGTCGAGCGACGAGATGACGTAGCGGTAGTGCTCGTTGGTGGCCATCAGGTCGTGGTGGGTCCCGACGGCGGTGATGACGCCGTTCTCCATCAGGGCGACCCGGTCGGCCAGCGTCACCGTCGACGGACGGTGCGCCACGATGAGCGACGTCGTCTCGGCGAGGACGCGGCGGAGGCCCGCCTCGACCCGCGCCTCGGTGTCGACGTCGAGCGCCGACAGCGGGTCGTCGAGCACGAGCACCGACGGCCGGGCGGCGATCGCACGGGCGAGCGCCAGACGCTGTCGCTGTCCACCGGACAGCGACAGGCCCTCTTCACCGACACGGGTGTCGACGCCGTCGGGCAGGTCGTCCACGAAGGACGCCTGCGCGATGTCGAGGGCCTCGCGCATGAGCGCCTCGGCCTCGTCACCCTCGACGTCCGGACGACCGAGCAGCACGTTCTGCCGCACCGTCGTCGAGAACAGGGTGGCGTCCTCGAACGCGACCCCGACGTGGCGTCGCAGCTCTTCACGCGTGAGGTCGCGGATGTCGACCCCGTCGATCGTCACCGATCCGCCGGTCACGTCGTACAGGCGCGGCACCAGCGACAGCAGCGTGGTCTTGCCGCAGCCCGTGAGCCCGACGAGCGCCATGGTCTCGCCCGGCTGCAGCTGCAGCTCGACGCCGTTGATCAGGTCCGGGTACTGCGGCGCGGAGTCCTGGTACCGGAAGTGCACGCCGTTGAACGACAGCGCACCGTGCGGCTCCGTGATCGTCTTCGGGTGCTCTGGATCCGTGATCGTGTTCTCGGAGTCCATGACCTCGAAGAAGCGGTCGACCGCCGTGCGGGTGTCGAACGTCATCGAGAGCAGGAAGCCGATGGACTCGATCGGGAACCGCAGCACCGTCGCCGTCGCGAAGAACGCGAACAGCTGGCCGACGCTGAGCTGCCCCTGCGACGCCAGCCAGATGCCGGCGAGCAGACACAGCGCGAACGCGACGTCCGGCACGAGCAACAGCCACAGCCAGATGCTCGCGATGGCCTTCGCCTTCTTGATCTCGGTGCCACGCAGGGCCTCGGCCTGCTCGCTGAACTCCTCGAGCTTGGCGCCGCCGCGGCCGAACGCCTTGAGCACGCGGATGCCGTGCACCGACTGCTCGACGCTCGTGGCGAGGTCACCGACCTGGTCCTGGCTGCGGCGCGCGACGACGGAGTACCGACGCTCGAACAGCAGCCCGTTGATCCACAGCGGGATCGACGCGATCAGGAAGATCAGCCCGAGCAGCCACCCGAAGGTGAACAGCACGACGAAGCCGACGACGATCGTCACGACGTTCACGACGAGCAGGACGACACCGAAGGCCAGCCAGCGGCGGATCAGCGACAGGTCCGACACGGAACGGGACAGCAGCTGCCCCGACTCCCACCGGTCGTGGAACGCGACGGGCAGGTCCTGCAGCTTCGCGTACAGCGAGTTCCGCATGCTCGCTTCGATCCGCGTCGAGGGGCGCATCACCATGCGGCGGCGCGAGGCGATGAAGAACGCCTCGAGCACACCGAGGGCCAGCACACCGAGACCGGCGGGCCAGATCTGTGCTCCGTCCTTCGATGACAGCGGACCGTCGACGAGCCACTGCAGGACGTAGGGGATTGCGAGCGCCACCAGGGAGGCTCCCATCGCTGCGGCCATGCCGCCGATGAGGCGCCCCTGGTAGGGCTTCACGTAGGGGTAGATCCGCGCGATCGCGCGGAAGGTGGACGGGCGCGCCGTGGTGGGCGACTTGGACATGCGTTGCGTCCTCATGCGTCTGCCGGGTCCCCGGGTCGCGCTGCGCGGTACCGCCTGCTGCGTGCGTACTTGCGTGCGGCTGGCGTGCGGTGCGTGCGCGGCCTCGACCTGGAGGCTCGGTGTGGCGTTGCGTGGTGATCATCGGCCGGGCGCGTGGTCGCGCCTCCGCCGTCACTCGCGTGACGTCGGTCGGGCCGGAGGGCACCGGGAGACACTCGTCCCCCGGGTTCAGGCGGGTGGTTCGCGGACGCTGGTCGTGCGGCGCCGCGAGGCCGTGGGAACGGCCTGGCTAGACGGCGGCCGCGACGCGCGGTCGCGGTGCGATCAGGGATCGCCGTGCGGGAGTGGTCCCCACGACGGACACGAGACCTGCGCGGGCGGCCGTCGCCACGGTTCCGGTCATGTTGTCCATCGTCACTCCAGTCGTCGTCTTCGTCACCGTTGTGTCCGCGGTGCCACCGGTCCCGAGGGATCGTCGGCTGCCTGTCGCGGAGCCTTACAGACTATTCACAGTGACTCGCAGCGCGCAATAGGGTGCCACGATTTGTTCACTTCAGTGGAAGAAGTGACGCTCGCCTCAGTGGAAGAAGTGCCGCTCGCCCGTGAAGTACATGGCGACCCCGGCGGCCTTCGCTGCGGCGATGACCTCGTCGTCGCGGACGCTGCCACCGGGCTGGGCCACCGCGCGCACACCGGCGTCGAGCAGCACCTGCAGGCCGTCGGCGAACGGGAAGAACGCGTCGGACGCCGCGACGCTGCCGGTCGCACGGTCACCGGCACGGTTGACCGCCAGGTGGCACGAGTCCACCCGGTTGACCTGGCCCATGCCCACCCCGACGCTCGCGCCCTGGTTCGCCAGCAGGATGCCGTTCGACTTGACCGAACGGCTCGCCTTCCACGCGAAGGCCAGGTCGGCGAGGGTCTGGTCGTCGGCGGGCTCGCCGGCGACCAGGGTCCAGGTCGACTGGTCGAACGCCGTGAAGCGGTCGGCGTCCTGCACCAGGAAACCGCCGGAGATCTGCTTGACCTCACGCGGGGCCAGGGCGAAGTCGGCCGGCAGCGTGAGCAGGCGGATGTTCTTCTTGCGCGACAGGATCTCGAGCGCCTCGGGGTCGAACCCGGGGGCGACGACGACCTCGGTGAAGATGTCCTTCACGGTCTCCGCCATGGCCACGGTGACCGGGCGGTTCGCGGCGATGACCCCGCCGAAGGCGGACAGCGGGTCGCAGGCGTGTGCGGCGGCGTGGGCCGAGGCGATCGGGTCGGCGGCGTCGGCCGGGGCGATCGCGATGCCGCACGGGTTGGCGTGCTTGATGATCGCGACGGCGGGCTCGTCGAAGTCGAACGCGGCACGGACAGCGGCGTCGGCGTCGACGTAGTTGTTGTACGACATCTCCTTGCCGTGCAGCTGCGTCGCCTGCGCGATACCGGTGCCGTCCGTGCTCGTGTAGAGCGCGGCAGCCTGGTGCGCGTTCTCGCCGTAGCGGAGCGTGGCGGACAGGTCGGCGGTGACGCTGAGGTGCTCGTCGAACGCGCCGGGCGTCGCGATGTCCCCGCTGGTCGTCGGCGCTGCGGCGGCCACGGCGACGTCGCTGGCGAAGTAGGACGCCACCGCCGTGTCGTACGCCGCGGTGTGCGCGAAGGCCTGGGCGGCGAGGCGCTTGCGGAGCTCGAGGGAGGTACCACCGGCGCGGACCGCCTCCACGACCTCGGCGTAGGACGCCGGCGACACGACGATCGCCACGTTCGGGTGGTTCTTCGCCGAGGCGCGGACCATCGCGGGACCGCCGATGTCGACGTTCTCGACCACGGTCGCGGTGTCGGCACCCGACGCCACGGTCTCGACGAACGGGTACAGGTTCACGACGACGAGCTCGAAGGCCGCGATCCCGAGGTCGGCGAGCTGCTGCTCGTGCGACTCGAGGCGCAGGTCGGCGAGCAGGCCCGCGTGCACCGACGGGTGCAGGGTCTTGACCCGGCCGTCGAGCGACTCCGGGAACCCGGTGACGCTCGAGACGTCGGTGACGGCGAAACCCGCGTCGCGGATGGTCTGGGCGGTGGAGCCCGTCGACACGATCTCGACACCCGACTCGGCGAGGGCGCCGGCGAGCTCGAGCAGGCCGGACTTGTCGCTCACCGAGATGAGTGCGCGGCGGACCGGCACCACGTCACGGTCGCGGTAGAGGCTGGGGTCGGCTGCGTGCACGCTCATGCGCTCGGGGTGCCCTTCAGGTCGGTGGTGCCGTTGGCGATGTCGAGGATGGTCTGGATGAGCAGGCGGCGCTCGACCGGCTTGATGCGGTCGTGCAGCGTCGACTCGGAGTCGCCGGGGAGCACGGGGACGCGCTCCTGGGCGAGGATCGGGCCGGTGTCCACGCCGTCGTCGACCGCGATGACGCTCGCACCGGTCTCCGTGACGCCGGCCGCGAGGGCGTCCCGCACGCCGTGGGCGCCGGGGAACTCGGGCAGGTACGCCGGGTGGGTGTTGATGATGCCCGGGGCGAACTCGGACACCACGGCCGGGGGCAGCAGGCGCATGAGGCCGGAGAGCACGAGCAGGTCGGGCGACCACGGGCGGATCTGCTCGGCGAGGGACTGCCCCCACTCGGCGCGGGTCTCGTAGCGCGAGAACGGCACCGTGAAGGTCGGGATCGAGAACTCCTCGCCCAGACCGAGGCCCTCGGCGTCGCGGTCGGCACCGATGGCGACGACACGGGCGGGGTACTCGGCGTCGAAGGTCGCTTCGAGCAGGGCTCGGAGGTTCGACCCGGTACCGGAGATCAGGACGACCAGTTCGAGCACGGCACCAACCCTACCGGGACCCGCGCGTCGTGACGTCGGCGCTAGTGGTCGTCCTTCGGACGGCGCCACCAGGGCAGCTCCTCGTCGGGGATCTGGTCGGTGACGTCCCAGTTCGTCGGACGGGCCGACCGGGTGGGAGCGGCGGCGGGAGCCTCGGGTGCGGCCGGTTCGTCGTCCACGTCGTCCCGTCCGGCGACGAACTCCTCGGTGCTCCACGGGAACGCCGGCTGCGCGTCGGTGTGGGCAGCTGCGGTCGTCGGCGCAGGAGTCTCCGCCGCACGCCGTTCCGGAGCGGGTGCGGGGCGCTGCTGCTCGGCGTCGGCACCGGTCACGCGGTCGCGGAGTCCACCTGCTCGCTCACGGAGTCCACCGGCTCGCTCGCGCACACCGTCGGCGGCACCGTGCAGTCGATCGCGCAGGGCGCCCATCGCGGCACGTCCCGACGAGCGGGGCTCGGTCGGGCCCTCGTCGGCCAGGCGCTCCGAGGCGACGGCGTCGGTCTTCGCCCACGCCGGCAGTTCCACGTCGTGGTCGGGATCGCGCGGGGGTGTCCGAGGCGTTTCGCTGGGCGCCGGCACGACCCTCTCGTCGGCGATCGGTTCCGTCGGGTTGTCGACCGTGGCGCGCGGGCGGGCAGCGGTCGAGCCGTCGTGGGACTCCTCGACCACGAACCGGTGCACGTCGGTGGTCCGTCCCGCGCCGGCCTGGTCGAGCGCGGCGAGCAGCGATCCCGTCCCGGCCTCGCTTCCGCTGCGGTCCGCGTCGTCGTCCGCCTCGGTCCAGCGCTCCCGTGTCCAGCCACGGTCGGGCAGGCGGACGAGGTCGCTGCCCGCCGCGAGGGCGATGACCGCCGGCAAGCCGATCTCGAGCGCGGCGAAGCCACCGACGACCAGGGCGTGGGGACCGACGTCGGCCAGCCGTCCGGGGCCGAACGACCCGGACGACACCCAGGCGATCAGCCCGGTCAGGACCCCGGCGACGATGCCCGTCGCGACACCGGCGAGCGCTCGGTGGAGTGCGGAGTCGGCGTTCCCCAGCGCACGGACGAGTCGCGGGCGCATCGAGCCGCCGATCGCGAAGCCGGCGATCACCGGCACCAGGATCCAGACGAGCCCGAACGTGTGGCCCGAGGTCGGCAGTGCGCCGAACACCGGCAGGCCGGGGATCGGGCCGAGGGTCGTGGCGATCGGGGACACGCTCGACCCGGTGCCGATGGCGAACCCGGGGCCGATCAGCCACGAGGTCGCCCACCCGACGAAGTCCGGCAGGAACGCGAGCTGCCCGACGGTGAGGGCGATCCCGCCGATCACACCGGCGTGGGACTGCTCGTACAGCGTGATGACCTCGGCGAACGAGGTGAAGAGGAGGAGCCCGACGACGACTCCGGCGAACGCGACGACGACGGCGGTCGCGGCGGTCCCGGCGCGGAGCCCGAACCCGGCGACGGTCCGCCAGAGCACGGGCACCCGGTCGAGCAGGTCGATGACGCGTTGTGTGGCGGGGTCTGCCGGCAGGTCGCGCCGTCGTCGGCAGACCTCCGAGCTGATGAGCGCCGGGATCCCGAACCACAGGGCGGGCAGGACCACGGACTGCCAGATCGTCGGCTGCGTGGCGGCGGAGGTCGACGACAGTGCGACGCCGAGGCCGAGCACCGCGACGACCGCCGTCCCGACCAGCAGGCCGGTGGTGCGGTGCTCCGTCTCGGCGAACCGACGACCGGCACGGGCACCGAGCCAGGCGGTCACGACCGCGAAGCCGAGCGCCGCGAGCGTCACGTTGATGGGGTCGGCGGCACCGCTGACCCCGGAGCTCTTCGCCACCGCCGACCCGAGCAGGAACGAGACGTCGACGCCGTGGCCGACGAGCCAGACGCTGCCGGTCGCCTTCCAGAACACGTCCCAGTCGACCTGCAGCCCGTACTCGAACCCCCAGAGCAGCGTGAGCGGGACCAGGGCGATCCCGATGCCGACGCCGACCGTCACGACCGCCTCGATCGCGGCGAGCAGAGCGGTTCCCAGGCGGTTCATCGCAGCGAGGATACGTGAGCCGGCCCCGGAACGACGGGAGGCTCGGCGCGGAACCCGCACCGAGCCTCCCGGCTTCGTCCCGGCCGTCTGCCGGGCAGTGGTCGCTAGCGGGCGGCGACGACCTCGCGCAGCAGCGCAGCGGTCTCGGACGGCGTCTTGCCGACCTTGACGCCGGCGGCCTCGAGCGCCTGCTTCTTCGCCTCGGCGGTGCCGGCGGAACCGGACACGATCGCTCCGGCGTGGCCCATCGTCTTGCCCTCGGGGGCGGTGAAGCCCGCGACGTAGCCGACGACCGGCTTGGTGACGTGCGCCTTGATGAACTCGGCTGCCCGCTCCTCGGCGTCGCCGCCGATCTCACCGATCATCACGATGGCCTCGGTCTCGGGGTCGGCCTCGAACGCGGCGAGCGCGTCGATGTGCGTCGTGCCGATGACCGGGTCGCCGCCGATGCCGATGGCGGTCGAGAAGCCCAGGTCGCGCAGCTCGTACATCATCTGGTAGGTCAGGGTGCCCGACTTCGAGACGAGGCCGATCGGACCCTTGCCGGTGATCGTCGCCGGGGTGATGCCGACGAGCGACTCACCGGGCGTGATGATGCCGGGGCAGTTCGGCCCGATGATGCGGGTCGTGCCGCCCTTCGCCTTGGCGTGCGCCCAGAACTCGGCGGCGTCCTGCACGGGGATGCCCTCGGTGATGACGACGACGAGCGGGATCTCGGCGTCGATGGCCTCGAGCACGGCGTCCTTGGCGAAGGCCGGCGGCACGAAGACGATGGAGACGTCCGCACCGGTGGTGTCGATGGCCTCGCGCACGGTGCCGAAGACGGGGAGCGACACGTCGCCGTGGGTGACGGTGGTGCCGGCCTTGCGCGCGTTGACGCCGCCGACGACCTGGGTGCCGGCCTTGAGCATCAGTGCGGTGTGCTTGGTGCCCTCGCCGCCGGTGATGCCCTGGACGATGACCTTGGAGTCCTTGTTGAGGAAGATCGACATGGTCAGTCCCTTCAGGCCGCTGCGGCGGCGAGTTCGGCGGCCTGCTCGGCCGCGTCGTCCATGGTCGCGGCGACGGTGACGAGCGGGTGCGCTGCCTCCGCCAGGATCCGACGACCCTCTTCCACGTTGTTGCCGTCCAGGCGCACGACGAGCGGCTTGGTGGCCGCGTCACCGAGGATGCCGAGCGCGGCGACGATGCCGTTCGCGACGGCGTCGCAGGCGGTGATGCCGCCGAAGACGTTCACGAAGACGCTCTTCACCTGCGGGTCGCCGAGGATGACGTCGAGGCCGTTGGCCATGACCTCGGCCGAGGCGCCGCCGCCGATGTCGAGGAAGTTCGCGGGCTTCACGCCGCCGTGGCGCTCACCGGCGTAGGCGACGACGTCGAGCGTCGACATGACGAGGCCCGCACCGTTGCCGATGACACCGACCTGGCCGTCGAGCTTGACGTAGTTCAGGCCGTGGGCCTTCGCCTTGGCCTCGAGCGGGTCCTCGCTGGCGGAGTCCTCGAGGTCCTTGTGCGCGGGGTGGCGGAAGTCGGCGTTCTCGTCGAGCGAGACCTTGCCGTCGAGCGCCAGGATCTGGCCGTCGCCCGTGCGGACGAGGGGGTTCACCTCGACGAGCGTGGCGTCCTCGCCCTCGTAGACGTCGTAGAGCTTCGAGAAGACGTCGGCCACCTGGTCGACGAGCTCCGCCGGGAACCCGGCCTGCTCGGCGATCGCGCGACCGGCGGCCGCGTCGATCCCGGTGAGCGGGTCGACCTCGACGCGGGCGAGCGCCTCGGGCTTCTCGACCGCGAGCTGCTCGATCTCCATGCCGCCCTCGACGCTGGTGAGCGAGAGGTAGGAACGGTTGGCCCGGTCGAGCAGCACGGAGAAGTAGAACTCCTCGGCGATGTCCGCACCCTGCGCGATCATGACGCGCTCGACGGTGTGGCCCTTGATGTCGAGGCCGAGGATGGCCTGCGCGTGCTCGAACGCCTCGTCAGGGGTCTTCGCCACCTTCACGCCGCCGGCCTTGCCGCGCCCACCGACCTTCACCTGGGCCTTGACGACGACGACGCCACCGATCTTCTCGGCCGCCGCTCTCGCCTCTTCCGGGGTGTCGGCGATGATCCCCTGCAGTACGGGGACGCCGTAGGACTCGAAGAGGTCCCTGGCCTGATACTCGAAAAGATCCACGCTGTTCTTCTTCCCGCACGGTTCGTGCGATCGGCATCGGTTTCCCGGTCGCGCACTCCACATCGAGGGTCGCTCGATGTCGAGACAACGGCCGGGAGCCAGCCTAGCGCCGGACCGTGAACGTCCGGTGCGCGCGATCCCGGCCCGTTCCCCAGCGAGCTCCCGGCACGGTGGATCGGTGAACGCTGCACTCCGCACCCGCACCGCCGACGTCTTCGGCTGGCGCCTCCGCCCCGACCAGGAGTCCGTCATCGACGCCGTGCTCGACGGGCGCGACGCGCTCGCCGTGATGCCGACCGGATCGGGAAAGTCGGCGATCTACCAGGTCGCCGGCCTCGAGCTGGAGGGCGTCGTCATCGTCGTCTCGCCCCTCGTGGCGCTGCAGGAGGACCAGGTCGTCGGACTCGAGCACCACGTGGACGCTCCCCGCGCGGTCGCGATGAACGCCACGAGGAAGGCCCGGGACGTCGCCGAGGCCTGGGACGCGATCGCGGCCGGCGAGGTCGGCTACGTGTTCCTGGCACCCGAACAGCTCGTGAAGGACGACGTGCTCGAACGACTCCGCGACGCCGGTGTCGCGCTCGTCGCCGTCGACGAGGCGCACTGCATCTCGTCCTGGGGGCACGACTTCCGACCGGACTACCTGGCGCTCGGCGAGGTCGTGGAACGCCTCGGCCGGCCGCCGGTGCTCGCACTGACCGCGACGGGCTCCGCTCCCGTGCGGGACGACATCGTCGAACGGCTCGGCATGCGTGACCCGTTCGTGCTCGCCTCGGGGTTCGACCGCCCCGGCATCCGGCTCGAGGTGGTCCGGCACGCCGAGGACGCCGAGAAGCGAGCGGCCGTGGTCGACCAGGTCGTCGGACTCGACGGGGCCACCGTCGTCTACGTCGCCACCCGCGCCGCGACGACGGAGTACGCCGACGCGATGGCCGCCCGCGGTCGTCGCGCGCGGCCGTACCACGCCGGCATGCGGGTGACGGAGCGCGAGGCGGTCCACACGGGGTTCCTCGACGGCGACGTCGACGTGGTGGTCGCCACGAGCGCGTTCGGCATGGGCATCGACAAACCCGACGTCCGCTTCGTCGTGCACGCCGACGTGCCCGAGTCGGTCGACGCGTACTACCAGGAGATCGGGCGGGCCGGCCGGGATGCCGAGCCGGCCGGCGCGACCCTGCACTACCGGGCCGAGGACTTCGGCCTGCGCACGTTCTTCGCGTCCGGTTCGCCCCGTCCCGCGTCGGTCCGCGCCGTGTTCGACGCGGTCCCGGCCACCGGTCCGATCGCCCGGTCGGCGCTCGCGGAGGCCTCCGGTCTGTCGTCACGGACCGCCGGTCGTGCCCTCAACGCCCTGCTCGACGCCGGCGTCCTGCGCGACGACGTCGACGGGGTCACGCGGGTGCCGGACGGCCCGGCGACCGCGGCCCACGCGGCCCGCGCAACGGCGGACCGCGCGGCGGAGCGCGAACGGGTCGAGGAGTCCCGCATCGCGATGATGCGCCAACTCGCCGAGACGACCGGGTGCCGACGGCAGTTCCTGCTCGGCTACTTCGGCGACGAGCTCCCGGAGCCGTGCGGCAACTGCGACACCTGTTCGTCGGGGACGGCCTTCGACGGCGGAGCCCACGTGGCCGACGGCGCGAACGACGACGTCTGGCCGCCGGATGCCCGCGTCGAGCACGCCGAGTGGGGCACCGGCGTGGTGATGAGCACGGAGGAGGACCGCATCACCGTCTTCTTCGAGTCCGCCGGGTACCGCACGCTCGGACTCGCCGACGTCGCGGAGCGCGACCTGCTCCAGCGCGTCTGACGCCCCTGCGCTGACCGGCGGGGGAAGGCGCGGTCGCTCGACCACCCGTCGGCGACCGCGCTCCACTCCCCCGAGCACGGGCGATGCTGCCGTGGCGGTGTGACCGGCAGGTGACCTCCGGGTGAACGCGACACGAAACCGGACGGTCGCCAGGTGCCGGCGGGTAGGCAGGAAGCCCGCAACGGAAAGGAACCACCATGAGCGATCCCGGCATCAGCCCCGTCGACGACTTCGAGGCCCAGCAGCGCCGCGACGACGACATCGACCGCGAGCACGTCGGCCCGTACGAGGTGGACGAGTCCGAGGAGTCCCTCGAGACCGTGACGAACGACGCGGTCGCCGGCGAGACCGTCGAGCCGCAGCCCGGTGACGGCACCGACGACGGCCCGACCGGCGGCTCCCCGCGCGAGGGGTCGCCCGACCTGTGGGAGCACGACGCCGACGAGGACCGCCCGGACCTGGGCAACGACCTCGGCACCAAGCCGCTCTGACCAGCGGTCCCCAGGGACCCGCGGAACACGGCCCGTAGCATCGGGCCGTGTTCCGTCGTGTCCGTGCCAGCGTCCGCAGCATGCCGTCGGCCGCCCGCCTGGTGGCGATCGCGGCGATGCTGCTCGTCGGGGCCTCGGCGCACCTCGCCGCGCAGTCGGAGCCCGCGGGACGATGGGTCCCGCTCCTCGCGATCGCGGTGGTCGGAGCCGTCGTCACCGGAGCACCGAGCCGCCGCTGGCCGCTCCCTGCGATCTGGCTCGTCGCCACCCTGCTCGCCCTGACGGGCGACGTCCGGGTCGACGGCACGTACCTGGTGATCGCCCTCGCGACCGGTGCGGTCGCGCTCCTCGCGGCGATCGCCGCTGATCTCGTCCCCGTCCTGCGGGCGCGACGCCGACGGGGTGGACCGTGACCACCCCACGGTCTGGAGGCCCGGTGTCGGGCCCGCCACGTCCCTCCAGTCACGGCCGTCACCCCGCTGGCGCGGTGCGCCGGAACCGGCTGGTGGGGCCCACCTCCCGTCCGTCGTCCGGTCGCGTCCACAACCGCGACCTGCGTCGGTTCCTCGCCGACAGCACTCCCGTGGCCGCGGGCGGCCGCGCCATCCTGCTGCAGATCGCCGACCCGGTCGTCGCGGCGGGCGTCCGCCGGCACTCGGACTTCGCACGACGACCGCAGCAGCGGCTGGCCCACACCCTGATGTTCGTGTACGCCGTCGTCTCCGGCACGGAGCAGGACGCCGCGATCGCCGCCCGTTTCGTGAACCGAGCCCACGTCCCCGTGACCGGCGCGGACGACGTCGACCGGCAGCTGTGGGTGGCCGCGACCCTGTTCGACTCGGCACGTCGGGCGCACGACCTGTTCGGTGCGCCCGTCACGGCGGAGCGGGCGGAGGACGTCCTCGCCGCCTACGCCCCGATCGCGACGACGCTGCGGGTGCCCGCCGATCGCTGGCCGACGTCGGTCGCCGCCTTCGACCGGTACTGGGCGGACACGCTCGACCGGCTCGAGGTCACCGACGACGCCCGCGGGGTGGTGCGGGACCTGCTGCACCCGCGGTTCGCGCCGCTCTGGGTGCGCGCTGCGATGCCCCTGGTCCGGATCGTCACGGTGGGGATGCTGCCGGAACAGCTGCGCGCCGCGTACGGGTTCGCGTGGGGGCCGCGCGAGCAGCGGCGGTTCGGTCGGACGGTCGCGCTGGTCGGCGGTGTGCGGTCGGTCCTGCCCGGCGCACTGCTGCGGCTGCCGGGCCCGCTGCTGCTCCGGGCGATGCGCCGGACGGCCGGGCGACACGCCACGGTACGGTAGCGGGCATGTCGGTCGACCACTTCGCCATCACGGTCCCCCGCTCCTGGTTCGAGCTGCCCGTCGAGCCGGAACGCCGCGACGACCGGATCAGCGCCCTCGTGCAGGAGCGCATCGAGGACCAACGCGAGCTCTGGGACCACCGCACCGAGATCGTCCGGGCGCTCCGCCGGTTCGCGCGGTCGGCGTGGGACAGCGGTGCCCGGTACTGCGCGGCCTTCGCCGAACCGAGCGAGGACGGCATCGTCTCCGGTGCCCTCACCGTCACGGTCCTGCCCGCGCCCGAGGCCGGCGGCGACCCGCTCGCCGCCCTGACCGACCACGTCGCCGCGCTCGGTGGTGACGACGACGGCATGCACGTCGACGTGCACGAGGTCCCCCGGATCGGCCGTGTGCCGCGTGTCTGGGGTGTCTCGACCGTGCAGGCACCGGACGGCCGCGGCTCGTTCGACGTCGTGCTCATGCAGACGTTCGTGCCGGCCGGTGACCAGGTCGCACTGGTGAGCGTGTCCTCGCCCGCGACCGACCTGGCCGAGCCCCTGTACGAACTGTTCGAGACCGTGACCGACACCTTCGAGCTCATCGACTCCGCCACCGTCGGCGGTGGGGTCGACTGATGCGGATCTGGCCGTTCCGGAAGCGCCGGAAGCCCGTCGAACCCGTCGTCGAGCGGGTCACCGTCGACGACCTCGCGCGGATGGCGCAGCGCGGCGAACTCGCGCGTGCGGTCGTCACGCCGCCGCCGGCTCCCCGCGCCAGTGCCGACCGGGTGCGGGCGACCGTCGCGCAGCTGCCCGGGCGTCCGCTCGGCTCCGCCGGTGGGGCGGCTCGACGCGACGCGGCTCCGGCGCGCCAGACCGCTGCCGCGGTCCTGGTCCTCGACGACCACCAGCGGGTGACCGTGTCCGGCGGCGGGCTGATCGGCCGCGACCCGGCGAGCGCCCACCCGGACGGCGGCTACGCGCACATGATCGCGCTCGAGGACCCCGACAAGCTGCTCAGCCGCACGCACCTGGAGTTCGGGTTCGGCGCCGAGGGCTCGCTCTGGGTGCTCGACACGGCGTCGGCGAACGGGGTCGAGCTGCGGCGGCCGGGGTTCCCGGCGACGATGGTGCCGCCGGCGCAGCGCACGGTGGTGCAGCCGGGCGACGTCGTGGTGTTCGGCGGACACACCCTGCGCGCCGAACCGCGGACCGCGCTGGTCGGCGACGCCCCACTCGGCTGACGGAGCGTCGCGTCAGTCGGCGGGCACCTGCACGAGTCGCAGTGCCTGGTCGGCGTCGTTGAGCAGCGCTCGTCCCGGCACCCGGTCCTGCGTCACCAGGCTCTTCGACAGCTTCGTGCCGATCAGGTCGCCGTCGACGGTGCTGAGCGGCGCGAGCAGCATGCCGCGACGGGCCTTCTTCGCGTCGACCTGCCAGCCGCGGAACCCGCTCGCGACGCCCTCGACGTCGCCGGCGATGATGAGTCCGACCGAACGGCCCCGGTCGGAGTCCATGATCGCCCGGAACACCGGTTCGGCCGGGGTCTCCTTGAGCGCCTCGGCGTCGTCGACGAGCACGAGCGTGAAGCCGTCCGAGCCGGTGTCGACCGCGGCCGAGAGCCCCTCGGCCCCGATCCCGGCGTCGGTGACGACGGTCGCGCGCGGTGCGCCCTCGAGCGCGCGGAGCGGGGAGTCCCGCGGCGTGACCGCGACGACCGACCCACCGGCCGACAGCACGTGCCGGGCCATCGCGACGAGCGCCGTGCTCTTGCCGGACCGCGGACTGCCGGCGACGATGAACACGGGGGTGTCCTGCACGAAGTCGTGCGTGAACAGCCGGAGCTCGTCGCCGCCGACGCCGAGGGCGACCCTGCCGACCGAGGCCTCCGCCGACGGCAGGTACCGCACGGCCTCCTCGAAGGTGATGGACCTGGGCAGCACGTCGATCCGGAACGGCTTCGGCACGGTCGCGGGGACGTGGGCGCGGACCTCGTCGCCGATGCCGCGGAGCGCCGCCGCCTGGTCGCGTCCACCGAGGCCGCCGGGCAGCACGGCGACCTGGGTCTCCGTCGCGGTGGCGTTCCGGAAGCCGCGGCCGGGCGGGATCGACTCCGGCAGCTTCTTGCCGTTGATGCCCTCGTAGTTGTAGTCGCCGCGGTCGGCCAGGGCGAGCAGCAGCTTCCGCTCCACCTGGCTCGACATCCGGCCGGAGGTCAGGGTGCGGTCGCCGGAGACGATCAGGTGCACGCCGACGCCGACGCCCTCGCGCAGCAGCGTCTGGACGGCGTCGTGCAGCGCACCGTTCTCGGCGTCGGCCAGGGTCGCCATGAAGCTCTCCCACTGGTCCAGGAACACGACGACGTGCGGCAGCGGGGTGGTGTGCTCGTCGGACCGCTGCTCGGCGATGGACGAGTAGCCGCCGCTCGCGAACGCCGCCTGGCGCTCCTGGACGGTGCGGAGCAGGATGCCGAGCAGCCGTGAGACCCGGTCGGGCTCGTGCCGCTGCACCACGGCACCGCAGTGCGGCAGGGCACCGAGCGCGAGCAGGGCGCCGTTGCCGCAGTCGATCCCGTACAGGTGCACGTCGCCGACGCCGAGGCGCAGGGCCATCGCACCGGCCAGGGTGCGGAGCGTCTGGCTGCGGCCCGAGCGCGGCGACCCGATGACGAACAGGTGCCCGTCGGCGTCGAGGTCGAACACCGCGGGGCGCTGCTGCTGGTCGCCGGGGTGGTCCTCGATGCCCCAGGCCACGGCGAGCGGCGGCAGGTCCGCGGTGCCGGCAGCACCGGCGGCTTCGACGTCGTCGAGCCCGACGACCGCGCCGAGCGGGGGCAGCCAGGGCTTCCGCTGCTCGGGGGTGCCGAGGGCACGGGTGGCGTCGCCGATCGACGCGACGAGGACGCTCAGGTCGGTGACCTCCACGTCGCTGGCGGCGGCCTCGACGGCTGCCGGGCGGGGGGCTGGTTCGCTGTACGAGGCGAAGGTGAGCTCGCGGACCAGGGCGGGCCGGGCCTCCTGGTCGTCCGTGCCGGGCCGGCGGCCGCCCACCCGACCGGACTGGAAGGGCAGCAGCGAGGCGGCACCGAGCCGCACGTACGCGCGACCCGGCGTGGTCTTCGCGATCCGCGCGGCGTCGTTCGCGCCGATCACGTCCTGGCTCTCGGACTGGTCGGTGACACGCAACGCGATCCGGAGGTTCGTGTTCGCGCGGATCTCGGGCGACACGACACCGCCGGGGCGCTGCGTGGCGAGCACGAGGTGGATGCCGAGCGACCGCCCGCGCTGGGCGATGTTGACCAGGCCCTTGACGAAGTCGGGCAGCTCGCGGGCGAGCGAGGCGAACTCGTCGATGACGATGAGCAGCCGCGGCAGGCTCGGGATCGCGTCGCCCGACGCGGCGCGCTTCGCCTGCAGGTCCTGGTAGTCCTCCAGGTCCTTCGCACCGACCTCGGCCAGGGCGTGCTCGCGGGTACGGAGCTCGGCGCCGAGCGACTCGAGCGCACGCTCCACCTGGTGGGTGTCGAGGTCGGTGACCATGCCGACGGTGTGCGGCAGGTCGACGCAGTCCTTGAACGCCGCACCGCCCTTGTAGTCGACGAGCACGAAGTTCATCTCGTCCGGCCGGTTCGCGACGGCGAGCGACGCGACGATCGTCTGCAGCAGCTCCGACTTGCCGGAGCCGGTGGTGCCCGCGACGAGTCCGTGCGGGCCGTCGTTCCGCAGGTCGATGGCGAACGGCCCGTCGATCGACGCGCCGATGACGGCGGTCGTGCTGCGCCCGCCGAGCAGCCACCGGGCCTGCACGGCCTCGGACGTCGGCGGTTCGAGCTGGAGGACGTCGAGCAGCCGCGCGGACGACGGGATGGCGCCGTCCTGCACGTCCGGGCTGGCGTCGACGATCGGCGACAGCGAGCGGGCGACCCACTCGAGCCAGTCCTGGTCGACCAGGTCGGGTCGGGCGTCGTCGATGCGCTCGCTGCGCTGCTGGGTGACCCGGATCCGGTCGTCGCGGACGACGACCACGGCGTCGCACTCCTCGGGCAGGAGCCGCTCGTCCAGGTCGAGGCAGATGCTGAAGACCCCGACCGCCGGCCCCTCCTTGAGCACCTGCACGAGTGACGGCATCGCACGCAGGCGCCTGGCGCCGTCCATCACGACGACGATCTCGTCGGCCGGCGGGGTCTTCTTGCCGATCCCCGCCTCCTTGCGGGCGTCGATGATCGCGGCGAGCTCGGCGATGGCGCGCGCGGTCGTCGCGGCGTTCGACGCGATGCTCGTCATCGGCTGGTCGGCGCCGTCGCGGCGCACGTGCGGCAACCAGGACATCCACTCCCACAGCGCGGTGCGGGTGGTGTCGGTGAGCAGCGTGAAGGTGACGTCCTTCGGGCTCTGCAGCGTCGCGAGCTGCGCGACCACCCAGTTCGCCAGCCTGCGGGCGTCGTCGTCCGGACCAGCGATGCCGATCACGCCACGCTCCGCCAGGCGGATGCGGACCGGCACGTCGGTCGCGTCCCAGGCGACTGTCCGCTTGTGCGACAGCTGTTCCGGGTCCTCGATGGTCACCTCGGACCGCTGCGTTGCCGTGCCGACACGGACGAGCAGGTGGTCGGGGTCCGTCCGGCGTCGCTCCCACAGGCGCGGCAGCGGTGTCACCGCGGTCTCGTAGACGGCAGCCGGGTCGGGGGCGCTCGCGATCCAGCGCGCCCGCTCGGACTGGAGGCTCTCGGTCGCGTCCGCCTCGATGCGCGCCTTGGTGTCCTCGTACTCCACGATCCGCTGGCGGTACGTCTTCTTGCCCTGCCGGCGGCCCTGGAGGCCCGTGATGATCATCAGGATCGGTGACAGCAGGGCGATGAGCAGGTAGATCCAGCGACCGGTGGTCGACACGAACATCACGGCCATGCCCATCGGCGCCAGCGCCATCAGGATGGGCAGCGCCCGCGCCGGGGGCTCGGTCGGCGGGGCCGGGAGCTGGTAGCGGGTGTGCTCGTCGGGCGGCAGGATGCGCGGCGGCCGGTTGTACTCGAGCGACATGCCGTCGTCGGCGAGGGACAGGTGCGCCCCGCGGTCCGGCGCGCGACCGAACCCGAGCAGGACCCCGCCGATCGCGAGCTGCGCGGTCTCCGGCCAGTCGGTCTCCTCGGTGACGGCAGCACCGTCGAGCACCGCGCCGGCGAAGCCGTTCGCCGGACGGACCGTGGCGCCGTCGGCCGTGACCGAGACGAGCAGGGCGACCTCCGGAACGGTCTCGGCTCCGGACGCCTCGGCCTCGACCTCGTCGGTGGTGCTCACCGGCACACGGACCGTGGCGTTCGTCGCCGTGCCGATCGTCACCGTGCCGGTGCCCACCCGCACGATGGTCCCGGCGTGCAGCCCGGACACGATCCGGATCTCGGCATCGGTCAGTGGGCGGAGCGGCTGCGGCGGCACCTGCTCGAGGCTGCGCGCCACCACCACGCCCTCACGCACACCGGACTCGGCGACCGTCGCGGCCAGGTCGAGCGGCTGCTCGCCGACGAAGTACGCCGGGGTCCGTCCGGATGCCACCACGTCCGTCGCGATGAGGCGTTCGGCCTCGGCGACGAGCTCGCCGACCGCACGGGTGTCGTCCCCGTCGACGTAGACGTTGGCGGTCTGGCCGCTCTCGCGGTCGACCATCGTGAACGTGAAGGTCATGGCATCCCCCGTAGCGTTGACTACATGTCGCAGGACGATGGTAGTGTCCCCTGCAACACGCCCCGTTGGGGGGACATGACGAAACTCCGGGGAAAGGGAGTCACACCGTGGCGAACATCAACGTCTCGTACGCAGACCTCGAGGCAGCAGCCTCCGACCTCAAGGCGGGCCAGGCGGACATCGAAGACCGCCTCTCCGCACTGCAGCGCAAGATCCAGCAGCTCATCTCCGACGGCTACGTCACCGACAAGTCGTCCGTCGCGTTCGGTGAGTCCTACGACGAGTTCAACCGTGGCGTGACCCAGACCGTCCAGGGCCTCGAGGGCCTGTCGACGTTCCTGTCGAAGGCGTCGCAGACCCTGTCCGAGACGGACGAGTCGCTCGCTTCCGGCCTCAAGGGCTGAGACCGTCGTCGACCCCGTGCCCCGCGATCACGTGGGGCACGGGGTCGTCGCGGTTCTTGTGGCGCCGTCGTGGCGGCGCCGGTTCGTGATCGGGGAGGGATTGTTCCGTGGCAGGCAGACTGCTGGTTGACCTGATGGGGCTCGGGGAGCTCCAGACCGACCTGACGACCGTGCACAGCACGCTCGAACAGGCGCACAAGCGCGTCGACGCGTCCGACGACGAGATCGGATCGGGGACGGTCCAGAACGCCCTGCACGACTTCGACCACCGCTGGGGCGACAAGCGCGACAAGATCAGCGACTCGACGAAGGCGTTGGCGGACATGCTCAGCGCATCCGTCGAGACCTACACCGAGACCGACGCGCAGCTCGCACAGGCGCTGCAGGTCAACGACGAGAACGGCGGCGGCGGACCCGCTGCCTCGAGGGCGGTGTAGTCATGGGGCGACCATCGGGGTGGGACGTCGTCGATCAGGGTGACGACCCGGTCAAGGGTGATCCGTCGACGCTCCGGATGATGTCGCGGGAGTACCAGCGCATCTCCGACGCAGCCGATGACGCCTCGACCCGGCTGAACTCCGTCAAGGGGTCCGGGTGGCTGACCGACTGGGAAGGTGAAGCCGCCGACGTCTTCGTCGACGCGATCGAGGACACCCCGTCGGATCTGACCAAGCTCGTGGCCTCGTACGAGGCGGCCGCGACGGCGTTGTCGGGGTGGGCGGACACGGTCGATGACACCCAGTACCGGGCTGATGGTGCGCTCGCGGACGCGAAGGACGCCTCCGGGGACCTCGCCGCGGCGCAGGACCGGCTCGCCGACGCGCAGTCGAACCTGACGCACTACCAGTCGACGTCGTCCGACCTGTCGAAGGTCGCGGACAAGTACCCGGCCGGGTCCGACGTGCCCGACGGGGTGGACGTACCCTCGCCGGCGCAGTTGCGGGCAGCGTCCGACAACGCCTCCGTCGCGCAGGGGTCCGTGTCGTCCGCGCAGGGCGACATCGCGGCGGCGCAGTCGCGGATCGACGCGGCGAAGCGGCTCGTGGCGGATGCGAAGGGTGATTGGCAGGACGCGGAGCAGCGGACCGCGACGAAGATCGGCGAAGCGGCTGACGCGGGGCTCGGGAAGCAGTCCGGGTGGGACAAGATCTTCGGGTCCGAGGCGTGGGAGACCATCGTCTCCATCGCGAAGGTCGTCGTGGCGGTGGGCGGCATCATCGTCATGATCATCGGCGGGCCACTCGCCTGGATCGTCCTCGGTGCCGCCCTGCTCGTGCTCGCCGACACCCTGTACAAGATGTCGAAGGGCACCGCCGACGGGTGGGACCTCGCCTTCGCGTTGCTCGACTGCATCCCCGGGATGAAGGGCATCACCACCGCGGCGAAGATCGGTGAGGAGTTCGCGAAGGGCGCCTCGCTCGCCGCCAAGTTCAGCTCAGCCGGTCGGCACGTCGCATCGGAGAGCCGACAGCTGTTCGCACCGGGTCTGCACCTGGTCAACAACCTGCGCCACGGTGCCGCACTGCGCTCGGTCGAGTCGCTCCGCGCCCTCGCCGTCCACGGTGGGTCGGCGGCGGTCGGTTCCCTCCGGCGCCCTGGGGACGGCTTCATCGCCTCGATCCGATCGATGCCGGAGATCGCGAACAAAGCGACGCAGGCGTACTGGGACAACGGCGGCTCGTCGCTCGCAGAACTCGCACGGCACTGGCAGGGCGGCAAGGGCGGCTTCCAGAGTGGCTACCTGGGTGTCGACCGCTGGGCGAACGGCGACGCCGGCTCGCTCGTCGGGCAGACGCTCCAGATCAGCGGTCCTGGCCACGGCAACTTCTACGTCCCTGACGGCACCATGCACGCCGGTGGCAGTGCCTCGAACTACAGCGAGTCCGTGCAGGTGGGCGTGCAGTCGCCAGCCGGACACGACGGCGTGCCTGCAGGGGCACAGACGCACTCCGACTACCGCAACACGGGTGACAGCTACCTGGTGAACCAGCCGCTGCCGCACGCCGAGGGCACCGCGCAGGCGAACACCCAGTTCGGCGGTGGCGGGCAGCACCAGCTGTTCACGGACAAGTCGACGAACGACCTCGTGAACGCCGGCGTGCTCAGCCCGGTCGACCAGGCGGGGAACGTCGTCCCCGACGGGATGAACCAGGTGCTGATGGACCCGGCCACGCGGAGTCCGCAGCCGGGGGTCCTCACGACGCACCAGTACGCGAACGCGCTGCAGGACCTCGGCGCCCGTGGACCGGCGGTCGCGGCAGGCATCGTGACGGCACCGTGGGACATCAGCGAGGCAACGCAGTCCGTCCAGGACCGACTGCGGTGACCCGGAGCGGCGTCACCCGGGCGGGTCACGAGCTCCTGGACCGGTCACCGTCCTGGAACGCCCTGCCCGAGCGCGCCACGGACGGCCGGTGGGCCATCACCGACACCGTCGATCCGCTCTGGCCGGAGTACGGCGCGAGCCTGCCACTGCTCAACGCCCTGTCGTCCGACGGGTACGAGGTCGAGGACCTCGACGGCACGCTGTTCGAGCGTGGGCGCCAGGTCGTCGTCCCGCGCTCGGCACTCGTCCACACGACGTCCGCGCCCGCGGTCCTCGAGTCGGTGGCCCTGGCGGACTCGTTCCACGTTGCATCGTTCGCGGTCGACGGTCGAACCGACGTCAACATCGAGGACGGCTGGAAGAACGAGTACGAAGTGCGCCGATTCCGCACGACGATGAGCCCGGACCGAGCAGCGATCGACCGCCACGAACCCGGTGTGGTGCCGACCACGGTCTCCCGCATCGAGAAGACCGTGGAACCGCTGCCGGTCGACGGGCGCGGCACCTACACCGTGCCGTCCACCGGCCCGTACGAACAGGGATGGGGCAGGCTCGCGCCGGTCGTCCGCACGATCGCGGAACTGGGGCTCGACGTCCGTCCTGACCTCGGTGCGTACACGACGCTGTCCGGTGTCGTCCGCCCGACGTGGGGCACCGAGATCCGCGGAGCCGACGACTGGACCGAGCTGCTCGCCCGGTTCGTGTTCCCGCCGGGCATCCACTCGGAGGTACTCTCCGATGGGTACGCGATCATCCGCGACATCCCCCACCCCGGCGACCCGCTGCACCCGACGTTCGCGCTCGTGTTCACACCCCCGTCGACGGCACGACCGAGCCTGTTCGCGAGGATCTTCTCCTGATGAGCACCACCACGAACATCACCTCCGCACAGCGACGCGCCTTGATGGTTCGCTCGCGCTTCGCGTTCGCGGCAGCCGAGGTCGTCGCACTCCGACACGACGAGCAGGGAATCCCGCTCGGCGTCGTCAGCCCTGAAGGCACCCCGCTCGCGCTGGCGTTCACCGATCCTGCAGCGGCCGTCGCCCGCATCCCGGCAGGTGTCGCCGCCACGCCGCTGTCGCTGCCGGTGTCGCGCCTGGTCGCCGGCTTGCCGACTGACTGGGGTCTCGTGCTCGACATCGACCAGCCCTACCCGCAGGTCGTGCAGCCCGACGAGAAGCAGGCGGTCATCGCCGCGGGCGGCCCGTTCCCCGACGGCGCCGAGGTCACGCTCCGCCCGGCACCGTCCGCGTCCCAGGGGTTCTCCGACGCACTCGCCGAACGGGCGCCACGCACGCCGGACGTGGTCCGGGTGTGGCTGTTCCGCCACGGTGTCGACATCGTGCCCGAGGACCTGATGGTCGTGCTGGCGACGACGGATCGCAACGCCGCGTTCGCCTTCTCCGAGATCGTGTTCGAGGTCGCACGCGCGCACGACGTCCCGGTGCCGGTCCTCACCGCCTGGATCGACGAGCTCCCCGTCGAGCACGCCACGTGGGTCCGGCAGCAGCAGCCGCTCGCGCACGTCGAACGGCGCTGAGATCGATGGACCGCGGACGCTCGGCTGCCGTGGTCCAGCGGGTCGGCGTCCCGGTTGAACTGCACCTGGTCGTCGACTCGCTCGGCCCGCCGGAACGGGAGCAGGCCGACCGCGGTGCCGCGGTGCAGTGGGCCTACAGCGATCCGACCGACCGTCCGACCGACTTCGGTGCCGGGACGCAGTGCATCTCCAGCGACACGCTCCGCCAGCGCGAGGCCACGGGCTCGGTACGGTTCGTCATCGACCCGGCGGGCCCGTCCCGCGCAGGTACGGAGTTCCTCCCACCTCCTCGGCCGCCGGTGCTCGCCACGCTCCGGTCCGTGACGTCGACTCCGCTCGGGACGGCCGCCGGCCTCTGGGCCGCGATCACCGCCGACACCGTCTCGCCCGGGCGGTCGCTCATGCTCCGTTCGGGTCGGTGGTCGCTCCCCGTGGTGCTGACTGAGCATCTCCGAGCGACGGCTGAGGCGATCGTGCACGCCCTCGGCAACCGACCGCACCCGGCGATCTTCGTGGTCGAAGGTGCCCGAGGGCTGCCGCGTCCGTGGCGGACCGGAGCGCACGCAGCCGTCGAAGCCGCGTTCTTGTCGCTCTGACAAGTACTATGGTACGGTCGAGCCATGGCAGTCGAACTCAGCACCTGGGACGCCCAGGGCAACCAGACGACACCGACGTTCTCCACCATGCGGTTCCCCGCCGGTGAAGCCCACGTCAAGGTCGCGAACGACACCGCCGAGCCGGGGGGCCTCACCGAGATCGCGACCCTGCGCGGCACGAACGGCGACGACCTGATCATGCTCGGCATGTGGGCGGACGCCGTGCGGCAGCGCGGATCGAGGTCCGTCGCGCTCGTCCCCTACCTGCCCGGAGCCCGGCAGGACCGCGGCTTGCCGTTCGGCGCGAAGGTCTACGCGGACGTCCTCAACGGCTTCCACCTCGACCAGGTCATCGCGTTCGACCCGCACTCGCCGGTCGTCGTCGGCCTGGTCGACAACCTGACCGTCGTCACGAGCGAGCAGGTCGTCCGTGACGCCGTGGTCGGCGCACCCGAGCACGACGGCGGCGACCCGTACACCGGCATCATCGCTCCGGACAAGGGCGCGGTCCCCCGGGCAACCGCGGTCGCCGAGGCGTGCGGGCTGCCGCTCTACCGGGCCGAGAAACACCGCAACCCCGACACCGGCAAGCTCGACGGCTTCACCTGCGAACCCCTGCCCGACACCGGCCGGTTCCTGGTGGTCGACGACATCTGCGACGGCGGCGGCACGTTCATGGGGCTCGCGGGCTCGACGGGCCTGCCCAAGGAACGCCTCGGCCTCTGGGTCTCGCACGGCGTCTTCTCCGGCCGGGCAGCACAGCTCGCCGACCACTTCGGCGAGATCGTCACCACCGACTCGTACCCCGCGCAGAACGCCATCGACGGCCTGCGCACGATCGCACTCACCCCCTACCTGACGGAGCAGATCCGATGACGCAGACCACGAGCACCACGACCAGCACGAGCACCGGGATCGAGCCGCGCATCACCACGGCGAGCCCGATCGCGCCGCTGCTGGCCGTCGACGGCTACAAGCACTCGCACCGGCAGGTCTACCCGGCAGGCACCACCCGCATCCTGATCAACTGGACGAACCGGTCGAACGCGCACATGCCCGAGTCGACGCACGCCGTGGTCTTCGGGCTGCAGGCGTTCATCCAGCGCTCGCTCGTCGAAGCCTGGGCGCCGTTCTTCGCCGCCGACGAAGACGAGGTCGTCCGGCTGTTCGACGAAGCGCTGCAGAGCTACTTCGGCCCGAACCACATCGGCACCGACCACGTCCGGGCCCTGCACCGCCTCGGCTACCTGCCCCTCGAGATCCGTGCGCTGCCCGAGGGGACCCTCGCACCGATCGGCGTCGCGACCCTGACGGTCGAGAACACGATCGACGAGTTCTATTGGCTGCCCAACTACATCGAGACCGCGCTGTCAGCCTCGATCTGGCACCCGTCGACGGTCGCCACGAAGGCACTCGAGTACCGCGACCTGATGGAGGACTGGGCCGCCCGCACCGGCGCGGTCCCAGCCGGCATCGACTTCGCCGCGCACGACTTCTCGTTCCGTGGGCAGTCGAGCATCGAATCGGCCGCAGCGGGTGGCGCGGGCCACCTCCTGTCGTTCCTCGGCACCGACTCGATGCCGTCGCTCGACTTCATCGACCGCTACTACCCGGGCGACAACGGTTGGGTGGCCGCGAGCGTGCCCGCCACCGAGCACAGCGTGATGTGCGTCCGCGGCGCCGACGGCGAGCTGGCGACGTTCGAGCAGATCCTCGACGTGTACCCGACGGGCATCGTCTCGGCGGTCAGCGACGGCTTCGACCTGTTCAAGGTCATCACCGAGACCCTCCCGCAGCTCAAGGACCGCATCACCGGTCGTGACGGCAAGCTCGTCATCCGCCCCGACTCGGGTGACCCGGTCGACATCGTCACCGGAACCGTGCACGGCGTCGACGACGCTGAACTGTTCGCGGCCGACCGCAGCCACGAGCAGAAGGGCGTCGTCGAGCTGCTCGACGAGATCTTCGGGCACACCGTGAACGAGCAGGGCTTCAAGGTCCTCGACCAGCACATCGGCGTCATCTACGGCGACAGCATCACTCTCGACCGTGCCCGTCGCATCTACGAGCGCTTGGCCGCCAAGGGGTACTCGAGCGACAACATCGTGCTCGGCATCGGTTCGTACACGTACCAGTACATGACCCGCGACAACCTCGGCAGCGCGGTCAAGGCCACGTGGGCCCTCGTCGACGGCGAGCCCGTCGACATCCAGAAGGACCCGAAGACCGGCAGCGGCAAGAAGAGCGCGAAGGGCCGCATCGCCCTGCACCGCGACGAGACCGGTGAGATCCGGCAGACGGACCAGGCCACAGCCGACGACGAGGCGACCAGCCTGCTCCAGCCGGTGTGGGTCGACGGACGCTTCACGCGCCTCCAGTCCTTCGCCGACGTCCGCCAGACGCTCCGCCACGAGCGCGCGGCCCGAGCCACCCGCCGGGCGGCCACCGCGTGAACGACGCCGCAGCGGCGATCCGCGACCAACCGCTCATCGCGATCGACGTCGTCCCGATGTCGTTCACGACGGCGGGCGGTCTCCGGGTCGCCACGGCGCGGCGGGCGTACGCACCGTATGCCGGAGAGCAGGCCCTCCCCGGCGTGCTCCTCGACGGCGCCGAGATCCTCGCCGACGGTGCACGGCGCGCCCTGCGGGCCAAGACCGGGGTCGGCCCGACGGCGGTGCGCCACCTCGCACAGGTCGGCGCGTTCGACGGACCCGACCGCGATCCGCGGAGCGCCGCGATCAGCATCGCGTTCCTCGCGGTCATCGACCCGGCAGCGGACTCCGACGCGACGTGGCACGATGTCGGCTCGCTGCCGCTCGGCCTGCCGTTCGACCACGACCGGGTCGTCGACGCAGCCCTCGAGCGCGCCCGAGTACTCCTCTGGTCCGACCTGCCGTTCACACGAGCACTGCTCGGCGACCCCTTCACCACGGCCGATGCCGCTCGGCTGCGGATCGCGCTGACGGGGACGACACCGGACCCGGGCAACCTCAACCGGACGCTCCGCACGAACACCGCGCTTGCGCGGGTCGACGCCACTGCGAGCGCGGGGCCGCGGGGTGGGCGTCCCCCGGCAGCCTGGACGTGGCAGGACTGAGCACGGTTGGGTGGACGCATGTCCTCCTCCCTGTCCGGTGACGACTCCCTGCACCTGCCCGAGTTCGACGCACCTCCGGCGTCACCGCTCGACCTCGCGCAGCAATGGCTCGACGCCGCGGACGAACGCGACGTCTCCGAGCCGAAGTCGATGACCCTCGCCACGGCCGGGGCGGACGGCCGAGTGTCCGCCCGCACCGTCGACGTGAAGCGGCTCGACGACCGGGGGCTCGTGTTCGGCACCTCGACGCTCAGCCCGAAGGGTCGCCAGCTCGCCGAGAACCCGCACGCGGCACTCCAGGTCTACTGGCGCGAGACGATGCAGCAGCTCCGCTTCGAGGGCCGGGCGGTGCAGCTGTCCGACGACGAATCAGACGCGCTGTTCGCCGACCGCTCACCGAAGTCCCGCGCAGCCACCGCCATCGCCGACCAGTCCGCCGTGCTCGAACCCCGGACGCTGCAGGACCTGATCGACGACGCCAACATGCTGCTCGAGGAGTCCGACGACGCCGTTCCACGGCCGGCTGGGTGGGTGGCGTGGCGGCTCGAGCCCGACGTGGTGGAGTTCTGGCACGGCAGCCGCGACCGGATGCACCGCCGCCTGCAGTACGTGCTCGCCGACGGCGTCTGGTCGGCCATCCGCCTGCAGCCGTAGTCGAGTCCGCTCCGCACAACCAAAGTGCACTCGAACCGCGGGATTCCGCGGCGCGAGCGCACGTTGGTTGGGCGAGTGGGAACGGAACCGCCCTACCGCCCGATCGGGTTCGCCATCGCCCCCGCCCGGATGAGCGACGCCGACTGGTCCGCCAGGTCGACCATCGACAGGGTGTTCCGCAGCTGCAACCGGTTCAGGCACGAGTGCTCGAACGTCGGCACCCGCAGGTCCAACGGTCGACGGCGGTCCGGGTGTGCAGCGGCGTGCGCGTCGATGCACTCCCCCACGACCTCCCAGAACCGACCCTCGGGCAGGACCCCGTCGTCGTCGAGGATCGCGGCGACGAACCGCAGCACCCCGTCGAACACGTCGGTGAACACGGCGAGCGCTGCTTCGTCGTCGGACACCGGGTGCACGATCCGGTCGATGTCGGCCGGCACCGGACGGTCGTCGTGCCGCCCGAGCACCGCCGCCTCTTCCCCGATGTCCTTCATCACGGCACGGACGACGGCGCCGTCGCGGACGACGAGCACGAGGTTCTCGCCGTGCGGCATGAACACCAGGTCGTGCACGGTCAGGCAGTGCACGACGGGCAGCAGGTACGCGTCGAGCCAGCGCCGCACCCACGCGTCGGCGGGCAGCCCCGACTCCTCGATGAGCGCTGAGACGACGGCGTCGCCCGAGGCATCTCGGTGCAGCAGCGCCGCCATCGTCAGCAGTCGCTCGCCGTCCGTCACCCGCGGCAGCGGGCTCTCCCGCCACAGTGCCGCGAGCATCTTCCGCTGCGGCGAGGACACGTCGACCCGGTGGTACGCGTCGCCGGTGTACCCGATGGCGGCGTGCTCCCGCAGCACCGAGAACCCGACGGACGCGAGCGTCGGGTCGGCGGCGACGATCGACGCGACCCAGTCGTTCACCGCCGGGGTGTTCCGCATGTACGCGGGCGACATCCCCCGCAGGAACCCCATGTTCTGCACGGCGAGCGCCGTCTTCACGTACGAGCGTGTCGGATCGGTTCGGTTGAACGCGGTACGGATGGACTGCTGCGGCTGGTACTCGTCGGGCCCCTCGCCGAGGTCGACCAGGTCCTGCCGTCCCAGGTCGGGCGCGAAGGTCACGGCGATGCGGTGCTGCCACTGCCAGGGGTGCACGGGGATCCACACGTAGTCGTCGGGGTCCAGGCCTCGACGTTCCAGCGTGGAGCGGAACCCGGCCACGACCGTCTCGGAGAGCTCCGACTCCCAGTGCGCCTGCTCGGTCCGGTCGGCGGCGAGCGCCAGGTGCGTGTGCGCGCGTCGGGCGGCGAGCCACCGGTAGCGGAACCGGCCGCCGGACTCCGGCGCGAAGGCCCGGTACTCGTCGAGGCCGAACCCGATCCGCCCGTTGGCGGCGACGAAGGCCGGGTGCCCTTCGGTCATCGCCGACTCGACGTCCTGGAAGGACGCGGTGGCGCCGGCGACGCCGCCGTCGGACCGCCCGCGCGCCAACTGCGCGGCCGAGGGCCCACCCCGCCGGTGCTTCGCGGCGGCACTCGCCAGGGTCGAGGCGATCTCCTCCAGGTACGTGCCGAGCATCTCGTCCGGGATCCCGAGCACGTCGCGCAGTTCGAGCACGAGGTCCTGGGCGCTGAGCGCGACCGGGGCACCGCCGCGGGTCCGCGTCAGCGAGGTCTCGTCGATCGCCCAGTGCTCGAGCACGTGCTGCCGTGCCCGGAACCGGTAGGTGGAGTCACCCGCGTCCAACCGCCAGCCGTCGCCCTCCTGCGTGGGCGCGATCATCCGCTCGTGGGTGAACTCCGCGATCGCCTTCGCGACGAGGTGCCGTTCGGCGGGTTCCAGGTGTTCGGGCCGCAGGTGGGCGGCCGGCCCGTCGTCGTCGGAGACGCCGATCCGGTCGGTCTCGAGCACCGACAACAGCGCCCGCTTGCCGTCGACGTCGACCGCTCGCAACGCGCGGAACCCGACCTCGGCGTTCTTCGCCTGCACCGCGGTGTTCCGCACGTCCGGTTCGACGACGATCCGACGTGCCCCGAGGGCGTCGCGGCAGTGCTCGACGACGGCGCGCATCACGGCGCTCGTCAGTCCGTGCACGCGGCCCCCGGCCGGCGCCGGTGCGACGAGCAGGTGCATGCCGACGTCTCCGGGCTCCGCCGCCCACACGTCGGTGAGCAGGACGGCCGAGGGGTCGTAGGTCTCGGCCAGGAAGCACGGTTCGCCGTCGCGGCGGCCGAGCCACGCGGCCTGCGCCGGGTCCGCCTGCACGCCGGTCAGGTAGTCCCGGACGCCGTCCACGTCGAGGTCGCCCATCTCCCACCACGACGACGCCGGGTGGGCGAGCCACGACTGGACGACGGCGGCGTCGCGGTCCGGGTCCACGGGTTCGACGGTCAGGAGGCCCGGAGCGGCTCCGGCGGACACCGTCGCCTCGGGCGCACCGACCGGTGCAGTGCTCGTCACATCGGCGCTCATGCGGGCACCTCCGCGCGCTCGGTGACCTGCCGGTCCGGCGCGCGGTGCGCGCCGGCGACCGGGGCCGTCGACTGGTCCGTGTCGGGCAGGCCGAACTCCTGGAAGGCGATCCGGGCCTCCAGGCCGTACACGGGGCGACCCGTGACGGACCGGATGATCGACGCGTTCCGCCACGCGCCCATGCCGAGGTCGGGCGCGGTCAGGCCGTGCGTGTGCTCCTCGGCGTTCTGCACCCAGATGCGCCCGCCGAGCGTGTCGACGTGGTGGTCGCGCGCGACGGCCAGGCGACCCTGGGAGTCCCGGGCGACGAGGTGCTCGACCGGATCGAGGAACCGCGGCGCCCGTGGGCGGTAACCGGTGGCGAGGACGAGCCGCTCGACCTCGTGCTGGTAGGTCTCGCCGAGCTGCTCGTGGCGGAGTGTCAGCCGGTACGTGCCCCGGTCGGCGAGCCACTCCGCGTCGACGACACTGGTCTCGGTGCGCAGGCTCGTCGGGATCGGGCCACGTGCGCTGATCCGGTACAGCTGGTCGTAGAGCTCGTCGACGAGGTCGGCACTGATGCCCTTGTAGAGCCCGCGCTGCTCGCGCCCGAGGTGATCGCGGACGGCTTCGGGCAGGGCATGGAAGTGGTCGGTGTACTCCGGACTCGTCATCTCGAGGGTGAGCTTCGTGTCCTCCATCGGGAAGAACCGCGGCGACCGGGTGATCCAGTCGAGGCGGTAGCCGTCCTGCCGGATGTCCTCGAGCAGTTCGCGGTAGACCTCGGCGGCGGACTGCCCGCTGCCGACGACGGCGATCGACCCGGCGTCGCGCAGGGCGTCCCGGTTCGGCAGGAACTCGGCGGAGTGGATCGCCGGCCCGGCGATCCCACGCAGCGGGGCGGGGACCGACGGCTCCGTGCCGATGCCGACGACGACGTGGCGTGCGCGGTACGTCTCGGGACCCTGATCGGTCTCGGCGTGCACCGTGAACACGTCCATCGTCGGGTCGTGCTCGACCGCCGTGACGGACCGACCCCAGCGGAGGGTGTCGAGCTGGTCGGCGGCCCAGCGGCAGTAGGCGTCGTACTCGCTGCGCAGGGGGTGGAAGTCCTCGCGGATGTAGAACGGGTACAGGCGGCCGGTCTCCTTGAGCCACGCCAGGAACGAGAACGGCGACGTCGGATCCGCCATCGTCACCAGGTCCGCCATGAACGGCACCTGGATCGTGGCGTCGTCGAGCATCATGCCGTGGTGCCAGGCGAAGCCGTCGGCGGCGTCGAGGAACACCGCGTCGAGGTCGTCGAGCGGGTCGGTCAGGCAGGCGAGGCCGAGGTTGAACGGGCCGATGCCGATGCCGATCAGGTCGTGCACGGTGCGGTCGGTGGTCATCGCGTTGCTCCTTCCGGGGCGGTGGTGGTCGCGCGGACCCGTGCTGCCGTCGCGGCGACGTGGTCGAGCGAGGCACGCATCTGCGCCGGGGTCGTCTCGGGGTTGAGCAGGGTGAGCTTGTTGCACGGGCGGCCGTCGATCACGGTCTTCGCGATGAGGACCCGGCCCTCGGCGAGCAGGGCCGCGCGGATCGGGGCGACGAGCGCGTCGGCCTCGTCGTCGGTCACCCCGGCCGGCTGCCAGCGGAACAGCACGGTGCTGAGCTGCGTCGGGGCGACGAGCACCAGGTCGGGGTCCTCCTCGACGATCCGGTGGGTGGCGGCGGTGAGGTCGATGACGGCGTCGAACGCGGTGCCGATCGCGTCGGCCCCGGTCGCGCGCAGGGTGGCCCAGAGCTTCAGGGCGTCGAAGCGGCGGGTGGTCTGCAGCGACTTGTCGACCTGGTTCGGCTCGGCGGCGTCCTCGGGGTTGAGGTAGTCGGCGTACCAGGCCGTCCGGCGCAGGTCGGCCGGGTCGCGGACGAGCAGTGCGCTCGAGGACACCGGCTGGAAGAAGGACTTGTGCAGGTCGGTCGTCACGCTGCGCGCCCGCTCGATCCCGGCGAGCAGGTGCCGACGCGTCGGGGACACGAGCAGTCCGCAGCCGTACGCGGCGTCGACGTGCAGCCAGACGTCCTCGAGGTCGCACACGTCGGCGATCGGCTCGATCGGGTCGATGACCCCGCGGTCGGTGGTGCCGGCGGTCGCGACGACCGCGATCGGTGTCCCGCCCGCCGCACGGGTCACGGCGATCGCCTCGGCGAGGGCTGCCGGCCGCATCCGACCGGCGTGGTCGGTGGCGACGTCGACCACGGCCTCGAGCCCGAGGAGCCGAGCGGACTTCGCGATGCTGAAGTGGGTCTCCGCCGTCGTGAACACGGTGCCGGCGACGCCGACGGCTTCGCGTGCCAGCAGCAGCGCCTGCAGGTTGGACTGCGAGCCACCCGAGGTGAACACTCCGTCACCGGCAGCGAACCCAGCCCGGCGGGCCAGCCAGTCGACCACGTGGCGTTCGATGTCCGTGCCGATGCGGGACTGGTCCCAGGTGTCGACCGACGGGTTCACCGCCGCGAGGACGGACTCGGCGGCGACCGCTGGGAGCGCGACCGGGCAGTTCAGGTGCGCGAGGTAGCCGGGGTCGTGGAACCACACGGCCTCGCGGACGAACAGGTCGTCGAGTTCGGCGAGCGCCTGCTCCGTCCCGACCGGGGCGGCGTCCAGGTCGACGGCGCGCACCCGGTCGTGGAGCGCACGCGGGTCGGTCGCGGTCGTCGGGCGGTCCACGGTGGCGAAGCGGTCGGCGAGCCGGTCGACCATCGACCCGACCGTCGATCGGTAGCGCTCGGCGGTGGCCGCGGTCAGGATCTCGATGGGGGCTGTCTGATTGAGAGCTGTCACGTTAGGTAAGGCTAACCTCACCACGTTTTCGGTGTCACCCGAACAGGGGTGGACTCCCAGGTCTCGGGCGTGGCGCGACGTCCTCGTGCCCACGACGAACGCACCCCGCCGGGGAACCGGCGGGGTGTACGGACGTTCAGCCGGCTCTGGCTAGAGCTTCTCGATCGGCGCGATCTTGATGAGCAGCTTCTTGCGACCGGCGGAGTCGAACGCGATCTCCGCGATGCGCTTCGCGCCCTGGCCGGTCACCGCGGACACCGTGCCCTCACCGAAGTCGACGTGCTTGATGCGGTCACCGGCGACGAGTTCCATGTCCCCGTTGTCACGGACCTGGCCGGACACCCGGTTCGCCCACTCGGTCTTCGGGCGGGTCTTCGACGCGGCCGCCGCACGGTCGTACGAGCCACCGCCCCAACCGCCGCCACCGCGGTACCCACCGCCGCCGCCACCGCCGATGCCGCCCTCGCGCTTGGCGTTCAGCGCGCGGGGCTGCGTGCCGCCACGGCTGTTCGCCATGCCCGGCGACTGCTTCCACTCGATGAGCCCCTCGGGGATCTCCTGCAGGAAGCGCGACGGCATCGCGACGTTGACGTCGCCGAACTGCGCGCGCGTCATCGCCAGCGACAGGAACAGGACCTTCTTCGCGCGGGTGATGCCGACGTAGAACAGGCGGCGTTCCTCGGAGGGGCCACCCGGCTCGTTCGCGGACATCCGGTGCGGCAGCAGGTCTTCCTCGACCCCGGTCAGGAACACGGCCTCGTACTCCAGACCCTTGGCCGTGTGCAGCGTCATGAGCGACACCGTGCCCGACGAGTCGTCGAGCTCGTCCGCCGCAGCCACCAACGAGACCTCGGTCAGGAAGTCCGTCAGCGTGCCCTCGGGGTTGTTCTTCTGGAACTCGCGCGTCACCGCCACGAGCTCGTCGATGTTGTCGGCGCGGGCGGCGTCCTGCGCATCGGGCGACTTCCGCAGGTTCTCGAGCAGGCCGGAGCCGTCGAGCAACTGCGTCAGGGTGTCGACGACCGGCTGGGTCTGGGCCTTCTCGGACACGGAGTCGAGCAGCGCGGCGAACGCCGTGATGGCGTTGCGGACCTTCGGGCCGAAGCCGAGCTCGTCGGCGTGCCGCAGGGCATCGCGCATCGTGGTCTCGTGCTCGTCGGCGTAGCGCTGCAGGGTCGTCTCGGTGACGGACCCGATGCCGCGCTTCGGCACGTTGAGCACGCGGCGGAGCGCCATCGGGTCTGCCGGGTTCGCGACGGTGATCAGGTACGCCATGGCGTCCTTGATCTCCGCACGCTCGTAGAACTTCGTGCCGCCGAGCACCCGGTACGGGATCGCGGCGCGGATGAAGATCTCCTCGAGCGCACGGGTCTGCGAGTTCGTCCGGTAGAACACCGCCATGTCGCGGTAGTCCATGCCGTCCTCACGCAGGCGCTGGATCTCGTCGGCGACGAACTGTGCCTCGTCGTGGCCGGTGTACCCGGTGAAGCCGACGATCTTCTCGCCCGCGCCGACGTCGGTGAACAGGTTCTTCGCTTGACGGTCGAAGTTGTTCGCGATGACGGCGTTCGCCGCGTCGAGGATGGTCTGCGTCGACCGGTAGTTCTGCTCGAGCAGGATCACCTTGGAGTTCGGGAAGTCGCGCTCGAACTCGACGATGTTGCGGATGTCGGCCCCGCGGAACGCGTAGATCGACTGGTCCGAGTCACCGACGACGGTCAGGGACGCCCCGGCGATCGAGCCATCGCGCTCGCGCATGCGAGCGACGTGCTGGCCGGAGTCCTCGAGCTTGTCGACCTGCTCGACCGGCACCGGACGCGTGAGCTCGCGGATCAGTGAGTACTGCGCGTGGTTCGTGTCCTGGTACTCGTCGACCAGGATGAAGCGGAAGCGCCGCTGGTACAGCGCAGCGACCTCGGGGAAGGCCCGGAACAGGAAGACGGTCTGGCCGATGAGGTCGTCGAAGTCGAAGGCGTTCGCCCGGCGCAGGTCGTTCGTGTACCGACGGAAGACCTCGGTGAACATGACTTCCTGCGGGTCGTTCACGTTGATGTTGCGCGCGTAGGAGTCGATGTCCTGCAGCTCGTTCTTGAGCTTCGAGATCTTCGACGCCGCTGCGCCCACGGTGAGCCCGAGCGTGTCCGCCTCGAGGTCCTTGATGATCCGCTTCAGCAGGGCCTTGGAGTCGGCGGAGTCGTAGATCGTGAACGACTGCGCGAACCCGAACCGCTCGGCCTCGCGCCGGAGGATGCGCACGCACGCCGAGTGGAACGTCGAGATCCACATGCCGTCGGACTCGCCGCCGACCAGCGCCCGGACACGCTCGCGCATCTCGGCCGCGGCCTTGTTCGTGAAGGTGATCGCGAGGATCTGCGACGGCCAGGCTTCACGGTTGGCGAGCAGCAGCGCGATGCGGCGCGTGAGGACGCTCGTCTTGCCGGACCCGGCGCCGGCCACGATCAGCAGGGACTCGCCGCGGTACTCGACGGCTTCCTTCTGCTGGGGGTTCAGGCCCGCGGTGAACGGGTCTTCGTACGCACGGGCACCGGCGCCCGGCTCGGGCGTCGATTCGAAGGGGTCGAGCACGATCGTCATGTTCGGGACAGTCTAAGCGGGACCCCCGACAGCCGACCGGGCGAGGACCGCCAGGTCGGTGTGGTCCGCGAACACCCCGTCGAGACCGGTCCGGATCACCGAGGTGTACCAGCGCTCCCAGTCCCCGAAGGCCGCCACGTCCCCGCCCCGGCGCAACGGCCCGGGCAGGAACCGGTTCTCCGGCCGGAGCGTCCACGTGTAGACGGCCAGCCCCGCCGCGTGGGCACGGTCGACGATCGCGCTCCGCACCGGCGTCGGGTCCTCGAGCGCGACGCTGTCCACCCCGGCCATCAGCGTGCCGAGGTCGACGCTGATGCCGTGGAACTCGGTCGCGAAGGACGCGAGGGCGTCCTCGGAACGCTCCGCGGCGTACGTGGGAGCCAGCGATCCGTGGGACGCGACCTCGTCGGCGGCGCTGCCACGGGCCTCCTGGAGGTACACCAGCCGACCACCCGTGTGCCGCTCGCGCAGCTCGCGGAGCACGCCCTTCTCGAAGCTCTCGACCGTGAGCCGCTCGTCCCGGCGCCACCCGGCGTCACCGAGCGCGCGGTCGACCAGCTCGTCCATCGGGAAGCCCGCACGGTCGAAGAAGGCCGCGTGCTTGACCTCGGCGACCAGCCCGACCGGACGGGGTGCGACGTCGAGGATCGCGAGCAGGTCCTCGAGGCGCAGGATCGGTTCCTCGCCGTCGTGCTCGGCCGACCCGGGCCGCAGCGCGGGCAGGCGCTCGCGGGTGCGGAGCGTCTGCAGCTCGGCCCACGTGAAGTCCTCGGTGAACCAGCCGGTCAGGGACTGGCCGTCGACGGTCTTCGTCGTGCGCAGGTGCCGGAACTCCGGGTGGTCCGCGACGTCGGTGGTGCCGGACACCTCGTTCTCGTGGCGGAGCACGAGCACACCGTCCTTCGTGGGCACCAGGTCCGGCTCGATCGCGTCGGCACCGAGCTCGATGGCGAGCTCGTACGCGCTCCGCGAGTGCTCGGGGCGGTAGCCGGACGCACCGCGGTGGGCGATCACGAGGGTCATGGCGCGACCCTACTGGGCCAGGGTGACGGCCGACCGTCCTGTGTCGCGGGACACACGCACCCGGCCGGAGCCCGTGCTTCCCAGCATCGACGCTGACCATCGCCGCATGACCGTCCGTTCGCTCTCCACCGCCGTCGAGGCCCGGATCGACCGCGCCGCCCGCCGACTGCTCGACGCCGGGCACCAGCCGCACCGGCCCGTCCGGCTGTTCGTCACCGAGTTCCTGGTGTTCGGCGCGAAGCAGGCATGGGCGTGCGCGTTCGGGGCGCTGCTGCTCGGCTCCATGGCCGTGGTGCACCTGACCGTGCCGGTCGCCTTCCGGAACGACGTGCTGACCGTCGTGGCCGTGCTGCTGCAGCTCGGCATGCTCGTGTTCGGGCTCGAGACCGTGCGGGAACTCCGAGTCGTGCTGCTCTTCCACGTCGTCGGCACCGTGATGGAGGTGTTCAAGACACAAATGGGTTCGTGGTCGTACGGACCCGACGGGCTGTTCGTCATCGCGGGGGTCCCGCTGTTCTCCGGCTTCATGTACGGCGCGGTCGGGTCGTACATGGTCCGTGTGCACCGCCTGTTCGACCTGCGGTTCGACCGGTACCCGCGGCAGTGGCTGCTCGCCGTCGTCGCTGCCGGCGTGTACCTGAACTTCTTCGGGCACCACTTCCTGCCCGACGCCCGCTGGGTCCTGCTCGCGCTCGTCGTGCTGCTCTTCGCCCGCACGACCATGCACGTCCGGATCCACCGGGCGACGGTGCGCATGCCGGTGCTCGTGGCGATGGGACTCGTCGCCGTGGTCATCTGGTTCGCCGAGAACGTCGCGACCTGGGCCGGAGCGTGGAGCTACCCCGCGCAGCTCGCGCTGTGGCAGCCGGTTGCCCCGACCAAGATCGTCGCCTGGTTCCTGCTCATGACGATCTCGGTCGCGCTCGTGACCTGGCTGTACCCGGTGCTGCCGTCCGGGTCGGCGCGCTCGACGGCGGACTCTCGACGACTTCGAGGCGCGCGCGCAGCGGGTGCCCATAGGCTGCCGTCGTCAGGGCCCACGGGCCCGCGTCCGCTCGCCGCGAATCCTCAGCCTTCCGCGACCGAGCGCACCTAGGCTGAGAGGACTCATATCTCCTAGGAAGAGGACACCATGGCCTTCAAGCCCGGTTTCGACCAGTCCCCCGCCTTCAACGCCCAGGGACCCAACACCTGGGGCGGGCGCGGCGCTGGTCAGCAGCAGGCCGGCTGGGGACAGACCCCGCAGCAGGCACAGGGCGGGATGACCCCCGAGCAGCTGCAGTACATGTACGACCGCCCGGCGGCATCGACGGTCGACACCGACCGCATGTCGTACGAGGACACCATCGTCAAGACGCTGCTCGCCTTCGGTGTGCTGCTCGTCGGCGCGGTGGCCGGCTGGAACCTGCCCCCGATCGTCTGGATCGTCGGCGCGATCGTCGGGTTCGTCCTGGCGCTCGTGAACACCTTCAAGAAGAAGCCGTCGCCGGGTCTGATCCTGACGTACGCGTTCTTCGAGGGGCTCTTCGTCGGCGGGATCTCGAACTTCTTCGAGTACAACTTCACGCAGACTGGCGGCATCGTCGCCCAGGCCGTGTTCGGCACCCTCGGGGTGTTCGCGGTCACGCTGCTCCTGTTCCTGTCGGGCAAGGTCCGTGCGACCCCGAAGGCCACCCGCTTCTTCCTCATCGCGATCGTCGGGTACATGGCGTTCTCGCTCGTGAACCTCGTCCTGATGTGGACCGGTGTGACCCAGAGCGCCTTCGGCCTCATGGGTGTGACGTTGTTCGGTATCCCGCTCGGCGTCCTCATCGGCATCTTCGTCGTGGTCATGGCGGCGTACTCGCTGATCCTCGACTTCGACCAGATCAAGACCGGTGTCCAGCGCGGCGCCCCGAAGATCTACGCGTGGACCGCGGCGTTCGGCCTCATCGTGACGCTCGTCTGGCTGTACCTCGAGATCTTGCGCATCCTCGCCATCGTCGCGAGCAGCGCGCGCAACTAGTACCACCGCGTCCACGAAGGGCCCCGGCGCTGCCGGGGCCCTTCGTCGTTCCCGGAGCAGTGGGGCTGTGGCGTTGTGGGGCTGTGGCGTTGTGGGGACTCGCCGTGCCCGCGGCGCCTAGGTTCCACGACATGCCGCGGGTGTGACGCCGAGGTTCCACGGATGCCCCGGGGGGAGCTCGAGATGCCGAGATTTCGGAACCTCGGGGAAGCCCGACCCGCGCCCGCCCCGACGCGCGCACGCACCCCCGGACGCGCGGAGGCCCGGCACGCAGTGCGTGCCGGGCCTCCGGTCGTTCAGGGGAGCGTCACTCCCACTCGATCGTCCCCGGCGGCTTCGACGTGACGTCGAGCACGACCCGGTTGACGTCGGGCACCTCGTTCGTGATCCGGTTCGAGATCTTCGCGAGCACGTCGTACGGCAGGCGCGTCCAGTCGGCGGTCATGGCGTCTTCCGACGAGACCGGACGGAGCACGATCGGGTGCCCGTACGTGCGACCGTCACCCTGGACACCCACGGACCGGACGTCGGCGAGCAGGACGACCGGGCACTGCCAGATCTCCCCGTCGAGGCCGGCCGCGGTGAGTTCCTCGCGCGCGATCTTGTCGGCCGCGCGGAGCAGCTCCAGCCGCTGCTTGTCGACCGAACCGACGATGCGGATGCCGAGTCCCGGTCCGGGGAACGGCTGGCGGCCGACGATGACCTCGGGCAGGCCGAGCTCGCGGCCGACGGCACGGACCTCGTCCTTGAAGAGCGCACGGAGCGGCTCGACGAGCTCGAAGGTCATGTCCTCGGGCAGGCCGCCCACGTTGTGGTGCGACTTGATGTTCGCGGTACCGGCTCCGCCGCCGGACTCGACGACGTCGGGGTAGAGCGTGCCCTGCACGAGGAACTTGACCTCGGCATCAGAGTCGGACGCCTGGGCCTCGAGCACGAGCGCCTCGGCCGCGGCTTCGAACGTCCGGATGAACTCGCGCCCGATGATCTTGCGCTTCTGCTCGGGGTCGCTGACGCCGGCGAGGGCGTCGAGGAACTGCTGCTCGGCGTCGATCGTGATGAGCCGGACACCGGTGGAGGCGACGTAGTCCTCTTCCACCTGCTTGCGCTCGTCGGCGCGGAGCAGCCCGTGGTCGACGAAGACGCAGGTGAGCTGGTCTCCGACGGCCTTGTGCACGATGGCCGCGGCGACGGCGGAGTCGACACCACCGGACAGGCCGGCGATGACGCGGTTCGACCCGACCTGGGCCTGGATCCGGGCGACCTGCTCGTCGATGACGTTGCTCGAGTTCCAGTCGCCGGGCAGACCGGCGGCGCGGTGCAGGAAGTTCTCGAGGACGGCTTGGCCGTGCTCGGAGTGCTTCACCTCGGGGTGCCACTGCACGCCGTAGAGCTTGCGCTCGTCGGACGCGAAGGCGGCGACGGGGGTCGAGGCGCTCGATGCGAGGACCTCGAAGCCCTCGGGTGCCTTCGCCACGGAGTCGCCGTGCGACATCCACGTGACCTGGGACCCGGGCTGCCCGCCGAGCAGGACGCTGTCGGTCCCGCTGACGTCGACGGACGTGGCGCCGTACTCGCGCAGGCCGGTGTTCGCCACCTCGCCACCGAGGGCGGTCGCCATGGCCTGGAAGCCGTAGCAGATGCCGAGCACGGGGACACCGAGCTCGAGGATGTCGCCGTCGAGTGACGGGGCACCGTCCTCGTAGACGGACGACGGACCACCGGACAGCACGATGGCGGCCGGGTCCTTGGCGCGGATCTCGTCCGCGGTGATGTCGTGCGGGACGATCTCGCTGTAGACGTTCGCTTCACGGACCCGACGCGCGATGAGCTGCGCGTACTGGGCCCCGAAGTCGACGACCAGGACGGGACGCTGTTCGGTCTCGCTCACCGAGCGGCCTCCTTCTCACGCTGCTGGGCAGCGATCAGCTCGTGGTAGGTGTCCATGGCCTTCTGCTGCATGCGGTGTTCGACCACGAAGGACATGAACGGGATGATGCCACCGAGGGCGATGAGCAGGAAGCGGGAGGGCCTCCAGCGCATGATGCTCCACAGACGGAAGTCCGTGAAGAGGTAGAGGACGTACAGCCAGCCGTGCGCGATGAGGATCGCGATCGACAGGTTGAACGTGCCGGGCGCTTCACCGGCCGTGCCGTTCGGCACGAAGAACGGGCCGTTGCCGAGCTGCATCTCGAGCTGGAGCGGCGTGTACTTGATGATGACCTCGATCACGAGGGCCAGCAGCAGCACACCGGTGATGTACGCGGAGACGCGGTACCACTTCACCGCACCCGGGATCTTCGGGACGTCGCGGGTTCGGACGGTCAGGGCCATGACGACCAGCCTACCGTCGGTCGGCGAGGGCCCCGTCGACGCTGAGGGCAGCCTCACGCCGCTCCTCTTCCTCGCGCTCCCAGGCGTCCTTCACGAACCGGTACCAGAGGAACACCGCGAAGCCGGCGAAGACGACCCACTCGATCGCGTAGAACAGGTTCAGCCAGTCGAACTGGACCTCGCGCGACGGCGCACGGTCGGCGATGGTGCCGAGGTCGGCGGCCTGCGCGGTGGCGCCGTCGGCGACGACGTACCCGAGGTACATCCGGTCGTCGAAGGCCTGCCACGTGTTCACGAAGCGGGCTGGTGCCACGGCGGAGTACTCCGCCTGCTTGTAGGTGTCCTGGTCGGGCGACTCGGCCGGGTAGTAGCGGCCCTGCACCGTGATCGTCTGTCCGTCCGCCAGGCGGTCACCACCGGCGACGGCGGCCGACCGCTGGTCGGACCACCCGATGACGACCGGGAGGCTCGCCCCACCATCCGAGTCCACCATGTGTCCCACGGTCTGGTACGTCCCACCCCCGGTGCGGCCGGTCAGGATCGTGGTGTCGCCGGCGACGAAGGTGCCGGTGACGGTGACCTTCTGGCCGGCGATGGTCTCGCTCGCGGGCTCTTCGGGGGCGGTGATCGCCTCGAGCGTCTTGCGGGTCTCGGTGGTCGCCGGCAGCGGCTTGCCGTTGGCGATGCTCCGCTCGAGCTGCCACTTGCCCAGCCCCGCGAACACCGCCGCCAGCACGAGCGCCAGCACCAGCAGCGCGATCCACCTCGGTCGTCGGGCAACGGCCCACATCTGTATCAGTACTCCGGATCGCGCTGTCGGACCGGACGCTCGGGGCGCTCGGTGGGGATCTCGACGGGCGACGTGACGGGTTCGTCGGTCGCCTCCGGTGACCCATTCTCCTGCTCGTCCCTGCCAGCGGCCTCCACGAGCGCGAACTCCTCCGCGAACTGGCGGTCCCGCTCGGCACGGCGGGCCGCGGCGGCGGACGCTGCTTCGTCCGCTTCGGCCTCGGCGGCCTCGGCGGCGGCAGCCGCGGCGACCGCACGACGACCGCCGAGCCGCCCGCGCAGGCGGGCGAGACGGGCGGGGCGCACCACGAGGCGGCCGATCCGCTCCGAGTTCACCGCGAGCAGGGGCCCGAGGATCGCCATGACGAGGACGTAGAGGCCCGCGAACGCGGTGATCCGCGCCTCCAGTCCGGCGGCAGCCGAGAGCGTCGCGAGGATCAGCGCGAACTCGCCACGGTTCACCAGGATCACGGCGGTGTTGATCCCCTGCTGGACGTTGAAGCCGTTCATGCGCGCGACGATCTGCCCGGCGACCGCGTTCAGCGCGACGGTCATGCCGATCGCACCGAGGACCGGCCAGAGCACCTCGCCGAAGGTCGACAGGTCGAGACCGAGCCCGAAGTTCACGAAGAAGAACGCGGCGAAGACGTCACGCATCGGCAGGGCGAGCTGTTCGATGCGGTCGCGGTACCGGGTGGCGCCGCAGAGCAGGCCGATGACGAAGGCGCCGATGGCGTCGGTCACGCCGAGCAGGTCGCCGATGCCGCCGAACATGACGGCGAGCCCGAAGAACAGCACCGTGAACAGTTCGTCGTCACGCGTCGCGAAGATCTTCGACACCCACTTGCCGGCGAACCGGGCGAGCGTGAACATCACGATCAGGAAGCCGAACGCGAGCGCGAGCTTGCCCACGACGGCCCAGGCGTTGGTGTCGCCGGACAGCACGACGGAGACGATCGCCAGGTAGATGGCGATGAAGACGTCCTCGATGACCGTGACGCCCAGGATCATCGGGGTCTCGTCGTTCGCGAGCCGTCGCAGCTCGATGAGGAGCTTCGTCACGATCGCGCTCGACGACGTGGCCGTCATGCCGGCGATGATCAGGGCTTCTCGGGTTCCCCAGCCGAGCGAGAACCCGAAGGCGAACCCGACACCCATGTTGATGACGACGTAGGTGCCGCCCGACACGAGGAGTTTGCCGGCGTTGCCGTAGAACTCCTCCTGGTCGAACTCCAACCCGAGGTTGAACAGCAGCAGGATGAGCCCGAACGTCGCGATGAGCTCGATCGTGTGCGACTCGACGCTCAGGCCGATCCACGGGGTGTGCGGGCTCGCGATGAGCCCGACGATCATGTAGATCGGGATCGCCGGCAGACCGATGGTCTTGCCGAGCCGCCCGAGCACGTAGGCGATGACGAACAGCACACCGATGGTGAGCAGTTCACCGCCCAGGTGCATGCCCTAGCTCTTCCGCGGGGCCTCGGCCGATGCGGCCGCAAGCTCTCCGCTGCGGTAGAAGGAGAAGGCCTTGGCGACCTTCTCGGGGGAACCGGCGACGACGATGGTGTCCCCGGGGAACACGACGAAGTCCGGCGAGGGTGCCGGGTTGGCGCTGTCGCCACGGACGACGGCCACGACGGTCAGGCCGATGAAGCCGGAGTCGTGCAGGTCGCCGAGGGGCTTGCCGGCGATCGCGTCGTCGTAGTCGACCGAGAACCAGTCGATGGACAGGCCGGGGATCTCGTCGAGCTTGTCGAGGCCCTCGGTGATCCGGGTACCGCCCAGGAGTTCGGCGAGGGTGTGCGCCTCGTCCTCGCTGAGGCGCAGCGAGACCTTCTCGGACTTGTCCGCGCCGTCGGAGACGTCGGCGAACGAGATGAGGTCGGAGTGACCCGACCGGTGCGTGATGACACCGCACTTGCCACCGTCGTCGGTGTAGAAGCTGTGCAGCACGCCGACTCCGGGGAGTTTGACGCGATGGACGTCGACCATGATGGCTCCCTTTTCGAGTACCCCGATGATAACCACCGGGGGTGCCCGGCCATTCCACACCTGCCGGGCCGCTATCGTCACCGCATGGGGAGAACTCGGATCGTCGTCGGGGTCGTCGGGACGCTGGTCGTCGCGCTGTACGCGGGGTTGCTGGCGCTCAACGCGCTCGTGCTCGATCCGCTCGGCGCGGTGCCCGGGCAGTCGCTCGGTGCGATCTACCGCCACCTCGACGCGCAGGGGTACCAGGTGCGGACCGACGTCGTGGCGGTGCTCGTCATCGCGGCGGTCGGCATCGCGTTGGCGGTCACGGTCCTGATCGTGACGCTGGTCCGGCGGACGACGGCGCACGTCGCCGCCGTCTGGCTGCTGGCGATCGTGGCCGCAGGCGCCGTCCAGGTGTTCGGTTCCGGGTTCCAGCTCGGGATGGACGTGGCCGACGGCTACGGCATCGGCGGCGAGGACCACACCATCTGGGCCGGTGTGCTGTACGTCACGAGTCTCGTCGCACTGCTCGCGATCCCGGTCGTGCTCGTCGTCGGCGAGCGACGCCGTGGTCGCACCGTGGCGGGGACGCTGGCCGCCTGACGGACGCACCCCGGGCCTCCCGTCCGGAGGCCCGTGGCCGCGTCCGCGACGCGGGTCGTTACTCCGGCTCGCTCGTCTTCTCCCCCACGACCTGCTCGTCCGACGCCTTCGCGCCCTCGGCGCCGCTGCTGCGGCCGCCACCCACGACGACGTCGTCCTCGTCGAAGCCGAACGCGATGTCCGGCGCCTCGAGCCGCACGCGGTCGGCGCTCTCGTCGTCGGGCTGCAGCTGCGACTCGCGTTCCGCGGCCACGCGCTTCAGGTAGTTCGACACCTCGTGCTCGGTCGTCTCCTGGTCCCAGCCGAGCACGTCGGCCATGAGCTTCGCAGCGACCGGGGCCGCCGACTCACCGCGGTCCCAGGCCTCGATCGAGATGCGGGTGCGGCGGGCGAGGACGTCCTCCAGGTGCAGGGCCCCCTCGTGCGAGGCTGCGTACACGACCTCGGCACCGATGTAGTCGTCGGCGCCCGGGAGCGGCTCGGCCAGGGTCGGGTCCTGCTCGACGAGCTGCAGCACCTCGGTGGCCAGGGTGCCGTAGCGGTTCAGCAGGTGCTCGATGCGGACCTTGTGCACGTTGAAGCTCCGGGCGGTCCGTGCGCGGCGGTTCCACGCGGCCGGGTAGCCCTCGGCGCCGAGCAGTGGGATGTCCTCGGTCGTCGACGCCGGGATCTTGCCGTCCATCGCGGCGACGGCCTCGTCGATGGCGTCCTTGCCCATCACCCGGTAGGTCGTCCACTTGCCGCCGGCGACGACCACGAGCCCGGGTACCGTGTGCGCCACGACGTGCTCGCGGCTGAGCTTCGAGGTCTGGTCGGACTCCCCCGCCAGCAACGGCCGGAGGCCCGCGTAGACACCCTCGACGTCCTCACGGGTGAGCGGGACGCGGAGCACCTTGTTGACGTGTTCGAGGATGTAGTCGATGTCCGCCGCGGTCGCCGCCGGGTGCGCCTTGTCGAGGTACCAGTCGGTGTCGGTCGTGCCGACCAGCCAGTGCCGGCCCCACGGGATCACGAACAGCACGCTCTTCTCGGTGCGCAGGATCATGCCCATGTTCGACTGGAACCGGTCGCGCGGGATGACCAGGTGCACGCCCTTCGACGCCCGCACCTTGAACTGCCCGCGGGTGCCGATCATCGCCTGCGTGTCGTCCGTCCAGACACCCGTGGCGTTCACGACCTGCTTCGCGCGGATCTCGAACCGCTCCCCGGTCTGGATGTCGTGGGCCTGCGCGCCGACGACGCGCTCCCCCACCTTGATGAAGCCCTCGATCCGAAGCCGGCTCGCGGCGTGGGCACCGTAGGACACCGCGGTGCGGACGAGCGAGGCCACGTAGCGGGCATCGTCGACCTGGGCGTCGTAGTAGGTCATGCCGCCGACGAAGGCGTCCTTCTTGAGCGACGGCATCGAGCGGAGCACCTGCGTGCGGCTGAGGTGCCGGTGGTGCGGGACCCCGGGCGGGCGTCCGCCGGACCAGCTGAAGGCGTCGTACATCGCCATGCCGATGCCGATGTAGAACCGCTCCCACACGCGGTGGTTGAGCGGGTACAGGAAGCGCACCGGCTTCACCAGGTGCGGGGCGATCCGCTGCAGCAGCAGCCCGCGTTCGATGAGGGCCTCGCGCACGAGCCCGAAGTTCAGCTGCTCCAGGTAGCGGATGCCGCCGTGCACGAGCTTCGACGAACGGCTCGACGTGCCGGAGCCCCAGTCGCGGGCCTCGACGATGCCGACGGTCAGGCCGCGGGTGACGGCGTCGAGCGCACTGCCCGCACCGACGATGCCGCCGCCCACGACCAGGACGTCGAGCTCCTTCGTCTTGAGGGTCTCGATCGCCGCCGCGCGTTCGTCGGGGCCGAGCTTGGCCGCGGGGTCGAACCCCGCTCCCGGCACGACGACGCCAGGACGTCCGGCCGAACTGGTCTGCTTCGTGGTGCTGGACTTCGCCATCGTCGCCTCCGGGTCACGGTCGGCGCCGAGGCGTCACCCGCGTCGGTGCACGGGTGCCACCAGGATCACTGGTGGTACGGCGCCACGACCACTTCTACTCGCTGGAACTCCTTGGCGTCGGAGTATCCGGTCGTCGCCATCGATCGGCGCAGCGCACCGACGAGGTTGGCACGGCCGTCGTGGGTCGGCGTCGGACCGTTCAGCACGTTCTCGAGCGGGGCGATCGTGCCCACCTCGACCCGGCGGCCACGGGGCAGCTCCGGGTGGTGCGCCTCGGCACCCCAGTGGAAGCCGCCACCGGGCGCCTCGGTGGCACGGGCGAGCGCGGTGCCGAGCATGACGGCGTCGGCGCCGACCGCGATCGCCTTGACGATGTCGCCGGCGGTGTCGAGCCCGCCGTCGGCGATGACGTGCACGTAGCGGCCACCCGACTCGTCCAGGTAGTCACGACGGGCGCCGGCGACGTCGGCGACCGCGGTGGCCATCGGCGCGTGGATGCCGAGCGCGGCGCGCGTGGTCGACGCAGCGCCGCCGCCGAACCCGACGAGGACACCGGCGGCACCGGTGCGCATCAGGTGCAGCGCCGACGTGTAGGTCGAGGCACCGCCCACGATCACCGGGACGTCGAGCTCGTAGATGAACTTCTTGAGGTTGAGGGGCTCTTCGTTCTGCGACACGTGCTCGGCCGAGACCGTCGTACCGCGGATGACGAACAGGTCGACACCGGCGTCGACGACCGTCTTCGAGAACTCCTGCGTGCGCTGCGGGCTGAGCGAGCCGGCGACCGGGACCCCGGCGGCACGGATCTCGGCCAGGCGCGCGGTGATCAGCTCCGGCTTGATCGGCTCGGAGTAGATCTCCTGCATGCGCTTCGTGACGTTGCCGTCGGTGAGCGACTTGATCTCGTCGTAGTACGGCGTCGGGTCCTCGTACCGGGTCCACAGCCCCTCGAGGTCGAGGACGCCCAGGATGCCGAGCTTGCCCATCTGGATGACCGTGGCCGGCGAGGACACGGAGTCCATCGGCGCGGAGAGGATCGGCGACGCGAAGGTGAACGCGTCGATCGACCACTGCACGCTGACGTCGCGCGGGTCACGCGTCCGCCTGGAGGGGACCACTGCGATGTCGTCGAACGCGTACGCCCGACGTCCGCGCTTGCCTGCACCGATCTCGACTTCGCTCACCCGGCAAGCCTACCGGGCGGGTCCGGGGGCGTGCACGGACCGGACGGTGCGGCTCGCACCGTGCGAGGCCTGCCGCGTACGGTGCGAGGTTCCGTGTTCGGTGCGAGGTCGCGAGGGTCGCACGACGTGCGGAACCTCGCACCACGCAGCCATCACCACGCAGCCATCACCACGGAGCCGTCAGCGCGGGCGGAGTCGTCAGCGCGGACGCCGCGGCGCCCGTCGGCGCTTCCGGAGCGCCCGCAGCACGAATCCGAGCAGGAGCGCGAGCACCACGAGGACGACGAGCAGCACGGCCGCGACCTTGACGAGCAACGCCGCCCCGACGAAGAGTGCGATGAACACGAGCCAGACGAGGGCGTCGAGCACGAGGGGTCCGGAGGTGCGCACCCGCGGAACGATACCGACCCGCGCGGGGCGAGCCGCGCCTCCTGGCCGGGTACAGGAGCGGGGCCGTGCGGCGCGAAGCGACCACGCACGGCCCCACCCATCGCGGATACCACCCCCACAGCGGTACCCGCAGTCGACACAGCGCGCTAGCGCCCTGCGTCGACGTCCTTGGCGAGCGTCCCCAGGTACAGCTCGATGACCTTCGGGTCGTCCGCGAGTTCCTTCCCCGTGCCCGAGTACGCGTTCCGCCCCTGGTCGAGCACGTACCCACGATCGCAGATCTGCAGACAGCGTCGCGCGTTCTGCTCCACCATGACGATCGACACACCGGCCTTGTTGATCCGTCGGGTCCGCAGGAACGTCTCGTCCTGCCGCACCGGCGACAGGCCCGCGCTCGGTTCGTCGAGCAGGAGCACCTTCGGGTCCATCATCAGCGCGCGCGCCATCGCGACCGACTGTCGCTCACCGCCGGACAGGGAGCCGGCCCGCTGGCCGCGCCGCTGCGCGAGCACCGGGAACAGGTCGTAGATGACCTCGAGCCGCTCGGCGAACTTGCGGGGCCGCAGGTACAGCCCCATCTGCAGGTTCTCCTCGATGGACAGCGAGGGGAACACGTTGTTCGTCTGCGGGACGAAGCCGACGCCGGCCTGGACGAGCTTGTTCGCCTTGAGGTTCGTGATGTCCTCACCCTGCAGCGTGACCGATCCCTCGCGGATCGACACGAGACCGAACAGGGCCTTGAGCAGGGTGGACTTGCCCGCACCGTTCGGCCCGATGATGCCGATCAGCTCGCCGGGGTAGCAGTCCAGGTCGCAGCCGTTCAGGATGTTCACGCCCGGCAGGTAGCCGGCGACGAGGTTCTTCGCGCTCAGCACCGGCTCGCGTTCCAGCGTGGCCGCCTGGGACGGACTGGAGGCGCTGCTCGCGTTCGTGGGGTCGACTGCGTCCGTCATCGGGTCTTCTCCTCTGCTGCTGCATCCGCCGCGTCTTCTTCCGCGACTTCCTCCGCCAGTTCCTCGAAGGTCTCCTCGGTGAGGAGCGAGTCGTCGCCCAGGTCGGTGTCGTGGTGCGCACCGAGGTACGCGTCGATGACCGCCTGGTCGTCCATCACGGTGTCGGCCGGACCCTCGGCGACGACCTTGCCCTCGGCCATCACGACCACCCAGTCCGAGATGTGCCGGACCATGTGCATGTCGTGCTCGACGAAGAGCACGGTCATGCCGTCGTCGCGCAGGGACTGGATGTGCCCGAGCAGCGACTGCGTCAGCGCGGGGTTCACGCCCGCCATCGGCTCGTCGAGCATGATCATCGTCGGGTCGGACATCAGCGCCCTGGCCATCTCGAGGAGCTTCCGCTGCCCGCCCGACAGCGAACCGGCGTAGTCGTCGGCCTTGTCGTCGAGCTTGAAGCGGGCGAGGAGGTCCTCGGCCTTCGCGGTGATCTCGCGCTCCCGCTTCGCCCACACGGGCTTGATCAGCGCCGCGAAGAAGTTCTCGCCGGGCTGGTCGCGGGCGCCGAGGAGCATGTTCTGCATGACGGTGAGCCGCGACAACGCCTTCGTCAGCTGGAACGTGCGCACCATGCCGCGGTTGGCGATGTGGGTCGCACTCGTCTTCTGCAGGGTCGCGCCGTTGAACTGCGTCCTCGCGCCGGGGCTCGGCTTGTCGAAGCCGGTCAGCAGGTTGAAGAACGTCGTCTTGCCGGCACCGTTCGGGCCGATCAGGGCCGTGATCGAACCGCGCTGGACCTCGAGGTGGTCGACGTCCACGGCGGTCATGCCGCCGAAGTGCCGGGTGACGCCGTCGACGGTGAGGATCGGGTCGGCCTTCGTGTAGCCGTAGGTCTCAGACACTGAACGTCAGCTCCTTCTTGTTGCCGAGCAACCCCTGTGGACGGAACACGATCAGGAGCATGAGCGCGACGCCGACGAGCACGTATGAGAACTGCTCCGCCTGCTGCGCGTTCATGATCGAGTCCGGGATGAAGTCGCCGGCCAGGGTGCGGATGAAGAGGCGGAGGACGAAGAAGAGCACGGCGCCGAGCACCGGACCGAACACCGTCGCGGCACCGCCGAGGATGAGCGCCGTCCAGATGAAGAACGTCATCGAGCGGCCCATGGCGTCCGGCTGCACCGAACTCGGCAGGACGTAGATGATCCCGGCGATCGCACCGAGTGCGCCACCGAACACGAGCGCCTGCATCTTGTACGAGTAGACGTTCTTGCCGAGGGAGCGGACGGCGTCCTCGTCCTCGCGGATCGCCTTCAGGACACGACCCCAGGGGCTGCGCATGAGCAGGAAGAGCACGAGCGTGAACAGGGCGACGAGCGCCCAGGCCGCGATGCGGATCCACCAGCCGTTGACACCGTTGTTGGCGTAGGTGAACCAGAGGATCGTCGTGGTGCCGTCGGGCAGCGGGCTCAGGGCGGTGAAGGGGTCGCGGTAGCTCGACCCGGTGATGCCGTTCGAGCCGCCGGTCGTCGTGGTGAGCAGGCTCGAACGGCCGACCATGCGGATGATCTCGGCGCCGGAGATCGTCACGATCGCCAGGTAGTCGCCGCGGAGCCGCAGGGTCGGGACGCCGAGGATGATCGCGAACACGATGGCGACGAGCAGGGCGATGAGCACCGCCATCACGAACGGCAGCCCGTTGGTGATCGAGATCGCGAAGCCGTAGGCACCGAGCAGCAGGAACGCCGCCTGGCCCATGTTCACGAGCCCGGTCAGGCCGAAGTGCACGTTCAGTCCGATGGCTGCCAGCGCGAACGCCGCCGTGGTCGGGGCGAGGGCCTCCTGGGTGAGCGAGGACAGCAGGTTGAGGATGTAGTCCATGCGCGTGCTCCCTTAGCCGACCCGCTCGGCGCGGCCGAAGATGCCCTGCGGTCGGAACAGCAGGATGAGGATGAGGATGACGAGGGCGGTGGCGTACTTGAAGTCACCGGGGAGCACGAGGTTCGTGAGCTCGACGACGACGCCGATGATCATCGACCCGACGAGTGCGCCGTAGGCCGTGCCGAGGCCACCGAGCGTGACCGAGGCGAACATGAGCAGGAGCAGCTGCAGGCCGGTCTGCCAGTTCACGCCGTTCAGGACGAGGCCGAGCATCACGCCGGACAGCCCGGCGAGACCGGCGGCGAGCGTCCACACGAAGCGGATGACCCGGTCGACGTCGATGCCGGACGCTGCGGCGAGCGCCGGGTTGTCCGACACCGCACGGGTGGCTCGGCCGAAGCGGGTCTTCGCCAGGAACAGCCCGGTGGCGACCAGGACGACGAGCGCGATGCCCATCGCCACGTAGGACTGCACCGTGAGGGTGACCCCGGCGAACCGGACCGTCTCGGGGTTGCCCTGCTGGATGCGGACGGTCGCTGCGCCGAAGAAGTACTGGAACGCGTACTGGGCGGCGATCGACAGACCGATCGTCACGATCATGAGCTGCGTGAGGCTGATCCGCTTGCGCCGCAGCGGTCGCCAGATCCCGGCGTCCTGCAGGTACCCGGTCGCCGCGCACAACAACGTGACGACGATGCCGGTCACCCAGATGTTCCAGCCGAGCTGGTTCGCGAACACGTAGGCCAGCAGCCCGCCGAGGGTGACCTGCTCGCCGTGCGAGAAGCTCGACAGCCCCGTCGTGCCGTAGATGAGCGAGAGGCCGATCGACGCGAGCGCGATGAGCAGGCCGAGGCGGATGCCCGAGGCGAACTGCTGCCATGCCCGCTGCGGGCTGACGCTCGACGAGTCGGACGTGGTCGTCGCGCCCTTCTGGTCGGACAGCTGGAAGATCTGTCCGACGTTGGCGTTCAGCGTCGCCTGGACCTTGCGCTCGGCGTCGGCCGCGTTCGTCAGGTACTGGCCCTTCGGCAGGGTGGCCTGGTCGACGCTGACGGTGTACTCGCCGGCCTCGTCGACGCTGACCGACCAGCGGCCGTCGGCGTTCGTCGTCGCCGTCTCGGCGAAGCCACCGGGGCCGGCGACGTCGACGTCGACGTCCTCGGCCGGTTCGCGCTCGGAGTCGGTGATCGTGCCCTGGATGCACCCGTTGTCGGGGCTGACGGTGCAGGACTGACTGGTGGCCGGCGCCGACGTGGCGCTGAAGGCCGGCAGGGTGACCGCCCAGTCGATCAGGAAGGTCGCCAGGAACGCGGCGACGAGCACGGCCGCGAGGACCGGTCGACGTCGCGCCTGGCGGAGGCGGAACAGACGCGGCTGCGCCCGTCCCGGAGGAGTGATGGATCCCACGGAAGAGCCTCTCGTTCGGATGACGAGGAACCTATGGGGATTTTGTGACACCCGTGTTTCCAACACGTTCCCTGTGTGATTCGTACCCGAACTGTGACGTTGTGGAGGAACGCGTCCGAAGGGGGCGCGATCCGTTCCCCCAGGCGGAACGCGGAATAGCGGGAGGGCCCATGCGCGTTACCATGTCCTATCCGGAACCCGCCGTTGCGTTCCCGGTGTCTCGACCACTTCACTCGCCCACGAAGGGGACCCATGGACCAGCCGGATCCGTTCGGATTCATCGGACTCACGTACGACGACGTCATGCTCCTGCCGGGGCACACCGACGTCATCCCGAGCGAGGCGTCCACCGCGTCCCGGCTCACCAGGCGGATCTCCGTCAACGTCCCGCTGCTCTCCGCGGCGATGGACACCGTCACCGAAGCCCGCATGGCCATCGCCATGGCGCGGCAGGGCGGCATCGGGATCCTGCACCGCAACCTGTCCATCGAGGACCAGGCGGCCTACGTCGACAAGGTCAAGCGCTCCGAGTCGGGCATGATCACCAACCCGGTGACCACCACCCCGGACGCCACGGTGGCCGAGGTCGACGCGATCTGCGGTCAGTTCCGCGTCTCCGGCCTGCCCGTGGTCGAGGCGGACGGCACCCTCGTCGGCATCATCACCAACCGCGACATGCGGTTCGTGGCCACGTTCGAGCAGTCGACCACCTTCGTGCGCGACGTCATGACCAAGGCGCCGCTGATCACCGCGATGGAGGGCATCGACCCGGAAGAGGCCATCGCGATCTTCGCGCAGCACAAGATCGAGAAGCTGCCGCTGGTGGACGCCGAAGGCAAGCTCCGCGGTCTCATCACCGTCAAGGACTTCGACAAGAGCGAGCAGTACCCGGACGCCACGAAGGACGACGAGGGCCGACTGCGCGTCGGTGCCGCGATCGGCTTCTTCGGTGACGCCTGGCAGCGTGCCGAGGCCCTGCGTGACGCCGGCGTCGACGTGCTCGTCGTCGACACCGCAAACGGCGAGAGCGAAGGCGTGCTCGACATGGTGCGCCGTCTCAAGGCCGACCCGTCGTTCGCGGACATCGACGTCATCGGCGGCAACGTCGCGACCCGTGCCGGTGCGCAGGCACTCATCGACGCCGGTGTCGACGCCGTCAAGGTGGGCGTCGGGCCCGGCTCGATCTGCACCACCCGCGTCGTCGCCGGCGTCGGTGTGCCGCAGGTCACCGCCGTGTACGAGGCCTCCCTCGCAGCACGCGAAGCCGGCGTGCCGATCATCGCCGACGGTGGCCTGCAGTACTCGGGCGACATCGCCAAGGCCCTGGTGGCCGGTGCCGACACCGTCATGCTCGGCTCGCTGCTGGCCGGCACCGACGAGTCCCCCGGCGACCTGGTCTTCGTGGGCGGCAAGCAGTTCAAGGCGTACCGCGGGATGGGCTCCCTGGGCGCACTGCAGACCCGCGGCAAGAAGACCTCGTACTCGAAGGACCGCTACTTCCAGGCCGACGTCCCCAACGACGACAAGCTGATCCCCGAGGGCATCGAGGGCCAGGTGCCCTACCGCGGCTCGGTCGGCAACGTCGTGTACCAGCTCACCGGTGGGCTCCGGCAGTCGATGTTCTACGTCGGCGGCCGCACGATCCCGGAGCTCAAGGCCCGCGGCAAGTTCGTCCGCATCACGGCTGCCGGGCTCAAGGAGTCGCACCCGCACGACGTCCAGATGGTCGTCGAGGCGCCGAACTACCGCAGCTGAGCCGACTGCACCCCGAACGCCCCGCTCCCCACCGGAGCGGGGCGTTCGTCGTCTGCCGGCAGTAGTGTCACGGCATGGTCAGCGCCGTCTCCCACACCACGATCGACTGCCGTGACGCCTACGCCCTGTCGGAGTGGTGGAAGCAGGTCCTCGGCTACGTCGACATCGCCGACGACCCGAACGCCCCCGGGCACGAGGAGTGCATGATCACCGCGCCCGACGGCTCGCACCAGGTGCTGTTCATCCAGGTCCCCGAGGCGAAGTCCGTGAAGAACCGGATCCACTTCGACCTGCGTCCCACCGACCGCACGCGCGATGCCGAGGTCGAGCGGCTGCGGGGCATCGGTGCGACCGAACTCGCGGACCTCCGACACGACGACGGTGGGTGGGTCGTGTTCGCGGATCCGGAGGGCAACGAGTTCTGCGTGCTGCGTTCCGCGGCTGAACGCGACGGCTGACGCGGGACCGGTCCGGGCGCCGATCCCTGATCCTCCGCACAGGAACGTCACGGCTCGGTAACGAAACAGTTTTGCGTACCGCCCCGTCACACGGGCGAAACACACGGACCCTACGTTTCTCGACATCCAGTGGAGGCGCCGCGTTCGACCCGAAGCGGCAACGCCTCCGCGCAGAGAAAGGGCTCCACGGATGATCAGAACCACCCGTGCCACCACGGCACTGGCGTTGGCAGGCGCAGCAGCCGTCCTGCTCGCCGCGTGTTCCACGACCAGCAGCGGCGACTCCCCTTCCAGCTCGGCGTCGAGCGACGCGAAGAAGGACCCCGCCGCCAGCTGCAAGGCCCCCGACACCCCCAGCACCGACGCGCTGAAGATCGGCACGATCCTGCCGCTCACCGGCTCGCTCGCCTACCTGAACCCGCCGGCCGAGTCCGGTGTCGGCCTCGCGGTCAAGGACATCAACGCCGCGGGCGGCGTCCTCGACAAGGACGTCACCATCGACCCCGCGACCGACTCCGGCGACAGCAACGACATGACCGTGTCGAGCTCGGCTGCGACGAAGCTCGTGAACGCGAAGGTCCCGGTCGCAATCGGCGCCGAGTCCTCGTCGGTCACGCTCAACGTCATCGACCAGCTCACCAGCAACTGCATCGTCGAGATCTCGCCCGCGAACACCGCGAGCGACCTCTCGGGCTACTCGTCGTACTACTACCGGACCGCTCCGCCGGACTCGGTGCAGGGTTCGGCGCTCGGTCAGCTCGTGACCGGTGACGGCAACGCCAAGGTCGCCTTCCTCGTCTTCAACGACACCTACGGCACGGGCCTCCGCAACTCGGTGCAGTCCGCGGTCGAGGCCTCCGGTGGCCAGGTCGTCTACGGCGGCAAGGGCGAGGGCCAGGAGTTCCCGCCCGGTCAGACCACGTTCTCGTCCGAGGTGACGGCCGCGCTCGCAGCCAAGCCGGACGCGATCGTCGTCCTGGCCTTCGACGAGACGAAGTCGATCATCCCGGAGCTCGTCTCGCAGGGGAACACGGCGAAGATCTACATGTCCGACGGCAACACGGCGGACTACTCGAAGGACTTCGACAAGGGCACCCTGACCGGCGCCCAGGGCACCATCCCCGGTGCCTCGCCGAAGGACGACTTCAAGAAGCAGCTGTCCGCCTTCTACAAGGACTCGTCGGGCAAGACGCTCGCCGACTACTCGTACGCGGCGGAGTCCTACGACGCCACCGTCCTCGCCGCCCTGGCTGCGGTGAAGGGCAAGGGCACCGACTCCGGCACGATCCAGGCGAACATGGCCGCGGTCTCCGGAGCCGACGGCGGCACCGAGTGCGCCACGTTCAAGGAGTGCGTCGCGCTCCTCGACGACGGCAAGGACATCCACTACACCGGCCCGTCCGGCATCGGTCCGTTCGACGACAACAACGACCCGTCGAGCGCCTACATCGGCATCTACAAGTTCGACGGCGACAACAAGCCCGTCTACCAGAGCGCCATCCAGGGCGCGGTCAAGAAGTAGAGCACCGGCTCCACCCCACGAAAGCGACAGTCCCCCGCGGGTCATCCGCGGGGGACTGTCGCTTTCGCGTGCGGGCAGCTGCGCCGTGCTGACGGGCGGACGGGAGGCCCGGGGTGCGCCCGTCAGGCGGGCTCGGCCGGGGCAGGTGCGAGCGCTCGGCGACGGGACGCCCGCGCGGCGGCGAACGAGTCCGCCGTCAGCACCACGAGCGCCAACCACACGATGCCGAAGCCGAACCAGCGCGCCGGCGGCATCGCCTCGTGCTGCACCACCACACCGACGAGCAGCTGCATCACGGGCGCGAGGTACTGCGTCAACCCGAGGGTCGACAGGCTCACCCGCCGTGCCGAGGACGCGAACAGCAGGAGCGGGACGGCCGTCGCCGGCCCCGTGAGCACCGTCACCAGCACGTGCACCCAGCCCTCGCTCGTGAACGTCACGCCGCCGCCGAGGCCCGTCGCACCGAGGACGACCAGCGCCACGACCGCGATCGGCAGCAGCCACACGGTCTCGATCGTGAGGCCGCTCAGCGCGTCGACCGTGCCACCGACGCGCTTCTTCACCAGCCCGTAGAGGCCGAAGGAACACGCGAGCACCAGCGAGATCCACGGCACCTGGCCGTAGCCGACGGCGATCACGACGACTGCCACGACACTGATGCCGACGGCCGCCCACTGCGCCGGCCGAAGCCGTTCGCGCAGGACCACGACGCCGAGTGCGATCGTGACCAGGGGGTTGATGAAGTACCCGAGTGCCGCCTCGACGGTGTGGCCGGTGGTGGTCGCCAGGACGTACACGGTCCAGTTCACCAGGATGAGGACCGCGGCCAGGCCCATCACGGCCATCACCCGCCGCTGCGCCATCAGGGTGCGGGTGCGGAGCCACGAGCGGGTGACGGCGATCGCCACCGCGCAGAACACCAGCCCGAAGACGATGCGCCAGGCGACGATCTCGAACGCGCCGGCCGGGGCCATCGCCGCGAAGAGCAGGGGCATGAGGCCCCAGAGCCCGTACGCGATGATCGCCTGCACCACGCCGACGGATGCCTCGCTGCGGACGGGTCGCGCCGGACTCGGTTCACTCACGGAACCATCCTAGGAACGACCGCTGACTCGCCGGTCGGACCACGGGCCTCCCGGTCGCCCCGAACGCACGGACGCCCCGCCGGCCGACAGGCCGAACGGGGCGTCCGAGAGGAGTACTGGACTCAGTTGACGACGACCGCGAGGACGTCACGGGCCGACAGGACCAGCAGGTCCTCGCCCGAGTACTTGACCTCGGTTCCGCCGTACTTGGAGTAGATGACCTTGTCACCCACGGCGACGTCGAGCGGGACGCGGTTGCCGTTGTCGTCGATGCGACCCGGACCCACGGCGACGACCTCGCCCTCCTGGGGCTTCTCCTTCGCGGTGTCGGGGATGACCAGACCGGATGCGGTGGTCTGCTCCGCCTCGACCTGGCGGATGACGATGCGATCCTCGAGCGGCTTGATGCTGACGGCCACGGTGACCTCTTCTTTCTCGGTACGGACTCGGTACAGATGAAAACCGGGTTGGCACTACGCACAGGAGAGTGCCAACGCCAACTCTAGGGGGACACTGGCACTCGGTCAATCCGAGTGCCAGCACATCAGGGGAACATCCAGCACCTGGGAGGATCGGGACATGGAAGCCGCCGAACTCGCCGCACTGCTGACCCCTGACGGGATGGCCCTGCTCGACCGTACCCCCGGCGTCTCGGACGGCGGCGAGATCGTCCGGGTGGTGTCCCGGCTGCGGTCCGAAGGCCACGACCCGCAGCTCGTCTCGGCGGTCCTGACCCAGGCGAAGCTCCGGCAGAAGGCCCGTGGCAAGTTCGGCGACTTCGCCGCCCGCATGCTCTTCACCGAGGCCGGACTCGAGCAGGCGACCCGCTTGCAGGTCGCCGCACAGCACGCCGGGCGCTTCGCCGCGGCCGGGCTCACGCGTGTCGCCGACCTCGGCTGCGGTATCGGCGGCGACGCGATGGCGATGGCCGCGCTCGACCTCGACGTCACCGCGGTGGACCGCGACGAGGTCACCGCTGCGGTCGCGACGCACAACCTCGCGGTGTGGCCGAACGCACGGGTCGAACTGGGCGACGCGGCCGCGTTCGACGTCTCCCGCGTCGACGGCATCTGGATGGACCCCGCACGTCGGACCTCCGGCCACTCGGACACCCGTCGCCTGGCCGACCCCGACGACTGGTCGCCGTCCCTGGACACCGTGTTCGCCGCCGCGACGAGCACCCCGACGGGCGTGAAGCTCGGGCCCGGCATCGACCGCGACCTGATCCCCGACACTGCCGAGGCGCAGTGGACCTCCGTCGACCGCGAGGTCGTCGAGCTCGCGCTGTGGTTCGGGCCCCTCGCCCGGCCGGGGATCCGCCGAGCGGCCACCGTGATCGGTGCGCACGGCATCGCCGAGATGACCGGCCCGGCCGACGCCGAGGACGCCGAGGTGGGCCCGCTCGGCGCCTACCTGTACGAGCCGGACGGCGCCGTCATCCGCGCACGGCTCATCGGCGACCTGGCACGCGCCCTCGACGGCCACATGGTCTCCGACGGGATCGCGTACGTGACCTCGGACCGTGCCGTGACGACGCCGTTCGCCCAGGGCTTCCGGGTGCTCGACACCATGCCGCTCGACGTGAAGCGCCTGTCGGCCCGGCTCGCCGCGGACGGCATCGGCACCGTGGAGATCAAGAAGCGCGGCGTCGACGTCGATCCGGCGCAGTTCCGCAAACGGCTGCGGCTGCGCGGGACCGGCCGGGTCACGCTCGTGCTCACCCGCCTGGACGGGCGGCACAGCGCGGTCCTGTGCGAGCGGCTCAGCTGATGAAGGCGCCGGTGCCCGAGTCGTAGTCGTAGGTGGAGTACGAGCTCTGGCCGATCACGCCGAGGAAGATGATGAAGGCGATCCAGATCAGCCAGACACCGGCCATCACCCAGCCGGCGATGATGCCGGTGAGGGCGAGGCCGCGGCCGGCCTCACCGTTCTGCTTGATCTTGCCGAGCGCGACGTGGCCGAGGATCGCGCCGGCGGGGCCGAGCAGGATCGCGATGAACCACATCGGGATGGCGGCGAGACCGAACACGATCGACAGGATCGCCAGCGTGTTGTTCTTCGGGCGCTGCGCGTAGGGCTGGTAGCCGGTCGAACCGTAGGCGCCGGCGGCGTAGGGCTGCTGCTGCTGCGGCGCGTACGGGTTCTGGCCGCCCTGGGGCTGCGCGTAGGGGTTCTGGCCGCCCTGAGGCTGCGCGTACGAGTTCTGCTGCCCGTAGGGGTTCTGGGCCGCACCGTACGGGTCCTGGGGCGCCTGCGGGGCCGAGTACGGGTTCTGCGGCTGCTGCGGCTGCTGCGGCGCCGCGTACGGGTTCGACGGGTGCTGCTGGCCGTACGGGTTGGACTGCTGGGGCTGGCCGGAGGGGTTCGGCTGCTGGGGCTGGCCGGAGGGGTTCGGCTGCTGCGGTGCCGCGTACGGGTTCGACGGGTGCTGCTGGCCGTACGGGTTCTGCGGCTGCTCGGGAGCCGACGGGGCCTGCGGTGCGTCCGGAGCCTGCGGCGCGTCCGGAGCGGGCGTCCCCTCCGGCTGCCCACCGGTCGTGCTGCCCGGCGTCGTCTCGCCCGGCTTCGGCCACTCGTTCTGATCGGACACCGTCCACCCCTCTCGGCGCCCGGTCTCTCCGACGCCACGTGAATCCTCCCACAGGCACCCGACGGCCGACCGGACGGTTCAGACCTGGACGGTCGTCACCGGCAACGTCGAGTCGGCCGCGATCCCGAGGTCGCTCGGCGCGTGCCCTTCGGCGACCAGGCGCGCCCCGACGGCCGCGATCATGGCGCCGTTGTCCGTGCACAGGTCGAACGGCGGGATCCGCAGCTGCACCCCGGCCGCCGCACAGCGTTCCTCGGCGACCTGCCGCAGCCGGGCGTTCGCGACGACACCGCCACCGAGCAGGAGCCGGTCGACGCCGGTGTCGCGGCAGGCGTTCAGGGCCTTGGTCAGCAGGACGTCGACGACGGCCTCGCGGAAGCTCGCCGCGACGTCGGCCACGGGCACCTCGCGCCCCTCGTCACGGCAGCGCTCCACCCAGCGGGCGACGGCGGTCTTCAGTCCCGAGAACGAGAAGTCGTAGCGGTGCGCGGCCAGGTCCTTCGGCAGCGTCAGGCCGCGGGGGAACCGGATGGCCTTCGGGTCGCCGTCGGCCGCGGCCCGGTCGATCTGCGGCCCGCCGGGGTACGGCAGACCGAGCAGCCGTGCGACCTTGTCGAACGCCTCGCCCGCGGCGTCGTCGATCGTCTCGCCGAGCAGTTCGACGTCGCCGACCAGGTCCTTCACGAGCAGCAGCGACGTGTGCCCGCCGGACACCAGCAGCGCCACCGTCGGGAGCTCGATGTCACTGCCGTCCGTGCGCAGGACGTCGGCACCGACGTGCCCGACCAGGTGGTTGACGCCGTACAGGGGCTTGCCGGTGGCGACGGCGAGCGCCTTCGCAGCCCCCACCCCGACCATGAGCGCACCCGCCAGACCGGGTCCGGCGGTGACGGCGACGGCGTCGAGTTCGTCGAGGGTGACCCCGGCCCGCTCGAGCGCCTCGTGGAGCGTGGGGGTCATCGCCTCGAGGTGGGCGCGTGCAGCGACCTCGGGCACGACACCGCCGTACCGGGCGTGCTCGTCCATGCTCGACGCGATGACGTTCGCGAGCAGGGTGCTCCCCCGCACGATGCCGACGCCGGTCTCGTCGCAACTCGTCTCGATGCCGAGCACCAGTGGTTCAGTCCCGCTCACCGAGGGCCTCCTGTCCGATGGGTCCGACGCCCGACGACCGCTCGGCGTCCGGGCCGGGCAGTTCCGCCCGCATCACCCACGCGTCGACGCCGTCCGGCTGGTAGTAGCGCGGCCGGGTCGCGATGTGCTCGAACCCGAACGCCGTGTACATCGACTGCGCGACCGGGTTGTCGGCGCGCACCTCGAGGAAGACCTCGCGCACACCACGGCGGCGGGCCTCGTCGAGGAGCTCTGTGAACAGCACCCGCCCGAGCCCCTTGCCGCGCTGGTCCGCAGCGACCGCGATGGTCTGCACGTCGGCGACCGGGTTGCCCGCCAGCGAGGTCAGTCCGGCGTACCCGACGACCAGCGGTGCCGCGTGTTCGTCGACGGTCTCGATGACGATGTAGTACCCGTGCGGCGAGTACAGCTCGCCGGACATCTGGGACGCCGACCAGGCGTCCGTCGGGAACGAGACGTGCTCGAGCCACATGATGTCGTCGAGGTCCTGCGGGTGCGCCCGCCGCAGGCGGAGCCCGTCCGGCAGGGTCACTGCTTCACCCGTTTCGGCGCACCCGGCACCGTGACGTCCGGTTCCCGCAGGTACAGGGGGGTGTCCTGGTCGAACCCCGTGCCGGACCGCAGGCGGTCCGCGGCGAGTGATCCGAGCCTCCAGGCAGGGATGGACAGGGCCGTCACGCGGTCCCAGCCCACCGCTTCGGGCCGGGAGGCACGGATCGCCTCGTCGAGATCGGCGGGCCTGGCGAGACCCGGACCCGCAACCCGCGTGCCGGTCTGGTCGTACGCGCTCCAGTAGACCTCGCGCCGGCGGGCGTCCGTCAGGACGACGAACGGTCCGTCCCGTCGGCCGTCGCGCTCGTCGGCCGCGACCGCGTCGTGGCTGACGAGCGGCAGGACGGGGACGCCGACCGCCGCGGCGAACGTGCGCGCGGCAGCGATGCCGACGCGCAGGCCGGTGAACGGGCCGGGGCCCATGCCGGCGACGACACCCGTGACGTCCGCGCCGGTGATGCCGGCCTCGGCGAGCGCCTCGGCCAGGAACGGTCCGATCACCTCGGCGTGCCGGCGGCTGTCCTCGGTGTCACGGGTCGCGAGGGCGTGGCCGGTGGCCGGGTCGACGACGGCCACGGACGTTCCGGCGGAGGTGTCGATGGCGAGGAGCACCCGTCCATCGTAGGCGGGGTGGGATCAGGTCTCGTCGAGGCTGCCAGCGACCGCGTTCCAGATCTCGTCGGCACGCCACCGCTCGCGTCCGCCTCGGCCCGAACGCCCCAGCGACCGGAGCCAGCCGTACTCCTCCGCGCGGCGGAGGAGGGACGAGGCCGTCGGCTGCGAGACGTCGAGCGCACGCCGGACGGACGTGACCGTCACGACCGGGTTCTTGAAGACCACGTCGACGAGCCCAGGGAGGGCCGAACGCTCCGTTCGCGAGGCCAGGCGGTACCGCTCGCGGATCTCGACGAGCTTCCGGATCCGTTCGGCGCTGTCGTTCGCCCGGACGGTCACCGCCTCCGCGAAGAACTGGATCCACTCGTCCACCTCCCCGCGCTCCCGGACAGCCTGCAACCGCTCGTAGTACTCCGTGCGGTGCCGTTCGAAGTAGCCCGAGATGTGCAGGATCGGCGCCGGCAGGATGCCGTCTGCGATGAGCGAGAAACCGATCAGGAGCCGGCCGATCCGGCCGTTACCGTCGAGGAACGGGTGCATCGTCTCGAACTGGTAGTGCAGCAGCGCACACTTCACGGTCACCGACATCGTGTCCAACCGTCCGTTCACGAACCGCTCCCAGTCGTCGAGCGTGTCCGGCAGGTGGTCCTGGTGCGGTGGGATGAAGCGTGCGGTTTCGGGTCGAGCGTTCGGTGATCCGATCCAGACCGGCGAGCGGCGGAGCTCTCCAGGAGACTTCTCGTCGCCGCGCACGTCGCGCATGAGGGTCTCGTGCAGCGCGCAGATGAACCGCTGCGTGATCGGCAGGTCCGCGAGGAGGTCGACGCCCTCGCGCGCCGCTCGGAGGTAGTTGTCGACCTCACGAAGGTCGTCGTCCAGAATCTCGTCGTCGTTCTCGACGCTGAGCACATCGCTCAGCGACGCTTGTGTGCCCTCGATCCGCGAGCTCGCAAGGGCTTCCTGTGCCATGGATGGGCCGAGCAGCAGTTCCGGCTCCTGCACGAGCTGCCCGAGTCCGGCCAACCGGCCGATGGCGATGTCGGCGCGTGACACCGCAGCGTTCGTCACGGGCTCGAGGACGAGTTCGCGTGGGAGGGGTGCAGGCAAGAAGTAGGCGTGCGGCCACTCGGACAACGGACGCGTCGTGAGCGTGCCGAACCGATCTGAACGGAAGCCTTCTCGGCGCATCTCCTCATCATAAGCAAAGTGCCCTCCGCCCTATAACTTCAGGTCGAACTTCCAAGCACCCGCACGTGGGGCGCGGGGACGTTTGATCCGTCGTGCTGTCTCGGGAGCGTCGCCCCGGCTCTGCAGATGGCCACCCGCAGGCGGCAGAAGCGTCACGAGACGGTCCCGGTCGGCTGAGCCGACGCGGGGCCGCGTGGCGCAGGTGTGGGACGCGGCGGCTCGTCGAAACGGACCGTGCTGGTGGGCGACGTCGCGCCCGTGCCCGTCGCGGCCTCGTCCGCTGCCTCTCGGAGGTGCCGCAGCCGTGACCGCACACCGCCGTCCTGGCGACGCAGGACGATCGCGACGTCCGCCACGGACATCCCCGCGGCCGTCATCGCCTCGAGCCCGGTGTCCTCCTGCTGCGTCCACGGCGCGTAGGCGGCGGGCCGGTCGAGCCGAGCAGCGTCGACCTGCGGGTTGCCGGTCGGTGCAGCCCGGACCGCCAGTGGGGACGACGGGTCGTCTGCTCCGGACGTCGTGGCGACGGCCGGCGCCGGCGTCGACTGCGGGCCGGTCGCCCGGACGTCCAGGCAGGCGACGGCGGTCACCGGATGGCGTGCCACGACCGCTCCTGCGGGCGACCGGAACACCAACTCGGTGTCGTCACGGTCCACCGTGCCGACCTCCACGTCGCTGAAGCCGCCGGTGTCGAGGACGATGCGCATGGTTCCCCCGTTCGCGCTGACCAGATCTGCTGCGAGGCTACCGGTCGCCGGCCGGTGCACGGTCGACGACCGCTCGACGGACACCCTCCACCGCCGCGGCGACCGCGCGCTCACGGGCCTCGGCGTCCTCGGTCTCGGAGTCGTGCACGAACACGGTGGCGCCCCGGCGGGCACCGCAGAAGTCGACGATCCCGTGCTCGACCTGCGTCCGGAGCGCCTCGGCGTACCCGTGCCGTTCGTACACGCCGGCGTCGTCGCCCGCGATCGGCACCAGGTGGACGGTGAGCCGTCCGAGCGCTCGACTGATGCCGCCGTCCGTGTCGACGACGAACGCCCAGCCGTTCACGAACACGCGGTCGATCCACCCCTTGAGCACCGCGGGCACGGACCACCACCAGACCGGGAACACGAGGACGAGGTCGGTGGCGCGGTCGATGCGCTGCTGCTCGGCGACGACGTCGGCCGGGGCGTCCGTGCCGGTCCGGTAGGTGTGCCGGTCGGCCAGCGTGAAGCGCGGGTCGAACCCCTCGGCCGCCAGGTCGGCGGTCTCGACCGTCCCGGCCGGCAGGGCGTCCCGCAGGCGAGCCGCGAGGTGGTGGGTGAGCGAGTCGGGGTCCGGGTGGGCGGTCACGATGAGCGTCGGCACACCGCATCCTCCCGGAGCCGGCTGGGCGGCACCGGGATGCCCGCTGTCGCCCGGCCGTGCCGGCTCACACCGCGGTCAGGTCGAGGGACCAGGCGACCTCGTGCGCGAGCTGCCCGGTCCGCCGGAACGACCGGACCTGGTGCGTGTCGGCCAGGGCGGCCGCCAGGTCGTCGCGGTCGGCGGCGGCGAACCCGAGCGACTGCCAGAACGGACCGGAGCGCCGCGAGAACAGCCATGCCCGTCCCGCGCCCGTGGTCGCGGCGTGGTCGACGGCGAAGCGTGCGAGCCGGGTGCCGTGGCCGAGCCCCCGGAGGTGCGGCGCCACCGCCACGCTGCGGACGAGCACGTGGACACCGTCGGCGCTCGTCTCGTACCCGGTGCTGCCGACCACGCGGCCGTCGTCGGCACGGTCGACCCACAGCCGGACGGTCGGCTCGAGACCGGCAGGGCCGAGGCCAGCACGGTCGAGCCCGGCGACGGTCAGGTCTGCACCGACGAGGAAGGTGCGGAGGTCCTCGACCGCACCGGTGTCCACGCGCTGCAGGGTCAGAGGTCGACGCCCGTCCACCGCGGGCCGGACGCGGTGACGACGACGCGGCGGGGCTCATCGGGGACGTCGTCGGGGTCGTCGGCCTCGGTGGTCCCGGAGGCGTCGGCACCGGTGGCCCGGGTGATCTCGACGTCGAGCACGCTGTCGCTGATGCCGTCGACCATGCCGCGGCCCCACTCGACGACGACGATCGATGCGTCCCAGTCGAGGTCGAGGTCGTCGAGCTCCACGGGGTCGGACAGCCGGTACGCGTCGACGTGCACCAGGTCCGGGCCGGCGGTGGTGGGGTGCGTCCGGGCGAGGACGAAGGTCGGGCTCGACACCTGGCCGCGCGCGCCGAGGGCAGCGCCGAGGCCACGGGTCAGTGTCGTCTTGCCGGCACCGAGCGGCCCGGTGAGCACGACCAGGTCACCGGCACGCAGGACCGCGGCCAACCGCGCTCCGAGTTCGCCCATCGCGTCGGTGCCGTCGACGGCCGTGTCGAGCAGGACGTGTGCGGCCTCGGTCACGACTGGTCGCCCCGCAGGTACTCCCCGACGCGTCCCTCGATGTCGTGGCCCTCGTAGAACCGAGGCACGCGGGTCCCGATGCGGCAGACGATCTCCTCGCCGATGGTGCCGAGCGAACGGCCCCAGTCGAGGACCGTCATCTCGTCGTGCTCGCCGGTGCCGAACAGCGTCACGGTGTCACCGGTCTGCACGTCGTCGTCGCCGACGTCGACGAGGAACTGGTCCATCGCGACGCGGCCGGCGATCGGGTAGCGCCTGCCGCCGATCGCGACCTCGATGCGGCCCTGCGCCAGACGGGGGACGCCGTCCGCGTACCCGACGGGCACGAGCGCGAGGGTGGTCTCCGAGGTGGTGCGGTACGTGTAGTCGTACGAGACGCCGGTGTCGACGGGGACCCGCTTCGTCTTGGCGACCGAGGCCGTCAGGGTCATCACGGGTTCGAGCCCGAGGTCGGCCGCCGAGACACCGTCGGCGCCGGGGATGCCGAACAGGTTCGCACCCATCCGGACCATGTCCTTGCGGAACTCCTTGCGCTCCAAGCCGGCGAGCGATGCGGCGACGTGCTCCATCGGGACGTCGAGCCCCAGGTCCTCGGCGATCTCGATCGCGGCGTCGAACACGGCGACTGCGGCGCTGTCCTCGTGGTCGGATGACTCGGCCAGGTGCGTGTACGCGGCGACGACCTCGATGCGGCCGTTCCGCTGGGCGTCGCGGGCGAGCTCGACGAGTGCGGGCCAGTCCGCCGGGGTCGCGCCGTCGCGGTGCAGTCCGGAGTCGACGCCGAGGTGCACCCGTGCCGGTCGCTGGTCGACGGCGTCGACGATGCGCTGCAGCTCGGCGACGTTCGAGACGCCGAGGTCGACAGCCGAGTCGATGGCGTCGCGGAAGTCGAGGTCCGGGTCGTGCTGCCAGGTGAACAGGTGGACGTCCTCGCCGACGCCGATCGACCGCAGGCGCAGGGCCGCGGGGACCGTGAGCACACCGATCCACCGGATGCCGGCGTCCACCGCGGCGAGCGCGATCGGTTCGAGGCCGTGCCCGTAGGCGTCGGCCTTCATGATCGCCATGACCGCGACGGGGTCCATCCACTCGCGGACCAGGTCGAGGTTCGCGCGGTAGGCGTCCAGGTCGATCCGTGCCTGGCGCAGGGGTGCGGAGCTCACGTCGTCCTCCGGTGCACGCTGTGGCCGACCCGGGCGACCACCTCGTAGTTGATGGTGCCGATCGCGGCGGCCCAGTCCTCGACCGCGGGGTCGCCGTTCGCCGGGTCGCCCCAGAGCACGGCTTCGTCGCCGATGCCGACGTCGGCGTCGCCGATGTCGACGTGCATGGCGTTCATCGCGACCCGTCCGACCACCGGGAACGTGCGGTCGCCGATCCGGACCGAGACCCGATTGCCGAAGTCGCGGTCGAACCCGTCGGCGTACCCGAGACCGATGACCGCGAGGCGGGTGTCGGTCGACGCCCGCCAGGTGTAGCCGTAGGACACGCCCTCACCGGCGCGGACGTCGACGGTGCGGAGCACGGCGGCGGTCACACGCATGGCCGGCCGGAGCCCGAGGTCGGCGGAGGTGCGGTCGGCGAACGGGCTCAGGCCGTACAGGGCGAGTCCGACGCGGGACAGGTCGCGGCGGGTCTCCGGCACGACGATGCTCGCGGCACTCGCGGCGAGGTGCACCAGGTCGGGTACGATCCCGTTCGCGGCGAGGCCGTCGAGCGCGCGCTGCAGTGCGGCGTCCTGGTCGAGGTCGTCCGTGCGCGACGCGTTGGACAGGTGCGACATCAGCCCCTCGACACGGGTGCGGTTGCCGCCCCTCGCCAGGGCCCCGGCGGTGGCGAAGAGCTCGGCCCACTCGGACTCGACCGCACCGTTGCGACTCAAGCCGGTGTCGACGCAGATGTGCACGGCACCGACCTCGGAGTCGGCAGCGGCCGACAGCTGCTCGACGCTCGACACCGCCGGGGTGATGTCGTACTGCGCCGCGCGGCGGAAGTCCTCGTCGGGGGCGTGCAGCCACGCGAGGATCCGGACCCCCTCGTCGATGCCGCCCTGGCGGAGCGCGACGGCTTCGTCGATGTCCGCGACGCCGAGCCACTCGGCACCGGCGTCCACGAAGGCCCGAGCGGCGTCGAGCGCGCCGTGGCCGTAGGCGTTGGCCTTGACCACCGCGATGACGCCGGACGGTGCGACCTGCTCGGCGATCGTCGCGTAGTTCTCGATCAGGGCCTCACGATCGACCGTGATCCCGGTGAACGCACTCACTGAACCGTCCCCTCCAGGACCACGAACGCGGTCGCGATCCCTCCATCATGCGAGAGCGACAGGTGCACGCTCGTCACGCCACGCGCATCCGCCACCTGTCGCGCCTGTTGGTGCAGCGTCAGCGACGGGTTGCGCTGGTCGTCCGACACGACCTCGAGGTCCTGCCAGCTGAGCCCCGCGCTGGACCCGAAGGCCTTGATCAGCGCTTCCTTTGCCGCGAACCGTGCCGCGAGTGACGCGATCGGCCGTGGTTCGCCGTCACGGACCTGCTCGGCCGGGGTGAACAGCCGCGCACGCATCGCCGGCGTGCGCGACAGCACCCGCTCGAACCGCTCCAGGTCCACCACGTCGACCCCGATGCCGATGATCATCGTGCGACTACTCGACGGTGACCGACTTCGCGAGGTTGCGCGGCTGGTCCACGTCGAGGCCCTTGGCCGCGGCGAGCTCCATGCCGAACATGTGCAGCGGCGCCACGGCGAGCAGCGGCTCGAACAGCGGGGTCGCGAGCGGGATCCGCAGGACCTCGTCCGCGAAGGGCAGCACGGCGGCGTCGCCCTCTTCCGCGATGGCGATCACCCGGGCACCGCGGGCGCGGATCTCCTGGATGTTCGAGACGACCTTCGGGTGCAGCGAGCGCGGGTCACGCGGGGACGGCACGATGACGAAGACGATCTGCCCCGGCTCGATGAGCGCGATCGGACCGTGCTTGAGCTCACCGGCGGCGAAGCCCTCGGCGTGGATGTACGCGAGTTCCTTGAGCTTGAGCGCACCCTCGAGCGCGATCGGGTAGCCGACGTGGCGGCCGAGGAACAGGACGCTGCGGGTGTCCGCCATCCAGCGCGCGAGGTCCTTGATGCCGGCTGCGTCGTCGATGGTCTGCTGCAACTTCGGGGCGAGGCCCTCGAGCTCCGCGACCTGCTCCGCGATCTGCTCGGTCGTGAGCGTGCCGCGCAGGGTGGCCAGGTGCAGTCCGAGCAGGTACAGCGCGACGCCCTGGGCGATGAAGGCCTTCGTCGAGGCCACGGCGACCTCGGGCCCGGCGTGCGTGTAGATCACGGCGTCGGACTCGCGCGGGATGGTCGCGCCCTGGGTGTTGCAGATCGACAGGACCTGCGCGCCCTGCTCACGGGCGTACTTGACGGCCATCAGCGTGTCCATGGTCTCGCCGGACTGGCTGATCGAGACGACGAGCGTGCGGTCGTTCAGCACCGGGTCGCGGTAGCGGAACTCGTGCGCGAGCTCGACCTCGACCGGGATGCGGGCCCACTGCTCGATGGCGTACTTGCCGAGGATGCCGGCGTAGGCAGCGGTGCCACAGGCGATCACGATGACGCGGTCGACGGTCGCCAGACGTTCGGCGATCGGGTCGAGGTCGGTCAGGGTCACGGCGCCGTCGTGCACGCGGCCGAGGATCGTCTTCGCGACGGCCTCGGGCTCCTCGCTGATCTCCTTCGCCATGAACGAGGACCACCCGCCCTTGTCGGCGGCGGAGGCGTCCCAGTTCACCTCGAACTCGCTCGGGGTGGCCGGGGTGCCGTCGAAGTGGATGACGTCGACGCCGTCGGGGCGGATCGTGGCGATCTCGTCCTGCCCGATCGACAGCGCACGCTGCGTGTAGGCGACGAACGCGGCGACGTCCGAGCCCATGAAGTTCTCGCCGTCACCGAGGCCGACCACGAGCGGGGAGTTGCGACGGGCGCCGACGACGACGCCGGGCTGGTCGGCGTGCACGACGAGGAGCGTGAACGCCCCGTCCAGTCGCTGCACGGCCTGCTGCATGGCGGCGGTCAGGTCACCGGTCTCGCGGAACGCCCGACCGACCAGGTGGGCGGCGACCTCGGAGTCGGTCTCGCTGCGGAACTCGATGCCCTCGGCCTGCAGTTCGGCGCGCAGCTCGGAGAAGTTCTCGATGATGCCGTTGTGGATGAGGGCGAGCTTGTCGCCGTCGGCCAGGTGCGGGTGCGCGTTGCCGTCGGTCGGGCCGCCGTGGGTCGCCCAGCGGGTGTGCCCGATGCCCGTGGTGCCGTCCGGGATCGGCGACGACTCGAGCTCGTCGACGAGGGCCTGGAGCTTGCCCGCCTTCTTGGCGGAGACGAGGTCCCCCGCGGGGTCGACCACGGCGATGCCCGCCGAGTCGTATCCGCGGTACTCGAGGCGACGGAGGCCACCGAGGAGGACGTCCTGGCTGCTGTTGCTGCCGACGTAGCCGACGATTCCACACATGGAAGCGATCCTACGGTCTGCCTGAGCGCGGACCCTGCGAAGCAGCAGGGCTGGGGATAACGTTTCGGCCATGGGACGCTTCGACGACATCGCCATCACCACGCTGCACGGCGAGGACACCACGTTCGGTTCGTTCGCGGACAAGGCGGTGCTGGTCGTGAACGTCGCGTCGCGGTGCGGTCTCGCCCCGCAGTACGAGCAGCTCGAGGCCCTCCAGAAGCAGTACGGCCCTCGGGGCTTCACGGTCCTCGGGTTCCCGAGCAACCAGTTCCTGCAGGAGCTCGGCTCGTCCGAGGCCATCGACGAGTACTGCTCCACCACGTGGGGCGTGACGTTCCCGATGTCCGAGAAGGTCAGGGTCAACGGCAAGAGCGCCCACCCTCTCTACCAGGCGCTGAAGGAGACCCCGGACGCCGACGGCAAGGCCGGACGGGTCAGCTGGAACTTCGAGAAGTTCCTCGTCGCCCCCGACGGCACCGTCTCGCGCTTCCGTCCGACCACGAAGCCGGACGCCCCCGAGGTGATCGCGGCCATCGAGGCCGCCCTGCCCGCCTGACGCACCGCGCCCTGCGGACGCACACCGAGCACTGGACGGGAGGCCCGGTGCAGGTGAGCCGGTCAGCTCACCTGCACCGGGCCTCCCGTCTGTACGCTCGTCCCCATGCCGATCCCGGAGACCGCCGTCGCGCACCCGACCCCGTTCGTGGAGATCCCGCGGCACGAGTGGTCGCAGCTCGCACCCAAGGAGCACCTGTCGCTCACCGAGACCGAGGTCGTGCAGCTGCGCGGGCTCGGCGACCGGTTGGACATGCAGGAGGTGCAGGAGGTCTACCTCCCGTTGTCGCGACTGCTCACGCTGTACGCCGCCGGAGCCCGCGACCTGCACGCCGAGACGAGCCGGTTCCTGGGTGAGCGAGCCGGACGCACGCCGTTCGTCATCGGTGTCGCCGGGTCCGTCGCCGTCGGCAAGTCGACCGTCGCCCGTCTGCTGCGCGAACTGACGAAGCGCTGGCCGGACACCCCTCGGGTCGAGCTCGTGACGACCGACGGCTTCCTGTACCCGAACGCCGAGCTCGAGCGTCGGGGGATCATGGACCGCAAGGGCTTCCCGGAGTCGTACGACCGTCGCTCCCTGCTGCGCTTCGTGAGCCAGGTGAAGAGCGGCGCGACCGAGGTCCGGGCGCCGTACTACTCGCACCTGGTCTACGACATCGTTCCGGACGCTGAGATCGTCGTCCGACAGCCGGACATCCTCATCGTCGAGGGGCTGAACGTCCTCGCCCCACCGGTGCACGGGCGGCTCGCACTGTCCGACCTGTTCGACTTCACGATCTACGTCGACGCGAAGACCAAGGACATCGAGTCCTGGTACGTCGACCGCTTCCTCGCCCTGCAGGAAGAGGCGTTCTCGAGCCCCGACTCGTTCTTCCACCGGTTCGCGTCGCTCTCACGCGAGGACGCGGTCGAGACGGCGACGCAGGTGTGGCGGGCGATCAACGAGCCGAACCTGCTCGAGAACGTCCTGCCCACGCGCTCCCGCGCGACCCTGGTGCTGAAGAAGGGCGCGAACCACAAGGTGAACTCGGTCCTGCTCCGCAAGATCTGAGCTGGGGGCCGCCCGGAACCAGGTTCCGGACACCACACCACGGAAGAACGCGGTGCTGTGCCCGGAACCAGGTTCCGTGAGCGGCGGAGGGGAACCCTACGCGGCGTCGAGCGCCAAGCGCTCCTGCACGACGGCGGCGAGCTCCTCGGCGATGCGCTGGGCGTCGTCCTGCGAAGCGGCCTCGACCATCACACGCACCACGGGCTCGGTGCCGGACGGGCGGAGCAGCACGCGACCGGTGTCGCCGAGTGCCGCGGACGCCGCAGTCACGGCGTCCTGCACGCCCTGGTCGGCGAGACCGTGACGGTCGACGCCCCGGACGTTGAGCAGGACCTGCGGGAACACCGTCATGCACGAGGCGAGCTCCTGCAGGGACTTCCCCGTGCGCGCCATCTCGGCGACCAGGTGCAACCCGGTCAGGATGCCGTCGCCCGTGGTGGCGTACTCGTTGAAGATGATGTGGCCGGACTGCTCGCCACCGATGGAGTAGTCACCCTCGGTCATCTTCTCGAGCACGTACCGGTCACCCACGCCGGCTTCGATCACGGTGATGCCCGCGTCGGCCATCGCCCGCTTGAGCCCGAGGTTGGACATGACCGTCGCGACGAGGGTGTCGTCCTTCAGCCGACCGCGTTCCTGCAGCGACAGTGCCAGGATCGCCATGATCTGGTCACCGTCGATGGCGTTGCCCGCGGCGTCCACGGCCAGGCAGCGGTCCGCGTCGCCGTCGTGCGCGATGCCGACGTCCGCGCCGTGCTCGAGCACCGCCCGGGCGAGGTTGTCGATGTGGGTCGAACCGACACCGTCGTTGATGTTCCAGCCGTCGGGCTCGGCACCGATGAGCGTGACGCGTGCCCCGGCGTTCACGAACACCTCGGGCGAGACGCCGGCGGCGGCACCGTTCGCGCAGTCGAGCACGACGTGGATCCCGTCGAGCCGGTGCGGCAGCGTGCCGAGCAGGTGGACGACGTAGCGGTCCTCGGCGTCGGCGAACCGCGAGATGCGCCCGACGTCGATGCCGGTGGGGGTCGGCGCGGAGTGGTCGTGCATGGCCGCCTCGATGCGGTCCTCGACCTCGTCCGGCAGCTTGCGACCACCCGTGGCGAAGAACTTGATCCCGTTGTCCGGGGCGGGGTTGTGCGACGCGGAGATCATCACGCCGAAGTCGGCGTCGATGTCCGCGACGAGGAACGCCGCAGCGGGGGTGGGGATGACCCCGGCGTCGAGGACGTCGACGCCGGCGGAGGCGAGTCCGGCCGCGACAGCGGAACCGAGGAACTCACCGGAGACGCGCGGGTCGCGCGCCAGGACCGCGCGCGGGCGCGGCCGACCAGACGCCCGGCGGGCGTCGGCATGGTGTCCGTGTGTGAGGACGGCCGCGCTCGCCTGGGCAAGACCCAGTGCGAGCGCGGCCGTCAGCTCGCCGTTGGCGAGACCACGAACCCCGTCGGTACCGAACAGACGCGGCATTGCGATCTTCAGCCGGTGACGACTAGCGCTTCGAGAACTGCGAAGCCTTGCGGGCCTTCTTGAGACCGGCCTTCTTGCGCTCGATGACGCGGGCGTCACGGGTGAGGAAGCCGGCCTTCTTGAGGGTCGCGCGGTTGTTCTCGCGGTCGATCTCGTTCAGGGTGCGGGCGATGGCGAGGCGGAGTGCACCGGCCTGACCCGAGGGGCCGCCACCGGTGATGCGGGCGACGACGTCGTACGAGCCGAGGAGCTCGAGGACCTTGAACGGGTCGTTGATGAGCTGCTGGTGCAGCTTGTTCGGGAAGTAGTCCTCGAGCGAGCGACCGTTCACGACGAACGTGCCGGAGCCCGGAACGAGGCGAACGCGCGCGATGGCCTCCTTGCGGCGCCCGACGGCACCGCCGGAGACGTTGAGGATCTGACGGGGAGCGGCCTCGGCAGCGGCGGGTGCGCTCTCCGTGGTGAAGCTCTCCGGGGTCTGGTCGAGGGAATCAGCGATCTGAGCCATGAGTTTCTCTATGTCCTTGAAGTCGTCGTGGCCGGAACTACTGTGCGACCTGGTCGAAGATGTACGCCTTGGGCTGCTGCGCGGAGTGCGGGTGCTCCGCGCCGGCGTAGACCTTCAGCTTCTTGAGCTGCTCGCGACCGAGGGTGTTCTTCGGCAGCATGCCGCGGATCGCCTTCTCGACGGCGCGGGTGGGGTGCTTCTCGAGCATCTCCGGGTAGGAGGTCGCCGTCAGGCCGCCCGGGTAGCCCGAGTGACGGTAGTAGACCTTCTTCGCGAGCTTCGAGCCGGTCAGGGCGACCTTGTCGGCGTTCACGATGATGACGTAGTCACCCATGTCCATGTGCTGGGCGAAGGTGGCCTTGTGCTTGCCGCGCAGGAGCGCCGCGGCGTGGGTGGCGAGACGGCCGAGGACGACGTCGGTGGCGTCGATGACGATCCAGTCGTGCTGGACGTCTGCCGGCTTCGGTGAGAACGTGCGAGTCACAGGAGTGCTGCTTTCGTGTCGAGGTGAGGAGTCCGTGAATCCCACTCCGGTCGGGGTTCCCCGCGGCAGAAGCCGGCGGAACGCCCGGGTGGAGGGCTCATCTGACTGTCCGGCGCGCGTGGCGCACAGACCAAGGTGAGAGCCTAGCGGATCCGGGTCGCGTCGGTCAAACGCAGCCACTGACGGACGGGAGGCCCGTGACCGCCTGGCCACGGGCCTCCCGTCCGTCCTGCACTCGCGCCCACGGCGCGTGGTGACTACGCGGCGGCGGCTGCCGCCCTGCGGCGGCGCACGATCATGACGCCGGCACCCGCCGCGAGCAGCAGGAACGCGACCAGCGCTCCGGCACCGAGCCCGGAAGCACCCGTGAACGCGAGCTGTCCGTCCGCCGTGATCGTGATGGGGGTCCAGCCGATCAGGCTCCCGTCAGCAGCCGTCACCGCGAGCCGGTGCGCACCAGCGGGGGTGTCCGAGGGGATCGTCACCCGCACGGTGCCGTCGGCCGCGACCACCGCGGTCCCGATCAGCGTCGGGGTCGAGAACAGCCACACGTCGACCGTGTCACCGGCAGCCGCCGAGCCGACCGTCACCGTGATGGTCTCCCCCGCACGGGCCGTCGCCGGGGCGGACACCCCACCGCGGTTCGCCTCGGTCAGGAGCGACTCGGACGGCGCCGCCGGGCCAGCCGGCGGGGTGATCCCGTCGACCGGCGGCACCGGCGTCGGGGTCGGAGTCGGGGTCGGGGTCGGTGTCGGCGTCGGCACCGGGGTCGGGTCCGTCCCGGGGTCCGTGCCCGGGTCCGTCCCCGCGGCGTCGAGGTCGAAGCCGACCAGGATCGGGTCGTGGTCGCTCGCGCGGAACACGTCGTCGGTGTACAGGTCCGACGCGTTGTAGTTGTAGCGGCTGTACTCCAGGCCCACCGACTCGACCGAGTTGATGTTCCAGATGTCCACGCCCGTGACCGTCTCGGCAGCGGCGGGTGAGGCGAACACGTGGTCGAGCGACCCGCTCAGGCCGGAGAACACGTACGAGTACTCGGTGGCGTCGAGCGCCGGGCCGAGGTCGGTGTAGCCGGCGTCGTCGAGGACGACCACCGGGTCCTCCTTGCTGTAGGCGTTGAAGTCGCCGAGCATGAACACCTTGTCGGTGCCGTACTGCGCCTGCATGTCGGTGGAGAAGGTCACGAGGGCCTTCGCCTGCCGCACCCGGTCGGCGTTCGAGGCGCCCTGGCCGTCGCCCTGGTCGGCGTTCTCGCCGGTCCCGGAGCCCTTCGACTTGAAGTGGTTCGCGATCACCAGGAAGTCGTCGTCCGCGGTGCCACCGACCGGGCGGAACGCGTCCGCGACGGGCTGGCGGGCGTTCGTGAAGGCGTCGTCGAGCAGGATCGTGGACTCGCCGACGGGTGCGACGCGGTCCTGCTTGTAGATCAGGGCGAGGCGGATGACGTCCTCGCTCGCCGGCACGGTCGCGGGCGACTTCGCGTACGCCCAGGTCTCCTCGCCGGTGGCGGCGTTGAGCGCGTCGACGAGGGTGGCCACGGCGGCGTCGCGGTCCTGGCCGAAGCGGGCCGAGTTCTCGATCTCCTCGAGCGAGACGACGTCGGCGCCGAGGCCGTTGATCGCCTTGACGATCTTCACCTGCTGACGCAGGAAGTCCTCTTGCTCGGCAGCACCGCGGGCGTCGCAGCCGGAGTTGACCGTGACGGGGTCGCCCGCGCGGTCGGTGTAGTACGAGCAGCCGGTGAGCTGGTCGCCGGTGGTCGGGAAGTAGTTCAACACGTTGAACCCGGCGAGCTTGAGGTCGCCGCCGACGTCCTGCGGCTTCGCCTGCCGCACGGTCGAGAACGACGCGGGCAGGTCGGCTGCCGGGGTCGCGCCGGTGATCGGCGCGGTCGGCTGGAACTTCCACCCGCTGTTGCGGTAGTCGAGGACGACCGGCTGCGAGAACGTGGCGGTCGCGCCGACGGTGACCGGGCCCTGGGTGAGCCACGACACCGGGATGCCCTGGTTCGCCTTCGTCAGGAAGTTGGTGCTGGCACCGTCGTCGAGCGTCACCTTGCGCGCGGCGTTCGACGCCGCGACGGCCTTCGCCTCGGCGCTGCCCGGACGGCCGACCTCGGTCGGCTGGACGAGCCGGCCCGCACCGCTGGCGAGGACGACCTCGCCGTACTGGTTCGTCGTGTAGTTGTCGGCGACCGTGTAGGAGCCCTGCGGTGCGATGAGCATGCTCTCGAGCGACTCCCGCTGTGCGTCCGAGGACGGGAACGCGACCGCGGCGGGCTGCGGGGCGACGACGGTGTCGGCGAGCTTCTCGAAGGACGCCGCGCTCGACACCGTGAGCTCGGTCAGGCCGAAGTACTCGGAGACCGCTCCGGTGACGCGCACGTGGTCGCCCTCGGCCACCAGCCCGGCGGTCGCGGACGAGAAGACGAAGACGGCGTCCGAGGCCGTGTGGGTACCGAGGTCGATCGCGCCGCCGGTGCCCGGGGTCTGGATCGTGTAGCCGTTGAAGCCGCCGGACGCGTAGACCGCGGTGACGACGCCGTCGGTGGTGACGGTCTTGCCGGCGTAGGGCGAGGTGTCCGTGGTGCCCTGCAGCTGGGCGATGGTGACGGCCTCGGCGGGCGCGCCGGGGTCCGTCGGCTCCGTCGGGTCGGTGGGCTCGGTCGGGTCGGTCGGCGCGCTCGTCGCACCGGCGGCGTTCCGCGGCGTCAGGGTCGTCGTCACCGAGAAGTCCGCACCGTTGTCGTCGGTGTCCGTGGTGCCCTGACGCACGAGGCCGTTCGGCACGCCGTTCGCGCCCTCGACGGTGCGCACCGCGCCCTCGTACGTGTTCGAGGCGCCGTAGCCGAGCAGGTCGACGACGCCCGCGGTACCGGTCGGCACCGGGCCGGCGGCGAGCGCCAGCGGTGTGGCGGCGTTCGACAGCACGATCGTGCCCGTGGTGCCGGAGGGGTTCAGCGACGCGGTGTCGTCCGCCGTCGGCAGGTCCGCACCGACCGCGGTGGCCCCGCCGTTGCCGGCCATCGACACCAGGAAGGTGCCCTCCGCCGGGACCGTGCCCTCGAGCGCGCTCGTCGAGAAGGCGCCGGTGCTCGTCGCCGAGCGGTACTGCAGCGACCAACCGTCGAGTGAAACCGGGGCGTCGGTCGGGTTGCCGATCTCGATGAACTTCTGGTTGTAGAAGGCGCCGTTGCTGCCCGCCTTCAGGTAGGCCTCCTCGATGACGAGGGCGCTCCCCTCGGGGTTCGCGGTGGCGGCGGTGACGGTGACGAGCGGGGCGGCGAGGAGCGTCGCGGCAGCCGTGGCGCACAGCAGAGTGCGCCCGAGGAGGTTGGGCATGCCGGCACGCTACCGACCTGCGGAGTCCCTCAGGTTGCGTCGAGGTAAATGATTGCGCTCGGCAACATCAGGGACGGGTGCTCACTCGCGCCGCGCCCGCGTCTGCTCCGCCCGCCCGGCGAGCTCCCCGTCCGCCGGGTACCCGACCTCGGTCAGGGTCAGCCCCTTCGCCGGCGCGGTCTTGAACGCGCTCGTCCGCGTCTCGGCGACGCGGAGCTCCTCGAGCCGTTCCGGCCCGAACCGCCCCTCGCCGACGGCGATGGTCGCCCCCACCATCGCGCGCACCATCGAGTGACAGAACGCATCGGCCTGGAGGCGCGCCACCAGCACGCCGTCCGGCTCCCGGTCCCAACGGAACTCCTGCAACGTCCGGATGGTCGTCGCGCCCTCGCGCGGCTTGCAGAACGTCGCGAAGTCGTGCAGCCCGAGCAGCCGCAGCGCACCGCGCTCCATCGCTGCCGGGTCGAGGCTCGCCCCGTGCCAGACCGTGTGCCCGCGCCGACGTGGATCGCGCGGGGCGTCGGCGTCCGCGATCCGGTACTCGTACCGTCGCCAGAGCGGCGAGAACCGGGCGTCGAACCCGTCCGGCGCGAGCGAGGCCCGGGAGACGACGACGTCTCCCTCGGGTGCCGCGATGCCGTTCACGCGTTTGACGAGTCCGTCGAGCGGCGAGCGCCCCGAGCCGCGCTTGGCGCTGAGCGCGTCCCACTGCTCGGCGGACAGGTCGAGGTGCGCGACCTGTCCGGTGGCGTGCACGCCGGCGTCGGTGCGTCCGGCGACGGTGAGCAGTGGCGGCTCGCCCCACCGGGTGAAGACGGTGGCGAGCGCTGCCTCGAGCGCACCCTGCACGGTCCGCAGGCCGGGCTGCCGGGCCCACCCGGAGAACGCCGCCCCGTCGTACGCGATGTCCAGCCGCAGTCGCACCGTTTCGCTCACGTCCCCACGGTAGCCATGTCAGCGCCACGTCAGTGCCGCGTGAGCGCCCCGCGGCACCATCGTCCTCGACATCGACGAAAGGACATTTCGATGACCACGACACCGCTCGCGGTGGAGGCCTCCGGCCTCGTGAAGACCTTCGGGACGAACCGCGCAGTGGACGGTGTCGACCTCCGCGTGGAGGCCGGCACGGTCTACGGCGTGCTGGGTCCCAACGGCGCCGGCAAGACCACCACCATCTCCATGCTCGCGACCCTGCTCAAGGCCGAAGGCGGCGAGGCCCGGATCTTCGGGCACGACGTCCGGCGTGAGGCGCAGACGGTCCGCACCCTCATCGGAGTGACCGGTCAGTACGCCAGTGTCGACGAGACGCTCAGCGCGACCGAGAACCTGGTGGTCTTCGCGCGCCTGCTCGGGCTGTCCCGCGCCGACGCGAAGCGCAAGGCCGTGGAGCTGCTCGAGCGCTTCGGGCTGACCGAGGCCGCATCGCGCCCGCTCAAGAACTTCTCCGGTGGCATGCGTCGCCGGCTGGACCTGGCCGCGAGCCTCATCGCCCAGCCACCGCTGATCTTCCTCGACGAGCCGACCACGGGGCTCGACCCCCGGACCCGTGCGCAGATGTGGGACACCATCCGCGAGCTGGTGGCGACGGGGTCGACGGTGCTGCTGACGACGCAGTACCTGGACGAGGCGGACCAGCTCGCCGACCGCATCGCGGTGATCGACCACGGCAAGGTGGTCGCCGAGGGCACGAGCGACGAGCTGAAGGCCTCGATCGGGAGTTCGTCGCTGCAGCTCCGCCTGACCGATGTGCTCCGGCTCGACGCCGCGCGCACGATCGTGCGGAACACCCTCGGTGTCGACGCGGTGGCCAGCCCCGAGGGTTCGCGTCTCACCGCACCGATGTCGGACCCGGACCGTGTGACCGACCTGCTCGTGTCGTTCCGCGAGGCCGGCATCACCCTCGCCGAGATGAGCGTGCAGAAGCCCACCCTCGACGAGGTCTTCCTGACCATCACGGGTGCTCCGGCGACCACCGACGACGACACCGACAGCACTGACCGCGAACCCGCAGGGAGCATCGCATGACCACCATCACCACCCCCACGGGCACCGCTGCGCCCCGGGTCACCCCACGCCCGGGCGTCGGTGCGACCGGTCTCGGCGCCACCGTCCGGCAGTCGCTCACGATGGCGTACCGCGGCCTGATCAAGGTCCGGCGCACCCCGGAGCAGCTGTTCGACGTCACCCTGATGCCGATCATCTTCACCGTGATGTTCACGTACATCTTCGGTGGCGCGATCGCCGGTGACGTCGCGAGCTACCTGCCGATCATCATCCCCGGCATCCTCGTGCAGACGAACATCACGTCGTCGATCGTGACGGGCGTGCAGCTGCGCGAGGACATGGACAAGGGCGTCTTCGACCGCTTCAAGTCCCTGCCCATCGCCCGGATCGCCCCGCTCGCGGGTGCGTTGCTCGCCGACACCGTCCGGTACGCGATCGCCACCACGATCACCTTCACGGTCGGCATCATCATGGGCCTGCGTCCGGCCGGCGGCTTCGGCGCGGTCGTCCTGGCCGGGTTGCTGGTCATCGTCGTCGCCTGGGCGATCAGCTGGATCTTCGCCTACTTCGGCGTCGTCGCGCGGACGGCGTCGAGCGTCTCCGGCATCTCCAACATGGTGCTGTTCCCCCTCACGTTCCTGTCGAACGCGTTCGTGCCGGCGGACACCCTGCCGGACTGGTTGCGCTGGTTCTCCGAGGTCAACCCGATCTCGCACCTGATCACGGCGGTCCGCGACCTCGTGAACCACGGCACGGTGGGCGTCGACCTCTGGATCAGCCTGCTCGGCGCAGCCGTCGTCGTGGCGGTGTTCGCACCGCTGACGGTCCGCGCGTACATGCGGAAGGCCTGACGGGCGCCGTCAGCGCACGCGGAACCGCAGCTCCTCGAGCAGGAGCCGCGCCTGCGAGACGGCCTCGGCCCGGTTCGATCCGGCCGAGGCCGTCTCGGCGTCCGCCGGCACCGTGGCGCCGAGGGTGTCGGCCAGCACCTGCCGCATCCGTGCGTGTGCGAGCACGCCGAAGTCCTGCCGCGAACCGAGTCGGATCGCCAGCCCCCAGCACCGGGCGGCGTGCTCCCGCTGTCCGTCACGGGCGGCGGCGAGCGCCAACCCGAGCAGGGCCGTGCCGATCACGGGCAGGTCCAGCCACCACGGGTGGACGCGCAGCATCACGAGCGCACCGACGCGCAGGCGTCTCGCGACCGCCACGTCGTCGACCGGGAGGCCCGGGACGGCTCCGTCGGACCGGCGCACCGCCGCCTCGTCCCGCGCCGCGATCCGCGCCGAGCCCGCCATGAGCGTCCAGTGAGGTGTCTGCTTCCGCAGGGGCAGCACGGAGTCCCACGCGCGGGCGTACTCCGCCGCCGCGTCGTCGAGGGCTCCCTCCCAGCGCGAGCACTCCGCGCCGATCGCCATCGCGAGGACACCGATCTGCACCCGGTCCTCGTCGAACCCGCCGCGGGCCTCGACCGGCCGGTGCTGTAGGTCGTCGGCGACCTGCCGGGCACGGACGACGTCGCCGGTGCTCGCGGCGCAGAGCCCGACGGTCCAGCCGATCTCGTACAGGTCGTCGTCGGCCCCGAACCGTTCGAGCTGTTCGCGGGCGACCTCGGCGGAGCGCAGGGCGTCGGCGTGCCGGCCGGTCTGCGCCAGGAGCTGGGTCATCGTGACGGCGATCGACCCGGTGGTCCAGGCGTCGTCACTCGTGCGCGAGAGGGTCGCGGCGCGGGTCGCGTACCGCAGGGCGTCGGCGGACTCCCCGTCGTTCTCGGCGAGGGGCGCGCTGAGCATGTTCGCCAGGCAGGCGACACCCGGCTCCGGGTCGTCGCGGTAGCGGGCGAGCAGGGTGTGACCGTCGGCCGGTCGCCCCAGGGTGAGCAGCAGGGCCGCCTGGGCGTCGAGCACGGCGAACCCGGTGGTGCCGTCGCGCATCACCCGGCGCAGCGTCGACACCGCCAGGGCAGCGGTCCGCTTGTCACTGAACGCGGACGACCCGCCGGTGACCACGAGCCCGAGCACGGTCGCGGCACGGTCCTCGGCCACCGGTCCGGTCCGGCGCAGGACGGGGACGACCTCGGGGCCGAGTGCGACGACCTCGCCGTGCGCCCCGCGCAGCGACCAGTAGCCGCCGAGGGCCGCGAACAGGTGCGCGACCGCCGAGGTGTCGTCGGCCGCCAGGCTCCAGCGGAGCAGGGTGACGAGGTTGTCGGATTCGCGGGCGACCTCACGGAACCGGTCGAGCTGTGCGGCACCCGTGATCGTGAGCAGGTTGCGGTCGGCGGCGAAGTCACGCCCCCAGCCGATCATCGCCGTGCGGACGGCCTCGGTCGCACCGCGCGCCTTGAGCCGGGTGGCCCCGAACTCACGCACGGTCTCGAGCAGCCGGTACCGCACGGGCTCGCCCTCGTGCTCGACGAGCTGCACGAGCGACTGTTCCACGAGTTCGGCGAGGTCGTCGAGCGCGTCCGCCCGGCGGTCCGGAGCGGCGACGGCCTCGACCGCGTCGACCGCGAGCCCGTCCGGGAACAGTGCCAGACGCGTCAGCAGGTCCTGCGCCCCGTCGTCGAGCAGGCGCCAGCTCCACTCGATCACGGCGAGCAGGGTCCGGTGCCGCTCCGGAGCGCTCCGGTCGCCCCCACGCAGGAGCGCGAACCGGTCGTCCAGTCGGCGCTCGATCTCGTCGGCACTCATGCCGCGGATCCGAGCCGCCGCGAGTTCGATGGCCAGTGGCGAGCCGTCGAGCCGCGTGCAGATCCGGCGAACGGCGTCCACGGGCAGCACGGCTCCGGGTCGTGCGGCCCGCGCCCGCTCGGTGAACAACCGGACCGCGGCGCCGTCGGCCTCGACGGGCAGCGGTGCCAGGGGAGCCACGACCTCACCGGCGATGGCGAGCGGGGCGCGCGAGGTCGTCAGGATCCGCAGGGTGGGCACGGTCGCGAGCAGGTCCGCGGCGAAGGCGGCGACCTCGGCCACCAGGTGTTCGCAGTTGTCCAGGACGAGCACGGTGGGTCCGTCGGCGAGTGCTCGCACCACCCGGGTGCGCAGGTCTGCGGCGACGGCGTCCCGGAGCGACCGGGTGGACCGGAACTCGGCGATCCCGAGGAGTGCACCGAGTGCCGGCACGACGTCGTCGCCCGTGGCGAGCGGCGCCAGCTCGAACACGACGACGCCCTGCGTCGACGGCAGGCCGGCTGCGACCGCCTGTGCGAGGCGGGTCTTGCCCAGCCCACCCGCACCGAGGATGGTGACCAGCCGCCCGGTGGACAGCAGCTCCGCGACGGCGACGAGGTCCTCCTGCCTCCCGACCAACGTGTTCGGCGCGGCGCGCAGCCCGATGCGCCGGACGCTGCCCGTCGCGGGGCCGGACCGGCGCAGCAACTCGGCGTTGAGGCGGACCAGGTCGACCGAGGGATCGGCGCCGAGTTCGTCGGCGAGTCGGTCGCGGTGCGCCGCGAAGACGGCGATGGCCTGGCTCGTGCGGCCGGCCGCGGCGAGGGCGCGCATCGAGCCGGCGACCGCGACCTCGTCGTAGGGGTCGGCGGCGGCTTCGGCCGCCCAGAGTTCGGCGGCCTCGTCGGCGTGGCCCTCGTCGAGCAACGTGCCGCCGAGCGCCCTGCGGAGCGTGCGACGGATCGCTGCGGCACGGTCCGTGAGCGCGGCACCCAGGTCCCCCTCGACGTCGGCGCCCGGATCGCCGCGCCAGAGGTCGAGTGCGGCGCGGACCGCTGCCGGTCCCGCGACGCCCGTGGCACGCTCGGCGCGGGCGAGGTCGACGTCCTCGGGGTCGCCGCCCAACGCGTACCCGGTGCTCGTCGACACCACGAGGCCCTCCGCCACGCTCCGGCGCAGACGGGACACGAGCGTCTGCAGCGCCGCGCGGGCGCCCCGCGGCTGCGCGTCCGGCCAGAGTTCCTCGATCAGGGACTCGGTGGTCAGGGCGTGACCGCGCGCGAGCACCAGTGCCGTCAGGAACGACCGTGCGAGCGCGCCCGGCACCGCCGTCTGCTCGCCGTCCGCACCCGTCACCGTGACCGGTCCGAGGACGGCGATGCGGGGTGGGACGGTCACGGTGCGAGTCTACGGAGCACGGGTCGTGCCGGATCCCGTGTCAGCCGCGCGGACGGTGGAACGCCGACGGGCCGGTGCGGGTGTCGAGGTTGTCCGTCGCGCGGCGCTCGGACTCCACGATGCCCCGCAGTGCCACCAGCGCCGACGCCGTCACCGCGACGTGCGAGGGGTTCTCGCGCGAGGCGTCGAGCGCGTGCTCGAGCCGCTCGATCGCCTCGTCGCCCTCGTCCTCCGGGCAGTCCCCGCGGATGACGCATGCGAGCTGGCGGATCGCGGCGGCCAGCGGCTCCGTGAAGGCCGGGTCGGGCCGGCCGAGGTTCGAGGAGACCGGACCGGACCGCGCCACGAGCTCGGTGAGGTCGGTCGTGTACCAGGCGACGCGCTCCAACGCGCGGAACCTGGCGCCGTCCTGCTGCAGCCGCGCGCGGGACCCGCGGAGCGCCCCACGCGGGTTGATCTTCCGGCTCTCGTGGGCGACGGACACCCGCGCGCGCACGTCGGCGATCGCACGGTCGAGCTTGTCCTGCTGCCGGTTCCAGGCGTCCTCGTCCCGCTTACCGCTCTCCAGCACGTCCGCCAGGCCTTCCAGGTGCGCGGCCAGCACGGCGTTCACCTCGTCGATCCGGCGCTCCGCGTCCCAGAAGTGCAGCGGCGGGAACACCAGGAAGTTCACGAGCAGGCCGACGACCACGCCGATGCCCATCTGCACCAGGTACCCGAACGAGTAGCCCTCCGCGTTGGCCCCGCCGACGAGCAGCACGAACAACGCCGCCGTCGAGACCCAGGTGCTCCCCTCGCCGAGTACCCGGAATCCGCCGACGAGCACCCCGATGCCGACGGCCAGGGCCACGGCGAGGATCCCCGGGTCCCCCACGAGCATCGTGAAGCCCGCGACGGCGATGCCCAGCAGGATGCCGACGAGCGTCTGGATGCCGTTCCGCAGTCCGGCGTAGACCGTCGTCTGCATCGCGACGATCGCCCCGAGGGGTGCGTAGTACGGGTAGTCGGACGCGACCCCGGGCACGTGCCTGGCGATGACCCAGGCCAGTGCCGCGGCGCCGGCGGCCTTGGCTGCGTGCAGCAGTCGCGGCTGCGTGCCGGACGTGCGGCTCCACCGCCATGCGCGACGACCGACTCCCGCGATGTGTTGGAACTCCATGTGGTGACTCTCCCTGTCGGGCGGACACGCTACGGGGCGCCCACTGGGAAGGCGACGGTCCTGCGTTCTCCGGACGTCGGGGCGGCTGACGGCCCCTCCCGGACACGACGAAGCCCCCACGACCTGGGTCGCGGGGGCTTCGTCGTGGTGACGCGGGGGTGCTACTTGGCGTCGTCGCTCTTCTCGGCGGCGTCGGCCTCGACCTCGGCAGCAGCCTCGGTCTCGGTCTCCGACTCGACCGGAGCGGACTCCTCGGTGGTCTCGGTCTCCTCGACCGGGGCCTCCTCGGTGGTCTCGTCGGCGGCCGGCTCCTCGACCGGAGCGGCGGCGGCCGGAGCCGCGGTGCGCTTCACCGGCGCGGGCGTGCCCGAAACCGGCTCGAGGACGAGCTCGATCGACGCCAGCGGGGCGTTGTCGCCCTTGCGGAAGCCGAGCTTCGTGATGCGGGTGTAGCCGCCCTGACGGTCCTCGACCTGCGGGGCGATCTCCGTGAACAGCGTGTGCACGACGGACTTGTCGCGCAGGGTTGCGATGACCCGACGACGAGCGTGCAGGTCGCCGCGCTTCGCGAACGTGATGAGCCGCTCGGCGACCGGGCGGAGGCGCTTGGCCTTCGTCTCGGTGGTCGTGATGCGACCGTGCGTGAAGAGGGCGTTGGCGAGGTTGCTCAGGAGCAGGCGCTCGTGAGCGGGACCGCCACCGAGGCGGGGGCCCTTGGTGGGCTTCGGCATGTCAGTTCTCCAGTGGTGAAAGTGGTGCGCGCGGTGTCAGCGCGCTTGCGCGTGAGCGCGAGATCAGTTGTTGGACTCGTCCTCGTCGTACCCGCTGTAGAAGTGGGCGCCGTCGAATCCGGGGACGGTGTCCTTGAGGGACAGGCCGAGCTCGGTGAGCTTGTCCTTGACCTCGTCCACCGACTTCTGACCGAAGTTGCGGATGTTCATGAGCTGCGTCTCCGACAGGGCGACGAGCTCGGACACCGTGTTGATGCCCTCGCGCTTCAGGCAGTTGTAGCTGCGGACCGACAGGTCGAGGTCCTCGATCGGCGTCTGCAGCTCGTTCGAGAGGACGGCGTCGACCGGCGCGGGGCCGATCTCGATGCCCTCTGCGGCCGTGTTGAGCTCGCGGGCGAGCCCGAACAGCTCGACCAGCGTGCGACCGGCCGACGCGATGGCGTCACGCGGCGTGATCGCCGGCTTCGACTCGACGTCGACGACCAGGCGGTCGAAGTCCGTGCGCTCACCGGCACGCGTCGCCTCGACGCGGTAGGTGACCTTCAGGACCGGCGAGTAGATCGAGTCGATCGGGATCTGACCGGCCTCGGAGAACTCGGAACGGTTCTGCGTGGCCGAGACGTAGCCACGGCCACGCTCGATCGTGAGCTCGAGCTCGAACCGCGCGGTGTCGTTCAGGGTCGCGATGACGAGTTCCGGGTTGTGGATCTCGACGCCGGCCGGAGCGGAGATGTCCGCTGCGGTGACCTGACCGGCACCCTGCTTGCGCAGGTACGCGGTGATCGGCTCGTCGTGCTCGCTGGAGACGACGAGGCTCTTGATGTTGAGGATGATCTCGGTGACGTCTTCCTTCACACCGGGGACGGTGCTGAATTCGTGGAGGACACCGTCGATGCGGATGCTGGTGACAGCCGCGCCGGGGATCGAGGAGAGGAGCGTGCGGCGCAGCGAGTTGCCGAGGGTGTAACCGAAGCCCGGCTCGAGCGGCTCGATGACGAAGCGCGAGCGGTGCTCGGAGATCGACTCCTCGGTCAGGGTGGGGCGCTGTGCAATGAGCACTGTGGGATTCCTTTCGGCGAAGTGTCCGCTATATGACACTTGGCGGTACGACGGGGCCGCGTGGGCCCCGACGGGTCTGTTGAGTTGTGATCACGCGCACCGATGTGCGCGATCGAACGACCAGGAATGGCCGCGGGCCCTGCCCGACCCCGTCAGGGGACGAGCAGGGCGCGGCCGGTTGCTCCTCGCGTCAGACGCGACGACGCTTCGGCGGGCGGCAACCGTTGTGCGCCTGCGGAGTGACGTCGTTGATCGAGCCGACCTCGAGGCCAGCGGCCTGGAGCGAACGGATCGCGGTCTCGCGGCCCGAACCCGGACCCTTCACGAAGACGTCGACCTTCTTGACGCCGTGCTCCTGCGCCTGACGCGCAGCGGACTCGGCTGCGAGCTGCGCTGCGAACGGCGTCGACTTGCGCGAACCCTTGAAGCCCACGGCACCCGAGGACGCCCAGCTGAGGACGGCACCCGACGGGTCGGTGATGCTGACGATCGTGTTGTTGAACGTGCTCTTGATGTGGGCCTGGCCCACTGCGACGTTCTTCTTCTCCTTGCGGCGCGGCTTGCGCGCGGCAGTCTTGGGGGTAGCCATCGGGGTCTCCTATCGAGCCTTCTTCTTGCCTGCCACGGTGCGCTTCGGTCCCTTGCGGGTACGCGCGTTGGTCTTGGTGCGCTGACCGCGCACCGGGAGACCACGACGGTGGCGAAGACCCTCGTAGCTACCGATCTCGACCTTGCGGCGGATGTCGGCGGCCACCTCGCGGCGGAGGTCACCCTCCACCTTGAAGTTGCCCTCGATGAAGTCACGGAGGGCGACGAGCTGGTCGTCGGTCAGGTCCTTGACGCGGATGTCACCGGAGATACCGGTCTCGGCGAGTGCCTGGACCGCGCGGGTACGGCCGACGCCGTAGATGTACGTGAGTGCGATCTCCACGCGCTTCTCGCGCGGGATGTCGACGCCTGCTAGACGTGCCATGTGATGGCTGCTCCTGTTGTCGATGGAGGTGTGGAGCAGTACCGGTGCCCGGGCCTCCGACCCGAGGTGTCCCCCGGCCGTCGTGCGGCCGGGTTCTGGTACTGCGTTGTCGATCTTCAGTTGTGGGTCGTGCTCGAGCAGCCTGCTGTCCGAGGGACAGCGTCGGTGCCGGTCACGCGCCCGGGACTAGCCCTGGCGCTGCTTGTGACGCGGGTTGCTCTTGCAGATCACCATGACGCGGCCCTTGCGGCGGATCACTCGGCAGTGCTCGCACATGGGCTTGACGCTGGGGTTGACCTTCATTGTTCTTTCCTCGTGCTCGCTGGCTTCGTGCGCGGCAGGATTGCCGAGCCGTTCCTTTCCAGCTCGCGGATCACTTGTAGCGGTAGACGATCCGGCCGCGGGTCAGGTCGTACGGGCTCAGCTCCACGATCACGCGGTCCTCGGGGAGGATGCGGATGTAGTGCTGGCGCATCTTCCCGGAGATGTGCGCGAGGACCTTGTGTCCGTTCGTCAGCTCAACGCGGAACATCGCGTTGGGCAGAGCTTCGAGCACCGAGCCTTCGATCTCGATGACGCCGTCTTTCTTGGCCATAGCCTCACTGTCGCTTGGTTGTGGAACAGGTGTGATCCCCGAACCGGTCTGCGGGTCGGTCGCCACACCCGAGAGGGCATGACACACCAAAGATCGATCTTATGTGGTAAACCCGCAATTGCCAAGTGCAAGCACGGCACGCCCCCTCACCTGGGGCTTCCGGTCACGTGCCTGAGTGTTCCACAGTGGTTTGACGGCGCGCTCCGGGCCCGCGCTTGCGCCAGGACCGTAGCGTTGCTCCGCAGCCACGTCCGCCGCCGACGCACCCTGCGCGGACCACCGAACGGAGACCACGTGCCCGACGTCACCCGACGCCCCTTCGCCGCACACGGCAAGCTGGCCCGCCGCCGCGGCTGGACCACGCTCGTGACCGTCGTGGCCTCGGCGTTGGCCGTCGTGCTGGTGAGCGGGACGAGCGTCGCCGCCATCGCCGGCGCCCAGCTGGCGACCGCACCGCAGACCGTGCAGCTCAGCACCGACGACCAGAGCACCGCGAAGACCGCCGACATCACGGCGATCAAGGGTGGGGCGAACATCCTGCTCATCGGCAGCGACACCCGCGTGGGGCAGTTCGACTCCGACGAGGACGTCGAGGGTGCCCGCAACGACGTCACGATGCTCATCCACATCTCCCAGGACCACCAGCAGCTCACCGCGGTCAGCTTCCCCCGCGACCTGATGGTGCCGATCCCCGCGTGCACCAACCCCGCGACGGGCACCACGTACCCCGCGTCGACCTCCGCCATGTTCAACACGGCACTCGGCAACGGCGGCGTCTCATGCGTCGTCGACACCGTCGAGAACCTCACCGGTCTGAGCATCCCCTACGCCGGACTCATCACCTTCGACGGCGTGATCGAGATGTCGAACGCCCTGGGCGGCGTCGACGTCTGCGTCGCGGAGCCCATCGACGACACCTTCACCGGCCTGCACCTGACCGCCGGCTCGCACAACCTCGAGGGGTCGGACGCACTCGCGTTCCTGCGCACCCGTCACGGCGTCGGCGACGGCAGCGACCTCGCCCGGATCAGCTCGCAGCAGGTGTTCCTGTCGGCCCTGCTCCGCAAGGTCACGTCCGACGGGACGCTGTCGAACCCGATCACCCTCTACAAGCTCGCCGGCGCGGCCCTGTCGAACATGACACTGTCGGACGGTCTGGCGCAGACCCGAACCCTCGTCGGGCTCGCGTCGGCACTGCGCGGCATGAGCACCGCCAACATGCTCTTCGTGCAGTACCCCGTCGCCGACGACCCCGACGACAGCGCGCGCGTGATCGTCGACCAGGAGACCGCCCACACCCTCAACGTGGCGCTGCAGAACGACGTGAAGTCGTCGCTGAGCGACTCGAGCACCGGGCGCGCGTCCGAGGAGTCGCCGACCGCCGGGGGCACCGCGACGAGCACACCGTCGACCGGCACGACGCCGTCCGACGCGAGCTCGTCGTCCGCGTCGGGCGGCGCAGCGTCCGGTACGTCGTCCGCGCCGAGCTCGTCCGCCACCAGGACCGCGACGTCGACCCCGCTGCCGTCGTCGATCACCGGGCAGAGCGCCTCCGAGCAGACCTGCTCCGTCGGCAACTGACCGCCGGACGTGGCCGACGGCGCGGCGCGCCTGAGGCACTGGACGCACGCGCCTGCGCGCGGCGGCAGACGGGTCGGGAGCGAGCCGCGCCTCCAGGCCGTCACGACCGGGGCGGACGGGAGGCCCGACCTACGGGATCGGGACGGGCGTCACACCCAGCGGGGCCAGGCCCGCGGCGCCGCCGTCGGCGGCCGTGAGGACCCACACGCCGTCGGCGTGCACCGCGACGCTGTGCTCCCAGTGCGCGGCGTCCTGGCCGTCCGCGGTGCGGACCGTCCAGTCGTCGTCGTCCGTCGTGCTGTCGATCGACCCCGCCGTGACCATCGGCTCGATGGCGACCACCAGGCCGGGCTTCACCGCCGGACCGGCGCCGCGGACGCGGTAGTTGAAGACCGGAGGGTCCTCGTGCATGGACCGACCGATGCCGTGCCCCGTGTAGTCCTCGACGATGCCCCAGGAACCGGTCTCGTCGATGGCGTCCTCCACCGCAGAGCCGACCTCGTGCAGGTTCTTCGCGTGCGCGAGCGCTGCGATGCCGTGCCAGAGCGACCGCTCCGTGGTGTCGCTGAGGGTCTGCCGGGCGGCGGTGACGCTGGCGTCCCCTCCGGGGACGACCGTGGTGAACGCGCTGTCGCCGTTCCAGCCGTCGACCTCGGCGCCAGCGTCCACCGAGACGATGTCGCCGGGGGCGAGCACGCGGTCGCCGGGGATGCCGTGCACGATCTCGTCGTTGACGGAGACGCACAACGTGTGCCGGTAGCCGGGCACGAGCTGGAAGTTCGGGATCCCGCCGCCGGCGCGGATGGTCCGCTCGGCGATCTCGTCGAGCGCACCTGTCGTGATGCCGGGCCGGATCGCAGCACGCACGGCGTCGAGCGCCTCAGCGGTCAGCAGACCAGGCCGCACCATGGCGCGGAGCTCGTCGGGCGTCTTGTAGATCGAGGGCTTGCGGAAGCGGACCACGCCGGGTCAGACGCCCGCGGTGAGCCCGCGAGCCGTCAGCGCGGCCTGGATGCGGTCGCCGACCTCGTCGATCTGGCCGAGGCCGTCGACGTCGAGCACGAGGCCACGATCGCCGTAGGCACCGACGATCGGAGCCGTCTGCTCGGCGTAGACCTGCTGACGACGACGGATCGTCTCCTCGTTGTCGTCACTGCGGCCCTGCTGCTCGGCGCGCTTGAGCAGCCGGCCCACGAGCTCGTCCTGGTCGGCGACGAGCTGCACCACCGCGTCGATCCCGGTGCCCTGCTCGGCGAGCAGCGCGTCGAGGTACTCGACCTGCCCGACCGTACGGGGGTACCCGTCGAGCAGGAACCCTTCGGCCGCGTCCGCCTCGTTCAGGCGGGACTTCACGAGTTCGTTCGTCAGGGAGTCCGGCACGTAGTCGCCGGCGTCCATGATCGCCTTGGCCTGCACACCGAGCGGCGTGCCCTCTGCCACGTTCTTGCGGAAGATGTCACCGGTCGAGATCGCCGGGATCCCGAATGACTCGGCGATCCGTCCGGCCTGGGTGCCCTTCCCCGCTCCGGGGGGTCCGACGATGATGAGACGTGCGCTCAACGGAGAAGCCCTTCGTAGTGACGCTGCTGCAGCTGCGAGTCGATCTGCTTCACGGTCTCGAGACCGACACCCACGATGATCAGGATGCTCGCGCCACCGAACGGGAAGTTCTGGTTCGCGCCGAACAGCGCCAGTGCTGCCAGCGGGATGAGCGCGATGAAACCGAGGTAGAGCGAGCCGGGCAGCGTCACCCGGGTGAGGACGTAGTCGAGGTACTCGGCGGTCGGACGACCGGCACGGATGCCGGGGATGAACCCGCCGTACTTCTTCATGTTGTCGGCGACCTCTTCGGGGTTGAAGGTGATCGCCACGTAGAAGTACGTGAACCCGACGATGAGCAGGAAGTACAGCACCATGTAGAACAGGTTGTCGCCGGAGACGAGGTTGTTCTCGATCCAGGTGACCCACGCCGCGGGCTCGGAGCCGTCGGACGGCTTGTTGAACTGCGCGACCAGGGCCGGCAGGTACAGCAGCGACGACGCGAAGATGACGGGCACGACGCCGGCCATGTTGACCTTGATCGGGATGTACGTGTTGTTGCCGCCGTAGGTCCGGCGACCGACCATGCGCTTGGCGTACTGGACCGGGATCCGCCGCTGCGACTGCTCGACGAACACGACGGCCATCATGATGACCAGTCCGACCAGGATGACGAACAGGAAGAGCTCGAACGACTGCGACTGCTCGATGGCCCAGAGTGCGGACGGGAACTGCGCCGCGATCGACGTGAAGATGAGGAGCGACATGCCGTTGCCGATGCCGCGCTCGGTGACGAGCTCGCCCATCCACATGATGAGGCCGGTACCGGCGGTCAGCGTGACGACCATGAGCATGATCGCGTACCAGCTGTCGTTCGAGATGATCGACGAGCAGGAGGACGACGCGTTCGTGCCGAAGAGGGCACCCGAGCGGGCGACCGTGATCAGGGTGGTGGACTGCAGCACGCCCAGCGCGATCGTGAGGTAGCGCGTGTACTGCGTCAGCTTCGCCTGACCGGACTGGCCCTCCTTGTAGAGGGAGTCGAAGTGCGGGATGACCACGCGCAGGAGCTGCACGATGATCGACGACGTGATGTACGGCATGATGCCGAGCGCGAAGACCGAGAGCTTCAGCAGCGCGCCGCCGGAGAACAGGTTGATCAGGTCGTAGAGACCACCCGACGACGAGGCGCTGGCGAGACAGCTCTGCACGGCCGCGTAGTCGACGAACGGTGCCGGGATGTACGACCCGAGGCGGAACAGCGCGATGATCGCGAGGGTGAAGCCGATCTTCTTGCGAAGATCAGGGGTGCGCATGATGCGCGCGACCGCTCTGAACACGAGGACTCCGAACTTCTGGGACCGGGGCCGACGATCGCGGCCGTTCCGGTGTCGGTCGGCAGGGCCGACCTGGCCGGCGGATGCCGGCCACTGTCAAGGAAACCGTAACGGCGGCCCGTGCGCAAACGCACGGGCCGCCGACGGGGGTTACTGGGAGACGGTGCCGCCAGCAGCCACGATCTTCTCGGCGGCGGACGCCGAGACCTTGTCGACCGTGACCGTGATCTTCACGGTGATGTCACCCTGACCGAGAACCTTGACCTTCTCGTTCTTGCGGACGGCGCCCTTGGCGACCAGGCCCGCAACGGTGACGTCGCCACCATCGGGGTAGAGCTCCGAGATCTTGTCCAGGTTCACGACCTGGTACTCGACCCGGAACGGGTTCTTGAACCCGCGGAGCTTCGGGGTGCGCATGTGCAGCGGCATCTGCCCACCCTCGAAGCCGACCCGGACCTGGTAACGGGCCTTCGTGCCCTTGGTACCACGCCCAGCGGTCTTGCCCTTCGAGCCCTCACCGCGACCCACACGGGTGCGGTCCTTCTTGGCGCCCTCGGCGGGGCGGAGGTGGTGCAGCTTCAGCACCTGCACGCGCTCGTTCTTCTCGTCGCTCATGCGTCGACCTCCTCGACCTTCACGAGGTGCGCCACCGTCGCGATGTACCCGCGGTTCTGGGCGTTGTCCTCACGCTCGACCGTACGGCCGATGCGCTTGAGACCCAGGCTGCGGAGCGTGTCGCGCTGGTACTGCTTCTCGCTGATAACGGACTTGATCTGCGTGATCTTCAGCGTTGCCATCACGCACCTGCCTTCTCGGTCGCGGCACGCAGTGCTGCGGCCTCGGCCTGGAGCAGACGAGCCGGGACGACCCGCTCGACGTCGAGGCCACGACGGCTCGCGACGGCGCGGGGCTCCTCGAGCTGCTTCAGAGCCTCGACGGTCGCGTGCACGATGTTGATGGTGTTCGACGAACCGAGCGACTTGCTCAGGACGTCGTGGATGCCGGCGCACTCGAGGACGGCGCGGACGGGACCACCGGCGATGACACCGGTACCCGGACCAGCCGGACGCAGGAGGACGACGCCAGCGGCGGCCTCACCCTGCACGGGGTGCGGGATGGTGTTGCCGACGCGGGGGACGCGGAAGAAGTTCTTCTTCGCCTCTTCGACACCCTTGGAGATCGCCGTGGGGACCTCCTTGGCCTTGCCGTAGCCGACGCCCACGAGGCCGTTGCCGTCACCCACGACGACGAGCGCCGTGAAGCTGAAGCGACGACCACCCTTGACGACCTTCGACACGCGGTTGATGGTCACCACGCGCTCGAGGAACTGGCTGTCGCCACCGCGGTTGTTGCGGTCGCGGCCCTGCTGACGGTCACGACCGCCACCACGACGGCCACGGTTGTCGGCCGAGTCGCGGTTGTTGGACGCGGAACCGGCAGCGGTCTCGACGGGACGCTCGGCGACGGCAGGTGCCTCCGCCTCCTTGCCCTTCGCGGCGGTGTCGGTGCCCTCGGCGGGTGCCTCGGTGGCCTCCGTGCTCGCCTCGGTGGTCTCGACGGCGTCCGTGGCCTCGACGGCCTCGGTCTTGGCGTCTTCGTTGGTGTTCGCGTTGTCGCTCACAGGTTCAGCCCTCCTTCACGGGCACCATCGGCGATCGCGGCGACGCGACCGGCGTACTTGCTGCCACCGCGGTCGAAGACCACGGCCTCGACGCCAGCCGACTTCGCGCGCTCGGCGAGGAGCTCACCGACGCGACGGGCCTTGGCGGTCTTGTCGCCGTCGAACGAGCGGAGGTCTGCCTCCATCGTCGAGGCGCTTGCGAGGGTGTGACCCTTCGCGTCGTCGATGACCTGCACGAACACGTGACGGGACGAGCGGGTGACGGCGAGACGGGGACGAGCCTCGGTGCCGGTGATCTTCTTGCGGAGACGGTTGTGACGACGCGCCTTGGCGGCCGCCTTGCTCTTGCCTCGTGTCTTGAGGAGTCCCATGATCACTTACCTGACTTTCCGGCCTTGCGGCGCACGTTCTCGCCGGCGTAACGGACACCCTTGCCCTTGTACGGCTCGGGCTTCCGGAGCTTCCGGATGTTCGCCGCCACTTCGCCGACTGCCTGCTTGTCGATGCCGGCGACCGTGACCTTGTTGTTGCCCTCGACCGCGAAGCTGATGCCCGCGGGCGGCTCGACCGTGATCGAGTGGGAGTACCCGAGCGCGAACTCGAGGTTCGAGCCCTTCGCCTGCACGCGGTAACCGGTGCCGACGACCTCGAGGCCCTTGGTGTAGCCCTGGGTCACGCCGATGATGTTGTTGGCGATGAGGGTACGGGTCAGGCCGTGGAGCGAACGCGACTCGCGCTCGTCGTCCGGACGGGTGACGAGAACCTGGTTCTCCTCGACCTTGGCCTGGATGGGCTCCGCGATGACGAGCGCGAGCTCGCCCTTCGGGCCCTTGACCGCCACGCTCTGACCGTCAACGGAGACGGTCACGCCGGCGGGGATGTCGATGGGAAGACGTCCGATTCGTGACATTGTCGATCACCACACGTAGGCGAGGACTTCCCCACCCACGCCCTTCTGCTCGGCTTCGCGGTCGGTCAGCAGCCCGGACGAGGTCGAGAGGATCGCCACGCCGAGGCCACCGAGGACCTGGGGGATCTCCGTCGACTTCGCGTAGACCCGGAGGCCCGGCTTCGACACGCGCTTGATGCCGGCGATCGAACGCTCGCGCTCGGGGCCGTACTTCAGGTCGATGGTGAGGGTCTGCCCGACTCGGGCGTCCTCCACCTTCCACTCGCTGATGTAGCCCTCACGCTTGAGGATGTCGGCGATGTTCTTCTTGAGCTTGGAGCTCGGGAGCGCGACGGCGTCGTGGTGCGCGGAGTTCGCGTTCCGCAATCTGGTCAGCATGTCTGCGACCGGATCGGTCATCGTCATGATGTTCGTCCATTTCTCGCCTGGTTTCGACACCCGTTCCACGAATGCCGACCTGAGCGATCGAGTGATCCCGGGGCGGTTCCCCAGGATCGGTGTGTTCGTGCGTGCGGGCCGGAGGACGTGAATCCTCCGGCCCGCACCGCCCGAAGTAGTTTAGACCGTCTGCTCGTTGGAGCGGAACGGGAAGCCGAGCTGACGGAGCAGCGCGCGTCCCTCGTCGTCCGTCTTCGCGGTGGTCACGACAGTGATGTCGAAGCCGCGGACACGGTCGATGCGGTCCTGGTCGATCTCGTGGAACACGGACTGCTCCGAGAGACCGAACGTGTAGTTGCCGTTCCCGTCGAACTGCTTGTCGCTGAGACCGCGGAAGTCGCGGATGCGGGGCAGTGCGAGCGAGATCAGGCGGTCGAGGAACTCCCAGGCGCGGTCACCACGGAGGGTGACGTGCGCACCGATCGCCTGACCCTCGCGCAGCTTGAACTGCGCGATGGACTTGCGAGCGATGTTGACCTGGGGCTTCTGACCCGTGATCGCCGTGAGGTCCTTGATGGCCCCCTCGATGATCTTCGAGTCGCGAGCGGCCTCGCCGACACCGGTGTTCACGACGACCTTGACCAGGCCGGGGACCTGGTTGACGTTCGCGTAGCCGAACTGCTCGGTGAGCGTGGCCTTGATCTCGTCCTTGTACTTCTGCTTGAGGCGCGGCTGGGCCTTGGGGGCCTCAGTCGTTGCAGTCGTGTCAGTCATCAGAGCGTCTCACCTGACTTCTTGGCGTAGCGGACACGGACGGTCTTCTTGACCCCGCCCTTCTCCACCTCTTCGGTACGGAAGCCGACGCGGGTCGGCTTCTTCGTCTTCGGGTCGACGAGGGCGACGTTCGACACGTGGATCGAGGCTTCGTGCTTCTCGATGCCACCCGTCTTCGAGCCGCGCTGCGTCTGGCCGACGCGGACGTGCTTCGTGACGAAGTTCACGCCCTCGACGACGACGCGCTGCTTGTCCTTGAGGACCTCGATGACCTTGCCCTGCTTGCCACGGTCGCCGCCACGCTCCTGCGTCGCGCCCGTGATGACCTGGACGAGGTCACCCTTCTTGATGTTCGCCATGGCTTACAGCACCTCCGGCGCGAGCGAGATGATCTTCATGAACTTCTTGTCACGGAGTTCGCGACCGACCGGACCGAAGATGCGCGTGCCGCGCGGGTCGCCGTCGGCCTTGAGGATCACTGCCGCGTTCTCGTCGAACTTGATGTAGGAGCCGTCCTGACGACGGGTCTCCTTCTTGGTGCGAACGATGACCGCCTTGACGACGTCACCCTTCTTCACGTTGCCGCCGGGGATGGCGTCCTTCACCGTGGCGACGATGACGTCACCGAGACCGGCGTAGCGACGACCCGAACCACCGAGCACGCGGATGGTCAAGATCTCCTTGGCACCCGTGTTGTCGGCGATCTTCAGGCGGGATTCCTGCTGAATCACTGCTGTCTCCTATTCCGAAGCAGGCCGAGGCCTACTTGGCCTTCTCGAGGATCTCGACCAGGCGCCAGCGCTTGGAAGCGCTGAGGGGACGGGTCTCGCTGATCACGACGAGGTCGCCGACACCAGCGGTGCCGAGCTCGTCGTGGGCCTTCACCTTGGACGTGCGACGGATGATCTTGCCGTAGAGCGCGTGCTTCACGCGGTCCTCGACCTCGACCACGATGGTCTTGTCCATCTTGTCGCTGGTCACGTAGCCGCGACGCGTCTTGCGGTAGCCGCGAGTGAGGGCGGCGGAGGTCTTCTCTTCGTTCGCCATTACTTCTCCTCGGCGGTCTCGGCCTCGGTCGACTCAGCCGGCTTGTCAGCCTTCTTCGTCGTCTTCTTGGCCTTGGTGGCGGTCTCGACGGGCGCGGGAGTGGCACGGATGCCGAGCTCGCGCTCGCGGAGGACGGTGTAGATGCGTGCGATGTCGCGCTTGACGGCACGGAGACGACCGTGGCTCTCCAGCTGGCCGGTGGCCGACTGGAAGCGGAGGTTGAAGAGTTCCTCCTTGGCCTTCTTCAGCTCGTCAGCGAGACGCTCGTTCTCGAACGTGTCGAGCTCCGTCGGACGGAGCTCCTTGGAACCGATCGCCATTATGCGTCGCCCTCCTCGCGCTTGATGATGCGTGCCTTGAGGGGCAGCTTGTGGATTGCACGGGTCAGCGCCTCACGGGCGATGTCCTCGGTGACGCCGGAGAGCTCGAAGAGCACACGACCCGGCTTGACGTTGGCGACCCACCACTCGGGCGAGCCCTTACCGGAACCCATGCGGGTCTCAGCCGGCTTCTTCGTGAGCGGACGGTCCGGGTAGATGTTGATCCAGACCTTGCCGCCACGCTTGATGTGACGCGTCATGGCGATACGAGCGGACTCGATCTGACGGTTGGTCACGTACGCCGGGGTGAGGGCCTGGATGCCGTAGTCGCCGAAGCTGACCTTGGTACCACCGGTTGCCTGACCCGAACGCTTCGGGTGGTGCTGCTTGCGGTGCTTGACTCGACGGGGAATAAGCATGGTTACGCCTCAACTCCTGCGCCGGCCGGCGCGTCCTGCGGGGCCTGCTGCGGGCGGCGGTCACCGCGGTCGCCGCCACGACGGTCGCCGCCACGGTCGCCGCGCTCACCGCGCGGGCCGCCACGACGCTCGGGGCGCGACGAACGCTGGTTCGCCTGCTCGCGAGCGAGCTCCTTGTTCGTGATGTCGCCCTTGTAGATCCAGACCTTCACGCCGATGCGGCCGAACGTGGTCCGGGCCTCGTAGAAGCCGTAGTCGATGTTCGCGCGGAGGGTGTGCAGCGGCACACGGCCTTCGCGGTAGAACTCCGAACGGGACATCTCGGCGCCGCCGAGACGACCCGACACCTGGATGCGGACACCCTTGGCGCCGGCGCGCTGTGCACCCTGCAGGCCCTTGCGCATGGCGCGACGGAACGCGACACGAGCGGAGAGCTGCTCGGCGATGCCCTGCGCGACGAGCTGGGCCTCGGTCTCGGGGTTCTTGACCTCGAGGATGTTCAGCTGGATCTGCTTCTTGGTGAGCTTCTCGAGCTCACCGCGAACGCGCTCCGCCTCGGCGCCGCGGCGGCCGATGACGATGCCCGGACGCGCCGTGTGGATGTCCACGCGGACACGGTCACGGGTGCGCTCGAGCTCGATGCGGGCGACACCGGCGCGGTCGAGGGTCTTCTTCAGGTACTCGCGCACCTTGATGTCCTCGGCCACGTAGTCGGCGTAACGCTGACCGGCCTTCTTGCTGTCGGTGAACCAGTGCGAGACGTGGTCCGTCGTGATCCCGAGACGGAAGCCGTACGGGTTGACCTTCTGGCCCATTAGTTGCTCGCCTTCTTGCTCGTCGCGGCAGCCTCGGCCTCTTCCGGCGTCGCGAGGACGACCGTGATGTGGCTGGTGCGCTTGTTGATGCGGAAGGCCCGGCCCTGGGCGCGCGGCTGGAACCGCTTCAGGGTCGTACCCTCGTCGACGAAGACGCGGCTCACGTAGAGGTCGCGCTCGTCGAGGAAGCTGTTCGTCGAGTCAGCCTTCACCCGGGCGTTCGCGATCGCCGAGGCGACCAGCTTGTACACGGGCTCCGAAGCGCCCTGGGGGGCGAACTTCAGGATGGCGAGCGCCTCGTGGGCCTGCTTGCCGCGGATCAGCTCGATGACGCGACGGGCCTTCTGAGGCGTGACGCGGATGTGTCGCACGCGTGCGATCGACTCCACCATTTCGTTCCTCCTCTGCGTCCCCGCGTTAGCGGCGACGGCCCTTCTTGTCGTCCTTCACGTGACCACGGAAGGTGCGGGTCGGCGCGAACTCGCCGAGCTTGTGACCGACCATCGACTCGGTGACGAACACCGGGATGTGCTTGCGGCCGTCGTGCACGGCGATGGTGTGCCCGAGCATGTTCGGGACGATCATCGACCGACGCGACCACGTACGGATCACGTTCTTGGTGTTGGCCTCGTTCTGCGTGACGACCTTGCGGAGCAGGTGCTCGTCGACGAAGGGGCCCTTCTTCAGACTGCGTGGCATCTTCTGAACTCCTACTTGCGCTTCTTGCCGGCGTTACGGCGACGGACGATGAGCTTGTCGCTCGGCTTGTTCGGCTTGCGCGTGCGACCCTCGGCCTGGCCCCAGGGGCTGACCGGGTGACGACCACCGGAGGTCTTGCCCTCGCCACCACCGTGCGGGTGGTCGACCGGGTTCATCGCGACACCACGCACGGTCGGGCGGACGCCCTTCCAGCGCATGCGGCCAGCCTTGCCCCAGTTGATGTTCGACTGCTCGGCGTTGCCGACCTCGCCGATCGTGGCGCGGCAGCGTGCGTCGACGTTGCGGACCTCGCCCGACGGCAGACGGAGCTGCGCGTAGGGGCCGTCCTTGGCGACGAGACGCACCGAGGCGCCGGCGGAGCGGGCCATCTTCGCGCCGCCACCGGGGCGGAGCTCGATGGCGTGCACGACGGTACCCACGGGGATGTTGCGCAGCGGCAGGTTGTTGCCGGGCTTGATGTCGGCGCCGGGGCCCTGCTCGATGACGTCGCCCTGCTTGAGCTTGTTCGGAGCGATGATGTACCGCTTCGTGCCGTCCACGTAGTGCAGGAGCGCGATGCGCGCAGTGCGGTTGGGGTCGTACTCGATGTGAGCGACCTTGGCGTCCACGCCGTCCTTGTCGGAGCGACGGAAGTCGATCACGCGGTACTGGCGCTTGTGGCCACCACCGATGTGACGCGTGGTGATGCGGCCGGAGCTGTTGCGACCACCGGTCTTCGGCAGCGGACGAAGCAGGGACTTCTCCGGAGTCGAACGGGTGATCTCAGCGAAGTCGGCGACCGACGAGCCGCGACGACCGGGGGTCGTCGGCTTGTAGTTACGAATAGCCATGATTTATCCCTCTGGTCCTCAGCCGACAGCCGTGAAGATGTCGATCGAACCGGACTTGAGCGTCACGATGGCGCGCTTGGTGTCCTTGCGCTTGCCGAGACCGAACTTGGTGCGGCGGGTCTTGCCCGGGCGGTTCAGCGTGTTGATGCTCGCGACCTTGACCTCGAAGATCTTCTCGATGGCGAGCTTGATCTCGGTCTTGTTCGAGCGGGGGTCCACGATGAACGTGTACTTGCCCTGGTCGATGAGCGCGTAGCTCTTCTCCGAGACGACCGGCGAGATGATGACGTCGCGCGGGTCCTTGTTGAAGCCGCTCATGCGGTGATCTCCTTCGCGGTCTTCGACGCGATGAAGGCGTCGAGGGCGCTCTTGCTGAAGACGACGGCGTCCGACTTGAGGACGTCGTAGGCGTTCAGCTGGCCGTACGAGAGCGCGTGGACGTTCGGCAGGTTGCGGATCGACTTGAGCGTCAGCTCGTCGTTCGACTCGAGCACGATCAGCACGTGCTTGACCGGCGCGACCTTCTCGAGGAGCGTGCGGGCGACCTTGGTCGAGGGCACGTCGGCCTCGACGAAGCCGTCGACAGCCGAGATGCGGCCACCGCGGGCGCGGTCCGAGAGCGAGCCGAGCAGCGCTGCGGCGATCATCTTCTTGGGGGTGCGCTGCGAGTAGTCGCGGGGGGTCGGTCCGTGGACGACGCCACCACCGGTGTGCTCGGGAGCACGGACGGAACCCTGACGGGCGCGGCCGGTGCCCTTCTGCTTGAACGGCTTGCGACCGGCACCGCGGACTTCGCCGCGGTTCTTGGTCTTGTGGGTGCCCTGACGCGCGGCTGCGAGCTGCGCGGTGACGACCTGGTGGATCAGCGGGACGTTGGTCTCGACGTCGAAGAGAGCTGCGGGCAGCTCGACGGTGCCGGACTTGGCACCCGATGCGTCGAGGACGTCGATCGTGGTTGCGGTCGTGGTGGCCATGATCACTTACCCTTCACGGCGGTGCGGACGAAGACGGAGCGGCCACGAGCACCGGGGACGGCGCCCTTGACGAGCAGCAGACCCTTCTCGGCGTCGACGGCGTGCACCGTGAGGTTGAGGACGGTCACGCGGTCGCCACCCATACGGCCAGCCATGCGCATGCCCTTGAAGACACGCGACGGGGTCGAGGAAGCACCGATCGAGCCGGGCTTGCGGTGGTTGCGGTGCGCACCGTGCGAGGCGCCGACGCCGTGGAAGCCGTGGCGCTTCATGACACCGGCGAAGCCCTTGCCCTTGGAGGTACCGACGACGTCGACCTTCTGGCCCGCCGTGAACGTGCTGTCCACGGTGAGCTCCTGGCCGAGCGTGTACTCAGCGGAGTCGTTGGTACGGATCTCGGTGAGGGTGCGACGCGGGGTCACGCCAGCGGCCTCGAAGTGACCGGCGGCCGGCTTGTTGACCTTGCGCGGGTCGATGGCGCCGGCGGCGATCTGGATCGCCTCGTAGCCGTCGCGCTCAGCGTTGCGGATCTGGGTGACCACGTTCGGGCCGACCTCGATCACGGTGACGGGGATGAACTTGTTGTTCTCGTCCCACACCTGGGTCATCCCGAGCTTCTTGCCGAGGAGGCCCTTGACGGTCTTGGTTGAGTTCGCCATTGGTCAGCCCCCTTACAGCTTGATCTCGATGTTGACGTCTGCCGGCAGGTCGAGTCGCATGAGCGAGTCAACGGCCTTCGGCGTCGGGTCGACGATGTCGATGACCCGCTTGTGCGTGCGCTTCTCGAAGTGCTCGCGCGAGTCCTTGTACTTGTGAGGGGAACGGATCACTGCGATCACGTTCTTCTCGGTGGGGAGCGGCACCGGGCCGACCACGGTCGCACCGGCACGGGTCACCGTGTCGACGATCTTCCGGGCCGACGTGTCGATGACCTCGTGGTCATACGACTTGAGCCGGATGCGGATCTTCTGTCCCGCCATGTGTCTCTTGTCCTCTCTGCGCCGCGCACCCTCTGGCCGCCTGACGCCGCTCGGCTCTGCATTCCTGCAGACCGTGCTGTTTTCCTGAACCAACCGGCCGCATCCGCTGGGGATGACCGCTGTTCACCTGTCAACCGCGCGGGCGACCTTGGCCGTCCAGCGTGGGCAATCGACTTCCTCGCACTCCGGGCGCAACAGTGTCGCGTCCGTCATGACCTCGGGGAGTCGTGTTCTGCTGCCTGCGGCCCAACCCAGCCCTGCTGAACAGGGGGGTTGTGCACTGCCAGAGCAGTGATCCTGCGGACTCGCACCCGCGGGGAATTCGGAACCGGACAAGTCTCGCATGTCCCGAGCCCACGTGCAACCCGGGCGTGTCGCGGGATGCCGGGCGTGTCGACACCGGCTCGCTTCCCCGGATCCACGCGGATCGGACGGTCGGGAGGCACGGCTCGCCGCCGCAACGCGGAGCGCCCTCGGGAGATGGTCCGGAGGGCGCTCGTGGAGACGGTTACTCGGCCGTCACCGGGGGCACGAACCAGGGCGGGAAGACCGCCACGCGCGGCGCGTGTCCGCCGTGGTCGGCGAGCACCGCACGGACCGTCTGCCGTGCCTTGTCGTTCGGTACGCCGATCACCGCGACCGACGAGAACGGCACGCTCGGCCCGGCGAGGAGCTCGAGTCCGAGCATCTCCGGGTCGGAGAAGTCGGTGCGACGGATCAGGTTGGTCGCAGCGTCCGGGCCGACCGCGAACCGCACGTCGTCGGCGTCGGCGTCCTGGTCGGCGACGACCACCGAGGCACCGAACGCCGACACCGGGACGACGAGCACGACGTAGTCGACGGCGCGCGTGCGGCGTGCGGCGTCGGACCACCGCTCGCCCTCGGCGCCGGTGCGGAGCTCGTCCCAGCGGACGGCGTCCGGCGACAGCGTGAAGGGCACGTGGCTGGCGATGGTGCTGCCGTCGGGCGCTTCGGCCTCGGCGCGGGCGGCACGGGTCTCCGGGCTGCTGACGTCGACGGCGGGCTCCGCCTGGTCGGCCGCCAGGATCGCGCCGGACCCGACGATGCCGTCGAGGTTGTCGATGTGGGTCACGTGGTGCGCGCGCAGCGACGCGAAGACCCGGGCCTCCGGCAGCTCGGCCGACGACGACCGCAGTGACGTCGGCGAACGGAGCGACGTCCCCGGGCCGGAGGCCGGCGGGTCGACGCGCAGGTTGGTGGTGATGCGGGTCCGCCGTGGCGTCGGAGCGGCAGGGATCGCCGACTCCTCACGCTGGCGGGGCGCGCAGATGTCGCAGAGTTCGGTGGGGAAACCGTGGATGCACTCGTCAGTCACGACTGTTGTGGGTCCTTCCGTGCCGTGTGGGGTGGTCCGGCACGTCGACCAACGCTACGTCATCCGGACGCCCCCGGGGTCATTGTCGGTAGAGCAGCGCCCGCACCTCGGACTCGGCGGCGTGGATCCGAGCCGGATCGATGGTCTCACCGTGCTCGTAGGCGTCGAGCAACCGCGGGTCGATGTAGCTCTGTCGGCACACCGTCGGGGTGTTCCCGAGCTCCTCGCTCGCGGCCTTCACGGCGTGGGAGACGGCGCGCTTCCGCTTCGCCTCCGACGACAGCGGACCGGTCTGTGCCAGGTCGACGGCCGCGGCCACCGTGCCGTGCAGGGTGCGGAAGTCCTTCGCCGTGAACTCGTCGCCCGCACGTTCCTTCACGTAGGCGTTGATGTCCTCGGCGGAGAGCGGCTCCCATTCGTCCCCACGGCGTTCGCGGAACGAGAGCAGTCGCGCGTTCGGCCCGCGGCGCTTCATGCCGGCGATCACCGTGGCGAGGTCCGCGTCGTGGATGGACGACGACCACTCCTGGCCGCTCTTGCCGGGGAAGTCGAGCTCGATGTCGTCGCCGGAGACGTGCGCGTGGGCACAGAGCAGGGTCGAGAGTCCGCGACTGCCGTGCTCGGAGGCGTACCGCTCCGAACCGACCCGGAGGGACCCCTGGTCGAGCATCCGGAACGCCGCAGCGAGCGCCCGGCGGCGATCGGGCTCCGGGCGGCGGAGGTCCTGGGTCACCCCGCGCCGCGCGACCGGCAGCGACTCGGCGAGGGCGAGCGCACGGTCGTACTTGATCCGGTCCATCCGCTCACGCCACGACGGGTGGTACATGTACTGCCGTCGACCGGCACCGTCGATCCCCGTCGCGAGCACGTGCCCGTTCTCGTACGGCGAGATCCAGACGTCGTCCCACGCCGGCGGGATGACGAGGTCCTCGAGCCGTTGACGGACCGCGGCATCGGTGACGGTCGCACCGTCGGGATCACGGTACGAGAAGCCGCGTCCGCTCCGGACACGGTGGTAGCCACGACCGGAGGTCGTGGAACGGCGCAGGCGGGTCACCTGTCCGAGCCAACTCCACGATGCCTGGGACGCCGCACGGGGCGGACCGGCGCCGTCGCAGCGGACCCGCCCCGGGCCTCCCGTCCGACGCCCGTGCGAGCCGTGAGCGGCCGTCAGTGGCGCGTGGACGGGAGACGACAAAGCGGGGCCGAGCCCGAAGGCTCGACCCCGCTGAGGCAGGTAACCGGAGTTACTTGAGGATCTTCTCGACCGTACCGGCGCCGACCGTACGACCACCCTCACGGATGGCGAAGCGGAGGCCCTCTTCCATGGCGATCGGCTGGATCAGCTCGACCGTCATGGCGACGGTGTCACCGGGCATGACCATCTCGGTGCCCTCGGGCAGCGTGATGACGCCGGTGACGTCCGTGGTGCGGAAGTAGAACTGCGGGCGGTAGTTCGCGTAGAACGGGTTGTGACGCCCGCCCTCTTCCTTCGTCAGGATGTACGCGTTCGCCTGGAACTCGGTGTGCGGCGTGACCGAACCCGGCTTCACGACGACCTGGCCGCGCTCCACGTCCTCGCGCTTGAGGCCACGGATGAGCAGACCGGTGTTGTCACCGGCGACCGCCTGGTCGAGCAGCTTGCGGAACATCTCGATGCCCGTGACGGTGGTCTTCTGCGTCGCGCGGATGCCGACGATCTCGACCTCCTCGTTCAGGTTGAGCGTGCCACGCTCGACGCGACCGGTGACGACCGTGCCACGACCGGTGATCGTGAAGACGTCCTCGATCGGCATCAGGAACGGCTGGTCGGTGGCGCGCACCGGGTCCGGCACGTGCTCGTCGACCTGGGCCATGAGGTCCTGGACCGACTTGACCCACTTCTCGTCGCCCTCGAGCGCCTTGAGCGCCGAGACCTGCACGACGGGAGCGTCCTCGTCGAACTGCTGCGAGCCGAGGAGCTCGCGGACCTCGAGCTCGACGAGCTCCAGGATCTCCTCGTCGTCCACCATGTCGGACTTGTTCAGCGCGACGACGATGTACGGGACGCCGACCTGGCGGGCGAGCAGGACGTGCTCACGCGTCTGGGGCATCGGGCCGTCGGTGGCGGCGACCACGAGGATCGCGCCGTCCATCTGCGCCGCACCCGTGATCATGTTCTTCACGTAGTCGGCGTGACCGGGGGCGTCGACGTGCGCGTAGTGGCGCTTCTCGGTCTGGTACTCGACGTGCGAGATGTTGATCGTGATGCCGCGCTGGCGCTCCTCGGGAGCGTTGTCGATCTGCGCGAAGTCACGGGCCTCGTTGAGGTCCGGGTACTGGTCGTGCAGAACCTTGGTGATCGCCGCCGTGAGCGTGGTCTTGCCGTGGTCGACGTGACCGATGGTTCCGATGTTGACGTGCGGCTTGGTGCGCTCGAACTTGGCCTTGGCCACTGTGGGTCCTCCTCAGGACTCGGAAGCGTCATCCCCGGCCGGCCCTGGATGGGCTCGCGACCGTTGATGCGCGGTGTGTGTCTTTACTTTACTTGGTGGCGGGGGGCCCGTCGCCGGGCACCCCCGCCTGTGGAGAGACGCTCGAGCGTCACTCCCCCGCGTTCTTCGCGATGATCTCCTCGGCGACCTTGGCCGGGACCTGGCTGTAGGTCTCGAAGGTCATCGAGTAGACCGCACGACCAGAGGTCTTCGACCGCAGGTCGCCGACGTAGCCGAACATCTCGGACAGCGGCACGCTCGCGCGGACCACCTTGACGCCCGAGGCGTCCTCCATCGAGGCGATCTGGCCACGACGGGAGTTCAGGTCACCGATGACGTCGCCCATGTACTCCTCAGGAGTACGGACCTCGACGGCCATGATCGGCTCGAGGATCGCCGGACCGGCCTTGCGGGCCGCTTCCTTGTAGGCGATCGAACCGGCGATCTTGAACGCCATCTCGGACGAGTCGACGTCGTGCGCCGCGCCGTCCTTGAGGGTGGCCTTCACGCCGACCGTCGGGTAACCGGCGAGGATGCCGACCTGCATGGCGTCCTGGATACCGGCGTCGACCGACGGGATGTACTCGCGAGGGACACGGCCACCGGAGGTCGCGTTGACGAACTCGTAGACCTTCTCGCTCGTGACCTCCATCGGCTCGAGCGCGATCTGCACCTTCGCGAACTGGCCGGAACCACCGGTCTGCTTCTTGTGGGTGTAGTCGTAGCGCTCGACGACCTTCGTGAGGGTCTCGCGGTAGGCCACCTGGGGCTTGCCGACGCTCGCCTCGACGTGGAACTCGCGCTTCATGCGGTCGACGAGGATGTCGAGGTGGAGCTCGCCCATGCCCTTGATCGTCGTCTGACCGGTCTCGGCGTTGAGCTCGACGCGGAACGTCGGGTCCTCTTCGGCGAGCTTCTGGATGGCCGTGGAGAGCTTCTCCTGGTCGGCCTTCGTGTTCGGCTCGATCGCGACCTCGATGACCGGCTCCGGGAACGTCATCGACTCGAGGACGACCTGGTTGGTCGGGTCGCACAGGGTGTCACCGGTGGTGGTGTCCTTGAGGCCGATGACCGCGTAGATGTGGCCAGCGGTCACGTTGGCGACCGGGTTCTCCTTGTTGGAGTGCATCTGGAAGATCTTGCCGATGCGCTCCTTCTTGCCCTTGGTCGAGTTGATGACCTGCGCACCGGACTCGATCGAGCCGGAGTACACGCGGACGTAGGTGAGGCGACCGAAGAAGGGGTGCACCGCGACCTTGAACGCCAGGGCCGAGAACGGCTCCGACGCGTCGGGCTTGCGGATGATCTCCTTCTCCTCGTCCTTGACGTCGTGGCCGATCATCGGCGGCACGTCGAGCGGGGACGGGAGGTAGTCGATGACGGCGTCGAGCATCGGCTGGACACCGCGGTTCTTGAACGCGGAACCGCACAGCACCGGGTAGAGCGTGCTGCTCACGGTGAGGGCGCGGATCGCGGCCTTGATCTCGTCGACCGAGAAGTCGGTGTCGCCCTCGAGGTAGCGCTCCATGAGGACGTCGTCCGCCTCGGCCACGCGCTCGATGAGCTTCTCGCGGTACTCGGCGGCGCGGTCCTGCAGGTCGGCCGGGATCTCCTCGATCTCGTACTTCGCACCCATCGCGACGTCACCCTTGGCGTCGCCGCGCCAGGTGAGTGCACGCATCTGGACGAGGTCGACGACGCCTTCGAACGAGCTCTCGGAACCGATCGGCAGCTGGAGCACGAGGGGCTCCGCGCCGAGGCGGTTGATGATCGTGTCGACGGTGTAGTAGAAGTCCGCGCCGAGCTTGTCCATCTTGTTGACGAAGCAGATGCGCGGGACGTTGTACTTGTCCGCCTGACGCCACACGGTCTCGGACTGGGGCTCGACGCCCTCCTTGCCGTCGAAGACGGCGACGGCACCGTCGAGGACGCGGAGCGAACGCTCCACCTCGACCGTGAAGTCCACGTGACCGGGGGTGTCGATGATGTTGATCTGGTTGTTGTCCCAGAAGCAGGTCGTCGCGGCCGACGTGATCGTGATGCCGCGCTCCTGCTCCTGCGCCATCCAGTCCATCGTGGCAGCGCCGTCGTGGACCTCACCGATCTTGTGCGTGATGCCCGTGTAGAACAGGATGCGCTCGGTCGTCGTGGTCTTGCCGGCATCGATGTGCGCCATGATGCCGATGTTGCGGACCTTGTTCAGGTCGGTGAGCACGTCCTGTGCCACAGGGTTCCTCCGGAAGAGTTGTAGGAGAGGTTGGCGGCCGTCCGGGCGCCGGGGTTCTTGACCACCGGCGCCCGGACGGTGCCGGGACTACCAGCGGTAGTGGGCGAAGGCCTTGTTCGACTCGGCCATCTTGTGCGTGTCCTCGCGGCGCTTGACCGCGGCACCGAGACCGTTCGACGCGTCGAGGATCTCGTTCATGAGACGCTCGGTCATCGTCTTCTCGCGACGGGCCTTGGCGTACGAGGTCAGCCAGCGGAGCGCGAGGGTGTTCGCGCGGTGCGGCTTGACCTCGACCGGGACCTGGTAGGTCGAGCCACCGACGCGGCGGCTGCGGACCTCGAGGGTCGGACGGACGTTGTCGAGCGCCTTCTTGAGCGTGACGACAGCATCCTGCTGGTTCTTGGCAGTGACGCCCTCGAGTGCACCGTAGACGATGCGCTCGGCGAGGCCCTTCTTGCCGTCGAGCAGGATCTTGTTGACGAGCTGGCTGACGATCGGCGCACCGTAGACCGGGTCGGCGACGACGGGACGCTTGGGGGCGGGACCCTTACGAGGCATCTAACTCAACCCTTCTTCGCGCCGTAGCGGCTACGAGCCTGCTTACGGTTCTTCACGGCCTGGGTGTCCAGGGCGCCACGGATGATCTTGTACCGCACACCGGGGAGGTCCTTCACACGACCGCCACGGACGAGCACCATCGAGTGCTCCTGGAGGTTGTGGCCCTCACCGGGGATGTACGCCGTGACCTCGGTGCCGTTCGAGAGCTTCACACGAGCGACCTTGCGCAGTGCGGAGTTCGGCTTCTTCGGGGTGGTGGTGTAGACGCGGGTGCACACACCACGCTGCTGGGGGTTCGCCTTCAGGGCGGGCGCCTTGGTCTTGGTGACCTTCGGCGTACGACCCTTGCGAACCAGCTGCTGAATAGTAGGCAACTGTTCTCCTGGTTCTTCGCTCGTGCTCTCTGGCCGGCGCGATCCGCCGGCTTCCTCGTCCCACGCTGATGACCGCCTGACGGCGGAGGAACCTGCGGGGGACGGAGTGGTCCGGCTGGGCGAGCTCGCTCGCCGGACTTTTCGGGCGCGCCCGAGGGCGCACACCCAGAAGAGACTACCCGCGTAACGGAACGAAATCAATCCGGGCCGGCACCACGCCGGACACCGTCATGAGCCGGTGTCCGAGGACCCGTTGCCGACCGCCGAGCGGAACGTCGCACCGGAGCTCGAGAACCCCGTGATGTACCCGCTCGCGTTGACGTTGAGCGGCCCGGCCGAAGCCGTCCCGGTGCCGCCCGCGCCGGCGATGTCCGCCGTGAAGGTCGCCCGACCGAAGGTGGTGGTGGAGACCAGCCACCCGTTCGAGGTCCAGCTGCCGACGGCGACCGTGGGGCGCGACTCGAGCGTCCACTTCTCGTTCGTGTACGTGTACGCGGGGTTCTCGCCGTAGGCGTAGAAGCTGCACCCGGCCGGTGCAGCGTCGTTCGAGGCGATGCAGCCGTCGACCCATGCGTCCACGGCCCGCTTCGCCGCCTGCTCCCCCGCGTTCGTGAGCGCCGCGGTCATCTGCACGGGTGTCGAGGCGCCGACCCCGAACCCGCCCACGTCGGCGCTGCCGCCCGTGGCCTTCGTCCACTTGCCGCCGTCGTACGTGACCGCGTAGGTCCCGGGGAGCGCGCGGAGACTGACGGCGCCGTCCTTCGAGGTCTTCGTCGACGTCCCCGCGACCTGCACCGAGGCGCCGGACGGGCCCCGGACGCTGACGTCGACGCTGCCGAGCTCGGGCGCCTGCAGCTCCCACACCGGGAACACACCCCAGTCGGTACCGGTCTTGTCGAGCGTGAAGGTCGCCGCGACCTCTCGTCCGCTCTGGCGGAGGTAGGCGCGAACGGTGGCGGTGTCGCCGTCCGTCCGCGTCGCAGCCACCCGGTAGCCGGTGACCTTGGCCGTGGCCTTCGCGTACGCGGCGTCGGTGAGGAGCACGTCCGACTTCGTGCGGTCGATGCCGGCGGCGTCCAGGGCGTCGGCGACCTTCCCCGCGGTCAGGTCGTCGAGGAACGCCCGAACGGGGCGGTCGGGCGAGTGGGTGGCCGAACCGACCGAGAACCCGACGACACCGGCGACGAGCAACAGCACGACCGCCGTGCTGCCGGCGATGATCCCGACCAGCTGGCCGCGGCGGAGCTTCCGGCGCGGAACGCGCGGAGCGGGCGTGGTGAACCCGGCGCCTGCCGGCCCCTCGTGCGTCCCACGGATCGACGCCACCGGCGGCACGGCTCCCCAGCCGCTCTGCTGGTCCGGATCCGGTGTGTGCTGGTCGCTCATGGTTCCCCCGTTGCGTGTGCGTCGTGCCCGGGCAGACTACCGCCCGGCGATGTCGTCGCCCGCGACCGTCGACTCCTGCCGCCGGTCTGCGTCAGGCGTCCGACCCGTCGTCCGGGCCTGGTGCCGGGCCATGGAGATCCCGCCGATCACCGACAGGAGCGCCACCACGACGGACCCGACGACGAACGGGCCGAGCGCGTAGCCAGCCGGGAAGACGAGGAGTTCGGTCAGGTCGCGGCGGATCACGGCGTACCCGACCGCGCCGACGCCGAGCATCACCAGGTAGGCGGTCGCGGCCGCCACGAGTCCGGTGACCCCGGGGTTGCCCTCACGCGCACCGACAGCGGTCGCGAGGAACACCACCACTGCCGCGCCGATCACCATGGCCGGGCCGAGGTACGGGGTCGCGTCCGGCTGCGCGATCGCCTCGACGTCGGCGAGGAGCGCTTCGAACCCCGCGACGGCGACGACGAGCGCGATGAAGAGGACGGACGTCATCGTCGCGATCAACCACCGGGACATGAGGTGATCGTATCGCCGCCGGGGCGGTCAGCGGGTGGCTTCGGTCCGCTCCGCGTGGTCGGCGTGGTCGGCGTGGTCCACCTGGTGCTGTGCTGCGGCGACGAGGGCGAGTGCGATCGTCGCGGTGATGATCGGGACGGTCTCGGTCATCGGAGCGGCCTGCGTCGTGCTGGTGGTCGGCGCTGCCCGCGTCGTGCTGGCGGCCGGTGCGGCCTGGAGGCCCGGGGCTGCGTCCGCCTCGGAGGGTTCCTCCGGCTCGTGGTCGCGTAGGGCCGGGCCGATGATCGGCAGGACGCCGGTGGTGGACGCCGGCTCAGCGTGCAGGACGGTCGCCTCGGAGGCTGCCGGCTCGCCGCGCTTCGCCGCGCGACGGGCGCGCCCCATCTTCACCAGGACGACCACGGCCACGATCGCCCAGATGCCGTTGACGATGGTCGACGGCACAGCGTGGTGTGCGGCCACGTTGACCGCGACGGCCAGGCCCCCGACGAGGTTGAAGAGCTGGTAGACCGGCCCGTTCGGGAGCTTCCCCGTGGAGAAGAGTATGTAACCTGCCAGCACGGTTACTGCACCGAACCAACCGAGGAATTCAACGATTCCGACCAACACGCGCGACTCCGGGCACGACGAGGAACGGCCGATTCGAGCCGACCGTTCGAGAGACGATGAGCAGCCGCGATCACGGCCTCGTGAGCATCGTACGCAGGCCGACGGGTGTCGCGGAAGAGGGGTCGGCGTGGCGCGTCACACCCCAGTCCGCGGGGGTCGGATCAGCCCTTGGCAGCTGCGGTCGAGCTGGCGTCCGAGAAGACGTAGATCGAGCCGCTGAACGTCCATGACGGCTCTTCTGCCTGCGCGTCCGAGTCGGCGGCCGCCGTGCTCGGCGACGACGACGAGATCGAGTCGATCAGGAAGAGCCGCGCGTTCGACTGCACTCCCTTGACGAAGGCGAGTGCCTCGGGGAACTCCCCGTTCACGGTCACGGACACTGGGATGACGGAGAAGTTCTGCGCCGTGATGCTGCTGTCGGTTGCCGTCTCCGGTGCAGCGGGTGTGGTCGCCGCCGCCGTCGGTGTCGCCGAGGACGTCGCCGTCGCGGCGCTGTCGGACGATGCCGGCTCTCCGCCCGTCGTGCCTTCGGGGGTCGCCGCTGGCGGGTTGTACGCCGTCGCGTCCCCCACGGTGATCGTCGCGACCTGGACCCCGGTCGCGTCCGCGGTCCCGTTCAGCTGGCTGATGAACGACGAGGCGCCCGCGGAGTCCGGCACCGACGCCCGGAGCGTCGCGAGCCGGGTCCGCATCTGCGGCAGGCTCTTCGCCTGTTCGCGGAGGCGGGCTATCTCGGCACGCGTGGTCGCGTTGCCGGCGCTGATGCTCTCGGTGTCGCTCTTCGCCGTCGCAGCTCGGTCGAGCTGCGGCTGCACGCCGAGGAAGAACCCGCCTGCAGCAACCACGACCGCGGCGACGACCGCGAGCAGGAGCATCAATCGGTTGCGGCTCATGATCCGTCCTTCGCTGCGTACTTGCCGTCGTAGACCTTCTCGTCGAGGTGGATCGTCATGTCCACCGTGTAGACGTTCGTCGACGTGTCGAGCGTCACCGAGTTGGCGTTCGCGTCGACGAACCCGCGCAGCCCCTTCACGGAGTCGAGCCAGGCCGGCACCGACGGCAGCGTCGGGCTCGCGGCATCGATCGTGAGGGTCGCGACGCGTTGGCCCTGCAACGGACTTGTCGCCTGCGCGTAGGCCTCGAGCGGGGTCGCCGAGTCGATCTGGACGCCCGTGATCGTCACACCGGCCGGGAGCGAGTCCTGCACGCGTTGGAGCGTGGTCTGCCAGTCGATCTCGGTCGAGCCACCGACCTGCTGGGCGGCGCGCAGGAGCTCGGACTGCGTCTCCGTGCTGCGCACCTCGCGGTACTGCTGCTGCTCGACCAGGAGTGAGTCGGTCTGCTCACGCGCGGCGACGAGCTGGGCGTCGGCCTGCATCGCCGACGCGGAGGCCAGGACGACTCCGGCTCCGACCGCCACTGCGACGACCACGACACCGAGCCAGGCCCGTCGGACGATCGCGCGCTGGCGACGATCGATCAGGACCTCGGTCGGCAGCAGATCGACTCGAGGTACGCCACCCACGACGATTGACTGGCCGGCGCCGCGCCCTTGACGCTTCGTCCGTTGGGCGGTGTCCGCCGCGATCCGGACCTCGTGGGCGGCCCCGGTGCCGCGTCGCGCGCGCTTGGAGGGCTCGAGGATCTTGGTCATGCTGCGCAGCTCCCGGTCGCGAGGCCCCAGGCGACCGCCACGGCGAGACCGCGGCCGGCGACGTCCTCTCGCCGGATCGATCGGCTCGTGGGCGCGTCGGCGAACGGGTCTCCGACGCTGACGTCGATGCCCGTCGCAGCCTGCAGCGCCTCGGCGAAGCCCGGCAGCTGGGCGCCACCGCCGGCGAGGACGAGGCTCTGCACACCGGACCCGGGCCTCGTGCTGACGAAGTAGTTCACGGTGTTGCGCAGACTCGTCAGCAACTCGTTGCTGAGATCGCGGACGGTGGCGGCGGCGCGGATGTCGTCGGGGGTCTGCGCTCGGGCGCCGAGCCCGATCCACCGCTTGACGGCCTCGGCCTGGTCGACCGCGATGTCGAGGGCCGTCGCGAGGGTCCCGGTCAGGTCGTCGCCGCCACTCGGGATGATGCGCACGAACTGTGGGACGCCGTCGGTCGCCACGACCACCGTCGTGGTGTTCGCTCCGATCTCGGCGAGTGCGTGGGTCCCGGGGAACCGCGATGCGGGGAGGTAGACGCGGGTGAGGGCGAACGGGATCAGGTCGACACCGATCGGGTTCAGGCCAGCGAGCTGCACCGCGCGGACGTTCGCGAGCACCGCGTCCTTGATGGCCGCGATCAGGAGCCCGTGCACGACCGGGCCGTCTGCACCGTCGGACTCGGACACCGGGTAGAAGTCGAGGATCGCGTCGCCCACGGGCACCGGGAGCATGTCCTGGACCTGGAAGGGCAGCGACTCCCGGATCTGCGCGAGCGGTGCCTTCGGGACCGTGAGGTCGCGGGAGAGCACCCGTTGGTTCCCCATGCCGAGGACGACGTCCTTCGACCGGAACCGTCCGACGCGCCAGAGCTCCCGGAGACTGGCCGCGATCGTGTTCGGTTCGAGCACCTCGCCGCGCTTGGTCGCGCCGACGGGCAGGGGGACCTCTGCCACGCGCTGGATCACGGGGTCCGGCTTGTTCGGGTTAGTCACCTCGACAGCGCGGATCGTCTCACCGCCGATGTCGATCCCGACGACGTTCTTCGCCATGTGTGGTCCTTCCTCAGGCCAGTCCGATGATCCGCAGGTACCCGTCGAGGACAGACTGACCGATGAACACACCGAGCCAGGCACCGCCGAGCATCCAGGGGCCGAACGGGATACCGGAGCCGCGCTTCGCACGTCCGGCCACCATGAGGCCGATGGCGAAGCTACCGCCGAGCAGGAAGGCTCCGAAAGCTCCCACTGCGAGGGGTCCCCATCCGAGGTACGCGAGCACGAGGCCGAGCACTCCGGCGAGCTTCACGTCGCCGAGCCCCATCCCGCCCGGGACGACGAGCGCCAATGCCAGGTAGCCGCCACCGAGGACAGCCAGACCGACGCCCGCGCGCAGGAGCGCACCCCAGTCACCGCTCAACGCGCTCGCGGCCGTCAGCAGCGCGGCGAGCACCGGGTAGGCGGGCAGCACGATCCCGTTCGGCAGGCGGTGGACGTCCAGGTCGATCAACGCGAGCGCGACCGAAACCGCCATCAGGTACAGCATCGCGACGAGGACGGTCGTCGCGACCGCCGCAGCACGGGCATCGGTGGCAGCGAGCAGCGCAGGCCCGAAGCGCAGCACGACGAGGGCGAACAGGGCCGCCGTCGCGAGTTCGACGAGGGGGTAGCGGACCGAGATCGGCGCGGCGCAATCGCGGCACCGCCCGCGCAGCACAGCCCATGAGAGCACCGGGACGTTGTCCCGTGCCCGGATCTCGTGACCGCACCGCGGGCACGCGCTCGCCGGTGCGACCACGGACAGACCGGCCGGGACCCGGTGGACCACGACGTTGAGGAACGACCCGATCGCGAGCCCCGTTGCCGCTGCGAACCCGACGACCATCACCGCGGCGGTCACCGTGGGCTCCCGCCTGCGTCGTAGGCCGGCTTGACCTCGATCTGGGAGGTCACCTTGTACGTGGTGACCACGGGCTGCGGGAAGAACGGCGGGGTGTAGCTCGCGAGACTCGTGTCGTAGCCGTACGCCTTGAGGTACCCGTTCGATCCCTTGCCCACGGCTCCGCGGTAGCGCTGGGCGATCGAGCCGTTCACCGTCAGGGTTCCCCGGTCCCCGCCGTAGGCGTAGTTCTGCACCGTGAACGTGCCCTGGTTCGACAGGAGCGCTCCGGCGACCGTCCGGTTGTCCGCGAGGAACGCGTACGCACTGGCGCCGCTGAAGTACATCGGGTTCCAGACCATCACGGCCTCCTGACCGACGATGCCGAGCACGGTCGAGGCGGCCCGCCCCGTCACGTACTGCAGGTCTCCCGTGATGTAGACGTAGTTCTCGGCGGACAGCGTGATCGACGCATCGACCTTGCCGGACACGAAGAGGTCACCGTTGCTGCAGCCGTATGCGGTGCTGAACGGGACCGGCGTGCCCTGTGCGTTCCGTGGGTTCGACTCCGAGTACGTGCCGGAGTACCCGGAGATCTGCCCCGTGTAGGGGAAGCCCAGTCCGTTGTCGGTCACCGACGGGCTCTTCATGCACGCGGACGGTGCGTTGCGGGTCGTGTACTTCGACCAGTAGTAGTTCGGGTTCGTGGTGCTGCCGCTGCCCGCGGAGGCCGGCTCGTCCTGCACGTAGACCAGGTTGTTGGCGAGCAGACTCGTGCTCAGTGTGGCCCCCGCCCCCTGCAGGTCGGCGATCGCCCCGCACTTCGGCGGGGTCGAACCGTAGGGACTCGACTTCTGCAGGTTCGTCGCGAGCGTGAGCGGCGAGCGGACCGTCATCTTCCCGTTGCCGAGGAAGGTGATCTGGGTCGGGCCCGTGTACAGGCAGCCGGCCCCAGGGGTGGTCGAGGTGATCGCTGCGTCGTCGGAGTACATGCGGTCGCGACCGGCACTGATCGTCGATGGGGGCGTGTAGGACCCGACCGTCTCCGGCTGGTAGCCGCTGTAGTACTGGTACGACGGCGTCCGCTTCGGCGAGCACCCGTAGTCGGTGGTGCCGACTGCGGACTGCACGGTGTTCTTGAACGTCCCGCCGCAGATGAGCATCACGTCGTTCGACCGGATCGGCCCGTTCAGGGTGTCACCGTCCTGGAACTGGATGCGCGAACAGGCACTCTTGCCGCCACCGGGCGAGTTCGAGAACGTCGCGTTCTGGTAGACGTTCGAGCAGTCCTCGCCGGTGATGTCCGGATCGCCGGACTCGTAATCGGTCCAGTACAGGTAGTTCGAGAACCCGTCGGGCTTGACGTTCGCGACCAGGGTCCTGGTGGTGTTGCCTGCCTTGCCGGTCACCTGGACCCGGACGATGCCCTGCTGCCCGTAGATGCTGTTGTCGACCGCGTACCGGTAGAACGTCGAGCCGCTGGCACCCGTCGAGTCCGGCACCGCAACCCAGGTGGTGAACGCAGCGTTGTCCCCGGTGCGGTTCGGGAACGTGTTCCCACTGCTGAACGGCTGGGCGGTGTCGCCGTACTTCGTCGCGTAGGTGTTGTCGGCGTTGACCCGCGACTGGTAGTCGGCGAGCCCGGCGTACGCCGCCGCCATCGCGTTGGCGTAGTCACGATCGGAAGCCGACTTGGTCGCGCCGGACGTCGAGAGGCCGACCATCGTCGCGGCGAGGATCATCACGATCACCCCGATCCCGAGCACGGCGGTGAGGGCGACACCCCGGTCGTCGTCCCGCGAGCGGATCGCGTCGAGCATGCGGCGCACGGTCAGCCTCCGAACTGCAGGTTGGGCATGCCGACGGTGCTCGTGAGCGAGACGTTGTTGGCGGCAGACGGCTTCGCCGCCTCCCGTTCACCCACGGTCAGTGCGACCGTGACAGAACGGACCGACTGCAGGTCGGCGGCGCTCAGACCCGTCGCGCCGGGCATCAGCGCGTTCCCACCGGCATCCCGGTACGTGAACAGTGCCGTCGGCACGACCGACGACGCGAGCGTCAGCGTCGAGGTCGGGGTGTTGCCGAGCGTCGCCGTCGTCGCGCGAGGGAACTCGAAGTAGCTCTTCGACGCGTCGGTCGCCGTGCCGTTCCACTTCGTCTCCGTGATCGTGCCCTTCGAGGCGTTGAGGGTGAACTGCACCTCGACGGGCTGGACATCGACCGCGGAGTTCAGGTTGATGTAGGCGAAGAAGCGCACCGAGGTCGCCGAGGCGTACTGGAACGCGTACTGCGTGTCGACGCCGCTCGCCACCGGGTTGTTCGACGCGACCCGGAACATCCGTTGCATCTCGCGCATCGCGGTCGATGCCACTCGGGTGTTGCTGTCCACTCCGGTCGTCGTCGTGGACGCGCGGGTCACGGAGGCGAAGAAGGCGCCTGCCATCGCGAGGAGCAGGACGGTCACGCTCATCGCGACGATGAGCTCCGCGAGCGAGAGGCCCTGGTCTTCACGACGCAGCCGGGCGAGCGCGCGCATCACGGTGCCCGCCGGGGGTCGAGCAGGACCTTGCCGGACGACGTCGAGACACCCGCCGCGGGGGTCGCCGAGGGAGTACCGCTGCTGAGGGTCAGCGAGACGATGCCCCCGATGATCTTCAGCACGGTGCCGGACTGGAAGGAGTAGGTGCCGTACGGCAGGGCGATCGTCGCGGTCTGGTTCGACAGGCCGGTGAACGTGTAGGTGACCGGCGTCGCACATCCGGGATCTCCCGAGTTCGCGGCCGGGGCGACGGTCGTGGCCGTCAGGGCGTTGTCCGTCTTCGACGCGAGCTTCACCGTGACGATCTGGACCGGCGCCTTGACCGCGTTCGTGCCGGCCTGGGGCTGCGCGAGCGCGCGCGGTGCCACCGCAGTGCCCTTCGCCGTCGTCCAGTTCTCCGGGTCGACGCTGAGACAGGTCGCAGGGGTCCCCGGCACCGCTTTGTAGCCGTCCGCGTAGGGGAACACCTGCGCCGTCGTCCCGGCCGCGTACGGACCGTAGTCGGCGGTCTTCCGACGGAGCGACACCGGACTGCTGGTCGGCGGGGTGAAGGCGGTGGTGCTCTGGTCCGGATCCGACCACTGCGGCACCACCGTGAGCGCGGTGTCGTAGTTGAAGTTGGCCGCGGAGGTCTGGTTCGTCTGCACGGTGACGGTCGTCGACGGCCTGGCGGTCTGCGCGCCGAGCGAGCCGGACGACGTACCGTCGTCGATGTTCCCCGGCTTCGTGAGCGTGACGTCGTACCGCCCGGGCTTGACGTTCAGCGCGTACGTGCACCCCGTCACGTCCGTCTGTCCGATCGTCGAGGTGATCGCTGCGGCGCCGTTCGGGTTGCTGGCGTTCGGCGCGATCGTGACGCCGACTCCCTGGTTGCCCGAGCCGTCGACCTTGGACACCGAGACGACGATGGTGCCGAGGTTCGCGGCCGTCACCGAGGTGGTCGGCGCGACCATGCTGTTCATCGAGATCGACTGGGTCGCACCACGCCCACCGGCCGTCCAGCTGATGGTCATCGACACCCGCTTGTACGCCAGCGGTCCACCGCCGGACCCACACGCGTTCGCAGTGCCGGAGGTCGGGACCCAGCGGGCCGTCTGCTTGACGGAGTAATCGACCCCGTTGCGGGTCAGTGAGTCGGTCGCGTCCGTGACACCGAACAGGTTGCTGCTCGTCCGCGCCTTGTCGATGGCGTCCTGGGCAAGACCGATCGCGACTTCGCGCGACCGTGAGCCGTGCGCGAGGTAGAGGGAGCTTGCGATCCCCATGGCGACACCGGCTGCGATCATGGCGAACACGGTCATCGCGACGAGCACCTCGATGATCGAGAAGCCGTCGTCTCGTTCGCGGGCATCGCGAAGGAGCTCGGTCAGTCGCAGCATGGTCACCTCCGATGCGCCGCGTTCGTGGAAGACGGACTCCGACTCGTCACGAGCCGGAGTCCGTCTGGGAACCCGAAGGGGTCAGGGGCAGGTGCCGTCCTTCGCGCCGCCATCCTGGTCGACGTAGAAGTTCTTCGTCGAGTTGCTCGTGACCTGGATGCAGAAGGACCCGGCGGTCGCGTCGGACTTCTTGATCTCGGGGGCGACACCCTTGCCGGTGTCGTACGTCCCGCTGGCCGAGTAGCCCGCGAGGCCGGCGAGCTTCGTCGGGAACGTGTTGTTCTGCGTGTACGCAGCGATGACCGCCGTCTTCGCGTTCTGCAGGTCCGACTTCGCCGAGGCGTCCTTCGCGTTGTTCTGGACGTTCAGGTACACCGGGATGGCGATCGCGGCGAGGATGCCGATGATGATGACGACGACCAGGAGCTCGATGAGCGTGAAGCCCTTCTCCTCCTCGGCCAGCAGGCCCTTGCGGCGAGCGTCGAGCTTGCCCATGAGAGCGAAGTACATGGTGGTTTCCATTCTTCTGGGAATGCGATGGGGATTGTGCCGGGGACTGCTCCGCCGCCGGACACAAGAGTATTCAGGCGCGTTTCCGGGCGTAATCCCGAGAACGGGGGGTCTCGAGGTACTGAAATGCCCCCAGTAACGGGGGCATTTCATGGGCACGTGCCCCCGGACGAGGGACGCCGACGTGCTGTGATTACTTGACGAGCGAGGTGATCTGGAAGATCGGCAGGTAGAGCGCGACGATCATGCCACCCACCACCACGCCGAGGAATGCGATCAGCAGTGGCTCGATCAGAGATGTGAGCGCCTCGGTGGTGGACTCGACCTCGCTGTCGTAGAACGCAGCGATCTTCTCGAGCATGATCTCCAGCGATCCGGCGTCTTCACCGACCGCGACCATTTGCGAGACCATTGCTGGGAAGATCGATTCTTTTGCCAGCGGCGCGGCGATGGACTCACCTTTCCGCACGGCTTCGGAAACACGCCGAAGTGCTTTCTCGACCATATAGTTGTTCGACACTTCTCCGGCGATCTGCAATCCCTGCAGAATCGGGACACCGGCCCCGATCATGTCCGAGAGGTTGCGGGAGAACCGCGCGATCACGATCTTGCGGTTGAGCTGCCCGAACACCGGGAGTCGGAGTTTCAACGGGTCCACGAACGCGCGGACCCGTTCCGTGTTCTTGTTCGCCCGCCACCACACCCAGAACGCGATGGCGGCGACGAGCAGGACGGGTCCGACGTAGACCATCGCGTTCGACGCGTACACGAGCACCATCGTCGGCAGCGGGAGCTGCCCACCCAAGGACGAGAACATCTTCTGGAAGATGGGCACGATGAAGATGAGCATGATGACGACTGCCACCAGCGACATCACGAGCACCACGACCGGGTAGGTCATCGCCGACTTGATGGTCGAGCGGAGCTTGTGCTCCTTCTCGAAGTTCGTGGCGATGGAGTCCATGGCCTGGTCGAGGAACCCCCCGGTCTCGCCCGCGCGGATCATGTTGATCATGATCGGCGGGAAGTCCACCGGGTACTTCGCCACGGCGTCGGAGAACGAGACGCCCCGCTCGACGTCGTCGCGGACCTTGCCGAGGATGTCCTTGAGCTTCTTGTTCTCGGTCTGGTCGGCCAGGATCGACAGCGCCCGGAGCAGGGAGAGGCCCGAGGTGAGCATCGTCGAGGCCTGCCGCGACATGATCGCCAGGTCCTTGAGGCCGACACCCTTCTCGAACCCGGGGATCTTGATCTCGGTCTGCAGCCCCGTGCCGGCCTTGGACTCGGTGATCGCGATCGGCGAGACGCCCATGCCGCGCAGGCGCTGGACGACAGCGCCCTCGGACGAGGCGTCGAGGCGCCCCTTGACGAGCTTGCCGGCACCGTCGCGCCCGCGGTAGTCGAATGCGAGTGACATCAGTGGCCTCCGGAGAACTTGTCGCCGAAGTCGATCCCGCTGGCGGCGATCGCGGCTGCCGAGGAGTCGGACGGGGACTCGACGCGCTGCACCAGCCGGTCGAAGCCCTCTTCGTCGTGCACCTTCTCCATCGCGGCCTTGCGTGAGATCGTGCCGACGTTGACCAGTTCGGCGAGGTCCTGGTCCATGGTGTGCATGCCCAGGTCGCGCCCGGCCTGCATGGCCGAGGTGATCTGGTAGGTCTTGCCCTCGCGGATCAGGTTGCCGATGGCGGGGGTGATCGTCATGATCTCGGTGGCGACGACGCGACCGACGCCGTTCGCCTTCGGCACCAGCGTCTGGCAGACGACGCCCTGCAGGGTCGCCGCGAGCTGCGCGCGGATCTGGCCCTGCTGGTGCGGCGGGAAGACGTCGATGACACGGTCGATGGTGCCGGGGGCGCTCTGGGTGTGCAGGGTGGCGAACACCAGGTGACCGGTCTCGGCGGCGGTGAGCGCGACGGAGATGGTCTCGAGGTCGCGGAGCTCGCCGATCAGGATGACGTCGGGGTCCTGGCGGAGCACGTGCTTGAGGGCGGCGGCGAAGGAGTGCGTGTCGGCGCCGACCTCGCGCTGGTTGATGATCGCCCGCTTGTGCTCGTGCATGAACTCGATCGGGTCCTCGACCGTCACGATGTGGTCGGCACGGCTTTCGTTCACCAGGTCGATCAGGGCGGCGAGGGTCGTGGACTTACCGGAGCCGGTGGGGCCGGTGACCAGGACGAGTCCGCGGGGCAGGCCGGCGAAGTCGCCGACGTGCTCGGGGATGCCGAGCTGCTTGAGCGTCTTGATCTTCGTGGGGATGATGCGGAAGGCCGCGCCCCAGTTGCCGCGCTGCTGGTAGAAGTTCACGCGGAAGCGGTACTCCGGCGACAGCGAGTACGCGAAGTCGAGTTCCTGCTCCTGGTCGAACTGGCCGGCCTGCTCGACCGACAGCAGCGTCTTGAGGGCCGCGATGACCTTGCCGCGCGACCACGAGCCGCCGGGCACCGCGGGACGGAGCGAGCCGTCGACGCGGACGGTGGGCGGGGCGTCCGCGGTGACGTGCAGGTCGGACGCGCCCTGGTACACGACCTGGGCGAGCGCGGTGATGAGGTCGGGGTCGGCGACCTCGCGGGCGTGGCGGGCGAAGTCGATGTCGCCGCCGAGCGTGGCCGTCGGTGCGGGCGCGGCCGGAGCGACGGGCAGCTGCTGCGTCGGGGTCTCGGCGTAGCCGTACGTCGCGGTCGACGACGGCACCGCGGCGGGCGGCGTCGCCGGGGTGGCGAGCGGCTGGGCGACGGGCACGGCGACGGGCGATCCCGACGGCGCCGGCCACGCGGCGGTGTCGTCGCCGAGGTCGTAGACCTGCTCCGGCGGCGCCGCCGCCGCGGCAGCGGCCAGGCGTGCTGCGCGCCGGGAGCCCACCTCGGTGCCGGGGTTGCCCGGGTGCCAGCCGGCGACGGGCTCGTCGCCGGGGATCGTGATGTCGTACACGGAGTCGGTCATCTGCTGCGCTCTCTCGTGCCTACGCGACCACGCGCAGGATCTCGTCGACGCTCGTGAGGCCGAGCTTGACCTTCTCGAAGCCGTCCTGGCGGAGCGTGAGCATCCCCTGCGCCTGGGCGACACGGCTGATCTCGGCGCTCGAGGCACGCGAGACGGCGAGGCGCTCGATCTCCTCGGTGACGGTCATGACCTCGTGCAGGGCGATGCGGCCGCGGTACCCGGTGTTCGAGCAGACCGCGCAGCCGATGGGGGCGAAGAACGCCGGGACCTCGTCGCCGGGGCGCAGGAACCCGAGGGTCCGGAGCTGTTCGGCCTCGTACACGGCGGGCGCCTTGCACCGGTCGCACAGCCGTCGCGCCAGACGCTGGGCGACGACGGAGTCGAGGGCGGAACCGACCAGGAAGGGCTCGATGTCCATCTCGGTGAGACGGGTCACCGCCGATGGAGCGTCGTTCGTGTGCAGCGTGGACAGCACGAGGTGACCGGTGAGGGACGCCTCGATGGCGATCTGGGCGGTCTCGTGGTCACGGATCTCGCCGAGCAGGACGACGTCGGGGTCGGACCGCAGGATCGAGCGCAGTGCGGACGCGAACGTCAGTCCGGCCTTCGGGTTGACCTGGACCTGGTTGATGCCGGCCATCCGGTACTCGACCGGGTCCTCGACCGTGATGACGTTGATCTCCGGCTTGGCGACGGCGTTCAGCGTCGTGTAGAGCGTCGTGGACTTGCCGGAACCGGTGGGCCCCGTGACCAGGATCATGCCGTACGGCTTCGAGTACGACCGCTGGTACGCCTGGAAGTTCTGCTCGAGGAGGTTGAGGTCCTTGAGGGTCAACGACGTGTTCGTGTTGTCGAGGATCCGCATGACGACCTTCTCGCCCCACACCGTGGGCAGCGTCGCCACACGGAGGTCGATCTGGCGGCCGCCGTGACGGACCGACATGCGGCCGTCCTGTGGCTTGCGACGCTCGGCGATGTCGATGTCGCTCATGATCTTCAGACGGCTGATGACGCCGTTCTGGATGTTCTTCGGTGCCGGGGCCATCTCGTGCAGCACGCCGTCGATGCGGTAGCGGATCCGGACCTCGTGCTCGCCGGGCTCGATGTGGATGTCCGAGGCGTGGTCCTGGATGGCCTGCGACACGAGCAGGTTGACGAAGCGGACGATCGGGACGTCGTCGAGGGCGCCGTCGGCCAGGTCGACCTGGGCCGACGAGCTGACGGCGGCTTCTTCCTCGAGCGACGAGGTCAGGTCGTTGAGTTCGTCATCGGCACGCAGGTAGCGGTCGAGCGCCGTGAGCAGGTCGCGCTCGTCGACCTGGAGCGGCTTGATCGGTCGGCCGGACGCTGCGCGTGCGTCGTCGATCGCCAGCACGTTGGTCGGGTTGACCATCGCGAGGATGAGCAGCTCGCCCTCGAAGCCGACGCCGAGGACGCCGTGCCGGCGGCAGAGCGCCGCAGGCAGGATCGAGACCGCGGTGCCGTCGACCGGGTAGTCGGTCAACGGAACGGTGCGGGAGTTGTTCGACGCCGCGCGGGCGGTGATGAACTGCGCCTCGCTGACGACGCCCTGGTCGACCAGGCCGCGGATGGCTCGCTCGTCCAGGTCCTCGTCGCCCGTCATCGAGTCGAGGTGCTCGATCGGCAGGGCGCCGTTCAGGATGAGGATCTCGGACAGGGTCGCCATGAGTCCTGTGCCTCCTTGGACTCGCGCGCGGCGAGACGTGGTCGGGTTGCGCACCACCAGGGATGTGGCGCTCGACCACGCTACTTCTGCGACAGTCGTCGGCCGCAGTCCCAGAAGGAGGGGGCGGAGGGGGTCTGGATGCACCCAGAACTGGGGTCCAGGAGCTCCGCCACGACGGTCAGAGCGACGTCGACGCGGTGACGTGGACCTCCCCGGCCACGAAGCCGAGTCGTTCGTAGATGCGACCGGCTCCGCTCGGGTTCTCGGCGTCGACGTGCAGCACCGCCGCAGACAGGCCGTCGGCGCGGATCGCCTGCAGGGTCGCGTCGAGGACGATCGGCGCGAGCCCCGTCCCCCGTGCGGCACGGACGACGCCGACCCAGTGCACGTACCCGTACGAGCGGCCCCGCGCGGCGAACCCGTCGGGCTCGACCTCGACGATCGTGAACGCCAGGACGGTGCGGTCAGCGCCCACGACGACCCGCGACAGGTCCAGCCGGCTCTTGTCCGAGGTGAGGAACCCCCGCCAGTCCGAAGCGACCATCGGCTGGGAACCCCAGTGGTCGCGGAAGGCGTCGTTCTTGGCCGTCCGGAGCGGTTCGATGTCCTCCACCGTGACGGGCCGCAGGACGAGTCCGTCCGGCAGCGCGGGGACCGCCTCGGCGTCCCGCCCCCGGTCGTCGAACACGACCTGCATGTCGAGCCAGGTGCGCACCGGCGCGAAGCCGAGGTGTGCCGCCAGCCGGAGCGCCGAGGACCCCTGCCGCCCACCGACGTCGAGCGTGGCCGGCAGGTCGACGTCGAGCGTCGCCAGGCGCTGCCGGGCACGGCCGACCTGCCACGCGAGCACCCGTCGTCCGATCCCCTGCCCGCGCAGGTCGGGGTGGACCGCCCCGTCGAGCACCGCGCGCGCGGCGGTGACCCGGGAGGGGACGTCGATGACGATGCCGTAGGCCTGCACATGCCCTCCAGCATCGACGCCCACCACGGTGTCCCGGGCGACGTCCAACCCCTCGGTGGACAACGAGCGTTCGAGGTCGGCTGTGGAGGGCCGAGCGTGCGGGTCGTCGACCTCGGCCGACGCGACCGCGACGGCGTGCATCGCCCCGACGTCGTCGAGCGCTCCGGCACGGAACGTCAGCCCGCCGACCGCAGTGGGGAACGAGAGGTGTGCCGGGGCCGTGATCCGTTCGCGCAGGGTCGCCATCCCTCCACCCTGCCAGTTCGGCCGCGCAGCGAGAGACCGCCGGAAGACCCTCGACGAGCAGGCCCGACCGGGACCATCATGAGACATGGACATCACGAGTGTGACCGTCGGGCTGCCCGTCACCGACATCGAGGCGTCCTGCCTCTGGTACGGCGCCGTCTTCGAGCGCACCGAACCGGACCTCGAACCGGAGGACGGTGTCGCCGAGTACGAGGTCGGCGGGATCTGGATCCAGCTCTACGAGGACGACTCCGCTGAGGAGAACCCCGTGAGCGTCCGGTTCGGCGTCGACGACGTCGGCGCACAGCACGCCCGCATCGGTGCCCTCGGCATCGACATCGGCCCCGTCGAGTGCGTCGACGGCGCCGTGAACTGGTTCGACGTCCGCGACCCCGACGGCAACGTCCTCAGCTTGTTCTCACTGGTCGACGAGACCGGTCGCGGATCCGGGCGCGACAACGGCGCGGACCGCGCGCTCTAGGCGACACCGCGTGCCGGCCGCGAGGCCCGTGGCGGCCTGGCACCGGGCCTCCCGTCCGCCTCGTCGTCACGACCACCGCCGTGCCCCTGTCCGGAGCGTTCTGCCATGCAGCACGCGTGTGAACAGTTCGTTCCGGGGTCTGGACAGGGCGCATCCAGCTGGTGCAGCATGTGCGGCATGCAACTGTTCCACATTTCAGATACTCCCCGCGCTCGCTGGCTCGCCTTCTCGGGAGCGCTCGTCGTCATGCTCGCCGTCGTCGGCGCGGCCACGCCAGCCCGTGCAGCCGTTGCCTTCACCGCGCGGGTGGCGTCGATCGCCCACAACGCCGGGACGGTGACGGTCACCGGGACCGGCGATCCAGGGGACCTCGTCACCGTGCGCCCTTCGGACGGCGCCCCCGTCGACGCACGTGTGCGGACCGATGGCTCCTGGCGCGCAGCGACGCACGTCGAAGACTTCGGCGACCACACCTTCACGGTCTCGGACTCCCTCGGGTCACCGGCCCGCACCCTCCACGCGACCACGAAGCCGGTGACCTGGGCCGGGATGGTGATCGTGCGCGAGGGCTGGAACCGTTCGCTGAAGGTCATCGCTGCTTCCGGCTTCGAGCCCGGCGCGCGGCTCGAGTTCAGCGTGGACGGCGTCCCGTCCGGGTCGACGAAGGTCGATCGCGACGGCGCCGTTGCCCACCGCATCACCGGCATCGGGTTCGGCCGGCACACGCTCACCACGGTCGAACGCTTCGACGGCGCCGAACAGCTCCGGATGAACAACACCGCCGACCAGGCTGGAGACCCGATCGTGGACGACGTCCGGGTCGACCCGGTCGCACGGACCGTCCACGTCGAGGGCCGGGGTCCGTCGGCAACCGACATGCGGTTCGTCGACGAATCCGGGGCTCCCTGGTCGCTCGTCGACGGGACGGACTGGATCGTGAACTCCGACGGGACATGGAGTGCCGACCTCGCGTACCCCGCCCCCGGCACGCGGTTCATGGGCATCACCGCGGAGGTCCACGAAGGCGGTGTGCTCATCGGTTCCGCGACGACCGGAGCGATGATCCCGTTCCCCGTGACCGCCTCGGTCCAGCGCTTCACCCCGGGCAAGCTCGTGCTGTCCGGGACGGCGGAGCCGAACGCCCGGTTGTCCTTCACCGACGCCGACGATGCCCCCGCGCGGGATGCCGACGGCAACGAGGTCGAGCCCCGCGTGCCGGGGAGCGGCGCGTGGACGGTCACACTCGACCCGCGCACCTTGGCTGGCGGGACCGTCACGGTGCACGCCACGGGCGACGACGGGCCGCTCGGTTCAGCGACGGTCACGTACCGCTGATCGCCGACGCACCGCTGATCGCCGACGCACCGCAGGTCGTCCGTACGCGGAAGGGCCCCGCATCCAGGAGGATGCGGGGCCCTTCGACGTCACTGGGTTCAGTTGTACGTACCCGGCGTGAAGTCATCCGACGAGAAGCTGTCGAAGTCGACGAAGCTCAGGTCGGCGTCCGAGAACGACGAGTCGTCAGCGAAGATGCGGTTGGGGTACCGCTCCGCCTTCGCCTCTTCGGTCGCGTTCACGTCCACGTCGCGGTACCGGCTGAGGCCCGTCCCGGCGGGGATGAGCTTACCGATGATGACGTTCTCCTTGAGGCCGACGAGGTGGTCCTGCTTGCCCTCCATGGCCGCCTGCGTGAGCACGCGGGTGGTCTCCTGGAAGGAAGCGGCGGACAGCCACGACTCGGTCGCGAGGGACGCCTTCGTGATGCCCATGACCTCCTGGCGAGCCGAGGCGGTCTTGCGACCCTCCTGCAGCGCCGCACGGTTCAGCGCGTTGTAGCGCGACCGGTCGACGAGCTCACCCGGCAGCAGGTCGGTGTCGCCGTGGTCGACGACGGTGACCTTGCGGAGCATCTGACGGACGATGACCTCGATGTGCTTGTCGTGGATCGGCACACCCTGCGAGCCGTAGACGTCCTGCACACCGTTGACCAGGTGCTTCTGGACCTCTCGGACACCCTTGACCCGGAGGACTTCCTTCGGGTCGACGGTGCCGGCGATGAACTGCTCGCCGAGCTCGACGTGCTGGTTGTCCTCGATGAGGAGCGTCGCACGCTTGAGCACCGGGTAGATGAACGGCTCGTCGCCGTTGTCCGGCGTGAGGATGATCCGACGACCCTTGTCCGTGTCCTCGACGACGACGCGGCCGGGGGCCTCGGCGATCGGGGACGCGCCCTTCGGGGTACGGGCCTCGAAGAGCTCCGTGACACGCGGCAGACCCTGGGTGATGTCGTCGGCCGAGGCCGAACCACCCGTGTGGAACGTACGCATCGTCAGCTGGGTACCGGGCTCACCGATGGACTGGGCGGCGATGATGCCGACCGCCTCACCGATGTCGACCAGGTTGCCCGTGGCGAGCGAACGGCCGTAGCACTTCGCGCAGACACCGACGGCCGACTCGCAGGTCAGGACCGAGCGCACCTTGATGCTCTCGACACCGGCAGCGAGCAGCTTGTCGATGAGGACGTCACCGACGTCCTCGCCGGCCTCGGCGACGACCGTGCCCTTCGCGTCCACGGCCTCGGTGGCCAGGGTGCGCGAGTAGACGGTGTTCTCGACGCGCGGGTCGCGGACCAGCTTGCCGTCGGCGTCCACGGTCGCGATCGGCAGCTCGAGGCCACGGGTCGTGCCGCAGTCGTCCTCGCGGATGATGACGTCCTGCGAGACGTCCACGAGACGACGGGTGAGGTACCCGGAGTCCGCGGTACGGAGCGCGGTGTCGGCAAGACCCTTACGAGCACCGTGCGTGGCGATGAAGTACTCCGCCACGGTCAGGCCCTCGCGGTACGAGTTGATGATCGGGCGGGCGATGATCTCGCCCTTCGGGTTGTTCACCAGACCACGCATACCCGCGATGTTGCGGACCTGCAGCCAGTTACCACGAGCACCCGACGACACCATGCGGTTGATCGTGTTGTCGACGGGGAAGTTGTCCCGCATCTCCTGAGCGATCTCGTTGGTGGCCTCGGTCCAGATCTTGATCAGGTCGGCGCGACGCTCGGAGTCGGTGATCAGACCCTTGTCGAACTCGCCCTGCACCTTGGCGGCCTGGACCTCGTAGCCCGCGATGATCTCCTTCTTGCGAGGAGGCGTCACGACGTCCGACAGGGCGACGGTCACACCGGAGCGGGTGCCCCAGTAGAAGCCGGCGTCCTTGATCCGGTCCAGCGCAGCGGCCGTCTCGGTCTTGGAGTAGCGCTCGGCGAGGTCGTTGACGATCGCGGAGAGCACACCCTTGTCGGTGACCTTCTGGACGAACGGGTAGTTCGCCGGGAGGGTCTCGTTGAAGAGCGCACGGCCCAGGGTCGTCTCGAGCAGCACGGTGTCGCCCTGCTCGTAGCCCTCGGGTGCTTCACCCTCGGCGAAGTGGACACCCGACATGCGGATCTTCGCCATCGCGTTGAGGTGCAGCGTGTGCTGGTCGTTGGCCAGGATCGCCTCGGCGACCGAGGAGAACGCACGGCCCTCGCCGACGGCGCCCTCGCGGACGGTCGTCAGGTGGTGCAGACCGATGATCATGTCCTGTGCGGGCAGGGTCACCGGACGGCCGTCGGACGGCTTCAGGATGTTGTTCGAGGCGAGCATCAGGATGCGGGCCTCGGCCTGGGCCTCGACCGACAGCGGCAGGTGCACGGCCATCTGGTCACCGTCGAAGTCCGCGTTGAACGCGGCACACACGAGCGGGTGGAGCTGGATGGCCTTGCCCTCGACGAGCTGCGGCTCGAACGCCTGGATACCCAGACGGTGCAGCGTCGGTGCACGGTTCAGCAGCACGGGGCGCTCGCGGATGATCTCCTCGAGCACGTCCCACACCTGCGGACGCGAACGCTCGACCATGCGCTTGGCCGACTTGATGTTCTGCGCGTGCGACAGGTCGATCAGGCGCTTGATCACGAACGGCTTGAAGAGCTCGAGCGCCATCTGCTTGGGCAGACCGCACTGGTGCAGCTTCAGCTGCGGGCCGACGATGATGACCGAACGGCCCGAGTAGTCGACGCGCTTGCCGAGCAGGTTCTGGCGGAAACGACCCTGCTTGCCCTTGAGCATGTCACTCAGGGACTTCAGGGCGCGGTTGCCGGTACCCGTGACCGGACGTCCACGACGACCGTTGTCGAACAGCGCGTCGACCGCTTCCTGCAGCATGCGCTTCTCGTTGTTCACGATGATCTCGGGGGCACCGAGGTCGAGCAGGCGGCGGAGACGGTTGTTGCGGTTGATCACACGACGGTAGAGGTCGTTGAGGTCCGACGTGGCGAAACGGCCACCGTCGAGCTGCACCATCGGGCGCAGCTCCGGCGGGATGACCGGCACGACGCCGAGCACCATCGCTGCCGGCGAGTTGCCGGTGGCGAGGAAGGAGCTGACGACGCGCAGACGCTTGATCGCGCGGATCTTCTTCTGGCCCTTGCCCTCGGCGATCTGCAGGCGCAGCGCCTCGGCTTCGGCGGCCAGGTCGAACGCCTCGAGCCGGAGCTTGATCGCCTCGGCGCCCATGTAGGCGTCGAAGTAGATCCCGAACCGGTCCTGGAGCTCGTGGAAGACGGCGTCCTCGGGCTTGAGGTCGCCCACCTTGAGGTTGCGGAAGTCCTCCCACACACGCTCGAGACGGGTGATGTCCTCGTCGAACGACTTGCGGACCTGGGACATCTCCTTCTCGGCGGTGTCCTTGGTGCGGCGCTTGACGTCGGCCTTCGCACCCTCTTCCTCAAGGGCTGCGAGGTCGTCCTCGAGCTTCTTGAGGCGGTCGGCGATGATCGAGTCGCGCTGGCCCTCGAGGGTCTTGATCTCGAGACGCATCTCGTTCTCGAGACCCGGCATGTCCGCGTGACGGCCCTCTTCATCGATGTCGATGATCATGTACGCCGCGAAGTAGATGACCTTCTCGAGGTCCTTCGGCGCCATGTCGAGGAGGTACCCGAGGCGCGACGGGACGCCCTTGAAGTACCAGATGTGCGTGACGGGGGCAGCGAGCTCGATGTGGCCCATGCGCTCACGACGGACCGAGGACTTGGTGACCTCGACGCCGCAGCGCTCGCAGACGATGCCCTTGAACCGGACACGCTTGTACTTGCCGCAGGCGCACTCCCAGTCGCGGGAAGGACCGAAGATCTGCTCGCCGAACAGACCGTCCTTCTCGGGCTTCAGGGTGCGGTAGTTGATGGTCTCCGGCTTCTTGACCTCGCCGTACGACCACTGACGGATGTCCTCGGCGGTCGCGAGGCCGATCCGAATGGCGTCAAAGGAAGTTGCTTCGAGCAATGTTCTTCTCTCTTGCTTGATTCAGGCTTCGTGTACGGGCGGGATCAGATGTCGTCGACGGACGACGACTCGAACCGCGAGGAGATGTTGATGCCCAGCTCCTCCGCAGCGCGGAAGACCTCGTCATCGTTGTCGCGCAGGCTGACCGCCTGGCCGTCGGCCGAGAGGACCTCGACGTTCAGGCAGAGCGACTGCATCTCCTTCATGAGGACCTTGAAGGACTCGGGGATGCCGGGCTCCTGGATGTTCTCACCCTTGACGATCGCCTCGTAGACCTTCACGCGGCCGAGGATGTCGTCGGACTTGATCGTCAGGAGCTCCTGGAGGGCGTAGGCGGCACCGTACGCCTCGAGCGCCCACACCTCCATCTCGCCGAATCGCTGTCCACCGAACTGCGCCTTACCACCCAGCGGCTGCTGCGTGATCATCGAGTACGGCCCGGTCGAACGGGCGTGGATCTTGTCGTCGACCAGGTGGTGCAGCTTGAGGATGTACATGTAGCCGACCGAGACGGGCTCCGGGAACGGCTCGCCGGAGCGACCGTCGAAGAGCTGCGCCTTGCCGGACGAGCCGATCAGGCGCTCGCCGTCGCGGTTCGGGAGGGTCGAGTCGAGGAGGCCCTCGATCTCACGCTCGTACGCACCGTCGAACACCGGGGTGGCGACCTTCGTGCCCGGAGCGGCGCTGTGCGCTGCCTCGGGGAGCGCCGACGCCCACTCCTGGATGCCCTCGACGTTCCAGCCCTGCTTGGCGAGCCAACCGAGGTGGATCTCGAGGACCTGGCCGAAGTTCATGCGGCCGGGGACGCCGAGCGGGTTCAGGACGATGTCGACCGGGGTGCCGTCGGCGAGGAACGGCATGTCCTCGACCGGGAGGATGGTCGAGATGACGCCCTTGTTGCCGTGACGACCGGCGAGCTTGTCACCGGCGGTGATCTTGCGCTTCTGGGCGATGTAGACGACCACGCGCTGGTTGACACCAGAGCCCAGTTCGTCGTCGCCGTCCTGCGAGTCGAACACCTTGACGCCGATGATCGTGCCCTCTTCACCGTGGGGCACCTTCAGCGAGGTGTCGCGGACTTCGCGCGACTTCTCGTTGAAGATGGCGCGGAGGAGGCGCTCTTCAGCGGAGAGCTCGGTCTCGCCCTTCGGCGTGACCTTGCCGACGAGGATGTCGCCGGGGCGGACCTCGGCACCGATGCGGATGATGCCGCGCTCGTCGAGGTCGGCCAGCAGGTCCGGGCTGACGTTGGGGAGGTCACGGGTGATCTCCTCCTTGCCGAGCTTGGTGTCGCGGGCGTCGACCTCGTACTCCTCGATGTGGATCGAGGAGAGCGTGTCGTCCTTGATGAGGTTCTGCGACAGGATCATCGCGTCCTCGTAGTTGTAGCCCTCCCACGGCATGAACGCGACGAGGAGGTTCTTGCCGAGCGCGAGCTCGCCGTTCTCCGTCGCGGGACCGTCGGCGATGACCTCACCCTGCTCGACACGCTCGCCGGCCGAGACGACCACGCGGTGGTTGTAGCTCGTGCCCTGGTTGGAGCGGTCGAACTTGCGCAGGTAGAAGGTCTGCGTGCCACCCTCGTCGAGCTGCAGGGTCACGGCGTCGGCCGAGACCTCGGAGACGACACCGGCCTTGTCGGCGGTGACGACGTCACCGGCGTCGATCGCGGTGTAGCCCTCCATGCCGGTGCCGACGAGCGGCGACTCGGAACGGAGCAGCGGGACCGCCTGACGCTGCATGTTCGCACCCATGAGGGCGCGGTTCGCGTCGTCGTGCTCGAGGAACGGGATGAGCGACGTCGCGACCGACACCATCTGGCGCGGCGAGACGTCCATGTAGTCGACCTCGCCCTTGGCGACGAGTTCGACCTCGCCACCCTTCTTGCGGACGAGGACCTTGTCGTCGGCGAAGTGGAACGAGTCGGTCAGCGGGGCGTTGGCCTGCGCGACGACGAACTCGTCCTCTTCCGAGGCGGTGAGGTAGTCGATGGTCTTCGTGACCTCGCCGTTGACGACGCGACGGTACGGGGTCTCGATGAAGCCGAACGAGTTGATCCGACCGAACGACGCGAGCGAGCCGATCAGGCCGATGTTCGGGCCTTCCGGGGTCTCGATCGGGCACATGCGGCCGTAGTGCGACGGGTGGACGTCGCGGACCTCGACGCCGGCACGCTCACGGGACAGACCACCCGGGCCGAGGGCCGAGAGACGACGCTTGTGCGTCAGGCCCGCGAGCGGGTTGTTCTGGTCCATGAACTGCGACAGCTGGGACGTTCCGAAGAACTCCTTGATCGCGGCGACGACCGGACGCACGTTGATGAGCGTCTGGGGCGTGATCGCCTCGATGTCCTGCGTGGTCATGCGCTCGCGGACGACGCGCTCCATGCGGGACAGACCCGTGCGGACCTGGTTCTGGATGAGCTCGCCGACGGCGCGGATGCGACGGTTGCCGAAGTGGTCGATGTCGTCCACGTCGAGGCGCAGCTGCACCGGCTCGCCGTCGCGCACGCCGTTCAGCGTGGTCTTCTCGGCGTGCAGGGACACGAGGTACTTGATCGTCGCGACGATGTCCTTGACGGTCAGCACCGAGTCGGACAGCGGGGCGTCGATCCCGAGCTTGCGGTTGACCTTGTAGCGGCCCACCTTCGCCAGGTCGTAGCGCTTCGAGTTGAAGTAGAAGTTGTCGAGCAGCGCACGCGCGGCCTCGGCGGCGACCTGCTCGCCCGGGCGCAGCTTGCGGTAGATGTCCTTGAGCGCCTCTTCCTTCGTGAGGATGGCGTCCTTCTCGAGGGTCGACTCGATCGAGGCGAAGCCCTGGAACTCCTCCATGATCTCCTCGCTGGTCAGACCCAGCGCCTTGAGGAAGACCGTGACGGACTGCTTGCGCTTGCGGTCGATGCGCACGCCCACCTGGTCGCGCTTGTCGATCTCGAACTCGAGCCAGGCACCACGCGAGGGGATGACGCGAGCGGAGTAGATGTCCTTGTCGGACGTCTTCTCCTGCTGGCGCTCGAAGTACACGCCGGGCGAACGGACGAGCTGCGACACGACGACGCGCTCGGTGCCGTTGATGATGAACGTGCCGCGTTCGGTCATGAGCGGGAAGTCGCCCATGAAGACCGTCTGCGTCTTGATCTCACCCGTCATGTGGTTCATGAACTCGGCGTTGACGTACAGCGGAGCGGCGTAGGTCTTGCCGCGCTCCTTGCAGTCGTCGATCGAGTACTTGGGGTCCTCGAGCTCGGGAGCCGTGAACGAGAGCTGCATGGTCTCGCCGAGGTCCTCGATCGGGGAGATCTCCTCGAAGATCTCCTCCAACCCGGAGTGCAGGGCGAGGTCGGTGCGACCCTGCTCCTGTCCCTCTGCGAGACGGGCCTTCCAGACGTCGTTGCCGACGAGCCAGTCGAAGCTCTCCGTCTGGAGTGCGAGCAGATCAGGAACCGTGAGGGTGTCCGTGATCTTGGCGAACGAGAGTCGCGAGTGGTTGCGACCGTTCTTGGGGTTGGTGGATGCGTTGGGCGCAGCAGCCAAGGGTGTGACCTCCGTAGGCCCCGTCGGGCCGATACTGACGAGCAGCATGTAGGTGAGTAGATTGATCGCTCGGCGATCCCCGCGAGTTCATGCCCTGTGACCACGCCGACGCGTGCCTGACGCGGAACGTCGGTGCACGTGTGGGATGATCTCCGTGAGCGGGACCCGCCGCCATATACGGGTCCGGCTGCACCAGGGCGAGTTGAGCCTGGAGGCTCAGAACTCTGCGTCGACCGCAATATGACGACACGGATGCCAGGGAGCGCGAACTGTCATCATAGTTCGCGCCGAGACGTGCTGTCCAGTCCTGGCTTGACCGGATTCGGCAGTGGCGTGTATAAGCCGCCCGGTGCCCGCGGAATTCCCCGCCCGCGCACCCGGCCCGTGCAGTGGACGCGACCGCCCGCTCAGCCGAGGCGTTCGCGCTCGACGTGCCCCGCGCCTCCCGACCGGCCCTGCCGTCCCGCCAGCGCACGGAATGCGTCCTCGGGTCGGCGGGTGCGCACGAAGGTGACGCGACCACGGTCGTCGGTGAGCTCGATCCCGAGTCCGGGGGTGAGGATCAGGGCGCGCACGCCGCGGCCGATCCGCAGGCCGACTCCGCCGTAGGTGCGGGCGTCCGCCTCGACGAGTCGGACGTCGGTGATGCGCCGCCGCGCGATGCGCCGCGGGGGCAGCGGCCGGAAGTGCAGCGTGACGTGCGTGTCGGTGACGGCGAACCCGGCTCGTGCGAGCAGCAGCAGCACACCCGCCACGACCGCGACCAGCGCCGGCACGATGAGCGCGGCCTCCGGTGCGTCGCCCGGCCAGGCGGTCACCGCCGCGGTCAGGCCGAGCCCGCCGAGGAGCAGGACCGCCCCGACCACGCGCATCCAGGTGGGTGCCGTCTCGTGGTCGGCATGGGCCGGACGGGAGGCGCGGATCACCCGCGTCGGTCGGCTCGCGGTCGTGCGCGGGGTGGCGCGGGTCGTCGGTGCGCCCAGGCGCGTGGTGGGCACGCTCATCGTGTCGGCGGTCATGTCGGGTCTCCTGCGGCTCGGCGGAGTGTTGCATCCCGTATTTTACATGACGGGTGCGATGTGATCACGGCCAGCGCGCGCGGGTGACCGGAAGGGGCGCGCGGAGCACGCCCGCGACGCGCACGGCCGAGCGGTGGGGGCGCTCGACGGCACGTCGTGGTCACGTCGGAAGGGCGGACGCGCGCGGTGTGGGGCACTGCACGCATCGACGCGGTTCCGCGTGACGACCGCATGAACGGTACGGAACGAGTCTTGGCGTCCGCTGGCCGTCCATGTGTACGCATTCATGTACCCGCCGGTACCGGACACCGAGCGTCAGCGCAGGACGCGCGCGACCGCCTCGGCGCGGGTGGCGACCCCGAGCTTCGCGAACACCTGGTTCACGTACGACTTCACCGTCGGCACCGTCAGGAACAACTCCGCCGCGATCTGCGGGTTCGTCCGGCCCGCCGCGATGTGCTCGAGCACGTCGGCCTCGCGCGGGGTGAGGTCCGGGAACCGCTCGCGCAGCGCCGGCACAGCGCGCGCGGACGCCGTCGCCCCGCCACCCGCGAGCTGCGCCACCAGCCGCGCGCCCACCGTCGCGTCGAACGTCGACTGCCCCGAAGCGACGGCCCGGATCGCCGTCGCGATCTCGGTCCGCCCGGCGTCCTTCGTCAGGTACCCGCGGGCACCCGCGCGGAGCGCGGTCACGATGGACTCGTCGTCCGCGTAGGTCGTCAGCACGAGCACCGCCACCTGCGGGTGGTCGGCGACGATGCGCGCGGTCGCCGTCGGCCCGTCCGTGCCGGGCATGCGCAGGTCCATCAACACGACGTCGGGGACGTCGCGGTCCACCGCCGCGATCGCCTCGGCCCCGTCGGCGGCCGCACCGGTCACCTGCAGGTCCGGCACCAGCGACAGCACCGTCACCAGGCCGTCGCGGACGATCGCCTGGTCGTCGACGACGAGGACACGGATGGTCACGAGGCTTCTCCCTCGGTGGCGGCCACGGCGTCGATCGGCAGGTGCATCGCGACGACGAACTCGTCGTCGGACCGCTCCGCCTCGACCGTGGCGCTGCTGCCGAGCTCCGCGAAGCGCTCGTGCATCCCGAGCAGGCCCTGGCCGCCGCCGGTGAGCGGGTTGGCCACGACGACGTCCACGGCGTCGCCGTCGCGGATGACGGACAGCGACACGGGGCGGCCGGACGCGTGCCGGCGCGCGTTGCTGAGGGCTTCGCGGACGACCTGGACCACGGCGGCGCGGTGCGCCTCGTCGAGTGCGGCCAGGGTCGCGTCGCCCTGCACCTCGATCGCGCCACCGAAGGAGCGGTGGGCGTCGACGAGGGCGGTCAGGTCGGCGCGGTCCGGCACGTGGTCGTCGGACGTCCGGGAGGCCCGGTTCGCGTCCGGCACGTCGGCCGGGCTCGTCCGCACGGCCGGGTCCGGGGCCGTGGCCGGGTCGGCCCCCGCGTCGTCGCGCAGTGCGTGCACGGCGCGACGGGCCTCGGCCAGGCCGTCCGCCGCCAGGGTCCTGGCCTCGCCCGCACGCTTCGTCGCGTCGTCGACCCGGCCGGCCTCGAGCAGGGCCTCGACGGCGTCGAGCTGCAGCACGAGGCCGCCCAGCGAGTGCGCGAGGACGTCGTGGATGTCCCGCGAGGCCCGGGACCGGTCGGCGAGGAGCTGCGCCCGCTGCTGCTCGCGCTCGGCCTGCTGCGCACGGTCGGCCGCGATCCGGAACTGCCGGCGGCTGAACCCGATGAGGACGCCGAGCAACAGCCCGCCGCTCGTGCCGAGGACGAACTGGACCGAGGCGTGCTCGACCGTGGCGCAGACCGCGATGACCACGACCGCCCCCACCGCTGCCACCGCTGCCGCCCAGACCGGCACCCGGAGGTTCGCGCCGAGCAGGACGATCCCGACGATCACGGGGACGATCATGAGCGAGTCGGTCGCCACGACCGTCAGGGATCCGGCGACGATCATCACGACGCCGGCGACGACGAGGACCCGCTGCGTCCGACCGGACTCGCGGAGGGCCCACGCGGCGAGCGCCACCGCACCGACCACCCACACCCACGCGGGGAGCTGCTGCTCGAGGCCGTTCTTCACGAACCAGAACGCGACGACGGCGACACCGAGGGCGTTGAGCCCCCAGGCCGTGACGGAACGGGACCGACCCCCGGGGAGGTCGGTCGGGTCCTGTCCGCTCAGCAGGGTCACCGGACCATCATGCCGCGGGTGGTGCGGCCGCCGTGGGTCCGGTCGCCGCGGTCGCCGCGGTCTCCGCGGTCTCCGCGGTCTCCGCGCGGGATGCGCTGGTCGATCACCAGGGCGCGGGCAGCACGGTTCAGCGCGAGGACGAGGAGGATCGTGCCGGTCGAGGTCAGCAGGTGCGCACCGAGGTGGCCCCCGAGGACGTCGAGGCCGATGCGGACGACGATGAGCACGATCCAGAGCGACGCCCCGAGCCAGCCCGTGCGGGACTGGATCGTCCGACCCTTGCGGTCCGGGGTGGCGACGGTACGGAACCGGGTGATGGTGCCCATCGTCAGGCCGACCCCGATGGTGATCAGGGCCTCGATCCCGAGGAACACCACGTCGGTCGTGGTGACCGTCGCCGACGTCTGCGCCAGGACGACCACGCCGACGATCGCCATGATCATCGGCGTGCGCCAGATGCGCGCCGGGTCGAGGTACTGCCAGGTCGCCTGGCGGTACCCGAGGAAGCCGACGAGTGCGACGCCGAGCAGGACGTTCGCGAGGAGCTGGACCGACATGGTGGGTGCCTTTCGTGGTGGTCCGGCGGGCGTTCCCGACCGGTGACCCCAGCCTCGTTCCGGGGCGTCCACGGGCACACCAACCAGGGGTGGGGGCACGGGTGGTGATCGTGGAGCCGGTCCGGTGGTGTTCGATTGACGGCATGGCTGATGCGTTCGACGGGTTCCGGATCGGTGCGGGGTACTCGGTGGTCGAGCCGGACCGGCACCGTCCCGGGTCCTTCACGCTCGTCGTCGACGGCACACCGCAGTCGCACGTCGACCTCGAGGACCCGACCCACCTGGCGTTCGAGTACATCCGGCGGATCGGGCACGCGATCGACCTGCTGCCCTCCGGCCCGGTCACCGCGCTGCACCTCGGCGCCGGTGCCCTGACGCTCCCCCGGTACGTCGCCGTGACCCGGCCGGGCTCGCGCCAGCAGGTCATCGAACTCGAGCGCGACCTGGTGGACCACGTCCGTGAGGTCCTGCCGTTCCCACGCGGCGCGTCGATCCGGGTGCGGTACGGCGACGCGCGCGAGGTCCTCGGCAAGCTCCCCACCGGGCTGCGCGGCACCGTGGACCTCGCGGTGGTCGACGTCTTCGGCGGGTCGCAGATCCCGGCGCACGTGACGAGCATCGAGTTCTACCGCGAGGTCGCCGCGTTCCTGTCGCCGACCGGCATCGTCGCCGTGAACGTGGCCGACGGCGCGGGGCTCGCGTTCGCGCGTGGGCAGGCGTCGACGCTGCAGGCCGTGCTGCCGTCGGTCGCGGCGGTGGCGGACACCGGGATGCTCAAGGGCCGTCGGTTCGGGAACATCGTGCTGCTCGGCTCGCCGACCGACCTGCCGATCGCCGAGATGCCGCGGCGGTACTCCTCGGACCCGATGCCGGCGAAGGTCGTCCACGGTGCGGAGTTGCGGGCGTTCATCGCCGGGGCCCCGATCGTCACCGACGCGACGGCCGTGGCGTCGCCGGAGCCGAACCGGAGCGTGTTCGGCGGCTGATCCCACGCCGACGACGGGGGCGGCGCGCGAGGCCGTTCCCGGGCACTCGGCGGGTGCGGCTGTCAGGATGGTCTGAACGACCGCGCAGGTGCGCGACCGAGCGATGGGATCCCCTGATGACGAACGACGACCGGAGCAACCAGGACCGGACGGGCGACGGCCAGGCGCCGAGCTGGGGCGGAGCCCCGCAGCAGCAGCCCGCCGCCGAGGCACCGCGGTACGGCGAGCGGAGCGACTCGACGCCGCAGTACGGACAGCCCGCTCCCCGGTACGGCGAGCAGCAGGACCAGTACGGGCAGCAGCCGTCGGGCACGCCGAACTGGGGTGGCGAGCAGCAGCACGGCCAGCAGCAGTACGGCCAGCAGCCGTACGCCGCGGCGCCCGCGAGCTCCGGTTCACCGGCGTGGCAGAGCTACGAGGAGCCGAAGGCCAAGAAGAAGACCCTGGGCGTCGTGGCGTTCGTCGTCGGTCTCGCGGCGCTCGTCGTCGGCGTCATCGGCGGGTACCTGTTCGGGCAGGCCTTCGGCGGCTCCGAGGCCTTCCGCGACTCGATGGAGAACAGCGGGGCGACGCCGAGCGACTCGCAGATCACCGAACTGATGACGTCGTCCAACGCCGTCACCGGGTCGCTCATGTTCTACCTCGGCACCGCCCTCGGCCTGTGGGCGATCGTGCAGGGCATCATCGCGGCCGTCACCAAGCGCGGGCGTGCCTGGGGCGTCGTCGCGATCATCCTCGCCGTCGTCGCGGTGATCGCCTTCGGCATCGCCATCGGCTTCGCGGCGGTCGCCGCGAGCGGGATGTCCTGATCCGCTGACCAGCCGCTCCGACGGCCCGTCGTGCTCCGGCACGGCGGGCCGTTCTGCGTCCACAGCGCGAAGCCTGAGCGCGTCGCACCGGCCGCTCCCGGCAGAGCGCGGCTACCCTCGAACCGATGTCCCTCCCGCCCGACGACCGTCAGCAGCCCGACCCGTCCGACCCGTCCCGTGAACCGCGCCACGCGGCTCCCGTGACGGCCGGGGTCAGCCCGGGCAGCACCTTCGCGCCCATCAGCCTGCGACCGGCGGTCGACGTCGACGCCGTGCACCAGCGTCTGCGCGACCTCGGTCAGAGCCGCAGTACCGAAGCCCTCGCGGAACGCGCCGAGCTCCTCCGTCTGCTCGGCCGTCTCGACGAGTCGCTCGTCGTCGCGGAAGAGGTCTTCCGCCTGGCGATGTTCACCGGGGAGCGCCAGGACAAGGTCGCCGCCCGGATCCGTCGCGCGCACATCCTGCACGACCTCGGTCGGCACGAGCGTGCGGCGACCGAGGCCGCCCTGGCCCGTGACACCGCCGCGACCGAGGAGTGGCCGGAGCTCGAGGGCGCCGCCGCCGAGATCGAGGGCTGGTCGCTGTTCGAGAACGACCGCTTCGAGGAGGCCCGCGCCGCGCTGTCCCGCGCCTACCAGGCGTTCCGACAGGCGGGTGCGCCGTCCGAGCGCACCGACGCCCTGCGCACCGCGGTCGAGGCCGCGATGCGCGCGTCGATCACACACCCCGCGGAACCGGCCGACAAGCCGCGGACGGCCCGTGAGGTCGCCGCCCGCCGCGCCGAGGACGACGAACCGACCATGCGCGTCGCCGAACCGGTCAAGCAGGTGCCGCCGATCCGCCGCCGGGTGCTCGGTGCGCCGGACGCCGCCCGCACCGAGGCCGACGACATCTGGGGCCGGATCGCCGCCCGGGCAGCCAAGAAGGGCCAGGCCGACCCCCGCGCCGACCAGTGACCGCACTCGAGACGGTCCGCTCCCGCGCCGAGGCCCTCATCACCGAGCACCTCGGCGCCGGTTCGTGGGCCTTCGGCTTCGACCACGCGAAGACCCGCGCCGGGCAGTGCGACTTCGCCCGCAAGCGCATCACGGTCAGCCGGCACCTCGCCGCACGGTTCTCGGACGACGACGTCGAACAGGTCCTGCTGCACGAGGTCGCCCACGCCCTCGCCGGGGCCCGCGCCGGCCACGGTCCGAAGTGGAAGCGGACCGCGGCCGCCATCGGGTACACGGGTTCGCGGCTGCACGACGGCCCGATCGCCAGCGAGCTCGCACCGTGGATCGGGACCTGCCCCGCCGGACACGAGCACTTCCGCTACCGGACGCCCACCCGTCCGCTCGCCTGCGCCCGGTGCTCCCGCCGGTTCGATGCCCGCAACGCCATCGTCTGGCGACGTCGGAGCGCGGCGGACGACCCCTCGACGGTGGCCTCGACTACCGCATGAGTCCGTCGGCGCGCGGAGGCGCGCCGGTAACCCGTTAGCCTGGACGGATGCACACGGGGCAGCACATCCGCACTGACGCCGGTTCCACCTGGTTCTTCGACGCCGGTCGGATCGCCCTGGACTTCGCGCACACCGGCGGGTTCGCCGACGACCCGGACGGCCGGCGCCCCCGGTCGCAGCTCGGCGAACTGCTCGCGAGCCCGGCTGACCTGGACGAGTGGCTCAGCGACCACACCGAGCCCATCGACGTCGGGGCGAGCGCCCGTGAGCTGCAGGACGCCCGCGCGCTCCGCGCGGCCATCGCGCGACTGGCCGTCGCCGCGGCTCCCGGTCCGGCGACCACCGCCGCGGAGCGGACCGCGGTCGCGGCGGGCCTGCGTGCCGGGACCGGCCGCACGCGCCCCGCGCCCGACGACATCGACACCGTCAACCTGTTCGCCGCCCTGCCGGACGTGCCCCCGAGCCTCCCGGGTGGCCGACGCCGCGCCGGAGCCAACCGCGTCCGCCTGGCCCAGGCCCTGTCCAGCGTCGCGCGCGACGCGGTCGCGCTGTTCACCGAGGTCGGATTCGACGACGTCGAGGCCGACGGCCGCCCGACGCGCCTGAGCCGCTGCTCGGCGGACGACTGCGCGCTGGTGTTCTACGACTCCTCGCGGGGCGGGACCCGCCGCTGGTGCTCCATGCAGCGGTGCGGGAACCGCGCCAAGGTCCGGGCGCACCGCGCTCGGCGCGCAGCCGCCTGACCACTCGCCCTCCGCCGGGATCTCGCCTTCCAACAAAAAGATTCGGCGCACCGAATTCTCTGGCATGCTGGGGTCGTGACCGACACCGCCGCCGCCAGGACCACCGAGCACCCCTCGGGCGCACCGCGGCGACGGGCTGCCGGGCTCACCCTGCTCGGCCCGGCGTTCGTCGCGGCCATCGCCTACGTCGACCCCGGCAACGTCGCCGCCAACCTCACCGCCGGTGCGAAGTACGGCTACCTGCTGCTCTGGGTCCTGGTCGCCGCGAACGCCAGCGCCGTGGTCGTGCAGTACCTGTCCGCCAAGCTCGGCGTCGTCACGGGCAAGTCGCTGCCGGAGCACCTCGGGCTGCGGATGCGCCGCACCCCGCGCCTGCTGTTCTGGGGACAGGCCGAGATCGTCGCGGCCGCGACCGACGTCGCCGAGGTGATCGGCGGCGCACTCGCCCTGCACCTGCTGTTCGGCCTGCCGCTCGTCGCGGGCGGGCTCATCACCGGCGTCGTCTCCATGCTCCTGCTGACCCTGCACAGTCGCCGCGGGACCCGCACGTTCGAAGCCGTCGTCACCGCGATGCTCGCGGTCCTGACCGTCGGGTTCTGCGCCGGACTGCTGTTCGCCCAGGTCTCCCCCGCCGAGCTCGTCAGCGGCCTGGTTCCGCGGTTCGAGGGCTCCGAGTCGGTGATGCTGGCGGCGTCGATGCTCGGCGCGACGGTGATGCCCCACGCGGTGTACCTGCACTCCGCGCTGGCCCGCGACCGCCACGGCGACGTCCCCGCCGGTCCCGAGCGCCGCCGGGTGCTCGTCGCCACCCGGTGGGACGTGGGCCTCGCACTGGTCGTCGCCGGTGGTGTGAACATCTGCATGCTCGTCCTCGCCGCGGCGACGCTGCCCGGCGTCGCGGACACCGACTCGATCCCCGGCGCACAGCGGGCGATCGCCGAGCACGTCGGACCCGTCGTCGGCGTGCTGTTCGCGGTGGGTCTGCTGGCGTCAGGGCTGGCGTCGACCTCGGTCGGCTGCATGGCCGGCGCCGAGATCATGAAGGGGCTGCTGCACGTGCGGATCCCGCTGGTGGCACGGCGCGTGATCACCCTGGTGCCGGCGATCGTGCTGCTCGCGGTCGGTGCCGATGCGACGATGCTGCTCGTGGTGAGCCAGGTCGTGCTGAGCTTCGGGATCGCCTTCGCGATCGTCCCGCTGGTGGTCTACACGTCCCGCCGGAGCGTCATGGGCTCCGACGTGAACGCCGCGACCACCCGCGCGGTGGCGTGGGTGATCGCGGCTGTCATCGTGGCGCTCAACGTCGCGCTGATCGTGCTCACCCTGACGGGATGAGCACCGACGGTGCTCGCCGACGCGGTGCGCGACACGACGTCGGTCGTCACTCGACGACCGTGACGTCCTTCCAGAACGCGACGTAGCCCGAGTAGTCCTTGCCGACCCGGTCGAACGACGACGGGATCGGCGTCGGGTAGGACCACGCACGGTCCTGCAGCGCCTGCCCGTCGACGTTCACCGTGAAGTACTGCGTGTCGCCCTTCCACGGGCAGTGGTACTGGGTGGGGCTCTCGGTGAAGAGCTCGGACTTCACGCTCGACGGCGGGAAGTACCAGTTGCCCTCGATCTTGATGAGGTCCTCTTCCGGGGCCTCCGCGATCACCGTGTCGCCGACGACTGCCTTCATGCGTTGCTCCTTCGCTCGCTGGTGCCGGACGGCCTGGACGGCGCACCGGCCCTGTCCGCCCGAACGCTACGCCCGGCCCCGTGATTCCCGCAGGACGACCAGGTCCGGCCCGACGGCGAGTGCCGCGTGCACGTGTTCGCGTCCGAGGGCGGACGCGCTCTCGGACGCCGTGACCAGGTGCTTCACCGCGCGTCGGAGCCCCGTGTACGCCGCGCAGGCGGCGGCGGCCTCCGGCGCGGTGTGGTCGATCCCGACTGCGGCGAGCGCGTCGACGACGGCACCGGCCGCGAGCAGGTCCTCGACCGCGAAGTCGGGGGCGTCGGGCACGTCGACGGCTTCGCCCGCGGCCTCGGCCGCGTCGTCCAGGGCACCGGCGTGGTGCAGCCCGGCGGCGACGACGGCGACGACGCAGCGGTCGCCGCGTTCGGCCTGGAGGCCCGTCACCCGTTCCGCGATCGCGGTCGCGTTGCCGAGGTGGCCGAGCACGACCTCCGGCCCGTCCGGTACCCGGGCGGTCGCGTTCCGGAGCACGCGGCGCTGCGCCGCCGCGTCCGGCGAGCCCGGCAGGACGTCCACCCAGACGACGAGGTGTGCGCCGTGCGCGATGCGTGCGGCCCCGCCGGCGCCCCACGCGAACCGGACCTGGTACTGCTCCTGGGTGCGTTCTGCCACGTCCGTCACGATAGCCGTCCGGACGATGCTGTCCCTCTCCACAGGGTCACCGTCCCGACAGGCTCCGCCAGGGTCGACGACCGTAGGATGCACTTCCATGGAGATCGCCCCCGCGCCCACCCTGACCGGCGACCGTGTGACGCTCGAGCCCCTCTCACAGGAGCACGCGGACGACCTGCGGGCAGCGGTGACCGACGGCGATCTGTGGCGGACCTGGTACACCTCGGTCCCCGCGCCGGCCCAGGTCGAGGACGAGATCGACCGGCGTCTCGCCGAGCACGAGGCCGGCCGCATGGTGCCCTTCGCGGTGCGGGACCGTCCGACCGGCCGCGTGGTCGGTTCGACGACCTTCATGAACATCGACCCGGGCAACCGGCACGTCGAGATCGGCAGCACCTTCCTGGCGAAGTCGGCGCAGCGGTCGGGCATCAACACCGAGTCGAAGCTGCTGATGCTGTCCCACGCGTTCGAGGCGTGGCAGTGCATCGCGGTCGAGTTCCGCACGCACTGGCACAACCACCAGTCCCGCGCCGCGATCGCCGGCCTGGGCGCGAAGCAGGACGGCGTCCTGCGGAACCACTCCATCGGCCGCGACGGCACGCTCCGCGACACCGTGGTGTTCTCGATCATCGCGTCGGAGTGGCCGGCTGTCCGGCTGTCCCTGGCCGAGCGGCTCCGGCAGCACGACCGCGCCGAGGGGTCCCGCCGCCGGTCCGCCCGGCACGCCTGACCGTCAGAGCGTGTGACGGACGATCCGGTCGCCGAGCGGCTGGACCGGACGCGCGTTCTCGACGTGCGCCGCCTCGAGGTCGGCGAGCTGGTCGGCGCCGAGTTCGATCGGTTCCTCGAGCACGATCCACCGCACGCCTTCGGTGCACGGCGGCGTGGTGAGCGAGCCCTCGTACGTCGCGAACGACCTGACCTCCGGCAGCATCGCCTCGATGTCCACCGTGCTCTCGCGGCCGGCACCTGCCGTCGCCCCGGCGAGGTAGCTCTCGTAGGCGGGGTTGTGCGTGCCCCGCTCGGCGAGGACCCCGACGACGGTCAGGTCGCCGCGGCCGTCGGCGTGCACGAAGTGGAACTCCGCATCGGCCGGCTCGCCGTCGACGGTGTGCTCCGAACCCGCGTGGAAGTGCATCTGGACGAGGTCGAGGTCCTCGCCCGCGATGGTCGTCGAGGCGCCGTCACCGGCCGTGAACTGCACGGTGTGCCCGTTGTCCGCCGTCAGACCCCGGACGGCGCCGGAGCCGACGAGGTCGAGGTCGGCGCCACCGCGAGCTGCCGGCAGGTCGATCGGGGACTGCCGCTCGCCGGTGCCGCAGGTGCCGTACTCGTCGGCGAGGGCGCCCCAGCGCTCCGGTGACCCGGCACCCTCGTACGACCACGACGTGCCGGCGTCGTGCGCGTCGGCCTCGGGAGGCGTTCCGGCCGCGCAGCCGGCGAGGACGAGGAGGACGGCGGGGGCGGCGAGCAGGGGGAGGCGGTGGTGAGTGGTTCGCATGCTGTACACACTCACATACTCGTATTTCACATTTGCCGAGAGCGGGTGTGGGCCGCGAGCGTAGGGTCCTCGGCATGCACGTCGGTATCCGGATCGTCCTCGACGCGCCGGTGGCCGCCGTGCGCGACGCCCTGCTGTCCCCGTCCGTGATGGTCGCGGTGACGAAACCGTTCCTGGTGTACCGCTCGCGCAGCCCCGAGGGGTTCCCCGAGCGGTGGGAACCGGGACACCCGCACCCGATCACCGCGAGTGCGTTCGGGCTCGTGCCGAGCGGCGACACGCACGTCGACCTCGACCTGTACGAGATCGACGGAGTCCCCGTGCAGCGCGACAACGGGGGCGGGACGAGCGGGCTGTTCGGCCGGATGACGATGCGCCACCGGATGGCCGTCGTCCCGGCTCCCGGCGACCGGACGCTGCTGATCGACCGCCTCACCTACCGGATGCGGCCGTGGCCGCTCGGCGCACTGCTGTGGCCGGGGATGTGGGTCATCTGGCAGTGGCGGGCGTACCGGATGCGTGCGCTCGCACCCACCTGGCGGACGGATGCCGACTGACGCAGGGCGAGTCGGGCCTCCCGTCCGCCGCGGAGCGGGCGTAGCCTCGACCACGTGAGCCAGACGCGCCCCCAGGAGCCGACGACCGACGACCGCGTGCGGAGCACGCTCGCGACCGTGGACTGGCGGCGCATGACGTTCGACCTGTACCGCCGTGTCCGTGCGACGCCGGATCCGCAGACGGCGCACGCGCTGTGGCGGGAGACCCGCGACGCGATGTTCGCGGAGCACCCGGCGTCGCCGCTCCTCGACGAGGACGCCCACGACTTCGAGTCGCTGCCCGTGCCGGACTACGACCCCGCCTGGCGGTTCCAGGTCCGCATCGAGGCGACGGAGCCAGCCGAGTTCGACTTCGAGACCGGCACCGACGGCGTCGTCCACTTCGACCGCCTCGGCCTCGTGCGGATCCCCGGAGTCGGCACCCTCGACGTGTGGGAGCACGGCGGGTACGCGGGTGGCCTGTTCGTCCCCGTGAAGGACTCCAGCGCCGGCAAGGCCCGCGGCACGTACGGCGGCGGACGCTACCTGCTCGACACGATCAAGGGCTCGGACCTCGGCGGCGACGACGCGGACTCGCTCGTGCTGGACTTCAACTTCGCGTACAACCCGTCGTGCGCGTACGACCCGGCGTGGGCGTGCCCGCTCGCGCCTCCCGGCAACACCGTGCCGGTGCCGATCCCGGTCGGCGAGCAGTACGACTTCTAGGGTGGAACGCATGACAGGTCTGGTCGCACTCGACGCCGGCGGACGCGTGCCGCCCTTCGAGCAGGTCCGCTCGCAGATCGCGGCGCAGATCGGTGCGGGGTACCTCGTCGACGGCGAACGACTGCCGAGCGTGCGCGGCCTGGCCGACGAGCTCGGACTCGCCGCAGGGACGGTCGCGAAGGCCTACCAGCTGCTCGAGGAGGCCGGGCTCGTGCACACCGCGCGCGGCGCCGGGACACGGGTGGTGCGGCCGGCCGAGGTGCCGGACGCGGTCGCGGACGCCGCACGTGCCCTGGCGGCCGCTGCCCGCGGTGCCGGGCTCTCCGCCGACCAGGCGGCCACCGCGCTCAAGGACGCCTGGCCCGCGTAGCCCCGGAGGCTCCGGGCGTACCTGGTGCTTCCGGGCGCTCAGCAGCGCTCGTAGACGTACGCGTCGTCCTTCGGGGTGACCAGGTCGCGGTCCCGCAGGATCGTCATGGCGGGGCGGCTCTTCAGCTTGCAGACCGAGCCCCACGAGCGCTCGAGGGTGTCCGAGTACTCCACGTCGATGACCCGCCCGCCGTAGACCTTCGTGTACGCCGCGCACTCCCGGTACTGCACGCACTCCTCGGCGACGACGAAGTCGAACCCGGTCTGCTTCCGCCCCGACGCCCCGAGCTGCGGCGTGTTCTTCTGCCCGACGGCCAGGCCGTGCCGGTGTCCGGCGGCCACCAGCGACTTCGCGAGCGCCAGGTTGCCGGCACGGGTCAGCCGCTTCCCGCTGCGGGTCCACGAGTCGAGGTTGTCGAACTCGACCGCGTCGAACCCGCGGTCGCCGCAGCGGGCGACGGTCTTCGCGATCACCTTCGTGATGAGCGCGCGCTTCGCCGCCGTCCGGGTGTCGAGCAGCATCTCGTCCGGCCACCCCGGGTCGGACACCGGCTTGCCGGCCCGGTCACGCAGGATCGCCGACGGGTACGACTTCGTCCACGTGCGAGCCGCCTCGGGCTGTGTCTGGAACCCGTTGACGTAGCAGATGTCATACGTGCCCTTCGCGGGCTTCGCGGTGCTGTCCCGTTCGACGATCGTCACGCCGGACGGCGGTGTGTAGGAGCCGCCGAGCTGGTAGTCGGGGCGCCCCGAGGTCGGCAGGTTGCGGTAGCTCGCCGCAGCGCTGGTCGGAGCAGCCTCGGCGCAGCCGGCCGTGCCGAGGACGGCCACCAGGGCCATCGCGGTGGTGATCAGGACGGTTCGCGTACGCACCCCGGAATCCTCGCATGCGCACGTCGAACTGCCCGGTCCTGGGTTCTGCGGGGTGCACGCGCTATGCTGGTGGTACTCGAGACGCCGATCGTCTCGTGCGTCGTACGGACGCCCCGAACTCCCGACCACGTTCCACTGATCCTCTGGTCGATGATCGAGCACCTCCCGAAGGTGCCCAGGCTTCTCTGCTGCGGCGACTGCGCCAGCCACCTCTGTTGGCGCGCATCCCGCCCGCGCGCTGCCTCAGAGCGCGCCCACAGCCGGTCTCATCCGGCTCGAAAGGTCACCATGACCACCAATGACCTCCGTTTCTCCGACCTCGGCGTCCCCGCGCCGATGGTCGCCGTCCTCGCCGACCAGGGCAAGGAGACCGCGTTCCCGATCCAGGAGGACACGCTCCCCGACTCCCTGCAGGGCAAGGACGTCCTCGGCCGCGGCCGCACCGGCTCCGGCAAGACGATCGCGTTCGCGATCCCGCTCGTCGCCCGTCTCGCAGCCAGCGGCCGCAAGCGCCGCGCCGGCCGCCCCCGCGCCCTGGTGCTCGCCCCGACGCGTGAGCTCGCGACCCAGATCGACGTCGCCCTCGCCCCGCTCGCCAAGGCCATGGGCCTGAACACGACCACCATCTTCGGTGGCGTCGGTCAGGGCCGTCAGGTCGACGCCCTGCGCGGCGGCGTGGACGTCGTCGTCGCCTGCCCGGGCCGGCTCGCCGACCTCATGCAGCAGGGCCACGTGAACCTCGGCGACATCGAGGTGACCGTCCTCGACGAGGCCGACCACATGGCCGACATGGGCTTCCTGCCCGGTGTCACCAAGATCATGCAGGCGACCCCCGAGAACGGACAGCGACTGCTGTTCTCGGCCACGCTCGACAACGGCGTGGACAAGCTCGTCAAGAAGTTCCTGCACAACCCGGTGATGCACTCCGTCGACGAGGCGAACAGCCCCGTCGAGGCGATGACCCACCACCTGTTCGAGGTCGCCGACGCCGACGCGAAGAAGCACCTCGTGAGCACCCTCGCCTCGGGCAACGGTCGCCGCATCCTGTTCATGCGCACGAAGCACCACGCCAAGCGCCTCGCCAAGCAGCTCAGCAGCCAGGGGATCCCGGCCGTCGACCTGCAGGGCAACCTGTCGCAGGGCGCCCGTGAGCGGAACCTCGCGAAGTTCTCGTCCGGCGAGGCCCTCGTCCTCGTCGCCACCGACGTCGCCGCCCGCGGTGTGCACGTCGACAACGTCCAGCTCGTCGTGCACGTCGACCCGCCCACCGAGCACAAGGCGTACCTGCACCGCTCGGGCCGTACCGCCCGCGCCGGTTCGTCGGGTGACGTCGTCACGGTGACGATGCCCGCCGAGCGTCGCGACGTCGCGCAGATGATGCGCGCCGCCGCGATCAAGGTCACCCCGCAGCAGGTCACCGCGACGTCGCCGGCGGTCACCACGCTCGTCGGCGAGGTCGCCCCGATCCGCCACGTCGCCGAGGAGCCCGCACAGCAGCAGCGTCAGCCCAAGCAGCGTTCCGCCGATTCCGCCGGTGACCGCGGTCGCCGTGGTCGCGGCGGTCGTCCGGGAGGCTCGGGTCAGCCCGCACGCTCCGGCTCGGCTTCCGAGTCCGCCGGTTCGGCCGGGGGCCGTCAGGGCCGTCCGGCTCGTGGCGCACGGTCCGAGGGCGCCGGTCGCTCCGCTGCGGCGGGTGCGGGCTCGACGGGCGGTCGCCGCAGCGGCGGCAGCCGTCGCGCCGGCAGCGACACCGTGCGCGGTGGGTCGTCGGCGGTCTGGTCCTCGGACGGTGGCTACGCCGCGGGCCGTGGAGCCGGCCAGGAGTCGGGCGGGGGCCGTCGTGGCTCCTCGCGACGCGCCTCCCGTCCGGCCGGCGCTGCAGACCGCCACTGACCTGCCCGACCCGGCCGCGCTGACCCGCGGGGGACAACCTTGAGGTCGGCTGCGAGCCCACCACCGCGACAGGCGTAGTTTCTCCTGCACCGGATGCCGCGCGAGCGGCTGACGGGGAAACGTCCGCTGTTGGAAGGAGTGCCTATGGCTGGGATCGAAGACATCAAGAACGCCGCTGAGAAGGCGGCAGGCAAGGTCAAGGAGGCCGTCGGGAACGCGACGGACAACGACCACCTCAAGGCTGAGGGCAAGACCGATCAGGTCAAGGCCGACACCAAGCAGGCGGGTACGAACGTCAAGGACGCCGCTTCCGGCGTCGCCGACAGCCTCAAGAACGACCGCGACACCAAGTAACAAGCCGGTCCAGCACCGCGCTGCGAAGCCCCCGGATCCGATCGGATCCGGGGGCTTCGTCGTGTCCGGGTGCTGCCTGTTCGAGGACCGGGCCGGTCGTCACATGAGCGCGCCGACCGAGGCGAGGCCCGCGCGCAGCAGGGCACCGCGGCCACCCTCCATGTCGTCGGCGACGCCGTCGGACGCGGCTTCCATCGGGGTCATCCAGGTGAGCTCGAGGGCGTCCTGCCGGGGCTCGCACGTGCCGGTCACCGGGACGACGTAGGCCAGCGAGATCGCGTGCTGCCGCTCGTCGGTGTAGACGGACGCGCCGGGGAGCGGGAAGTACTCGGCCACGGTGAACGGCGTCGGGCTCGACGGCAGCTGCGGGAACGCCATCGGCCCGAGGTCCTTCTCGAGGTGGCGGAAGAGCGCCGTGCGGATGGACTCACCGAACATCACACGACCGGACACCAGGGTGCGCACGATCGAACCGCTCGGGGCCACGCGCAGGAGCACCCCGACCTCGGTCACGACGCCGAGCCCGTCGGTGCGGACGGGGATCGCCTCGACGTAGCAGATGGGGAGTCGACGACGCGCGTTGGCGAGTTCCTCGTCGGACAGCCAGCCGGAGTCGGGGTCGGGGGTTTGCAACGAGGCCATGCACCGTGTCTACCAGGGACGGCGTCGAGTTCGGCGGAAGGCGCGGGACTTGGGGATGGTTAGCGTTGTCCACATGATCGATGCAGACCTGGTGCAGTGGACGCGTCCCGCGGAAGAACGCGCGGGGACCCCGCTGCTCGTGACCATGCACGGCGTGGGGTCGAACGAGCACGACCTGCTCGGACTCGCCCCCGCGCTGCCGGCAGCCTGGACGATGGCGTCGCTGCGGGCACCGATGCCGTGGGGGCAGGGGTTCAGCTGGTACCCGCTCGGCACACCCGGTTCCCCTGCACTCGGGCCCGTCGACGCCGCGGCCGCCGGGGTGCTCGCGTGGATCGACTCCGTCGCCGCCGACCACCCGCGGATCGGCCTGCTCGGGTTCTCGCAGGGCGGGTCGATGGCGCTCCAGCTGCTGCGGGCACGGCCGGCTGCGTTCGCGTTCGCGGTGTCGCTCTCCGGGTTCGTCGTGCCGGGGGTGACGGACTCGCGTGACGGGGCCGTCGCCGGCGTCCGACCGCGGGTGTTCCTCGGGCACGGCGACCTCGACCCGGTGATCCCGGCCGAGGCCACCGCGCGCACGCAGGCGTGGGCGGCGGCGAACACCACCGTGACGGACCGGACGTACGAAGGGCTGCCGCACGCGGTGTCCGCAGCGGAACTGGCGGACGTGGCGGCGTTCATCGGGGCGTAGGCGCGGGACGCGCTTGGTGAGCAGAAATGGTCGGGTCCGACGTGCGGACTCGACCTTTTCTGCTCACGATGCGCGGGGGTCAGCCCCGGCGACGACGGACGGGAGGCACGGTGCGGGCAGGCACCGTGCCTCCCGTCCGGTTCGTCCGTCAGTCGGCGAGGATCTGCAGCAGGTCCTTGCGGAGCTGGTCGACCTTGGCGGTGGCGGCCTTGGCCTGGTCCTCCGTCGCGGTCGTGCGGTACATCTGCAGGACGCCCATGGTCTTCCGGAGCGCCTCGAAGAACTCGCGCTGGGCGTCCGGGATCCCGGGCGCCGCGTCGAGTGCCGCCGCGATCTCGTCGGCCTTCGCCTCGGCCTCGGCCTTGCCGGCGTCGGTGAGCTCGAAGAGCGTCTTGCGGCCGTCGCCCGACGAGACCACGAGGTCTTCGTCGACGAGCTGCTGGAGTGTCGGGTAGACCGAACCCGGGCTCGGCTTCCACGCGCCGCCGGTGCGCTCGGCGATGGTCTTGATCACGGCGTAGCCGTTCTGCGGTCCCTCGGCCAGCAAACCGAGGATCGCGAGGCGGACGTCACCGCGGCGACGGCGTTCGCGACCGAAGCCGGGTCCGCCGAAGCCGCCGAAGCCGGGCCCGAAGCCCATGCCCGGCCCGAAGCCCGGGCCGAAGCCACGGCCGCCTCGACCGCCGTGCTCGTGGTCACCGCGGTCGCGGCCGGGGAACCCGGCGCCGTGGTGCTGCCGCGCGCCGCCGAACCGGGGGCCGCGCGGGTGGTGGTTGCTGTCGTTGTCGTCGTGCATGGGGCGCATGGTGCGTCCTTCCTTGGTGCTGAGTCGGCTCGCGATCGGTCTGACTGGTTTCGTCTTCGTCGTATCGCGATGTGTTTACGATAGATCGCTAACTGTCGTTCTGTCAAGGGGTACTCCGCACTGGGCCTGCTGTCGGTGGTGCCGGGCAGGATGGGCGGACCATGACGGACGTCTTCGAGCGCTTCTCCCCCGCGACCGCGGAGTGGTTCCGGGGCGCGTTCGACGCCCCGACCCCGGCACAGGCGGGCGCCTGGGACGCCATCTCGACGGGACAGCACGCACTCGTCATCGCACCGACCGGTTCCGGCAAGACCCTGGCCTCGTTCCTGTGGTCGATCGACCGGCTCATCAGCGCGACGGATCGCCCACCGGCAAAGCAGCGCACGCGCGTCCTGTACGTCTCGCCCCTCAAGGCCCTCGGCGTCGACGTCGAGCGGAACCTGCGCAGCCCGCTCGTCGGGATCACGCAGACGGCCCGGCGGCTCGGCACCGAACCGCCAGAGGTCACCGTCGGGGTGCGCAGCGGTGACACCCCGTCCTCGGACCGGCAGAAGCTGCTCCGCCAGCCGCCGGACATCCTCATCACGACGCCCGAGTCGCTGTACCTCATGCTCACCTCGCAGGCACGCGAGACCCTGGTCAACGTCGACACCGTCATCGTGGACGAGGTGCACGCCGTCGCCTCGACCAAGCGCGGGGCACACCTGGCCGTCTCGCTCGAGCGCCTCGACGACCTGCTCGACAAGCCCGTGCAACGCATCGGGCTGTCCGCAACGGTCCGACCGCCGGAAGAGGTCGCGCGGTTCCTCGGGGGTCGGGCGCCGGTGACGATCATCGCCCCGCCGGCGCAGAAGACCTTCGACCTGCGGGTCGTCGTGCCGGTCGACGACATGGCCGAGCTCGGTGCTCCGCCGGTCGGTGCGGACGCGTCCGACGCGCCCTCGAACGGCTCGATCTGGCCGCACGTCGAAGAGCGCGTGGTCGACCTCGTCGAGGAGCACCGGTCGACGATCGTGTTCGCGAACTCGCGGCGACTGGCCGAGCGACTCACCGCGCGGCTCAACGAGATCCACGAAGAGCGCGTCCTCGCCGCGGCGGCTCCGGCCGAGGTCGCAGACGCGTTGGTCCCGGCGGGGGTCTCGCCGGCCGACGACGGGCTGCCGGTGGCGCGGGGTCGCCCGCAGTCACCCGCGCGGACCTCGGCACACGCGGTCGCACCCCAGGGCACGAAGCGACCGCCGGCGCAGATGATCGGCGCGTCCGGGCAGACCGGTGGCGGCGGCTCGGACACTGCAGTGCCCGTGCTCGCCCGAGCCCACCACGGCTCGGTGTCGAAGGACCAGCGCGCGATCATCGAGGACGACCTGAAGTCCGGTCGGCTGCGGTGCGTGGTCGCGACGAGTTCGCTCGAACTCGGGATCGACATGGGCGAGGTCGACCTCGTCGTCCAGGTCGAGGCGCCGCCCTCGGTCGCGAGCGGCCTGCAGCGCGTCGGCCGCGCCGGGCACCAGGTGGGCGAGATCTCCCGCGGGGTGCTCTTCCCGAAGCACCGCGCCGACCTCGTCAACAGCGCGGTCACGGTGGAGCGGATGGTCACGGGCCAGATCGAGTCGATCTCGGTTCCGGCGAACCCCCTCGACGTCCTGGCGCAGCACACGGTCGCGGCCGGGGCGATCGACACCGTCGACGTCGAGCACTGGTTCGACCTGGTCCGACGCAGCGCCCCGTTCAGCGGCCTGCCCCGCTCGGCGTTCGACGCCACGCTCGACCTGGTGACCGGACGGTACCCGAGCGACGAGTTCGCCGAACTCCGCCCGCGGCTGGTGTGGGACCGCGTGCACGGCACCCTGACCGGACGCCCCGGCGCCCAGCGCCTCGCGGTGACGAGCGGCGGCACGATCCCGGACCGCGGCATGTTCGGCGTGTTCATGGTCGGCGAGAAGGCGTCGCGCGTCGGCGAGCTGGACGAGGAGATGGTCTACGAGTCGCGCGTCGGCGACGTCTTCGCCCTCGGCGCGACGAGCTGGCGCATCGAGGAGATCACCCACGACCGGGTCATCGTGAGCCCGGCCTTCGGACAGCCCGGCCGGGTGCCGTTCTGGAAGGGCGACGGCATCGGCCGCCCCGCCGAACTCGGTCGTGCGACCGGGGCGTTCGTGCGCGAGGTCGAGGGCTCCTCGGACGACGACGCCCGGGCCCGGGTCGCCGCCGGTGGCCTCGACGAGCGCGCCGTCACGAACCTGCTGACCTTCCTGCGCGACCAGCGCGCGGCCACCGGCCACGTGCCGAACGACACCACGCTCGTGGTCGAGCGCTTCCGCGACGAACTCGGCGACTGGCGGCTCATCCTGCACTCGCCGTACGGCATGCAGGTGCACGCACCGTGGGCCCTGGCGGTCGCGGCGCGGCTGCGCGAACGGCACGGCATCGACGGCGACGCGATGGCCGCCGACGACGGCATCGTGGTGCGCATCCCCGAGACCGACGCCGAACCGCCGGGTGCTGACCTGTTCGTGTTCGAGCGCGACGACCTCGAAGCGCTCGTCACCGACGAGGTCGGCGGGTCAGCGCTGTTCGCCGCGCGGTTCCGCGAGTGTGCGGCACGCGCCCTGCTGCTGCCCCGACGGAACCCCGGGCAGCGGTCCCCCCTGTGGCAGCAGCGGCAGCGGGCGTCGCAGCTGCTCGAGGTGGCTCGGAAGTACCCGTCGTTCCCGATCGTGCTCGAGACCGTGCGCGAGGTGCTGCAGGACGTGTACGACGTGCCCGCACTGCTCGGGATCGCCGACGAGATCGCCGGTCGTCGCATCCGCCTGGTCGAGACCGAGACCGAGACCCCGTCGCCCTTCGCCCGCTCGATCCTGTTCGGGTACGTGGCCGCGTTCATGTACGAGGGCGACTCCCCGCTCGCCGAGCGTCGGGCAGCGGCGCTGTCGCTCGACTCGACGCTGCTCGGCGAACTGCTCGGTCGGGCCGAACTGCGGGAGCTGCTCGACCCGGCGGTCATCGCCTCGGTGGAGCAGGACCTGCAGCGGCTGTCACCGGACCGTCGCGCCCGCGACGCCGAGGGGCTCGTCGACGTGCTGCGGCTGGTCGGGGCGCTCGACCTGTCCGAGGCCGTCGACCGCAGCTGGCTCGCCGGGGCTCCGGACCGCGGGGCGGCCGACGCCGAGGTCCAGGCGATCCTCACCGCGCTCGAACGGGACCGCCGCGTCCTGTCGTTCTCGCACGCCGGAGCCACCCGCTGGGCCGTCATCGAGGACGCCTCGCGCCTGCGTGACGCGCTCGGGGTCCCGCTGCCGATCGGTGTCCCGACCGCGTTCGTCGAACCCGTCGCCGACCCACTCGGCGACCTGGTCGGCCGGTACGCCCGGTCGCACGGGCCGTTCTCCGCACAGGAAGCCGCCGGCCGTCTCGGCCTCGGGATCGCCGTGGTGCAGGACACCCTGCGCCGCCTGGTGGCCGACCGTCGGGTGGTCGAGGGCGAGTTCCGGCCGGATCGTCAGGGCGCCGAGTGGTGCGACGCCGAGGTCCTGCGGCGGATCCGCACGAAGTCCCTCGCCGCGCTCCGGCACGAGGTCGAGCCGGTGTCCCCCGACACCCTGGCACGGTTCCTGCCGGCCTGGCAGCACGTGCAGACCCCGGGCACCCGCGGCGGCCTGCGCGGGGTCGACGGCGTCCTGCAGGTGATCGACCAGCTCGCCGGGGTCGCGCTGCCCGCGAGCGCCTGGGAGGCCCTCGTGCTGCCCGCGCGGGTGACCGACTACTCCACGAACATGCTCGACGAGCTCACCGCCACCGGAGAGGTCCTGTGGTCGGGTGGCGGGACCCTGCCCGGCAACGACGGGTGGGTGCGCCTGCACCTGGCCGAGACGGCGTCGACGACGCTCGCCGAGCCCTCCGGCGACGAGACCACCGAGCTGCAACGCGACGTGCTCGGTGCCCTGGCCGGCGGTGGTGCGTACTTCTTCCGCCAGCTCGGGCAGGCGGTCGGCAGCACGGACGACCAGGCCCTGACGACGGCGTTGTGGGACCTCGTCTGGGCCGGACAGATCACGAACGACACGTTCGCGCCGCTCCGCTCGATGCTCGGTGGCAAGGCGAAGAGCAGTAGTGCCCCGCGGGCCCGTGCGTACCGCGGGCGCCGACGTCCGACGATGCCGACGCAGTCCGGTCCGCCGTCCGTCGGCGGCCGCTGGTCCCTGCTCCCGCTGGCCGAGTCCGACTCGACCTTGCGGGCCGCCGCGACCGCCGAACAGCTGCTCGAGCGGTACGGGGTCGTCACGCGCGGCGCCGTGCAGGTCGAGGGCGTCCGGGGTGGCTTCGCCGGCGTGTACCGGGTCCTGTCGCGGTTCGAGGAGTCCGGGCGTGCGCGCCGCGGGTACTTCATCGAGGGCCTCGGCGCCGCACAGTTCGCCACCGGGCCGACGATCGACCGGCTCCGTACCTACGCACGCGACCTCGACGACGACGAGCGCGTCGACCCGGACCGGAAGCGCGAGGCGCTGACCCTGGCGGCGACCGACCCCGCGAACCCGTACGGTGCGTCGCTGCCCTGGCCGTCCGAGGACCGGGCCGCCGGTGACGCGGACGACACGACCACCGACTCCGCGGGATCGGCATCACCGGCGGCCTCGACACCGGCCACCACCGGCACCCGCGGCCACCGGCCCGGGCGCAAGGCCGGAGCGCTCGTCACCACCGTCGACGGGCGGCTCGCGGTGTACGTCGAGCGCGGCGGCAAGTCCGTGCTGACCTTCACGGACGACCCCGCCGACCTCGCCGTCGCGGCAGCGTCGATCGCGGGCATCGTGCGGACGGGCCTGCGGAAGCTCGCGGTCGAACGCGTCGACGGCGAGTTCGTCCTCGGAACCCCGCTCGGCACCGCGCTGGGCGAAGCCGGCTTCACCGCCACCCCGCAGGGACTCCGGCTCCGTGCCTGAGGGCGACACCGTCTACCGGGCGGCACACCGGCTGCACACGGCGCTCGCGGGCAAGGTCCTGACCCGCAGCGACTTCCGGGTGCCCGCGTTCGCGACCGTCGACCTGGTCGGTCGCACCGTCGACGAGGTCGTGCCCCGCGGCAAGCACCTGCTGCACCGGATCGGGGACCTGACCGTGCACTCGCACCTGAAGATGGAGGGGCGGTGGGACGTCTACGCCCCCGGTGAGCGCTGGCGACGCCCGGCGCACCAGGCACGCGCGATCCTCGACGCCGAGGACGTCTCGACCGTCGGGTTCACGCTCGGGGTGCTCGAGGTGGTCCCCCGCGACCAGGAGTCCGAGGTCGTCGGACACCTCGGCCCGGACCTGCTCGGCCCCGACTGGGACGCCGACATGGCGCTCGAGAACCTGACGCGGGACCCTGCGCGTCCGGTGGGCCTGGCCCTGCTCGACCAGCGGGTGCTCGCCGGCCTCGGCAACGTCTACCGCAACGAGCTCTGCTTCCTGCGCGGGGTGCTGCCGACCCGACCGGTGGCCGAGGTGCACGACCCCGCTCGGACGATCGCCCTGGCCAGCCGGCTCATCCTGGCGAACCGGGACCGCAGCCACCGGGTGACGACCGGCGTCGACCGCCCAGGGCGTCGGTTCTGGGTCTACGGACGCGCGGGCAAGCCGTGCCTGCGGTGCGGCACCCGGATCCGGCGCGGGGACCTCGGCGACTCGGAGCTCACCCTGCGGGACACCTACTGGTGCCCACGCTGCCAGAGCTGAGCCGCAGGCGCGGGCTCGGGCACACCGGCACAGGCACGGCTCGCATCACCGGGAGACGGGATGCAGCCGCTCGGCCGCGGTCGACCGCACGGCGTCGCTCACCCGCTCGAGCAACGGCGACGCCAGGTTCCACCGCTGCCACCACAGTGCGACGTCCGCCCGGCGCGTCGGCGTGAGCTCGAGCAGCTCGCCCCGTGCCAGGGCATCGAGGCACTGCGCCTCGGGCAGCATCCCCCACCCGAAGCCGAGCGAGACCGCCCGCGCGAAGTCGGCCGAGGTCGGGACGAAGTGGCGTGGACCGGCGGGCGCGTGGCCGAGCACGCGGCGGAGGTAGCCCTGCTGCAGGTCGTCGTCGCGGTCGTAGTCGACGAGCGGCACCCGGTCGAGGCGACTCAGCATGCGTCGTTCGGTGTCGGCGTCAGCCAGGTAGCGGTCGACGAAGGCCGGCGACGCAACGGCCCGGTACCGATCGATGCCGAGCGGCACCGACGAGCAGCCCTGCACGGGATCCGCCTCGGCGGTCACGGCGCCCATCACCGTGCCGGCGCGCAGCAGTTCGGCGGTGCGGTCCTGGTCCTCGCGGTGCAGGTCGAAGACCACCTCGGTGTCGGCGCGGACGCGTGCGAGGGCGTCGAGGAACCACGTGCTGAGCGAATCGGCGTTGACGGCGAGCGGGATCGACGGCATGGCGGATCCCGAGCCGTGGGCGTCGGTCTCGCCGAGTGCCCGAGCGGTCTCGTCGTCGAGCAACCGCACCTGGCGTGCGTGTCGGAGCACGACCGCACCGTCGGCGGTCGGCGCCACCGGGGTCGTCCGCTGCAGCAGGACTCGGCCGACCTGCTGCTCCATCGACTTGATCCGCTGGGAGACCGCCGACGGGGTGATCGCCAGCGCTCGGGCAGCCGCGTCGAGTGTGCCATGGTCGACCGCTGCCAACAGGGTCTCGAGGTGCTCACGCTGGAACCGGACCATGCAGTGCAGCTTACGGCGCTGAAGGAACGTGAGCTGGTCTACAGGCATGGCCGGGCCTAGCGTCGTCGACGTGACCGCACTCCTCCCCCTGCTCGCCGGCCTCGGCACCGGACTCGCCCTGATCGTCGCGATCGGCGTGCAGAACACCTACCTGCTCCGGTTGGCGGTCAGCTCGGGCCTGCGCGTGGTCGCGGCGGCGGTCGTCGTGTGCGCAGTGTCGGACGCCGTGCTCATCGTCGCGGGGGTGCTCGGCGTCGGGGCCGTCGTCGACCGGTTCCCCGTGGCGCTCCTGGTGGTCCGGTTCGTCGGGGCCGCGTTCCTGGTGACCTACGGCGTGCTCGCCGCGCGACGGGCACTGCGGCCGTCGAGCGACGCCATGCGCGTGGCCGACGAGGCGGCGGACGACGGCGTGCCGGAGCCGGCCGCGGGCAGTGGACCCGCCCGGCCCGGGTCGGTGGCGGCGGGGCGGACACGCTCCGCGCCTCCCGGCCAGGCGGTGACCATGCGCACGGCGGTGGCGACCATGCTCGTCTTCACGTGGGCGAACCCGCACGTGTACCTGGACACGCTGGTGTTCCTCGGGTCCGTCGCGAACCAGCAGGGCCCGGACGACCGCTGGCTCTGGACCGTCGGGGCCGTCGCGGCGAGCTGCCTGTGGTTCGGTGCGCTCGGGTTCGGCGGGCGACTGCTCCGGCCGCTGTTCGCGAAGCCGCTGACGTGGCGGGTGTTCGACGGCCTGGTCGCCGTCGTGATGCTGACGTTCGGCGTCCTGCTGGTCGTCGGCGCGTAGGAGGCAGGCGACCGCACCGCGAAACGGACACAGCACCGCGCGATCGCGCGGTGCTGTGTCCGGAACCTGGTTCCGGCGGGGCGGGAACCGGCGCGACCCCTACTGCATGCCCTTGCCGACGCGGCTGTTGCGGCGGCTGTAGCCGAAGTAGATCGCGAAGCCGATGACGAGCCAGACGACGAAGCGCAGCCAGGTCTCGACCTCGAGGTTCAGCATCAGCCAGAAGCACAGCACGGCCGACAGGATCGGGATCACCGGGGACCACGGCACCCGGAAGGCACGGGGGGCGTCCGGGCGCGACTTGCGGAGCACGATGATGCCGATCGACACCAGCACGAAGGCCGACAGGGTGCCGATGTTGATCATGCCCTCGAGCTTGTCGACCGCGGTGAAACCGGCGAGCAGCGCGACGACGATCCCCGCGACGACCTGCACGCGGACCGGCGTCTGCGTCTTCGGGTTCGTCTTCGAGAACCAGCGCGGCAGCAGACCGTCGCGGCTCATCGCGAAGACGATGCGGGACAGGCCGAGCAGCAGCACCATCACGACGGTCGTCAGACCGATCAGGGAGCCGATGGCGATGATGCCGGCGGCCCACGGCAGTCCGACGATGTCGAACGCGGACGCCAGGGAGGGCGCGTCCTCCTGGGCCAGACGCTGGTACGAGACCATGCCGGTGATGACGATGCTCACGCCGACGTACAGCAGCGTCACGATGCCCAGGCCGATGAAGATGCCGCGCGGCAGCGTCTTCTGCGGGTTCTCGGTCTCCTCGGCGCTGGTCGCGACGACGTCGAAGCCGATGAACGCGAAGAACACGAGCGATGCCGCAGCGAGCAGCCCGAAGACGCCGTACTGGGCAGGCTCGGCACCGGTGAACCAGGACACGAGCGACTGGGTCCAGACGCTGCCCTCGGCACCCTTGGCCGGCTCGGCCGGCGGGATGAAGGGGGTGAAGTTCGCGGCCTTGACGAAGAACGCACCGGCGACGATGACGAACACGACGATGGCGACCTTGATGATCGTGATGACCGCCGAGACCCGCGACGACAGGCGGGTGCCGAAGGCGAGCAGCACGGTGAAGATGCCGACGATCAGGACGGGACCCCAGGTGAACGGGATCGGGCCGAGCTGGATCGTGTCGGGCAGGTCCACGCCGAACACCCCGAACGCGGTGCTGAGGTAGATGCCCCAGTACTTCGCGATGACGGCGCTGGCGGTGAGGGTCTCGAGGATGAGGTCCCAGCCGACGATCCAGGCGAGCAGCTCGCCCATCGTGGCGTAGGTGAACGTGTACGCGGAGCCGGCGACGGGGATCGTCGAGGCGAACTCGGCGTAGCACATGATCGCCAGGCCGCACGTGACGGCGGCGAGCAGGAACGAGATGATGACGCCCGGTCCGGCGAAGTTCGCGGCGGCGTTCGCTCCGACCGAGAAGATGCCGGCACCGACCGCGACGGCGATGCCCATCGCGGCGATGTCGAACGTCTTCAGGGAGCGTTTCAGGGACCGGCCCTGCTCCTCGGAGTCGGCCAGTGAGGCCTCGATCGACTTGATGCGGAGCTTCGTTGCCATGGGGTGGATCCCGTCATCGGCTGGGCGGCGGACCCCGCGAGATTACTGGTGTACCACCCCGGCACGCAAACAGCGGAGCCGCTGGGCGCGTGGGAACCAGGTTCCGGACGTGGAACCGGGGAACGGCGCGGTGCGGTGTCCGGAACCAGGTTCCGTGGGCAGGGCGGGTCGACCGGGAGGCCCGGCTCGGCTCAGGCGGATCGGCGCCAGTCGCGCAGGAACCGCGCTCCGGCCTCGTCGTGGATCACCCCGTCGGGTGCGGTGAGCACCGGGTACGGCGTCGTCGGCACACCGTCCGAGGGACGGACGTCGACGTGGGCGACGTCGTGGCCGTTCGCGTGCAGCCAGTCGGCCATCGCGTAGTCGCTGCGGGAGTCGCCCATCGTGCGCCAGGCCGTCGGCAGGTCGCCGTCCTGCGCGAGGAGCTCGAGCGACCGCGCGGCCCCCATGTCCTTGCCGCTCCGGTCGGACTCGACGTCGGTCGAGATGATCGTCGGGTCGATCCGCCACTGCACGGCGCCGTCGGCGTCCGGTCGGACGTCGTCGAGACGCCGCACTCCGAGGCCACGACGTTCGAGGGCCGCCATCGCCTTCGCGTCGAACTCCGGCTGACGGGCCAGGTACGTGGCGTTCGGCACTTCCACCCGCTGCTCGATCGACACCATGGCGCGCTTCGTCTCGTCGAAGAACACCAGGTCGGCGTAGTCGGTGCGGACGAGCTCGCGCATCTCGTCGGCGTAGTCGCGCGGGAGCGCCAGGTCCTCGGCGACGGTGAGCTCGCCCATGCCGCCCTCGTACTGCGGGCCGATCGAGCACCAGACGGCGCCCTTCTCGCAGACGGCGTGCACGCGACCGCCCTCGGCGAGACCACCGGCCAGCAGGGGTCCGACCACCTCGCTCCGGATGAAGGCGTCGCTCCGGCCGGTGTTGAAGACGACGGGGATGCCCTCGGCGGCGAGGGCGACGAGGTCCTCGATGATGCTCGGGATCGCGATGGTGCGGGAGACGGGGCTGGCAATGGGCCCGTCGACGTCGAGCAGGAGTCCGAGACGAGGTGCGTTCACGGCACCATCCTCTCAGCCCCGCGTGACCGTCCTCGCGGTGAACTCGTCGAGCACGGCACCGATCGCCACCGGGTCGGGCACGTGGCCCTGCCCGGGGACCTCGACGTAGTCCGAGCCCGGCACGGCCTCGACGACCGCACGGGCCGCGTGCCGCATCCACTCGTGGCCGTCGCTGCCCGCGGCGACGAGCACGGGCACGCCGACCGCTGCCGCGACCCGCTCCGGGATCGCCAGGCCGTTGAGCACCCGCACGTCGCGGCTGAGCACGTGGGCGTCGACGACCAGGGACCGCCAGAGCGCTCCCCGGAGCCGCAGCGCCGAGATCTGCCCCATCGGCACACCCAGGACGTGCGCGAGGAAGGCCCGGACCGCCTGGGATCGCCGGCCGGCGGCGACGTGCTCGTCGAGCAGGTCGGCGAAGACGACGTCGTCGGCGTGCGGGTCGACCGTCGCGCGGTACGGCGGCTCCCACAGCACGGCACCCCCGAGCGGGACACCGGCGGCGAGGCCACGCAGGACCACTCCCGCGCCGACGCAGAGCCCGAGCGCGGCAACGGGCCCGTCGGTGCTCGCCACGACGGCCGCGAGGTCCTCGACCTCGCGCTCGATCGCCCACGGGGTCGTGTCGCCGCTCGCGCCGCGCCCACGCCGGTCGTACGTGATGACCCGGTACCGGTCCCGCAGTCCACCGGTCAGGCGCTCGACCGTGGGGGTGTCGTGGTGGTCGAAGGCGCCGCCGACCACGACGAGCGCCGGACCGGCCCCGGCGTCGGACACGGCGAGGACCGTGCCGTCGGCGGAGACGACCGTGCGGTCGACGTGCTGGTCCATTGGGGCCTTCCGAGAGGGTACGACGGCGCTGCGTCGGGTCCTCGGGAGGGACCGGGCGGGTCGGTCCTCCGAGCATGACAGCGGAGCGCTCCCACGTCACCACCCGCAACCAGGGGGAGACGACCGGTCCGGTTCCTGCTCGGACTCCGCTCAGCGCTCGCGGTAGATCGCTCGGCGGTGGCCGGCATCGACGACGACGACGATGAGTCGGCCGTCGTCGATCTCGTAGATCAGGCGGTAGTCGCCCGATCGGACCCGCCAACCGGGTCGGTTCACGAGCTTCCGAGCCGCCGGGGGCCGCGGGTGGTCGGCGAGGATCGCGAGGAGTCCCTCGATCCGCCGACGACCGTCGGGCGGGAGCTTGCGGATGACACGTTGCGCGGACGGGATGACCTCGACCGACCAGGTCATCCGAGCCCGAGCTCGCGCTTGAGATCGTCCCACTGCACGTTCTCACCGCCGATGCGCTTGTTCTCCGCGATGGCAGCGTCGTACGCGATCAGGTCGTCGAGGTCCTCGGCCGCCTCGAGCAGGCGGTCCAGGACATCCGCGTCCACCACTGCCGCGACGCGCTTGTTGCGCCGGGTCAGGTAGACGGGTTCGTGCCGGGCGTCGTCGATGATCGACGCCAGGCGGCCACGTGCTTCGGAGATCGACACTTCGCTCACCTGTACATTTTAGAGCGTTTTGTACAACTCAGACGAGCGCCGTGGTGCCGACCGACTCCCGCTCGAGCAACGACCGCTTGACGTCGAGTCCCCATGCGAAGCCCCCGAGTGTGCCGTCGGAGCGCAGCACCCGGTGGCACGGCACGAAGAGCGCGGGCGCGTTCCTCGCACACACACTCGCTGCGGCCCGCACGGCGTCCGGACGACCCATCGCCCCCGCGAACTCGGTGTAGGTCAGGGTGCCGCCGGCCGGGATGCGCCGGAGCTGCCGCCACCCCTCGGTGAACAGGTCGGTACCGAACTGCCGCACCGGCACCTGCATGGCGTGCTCGACCTCGCCCGAGTAGAAGGCGTCCACGGCGTCGGCGGCGGCGACCGTGCCGTCGACGATCCGACTGGGCCGGTACCGGTCGGCGAGTCGCCCGAGGATCCGGTCGACGGAGTCGGTCCAGCCCGAGGCGAGGACCCGGCCCTCCGCGTCCTCGAGCACGGTGAAGGCCCCGTCCGGGGTGTCCAGGGTCTGGATGGTTGCGTCGGTCATCGTTCGTCCTTCCGAGGGTCGTCGTCTGCGCGGCGCGCACGGCCGGTGCCGTGCGCTGGTGCACTGGCGGCCGTCGCGATCGCGCGGTCGATGATCGGTCGCCAGCAGTGCATCGTCAGGTAGCTCCGCCAGGGCGCCACCTGCTCCGACCATAGGGAGAGCTCACGCGCCGTTCCGGGCAGTCCGAGTTCCTGTGCACCGTTGCGCACCGCGAGGTCGCTGTGGAGGAACACGTCGGGGTGGTGCCGGACCCGGAGGGCCACGTAGTCGGCGGTCCACGGCCCGATGCCCTTCACCGCCAACAGCCGGGCCCGCAGCTCGTCGAGGGACTGCCCGCCGTCGACCACGAGCGACCCGTCGGCGAGCGCCGCGGCGACCCGCAGGATCGTGTCGACGCGGGCAGCCGGTCCGCGCAGCACCTCGTGCCCGCGGACGGCGATGACGGCGGCGGACGGGAAGAGCAGGCCGTCCGGCATGATCGACGCCGGCACGGCAGCGCCGAGCGCCGCGACGAGCCGCGTCTGTGCCGTCCGGGCCGCGGCGACGGAGACCTGCTGCCCGATCAGGGTGCGGAACACGATCTCGTGCGCGTCGACCGCCCCCGGCAGCCGCAGCCCGGGGACCCGCTGCACGGCCGCGGCCAGCTCGGGCACGGAGCCGAGCACGGCGTCGACGGCGACCGGGTCGGCGTCGAGGTCGAAGTACGAGCGGACGCGGGCGACGAGCGTGGGCAGGTCGGACAGGTCGCTGACGCGCACCCGCAGGTCGATCCCGGTGCCGCGACCGGCGGCCGTGGAGCCGGGTGTCCCCGCGACCGCGGCCGACGCGCTGAACCAGCCCGGGCCTCCTGGCAGGTCGAGCAGCCGCCCGTAGGAGGTGACCCGCCCCGAGTCGTCGGTGTCCACGTGTTCGAGGCCCGGCAGGGCGTGCAGCGCGTGCCAGTCGAGCAGCCCCTGCGCGTCGAACGGCGGCCGCGCGGGCAGGTGCACGTGCAGTACGCCGTCCGGGGTGGGCCGTGGCGTCCGGCGCGCACGCAGTTCGGACGGGGTGACGGCGAAGACCTCGCGGACGGTGTCGTTGAACTGGCGGATGCTCGCGAACCCGGCGGCGAACGCGACGTCCGCGATCGGCAGGTCCGACGACGTCAGGAGCGTGCGTGCCGTCTGGGCGCGGTGCGCGCGGCTGAGTGCTTTCGGTCCGGCGCCGAGCTCGGCCGTCATGATGCGGTTGAGCTGGCGTTCCGAGTAGCCGACCCGTGCAGCGAGCCCGGGGACGCCGTCGCGCTCGACCACGCCGTCGAGGACGAGGCGCATGGCGCGTCCGGCGACGTCCTCACGCAGGTCCCACTCGGGGCTGCCGGGGGTCGCCTCGGGCAGGCAGCGCTTGCAGGCGCGGAAGCCGGCCAGGTGCGCCGCGGCGCTCGTGCGGTAGAAGGTGACGCCGGTCTCGCGGGGCGTGCGTGCCGGGCAACTCGGGCGGCAGTAGATGCCGGTGGAGTGCACGGCCGTGACGAACTGGCCGTCGAAGCGTGCGTCGCGCGACGCGACGACACGGTAGCGCTCGGCGTGCAGCTGGTCGGTTCCGGGGATGGTCACGGGCCCAGCCTGACACGCACCACCGACCGCGACTGGCGGAAATCGGACGGCGCGGCGGGGCGGGCACAAGCGCGCGTCCGTGGCGTGGGCGCGGGCGCGTTGCGCGTGGCGGGTGGCGCGTGGCGGCTCGAGGTTCCGAAATCTCGGCATGTCGGCGCTCCGCGCGCGCAGCCGTGGAACCTCGGTGGCGTGCGCACGGCGTGTTGTGGAACCCGGGCGCCGCCGCAGCGACGCCGGCATGCCGCCGACAGGACCGCCGTCGACCGGGAGGCCCGGCTAGCGTTGGGCGGGTGACCTCCGGAAACGACGTGGCCGCGTCTGACCACCGGGTCGGCTCCGTCGACCTCGCCGACAGTGTCGATCAGGTCGGCCTGCCGTTCCGGGCCGACGTCGAGATCGCGCTGTTGCTCGTCGCACGCCGCCACCGCTACGAGGGCCGGCCAGCCGACGGCGCGGTACCGGTCCGACCGGACGACCCGGACGAGCTGCGGGACCGCATCGAACTCCGCGCCGGGCTCGGCATCGTCGGCGACCGCTACTTCGCCGCGCGGGCGCACGTGCACGCCTCAGTGACGGTCATCGGGCTCGAGGGACTCGAGGACGTCGCACGGTCACTCGGCGCACCGGTCGACCCCGTGGCGACCCGGCGGAACGTGTTCCTGCGCGGTGCCGACGTCGAAGCGCTCCGGGGCGAGCCGTTCTCGCTGCAGAGCCCCGGCAGCGGTGCCGTGCTGTTCCGCGGGTACCGGCCGGCGAACCCGTGCGCGTGGATGGACCACGAGGTCGCGCCGGGGGCGTTCCGGGCGATGCGCGGACGGGGCGGGGTCCGGTGCGATCCCGAGTCCGACGGTGTGCTCACCCTCGGACCCGCGGTGCTCCGGACGACCCGCCCCGTCGCGCTGGACTGATGACGGCGCCGTGAGCGGCGGCGCCATCAGCGGCGGCGCCGTCAGCGGCGTCGCCATCAGCGGCGTCGCCATCAGCGGCGGCGCACCGTGCTCACGCGGTGAGGGCGCTCTCGATCGCGTCGACGAACGCCGGCAGGTCGTCGGGGTTGCGCGACGTGATGATGCCGCCGTCGACCTGGACCTCCTGGTCGACCCACTCGGCACCCGCGTTCCGGACGTCGGTCTGCAACGACGGGAACGAGGTGATCGTCCTCCCGCGCAGCACACCCGCCTCGATGAGCGTCCACGGGCCGTGGCAGATCGCCGCGACGGGCTTGTTCGCCTCGACGAAGGCCGTGACGAGGGAGACCGCCGAGTTGTCCTGCCGCAGGGTGTCGGCGTTGATGGTGCCGCCGGGGACGACGAGTGCGTCGTACCCGGTCACGTTGACACCGGCGATGGTGGTGTCCGGGTCGAGGGACTTCCCGGGGTCCTTGTCGCCGACGAGGGTCGCGATCGGACCGGACTCCTGCGCCGCCACCGTCACCGTCGCACCGCGCTCGCGGAGCTGGTCGACGGGCACGACGATCTCGTCCTGCTCCACGCCGTAGTTCGTCGCGATGACGAGGACCTTCTTGCCGTCCAGGGTTGCCATGGTCGCTCCTTCCGCGGCCCGGTGGTTCCGGCCGCACGTGCGGCCCGGTGGTTCCGGCCGCACACCCGAGGGTCGTCGGGGAGCGCTGAACGTGCCCGCAGGACGCAGCGAGCCCTCAGCCGCGGATGCGGAAAGCGGACCCTTCTGCCTCGACGGCGATGCCGTCGTACCCCGACACCCGGTGCAGCCCGACCGTGACGTCGGACTCGTGCGGGCCGACGACGACCGTGGTCGCTCCCGAGGCGATGGCCGACTCGAGGCCGGCGGGGGCGTCCTCGAACGCCACGCAGTCGGAGGCGTCGACCCCGAGCAGCGCGGCACCGCGCAGGTACCCGTCGGGGTGTGGCTTGCCGTGCTCCACGTCCTCGGACGGCACGAACGCTGTCGGCATCGTCAGTCCCGCGGCGGCCATCCGCCCGGTGGCCAGGTCGCGCGGCGCACTCGTCACGAGCGCCACCGGGACCCCCGCGGCGAGGAGCCGGTCGACGAAGGCCGCGGCGCCGGGGATCTCGGAGATGCCCTCGCTGCTCGCGCTCTCCTCGGCGACCAGTTCGGCGGCGATGCGCAGCTGCTCGTCGCGGTCCAGGTCGGGCAGGAAGTGCTGGATCGTGCTGATCGCCTGGCGGCCGTGCGAGAACGCCAGGATCTCGGCCGGGTCGATGCCGCGCGACTGCCCGAACCGGGTCCAGGTCGACTCGACCACCGCGGTCGAGTCGACGAGCGTCCCGTCCATGTCGAAGAGGACCCCGGACGCCACGATGTCGATCACGCGCCCGACCCTAGCCGACGCGGTCGACCGGCACCGGGGCTCAGGCGGGCGGCTCCGCCCGGACGTACCGGGTGAGCAGCACGTCACCCGCACCGCGGAGCACGTGCGCCGGGCGCATCCGCCGCAGCTCCGGGGAACCGCCGCGGGCGATCCTCGGGCCGGCACCGCCCTCGAGCGACGGGTCGATCGTCAGGGTCAGCTCGTCGACGGCGTCCGCGGCGATGAGCGAGCCCAGGAACGACGGACCGCCCTCGCAGTGGATCGTGCCGAGCCCCCGCGCCACCAGTGCGTCGCGGACGAGCGACACGTCGACCGATCCGGGATCGGCCCCGGGGCTGCACGGCACGACGTCGGCGACGGACGACAGCGCGACCCCGGTCTCCGACGCAGCCGCGGCAGCGGAGGTCAGCACGACGGCCCGGACCGGTGCCTCGGTGAACACCCGCGAAGCAGGATCGAGCGAGAGCGACCGCGAGACGATCGCGAACACCGGGTGGTCGGGCATGCCGTGCGCCCGACGCCAGGTCACGTCGGCGTCGTGCAGGACCATCGGCCCGTAGCCCTCGTCGCGCACGGTGCCCGCGGCGACGAGCACCACGTCGGCCACCCGGCGCAGCAGGTCGAACACGCGCAGGTCGTCCGGGCCGCCGAGCGAACCCGAGACACCGGCGGCCGAGGCTGACCCGTCGAGCGTCGCCACGAAGTTCACCCGCAGCCACGGCGCCGAGGCACCCGCGGTGTACAGGCCGAGCAGGTCGTCGTCGGACAGGTCCGCGATCGACGGCGGCAGGAGGTTCACGTGTTGTGCCTCGATTCCACCGGTGCCCGCCAGCCGAGCGTCGCCTCGACCATGCGCATCGCGTCGACGCTCTCGGCGACGTCGTGCATCCGGACGATCCGCGCACCGAGCATCGCGCTCACCGTCGCGACGGCGAGCGAGCCCGCCAGGCGTTCGCCGCGCGGGCGCCCGAGGGACTCCCCCACGAAGTCCTTGTTCGACACCGCCGCGAGCACCGGGTAGCCGAGCGCCACGACCTCGGGCAGCCGCCGGGTGAGTTCGAGGGTGTGCACGGTGTTCTTGTTGAGGTCGTGGCCCGGGTCGACGACGATCCGCGACTCGGGGACGCCCGCGGCGAGCGCCCGGTCGACGCGCTCCCGCAGGAACCCGACGACGGACGCGGTGACGTCGTCGTACTGCGGCGGTGCCTCGAGCGGACGACGGGGTTCGGCGAGCGAGTGCGTGATGACGATCGTGGCCTCGGAGTCCGCGACGACGGCCGCCATCCGTGGGTCGGACAGGCCGGTGGTGTCGTTGACGACGCTCGCGCCGGCCGCGATCGCCGCCGCGGCGACCTCGGGGCGGAAGGTGTCGACGCTGATGGTGACGTCGGACTGCTGGGCGAGCTGTTCGACCACGGGGACGACGCGGTCGACCTCGTCGGCGGCGGGCAGTTCCGGCCCGGGGGCGAACTTCACGCCGCCGATGTCGACCCAGTCGGCACCCTGCTCGGCCGCTCGGACAGCGGCCTCGACGGCCCGGTCGAGCTCGAACGTGGCGCCGCGGTCGTGGAACGAGTCCGGGGTCCGGTTCACGATCGCCATCACGGCGATGCGGTGGTCGAAGTCGATGGTGCGGCGGCCGATCGTGCGCACCGGGTCACGCAGGTCGGGCACCACCCAGCCGGGTCCGGCTGCGCCTCCGACGCCCGGGAGGCCCGGGAGGCCCGTCACGCGTCCGCCCCGTCGCTCGCCACGTGCGTGGTGTCCGTCACACGCCCCGCGCCGATGAGCGCGATCGCCTCGGCCCGGCCCGCGGCGTCAGCCAGCGAACCGGTCGCCGCCACCGTCACGGTCGTCGATCCGGTCTGGCGCTCCCCGCGGGTCGTCACGCACTGGTGCTGCGCGTCGAGGACCACGAGCACACCCTCGGCGCCGAGCCCCTCGGCGATCGTCGCGGCGACCTGTTCGCCCAGCCGTTCCTGCAGCTGCGGGCGCGAGGCCACGGCGTCGAGCACCCGGGCGAGGGTGCCGAGTCCGATCAGGCGGTCACCCGGCGCGTAGGCCAGGTGCGCGACCCCGAGGAACGGCAACAGGTGGTGCTCGCAGACGGACCGGAACTTCACGTCGCGGACGATGACGAGTCGCCCGCGCTCACCGTCCTCGGCGTGCACGGTGCCGTCGCGGGCGATGGCGACGGCGTCCGTCCCGATGCCGGAGAAGAACTCTGCGTACGAGTCGGCGACCCGAGCGGGAGTGCGTTCGAGCTCGGGGCGATCGGGGTCCTCGCCGATGCCGAGCAGGAGTTCGCGCACCGCGGCCTCGACGCGGGCACGGTCCATGCGTGACGTCACCCACCCATCCAACACCAGCCATGGCCGGAGAACGCGAGCCGGCGCCCAGCGCGAGGTGCGCGACCGGCGTGGGACGGGCCTCCCGGCTGCCGCAACCTGTGAGACCCGTGTGACACGCCCGAAACCCAGCGTCCTTTAAACTCTCGTGGTGAGCGCCCCGCAGACCGACACCACACCCCGGAACCGCTTCGCGACCGGCCTCGACCGATACTTCTCCATCACGAAGCGCGGATCCACGATCCCGCGTGAGATCCGAGGCGGACTCGTCTCGTTCGTGACGATGGCGTACATCGTGATCCTGAACCCGCTGATCCTCGGCGGGTTCAGCGCCGACCAGGCCGCCAAGGACGTCTCCGGCGGTTGGCTCGAGAACGCACAGGTCGCCGCCGCGACCGGACTCGTCGCCGGGCTGATGACCATCGCGATGGGCGTCATCGCGAACCTGCCGTTCGGCATCGCCGCCGGCCTCGGGATCAACTCGTTCCTGGCCGTCAGCGTCGTGCAGCAGGTCACGTGGGCCGAGGCGATGGGTCTCGTCGTCATCAACGGCGTGATCATCGTGATCCTCGCGTTGACCGGGATCCGGACGATGATCTTCACCGCCGTCCCGGCACAGCTGAAGGCCGCGATCACCGTCGGGATCGGCCTGTTCATCGCCTTCATCGGACTCGTCGACTCCGGCTTCGTGCGCTCGTCCGGGCTCGCGTCCCCGCCCCTGCAGCTCGGCGAGGACGGCTCCGTCGGCGCCCTGCCGACCATCGTGTTCCTGATCGGCCTGGTGATCATCGGGACGCTCATGGCCCGCAAGGTCAAGGGTGCGCTGCTCATCGGCATCGTCGCGACCACGATCATCGCGATCATCCTGCAGGCGATCTTCCAGGTGCCGACCTCGGTCGACTCGAAGACCGGGTGGAACCTCAACGCGCCCGGCCTGCCGAGCGCCCTGTTCGCGTTCCCCGACCTGTCGCTCGTCGGCCACGCCGACCTGTTCGGCGCGTTCAGCCGCATCGGGCCGTTGGCCGCGTCGATGCTCGTCTTCACCCTCGTGTTCACGAACTTCTTCGACGCGATGGGCACCATGACCGGTCTGGCGAAGGCCGCCGGCGTCGCGAAGCCCGACGGCACGTTCCCCCGCCTGAAGTCGGCGCTCGTCGTCGAGGGCGTCGGCGCCATCGCCGGTGGGGGCGCCTCGGTGTCGTCGAACACCGTCTTCATCGACTCCGCCGCCGGCATCGGCGAGGGCGCCCGCACCGGCATGGCCTCCGTCGTCACCGGCCTGCTGTTCCTGGCGTCGATGTTCCTCACTCCGCTCACGCAGGTCGTCCCGCTCGAGGTCGCCGCGGCCGGACTCGTCGTCGTCGGCGCGCTCATGGTGGCGCAGGTCGCGGACATCTCGTGGTCGGACTTCGGCTCGGCCCTGCCCGCGTTCCTGACGATCGTCGTCATGCCGCTGACCTACTCGATCGCGAACGGCATCGGCGCCGGGTTCATCAGCTGGGTGCTCATCAAGCTGCTGTCCGGCCGTGGCCGTGAGGTCTCGTGGCTGCTCTACGTCGTCGCTGCGGGCTTCCTGCTGTACTTCGCGCGGGGGCCGCTCGAGGCGCTGCTCGGCGTCGGCTGAGGCCGGGTCGCCGGGACGGTCAGTCTGCGAGAGCAGGCCGGGAGGCCCGTGCTCAGTCCGGCAGGTCGCTCGGCGTCGCCTCGTGGTGGCGTCGACCGCCCGTCCGCCGGTCCTCCTTCATGCCCGCCTCGAACAGGTGGCGGCGTCCCTGCACGAGCTCGTCCCGCGCGGTGCGCTCGAGCTCCTTCGCGAGGGCGTAGTACCCGTCGTCGTAGTCCTCGACGACCTGGAACGTCCAGCGGCCGGCGATGACGTTGCGGCCGACGAGCTCCGTGTCGATGCGGTCGGCCAGTTCGGTGTGCCCCGCCTTCCGGAGCTGCTCGACGGCCTCGCCGAGGTTCAGGTCGGCAGTGCCGGTCATGCGGTGGAAGCCGTAGAGCAGGCCGCGGGCGTGCTCGATGACCTCGACCGCGGCGGACAGCGTGCCGAGTGCCTCGACCGTGGCGTCGGACACCCCCTCGGGGACCTGGTGCTGTGCGTCGGGACCCTGATCGTCGTTCGTCATGCTCCCCGTCTACACGACGGCGTCTGCGCCCGCGGACGGCATCGTCCACGACCCGCCGTCGCCTCGCCGAGCGCTTGCGGGGTCGCTTCGGGCGACCTAGCATTCGAACACACGTTCGAACGAGGAGACCCGATGATGATCACGGAGACGGCCGCCACGGTGTGGTGGGCCGAGGGCGCGCCGAGCCGGCTGGTCTGGGCCGGACGCCGCTGGCGGGTGAGCGACACCCCGACCCGTCTGACCGTCACACGGGCCGAGCTGCCGACCGCCATCACCCACGCACCCGAGCGCACGGTCGGCTGGCGGTTCCAGGCGACCGCCGACGACGGGGACACGCTGGTGGTCGACATCGTGCCCGAGGGCACCGGCTGGGGCGTCGCGCGGACCTGGACGTGAGCACCGCGTCGAGTGTGGACTAGGTCGTCACGCGCTCGACCGGCGCCCGCTCGGGATCCGGTCGTTCCATGAGGCGCCAGGCGCCGCCCGTCAGCGGCGCGAGCGTCACCACCGTGTAGAGCACGACGACCACCCCGAACGTCGCCTGGACGCCGACGCCGTCGGCCGCGAAGCCGGCGAGCAACCCACCGAGGGGGATCCCCGCCCAGGACCCGGCCCCGAGCAGCCCGAACACCCGGGCGCGCATGTGCTCCGGGATGCGCTCGAGCTCGACGGCCCCGAGGATCGGGTTGAGCGACCCGGCGGCGAGCCCCGACAGCGCCGACGCGGCGAGCATCCACGGCAGCCCGAGTCCGAGTGCCGGCACCAGGAGCGAGGGCCCGCCGGCGAGCACGAAGCACAGGACGAACGTGATCCGACGGGGAACGCGGTGTGCGACGTACCCGAAGGCCACCGACCCGAGGAACGCCGCACCGCCGAAGGTCCCCGTCACGAAGCCCAGCGCCTGCGCCCCACCGAGGGTGTCGGCGGCGTAGAGGGGGAGCAACGTCGTCGACCGGGCCGCGTCGAGCAGGTTCGTGACCAGCACGAGGGCGATCACGAGCCGGAAGAACGGGTCGCGGACGCAGAACCGGAAGCCCTCGGCGATGTCCCGCCAGTACCCGTTGGTCGGAGCCGCATCAGCGCCCGCGGCCGCTCCGTCGTCCTCCGCCGGACGGACCAGCACCGCGGCGAGCAGGGCTGCGGTGCCGAACGCCACCGCGGTGCAGACGAGTGCCGCCATCGGGCCGGCAGCCGCCACGAGCACGCCGCCGAGCGGCGCGCCGATGAGCACCGACAGTCGCTGCGACGCCTCGAAGTGCCCGACCGCCCGCTCCAGTGGAACGCCGGCCGATCGCGCGAGTCCGGGCAGCAGGACCCGACGTGCGGACTCCCCCGGCAGGTCGAACAGGCCGCTCACGAAGACGAGCGACAGGAGCGCCCAGAACGGCAGACCCACGGTCCAGGCGAGCACCGGCATCGCCAGCAGGGTCGCACCGCTGACGAGGTCCGACGCCACGCTCGACCGGACGAACCCGACCCGCTCGACGAGCGCCCCGCCGAAGGGGCCGCCGAGGACGATCGGCACCGTCGCGGCGAAGGCGGCGATCCCGACGTCCGTCGCCGAGCCACCCCGCGCGAGGACGGCGAAGGGCACGGCCACGGTCGTGACGACGTTCCCGGTCCTCGAGACGGCCTGGACCGCGAGCAGTGCACGCAGTCGGGCCCGGGCGTTCACGCTCGCCCCATCCGGTAGCTCTGCGTGACGGCGATGACGCGCTCCGAGCCGTCGCCTGGCGTGTGCGCGTCGCTCACGGCCGTCCACCGCTCGACCACGGCACGCAGTTCGGCGCCGAGCTCGCTGAGTTCCTCGACGGTCAGTCGCAGCACCTCGTCGGAACTGGTCGACGCCGCGACCCACGCACGCCCCAGGACGGGCGCCTGGTCGATGAACCGCCCGTACTCGGCCGCGTACGCATCGGCGACGGTGTGGTCGAGCGCGGTCGTCGCGAGCATGCGTTCCGGATCGTCGAACGCGTCGGCGAGGTCCCACGACGTGTGGTCCGCCGTCGCCCGCCACCACCGTTCCCGCCGGTCCGAACCGAGCTCCGGAGCCGGCTCGATGAAGTCCGCGCCCGCCAGCCGCTTGCAGTGGTAGCTGATCGTGCCGGGCGCTTCGTCGATCTCCTCGCCGAGCATCGCCGCGGTCTGCGGCCCACCGGAGCGCAGGAGCCCGACGATCCGCAGTCGGGTCGGGTGGGCGAGGGCACGCATGTGGGCGGCGTCGTCGAGTCTGCGGACGGTCATGGTCCGACCATAGATGCACAACAGTTCTTGCGCAACGATTCTTGTGCAGTTGATCGGGTAAGCCGACCAGGGCCGCGCTACGGTTCGGGCATGGCGAAGTGGATCGCGCTGCTGCGCGGAGTGAACGTCAACGGCATCACGATCAGGAGCGCCGACCTCGCGGACCTGTTCCGAGGGCTCGGCTTCGCCGACGTCCGCACGGTGCTCGCGTCCGGCAACGTGGTGTTCGACACGGATGCCGACGCCTCCACCCTCAAGACGACGATCGAGCAGGCGCTCCGCGACCGCTTCGGCTACGACGCGTGGATCGTGCTCGTCCGTCACGAGGACCTGGCGGCAGTGATCGAGCGGTTCCCGTTCGACCGGGCGGACGACCGGCACGACTACGTGGTGTTCGGCTCCGACGACGACGCCCTCGACGCACTGCTCACCGACCTCGCAGTCGACGCCACGGTCGAGCAGGTCGCCCGGGGCGACGGAGTCGTGTACTGGTCCTGCCCGAAGGGCTCGAGCACGGACACCGTGTTCGCGAAGCGGGCCGGGGCAGCACGCTTCAAGCGCTCGACCACGACGCGCAACACGAACACCCTCCGGAAGCTCCTGTGACCCGAGCGAGCTCGGACCGCCGCCCTACGCGGTCGTCTCGTCGACGTCGAAGTCGCGCTCGAGCGAGATCGTCGGGATCGACGCCGTGATCACGGAGCCGTCCGCACGGAGCGTGCCCTGGATGTCGCTCGTCGTCGGGGCGTGCCCGGACATCCGCGGCCCCTGGTGCGGCAGCGGCACCACGGTCGGCTCGCCGGCCTCGATGTCCCACTGCTGGTTGTGCACCCACGCGGTGAAGCCCGAGCCCGTCTCGACCGTGAAGGTCATGGCGTCCTGCCCGAGGTCCACCCGGACGCGCGATCCACGCACGGTCAGGCGGTAGGTCAGGGCGTCCCAGTGCCGCGGCAGCCGCGGGTTGAACGTCATCCGGCCGCCGTGGTCGCGCATGCCGCCGAACCCGTTGACGAGTGCACCCCAGATGCCGCCGGTCGACGCGATGTGGACGCCGTCCGAGGTGTTGCCGTGCAGGTCGGCCAGGTCGACGTAGAGCGCCGTCTGGAAGTACTGGTCGGCGAGGTCGTGGTACCCGACCTCGGCTGCCATGATCGACTGCACGACCGCCGACAGCGTCGAGTCGCCCGTGGTGAGCGCGTCGTAGTAGTCGAAGTCGCGGCGCTTCTCGGCCGCGGTGAACTCGTGCCCCTGCAGGAACAGCGCGAGCACGACGTCGGCCTGCTTGAGCACCTGGAACCGGTAGATCACCAGCGGGTGGTAGTGCAGCAGCAGCGGGCGCTTGGACTCGGGGGTGTTCTCGAGGTCCCAGAGTTCCTTGTCGAGGAACTGGGCGTCCTGCGGGTGGATGCCACGGTGCGGGTCGAAGGGGATCTCCATCGACTCGGCAGCGTGCTCCCACTCGACGAGCTCGTCGGGGCGCAGGCCGGTGCGTCGGATCATCCGGTCGTACTCTTCGACGTCGTCGGCCGCAAGCTCGCGGCACGCGTTGACCGCGAACCACAGGTTCGCCCGCGCCATGACGTTCGTGTACAGGTTGTCGTCGACCACGGTCGTGTACTCGTCGGGCCCGGTGACGCCGTCGATGTGGAACTTCTTGTCGCCGTTGGAGCGCCAGAAGCCGAGGTCGGCCCAGAGCCGAGCGGTCTCGACGAGCACGTCGATCGCTCCGCGCTTCAGGAACTCGGTGTCTCCGGACGCCCGCACGTACTGCATCAGGGCATGAGCGATGTCGGCGTCGATGTGGTACTGCGCGGTGCCGGCGGCGTAGTACGCGCTGGACTCCTCGCCGTTGATCGTGCGCCAGGGGAACAGCGCACCCCGCTGGTTCAGCTCACGTGCCCGTGAGCGTGCCGCGTCGAGCATGTTGTAGCGGAAGCGCAGGGCGTTCCGGGCGACGATCGGCGCCGTGTAGGACAGGAACGGCAGGACGTAGATCTCCATGTCCCAGAAGTAGTGTCCGCCGTACCCGGAGCCGGTGACGCCCTTGGCGGCGATGCCGTGTCCGTCGGTGCGGGCGGTGGCCTGCGCGAGCATGAACAGGTTCCACCGGACGGCCTGCTGGATGGCCGGCTGCCCGGCGATCTCGACGTCGCTCCGCGCCCAGTAGTCGTCGAGCCAGACGCGCTGCTTCTCGAACGTCTCGTCGATGTTCTCGGCGTGCGCCCGGTCGAGCGTGCGGTCGCAGCGGTCGGCGAGTTCGCGCACCGGGACACCGCGGGAGGTGTGGTACACCACGTGCTTCACGAGTCGGATCGGCTGGCCGGCGCGCGCCTGGACGCGGTAGACGTGCTTCGCCAGGTCGTCGTCGATCGACGACGACTCGTCCCAGCTGTTCTCGGTCTCGAGGTGGTGCTCCACGCCGACGCAGATCGTCATGCCGGAGCTCGACGCCTGGTAGCCGAGCAGCGAGCGGGCGCCGGTGCTGCGCTTGAGCTTCGGTTCGAGCACCCGGTCGGTGAAGGCCTCGGCCTTGCGCGGGTCGAAGGCGTTCGCCGCTGCCCGCATCCCCGCGTGGTACTCGTCCTGCACGTCCTGGCGGTTCAGGATCTGGCTGGACAGCAGGATCGAAGCGTCCGCGTCGAGCACGGTGACCTCGTAGTCGATGACGGCGAGGTGCCGATCGGTGAACGACACCAGACGGCGGGACCGGATCAGCACGCGCTTGCCGGACGGCGTCGACCACTCGGTCTCGCGGAACAGGTAGCCGCCGCGGAACTCGAGCCGCCGCGTGTGGCGGAGGATGTCCGCCTCGGCCAGCACCAGGGGCTCGTCGTCGACGTACAGCCGGATCACCTTGGCGTCGGGCGCGTTGATGATCGTCTGCCCGGTCTTGGCGAACCCGAAGGCGTCTTCGGCGTGCCGGATCGGCCAGGTCTCGTGGAACCCGTTGATGTACGTGCCGTACTGCACGCCGCCACGGCCCTCGTCGAGGTTGCCACGCAGGCCGAGGTACCCGTTGCCGACGGCGAAGTTCGTCTCGGCGACGCCCTGCTGGTCGGGGGTGTACTCGGTCTCGACGAGTGCCCACTCGTCGATCGGGTACCGGACGCGGTCGAGCGGGTCCGAGGTGATGGGGTTCATGGTGCTCCGTGGGAAGGGAGAGTGGCGTGGGGACGTCGGTTCGACCGGGAGGCGCGGCTCGCCTCCGGTCCGCTGGCCTACGTGGTGCTGGTGGTCGCCCGGGGAAGGTCCGCGACCAGGTCGGCGAGGTCCGTCACGACGACGTCGGCACCGTGCGCGCGCAACGCGTCGGCGCCCGCTCCGCGGTCGACCCCGACGACGAGGCCGAAGGCCCCGTTCCGGCCGGCTTCGACACCGCTCGTGGCGTCCTCGACCACGACGCACTCGGCGGCGGTCAGACCGAACCGTCCGGCGGCGTCGAGGTAGGTGTCGGGGGCGGGCTTGCCGGCGAGGCCGTCCTGACGTGCGACGAGGCCGTCGACGACGACGGGGAACCGGTCGAGGATGCCGGCGGTCCGCAGCACCGAGACGGCGTTCGCGGAACTCGAGACGACCGCGACGTGGAAGCCGGCGTCGATCGCGGCGGTGAGGAACCGGAGCGAGCCCGGGTACGGCTCGACACCGTGCTCGTCCAGCTCCGCGGTGAACTCGGCGTTCTTCCGGTTGCCGAGACCGCACACGGTGTCGGCGTCCGGGTCGTCGTCCGGGGTGCCCTGCGGCAGGTCGATGCCCCGCGATTCGAGCAGCGAGCGCACGCCGTCGTACCGCGGCTTGCCGTCGATGTACGCGAAGTAGTCGGCCTGCGTGTACGGCGCGACCCCGTGTGCCTCGAGGTACGGCATGAAGAGCCGGCTCCAGGCGCGCATGTGCACGTCGGCGGTGGGGGTGAGGACACCGTCCAGGTCGAACAGGAGCGCTCGCGTGTCCGCGAGTCGCGCGGGTGTGCGCCGGGTCGGCGTCGTCATCTGCAGCCCTTCAGGGAGAACGGGGGTCGTGGACGTTGCTCTCGTCGAGTCTAGGACCGCTCCAGGACGGGTGTTCAAACGCGCCCGACGGCCTGTGAACTCCCTGAGGCGCGGGTCGACACGCTGGTCCGGACGGAAGGCTCCACCATGACCAGCGAGACCGCGGCACCCCCGCACGACGGCACCGGCTCCAAGCTCCGGCAGGCCATCACCGGGCCGCTCCTGTACCTGTTCATCCTCGGCGACGTCCTCGGCGCCGGGATCTACGCGCTCATGGGCACCCTGTCGCAGGACGTGGGCGGGGCACTCTGGGCACCGCTCCTGCTCGCGCTGCTGCTGGCCCTGCTCACGGCGGGCTCGTACGCGGAGCTCGTGACGAAGTACCCGAAGGCCGGCGGCGCCGCGGTGTTCGCGGAGCGTGCCTACAGGACGCCCATCGTGTCGTTCCTGGTCGGGTTCAGCATGCTCGCCGCGGGGGTCACGAGCGCCGCCGGTCTGTCGCTCGCCTTCGCCGGCGACTACCTCGGCACGTTCGTCGACCTGCCGCCGGTGCCGACCGCGATCGTGTTCCTCGCGCTGATCGCCTGCCTGAACGCCCGCGGCATCTCGGACTCGCTGCGGAGCAACGTCGTGATGACCGTCATCGAGGTGTCGGGGCTCGTCATCGTCATCGTGGTGGTCGCCGTGATGCTGGGCGGCGGTGGCGGTGACGTCTCCCGCATCGGTGCGTTCCCGGCCGAGGCGAACCCCGCCCTCGCGACGCTGAGCGCGGCGATCGTCGCCTACTACTCGTTCGTCGGCTTCGAGACCTCGGCGAACGTCGCGGAGGAGGTCCGCGAGCCGAGCCGGGTCTACCCCAAGGCCCTGTTCGGCGCCCTCGCCACCGCGGGCGTCGTCTACGTCCTGGTCGGCCTCGCCAGTTCGATCGCGTTGCCGGCGTCCGAGCTGTCGGACTCGACCGGCCCGCTCCTGGCCGTGGTGTCGGCCAGCGGGGCGCCGATCCCGGACTGGGTCTTCAGCCTCATCGCCCTGGTGGCCGTCGCGAACGGCGCCCTGCTCACGATGATCATGTCGAGCCGCGTCACCTACGGCATGGCGGAACAGCGGCTGTTGCCCGCGCTGCTGGCCGAGGTGCTGCCGAACCGGAAGACGCCGTGGACCGCGATCGTGGCGACCACCGTCGTCGCGATGCTCCTCACGCTGGTCGGCGACGTGGGCATCCTGGCCGAGACCGTAGTGCTGCTGCTGCTCTTCGTGTTCATCAGCACGAACGTCGCCGTCCTCGTGCTGCGCCGTGACCGCGTCGACCACGAGCACTTCCGGGTGTGGACGTTCGTCCCCGTGCTCGGTGTCGCCTCGTGCGTGCTGCTGTTGACGCAGCAGAGCGGGCAGGTCTGGCTGTACGCGGCGATCCTGCTCGCCGTCGGCGTGGTGCTGTACTTCGTCGCCCGGGTGACCGGGCGGCGCTCTGGACGCGACCACGAGGCGGGCGTGATCCGCTGACGCGACGCACCACGGGCCTCCCGGTCAGCGCAGGCCGGGGGCCGGCGGCAGGTCGCGCGCCCACGCCTCGATCGCCGACGAGATCTGCTGGCGGGCGTCCTCGCGGCTGATGGTCGCCGTGCGGTCGCCCGGCTGGTCGCCGTACGCGCCGAAGTCGGCGTGGTTCGAACCCTGGACCTCGGTCATCGTCGCGGTCGACGGCAGCAGGTGTCGGGCAGCGTCGACCTTGTCGGGCGTCGAGAGCCCGTCACGTGAGCCCGAGACGCTCAGCACGTCGATGTACGACGTGCTGATGTCGTTCGCGCAGTAGCTGCCGAGCAGCAGCAGGCCGTCCGCGTCCTGCGCGAGCTGGCAGGCGCGCACCCCGCCCAGCGAGTGCCCGCCGACTGCCCACGTCGCGACGTCCGGTGCATGCGCCTCGAAGGTGGAGAGCGGCCGGGTGTCGAAGAACGCGAGGTTCAGGGTCGGCTTCGTGATGACGACGGTCGTGCCGTTCGCGACCACCTGCCGGAAGGTCGCCATGTACGCGTACGGGTCGACCTTGGCGCCCGGGATGAACACGATGCCCTTGCCGTCGGCCTGCCCCGTCGGGGTCATCACGACGGAGTCGCCGGCGTCCTGGACCGACACGCGGTCGTCGCGCCAGACCTGCAGCGCAGCGCTCCGGGTGCCCTGCATGACGATGTGCGCCCAGACGAGGAACACCACCACGACCACCAGCAGCACGGCGACGATCCACGCGGTCCACCGCAGCACTCGGTTCATGCGACCACCGTACGGCGCACCAAGACCGGCGGCGGTCGCTTCGTGAGCAGAAATGGTCGGGTGCGGGGTACGCACTCGACCATTTCTGCTCACCATCGCGACGCGGACGCCGCGGGCGCTACGCCGTGATGGCTGCGCGGATCTCGGCAGCTGCGGCGCCTACGTCCGACGCGCTGTAGATCGCGCTGCCGGCGACGGCGATGCGGGCACCGGCCTCCTGCACCGAGGCGACGGAGGACGCGTTCACGCCACCCGCGATCGAGAAGGGGACACCCGACTCCTTGCCGGCGTCGAGCAGCGTCGAGAACGTGAAGCCCTCTTCCGCCTGCTCGTCGAGCCCGGCGTGGACCTCGACGAACTCGGCACCGAGCGCGACGACCTCACGGGCACGGGCGGCCTTGTCGGAGACGCCGATCAGGTCGACGACGATGCCCTTGCCGTGCTTCTTCGCGGCCTTGACGGCCCCGACGATGGTCGAGTCACCGGCGACACCGAGGACGGTGACCAGGTCGGCACCGGCCGAGAACGCGATGTCGGCCTCGAGCTCGCCGGCGTCCATGGTCTTGAGGTCGGCGAAGACGATCTTGTCCGGGTGCGCTTCCTTGATCGCGGTGACCGCGGACAGGCCGGCGCTCTTGATCAGGGGGGTGCCGAGCTCGAGGACGTCGACGTGCGGCGCGGCCGCGGCGGCGAGTTCGAGGGCGGCTTCGGTGGTCAGGGTGTCCATGGCGAACTGGAGCTGCATGTGGATGCCTTTCATTCGAGGTTGGCGTGTCGGGGCCAGAGGTCGTCGGCGGACTGCCCGCCGCGGGACCAGAGCGTGTGGAACAGGGCGTCGCCGACCAGCGCGACGGCCTGTTCGAAGAGGCTGCCGGCGTACTGGGCCGAGGCCGTGCCGGAGCGGTCGGTCTTCGTCGCTGCCGGCAGCACGAGGGTGACGTCAGCGACCTCGGACAACGGGGAGTCGTCGGTGGTCGACAGTGCGACGACGGACGCTCCGACGTCGTGCGCGGTGCGGGCCGCCTGCACGATGCCGCTGGTCGTGCCGGATCCGCTCGCGACGAGGAGCACGTCCCCGGGGCGGATCGCGGGCGTCGTGGTCTCGCCGACGACGTGGACGTCACGACCGAGGTGCATGAGACGCATCGCCGTCATGCGCAGTGCCAGGCCGGACCGGCCGGCGCCGTGCACGAAGACCCGGTGGCTCCGGTCGATCAGGTCGAGGGCGCGCTCAGCCGACGCATCGTCGACGTTCGCGGCGAGGTCGGTGACCTCACGCACGATCACGTCGAACGCTGCAGGGACGGTGGGTTCTGCCATGTCCACGAGCATGCCGTCACGCGGCCTGGTGTACCGCTACCCGCGTCGGCAGGCTCCCCACCCGATCGGGTGGCCCCGTTCGCACGGGTGGGACAGGTAGGTTCGGCTCCCATGGACGCATCGGGAACGGACCGGGAGGCCCGTGGCGGCTCCGCCAGTCGGCTCGCCGCCTCGGAACACGCCAGGACGGTCGCCGAGCAGGCGGACCGTCAGGCGCTCACCCTCGAGTCCGTGCTCGCCGTGCTCCGGTCACCGCGGGTGTCCGACGCCGCCGCGCGGGCCGAGGCCGTCGAGATCGCGTCAGCCGCGCTCGTCGACCTGCGCACCGAGACCGACCACCAGCGCAGCACCCTGCTCGAGCCGGTCACCGGAGCGTTCTCACGGCTGCGCGCCGACCTGCGCCCGCTCGTCCGGTTCGGTGACCTCGACGTGCAGTTCGTCGAACCGCCCACGACCGGCCGTGCGCTGCCCGGCGACGTCGCCCACGCGGCCCGGGCAATCGTCCGGACCGCCGTGCTCGCCCTGGTCGACGGCGGTGCGGCCAAGCGCGTCCGCATCCAGTGGGACTGCGACGGCCGGAACCTGCTCATGCAGCTCCGTGACGACGGGTCCGGCACGCTCGACGTGCACGACGACGCCATGCGGCCGATCGCGGAGCGCGTCGTCACCCTCGACGGCCGCGTCCAGGTGTCGAGCACACCCGACTGGGGCTCCGTGCTCGACATCTCGCTGCCCCTCGACCCGTCACCGACCGAGGTGGACTCGGTCGCGGACGACGACCTCACCCCGCGGGAGCGCGACGTGCTGCGGCTGCTCGCGACGGGCGTCGGCAACCGTGAGATCGCCGAGGGCCTGGGCATCAGCGTGAACACCGTGAAGTACCACGTGGCGAACCTGCTCCGGAAGCACGGCGCCCGCACCCGTGCCGAGCTCGCCGCCTTCAGTTCCCGGGCGTGATCCGCCGCGACCGTGACAGCGGGTACCGGCGGTCGAGCGAGGGTTCGACGACGGTCGCCATCAGGAACTGCGAGAGCAGTCTGCCGGCAGCCCAGTAGACGGGGATCACGAGGATCGCGATGCCGCTCCAGATCCCCGCGCCGATGAGGGCGATGGTGCCGAGCGTCACGACGATGCCCACGCCCGAGTACAGGTACTGCCACCCCCGAGTCGCCGAGTCACGCTGCACCTGCTGCAGCTCCGCACGCTCGTCGAGGCCGCGCACCCCGGGCTCGAGGGACTCTCGCTCCTCAGTGACGAACAGGTCGCGCACGGGCACTTCGAGTGCCGCGGCCACCGACGACAGCGACTCCAGGCTCGCGTCGTTGCCGCTCTCCATCCGCTGCACCGTCCGCACCGCGAGGCCGCTCGCCTCGGCCAGTCGTTCCTGGGTCCACCCGCGCAGTCGCCGGAGCTCCCCGATCCGCATCTCGTTCATGTCCCGAACACTAGGGTTCCGCGGAACGACGCACCACGACACGGACCCGACACCTGCACGACAGCGACCCGCCAGCCACCCGACAGCGGTCTCCCTGCCTTCGTCACTGCCCTCCCGGCGCGAAGCGGTAACCCATGCCGGACTCCGTGACCAGGTAGCGCGGGTGCGCCGGGTCGGGCTCGAGCTTCCGCCGCAGCTGCGCCATGTACAGCCGCAGGTACCCGGAGTCGTTGCCGTGCGTCGGCCCCCAGACCTCGGTCAGGAGCATCTCGCGGGTCATCAGGCGGTCGGGGTTCGTGACCAGGACCTCGAGCAGGCGCCACTCGGTGGGGGTCAGGCGGATCGCGGGGCCGCTCCCCGGCGTCACCTGCTTCGCGACGAGGTCCACGACGAGGTCCCCGATGCGGATCGTCGGCGCGGTGTCGACGCCGGCCGGTGCCCGTCGCCGCCCGAGGGCTCGCAACCGCGCCAGCAGTTCGTCCATCTGGAACGGCTTCGTCACGTAGTCGTCGGCGCCGGCGTCGAGTGCGTCGACCTTGTCGGACGAGTCCGTCCGTCCGGACAGCACCAGCACCGGCACCTGCGACCAGCCCCGGATGCCCTCGAGGACACCGATGCCGTCGAGCCGGGGCATCCCGAGGTCGAGCAGCACCAGGTCGGGACGTTCGGTGATGACGGCGTCGATCGCAGCGCGGCCGTCCTTCGCCGTCACGACGTCGTACCCGCGGGCGGCGAGCGTCACGGAGAGCGCTCGGACGAGCTGTGCGTCGTCGTCGGCGATCAACACCTTCATCGGAGCTCCACTCCCACGTGCCCGGCGATCGGCAGCCGCACCACCACGGTGAGTCCACCGCCCGGGGTGTCGTCGACCTCGATCGTGCCGCCCATGCCCTCGGTGAACCCGCGAGCCAGCGCCAGCCCCAGGCCGAGGCCCGTCTCGTTGTCGGTGTCGCCCAGGCGTTGGAACGGCTGGAAGACCTCGTCGACCCGGTCGGACGGGATGCCCGGACCGTGGTCGGCGATCCGGAGCTCGACCCCGCCCCCGAAGGCGCTCGCCGCAACGCGGACGCGGGTGCCGTTCGGGGCGTACCGGACGGCGTTCGCGAGCACGTTCACGACGACCCGCTGCAGCAGGACCGGGTCCGCGAGGACCGGGGGCAGCTCCGCCGGCAGGTTGAGGTCGACGTCGTCCGGACCGAGTTCCAGCTCGTCGAGCGCCGGCGCGACCACCGTCTCGAGCGCGATCGATGCGGGGGTGACCGCGAGCACACCCGCCTGCACGCGGCTGACGTCCAACAGGTCCGCCAACAGCACCGCCAGTTGACCGAGGCTCTCGTCGGCGGTCGCGAGCAGCGCCTCCCGGTCGGCCCGTGACAGGTCGACGTCCAACGCACGCAACGACTGGACGGCGGCTGAGGCGGCCGCGATCGGCCGACGCACGTCGTGGCCGACGGCCGCGAGCAGGGCGCTGCGGACCCGGTCGGCGGCGGCGATGCGTTCGGCGCCGACGGCCGTGCGGGTCAGCTCGCGGTGCTCGACGGCGGCGTCGAGCTGTTGCTCGACGACCCGCAGCAGCCGGCGCTGGGTCGGGTCGTCGGGCGCCCCCGCGAACTCGAGCACGGCGCCGGACGCCAGCGTCGTGGACGCGTCCGGCGTCGCGCCGAACTCGCCGGAGGTGGCCGGCACCTCGTCACCCTGGCGGATCCGGACGCCGGCGAAGCCGAAGGCCTCACGGGTGCGGTCGAGCAGTGCCTGCAGGGCGTCGTCACCACGGAGCACGCTGCCGGCGATGCCCATCAGGAGCCCGGACTCGGCCGAGGCGCGGCGGGCGGCACGCGATCGACGCGCGGACCGGTCGACCACGAAGCTGACCAGCACCGCACTGATCACGTACATGACCAGGGCGAACAGGTGCCACGGCTGCTGGACGGTGACCATGTAGAGGGGTTGCACGAAGAAGTAGTCGAGGCTCAGCCCGGACAGCACCGCCGCGAACACCGCCGGCCACATCCCACCGACGAGCGCCACGACGAGCACGAGCAACTGGTACGCCAGCACGTCGACGGTGATGGCGTCGGGGTCGCTGCCGATCGACAGCGCCCAGGTGAGCAGGGGGCCGACCAGGACCGACAGCACGAAGGCGGCGATGACCCGCCCGCGCGACAGGCTGCCACCGAGCTTCGGCAGGGTGATCCCGCCGCCGGCACGCTCGTGGGTGACGACGTGCACGTCGATGTCGCCGGACTCCCGGATCACCGTGTTGCCGATCCCCGGACCGGTCAGTGCCGCGGCGAGCCGACTGCGTCGGCTGACGCCGATGACGATCTGGGTCGCGTCGATCGACCGCGCGAACCGCACGAGGGTCGACGGCACGTCGTCGCCGACGACCTGGTGGTACGTGCCGCCGAGCTGCTCGAGCAGGGTCCGCTGCTTGCCGAGCGCCCCCGGGTGCCGCACGCGCAGACCGTCGTTCGTCGTCACGTGTACGGCCGCGAGTTCACCCCCGGCACTGCGGGCGGCGATACGGGCACCGCGACGGAGCAGGGTCTCGCCCTCGGGCCCGCCGGTCAGGGCGACCAGCACCCGTTCCCGGGTCTCCCAGCGGTGCTCGATGCCGTGTTCGGCGCGGTAGGCCTTGAGCGCGTCGTCGACCTCGTCCGCCAGCCAGAGCAGCGCGATCTCGCGCAGTGCCGTCAGGTTGCCGAGCCGGAAGTAGTTCGACAGCGCCGCATCGATCCGGGCAGCCGGGTACACGAGTCCGTCGGACAGCCGCTCGCGCAGGGCAGCCGGGGCCAGGTCGACGACCTCGATCTGGTCGGCCGCGCGCACCACGGCGTCGGGGACGGTCTCGCGCTGCACGGTGCCGGTGATCTCCCGCACCACGTCGCCGAGGGACTGCATGTGCTGCACGTTCACCGTCGAGATGACGTCGATGCCGGCGTCACGCAGGGCCTCGACGTCCTGCCAGCGCTTCTCGTTCGCACTGCCGGGGGCGTTCGTGTGGGCGAGTTCGTCGACGAGGGCGACCTCCGGCGCCCGGGCGATGACGGCGTCGAGGTCGAGGTCGTCGAGCTCCACACCACGGTGCGCGACCGAGCGGCGGGGCACCACTTCGAGTCCGGTGACGAGGGCGGCGGTGGCGGCGCGTTCGTGCGTCTCGACGACGGCGACGACGACGTCACGGCCCTCGTCGAGCAGCCGGCGGCCCTCTTCGAGCATGGTGAACGTCTTGCCGACGCCCGGTGCGGCACCGAGCAGGACCCGCAGCTTGCCGCGCTTCACGTGCTCATCCTCTCGCGTCCGCTGTTGCGGGGCAGCCGGTCGACTGATATTCTCCTCGTAACCGTTCCCACCAAGGCTCGAGCCTCGGCTTCCTCAAATCGGGTGGGACTGTCCCGTCCCGCGTCCGTCTCGGACGCGGGACGGAGTTCTTCACCGCTCACGTTCGTTCCCCACGCTGTAGTTGCTGCCGGCTTGCCCGAGATCATCAGTTCCCTCGATCTCGGAGCCTCTCGATGCAGGACGCCTCGGCCGCAATCTCGCGCTACCGCGCAGCGCAGTTCCGCCAAGCACTGCGCGAACGAGGTCTCGACCCTTCCGACGCCTCGGTCCGGAGAGTGCACGATTTCGACAGTGCGCTCCGCTCCGTCACCCTCGGTCTGTCCGAGCGCATCGAGCTCGCCCTGCGTGGCCATCTGGACGCACTGGGCGCAGCTCGATTCGGATCGCACTGGTACCTCGACCGTCGGGCGTTCCGTGACACGTTCGATCACCGTGCGCTCCTCCGACATGCTCGGGCGGCGCTCGACCGAACGGCAGATCCCGCCATCCGTTCGGCGTGGCAGGAGCGGCGCTTCGAACGGGTGCCGTTCGGGATGCTCGCCGAGGAGCTCAGCCTCGGTGAACTGTCCCGCCTCACCTGCGGGTTGGAACCCGCCGCTCGGGACGAGATGGCGGAAGCATTCCGCTTGCCCCCTGCGACGCTCCGCCCGTGCCTGCACCACATCACGCACGTCCGGAACTGCTGCGCCCACCACACGCGACTCTGGGGCCGCAGCTTCCGGATCCCGCCGCCGACCTTCCGCTCCCCCGCGCACCTGGTCGCTCGGCTCGAGGGGCTGCCGAAGCGCACGCCGGTGCACTCCCTCGAACTGCTCGCACACCTCGCCGAGACCGTCGGCCCGTGCGACCGTCACGCCGATGCCGTTCGACGGTTGATCGACGAGCACGACGATCTGATCGACGGCATCGGCGGACGGCCGAGCTGGGCGGCGAGGTGACCGCACGGTCAGGACAGCTTCGCCAGCGCCAGGTTCAGCGACAACACGTTCACGACGGGCTCGCCGAGGAACCCGAGCTGCCGCGACTCGGTGTGCTCGGCCACGAGCGCCCGCACGTCAGCAACCGACAGGCCGCGCGCCGAGGCCACCCGCGCGACCTGCTGCGACGCGTACGCCGGGCTGATGTCCGGGTCGAGCCCCGAGCCCGACGCCGTGACCGCGTCCGCCGGCACCTGCGCGGCGGGGACCCCGTCGGCCTTCGCCAGCGCCGCACGACGCTCCTCGACGGCCTTGAGCAGGTCGGCGTTGTTCGGCCCGAGGTTCGAGCCGGACGAGGCCCCGGCGTCGTACCCGTCCTCGCCGGCGGCGGACGGCCGCGACTGGAACCAGCGATCGGCCTGCTTGCCGGTGAACGACTGCCCGATCAACGAGGAACCGACGGCCGTGCCGGACGAGTCCTTGACCATCGAGCCGTTGGCCTGGTCGTGGAACGCCGCCTGGCCGACCCCCCAGACGGCGAGCGGGTAGCCGACGCCGAGCACGACGGTGGCGAGCAGGGTGAGGCGGATCGCCACACCGGCGGAACGGACGGTGGAACGTGCAGATGCCATGACTAGAACCCCGGGATGAGACCGACCACGAGGTCGATCAGTTTGATGCCGATGAAGGGGACGACCACGCCGCCGAGCCCGTAGACGAGCAGGTTGCGGCCGAGGATCGACGACGCTGCTGCCGCGCGGTACTTGACGCCACGCAGGGACAGCGGGATGAGCGCCACGATGACCAGCGCGTTGAAGACGACCGCCGACAGGATCGCGGACGACGGGCTGTGCAGCCCCATGATGTTGAGCGCCGCGAGCCCCGGGAACGCCGCCTGGAACATCGCCGGGATGATCGCGAAGTACTTCGCGACGTCGTTGGCGATGGAGAAGGTGGTCAGGGCCCCGCGGGTGATGAGCAGCTGCTTGCCGATGCGGACGACGTCGATGAGCTTGGTCGGGTCGGAGTCGAGGTCGACCATGTTGCCCGCCTCCTTCGCCGCCGTCGTGCCGGTGTTCATCGCGACGCCGACGTCCGCCTGCGCCAGGGCCGGGGCGTCGTTGGTGCCGTCACCGGTCATGGCGACGAGGTTGCCGCCCTCCTGCTCGCGCTTGATGTACGCGAGCTTGTCCTCCGGGGTGGCCTCAGCGAGGAAGTCGTCGACGCCGGCCTCGTGCGCGATCGCGGCCGCGGTGCGGGGGTTGTCACCGGTGATCATCACCGTGCGGATGCCCATCGACCGGAGCTCGGCGAACCGTGCGGCCATGCCGTCCTTGACGACGTCCTTCAGGTGCACGACGCCGAGCAGGGCGACCGCGCCGTCCGAGGAGCGGCGGCCGACGACGAGCGGCGTCCCGCCCTGGTCGGAGATCTCCGCCACGGTCGAGTCGATCGCGGCCACCAGACCCGCGTCGGGGGTGTCCGCCCAGGCCAGTACGGCAGCAGCGGCCCCCTTCCGGATCTGCGATCCGTCCGGCAGGTCCAGACCGGACATGCGCGTCTGCGCCGTGAACGGCACCTCGACGGCGCCGTCGGGCAGTGCCGGTGTCACCCCGGCGTCGGCAGCGAGCGACACGATCGAGCGACCTTCTGGCGTCCCGTCGGCGGCGCTCGACAGCGCGGCTGCCTCCATCAGCGAGGTCTCGCTCACGCCCGGCACCGGCACGACGCGTGACGCCCGACGGTTGCCGTACGTGATCGTCCCGGTCTTGTCGAGCAGCAGGGTGGTGATGTCCCCGGCGGCCTCGACCGCGCGGCCGGACATCGCGAGCACGTTGTGCTGCACGAGCCGGTCCATGCCGGCGATGCCGATCGCGGAGAGCAGGGCCCCGATGGTGGTCGGGATGAGGCAGACGAGCAGGGCGATGAGCACCGGCACGCTGACCGTCGCACCGACGAGTCCCGCGATGGGCTGCATCGTCAGGCAGACGATCACGAACACGATCGACAACGAGGCGAGCAGGATGTTCAGCGCGATCTCGTTCGGCGTCTTCTGCCGTGCCGCGCCCTCGACCAGGCGGATCATCCGGTCGATGAAGGTCTCGCCCGGGGTCGAGGTGATGCGCACGATGATCCGGTCCGACAGCACGCGGGTGCCACCGGTGACGGCACTGCGGTCGCCACCGGACTCGCGGATGACCGGTGCGGATTCACCCGTGACGGCCGACTCGTCGACGGACGCGATGCCGTCGATGACGTCGCCGTCGCCCGGGATCACCTCGCCGGCGACCACGACCACCACGTCGCCCTTGGCCAGGTCGACCGATGCCACCTCCTCGGTCTCGTTGCCGACCGCTGCAGCGTCGGCCTGGTCGTAGCCGAGCACCCGGCGGGCGCTCGTGGTCGAGCGGGTCTTCCGCAGGGTGTCGGCCTGCGCCTTGCCCCGCCCCTCGGCGACCGACTCCGCCAGGTTCGCGAAGACGACGGTGAGCCAGAGCCAGACGGCGATAGCGATGGTGAACGCGGACGGCTCGACGACGGCGGCGGCCGTCGTCAGCGCTGCGCCGACCTCGACGATGAACATGACGGGGTTCCGCCACATGAGTCGCGGATCGAGTTTCCGCAGGGCGCCCGGGAGGCCCGCCACCAGTTGGCGGGGTCCGAATGCGGACGAGCGGGTGGCCGGCTCCACTGCGGTGCGCGGTTCCGGCTCGGTGGTCACGGTCATGACAGTCCTTCTGCGAGCGGGCCCAGTGCGAGCACCGGGAAGTAGGTGAGAGCGGTGACGATGACGGCGACGCCGCCGAGCAGCCCGATGAACAGCGGGCGGTGGGTGGGCAGCGTGCCGGCGGTCTCCGGCACTCGGTCCTGGGCGGCGAGGGACCCGGCGAGCGCCAGGACGAACACCATCGGCACGAAGCGGCCGAGCAGCATCACGACGCCGAGCGAGGAGTTCATCCACGTGGTGTTCGCGGTGAGTCCGCCGAAGGCCGAACCGTTGTTGTTCGCGCCCGAGGTGAATGCGTAGAGCAGCTCGGACAGCCCGTGGTTGCCGGGGTTGAAGATCGACGTGCCGAGCACCTGCTCGCGGACGCCGGGGATGACCAGGGACAGCCCGGTGGCGAGGAGCACCAGGGTCGGCGTCACCAGGATGTACAGCGCCGCGAAGGTCATCTCCTTGGCCCGGATCTTCTTGCCGAGGTACTCCGGCGTCCGGCCGACGAGCAGGCCGCCGATGAACACCGTGATGACGGCGAGCACGAGCATGCCGTACAGGCCGGAGCCGACACCGCCCGGGGTGACCTCGCCGAGCATCATGTTCAGCATCGCCATCATCCCGCCGATCGGGGTGAAGCTGTCGAACATGCCGTTCACCGCACCGGTCGAGGTCGCGGTCGACGTCGTGCCGAACAGGGTGGTGCCGAGGATCCCGAACCGGGTCTCCTTGCCCTCCATCGCCGCTCCGGCCGCGTGCGTCGCGAGTCCGCCGCCGCCGAGCTCGGCGATCGACATCACCGACAGGGACACGAGGAAGATCGCGCCCATCACAGCGAGGATCGCGTAGCCCTGGCGGTCGTCACCGACGAGCCGTCCGAACGTTCGGGGCAGCGAGAACGGGATGACGAGCATCAGGAAGACCTCGACCAGGTTCGTCCACGCCTGCGGGTTCTCGAACGGGTGCGCCGAGTTGGCGTTGAAGTAGCCACCGCCGTTCGTGCCGAGTTCCTTGATCGCCTCCTGCGAGGCGACGAACCCGTCGGGGATGTGCTGCGTGCCACCGATGAGCGTGGTGACGTCGGTGCCGCTCCCCCACGACTGGATGACACCGCCGGCGACGAGCACGATCGCGAACACGAACGCACCGGGCAGCAGCAGGCGACCGACACCGCGGACGACGTCCACCCACACGTTGCCGAGGGTGCCGGACTTGCGGCGGGCGAACCCGCGCACCAGGGCGACGGCGACGGCGAGGCCGACGGCGGCGGACAGGAAGTTCTGCACCGCGAGGCCGGCCATCTGCACGCTGTACCCGACGGTCACCTCGGGTGAGTACGACTGCCAGTTCGTGTTCGCGACGAACGACGCCGCGGTGTTGAACGCGAGCGACGGGCCCACGGCCGGCAGGCCGAGGTCGCCGGGCAGCACCACCTGGACGCGCTGCAGCAGGTAGACGAGCAGGAGCCCGACGACGCTGAAGAGCAGGACGCCGCGCAGGTACACGGGCCACGACTGTTCGGCGTCCGGGTCGACCCCGATCAGCCGGTAGACCCCGCGCTCGACGCGGTTGTGCCGGACGGGTGTGAAGACCTTCGCCATCCAGTCGCCGAGCGGGCGGTAGGCGACGACGAGCAGCAGGACGAGCGTGGCGACCTGGACGATCCCCGCCCAGACGTCAGCGGCGCCCACGCCCACGGCGCCCACTAGAACCGCTCCGGACGCACGAGCGCCCAGACGAGGTACACGACTGCGGCGATGCCGAGGACGGCGGCCGCGATGGTGATGCCGATCACAGCCGTTCCACCCCCTTGGCGATCAGTGCCACCACGCCGAACACGGCGAGGACACCGGCGACGACGAACACGTCGAACACGAGGGACTCCAGAAGGTCTGCGGTGTCCGCGCCGGGCGACGCGGACGGCACCACGTGTGGTGCCGAGACCGATGCTGGGTCCTGCACCGGGCCTCCCGGTCGCTCCTAACGGTTTCCTCACGCCGCCCTGGCGGACGCATGCGCCCCGCTAACGCGCGCTCGCCGCCCGGAGTCGAGCTGCCGACGCGACGGTGGCGTCACGGAGGTCGTCCGGACCCTCGACGACGAAGTCGACCGCGAACCCCGCGAACGCTCCGGCGAGCCCCGGCCAGGACCACGAACCGAGCGTGACCCGACTCCGCTCGTCGGGCAGGGACTCGACGACGGCGTCCTCGGGCAGGTACGGCGTGACGGTCCGGGCGTCGGCGGCCGTCATCGTCACCGAGCCGGTGCACGGCCACACGTCTGCCTGCGCCGATCCCTTGAACCGCGCCGACACGAAGGCCACGGGGTCGCCGCCGGGGACGGGTCGCGGCGTGAACGGGACCCGGGTGCGCATCCGCGGGGTGATCCGGTCGATGCGGTGCGTGCGCCAGTCGCCGCGGTCGAGGTCCCAGCCGAGCAGGTACCAGCGGCCGTTCCGCGCGACGACGGCGTGCGGTTCGACGCGGCGGGGAGGGTGCAGGTCGTCGTCGCCCGCGTACGTGAAGCGGAGGACCTCGTGCAGGTGCACCGCCTCGCTCACGGCGACGAGCACGTCCGGGTCGGTGCGGGTCCGGCCGGACGTCGTCACGGCCTGCACCGCGTCGACCCGCGACCGGAGCCGCGCGGGCATGACCTGCCGGACCGTCGCGAGCGCGCGGGCGGCTGACTCCGCGATGTCCGCTCCGGAGGCGGGTGCGACGGCGAGCGCCAGGGCGATCGCCACGGCCTGGTCGTCGTCGAAGAGCAGCGGCGGCAGGTCGGAGCCCGCTGCGAGCCGGTACCCGCCGGCGGGACCGCGCAGCGCTTCGACCCGGTACCCGAGCTCGCGGAGGCGGTCGACGTCGCGGCGGACCGTGCGGGGGCTGACCTCGAGGCGTCCGGCGAGCTCGTCGCCCGGCCAGTCGCGGTGCACCTGCAACAACGACAGCAGCGCGAGCATGCGCGAGGAGGGTCCGGCCATGTCGATCATCTTCGTCCGAGAAGCGGACATGATCTGACCGCATTGCCGGTCATCCTCGTTCCATGAGCATCGAAACGACAACCCACCTCAACTTCGACGGCAACGCCCGCGAGGCCCTCGACTTCTACGCATCGGTCTTCGGCGGCGAGGTCACCGCCGCCACCTACGGGCAGATGGGCGCCCTCGACGATCCCGCCTGGGCCGACCGGGTCGTCTTCGGCCAGGTCGCCACCGACGCCGGGTTCCGGGTCATGGCCTTCGACGTCTGGCCCGGTCAGCCCTACGACCAGGGATCGAACGCCTTCTACGTTTTCGTGCACGGGGACGACGCCGCCGAGATCGAGCGGTACTGGGCCGTGCTGTCCGAGGGCGCCGAGATCCGGCAGCCGCTCGCCCCTTCGGCCTGGGCGCCACTCGCGGGGCAGCTCCGCGACCGGTTCGGCGTGGTCTGGCAGCTCGACGTCGCGGCGCCGACCGAGTGACGCGGCGGTGCGGGCCGGGACGGTCCCGGGCCGCACCGACGCTCGGACGTTTGTGAACCGCTTCCACACGGAAACCGGCCGCCGGTAGCGTGCTGGCATGCCCGAGTTCCGTCCGATGCCCGGCTACGAGCTCGGGGACGGATGGGTGGCCGCACGCCGACGCCGCTCCCGGCTCGGCCGCGTGTGGCGCTGGATCGGGCCACCGGTCGCACTCGTCGCCGTCGTCGCTGCCGCGCTGCTGTTCCACTGGTACGCCGGCGTGGCCGACCAGGTCGAGTGGGAGTGCGCCGTGTCCACCTGCGGGACGAACGACCCGCGGTCCTTCGCGCCGGAGGGGTGCTGGGCGCTCCTGGCACTGGCTGCGCTCGGCGTCGGACGGCTGCCGGGGCGCTGGTGGTGGCGAGCCGGACTGCTGCTGGCGTTCGCTCTCGTCGCCGCCTGGTCGATCGACTGGTGGCGGATGCCCGGGATCGACCTCGGCCTGTTCGTGACGCCGATCGGAGCCGGGGGCGTCGGCGCCGTGCTGCTGCTCGCCCGGATCGGGATCGCGGTCGACCGTGCGCGCGGGCGGGCCCACACCGCGCTCCGGCGGGCCGAACAGGGCAGTCCGCGGGACGTGGCCGAGCGCTGACCCGGTCGGGGGATCAGCCCGCGCGGCTCCACGTACTCACCGTCACGGCCGCGGTCACGCTCGTCGGTGCGAACACCTGCTCCGGGTCGACGTGGTGGTGGCTCGGCCCCATGTGCACCACGTCGTGGACGTCCTCGGCGGACAGGTCCATCGTCCACGTCAGGTCCTCGGAGGACCGCAGCACGAACGACGGCGTGAGCGAGTCGTGCAGCCGCCGCTCCTTCTCGGGATCCACCGTGATGGTCGCCTCGGCCAGCTCCGCCAGGTGTCCGGTGCGCGGGGTCACCACCACGAGGAGACCCTCGGGGTGCAGCACCCGCGCGTACTCCGTCTGGTTGCGCGGCGCGAAGACGTCCAGCACGACCGCGGCGGCACCGTCGACGACCGGGAGGCGCTCGGTCACGTCCCCGACGACGGCTCCGGCACGATCGTGGACGCGGGCCGCCCGTCGGATCGCGATCGCCGACAAGTCCAACGCGACCCCGAGCCTCCCGTCCGCCGCGCGCAGCGCATGCGCCAGGTACGTCCCCGGACCGGAGCCGACGTCGAGCACGATGCCGGGCGCCGTCGCCTCGGCGACGACCGCGGCGAGCGCCCGCTCGACGGGCGCGTAGTGGCCCCGCCCCAGGAACCGCAGCCGGGCGTCGACCATCTCCGGGGTGTCCGCGGTGAGCGCCCGACGCTTCGCCGGCAGGAGCGTCAGGTGGCCCTGCTTCGCCTCGTCGAACCGGTGCCCGGTCGCGCAGCCGACCTGGCCACCGTCGACCCGGCCGAGCGGCTCGGCGCACACGGGGCAGGCGAGCATCGGCAGCAGGTCGTCACGCACCGGCCCAGCGTACGGGGCCTCGCTAGCCTGGCCGGATGTCGCTGCAGCAGCTCTTCGGTCTCGACGGACGCACCGCCCTGGTGACGGGAGGCAGTTCCGGCATCGGACAGGCCATCGCGGTCGCCCTGGCGGACGCGGGCGCGCACGTGCTCGTCGCAGCTCGGACACGGTCCACCATCGATGCGACGGTCGATGCCATCCGTGCCGCTGGCGGCTCGGCCGACAGCATCGTCGCGGACCTGTCCACACGCGCCGGAGCACACGCACTCGCCGATGCGGCTGGCGACGTCGACGTCCTCGTGAACTCGGCCGGGATCAACCTGCGGCCTCCGATGGCCGATCTCGACGAGGCCACCTGGGACGCCACGATGGCCGTCAACCTCGACGCGCCGTTCGTGCTCGGGCAGCGGCTCGCGCCCGGCATGGCGGCACGCGGGTACGGCCGCATCGTGTCGATCAGTTCGCAGCAGGCCCACCGCCCCTTCGCCGCCAGCGGCGCGTACGGGGTCTCCAAGGCCGGTCTGGAGGCACTGGCCCGGTCCCAGGCAGAAGCCTGGTCCGCGCAGGGGGTCACCTCCAACGTCCTCGTCCCCGGTTTCGTGCGCACCCCGCTCAACGAGCGGCTCAGCGCCGACCCCGCGGCGGTGTCGGCACTCGCGGCACGGACGCTGGTCGGGCGGAACGGCCTGGCGTCGGACTTCGCGGCGGCGGCGGTGTTCCTCGCCGGCCCCGGGTCGGCCTACGTCACGGGGCAGTCGATCGCGGTCGACGGCGGGTTCTCGGTCCACTAGGTCCTTCGGCGCCTGAGGTACTGGCAGGGCCTGCCTGCACCGGGGACCGGCTGGCAGGATCGACGGCGTGAAGACACTGGAGTTGCCACAGACGGACCTCACCGCATCCGACGTCGTCGTCGGACTGATGCGGATCAACGACATGAGCGACGAGGACATCCGCGCGCTCTACAGCGCCTCGCGTGACGCGGGCGTGAACATGTTCGACCACGCCGCGGTGTACGGCGAGTGGCACGGCTGCGAGGAGCGGTTCGGTGCCGCCGTGACGCTGTCGCCCGCGGAGCGCGCCGAGATCGTGCTGCAGACCAAGGTCGGCATCCGGCCGACGCCGAACGGTGCGTACTTCGACTTCTCGTACGAGCACATCCTCGAGTCCGTGCACGAGTCGCTCGAGGCACTGCAGACCGACTACGTCGACGTCCTGCTGCTGCACCGCCCCGACGCCCTGGTCGAGCCGGAAGAGGTCGCGAAGGCCTTCGACGAGCTGCACGCCGCCGGCAAGGTGCACCACTTCGGCGTCTCGAACCACACCCCCGGCCAGGTCGACCTGCTCAAGCAGCACGTCCGCCAGCCGCTCGCGTTCAACCAGGTGCAGCTGAGCATCACCCACGCCAACGTCATCTCGCAGGGCCTCACGGCGAACATGGGCGGTCTCGACCAGTCGATCTCCCGCGACAACGACATCCTCAACTACTCGCGGATCAACGACATCACGTTGCAGGCCTGGTCGCCGTTCCAGAAGGGCTTCTTCGACGGCGTCTTCCTCGGCGACCGCGAGCAGTACGCCGAGCTGAACGACGTGCTCGAGGAGGTCGCCGCCGCACACGGTGTCACCCCGACCGGCATCGCGGTCGCGTGGATCACCCGCCACCCCGCGCACTTCCAGGTCGTCCTCGGCACGACGAACCCGCAGCGCGTGCGGGACTCGGCAGCCGGCTCGGACGTCGAGCTGTCGCGCGAGGAGTGGTACCGCATCTTCACCGCCGCGGGGCACACCGTTCCGTGAGTCGATCGGGCAGGGTGGGGTCGTGCTCCACGACCTCACCCTGCCCGTCCGCCTCTCCGCCCGCTCCGGTTCAGTGGTGGTGCGGAACGCGGTCGACAGCGACCTCGACGCCCTGATGGCGTTGCTCTCCGACGACCCCATCAGCGCTGCGCGTGGTGACGTCGCCGCGCCGGAGGACCGCCCGCAGTACGCCGCGGCCCTTCGATCGATCACGGACGACCCGTCGAACGCACTGCTCGTCGCCGAGGTCGAGACCGGACGGCTCGTCGGCACGCTGCAGCTCACCCGGATCCCGGGCATGGCTCGCCGGGGTTCGACGCGGTTGCTGGTCGAGGCCGTACGGGTCAGCAGTGCACTCCGCTCGGGCGGCATCGGGAGTGCCCTGATGCGCTGGGTCACCGACGTCGCGGCCCCGGAGCTCGGGACGCCGCTCGTGCAGCTCACCTCGGACGCTGCACGGACCGATGCACACCGGTTCTACGAGCGCCTCGGCTTCACCGCGTCCCATGTTGGCTTCAAGTACCGCGTCCCCGGCGTCGGCGCGCGCTGACGTTCCTTCCCAGAATGCGCGCGATGCAAGGCGCTTTCGGGCGTACCTGGTCGAAACTTCGGACCAGGTACGCCCGATTCGACCAGGCGCGCGCTAGTCGTCGGAGGCGGAGCCGGCAGACCGCGGCGACGGCACGTGCACGTCGACCGGTGACACCCCGGCGGGGTCCGCGGAGGCGCCACCCACGACGTCGAACGAGATCCCGAGCATCGCCGGGTCCTCGTCGAGTTCGAGCCCGTCCTCCTTCGCCTGGTCCTCCGGGATTGCACGGCCACCAGACGGGTCCCACGAGTTCGCGATCGACATGCGCACGAGCATGCCCGAGCCGCTTGGCAATCGCCCAAGAAACCCCGGTGGACCCCCGGAACGGTCAGAGGTCGTCCGGGTGCAGCCGCTCGCCGGCCTGCGGGCGCCGGAACACCGGGCCACCGCCGGCCTCGTCCTCGTCGTGGTGGCTGACGGGCGAGACGCTCGGGTCGGCGGAGTCGTCGCCGACGTCGGCGCCACGGTCCTCCTCGATCTCGAGTTCCGCCTCGTCGGAGCCGTCCACGGGGATGGCGGCGCCCTGCTGTTCCGGATCGAACGGTGTGCTCATCGACATGGGCCGAGCATGCTCCGGCCCGGTGAACAACGCGTCAACGCTGTCCGTCCGCCGCGATCAGCTCGAGCTGGGTCAGCGCCACGTCGGTGCCCGCGGTGAAGACGAACGACGAGCCGCCGCCGATGATCCGGAAGACGCGGGTCTGCCCGGCCCAGGTGAACTCGGCGCCGTCGACCGCCGTGACCGTCTCGCCGAGGGACACCTGCCACGAGTACGACCCCGGAGTCGCCACCGTCACCGTGTACAGCGAGGCGGCGGGGCAGTCCACGTCGAACGAGACCGACTCCCCCGCGGCGAGCGCCGACACCGTGCGCCCGGTGTCGTCGACCAGCGGCGACGCCCCGACGGGCAGCAGGTCGACGGGGGCGTCCCGGTAGCCGTGCACCTCGGACGCCGACACCGGGCGGGTGTCCGACGCCCAGCCCTGCGGTTCGGGTGACAGCGTGAAGACGATGTGCGACGCCGACACCACCACGTGGTGCGGGATGCTGACCGACGTCCAGGGCGACCCGTCGACCGTCACCGACGCGACGTACGCACCTGCGGAACCGTCGGCGATCTCGATGACGGTGGGCGTTCCTCCCGGCTGCTGCAGCACCGTCCTGCGGACCGACGGCGGCACGAGCACGTAGGTGCCCGTGGACGGCGCCAGCGGGTACAGGCCGATCGTCGCGAAGACGTACCAGGCGCTCATCTCGCCGTTGTCCTCGTCGCCGGGGTAGCCCTGGCCGAGGTCGGAGCCGACGAACAGCCGCTCCAGCGATTCCCGCACGATGCGGTGCGCGTCGTCGTGCCGCCCGGTGAACATCGGGAAGAACGGGATGTGGTGCGCCGGCTGGTTGGACAGGCCGAGCATGCCCATCCGGACGTCGCGGGCCTCGGTCATCTCGTGGATCGGGAAGCCGTACGCGCCGGAACGGACGGTCGCGCCGGTCTCGGGTGTCGCGAAGAACGCGTCGATCGCGGCGTCGAACCGCGCCGGCCCGCCGTGCAGGTCCACGATGCCGGCGCCGTCGTGGGGTGCGGTGAAGGCCGTGCCCCAGGCGTTCGTCTCGGTGTAGTCGTCGCCCCAGTCGCGCGGGTCGAACTCGGTGCCGACCCGCCACGAGCCGTCGGGGTCGCGGCCGATGAAGAAGCCCCGCTCGGAGTCGAACACGTGTCGGTACTGCAGGGACCGCCGGGCGAACCACTCGGCTTCGGCCTCGTACCGGGACAGGTCGGCGGGCGTGTTCGCCCGTGACGCGAGCAGGCCCGCCATGACGGCGAGTCCCCAGTCGTTGATCGCGGCGTCCAGGGTCCAGGACATCCCCTCGGACGTCGCCGTGTCGACGTGGCCGCGGAAGGCGCCCGGGAGGCTCCCCTTCCGTCCGACCCGCTCGTCACGCGGCGGGACGGTCGCGTTCCGGACCGCGCTCCGGTACGCCTCGGCGAGGTCGAACCCGGTGATGCCCTTCGCCGCGAGGTCGGCGAAGACGGTGTCGCTCGTGGTGCCCGTCATGCAGTCCTCGGCGCCGGGGGCGCTCCAGCGCGGGGTCCACCCGCCGTCGTGGTGGTGCTCGACGAAGCCCTGCGCGAGCTCACCGGCGGTCTCCGGGGTGAGGAGCCCGAGGAGCGGCCAGGCGGTGCGGTAGGTGTCCCAGAACCCGTTCGTCGTGGTGAACGGCCCATCGACGACCTCGGGTCCGGGCTCGTCACGGATCGGGTCGGCGAGGACGGCTCCGTACGGCGAGCGGTGGTGCGGCGATCCGGTCAGGGCGGTCTCGCCGGCACGGTTCGGGTAGAGGAACAGCCGGTACAGGCCGGAGTACAGGCTCGTCAGCTGGTCCGGGGTGGCTCCGTCGAAGGAGAGCGTCGCGAGCTTCGCCGTCCAGAGCGCCTCGGCGCGGGTGCACATGGTGTCGAAGGTGCCGGCTTCGTCGAGGTTCGCGCGGGCGTCCTCGATCGAGACCGTCGAGATGCCGAGCAGGACGTCGACGGGACGGTCGCCGTCCACGGTCAGCCAGCCGCGCAGCGCGTGCTCGCTGATGCTGGTGTGGTCCGCGGTCACGTGCGGGATCCGGACGTGCACGTGGTGCGGCGGGGTGCCGGGGCGGTCGTCGAGGACGGCATCGACCACGGCGGTGCCGTCGGTGATCGTCACCGAGACGTCGGACACCCGGCCGTGGTGGTCGAGCACGACGCTGCGGGTCCCGGTGAAGCGGAACCCGAGGGCGAACTCCCCCGCGGTCATCTCGGCCGTGACACCCTGGTCGAGGGCGACGCGGTACCGGTGCGGACCGTCGCGTTCGTCGTCGTGGTCGAGCCCGAGGGCACGTGCGGCCCGGTCGATGTCGGGGGTGTCGAGGGGTGACGGCATCACCTGGAACACGCCGCGGTCCCCCATCCACGGCGACGGGATGTGGCTCGTCGCGAAGGCCTGGATCGCCGGCCGGACCCGCCCGTCGGCCTCGGTGCGGGCGTGCTCCTGGTACGCGTACGGCCAGCGGTTGCTCGACGCGTCGGTCATCGGCAGGCCGAACACACCGCCGTGCGGGACGCCGACGAGCGGGGCGTTGTTGCCGCGGGAGAACCGTGACGAAGCCTGCGTGCCGCGAGTGGTGCGGACGTGGTCGAGCGGCGTGGTCGGCGTCGGCCGAGCCGGGCCGATGCGGACGTCGTCGAGCCAGCCGCGGAGGGCTGGACGCTCGCCGTCGGCGTCCGGCGGCTGTGTGTCGGAGCCGAGCCGGGCCTCCAGTCGGTCGACGACCCGCCCCGCGAACGGCGTGAGGTCCACCGCGCGACGGTTCCACTGGTCGACCCACTGCTTGCGGGCCGTGTCCTGCGCGTCGGGCGTGAGCGCGTCGCCGTACTGGTCGCGTGCGTGTCCGCCGCGCGCGGTCTCCTGCTCGCTCAGTCGCGTGCCGTCGGTGAAGACGACGTCGACGGCGAAGGCCGTGGCGTCCCAGAAGTGCGGCAGGTCCGCCTCGGTGGGCTCGACTGCGCCCTGCGGCAGCGTGCGCTCCGGGAACCAGACCCACGACAGTTCGTCGCCGGGTGCGACCACCCGGCCGCCGGAGCCGGGGACGAGCGCCACCACGGCACCGTCACCCGCGGGTCGTTCGACCAGCCACCCCTCCGACGATCCGAAGCCGACACCGTTCCGCGCCGCGACGGCCGTCGTCGGCCCACCGCTCCGTTGCAGTTCTCGCACGGGTCCAGCGTATTTGGTCCAGCGTCTGGACGAAAACGCTCGGCGTGTCAGCCCTTGTTCTGCCCGGGGGCGTTCTCCGAGTTGCCGGGACCTGCGTCCGCCGACGTGTCGGTCGTGGTGTCGGTCGTCGTGTCGGCCGCGCCGTCGGCTGGGTCGGCGCCGTCCTGCGGCTCCTGCACCGGGTTCGAGACCGGCGCGCTCGGCTCCGGACCGACGGACGGCTCCTGGCTGGGCTCGGCGGGCTCACTCGGCTGCTCGGCCGGCTCGGACGGCTGCTCCGCCGGCTCGGAGGGCTGCTGCTCGGCCGGCTGACTCGGCTGCTGCTGCTCCTGGCTCGGCTGCTGCTCCTCGCTCGGCTGCTGTTCTTCCTCGCTGGGCTGCTGCTCGGTCGGTGCGGTCGAGGTCGTGTCCGTCGGGGCCGGTGTGCCGTCGTCGTCGCCGTTCAGCGCGAACACCGCGACCCCGATGCCGACCAGCACCAGGACGACCACGACGATCGCCGTGATGATCGGTCCCTTGCGTCGCTTCTCGCGCTTCGCCGGGTCGTCACCTGAGCCCGGTCGGACGGGCGGGGCCGCTGGGGGCACCCCGCCACCTCCGCCGGTCGGGCCGACGGCGCCGCGCTGGGCACCGAGGACGGTGGTCGACACGTCGTCCGCCGCGTTCGGCTGCTGGGCGTCCATCACGCGGGTCGCGTCGTCCGCGCCCGGTTGTCCACCCTGACGGGAGGCACCACTCGCCGGCATCACGCGGGTCGCGTCGTCCGCGTGCGCGGCCATCGGAGCCGTGGCTGCGGCCGCGGCGCCGGCTGCGGCTGCTCCCGCTGCCGCGCCGGCGCCCGCTGCCGTCAGCGTCCCGGGGCCGCCGGGCAGGAGTTGCGTGGCGGCTCCGGGATCGTCGCGGCCCAGAGCGCGGAGTCGTTCGGCCGCCTCGCCCGCACTCGGCCGCTCGGACGGGTCCTGCGCCGTCATCACGTGCAGGAGCGTGCGCCAGGCCGTCGGCAGGTGCTGGTCGATCTCCGGACTGCGGGTGAGTCGTGCGGTCGCGGACTCGATGGCGCTGCCCGGGAACGGTGTCTTGCCCGTCAGGCACTCGAGCAGCACCAGTCCGAGCGCGTAGACGTCGGCCTTGCCGGTGATCTCCTGCGCCAGGACCTGCTCCGGCGCGAGGTACGCGGCGGTCCCCATCACCGTGCCCGTCCCCGTCACACGCGAGGCGTCACGCAGCAGGGCGATGCCGAAGTCCGCGAGCTTGACGTGGCTGCCGTCGCGCTCGAGGAGCACGTTGGCGGGCTTCACGTCGCGGTGGACGATGCCCTGCGCGTGCACGGCGCTCAGCCCGTCGGCCACCTGTGCGCCGACGCGGGCGGCGGTCGTGGGGTCGAGCGGTCCCTCGCGCAGCCGGGTGGCCAGGTCACTGCCGGGCACGAGTTCCATGACGAGGTACGAGTCGCCGTCGGCGTCGTCGAGGGCTGCGTCGTACAGGGTGACGAGGGCCGGGCTGCGCAGCGTCGCGAGGGTCTGGATCTCCGACTCGGCACGGGCGCGTTCACCGTGGTCGACCGGTCCGATGCGGAACACCTTGACGGCGACCTCACGTCCGAGCTGCTCGTCGACCGCCCGGTACACGGACGCCATGCCACCGTGTCCGAGCGTGCCCGTGACGCGGTACCTGCCGCCGAAGACCCGTTCTTCCATGACGGGCAACCTACCGGTAGCGGCTGACGGCGCTCTGCCGTTCGGGCGCGGCGGGGCGGGGCCTGGCGACTTCGTGAGCAGAAGATGTCGGGTGCGGGCGAGCAACCCGACGTCTTCTGCTCACGAAGTGATTCGGTCGACGTCCGGCGCGGGCTCGGCACCGTAGTGGAGCGCCGTCAGGTACAACCGGTGCGCCGTGATCACGAGGGCGAGCCAGGCGAGTCCGAGCGCCCACGCCGCCAGCACGTCGGTCAGCCAGTGGTGCCCGAGGAACACCCGCGACGCCCCGACCGACAGCACGAACAGGGTGCCCACGACGATCGTCCACACCCGGGTGACGACGCGCGACTGCCGCAGGAGCAGGAGGTACACGATGGTGCCCACGATCACCGTGGAGTTGAGCGTGTGCCCCGACGGGAACGACGGCGACGTCTCGTACGGCGGCACCGCGTCGGACAGCGGCGGACGTGCACGGCCGATGAGGTCCTTGCCCGCGATCGTCATGAGCAGCGAACCGCCACTCGCGGCGACCAGGAGCACCAGTGGCGTCCACGCACGGCGCTGGATCGTGAAGCCGACCAGGAACCCGAGCGCGACGATCGGCATCCCGATCGTGCCGGCGATGTCGGTCCACCAGGTGACGAGCGTGTCCGCCGTGGGTGATCGGAGTGTGAGCGCCCAGTCGAGGACGGGTCGGTCGAGCACCGCGACGTCGTCGGCTTCCCGCACGGCGTCGTAGACCTCGGAGGCGATCCACGTGGCGAGGACGGCGACACCGAGACCCACGGCGAGGGTCAGCAGCAGGACGGGCATGGCGCCGAAGCGCTTGCCGAGCGCGGTCCACGCACCGGCGACGCTGCGGCCGGCACGGGAGCGCCAACGGGTCAGGTCGACTTCGCCGACGGTACGGTCGGCGGCGTCCCCGCGTTCGGTGTGCATCCATCCACCCTGCCCGAAGGCGCCGGGAGCCGTCCCGGCCGAACGCTTCGCCGGTAAGTATTTGACATGCTACGTTGCAGACGTCACGAGAGAGAGGTTGAACATGCGAGCAACGAAATGGCGAGGGATCACCATCGCGTGCGGGGCACTCCTTGCAACCGTCGCCAGTGTTGGCATCACGGCACCAGCGAACGCGGCGACCGCGAGTGCCGTCGAGACCTACGAGCTCGACGGCATCACCGTGCAAGGGCTCCCGAAGTTCACGAACCATGCAGCGCTCCTCGACTACGTCGCGACGAACTCGGTCAGTACTCGGCTCGACGCGGAGACCGGCAGGATCATCTCGGTCGCACCTGTTCCTCCTGCTGAGCGACAGGCGAAGGTGTCCGTACGGAACACCTGCAAGTCCGGAGATGCGTACTGGGCAGCCGCTGCGACGCCGTACACGAACAACTGCTTCTACGGCTCCGCCGGGACCTACACGTTCCCGAGCGGAGGCACGTTCTCGAGGAAGTTCTACATGGGGAGTCACACGGCGCGCGGGGGCTGGAAGTACGGCGGCAAGCAGAACCACACTCCGAAGCAGGGGCCCGGATCGGTCGCGACGCTCGACACCGTGACACAGATCAACCGCGGCCAGCTCTACTGACCGTGCCCGCTCGGGTGCCCCGTGCCGTCCTCCAGCACGCGGCACCCGACCAGGCGCTGCGGCGACAGCCCGACTAGTCCTTCGCCTCGGAGTACGCGCCCACCACCGCGACCGACAGCGGGAACGTCACCGGGAACTCCTGGAACAGCAGGCGTCCGGCATCGACCGCGGCCTCGCGGATCTGCGTCGCCACCCACTCGGCGTGCTCCTCCGGCGCGTGCACCACGATCTCGTCGTGCACGAAGAAGACCAGGTGCGGACCGTCCGTCACCGCGCCGGGGAACCGCGCGGTGAGCCGGGAACGCAGTGACCCCATCCACGCGAGTGCCCACTCGGCCGCGGTCCCCTGCACCACGAAGTTCCGGGTGAACCGCCCCCAGCTCCGGGCCCGCGACTCAACGGCACGCTGCATCGCCGGGGTCCCCTCGACCGTGTAGGCCTGGTTCCGCGCCTCGAACCAGGACGCCTCCGGCACGGGCGACGTCCGACCGAGCAACGTCGTCACGGGTTCGCCGCGCTCCCCCGCCCGAGCGGCGCGTTCGACCAGGTCCAACGCGCGCGGGAACGCCCGCACCAGGCGCGGGACGAGCCGTCCGCCCTCGCCCTGGGTGGCGCCGTACATCGCGCCGAGCATGGCCACCTTCGCCTGCTGCCGGGTCTCGACCGCGCCCGAGGCCACGACGCCGTCGTACAGGTCGCGCCCGTCGCCGGCGGCGGCCATGGCCCGGTCACCGGCCATCGCCGCGAGCACGCGCGGCTCCAGCTGTGCAGCGTCGGCCACGACGAGCTTCCAGCCGGGGTCCGCGACGACGGCCCCGCGGATGCCCTTCGGCAACTGCATCGCTCCCCCGCCGTCGGCCGCCCAGCGCCCGGTGACGACGCCGCCGACCACGTACTTCGGGTGGAACCGGCCGTCGCGCACCCAGTCGTCGAGCCACGTCCACCCGTTCGCCGTCAGGAGCCGTGCGAGTCGCTTGTACTCGAGCAGCGGCTCGATGACGGGGTGCTCGATCTCCTGCAGTTCCCACTTGCGGGTGCTCGTCACCATGAGCCCGGCACGGCGCAGCGACCGCAGGACGTCGGCCGGCGAGTCCGGGTTGAGCGTCGGGTCGTCGAGGCGCTCGCGCACGACGGCGGCGATCTCCTCGAGCCGCCGCGGTCGCACGCCGTAGGGCACACGCGGCCCGAGGGTCTCCTCGAGCAGTCGCTCGTGGACGTCGGCGCGCCACGGCAGGCCGGCGTGCAGCATCTCCGCCGCGACGAGGGCTCCGGCGGACTCGGCGGTCGTCAGCAGCCGGAGCGCGCCGGGTGCCGTCGACCCCGCGACCGCCGCGAGCTGCGCCCGGAACTCGGCGACCGGGTCGACGTCGTCGTCCGGCACCGACGCGGTGAACAGGGCATCGTCGAAGAGCTGGGCCTGCGTCGGCCGGACGACCCGGACCTCGGCCACCGGAGCGTCGAGCGCGTCCGCCGGTGCCGCCGCGAGTACGGAACCACGCGCAGCCAGCGCGGCGCGCAGGATCCGTCGGCACAACCGCAGGTCGACGCAGCGGCCCACGCGCCCACCGGCGGCGAGGACGGCCGGGTACCAGCGTGCGGTGTCGTCCCAGACCCAGCGCACGCCCGGTGCGTCGTGCGCCGCGACGAAGGCCGGGAGGCCCGGCTCGTCCAGGCGGATCGGCTCGCCGTCAGCGGTCCCCGCGTCGGTCAGGGGCGTCGCGAGGACGCCGCCGTCGACGCGGCGGAGGACGAGGTGCACGGGACGATCATGCCGTGCCCCACCGTCACTGGCTGACGGGCTGGCGGTTCAGGCGCGCTTCGGACCGCCGGGGCGCACGGCTGCGGTGTCGGCGACGTCGATGCGGACGTCGCCGTCCTCGGCGCGGGACACCTCGACCCGGGGGTCGGCGTCGTGCGCGTCGGACCCGGACATGCGTCGGAAGGTGTCCTGGCGTCGTTCCTCGAACGTCATGTCCACGCCGTCGTCGAGGTGGTCGTGGTCGGGCTTCGTCATGCGCTGCACGGTACGCGCTGACGGCTCCGCGCGATCAGACGGATGCGGTCCCGGTCCGTTCGGTCCAGTGCGCTCCGGCCGCCCACCGGTCGAGGACCGCCCGGGGCAGGCGACCGGACGCGTTCGAGGCCCGGGCTGTGGCCAGCGGCACGCCGAACACGAACTTCGCCACGCTCTCGTCGCCCTCGGCGGCGTCGTGCGGGCCGGGTGGTGCGAGCCGGAACCGTCGGGCGAAGCGCACCAGGTTCGCCTCGGGACCGAGCACCGCGGCCAGGCCGGGGTCGAGGATCCACGAGCGGCACTGCCACCGCTCGGCGGCGAGCGCCGGCGCGAGGGCTCGCAGGACCTCCGGCGCGCGGGCGAACGACCGGTCGCAGGCGTCCGGGTCGAGCGGCCCGGTCTCCGGAACGTGGACGCCCCAGGCCGGCTGGCCGTCCGGCAGGCGGTCGCCGAGTTCGTACTGGAGGCGCCCCACGGCCACCACCCGACCGGTCGCCACCGAGACGAGCCAGTCCACCCCCGTGCCACGCAGGCCGTACCGGTCGAGTTTCCGGTCGACGTCGGCGACGGCCGCCTCGGCCAGGCTGCGCGGGAGCCCCCGCGCCTCGAGCGCCACGGCGTTGCCGGGTACGGCCGCGCGGAACGCGGCGACCAGCAGGGCGTCCCGCTGCGCGGGATCCGCGTCGGCGACGGTGGCGGCCAGTGCGGCCGCCACCGTGGCGGAGTCGTCCGGTGACCCCACGGCGGCGGCGAGGACCGCGACGGACGCGGGACGGGCCTCCTGGCCGGGGGTGTCGACAGTCACTTCAGACCGGACGAGGCGAGCCCGTCCATCACCCGCCGCTGCAGGACGACGAACATGATGAGCACCGGGGCCATGGCCATCAGGCTCGCGGCCATGAGCACCGGGTAGTCGATGGTCCGGTCGCTCGACAGCGTCGCGAGGCCGGCCGCGAGGGGCATGTCCTCGGCACGCGTCGAGACCACGAGCGGCCAGAGGAGCTCGTTCCACGACCACAGCACGGTCGTGATCGCGAGCACGCTGATCGAGGGACGGGCGAGTGGCAGCATGATCCGCCAGAACGTCTGGAACGGGTTGGCGCCGTCCATGCGCGCAGCCTCTTCCAGCTCGGGCGGCATGTTCAGGAACGCCGTCCGCATCAGGAAGGTGCCGAACGCGCTGAACAGCCCCGGCGCGACGATCCCCATCAGGGTGTCGAGCCACCCGAGCCCCTGCACGATCTGGTACTGCGAGATCAGGTACACCTGCGACGGCACCAGCAGGATCGACAGCACGATCGCGAGCAGGACCGCCCGGCCCCGGAACCGCATGCGGGCGAAGGCGTAGCCGGCGAGCGTGCAGAGCACGATCTGCGCCAGCGTGCGGATGATCGTGACGTACACGGACGTGCCGAGCTGGCTGAGGAACGGCAGGCGCTCGAACACCTGCGCGTAGTTCTGCCACTGCAGCTCTCCCGGCCAGAACGTCGGGGTGACGGACTGCACCTGGGCGTTCGTGGACAGCGACATGATGATCTGCCACACGAACGGGAACGCCATCGCGAAGCCGCCGACGCCGAGGACGACGTGGATCCACCAGTGGCTGCCGCCGCGGCGGCTGGGCCGACGTGCGGCCCGTGGCGGTGTGACGGTTGCGGTCATGCCTGCACCCACTTCCGTTGGACGCGGAACTGCACGAGCGTGACGATGCCGATGAGCAGGAAGATCACCATGGCGATCGCGGCCGCGAAGCCCTTGTCGTTGTCGATGAACCCGGCGCTGTAGAAGTAGAAGACGAGCGACATCGTCTTCGGGATCACCGGGTTGGTGCTGCCGAGGATGGCGTAGAGCAGGTCGAAGAGCTGGAAGCTCGAGATGGTCGTCACGATGACCACGAAGAAGATGCTCGGGCTGAGCAGCGGGACCGTGACGGAACGGAACTGCCGCCAGCGGCTCGCGCCGTCGAGTTCGGCGGCCTCGTACAGCTCTGGTGGGATGTCCTTGAGGCCTGCGCCGAGGATGATCATCGAGAACCCGAGGGACGACCACAGGCCGACGAAGCTCACCGCGACGAGCGCGAACCCGGGCGTCGAGATCCAGTACGGACCGTCGATGCCGAACAGTCCGATGAACCAGTTCACGATGCCGTAGTCGCCGTTGAACATGATGCGCCAGACGAGCGCGATCGCGGCCGGCATGGCGACGTAGGGCAGGAAGAAGAGGACCCGGTAGAACTGCGCGAACCGCAGGCCCGGGGTGTTCAGCAGACTGGCGAGCCAGACCGCGATCGGGATGCCGGCCAGGACGATGACCGTGTAGACGATCGTGTTGAGCAGCGACTGGTACAGCTGCGGGTCACCGGCGAGGCGGACGTAGTTGGCGACGCCGCTGAACGTCGCACCGCCGAACACGCCCCAGCTCGTGAACGAGTACCAGAACGTCTGGATGATCGGCCAGATGTAGAACGTGCCGACGCCGACGAGCAGCGGGAGGACGAACAGCCACGGCCACCAGCCGTCGGTCCGTCGAGGTGCGCGCGTGCCGCCGGCCGCCGGGCCGGGGGCGCCCCGCCCGGACGACCGCGTCGTCCGGGCGGGAGCGGAGGCGGCCTGTGGCCGCTCGGTGTTGATCGTCATCGGCTCGGGACTCACTGTTCCTTGGCGAGGGCGGCGTCCATCTTCTGCGCGAGCTGCTTCGCGACGTCGTCGACCGGGGTCGAACCGTCGAAGGCGTTCGGCAGGAGGTTGGTCTCGAGGGTGTTCCAGGCGGCGGTGTTCTTCGACACCGGCAGCGGCTTGGCGTAGTCGACGGCGTCGAGGAACACCTGGAGGTCGGCGTCCGGCATCGTCTTCGTGAAGGCGGACTGCGTGCCCTCGTAGGCGGGGATGACGGCGCCCATGTCGCCCTGCTGCTGCTGGGCGGTCTCGCCGGCGAGGTAGGCCTGGAGCGCCTGCGCCGCGGCCTTGTTCTTGCTCGCCTCGGACACGACGTTCGAGACACCGTGGATGACGGTCGCCTGCTCCTTGCCCTTCGGCAGGGGGTACACGACGACGTCCTTCTCCATCGCGGTGCCGGTCAGGGCCGAGCGGAACCAGCTGCCGCCCTGGTACATCGCGAGCTTGCCCGACGTGAACCACTGATCGGCGGTGGTGTCGGTGAGCTGCTTGATCGACGGCGAAGCGCCCGAGTCGATCAGGTCCGTCCAGAACTGCAGGCCCGCTTCCGAGGCCTTCGAGGCGTACTCGGACTTCGTGCCGTCGGCGTTCACGACCGATCCCCCGGCCTGGAAGATCGTGTCGTAGTAGGTCGTCTGGCCGTCCATGCCGCCGGCCGCGCCGTACGCGCCGACGGCCTCGAGCTTCTTGCTGAGCTCGGCGCCGGTCTCCTGGAAGTCGTCCCAGGTCCAGTCCTTCGACGGCAGGTCCATGCCGGCCTTCTCGAACAGGGCCTTGTTCACCCAGACGCCGATGGTGTCGAAGTCCTTCGGCACGCCGTACTGGGTGTCGTCGTACGTGTACAGGTCGTTCAGCGCGCTCGAGTACTTCGCGGGGTCGATGTCACCGGCCTTGACCGCACCGGTGATCGGCGCGAGCTTGCCGTTGGCCGCGTACAGCTGGAAGTTCGGGCCGTTCATCCAGAACAGATCGGGCAGCGTGTTGCTCGAGCCCTGGGTCTGCAGCTTCGTCCAGTAGTTGGCGAACGGCGTGACGTCGACGCTGACCTTGATGTCCGGGTACTCCTCGTTGAAGCCCTCGAGGTTGGCCTTGATCGCCTTGACCTGGTTCTCGTCCCAGACGGCGTACGTCAGGTTCGCCTTGGTGTCCTTCGCGGCAGCGGTGTAGTCACCGCCGGAGCTCGACGCCCCGGAGGACGTGGAGCACCCGGCGAGGAGTGCGGCCGCGCCGAGCGCGGCGACGGCGCCGACGAGGATCCGGCGGACGCCGGTCCCTCGGGCGGGGAAGTGTGCGGTCATCGGGAGGTCCTTTCGCACGGCCGTCAGGAACCGACGGTCTGGGCGGGGTGGGTGGGGTGCGGAGCGGGTCGTGTGGAGGGTGCGGCGGGCCGGCTGAAGTGCGCGATCGTCTCGGCCGGCAGCGGCGGGACGTCGATCGGGACGGAGCCGGTGCGCAGCGAGCGGGTCGCCAGGGCACCGGCGGCGACCGCGGCGCGCGCAGCGATCGGGGACAGCTCCGTCGGTTCGCCGAGGGCGACGGACCGCAGGAACTCGGTCATGGTGATCAGGTCGGCGTCGGCGTGGCCGTCCTCGACGCCGTCGATCGGGTACTCGCGGTCCCCCGCGGTGTCCCAGCCACGACGGTGCGTCCAGACCTTCACGACGCCACCGCCGGTGTCGCCGATGTTCTCGAGGCGGCCCTCGGTGCCGATGACCGTGTAGTTCCGCCAGTAGTCCGGGGTGAAGTGGCACTGCTCGTAGCTGGCCTGCACACCGTTGTCGAGCGTCATCATGACCATCGAGACGTCCTCGACGTCGACGACGGGGTTCAGCCCGGTCTGGGCGAGCGGCGGCCAGTTGTCGTGGGAGAACCAGTCCCCCATCAGCTCGCCGCTGCGGTCCCTCCGGTCGGTGACGTCACCGTAGACGGACAGCGAGCCCATGCCGACGACGCGGCTGGTGTCGCCGCCGCCCAGCGCGTGGATGACGTCCAGGTCGTGGCTGGCCTTCTGCAGGAGCAGGGAGTTGACGTTGGCGCGGTCGGCGTGCCAGTCCTTGAAGTAGTAGTCCCCGCCGTTGCCGACGAAGTGCCGGCACCAGACGGCCTTGACCTCGCCGATCTCGCCGCGGTCGACGATCTCGCGCATCAGGCGGACGACGGCCGCGTGACGGAAGTTGTGGCCGACGTAGAGCGGGGTGCCCGTCTCGGCGGCGGTGTTGAGGACCGCATCGGCATCCTCGACCGTGATGGCGAGGGGCTTCTCGAGGTAGACGGCGATGCCCGCGCGGAGCAGGTCGATCGCGATCTCGGCGTGCGTCCGGTCCGGGGTGGTCACGATCGCGGCGTCGACCTGGCCGGTGAGGTCCCGGTGGTGCTCGACCACCAGCGCGTCGGGGTACTCGGCCCGCCCGCGCTCGCGGCCCGCTGCGGTGACGTCCGCCACGGCGACGACCTGCGCCCGCAGTGCCGGTTCCGCGGCGACCGCCTCGGCGACGTGCCGTGCGATGGCGGACCGCTGGCCCATGCCGATCACCGCGACGCGGAGGATCCCGTTGTCAACGCCCATGCTCATCTCGCTCCCTTGCGTGATTGTGACGCCCATGATGCCGAATCGATCATGAATGCACAATAGGCGCTCACGGATCGCTCATGGGTCCACGGCGGGAGGGTTTTACACGATCGAAACGTCGCGCCCGGGATCCGGGCGCTCGTCCGCCTGCTCAGTCGGCGACGACGAGCTCCACGCCGGCGCTGGCGAGGTCGGCTGCGAAGGCCGGCGGTACGGGCTGGTCGGTGACCAGGACGTCGATGCGGTCCAGCGGGCAGATCCTGGCGAAGGTCGACCGCTCGATCTTGGTCGAGTCGGCGACCACGATGACCCGTCGCCCGACCGACGCGAAGTGCCGGCTGACCTCGGCCTCGCCCTCGTGCATGGTCGTGGCGCCGTACTGCCCGGTCAGGCCGTCCACCCCGAGGACCACGAGGTCGAGTGCGAACTCGTCGAGGGTGTCCCGGACGAGCGGTCCGACGAGCTCGTACGACTGCCGCCGCGCCACCCCGCCCGTGACCACGATCTTGACGTTGGCGCGGACGGACAGCTCGTAGCCGACGTTGAGCGCGTTCGTCACGATGGTGATCCCGAACTCGCCGTCGGCCCGGATGAACCGCTCGCTCTTGCCGAGTTCACGAGCGACCTCGGTCGTGGTGGTGCCACCGTTGAGCCCGACGGTCTCGCCGGGCTGCACCAGTCGTGCGGCGGCGCGGGCGATGGCGGTCTTCGCCTCGGCCTGGCGCGCGATCTTGTACTGCAGGGGCAGTTCGTAGCCGGCCCCGAGCGCCGCTGCTCCCCCGTGCGTGCGCGTCACGAGCCGCTGGTCGGCGAGCGTCGTGAGGTCCCGTCGGGCCGTCGCCGCCGAGATCCCCAGCAGCTCCCCGATCTCGGCGATCGACACGTTGCCGCGTTCGCTCACCAGTTCGAGCAGGGCGTTCAGCCGCTGTTGGGGGGTCATGACGGCCATCCTACGGTGCCATCGCGACCGCTCGGTGATCGGAATTGACGCTTTGGTCTTCCATCGCGCACGATCGCTCGCTACGCTTCCTGATCATCGATCACCCGGATCGAACCGGACCGGAAGGCTCCCATGACCGACACCTTCGTGAGCGCCGAACTGGCCTCCCAGCCGGAGACCTGGCGCGCCGCCGCAGCACTCCTGCCGACCTTCTCGGACGCGCTCCCCCAGCCCGGCGAACGCGTCGCCGTGATCGGCTGCGGCACGAGCTGGTTCATCGCGATGAGCTACGCCGTCGCCCGTGAACAGGCCGGCCTCGGGGTCACCGACGCCTTCGCCGGCTCCGAGTACCCCGCATCGCGCGAGTACGACCGCGTGCTCACCATCAGCCGCTCGGGCACCACGACCGAGATCGTCGACCTGCTGCAGGCCCTGCCGTCGCAGCGCACCGTCCTGATCACGGCCGTCGCGGACAGCCCCGCCGCAGCCGTCGCCGACGACGTGGTCGCACTGCCCTTCGCCGACGAGCGCTCCGTCGTGCAGACCCGGTTCGCCACCACGGCGCTCGCCCTGCTGCGCGCGTCGATCGGCGACGACGTCGACGCCCTCGCCACCCAGGCCGAGACCGCCCTGACGGTGCCGATCGACGACCTGCTCGACGCCGAGCAGGTCTCCTTCGTGGGCCGTGGTGCCGCGGTCGGTCTGACGTTCGAGGCCGCGCTCAAGACGCGGGAGGCCGCACAGTTCTGGGCCGAGTCCTACCCGGCGATGGACTACCGGCACGGGCCGATCGCCATCGCGCAGCCCGGCCGGCTCGTCTGGTCGCTCGGTGCCGCGCCGCAGGGGCTCTCCGACGAGGTCGCCGCCACCGGTGCGCGCTTCGTGCAGCACGACCTCGACCCGATCGCCGGGCTCGTCGTCGTGCACCGGTTCGCCGTCGCCCTGGCCGAGGGTCGCGGGCTGGACCCGGACAACCCCCGTTCGCTGACGCGGTCGGTCATCCTCACCTGATGGCGGGCGCAGGCGCGGTGCTCGGGGTCGACGTCGGCGGCACGGGCACCAAGGCTCGGCTGACCGACACCGACGGACTCGTCCTGGACGAGACCCGGGTCCCGACGCCGCGCGACGACCCGTCGGGGGACCGACTCGCCGTCGCCGTCGCCGACCTGGCAGCCCGGGCGCTCGACCGCGGTCGTCTCGACGCCGTCGGGCTCGTCACGCCGGGTGTCGTCGACGAGGCCGCCGGCACCGTCGTCCTCGCGGTGAACCTCGGATGGCAGGACGTGCCGGTCCGTGGCCTCGTGCAGGCCGAGCTCGTCCGCCGCGGCATCGACGTCCCGATCGCCTTCGGCCACGACGTCCGCGCCGGCGCCCTCGCCGAGACCCACACCGGCGACACGGCGCTGTCCCGCGGATCGGTCGCCTTCGTGCCCGTCGGCACCGGGCTGGCCAGCGCGCTGGTCGTCGACGGGCAGGTGGTGTCCGGGGGCGGATGGGCGGGGGAGATCGGCCAGGTGCTGATCCCGTCCGGACCGCACGCGGGGCTCCGGGTCGAGGAGATCGCGTCGGCCGGGGGAGTCGCACGCCGCTCCGGCTCCGCATCGGCGCACGCAGCCATGCTCCGGGTGCGCGACGGCGACCGCGTGGCGACCGCCGTCTGGGACGACTGCGTCGCCGTCCTCGCTGACGCGCTCGCGTGGACGACCGCGGTCGCCGGGTGCCACACCGTCATCGTCGGCGGGGGACTCGCCGAGTCCGGCCCGCTGCTGTTCGGGCCGCTGCGCACGGCGGTGGCCGAACGGCTCGTCGGGGTCCGCGCTCCGGAGGTCCTGCCGGCCGCCCACGGCGACGCCGCCGGAGCCATCGGCGCGGGCATGCTCGCTCGGCGGCTGCTCGAGAGCGGGGTCCTGCTGTGACCACGCTCGTCCGCGCGCCGCGCATCGTGACCGCTGCCCACGACCTGCACCACGGCTGGATCCTCCTCGGCGACGACGCCACCGTGCTCGCGGTCGGTACCGGCACACCGCCGCCCGCAGGCACTGCGGTCACCGTCGAGGGCACCGTCGTACCGGGCTTCGTCGACCTGCACGCCCACGGCGCCCTCGGCCACGACTTCGCGACCTGTTCCACGGAGGACGGCCGGGCAGCGGCGGCGCACCACCGGTCGCGGGGGACCACGACCCTCGTCGCCTCGATCGCCACCGGACGCCCCGACGACACCGTCGCAGCGCTCACGCGCCTTCGACCACTCACCTCGGACGGAACGCTGGCGGGCTTGCACCTCGAAGGGCCGTGGCTGTCCCCGGCCCGCCGCGGAGCCCACCGGATGGACCTGCTCCACGCCCCGGACCCCCTCGAGGTCGACGCGTACCTGGCGGCCGCCGACGGCGCGCTGCGGATCGTCACGCTCGCCCCCGAGCTCCCCGGCGCCCTGGAGACCGTGGCGCGGTTCGTCGCCGCCGGGATCGTCGTGGCGATCGGACACACCGACGCCTCCGCCGAGCAGACCCGCCGTGCGATCGACGCCGGCGCCACGCTCGTCACGCACCTGTTCAACGGCATGCCGCCGCTGCACCATCGCTTGCCGGGGCCGGTCGGGGTCGCCCTGACCGACGACCGGGTCCTGCTCGAGTGCATCGTCGACGGGCACCACCTCGACCCGACCACGATCGGGCTCGTCCAGCGGAGCGCACCGGACCGCCTGGTCCTCGTGTCCGACGCGATGTCGGCGACGGGCTGCCCCGACGGCGACCACACCATCGCCGGGTCCGCGGTCTCCGTCCGCGGCGGTGTCGCGATGCTCGCCGACGGGTCCTCGTTGGCGGGCAGCACGATCACCGTCGCCGACGCGGTCCGCCGACTGTCGACGAGCGGGGTCGCGGTGCCCGAGGTCGTCGCCGCCTCTGCCACCCGCGCGGCTGGGCTGCTCGGTCGACCGGCGCCGCTCACGGTCGGCGCACCCGCCGACCTCCTGGTCCTCGATCCCGACACCGGTTCGGTACAGCCGCTCCTGACACCGGCGGTGGTCGCGTGATCGTCGTCGTCACACCGAACCCCGCCGTCGACGTCACGTACCGGGTCGCCGAACAGCGCATCGGCGAGACCCAGCGGGTGCTCGACGTCGCACGGCACCCGGGCGGCAAGGGCCTGAACGTCGGCCGGGTCCTGGCGGCGACCGGTGTCGCGACGCACGCGGTCCTGCCCCTCGGGGAGACGCCCGGCCGCTGGATCTCGGACGCGCTGGACCGCCTGGGCCTCGACCACACCGACGTCGTGGTGTCCGGTACGACCCGCACGACGGTCACCGTGGTCGACGACATCGCCCACCCGACGATGTTCGGCGAGCCCGGCCCGGTGCTCACGGCCGTCGAGTGGGACGCCGTCGCCACGGCGGTCGGTGGACTGCTCGCCGACGCCGACACCACCGCCCTGGTCGTGTCCGGTTCGCTGCCCAGCGGAACCGCGCCCGACGTCGTCGCGAGCTGGGTCGCCACGGCTCACGGGCACGGCGTCCTGAGCGTCGTGGACTGCTCCGGTGCCGCACTGCTGGCGGCGGCGAGCGCCGGCGCCACGGTCTGCAAGCCGAACCGCGAGGAACTGCTCGAGGCCACCGGTGCCACGGACGAGCGCGCCGGCGCGCTCCGGCTGCTGGAACTCGGTGCCGGTGTCGTGGTGGTCTCCCGCGGGGCGCACGGCATCGCCGCCCACACCGCGGACCACGTGCTCGAGGTCCCGGCGGTACCCGGTGTGTCCGGCAACCCGACAGGCGCGGGCGACGCGGCGACCGCCGGTCTGGTCGGCGCTCTGGTCGGCGCGGGTACCCGGCAGGGCCCCGGTGCACCGTTCGCCGACGACACCCTGCTCCGGGCCCTCCGGTCCGCCGCCGCCCACGGGGCCGCCGCCGTCCTGCGCCCGGTGGCCGGCGAGGTCGACCCCGCCGACGTCCACCGTTTCCTGACCCACCCCGACCGAACGAGGACCCCAGCATGATCACCGACCTGGCCCTGACCGGCCTGCTCGACACCGCCCGCACGGCACACCGTGGGGTCGGCGCGTTCAACGTCGTCCTGCTCGAGCACGCCGAGGCCATCGTCACCGGGGCCGAGCGGGCCGGGCTGCCCGTCATCCTGCAGATCAGCGAGAACTGCGTCCGGTACCACGGCGGGCTCGCGCCGATCACGACCGCGACCCAGGCGATCGCCCGGGCCGCCGACGTCGACGTCCTGGTCCACCTCGACCACATCGAGGACCCGGACCTCGTCGCCGCCGGGATCGACCTCGGCGTGGACTCCGTCATGTACGACGGCTCCCACCTGGACTTCGCGGCGAACGTCGCCGCCACCCACGACCTCGCGGTGCGGTGTCACGCCGCCGGCGTCGCCATCGAGGCCGAGCTCGGCGAGGTGGGCGGCAAGGACGGTGTGCACGCTCCCGGCGTCCGCACCGACCCGACCGACGCCGCCGCGTTCGTGGCCGACACCGGGGTGGACGCCCTGGCCGTCGCCGTCGGGACGTCGCACGCGATGCAGACCCGCGAGGCCTCGGTCGACCGCGACCTGGTGGAACGCCTGCATGCCGCGGTGCCGGTCCCGTTGGTCCTGCACGGCTCATCGGGGCTGTCCGACGACGAACTGCGCGGCGCGGTGCAGGCCGGCATGACGAAGATCAACATCTCGACGCACTTGAACGGCCTGTTCACCCGTGCCCTGCGCACCGTGCTCGACGAGCGCCCCGACCTGGTCGACCCGCGGAAGTACGTGTCGGCGGGGCGCGAGGCGATCTCCACCGAGACCGCACGACTGCTGACGCTCCTGCACGGCTGAGCGGAAGCAGCGACAGCGCGAGCAGCGCCTGCGCCTGCGCCTGCAGCGACAGGGAGCCCGTTCAGCAGAGCGGGACGTTCACCGCGAGCCCGCCCATGGCGGTCTCCTTGTACTTCGACGACATGTCCGCCCCGGTCTGCCGCATCGTCTCGACGACCTGGTCGAGTGACACGTGGTGCACGCCGTCCCCGCGCAGGGCCATCCGTGCGGCGTTGATCGCCTTGTTCGCCGCGATCGCGTTCCGCTCGATGCACGGGATCTGCACCAGGCCGCCGATGGGGTCGCACGTCAGGCCGAGGTTGTGCTCCATGGCGATCTCGGCAGCGTTCTCGACCTGTTCCGGTGTGCCCCCGAGGACCTCGGCGAGCCCGGCGGCCGCCATCGAGGCGGCGGATCCGACCTCGCCCTGGCACCCGACCTCGGCCCCGGAGATCGACGCACGCTCCTTGTAGATCGAGCCGATGGCGCCCGCGGTGAGCAGGAACCGCACCACGGCGTCGTCGCGGTGCGCGGCGGTGATCGCGGGGACGTACGTCAGCGCGTAGTACAGGACCGCGGGGATGATGCCGGCGGCGCCGTTTGTGGGTGCGGTGACGACCCGGCCACCGGTGGCGTTCTCCTCGTTCACCGCCATGGCGACGAGGTTCACCCACTCCATGGCGAACAGCGGGTCGTGGTCGGGGTCCTCGCGGGTGAGCTGCTCGTGCCAGGTGCTGGCGCGGCGGCGGACGTCGAGGCCGCCGGGCAGGCAGCCGTCCCGTCGGACGGAGCGCTCGACGCACGAGTCCATGACGGCGTGGATGCCGAGCAGTCCGGTGCGGACGTCGGCGTCGGTCCGGGTGACCGACTCGTTGGCGAGCGCCACCCCGCTGATCGGCAGACCGGACGCGGCACAGGCGGCCAGCAGTTCGGCGCCGCTCGAGAACGGGAAGGGGACACGGTCGTCGACGGGGATCGCCGCGCCCGCGACGACGGCCCCGTCGCCCTCGCCCTCGCTGTCGCGCGCGATGAAGCCGCCGCCGATCGAGTAGTAGGTCTCGTCGGCCAGGTCGGCACCGGATGCGTCACGGGCGCGCAGCCGCATGGCGTTCGGGTGCCGGGGCAGCATGGTCAGGGGGTGCAGCACGATGTCGGCGAGCCGGAACGGTACGGTCGCTCCGCCGTCGAGTCGGAGCACGCCGTCCCGTTCGAGGGCATCGAGCGCCGCTGACATCGCGTCCGGGTCGACGGTCTCGGGGTGGGACCCCATCAGGCCGGCGACCACGGCGCCGAGGGTGCCGTGGCCCTGCCCGGTCGACGCGAGCGAGCCGTACAGGTCGACGGCGACGGACGCGACCGGGAGCCCGGCCACCAGGGTGGCGAACTCGGCACCGGCCCGCATCGGCCCGACGGTGTGCGAGCTCGAGGGACCGACACCCACGCTGAACAGATCGAAGACGGAGACCGGCACGCCGTCACACTAACCCGTCCGGACGGACCAGCTCTCGGACTGGCCGCGCCGAGTCTCAGCGGCGGGCGTTGCCCTCGGCCGGCACCACGAACCACAGGACGACGTAGGCGATCCACAAGGGGCCGGGGAAGAGGCTCAGGATCACCCAGCCGATGCGGACGAGGGTCCGGGACAGGCCGAAGCGGTCGGCGAGGCCGGCGCAGACACCGGCGAGGATGCGGCCGTTGCGGGGACGGGAGAGTGTGCTCATGGGGACGACGTTACGCAGTCTCGGGGCGCCCGAACATCCGGGCCACACCCGGAGCGCAGTGGGGGAAACCCCCGGCCGCACCCCGAGCCGCCGAACGACCCGCGGCACCCGTCAGGGGATCAGCACGATCTTCCCGCGCGTGTGCCGCTGCTCGAGCTGCTCGTAGGCGTCCTGCACCCGGTCGAGCGGGTAGGTCGCCGCGATCGGCACCTCGACCTCGCCGTTCGCCACCTGCATCGCGAGGGCGCCGAGGATCTCGGGGTCGGCCGTGTCCGCACTGCCGGATGCCTTCGCACCGACCTCGGCGGCGGCCTCGAACGCGATGATCGTCTCGATGCGGTCGACCGGCACGCCCAGGGCGATCCCCAGGTGCACGTACTCGGGTCCGTAGGTGTCGATGACGGCGTCGATGCCGTTGGTCGCGAGTTCGGTGATCCGCTCCTGCAGGCCCTCGCCGTACGCGACGGGTCGTGCTCGCTTCGACCGGAGCCACTCGTGGTTCGCCTCGGACGCGATCGCGATGACGTCGATGCCCTCGTTCGTCAGCAGTTGGGTGACGAACCCGCCGACACCACCGGCAGCCCCGGACACGACGACGGTCTCGCCGGGTCGGGGATCGACGGCACGGACGGCGGCGGCCGCGGTCGTCGCGACGATGTCGAGCCCGCCGGCGACGGTCCAGTCGAGCAGTCGCGGCTTCTGCACGACCTGTTCGGCCGGCACCGACACGTACTCCGCCTGGCTCGCGCGGTCCCACGACCACCCGAGGACCTCTTCACCCTCGTCGACGCCGTCGACGCCCTCGCCGACCGCCACGACGATCCCGGCGAAGTCGGTGCCCTGTCCGGACGGCAGCGCGTCTGCGGACCCGCCGTCGAACAGCCCCTGGCGGATCGCCGACTCGCCGGGGTTGATGCCGGCGGCGCGGACGCGCACGAGCACCCGGCCGGCGGAGGCCTCGGGGACGGGGACCTCGGCGACGTGCAGCACGGACCGGTCTCCCCACTCGTCGAAGCGGACAGCGCGCATGGTCTCCGGGATCACAGTCATCGCGTCCGACGGTACCCCGAGCACGACGAACGGTCCGCGTGGACCGCTCCATCGGCGCGACGGTGGGAGACTGGGCGACATGCCCATCCTCAACAAGGACATGCAGGTCTGCATGTCGCTCGCGGCCCGGCCGAGCAACATCGGCACTCGGTTCCACAACTTCCTGTACGACGAGCTCGGGCTCAACTTCCTGTACAAGGCGTTCACCACGACCGACCTGCCCGGCGCCGTGGCCGGCATCCGTGCCCTCGGCATCCGTGGCTGCTCGGTGTCGATGCCCTTCAAGGAGGCGATCATCCCGCTCGTCGACCACATCGAGGAGTCCGCCGCCGCCATCCAGTCGGTGAACACGGTCGTGAACGACGACGGCGTGCTCACCGCGTCGAACACCGACTACGAGGCGATCGCCGCACTGCTCGCCTCGCACGACGTCGACACCACGTCACGCGTGCTGCTCCGCGGTTCCGGCGGCATGGCGAAGGCCGTCACCGCGGCGTTCCGTGGCGCCGGCTTCGACCACCTGACGGTCGTCGCCCGCAACGAGCAGACCGGCCCGGCACTCGCGTCGCAGTACGGCTACGAGTGGGTCGCCGAGGAGCGCGAGGCGGGGGAGACCGACCTGGTCGTCAACGTCACGCCCCTCGGCATGCGCGGTGACCAGCAGGACGCGCTCGCCTTCGCCCAGGACCGGATCGAGGCGGCCCACACGGTCTTCGACGTGGTCGCGTTCCCGTCGGAGACCCCGCTGGTCCGCGCCGGCCACCAGGCCGGCAAGCACGTCGTCACCGGAGCCGAGGTCATCGCGCTGCAGGCAGCACGCCAGTTCGAGCGCTACACGGGCGTCGCCCTGACCGACGACCAGGTGGCGCGCGCCAGCGAGTTCTCGCGCGCCGAGTAGTCGACGCGACCACGAGGACGGACGGGAGGTGGGCCCCACACGCCGGTTCCGGCGTGACGCGCCAGCGGCACGACGGCCGTGACGGGAGGGACGGTGCCAGCTGGCACCGTGCCTCCCGTCCGTCCGTGGGGACGTCTCAGGCGTTCGCCGCGCGTCCGACGGCCACCCACCCGAGCCGGCGCAACGTCTCGTGGTTGCGGACCCAGATGAGCGGCTGCATGAGGAAGTCGGGGACGTACGAGCCCGGACCGGCGACCGCGTTCTCGACGATCGTCACCTTGCAGCCCTTGCGGTGCGGCTCCACGGTCAGTTCCACGCGTGCCTCGCCGATCGGCCACCCCTTCGGCTGGATCACCATGCGGTGCGGCGGGTCCCACACCAACGAGGTCGTGACGTCGTCGATGACGACCGGCCACGCGCCGAACGAGTGGTGCAGGTGCGTGCCGACCTGCGGCCACCCGGGCTCCTGCGCGCGCATGCGTGAGGCGCCGACCACCCAGGTCGTGTAGAGCCAGCCGTCGGCGAGCACGTCGAAGACGTCCTCGGGCGAGCAGTGCAGGATGCGGACGTTCTTGGCCATGGTGTTCAGCCTTCCGGGGTGAGGTCGACGTCGTCGGGCAGCCCGAAGGTGTGCCGGAGCGCGCTCTTCGCGGCACGCCATCCAGCCATGCCGTGCACACCGGGGCCGGGCGCGGACGACTCCGAGCACAGGTACATGCCGCCGCCCATCCGCCACGGGTCGCTGGACAGCACCGGGCGCTTCACGAGCTGCCAGAAGCTCGCAGCACCGGCGGCGATGTCGCCGCCGACGTAGTTCGGGTTGTGGTCCGACATGTGCGCCGCCGTGCGGCTCGACGACTGCAGGATCGTGTCGCGGAACCCCGGTGCGAACCGCTCGACCTGCCGCGTGATCGCCTCGGTCTGGTCGACGTCGGACCCCGCCGGCACGTGCGCGTAGGCCCAGAACACGTGCTTGCCCTTCGGCGCACGAGTCGGATCGACGACGGTCGGCTCCGAACCGAGCACGTACGGCCGTTCGGCGTGCCGGCCGTGCGCGACCGAGCCCTCCGCTGCGGCGATCTCGGCTCGCGTCCCACCGATGTGCACGGTGCCGGCCATGCGCAGCGCCTCGTTCGTCCACGGCACCGGGTCGGACAGTGCGAAGTCGACCTTCGCAGCCGCGTTGCCGAACCGGAACCGGCGGAGCGCACCGCGCTTCGGCGTCGGGATCTGCGAACCGGCGATCCGCAGCATGCCGGGCACGCTCGTGTCGAACAGCACCGCCTTCGCCGGAGTGAGGTCACCGAGGGACCGGACCTCGTGCCCGGTGACGATGCGACCGCCGTGCGCGACGAGGTCGTCGGCCAGCGCGTCGACGATCGACTGGCTGCCGCCGATCGGCACGGGCCAGCCGCGGGCGTGTGCGTAGGCGCCGAGGGACAGTGCCGCGGCGGCCGTCGACAGCGATGGCATGTGCTGGATGGAGTGTGCGGCGACACCGGACACCATCGCCGGCGCGGCGTCCTGCCGGAAGCGGGCGTTCCAGGCGCTGCTGCCCTGCTCGAGGGCGCGCAGGCCGAACCGCAGCACCGTGAGCGGGTGCCGTGGCACGTGCAGCAGGGCGTCGGTCGCGAAGTCGGCGACCTGGTCGGCGGAACGGGCGAGCGGACCCATCAGGTTCCGGAAGGCGGGGCCGTCCACACCGAGCTCGGCGGCCGTCCGCTCGAGGTCCTGGTACGCGATGCCCGCGCGACCGCCGTCGAGCGGGTGCCCGTACTGCACCTCGGGCAGGCGGAGCTCGATGCGCTCCTCCATCCGGAACAGCCGGAAGAACTCGGACTGCAGCGCCATCGGGTGCACGGCCGAGCAGACGTCGTGCAGGAACCCCGGCAGCGTGAGCTCCGCGGTGCGGGCACCACCGCCGATCGTGTCGTTCCGCTCGACGACCTCGACGGACAGGCCCGCACGGGCGAGCGTCACCGCCGCCGCGAGTCCGTTCGGTCCGGCCCCGACGACCACCGCATCAACCATGGTCCGAGCCTAGGGACTCGTGTCTGCGCGTGGTCCCGGTCAGGGGCGAGCGACGTCGGGGTCAGCCGGGTCGGAGCCGTCCTCGTCGCCGTCGGCGTCGTCGGGCTCGTCGGCGTCGACTGGGGTCGAGCCCACGGGGTGCTCGGCCAGCAACGTCGCGAAGTCCTCGTCGAGCATCTGCTGCAGGCGGTCGTCACGGCCGATCTCGTAGTCGTCGGCCGGACGCTGGGCCCAGCCGAGACGCCCGACGACCGTGGTGCCGATGTCGTCCCAGGCTCGGGCGCGGGCAGCGAGCACGATGCCGTCGACGAAGTGCTGGTCGTCGCGGCGCTTGTCGAGCATCGTCGCGAGTTGCTCGTACGTCGCCTCACGCGTGCGGAGCTTGAGGTCGTCGCCCCGCCGGTAGTCGTGCTGGTGGCGTGAGCGACCCTTCGACTTGCTCGACGTCGACCGGATCTCCCGCATGCGGGCAGCGTCGCCCCGCTGTTCCTCGGCCATGCGGTGGAGTTCCTCGCGCGCAGCCTCGGCGATCAGCGCGTGGTCGAAGTAGCCCTGGTCACGCAGGGCGTTCGTGATGATCCGGTTGCCGACCGCGATCGTGACCGCGGCCTTCGCGATGAGGAAGCCCTCGTCGACGGCACGCTTCAGTTCGACCTGGCTGATGGGTCGATCGCGCACGTCGTGGTTGCGTCGTCCGAACAAGGCCATGCTCCGACGATACCGGCGGCGGGTGACCATCCGTCCGCAGGCGGACCCGGATCAGGCCCTGGAGGGACGACGCACCCCGAGCGGTTCCGTAGCGTCGGGTGCATGGTCACGTACTCGGAATCCCCCCGCACCGGTCTCGGGACGGCGAGCCTGGTCCTCGGGATCTGCTCGCTGCTCGCCGGATGGACGTTCGTCGCACCGATCGTCGGGCTGTGCCTGGGGGTCGCATCCCGGAGCCGGGAACCGCTCGCCCGTGGTCGCGCGGGGTGGGGGATCTTCCTGAACCTCGTCGCGCTGGCCGTCTGGATCCTGCTGCTCGTGCTGGCGGTCGTCGGCGGTGTGTTCGCGGTCTGGCTGGGTGCGACGCAGGGCTCCTGACGCACGCGCACGGGGGAGGCGGGGATCCTCGCCTAGAGCAGCAGGCCGTAGACGGCGACGTCGGCGCGGACGGGCCCGAGCGGCAGCGCACCCCGCAGGGTCCCCTCGTGGGCGAACCCGAGCCGTTCGGCGAGCGTGCGGCTGCGGACGTTGTCGACGCCGGTCCGGATCTCGAGCCGTGCGGTGCCGCGTGCCCGCGCGACCTCGACCAGCACGCGGGCGGCCCGCCCCGCGACACCGCGGCCCTCGTGTCCGGCGTCCACCCAGTAGCCGAGGGACGCCTGGCCCAGGTACGGGTCGAAAGTCAGCGACGCCACCCCGACGATCCGGTCGTCGGACCGGATGACGCAGGGGAGCGCACGGTCCATCGCGAACTGGCCGAGCAGCCGCTCGGTGTGCAGCCCGATGGTCTCGTGGTCCTGCGGGTCCCATGCCCACGGCTCCGCGGCCCGCAGTCTGCCCAGGTTCGCGCGCACGAGTTCGAGCACCTGGTCGACCGTCGTCAGGTCGCGCAGCGTCAGCGTGTACCCGTCGCCGAGGTCCCGCCCGAATGCCGCCACCCGTCAGAGACTATGCACGCCGGGCGCTACTCGTACCGGAGCGCCTCGATCGGGTTCTGCCGCGCGGCGCGGCGTGCGGGGAGGGTGCCGGCGAGGAACGCGATGAACATCACAACGAGGATGATCGTCGCCACCGAACTCGGCGCGAACTGCATGATCTGCAGCCCCGGCAGGTCCTTGAGGAGCGTGCCGGCCAGGACGTTCGAGATCCCGGTGCCGAGCAGGATCGCGACACCGGCACCGATCGCGCTGCCGAGGAACCCGATGAACACCGCCTCCAGCGAGAACAGCGTGTACACCTTGCCGCCGCCCATGCCCATGGCCTTCATCAGGCCGATCTCGCGGGTGCGCTCCTGCACGCTCATGAGCAGCGTGTTGATGATGCCGAAGCCCGCCGCCACCAGGGCGATGACGGCGAAGGCGTTCAGGACCCCGACGATGCCGCTGATGACGGTCTGGAACTGACCGAGCTGGTCCTGGATGGTCTGCCCGAGGAACCCGTCGTCCGACAGCGCCTTCTTGACCGTGGTCGCGGATGCCCCGGAGTCGAGCGTCGCGGTGGCGCTGGCGTACGAGGTCGCGATCGAGTCCGGCTTGCCGACCTCTTGCGCGGCCTGCATCGCGTCGGTGAGCGCGGCGTTCGCCCCGGCACCGCCGCCGAACAGCGACTCGTTCTGCACACCGACCACCGTGGCGGTGAGGGTGTGCTCCTTGCCCTGGTAGTCGTCCACCGCGAAGGTGAGCTCCTTGCCGATGGCGGCCTTCGCACTGCCGAGTCCGAGGTTCTCCAGGTAGTTCGTCGGCAGGATCACCTGGTTCGCGTCGGTGTCGTCGTCGAGCTGCTTCCCGCTCGCCAGGTCGGCGTCGAGCTCGCCGGCGTTGGCCGTGAGCGAGACGACGTACTTGCCGTCGTCACCGTGCTCGGCGTACTTCGGCGCGAGGGCGACCGCCGGACGGATGCTCTTGATGCCGTCGATCGCGCGGATGTCGTCGACGTCGGACTGCGACAGGTACGAGAACGACGCCGGACCACGGTCGACGCTCTGGCCGGACTCGTCGGGGTCGTACTCCGCCGGGCCGCTGTCGGTCGACGCGGTGTCGACGGCCTTCGTGATGGTCAGGGAACCGGTGTCGCCGATCGAGGAGACCTGGGTGTCGATGTAGTTGCTGACGCCCGTGCCGATCGCCGAGGTGAGCGTGATCGTGAAGGCGCCGATGAAGATCGCGATGACCGTCAGGGTCGTGCGCAGCTTCGACCGGAAGGTGTTCGCGACCGCGGTGCGGAGCAGGTCGAGGAAGTTCATGCGGAGTGCCTTCCGTGCGTGGCCTGCTGGTCGACGGCGGCGCCGGCCGTGGGCACGCCGTCCGATCCGCCGACGATGAGTCCGTCGCGGACGTTGACGCTGCGGTCGCAGCGGGCGGCGAGTTCTTCGTCGTGGGTCACCACGACGAGCGTGATCCCGCGTTCGCGCTGCAGGCCGAAGAGCATGTCCTCGACCACCTGCCCGGTGTTCGTGTCGAGGTTGCCGGTCGGCTCGTCGGCGAAGATGACGCTCGGCTCGCCGACCAGTGCGCGTGCGATGACCACGCGCTGCTTCTGCCCGCCGGACAGGTCGTTGGCGTCGTTCTTCGCCTTGTCGGCGAGGCCGAGGGACTCGAGCGCCGCCATGCCGCGGCGCTTCCGCTCGGCACCGGAGACGCCGGCGATCTTGAGGGGGAGCACGACGTTGTCGAGCACCGAGGTCTTGGGGGTCAGGAAGAACTGCTGGAACACGAACCCGAAGGTGCTGTTGCGCGTGCGGTTCACCTGCCGCGCACCGAGTGTCGCCGCATCGGTGCCGTCGAGCAGGACCTGCCCGGTCGACGGCTTGTCGAGCAGTGCGAGCAGGTGCATGAGCGTCGACTTGCCCGAGCCGGACTTGCCGACGATCGCAAGGCTCTCGCCCTGGTGCACCTGGAGCGACACCCCCTTGAGCGCGTCGAACCGCGTCGGGCCTCGGCCGTAGGTCCTGGCGAGGTCACGGGCCTCGAGCACGGGAGTGGTCATGGCCCCACCGTAGTGTCCGGTGCACGACTGCAAGTTTGCGTTTGCTGTAGATCATGTGACGTTCCGGTTACAGTCGGGCCATGCCCGACACCACTCCCGCCACCGAGATGGGTCTGCGCGACCGCAAGCGCATCGAGACCCGCAACCGCATCGCGGAGGCGGCTCGGTCGCTGGCCCTCGAGCAGGGCATCGACCGCACCACGATCGAGCAGATCGCCGCCCGTGCCGAGGTGTCACCGCGCACGTTCTTCAACTACTTCGAGAGCAAGGAGGACGCGGTCCTCGGGCACACCGAGCTCGACCTCGACCCCGCCACCCTCGACGCGCACCTGGCCGCCGTCGCGGGGGAGCCGGCGGCGCAGGCCGTGGTCGACCTGGCGTTCCTGGTGTTCGGCTCGTCGTTCGGCGACGAGCACGAGCGACTCGAGCGCAAGGAGGTCATCGTGCGGTTCCCGCAGCTGATGCGCCGCCAGGTCGCGCGGATGACCACGGTCGCCGAGGCGATGACCGGCGCGGTGCGCACGATCCTCGAACGCGATCCCGCCTGGGGGCCGGACGCCGCGACCCCGCAGGCGGCCGAGATGCTGCTCGGCATGTGCATGACGGGACTGCGCAGCGCCGCCCGGCACGAGGGCTCCGACCCGGAGCAGGTGCGTGCCGCGGTGGTCGCGTCGATCCGCGACGCCGCGGCCCGCATCACGGCTTCGTGATGAAGCCCTCCTTGACCATCCAGTCGAAGGCGACGTCGGCCGGCTCGCGCCCCTCGACGTCGACCTGACGGTTCAGCTCCTGCAGCACGGCGTCGGTGAGCTTCGGCGAGATCTGGTCGTAGACGTCGGCGAGCTGCGGGTACTCCTTGAGCGTGGCCGAGTCGAGGACCGGGGCGACGTTGTACGCCGGGAAGAATCCCTTGTCGTCCTCGAGCACGGTCAGGCCGAGGGACTTGATGCGGCCGTCGGTGGTGAAGACCTCGCCGAAGTTGCACTTGCCGCGGTCGGTGGCCGTGTAGACCGTGCCGGTGTCGAGGATGCTGACGTTGTCGCTCGGGATCCCGTTGTCGCCCGAACCGCCGAGCTCCAAGCCGTACTTCTTCAGCATCGGCTTGAACCCGTCGGCACGCGAGTTGAACTCCGACTCCACGCAGAAGGTGCGCTCGTCGACGGGCAGCTTCGCGATGTCGGAGAGCGTCGTGACGTCCCCGAGCTCCTCGACCGCCTCGTCGCGGACCGCGAAGGCGTAGGTGTTGTTCATCGGCGCCGGGTCGAGCCACGTGAGCCCGTTGCCGGCGTCCTCCTGCTTGACCGCTTCCCACTGCTCGGTCTTGTCCGGGATCCCCTCGGCGTGGCCCATGAAGGTCAGCCAGGCGGTGCCCGTGTACTCGTAGGTCAAGTCCGCACCGTGCGAGGTCATCAACTCGCGGACGGCGACGCTGCCCGGCACGTTGGTCTCGTCGGTGACGTCGAACCCGGCGGCCTTCGCGGCGAGCACGGCGATCTTGCCGAGCACGAGCTGCTCGGTGAAGTTCTTCGACGTCACGGTGATGTGGGCACCGTCCGGCAGGTCGTCGATGCGCTCGATGGTGCCGGGACCGGCCTCGGGGACGAAGGACGTCGCGGGCTGCAGACCGCAGCCGGCCAGGACGAGCGCGGTGGTGCCGGCGAGCACGACGGCGGCCCCGCGGCGGAGGCGGCGGGTACGGCGGTTCATCGGAGTCCCTTCGGACGTGCGACGGTCTCGACCACGCGGCCGAGCCAGTCGATGGAGAGGGCGAGGAGCGCCACGAGCAGCGCCCCGGCGACGAGCACCTTCGGCAGGAAGAGCGTCACGCCCGTGGTGATGAGGAGACCGAGACCACCGGCACCGACGAAGGTGGCCAGGCTCGCGGTACCGACGAGCAGCACGAGGGCCGTCCGGATGCCGGACAGCATGACCGGCACCGCGAGGGGCAGCTCGACGCGCATCAGGACGCTGAACGCGCTCATGCCCATGCCACGGCCGGCCTCCACGAGCCGCGAGTCGACGCTCTGCACACCGATCATGGTGTTCCGGAGCACCGGCAGGATCGCGTAGAGCACGAGCGCGACCACGGCGGACCAGCTGTTCAGGCCGAGCCACGCGGCGAGCAGCACGATCAGGCCGACCGCGGGGGCCGCCTGCCCGAAGTTCGCGACGGCGAGCACGTACGGGCTCGCCCGGCGCAGCGGTCCGCGCGTGAGGACGATGCCGAGCGGGATGCCGATGACGAGCACCAGCACCGTCGACTGCAGCGTGAGCACCAGGTGCTGCCCGGTGAGCGCCAGGATGTCCGACGGGTTGAGCGTCGTGCGCTCGGTCGGGGTCAGGTCCGCCGTGGCGAGCCAGATCGCGAACCCGGCGAGCACGACGAGGATCGCGATCGGCTGGAACAGCAAGCCCTTCCAGGACGTGCTGGCGCCGGTGGCGGGTCCGGCGGCGACAGCGCTCACAGGTCTTCCCCGGAGGGCGCGATCACGGGCGCCGCCGGCGAGGACGGCAGCGTCTCGATCTGGTTGGTGTTCGTGCCGACCGGCGTGTACGCGCGGTCGTCAGCGGCTGCCGCACGCGACCGGGTGATGGCCTCCATGACGACCTCGACCGTGATGACACCGCGGAACGCCTCGCCCCGACCGGTGACGAGTGCGGCGCCCGCGCTGGAGACGAGCATGGTGTCGAGCGCGTCGTTGAGCGTCGAGGCCTCGCCCACGATCGGCAGTTCCGGGTCGACGCCGTCCGGGATCCGGTCCAGGCGCTCGAGCTGCCGGCGCGACGGCCAGCCGATCGGCCGCTGCCGACGGTCGACCACGACGGCGTGCCCGTGACCCCCGGCCTCCTGCATGCGCTGCAGGACGGCCTTCGCCTCTTCGCCGGGGGAGCAGGTCACCGCGGAGACGACCTCGACGTCGCGGACGCGGTTCAGGGTGAGCTGCTTCAGCCCCGCGCCCGAGCCGATGAAGTTCTCGACGAACTCGTTCGCCGGCTCGGCCAGGATCCGCTCCGGGGTGTCGTACTGCACGATGTGCGCACCCTCGGTGAAGATGACGATCCAGTCGCCGAGCTTCACGGCCTCGTCGAAGTCGTGGCTGACGATGACGATCGTCTTGTGCAGCTCTTCCTGGATGCGCAGGAGCTCGTCCTGCAGACGCTGCCGGGTGATCGGGTCCACCGCGCCGAACGGCTCGTCCATCAGCAGGACGGGCGGGTCGGCGGCGAGCGCCCGGGCGACACCGACGCGCTGCTGCTGGCCGCCGGAGAGTTCGCGGGGGTAGCGGTCGCGGTAGGTGTCGGGGTCGAGCGAGACGAGGTCGAGCAGCTCGTCGACGCGCGCCGCGATCTTCTCCTTCGACCAGCCGAGCATCTTCGGCACGATCGCGATGTTCGCGGCGACGGTCATGTGCGGGAAGAGCCCGCCGGCCTGGATGACGTAACCCATCCGGCGGCGGAGCTCGTCGGCGTCGATGCCGGTCACGTCGTCGTCCCCGACGACGATGCGGCCCTCGGTGGGCTCGATCAGCCGGTTGATCATCTTGAGCGTGGTCGTCTTGCCGCAGCCGGACGGGCCGACGAGCATGACGATCTTGCCGGCGGGGATCTCGAGGGTGATGCCGTCGACGGCGGGCTTCGACTGTCCGGGGTACCGCTTGGTGACCTCGTCGAGCAGGATGCTGCGGCCGGTGACGTCCCCGTCGGGCGCGGTGGTGGTGGCGGAGTCAGTGCTGGACACGGATACCTCTCGAGACGGTCAGGCGGCCGAGGCCGATGAGGAGCAGGTCGAGGACGAGGGCGAGCAGGACGACGCCGATCACCCCGACGACCACGGAGTACAGGGCGTTCGCGCCGCCGAGGCGCGAGAGTCCGGAGAAGATGAAGCCGCCGAGCCCGGGACCGAGGGCGTACGCGGCGATGGCCGCGATGCCCATCACCATCTGTGCGGACACGCGGACACCGCTCAGGATGATCGGCCAGGCCATCGGCAGTTCGACCTGCACGAGGGTCCGGAAACGGCTCATGCCGATGCCCCGCGCCGACTCGACGACGCTGGGCGGGATCTCGGCGAGGCCGACGACCGCGTTGCGCAGGATCGGCAGGGCGGCGAAGAAGACGACGGTGACCACCGAGGGAAGGACGCCGAAGCCGAGCGGGACGATGAGCAGGCCGATGACCGCGAAGGACGGCAGGGTGAGGCCGATGGCGGACACCCCGTTCGCGACGGAGGTCAGCCGGGGGCTGCGGTAGACGAGTGTGGCGAGCACCACGGCGATGACCGTGGCGAGCACCGTGCACTGGACCACCAGCGAGAAGTGCTGCCACGACGAGAACCAGATCTGGCTCCATCGCTCCACGACGTACTGGAACACGGGTGGGCGCTCCCCTTCCGGTCGGCCGAACTGCCCACGGGTCGGGGCACAAGCTGCGCCAAAGCTACGCAGGGCTCGGAGCGACCGCACGACGGGGAGCCGGCGAACGGATCGTTTCCTGTGCGGAGGACCTGCGGGAAAGCCCCGGTCACGAGGCGGTTCGACCGGCGAGCCTGAGAGAACGGTAACGATCGTGAGGCGGCGTCGGCTACGTGGCCAGGCCCCGCAGTCCGGAGCGCTCGGCGATGTCGACGAGCTGCTCGCGCCAGATGACCCACTCTTCCGGGCTCTTGTCGGCCAGGTTGCCGTCCCCGTCGCCCGCCAGTCCGTCGAGCATCTCGCGCACGATGTCGGCGTGCCCTGCGTGCCGGGCGGTCTCGTACGCCATGTGCACCAGGATCCGGTGGAGCGTGACCTCGCGGTGCTCCTCCGGCCACCACGGGACGGTGCCGCGGGCGTCCAGGTCGAGCGCCTCGATGGTCGCGTCGGCGTGCGCAGCGCTGCGGTGGTGGAAGGCCACGACGTCGTCCAGGGTCTCGTCGAGCGACGCGTACATGTCGTCGCCGTCCTCCGAGTCGAGCCAGGCGGGCGCGTCCGGCAGCGGTCGGCCGAACACCTCGCCGAAGTAGCCGGCCTGCACCCCCGCGACGTGCTTCACGAGTCCGAGCACGTTCGTGCCGGTCGGGGTCACCGGCCAGCGGGCCTGTCGTTCGGCCAGGCCGTCGAGCTTGCCGAGGAGCGCGGCGCGGTGCTTCTGCAGGTACCGGTGCAGCGTCCGCTTCACCCCGGCGGCCGAGGCCAGGGCATCGGTGTCCGACGACGCGCCCTCGTCCGACAGGACCGCGTTCCCGCTGGACGCGAGACCGGCGGTCGTCGCGGGATGGACCTCGGGGACGGCGTCGGTGCTGCTCATGCCCTCGATCGTGCCACCACGACGTCCTGCAGGCGTGCCGATTCCTGCACGGCCACGCGCTCCGCGGTGAGCAGCAGCCCGGCCACCTCGGCCGAGGTACGCGCGGGGGCGTCGTTCCAGCTCGTCAGGTCACGCACGCGGCCCATCCGGACGTCGGGCGCCGGGCACCACAGCACCGGCGCACCCTCGTCCACGGCGAGCGCGTGCCAGACGAGGTCGAGCGAGTGCTGGACCCGTGGCGAGTGCACGGCGTGCGGTCCGCCGGCGGCCGAGACGACGGCGCCGACCAGGCAGGCGGCGACGAGCGGCCGACCCTGCACGTCCATCGCGGCGGCGCTCGTGGCGTTCCGCGTCCGGCCGTGCTCGTCGAGGTACGCGAACCAGGCGTGCTGGATCCAGCCGCGTTCGACGACGCCGCGCGCCTCGGACAGCAGGTGCTCGAGCTCGCCGAGTTCCTGCAGCCGGGCCTCGACCCGTCGGACACGTGCGGCGGCGCGGCGCTCGGCGAGGCGGTCGAGGAACCCGCGCAGGCCGGTTCGGTCGGATCGGGTGGGAGCGGGAGAGGCGTCGGTGGCGACGTCGTGCTGGACGCGGAACTCGAGGGTCATGAGGGCCCCTCCGATCGGCTGTGCACGGATGGTGCGGTCACGATAGCCCCGCGGGGTCTCAGCCGTCCAGCACCGTGTCGATGCTGCGCCGGGCGACGCTCCGGAAGGCGCGTTCGTCGGACGTCGCGAGCGCGGAGGCGAGCGCGATCGCCCACCCGCGGGCGCGTCCCCAGGTGGCGTCCGGGGCGGCGACCAGCGTCCGGAACGTGTGGCGGGCCTCCCGGTCGAGCGTCAGCCAGGCGGTGGCGAGGTCGACGGCGGGGTCCCCCGAGGTCACGTCGCCGAAGTCGACGACCGCCGACAGGCGTTCGTCGCCGTCCGGCGTGCGGTCCACGAGCACGTTGAAGGGGTGCAGGTCGCCGTGCACCCAGACGGGAGGCCCGGTGTGCGTGGGCAGCGCCGCCGCGGTCCGCCAGGCCGCTGCCAGCTCCACGGCCCGGGGCACGTCCTGCGTGGCGAGTCGCGTCAGGACGGCGTCGCTGCGCGTCGCCAGCGGCACCGCACGGAACGGGTTCGCCGGTGCCTCGGCCGGAGCCGGCACGTGCAGCCGTCGCACGAACTCCGCGAGCGCCTCGGCGACCCGCACCCCGGCAGCACGCTCACCGACGGGCGCACCGGGGAGCCACGGGACGACGCTCCACGACCAGGGGTACCCGAGCGCAGGACGACCCACGCGCACCGGAGCCGGCACCGGGACCACCGGTCCGACGCGGGCAGCGATCCCCGGCAGCCACCGCTGCTCGTGCTCGACCAGGCGTGCTGCGAGCTCGCGGCGCGGCAGCCGCACGGCGTACTCGTCGCCGAGCCGCACGATGACGTTGTCCCAGCCGTTGGCGACCACCACGAGCCGTCGGTCCGCCAGGTCGGGGTGCTGGTCGTGGAGCAGCGCCCGGACGAGCGGGACGTCGACGTCGACCTCGGCCGGTGGTGTGGGCACCGGCTCAGGCTAGTGGGCCGCCGGACACATGCCCGCGAACGGGGGCGGGTGCGGAAACCGACCGCTGGGTATCCTCGGGAGGACGGTGACGTGGGTGTTTCCCTGGGGGGACCCGCGTCACTCCGGGGCGATGATCGCGACGAGTCGGGGGACCTCGGGCCGCAGGCGCTCCGTGACCAGCGCGGCGAGCAGCACCGTCCAGAGCTCCCGCAGGCGCTCGTACAGGTCGGTGCGGTCGGCGAGCACGTCCGACACCGTCTGCACGCCCGTGTAGGCGGGGATGATGACGCGACCCACCAGGTCCGGGTCCCACCGGGCGTCGACCTCGCCGGCATCGATCGCCTGGCGGACCGTCTGCGCGATGACCGCCATCCAGTCGGTGTACGGGTCCTGGCGGGGGACGTCGCGCGTCGCGACCTCGGTCGACAGACGGATGCCGGCGCTCACGACGACCTCGGTCACCATCTGGGTCGCCAGTCCCTGCGACATCCACATGAGGGCCTCGAGCGGTGTCCTGCTCCGGGCGATCGCGGCCTCGCCGTACCGCCGGGAGACCTCGTGCTGCTGGGCGATCACGGCGCCGGCCAGGTCGGCCTTCGAGGCGAAGTGGAAGTAGAGCGCACCCTTGGTCAGACCGATCCGCTCGGCGACGCCGTCCATCGACGCACCGAGGTACCCACGGTCGTCGAACTCGGCGGCCGCGGCCCCGATGATCGCCGCGCGGGTCTCGAGCGCGCGCTGCTGCCGGGTGCGTCCGTCCTGCGCCATCACCTCCCGATCGTAGTCCCGCTCCCGGGGCACGCACGGCCCGCGTCCGGGCGGGTGCCCTACGGTTGGCGGCCATGGACGGATGGCGGAACCCTGCGCGGTGGGCGCGGACCGGTCGGTGGCTGCTGCTGCCGATCGCGGTGCTCGACTGGGTGGCCCTCGCGCCGCAGACCATCGTCGTGGTCGCGTTCCTGATCGCCGTCGTCGGCCTGGCAGGCATGGCGGCCGCGCTCGTCGTGCACATGCTCGGGCGCTCCCGCGGGGCGATGGCCCTGCTCGGTGTCGTGCTGCTGCTCGGCGGGCTCGTGGTGTTCGGCCTCGACCCGTTCCCCGGTTCGTTCCCGCTCATCGACGCGTGGTGGCCCGAGTCGATCACGCAGCCGCAGGTGGTCGGCAGCGCCTACTGGCAGCTGGCCGGTCTCGGCATCGAGCTCGCCGGCTTCGGGCTGCTGGCCACGCTGCTCGTCGTCGCGCTCACCGGGGCACCGCGATCACGGCAGGACCGCTTCCGCTCCTGACGGCTTCCGTGCCTGACGCGCGACCAGGTGATCGGCGACCGGCGTTCAGTGTCGGCCGAGCACGACCAGCGTCACGTCGTCGGCGGCGCCGGTCGGCACCAGGGCACGGACCCGCTCGACGACCGCGGCACCGGTCGGCTCCGCCGCGACGAGGGCAGCCAGGTCGTCCAGGTGCCGGAGCCCTTCGAGCGCCAGGACACCCTCGGTGCACACCACCAGCCGATCGCCCGCCGCCAGGTCGAACGCGGCAGGGGACCTCGGCACGGACTCCGGCTGCAGCCCGAGCGGCAGGTCGAGCGAGTGCAACGCACGGCTGCTGCCGTCGGCGCGGACGAGCACCGCGAGGCCGTGGCCCGCGTCCCCGAAGTCGACGTGCCCCGACGTCGGGTCGAGCCGCAGGTGGAAGAGCGACCCGACGGCGTCCGCAGCGGACAGGTCGGCGGTGATCTGGGCCTCCAGACCGCCGATCGCGTCCGGCATGGCGGTCTCGGTCCGCGCGACCACGGCACCACGGACGGCCGAGGCGAGCAGGCCGGACGCGCGGCCGGCCGCCGCGACGCTGCCCACGGTGACGTGCAGCGCACCGTCGGCGGCGAGTCGCCAGTCGGCGACGTCCCCGCCGCCCTCCCGACGACGCAGCGCGAGCGTGTCCAGGTCGTGGCCGGGGACCTCGACGCGTTCGGGGACCAGGCTCTCGCGCACCCGGCTGATCCGACCGCGGTCGATCGCGTGGCCGAGTTCGCGCTCGGCCCAGCGGGCGAGGTCGCGGAGCAGGTCGAGGTCCGCGGCCGACATCTCGCGCGGGGTCGCGTCCATGATGCACAGCGTTCCGACCCGGGTGCCGTCGAGCATCGTCAGCGGCGCCCCCGCGTAGAAGCGGATCCCGTGCTCCGCCACCGCCGCAGTGTGCGCGTACCGGTCGTCGAGCGAGGCGTCGGGGATCACCATCGGCTCCGGGCTGAGCACCGTCGTGGCACAGAACTGCTCGCTCGCGGGCACGCTCGAACCCTGGTGCCAGCCGAACGTCGACTGCGTCGTGACGACGTCACTGTGGACGAGGTTGAGGAAGGTCAGCGGCACGCCGAACGCCTCGTGGGTCATGCGGGTGATGCGGTCGAAACGCTCCTCGGGGCCTGCCCCCAAGACCTCGAGCGCCTCGATCACCGCGGTGCGTCGGTCCGCACCGTCGAGATGGTTGGTCACCCGTCCTGTCTACCCGCACCGTCCGTCAGGAACCAGTCCCGCGGGTGCTGGTCGGCCGTCAACGTGCGTCGCTCGGACACCGGGGCGGCCCAGGAGGCCGCGTTCGACAACACCCGCTGGATGTCCGGGTGGTGGTAGACGGGGTACTCCTGGTCGCCGGGGGAGAAGTAGAAGACCTTCCCGAGACCACGGCGGTAGGCGACGCCGGACCGGAACACCTCGCCGCCCGCGAAGGTCGACAGGAAGACCTCTTCGTCGGGGCGCGGGATGTCGAAGAACTCGCCGTACATCTCCTGCCGGTCGATCACGATCGGGTGCGGGACCCCGGCGGCGATCGGGTGCTCCGGCGCGATCGTCCAGACGAGCTCGCGTTCGCCGTCGTTCCGCCACTTCAGCGAGCAGGTGGTGCCCATCAGGCGCTTGAACGGCTTCGAGTAGTGCCCGGAGTGCAGCACCACCAGGCCCATGCCGGCGTGCACGGCGTCGACGACCAGGTCGACGACGGCGTCGCTGACCTCGTCGTGGGCGGCGTGACCCCACCAGAACAGGACGTCGGTCGTGGCCAGGCGTTCGGCGGTGATGCCGTGGTCCGGCTCCTGCAGCGTGGCGGTGCTCACGGTGGCGTCGGGGTGGTGCTCGCGGAGCGCTGCGGCGATCACGGTGTGCATGCCGTCGGGGTAGTGCCCGATGACCGTCGCGTCACCGCGGGTCTCGTGCACGTTCTCGTTCCAGACGACGATGTTCAGGGGACGGGATTCGGTCGGCACTGACATGGCTCCCACGCTAGCGGGTCTTCTCCAGGGGCGGTCCGCGACGATGTGGGCATGACTCCCCGCTCCCTGTTCCGCGCCGCCGCGGTCGCCGAACTCGTGACCTGGACCATGCTCATCGCCGGGATGGTGCTCAAGTACGGCCTGGACGCCGGCGACTGGGGCGTCCGGATCGGCGGCGGGGTGCACGGCTTCGTGTTCCTGGCCTACCTGGTGGTGACGACCGTCGTCGCGGTCAACCAGCGTTGGTCGGCCGGTACGCTCCTGCTCGGCTGGGCGAGTGCCGTCGTGCCGTACGCCACGGTGCCGTTCGAGGTCGCGGTGGCCCGGCGCGGGATGCTCGAGGGCTCGTGGCGCCGCTCGCCGGACGCGCACTCGGGCTTCTGGGACCGCCTGCTGTTCTTCGTGGTGCGTCGTCCGGTGGTCGCGGTCGGCATCGGGGTGGTGGCGGTCGCCGTGGTGTTCGTGGTGCTGCTCGCCGCGGGTCCGCCCGTGCCGCGCTCCTGAGCGCCGTTCTGGCTCCGGCCGCCGCGAGATCGGCTGCCGCGAGGCCAGCCGCCGCGAGGTCGGCCGCCGCGAGATCGGCCGCCGCGAGATCGGCCGCCGCGAGGTTCCACAACACGCCGCTCAGGTTCGCCGAGGTTCCGGAGACGGGCCGTGCGCGACGCGACATGCCGAGATTTCGGAACCTCGGGGGCGGGGGCTCGGGGGGCGGGTGACGGGGGTGGGCGCGCGTGACGACGGACGGGAGGCCCGGTGCCAGCTGGCACCGGGCCTCCCGTCCGTCAGGCGGTGCTCCTAGAGCGCGGCGAGCGTCGCGTTCAACGTGGCGGACGGGCGCATGACCGCGCTCGTCTTGGCGTCGTCGGGGCGGTAGTAGCCGCCGATGTCGGCCGGGTGGCCCTGCACGCCGTTCAGCTCGTCGACGATCTGCTGCTCCTGGGCATCGAGCTTCCCGGCGATCTCGGCGAACGCCGCCGCGAGCTCGGTGTCCTGCGTCTGCGCCGCGAGCTCCTCCGCCCAGTACTTGGCCAGGTAGAAGTGGCTGCCGCGGTTGTCGATCGAGCCGAGCTTGCGGCCCGGGGACTTGTCCTGCTCGAGGAAGGTCCCGGTGGCACGGTCGAGCGTCTCACCGAGGATCTTCGCCCGCTCGTTGCCCGTCACACCGGCGAGGTGCTCGAGGCTGACCGCCAGCGCGAGGAACTCGCCGAGGCTGTCCCAGCGCAGGTAGTTCTGCTGCACGAGCTGCTGGACGTGCTTCGGGGCTGAACCGCCGGCGCCGGTCTCGAACAGTCCGCCACCACCGAGCAGCGGGACGACGGAGAGCATCTTCGCCGAGGTGCCGAGCTCCATGATCGGGAACAGGTCGGTCAGGTAGTCGCGCAGGACGTTGCCCGTCACCGAGATGGTGTCCTCGCCGCGGCGGATGCGCTCGAGCGAGAAGCGCATGGCGTCCTCCGGCGACAGGATCTCGATCTGCAGGCCCTCGGTGTCGAGCTCGCCCAGGTACCGACGGACCAGACCGATCAGGTTCGCGTCGTGCGCACGGGTCTCGTCGAGCCAGAACACGGCCGGGGTCTCCGAGGCGCGGGCACGCGTGACGGCGAGCTTGACCCAGTCGCGGATGGCGACGTCCTTGGTCTGGCAGGCGCGCCAGATGTCGCCGGGCTCGACGTCGTGCTCGATGACGACGTCGCCGGCGGCGTTCGTCACGCGGACGACGCCCGCACCGGGGACCTCGAAGGTCTTGTCGTGCGAGCCGTACTCCTCGGCCTTCAGCGCCATCAGGCCGACGTTCGGGACGGAGCCCATCGTCGCCGGGTCGAAGGCGCCGTTGATGCGGCAGTCGTCGATCACGGTCTGGTAGATGCCGGCGTAGCTCGAGTCCGGGATCACGGCGAGGGTGTCGTGCTCGTCGCCGTCCGGGCCCCACATGTGGCCGGAGGTGCGGATCATCGCGGGCATCGAGGCGTCCACGATGACGTCGCTCGGCACGTGCAGGTTCGTGATGCCCTTGTCCGAGTCGACCATCGCGAGCTCGGGGCCGGCGGCGATGCCGTCGGTGAAGGCCTGCTTGATCTCCGCGCCGTTCGGCAGGGCGTCGAGGCCCGCGAGGATCGAGCCGAGGCCGTCGTTCGGGGTGAGTCCGGCAGCCGCCAGGTCGGCCCCGAATCGCTCGAACACCGACGGGAAGAACGCCTTGATGACGTGGCCGAAGATGATCGGGTCGGAGACCTTCATCATCGTGGCCTTGAGGTGGACGGAGAACAGGACGTCCTCGGCCGCGGCGCGCTGGATCTGCTCCTGCAGGAAGGTCTCCAGCGCGGCGACGTGCAGCACGGTGCCGTCGACGACCTCGCCCTGCACGACGGGGATCGACTGCTTGAGGACCTGGGTCTCGCCACCCTCGGCGACGAACGTGATCGTCAGGACGTCGTCGGCGGGGGCGATCCAGGACTTCTCGTTCGACCGGAAGTCGTCGACGCCCATGGTGACGACGTTGGTCTTCGAGTCACGCGACCAGGCGCCCATGCGGTGCGGGTGCTTCCGCGCGTAGTTCTTGACCGACAGGGGCGCGCGGCGGTCGGAGTTGCCCTCGCGCAGCACGGGGTTGACGGCGCTGCCCTGGACGCGGCCGTAGCGGGCGCGGGCGTCGCGCTCCTCGTCCGTCTTCGGCTCGTCGGGGTAGTCCGGCAGGTCATAGCCCTGCGACTGCAGCTCCTTGATCGCGACCTTGAGCTGCGGGATCGACGCCGAGATGTTCGGCAGCTTGATGATGTTCGCCTCGGGGGTCTTCGCGAGCTCGCCGAGCTCGGCCAGGGCGTCGTCCACGCGCTGCTCGTCGGTGAGCCGCTCGGGGAACTGGGCGATGATCCGGCCGGCGAGCGAGATGTCGCGCGTCTCGACGTCGACACCAGCGGTGCCGGCGAAGGCCTGGATGACCGGGAGGAAGGAGTGGGTGGCGAGGAACGGCGCCTCGTCCGTGAGGGTGTAGATGATCTTGGCCATGCTGGCGGGTACTCCCTTGTTCGACCGTCGGTACGTCCACGGTACTCGTGGCGCAGGATGTCTCGACATCAAGATACATGGTGCGGCCTGCGTCCGGCAGGTACTCGGCAGACGTCCTGGAGGCGCACTGGCGACACATAGGAACGCCCGGTGGACTGGTCTTCCGCAGTTCCCGAGCCGCAGGAGGGTGACCATGTCGACGACGCGTCAGACGCCGGAGGAGTTCGGGTGGACCGCGGAGGACCTGCGCTCCGCCTACGCCTCGGACGGCAGTGGCCCGTACCGGTACGCCCCGGACGGCAGTGGGCCCTTCTCGTACGACGTCGACGGGTCCGGTCCGTGGCTCGTCGGCCCGGAGCCCCGGCGCGGGCCGGCACGGTTCGCCCCGCGCGACCGGAGCGGGCGCGGGCGGCTCCGCCGGATCGGGACCGCCTGCACCGCCGGAGCGCTGGCACTCGTGCTCGCCGTCGGCAGCGTCGCGGTCATCGCGCACACCGCTCCTCCACACCCCTCGGTCCAGGCGAGTGTTCTCCACAGCGGTGAGCCCGACAGGACCTGATCGCCCGGACGGCCCCCACCGCACCGCACCGTGCCGGTTCCGCCGTTCGGTGCGCGGGTGACCGCCGCGTGCGCGCCTACTGCGCCGCACCGCGCCGCCAACCGCGCACGGGATGACGACGCACGCACCGTGCGGACAGGAGGCACGCGGCCACGCCACCACGAGCCTCCCGTCCGTCCGGCGGTCGCGCCCACCGCACCATGCCGGTTCCGCCGTGCGGTGCGCGGGTGACCGCCGCGTGCGCGCCTGCTGCACCGCACGGAGCGGCCGACCGCGCACCGGGTGACGACGTCCGCACGGTGGTGCCACCCTGGGGTCGTGACCGAACTCCTCGTGGTCGGCGTCATCGCCGTCATCGCCATCGCGGGTGCCGCCGTGCTCGGGCCCCGCATCGGGGTCGCGGCGCCGCTCGTGCTCGTCGTCGTGGGGATCGTCGCGAGCCTGCTGCCGTTCGTGCCGGACGCCGAGATCGAACCGGAGTGGATCCTGGCGGGGGTCCTGCCGCCGCTGTTGTACTCGTCGGCGGTGTCGATGCCGTCGATGAACTTCCGGCGCGAGTTCGGCGCCATCAGTGGCCTGTCGGTCCTGCTCGTCATCGCGTCGAGCCTGGTGCTCGGCCTGTTCTTCGCCTGGGTGGTGCCGGACCTCGGGTTCTGGTGGGGGATCGCCCTCGGCGCGATCGTCAGTCCCACCGACGCCGTCGCCACCTCGATCGTCAAGCAGACCTCGGTGTCGCGCCGGGCGATCTCGATCCTCGACGGCGAATCGCTGCTCAACGACGCGACCGCGCTCGTGCTCCTGCGCACGGCGATCTTCACCGCGGGTGCATCGTTCTCGTTCTGGGGCGCGCTCGGCGACTTCGCGAAGGCCGTCGCCATCGCCGTGGTCTTCGGCTGGTTCGTCGGCTGGTTGAACGTCTTCGTCCGCGCCCGCGTGCCGAGTGCCGCGGTGAACACGGCACTGTCCTTCGCGGTGCCGTTCGTCGCTGCCCTGCCGACCGAGCACTTCGGCGGGTCCGGACTCGTGGCTGCGGTCGTCGCCGGGCTCTTCACCGGCATCGTCGGCCCGCGCAGGCTCCCACCGGGGCACCGCCTGTCGGACGCGCAGAACTGGCAGACCATCGAGCTCGTGCTCGAGGGAGCGGTGTTCCTGACGATGGGGCTCGAGCTCGCGTCGATCCTCGGCGACGTCCAGCGGGAGCACGCGGGCATCGGTCCGGCGCTGCTGATCGCCGTCGGTGCCCTCGTGCTCACCGTGCTCGTCCGTGCGGCGTACGTCGTGCCGCTGCTGCTGGCGCTGTCGGCGAGCGCCAAGCGCGGCGAGCGGATGCAGGAGCGCTTCGCCGAGATGCACGCCGGCGACCGCGACGCGATGAGCGAGGTGATCCGCGAGCACCGGCCCGGCAACCGCGCGCCCTCGGAACGGGAGCTCGACCGGTTCACGACGCGCGTCCGCCGCACCCTGGCGGACATCGCGTACTACACCAAGGCGCCGCTGGGCTGGCGGGAGGGCACCGCCGTGGTCTGGGCGGGCATGCGTGGAGCGGTGACCGTCGCCGCTGCGCAGACCCTGCCCGAGGGCACGCCGCAGCGATCGCTCCTGGTCTTCATCGCGTTCGCGGTGGCCCTGTTGTCGCTCGTGGTCCAGGGCGGCACGATCGGCCCGCTGCTCCGGCGGATCACGGCACCGGCACCGGACACCGCCGCGAAGGACACCGAGGAACGCCGGCGACTGCTCGACCTCATGCGCGGTGCTGCCGAACAGGTCCCGGGGACGCGCGAACAGCCGCCGACGACGAACGAGGAGCTCCGGGCTGCCGACCCGGCCGAACTCCGGGCGTGGATGGGCCGCGAGAAGGCCCGACGGCTCGCGGTGCTCGAGGCACAGCGCGCGGCGATCCTCGATGCCCGCGACGACGGCACGTTCGACGCCGAGGTGCTCGAGTCGATGCTGCAGAACCTCGACGCCGAGCAGATCGCCCTCGAGCTCCGCGGGGCACCTGCCCGCTGACGGCTGGCTGTCGCGCCGGTCAGGTGCCGATCGAGACGCGGAACACCCGCACGCCGGCGGCCCGGAGTGCTGCGAGCCCGAGCCGCATCCGCATGCTCCGGAACGGCCGCTCGAACCCCGACGGTGCCGATGCCGCGTCGATCTGGTGCAGCACCTCGGAGGTCAGGGTGCGCTCGACCTTGGGCGCCAGCCGCGTCAGACCCGAGACCGTCACGACGATCCGGACGGCGTGCGGCACGAGCAGCGGGTCGATGAGCTCGGCGGCCTCCTGCGCACGGTGGAACGCGGGGTCGTCACCGGGGCGTCGGATCGCGATGACCGCGAGTTCGGCGTCCCAGGTCTCCTCCGGGTCCGGCAGGTCGTCCACCCCGATGACCCGCATGCGGGCGGCATCGATGCCCGCGCGCACCGCGGCGGCGCGGAGCACGGGCAAGAGCTCCTGGGTGCCGGCGAGCACGACGTCGGCGGTGCCGAGGTCGACCTGCGCGGGCCGCTCTCGCGGCGATCGGGCCATGGTGCGGGTCCTTCCGTCGCTTTCCCACGACGCTACCGATGTCGGACGGTCGGGGGACGCCGGAGCCCGCAGTGGTCAGGGGGCTCCCAGCCGCGCCGGTAACGAAAAGATCACGGTGGGGCCTGTACAAAGCGACAGAGTCGTGCAGAATGGTGGGCGGCCATGACGACTGCACCCGAACTCGACCAGCACCCGGAGACCCCGGTGGTGCACCTGTCCCGTCGCGCTGCCCTCGAGGCCGAGCGCGCCGCAGCCCGGAAGCCCCAGCGCCGAGCAGGCAAGCCGGAGAAGCCCGAGAAGCCCGCCAAGGCAGCAACGGTCGCGAAGCCCGTGGGCCGCCGTGCCACCGCAGCCCGCGCGACGACCGAACACGTCGACACCCGCATCACGCGCGTGGTCCGCCGCCCCGCCGCGACCGTGACGAGCGTCACGAAGGCCCCACGGGCCTCCCGGTCCGGTCGTGCCGGACGGATCACCCTGACCAGCGCGGCTGCCGCGATCGCGATGTTCGCCGCCTCGGCGATGCCCGCCCACGCCAGCGCCGGCACCTCGATGGCGACCTCGACCATCGCGCCGATCGTGCGGACCCAGGACTACGCGGTCACCCAGGCGGTCACCGCGACCGGACTCGACCGCGACGGGTTCACCGTCGGCGGCGGCACGACGCGCACGGTCGTCACCGCGGGCGGCACGGCGGACGCGAGCGGCATCGCGGGCGAAGCCGTGTCCTACGGCGGAGCCGTCCGGTCCCCGTTCCCCGGCCCGGTGCAGATGAGCTCGGGCTTCGGCTACCGTTCGGCACCGTGCGGCGCGTGCTCCTCGCTGCACCAGGGCCTCGACTTCACGCCCGGCATGGGCACGCCCATCGGCGCCGTCGCCGCCGGCACCGTCCGGATCTCGGGCACGTACTTCTCGTACGGCAACGCCGTGATCATCGACCACGAGATCGACGGCCGCCAGGTGTCGACGCTGTACGGGCACATGATCCCGGGATCGTCGCCGCTCAAGGTCGGCGACCAGGTCGAGGCGGGCCAGTTCATCGGCCTCGTGGGCTCCTCGGGTGTCTCGACGGGCGCGCACCTGCACCTCGAGGTCCTGATGGACGGCGTGACCCCGATCGACCCCGAGGCGTGGCTCGAAGCCCGCATCGGCCGCTCGCTCACCACGTAGCGCCGAAGCACGCACAGCAGACGTCGAGCGCTGGTGGGGTGACATCCCAGCAGCCCTGTGCAGACTCACAGGCATGGACGATCACCACAGACCGCCCGCCCGTCGTCGATCCGAGGAAGCTGCCCGCTGATGGGCGCCGACACCTGGATCGCCTTCGGGCTCGTCATCCTCTTCGTGCTCGTCGGCGGGGTCTTCGCCGCTGCCGAGATCGCACTCGTCTCGCTCCGTGAGTCGCAACTGCAGCAGCTCGAACGCCGGGGCTCCCGCGGCCTTCGAGTCGCCGAGCTCGGACGCGACCCGAACCGGTTCCTCGCGGCCGTGCAGATCGGCGTGACCGTCGCCGGGTTCTTCTCGGCTGCGTACGGTGCCTCGTCGATCGCACCCGACGTCGCGCCCCTGTTCACCGGCCTCGGACTCGGCCAGGGCGCCGCCGAGACGGTCGCCCTCGTGCTGATGACCCTCGTCATCGCCTACCTGTCGCTCGTGTTCGGCGAGCTCGTCCCGAAGCGACTCGCGCTGCAGCGCGCCGAGGGCTTCTCGATGCTCGTCGCGCCGACCCTCGACCGCTTCGCGACCCTGATGCGCCCGGTGATCTGGGTGCTGTCCGCCTCGACGAACGTGGTCGTCCGTGCACTCGGCGGCGACCCGAACGCCCGCAGTGAGTCGATGAGCACCGAAGAACTCCGCGGACTCGTCGACGAGCACACCGGCGTCGACGAGCAGGGGCGCCGGATCGCCCGGAGCGCGCTGGACGCCGGTGACCGGATCCTCCGTGAGTCGATGCGCCCCTGGTACGACGTGTCGACGATCGACGCAGGACTGACCATCGCCGAGGCCACCGACCACGCGATCGAGGTCGGGCACACGCGGTACCTCGTGACCTCCGGCGGGCGCGACGAGGTCGACGGCTTCGTGCACCTCCGCGACCTGCTCCGTCCGAGCGACCCGTCCGCGCCGGTGTCGACCCTGGTCCGCCCCGTGTTGGCGCTGCCGGAGACGAAGTCGCTGTCCGGCGCCATCGCGGACATGCGGACCGACGGACACCAGATCGCCCTGGTCGTGGACGAGTACGGCGGCAGCGCGGGCATGGTCACGCTCGAGGCGCTGCTCGAGGACCTCGTCGGACGCATCCGCGACGAGTACGACGAACCGACGGCCGAGCACGACGGCGTGGACGGGTCCACGGTGCTCGAGGACCTCGTCGCGGACGGCGGCCCGGCGCTGCCCGACGGCGACTACGAGACCGTCGGCGGGCTCGTGCAGGTCCACCTGGACCGCGTGCCCGAGGTCGGCGACGTCGTCGCCGCGGGCGGCCACCGCCTCGAGGTGACCGCCATGGACGGTCACCGGGTGGCGCGGGTGCGGATCACGGCCGACGTCGGCCTGTAGACGCGCCCGCTTGTGCTCGGGAGGCCCGTGGCGGCGCCGCCACGGGCCTCCCGTCCTCCGGCGGGTACCGCCAGTGCCTGCCGGACGGACAGCGCCGCCACGTACGCTCTCCCCATGGGTATCGACGTGCGCAACGAGATCCGCGACTTCCTGTCCTCCCGACGGGCACGGCTCACGCCCGAGCAGGTCGGCATGCCGTCCTTCGGCGGCGGCGTCCGCCGCGTCCCGGGGCTCCGGCGCCACGAGGTCGCCATGCTCGCCGGCGTCAGCGTCGACTACTACACACGACTCGAGCGCGGATCGCTGAAGGGCGTCTCGGACAGCGTGCTCGAGGGCCTCGCGAGCGCACTGCAGCTCGACGAGGACGAGCGCGTCCACCTGTGGGACCTGACCCGCCTGGCGAACTCCGGCGTCAAGACGATGCACCGGAACGTGCCCACCCGGGTCCGCCCCGGCGTGCAGCGCCTGCTCGACGCGATCACCGGGGCGCCGGCGTGGGTGCGCAACGAGCGTGGTGACGTGGTCGCGACGAACGAACTCGGTCGCGCGCTGTACTCGCCGATGTTCGCCGGCCCCGGGCGCCCCGTGAACACCGCCCGCTTCACGTTCCTCGACCCGGCGGCCCGAGACTTCTTCCCGGACTGGGCACAGACCGCGAAGGACGCCGTCGCCGTGCTCCGTGCGGCAGCGGTGTCGAACCCGTGCGAGCCCGGACTCATCACCCTCGTCGGGGAGCTCTCCACGCGCAGCGAGGAGTTCCGCGGCTGGTGGGCCGCGCACGACGTCCGACTGCAGCGTGCCGGCGGGAAGCGCATCGACCACCCGATCGTCGGGGAACTCCGGCTGGCGTACGAGGCGCTCGACCTGGTCGCCGACCCCGGCCTGACACTGTTCACGTACTCGGCCGAGCCGGGCAGCGAGACCGAACGGTCGCTGGCGCTGCTCGGCACCTGGGCGGCGACGGAGCGGGCCGAGCAGTACGCGGCCCTGCGCGAGTCGGAGTCGGAGTCCGAGTCGGTCGACTGAGTGCTGGTCGGCCCCGGACGCCGTCCGTAGGCTGACGTCGTGACCAGGACGACGGACGGATCAGCTGGGGCCGCCGACCCCGGCCGCAGCGGCCAGGGGCACCGGCAGCACCGCCGACCCGAGCCCGCGTTCGCCCGCGCGATCGCGAAGGCCCTCGGCGACGCTCGCAGCGTGCTGGACGTCGGCGCGGGTGTCGTGTCGTACGCGCCCACCGACCGCGACGTGACCGTGGTCGAGCCCGCCGGGTCGCTGCCCTTCGACGACGACGCCTTCGACGCCGCGATGACGACCTTCTCGCTGCACCGGTGGGGCGACCTCGAACGCGGGCTGGCCGAGCTGCGCCGGGTGACCCGTGGCCCGATCGTGATCCTGACGTGCGACCCGGCCCGCATCGAGGACTCCTGGCTCGCCGAGTACGCACCCGAGGTGATGGCGACCGAGGCCCGTCGCCACCCCGCGCTCGACCGCATCGCCAGTGCGCTAGCCGGCGACACCGTCACGAACACCCCGCTGCCGATCCCGTTCACCTGCGTCGACGGGTTCTCGGAGGCCTACTACGGCCGCCCGGAACGCCTGCTCGACCCGGGTGCCCGGAACGCGGACCCGGCGTGGAGCTCCGTCGACGAGCTCACCGCACGGCGATCGGTGTCGGCCCTCCGTACGGCGCTCGACTCCGGCGAGTGGGACCGGCGCCACGGGGCGCTGCGGATCCAGCCCGCGCACGACGGCTCGCTCGTCCTGGTGACGGCCGTCCCCGCCGCTTGACACGTCGACGTAGGCTGGTCGCGTGAGCTTCCAGGAGGTGGTCGGCGCCCGTGACGCCGGCATCAGGGCGTGAGGCCCCCGGTCGTGCCCGCAGGCACGGCCGCCCTCGTCGAACCCTGACCTCCTCCGCCCGGTGCGGTGTGCGTCCGCACGCCCCGGGCCCGCTCGAAAGCGATCCACCATGCTCCCCATCACGGAGAAGACCCTCCGCACGTCCTTCGTCAACGCATCCCGCAAGGAGACGACCGACATCACCCTGCCCGCCGGCTTCGAGACGCTCGACTGGGACGCGTTGGACTACCTCGGCTGGCGCGACCCGAAGATCGGTCGGCGTGCCTACGCCGTCGTCCCGACCCTGGACGGCGAACTGATCGGCATCCTGTTCCGGCAGGCGGAGGCGTCGTCGCGCGCACGGGCCCAGTGCTCGTGGTGCCAGGACGTCAAGCTGCCGAACGACGTCGCGTTCTACAGCGCGAAGCGGTCCGGGCCGGCCGGCCGCAACGGCAACACCGTCGGCACGCTGGTCTGCCAGGACTTCCAGTGCTCGCGGAACGTCCGGAAGCTGCCGCCGCCCGCGTACGAGGGCTACGACGTCGAGGCGGCACGCCTGCGGCGCATCGAGGACCTGCAGCTGCGCGCAGCATCCTTCGCAACGGAGGTCTGAGACGCCGGCGTCGTGCGCCCGCACCGCGACGGACGGCGGACGGGAGGCACGGGGCGGGGCCGCCACGGGCCTCCCGTCCGGCAGACGCGACCGTTTCAGGACCGCGGGTCGCGTTGCGGGGGAAACCGCCCGGTAACGCGGGTGAAACGGACGTTCCATAGCCTCGGCACATGGACCTCGGCGACCTCGACGACGCGACCGCCCCCGACGCTGCCGCGGTGATCCGGAAATGGGCCGACGTGCCCGCGTGGGTCGACGCCCTGGTGGCCGCGCGACCGTTCGGGACGGTGCCGGCGCTGCTCGACCGCGCGCGCACCGAGTCGGCGTCGTGGGGTGCGCCGGAGCTCGACCACGCCCTGGCCCAGCACCCGCGGATCGGGGAGCGCACGACCGACCCCTCGTCGGCCCGCGAGCAGTCGTCGATGCGCACCGCCGACGACGACGTGGCTCGCCGGATCGCCGACGGCAACGCCGCGTACGAGCAACGGTTCGGCCGGGTGTTCCTGGTGCGGGCCGTCGGCCGGACCCCCGAGGAGCTGTTGGCCGAGCTCGACCGGCGCCTCGCGGGCGACCCGGCGGTCGAGACGCAGGAGGCCGCGGCTGCCCTCGCCGACATCGCCCTGCACCGCATCCGTGCGACCTTCGCCGTCCCGCACCTGACCACCCACGTGCTCGACGCCACCACCGGCACCCCGGCGGTCGGTGTCGACCTGACCCTCAGCACCGTCGACGGTGCGGTCGTCGCGACCGGCACGACGGACGCCGACGGCCGCGCCGCGCTCGGCCCCGACGTGCTCGCGCGCACCGACCACGTCCTGCGGTTCGACACCGGCGCCTACTTCGCCACCGCCGGGACCCCGACCTTCCACCCGTTCGTGACGGTGGCCTTCCGCGTCACGGGCACCGAGCACCTGCACGTGCCGCTGCTGCTGAGCCCCTTCGCCTACAGCACCTACCGCGGGAGTTGACCGCCGTCGTCTAGGCCGAGGGCTCGCTGCTCGACTCGCGCGGTCCGCGCGGGTCGGGCAGCGCGATCGGCGCCGTCGACCGCACCCCGTCGTAGGAACCGACCGCCGGGTCCTCGCCGTACCGCTCGGCCACGGAGCGCGACCCGAGCAGCAGGTTGAGCAGGATCGCGGCGACGGCACCGGCCGAGATCCCCGAGTCGAACACCAGCGTGAACCAGGTCGGGAACTGCCCGTAGATCTCCGGGGCGACGGTCGGCAGCAGTGCGATGCCGAGCGGCAGCGCCACCACGAGGACGTTCCGGTTGTCGAACCGCACCTTCGACAGCGTCCTGATGCCCGAAGCCGCGACCATGCCGAACAGGGCGACGCCGGCACCACCGAGTACCGCGTGCGGGATCGCCTCGACCACCGCGGCGACCTTCGGCACCAGGCCGAGCACGACGAGGATGCCGCCGGCCGCCGTCGCCACGTACCGGGAGCGCACGCCGGTCAGTGCGACGAGCCCGACGTTCTGCGCGAACGCCGTGTACGGGAACGAGTTGAACACCCCGCCGACGACCGTGCCGAGCCCGTCCGCCCGCAGGCCGTCGGCGAGCGTGCGCTTCGACACGGGACGCCCGGTGACCTCGCCGACCGCGATCATGTCGCCGGTGGTCTCGGTCATGATCACGAGCCCGACGACGAGCATCGACACGATCGAGGCGAGGTCGAACGTCGGCAGCCCGAAGTGGAACGGCGTGACGACGGCGAACCAGCCCGCGTCACCGATGCCCGCCCCGTCGACCATGCCGGGGACGAACAGGGCCACGACGGTGCCGAGCAGCAGCCCGAACAGCACCGACACCCGCGCGAGACCGCGCGGAGCGAAGCGTTCGACCAGGACGATCGCGAGCAGGACCCCGGCGGCGAACGCGACGTCGAGCGGGTCCGCAGCACCGTCCTTCCCGCCGTCGGTCACCCAACCGGCCGCGACGCTCATGAGCGACAGGCCGATGATGAGGATGACCGTGCCGGTGACGATCGGCGGGAACAGCCGGACGAGCTGCGCGAACCACGGCGCGACGACCACCATGAACACCCCGCACGCGATCGTCGCCCCGTAGACGGCGGTGATGCCGTGCTCGGTGCCGATCGCGATCATCGGTCCGACCGCGGCGAAGGTGACGCCCTGCACGAGCGGCAGCCGGACCCCGAACCGCCAGAAGCCCACGGACTGCACGATCGTCGCGAGGCCCGCGACGAACAGGTCCGCGCTGATGAGGAACGCCAGGTCGGCACGGTCGAACCCGAGCGCACCGCCGACGATGAGCGGGACGGCGATCGCGCCCGCGTACATCGCGAGCACGTGCTGCAGGCCGAGCGGCAGGAGTCTCGCAAGTGGTGGGACGGAGTCCACTCCGCCGTCACTCCGGGTCGTGCGCGGTGTCTTCTCGGTCGTCATGGCGTCCCCTTCGAGCGGTGGTTTCCCTGTGCTCCGGACGCTATGCAGCCCGTGTTTCCCCGGGATGACGGACGTGGGTCGCGTCGGTCACCGGGCTCCGGCCCGAAACGCACGCCGAGACGGACGGGAGGCCCGTGGCGGATGCGCCACTGGCCTCCCGTTTCGAACGATGTCGCGTCTACCGACCGATGGTCGACATGTCGGGGTAGCGGTCACCGGTCGGGACCGGCAGCGCCGACAGGCGCGACAGCTGGTCCGCGGTGAGGGTCAGGTCGGCGGCGCCGACGTTCTCCTCGAGGCGCGACACGCGCTTCGTACCGGGGATCGGCACGACGTCGTCGCCCTGGGCGAGCAGCCAGGCGAGCGACACCTGCGCCGGGGTCGCGTCGGCCTCGGTCGCGATCTCCTTGACCGCGTCGACGATCCGCATGTTCAGCGCGAACGCCTCTTCCTGGAAACGCGGGTTCGCCAGGCGGAAGTCGTCGGAGTCCAGGTCGGACGGCTTCGTGATCGCACCGGTCAGGAAGCCGCGGCCCAGCGGCGAGTACGGCACGAGGCCGATCCCGAGCTCACGCAGGGTGTCGAGCACGTCGCCCTCGGGGTCGCGCGTCCACAGCGAGTACTCGCTCTGCAGGGCGGTGATCGGGTGGACGGCGTGGGCCTTGCGGATGGTCTCGGCTCCGGCCTCGGACAGCCCGATGTGCCGGATCTTGCCCTCCTGCACGAAGCCGGCGAGCTGGCCGACGACGTCCTCGATCGGGACGGCCGGGTCGACGCGGTGCTGGTAGTACAGGTCGATGTGGTCGGTACCGAGGCGGCGGAGGGAGCCCTCGAGCGCCTCGCGCACGGACTCCGGTGCGGAGCTGATGCCGCGGCCCCGGGCGGGCGTCTCCTCGCCGGCGGTGTGGGTGATCAGGCCGAACTTCGTCGCGATCACGACGTCGTCGCGGCGGTCGGCGAGGGCTCGGCGGAGCAGGTCCTCGTTCGTGTAGGGGCCGTACGCCTCGGCCGTGTCGAACAGGGTGACGCCCAGGTCGATCGCGCGGTGGATGGTGCGGATCGACTCCGCGTCGTCGGTGCCGGCGCCCGTGTAGAAGGCGCTCATGCCCATGGTGCCGAGGCCGACGGGTCCGACCTCGAGGTCTGCGAGCTTGCGTGTCTGCATGCTGCAGGTCTACTCCGGGTGCGCCGCTCGGAGGAAGGCACTGCCGGTGCCGGTCAGACACGGGCACCGTTCGTGTGGATCCTCCAAGGTCCACGCGGGGCAGCGCGGCCTTCTGGTGTGATCGGCGCGTGAACCTGTACTTCCGGCTGTTCCTGTTGCGCCTGCGTGTCCGGCTCCGCCCGACGACGGATGGACGGCGGCCGTCGCTCTGGGACGCGGCACACACCCCGTTCCGCGTGACCCTGACCGACCTCGACCCGCTGCGGCACGTCAACAACGGGAAGTACCTGTCGATGCTCGACCTCGGGCGGCTCGACCTGATGCTGCGGTCGGGGTTCTGGGGCGCGATCGCGGAGCGCGGCTGGTACCCGGTCGTCTCGGCGCAGACCATCACGTACAAGCGGTCCCTGACGCTCGGGCAACGGTTCGAGCTCGTGACCCGGGTGCTCGGCGTCGACGACCGGGCCGTGTACCTGGAGCAGACGTTCGTCCGTCGCGGAGCCGTCGTCGCCCGTGCCGTCGTGCAGGCGCGGTTCCTGCGACGCTCCGGCGGGACCGTCCCGATGACGGACCTGCTCGACGCCGTGGGCGGAGCACCAGCTGACCGCGACCTGCCCGAGTGGGTGCACGGGTGGGCGGGCGCCGTCCGGATCAGCAGCACCGCCTGACGGTCACGGAACGGCGACAGATCCCGGCTCCGGTGGATGGCGTCGCACCGCCGGCGCTACGCTGCGAGCACGGGGTGGACGCCCCGGGGACGGAAGGGGAACGTCATGGTCGTCATGTGGATCGTCGTCGGAGTGGTCGTGGCCATCGCCGCGCTGCTCACCGTGCTCGAGGTGCAGAACCGCCGTCGTGCGAAGCGCCTCGCCCACCTCGAACCCGTCGACCCGACCCTCGGCGCCCGCTCCCTCGCCGACGCCGAGGCAGCGCACTCGATGACCGAGGGCCTCGCGAAGTCCGCACACCCCGGCATCACCGGTGCCGGCGGGGGACTCGCCGGCTCGTGAGCCGCACCTCGACCCGGCGCGCCCTGCTCGCCGGGGGCGTCGGACTCGGGCTCGCCGGGGTCCTGGCAGCATGCACCCGGCCGGGTCCCACTCCCTCGGGCTCGCCGCGACCGACTGCCAGCGGCTCCGCCGAGCCGACGAGCGCACCGACGTCCGGCGGCCCGGACTCGTGGGACGCCCTCGCCGCCGCGGTCTCCGGCACGCTGCTCCGGTCCGGGTCGAACGGGTGGGACGGCGCACGCGTGCTCGAGAACCCGCGCTACGACGACGCCGACCCGCAGGGGATCCTCCGGGTCGCGGGGGTCGCCGACGTGCAGGCCGGCCTCGCGTTCGCGCGCACGACCCACACGCCCGTCGCACTGCGAGCGGGCGGGCACTCGTACACGGGGTGGTCGGCCGGTGGCGCCCCGGGCACCGACGTCCCGCGGTCGCTCGTGATCAGCACGCAGGACCTCGACGACGTCGAACTGCACGACGACGACACCGTCACGATCGGCCCGGGCGCGCAGCTCGGGGACGTCTACGCCGCGCTCGCGAAGGCCGGTCGGGCCATCGGCGCCGGGTCCTGTCCGACCGTCGGCATCGGCGGGCTCACCCTCGGCGGTGGCGTCGGCGTGCTCGTCCGCTCGTTCGGGCTGACCTGCGACCAGCTCACCGGCGTGACGCTCGTCACCCCGGACGGCTCCGTGCACGAGGTCTCGACGTCCCGCGAACCCGACCTGTTCTGGGCCTGCCGCGGTGGAGGCGGTGGAACCGTCGGCGTCGTGACCGCACTGACGTACCGGACGCGGGCCGCGCCTCCCGTCCTGCTCTTCACCATCACGTTCGCGTGGTCGGCCGCCGCTGCCGTGGTGCGCGCCTGGCAGGACTGGGCGCCCACCGCCGACCCCGAGCTGTGGTCGACGCTCAAGCTGCTGAACGGCAGTCGGCACACCGCGCCGACGGTCACCGTGACCGGCGTGTGGACCGGTTCGAAGACCGGCGCCGACACCTCCGTCGACGGTTTCATCGCCGCCACGGGTGCGAAGCCGCTCGCCCACACCGGACAGGAACTGACCTACGGCGCCGCCATGTCCGCGTTGGCGGGGAAGCCCCAACGGGTGTCCGAGGCGGCGACCTCGTCGATCGGATCGACGAAGCTCACCGACGCACAGATCGACGTGCTCGTCGCGCAGGCGGCAGCGGCGGGCGACGTCGACGGCAACCTGGAGGGCGGGGTCGCGCTCGACGCCCTCGGCGGCGTCGTGGCGGACGTCGGCCGCACCGACTCGGCGTTCCCGTGGCGGTCCGCGCTCATGACCGTGCAGTACACGGCGGTCTTCGCGGACGGCGCCGACCCCGCACCGTTCGACGCGTACGTGCGGGGGTTCCGCCGGGCCATGCGTCCAGCGTGGGGCGACGCGGCGTACGCGAACTACTGCGACGCGGCCATCACGGACCCGTCGGCCTACTTCGGGGACAACACCTCGCGCCTGCACCGCATCGCGGAACAGGCGGACCCGACGGGCGTGCTGGACCAGCCGAACTGGGTCTGACGCACGCACGAGTCTCGGCGTGACGCACGCGGGCCGGGCCGTCCTACGATGACCGCATGGACCTCGTCGACCTGGTGCTGCCGGACGCCGCGGCCTGGCGCACCTGGCTGGACGAGCACGAGGGCGACACCGACGGGGTGTGGCTCGTGCTCGCGAAGAAGGGCACCTCGGAGCCGACGAGCCTGACGTACGACCAAGCCCTCGACGAAGCGCTCTGCTCCGGGTGGATCGACGGGCAGAAGCGCGGCCGCGACGAGGCGACGTTCCGGCAGCGCTTCACCCCGCGGCGGAAGGCCTCGCTCTGGTCGCAGCGGAACATCGGGCTCGTCGCGACGCTCACCGCCGACGGCCGGATGCGCGAACGAGGGCAGGCCGAGATCGACCGTGCCAAGGGCGACGGCCGGTGGGACCGCGCCTACGCCGGAGCCGCGAGCGCCACCGTCCCGGAGGACCTGCAGGCGGCGCTCGACGCCTCGCCCGCGGCAGCCACCCTGTTCGCCGAGCTCGACGCGACGAACCGGTACGCCGTGCTCCACCGGATCACGACGGCGCCGAGCGCCACGGCCCGGACCAATCGGCTGACCAAGCTCGTCGAGGGGCTCGAGCGCGGCGAGACGCCGTACCCCCGCCCGGACCGGCCGTAGCACCCGGGGGACATCCGTCCAGGACGGTTCGACGGAGCAGGCGTAGACCGGGGACATGACCACTGGCACCGACACCACCAACCGTCCGGCCGCCGCCTCCGGCACCTTCCGCATCGGGGGCGACCTCGAGGTGCACCGCCTCGGCTACGGCACCATGCAGCTCACCGGCCCCGGCGTCTGGGGACCCCCGAAGGACCACGACGAGGCCGTCCGCGTGCTCAAGCGCGCCGTCGAGCTCGGCGTGGACTTCTTCGACACCGCCGACTCCTACGGCCCCTACGTCGCCGAGGAGCTCCTGCACGAAGCGCTCCACCCCTACGGCGACGACGTCGTGATCGCGACGAAGGCCGGACTCACCCGGACCGGCCCGAACGAGTGGCCGCCGGTCGGCCGTCCGGAGTACCTGCGGCAGGAGGCGGAGATGAGCCTCCGCCGTCTGGGCCTCGAGCGCATCGACCTGTTCCAGCTGCACCGCATCGACCCGAAGGTCCCGCTCGAGGACCAGGTCGGTGAGCTGAAGAAGCTGCAGGACGAGGGCAAGATCCGGCACATCGGCCTGTCCGAGGTGTCGGTCGACGACGTCAAGGCCGCGCAGGAGATCGCCACGATCGTCTCCGTCCAGAACCTGTACAACCTGCAGAAGCGCGACGCCGAGGAACTCCTCGACTGGTCGACCGAGCAGGGCATCGCGTTCATCCCGTGGTTCCCGCTCGCGACGGGCGGCCTGACCGGCGAGGACTCGCCGCTCACCGAGATCGCCGAGCGGAAGGGTGCGTCGCCGGCGCAGCTCGCACTCGCCTGGCTGCTCAAGCGCTCGCCGGTCGTCCTGCCGATCCCCGGCACGTCGAGCGTCTCGCACCTGGAGGACAACCTGCAGGGCGCGACCATCGAGCTCACCGACGAGGAGTTCGAGGAGCTGTCGAAGCTGGGTTCCTGACCCGGGGTCGCGGACGCGACCGAACGGCGGACTGGAGGCCCGTGGCGACACCGCCACGGGCCTCCAGTCCGTTTCCTGGTTGCGGATGCATACGCAGTATGGGCATACTCCGTATGTCCATGGTGGACGAGAGACGGGGAAGTGTCATGAGCGTACGGATGGGCGTACTCGCGCTGCTGGTGGGGGGACCCGGGTACGGGTACCAGCTCAGGGGGGAGTTCGAGCACCGCACCGGCGGGAGCTGGCCGCTGAACATCGGCCAGGTCTACACGACCCTCGACCGCCTGGAACGCGACGGCCTCGTGGCCCGCGGCGACACCGACGACGACGGCCACGTCGTCTACACGGTGACCGACGCGGGTCGCGGGGAAGTGGCGCGCTGGTTCAGTGAGCCGGTGCCCGCCAAGCGCGGTCGCGACGAACTGGCGATCAAGCTGGCCCTCGCCGTCACCGTGCCGGGTGTCGACGTCACCCGCCTGGTGCAGGTGCAGCGGGCCGCAGCGATCCGGAACCTGCAGGACCTGACCCGGCTCAAGCGCACGACCGATCCCGCGACGGACCTGGCGTGGTCGCTCGTGCTCGAGTCGATGGTGTTCCAGGCCGAGGCCGAGGTGCGCTGGCTCGACCACGTGGAATCGACCGTGGCTCGGTACCGGCCGGACGAGCACCCGGCGGCTGACGCCAGCTCCTCGTCCCCGACCGCTGCCGACGTCGCGCGGAGCGCACGGTGAGCGCCGCACCGCTCCTGCAGCTCGACGCCGTCAGTGTGCACTACGGCTCCGGCGCGAAGGCCGTCACGGCCCTGGCCGGCATCGACCTGGCCGTCCAGCGCGGCGAGATGGTCGCCGTGATGGGGACCTCGGGCTCCGGCAAGTCGACGCTGCTCGCCTGCGCCGGCACCCTGCTGCCGCCCACGAGCGGCGAGGTCCTGATCGACGGCGCGTTCGTGTCCGATCGGCCCGCCAAGGAACTCGCGGCCCTGCGCCGTCGCCTCATCGGGTTCGTGTTCCAGGACTTCAACCTGATCCCCTCGCTCACCGCCGTCGAGAACGTGGCGCTGCCGCTCGAACTCGACGGCTGGAAGGCCTCGCAGGCCCGGCGCGCCGCGGAACTGGCGCTCGACAACGTCGAACTCGCACACCGCGCCGACGCCTACCCGGACGACCTGTCCGGCGGGCAGCAGCAGCGCGTCGCGATCGCCCGGGGCGTGGTCGGCGAACGTCGGCTCGTGCTGGCCGACGAGCCGACCGGCGCACTCGACTCGCAGACCGGCGAGGTCGTGCTCCGCATGCTCCGTCGACACGTGGACGCCGGAGCCGGCGCGCTGCTCGTCACCCACGACGCCCGGCACGCGGCCTGGGCGGACCGGATCGTCTTCCTGCGCGACGGTCGCGTGGTCGACGAGACCGTGTACTCGGGCGTCGAGCTCGCCCTGTCGGACCGGACCGCGTCGTGAGCCGGCGTCGGCGTCCCGGTACCGGCCGGACGCCGTTCGCCCTCCGACCGGCGCTCCGTCTGGGGCGTCGACTGGCCTTCGCGAAGGCCGGTCGTGCGGCACTGATCATCGCGCTCATCGGCATCCCGACCGCCGGGTTCGCCGCAGTGGCGGTCGTCGTGCAGTCGACACAGCCCACGGTCGAGGAGTCACTGGACTACGACCTCGGCAACGCGGCGGCGCAGATGCGGGTGTCCGGACCGGACCTGCCCGGCATGCGGCAGGACCCGGTGCAGTGGCAGTTCACCGACTCGAAGCGGAACAGCCCGGTCACGAAGGCCGACGAGGACGCCCCGTTCGCGAACGTCCTCGCCCACGTGCCGGACGGTGCCCTGTCGATCCCGGTCGGCAGTACCCCCGTCGTGGTGCAGGGTCCGCAGGGCCCGGTGGGTCTGGCCGCGGTGGAGGGCAGCGTCTGGGACCCGTCCCTCGAGGGGCACTGGCGCGTCCTCGACGGCTCGGCACCGACCGCACGCAACCAGCTCATGGTCACGCCCGCGACCCTCGACCGGCTCGGTGCGCACATCGGTGACACCGTCGACCTCACCGACCCCGTCACGAAGCGGTTCACGATCACCGGGACGATGCGCGACCTCGGCTCGGCACCGAGCGAGCAGGGGGTGTTCCTGCCCTGGGGGACGACGCTGTCGACGACCGACACCACCGACGACGTCGGCCTGACCGACGTCACCGTCTACCTGCCGTCGGACGCCCCGACCTGGTCGGAGATCCGGCAGCTCAACGCGCACGGCATCGTCGTGCAGTCACGCCCCGTGGTCCTCGACCCGCCGGACGCCCGCCTGCCCGGCGGCCAGATGAGCTCCTCGCTGCTGTGGTACCTCGGTGCGATGGCGCTGCTCGGTGTCTTCGCGATGTTCGAGGTCGCACTGCTCGCCGGGGCCGCGTTCCTGGTCGGGACGCGGGCGGACACCCGTTCGTACGCGATCGTGACGAGCGTCGGCGGGGACAAGCGGTTCGTCCGGACGATCGTCGCCGGCTCCGGCCTCGTGCTCGGGTCGATCGGCGCGGTCCTCGGCGTCGCGGCGGGCACCGGGCTCGGCGTCGTGGTGTTCCGCCTGATCGACAACGGCGACGTCGTGTCGTTCCCGGGCCTGCACGTGCCCCCGCTCCTGCTGCTCGTGGTCGCGGCCGCCGGCATCCTGGCCGGGCTGGTCTCCGCCCTCGTCGCCGCTCGGGCCGCCACGCGCATCAACGTGCTCGCAGCGCTGCGGGGTTCGCTCCGTCCCGCGCCCGTCGACCGTCCGGCCCGCCGTCGGCGCCGCGTCTGGGGGCCGGCGCTCGTCGTCGCCGGCGCCGTGATGACGCTGGCCTGCGGCGTCGGGGTGCTCATGCTCAACGACCGCCCGGTGCAGGACGACCACTGGGCCTGGGTGGCCGGGGCCGGAGTCGCGCTCGGACCGTGCCTGATGCAGCTCGGCATCGCGATCTGCTCGCCGTGGCTCCTCGCCCTCGTCACGCGGCTGTCGTCGCGCCTCGGGTTGTCGGCGCGTCTCGCCGCACGCGATGCACGGCGCAACCCGGTCCGGACGGTGCCGGTGCTCGCGAGCGTGATGAGCGTCGTGTTCGTCGCGTCGGTGGTGATCACGTGGAGTGCGTCGAGCCACGCCCAGTACGTCCGTGGGTACGAGTACCGCACGGCCGTCGGAGTGGCGACGACCGAGGTGCAGCTGTCCAGCGAGGACGGTGCCTCCAGCGGTCACGACGCGGCGTTGACGGCACACGCGGCGAAGGTCGTGGCCCGGGTGTTCGACCACGACCGGATCCGGGTGCTCGGCGTGGCCGAGGGCTGGGCGGGCGACACCCCGTCGTCCGTGACGCTGCCGCACCGGTGGACGGACTTCGACTGCCCCGCGAACGACACCACCGGCTGCGCGTACTACCTCGACACCGCTGACGCGAGTACGCCGCACATCTGGACGGGCACCGTCGACGACTACGCCGTGCTCACCGGCCACCGCCCGTCGGCTGCCGTGCGGGATGCGCTCGAGGGCGGCAAGGCGGTGTCCCTGTGGCCGGAGTACGCCCACGACGGCGCGGTCCGCATCGACACGTTCCACGACCGCACGTGGGAGAGCCCGACGATCACGACGAGGACGAAGCCGGACGCCAGCGTGTCCATCCCTGCGGTGCTCGACGTGCAGTCGCCGCGGATCCAAGTCGGCGTCTTCATGACGAAGGCGACCGCTGCGCAGTACGGGGTCCCGGCCGTCGACGGCATGCTCGTCACGACGCTGCCCGGGGACATCGCCCCCGAACAGTGGGACGAGCTGAGTTCCGCCTGGCAGAGCTTCGGCGGTGCGGACCGAGCCCGGTGGGACGGCCCGCAGTTCGCCTACGAGGCCGGTCCGGTCGACAACGGCGCGCTCATCCGCGCGATCGTGCTCGCGCTGGCCGCAGCCGTGACGATCGGTGCGACTGCGGTGGCCATCGGGCTCGCACGGTCCGACGGGCGCCGAGACGACGAGGTGCTCGACGCGATCGGTGCTGCACCACGACTCCGGCGGCGGGTGTCGACCTGGCAGGCGGCGATCCTGGCCTCGGTGGGCGCGGTGATCGGCACCCTGCTGGGGCTGCTGCCGATGCGGGCGCTCACCCTGCGGTTCACGGAGCCCGTGGTCGGGACGAACCACATGCCGTTCGTTCCGGACTGGTCGATGCTGGCCCTGCTGGCGATCGGGCTGCCGCTGGTCGTGACCGCGGGGGCGTGGCTCACCGCGCACGGCCGACGCCGGGTGGCGGTGCGGCGGGCGCACTGAGGCGGGGCGGCACCGTGCGTGCTGCTGCCGTGGTGCGGCCCGGTCAGGCGCCGGGCTGCACCACCATGAGCACGGCGACGACGACCCACACCAGGTTGAACGAACCGACCAGCGCCGCGAGCTTCCGCGGCGAGCGCTCCGTCCCGTTGCCGCGGAGGACCTGGCGCTGCTCCGGCAGGACCCCGAGCGCGAGGATCGCCGCAGCCACGGCGGTCAGACCGATCGACACGAGCAGCCAGGCCTCGTCGAGCGCCCCGACCTCGAACGCCAGCGCCGTGCCGAACGTCGGGACGGCGAGCGAGATGATCGAGTACACGTGGCAGATCCGGTGCAGGACCGTCGCGACGGCTCGAGCGGCCTGGTCGTCCGGATCGGCGACGAGCGCGCGTGCGGGCTTCGGGAACGTGCTCCCGGCGACCGCGACGGGCCCGAGGGTGAGCAGCGCCGCCACGACGTGCACGGTGAGGAGGACGCTGGACATCCCTTCCAGCCTAGGGCGCGGGTGTCGTGCTCACGTGCCGGTGCAGAAGGACTCGACGTCGACGTGCACCCCGTCGGGTCCACCGCCGAGCCGCATCCGTTCCACCGCGGCGTCCCCGCGGAGCGGCATGACGAGGTCGGTGCCCATCGCCCGGTCGACCGCCGCGTAGCCCGCTGCATCCCACCCCGCCTGCACGCGCGGTGCCAGGTCCTGCGGCCGGACGGTGGGCAGCACGAGCGACCCGGTCCACCGCCGTCCACCGTCGTCGCACCGCTCCGCGACGAGTTCGACCTGCGGCGGCCGGGCAGCGGCGGGCGTCGGTGAGGACAGGTCGTCGAGGGGGCCGGCCCAGCGGATCGTGTCCTCGAGCAACGCGCGGGTGTCCGCCTCGATCGCGTCGGCGTCGAGCGTCGTCGTCGTGGTCGGCACCGGACCCGGCCATTCGGGGTCCGGCGTCACCGACGGCTCGGTCGTCGTCGCGGCCTCCGGAGCACGGCGGAGGGACCCGTCCGGCAGCCCGCTCCCCGTGAGCAGCGGACCGACGGCGAGCAACCCGACCACCGCGATCGCGATGCCCGCGTCCAGCGGCCACAGGAACTCGGGCACCTGGACGGCCTCGTCAGCCCTCGTGGCCCGTGTCCGGCGCAGCCACAACGCGACGGTCAAGAACCCCACCCCGACCGCCACGACCGCCAGCTCGATGGGGAGCGGCACGATCCCGAGCCCGGCAGCCCACCACGTCGCCGGCAGTGCGGTTGCGATCGCGGTGGTCAGGTACGACGCGGCGACCAACCGGGTCTCGCGTCGCGGCAGGACCTCGTCGGCGCCGCGTGGGCGGGACAGTATCCACGCCGTCGCCACGACCGCGTTGACGCCGACCCCGATGCGTCCGAGACCGAGCCCCACGAACTGGCCGAAGTCCCACCAGATCTGCGTGTCGTCCTCCACCTCGTACCGGGTGTGCCCAGCGAAGTGGAGCAGGACGAGGACGCCGCCCACCCCGAGCAGGTACAGCGCCCAGGACCACCGCGGCACCGCGAGTCGTCGGAGCGCGGCGGCGACGAACACCACCGACGTCGGCATGAGCAGCAGCAGCGCGACGCCCGCCACGCCGTCGAACGCTTTCGGTTCCACGCCTGCGACGCTACGAGCACCCCGTGCCGTCGCCGGGCTCCGGGCGCGCGACTACGTCCGAGGACCCATCGCGATCGGCACCTCGGCCAACACGACCTCGTCGTCCATCGGGATCGGCCCCCGGATCCGCGGGAGCCCGTCGACCCACTCGACCGTCACCCCCGCAGCCGCGAGCCCTGCGACGCTCACGTCGATCCGGAGCAGGGGCAGCGCGAGGTCGCCGTACCGCTCGGCGACGACCTCGGACACCCGGTCCGGCGTCGTCGCGCGGACGTACCCGTCGGGTTCGAGCGGCACCCCGCGGGTCGCGACCTCGTACTCGCCGAACCCGCGGCTCATCTCCCAGTCGTCGGCGATCGCCACGTGACAGACCACATCGGTCATGGACCCTCCTCGTCAATGAAACGGGAGCGTATCATTACGGGTAGGCTGGTCTCGTGAACAAGCGAGGACGTCCGACCGCCGACGAGCGGGTCGCCCGCGACGAGCGGATCCTCGACGTCGCGACCGACCTGTTCCTCGAGCACGGCTTCGCAGGAGTCGCGCTGGATCGCATCGCCGCCGAGGCCGGGGTCACGAAGCGCACGCTCTACACGGCGATCGGCGACAAGCCCGCACTGCTCCGCGCGGTCGTCCGACGACAGCACACGTACGCGGACGGGCCCACCCGCGACCTCGAGTCCACCGCGGCGTCGATCGGCGGCGCGTTGCTCTCGGACCGCGCCGTCGCCCTGCACCGGCTCGTCATCGCGGAGTCGAGCCGGTCGCCCGAGCTCGCCCGCGAGTTCCACGAGGCCGGCCCGCTCGCCGCCCAACAGGCCCTGGTCCGTGCCGGAGCGACTCCGGAGACCGCCGCCGAACTCTTCACGCTGCTGCTCGGGGAGCTCCACCGCGAGCGCCTGCTCGGCCTGGCTCCGGAGCCGACGGCCACCGAGGTCGCCGCACGCGCCGCGCGTGCCGTCGCGGTGCTCTCGACGTGACCCGAGGGCGGACAGGAGGCCCGGTGCCAGCTGGCACCGGGCCTCCCGTCCGTCGCGGCGTGAGCCGTGCTCAGGCGAGGTCGGGCAGCGCCTCCGCGTAGGTGCGGAACTCGCCGCGCTCGGCGTGGATCGCCCACAGCCGGTCCGCGATGGACTCGCCCGAGTGCTCCGGCTGCCCGTCGTCGATGCCGAACGGGATGATGAGCTGGCCGACGTGGACCTGCTCGTCGCGCACGGCGTCGTGCAGGAGCTGGGCGTAGGCGCTCTCCGCCGCGAAGGCGACCGAGGTGCCGGTGACCCGGGCGCCGGGCCGGACCGCACTGCCGCCGTTCACGAACAGGATCGTGCCGTGGCCGATCGCCCGCATGCCGGGCAGCACCTGACGGACCGCGTTGACCGAGCCGTAGACCGAGAACTCGATCGGGCCGACCAGGTCGTCGGCGGTGGTCTCGAGAACGGGGCGCATGTACTCCTTGGCGGGGAGCGGGCTGTACTGCAGCACCTCGATCGGGCCGAGCTGCTCGCTCGCGCGCTCGAGGGCGGTGCGGAGCGAGTCGCCGTCACGGACGTTCGCGGCGAACCCGGCGGCGGTGATGCCCTGCTCGCGCAGCGATGCGGCGAGGCCGTCCAGCCGGTCCTGGTTGCGGGAGATCAAGGCGATCGAGAAGCCCTCACGGCCGAAGCGCTCGGCGACGGCGAGTCCGAGGCCTTTGCCGGCCCCGATGATGGCGATGGTGGTCATGCGGAGTACTCCTCGTCGGTGACGTGTTCGAGCCAGGTGGTGGTGGTCGCCGGGTCGTCGGCGAGGTCGAGCATCGCGAGGTGCTCCATGTAGTCCGTCGGGGTCGCACCGTGCCAGTGCTCCTCACCGGCCGGCGTGTAGACGGTCTGCCCGGCCTGGACCTCGACGACGCCGCCGCCACGGGTCCCCATCCGGGCGACGCCCTCGGTGACGTGCAGGGTCTGCCCCTTGGCGTGCGAGTGCCACGCGGTCCGCGCGCCGGGCAGGAACCGGACCTTGGCGACGGTCATCGACTGGCCGTCCTCCTTCGGCGAGGCGATGGCGTCGAGGTAGACGTCTCCGGTGAACTGCTCGGCCGGGTTCTTGACGGTCGGCTGCTTCGGTTGGATCTCCATAACCCCGACGGTAGGCCGATGTGCGCACCGGAGGGAGGTGCCGACCGTACCCCTCAGCCGTTTCCCGAACACCACGTGTGTGATCGACGCACGATCCGGGAGGACCACCGTGGACAGCAGCGAACACCCGCACCAGCACCCGACCCCCACCCGCGCCCGACGCGCCTGGTCCGCCGCGGGCATCGCCGCGGTGGCCGCGCTCGCCCTCGGCGGCTGCGCCGACGCCGCACCGGACGACGACCGCGGCTCGTCGGCGAGCGCCCGGGCCACCGCCCCGGCCGACCTGCCGACCGGACAGACCGCGCCCGACGGCGACACCACCGACGTGATCACGGGGCTCGAGGCACCGTGGTCCGTCGTCCGCACCGGCGATGACGGCGACGCCCTGGTCAGCGAGCGCGACTCCGCCCGGATCCTCGAGCTGCAGGACGACGGCACGACGCGCGAGGTCGGCACGGTCGACGGCGTCAGCCACGGCGGCGAGGGCGGACTGCTCGGCCTGGCCCTGCACGACGACGACCTGTTCGTGTACTCGACGGCCGACGACGGCAACCGGATCCAGCGGTACGACCTGACCGGCACCACGGGCTCGTGGGCGCTCGGCGACGCCACGACGATCATCGACGGACTGCCGTCGAACACGTTCCACGACGGCGGCCGGATCGCGTTCGGCCCCGACGACATGCTCTACGCCAGCGTCGGGGATGCCGGCGCGAGCAGCGACGCGCAGGACGAGGACTCACTCGCGGGCAAGATCCTGCGGCTCACCCCGGACGGCGACGTGCCGGACGACAACCCCGTCGACGGGTCCCCGGTGTGGAGCCTCGGCCACCGCAACGTGCAGGGCATGGGCTGGTCGTCGGACGGCACGATGTTCGCGTCGGAGTTCGGCGAGAACACCCTCGACGAGTTGAACGTCATCGAGGCGGGGGAGAACTACGGCTGGCCAGAGGTCGAAGGGGAGGGCGGCGAGGACCAGGGCTTCGTCGATCCGGTGCAGCAGTGGTCGACGGACGAGGCCTCCCCGAGTGGCCTGACGGTCGTCAACGACACCGTGTTCGTGGCCAACCTGCGCGGCGAGGTGCTCCGGGCGATCCCTGCGGACGACCCGGGTTCGTCGACCGAGTACTTCCAGGGCGACTTCGGCCGGATCCGGACCGTGCTCGAGGGGCCGTCGGACACGCTGTGGTTCGTCACGAACAACACCGACGGCCGCGGTGACCCTGTGCAGGGCGACGACCGCATCGTGTCCGTGCCGCTGACCCGCGCCGCGGGGTGAGCCGACGGAGCGCTGCCACGGGGGTTCCGGCAGCCCCTCGCTCGCATGCTCCCCGGCCCGTTACCGTGACGACATGAACCACCGCGACGAAGCCCGCGACTTCCTGTCCAGCCGTCGCGCCCGCATCACCCCCGAGCAGGCCGGGGTCGAGACGTTCGGCACCCGCCGCAGGGTCACCGGGCTCCGGCGCGAAGAGGTCGCCCGGCTGGCAGGCGTCAGCATCGACTACTACACGCGACTGGAGCGGGGGAACCTGCAGGGCGTCTCCGACAGCGTGCTCGAGGCCATCGCCGGCGCACTGCAGCTCGACGCGGCCGAGCTCGAACACCTCCGAGACCTGTCCCGGCACCAGAACGCGACCCCGCGGCGGGCGGGCACGGTCGTGCCGGTCGCCGCGGTCCGCCCGGAGCTGCAGTACCTGCTCGACGTCATCACCGACGCTCCGGCGATGATCATCAACAACCGCCAGGACATCGTCGCCGCCAACGCCCTCGGCTACGCCATGCACTCGGACCTGGTGTCGGCGCCGGCCCGACCGATGAACTTCTCGCGCTTCATCTTCCTCGACCCCCAGGCGCGGAACTTCTACCAGGACTGGCAGCGGGCGGCGCACACGAACGTCGCGATCCTGCGGCGCGAGGCCGGCCGCACGCCGAACGACCGCAACCTCGCGGCGCTCATCGGGGAACTCTCGATGCGGAGCGACGACTTCCGCGCGCTCTGGGCCGCGCACGACGTCCGGCGCCACTACGCCGGCGTGAAGTCCTTCCACCACGCCGTCGTCGGCCCGCTCGAGCTGCACTTCCAGACGCTCGAACTCGCCGAGGACCCCGGACTCGCGCTGACGATCTACCCGGCGACCCCGGGCAGCCCGACCGCCGACGCGCTCCGCCTGCTCGCTTCTTGGGCGGCGACGGAGCAGATCGCGGAACGCGCGCGCAGCGCGGTCAGCCCCGGATGAGCGGTGCCCCGCGGAGCGTCAGCCCCGGATGATGTCGTCCGCGATGCGTGCGGCGTCATCGATGGGCACCGCGAAGCCGATGCCGATGTTGCCGGAGGAGTAGCCGAGCGTCGCGATCGACGTGTTCACCCCCACGACGCGGCCGTCGAGCCCGACCAGCGGCCCGCCGGAGTTGCCGGGGTTGATCGACGCGTCGGTCTGCACGAGCGGCTGCGCCGATCGCTGCGAAGTCCGTTCGAGGGCGCTGATGATGCCCGAGGTGACGGTGCCGTTCAGGCCGAGCGGGGACCCGACCGCGATGACGGACTCGCCGATCCGCAGGTCGGCGCTGCGTCCGAGGTCGGCTGCGGGCACGGTCAGGCCGGTCGCCTCGATGACCGCGATGTCGCTGTCCTCGTCGCTGCCGACGACCCGGCCGTCGGTGCTGGTGCCGTCGGGCAGTACGAGCCGTACGGCCGACGAACCGTCGACGACGTGGTGGTTCGTCATGACGTGTCCGGCGTCGTCGATGACGAAGCCGGATCCGCTCCCGCCGGTCGTGCGGACCTGCACGACGCTCTGCAGCATCCGCTGGGCGGCGTCCTCGGCGTCGGTCGCAGTACCGCCGGACGAGCCGGACGTCCCCGACGAGCCGGACGTGCCGGACTGCTGCCGACCGGCCACCGGGGCGCTGACCGGGGAGTCCGGGGTGACGAGCAGGGCGCCGGTGACCCCCGCGGTGCCGCCGAGGACGAGCGCGGCGACGAGGACGGTCGCGGTTCGGCCGCCGCCCCGCCGCTCGCGGCGCGGTGCCGGCTCGTCGAGCTCGGATCGGCGGGTGGCCGGGTCCGGTGGGGGGCCCTGGACGGGCGTGGGGACGGACGGGAGGCCCGTTGCGAGCTGGTCCCGGGCCTCCCGTCCGCCGTCTGGTCGCGCAGATCGCTCGGGCGGTGCGCCGGTGGACCAGTGCTGTGGACCTGCGGGCCGGCCGATGCCGGGCGGGGTGTCACTCATGGTCGTGTCCTCGTGTTCAGACGATGCGGGCGAACCAGCGGAGGGAGAGCGCGCCGGCGGTGAGGGCGAGGAGCATGCCGAGCAGGGCGAGCCACGGCGTGATCTCGACGGGTTCCTCGTGCCAACCGATCGACGAGCCGATGTCCTGGTAGACCTCGCGGAGTTCGCCGGTGCTGGACGCCCGGTAGAACCGTCCGTCGGTCTCGTCCGCGAGCTGGCGGAGCGAGGTCTCGTCGACGGGGACGGCCTGCTGCGTCCCCCAGAGGTTCGCGACCCCGGAATCGGTGCCGTAGGCGATGGTGGAGACGGGCATGCCGGCTTCGCGAGCTGCTTCGGCGGCCGCGGCGGGTTCGCGCCCGGTGGTGTTCGCGCCGTCGGAGAGCAGCACGAGTCGCGCCGGGATGCGCTCCGGTTCCCCGGACCCGCCGGGGGTCGGGGACGGCGACGCCGAGCCGGTGGCACCCTCGTCACTGAGGCGGTCGACCTCGCCGACCGCCTCGAAGACGGCCTCGCCGATCGCCGTCCCACCGCCGCCGTCGTCCATGCCGGCGATGGCCTCCCGGACCGCTTCGTGGTCGCGGGTGGCCGGAGCCAGGACGTCCGCGCCGCCGGCGAAGGCGATCGCCCCGACGTTGAACGTCTCCGGCATCTCGGCGACGAAGGACTCGGCGGCGGACTTGGCGGCCTCGAGCCGGTTCGGGTCGACGTCGTCGGCCTGCATCGAGCCGGACGTGTCGATCGCGACGATGACCGTGGCACGCTCGTACGGCACCCGGACGTCGATCTCGGGGCGCGCACCGGCGAAGCCGAGGGCGGTCAGGCCGACCAGGACGAGCGCCGCGGGCAGGTGCCGACGCCACCGGGGCTGCTTCGGGACGAGCTTGTCGAGCATCGGCAGGGTCGCGAAGCGCACGGCGTACCGACGGCGTCGGCGCTGGACGAGCAGGTACGCCACGGCGAGCGCCGCCACCGGCACCAGGGCGAGCAGGAACCAGGGTGTGAGGAAGGTCATCGGGTCCTCCGTGCCGATCGGGCGGGCGTGCGGTGCCGGCGGTGGATGAAGCGGGTGAGTTCGCGGCCGAGGTCATCGTCAGTGCGCAGGACCAGGTGGTCGGCCCCGGCGGCGCGGACGGCGGTGGCGGTGGCCGCGCGGTGGGCGGCTGCTCCGGCGGCGTACGCGGTGCGGAGTGCCCGGTCCGAGGTGGCGACGACGCGCTGGGCGCCGGACTCCGGGTCGACGAAGACGACGTCGCCGACGTCGGGCAGGTCGAGCTCGCGGGGGTCGAGCACCTCGACGACGATGACCTCGTGGCGTGCCGACAGCCGACGCAGGGCGGGTTCCCACGGCAGCCGCGCGCTGTCGGTCGCCGGCTGGTCGAGCAGGTCACTGATGACGACCCGCAGACCGCGGCGGGGCGCCTGGGCGGCGAACACGCGGAGCGCTGCGGCCAGGTCGGTCGTCGGGACGCCGTCGCGGGGGCCCGGATCGGCACGGAGCACGCGGCGGGCGGTGGTGCGACCGGCGCGCGGAGGGGTCCAGCGGATCCCCTCGGTGCCGACGACGCCGAGTCCCACCCGGTCACCCGCGCCGGTGGTGAGCAGGCCGATCGCCGCCGCCGTCCAGGTGGCGACGTCGGCCTTCTCACGGTCGGTGGTGCCGAAGGCCATGCTCGGCGAGCGGTCGACCAGCACCCACGTCTCGAGGGCGTGCTCAGCGCGGGTGAGCCAGACGTACGGTTCGCCGGCGCGAGCCGTGGCGTTCCAGTCGATCCGGCGGACGTCGTGCCCGGGCTGGTAGCGCACGAGTTCCTCGGGGTCGCTTCCCGTGCCGAGGGACAGGCCCTGGTGGTCGCCGTGCACCGTGCCGTCGACACGGCGCCGGACGGTGAGCTCGAGGCGGCGGAGCCGTGCGGCGTCGCTCACGGCGTCGCCTCGTACGGGGTGGAAGCGGCCGCGGCGGGGGTCGGTGCGGCTGGGGGGTACCGCACGTCACCGCCCGCCGCGACCGCGCTCGGGTCCTCGGACGACGCGATCCGAGGCTGCGGGACGGCCGCGAGCACGGCCTCCACAGCGGTCCTGGGGTCGACCCCGTCGGCGACGGCGTCGAAGGTGAGCACGAGGCGGTGCGCGAGCACGTCGGAGGCGACGTCCGCGATGTCACCGGGCAGCACGTAGTCGCGGCCCCGGAGGAGCGCAAGCGCCCGGGCCGCGGCGACCAGGCCGAGCGACCCGCGAGCACTGACGCCGTACTCGAGCACTCCGTCGAGGGTGTGTACGCCGTACCGGTGCGGGTGGCGGGTCGCCATCACGAGCTGCACGGCGAACATCGCGACCGCGTGGTGCACGAACACCTGCTCAGCCTCGGCCTGCAACCGGACGATGTCGGGCACCGTCAGGATCTGCTGCGCGCGTGGCCGGTCGGCGCTCATCCGCTGCACGATGGTCAGCTCCCCGAGCTCGTCGGCATGGTCGACGTCGACCTTGAGCAGGAAGCGATCGCGCTGCGCTTCGGGGAGCGCGTACACGCCGTCGTTCTCGATCGGGTTCTGGGTGGCGAGCACGATGAAGGGGTCGGGGAGTCGATGGGTCTGCCCACCGATCGAGACCTGCTGCTCGGCCATCGCCTCGAGCAGCGCCGACTGCACCTTGGCGGGAGCGCGGTTGATCTCGTCGGCGAGCACGAGGTTGGCGAACACCGGTCCGGGTTCGACGTCGAAGGTCTCGGTGGACGGCCGCCAGACCCGCGTGCCGACGATGTCGGACGGCATCAGGTCGGGGGTGAACTGCAGGCGGACGAAGTCCCCGCCGACGACGGTGGCCAGGGTGCGGACCGCGAGGGTCTTCGCGACGCCGGGGACGCCCTCGAGCAGCACGTGGCCCCGGGCGAGCAGCCCGATCATCATCCGCTCGACCATGGCGTCCTGGCCGACGACCACGTGCTTGACCTCGAACAGTGCGCGTTCGAGGACGGCTGACGCGGACGGCGTCGTGTACGGGTCGGCGTGGGCGGCTTCGGTCATGGTGTCCTCCTGTCGTTCGGGTGCGTCCCACTCCAGTCGCCAGGGGCGAAAACGACGGGAAGCCGGATCGAAACCGGACCGAAAAGGGGGAACGGACAGTACCTGTCAGTCGCCCAGCCGCCCTGGTTACCGTGAGGCATGCGCGTGCTGATGGTGGAGGACGAAGCCGGTCTGGTGACCGCGTTGCGCGTCGCCCTGCAGCGTGAGGGGTACGCGGTCGACGCCGCCGGCACGCTCGGGGATGCCCGCGGGAAGCTCGCCGTCACGGACTACGACATCGTCCTGCTCGACGTGAACCTGCCCGACGGCGACGGCTTCGCGCTGGCGGGCGAGATCCGCGCCGGGGCCGACGGGTCCGCCGGCACCGGACGGACCGGGCCGCGGATCCTCATGCTCACCGCCCGTGGGCAGCTGCGCGACCGGGTGCGTGGGCTCGACGTCGGGGCCGACGACTACCTGGTGAAACCGTTCGCGCTCGTCGAGCTCACCGCCCGGATGCGCGCACTCACCCGGCGCTCGGGCGAGGCCGCGTCCTCCGTGCTCGTCGACGGCCCGATCGTCGTCGACACCGCGCGGCAGCTCGCGCGCCGTGGCGACCGCGAACTCGCGCTGACCCTGAAGGAGTTCGGGGTGCTGCGGTACCTGCTCGGCCGTGTCGGCTACGTGGTGTCGGCAGAGGAACTGCTCGAGCACGTGTGGGACGAGAACGCCGACCCGTTCACGCAGACCGTCCGGGTCACGGTGGGCACGCTCCGCCGGAAGCTCAGCGTCGCGGACGAGGAGCCGGCGATCGAGACCGTCGTCGGCCGCGGGTACCGGCTCCGGGAACTCACCGAGGACGGCACCGGGGACGCGTCGACGCTCGGAGCGCCAGCCGCGCCGGTACGGGCGGTCGGCGCGGCCGGCGCTGCGTCGTGAGCGCGCTCGACCGGGCCAGGCGCGAGGTCGGCGACCGCCGGCTCCTCCGCCTGCCGGCCTGGGCACGCACGATCCGGATGCGCCTGACCCTGACGTACAGCGCCGTCCTGTTCGGGATCACCGCACTCGCCCTCGCCGCCGTCTACGTCGCCCTGTCGAGCACGGTCAGCGCCGAGCCCCTCAATCCCGTCACGGTGAAGAAGTTCTACAAGGCCGCCGACGGCACGATCGTCTACAAGCCCGGCGAGCAGTTCCAGGTCGCCGACCTCGAGACGGTGCAGCGCGCCGTCAACTACACGTCCCTGCAGTCGCTGCAGCAGTACTCGATCATCGCCCTGGTCGTGATGTTCGTCCTGAGCCTGGCGATCGGCTGGTGGGTCGCCGGCCGCGCGCTCCGCCCCGTCGGTGCGATCACCCGGGCGACGCAGGAGATCACCGCGACCGACCTGTCACGCCGCATCGACGCGTCAGGACCTCCCGACGAGCTGCACACCCTCGCCGACACCATCGACGGGATGCTCGACCGGCTCGACCGCGCGTTCCGGGCCGAACGGATGCTCGTCGAGGACGTCTCCCACGAACTGCGGAACCCCGTCGCCGTCGTGCAGTCGAACGTCGAGGCCGTCCTCGCCGACGACGCCGCCACCCCGGCCGAACGGCAGGCGTCAGCCGACGTCGTGCTGCAGTCCACCCGGCGGATGAGCCGCCTGCTTGAGGACCTGCTCGCGACCGCCCGCACCCGGTCCGAGGCCTTCACCGACCGCGACGTCGACGTCGCGCGGCTGGCCGCGTCCGCTGCTGCGGAGTACGGGATCCTGGCGAGCCGCCGCGACCTCACGATCCGCGAGCGGATCCACGGCGGCCCGGTGGTGTTCGCCGATCCCGACGCCCTGTCGCGCGCACTCGGTAACCTGCTCTCGAACGCCGTCCGGCTCGCACCCGTCGGCTCCACCGTGACGATCGGCGTCGGGAGCGTCCGCGGGTGGGCGTGGCTCGCGGTGCGTGACGAGGGCCCCGGCATCGCCGACGATGCCCGGCCTCGGGTGTTCGACCGCTTCTACCGGGAGTCCTCGGACGCCTCCACCGGCAGCGGCCTCGGGCTGTCGATCGCGCGCCAGATCGTGGAGAGCCACGAGGGCCGCCTCCGCCTCGAGAGTCGCGGCTCCGACGGGTCGACCTTCGTCATCTGGTTGCCGGAGCGCGCCGTGCCGGGCGCCCCGACGAGGACGGACGAGCCGCCGGACGGCGACCCGCTCGCCTGAGTGCCGACCCCGTGACGGCCAGGAGGCCCGTGGCGCCGCCGCCACGGGCCTCCTCGCCGTCTCCTGGTCGCGTCAGGCCTCCGGGATCACCCGCTCGAAGCGGCTCGTGTCCGCACCGTCGGGGTCCGGGCCGTTCCGGCGGCCCGTGTCGAGCGCGTCCAGGGCCCTGAGGTCGTCCTCGGAGAGCACGAAGTCGAAGACGTCGAAGTTCTCCGCGATCCGTCCGGGGTTCGTCGACTTCGGGATCGCGTTCCGCCCCTGCTGCACGTGCCAGCGGAGCATCACCTGCGCCGGCGTCTTGCCGTGCGTCTGGGCGATGGTCCGGATCGTCGGGTCGTCCATCACGCTGACCCGCTCGTCACCCCAGCCCGGGTAGAAGGTGATCCCGCCGATTGGGGACCACGCCTGGTCGAGGACCCCGTGCTCCGCGTCGGCGCGCTGCACGTCCGGCTGCGTGAAGTACGGGTGCAGCTCGACCTGGTTGAGCGCCGGGATGACGTCGGTCGCGTCGAGCAGCGACTGCAGGTGGTGCGGCATGAAGTTGCTCACGCCGATCGCTCCGACCCGACCGTCGGCGTACAGCGCCTCGAGCGCCTTGTACGCCTGCACCGTCCGTTCGAAGCGGTCCGGCGCGGGCTGGTGCAGGATCAGCACGTCGACGCGGTCGAACCCGAGCTTGCCGGTGGCCTTCTCGAACGCGTGCAGGGTCTCGTCGTAGCCGTAGTCGGAGACCCAGATCTTCGTCTCGACCACGATCTCGTCGCGGTCGACGCCGGAGGCGCGGATGCCCTCGCCGACCTCGCGTTCATTGCCGTACGCGGCGGCCGTGTCGATGTGGCGGTACCCGGTCTCCAGTGCCGTGCGGACCGCGTCCACGGTCTCGTCGGGTGCGCTCTGGAACACGCCGAAACCGATCGCGGGGATCTCGAGTCCGTTGTTGAGGGTGAGTGTGTCCATGCCCACGACGCTAGGCCGGTGCCCCCGACCCTGACGGGTACCAGCAACCCCTTCTTCCCCGCCCGGCACCGTCCTACCGTGGACGCATGGACACCAGAAGCGAAGTGCGCGACTTCCTCCGCACCCGCCGCGAGCGGGTCACACCGCAGCAGGTCGGGTTGCCCGACTTCGGTGGCGTCCGACGGGTCAAGGGGCTCCGCCGCGAGGAGCTCGCACTCATCGCCGGCATGAGCGTCGACTACTACATCCGCCTCGAGCGCGGCAACCTCACCGGTGTCTCGGAGAGCGTGCTCGAGTCGCTGTCGCGTGCGCTGCGCCTCGACGACGCCGAGCACGCGCACCTGTTCGACCTGGCGCGTGTGCAGAACGCATCGGCGACCACGCGGCGGAAGCCCCCGACGTCGAAGGTCCGGCCGACCGTGCAGCGCATGCTCGACGGCATGACCATGCCCGCGTGGGTGCGCAACGGCCGCTCCGACTTCCTGGCCGGCAACGCCCTGGCACGCGCGCTGTACTCGCCGCTGTTCCTCGACCCCGCCGGCACCCCGAACACCGCCCGCTTCGCGTTCCTCGACCCACGCGGTCAGGAGTTCTGGCGCGACTGGGACGTCGTCGCGAGCGACATGGTGGCCGTCCTCCGCGCCGAGGCCGCCCGACAGCCCTACGACAAGGGCCTGACCGACCTGATCGGTGAGCTCTCCACCCGCAGCGAGGAGTTCCGGCAGCGCTGGGCCGCGCACGGCGTCATGCGGCACCTGAACGGCGAGAAGCGGGTGCACCACCCCGAGGTCGGCGACCTCGACCTGACCTACGAGACCATGGAACTCACGACCGACACCGGTCTGACGCTCATCGCCTACGGCACCGAGCCGGGCTCACCGTCCGAGGAACGCCTGCAGCTGCTCGCGAACCTCGTCGCCACGACGGCCGCAGCCGTCCCGGAACCGGAGGACGCATGAGCGATACCGAGTCCGTCCCGACCACCGCAGCCGCCGCACCGCTCGGGTTCCTGGGCCGGGTGCGGTTCCGCTGGCGCGCCGAGCAGGAGATCCACGAGCTGACCCGCGACCGTGCGCTCGAGGAGCGCGTGCGCGCGGAGGCCGCCGTGCGGCTCGCGCCCGGCCCGTGGCACCTCGGCGAGCTGTTCCGGCGTCGCTGACGCGACCCGGCGCTGCGCGTGACCAGACGGCGGACGGGAGGTGGGCCCCACCCGCCGGTTCCGGCGTGACGCGCCAGCGGCACGCCGGCCGTGACGGGAGGGACGGGGTGGCGCCGCCACGGGCCTCCCGTCCGTCAGTCGGTCACGTTCACCGGGATGCGCTCATCAGACGACGAGGGGGCCTGCGACCTCGAGCTGGTCGTGGTCGACGAGCCAGCGGACGGCGTCGAGCACCGTCTGTTCGGCGGTGAACGCGGGCGTGTAGCCGAGCAGACGGCGGGCCTTCTCGACGCTGAACACCTGGCTGCGTGACAGGTGCTCCCAGCTGGCGTCAGCGTGCTCTGGAGTCGTGGTCTCGCGGAACCGGTCCCAGCTGACGGAGTGGAGCCGGGCCTCCTGGCCGAACCACGACGCTGCCAGGTGGGCGTACCCACGCGCGGTGAGCGCCGTCGGGGCCGTGATGAAGAAGTCTTTGCCGACCGCCGCAGCACGGCGTTCGACGGCGAGCTGGAAGGCCTGCGCGACGTCGTCGGCATGCACGTGGGCCATCGTCTCGGCGCCGAGACCGGGGACCTCGATCGTCTCGCCGGCGGACAGCCTCGTCAGCACCGACGGGTCGAGGTTGCCGAGCGGACCGATCGGCATCCAGCCCGGACCGCTGATGTGTCCGGGGTGCAGCGTCGTCGTCGCCAAACCCCCTGACGTGGTTTCTTCCTTGAGCATCCGGGCGATCGCGTCCTTCTGCACCCCGTAGTCACCGAAGGGCGGCGTGAAGTCGTCCTCGGTGATCGGCAGGACGCGGGAGGCGCCGGCCCGCCAGATCGACCCGCAGTGCACCAGGTGCGTGCCGGTCCCGCGCAGGGCTTCGACGAGGGCTTCGGCGGAGGCGACGGTGAAGCAGACGAGGTCGACGACGGCGTCGGCGCCGAGCGCGGCGATCCGCGTGCCGAACGTGCCGTCGCGGTCCTCCTGCTCGCGGTCCGCGGTGACGCGGTCGACCCGCTGCCACTCGGGGGAGTCGGCGTAGGGGGTACTGGTACCGCGGCTGACGGCGACGACCTCGTGACCGGAGCGGACGAGGCGGGGGACGAGGAACGTGCCGATGTGGCCGGTGGCTCCGATGACGACGATGCGCATCAGTCGGCGGTGATGACCTTCACGGAGCCGGCGATGGTCGCGGCGTCCTCGGCGAGCGCCACGACCGGGTCGGGCAGGCGCGTGGTGGCACCGACGAGCTTGCGGGCACCCCACCCGACGAACGACCCGACGATGGCGCCGACGCCTCCGAGGATCGCGCCCTCGATGCGCAGGTCGCGCTTGCCGGTCGTCCCGAGCGCGGCGCCGACGAGTGCGCCGGAGCCGATGCGACCGACGAGGCCGGCGGGGGAGATGCGGTTCGGGGTCATCGGCAGCTTGTCGCCGATGAGCTCACCGACGGCCGAGGCGACGAGGAGTCCGCGGCCGAGCGGGGTGCTGAAGACCTTCCAGTCCTGCCACGAACCCTTCAGCGAGGACCGGTCGTGGTTCAGCGCCAGCACCGCGAGCGGGGTGGCACTGCGGCCACCGCTCAGGATGCCGAGCACCAGGGTGCGGACCAGGGTGTGCTGCTCGTGCTGCTTGCTCATCGTGTCTCCAGTCGTGATCAGGTCCGACCGTACGCACGTGCGCCGCGAGCGCTCCGAGGGTCCTCACGGACTGCGGGTACTGAGCCGGCCCGAGTAGCGTCCGCCGCATGAGCAACGTCATCGTCTTCGGCGGCCACGGCAAGGTCGCACTCCTCACCACCCGCATCCTCAGCGAGCGCGGCCACACGGTCACCTCGGTCATCCGCGACGCGGACCAGTCCGACGAGATCCGTGCCCACGGCGGCGAGCCCCGGGTCGCGGACATCCAGCAGCAGTCCCTGACCGACTTCGCGGAACTCGTCCGCGGGCACGACGCCGTCGTGTGGTCCGCCGGTGCAGGCGGCGGGTCCGTCGACCGGACGTGGGCGATCGATCGCGACGCCGCGATCCTGTCGGTGCAGGGCGCGAAGCAGGCCGGCGTCGACCGCTACGTCATGGTGTCGTGGTCCGGGTCGCAGCTCGACCACGGGGTGCCGCAGGACGACGACTTCTTCGCATACGCACAGTCGAAGGCGATCGCCGATGCCGTGGTGCGCGACTCCGGTCTGCAGTGGACGATCGTGGCGCCGAGCACCCTGACGGACGACGACGCGACGGGCTCGGTGGACTGGGACGGCTCCTCGACCGACGTGCCGCGTGGCGACGTCGCGCACGTGATCGCCGACGTGCTCGAGACCCCCGGCACGGCGGGCAACACCATCCGGTTCAACTCGGGATCGACGCCGGTGGCGGACTTCCTGCGTGCCGACGCGGTCTGACGGTCGGGCGCTGCCCGGAGCCGCGCGTCAGTAGATCGCCGCGATGCCGGTCATGTCACCGAGCCCGAGCGTCCGCGATCCGGTGTCGCAGTACCCGCCGGACGGCTCCATGACCTGACCGGTGCCGGTCTTCACGTGGCCGAGCCCGTACAGGTGCCCCCACTCGTGCGTGGCGACGGCCTGGGTGTCGAACCGGGCGCCCGAGCAGGTGGCCGTGGAACTCCACTTGTAGCTCGTGGCGTACCGCTGGTCGGACTCCTTGGCGATTCCGTTGCCGTCGTACCAGACGCACGTCACGCCGAGGGTCCCGGAGGGCAGCTTGCCCCACCCGACGACGCTGTAGCCGTTGCTCTTCGAGCACGCGCCCTTGTCGGTGAGCCCGGGTGCCTGGGTCGCCAGGCGCACGTAGGAGTTCCGCGCGGACGAGGTCACGGTGCGGTCGCACGACGAGATCGTGCCCGTCCACGCGTTCGCCGCCTTGCGCAGGGCGTCCTTGGCGTACGACGACTTCTGGCCGGACTCGTTGTAGTACCACTGCACCGTGCTCGCCCAGCGGTACCCGTTCCGTGCGTTGGCCGTGCTGGTGCACTTGGTGGTGGCCGCGGACGTGGCGGCCGGCGCGGTAGCCGCCGCACTGGCCGCGGCGCTCCGCGCCTGCTCCCGGCGGACCGCCGGTGCCGAACCGCTCCACGCCTCGTCGATGCGGACCGCGACACCCCCGGTGCCGGTGTTCGCGATGACGACCTCCGCCAGCTCGGGAGCACCCGGCGCCGCGGAGCTGCTCGCCATCACGCTCTCACCGGGGGCCGGCACGGCGAACGTGCGGCCGTCCGGCAAGACGACCGTGCCGGACGCGACCGTGCACCCCGTCCGGAGCGTCTGCACCGAGAGCGTCCCCGCGGCGCAACGGCTGCCGGCCGCCGACGCGCTCGGCGTCGCCGCCTGCGCGGGTGCCGCCGTGGCGGTGAGGCCGACGACGAGTGCGATGACCGCCCCGGTGGTGAGCGTGATCCTGACAGGACGCATGGTTGCCCTTCCCGCGGCGAGCCCCTGTGCCCGCCGTCCCTGATCGGGTCCATGCTCGCCGATGGGCACCCGTCAGGTCCAGGGCTGCGCCAACAGGACAGATGCTGCCCCGCCCACGCGTTCGGTCAGCGCAGCCGCTCGACCATCGGACACGCGAACGGATCGCGCGCCGCCAGACCGACCTCGTTGAGGTAGCGGACCACGATGACGTAGGAGTGCACCAGCGTCGTCTCGGTGTACGGCACGCCCTGGTCGGCGCAGTACCTGCGGACCATGTCCCGGGCGGCGCGCAGGTTCGGGCGCGCCATGCTCGGGAACAGGTGGTGCTCCACCTGGTGGTTCAGCCCGCCCATGAAGTACTCGACCCACGCGCCGCCCCCGATGTCGCGCGAGGTCAGGACCTGGCGTGAGAAGAAGTCCACGCGGCGGCCGGGTTCGATGACGGGCATGCCCTTGTGGTTCGGTGCGAACGCGATGCCCATGAGGAACCCGAACACGGCGAGCTGCACGCCGAGGAACGCGAAGGCCATGCCGACCGGCAGGAACCAGAACACGACGCCCAGGTAGAGCACGAACCGCCCGACGAAGACGGATCCCTCGGCCCACCGCCGCTTCACCGGGCCGCGGCTGGTGTACGTGCGGATCGACTGCCAGTGCAGGTTCACACCCTCGACCAGGAGCATCGGGAAGAACGCGTAGCCCTGCACCCGGACGAGCACGCGCAGGAAACCGGTCCGGCTGGCGGCGTCCTCGGGCCGGAACGAGATCGCGTCGAACGAGATGTCGGGGTCCTTGCCGACCGTGTTCGGGTTGGCGTGGTGCCGGGTGTGCTTGTTCATCCACCACGCGTAGCTGATCCCGGTCAGGAACGTGCCGGCGTAGCGGGCCGCTCGGTCGTTCCAGTGGTGCGACGCGAAGACCTGACGGTGTGCGGCCTCGTGGGACAGGAAGGCGAACTGCGTGAACAGTGCGCCCAGCACGCCGGCCACGATCAGCTGGTACCAGGAGCCGCCGAGCACGGCGAACGCCCCGCCCGTGATGCCGAGCAGCACGGCGAGCACGGCGATGAGACCCCAGTACCAGCCCGTGCGCCGGCCGAGGAGCCCCGCGGTGCGCACCTGCGCGAGCAGCGCGGTGTACGTCGAGGTGGTGTCGGCTCGGGGCGACCGTCGTTCGGTCTTCCGGTAGCCCGTCGGTACGACCAGTTCGTCGCCCATGGTGTCCTCCTGGATCCAGTGCTGCGCCTGCAACCGGGGTCCGGGGCTACGACTTGCTGGTGATCGTACGCCGGTCAGGACCGGGGACACACGGGATCAGGCGGGGAGGACCAGACGACGTTCGACGATCGCGCGGGCGACGTCGGCGAGCCGCTCCTGGTGGGACCGCGCGTACTGTCGCAGCAGCTCGAACGCCGCATCGGTCTCGACCGAGTGCGTGTACGCCACGAAGCCCTTGGCCTGCTCGATCACGACCCGACTGTCGAGGGCTCGCTGCAACTGCGCCTGCGTCAGCGCCGCGTGTTGCAGGGTCCGCTGCTGCAGGATGCTGATGGTCGCGACGTCGGTCAGCGCCTGCGCGGCCAGCGCGTCGTCACGGTTCAGCGCACCCTCGGTCTCGCGGAACAGGTTGAGCGATCCGAGCGTCGTGTCCCGCAACCGCATGGGGATCGCGTGCACCGACGCGTACCCCGACTCGGCCGACGCGGCGGCGAACGTCGGCCACCGGCGTTGCATCTCCGCCTGGTCGCCGACGGACACGGGACGCCCGGTCGCGAAGCACTCCACGCACGGGCCCTCGCCGGCGTCGAGCTGCAGGAGTCCGACGAAGCTCGATCGTTCACTGGTCGACGCCACGACCTCGAGTTCCTGGTTCTGGTTCGCCAGCAGGATGCCCGCGGCCGAGGCGTCGAAGATGTCGACGACGCTGTCGACCAGGTTCTGCAGCAGGTCGACGACGTCGTACTCGTCGACGAGGGTGTCGGTCAGCGTGACGAAGGTGTCGATGAGCCGGCGCTCGCGGGTCGGTGCCATGGGGCGTGCTCCTCAGTTCTCGGAACCGTACGGCCGGGCGAGGTCGATGCGGCGAGCGATGACGTCGTTCGAGACGTCGCGGACGGTGCGTTCGGTGGCGAAGGCGTGCGCCTGCAGCACGAGGAGGGCGTCGGAGACGTCCACCCCGAGCTGTGCTGCGACCATGCCGGTCGCCTGGTGCACCTCACGTCGGGAGTACCGGCTGGTATCCATGTCGGCTCGCCCGTCCGCGGCCGCCGCGAGCAGCGCACCACGGAGCACCCGACGGGCGGCGACCTCGGTGAGTTCCACCGCGCCGCGGATCTGACCCACGGTCAGGGTGCGCTCGCTGTCCACGGACAGGTCGACCGCGCCGACCGGGATCGTCCCGATGCGCATCGGGAACGAGAACACGGCCCCGACCCCGGCGCGCAGGAGTTCCTCGAGTGCGAGCGGCCAACCGGTGTTCGTCGTGTTGGACAGGTCGGGCTCCAGGACCGGGCGGCGGGTCGTCAGCGCCTGCCAGCACGGGCCCTCGCCGAGGTCGAACTGGATCTCGTCGATCCGCTCCGCTCGCGCGTCGCTCGCGCACACCGTCCCCGACCCGAGCGGGTTGCCGAGCGTCGAGATGCCGACCCCGGTGACGGGCAGCGTCGACAGGAACGGCGGGCACATGTCCGAGCCGTCGGGGGCGGCCTGCAGCGCGGTCACCGCCGTCGTGAAGTCGTTCATCAGAGGGACACCGTCCTGGTCCGGGTCGAACGCGGGGGCTGATCCGGTCCCTGCGTGCTGCCACGCTAGCGCAGTGCTCCGCAGCCGTCGCCTGCCCGGGCGGTCGACGGCACGAGCCGTCGACGGCCCGGACGCCGTCACCCCGCGTGGAGGCGCGCGGGCTCCGGCACGAAGTGGATCCGCTCCGCCGCCCGCGTGACCTCGCGGGCCCGAGCCGCGCGGTCGTCGAACTCGATGCGGGCAGCGTCGCGGACCTGCTCCTTGTCGAACAGCGCGGCCCGACTCACGACGTCGACGATCGTCGCCACCACCGTCGCGAGACCGCGTTCGAGCTGGCCGAGGTTCGTGTTGCCGATGACGAGACGCCGGTCCTGCACGTCCAGCGTGACGTCGGGGTAGCCGGCGGTCACGAGCTGCGCGTGCCCTTCGGCACCGCGCAGGCCCGCCATCTCGACCGCGTCGGGCCGGCGGTTGAACACCGCCGGGACGTCGTAGTACTTCGCCGCCGTGGGCTTGCCGAGTTCGGTGGGCAGGCCGGAGGCCACCACACTCGTGAGCGCGAGCGGCGTCGAGGCCGCCTCGGACTGGTCCGTCATGATGACTCCCTTGGCGGCTCCCCGCGGGAGCACGAGAGGATCTCGGACTCGGTACGGCGACACCGTGGCGTCAGTGTGGGACCCGGGGATGTGAGCCCTCCCAGCCGACCGGCTGCGGGACGCGCCCCACCCCGCACGGCGGCGGGGCGCCGGGTGCGACCCCGGCGCCGCCCCGCTCAGGCGAACTGCGCGTAGAACGCCGACGGGTCCTGCGACAGCGACGCCTTCACCGCGCTGCTCCACTCGTCGACGACGACCTCGGCCGCGCCGCGCTCGACGCCGTCCAGCGCAGCCCGCGCCACGTCGCCCGGGTCGACCTTCGGTCCCTCGTAGCCGTCCATCATGTCCGTGTCCGCCGCGCCGAGGTGCAGCCCCTGCACGCTGATCCCCTTGCCGGCGAGCTCCAACCGGACGGCGTTCGTCAGGTTCCACTCGGCGGCCTTCGCCGCCGCGTACGCACCGGATCCCGGGTAGACGAACCAGGACAGCGCGGACAGGACGTTCACGATGCCACCGCCACCGTTGCGCTCGATCACCGGTGCGAACGCTCGGATCATCGCGAGGTTCCCCCAGTAGTGCGTGTCCATCTCGCGGCGCGCGTCCGTCAGGTCGTCGGTGAGCAGCGAGCCCGTCGTCGAGATGCCCGCGTTGTTCACGAGCAGGGTGACGTCGCCCGCGGCTGCGGCCGCCGCCTCGATCGACGCCTGGTCGGTGATGTCCAGCGGCAGCGCCACCACGCCCTCGACGTCGACGAGTTCCGGTCGGCGTGCGGTCGCGTAGACCTTGGTGGCCCCGCGCTCCAGCAGCTGCAGGGCGAAGCGGCGTCCGATGCCCCGGTTCGAGCCGGTGACGAGTGCGACCGATCCAGCGATCTCCATGGTGTCTCCTCCTGCCGTGCGGGTGTCTCCCGCAGCGGCTCGGTTACGCTAAGACCTCACATGGATGTCAGGGGCAAGCCCCGGATCGGAGTCGGCATGCGGATCGGCGACCTCGCCGCGGAGACCGGCGCCAGCGTGCGCTCGCTGCGGTACTACGAGGAGCAGGGACTGCTCACCGCGTCGCGGACGACCAGCGGGCAGCGCGTCTACGACGCCCCGGCGGTGGAACGCGTGCAGCTCGTGCAGCAGCTGTTCGCCGCCGGCCTGCCGAGCCGCACGATCGTGCAGCTGCTGCCGTGCGTGGACAGCGGGCACGCGACCCCGGAGTCGTTCGCGCTGCTCGTCGCCGAGCGCGACCGGATCACGGCGCAGATGACAGAGCTCGAAGCGGCACGCGGCCGGCTCGACGAGGTCATCGCGATCTCCGAGCACCCGACCGCCGAGCACTGCCCGGCGTTGCGCGAGCCGGCGGACGGAGCGGTCGCGGCCTGAGACGGAACGGCAGAACGGACGGGAGGCACGGTGCGCGCCCGCCACATCCTCCCTCGCAGGCTCGGTCGGCGCACCCGCGCGACGCTTCGCGTCGCCGCCGAGCGGGTGCGCCCGTCCGCCACCTGGTCACGACCAGGGCAGCTGGTGCGGCGTCAGGGCTGGAACACCTGGATCTGGTCCAGCTCCGCGAAGCCGGTGCCCTTCGTGAAGGTCAGCGTGTTCGCGCCGGCCTTCAGGGTGACGGTCTTCTGCGCCCACCCGAAGCGCCCCCAGTTGACGGTCGGCGCGTAGCTGATCGTCCCGGCCGATGTCCCGTTGACGGCGAGCGCATGCGTGCTCGTCGCCCCGGTGCCGTTGTCGTACCGGACGTTGACGGTGTACGTCCCCGCGGTCGCCGCCTGCACCGTGAACTGCACGGAGCTGGTCGCGTTGTTGATGTTGCCGACCTTCGCGCCGCCCACCGCGTCGGCCTGCGTGACGGTGCTCGTGTCGTTCCGGACCGCGGACTCGGCCTCGTACCGCAGCGCGTTGATCGGGATCGACCCGACCCGCACGTCGTTGTAGGTCGTCGTCAGGTTCTCGACGTTCGTCGCCTGGTAGAGCGTCTTGCCGTCCGCGCTCGAGTCGAAGCCCTGGGCGAAGCCGCTGAACGTGCCGCCTTCGGCGTCGCGGGCGTCGTACGTGACGGCGTAGGGCAGCTGCTCCCACGAGCCGGAGCCCTGGTTGCGGTTGACGACGAAGTTCTGCCCGCCGTCGATGTTGCCGGCGCTGTCGAGCGACCACTTCGACGACACCACGATCATGCCGTTCGCGTTGCCCGTCGTCGGGACCCAGCGGACCTCGGGCGAGGAACCGACCCCGCGGCCGTCGGGCAGTGCGATCTTCGTGCCGATGCTCGTCTCCGGGCTCCAGGTGAGTCCGTCGGGCGATGTCTTGAAGTACACCGGCGCCGTGTTGTTCGTCTGGCTCGGCCGGTTGACGACCTCGAACGTCGCCACGTAGTTGCCGTTCGGGATCCGGGTGACCGTGATCATGCCGGGCCGGTCACTCTTGTTCGTCGGCGCCGAGACGTTCACCAGGCCACCCCAGGTGAGACCGCCGTCCGTCGACCGTCGGTAGCTGACGGCCTGCAGGACGCCCTTCGCCTTCTGCCGCTCGTCGGAGAAGTACGTCACGAGGCCGCCGTTGGCGTCGACCGCGACGGACGGCTCCCACACGGTCGAGGTGGTCGAGGTCGGACTCGGGTCGTAGGTGGCCGGACCGCCGGTGTCGACGGTGCTCACGAAGGACCAGGTCAGCCCGTGGTCGAGGCTCTTGTACATGACCAGTCGGCTGCTCGACCGGTCGGTGGGCATGATCATCCCGCTCAGCAGCAGCGTGCCGGCCGGCATCGTGCCGAGCTGGATCGGGGTCTCGTACAGCGAGGGCTGGGCGGTGCGCGTGAGCGTCGGGAACTGCGCGCTCGGCTTGACGGTGGCGACGCGGCTCCACGAGGTGCCGTTGTCGGTGCTGCGGTAGATCGGGTACATCTGCACCCCGTTCTCGAGCACCAGCTGGTCGAACGTGACGAACTGCTGCCCGTTCGCCGACCCGCTGTTCTTCAGGACGATGTTCTTCGCGTAGGTGGTCCCGGCAGCGCGGCCGCCCTCCGGGTTGAACGAGGAGCCCGCGGCAGGTGAGTACACGAGGGCTCCGTTGCCGGTCGTGACCGCCTGCGCGGGGGCGGGGCCGGTGACACCGGCGACGAGGGCTGCCGCAGCGGCGGCAGCGGTGACGACGAGCGCGAGCGTTCGGCGTCGACGAGGCGCCGGAGCGGCGCCGAGGCGGAGGGACATGGTGCTCCGTTCGGTCAGGTGGTGCGGTTGTGGTGCAGTGGTGGTGCGCGGAGACGGACGGGAGGCGCGGGACCGACCCGACTCGCGCCTCCAGACCGTCACTGGGTCGCCGACAGGGCCGCTGCCACGGCGCGTTCCTGTCGCGTGTGCGCAGCGAAGGCGTCTGCGACCGGGTTGCGGCGGCGGTCGAGGCCGCCGACGCCGTCTTCGACGAGGTCGAAGAGGCCCATCGTGAGCAGGTGCTCCTGGCGGGGTGCGTCCGTGTGCCGCCAGGTCCACTCGTACATGTCGAACAGCGGCCACCAGGTGTACCCGACCACCGGGACGCCCTCGGCACGGAGCTCGTGCACGGCGGCCACGGAGTCGTCGAGCCAGCCGATGCGTTCGTCGACGGACCCGGTGACGCACGTCTCGGTCAGCATGACCGGAGCGCCGTACCGCTCGGCGTACGTGGTGAGGACGTCGCGGAGCCCCTCGACACCGGTGTCCTCGTAGGGCCGCGGGTCCGCGAACCCGCCACCGTGGTGCACCCCCGACTCGAACACCTCGGTGGAGTGCAGCGGGTAGTAGTTGACGCCCATCACGTCCGGCCGGACCGCGTGCTGTCGGAACCAGTCCAGGTCCACGTCGGTGACACCGCCGGAGCGCAGCCGTCCGACGAGCGGATGGTGGTCGTCGACCCCGCCGGTCACGAGGTCCTCGACCAGGAACGTCTGGGCGCGGAGCCGCGCCACGGTGTCACGGTGCTCGGGGACGTCGACGTCGCCGACGTACCGGATACCGGCGTCGACGTGCACGAAGGTGGCGTCGTCACCGAGCTCACGAGCGATCGCGTGCTGGGTGGAGACGAACCCCTTCGCCAGGGCCGAGGCGATGCGGGCGGAGCCCTCGGCGCCGGTCAGGTACGGCGGCCAGTAGCCGTACTCACCCGAGAACAGGGCGTGGATCACGGGCTCGTTGACGGGCGTGTAGTCGGTCGCGACGTCGCCGTACCGGGCGGCGAACCGGGCCGCGTACTCCGTGACGTGCGCCGGGTAGTCGGGGTTCGCGAACTGGCCGTCGAGCCAGAGCGGTGTGCCGTAGTGCAGCAGGTCGATGACGGGCCGCAGGCCGGTCTCACGGAAGCGCTGCATGACACCGTCGACCCAGGACCAGTCCCAGACGCCCGGCTCCGGGGCCACCCGGTACCAGGGGACGCCCCAGCGGAGCAGCTCGGCACCGACGTCGACCGCCAGGCCGAGGTCGGCGGCGTACTGCCGGTAGTGGTCGGTGAGTTCGTACTCGTCGATGGGGCGCTCACCCGGCCGGGCCTGCGGGACGAAGGTGTCCTCGATGCCCAGGGCGAAGTGCAGCCGTCCGTCGTCGGACCAGTGCATGGTGTCTCGTTTCGTGGTGGGCGCTCCCCCGAGGGGACCGCGCGGTGTCGTCGTCACTTGAGCCCGGTGCTGGCGACGCTCTCGATGAAGCGCCGTTGCACGAGCAGGAACATGACGGCGAGGGGCAGCACGGCGATCAGGGCGCCGGCCATCATCACGCCCTGCGGGATGATGCCGCCGGGTCCGGTCAGCAGCGTCAGCCCCGAGGTGATGGTCCCCATGTCCTGGTCCGTGGTGAACACCAGCGGCCAGAGCAGGTCGTTCCAGTTGTTGACGAAGGTGAAGATGCCGAGGGTGAGCAGTGCCGGCACGGCGTTCGGCAGGATGATGCTCCGGAAGATCCGCCACTCGGACGCGCCGTCGATGCGCGCCGCGTTGTCGAGGTCGCGGGGGAGCGACACGAAGAACTGCCGGAGGAAGAAGATCCCGAACGCGTCTGCCGCCCGCGGGGCGATGAGGCCGGCGAAGGTGTTCACCCACCCGAGGTCGGACACGAGCTGGTAGATCGGGATCAGGGTGGCCTGGAACGGGATCATCAGGCTGGCGATGATCACGATGAGCAGGACCCTGCTGCCCCGGAAGTCGAGCCGGGCCAGCGCGTAGGCGGCGAGCGCGTCGAACGCCAGCGCGAACACCGTCACCCCGCCGGCGAAGGCGAAGCTGTTCAGGATGAGCCGGCCGAACGGCAGCTGCGTGAAGATCGCCCGGAAGTTGTCGAGCGTCCACGTGTGCGGGAAGAGCGTCGGCGGGTAGGCGTTCACCTCGCTCGCCGGCTTGAACGCCGTGAAGACGATCACGAGCACGGGGAGCAGCACCGCGAGGGTGACGATGAGCACGGCGGCGAAACCGAGCCACCGCATCGACGGTGGGCGCCGGGCGACGGTCCTGCGCCGGACCGCGGTGGCCGGACGGGGGAGTGCGGTCATGATGCGGTGTCCTCTCCGCGCTTGCCGAAGAACAGGAACTGCACGAGGCTCAGCAGCAGGGTCGCGATGAGCAGCACGTACGCCAGGGCGGACGCGAAGCCGAGGTCGAGGTCCTTGAACCCGGACTGGTAGATCTGCATGACGATCGTCTCGGTGGACCGGTACGGCCCGCCGCCGGTCAGGACGTAGATCTGGTCGAACGCCTGCAGTGCGGCGATGAGCGCGACGATGACGACGAACGCCATGGTGTTGCTGAGCATCGGGAACGTCACGTTCGCGAACCGCTGGCGGCCGTTCGCACCGTCCAGCTGTGCCGCCTCGTACAGGCTGGTCGGGATCTCCTGCAGCCCCGCCAGGAAGATGACCATGTAGAAGCCGAAGTTCTTCCAGACCGCGACGAGCACCACGGTCGGCATGGCGAGCGTCGGGTCCTGCAGGACGTTGCCGAGCCGGATGCCGCCCACCTGGAGCCAGTGGTTCAGCAGGCCGATCTGCGGGTCGAGCAGGTACGACCACGCGAACGCGGCGACCGCCAGGGACACGATGAACGGCAGGAACAGCGCCGAGCGGAAGAAGCCGCGGAACGGCAGCGCCGGGTGGTTGAGCGCCAGGGCCAGCACCAGCGCCACGGCGATCGCGACCGGGGTGAACAGCACCGAGTACAGCGCCGTGTTGCCGATCGAGCGGACCACGTCGGGGTCGGTGAAGACCCGGACGTAGTTCGCGAAGCCGACCCAGCTCGGGTCACCGAAGCCGCTGGCGTCGGTGAACGAGAGCCGCAGTGCCGAGAGCATCGGCCAGAGCACGAACGCTCCGAGGACGACGATCGCGGGTGCGAGGAATCCGACGACGGTCGCACGGCGCCGGAAGGTCCCGTTCAGGGGAGTCCGGCCGCCGAGCTGTCGCGGGGGGCGGTACCGACGGCGTCGGCCGAGTTGCTGCGTGGTCACGAGGGTCCTCCGGGGGCCGCTGCTGCTACTTCAGGGCTGACTGCACGTCGACGTCGGCGGTGCCGAGCAGCGACTCGGGGTCGCCGCCCGCGATCGACTTCTGCGTCGCGGTGTCGAGGGCGGTGAGCACGTCACCGCTGTTCACGACGCCCGGGAGGAGCGGGATCGTCGTGCCGGTCAGACCGGTCAGCGCCGCGACGGTGGGGTTCGCGTCGACGTCGGCGGCGGTGACGTCGGTGCGCAGGGACGGCCAACCCGACCCGAGCGCCCACTTGGTCGCGACGTCCTTCTGGTTGAAGTACCGCAGGAAGTCCTCGGCAGCGGCCTGCTTCGGGTCGTCGGTCTGTGCCGTCACGCCGAGCGAGATGCCGATGGCGGAGGCCACCTGCGCCTTCGGGCCGGCCGGGATCGCGGCGATCCCGTAGTCGATGTCGGACGCCTTCGCGACGCCGGCCATCCACGGGCCGCCGATCTCCATGGCGGTCTTGCCGGCGGTGAAGAGCTTGTCGGCCGCGATGCCGTCGACACCGGTCGGCGAGATCTTGTCCTGCCGGATCGCCTTCGCCCAGTACTCGAGCGTCTCGACGTTCGCAGCGGAGTCGATGGTCGACTTCGTCCCGGCGTCGTTCGTGATCGAGCCGCCGTTGCCCGCGAACAGGCTCGGCCAGATGCCGTTGCCGACCGTCTGGTGGTCCGGCAGCACGAGCCCGTACTGCTCCGGGGTGCCGTCGCCGTTCTCGTCCTTCGTCAGCTTCTTCGCGTCGGCGACCCACTCGTCCCACGTCGTCGGGAACGCGTCGATGCCGGCCTCGGCGAAGAGCTTCTTGTTGTAGATCACGGACAGGGGGACGAAGCCGCTCGGGACGCCGTACTCCTTGCCGTCGACCTGCTCCATCGCGACGGCCTGCTCCTTGAGCTCGCCGGTGTTGCTGGTGTCGTCGTCGTAGAAGTCGCTCAGGTCGACGAGGGCCTTCTTCTCGGCGTAGACGGGCAGTCGGTCCGAGGTCATCGCGACGATGTCCGGGCCCTTCTTCGCCGTCAGCGCGGGGAGCATCGTGTCGTCGATGACCGCCCACGTCTTCGTCTGGGTCGTGATCGTGACCTTGTCCTGCGACTCGTTGAAGTCCTTGACGATGCCGTCCAGGACCTTGCCGTCGGCCTCGGTGTACCCGTGCCAGAACGTCAGGTCGACGTGGGCGTTCGCGGACGATCCGGGGGAGCCGGCGCATCCGGCCAGGGAGATCGCCGCCGCTGTTGCGAGCGCGACGACTGCGATGTGCTTCTTCATCGAAAACCTGCCATCCGTCCTGCACATCGGTGTGCGGGACCTCGTCCATGCCGGATTTACACCGGTGTAAATCTGGACAGTAGTCCGTGCCCCTCGGGCAGGTCAAGACCTCAGGCGGAGACCGTGCGTTCCACTGCGACGGGCGCCGACGACGCCCGCACGACCAACGCGTGCGGCGAGCGCAGCACACCCGGTTCGACGGCCGCGTCCTCCTCCAGCTGTTCGACGAGGACCCCGACCGCCGTCGCCGCGACCCGGTCCAGGTCGGCCGACACCGTGGTGAGCGCGGGCGTCGCGTACGCCGACTCCTCGATGTCGTCGAAGCCGACCACCGCGACGTCGTCCGGCACGGTCCGACCGGCGAGCTGCAACGCGCTCATCGCCCCGAGTGCCAGGGCGTCGTTGCAGCAGACGATCCCGTCGACCTCGACGCCGGAGTCGAGCAGAGCCCGCGCCGCCGCTGCCCCTTCAGCCCGGTGCCAGAGCGCCGTGGGGACGACGAGCTCGGTTCGGAACGCCACGCCGTGCTCGGCGAGCGCCTCGCGGTACCCGCGGAGCCGCTCCTGCGCCGTCCGCACCGGCCCTGACGGTTCTGACCCGATGAACGCGATCGACCGACGGCCCGCGTCGAGCAGGTGCGCCGTCGCATCGTGCAGCGCGTCCGCGTTCGACATCGTGATGAACGTGACCGGGGTGTCCGGGATCGGCTCGCCGAGCACCACGAGGGGGAACTTCACCTCGAGCGCAGGGGCATCGTTCGACCGCACCGTCAGCGGGCTGTAGATGATGCCGTCGATCGAGTGTTCGCGCATCCGGGTGATCGCGTCCGCCTCGCGCACACCGCTCGCGGTCTGCTCGATGAGCACCGTGTACCCCACCGCACCGGCAGCGCGGATGACGGCGTCGGCGAGCTCGGCGAAGTACGCCTGCCGCAGCTCCGGCACCGCCAGGCCGATGACCTTCGACCGGCCGGCGCGGAAGTTCCGGGCCGAGACGTTGAGCTCGTAGCCGAGTTCGTCCACCGCAGCCATCACCCGGTCGTGGGTGCGGGCCGAGACGTGTTCGTAGCCCGACAGGACGTTCGAGACGGTCTTCTTCGAGACGCCCGCGACGGCTGCGACGTCGCTCATCGTGGGGGGCGAGCGGTGTCCCTGGGCCATCCGCGCTCCCCTCTCGCGTCCGGAATGCGTTGGGCAGGAACCTACCGCACCAGCGTCGTGCGGCCCGGACGTGTCAGTCCGGTCACGGCTGGCGGGCCCCGGGCGGTGTCCACGACGGAGCTGCGTCCACCGCGTCGCCGATGCTCCGCGCGATGACCCCGAGCTGCCGCGTCTGGGTCGCAGTGAGCGTGTCGAAGACCAGGCGCTCGACCAGGGCATGGTGCGCGGGCGTCGACTCGAGGACCTTGCCGTGCCCGTCATCCGTCAGGACCGCGAGGGTGAATCGGCCGTCCGTCGTGTCGACCACACGGCGCGCCCACCCCTTCGCCTCGAGCCGCGTGACCGCGCGGGACAGCCGCGAGAGCGTCGAGCTCGCGTACCCGGCGAGGGTGCTCATCCGCAGGGTCCTGTCCGGCGCGGCGTCGAGGGCGGTGAGGACCCCGAGTTCGAAGTGCGTGAGGCCACTGTCTCGTTGGAGTTGGGCGTCCAGGGCGACCGGGAGTCGTTCGAGCATCGTCGCCACGGCTGCCCAGATCTCGAGTCGTTCGCCGCGCAGGCCGTGTGGTTCGGGCGGTGCCATCAGGGCATCGTACGACCGATGACTTGCCTGAGCAAGCAAACCTCCCGTACGGTGACTTGCTCAGGCAAGTCACCGGGTCGAGCGACGCGGGACGACGGAGGAGGATCCATGGACCTGCAGCTCCGAGGCAGAACGGCGTTCATCAGCGGATCGACGCAGGGCATCGGGTACGCGATCGCCTCAGCACTCGCGGCCGAGGGCATGCGCGTGATCGTCAACGGCCGGGAGGAAGCCCGGGTCGAGGCAGCCGTCGATCGCCTGCGGCGTGACCATCCGGGAGCCACGGTGTCCGGGATCGCGGCCGACTTCGGAGACCCGGGCGCCGTCACCCGACTGCTCGGGTCACTCGACGCCGTCGACGTCCTCGTCAACAACGTCGGACTCTTCGGACTCGCCGCCTTCGAGTCGATCGCCGACGAGGACTGGTCCCGGTACTTCGAGGTCAACGTGATGAGCGGGGTCCGCCTGTCGCGGCACCTGCTCGGCGGGATGCTCGAACGCGGGTGGGGTCGCATCGTGTTCATCGGGAGCGAGTCCGGCGTGAACGTCCCCGCGGACATGGTGCACTACGGCGTGACCAAGGCCGCGGTGATCGCGCTGGCGAACGGACTCGCGAAGCAGACCCGTGGGACCTCGGTCACGATCAACACCGTCCTCGGCGGCCCCACGTACTCCGACGGTGTCGCGACGACGGTCGAGGCGATCGCCGAGGCGCAGGCTCTTCCGGTCGAGGCGATGCAGGCCGCGATCATCGCTCAGAACCGGACCAGCCTGCTCGAGCGCTTCATCGACCCGGCCGAGATCGCGGCGCTCGTCACCTACCTTGCGAGCCCGCTGTCCTCCGCGACGAACGGCGCGGCGATCCGGGCTGACGGCGGTGTCCTGACCGGGCTCCTGTAGGTGGCACGTCAGCCCAGGTGCGCGTAGTCCGGCAGGTCGATCGCGTCCGCCGGAGGTGTGAAGAACCGGTCGCCGAGCCGACCGATGATCGGGGTGGACGCGACCCGGACCGCGGCACCGAACGCAGCGATCCCGAGCCGGCTCTTCGGGTTCGCGACCCGCGGCACCCCCGGCGGCAGCTGCTGCGCCTGGGCGACGTAGGGCCGCATGATGCGTTCGTAGCCACGGAAGGCATCGCGGTGGTCGACGTGGGCGGCGAGCTCACCGGCCAACACGTACGCCCCCGTGAGCGACAGGCTCGTGCCCATGCCGCTGACCGGCGAGGCGCAGTAGGCGGCGTCGCCCACGAGCGCCACACGACCCGCGGACCACCTCGGTGCACGGACCTGCCCGATCGACTCGGAGTCCAGGTCGTCAGCGGTGTCGATGCCCTCGAGCACGCGCGCCGCTTCCCACCCGGCGTCCGCGAACACCTCGTGCAGTCGTCGGCGCTGCTCCTCGATGGATCGTCGTTCGGAGCCGGCGCGCTCCCGTGTCCGGTCGGTCACGAACGACAGCGTCGCCCGGATCGTGCCGTGCGGGTCCGGACGGAGGGTGACCGACCGGCCACCCGGCGCGTTGTACCAGCGCCACCAGTCGTCGTCGGCCTCGGTTCGGGGGATCGTCGCGTAGGACGTCTCGAGGCCGAGCGAGCGGATCTGCGGCTCGTCGCCGAAGACCAGCCGCCGGGTGCTCGAGCCGATGCCGTCGGCCGCGATCACCAGGTCGAAACGCTCCTCGGGGGCGTGCTGGAACTGCACGGTCACGCCGTCGCCGGCGCCGCCGTCGTTGTCCGCGATGCCGGTGATGCGGTCGCCGAACCGGTACTCGGTGGTGTCGGTGGTCCGGCTCACGAGCAGCTGCGCGAGGTCACCGCGCAGGATCTCGAGTTCTGCGGTGGCACCACCCGAGTCCGTGGTGCCCGCCGGGAACTCCGCGATCACCGAGCCGGAACGGCCGACGAACCGCATGCCGACCTCACCCGTCGTGGCGGCGCGGATGTCGTCCTCGATGCCCATCCGTCGCGACACCTCGCGCCCGGCACCCCGCACGTCGACGTTCTGGCCGCCGGTCCGGAGCTCGGGGGCGCGCTCGACGATCGTCGTCTCGTAGCCGTAGCGGTGCAGCCAGTACGCCAGGGCGGGCCCGGCGATGCTCGCACCGGAGATGAGGACGCGCTTGCGGTCGGTCGACATGTTGCCTCGAATCTTGATTACCAATGAGATTGGCAATCTACACGACTATCATCGCGGTGTGCCGCACGACGAACCGACAGCGCCCACCGACGGACCGCGAGACCTCGACGCCCGGCGCGACCGCGACGACCGACGCGACCGCGAAGCCGCCCGTCGCGACGGACGACCTCTGCCGGACGACGACATCCGCGCACGGGTGCAGCAGGTCGGCGTGCGGCAGCAGCGGTTCGAGCGACACCTCGCCAGAGCGCTCGACGTCGACGCGGCCGGGCTCGAGGCGATGGACCACCTCATCAGCCACGGCCAGTCCACCCCGACCGAGCTCGCGCGACGGTTGGAGATCTCCACCGCTGCCATGACCCTCGTGCTCAACCGACTCGAGTCCGCCGGCCACGTCACGCGGGAGCGGCACCCCAGCGACGGCCGCAAGCTCGTCGTCACCGCAGCCGAGCCGTCCTCCGACCGTGCGTACGACCTGGTGCTGCCGCTGATCGAGGGGATCGAGGACGTCGTCGCCGGCATGGACGCCACCGAACGCGCCACGGTGCAGGCGTTCCTGGACCGCCTGATCGGGATCTACGACGACGCGATGGACTGATCAGGCGATCGCATCGGGTGACCACGGTCGCTCACCCAGGCTCCACCGCGCCAATGCCTCGAGCTGTGCCTTCGCACTCTCCAGGCTCGTGTGGTCGCCGAAGACCTCGCCGGACCACCCACGGACCTCGTACCGGTGCGTGAACACGACGGTCCCGATGTGGGACCGACCGGAGCGCGCTTCCCAGCGGTCGACCTCGAGCGTGGTCCAGCTCGTCGTCTCGTGCGGGAGCACCCCGTTCGTCAGGGGTGGGGAGTCGGGCTGCGAGGAGGACATGGCCTGTTCCGGTCGGCATCGGACGAAGAGATCGTGCCGGCAGCCGGGGGCTCGGGTCACCTGTCCCTGACGGTAGTCCTCTGCAGGCGCTGCGGCTCAGGATCGATCAGTGCCCTACCCTGCGATCAGCGCGCCGCCCGCGAGAACGTGCGGTGCACGACGCCGGACGGCGACGCGACCGTCTCGACGGCGAAGCGCTCCTCGATGCCCTCGAGCCCGTCCCAGAGCCGCTCGCCCCGGCCGAGCACGATCGGTACCTCGACCAGGTGCAGGTGGTCGACCAGGTCCGCCTGCAGGAACTCGCGGACGGTCTCGACCCCACCGCCGATGCGGACGTCCCGACCCGGTGCGGCCTGGCGCGCGAGCTCGAGCGCTTCCGCCGGGGTCGCGTCGACGAAGTGGAAGGTCGTCCCGCCCGCCATCTCGAGGGGCTCGCGGGGGTGGTGCGTGAGCACGAAGACCGGCGTGTGGAACGGCGGTTCGTCGCCCCACCAGCCGGTCCAGCCGTCGTCCGGCCACGGTCCGCGCTGGGGTCCGAACTTGTTCCGCCCCATGATCTCGACGCCGATGTCCGGCCCCCACGCGCGCGCGAACTCGTCGTCCACTCCCGTGGTCCCGCCGGATGCGCCCTGCATCGCGCGGAAGGTCGCGGTGGCCGCGAACCAGTCCATCAGGCGACCCTCGGCGTGCCCGAACGGCCGGTCGAGCGACTGGTCCGCTCCGGCACCGTACCCGTCGAGCGAGATCGCGAAGTTGTGGACCCTGACCGTCGACATGGCGCTCCTGTCCTGCTTCAGAGGGTGATGCCGGTCGCCGCCGCCAGCGCCTCGACGAGTTGGCGGCGGAACTGCGGGTCCGCGACCGCCTGGTGCGGCTCCCGCCGCTGCCCGTGGAACCAGTAACCGCCGCTGACGGTTGCGTCGGGGTCGGTCACGAGGGCCTCCTGCGTGCGGTGTCCGAGCTCGAGGTCGTCCGACGCCCCCGCGCCGCCCATCTTCGTCGGCACCCAGCCCGGGTCGACGGCGTTGCTCAGGACGCCGGGCCGGCGCTCGGCGACCTCGGCGGCGAGCGCGGTCACGAAGAGCTTGGTGTCCGAGTACGTGTTGGTCTCCGCGGTGCCGTCCCAGTCGACGCCGTCCAGTCGGGGTCGACCGCCGCGGTGCATCCCGCTGCTCAGGTACACGTGCCGGGTCGGCGTCCGGAGCAGCGCGGTGAACAGGTACGGCGCGACGACGTTGACCGGGATCAGCGCACGGCCGGAGATCACGCCGGCGTTGTGCACGACCGCGTCGATCGGGTCGCCGGCGTCGAGGTCGCGCGCGGCGGCGATCACGGCGGCCCGGTCGGACAGGTCGGCGACGACCAGTGCGGCGCCGCGGTCGACGAGGTCGGCGACCGCTTCGGCGCGCGCCGTGCTCCGGGCGTGCACGATCACGTCGTGGCCGTCGCGCAGCAGGGTGTCGGCGGTCGCCCGCCCGAGGCCGTCGGTCGATCCGGTGACGAGGATGCGGGACATGCGTTCATCATGCGCCGGGTGGCGGAGTCGTGTGCGGCAGGTGGACCAGCAACGGGGCGGACGGGAGGCGCGGGGCGGGCCCGCCCCGCGCCTCCCGTCCGTTCTCGGCCCGGCCACAGGGCTGCAGTACGGTCGCAACATGAGCAGCTTCCTCGACCCTGCGGACGCCGTCGCCGTCGGCGACGCGACGATCCTGCCGGACGCGACGCGTCCGGTCGCAGCAGTCGTCACCGGTGACGACGTGCGGTGGGTGACGTGGCCTGGTGCTCCGTTGCCCGACGGTGCGGTCGACGACGTCCGCGTCCTGGCGACCACAGCGGGCGCGTGGGTCGTCTACGAGTCGAACGGTGACGGTGGCGACGAGGTGTCCCGGTCCGCCGTGCACGTCACGCCGACCGGTCTGACGTGCGCGGTCGAGCTCGGGGATCGTCGGCCGCACGGTGCCGATGTGGACGGGTTGTGGATCGGTGACCCTCGTGACGCGTCCATGTGGGACGGCGACGACGTGGACGGCTCGCCGGACGGCGATACGGATGCCGACGACTCCGACTCCGACTCCGACCCGCTCGACGGTGTCGATCCGGAGACCCTGCCGTGGGCGCCGGCCGAGCCGTTCTGGCCGACACCGGAGGAGTGGGCGGCGACGCTCGAGGCCGAGGCGGCCGCCGAGGACGACGAACCGGAGCTGCTCGACGACGAGGACGACGGTGGCCCGTACACCTGGAGCATCGCGTTCGGCGACGAGGACGAGGGCTTCGTCCCGACGATGGAGCCCCTCGCGGACCCGGGTCCGCCGCTGCCCACCCCGGCGACCGACCTGGTGCTCGTTCGACCGGACGGCAGCCGCGCGACGATCACCGTCGACCACCTGGTCGAGGGCGTCGGTCGCGAGGGCTCGGTGCTGACCGTCCGGTACGCCCCCACCGGGCCCCGGCGGATCCCGGACACCACGGGCGGGCTGCTCTACACCTACCAGTACCGCGAGGTCGACGTCGACCTCTCCGACGGTCTGCCGACCACCATCACCACCGATGCCCTGCCGGCACGGACGGTGGACGACGACGAGGACGAGTCGTCGTGGGAGAACGAACGGGAACGGCTCGAAGCGGCTCGTGCCCCGTGGATCGAGCGGTTCGACCTCACCGGGGTCGAGGGCACCCGGTGGCCGCTCCACGACACGCACGAGTCGAGGAAGGAGCAGGCGGTCGCCGCACTGGTCGGTGTGTTCGAGTCGCTGGCCGAACCGGGGATCCTGTGGACCCGCGATCACCCCGAGCCTCGCCGTGCAGCGAGCGCCTACCGCGCCGTCGAGGTCGTCGTCGAGGGGGAGTGGCCCGCGACCGAGGTGGTCGTGTCGTTCGAGCACAGCGACGTGCCGTACCTGCGGCTCCGTCGGCGGTACCGCGTGTTCGACGACGCCGGCCACGTCGAGGACTGGGCGTACGTGACGGTGCACCTCGAGGAGGACATCGCGACCCGGGACATCCCTGCGCGTGAGTCAGCCGTGGACGGGGTCCTCGACATCTGACGGTCGGCGTCCGTTCCGCAGCGTCAGCCGATGACGCCCGTGTGCTCGAGCACGATGTTCACGCCGATCAGGATGAGGACCACACCGCCGGCGATCTCGGCGGGCTTGCCGAACCGGGCTCCGACACGGCGCCCGACGACCACGCCAGCGAAGGACAGCACCGCCGTCGTCACACCGATGAGCAGCACCGCGCCGCCGATCGACACCGGCAGGAACGCCAACGTGACGCCGACGGCCAGGGCGTCGATGCTCGTCGCGATCGCCAGGACCAGGAGCTCACGGATCGGCAGGCGGTCGGTGTCCTGCTCGGTGTCCTCGTGCTTCGAGAACGCCTCCCACAGCATCTTGCCGCCGATCAGCGCGAGCAGTCCGAACGCGACCCAGTGGTCGAAGGCCGCGATGTACTGCGCGAACGCCGAACCGAGCAACCATCCGAGCAGGGGCATGAGCGCCTGGAACGCACCGAACGTCAGCGCGATGACGAGGGCGTGCCGCACGTCGAAACGCTTCATGTGCAGGCCCTTGCCGAGGGCGACGGCGAAGGCGTCTGCGGAGACGCCGAGCGCGATGAGGAAGAGGGCCCAGAACGACATGGGGCGGCGCCTTTCGAGACGGTCGGACGGAGACGCCGACGTCTCAGGACCTGATGATCCTGGCACGGTACCCAGCACGAAAAGGCCTGATCAGCGGTATTCGTCGCGCCGAATCCGGGGGTTGGTGCGCCCGCCCCGGACCCCCGTGGTCGCCTGGAAGCGCGGGAGGATCCACGACACCCCGCGTGCGGTCCGCCGAGGTTCCACGACACACCGCGTGCGACCCGCCCAGGTTCCGATCGGGGCGCTGCACGCGCGCGAGGTTCCGAGATCTCGGAACCTCGCGCGGCGGGGTGGGCGCGACCGCGGACGGACGGGAGGCCCGTGGCGGGCCCGCCACGGGCCTCCCGTCCGCTCTGGGCGCGTCAGCGGCCGGCTGCTGCGTGGGCGGCGACCTGGGTGGCCGACAGTTCCGTCCCGTAGACGGCCGCGTACCGCATGGACCCGGTGAAGTAGGGGTTCGCGGGGGAGCCCGGCCACCCGCTGACGGTGTCGTACCCGATGCGGAAGTAGCCGGTGAAGTTCTCGGGGGCCTTGAACGCAGCGTTCGAGGCGACCAGCGTGCCGTCGACGTAGAGACGCATGCCGTTCGTCGGCGACATCGTCGTCACGGCGTGGTGCCACGTGCCGTCCGTGTACGCCTTGGGCGACGTGACGACCTGGGTCGTCCCGCTGTAGGTGCCGAACGCGAGCTGTCCACTGGTGTTGAGGTAGAGCTTCCGGTCGTGCTGGCCGGATCCACCGGTCTGGCTGCTGCCGAAGCCGATGAGCTGCCCGCCGGCGACCGTCGTCCTGAACCAGACCTCTTCGCTGAAGGTGGTCGGGTTGGCGTACGAGCGCGAGGCGGTGACGTAGCTGGTCGAGCCGTTCAGCACGTAGGCGCTGCCGGTGTCGCGCGGGCAGGCGATCGGGTCGGGGGTGGCCGCCGTCATCGAGCCCTGGTAGGTGCCGTTCACACCGCGACCGGACCAGTCCGTGGCGGTCCTGGCGTTCGACGACTCGGTGAGCCGGTACGCGAACAGGGCGTTCGCCGTGTCCGCTCCGACGGCTCCCGTGCAGGTGAAGTACGGGGCGGTCGCGGCCGTGTTCGTGTCGTTCCGCACAGTGGCGCTGTAGGCCGAGCGCGTCGGCGCGAACTGGTTCAGCAGGACGACGACGGCCAGGGCGACCGCGAGCAGGAGGGCGACGACGCGGCCGTCGCGCAGGTGCCGGAGAATCACGAGGGACGCACCGCCTCGACGCGGCCGACCGCCAGGCAGGCCACGAGCGGGACCAGGCACAGGGCGATGAGCGCCACCCACCCGAGCGGGTCGAGATCGATGTTCGACGTCAGCTGGTAGTGCCCGTTGCGGGTCAGCTCGTGGATGACGACGCGGCCGACCTCGCCGTCGACCAGGTGCACGGTGTTGCCGCCGTGGGCGTCGACGCGGACCGGGAAGATGCCGGACGAGATGACGGTGGCCTCGACTCCCGTCGGGCTCGAGGTGTTCGTGATGGTCGTCACGTTGACGAACGGCTTGAGGACGAACGCGGCGTACGAGACCGTCAGCGCGGAGCCGGCGATCCGGAGGCAGGTACGGGTCACCCGGTCCGTGAAGGCGCTGGTCAGGGTGAGGATCAGGAGCGTGCCGATGAGCAGGATCGGAGCGGCGCGGAACAGCCAGCCGAGGTGCGGGACCAGGAGCGCCGGGGTACCGATCACGTCGGCCTGCGAGAGCGTCCACGGGTCGACGGCGCCGTTCACGTCGCCGCGCGTGTGCAGACCGCCGTCGGCGTCGATCGCGACGATGCGGTGCGTGTAGACGACGTCCGGGTTGGCGGAGGTCTCGAACGAGACGATCTCGCCGACGTGCAGGGTGGTGACGTCGACCGGCAGGTCGAGCACCAGGGTGCCGACCGGGGCGGCCTCACCCATCGAGGGGGTCTCGACGACGAACCAGCGGCCGCCGGCGGACAGGAACAGGATCGCCGCAGTGAGCAGCAGAGCGGCGACCAGGGCGAGCAACCAGGCGAGGACGGACTCGGAGCGGGTGACCGCACGACCCCGGAGGACCGGACGGTCGAGCGTGCCGCTGAGCGGGATCGCTGCGGTCTGGCTCATGTCGTGCTCCTGCGGCTCGGTGGGGTGCGGCTCAGCGCCTGCTGCGCTCGGTGGGACGGGGGTGGCGACGCTCGGCCGGAGGGGGGTCGGTCGAGCGTCGCCGGTCTGGGGTCACGGGACGTCCCGGGACGGCTTGGGGGGTGCCGGCCCGGAGCGGGATCAGGCCGTGAACGTCCAGGTCATGGGGACCGAGGCCGCGAGGCCCTGGTAGGTGTTGCCGGCCGACGAGTCGAGGGTCACCGCGAAGTTGAACGGGACGCTGGCACCGGCGACCGGGGCCTGCGGCATCGTGAAGGCCGACGCTGCGGCGCCCTTGAAGCTGGCGAGCGTGCCGCTGAAGACGGTGGTCGAGCCGGAGGTGATGACCAGGTTCATCTTGGCGCAGAGGTCGGTCGCGGTGCCGTTGGCCGAGCCGTTCGCCGACTGGGTGCAGGTGGCGCCGGGGTTCAGCGTGAAGGTGCTGGCGGCCGCGGTCCCGGTGTTCTTGATGGAGATCGCGGTGTTCACCGTGTTGCCCGGCGTCATCGTGGTGCTGCCGCCGAACTTGTTGATCGTCGAGCAGGTCGCGGAGTTCGTCGAGACCGAACCACCGTCGGTGCTGAGGCAGGTGACGGTCGCGCCGGCGTTCTGCTCCTGCATGATCAGCGTGCCGCTGCCGGCGGTGTTGCTGCTGTTCGTGATGCTCGCCGCGAACCCGGACAGGGTACCGGTGAGCGAGAGGGAGAGGAGCACCGCGGCGAAGATGCCGGCCAGCAGGGCCACGGGTGCGAAGCGGATCCGCTTCAGTGCGGAGGTGCGGAGCTTGGTGGACACGGTGTACCTCATCGGTTCGGTGGTTCTCGGTGACTGGGGAAGCAAGGCATTCGGGCTGTTTTGCTTCAATCATTAAGATAGTCATTGGTTGACCAAGTTAGCCACTCGCACACCTACCCCAGTGCGGGGGACGCTCGTGTCCCCCTGGTTCCGGACATGGAAGGATTCCCCCGTGACACCCGCCGCACCCGATGACGACGCCGCCGACCTGATGGCCGCGTTCACCGCTGTCGTGCGCGCGAACGCGAGCCTGGTGAACCAGCTCAGCGCCCGCGCCGGGGTACACGAGAACGCCCTCCGGGCGCTCGTGCTCATCAGCGACACCGGGTACTCCACGCCGACGGAGGTCGCCGGCTACCTCGGCCTGACCTCGGGCGCGGTGACGAACATGATCGACCGGATGAGCACCGCCGGACTCCTCGAGCGCGCGCCGAACCCGAACGACCGGCGTGGATCGCTGCTGCGGCTGCTGCCGGCCGGCGACGACGTCGTCGCGGACTACCGGCAGCGCTACGCCGCCATGCTCCGAGCGGTCGACGGCACGCACGGTGGGGAGCTGCACGAGGTGCTCAACGACCTGGCGACGAGTCTGTACGAGCAGGCTGCGGTGGCGGGGGAGTAGGGCGCCGAGCTCGCGTGCTCTGGCGCTCGGGTGCCCGTCAGACCGGCTGCAGCGCCTGCTGCTCGCCGGTGGGCAGCTCGACCCGGATGCGGTCACCCGTGCGGACGACACCGCCGGTCACGACGACGCTCATCACGCCGCCCTTGCGCACCAGCGCACCGTCCTCGTCCCGCCCGAGCACCTCGCGCAACAGCCCCGGTTCGAACCCGTTGATCTGCTGGCACGGGTTGCGCAGGCCCGTCACACGGACGCACGCCTCGTCGCCGAGGTGCAGCAGCGTCCCGGTGGGCAGGCCGAGCAGGTCGACCCCGCGGGTCGTGACGTTCTCGCCCATCTGGCCGGGCTCGACGCGGAACCCGGCCTCGGCGACCTCGTCGAAGACCTCGGCGTGGAGCAGGTGGACCTGACGCAGGTTCGGCTGGGAGGGGTCACGCGCGACGCGAGACCGGTGCTGGACGGTCGTCCCGGCATGCGCATCGCCCTCGATGCCCCACCCCTCGACCAGGGTGACCTCGTCGACCACGGGCTTGCTGAACCGATGGACGTCGTCCCGGCTCACGGCGATCACGCGCGGCTGCTCGTCACGGTTGTCGGTCATGGTCCGATTCTGGCGCAGGTCCGGGACCGGCGCATCGGTGATGCTGGGTCGTTCGTTCGGATGCCCGCGCTCAGCTGGCCGGCACCACGTCCCAGTGCTCACGGATCTTCCCGCCGTCGACACGGAAGAGGTCGGCGGCGAGGATCGGGTCACCCGACTTCGCGTCGACGCGCTGCGAGAACGTCCAGACGATGTCGCCGTCGGACAGGGAGATGACCGACTGCTGCGCCGGGAACTGCGCGCCACCCGCGAACAGTTGCTTCAGCGCGGCCGTGCCGTTCGGCGCCACCGGGTTGTGCTGCAGGTAGGCCGGGTCGAAGTCGCGGTCGAGCACCGACACGTCGTGGTCACGGAACAGGCTGTCGTAGGCCCTGACCGCGAGGACGCGGTTGCGCTCTTCCTGCCGTTCCGTCGGCGCCTTCGTCCGGTGTGCGGGGCGGTACAGATCGCTGAACATCGTGTTCGTGTTGCCGCTGGCCGGCTTCCCCGTGGCGATCTGCTGATCCAGGGACCAGTGCTCGACGACGCGGCCGTTCGCGAGACGGAACAGGTCGACCGCGGCCTCACCCCGTCGTTCGTCCTTCGGGTCCGGCGCGATCTGCCAGTGCACGGCGACCAGGTCACCGTCGGCTGCCAGGTGCTTGATGACGGCGTGGGCGCCGGGCACACGGGCACGGTCGGCCGCGAACTGGGCGAGGATCCCGCTCGGCCCGGTGCTTGCTCCGGCTGCGTGCGTCACCGCGTCCGGGGCTACGTCCTTCGCCGCGAGCCGCTTCGCGGAGCGGCTGTCGGGAGCCGAGAAGGTGCCGGTCAGGAGGCGGTGGATGCGGCAGGCGTTCCGGTGTTCGGTGGCCGTGTCGTGGCGGCTGGCGGTCGTCCCGCCGTTCGCGATCGAGGCATTGGTGGACGTCGAGGTCGTGGCGGAGGTGGCGGGAGCGTCGGTCGACGCGGAGGCTGATCCGGAGACGTGCAGTCCGGCGAAGAGGGCAGTACCCGCGAGCACGGCGAGGCCGCGTGCGAGGAAGGTCGTTCGGAGGTTCGTCACGAGCACCACGATGCAAGCGCAGCCTGGAACGCAGCGCCAACTTTCCGAGTGATCCGCTCAGGTTGGTGACGTGACAACTACTCGTGATCCTGGGAGCCCGTGCGCTGCGCCGCCGACAAGACGGCTCACCCCGGAATCGTGTCGGACCTGATGACACGCGTTCGCCCGCCGTCCACGGCCAGCGCCTGGTCGTCGTCGAGCGGGACCAAGGCGTAGGAGTCGCGGTACGTGTCGAGGGTCTCCTGGATGAGTTCCGGCGGGTACGGCGGCAGGAGGCCGTCCGCGTGCGGGACCACCGTCTGGTCGACCAACGCGAGGCCGGTGTGGTCGGTGAGAGCAGGCCCGTCAGCAGGATCGTCCATCAAGGATGCTGGGGTCACGTCCGGTCCGGCCACGATCGAGCCGGCGCTCGCGCCGATGTACGGCAGACCAGCCCGGACGTGCTCCACCAACACCTCGTCGTTCCCGCTCACCCGCAGAGCCTCGAGGAGCGCGAAGGTGCTTCCGCTGGCGACGTACACGGCGTCGACACCCGCGAGGATCTGGTCGAACCGGTGGTTCTCGGTTCCGCGCACGGTGACCGGGACGACCTCGCCAGCGAGCGCTGCGATGGCCGCGCGTTCCGCTTCGACGAACGGGGCGCCCGTGAATGCCTGCTGCGCGTCATCGACGTAGGCGATCCGGAACCGGTCGAGCGCTGGATCTGCGCCGTCCGGCTCGGTCAGGAAGGGCAGGATCGCCCCGGTGTTGCGGGAGAGCAGGAGGATCTTCACGCTGCGTGACTGTAGAGGGCCCCGCCGACACGATCGGTCATGCAGCAGTGAGGACGCGGTGCGGTAGCCACCCTTCACGACCGTCGGCGTTCCGACACCAGGACCAGCCGCTTTCAGGATCGTCCGCCACGAGGTCGACGATCTCACCGGAACTCGCGGGAAGCTCGGTGGTGTCGTACCCGACGCGGACGGTACCTGCCGAACCGTCGATGTCGAGGTGGCGCGCGGGAACCCATCCCGTTCCGTGTTCGGTCGTCACGAACACGAAAGCGGGCCACTCAGTGTCGCGAGCTCCGACCTGGACGACGTCGCCCGGCCTGATCGTCAACGGCGCGCGTTCTGGGACCTCGTGATCAGCAGTCACCAGGCGAAGGGCTCGCCGGCCTGCGATCCGCCGCGTGAGCTTCCGCACGAAGACGAGCTCAAGCGCCACCATGATGGCCAGGCCGAAGAGTGCGAACGCGATGCGCGCCGGACTGAAGCCCCCACTGAGCACGATCACTGGCAGTCCGATCAGCAGGACGGCCCCTGCAACGACGTTCCACCACGATTCGACGAGCCCGGCGGGAGCACGGTTCGTCAACTCCGGGCGGTCCGTCGGATCGGTGCGGTCCCACCAAGACGACATGCTCGGACGTTACCCGGTGTCCGTGGACAACCGGCGGCCATCGGAAACGGTTCCGACCTGTGCGATCCTTCGGATGTGCACTACCGGCTGATGAACGAGTACAGCGTCGATTGGCCGCTGTGGGACGAAGACGGGCCGTGCGCCGAGGGCACACCGTCCTTCTCGCCGCGACTCACGAGCGAGATCCTTGCCTGGGCCCGCGACTTCACCGAGAACTACGGTATCGAAACGGGCTGGCCGACCGAGGCCGCCGCCCGCTTCCACGAACGCCAAGGACGTCGTCTCCTCCTCCTCGTGGAACGAGAGCTGCCGGAAGAGCACGACGTCGTACTCGGGTACTGGGAGACCAACAAGCGCAAGGGCCTGTAGCTCCGACGCGTTCGGTTGGGGGATCGCCGAGCGGTCGCATCACGGGACCAGGTGCTGCACGATCGAACTGTCCGCTCCGTTGAGTCGGACTTCTGCCAGGGCGCCGTTCACCAGTGGCATCTGCGGAGGCTGGTGCCCGGTGTCGAAGTCGAGGAGTACCGGCACGTCGAGGTCGCCCAGCGCGTGTCGCACGGCGTCTTCCTGGCTCAGTTCAGGCGATGCGGTGCCGTCGGTACGCCCGATCAGGATGCCGTTCGCGTCATCGAACCAGCCCGCGAGACGCAGTGAGGCAAGCATCCGAAGGACGGTGATCGCGTTGGACTCCGCCGCTTCGAGGTAGACGATCGTGCCCTCCGGGGCGTACTTCCGCGCGAATGCAGGCACGTCACCGTAGGGCGTTCCGGCGAGCAACGACACTGTTTCGAGGCAGCCACCGATCAGACGGCCGCGCATCCTCAGGTCATCCGTTCCGTCGAGGGGCCGCCACCTCGTGGGGGCGTCGTAGGCCCGATCGCGGTCCAACGGCTCGTCCGCCCACGCTCCCCACGGACGGCTGCGTCGGCGAGGTGCGCTGTACTGCTCGAAGGTGCTGTTCGGCGGGAGCCCCGCGACGGCGGTCCACCGCGCGAACTCGGTGGGCAGCTCGTACGGCTCATCCATGAGGTTCGCGCCGTGGAGCGTTGCGAGCCCGGTCCGCGTGGTCAGGGGCAACAGCAACGTCGAGATGTCCGACCACCCCACGAACCACGGGCGAGCTTCGGCGAGGACGTTCCAGTCGATCCCCTCGACCAACTCGATGGCGAGCTCCCCGCCCCATGGTGGAAGGACGACGTCAGCTTCCTCGAACGCAGCGTGCAGGTCTTCCGCTCGCGCAGCAGCCGGCGCCGGGGTCAGACCACCCGTCACCGCGTGCGGGCGCAGTCGAACGTCGAAACCGAGGGTCGTGAGCGCATCGACCGCAGCCTGCAACCGCTCGAGGAGATGCGCGGGGATGCCCATCGACGGTGCCGGAACCTCGATGCGTCCCCCTGCGCGGAGCGGCGCTGGGTAGGTGATGCTCGCCATGGTTCGACCGTAACGGCCTCCTGATCATGTCCCGAAGCGACGGTGCACCGGTTCCGCAATCTCGGCCACTCACCGGGGTAACCAGGAGATGTCGATGCATCTGCCCGGTAGCCGATCGTCCATCGAGACGGGGCATCGACTGTCGTCTGTCGTGTCCGGGCGAGGGGTCACATTGTCGAGTGGGTGTCGCTCACGGCGATGGTTTCGCGGTATGCCGCGATCTTCCGTTCCAGTGCCGCGAGGTGTCGCCACACCTCGGCTTGCCGGGCGAGGACGGCCTCGTGGTGCTGCTCGAGGAGCGCGAGCCGTGCGACGTCGTCAGCGCCGGCCCGGTACGCGGCCGCGTACTCGCGCATCTCCTGCATGCTCATCCCGGTGCCGCGGAGCATCACCGTCCCGGCCAGCCAGCTCAGCGCCGCCGTGTCGTACCGCCGCCACCCATCCGGACCGCGCTCCGCCGCCGGTGCGATCCCTTCCTTCTCGTAGTACCGGATCGTGTCGACCGTGATGCCGAGTAGGTCCGCGGCGGCGCTGATCGTGACCGGCTCGTTGACGTGGACCTCGGGAAGCAGCATGAGGTCGAGTCTTCCACTTGACATGGTGTGCACACCAGGGTGGAGGGTCGACGGCGTCCGGGTGCTCCCGGCGACGAACGGAGAACACGCATGCAGCAGATCCCTCTCGGCTCCCAGGGCCTCGTCACGTCCGCGCTCGGCCTCGGGTGCATGGGTATGAGTGCCTACTACGGCGGCGCGACCGAAGCGGGCTCCGTGGACACCATCCGACGGGCCCTCGACCTCGGGGTCACCCTGTTCGACACCGCGGAGGCGTACGGGCCGTTCGAGAACGAGAAGCTCCTCGGACGCGTGCTCGGCGGGGATCGGGACCGTGTGGTCGTCGCATCGAAGTTCGCCACCGACTTCACCGACGACGGCACCCCGATCGGACTCGACGGGTCCCCAGAACATGCGCGTCGAGCGATCGACAGGTCCCTCCGTCACCTCGGCACCGACCATGTCGACCTCTGGTACCTGCACCGAGCCGACCCGAACGTGCCGATCGAGGACACGGTCGGCGCGATGGCTGAAGCGGTCACCGCTGGTAAGGCCCGCTACATCGGCGTCTCCGAGACCTCATCCGAGACCCTGCGCCGTGCACACGCGACATTCCCGATCACTGCGATCCAGTCCGAGTACAGCCTGTTCGAGCGCGACACCGAACACAATGGTGTCCTCGACACCGCCGCGGAGCTCGGGATCGGGTTCGTGCCGTTCTCGCCGCTCGGACGTGGGTTCCTCTCGGGCACCGTCACTCGGAAGGACGACCTCCCCGAAGGAGATGCGCGGCGAAACCTCCCCAGGTTCTCCGACGAAGCCATCGACGCGAATCTGCGCGTCGTCGAGGCGCTGAAGGTCATCGCTGATGAGAAGGGTGTGACGACCGCGCAGCTTGCGCTGGCGTGGCTGATCCAAGCCAACACGGTCCCGATCCCGGGCACGACCAAAGCGTCACGGGTCGAGGAGAACGTCGCCGCTGCTGACGTGGTGCTCACCACGAGCGATCTCGACCGCATCGAAGCTGCTTCCCCGCACGGCGTCGCTGTCGGACCACGCAACACCGAGGCAGGAATGGCACGCGATCGGGGCTGATCCAGCCAGAGCGACCCGCAGTACCCAGGAAGTGCCGCGGGTCTCTTCTGCTGTCTGGTAGCCGATCGGTCGCCGAGCCGGGCTCCTGGGAGGATGACAGCGTGAACAGCTCTCCTTGGCCCGCTCGGAGCGCCGGCCTCCTCCTCCGCGCCCCTCGGCCCGAGGATGCAGACACGCTCGTCGCGCTTCGGAACAACCCGGTTGTAAATCGGTTCATGCTCCGCACCTCCGTCGACCCGGACGTCTACGCCCAAGAGTGGGCGAGCATCCCCGACAGCGACATCGACTACTCGTGCATCGCTGACTTGGACGGCCGGGTCGCCGGCTTGGGGTTCTTCGACGTCGTCGACGCCCTGGGGCAACCAGGGATGCCCCAAGGCACACAAGGGGTCATCGGATACATGCTGCGACCCGACCTCGCAGGACGCGGACTCGGAACGGACTTGGTCCGCGGTCTCCTGACCGCAGCGTTCGACGTGCTCCGGCTCCGACGCGTCACGGCGAGTTGCAACGCCGACAACATCGCCTCAGCCCGCGTCCTCGAGAAGAACGGCATGCGACGTGAGCAGCACGGCGTCGAGGACTCCTGGCACGCCGACCTGTGCTGGGTCGATGGCTACCAGTACGCCATGCTCGATCGCGAGCGGGCTACCACTCGAACCGTCCGGTAGCCGATCGGCTAATGAGACAGCGCCGCGATGCCTCGTCCACGTCACGTGGGCAAGATCGACAGCATGCGTTCTCTCGCCATCACCCTGTTCATCATCGGCGCGCTGCCGTTCGCGAGCGGCATCGTCTACTACCTCATCGACTACCGCCGAACAGGCAAGCTCTACCGGAAGAAGCTTCCGTGGTTCCCGATCATCATCAGCGGATGGGTGCTCGCCGCCGCCGGGGTGCTCCTCGGGATGTTCACCACATCGGGGTAGGGGTTCGAGTGATCATGGAGCCAGCGGCCTCGCATCGGGCCGGCCGGAGTCAGGCCCACGACGTTACTTCCGTCGTCCTCGTTTGAAGGCGAGGACACCGCCTACTGCCACGAGCGCCAGGACGATGACGATCCAGATGGGAAACGGGATACTTCCGCCAGGGTTCATCACAGCCAGGTAGTGAGAGGTAGGGGTGAACACGACGCTCCGATCGATCGCAACCCGCCGAGGTAAACCCTCGTCCAGCCTGCCTCGTCAGACTAGTTCTTCCGCGCGCGCCGCCGTTCGGTAGTCGATCGGCTGGCGGTACAAGTGAGCATGTGACTGACAGACTCGGTTTCGGAGGTCCGGCGATGGTCACTGAACAAGAAGTCGATGCGATGAAGCGGGGCTTCGTGGGCGGCGGTGTCATCATCGCCGCAGTTCTAAGTGTGGCGGCGTTGGTCGCAATCCTGGTGGGCGCGACATGGGCCGTTTGGTCCTTGCTCCCACTGGCAGCGATGGAGGTCGTGTTCCTCGCGCTCTGGGTCCGCCGTCGCCGCCGATCAAGCGGACCTCAGCGCGTCCGATAGCCGGTCCTTCAGTGGACGTCCGGGCGCCTGCGGGCGGCCCCGACTCCGACTGCCCTGGTCCGGGGCCGACACCGTCTCAAATAGGTAGTCCGCGTACTTTCGCAGTTCACGTACGCCATACGGACGCCTCGAGACGATTGAAGCAGGCTTGTCTGACCCGACAGCGTCGTCAGTCTGTGCTACCAGACAACGTGTCCACTTCCGTACTTCAGACACGTTGAGTGGCAGTCGGACAAGTCAGCTGGCGAACGAGAACGCGACTACTGCGGCATGTCCACGAACCGCGAGAACATCCCGTGGAACGCCACGGTGATGGTGTCCGTCGGCCCGTTGCGGTGCTTCGCCACGATCAGGTCGGCCTCACCCTGCCGCGGGTTGTCCTTCTCGTACGCCGACTCGCGGTGCAGCAGGATGACCATGTCGGCGTCCTGCTCGATCGACCCGGACTCACGCAGGTCGGAGATCGCGGGCTTCTTGTCGGCACGCTGCTCGGGGCCACGGTTCAGCTGCGACAGCGCGATGACGGGGACCTGGAGCTCCTTCGCCATCAGCTTCAGCGCACGCGAGAACTCGGAGACCTCTTGCTGGCGGCTCTCGACCTTCTTGCCCGAGGTCATCAGCTGCAGGTAGTCGATGACGACGAGCTTGAGGTTGTGCTGCTGCTTGAGTCGACGGCACTTGGCGCGGATCTCGACGAGCGTCATGTTGGGGGAGTCGTCGATGAAGAACGGGGCGTCGTTGATGCGGCCGCGGGTCTGCGCGATGGTGGTCCAGTCGCGGGAGTCGACGGTGCCCTTGCGCATGTTCTGCAGCGGCACGCTGGTCTCGGCGGACAGGAGTCGCATCGCGATCTCGGCGCGACCCATCTCGAGCGAGAAGAAGGCGGCGGTCTGGTCGTGCTTGATCGCGGCTGCGCGGCACAGGTCGAGCGCGAGGGTGGACTTACCGAGCGCCGGTCGTGCGGCGACGATGATGAGCTGCCCCGGGTGGAAGCCGTTCGTCAGGCCGTCGAGCTGCGCGAAGCCGGTCGGCACACCGGTCATCTGGCCGTCGCGCCCCTTGGCGGCCTCGATCTCGTCGAGGGCGGCCGAGATGGCGTCGGTCAGCGGCACGTAGTCCTCGGTCTGCACGCCGCCTGCGACGTTGTAGACCTCAGCCTGGGCGCTGTTGACGAGGTCGGTGACCTCTCCCTCGGACGCGTACCCCATCTGCACGATGCGCGTACCGGCGTCGACGAGGCGACGGAGGACGGCCTTCTCGGCGACGATGCCGGCGTAGTACCCGGCGTTCGCCGCGGTCGGCACCATGCTCGTGACGCTGTGCAGGTACTCGGCGCCACCGCCACGGGACAGCAGTCCGGTCTTGGTCAGCTCGTCGGTGACGGCGATGACGTCGGTGGGCTCGCCGTGCGAGTAGAGCGACAGGATCGCGTCGAAGATGACCTCGTGCTTGGGGACGTAGAAGTCCACGCCACGGGCCGTCTCAATGACGTCGGCGACGGCGTCCTTCGACAGCAGCATGCCGCCGATGGTCGACTGCTCGGCCAGCAGGTCGTGCGGCGGGGTGCGTTCCATGCCGCGCTCCGCGTACTCCTGCGGTGCGGGCTCAAGATGCGCGATCGACACACTCTCTCCTCTGTTGAACGACGCGGGACCGGACACGACGGTCCGACACCCGCAACGACTTTCTACCCCCAGCAACCGACATCCCCGAGTCGCTGGGCCAAGCTACGGCCGCAGAGTTATCCCCAACAAACGGCCCTGTGGATAACTCTGTGGACAGATTGCGGAACACGCCGGGATGCTGTGTGGACAACTGTGGATGGTCCTGTGGAAACAGACCCATGGGAACACACTTTCGACCACTTGACCTGGGGTTTTCCGGTTCACACCATGTGTGGAAAAGTGGGGTTCAAGTAGGCGTTGAAGGTTCCGATTTGACACGTTTCTGCTGTGTAAAACGACTTGACAAGTGCCCCTCCTGTGGGAAGTGTTCTCGGGCCGTTCCCAGCAAGCCGGACCGGGCCTGAGAGGTAACCAGCCAGCCAAGCCGAACCCGCCCGTACAAGCCGAGCCGGGCCTCCCGGCCGTTCTGGACGACCGTGCGTTGATGGTGAGCAGAAGATGTCGAGTGGGGGATCGGGACCCGACCTTTTCTGCTCACCAAGTGAAGCCACGCGCGCCACGCGCCCCGCACCCGCGCGCCCCGCGCCCCGCGCCGCGCACCACGCGGAGCACCCGCCAACGCAACGACGGACGGGCCTCCCGGAGGAGACCCGCCCGTCGTGGAGCGGAACGTCAGTGCTACTTGGCAGCGACGACCTTGAGCGAGATCACGGCAGTGATGTCCTCGCGCAGACGCACGGTGGCCTCGTGGTCACCGACGGTCTTGATGGTCGCGGGGACCTCGACCTTGCGCTTGTCGAGCGAGCCGACGCCCTGCGCCTGGACGGCGTCAGCGACGTCGCCCGGACGGACGGAGCCGAACAGACGGCCGTCCTTGCCGGCCTTGACCGCCAGGGAGATGGTCGCGTTCTCGAGCTTCATCTTGAGGTCCTGCGCCTCTTCGATGGTGGCGAGCTCACGCGCGGTGCGCGCGGCACGGATCGACTCGACCTGCTTCTCGCCGCCCTTGGACCACGCGACAGCGAAGCCCTGGGGGATGAGGTAGTTGCGGGCGTAGCCGTTCTTGACGTCGACGACGTCACCAGCGGAACCGAGGCCGGAGACCTCGTGGGTGAGGATGAGCTTCGACATGTGTCGACCTCCGATCAGCGGCCGGAGCCGGCGTAGGGGAGGAGCGCCATCTCACGGGCGTTCTTCACGGCACGGGCGATGAGGCGCTGCTCCTGGACGGAGACGCCGGTGATGCGACGGGCACGGATCTTTCCACGCTCCGAGATGAACTTGCGAAGGGTCGCAACGTCCTTGTAGTCGATGACGCCGACCTTGATCGACTTCGCGGGAGCGGCGTTCTTGCCGCCCTTGCCGCGAGGCTTCCGGCGGTCGCCGGTGCTCTTTCCAGCCATAGTGATTTGTCCTTAGAAGAAGAGTTGTGTGTCCGTCGGAACCCGAGGGATCAGAAGGGGGTCTCGTCGTCGAAGTTGCCGCCGGGGGTGCTCCACACGTCGTTCGACTGTGCGTTGCCGCCGCCCTGCTGGCCACCCTGCGGGGACCACGGCTCGTCGGACTGGCCACCAGCGGAGGCGTTGCCGCCACCGTTGTTGTTCCAGCCGCCGTTGCCGCCGCCCTGCTGACCGCCGCCGTTGCCGCCGCCGACCTGGCCACGACCGCCGCCGCCACCCGCTGCGCGGGTGATCTGTGCGGTCGCGTACCGGAGCGACGGGCCGATCTCGTCGACCTCGAGCTCGATGCTCGTGCGCTGCTGACCCTCACGGTCCTGGTAGGAACGCTGACGCAGACGACCCTGCGCGATGACGCGCGAGCCCTTCGTCAGTGACCCCGCCACGTGCTCGGCGAACTCCCGCCACACACTCGCGCGGAGGAACAGCGCGTCGCCGTCCTTCCACTCGTTCGCCTGACGGTCGAACGTGCGAGGCGTGGAGGCGATGGTGAAGTTCGCCACCGCGAGCCCGTTCTGCGTGTAGCGCAGCTCGGGGTCCGCGGTGAGGTTGCCCACCACCGTGATGACGGTTTCGCCGGCCACGGGTTACTCGGCGCTCGCGGTCGCGGTTGCGGACGCGTTGGCGGCCTTGCGGGCCGCACGTGCCTCGTCGCGCTGCTTCTGGGCGGCGACCTGCGCGATGCCCTCTTCGGCGCGGAGGACCTTCGTGCGGAGCACGGCCTCGGAGAGACCGAGCTGACGGTCGAGCTCCTTGGCGGCCTCGGGGGAGGACGTGAAGTCGACGACGGCGTAGATGCCCTCGGACTTCTTGGCGATCTCGTAAGCGAGCCGGCGACGGCCCCAGACGTCCACGTTGTCGACGGTGCCACCGTCGTTGCGGATGACAGCGAGGAACTTGTCCAGGCTGGGAGCGACGGTGCGCTCATCGATCTCGGGGTCGAGGATCGCCATCAGTTCGTACTGGTGCATGCGGAACCCACCTCCTCTGGTCTCAGCGGCCCCGGGCAGTTCCCGGGGCAGGAGGGTTGATGCATGTGCCACGGCACGCAGACACGCGCCGGGCAACCTGCACAGACTACCGGACGGCCTGGAGGCGCGCCACCGGTCTGTGGATCGGCTCGCGGAACCAGGTTCCGGACACCACACCGTGCATTCGCGCGGTTCCGAGTCCGGAACCTGGTTCCGTGGCTGCGGTCGCGCCTGTCAGGCGGTCGCGTCGCGCGCGGCCCACCAGTCGCGCAGGCGCGCCTCGGCTGCGTCCGCTCCGAGGGGTCCGTCGTCCATCCGCGCCTCGAGCAGGAAGCGGTAGGCCTCGCCCACAGCACGCCCCGGCGGGATGTCGAGGATCCGCATGATGTCGTCGCCGGTCAGGTCGGGCCGGATCGACTCCAGCTCCTCTTGCGCGGCGAGGACCTTGATGCGGTCCTCGAGGTCGTCGTACGCGAACGCCAGGCGGTCCGCCTTGCGACGGTTCCGCGTGGTGACGTCCGAGCGTGTGAGCTCGTGCAGCCGCTCGAGCTGCGGTCCGGCGTCGCGCACGTAGCGGCGGACGGCGGAGTCGGTCCAGGCTCCGTCGGTGTACCCGAAGAACCGCAGGTGCAGCTCGATCAGCCGGGACACGGCGGCGATCGTGTCGTTGTCGAAGCGCAGGGCGCGCAGTCGTTTCTTCGCGAGCTTCGCGCCGACCAGGTCGTGGTGGTGGAAGCTGACGGCGCCGCCGGGCTCGAGCTTGCGGGTGGCGGGCTTGCCGATGTCGTGCAGCAGCGCCGCGAGTCGCAGGACGGTGTCCGGCGGGTCGCCCGCGTGCCGCTCGGCCTCGTACCCGATGGCCTGCTCGAGCACCGTCAGGGAGTGCTCGTAGACGTCCTTGTGGTGGTGGTGCTCGTCGATCTCGAGCCGCATCTCGGGCAGCTCGGGCAGGAACCGCTCGGCGAGGCCGGTGTCCACGAGCAGCCGGATGCCGGGCACCGGGTCGCTCGTGTTCAGCAGCTTGACGAGTTCGTCGCGCACCCGCTCGGCGGACACGATGTCGATGGAGTCGACGAGCTCCTGCATGGCGGCACGGACGTCGTCGTCGACCGTGAACCCGAGCTGCGCCGTGAACCGCGCTGCCCGCATCATCCGGAGCGGGTCGTCGCGGAACGACACCACGGCGGCCTGCGGGGTGCGGAGCCGGGCGGCCAGCAGGTCCTCGACGCCGCCGTGCACGTCGACGAGCTCGCGGGCCGGCAGCCGGAGCGCCATCGCGTTGACCGTGAAGTCGCGACGGAGCAGGTCGTCCTCGATGGTGTCGCCGAACGCGACCTCGGGCTTCCGGGTCTCGCCGTCGTAGACGTCACTGCGGTAGGTGGTGATCTCGACCTGCTCGCCACCGACCCGCGCCGCGATGGTGCCGAACTGGCGGCCGACGTCCCACGTGGCGCTCGCGATCGGCTCCACGATGCGGAGGATGTCGTCCGGACGGGCGCTCGTCGTGAAGTCGAGGTCGGTGACGGGACGACCGAGGAAGGCGTCGCGGACGGGACCGCCGACCAGGGCCAGCTCGTGTCCGGCGTCGGCGAAGGCCCGAGCGAGGAGGTCGACGGGCTCGGTGGTGGCGAGTGCGTCGAGTCGTTCGACGGCCTGGGCAACGGACTGCATGACGGTCCTCATCCTCCCAGATCGACGCCCCGAGTTCTCCACAACCCCGCGCGCACGGGACCTGTTCATGGTCGCGCCTCATACACTCGTGCTCGGCCCGAACCGACCCCGTGGCCCGCTCCCGTATGCACATCCTCCGCACCACGCTCGCCGCAGCCGCGTCGACCCTCGTCGCGCTCGGCCTGGTCGTCGCGCCCGTCAGCACGGACCACGCGTCCGCCGCGACGGTCTCGTCAGCAACGACCCACCTCGCCGATCCGGCTGCCGCCGACGCCGGCAAGGCCACCATCTCGGTCGCTCCCGCGCACCGTGGGATCGTGCAGCGCGACCAGGACCTCACCCTCTCGGTGACGGTCACCAACGACACCGACACCGCACTGCCGGCAGGCACCGCGGAGTTCGACATCTTCCGCTCCGTGAGCACACGGGACGTCCTCGCCGAGTGGCTTGCAGACACCACCACGACCGGTTACCTCGGCGCCCCGATGGACTCCGTGGACATCCCGGCGGTCCCGGCGCACCGATCGGTCACCATCGACTCGGTCGAGATCGTCTCGGGCAACGTCGCACTCGGCGGGTACTCCTCGTTCGGTGCGCGGCGCATCGCGGCGGAGTACACGGCCGGTGAGACGTTCGCCGTCGCCCGCTCCGCGATCACCTGGTACCCGGACTTCGAGCAGGTGCCGGTCAGCGTCTCGGTGGCGATGCCGGTGACCGTCCCGAAGTCCACGGACGGCATCCTCAGCGCGGCCGTCCTGGCCGCCGCGACCTCGGTGGACGGCACCCTCACCCAGCAGCTCGACGCGGCCGAGGACCACAACGTCGCCGTCGCGGTCGACCCACGCATCATCGCCTCGATCCGGATCCTCGGCGAGAACGCCCCGTCCGCGGCGACCGCGTGGCTCCAGCGGCTCGAAGCCCTGCGCAACGAGACCTTCGCGCTGCCCTACGCCGACGCCGACGTCACCGGCCTGCGCCAGGCGGGGTCGGACGGCATCCTCGCCCCGATCTCGCTCGACCAGTCCGTGAAGTCCGAGAACTTCCCCGGTGCCGAGACGCCCGCACCGACGCCGACCGCCACCCCTGGGCAGACCTCCGGCCCGAGCAGCACCGCGACCCCGAGCGACGACGCCACCACCGACGCCGGCTCCGGCACGGGCTCCGGCACGGGCGAGACCACGGAGACGCTGCCCACCACGGAGCAGCTGCTGGACTTCCCCTACTCCATGGACTCCATCGCGTGGCCGGCGGACGGCACCGTGACCGCGGCTGACCTGACGGCGCTGCAGCGGGCCGACAAGAACACGACGATCGTCTCGAGCGGGAACACCTCCGCCGGCGCGAACGCCACGATCTCGGCGTCCGAGAAGATCGGCGACGACCACGTCCTCGTCTCCGACCAGTCGATGTCGTCCCTGCTGCGCGATGCCGCGACGGCACCGGACCGCCAGAGCTGGTCGTCGGCGATGTCCGAACTGACCGCGACGCTCGCCACCTCGGCGCGTGACGGCGGCACCACCGGACCGATCCTGCTCACCCTCGGTCGCGACTGGCCCTCGGACTCCACGCGCCTCAGCCAGACCCTCGACGCCCTCGAGAGCACCGCCTGGGTGGCGCCGGCCGACCTCTCCACCACGTCGAAGGCCGTCGCGGGGTCGCTCACCCTCAACAGTGCGTCCACGGGCGCCGACCGCATCGCGCAGCTCAAGCGCCTGGTGCAGGGCGAACAGGGGCTCTCCGCGTTCGCCACGATCCTCGACACCCCCACCGAACTGACGGCACCGGCACGCCTCCGGCTGCTCGCCCTCGCCTCGAACGCGTGGCGCGGCGACGACGAGGGACTCACGGCCGCGGTCGACGCCCGCACCGCGGCTTGGGCGAAGCAGACCACCGAGGTCGGGATCGTGGACTCGAGCAGCCTGACCCTGCTCGGGGACCGGTCGTCGCTACCGGTCTCGATCCGCAACAGCTCGGACTACCCGGTGACGGTGCACCTGGCCGTCCAGCCGTCGAACTCCGCACTCCGGATCGTCCGCAACGACATCGTGGTCGAGATCCAGCCGGACTCGTCCACCCGTGCCACCGTGCCCGTGCAGTCGGTCGCGAACGGCAAGGTCGAGCTGACCATGTCGCTGTCGAGCCCGACCGGCGTCGCCGTCGCGCAGCCGGCCACCGTCGAGCTCAACGTCCAGGCACAGTGGGAGACGGTCATCACCGCCGCCGCCGCGGTCGCCCTGATCGCGATCTTCGGCTTCGGTATCTTCCGCAGCATCCGGAAGCGCATCCGCCGTCGCAACGGCGAACTCGACGACGAGGACGACGACGACCCCAACCGCCCGCTCGCCGTGCAGCCGAGCGCGCCCGGTGCGTCCGCCGTCCCGGCCGCTGTCGCGGCCCCCGGAGGCGACCGTCCGCAGGACGCGACCGACCGTGCCGGAGCCGGACCGGGCCTCCCGTCCGACGCCCGTCCCAGCCGGGTCGCGGACGCCCGCGACCCCGAGGAGCCGACCATCAGCGCCACCCAGCCCCAGCCCGACGTCGACGCTGAACCGGTCGCCGAGCGCAACCTGGGGCGGGCGAGTGCGATGCTCGCGGCGGGGACGATGGTGAGCCGGATCCTCGGCTTCGCGAAGACCTTCGTGCTCGCCTACGCCATCGGGCAGAACGCGAGCCCCTCGGCGAACGCGTTCGCCGTCGCGAACCAGCTGCCGAACAACATCTACGCCCTCATCGCGGGTGGCCTGCTGTCGGCCGTGCTCATCCCGCAGATCGTCCGCGCCATGAAGAACGGCACCGACGGCGGCCAGGCGTACGTCAACAAGATCGTGACGCTCGGCGGGTCGGTCTTCATCGTCATCACCATCGTCGCGACGGCACTGGCACCGCTCCTGGTCCGCCTCTACACGACGTCCTCGGACACCCGGGGGCCCGCTGCGACCGACCTGGCCATCGCCTTCGCGTTCTGGTGCCTGCCGCAGATCCTGTTCTACGCGATGTACTCGCTGCTGGGTGAGGTCCTCAACGCCAAGCAGGTCTTCGGACCGTTCACCTGGGCTCCTCTGCTCAACAACGTCATCGCGATCGCCGGCCTCGTCGTCTTCATCGCCATGTACGGCACCAGCGGCAGCGCCCTCGACGAATGGACACCCGCGAAGATCGCGCTCCTCGCCGGCAGCGCCTCGTTCGGGGTGTTCGCCCAGGCGGCGTTCCTCCCGCTGTTCTGGCGGCGAGCAGGGCTGTCGTTCCGACCGGACTTCCGGTGGCGCGGCGTCGGCCTGAAGTCGACGGGGACCGCTGCCGGGTGGCTCTTCGCGATGATCCTGGTGACGCAGGTCGCCGGCATCGTGCAGTCGGCCGTCGCGTGGAAGGGTCAGGGCGACGGACCCGGCAACGCGGTGCTCGGCAACGCGTGGCTCATCTTCATGCTGCCGCACTCGATCATCACGGTGTCCATCGCGACGGCGTACTTCACCCGGATGAGCCACGACGCCGAACGCGGCGACCTGGCATCCGTCCGACGGAACCTCTCGCTGTCCCTGCGCATCGTCGGGCTCTTCACCGTGTTCGCGTCGGTGGCGCTGGTCGTCGTCGCGGTGCCGTTCGGCCGACTCTACGAGGGCACGTTCGAGAGCGCGCTGCAGGTCGGCGCCGTCCTGGTCGCCTACATGCCGGGCCTGGTCCTGTTCAGCATGTTGTTCATCATCCAGCGCGTGTTCTGGGCCATGCACGACCACCGGACGCCGTTCCTGATGCAGTGCATCCAGTCCGTCCTGTTCGTCATCGGGGCCCTCGCGGTGTCGACGTTCCCGACCTCCGTGATCGGCATCGGTGTGGCCGCGTGCACCACCCTCGCCGGGACCGCGCAGACGATCGTCGCCCTCGTCCTGGTGCGTCGGAAGCTCGGCAGCATCGAGGGGCCGGTCGTGACCCGCTCGCACGTGCAGTTCGTCATCGCGGCCTTGATCGCCGGTGTCGTCGGCCTGCTGGTCGTCAACTTCTTCGGCGCGTTCTCCGCGGCCGGGTTCGCCATGTCGGACCGCACCGGCGCGCTCATCACCATCGTCCTGACCGGCGCCGTCATGGTCCTCGTCTACTTCGGGGCGCTCGTCGTCGCGAAGAACGGCGAGATCAGGAACGCCGTCGGCATGGTGAAGAGCAAGCTCGGCCGCTGACCGCACGCTTCCCGGACGTCGCGGAATGCCGCGCCGGTACCATGTGTTGACCCGGTCAGCACGCAACGGAAGGGCAGTCAGGCATGCGCCAGCTCATCATCATCGGTTCCGGTCCGGCCGGGTTCACCGCCGGCATCTACGCCGCGCGCGCAGAGCTCAAGCCGCTCATCGTCGCCTCCAGCGTCGAGACGGGCGGGGAACTCACCAAGACGACCGAGGTCGAGAACTTCCCGGGCTTCCCCGAGGGGATCCAGGGACCCGACCTCATGATCAAGATGCAGGAACAGGCCGAGAAGTTCGGTGCTGAGGTCCTGTACGACGACGCCGTCTCCGTCGACCTCACCGGCGACGTGAAGAAGGTCACCGTCGGCTCCGGCGAGACGTACGAGGCCCTCGCGGTCATCTACGCAACCGGCTCGGCGTACCGCCACCTCGGCATCGCCGACGAAGAGCGCCTCTCGGGCCACGGTGTCTCGTGGTGCGCGACCTGCGACGGCTTCTTCTTCCGCCAGAAGAACATCGCCGTCGTCGGCGGTGGCGACTCCGCGATGGAAGAAGCGACGTTCCTCACCCGCTTCGCCGACAAGGTCACCGTGATCCACCGCAAGGACACCCTTCGCGCGTCGAAGATCATGCAGGACCGTGCCCACAACGACCCGAAGATCGAGTTCGCGTGGAACAAGGAGGTCATCGGCATCCAGGGTGACTCCGCAGTGACCGGTGTGACCCTCAAGGACACCGTGGACGGCACCGAGAGCGAACTCGCCCTCGACGGCCTGTTCATCGCGATCGGCAACGACCCCCGCGTGCACCTCGTGCACGGCCAGCTCGAGCTCGCTCCCGAGGGCACCATCGCCGTCGAGGGCCGCACGTCCAAGGCCGTCGGCGTCCCCGGGGTGTTCGTGGCCGGCGACGTCCTCGACCACACCTACCGCCAGGCCATCACGGCTGCCGGCTCCGGTGCGGTCGCTGCCCTCGACGCGGAGAAGTACCTCGCCGACCTCGAGGACACGCTGACCGATGCTGCCGTGGGCGAGACCCCGGTCGAGCCGGTCACCATCTCCGCCTGACCCGGACAGCCCCCGGAATGCCGGGGGCGCGCCCGTGGTTCCACACCCAGTACTGACTTCTCACGAAAGGACACCCATGTCCAACGCAAAGGCTGTCACCGACGCCACCTTCTCGGACGAGGTCCTCAAGTCCGACAAGACGATCCTCGTCGACTTCTGGGCCGAGTGGTGCGGCCCGTGTCGCGCCGTCTCGCCGATCCTCGACCAGATCGCCGAAGAGCACGCCGGCAAGATCGAGATCGTGAAGCTCAACGTGGACGACAACCCCCAGTCGGCCATGAACTACCAGATCACGTCGATCCCGGCGATGAAGGTCTTCAAGGGCGGCGAGGTCGTCAAGACCGTCATCGGTGCCAAGCCGAAGCCCGCGCTCGAGGCCGACCTCGCCGAGTTCCTCGCGTAGGTCGAACCAGCACCACCGAACGCCCCGTCCTCGTCCTGCTCAGCAGACGCGGGCGGGGCGTTCGCATGCCACCCGTTGCGGATCGGCCCCCGCCGCGGAGCCCGGGTTTCCGGGGTCGATGTCGTAGTGTGGCGGGAATGTCTCACTGATCGGAGCACGGTATGACGAACGGCAACAGCCTCGACCCCTGGTACGACTCCTACGCCCAGCGCACCGCCGGGCTGAGCGCCTCCGAGGTCCGAGCGCTGTTCGCCGTCGCCTCGCGCCCTGAGGTGGTCTCGCTGGCCGGCGGCATGCCGTTCGTCTCCGCACTGCCCAGAGAGCTCGTCACGGGCTCCCTGGACCGTGTCATGAACGAGCACGCCGCCATGGCGTTGCAGTACGGCGGCGGTCAGGGTCTCCGGTCGCTCCGCGAGCACATCGTCGACGTCATGAGCCTCGAGGGCATCCGTGCGAGCGCCGAGGACGTCGTCGTGACGACGGGCTCGCAGCACGCGCTGGACCTCGTCACGCGGCTGTTCATCGATCCGGGCGACGTCGTGCTCGCCGAGTCCCCGTCCTACGTCGGCGCGATCGGTGTGTTCCGGTCGTACCAGGCGGAGACCGTCCACGTGACGACGGATGAACTCGGGCTGGTGCCCGAGGCGCTGCGCGAGGCTATCGCGAACCTGCGCACGCAGGGGAAGCGGATCAAGTTCCTCTACACGATCCCGAACTTCCACAACCCGGCCGGCGTCACCATGAGCCGGGAGCGCCGTATCGAGGTGCTCGACATCTGCCGGTCGAACAACATCCTCGTGCTCGAGGACAACCCGTACGGGCTCCTCTGGTTCGACGAGCCGGCACCGCAGGCCATCCGCTCCATCGACGAAGAAGGCGTCGTGTACCTGGGGTCCTTCTCGAAGACCCTCGCACCCGGTTTCCGCGTCGGCTGGGCGCTCGCGCCGCATGCCATCCGCGAGAAGCTCGTGCTCGCCAACGAATCGGCCGTCCTCGCCCCGAACTCCTTCGGTCAGTACGTCGTGAACGCCTACCTGGACGCCGCGGACTGGAAGGGTCAGGTCGACACCTTCCGGGGCATCTACGCCGAGCGTCGTGACGCCATGCTGTCCGCCCTGGGGGAGTTCCTACCGGACCTCTCCTGGACGAAGCCGAACGGTGGTTTCTTCGTCTGGCTCACGCTCCCCGAGTCGCTCGACTCGAAGGGCATGCTGCCGCGCGCGGTGAAGGAGCTCGTCGCCTACACGCCGGGGACGGCCTTCTACGCAGACGGTCGCGGTGGGGGACACATCCGGCTGTCCTTCTGCTACCCCACTCCCGAGCAGATCCGCGTCGGCGTGAAGCGGCTCGCCAACGTCGTGAACGACGAGCTCGAGCTGATCGAGACCTTCGGCCCGAGCACGCGGCCGAACGGCGTCGTGCGTGAGACGTCCTCGGTCAGCGCGCCGCCGCCGAATATCTCCTGATCAGCGCTTTTCTGCGGTGCGAAGTCCAACAGCACCGTCGTTCCACACCGGAGGACCCCCATGGCTGAGCTCACCCGTCGTCACGTCGTCGTCGTCGCGGGAGGGATCTCGCACGAACGTGACGTCTCCCTGCGCTCCGGTCGACGAGTCGCCGACTCGCTGACCGGGTACGGCTGGCAGGTCGACCTCCGCGACGCGGACGCACTACTCCTGCCGGCTCTCGCCGAAACCCGCCCGGACGTCGTGTGGCCGGCTCTGCACGGCGCCTCCGGTGAAGACGGGGCCCTGCGGGGCATCCTGGAGGCGGTGGACATCCCGTTCGTCGGCTCACGTTCCACGTCGGCACGGTTGGCATGGGACAAGCCCACGGCCTCCGCGTTGGTCGCGCGGGCAGGTGTGCGAACCCCTCGTTCCGTCACCCTGTCCCACGACGTGTTCCGCGAACTCGGTGCTGTCGGAGTGCTCGAGGCCATCGCGGGGGAGCACCCGGTCCCACTCGCCGTGAAGCCAGCACGCGGTGGCAGCGCGCAGGGCGTCACCCTCGTCGATGACGTCAACGACCTGCCGCGAGCCATGGTGACCGCGTACACGTACTGCGACGACGTCGTGGTCGAGCAGCTCATCCGAGGCACCGAAGTCGCGGTCGGCATCATCGACACCGGCGACGGGCCCGTGGCCCTCTCCGCCGTGGAGATCGTGCCGCGGAACGGGATCTACGGGTTCGAGGCGCGGTACAACGCGGGGGAGACGACGTTCTACACCCCGGCCAGGCTGTCGGACGAGTTCGCGTCAGCTGCAGCAGACGCCGCAGTCGCAGCCCACACGGCGCTCGGCCTCCGCCACCTGTCGCGTGTGGACCTCATCATCGACGGAGCGGGCACGCCCTGGTTCCTCGAGGCCAACGTGCTCCCGGGTCTGACCGAGACATCACTGCTCCCGCAGGCACTCTCGGCGTCCGGTTTCGACCTCGGTTGGACCTACGCAGAGCTCGCCGAACAGGCGATCCGCGACCACAATGTCTGACCCGCGGGGTCGAACGTTCCACGTGGAACATCGAGCGGCCGCCAGCGCGATGTTCCACGTGGAACACCGCTGTCCGGCGGCTCGCTGTTGAGAGCTGATCCACTCTGAGCAGCATCGGGTGCGTCTGGTCATCTGCCGGCGCTCGGTGGACGCATGACCGATTCACCACCCCCGCAGCCTTCACGACCGAGTACCGGCGTGCCCTCTTCGACCAGCGCGTGCTCGTACTCGACGGCCACCGTGCTCGGACTCATCGCAGCGGGCCCCGGGCAGACGCTCGACCGCATCTTCGAGGACTCGCTGCACGACCACTGGTACTCCGCAACCCGACTCGGACGTGCAGCTCTCCGTCAACTGCTCCACCAACCCGCGGCGCAGGGACAGGGACCATACCCGAGCCCATCCTGCCGGCCGACGAGGTCGTCCGGATCCGCGCCGAGATCGAGAACGTGCTCACTGTGCACTGCGGCCGGAGTGTCGACCGACTGCGAGCCGACACCGATCACGACCGCGTCTTCACGGCCCGTCAGGCCTGGCAGTGGGGGCTCGTGGACCACGTGATCACTCGACGCTGACGGACGGCGCTCCCCGACGACGCCTCAGGCTGCGAGGAGGAAACTGTTCCGCAGTCGTTCGCCACCAGTACCTGCGGAACGTCCTCGCTCGCGGAGCTGTTCCGCTGCGGCTACCGTCAGGTCCGGCAACGAGCTCTCGAGCGCGCCGGCCACTGGTGCCAGCATCTCGGGCGACGGCTCCTTCCGCGCGCGTTCCACCTCGGACAAGTACTGCGGAGGCGTCCCTGCGCGACGAGCGACGTCGTGCAGGGTGTCCCGCGGCCCCGGCGACGAGCGCGGACTTCCTGGCCGACGACATCACGCCATAGCGGCTCAGGATTGCAGGATCCCATGATCCGAGATTGAGAGCGTTCCACGTGAAACGTCCGGCCTTCCAGTTGGCTGCTCGTGAACTCGAACCAGCTGAACGACTGCGCGCCCCGTAACGGACTGAACGCTCCCTCGCTGCTCCGGACACCCGAACCGGGCCTGCGAGGCCCGCTACGGGCCGCACAGCGCCCGCGGAGGCGCATCAAGACGAGACGTCGCCAATACCCAGCTCGGTGAGGATGCGGTTGAGGTCGTCACCGTTCGCAAAGTCGATCGTCACGGAACTCTTCCGTGCTCCGACGGCGATCTTGACCCGCGTGTTCAGGCGATCGCCGATCCGCTCAGCGAGGTCGTTGAAGTGCGCTTGGTTCTTCGTGGGCTGTGGTGCCGGCTTCGGCGGGGTCTTCGTCGCGAGCTGCTGTGCGATGGCCTCAGCAGCACGGACGGACAGGTCCTCGTTGACGATCTTCTCGGCGAGGTACTCCATCGCCTCAGCGTCCGGAGCAGCCAGGATCGCGCGAGCGTGCCCGGCGGACAGGACACCGGCGGCGACCCGGCGCTGCACGGGGGAGGGGAGCCGGAGCAGACGGATGGTGTTGGTGATCTGCGGGCGCGATCGCCCGATGCGCTGACCGAGCTGCTCCTGCGTGATACCGAAGTCCGCCAAGAGCTGCTGGTACGCCGAAGCCTCTTCGAGGGGGTTGAGCTGCGCACGGTGGAGGTTCTCGAGGAGGGCGTCACGGAGCATCGCGTCGTCCGGCGTCTCCTTGACGATCGCCGGGATGACGCTGAGTCCGAGTTCCTTGGTCGCACGGAGGCGCCGTTCGCCCATGATGAGCTCGTACTGCGGCTCCGTCCCCGCAGCCCCGGGGATCGGGCGGACCACGATGGGCTGCAGCACGCCGATCTCGCGAATGGAGTGGACGAGCTCCTGCAGCTCTTCCTCGCGGAACTCCTTGCGGGGCTGCTGTGCGTTCGGGATCACGTCCAGCGGGTTGAGGTTCGCGAGTCGCGCACCCGGGACGGCCACGAGCTCGTCGGCCGTCGGCGCCGATGCCGGGGAACCACCGGTGGGGAAGAACACGTCGACCGGACGATCCTGCTGGTCCGTCGCCGTCGGGATGAGCGCGCCGATGCCACGGCCCAGTCCGGTTCGCTTGGGTGCCATCAGTCCTGCGCTCCTCGTGCTGCGATCTCGGCGGCCGCCTCCAGGTAGGAGAGCGACCCGGTGGAGTTCACGTCGTACGCCACGACGCTCTGTCCGTAACTCGGCGCTTCACTCACCCGCACTGATCGGGGGATCATCGCCTTGAGCACCTGGTCACCGAAGTGCTCGCGAACGTCGTTTGCGACCTGGTTCGCCAGGTTGGTCCGTCCGTCGTACATGGTCAGCAGGATGGTCGAGACCCGGAGATTGGGGTTGAGGTGTCGCTCGATGAGCTCGATGTTCCGCAACAACTGGCTGAGGCCCTCGAGCGCGTAGTACTCGCACTGGATCGGGATCAGCACTTCCTGCGCCGCGACGAACGCGTTGATCGTCAAGAGGCCGAGCGACGGCGGGCAGTCGATGAAGACGTAGTGGTACGGCTCATCCAGCGACTGGAGGTACAGGTCGAGCGCAGTGCGCAGGCGCTGTTCCCGCGCAACCAGCGACACGAGCTCGATCTCCGCGCCGGCCAGGTGGATCGTCGCCGGAACACACCAGAGTGTGTCGGACTCGGGGGACCGCTGCACCGTGTCGGCCATCGCAGCCTCGTCGACGATGACGTCGTAGATGCTGGCGACCTCAGCCTGGTGGTCGACACCGAGCGCCGTCGACGCGTTGCCCTGGGGATCCAGGTCGATCACGAGGACGCGAGCCCCGCCATGGGCGAGGCCTGCAGCCAGGTTCACGGTCGTCGTGGTCTTCCCGACGCCGCCCTTCTGATTCGAGACGGTGATGATGCGCGTCTTCGACGGCAGTGGGAACTGCTGCGTCGCGATGGCCCGACGCCGGCGGTTCAGGTCGGCGATTTCGCGAGCAAGCGGAGTCGACGCGTCGTAATCGGTCGATGAGCTCAACGAATGCCTCTTCCCCGGTTCGATGTTTCACGTGAAACGTGGAGCCGCTGATGGTCGAACCTGTCGGTCCGGGCCGCAGCGTCAGTCAACTGTAGCCCGGAAGACACGTGTGGTCTCGTCGACCACACCGTCCCCGAGCTCGAGGACCTCGACGTCTGAGAGGTGCGTGCGGAGGATGACCTTCCGAGCCTTCTCGATCTCGTCGTCGACCCGCGCACCCTTCATCAGGATGAGCTGGCCGCCGGACCGAACGAGCGGAACCGTGAGCGGGATGAGCTTCGACAGTGCACTGACAGCGCGGGCCGTGACCTGGTCGACCACGATGTCGTCAGAGACGTCCTCAGCCCGCGCACGGACGACGGTCACGTTCGACAGGCCGAGTCGGCCCGCCTCGGACGTGAGCCAGTCCACGCGACGCTCCATCGGCTCGATGAGCGTGAACCGCACGTCAGGACGGGCGATCGCGAGCACGAGCCCGGGCAACCCTGCACCGGAACCGACGTCGGCAACCCGACCACGGGCCTCCAGGAGGGGCGCCAGCAACGCAGAATTGAGGATGTGTCGCGTCCAGAGCCGAGGCAGCTCGAGCGGGCCGATCAGGCCCAGTTCCTCGCCCCGTCGAGCCAACTCGTTCGTGAACGACCGCGCCGTCTCGATCTGGTCGCCGAAGAGCGCGGACGCAGCCGCGGGCTCGACTTCGAGCACCGGAGCGGCGTCCGTGGACACCGCGTCGTCCGTCATCGGGTGACGACCGTGTGGCGGTCCCGACCCTCGCCCTCGGACTCCGAGTGGAAGCCCTTCTCGGCGACCAGGTCGTGGACCAGCTTGCGCTCGTACGACGACATCGGGGGCAGGGCGGCCGACGACGAACCCGCCTCGATGCGCTCGACCGCAGTGTCGACGAGGCGCTGGAGTTCATCGGCACGGGCGTCACGCGAACCGCCCACGTCGAGGATCAACCGGCTGAACTCACCGGTCTCCGCCTGCACGGCGATCCGCGTCAGTTCCTGCAGCGCGGTCACGGTGTCCGGCTTCGACAGCACACGAAGCGCCTCACCGTCATCGGTGACCGACAGGTAGACGCGGCCGGCGCGCTCCTCGATCTCGATGTCGCCATCGAGGTCGCAGATGTCGAGGAGTTCCTCGATGTAGTCCGCAGCGATGTCAGCTTCGTCGCGGCCGTCTTCGGCCTCGGTGGTGTCGACGGCTGCGGCGGTGTCCTGCTCGGTCACTTACTTCTTCCCGTTCTTCTTCGAGCGCTGCTTGCCGACCGGCTGCGAACGCTGGGTGGTGACGCGCACGGCCTCGATCTCGGCGGCACCCGCACCGGCACCGGCCTCGGCGAGGACCGGGTTCGCGATCCCACGACGCTGGGCCTTCTTCGCCAGACGTGCCTCACGCGCCAGCGCCGCCTCGGAGCCGGGCGTCGGCATGCTGCGGATGACGAAGTACTGCTGCGCCATCGTCCAGACGTTCGACGCGAGCCAGTAGAACATGACGCCGAGGGGGAAGCTCAGACCCGAGATCACGAAGACCAGCGGGAGGATGTACAGCATCATCTTCTGCTGGCGGTACATCGGCGACGCCTTGGTCTCCGGCGACATGTTCTTGGCGACCAGCTGCAGCTGCGTGATGAACTGCGACGCGGTCATGACGACGATCATGAAGCCGGCGATCGCACGGACTTCCCACCCGGAGGCGTTGGTGAACGTCTCGTGCAGGGGAGCGCCGAACAGGGCCGCGTTGCCGAACGACGCCGCGAGGTCGTTCGTCAGCAGGCCGATGCCCGTCTTGTTGATCTGAGCTTCGTGCAGCACCGAGTACAGCGAGAAGAAGATCGGCATCTGCAGCAGCAGCGGCAGGCAGGAGCTCAGCGGGTTGGTACCGGTCTCCTTGTAGAGCGCCATGGTCTCGCGGCTCATGGCCTCACGCGAGAACTGGTCCTTCTTGCCCTTGTACTTGTCCTGGATCTTCTTCAGCTGCGGCGCGACCTCGAGCATGCGACGCTGCGACTTGATCTGGCGCACGAAGATCGGGATCAGCGCGGCGCGGACCACGAAGGTCAGGAAGATGATGGAGAGGACCCAGGTGATACCCGCGCCCGGGTCCATGCCGATGCTCTCGAAGATCCAGTGGAAGCCGACGAGGATGGCGGAGACCACCCATTTGAGCGGCCAGAGGATCGTACCGATGATGTCCATGGGGACGGCTACGCCTTTCGAGTGCGCTGGGGGAGCAGGACCGGCCGGGCCGTTCCGACCGCGGGGTGCGGCTGCTGCGGGATCGGCGCGAGGACGAACCCGAACCGGTTGACGACGAACGGGCGACGACGTTCCGTGACGTCGTCGATGCCGCCTGCAGCCCAGGGGTTGCAGCGAGCGATACGCCAGGCGCCCATCGCGGATCCGCGGACGACGCCGTACTGCTGGATCGCTTCGAGGGCGTACCGGGAGCACGACGGGTGGTACCGGCAGACGTTGCCGTACAGCGGGGAGATCACGGCACGGTAGGCCCGGAGCACGACGACGCACGCGTTGCGTGGGAGCAACGCGGCGACCCAGGCCAGCCGGGTCCACTGGATGCGGTTCATGCTGCCTTCTCCACCCCGCGCGCGTAGGAGCGCACGACGTCTTCGAGCAGGGTAGGCCATCCGGCCTGCGATGCGGCTGGCAGTGCTCGGACCACCACGTCGTACCCCACGGGGGAGTCGGCGAGGATGCCGTGCGCGATCGCCTTGAGCCGCCGCCTGATCAGGTTCCGGGTCACCGCGTTGCCCACCGTCTTCGCGACGATGAACCCGAACCGTGACGGTCCGGTGGGGTCCGCCGAACGACGGACCACGGACACGACGACGTGCGCCGTGGCGCTCTTGCGACCACGACGCACGACGTTCCGGTAGTCGTCCCCGCGGACGATGCGGTTGGCGCTGGCCAACACTGCGATGCCGGGGTCAGACCGAGGACCGGATCAGGCGATGAGCCTGATCAGGCCGAGAGCTCGGTGCGGCCCTTGGCGCGACGCGCCGACAGGATGGCGCGGCCGGCACGCGTCCGCATGCGGAGGCGGAAGCCGTGCTTCTTGGCGCGGCGACGGTTGTTCGGCTGGAAGGTGCGCTTGCTCATGATCTCTCCACACGGCTGCTCGCGGCGAGCCGTCACGTATGTATGTGTCATCGCTCGGTGTCGAACGACGCAGATGGGCGCGACCAATCGGCCGCAGTCAACTGGTTAACGGTACGTGACAGCAGCGGGCAGGTCAAACGCCGATCGGGGCCGGCCTCGATGCCGGGGCGTCGTGGACACCGCCGCGGTCCATTCTCCACATTGGGGACAACTTCCGTTCGGTGCCACCCGGCCCGGTCCTTTACAGTGGGGTCATCGATCGGCCCCGCGCCCCGGTACGACAGGGAAGTACTCCTGTCCGACGGATCCGGGCGGTCGTGGACAACACTGTGGACAACCCTGTGGGAACACGCGCGGTACGAGGCGTCGACGAAGCCCCCGAGCCACCGACGAACCGCCGGCGAACGACACGGTCCGCTGAGCGCCACCACCCGCGGCGCCCCGGCACGTCCGACCCAGCAGGACGCACCCCGGTCCGGCACCGAACGCACGACACACACCTGGAGACGAGCGCGAC